>NZ_CM195525.1:2282500-4821320 GCF_043194675.2 Xanthobacter lutulentifluminis | reverse complement strand
CGGCGCAGGGCTACAACCGCTCCACGCTGGTGCTGATGGGCGACAGCCGCCTTGCCGGCGCGTTCAACGACCCCTCCAGCAAGCTGCTGCGCCACGGCGCCAACTTCCTCACCCACGCGCTCAAGCTCTCCGGCCAGCGCATGAAGGTGGAGAAGTCGTTCGCGGTGTCCGGCCAGCGCTCGGACCAGTACCTGGCCGAGGCCAACGTGACCGCCGCGCTCGCCTGCAAGAGCTACTGGCTGATGCTGTACGGCGTGCTCAACGACATCGCCCAGCTGGGCGGCGCCACCGACTACTGGAACGCCACCGTGCGGCCCGTGGTGGAGCGCTGGCTCGCCACCGGTCGCGGGGTGATCCTCCTGACGGAGACCGGCTCCGGCGGCCTCACCACCGCCGCGCAGAAGGGCGCGGTGTTCAAGTACAACCGCCAGATCCGCGACTATGCCCGCGCCAACCGCAACGTCATCCTGTTCGATGTGGCGGCGCTGGTGATGCAGCCCGGCGCGGAAATGACCATCAACCCCGCCTATTCGGGCGATGCCACCCACATCAACCTCGCCGCCGGCGCCTATGCGGTGGGCGTGAAGTTCGCGGATCTCATCAAGCAGATCGCCCCGCCCTGCGACGGGCTGGTCTATTCGGTGGGGCAGGTGCCTGCGAACGGCGGGGTGCAGCTGTTCGCCAACCCGCTGTTCACCGCCACGGACGGCACGGCGGTAGGCATCATGACCGGAACCAAGCCCACCGGCATCACCGCCGCCACCGGGCCGGCGGGCTCCTCCATCGTCAGCTCGGTGTCGGCAGGGGCCTACGGCAACGACTGGCAGCTGGCCATCACCGCCGGCGCGGCGGGGGTGGTGAAGGTGCTCTCCGACTTCAGCAACATCGAGGTGGTGGGCGAGAGCTATTTCGCCAACTGCGAGTTCGATGTCACCGCCGGGCACAGCAACTTCCAGAGCGCCGCGGTGCGTCTCGAGGCCAATCGCGCCGGCACGACCACGGCGACCGAGGACGGCTTCATGACCACCGCCAACGGCAATCTGCCGAGCGGGGCCTATGCGTTCGTGTCGGAGACCGAGCACCTGGTGGTCCCGTCCGGCACGCGCGGCTGGTTCAGCGTCGGGGCCTTCTTCTACTTCTCCGCCGCCGGCTCGGTGACGGTGAAGATGCGCCGCCTCGGCGTCCCGCGCGTCACGCAGTGACGGTTGACCCTCTGCCGGCTGCCGCATTCTGGCGTCTCACAGGAGGTGCCAATGGCCGCCGAAAGCTTCCGCCGCGCGCTCGCGAAAGTGCTCGTTCACGAGGGCGGCTACTCGAACCACCCGGACGATCCGGGTGGTCCGACGATGCAGGGCATCATCCAGCGGGTCTATGATGGCTACCGCCGCGGCAAGGGCCTGCCCACGCGCAGCGTCCGCGAGCTCGAGCGGCGCGAGCTGGAAGACATCTACCGCAAGAACTACTGGGATGCCGCGCGGTGTGACGAGCTGCCTGCCGGCATCGACTATGTCGTGTTCGACGGGGCGGTGAACTCCGGCCCCGTCCAGTCCGCCAAGTGGCTGCAGCGCGCGCTCGGCCTCCCGGCCGACGGCGCCATCGGTGCGGTGACGCTCGCGGCTGCCCGTGCCGCCCCCAATCGCGTACGCCTCGTGGACGACATCTGCGATCGCCGGATTGCCATGCTCAAGGCTCTCTCCACCTGGCCGGTGTTCGGGCGTGGCTGGGGGCGCCGCGTGGCGGATGTGCGGCGCGACGGCAAGGACTGGGTGCGTCACGATGCTCCGCCCGCCGAAACGCCGGTGCCGGTCGGCGGCGTCGGGGAGCAAGAAAGCGCCAAGGCGCCGCCGTCCAGTGCCGCGCCGGCGCCATCGGCCGACAAAGGCGCCGGCGCCATCGCCGGCGGCATCGTCGCGTCCACGGTCTCCGAAGCGGCACGGCAGGTGCAGCCCTATGCGGACGGCTCTCCAATCCTCGGCAAGGTGTTCGCCGCCCTTACCATCGCCGGCCTGATCTGCACCGTGGGTGGCCTGCTCTATGTGTGGTGGAGCGCGCGGGCGAGCCGCCGCCGCGCCGACGCCCTTGACCTGGTGCCGGTCGTCCCGGCGCCGACCGACAGGGGCTGAGCCATGAACTGGTGGGAATGGCTCATCTATGGCGCGCCGTGGTGGCTGCAGTCCATCTCCGGCCTTGCCCTGCTGGCGGGGGCTTTCCTGCTGGCGGTACGCCTGTTTGGGCTCGAGGCGGCTTTGAAGGGCCTGGTGCCGGTCGCGGCCATCTTCGCCGCCCTTGCCTACGGGCGCCGCGAGCGTCAGGCGGGCTGGAAAGACGCGCACGCCAAGGGAGAACGCGATGCGGACGATGCGGTTCGGAAAGCCAGGGCTGCACGCTATGACGCTGCTCGCCGCAATGCTGACGCTGGCAGGCTGCGCGACGACGACGGGCACCGGCGCGACTAAGGTCTTTTGCGGGGCCGCCGCCCCCATCACCTGGTCGGTGCAGGACACAGACGAAACGATCCGGCAGGCCAAAGCGCACAATGCGGTGGGCACGCGCCTGTGCGGATGGAGGTGACGATGAACGAGAACAGGGCCGCCGCAGCATTTGAGGAGCTCGATCCGGAGGTGAAAGCCTTCCTCGGGCGCCTTGATGAGGGCGATGTCCACCTGCTCGAGAAGGGCATCGACCTGACGCGGCACGTCGCCAGCGCCGGACGCGTCGCGCGCTGGTGCATCATCGTCGTGGTGTCGTTCATCGTCGGCATGGCCGCGCTCGGCGATGCGGTCGGCAAGATCTTCCACTGGTTCGTGGCGAAGTGAGACATGCGGCCGCACCCGCAGATCTCACCCTACATCACGCGCGAGCCGGGCAAGGTGCAGCTGGTGGTGCCTGTGCTCGGCCCGGAAGGCGCCACCGTCATGCACGTGCCTCTCAGCCGCCGCGCCGGGGCGCTCCTCGCCCTTGAGCTGGCCGCCGCCCAGTGCGACGAATGGGCGGATCCAATCGTGCGACAACCCGATGATATCGAGGGCCTATCGCACGAAGGCTTTCTGCAAGCCATTGATGGATAAAGGTTTGCGGCAAACTTTTAATCATGGGGTCTCGGGTTCGAATCCCGACGGGCTCACCAATCTGCCTTCCCCCGCAGTCCCGGTCCGGCCTCAGGCGGCGAGGCTCTCCACGCTGACGCGATTGCGGCCGGTGCCCTTGGCGGCGTAGAGCGCCGAATCGGCGCGCGAGAGCAGGTCGGTCGGGGTGTCGGTGGCGACCGAGACGGCGACGCCGACGCTCGCCGTCAGGCGGATTTTCGCCTCGCCGGTGTCGATCATCGCCCGCTCGATGTCGGCGCGGATCCGTTCGGCGGTGATGCGCGCGCCCTCCAGCGTCGTGGCCGGCAGCAGCACCACGAACTCCTCGCCGCCGAAGCGGCCGGCGAAATCGCCCGCCCGGTGCAGCATGTCGGCGATGCGACCCGCGACCGCCCTGAGCGCCACGTCGCCGGCGGCGTGGCCGTAGGTGTCGTTGACGCGCTTGAAATGGTCGATGTCCACCATCAGCAAAGCCAGCGGCATGGCATCCCGTCGCGCGCGGCGCAGTTCCGATGCCAGCTGCGCGTCGATCGCCCGCCGGTTGGGAAGGCCCGTCAGCTGGTCGGTGGTCGCCATGCTCTCCAGCTGTTGCTCCATGTCGCGGCTGCGGTCGAGCGCCCTGCGCAGCGCACCCACGGTGAGCGCCAGCAGCAGGCAGACGCAGAGCGTCAGCGTCGCGGTGATGATCGCCCGCTGCCGCCATTCCGCGAACAGCGACGGCAGCGACCACCCCACCGTCATCACCAGCGGAAACGCCCCGATCCGGCGGGACACGTACAGGCGCTCGATGCCGTCGAGGGGCGATCGGGTGACAAGCGAGGATGCGGGCCCCGACACCATCTCGATGACGCTGGGAGAGGTGTCGATGCGGATGCCGGTGTTGCCGTGCCCATCGGTGGAAGGCTCGCGCAGAATCACCATGCCGTCGGTGCGCAGCAGCGACAGGATGCTTCCGGTCGGCAGGCGCACGCTGTCGAACAGCGCCCGGAAATAGGCGATGCGCATGGCCGCGACCACCACGCCCGCGAACTGCCCTTCGCGGCCGGGCAGCCGGCGGCTCAGGGCGATGCTGAGGTCGCCATTGCTGAGCCGGCTCTCGAACGGGGCGGAGATGTAGGTCTCCTGGCCGGGTTCGCGCAGCGCGCTGAAATAGTCGCGGTCGGAGAAATTGCCCTGGCGCGGCGTGAGGCGCCCGGCCTCGTACTGGATCCGCCCCTCGGCATCCAGCACCAGCATCGTGCCGAGATAGGAGGCGCTGGCCGCGCGGTCGAACAGGATGCGGTTGCGCGCCACCGGATCCAGCGCCATCAGCTCCGGCATGGCCAGAACCTCCTGCGCGCCTTTGAGCGACAGGTCCAGCAGATAGAGATTGCGCTCGATGGCCGTCGAGAGCGTCTGCAGCACGTTGTTCGCATCCCGCTCGCCGTCCTGCCAGAGCTGCGTGTGGGAGCGCCAGAGCTCGACGGACTGCAGGCCCAGGATGGCGACGATCATCGTGGCGGTGACGAGCCGCACGAGAAGGGTCTTGCCCCATCGACGTTCAGGTAGATCCATCGCCTGCACATATCGGTTGTTGAAGCCGGTGGCTACAATCGACCGCCGGCTACCGTCGATTCAGCATTAGACTGAATGACGCTCACCGAATCCATAGGCATCCAGGCTTGCGGGAGGCTGTCGCGACAGATGGTCCTCACGTTCCCGCGCGCGGGGCGGACTGGAGCCACGCGAGGATCAGCGCATAGCCCAGCGCCAGCACCACCGGCCCCACGAACAGGCCGAGCACGCCGGAGGTGAGCAGCCCGCCGATGGCGCCAATGAAGACCACCAGCATGGGCACGTCGACGCCGCGTCCCAGCAGCAGCGGGCGCAGCACATGCTCGATGAGCCCCACGGCGATGCACCACAGGGTGAACAGCACGGCGGGCACGGGCGAGAGGAAGGTGTAGGCGTAGACCGCCACCGGGGCGAGCACCAGCGCCACCGGAAGCTGGACGATGGCGATGATGAGGCACAGCAGCGCCAGCAGGCCGGCGGCCGGGATGCCGGCGGCGAGGAAGCCGAGGCCGGCCATCAGCGACTGGATCAGCGCGATGCCGATGATGCCTTTGGTGACGCTGCGCACGGTGCGCACCGCAAGGTCGGTGTAGGTCTGCCCGCCGGCGCCGGCGAGGCGGGTCGCCACGTCGCCGGCGATGCGCTGGCCGCTGGCGGCATTGGCCATCAGCACCGCCGCGACGAAGATGGCGATGATGAATTCGAGGAAGCCCAGCAGCACGCCCGTCACCGCCTGGAACATCCAGCGCCCGACCCAGGTGAGCTCCGAGGCGACCGAGCCGATGGCCTGGTCGAGGTTGGTGGAGGCGAGCAGCCAGAAGCGGTGCAGAGGCTCGCCCACCAGCGGCCAGTCGCGCACGGCGGCGGGCGGGGCCGGCACGCGCAGGGTGCCGTCCGCCATGTGCTGCGCCAGAAGCCGGAGGCTGCCGATCAGCGTATCGGCGAGCAGATAGGCCGGCAGCACCAGCAGCAGCAGAGTGAGCACCACATAGACCGTGGCCGCGCTGGCGGTGCGCCCGTGCATCGCCTCCCGCAGGCGGATGAACAGCGGGTGCGAGGCGATGGCGATGATCATGCCCCACAGCAGCGGATTGAGGAACGGCTGCACGATGGTGAAGCACCAGCCGAACAGCAGCACCAGCGCGCCGAAGCGCAGGATCAGCTGGAGCAGCGGCCCGAACGACACGGGGTGCTCCGGCGCCTCGTTTGCGTTCATTCCCACCTCTCCGCGCTCGCCAGCCGCCAGTGGTGGCCGCCCGGGCGTCGGCGGTCAAGCGTGGCCGCGGCGGACTGGCAAAGCCGTTGCATCGGCGCGGCCGGGGGCGGACGCCGGAGGGCGCCTGTCGCCCTTGCAACACACAGCGCAGGCGAGGAACGCAAGCATGTCCGACCACAAGGTCACCGTGGATCAGCTGCCCAACGGCAAGTGGGCGTGTTTCCTGCACGTCGACGGCCATGGCGAGCCCATCAACCTCGGGCGGGAGTTCAAGAACGACGAGCAGGCGGAAAACTGGCTCAACGTCTCCGAATCCGTGACCGCCATCGAGATGATGCTCCGCAAGTACAAGAAGTAAGTCCCTGTCGGGCTTGCGACATGGCGCGCGAAGGCCGACAGCTTCCTGCCGGCCTTCGCGCCTTGCGCTTCAGGGCGTGCAGCCGTCGGCCGCGGTCAGCCCGTTGGGCTGGCCCCAGTCGTTGGAGGGCAGGCCCGCAAAGGGCGGTCCGAACGCCTGCTTCACCATCGAGAAGGCGGCGGGGCGGCCGGTGGCGGGGTCGAAATCGATGATCCAGAAATAATCGTAGGTGTTGCGCGGCCAGTTGTAGGGCACGCCGGCCAGATGCTCGAGCCCGAGCAGGTCGTAGAGCGTGTCCCTGCGGGTCGGCGCGGGCCGGTCGCCGCGCGGCACGCCCGCCGGCAGCTCGGCGTCGAGCCGTGTCTTGGCGATGTGGTCGTGCTCCCAGTCCACCACCAGGGTCTGGCCCACCCACTCCGGCTTTTCCAGAATGTCGCGTGCCGCCTCGCGGGTGCGCTGGTTCAGCTGGGCGTCGCTCAGCACCAGCTTGCCGCCCTTCAGCTGCGGCATCACGCTGTAATAGATGACCGGCATGTTCCACGATTCGGCCACGGGCGCGATGGTGTCGAGGGTGTGCATGGAGATGGCGAGGATGGCGCGCGGCGTCTCGCCGGGCCGGAACAGGGATTTCTGCGCGTTCCGTCCGAGATAGTAGGCGGCCAGCGCCTGCCCGCGCGCCTGCCCCACCAGGCACAGGGTGTAGGGGCCGCCCTTCTCGCCATGGCGCAGCAGGATGATGCGCGCCGGTGCCGCCTCCGCCGCCACCGGATGCAGCGTCAGCGCCGCCGCGGGCATCATCCCCAGAACCGCCCCGAGCGCTGCCGCCCGCATCCGCCGCCCCCGACTCATCCCGTCCTCCCCGTTCGGGCGGGAGCACACCATGCCGGTCGGCCCGGCGCCAGCCATCCGGCCGCGCGCCGGCTTGAGCGCGCCCTCTTCACACCCGGTCGGGAACATGCTTCAACGCGGCAGCCGGCGCATGCGCCCGGCGCGGATGCGGGACGGTCCATGTCGCAGATTGGCTGGGGTACGGGGTGGAACGCGGGCGGCTACGCAGGCGCGATGCTGCTGGCGCTCATCGGAGCGGCGGGACTGCAGGCGGCTGCGCAGACGCAGCAGCGCATTCCTCTCTCGCCGCGCGTCATCCAGCTGCCGGTGATTCCGCAGGGCAATTATCTCGATCCCGGTCCGGGCCCCGCCATCAAGCCGGACGTGAAGATCGGCAACGATCGCAACAATGATTACGTCTTCCCGCCGGATCTGTCCGGCGGCTACGGCTCCGGCCCGCCCGGCGACCCGACCGTGAACGGCCAGTGGAGCCCGCTGGACGGCGACACGCCGAGCTTCTGAGCCGGCATCTTCGTGAGACGAGAAAACACCGCCGCGGCCCTGCCCGGCGGTGTTTTTCTTTTGCGCGGGCCAGGGGGCGGGATCGCGCGGGCAAAAAGAAAACGGCGGGGCAAGCCCCGCCGTTCTCGAACACGATGGACGTTCGTCCGCGCGATCAGCGCTTCGAGAACTGGAACGAACGACGGGCCTTGGCGCGGCCGTACTTCTTGCGCTCGACCACGCGGCTGTCGCGGGTCAGGAAGCCGCCCTTCTTGAGGGGGGAGCGCAGCTCGGGCTCGTAATAGGTGAGCGCCTTGGAGATGCCGTGGCGCAGCGCGCCGGCCTGGCCGGAGAGGCCGCCGCCGGAGACGGTGCAGATCACGTCATACTGGCCTTCGCGCGCAGCCGCCTGGAAGGGCTGGTTGATCATGAGGCGCAGCACGGGACGGGCGAAATACACCTCGATGTCCCGGTCGTTGACGGTGATCTTGCCGGTGCCGGGACGGACCCACACGCGGGCCACGGCGTCCTTGCGCTTGCCGGTGGCATAGGCGCGGCCGAACTTGTCCAGCTTCTGGACGTGCACGGGGGCTTCGGGCTGGACGGCGGCGGAGACGGCGCCGAGAGCGTCGAGGGACTGGAGAACCTCGGCCATGTCAGTTCCTCACGTTCTTGCGGTTGAGCGCCGCCACGTCGAGGGCGACCGGCTGCTGGGCCTCGTGCGGATGGGCCGGGCCCTTGTAGACGCGCAGGTTGCCCATGATCTTGCGGCCGAGCGGGCCACGGGCGAGCATGCGCTCCACCGCCTTCTCGATCACGCGCTCCGGGAAGCGCCCCTCGAGGATGAACTTGGCGGTGCGCTCCTTGATGCCACCCGGGAAGCCGGTGTGGTGGTAGTACACCTTCTGGTCCTTCTTGCGGCCCGTGAACACCGCCTTCTCGGCGTTGACCACGACGACGTTGTCGCCGCAATCCACGTGGGGGGTGTAGATGGGCAGGTGCTTGCCCTTCAGGCGCATGGCGATGATGGTCGCGAGCCGGCCCACCACGAGGCCGCTGGCGTCGATCACCACCCACTTCTTTTCGATTTCGGCAGGCTTGGCCGAATACGTCTTCATGGGACAGGTTCCGAATGAGAAAGCCGGACGCGACGACAGGAAGCCGCGCGCAATCCGGCGATGCAGGGCTTCTAGAGGAGCCGCCAGCGTTCGTCAACGCTCCCGGACGAGAATAGCGCCAGCAAAAACAATGGCTTATAAAAATGGTGCAATGACACCATCAAAATTGGCCTGCTTTCGCATGACGTTGGCGCCCGTCCTCTCTGGCTAGCGCGCGGTGCGGCCGAGGGCTTCCATCCGCGCCAGCCAGCGCGCACGCTTGGCCCCATCCGCCGTGCCAACGCCGCCGAGCACCGTCGTGCGCACCGGGGCGAAGCCGACGAAGCCGAGGATTCCGCGCGTCAGGGCGGACAGCCCTGCCCCCATGTACCAGAGCCGGAAGGCGATCGCCGGCATTCCCATGGTGACCACCACGCGGGCCGAGCGCCCCTTCAGCCGCATGCGCGCGCCGCCTCCGGGCAGATAGTCGAAGGCGAACCCCGGGCGCAGCAGCTGTTCCAGAAATCCCTTCAGCACCGCCGGCATGCCGCCCAGCCAGAGCGGAAAGACGATGACGAGGTGGTCCGCCCGGGCGAGCGCGGCCTGAACCGCGACGAGGCTGTCCGGCGGCGGGTCCGTCTCGAACGCGGCCTGCGTGCGCAGGAATGGCACATCGAGCGATGCGACGTCGATGCGATGCACGGCGTGGCCAGCCGCCACCGCGCCCGCCGCATAGGCATCCGCAAGCGCGTGGCACAGGTGGCCCCCCGCGGGGTCGGGATGGCCCTGGAGGATCAGGATCGTCGACATCGGCGCCTCCGGCGCGTGGCTTGCAACCGAAGAACCCTACGGCGCGTCCCGCCCGGCCGCCTTGCGCCCGATCAGCCGGCAGGGCGGTCCGGGATCGAATAGGTGGCGACGCAGTGGGCGACGAGCTCATCGTCCCCCGGCCCGCGCAGGCCCACCTCCCCCACCGCCAGCCGCTTGCCCAGCTTGACCAGGCGCGCATCGGCGAACATGGGCCCGGGCGCGGGCTTGCGCAGGAAGTTGATGGAAAGGTTCGTGGTCACCGCCAGCGCGACCGGGCCGATCTGGCCCAGCAACGCCACATACATGGCCACGTCGGCGAGCGTCATCATGGCCGGGCCGGAGACGGTGCCGCCGGGCCGCAGGTGGCTTTCGTCCGTATCGAGCCGGACGGTGGCGGTCTTGCGCCCGACCCGTTCCACATGATGCGGGCGCCCCGGCCCGAACGCCTGCGGAAACTCCTGCGCCAGGAACGCCTCCAACTCCTTCACCGACATCACCGCGTCACGCGCCGCATCCATTCCGCCCGCTCCGTGCATTCCCCTGTCGGTGGGCGCGCCCGCACTCGCGCCGCTTGCCACTTGTGAATAGGATGGCACCTTAAACGTCAAATCCGGAGCGCCAGAACCCCCATGTCGGTCACGCCCGCGCCTGCCCCCTCCGCCCCCGTCCTCACCCAGAGCCGGGAGGCTGGCGTCGCCACCCTGACGCTGGCGCGGCCGGAGCAGCGCAACAGCCTGTCCGAGGCGATGATGGCGGCGCTGACCTCGGCCCTCGCGGACGTGGCGTCAGACCCCGCCGTCCGCGCGGTGGTGCTTGCGGCCGAGGGGCCGGTGTTCTCCGCCGGGCACGACCTGAAGGAGATCCAGTCCCATCGCGGCGACGCCGATCGCGGCCGCGCCTATTTCGAGGACGTGCTGAAGCGCTGCGCCACGCTGATGACCGCCATCGTGCGCCTGCCGCAGCCCGTCATCGCCGCGGTGGAAGGCATGGCCACCGCCGCCGGCTGCCAGCTGGTGGCGAGCTGCGACCTTGCGGTGGCGGGCGAGAAGGCGCGCTTCTGCACCCCGGGCGTCAACATCGGCCTGTTCTGCCACACCCCCATGGTCGCGCTTTCGCGCAACGTGGGGCGCAAGCACGCCATGGAGATGCTGCTGCTCGGTGAATGGGTGGAGGCGGAGGACGCCCTGCGCATGGGACTGGTGAATCGCGTGGTCCCGGCCGGCGCGGCGCTGGCGGGGGCGCAGGCGCTGGCGCGGCGCATCGCCGAGAAGTCGCAGGTGCCGGTGAAGCTCGGCAAGGCCGCCTTCTACGCGCAAATGGAGATGGGCCTCGACGACGCCTATGCCTACGCCTCCCGCGTGATGGCGCAGAACATGCTCGCGCGCGATGCGGACGAAGGCATCGGCGCGGTGCTCGCAAAACGCGTGCCTGTGTGGGAAGATAGGTAAGCACATGCCTCTTGGCGTCGGCCGGCGCCGGCGCGCGGGGCGTCGGCTGGGCCGACCACCTCGGCGGCTTCACGGCGGGGATTGTCACCTGCGCGCTCATCGATCTCGCGGAGCGGGGCAACCGGCGTGTGTTCGCCTGCACGTTTCCGGAAACGTTGAAGCTCAGTTTCCCGATCCTCGCCCTCCTCGCCCCGCTCGCGGCGGTGCCCGCCTTGCCGGCGGCCGTCACCCCGCAGGCGATAGCCGCGGCTGAGGTGCTGGCGCTGGGGCGGGGGCAGAAATCGTCGACCTGCTGCGAGGGCGGCAATGGCCTCGCCTTCGTTGCCGGGTTCCTCGCCCTTCGCAGTGCCCCTGCCGCCCTCGCAAACATGGAACGGCTGAAGGAAGCGTTCTGCATCTCCGCAACCGGAGCACTGCTCCTCGCTGCCGCGCGCGCTCATGCCGGGCTGGTGCCGGTCATCGCCGCGGTGGTCGCGCGCGCTTTCTCGCCCTGTCGGCCCGGAGCATCGGCAAGGGCGTGGCCGATCTCGGCTTCGTCGCCCCTGCCCTGCGTGGCGAGCGGCGGCGGCACGGCGGGCCGTGATCACCGAGGCCGTTTACCAACCATAAACCATACCTGCGGTTACCTCTCTTCAGTCTGGCGCTTCCTGCGCCGGATTCGGAAGGAGGGCGGCATGGCGCACCTCGACGTGTCTGAAGCCGGCACCGCGCGGTGGGCGAAGGCGAGCGCGCGGCGCCCGACCGTCTGGCAGATGGCCGTCGCGCTGCTGGTGGTGGCCACCCTCGCCGCCTTCCTGCCCCTGCGTTTCACTGCGAGCGCCACGCTGGCATTCGATGTGGGCACCCAGCCGCCGGCTGCCGCCGTGCGCGGGGTGGCTCAGCTGCTCGCCTCCCGCGAGCTGGCCTATGAGGCCGCCGCGCGCCTGCCCGCCGCCGATCAGGCGCGGCTGGCCGAACCCGGCCTTGCCGGCAGCCTCGGCATTCTCGGCCGTGCCCGCGCCGACGGGCGCCCCGCTTCCGTCGGGGCCGCGTGGCGGCTGATGGACGGCTTCAGCGTCAGCGCGCTGCAGGGCGGGCGCGTGCTGCATCTATCCGTCGCCGGGCCGACGCCTGCCCTCGCCCTGCGCTCCGCCGAAGCCTATGTGGCCGCCTTCCGCGCCCTCGATGCGCAGGCCCGCGCCGCGGGTGAGGAGACCGGCGCCCTGCCGGCTCTGCGCCAGGACGGCGCCGCGCAGGTCGCCTATGTGCCCGATCCGCCCCGCACGCTGACGCTGGGCCTGCTCGCGGCCGCGGCCGTGGGCCTGCTGCTGGCCCGCCGCCGGTCCGTGGCCCCGCCCGAGGTGTCCGGCCCGGTGGACGGGGCCGAGCTGCCGGTGCAGCTGGAGGGCAGCCACCGCATTCTCTGGCTCGGCGCGCCCGGCGCCGGTCTCGATCCGGCGCAGGCGGTGACCCGGCTGGCCGCCGAGGCAGGCCAGCGCTCCCTTCTGATCGTCACCTCCGATGACATGCCCGAGACCGCCGCGGGGTGCGCTGTGGCGGTCGCCCGCAGCCTCGCGCAGGAAGCGGGCGTCGTGCTGGTGGCGCTGGACGGTGCGTCCCACGTCCTTGGCGGCCTCGTCGCCGACCCGTGGGCGCCGGGCGTCGGGGAGCTTTTGTTCGGCGTCGCCGGGTTCGGCGAGACGATCCATCGCGATGCCGCGTCCCGCGCCCATGTCATCCCGCCCGGCCGGGATGGACGCAGCGGCCCCTCGGTGGTCGGCGCGGAGCGGCTGGCGCTGGTGCTGGAATCGCTCCGGCGCACCTATGACCACGTGGTTGTCGCCGCGCCCAGCCTGTGCGCCGGCCGCAACGGGCAGCGCATCGCCGCCCTCGACCCGGTGGTGGTCTGCCTGGGAGCGGACAGCGCCCCGGCGACGGTCGCGGTGGAAAGCTTCGATGCGCTCGCCGAGCAGCGCTTCGCCCATGTGGTGATGGTGAGCCTCGCCACCGGCGCCGCGCCGGACCGGGAGGAGGCGGACCCCGTGCTGCCACCGAGCCTGGAGGCTGCGTCCAGCTCGCGAATCGTCCGGCCGTCCCGGGCCGAGCTGCCGCTGGCCGGCGCCGCCTGACGGGGCCTGACGGGGCCTGCCTCTGGCCTGACCTAGGGCCAGGCTTCGCCCGGCGGGCTCCACATCGGCAGTTGGCCGCGCATGCCTCATTCCGAATCCGGACCGCAGGCGGACAACTCATGAGCCGGCACATTAATAATATTTGCCGACGAACTAATTCGAGCAAACAGGAGCTCAAGTGGCACTTGAGGATCTGGCTCGTTCTCGTTTAACGCTTTAGATGCCCGCCTCAACAATCAGATATTTCAGCATAATTAGCGCTTCGCATCCGGCCGCTCCATCCAGCGGATGAGGAAGGCGGCGGGCACCACCCACAGCGAGCCGAGCAACACGTAGCAGAGGGTCTGCAGCGCCCAGCCGAGCTCGGTCACCCGGCCCTGTGCCAGCGCCATGGCCGAGAGGGCCCAGAACACCACGAGCAGAAGCATCAGCACGGTGCCGATGAGCTTGCGGATGCGTTGGGGCATGGCGGGCGTCCTTGTCTCGCGGAAGGGGGCGCGGCGAAGCTTGCGTGGCGCGCCGGCCCTCTATAACGGATCGGTCCGGAGGGGCCAGCGCGCATGAACGCGCACGCAGCGAGGAAACGCATGTCGCACGCCGAGGCCGTCACGCTCCCGCCGCAGACCCGTCGCCCGGGGATCGCCGCCGTCCGGCTCTGGCTCTATCTGGTCGCCGCCCTCATCGTCGTCATGGTGGTGGTGGGCGGCGCCACGCGGCTCACCGAATCCGGCCTCTCCATCACCGAATGGAAGCCCGTCACCGGCGCCCTGCCCCCGCTCTCGCAGGCGGACTGGCAGGCCGAGTTCGACCGCTACAAGACCATTCCCCAATACGAGATCCTCAACAAGGGCATGGGGCTGGAGGCGTTCAAGCGCATCTACTGGTGGGAGTGGGGCCACCGCCTGATGGGCCGGCTCATCGGCTTCGCCTTCCTCGTGCCCTTCCTCTGGTTCGCCTGGCGCGGCGTGCTGCGCGGTCGGCTCGCCCTGAAATGCCTGGGCCTGTTCATGCTGGGCGGCCTGCAAGGCGCGGTGGGCTGGTGGATGGTCTATTCAGGCCTGTCGGTGCGCACCTCGGTGAGCCAGTACCGGCTCGCCGTGCACCTGACGCTCGCCTGCATCATTCTGGCGGCCATTGTGGCGGTGGCGCGCTCCTTGTCCTCCGCGCCTGCGCAGCCGGTGGACGGCCGCATTCGGGCCGCCGGCCGGGCGCTGGTGGCGCTGGTGCTGGTGCAGATCTTCGCCGGCGGGCTGGTGGCCGGGCTCGATGCCGGCATGGCCTACAACACCTGGCCCCTGATGGATGGGCGTTTCGTTCCGGAGCTGGCGCGACTGGCCGCGGCCTCGCCGCTGTGGCGCAACCTGTTCGAGAATGCGCTGACGGTGCAGTTCGACCACCGCATGATCGCCTATGCCCTGTGGACGCTGGCGCTGCTCCATGCGCTCGATGCGCGGCGCGCCGGCGGCGCCGTGGCACGGCAGGCGTGGGTGGTGTTCGCGCTGGTGAGCGCGCAGGCCGTGCTCGGCATCCTGACGCTGGTGCATCAGGTGCCCATCGATCTCGCGCTGGCGCACCAGTTCGGCGCAACGCTGGTGCTGATCGCGGCGACGCTGCACCTCGGCGGCATGGCGCGGGCACCCGCCGCTCCCGTTCCCCGCCCGGCCTGAGGCGGGGATGGCCGGCACCCTTTCGGGCGCCGGCCTTGTCCGTCAGATCTGCGCCAGCGCCTGCTCGAGGTCGGCGATGATGTCCGCCACGTCCTCGATGCCGATGGACACGCGCACCACCTCCGGCCCCGCGCCGGCCGCCGTCTTCGCCTCGTCGGCGAGCTGGCGGTGGGTGGTGGAGGCGGGATGGATGATGAGCGAGCGGGTGTCGCCGATGTTGGCGAGGTGGGAGAACAGCTCCACGCCCGAGACCAGCTTGACGCCGGCCTCATAGCCGCCCTTCAGGCCGAAGGTGAAGACCGCGCCCGCGCCCTTGGGCAGATAGCGCTGCGCCAGCGCGTGGTAACGGTCGCTCGCAAGCCCCGGATAGCTCACCCATTCCACCTTGGGGTGGGCGGCGAGGAATTGCGCCACCTTCAGGGCGTTCTCACTATGCCGCTGCATGCGCAGGGCCAGCGTCTCGATGCCGGTGAGGATCATGAAGGCGTTGAACGGCGACAGGGCCGGGCCGAGATCGCGCAGGCCCAGCACCCGGGCGGCGATGGCGAAGGCGAAGTTGCCGAAGGTCTCGTGCAGCACCATGCCGGCATATTCCGGCCGCGCCTTGGAGAGCAGCGGATAGCGATCGGTTGCCGACCAGTCGAAGGTGCCGGCGTCAACGATCACGCCGCCGATGGAATTGCCGTGGCCGCCCAGGAACTTGGTGGCGGAATGCACGACGATGTCGGCGCCGTGCTTGATGGGCTGCCACAGGTAGGGGCTCGCCAGCGTGTTGTCGACGATGAGGGGCACGCCCGCCTTCCTGGCGATGGCGGAGATGGCGGCAACGTCGGTCACCACGCCACCGGGATTGGCGATGGATTCGATGAAGATGGCCTTCGTGCGCGGCGTCAGCGCCCGCTCGAAGCTTTCAACGTCATCGGGATCCGCCCACACCACGTTCCAGCCGAAGCTCTTGAAGGCGTGGGAGAACTGGTTGATGGAGCCGCCGTAGAGCTTGCGCGAGGCGATGAACTCGTCGCCGGGGGTCAGCAGGGTGTGGAACACCAGGTGCTGCGCCGCATGGCCGGAGGCGACGGCGAGCGCGGCGGTGCCGCCCTCCAGCGCCGCGACGCGCTCCTCCAGCACCGCATTGGTGGGGTTGGTGATGCGCGAATAGATGTTGCCGAAGGTCTGCAGGCCGAACAGCGCCGCGGCATGGTCCACATCGTCGAACACGAACGAGGTGGTCTGGTAGATGGGCGTCGCCCGCGCGCCGGTGGTGGGGTCCGGCTGGGCGCCGGCGTGAATGGCGAGGGTGGCGAACCCCGGCTCGCGCTGCGCGGCGCTGGTCTCGTCGGTCATAGGCGCACATCTCCCGTGGATTTTCGCCGGATGATCCTAGCCCGGCGTGGAATTTAATTTAATACACAAAATCTACGAATTTTATGGCTTTCCCGGCCCGCGCGGGGCGATGGACAGGCGCTGCACCCCCTGCCCGAGCCGCACCGGCTTGCGGGAGGAAATGGTGCGGGAGTTGACGCCCGTCCAGCCGATCTCGCCGGAGAGCCGGCCGTACTCGATCTTCGGGCAGCGGTTCATCACCACCTGGAGGCCGGCCGCCTCGGCGCGGGCGGCGGCTTCGTCGTTGCGGACGCCGAGCTGGGTCCACAGCACCTTGGGGAGCGGATTGAGCGCCAGCACCTCGTCCAGCACCGCCGGCACATGCTCGGGGGCGCGGAACACGTCCACCATGTCGATCGGCTCCGGCACGTCCGCGAGGGTGGCGACGAAGGTGAGCCCCGCCACCGTCTTGCCCGCCTGCCCGGGATTGACCGGGAACACGCGATAGCCCCGCTCCGCCAGATACTTCATGACGAAATAGGACGGCCGCGCCGCATTGGCGCTGGCGCCGACGATGGCGATCGTGCGGACCCGCGCGAGGATGTCGCGAATATAGGCGTCGTCGTAGCGGTCGTGGTTCACCTTGACGCTCCTTCCTGCCGGATCAGCGCTGCGCCTTGGAGAAGAGGGTGAAGAAGTTGCGCGTGGTGGCGCCGGCCAGATCCTCGAACGGGATGCCCCGTGCCTGCGCCAGAACCTTCGCCGTCTCGCGCACGAACGAGGGCTCGTTGCGCTTGCCGCGGTTGGGGATGGGGGCGAGGAAGGGCGAGTCGGTCTCCACCAGGATGCGGTCCTCCGGGACCTCGGCGGCGATGGCGCGCAGCTCCTCGCTCTTCTTGAAGGTGATGACGCCGGAGAACGAGATGTAGCCGCCCAGCGCCAGCGCCCGGCGAGCGAGGTCCGGCCCGGCGGTGAAGCAGTGGAGCAGGAACGGGAAGGCGCCGCGGGCCGTCTCCTCCTCCAGGATGCGGGCGACATCCTCGTCCGCCTCGCGGGCGTGGATCACCAGCGGCAGGCCGGTCTCCCGCGCCGCCGCGATATGGGTGCGGAAGCCGTGCTCCTGCGCCGCGCGGGGGCTGGTGTCGTAATGATAGTCCAGCCCCGCCTCGCCGATGGCTACCACCTTGGGATGGGCCGAAAGCGCCACCAGCTCGGCGGTGGTGACGTCCGGCTCCTCGGCCGCCTGGTGCGGATGGGTGCCGACCGAGCAGAGCACCGGGTCGAATCGCTCGGCGATGGCGCGGATCTCGGCGAAGCGCCGCACCCGCGTGGAGATGGTGACCATATGGGAGACGCCCGCCGCCTGGGCGCGGGCCACCACATCGGGCAGCTCGGCGGCGAAGTCGGGAAAATCGAGGTGGCAATGGCTGTCGACGAGCATGGCAAACCTGAGTGAGGTGCGCCTCACATAAGCGCATCCCCCCGCCGCGTCGAGCCGCCCGGGCGCGCGCTCACGCATCCGCGTTGACGGCGGCTCCGCGAATGCGTTTCCTGCGCCGGCTTTGCCACCCGGGGGTTCCATGACGTCCGCCACACTGCCCTCAGGGCCGTTCCGCCCCGCGCTCGCGCGGCTTGCCGATCATTCCAGCCCGTGGGGCATCGCCGCGGTCGTGGTCGGGATCGCGCTTCTGGGATGGAGCGCGCAGCTGTCCATCCCCATCCAGCCGGTGCCCATCACCCTGCAGAGCTATGTGCTCATCACCCTCGCGGCGCTGATGGGCTGGCAGCTCGCCGGCCTCACCGTGGGGCTCTACCTCGTGGCCGGGCTGCTGGGCCTGCCGGTGTTCTCCGGTGGACGCAGCGGCATCGCCATGATCACCGGCACCTCCGGCGGCTTCATCGTCGGCTTTCTCGTCACCGCGCTGCTGGTCGGCTACCTGCAGGAGACCTGGGCGCGGCTGCGTCCGCTGCCCCTGTTCGGCGTGCTGGCGCTCGGCCATCTGGTGCTGATGGTGATGGGGGCCGGCTGGCTCGCCACCAAGCTGGGCCTCCCGGCGGCGGTGGAGAAGGGCTTCCTGCCGTTCGTGCCCGGCGCGGTGGTGAAGACGGTGGCGGCGCTTGCCACCATCATCCTCGTGGAGCGCCTCACCGGAACGCCGCGCTCACGCTGAGGCGGGTTCCTCAAGCGGCAGGCGGGCGAGGAAACCGGCCACCGCCGCGCGCACTGCCGCCATGTGGGTGAACAGGCACACGTGCTCCCCGCCCTCGATGCGCAGGAGCTCCGTGGCCGGCAGCGCCGCCTGGAGCCGCTCGGTATGGTCGAACGGCACCACCCGGTCGCCGGTGCCGTGGATGGCCAGCACCGGCACCGAAACCCGCCACGGCGGCGCCTCCGGCAGGCGGGTCAGCTGGTCCACGTCCACCTGCGTGCCCGGCAGGCGCCGGCCCATGTCGCGCAACACGCTCTCCTGAAGCGCGCGCATCAGCGGCCCGGCCTCTGGATCGGCGAGGGTGCGGGCGCATTCCGCGGCATCGAGGATGGAGGCGCGGGCCGCCCGCATGGGCTGGCGCCGTGTCATCCATTCCATGAAGGCCGGCAGGCCGGGGACGCGCGCGACGACACGCATCACCGGCAGCCGCGCGCGCACCCGCTCCGGCACATGGAGGCGGCGGGTGCAGGCGGAGACCAGCACCACCCCCGCGCAGCGCTCGGGATGACGTGCGGCGAAGGCGAGCGCGCCCGGTCCGCCGGCCGAGACCGCGGCCACCAGCGTCCGGGCGAGGCCGAGCTCATCCAGCAGCGCGGCGTAGAGATCCGCCTGGGCCTCCGGACTTTCCCGCCCGGCGAGGGGCGTGCCCAGATAGCCGGGCCGCGACGGGGCGATCACGTCGAATCCTTCCGGACCGGCACAGGCCGCACGGGCGAGCAGCAGGCCCTGGTCGAACCCGCCCATGCCGCCGTGCAGGGCGAGCAGCGCAGGGCCGGAGCCCGTGCGCGCCACCTCTACCGGGCCGCGGGCTGTCTCCATGAGGCGCGGCACGCCCCGGCGGGCGGCAGGTGTGTGGTGCGTCACCATTGGCGCCTCCTCAGGCCGCCGCCGCGCGGCCGAGATGGCGGATGAGCGCCAGTGCCTCGGCGGGCGGACGCTGTTCCACGCGGCCATAGGCGCGCCCATCCCGCGTGCGCCAGACGAGACCGAGATCCACCATGCCCCGCCGCAGCAGGGCTGGATCGTCGAACAGGTGCAGCGCGCGCAGGCGCTCGTTCATCTGCGCCTCGCTGAAGGTCTCGCCCGCCGGCAGGCGCGACCACAGCACCCACAAGGCAAGCAGCCGGCGGCTCTCCTTGGCCGGCCAGCGGGTGAGCGTTCCCGCGGCGTCGTAATGGCGGGCGGCGTCGGCCACCAGCCGAAGGTCCACCGGTGCGGCAGGCTCGGGCGGCGGGGCGTCGAGGCGCGCCTGCGCCGACTGCTGGGCGCGAAAATGCTGGAAGTTCCGGAAGCCGACGGCGCGCGCCAGCATGTTCAGGAGCTGGACGTGGCCGGGCTTGCCCTCGGTGGAGGACAATTCGCGGCCGAGCGCACGGGCCAGCGCGGAAACGTCCTGCGCGGCGAAAGGCATGGGGGTTCTGGACATGACTTATCCCTCATGTGCCGGAAGGATCAGTCGTGGTCGCTGGCTTACGACGCGGCACGGGACAAGTGTCTGCCGGAAGAAGATGGCAGGTTTAGCTTCCCTCTCGGGACAGCGACGCCTCGGTGAACTGCCGACCGGCGCCGCTTCTACCGCCTCCGCCGCCGGTCCGGCAAGGGGGGATCAGCCGGAAGCGGAAATCTCTTCCTTGAGCGCGTCCGCGTCGCCGGCCGGCATGGTGATGGGCTGCACCCGCTCGCCCGGCCGCCCCGGATTGGTGACGATGGAGGCTTCGAGCGACACCGTCACCCCGCCGCCGGACGAGTTGAAGATGTAGTCAAGGCGGAAGGCGGCATCCTGGCTCTGGCCATTGGTGCGCTTCATGGCCTCCTCGGGGGAGAGGCGCTTTTCGGCCACCAGCTGGGCCGGCTGATCGACCGTAATATTGTACTGGCGGGCCCGGCGCGAGGTGGCGATGCGCGCGCGCACCAGCGTCGCGTCGGCATTGGCGAGACGCACCTCGATGCGCGGCACGGCCGGGCCTTCCGGCACCACCGGCGGCTCCACCGGCATGGCCGGCGGCACCGGATCGATCGCCGCCGACTGCGGCCGGTCGTACCGTTCGGCGGAACACCCCGAAAGCACCAGCGCCACGGCCACCGCCGCGATCCGCCTCACGCCCGTCATCCCCACGGCTTTGCTTCCTCCACCAACGCGCGTGGCGCGCGCAACGCATTTCCAATGCCCGCTCAGGCTTATGGCACCATATTGCCCGCCTGCCCACCTGTCGCGGATTTTCCGCTCAGGCGGCGGGCTCCGGCTCCACGTAGCGCGGGAAAACGCCTTGCGGGGCAGGCAGGGTCCGCCCGGCGGGCAGGCGCAGCGCATCGCCCAGGCGGTCGAAGCCGCGCTCCTCAGGCGGCACCGCCACGAGGTCGAGCAGCTTCGCCGCGCTTTCCGGCATCACCGGCTGCACCAGGATCGCCACCTGCCGGATCACCTCGGCGGTGACCCACAGCACGGTCGCCATGCGGGCGGGATCGGTCTTGCGTAGCGCCCAGGGGGCCTGCGCGGCGAAATAGCGGTTGGCCTCGGCCACCACGTTCCACACCGCGGCAAGGTATTGGTGGATCGCCTGCGTCTCCATGGCCTCGCGGCTCCTGGCCAGCATCCCGTCCGCGAGCGCCAGCATGGCCGCGTCCTCGGCCGAGAGCGGGCCGGGCTCCGGCACCACGCCGTCCAGATTCTTGGAAATCATGGAGAGCGAGCGCTGGGCGAGGTTGCCGAGATCGTTGGCGAGATCCGCATTCATGCGGTTCACGATCGCCTCGTGGCTGTAGGAGCCGTCCTGCCCGAACGACACCTCGCGCAGGAAGAAATAGCGGATCGCGTCCACGCCATAGGTGGCGGCGAGATCGAACGGGTCGATCACGTTACCCACCGACTTGGACATCTTCTCCCCGCGGTTGAACAGGAAGCCGTGGCCGAACACCCGCTTGGGCGCCTCGAGCCCGGCCGACCACAGGAAGGCCGGCCAGTAGACGGCGTGGAAGCGGATGATGTCCTTGCCGATCACGTGCACGTCCGCCGGCCAGTAGCGGCGGAACAGGTCGGCGTCCGTGTCCGGATAGCCGAGCGCGGTGATGTAGTTGGTCAGAGCGTCCACCCACACATACATGATGTGCTTGTCGTCGCCGGGCACCGGGATGCCCCAGTCGAAGGTGGTGCGGGAGATGGAGAGGTCCTGCAGCCCGCCGGAGACGAAGCTGACCACCTCGTTGCGGCGCGCCTCCGGCATGATGAAGCCGGGGTTTTCCGCGTAATAGGCGAGCAGGCGATCCTGATAGGCCGAGAGGCGGAAGAAATAGCTCTCCTCCTCCACCCATTCCACCGGCGTGCCCTGGGGGCCGAGGCGGACACTGGCGTCGTTCAGGCTGGTCTCCTCCTCGGCGTAATAGGCCTCGTCGCGCACCGAATACCAGCCGGCATAGGTGGATTTGTAGATGTCGCCGTTGGCGGCCATCTTCTCCCAGATCGCCTGGCTGGAGGCGTGGTGGCGCTCCTGCGTGGTGCGGATGAAATCGTCGTTGGAGAGGTTGAACGTCTCCACCATGGCCTCGAACCGCGGCACGTTGCGCGCCAGAAGCTCGCGCGGCGTCAGGCCGGCCTTCTGGGCGGTCTGGAGCATCTTGATGCCGTGCTCGTCGGTGCCGGTGAGGAAGCGCACGTCATAACCGTCGAGCCGCTTGAACCGCGCGATGCAGTCGGTCGCGATCGCCTCGTAGGCATGGCCCATGTGGGGCACGCCGTTGGGGTAGGCGATGGCGGTGGTGATGTAGAACGACGGCTTGGCGGACATGGAGCGTCTCGGGAGATTGGCTCTCGCCGGCAGCCGGAGCGGCGCTCGTCAGCGCACGGCCTCGGCCAGGTCGGCAAAGATGCGGAACACCAGCGCCTTGCGGTCGAGATTGAAGACATCGGCCTCGACCGCGCTGCGCCGGACCTTCTCCCATACCTCGCCGAGGCGGACAAGGCGATGCGGCGCCTCCCCGCCGGAGGTGGCCCGCTCGGCCACATAGTCGCTCACGGTCTCGATGAAGAGGTCGAGGCCGTCGGCCCGGTCGCCCTGCAGGCGCGCGCCGAGGGCGTGCAGATCCTCCGGGCGCGGGCGGGGCAGCTGCTCCAGCGCGCGCAGGGTGGCGGAGCGCACCTCCATCCCCTCCCCCCGCGCCAGCACCAGCGCCCGGCGGACACTGCCGCCGCTCGCTTCCGCCGCGGCGGGCAGCGTGGCGGGAGCGAGGTCCGGCACCTCCTCCTTCAGGTGGTCGAGGGCGGCCAGCACGTCCGGCGCCGCGAGCGGGCGCAGGCGCAGCAGGCGGCTGCGGGAGCGGATGGTGGGCAGCACCCGCCCGGGCGCGTGCGTGACGAGCAGGAACAGCGCGCGCGGCGGCGGCTCCTCCAGCGTCTTCAGCAGCGCGTTGGCGCCGAACGCGTTGAGCTCGTCCACCGCATCGACGATGCACACCCGCCAGCCCCCGGCCGCCGCCGTGGCGCCGAAGAAGGCGCGCACCCGGCGCACCATCTCGGCGGGGATGACGGTGGGGATCTTGTCCTCGCCCGCCTCCGGGGCGCGGCGCAGCACCAGCAGGTCGGGATGGCTGAGGGATGCCACCTGCCGGAACACCGGATGGGTCGGCGGCAGGCTGAGATCATGGGCGCCCGGCGAGGGTCCCCCGGCCAGCACCACCCGCGCCAGCCGGTAGGCCAGCGTCGCCTTGCCGATGCCTTCCGGCCCACCCAGCAGCAGAGCATGGGGCAGCCGGCCGGCGCGCCAGTCGCCGAGCAGATCGGCCTCGGTCTCGGCGTGGCCGAACAGGCGGTCCTGATGGCGCGGGTGGGGCGAGCCCGGTAGGACATCGCCGGAAACCATCTCGCTCATGGCGTGTGGCCGGGTTTGCGGGAGACGGGCGCCGCGCCATGCCGTGTGGTGCGCGCCGGTGCGGGGCCGACCGTGGGCGCGGGAGCCGGGCGCTGCGTCAGGATGGGGAGCGACATGGCGCGCTTCGTCATGGGTGCCACGGTGCGGATCCTCACGCCGGGCGGGCGGGGATGGATGCCCGGGCGGGCGGGGCGCGGCGCGTTCCGGCGCCAGCCGCGAGGGCGCGAACGGCAGCGGGGCGCATCGTCATCGCCCCTCACGCCGCCGCCGGCAGGCCGAGGCGGTCGGCGACGATGCGCGTCACGGCGTCCGCCACCGCATCGGCATCGGCGGTGGCGTCCACCACGACGCAGCGCTCGGGCGCGGCCGCGGCACGGGCAAGGAAGGCCTCGCGCACGGCAGCATGATAATCCGCCCCCTCCTTCTCGAACCGGTCGGCGACCGCGCCCTTGCCGCGCGCGGCTGCGCGGGCGAGGCCGATGTCGGGCGGCACGTCGAGGATGAGGGTGAGGTTCGGGCGCGTGGCGCCGGCCGCCATGTGCTCCAGCGCGTCGAGCAGGTCGGGCGCCACCGCGCCGACCGCGCCTTGATAGACGCGGGTGGAATCGATGAAGCGGTCGCAGATCACATCGCTGCCAGCCTCCAGCGCGGGGCGGATCAGCCGGTCCACGTGATCCGCCCGCGCGGCCGCGAACAGCAGCGCCTCCGCGGCCGGCCCCAGCGGCTGGGCGGCGCCGGAGAGCAGCACATGGCGCACCGCCTCCGCGCCGGGGGAGCCGCCGGGCTCGCGCGTCTCCACCACCTCGCGGCCGA
The DNA here is from genome assembly GCF_043194675.2 of Xanthobacter lutulentifluminis. Classification (NCBI taxonomy): domain Bacteria; kingdom Pseudomonadati; phylum Pseudomonadota; class Alphaproteobacteria; order Hyphomicrobiales; family Xanthobacteraceae; genus Xanthobacter; species Xanthobacter lutulentifluminis. Next base: position 4,797,439 of record NZ_CM195525.1, on the reverse strand, counting down.
GCTCGCGCAGCCATTGGGCGAGCCGGCGCGCCTGGGTGGACTTGCCGGTGCCCTCCCCGCCCTCCAGCGTGATGAAAAGTCCGGTCATTTCTGCAGCTTCGCCATGGCCCGGCGGGCGAGATCGCGCACGGAATCGCCCATCAGCGTCAGCCCGCCGTCGAGCGCGCGCTCCACCAGCGAGCCGGCGGGCACGTCATCCTTGGTGTAGAGCGGCACTTCCAGCACCTTCACCTGCCCGCGCGAGACTTCCATGCGCCCCACTTCCGCGCCCTTGGCCACAGGGGCGCGCAGCGGGCCCTGATAGACCACGCGGGCGGAGATGCGGTCATTGCCCGAGCGCGGGGTGAGCACCGCCACCGGACGCCCGGCCACCAGCCCCACGGTGCCGGACGCGCCGCCGAACACCTGCGCCCGGCCCACCTCGCCGTCGGCGGCGAAGATCACGCGCTGGCGGAACGACTGGAAGCCCCATTCGAGCAGCCGCCGCGTTTCGTCCAGCCGCTCCTTCTCGCTCTTGGCGCCGAGCACCACGACAATCAGCCGCTGGCCGTTCTGCACCGCCGAGCCGAGGGCGTGATAGCCCACGTCCTTCAGCCAGCCCACCTGCAGACCGTCCGCGCCGACCCCGGCATCCAGCAGCACATTGCGGTTGCGCTGGCGGATGCGGTTCCACTCGATGTTGGGCTTGGCGAAGATGGGATAATAATCCGGATAGGTGCGGATCACGTGCGCCGCCAGCAGCGACAGGTCGCGGGCGCTGGAATACTGGCCGGCGTCGGCGAAGCCCGTGGCGTTGCGGAACTCGGAATTCGTCATGCCGATGGATTTCGCCGCCGCGTTCATCTGCTGGGCGAACTCGCTCTCGGTGCCGGCGACGCCCTCGGCCAGCGTGATGGCGGCGTCGTTGCCGGAAACCACCAGCGCGCCGGCGAGCAGCTCACCCACCGGGGCAGGCTTGTTCACCTCCGCGAACATGGCCGCGCCGCCGGAGGGGCCGCCGCCCCGCTTCCAGGCATTCACGCTGACGACGAAAGGCGTGTCGAGGGCGATCTTGCCGGCCTTCAGCTGGGAGAAGACCACGTCGGCGGTCATCACCTTGGTCAGCGTGCCGGGGGCGATGCGGCGGTCGGCGTCCTTGTCGAACAGGACGGTGCCGGTCTCGTAGTCCACCAAAGCGGCGGAGGGGACCGAGGTCTGGAAGCCATCGGCGGCGCGCGCCGGCGCCGTGGCGATCATGGCCAGAGCGCCGGTCAGGAGGGCGAGGCAGGCCTTCGGCAACATGGCGATCCACCTGAAAGCGTGAATGTCCGGACGCCGCCGGCGAGGCGTGCCCGGCACAGGACTCGGCACCGCAGGCGCGGCTCGGGCGGATCATCAACCAGGGGATGGCGGCCGGTAAAGCCCTCCGGCGGCCTGCGCGCAGATTTCGGCGATCAGCGGCTGCCGTCGCCGGGAACGCCGGCAAAGCCGAGGCCGCTGACCGGCGCGGCGCCGGTGGACCATCCGCCGCCGGCGCTGGCCACGGCCACCGGGCTGCCGTGCGAGACGCCGAGATCGAACGGACGCGACGGCGGGACGGGCGCTTCCTCGCTCGGCGGCGTGGAAGCCGCCACCGCGCGGGAGGGCGGCACGTTCGGCACGAACGGCTTAGCCGAGGCCATCATGACCGGCGAGCCTTCCTTGAGGTCGGCCGGCCTGCCGTCGGTGCGCAGGGTGGAAGCGAGCTTGATGTCGTCGTCGTCATCCAGCGGCGCGCGGCCGAGATACTCCACCCGCACCTTGGCCACGCCGAACTTGGCGAAGCCGAGAAGGTCGGCGGTCTTGTAGGAGACGTCGATCAGGCGGTCGCCCACGTAGGGGCCGCGATTGTTCACGCGGACCACGATGGAGCGGGAATTGGCGAGGTTGGTCACGCGCACATAGCTGGGCATGGGCAGCGTCTTGTGCGCGGCGGAGACCGACGCCATGTCGAAGACTTCGCCATTCGCCGTGCGGCGACCGTGGAAATCCTTGCCGTACCAGGAGGCCGTGCCCTCGGCCACGTAGTTCGGATTTTCGGCCGGCACGTAGGTGCGGCCGGCCACGGTATAGGGCTTGCCGACCTTGTAGGAGCCGCCGCCGCGCGGCACCGGCTCGCCTTCCGCAACCACGCGCGGGCTGGCGGAGACGCCGTAGACCGGATCGATCTTGCTGCCGAGGGATTCCACGGAGCTGCACCCCGCGACCGCGAGGCAGCCGACGAGCAGGAGACCCGCTCCCGCGCCGCGCCCGATTGCCGGGAGATGGAAGTGCGCCGCCGATCCCCTCATCATCCGTATCGCGTCTCCGATCGAGGCCCGCCTCCGCATGTGCGGCAGGGCGATGCGCTGAACGACTGCGCCGCGATCGGGCAGGACCCCGGCAGTCTGTGTCAACAGGGAGGGCAATGACGGCGAAAATGGGGCGGGGGTGCGGCCATGGTTAACAGGACGATGACGCGCGAGCCCCCACCCACTGCCTCTCGACGCCTTCCGGCGGCTGGGCTAGATGGATCGGGTGGTCGCGCAAAACGCGAATCCGCCGCACCGGAGAGATGGCCGAGCGGTTTAAGGCAGCGGTCTTGAAAACCGCCGTGGGTGCAAGCCCACCGTGGGTTCGAATCCCACTCTCTCCGCCATTTTGCGCCCCTCCGTGCTCCGGTGATGCCGGCCGTCCTCACGCGGGCACGGCGGAGAACTGTGGCAGTGCGCTGGCAGGCAGGCGACGGGCGAGGTGTTGGACAATCGACCGGCCCTCCGCCTCGCTCAGGCCTGCCGCGACATAGATGGTGCGGGCGCCATAATCGAACTGCACCGCGCCGCCCTGGGTGGCCTGGCTACCCGACCATCCGAAGGATCCGCGCGCGGATGCCGGCGCGGCGGACGCCATGAGGTTGCGAATATCCATCCCCCGGTACAGCTTTCGCCGCGAGAACGGGCCGATGTGAGTGCCGATCTCCAGATCCCGGCCGACGATAGCCAACGTTTGCGAGCCGAACAGCATCGCCGCCAGCGTTCTTGCGGCGAATATCCACCCGGCGGCCCAGCCGCACAGCCAGAACAGCAGGAATGGCTCGAATTTCTGCAGCAAGAGGGCCTTGATGGCGAAGCCGCCGCCCGCGGTCCACCCGGCGAGCCACAAGGCGAGAATCAGCATGGCGCCGATGGGGCGCGGTGCCCTGACGCGGATCACGTCTCCCTGGCGCGTCCTTTCGATCAGATACCGCGGCTTCCCCAGGTCCTCATACGCGCCAGCCATCTCCGCATCCCCCGGTTGCGCGAGGGGGTCATAGCATGACTTTCCGACCTGCCTATCTCCGCACCGGCGCGGGGGTGCTCAGGCTCCACATGGCGTCGAACATGGACGCCTGGAAGGCGGCGAACTCGGCGCTGTCGATGATCATGCCGTAGCTTTCGCGGGCGGATGAGATCAGCGCGACCTTGTTGCCGTAGATGAAGCAGGTCATGGCCAGCGTGTAGGACGGCGGCGCGTAGCGCAGCTCGCGCCGATGCTCCTGGCTGGAGGGCCAGATGGGGGCGATGTCGCGCTCCTCCGAGCGGATGACGTGCAGCCAGATGCCGCGACGCGCGCGCTCGGTCAGGTAGCGCTCCATCTCCTCGAGGCCGGGCTCGGCGGTCAGCTCCTTCATGGAGAGGGTGGCGCGCAGCACCGTGTCGCCGCCCGTCAGCGTGTCCCACAAGGTGGTGCGGATGCCGTCCGGCCCCGGGTGGAAGCGCACGTTCGGCTTGCCGGTCTCGTGGTGATACATGGACCGCAGGACGGGCATCACGTCCTCGATCATCTGCCGGCGCGCCTCGATGCGCTCCATGAGCACGCCCGGGTCCTGCGCCACCACGAAGCGGCGCTTGCCGTTGTCTACGAACCGGACGAGCCCCTCCTCCTCCAGCTTGGCGAGCGCGTCGTGCGCGGTGGTGCGCGCCAGCCCCGCCCGCGCGGCCACTTCCGTGATGGAAGCCCCGCCGAGGCCGACGGCCGTCAGATAGAGCTTGTAGAGCGTCCCGGTGATGCCGATCCGGGCCAGCTTCTCTTCGATGTCGTTCGTCACACGTCGTCCCCCGATACCCGAAGCATGGCCGATCCGACGCATGACGTCCAATGTCGGTTTGCACCGACACAAAATTGTGTGCGCCGCACAATATGTGAGCGCGCTGCACCCAAATGAACCAGTGATATCGGCGGATATGCCCGATTATTCCGCAGAAATGCACGCATCTGAAATTGACGGAAATCGCCGACAAATTTACGCTTTGTGACATGACGAATTGCTTCAGCGATCCACCGGCTGGCAACGTGAAGGAGACACTCGCCATGGAAGCCAAGGCCGATGCGGGCGCCCTCCTGGCCGCGCCTGCCCTGCCCAGCTCTCCCTCCCCCGCCGTCCGGCGTACCGCGCCGCTGCAGCGGCTGCTGGCCAACCGCTCGGTGCGCGCCGGGCTCGGGCTCGCCGCCTTCTTCGGCTTCTGGCAGGCGGTAAGCAGCCTCGGCATCGTCGACGACTTCCTGTTGCCCTCCCCGTTCGCCGTGGCGAAGGCGCTGTGGGAGCTGGCTGTCGACGGCTCCCTCTGGATCCATCTGGGCGCGAGCCTGCAGCGGGTGGCGGTGGGCTTCCTGCTGGCGTGCATCGCCGGCCTGGCGCTCGGCCTCGTGTGCGGCTGGTGGCGGACGGTGTCGGACTTCGTCCGGCCGGTGGTGGAGGCGCTGCGGCCGATCCCGCCGCTGGCGTGGATCCCCATCACCATCCTCTGGTTCGGGCTGGGGGATGCGGCGTCCTACTTCCTGGTGTTCCTCGGCGCGTTCTTCCCGGCCTTCGTCGCCACCTACACGGCGGTGCGCAGCCTTGACCGCAACCAGATGAATGCCGCCCTGTGCCTCGGCGCCCGGCCCTGGCAGCTGTTCTGGGACGTGCTGATCCCCGCCTCCCTGCCCATCATCCTGCCCGGCCTGCGCATCGCGCTGGGGGTCGGCTGGATGTGCGTGGTGACGGCCGAGCTGATCGCCGCCCAGACGGGGCTCGGCTACCTGATCCAGCAGTCCCGCATGCTGTTCCAGATCAACAACGTGGTGGCGGGCATGGTCACCATCGGCCTCGTGGGCTTCGGCATGTCGGCGATCCTGGAGCGGATCGAGCGGCGCGTGAATGCCTGGGCCCCCTCCGAGCGCAACTGAGGAGACGATCCCATGGCCGCATCCGCCGCACGCCTCTCCCCGGCCGCCGCGCCCGCCGCCGCCCCGGAGGACATCCAGATCGACATCCGCAACGTGGGCAAGGTCTACGGCTCCAAGGGGCTGGATACGCCGGTGGTCGCGCTCGATGGCGTGAACCTGCGCATCCGCCGCGGCGAGTTCATCTCCCTGCTCGGCCCCTCGGGCTGCGGAAAATCCACCCTGCTCAGCATCGTCGCCGGCTTCCAGGCGGCCTCGAGCGGGCAGATCCTGCAGGACGGCCGGCCCATCTCCCGGCCCGATCCCTCCCGCACGGTGGTGTTCCAGGACTACGCCCTGTTCGGCTGGATGACGGTGCAGCAGAACGTGGAATTCGGCCTCAAAGCCAAGGGCATGCCCAAGGCCCAGCGGGCCGAGGTCGCCCGTTCGCTGATTGCCACGGTCCACCTGAGCGGGTTCGAGGACAAGTTCCCCCATCAGATGTCCGGCGGCATGAAGCAGCGCGCCGCCATCGCCCGGGCGCTGGCGCCCGACCCCGACATCCTGCTGATGGACGAGCCGTTCGGCGCGCTCGACGCGCAGACCCGCGTGCTGCTGCAGGAAGAGATCGCCCGCATTTCCTCCGAGGCCGGCAAGACGGTGATCTTCGTCACCCACGGCATCGACGAGGCGGTGTTCCTGGCCGACCGCGTGGTGGTGATGAGCCCCCGCCCCGGCCGGGTGCGCGAGGAGGTCCTGGTGCCGCTTCCCCGGCCGCGCACGGCCGAGATGCGCTCCGATCCATGGTTCGTCTCCACGGTCAACGACCTGTGGGAGACGCTCAAGCCGGAATGGCAGAAAGGGGAATAACCCGTGACCTCAGGAATTTCGCGCCGCCGCTTCGGCCAGCTCGCAGCTGGCCTCGCCGCCTCCCTCCCGCTCGCCGCACCCTCCATCGTGCGGGCGCAGGAAGGCGACGTGGTCCGCATGTGCTGGTTCAACACGACCACCGTGTCGGCCCAGATCGCCCATGTCCTGATGCGCACGGACATCGCAGCCCGCAACGGCCTGAAGATGGAGATGATCCAGCTCGCCGCCTCCCCGGCCATCACCGAGGCGCTGGTCTCCGGCGCCGGCGACGTGGGCACGCTCTCGGACTTCGCCGCCGTCACCACCATGGCAATCGGCGCGCCGGTGACCACCGTTTCCTCGCAGGCCCGCTTCCGCTCGGCGGTGCTGGCGACCAAGAAGTCCGGCATCACCAAGATGGCGGATCTCAAGGGCAAGCAGGTGTACGGCACCTTCGGCATCACCGCGTTCCAGAATGCGCAGGATGCGGTGCTCAAGGCCGGTCTCGTGCCCGGCAAGGACATGACCTTCGTCAATGTCGGCCCGGCGGAGCTAGCCGACGCCGTGGGCTCCCAGCGCATCGACGCGTTCTTCACCTATGACCCGTTCGTCAGCTATTTCGAGAGCTCGGGCCATGCGGTGGTGGTGTCGGAGAACCTGAGCCCGGTCATCGTGCTGACCGCCAACAACCGCTTCCTGCAGCAGAAGCCGGACGTGCTGCGCCGCCTGCTTTTGGCCAATGCCCAGGCCCTGTTCTTCGCGGCCCAGAACAATGATCTGGCCAACAGCTGGTTCCGCTCGCTGGAGCCGGCCAAGAACATCCCGGAGCCGGTGCTGCAGAAGGCGTCCGGCTACGACCCGGCCTGGAGCGCGAAGACCTTCACCGACATCAAGGTGGCGCTCTCCCCCGCGCAGATCGCGCAGATGGAGACGCTGGCGAAATGGGGCGTGGATGCCAAGCTCCTGCCGCGCCTGCCGGACGTGCCCAAGTTCATCAACACGGCCATCGCCGGCGAGGTGGACAAGGAGATCGCCACCGGCAGCTTCGACGTGAAGAGCGTGAAGATCCTGCGCGCCTGATCCTCAGCAGACCCCGCCGATGGCGCGCCGGCGCGCCCGCCATCGGCCCTCGCCGCTCCCGCCGCTGCGGGATGCCCGTGGCAGGACCATCATGACCCATCCATCCCTGAAGGCGCGTCCCGTGCGGGAGGCGCCGCCGCCGGCGCGCGGCCCAGACACGCCCTTCCGGCACTTCGACCTCGGCGCCATGACCGGCGAGGAGCGCTACCGGCTGCTGGCCTCCACCATCCTGCCGCGGCCCATCGCCTGGGTGGTCACCTGCGATCCGGACGGGGTGGTGAACGCCGCGCCCTATTCCTTCTTCAACATGTTCGGCGCCGACCGCCCCGTGGTGGCGCTCGGCATCCTCGCCCGGCCGGGCCGGCCGAAGGACACCGCGGCCAACATCCGCGCCACCGGCGAGTTCGTGGTCAACCTCGTGCCGTTCGCCCTCGCTGACGCCATGAACGCCACCTGCGTCGAGGCCCCGCCGGAGGTGGACGAGACCGCCCTCGCGGGCCTTGAGACCGTGCCCAGCGTCGGCGTGCGGCCGCCGCGCATCGCCGCCTCCCCTGTCGGCCTCGAATGCCGCTCCATGCATCTTCTCGACACCGGCCCGGGCCAGCTCCTGGTGGTGGGCGAGGTGCTGCACGCCCATTACGCCGCCGACATCCTCACCGGCGACCCCGCCCGCCCGCGCATCGACGGCCGCGCCCTCGACCTGGTGGGCCGGATGCACGGGCCCACCGCCTACACCCGCACCCGCGATCTCTTCGACCTCGAACGCCCGCTCTGGACCGGTGGACCCGCCGGCGGCGCGGCGCCCAGCAAGGAATGACCCGAATGTCCACGATCAAGGTGGCCGCCATCCAGGCCGCGACCATTCCCTTCGACGGCCCGGCCGCGACCGCCCGCGTCGTCTCGCTCCTGGCCGAGGCGGCCGCGGCGGGGGCGAAGCTCGCCGTTTTCCCGGAGGCCTTCATCGGCGGCTATCCCAAGGGGCTGGATTTCGGCTGCGCGATCGGCCGGCGCACCGCCGAGGGCCGCGCCGATTTCGCCCGCTACGTGCGCGGCGCCATCACCGTCCCCGGTCCGGAGGTGGACGAGCTGTCCGCCGCCTGCGCGACGCACGACATGCATGCGGTGGTGGGCGTCATCGAGCGCGAGGGCGGCACGCTCTACTGCACCTCGCTGTACGTCGGCCCCTCCGGCCTCATGGGCAAGCATCGCAAGGTGATGCCCACGGGCTCGGAACGCCTTGTGTGGGGCTTCGGCGACGGCTCCACGCTCACGGTGGTGGACACCCCGTTCGGCAAGCTCGGCGGCGCCATCTGCTGGGAGCACTACATGCCGCTGATGCGCGCCGCCTATTACGCCAAGGGCGTGCAGATCTGGGCCGCGCCCACCGCCGATGACCGCGAGACGTGGATCTCCACCATGCGGCATGTGGCCATGGAGGGCCGCTGCTTCGTGGTCAGCGCCTGCCAGGTGATGCGCCGCTGCGACTTTCCCGAGGACTACGCCAGCCGCATCGACGCCGCGCCGGACGAGTGGATGATGCACGGCCGCTCGGTCATCGTCGGCCCGCTGGGCGAAATCCTCGCCGGTCCGCTGCTGGACGCGGAGGGCATCCTCACCGCCGACATCGACCTCGACGACATTCTCGGCGCACGGCTCGATTTCGATCCGGTGGGCCATTACGCCCGCCCCGACCTGTTCAGCCTGCGGGTGGATGAAACCCCGAAGCTGCCGGTGGTGGCGCTGACCGAGGGCTGAGGAACCGTGCGGGGGCCGGTGGGGCCGCCGGTGGGGCCGGCATCGCCGCCCCGCCGGCCGCCGCCGCCTGTCCCGCGCGCCCTGTCCGGCGGCACGGTCTCGCGCGCATCTTGCCGGCGTGCGCCGCCCATGTCGGAATGGGTCGGTCTCGGTCGTCCTCGGGACATGATGCCCCACGACACGAGGTGATCAACATGCCCGGCACCGTCCGCCTGCACCGCGTCCTGGCCACCAGCCCGGACAAGATCTACCGCGCCTTCATCGAAGCCGACGCGCTCACCAAGTGGTTGCCGCCGAACGGCTTCACCTGCACCGTGCATCATCTGGAGCCGGCGGTGGGCGGAACGTTCCGCATGTCGTTCCGCAACTTCACCACCGGCGGCAGCCACACGTTCGGGGGCGAGTTCCTGGAGCTCGTGCCCGGCGAGCGCGTGCGCTACACGGACCGCTTCGAGGACCCGAACCTCGTCGGCGAGATCACCGTGACGGTTGTGCTGAAAGCTGTCTCCGTCGGCACCCAGGTGGACATCGAGCAGGCCGGCATTCCCGATCTCATCCCCACCGAGGCCTGCTATCTCGGCTGGCAGGAATCCCTGCGCAACCTCGCGCGGCTGGTGGAGCCGCACATTCCGGACTGAGCGCACGGCACCGGCGTCGCCGCCTCACGCGATGGCGACGATCTCCACCGCCCGGCCCGCCACCGTCGCCTCATCGCCCACGGCCTTGCCCATGAGGGCGGCGGCCAGCGGCGAGACGTAGGAGACGGTACCCTGCGCCGGGTCCGCCTCGTCCTCGCCGACGATGCGGAAGACCTGGCGGCGGCCGTCATCCCGGTCGAGGGTCACGGTGGTGCCGAACTGCACGGTTTCGGGGTGGGGCGGGGTCTCGATCAGCTGGGCGCTGCCACGGCGGGCGCTGTAGTAGCGCAGGTCCCGCGTCGCCCGAGCCATGGCCATGCGATCCGCCTGCACGTCGCCGGTCTGCGCCAGCGCATAGGCCGCGCGTGCCTCCGCCAGCGCCGCATCCAGCGCCGCCAGCCCGCTCGCCGTCACCAGGTTGGGATGGGGCGAGATGGGCCGGTCGGGCAGGTCGGCGGCGGTGGCCTCGAGATCGTTCTCGCGCGTGAAGGCAACGGACATGCTGGACGGGTTCCGCGTGACGGGCGTGTCATCCCGGCACGGGCGTGCGCCGGGAAGCGCCTCACCTAGGCATCCCAGCGCCCGGTTTCAACAGCCCTGCGGAGGCCGCGCGTCAGCGCAGCAGGTGAACCAGCAGCGGCGCCGCCAGCACGTTGAACAGGCCGGCGAGCACCATCACCAGCCCGGCGATGGAGCCTTCCTCCCCGCCGATCTGATGCGCGCGGGCGACGCCGGCGCCATGCGCGCCCATGCCGAACAGGGCGCCCCGCGCCAGCGAGGAGCGCAGCGGCACCAGCTTCATCACCAGCTCGCCCAGCGCCGCGCCGGTGATGCCGGTGAGGATGACGAACACCGCCGTGAGGTCCGGCGCGCCTCCGATGTCGCCCGAGACCGCCATGGCGAAGGGCGTGGAGGTGGAGCGCGGCATCAGGCTGCGCTGCAGGGTCTGCGACAGGCCCATGAGGTCGGCGAGCAGGAAGGCCGTCACCATGGCGAGGGTGGAGCCGACCATCACGCCCACCAGCAGCACCGGCCAGTGCCTGCGGATCAGCGCGCGCTGCTCGTAGATGGGGATGGCGAAGGCCACCGTGGCCGGCCCCATCATCAGCGCCAGCCAGTGGGTGCCGCGGATGTATTCGCCATAGCCGGTGTGCAGGCTGAGCGCGACGGCGCCCACCGCCAGCGGCGTCAGCAGCAGCGGCGAGGTCCACCAGAAGCGCCAGCGCAGCGCGAGGAGGCGGGCGCCGGCATAGCAGCCGATGGTGACAGCCGACCAGAACAGCGCGAGCAGCAGGGGGTGATCATGCGTCAGCATGGCCGGCCCCTTCCCCCGCGAGGCGCAGGCGCCAGCGGTAGCACAGGTCCACCGCCAGCGCGGTGCCGCCCATCACCATCACGGTCCCGGCCACGATCACCGCCGCGATCTTGAGGCCCAGCAGGCCCATGAACTCGCCGTGGTCGAGGATCGCCATCACCGCCGGCACGAAGAACAGCAGCATTTCCGCCAGCAGCCAGCCGGCGCCGCGCCGCACCGCTGCAGGGCGGATGTGCCCGGAGGCGAGCAGCGCCAGAACCACGGCCATGCCCACGATGCCGCCGGGCAGCGGCAGGCCGGTCACCCGCACGGCCGCTTCCCCCAGCGCCCAGAAGGCGGCGAGAACGGCGATCTGAAGCACGCTGCTGCGGTGCACAATGGACTGCATTGTGCGCAGCATTGTGCGCAGCATGGACGGGCGGAAGCGGGCGGGGGCAGAACGGGTCGCGGACATGGTGTGGCACCTCCAGTGCCGATGTCCGGAAGATAATGCCGGCGATGCCATTACCAAAATGAATTGACTGAATTGAAACTATTCCATATCGGAATTCGATATGGAATTGCGCACGCTCCGGGCCTTCGTGGAAGTGGTGCGGCAGGGCGGTTTCTCCGCCGCCGCCAAGGTGCTGTTCGCCACTCAGCCCACCGTTTCCAAGGCGGTGAAGCAGCTGGAGGACGAGCTGGGCGTGCCCCTGCTCGACCGCATCGGCCATCGCAGCCAGCTCACGGCAGCCGGAGAGATCGTCTACCGGCGCGCCCTCACCCTGCTCGCGGAACGCGACGGGCTGGTCGCGGAACTGGACGACCTGCGGGGCCTCAGGCGCGGCAGCCTCCGGCTGGGCCTGCCGCCGCTCGGCGCGAGCACGCTGTTCGCGCCGCTGTTCGCGGTGTTCCGCGCGCGCTATCCGGGCATCGAGATCCGCCTGACGGAGCAAGGCTCCAAGCGCCTGGAAGAGATGCTGATGGAAGGCGAGCTGGAGCTCGCCGGCTCGCTGCTGCCGGTCAAGACCGGGTTCGACGGACAGCCGGTGCGGCTGGAGCCGCTGCTGGCGGTGCTGCCGCGCCTGCATCCGCTGGCGGGACGGGAGCGCATCGGCATCGGCGCGCTCCAGGGCTCGCCCTTCATCCTGTTCGAGGGCGGATTTGCGCTCAACCAGGTGCTGGAGGACGCCTGCGGGCGCAACGGCTTCGCCCCGCAGGTGGCCGCCCGCAGCGGGCAGATCGACTTCATCGTGGAGCTGGTGGGCGCGGGCATGGGCGTCGCCTTCCTGCCGGAGACCATCGCCCGCCAGCGCGCGACCCCCTCGGTGGCGCTGACGCTGCTCGACGAGCCCGGGACGCAGTGGCACATGGCCATCGTCTGGCGCCAGGGCAGCTATCTGTCCCACGCCGCCCGCGCCTGGCTCGAGCTGACGCGCGAGACCTACGGCGACGCCGGCTCGCTCGCCTGAAACGCCGCGCGCGGACCGGCCGATATGGGAATTTCCCGACTCGGCCGCCCCGACTACACATGGACGGGCGGGTGCAGCAGGGGCGCGGCGGGCGACCCTCGCCGGCACCTCGGGGGAGGAGCAAATGCCGTCTTCGACTGCCGCGGGAAGAGCGGGTCGCAGGGCTGGCGTCGCGGTTCCGCTGCAGCTGGTGCTGGCGCTGTGCGTGGTTTCGGCGATGGTGGTGCTGGGCACGGCGCTCATCTGGCAAGGCTGGCGCGCCGGCCGCGACGCCCTCCTGACCGCGACCCGCGAGCGGGCGCAGAACCTCGGCATCATCCTGGCCGAACAGGCGGAGCGCCGGGTGGCGCCGGCCTCGCTGGCGCTGAGCTACCTGGCATCCGGCCCGATGGCGGACATGTCGGGCGCGCTCGATCTTGAGGATCATCCCGCCGCGCTGCAGTCGGTGTTCGCCAGCGTTCCCTTCCTGTCGGCAGTGGCCATCGGCGACAACAACGGCAATTTCGTCATGCTCCAGCGGATCAAGCCGGAGCTGGCCGCGCAGCTGCACACGCCAGCGGAGACCGCATATGTCCTCGGCAGCACCGATGCCCGGACGCCGCCCGGCGCCTGGCGCTTCCGCTGCTACGACGCCGCCTTCAACCTGATCGAGACGCGCGACCTCATCGACAAGCTGGACTATGACCCGCGCCAGCGCGGCTGGTTCAGCACGGCGGTGCACCGGCAGGGACAGTTCCTCTCAAGCCCCTACCGGTTCGCGCTCACCGGAGAGGTGGGCGTGACCCTCAGCGAGAAGATGGCCCGCTCGGACGGCGTGATCGGCCTCGACGTGGCCCTCTCCGACCTCGACAGCGAGCTGGCCCCGCTCAAGCCGACGCCCCATGCGGAGATCGTGGTTGTCACCGCGACCGGAGCGGTGCTCGCCTATGCCGGCAGCATTCCGGCACAGGAAGCGGCGCTTCAGCCGCTCCGGGCCATCCGTTCGCCGGTGCTCGATGCCCTGGAGCAGCACAAGGACGGCGCCTTCTCCAACATCCTGGAAGTCGACGGCGAGACCTGGTTCGGCTCGCGCCGCGCCCTCGTGTCCAAGCTCGAGAAGCCCAACGAGCTCCTGATCGCGATCCCCGAGCGCGACATCCTCGGCGCGCTGCGGTCGAGCCTGATTTCCCAGCTCTGGGCCGCGGTCGGCATCACGCTTCTGCTGGTGGTGGCAGGCTGGTTCGTCGGGCGGAAGCTCGGGCGCGGCCTCGGGGTGCTGGCGCAGCGGGCCCAGAACATCACGCGGTTCGATTTCAGCCGCCATCCCCCGCTCGCCTCATCGATCCGCGAGATCGCGGCGCTCGACGACGTGCTGGACCGGGTCTGCGAGACCGTGCGGGACTTCCTGACCACCAGCGAGACCATCGCCACCGAGCCCCGGCTCGACCGGATGCTGCAGGACGTGCTCGCCCGGACGGTGCGGGGCACCTCCTGCACCCGCGGCGCGGTCTACCTGCTGGACGACCCGCGCACCGGCCTGAGCCTCGCGGCGGAAGCCCCCGAGCTGGAACGGGCAGGCGCCGCCTTCGCGCCCGCATTGCCGCTCGGGGCGCTCGAGGCCGGCCCCGCCCCGACGGAGGAGGCGGAGACGCGCTTCTCCCTCCCCCTGCGCGACCGGGAAGGACGGCCGCTGGGCCTGCTGGTCCTCGCCCACGAGAATGATGCCTCGCATCGGGGGGAGGAGTTCGAGGCCTTCGCCCGCAAGCTCTCCGGCGCGCTGGCGGTCTCCATCGAGGCACGGCAGCTGATCGAGAACCAGCGCCACCTGCTGGACGGGTTCATCCGCCTGATCGCCGACGCCATCGACGCCAAGAGCCCCTATACCGGCGCCCATTGCCGGCGCGTGCCGGAGCTTGCGGCCATGATCGTCGAGCGCATGGCCACCGAGCAGGACGGCCCCTATCGCACCTTCAGCTTCGGCGAGGAGGAGCGCCGCGCGTTCCACCTCGGTGCCTGGCTGCATGATTGCGGCAAGGTGACGAGCCCCGAGCACGTCATCGACAAGGCCACCAAACTCGAGGCGGTGCACAACCGCGTCCACGAGGTGCGCACGCGCTTCGAGGTGCTGCGGCGCGATGCCGTCATCGCCCATCTGGAGCGGCTGCGGACCGGTGCCGACCCCGAGGTATCGGCTGCGGCGCTCGCGGCCGATGTGGCGCGGCTGGAGGATGATTTCGCCTTCGTCGCGCGCTCGAACGTGGGCGGGGAGTTCATGTCCGACGAGGCGCTGGCGCGGTTGCGGGACATCGCCGGGCGCACCTTCCTGCGCCATTTCGACGATCGGCTCGGCCTGTCGCGGGAGGAGGAGGCACGGTGCGCCGGTGTTCCGTCCGCGCCCCTGCCCGCGTCCGAGCCGCTGCTGGCCGACCGGCCCGAGCATGTCACCCCGTGGGACGGCCACCGTCCGCCGGTGGAGAAGGGCGATCCCGCCAACCGCTACGGCTTCGACATGCGCCTGCCGGCGCACCGGCAGAATCTCGGCGAGCTGCACAACCTGTCCGTCCGCCGCGGCACCCTGAACGACGAGGAGCGCTTCATGGTCAACGACCATGTGGTGCAGACCTACATCATGCTGCGCAGCCTGCCGTGGCCGCCCGGGCTGGAGCGGGTGCCGGAGATCGCCGCCACCCATCACGAGCGCATGGACGGCAACGGCTATCCCCGCCGCATCGGCGCCGACCGGCTGACCGTGCCGGAGCGGGTGATGGCGGTGGCGGACGTGTTCGAGGCGCTCACCGCCGCCGACCGGCCCTACAAGCCGGCGAAGACCCTCTCGGAGGCGCTGCGTATCATGGTGTCCATGGGGCGGGAGGGACATCTGGACCCGCAGGTGCTGATGTATTTCCTGCGCTCCGGCCTGTGGCAGGAGTATGCCTGCCGCTTCCTGAAGCCGGAGCAGCGGGACGAGATGATGGCCGAGGCGGAGGCGCTGGCCGACAGCCTGGCACCGGCCGCGGCGGCATGAGGCGGCTTTCCGGGCCGGCACTGGCGTGAAATGGCAAGCGGCGCCGCGGCGGAGGCGCTAGGGTCGCGCCGCGGTTGTCTGGCCGTCGGCGCGGGTCATCCGGTCGCGCGCACGTCCCATGCGCCCGGACAGTGCGCAGCGGGGGACGGAAGGTCCGCGCCGCCTCTTCCGGCCAACGGCAGCCGGGGCCTCGGGGGCGGGCTCGTCCGATCGATCAACCTTATGGATCTCTCGATCATGCAGAAGTGTCTTCGCGCCCTGGCGCTCATCGCGGCGGCGGTGCTGCCCTCGCTGGCGGCGGCCGCGCCCGAGCCGGCACGGCCGAACATCGTCTATATCGTCGCCGACGACCTCGGATGGGCGGACGTGGGCTTCCACGGGTCCGACATCCGCACCCCCAGCATCGACGAGTTGGCCAACCAGGGCGCGCGGCTGGAGCAGTTCTACGTGCAGCCCATGTGCACGCCCACCCGCGCCGCGCTGATGACCGGGCGCTATCCCCTGCGCTACGGCCTGCAGAGCTTCGTCATCCTGCCCGACCAGACCTATGGCATCCCGCTCGACGAGAAGCTGCTGCCGCAGGTGCTGAAGGAGGCTGGCTATGACACGGCGATCATCGGCAAGTGGCACCTCGGCCATGCCGACCGCGCCCTCTGGCCGCGCCAGCGCGGGTTCGACTACCAGTACGGCCCGCTGATCGGCGAGATCGACTATTACGACCACAAGGTCCACGGCACCGTCGATTGGTACCGCAACGACAAGCCGCTGGACGAGCCCGGCTATGTCACCACCCTGCTCGGCCAGGACGCGGTGCGCTACATCGACCAGCGGGACGCCAGCCGTCCGTTCTTCCTCTATCTCGCCTTCACCGCCCCGCACACGCCGCTGCAGGCGCCGAAGGAGGATCTGGAGCGCTATTCCGGCATCAGCGATCCCAACCGGCGCGCCTATGCGGCCATGGTCACCGCCATGGACACGCAGATCGGCGACGTGCTTGCAGCACTCAAGCGCAAGGGCCTGCGCGACAACACCATTGTCGTGTTCCACAGCGACAACGGCGGCGTGCGCAACGCCACCTTCGCCGGACAGATCGAGACCAAGGGCGACCTGCCTGCCCGCAACACCCCGTTCCGCGATGGCAAGGGCTCGCTCTACGAGGGCGGCACGCGGGCGGTGGCGCTCGCCAACTGGCCGGGCCACATCAAGCCGGGCGAGGTGGATGGGCCGCTGCATGTGGTGGACATGCTGCCCACCCTCGCCGGCCGGGCCGGCGCGGCGCTGGCGGGCACCCAGCCGCTCGACGGACGTGACGCCTGGGCCACCATCGCCGCCAACGCCCCCTCCCCCCGCGACGAGGTGGTCTACAACGTGGAGATGTTCCGCGGCGGGGTGCGCAAGGGCGACTGGAAGCTGGTGTGGCGCGCGCCCCTGCCGGCGAAGGTGGAGCTGTTCAACCTCGCCAGCGATCCCTCCGAGAGCCGCGACCTTGCGGCGGACAACCCGGAAAAGGTGGCGGAGCTGCAGCGGCGCATCCAGGAGCTGGCGGGGCAGATGAAGCCGTCGCTGTTCTTCCAGTCGACGTTCCAGCAGTACATGGGCCGCGATGCGGGCGGCCCGGTGTTTCCCAACACCGAGGCGTTCTTCGAGCAGGGCGACTGAGGCGCACCAATCCCGCCTTGCCCTCTGGCGCGGTCGGGATAGGCTCTCCCCGCATTGAAAGGTCCGGGGAGAGTCCATGGCGGTTCCGGCGGCGCGCGCCTCGATCCTGCATATGCTGCCGGCGCATCTTGAGGCGGCCGGGGTCGGGGCGGACCGGGTGCTCCGGGCCGCGGCCCTGACGCGCGAGGACGTGGCCGGCTCCACCGTGGTGGCCCGGGCGCAGGTCTGCGCCGCGCTCGATGCCGCGGCGCGGGCCCTCGATGCGCCGGCGCTCGGCCTTGCCCTGGGCGCTGCCGCCGAGCCGGAACGCCTTGGCCCGTCAGGCATCGCCCTGCACTCGGGGCCGACCGTGGCCCATGCCATCGCGGCTCACGCTGCCCGCCTGCCCGCGCTCCAGACCCACGCCGGCATCACCCTCAGCGTCGAGCAGGGGCGCGCAGTGTGGCGCCATCACCTGGGAAGGGGCAGTGGCGAGGACCCGCGGGTGCTTTATGAGGGGGCCTCGGCCTTCATCTTCGCCATGCTGCGGCGGCTGATCGGGCGGTCATGGGCGCCGGACGAGATCGTCTTCCCCCACCCGTGCCGCGGCGACCGGGGCACCTATTCCAGCTATTTCGACGCGCCGGTCCGGTTCGCCGGCGGCGAGGCGGCGATGATCGTGTTCGACGCCGCCCTCCTCTCCCTGCCGGTGCCGGTGCGTCCGGTGCCGCCCGCCGGGCCGCACGGACAGGCCGTGGCAGCGCCGGACATCCCGCCGCGCGAGGGGGCAGCCCTGCGCGACGCGCTCGCGGACATGATCGAGGCCGCCCTGCCGGATGCCGTGCCGGGCGGGCGCGTCTGCCTGCCGTGGGCGGCGCGCACCCTGGGGCTCGCGCCCCGCACATTGCAACGCCGGCTCGACGCCTGCGGCGTCAGCTTCGGGGATATCCTGGCGGACGTGCGCCGGTCGGTCGCCCGCGAGCGGCTGCTGGAGGGCGGGACCGCCGTGACGGAGCTCGCCATGGCGCTCGGCTATTCGGACGCCGCCCACTTCATCCGCGCCTTCCGCCGCTGGGAAGGGCTGACACCCACCCAGTGGCGTGCGGCCGCCGGCATGGACGGCCGGTGAGCTCCGCTCTCGCGAGGGCGCGTGCCCCCGCGAAAGAGCATGCCGCCCATCCCGGCTGACGCCGATCGCTCCCGGTGTTCTCGGCGCTTTCCGCGCTTTCCGCGCGCAAGCCGGCAGCCCGCGCGCGGAAATACCCTAGCGCTTGCGTTCGGCAGCGCTGAAGTTGCTCAGGTGCCCCTCCCGCCCGGCCTGGGCGCGGGCGGCCTTGAGGAAGGATTTCATCTTCTGGTCGGGGGCGATGCGCGACATCAGCTGATCGAGCTTGTCGCTGCCGCAGGCCGGGCAGACGGGGGTTTCCGACGAACCCACCAGGATCTCGAACGCATTGTCGCAATCGGAACAATGATAGCTGTAGAGCGGCACCGCCGAGCCTCCGTCCTGCCGTGACCAAGTTCGGGTGGATGCGCGCAAATCATTGAGAACGCGCGCGTCTTCCCCGGTCGTCTGGGTTGCGCGTCCACCGTCGTCGCCCGGCGGCACGCGCTTGCACGACGGTCCAAGCAGGAACCGGGCCAAGACAGGGCATGCCGGGGCAGCCGGCAGCGAGCGCCGCGGACCTCGCGCGGTTTTTGCTTGCGGGCCGGGGAGGAGGGGCGATCATGACACCATTCGTGCGCTGCTTGCCGTGCGCCTCGGCGTTGTTCGTTCCCTGCCCCGCTTCCTTGCCCCGCTTCCTTGCCCCGAAAGATTTTTCGCCATGTTCACCCGCGTCTGCAAAACCGAGACCCTGGCCGAGGGCGGAATGCGCCTCGTCATCGCCGACAGTCATCTCATCGTGCTCGCCTGGCCCGACAATGGAGAGATCGTGGCGTTCCAGGGGGTCTGCCCCCATTCCGGCATGCCGCTGAACGAGGCCGAGTTCGACGGCACCGTGCTCACCTGCCCCAGCCATTTCTGGACCTGGGATCTCAGCTCCGGCGCGCCGCTGGAGCCGCAGGAGAGCGCCCTCGCCGCCTATCCGGTGAAGGTGGAGGACGGCGTGGTCTACATCGACACCGAGGGAGTCGCGCCGCTGTTCGCCGCGCCCTGACCGCCACTGCCGTTCCTGCTGCCGTTCCCGAACCGTGATCACGAGCGGGTCGCCTGCGCGCCCTGACGGAGCTTTGCCATGACCGAACCGACGGACACCCCCCATCCGGCCGCCCGCGCGGACGCGCCCCGCAGCGCCGTCATCATCGGTGCCGGCAACGGGCTTGGCGCAGCCCTGGCGCGGCGGCTGGCGCGCGAGGGCTTCCAGGTGGCGCTGGTGGCGCGTGATGTGGACAAGCTCGCCGGCGTGGTCGCCGAGACCGGCGCCCGCGCCATCGCCGCCGACGCGCAGGTGCCGCAATCGGTGGAGGCGGTGTTCGCCGAGGTGGACCGCACCCTCGGCACGCCGGAGCTGGTCGTGTTCAACGCCGCCATGCGCTACCGCGGACCGATCGAGGTGCTCGACCCCACCGACGTGATGGATGCGTACGCCATCGGCGCGTTCGGCGGCTTCCTCGCCGCCCAGGCCGCCGCCCGCAGGATGCTGCCGCGCGGGTCCGGCTCCATCTTCTTCACCGGCGCGACCGCCAGCGTGAAGTCCATGCCCCATTCGGTGCCGTTCGCCATGGCCAAGTTCGCCCTGCGCGCGCTGGCGCAGGGGCTGGCGCGGGAGCTGGGGCCGCGCGGCATCCATGTGGCGCACTTCATCCTCGACGGCGGCCTGTCCTCCTCGTGGGCCACGGCGGGCGAGAGCGGCCCGGCCGACAAGTGGCTCAATCCCGACGCAGTGGCCGAGAGCTACCTGTCCGTCCATCGCCAGCACCGCTCGGCCTGGACCGCCGAGCTGGAGCTGCGCCCGTGGGTGGAGAAGTTCTGATCGGCGCGCGCACCGGCTGCGGCGGCGTTGTGGTGCAGCGCCGGCCGTGCCATGTTCCGGCTCAAGATCAGGGAGGAAACCCTTGCCGCATTCGATGGTGACGGGACGTCAGATCAAGGCCGGGCGGGCGCTGCTCGGCTGGTCCCGCGCGGAACTGGCCGACCGCACGGGCGTCAGCAGCGCGACCGTGAAGGTGGTGGAGAAGGATTCGGGCGTGCTGGAAGCCCTCGCGTCCACCCGCGCCCGCCTGTGCCGCGTGCTGGAGGCGGAGGGCGTGAGCTTCCTCAACGCCGGCTCCGTCGGCGTCCAGATCGTCCCGAGGGACGAGGGCCTGCGCACCGAAGACCTCAACGCCTCCAACGACGACTGACCTGCCTCATGATCCTGCACAATCTTGCCGCGCGCCACTGGATCGTGGTCGCCCTCATCATCATCGTGGCGATCCTCGCCTATCTGGGTAGCTGGTCCTGAGCTGACCCGGCGCCGCGTCCGCCACGGGCGCGGCTAGTCGACCCGCAGCAGCGCGAAGCCGTCGTAGCCCTTGGCGCCCACCGTCTGGACGGCGGTGGCGGTGAGGCGCGGGTTCGCGCCCACGAGGTCGAAGAAGCGGCGCACGCCCAGCACCGCCAGGTCGGCGCTCGTGCCGTCCAGCACCTTGCCGTCGCGCACCACGTTGTCGCAGACGATGACGGTGCCCGGCCGCGCCAGCCGCAGCGACCAGGCGAGATAATCCGGATTGCTGGGCTTGTCGGCGTCGATGAAGATGAAGTCGAACGGCCCCGCCCCTTCCGCCTCCAGCAGCGGCAGCGTCTCCACCGCGCGCCCCACCCTCAGGTCCACGCGGTCGGAGATGCCGGCGCGGGCGAAATTGGCGCGGGCGACCGCGGCGTGGTGCGGGTCGAACTCCAGCGTCACGATACGCCCGTCGGCCGGCAGCGCGCGGGCGAGGAAGATGGTGCTGTAGCCGCCGAGGGTGCCGATCTCCAGGATGCGGCGGGCGCCAGTCATCCGCGCGAACAGGTTCAGCATCTGCCCCTGCGCGGCGGAGACGCTGATGGCCGGAAGCCCGGCCTCGGCCGACGCCTCCAGCACCTGCGCCAGCACCGGATCGTCGGGCAGCAGGCGCTCGACGATGTAGTCGTCCATGCGGGTCCAGAGGTCGGCGCTCATATGGCGAGGCTCCGTCAGTCCTGATCGCTCTCCCGCGCCGCGCGGATGGACAGCACCGCATAGGCCACGACCAGGGCGAGTTCCACGAGGGTGAACAGCAGCAGCCGCGTCATGCCCGCCGGCGCCCAGGCGCCCAGCACCACCTGCATGAGCGTGGCGATCAGCCAGAGCACCACCGCCCAGCCGGCCCGCAGCCACAGGCCGACGCCGGCGATGGGATCGACGATGGCGACCCATATGATGGCCGCCTGCGCCGCCGTCGGCAGCGCCTCGAACCGGCTGTCCGGCCCGTCGCCAATGCCCATGATGACGGCCCAGTGGATCACGCCTTCCAGCAGCAGGAAGGCGGCGACCCCGCGCAGGAACAGGAACAGCCGGCGCCGCCAGGGCGTCAGGCTTTCCCATTGCGCGCGGGCGCTGGCGTCGATCGGGTCGTAATGGCTCATGCGCCGGGGGCCAACAGTTCCAGTTCTTCGGGGATGGGGTCGAAATGCGCCGAGATCACGGCCGGGTCGATGTCCTCCAGCCGCGCGGGCTGCCACTTGGGAGCGTTGTCGCGGTCCACCAGCACCGCGCGCACGCCCTCGTAGAAATCATGGCCCGCCGCGACGCGCGTGACCACCCGCATTTCGAGCTTCAGGCATTCGCCGAGGTCGAGCGCGCCGCCGCGGCGCATCTGCTCCATGGTGATGGCAAGGCTGGTGGGAGACTTGGTGCGGATGTCGCGGGCGGTCGCGGCGGCGAACTCCGCATGGGGGCCGGTGCCGGCGCCGGCCGAATCCAGCGCGGCGAGGATGGCGGCAAGGTCGGGCCGGCCGAAGGTGTCGGCGATGAAATCGGCGCGATCGGTGAAGGCGCTCGGTGCCGGCGGCGCGCGATGGGCGGCAATGGTGGCATCCACGTCGCCGCCGGCGCACAGGGCGGCTTCCAGATCGGCGAAGGCGGCGGAGGGCACCCTGTCGGTCGCGAGCCCGCAGGCCAGCGCCTCGGGCGCGCGGATGCGGCTGCCGGTGAGCGCCAGGAACACGCCGAACGCGCCGGGCAGGCGCGGCAGCACATGGGTGCCGCCCACGTCCGGGAACAGGCCGATGTTCACCTCCGGCATGGCGAACAGGTAGCGCTCGCCCGCCACCCGGTGCGCGCCATGGGCCGAGAGGCCGAACCCGCCGCCCATGCAGATGCCGTCGATGAGCGCCACGTAGGGCTTGGGGAAGGAGCCGATATAGTCGTTGAGGACGTATTCCTCGCGCCAGAAGGCAAGCGATTCCGCCGTGCGCCCCTCGCGCCCGAGGTCGTAGAGGGTGCGCACGTCGCCGCCGGCGCAGAACGCCTTCTCGCCGGTCGCCTTGATGATGACGCGGGTGACGGCCGGGTCCTTCGCCCACTGGCGCAGGCGGGGCAGGATCTCGCGGACCATGGGCAGGTTCAGCGCGTTGAGCGCCTTCGGCCGGTTCAGGGTGATGACGCCGGCTTCGCCCTTCACGTCGAGCAGAACCTCAGGTTCCGTGGTCACTGCGCCTCTCCCTTCCTGCCTTCGCCGCTGAGCGGTCTGAGGCGGCAGGGTTAGACGCGCCCCCCGGCACCGTCAACGCGGCCATGCGCACACGCAGGGTGCGCGAACGCACAGCCGGCGGCAATGAGCGGCCATCGGAGCATCGCTCGCGGCCTGCGTGCGGGAAGGGTCGGCGCGCGCCCGGACGGGAATGAGGTGTCCCGCGCTTTTCCCGCCTCCCCTCGCGGGCCGGGCGCGGCGGGTCTATAAGGGCGGAATGGCGCCCCTGCTGGCGCAGCCAAGGACGAACGAGTCGCCACATGCCCCTCTCCAAGCCCCGCCTCCACACCGTTCCCGAAGCCGGCGCGTCCATCCCCGGCCTCGACCTCGTGCAGCGGCCCCGCCGCAACCGGAAGACGGACTGGGCGCGGCGGCTGGTGCGCGAGGCGACGCTGACGGCCGACGACCTGATCTGGCCGATCTTCGTCATGAACGGCACGGCGAACCGGCAGGCCATCCCCTCCATGCCCGGCGTGGAGCGGCTGACGGTGGACGAGGCGGTGCGCGCGGCCGAGATGGCGGCCAAGCTGAAGATCCCGGCCATCGCCATCTTCCCCTATGTGGACCCGACCCTGCGCGACCCCACCGGCAGCGAGGCGTTGAACGCGGAGAATCTGGTCTGCCGCACCCTGCGTGCCATCAAGGCCGCGGTGCCGGAGATCGGCCTCATCACCGACGTCGCCCTCGATCCCTTCACCAGCCACGGCCACGACGGCCTGCTGGAGGACGGGCGCATCCTCAACGACGAGACCGTGGACATCCTGGTGCGTCAGGCGCTGGTGCAGGCGGAGGCCGGGGCCGACGTGATCGCTCCCTCCGACATGATGGACGGCCGCGTCGGCGCCATCCGCGCCGGGCTCGACGCCGCCGGCTTCACCGACGTGCAGATCATGTCCTATGCCGCGAAGTACGCCTCGGCCTTCTATGGCCCGTTCCGCGACGCCATCGGCACCGCCAAGACCCTCTCCGGCGACAAGCGCACCTATCAGATGGACCCCGGCAACGGGCTGGAGGCCCTGCGCGAGGCCGCCCTCGACATCGAGGAAGGAGCGGACATGCTGATGGTCAAGCCCGGCCTGCCCTATCTCGACATCGTGTGGCGGCTGAAGGAGGCGTTCGGCGTGCCGACCTTCGCCTATCAGGTGTCCGGCGAGTACGCGATGATCGAGGGCGCGATCCGCAACGGCTGGGTGGACGGCGACCGCATCGTCGCCGAGAGCCTGCTCGCCTTCAAGCGCGCCGGCGCGGACGGCATCCTCACCTATTTCGCGCCGCGCATCGCCGAGCGTCTGGCCGCGCAGGCCTGAACACAGAGGCCTGAACGCTCAGGCCGCAACACGCCTCGGGGAGGACCCGCATGACCAGCCCCGCCCTCGCGGATGCCTCTCCTTCGGGGGCGCCCCTGCCGGTGACGCTCGCCGATGTGGAGGCGGCGCGCCCGCTCGTCTCCACCGCGGTGCTGCGCACGCCCACCCTGCGGGCGCCGCGCCTGTCCGCGCTCACCGGCGCGGATGTCTATGTGAAGTACGAGAACCTCCAGACCACCGCCTCCTTCAAGGAGCGCGGGGCGCTGGTGAAGCTCTCCCGCCTGACGCCGGAGGAAGCCCGGCGCGGCGTCGTCGCCATGTCCGCCGGCAACCATGCCCAGGCGGTGGCGCACCACGGCACGCGGCTCGGCATCTCCACCGTCATCGTCATGCCGGAGACCACGCCGCAGGTGAAGGTGGCCGCCACCGAGGCCTTCGGCGCCGAGGTGGTGCTGTTCGGCGACACGGTGGCCGACGCGTTCGAGGAGGCGCAGCGCATCGCCCACGATCAGGGGCGAATCTTCGTCCATCCCTATGACGACCCGGACGTGATCGCCGGGCAGGGCTCGGTGGCGCTGGAGATGATCGAGGACGGCCCGGCGTTCGACGCGGTGGTGGTGCCCGTCGGCGGCGGCGGGCTCATCGCCGGCATGGCGGTCGCCTTCGCCGGCCGCTCGCCGGCGACGCAGGTGGTGGGGGTGGAGACCCAGCTCTATCCCGCCATGTGGTCGGCCATGACCGGCACTGTTCGGCCCTGCGGCGGGCCGACGCTGGCGGAAGGCATCGCCGTGCGCGACGTGGGCGCGCTGACGGCCCGCATCGTCCGCGCGCTGGTGCCCAACATGGTGCTGGTGGACGAGACCGCGCTGGAGCGGGCGGTCAACGCCTACCTGATGCACCAGAAGACGCTGGCGGAAGGCGCCGGCGCCGCCGGCCTCGCCGCTTTGCTCGCCGAGCCGGAGCGCTTCCGCGGGCAGACGGTGGGCCTCGTGGTCTCGGGCGGCAACATCGACCCGCGCATGATCGCCGGCATCCTGCTGCGCGAGCTGGAGCGGGAGGAGCGCATCGTCTCGTTCCGCCTCACCATCCTCGACCGGCCGGGCATGCTCGGGCGCATCTCCACGCTGCTCGGCAAGCTCGGCGCCAACATCCTGGAGGTGCACCACCGCCGCACCTTCCTCGATGTGCCGGCCAAGGGCACCCGGCTCGATCTGACGGTGGAAACGCGCGACCATGCCCACGCCGAGCTGATCCAGAAGGCGCTGGAGGGCGAAGGCCTGCCGGTGCAGCGCCTTGGCGCCGGAGGCGCGGACTGGTAGCGCTCGCCGGAGGCGCGGACTGGCAGCCGAGGCGGACCTTGCGTCCGCCCATCCGCCGCACCACGTGAATGGCGAAGGAGCGATTGACCATGAGCTACACTGGCGACACGTCCCGCGACCCCCGCCTGGGTCTGGACGACGGGCCGCGCCCGCATGCCTATGATCCCGTGACGCAGCCGGAGTATTTCGAGGGCGTGCTGACACGGCGCATGCTGGCCTTCCTCGTGGACGCCATCATGATCGTCGGCGCGGTGGTCCTGTTCTATCTGTGCGTGCTGGTGATGGGGGTGGTGACGTTCGGCCTGAGCTGGATCGCCTTCTTCTTCATCTGGCCGACCTTCGTCATCGTGGCGCTGGCCTACAACGCCCTCACCCTCGGCTCCCCGGCCTCGGCGACGCTGGGCATGCGACTCATGGAGCTGGAGATGCGCACCTGGTACGGCGCGCCGGCCTATTCGCTGCTCGGCGCGGTGCATGCCGTGTGCTTCTGGGTGTCCGTCTCCGTGTTCACGCCGTTCGTGCTGCTGGTGGCCCTGTTCAACGACAGGCGCCGGCTGCTGCACGATTTTCTCGTCGGCACGGTGGTGGTGAACAACGAGGTGCGGGCCGGCGCGCTCAGGCGCCCACGCTGAATGTCGCCGTCCTGGTCCGCTTCCCCTTTGACGACGCCGGCCTCAGCGGCGATGCTGGTAGCCCCTGAGGCCAGAGCGCCGTGAGCGAGCACCCGCGCGACACACCGCAATTCTACCTGACGGCCCCCTCCCCCTGCCCCTATCTGCCGGGGCGCGAGGAGCGGAAGGTGTTCACCCACCTTGTGGGAGACCGGGCCGCCGCGCTCAACGACGTGCTGACCCAGGGCGGTTTCCGGCGCAGCCAGTCCATCGCCTACCGCCCGGCCTGCGAAGGCTGCAAGGCGTGCGTGTCGGTGCGCATCTGCGTGGACGACTTCATCGAGAGCCGCAGCTTCCGCCGGGTGCGGGCGGAGAATGCCGACCTGATCGGCCAGATCAAGGCGGCGACCCCCACCTCCGAGCAGTACGCGCTGTTCCGCAGCTATGTCACCGCCCGCCACGGCACCGGCGGCATGGCGGACATGAGCGTGCTCGACTACGCCATGATGGTCGAGGACACACATGTCCACACCCGCCTCGTTGAATACCGCAAGCAGGGGCCGGACAGCCGCATCCTCGCCCGCGGCACCGGCGACATCATGGCGGTGGCGCTCACCGACATCCTCTCGGACGGGCTGTCGATGGTCTATTCCTTCTACAATCCGCAGGTGGAGCACCGCTCGCTCGGCACCTTCCTCATCCTCGACCACGTGAGCCGGGCCAAGCAGATGGGCCTGCCCTACGTCTATCTCGGCTACTGGGTGCAGGGCTCCCGCAAGATGGACTATAAGCGCCGCTATCTGCCACAGGAGCGGCTGACGCCGCACGGGTGGGAGCGGGTGGAGCCTTAAGGTCCGCCCGCGGCGCGCACCGGGGGAGCCGCGTGGGGTACCTGAGCAATTCCATCAACACCTTCATCGCGGTGTTCGCCGCGCTGTTTCCCATCGTCAACCCGCTGGGCGGCGCGCCCATCTTCCTGAACTACGTGCGCGGCTGTTCGCCCGCCGTGCGCCGTCAACTGGCGGGAAGCGTGGCGATGTACGGCTTCCTGCTGCTGCTCGGCTCGCTCGTGGTGGGGGCGCAGGTGCTGCTGTTCTTCGGCATCAGCCTGCCGGTGCTGCGGGTGGCGGGCGGCGCGGTGGTGACCTCGGTAGGCTGGCAGCTGCTGCATCAGGGCGACGAGCCGGGCGAGCGCGCCGGCGCCAGCCCGCTGGAGGAGAGCCGCGTCCGCGACCAGGCCTTCTATCCCCTCACCCTGCCGCTGACCGTCGGCCCCGGCTCCATCGCCACGGCCATCGCGCTGGCGGCGAGCCACAAGCCCACCTGGCAGACCGACGTCGCCTTCTCCCTGTCCACCGTCGCCGGCGCCATCGCCGGGCTGGTGGCGGTAGCGCTCACCATCTATTTCGCCTTCCGCGAGGCGGCGACCATCGAGCGCGTTTTGGGCAAGAACGGCACCAACGTGCTGGTGCGCCTGTTCGCCTTCATCCTGTTCGCCATCGGCGTGCAGATCGTCTGGCTGGGGCTGCACGACCTGCTCGCCGAGCTGCCCGCGCGCTGAGGCCAACCCCCGGGGCATCCCTGACATTCCCGCGCGCCCATGCCTTCCGGGCGCGCGGCCTGCTAGAACACGGCCATCCTCACTGCCCCCCAGGAGCGCGCCATGTCCCACCTCTCTCCGCCCATCCGCCGTGTCGCCGTGATCGGCGCCGGGACCATCGGGGCCAGCTGGGCCGCCCTGTTCCTGTCCCGCGGGCTCGAGGTGGTGGTGAGCGATCCCGCCCCCGGCGCCCGCGCGGCGACGCAGGCGCTCATCTCCGCCGCCTGGCCGGTGCTGACCCAGCTCGGCGGCGAGGACTGGATCGACCCCACCTCCTGGCGCTTCGAGCCCGATCCGGTGGCGGCGGTGGCCGGCGCCGACTTCGTGCAGGAGAACGCGCCCGAGCGATACGAGGTGAAGCAGAAGCTGTTCCCCGCGCTCGATGCCGTGCTGCCGCCCGAGGTGGTGATCGCCTCTTCCTCCTCCGGCCTGCTGGCGAGCCGCATCTCGGAGGGCTGCCGCCATCGCGAGCGCTGCATCATCGGCCACCCGTTCAACCCGCCCCACCTCATCCCGCTGGTGGAGGTGGTGGGCGGCGCCCATGGCAGCCGCGCCGCCATCGAGCGGGCCATGGCCTTCTATCGCTGGCTCGGCAAGCATCCCATCGAGATCCGCAAGGAAGTGCCCGGCCATGTGGCGAACCGCCTGCAGGCGGCCCTGTGGCGGGAGGCGATCCATCTGGTGGCCGAGGGCGTCGCCTCGGTGGAGGACATCGACGCCGCGGTCTCCGAGGGGCCGGGCCTGCGCTGGGCGCTGATGGGCCAGCACATGACCTTCCACCTCGGTGGCGGCGCCGGCGGCCTGGGCCACTTCATGCACCACCTGCTGCCGGCGGTGGAGACCTGGTGGGACGACCTCGGCGCCCCCGCCATGACGCCGGAGCTTCAGGCGGCGCTGGTCGAGGGCGTCGAGGCCGAGGCGGCCGGCCGCTCCATGGCCGATCTGGCGCAGCGCCGCGATGCGCTCCTCACCCAGATCGTCGCCCTCAAGCGTGCCGCCGATGAAGAGGTGGAGAAGGCCGCGATCAGCGCGCGGCTGGACGAGGCGCTGGAGGAGACCTTCCCGGACAGCGACCCCATCGCGGTCAGCCGCGAGGACTGAGAGGGCGGCACCGCACGGGACGGCAGCGCACGGGGCATGTCACCCGGCCGCTCCACGGGACCCGTTCACGCCGAGCGGCGGATCGTGCGACCAAAGGCGGTGGCCAGGCGCGCCCGGACGACAGTGTGGGCCGCCTTGGCGGCTCTCGTCTTGGGCCGGTAGCGCCGGGGCTGTGGTGCCGGGGCTGTATCGCCCAGCCCAAACGGAAACGGCCGCCGCGAGCCTGAGCCCGCGGCGGCCGTTTCTCATTCAGCCATGGCCCGCCGCCTTGCCCGCGAGGGCGCGGCGGCGGCG
This sequence comes from Xanthobacter lutulentifluminis, assembly GCF_043194675.2. Lineage (NCBI taxonomy): Bacteria > Pseudomonadati > Pseudomonadota > Alphaproteobacteria > Hyphomicrobiales > Xanthobacteraceae > Xanthobacter > Xanthobacter lutulentifluminis. The sequence continues at coordinate 4,768,599 of NZ_CM195525.1, read as the reverse complement.
CCCGATCAGGCCAGCGCCTTCAGCGCGGCCTTGCCGGCGTAACGGGCGCTGCCGCCCAGCTCCTGCTCGATGCGCAGCAGCTGGTTGTACTTGGCGGTGCGGTCCGAGCGGGCGAGCGAGCCGGTCTTGATCTGACCGCAGTTGGTGGCCACCGCGAGGTCGGCGATGGTGGCGTCCTCGGTCTCGCCGGAGCGGTGGGACATGACGGCGCGATAACCGGCCTTGTGGGCCATCTCCACGGCGTCCAGCGTCTCGGTGAGGGAGCCGATCTGGTTCACCTTCACGAGGATGGCGTTGCCGGTGGCTTCCTTGATGCCGCGCGACAGGCGCTCCACGTTGGTGACGAACAGGTCGTCGCCCACCAGCTGGCACTTGGAGCCGATGGTGTCGGTGAGCAGCTTCCAGCCGGCCCAGTCGTCCTCGGCCATGCCGTCCTCGATGGTGACAATGGGATAGCGGGCGACGAGCTCGGCGAGGTACTTCACCTGCGCCTCGATGTCGCGCACCTTGCCCTCGCCCTCATAGTGGTAGGCGCCGTCCTTGAAGAACTCGGTGGAGGCGCAGTCGAGGCCGATATAGACGTCGTCGCCCGGCTTGAAGCCGGCCTTCTCGATGGCGCCCATGACGAAGTCCAGCGCCGCCTCGGCCGAGGCGAGGTTGGGGGCGAAGCCGCCCTCGTCGCCCACGTTGGTGTTGTGGCCGGCGCTCTTCAGGCCGCTCTTCAGGGTGTGGAAGATCTCCGCGCCCCAGCGCAGGCCCTCGGCGAAGGAGGGGGCGCCGGCGGGCAGGATCATGAATTCCTGGAAGTCGATGGGGTTGTCCGCGTGGGCGCCGCCATTGACGATGTTCATCATGGGCACCGGCAGCACGCGGGCGTTGACGCCGCCCACGTAGCGGTAGAGCGGCAGCTCCTTGGAGGCGGCGGCCGCCTTGGCCACGGCGAGCGACACGCCGAGGATGGCGTTGGCGCCGATGCGGGCCTTGTTGGGGGTGCCGTCGAGGTCGAGCAGGGTGGCGTCGATGTGCGCCTGGTCCTCGGCATCATAGCCGCCGATGGCGTCGAAGATCTCGCCGTTGACCGCCTCGACCGCCTTGCTCACGCCCTTGCCGAGATAGCGGCCCTTGTCGCCGTCCCGGAGCTCCACCGCCTCGTGCGCGCCGGTGGAGGCGCCCGAGGGAACCGCCGCGCGGCCGAGCGAGCCGTCTTCCAGCACCACGTCGACCTCGACGGTGGGGTTGCCGCGGCTGTCCAGAATTTCGCGTCCGATGATGTCGACGATCGCGGTCATGAGACTCCCTTCCCTGCGTCGTCCCGTGCGGCGCAGCGAATGGGAAGGACACATCTCGCCCCTGCCCCGGCCGCCCCCGGGAAACCCGAAGGCCCCAGCCTTTCAGGCGTCGTGCTTCTAGCGCGATCCTTCGCGCCTGCGAAGGGGGCGCGCGCGGGTTCGCCGCAAATCGGCCCGAGGAACGTTGAACATTGCCTCCGACGCCGCTAGAGCCTGAGGCGACCATGGTGACACCACCGGCCGGATCCGCCCCGCTCCGGGCCTCGGGTGCCCGCGGTGCCTGCCGCAGAGCGGCGCGAGCCGTCGGGCCCATGCGCGCGGCTCCGTGCGCCCGGCCCCATGCGCCGGGGCGGCACCCGGCCCTTAGGAAGAAGATGATGACCGATCGCCCCCTCCAGCTCGGCGCACAGTCCGCCTTGCCCGCTTCTCCCGAGGAGGCGGTGCTCGACCGGGTGCCGAACCCGCACCCCGATACCGATTACGTGGCCCGCTTCACCTGCCCGGAGTTCACATCCCTGTGCCCGGTCACCGGCCAGCCGGACTTCGCCCATCTCGTGATCGACTATGTGCCGGACCAGTTCCTGGTGGAGTCGAAGTCGCTCAAGCTGTTCCTGGCGAGCTTCCGCAACCATGGCGCATTCCATGAGGACTGCACCGTGGCGGTGGGCAAGCGCCTCGTGGCGCTTCTGTCGCCACGCTTCCTGCGGATCGCGGGCTACTGGTATCCGCGCGGGGGCATCCCCATCGACGTGTTCTGGCAGACCGGCAAGCTGCCCGAGGGAACCTGGCTGCCCGACACGGGGGTTGCGCCCTATCGCGGTCGCGGGTGATTCTGGACCCGATGGAGCCGGCGGCAAAAGCCGGCCCGCGGGAGAGTAGACGCGAGGGCACAGGCCATGCCGAAGCTCATTGTCACCAACGGAGACGCCGCCGCCGAACGCCTGCGCGCGGCCGGGATCAAGGGTCATATCCTCGCCTGGCAGGACATGCTCCACGACGGGCCGGTGCCGTCCGGCCCGGTGCTGGACGTGGTGTCCGACGTGCGTGCCGACTTCCTTTCCGACGCGCTGGGCCTGCCGTTCGACGAGGTGCGGGCGGATTTCGCCCATCGCGACGCGCAGGTGGAGGTCCATTGCGCCTATCGCGAGGTGGAGCTGTGGTTCGAGCATGACCTCTATGACCAGCTCCAGCTGATCCAGCTGCTCGACTATTTCGCCCGCGAGCCGGAGCGGATGGGCCTGAGCCTGGTGCAGGCCTCGCACTACCTCGGACTCATGGAGCCGGACGCCGTGCGCGCGCTCGAGGAGCAGCGCGCCCCCGTCACCCACCTGCAGCTGGAGACCGCGCGGCAGGCATGGGACGTATTCACCGCGCCGACGCCGCGCCCCCTGACGCAGTTCGTGGGACGCGATCACGACGCCCTGCCCCATCTCGTTCCGGCGCTGCGGCGGCTGATCGCCGAGCTGCCGGCGCCGCGCACCGGGCTGTCGCTGACCGAGGAGCGCATCCTCGCCCAGCTCGCCGACGGGCCGCGCAAGGTAGCGCACGTCTATGCCGCCGTGCATTCCATGGACGAGGCGCAGTTCCTCGCCGACCTGCCGTTCTTCCTGCGGCTGGATGGCCTCGCCTTCACCCATGAGCCGCTCATCCGCGGCCTGCCGTTCCGCTCCAGCGAGGCAGCCGGCATGCGCTTCGCGCCCGGCGATGGCAGCGCTGCGGAACGTTCCTACCGTGCCTATGCCTCGGCCGAGATCGCCCTCACGCCGGCCGGCGCCAAGGCTCTCGGCGGCGGGCTCGACCATGCGTGCGTGAACGGCATCGACCGATCGATCGGCGGAACGCACCTGCACCCCGGCGCCATGTGGCGCTATGACCGGGCGGCCGGCACGCTGATGCTGCCGAACTAGGCGCGGGCTCAGGTCGCCGGAGGGCAGGCGGAACCCGTATCGGCGGCGCGTGCCTTGAACGCGGCGAAGGCGAGGACGGTGAGCGGGGTCGCCAGCACCACGCCCATGATGCCGAACAGGTTGCCGAACGCCACCACGGCGAACAGCGTCACCGCCGGCGGCAGCGACACCATGCGCTGCTGCAGCAGGGGGGTGATGATGTTGCTCTCCGACTGCTGGACGATCACGAACACCACCAGCGTCCACAGGCCGGTATCCATGCCGAGGGTGAGGGCGATCAGCACCGCCGGGGCGGCGGCGAGCACCGGGCCGACCATGGGCACGAATTCCGCCAGCCCTGCGAACAGCGCCAGCGCCAGCGCCGAGGGCACGCCGACGATGGTCAGACCCACGAAGGTCAGAAGCCCCACCACCACCATGGCGATCAGCTGCGCCTTCAGGAAGTGCCTCAGGTCCTCGGAGATGGCGAGCAGCCGGCGCTCCGCCGCCGGGCGGTCGGCCTCGCTCCACAGCGAGAGGAACATGTGGCGGTAGAGATCCGGCGAGACGGCGAAATAGATGCCGCCCACCACCACCAGGAACACCGCCAGCACGGTCTGGAACAGGTTGGAGGTGACCCCCTGCACCGCCGAGAGCAGCGTGGCGCTGGAGGGCGCTGCCGCCGCCTCAGCCCGTTGCAGCAGATCGCTGCCCAGCCCCTCCAGGTGGAACCGGTTCTCGAAGGCGGTCCAGGCGGCCGGCAGCTCGTTCAGCAGCTCGGACACCTGGTTCTGGATGGTCGAGCCGAACAGGTAGAGCACCAGCCCCAGCCCGCCGAACACCAGCACCGCCACCGGCAGCACGGCATAGCGCTCGGGAAATCGCGTCAGGCGGGCGAACGGCTCGGCCATGGCATGGAGCGCCAGCGCCAGCAGGATGGCGGCGAACACCTGCAGGATCACGTCGATGATCTGGTAGGCGAAATAGGCCAGCGCCAGAATCACGCAGGCGATCAGGACCCGTCGCGCCACCATCCAGTCGGAAGTCATGGGCCCCACCCGCGCCGGTCCAACGTCAGCGGCCTGTATAGACCGAAAGGCAGCACCGGAATACGGGTCGCCGAGCCGATCAGAACGGCCGGAAGACCGCGGACACCAGATCGAGCGTCCGACAGGCGGCGCGATCGTGCGGATCGGCCATCAGCCGGCGCATGGCGTCATAGGTGCGCCCGGCGAGGAGGCCGCGCCAGCTGCTGGCGCTGGGCGGCGGCAGGGCGTGGTGCTTCAGGTTCGGCTTCAGCGCGCCGTCGATCTCGGCCACCGCCTCGGGCGACAGGCTCGGCCACGGCTCGCCCAGCTGCTGCGCCGCGCGGGTCATGGTGCCGCGCCAGTCGGCCATCAGGTCGTCGAACCCCACCACGCTGCGCGGCTGGCCGCGGGTGGCGCGCTCGCAGTCCAGCGTGTAGCGCAGCCAGATGCCGAGGCCCTTGCCCATGGTGAAGCCATCGCGCTTGGCCACGGAGGCCGCCACTTCCTGCGGGTTGCGCAGGGCGAGCAGCGGCGCGACGCGATAGCCCGCCTCCGCCAGCACCGGGCCGTAGATGGCCATGAGGCGGGAGATGCGCGGATCCTTGATGACGATGGCGGGGGCGTCGCCATATTCGTCCTTCAGCGCGCGCCGCACCGCGTCGATGAGGCCGGCCCGGCGGGCGGCGTCCACCACGTCGCCGGCGAGGCGCTTGCGCGAGGACCACTTGTGCCCGCAGGTCTTCAGGATGCGCTCGTCGATGTCGGCGAACACCTCGCTTTCCCAGAAGCCGGCCTCGTTGGCGTCGGTGGCGGCCATGAGGGTGCGCGGAGCGGCGAAGCCCATCAGGTTGATGATGCGGGTCAGGGCCGATGTGCCGCTGCGATGCATGCCGAGCACCAGGACGGCGCGCTTTTCCAGTGTCACTCGCGTTCTTCCTCAGCCGGGCGTCCGGGCGCGGCGGCCGGTGTTCGACGGCGCACGCTCGATTTCGGCAATGTCCATAAACTCAGTGCTAGGCCGCTTCAACCGCCACCACGCCGGGGATGGCCTTGATGGCGCCGGCGATCTGCGGCGAGACGGGGTATTTTCCCGGCAGGCTTACCTCCACCTCGGCCTTGGCGTCGTCCATGAGCAGGATCAGGCTCACCTCACCCGCCCCGGCGTCCGCGGCCTTGGTATCGGCGAGCCGGCGGGCGATGCCCTCGATGGGCTCAGGCGAGCGCAGGAAGATGCGCAGGCCCTTCTGGTGTCGGGCGGTGGCGGGGTCGAGCTTCTCGCAGGAATTGATGCGCACCCGCACATCCTCGCCGTTGAGCTCGGCGCCCACCATCATGAGCAGCGGCGTGCCGGGCTCCAGCAGGTCGCGGAAGTGGGCGAGGCCCTCGGAGAAGATCACCGCCTCGTAATGCCCGGACGGGTCGGAGAGGCCGACGATGCCCATGCGCGTGCCGGACTTGGTGCGCCGCTCCTGCTTCGAGACCACCGTCGCCGCCAGCCGCCCCGCCGCCGCGCCGGAACGCACCGCCCGCGAGAAGTCCGTAAAGGACTGCACCCGCATCTTCTTCAGCGCGTCGGCGTAATCGTCCAGCGGATGGCCGGTGAGGAAGAAGCCGATGGCGTCATACTCCCGCTGCAACCGTTCGGAGGGCAGCCAGGGCGCCGCCTCGGGGATGGGAAGCGCGGCGGCCACCGGGCCGGAGCCGAACATGTCGTTCTGTCCGGACTGCGCGTTGGCCTCCACCCGCTGCGCCTCGGCCACGACCGGCTCGATGGCGGCGAACGCGCGGGCGCGGTTCTTCTCCAGCACGTCGAAGCAGCCGGCGGCCACCAGGCTTTCCAGCGTGCGCTTGTTGACGAGCTTCACCGGCAGGCGGGTGGCGAAATCCGCGAGGCTCTTGAACGGCCTGTCGCCGCGCGCCTTTTCCAGCGCCTCCACCGCCGCCTCGCCCACGCCCTTGATGGCCGCCATGGCGTAGATGATCTTGCCGTCCCTCACCCCGAACTCGCGGGCGGACAGGTTGATGTTGGGCGGCACCACCTCGATGCCGAGCCGCTGCGCCTCCTGGCGGAATTCGGCCAGCTTATCGGTGTTGCCCTTGTCGAGCGTCATGGAGGCGGCGAGGAACTCGGTCGGGTAGTTCGCCTTCAGCCACGCCGTCTGGTAGGCGACGAGGGCGTAGGCGGCCGCGTGGGACTTGTTGAAGCCGTAGTCCGCGAACTTGGCGAGCAGGTCGAAGATGGTATCCGCCTGCGCCTTCTCGATGCCGCGCTCGGCGGAGCCCGAAACGAAGCGCTCGCGCTGCTTCTCCATCTCGGCGCGGATCTTCTTGCCCATGGCGCGGCGCAAAAGGTCGGCCTCACCCAGCGAGTAGCCGGCCATGGCCTGGGCGATCTGCATCACCTGTTCCTGATAGATGATGACGCCGAACGTCTCCTTCAGGTACGGCTCCAGCATGGGGTGGAGATAGTCCGGCGTCGCGCGGCCGTGCTTGCAGTCGCAATAGACCGGGATGTTGGCCATGGGGCCGGGCCGGTAGAGCGCCACGAGGGCGATCAGGTCCTCGATGCGGTCGGCCTTCATGTCCACCAGCGCGCGCCGCATGCCCGCGCTTTCCACCTGGAACACGCCCACCGTCTCGCCCTTGCCGAGCATGGCGTAGGTCTTCGGGTCGTCCAGCGGGATCTTGGAGATGTCGAGCTCGATGCCCCGCTGGTGGATCAGCTTCACCGCCTTGTCGATGGTGGTGAGCGTCTTGAGGCCGAGGAAGTCGAACTTGACGAGGCCAGCCTGCTCCACCCATTTCATGTTGTACTGGGTGACCGGCATATCCGATTTGGGATCGCGATAGAGCGGCACCAGCTCGTGCAGCTTCCTGTCGCCGATCACGATGCCCGCCGCGTGGGTGGAGGCGTGGCGGTTGAGCCCCTCCAGCTTCACGGCGATGTCGAAGGCGCGCTTGACCACCTCTTCCTGGTCGCGCGCGGCCTGCAGGCGCGGCTCGTCCTCGATGGCCTGCTTGAGCGTGACCGGATTGGCCGGGTTCTGGGGGACGAGCTTGCACAGCTTGTCCACCTGCCCGTAGGGCATCTCCAGCACGCGGCCCACGTCGCGCAGCACCCCGCGCGCCTGCAGGGTGCCGAAGGTGATGATCTGCGCCACCTGCGCGCGGCCGTAGCGCTCCTGCACGTAGTGGATCACCTCGTCGCGGCGCTCCTGGCAGAAGTCCACGTCGAAGTCAGGCATGGACACGCGGTCCGGGTTCAGGAAGCGCTCGAACAGCAGCTGGAACCTGAGCGGGTCGAGGTCTGTGATCTGCAGCGAGTAGGCCACCAGCGAGCCGGCGCCTGAGCCACGGCCCGGCCCCACCGGGATGCCGTGCGCCTTGGCCCACTTGATGAAGTCCGACACGATCAGGAAGTAGCCGGGGAACTTCATGCGCGTGATGATGGACAGCTCGTAGGCGAGCCGGTCCTCATAGGCCTTCTCGTCCAGCCCCGGCGCCGGGCCGTGCTTGGCGAGGCGCATGGCGAGGCCTTCCTCCGCCTGCCGCTTCAGCTCGGCGGCCTCGGCCTCGATTGGGTCGCGGCCCGCCTCGCTCTCGTCGGCGGTGGTGAAGCGCGGCAGGATCGGCTTCACCGTGCGCACGCGATAGGCGCAGCGGCGGGCGATCTCCACCGTGTTGGCCGTCGCCTCCGGAAGGTCGGCGAACAGCTCCAGCATCTCGGCGCGGGTCTTGAAGCGGTGCTGCGGGGTCAGGCGCCGCCGGTCGCCCTCGGACAGCAGCCGCCCCTCCGCGATGGCGAGCAGGCCGTCGTGGGCGTCATAGTCCGAGGTCGCGCCGAAGAACGGCTCGTTGGCCGCCACCAGCGGGATGCCGCGGGCGTAGGCGAGATCGATCAGCCCCGGCTCGGCGAGGCGCTCGGCGTCCGTGTCGTGGCGCTGCAGCTCGATGTAGAGCCGGTCGCCGAAGATGGCGGTGAGCAGGTCCAGCCGGTCCGCCGCCAGCTCGGGATGGCCGCCGGCGAACGCCCGGTCGAGCGGCCCGGCCGGACCGCCGGAGAGGGCGATGAGGCCCTCGTGCGCCTCGCGCAGCCAGTCGGGCAGGATGCGCGGCTCGTCCTCGCTCGCGGTCTCCAGATAGGAGCGGGAGACGAGGCGCATCAAGTTGCGCCAGCCCGCCTCGGCCTGGGCGAGCAGCACGATGCGCGGCTTCCTCGGCCGCAGGCCGCCGCGCGGGCCGGCCGGCTCGGGCAGGTCGATGGCGAGCGAGACGCCGGCGATGGGCTGGATGCCCGCGCCCGCCATCTTCTCGGAAAACTCCAGCGCGCCGAACAGGTTGCCCGTATCGGTCAGCGCGATGGCCGGCTGCGCGTCCCCCTTCACGAGATCCGCCAGCTTGCCGATGGAGAGCGCCCCCTCCAGCAGCGAATAGGAGGAATGGACGTGCAGGTGGATGAAGCCGGGTGAGGACATGGCGGGAGGCTAGCGGGAGTCGAGGACAGGAGGAAGAAGGCATCGTGACGGGGGATGACCTCGTGCCTTGACTCCTCGTACTCGGACGGCTTGCAATTGCCGCATTGGATGTCCCAAGTGCCCGGACAACCGGGCATTGTGAGCACGAGGCCGATGGAAGAGCCTGCCGAGTTGGCGGAGACGAACGAGCGCGCGGGATGGCCGCTCCTTGCTGCTTTCGCTGCGCGGGAAGAACGGCTGAGCGCTGCCTTCTGTCGCCGCGGCCCGCTCGCGGCCGGGATCTACGAATTTGTGCGATTCGGCCTGAAGCAGGCTTGGGCCTGTCTTTTCGGTGGAATTCTCCTCGGTCTGATCATCGTGACGCGCCTCTGGTATCCCCAACACGCCGCTCTGCCGCGCTACGATGCGCTGGTTCTTGCCTGCATTCTGGTCCAGGCGGGGTTATTGTGGTTCGGCCTCGAAACCTTGGAGGAGGCCAAGGTGATCTTGGCGTTCCATCTCGTTGGAACGGTGATGGAATTGTTCAAGACATCCGTCGGCTCCTGGCACTATCCCGAGGCGAGTTTTCTCCGGCTAGCCGGTGTGCCCCTGTTTTCCGGCTTCATGTATGCGGCGGTCGGCAGCTATATCGCCCGCGTATGGCGCCTGTTCGACTTCCGCTTCACGCAGCACCCGCCATTATGGGCGCTGGGCCTGCTCTCAGCGGCCATCTATCTCAATTTCTTCACCAATCACTGGGGATATGACTTTCGGTGGCTGCTGGTCGCGGCTGCAGTGGCCCTGTTCGGTCGAACGACCGTCTTCTTCAGGGTCTGGACGGTTCATCGCCGCATGCCCTTGCTGCTCGGCTTCGTGCTGGTCTCGCTCTTCATTTGGTTCGGCGAGAATATCGCCACCGGCGCCGGCGCTTGGCTCTATCCCAACCAGACCGGCGGCTGGGCGATGGTGCCCCCAAGCAAGCTGACCTCCTGGTTTCTGCTGATGCTGATTTCCTACACCCTGGTGGCGGTCGCCATGTCCCGATCTGTGCGCGCGATTGGCACGTGGTCCACGCCAAGCACCGAGGCCGGCCGGGCATGACGCGATCGCTTTTCGCCAACTGGGCCGTCTGGGCCGTCCTCTCGGCCGCCTTCGCCGCGCTCACCGCCATTTTCGCCAAGGTGGGCGTCGCCGGCGTGGATTCGGACTTCGCCACCCTGATCCGGACCGTGGTGATCCTGGCGCTGGTCGCCGCCATCGCCTTCGCGGGCGGGGCGGTCCAGCCGCTTTCGTCCATCGCGACCCGCACCTGGGTGTTTCTGGTGCTGTCGGGGCTCGCCACCGGCGCCTCGTGGCTGTGCTACTTCCGGGCGCTGAAGATGGGCGACGCGGCGCGGGTGGCGCCGGTGGACAAGCTGAGCGTGGTGCTGGTGGCGGTGTTCGGCGTCATCTTCCTGGGGGAGCGGCTCTCCGCCATGGCCGCGCTCGGCGTCGGGCTCATTGCGGCCGGTGCGGCGCTGGTGGCGCTGGGCTGAGCCGCGCTCAGAAGTGGCTGAAGCTCCCCGCGCCGAGATCGAGCGCATGGCCGCCGGCGTCGGTCACCGTCAGCCCCTCCCCCGCCCGCGTCTCGCCGATGAGGGCCACCGGCACGCCGGCCTCCGCCGCCTCGGCGGTGAAGGCAGGGATGGCGGCGTGGGGGACGCAGGCGACCACCTCGTAATCGTCGCCGCCGGTGAGCGCGGTGCGCAGCAGGGCCGGTTCGGCCGCGATGGCCGCCTGCGCGGCGCCGGAGAGCGGCACCCGCCGCGCCTCCAGATGACCGCCGCAGCCTGAGGCGGCCAGCATCTTCGCCACGTCGCCGGCGAGCCCGTCCGAGACATCCATGGCGGCAGCCGCATGGCGGCGCAGCACCTCGGCGAGGGCGAGCCGGGGCTGGGGATGGAGATAGCGGTCGAGCAGGTGGGCGCGCCGCTCCTCCGACAGGCCGGCAAATCCCGCCCGCGCCCCGTCGAGCCGTAGCGCGAGGCCCAGCGCCGCATCGCCGATGGTGCCGGTGACGAGGATGGCCTGTCCAGGCCGCGCGCCGGTGCGGGGCACGAACGCCCCCTTCGGCACCGCGCCGAGCGCGGTGATGGTGATGGTCACGGGGCCGGGCGTGGAGACGGTGTCGCCGCCGAGGATGGGGCAGCCATAAAGCTCCGCGTCGGCGCCGAGGCCGGCGGCGAACGCCTCCATCCAGGCGTCCGGCGTGCCCTTCGGCAAGGCGAGCGCGAGCAGCGCGCCGAGCGGGGCTGCGCCCTTGGCGGCGAGATCGGACAGGTTCACCCGCATGGCCTTGCGGGCGATGGCGGTGGGCGGATCATCGGGAAAGAAATGCACCCCCGCGACCACCGCGTCCTTGGTCAGCACCAGGTCGCAGCCTTCGGGCGGGGTGAGCAGGGCCGCGTCGTCGCGCAGGCCGAGGGCGGCGGGCGAGCCGGCGATGGGACGCAGGAAACGCGCGATGAAGCGATCCTCGCCCGAAACCGGTGTCCCGTCGCCGTCCGCCATCTCAGCCTCCGGAGAACTCGTCCGGCCGCAGCTCCCGGGCGAGGGTGTCGAGCACGGCATTCACCATGCCGGTCTCGTCGCGATCGAGGAAGGCGCCGGCAACGTTCACATATTCGGCGATCACCACGCGGGCCGGAACGTCGGGCTTCGAGGCCAGCTCGAACGCGCCGGCGCGCAGCACGGCGCGCAGCACCGCTTCCACCCGCTTCAACGGCCAGCCCTTGGAGAGGGCGCCATCCACCAGCGGGTCGATGCGCCGCTGCTCGGTGATGACACCCTCCACCACGGCGCGGAACAGCCGCACGTCGGCCTCGGGCAGCTCGATGCCCTCCACCTCCTGGCCGAGCCAGTGGCTCTCGAACTCGGCGAAGATGTCGTTCACCGGGGTCTGGGCGAGGTCCATCTGGTAGAGCGCCTGCACCGCGCCGAGGCGGGCCGCGCTCTTCTTCATGGGTTTGGCCGGAGCGGCAGCGTCCTTCATGGCCGGGCCCTCACGCTTCCAGCCGGCGCCGCAGGCGCAGCAGCGAAAGGACGGCCTCGGCCGCGCCGCCGCCCTTGTTGCCCTCGGTCACGCGGGCGCGCTCCCAGGCCTGCGCCTCGGTGTCCACGGTGAGGATGCCGTTGCCCACCGGCAGGGCGTGGGCCATGCCGATGTCCATGAGCCCGCGCGCGGATTCACCCGCCACGATCTCGAAATGATAGGTCTCGCCGCGGATGACCACGCCGAGCCCCACCACCCCGTCCACCGGGCTGTCGTTCAGCTCGGCGGCGTCGAGGGCGATCTCGGCGGCGACGGGGATCTCCAGCGCGCCGGGCACGGTGATGACCTCCACCTCCACGCCGGCGGCCTCCAGCACGGCGCGGGCGCCGGCCAGCAGCTCGTCGGCCAGCGCCTCGTAATAGCGGCCCTCGATGATGAGGACCCGCGCTCCCTTGAGCGAGGCGTCGCTCGCTGCGGCGCTCTCGCGGCGCGTGGTGACCATGGAACCTCTCCAGAATGTTCAGGCCGCCGGCCTAGCGCACGCGCCAGCCGGCTTGCAATGCACGCGGGTCGGCGTGCTCGATTGGATCGCGCTCTATCCGGCCCGCGGAAACTCCGCAAGCCGCGCGGCGTAGCGGGCCATCAGGTCCGCCTCGAAATTGACCGTGTCGCCCGCCTTCACGCCGCCCCAGGTGGTGACCGCCAGGGTGTGGGGGATGAGCAGGCAGGAAAAGGTGTTTCCGTCCACAGTGTTGACCGTGAGCGAGGTACCGTCGAGCGCGACCGAGCCCTTGGCCGCCACGAACCGCGCCAAAGCCTCGGGCACCTCGAACACGAAGCGCGTGGTGCTGCCCAGATCCTCGCGCGAGACCACCTTGGCCGTGCAGTCCACGTGGCCGGAGACCATGTGGCCGCCCAGCTCATCGCCCATCTTCAGCGAGCGCTCCAGGTTGATCTTCCGCCCCGGCGTCCAGCTGCCGACGGTGGTGATGGCCAGCGTCTCGGGCGCGGCGTCCACGGTGAAGAGGGTGCCGCGCGGGCCGCCGGGCGCGACCGAGGTCACGGTGAGGCACACGCCGGCATGGGCGATGGAGGCGCCGATGTCGATGCCGGCGGCGTCGAACTCGGTGGCGAGGGTGAGGGTCTTCACCTCGCCCTTCTCCTCCACCGCGACGAGGTCGCCCATGTCGGTGACGATGCCGGTGAACATCTCAGCGTCTCCACAAGCGCACGAGGCGATCGGCGCCCAGCTCGGCGCGCTCCACCTCGGCGAAGCCAACGGGGGCGAACAGGCGGCCGACGGGCCGGCCGGCCAGCGCGTCATAAGCGTCCGGGCCCAGCACCAGCGGGCTCTGGAACACGGCCACCTCGTCCACCAGCCCGTGGTCGAGGAAGGCGGCGGCAACCGTGGGCCCGCCTTCCACCATCAGCCGGGTGATGCCGAGCAGACCGAGCAGCTTCAGCACCGCCGGCAGATGGACGCGGCCATCGGGCCCGCCACGCGGCGCGCGCAGCACCTCCACGCCCCGCTCCATGAGGGCGGCGGCGCGATCGGCGGGCACGTCATCAGCGGCAATCACCCACACCGGCACGTCGCAGGCGGTCCGCACCAGAGCGCTGTCGAGCGCGATATCGAGCCCGGAATCGAGCACGAGGCGCACCGGGGAACGGTTCTCGTAACCGTCGAGCCGGCAGGTGAGCATGGGGTCGTCGGCCACCACCGTGCCGAGGCCGACGAGGATCGCATCCGTATGGGCCCGCATCAGATGGGCGCGGGCGCGCGCCTCCGCGCCGGTGATGGCGGCGGGACGGGGGCCGGCCAGCGCCGCCTTGCCGTCGGCGGACACCGCCATCTTGAGCAGCACGTGGGGCCGGCCCTCGGTGACGCGGCGGATGTGGCCGGCATGATCGTGCAGTGCCTGCTCGGCGCCCACCCCGACCGTGACCCAGATGCCGCGCGCGCGCAGGCGGGCGACGCCCCTGCCCTTCACGCGGTGGTCGGGGTCCTCGATGGCGGCGACCACGCGGCTGATACCGGCGGCGATCACCGCATCGGCGCAGGGCGGCGTGCGGCCATGATGCGAGCAGGGCTCGAGCGTGACGTAGAGCGTCGCCCCGCGCGCCGCCTCCCCCGCCTGGGCGAGGGCCAGCGGCTCGGCATGGGGGCGGCCGGTGGCGGCGGTGGCGGCGGCGCCCACCACGCGGGCGCGCCCGTCCACATGCTGCACCACCACGGCGCCGACGGCGGGGTTGGGCCAGGTGCGCCCGAGCCCGGTCTGGCCGACCTTCAGGGCGTCGGCCATGAAGAACTCGTCCTCCTCCGGCGAGGTCACCGGCTGGACGGACAGAGGGGACGGGGTCATTCGGGGCTCCGCGCGGCCGGCTTCGGCTTGTCGCGGGCCGGCTCGGCTTCCGGCCGGGACTCGCCCTCGTGGGACAATTCGGCGAGGGCGTTCTCGAAGTCCTTGGCCTCGCGGAAATTGCGGTAGACCGAGGCGAAGCGCACATAGGCCACGTCGTCGATCTGCTTCAGCCCCTCCATCACCATCTCGCCGATGGTCTCGGAGGTGATGTCGCCCTCACCCATGCTTTCCAGCTGGCGCACGATGCCGGACAGCATCCGCTCCACCCGCTCGCCGTCCGCGGGGCGCTTGCGCAGCGCCACGTCCACCGAGCGGGCCAGCTTGTCGCGATCGAACGGCACGCGCCGGCCGGAGCGCTTCAGCACCATCAGCTCGCGCAGCTGCACGCGCTCGAAGGTGGTGAAGCGGCCGCCGCAATCGGGACAGATGCGGCGGCGGCGAATGGCGGTGTTGTCCTCCGTCGGCCGGGAATCACGGACCTGCGTGTCGAGGCCGTTGCAGTACGGACACCGCATCTGTCACGCCTTCCGGCAACGCCCTCAGGGATAGATGGGGAAGCGGGCGAGCAGGGTGGAGACCTTCTCGCGCACCGCGGCTTCCACCAGCGAATCCTCGTCCGCGCCCTTCTGGGAGAGGACGCCCAGCACCTCGGCGATCATGTCGCCCACCTGCTGGAATTCGGCCACGCCGAAGCCGCGGGTGGTGCAGGCCGGCGTGCCGAGGCGGATGCCGGAGGTGACGAACGGCTTCTCGGGATCGAACGGGATGCCGTTCTTGTTGGTGGTGATGTGGGCGCGGCCGAGCGCGCCTTCCGAGGTCTTGCCCGTGAGGCGCTTGGGCCGCAGGTCCACCAGCATCAGATGGGTGTCGGTGCCGCCGGAGACGATGTCGAAGCCATGGCCCTTCAGGGTCTCGGCCAGCGCCTTGGCGTTCTCCACCACGTTCTTCGCATAGAGCTTGAACTCGGGGCGCAGCGCCTCGCCGAACGCCACCGCCTTGGCGGCGATGACATGCATCAGCGGCCCGCCCTGGATGCCGGGGAAGATGGCCGAGTTGATCTTCTTGGCGAGACCCTCGTCATTGGTGAGGATCATGCCGCCGCGCGGGCCGCGCAGGGTCTTGTGGGTGGTGGTGGTCACCACATGGGCGTGGGGGAAGGGGCTGGGATGGGCGCCGCCGGCGACCAATCCTGCAAAGTGCGCCATGTCCACCATCAGCAGCGCGCCGACCGAATCGGCGATGGCGCGCATCTTCGGGAAGTCGATGACGCGCGGATAGGCCGAGCCGCCGGCCACGATCAGCTTCGGCTTGTGCTGGTCCGCGAGCTTCGCCACCTCGTCATAGTCGATGCGCTGGTCGTCCTCGCGCACCGTGTAGGGCACGGGGTTGAACCACTTGCCGGACATGTTGACCGGCGAGCCGTGGGTCAGGTGCCCGCCCGCCGCGAGGTTGAGCCCGAGATAGGTGTCGCCCGGCTGGAGCACGGCGAAGAACACGCCCTGGTTGGCCTGGCTGCCGGAGTTCGGCTGCACGTTGGCGAAGCCGCAATTGAACAGCTTCTTGGCGCGCTCGATGGCGAGGTTCTCGGCCACGTCCACGAAATGGCAGCCGCCATAGTAGCGCTTGCCCGGATAGCCCTCGGCATACTTGTTGGTGAGCACGGAGCCCTGCGCCTCGAGCACCGCGCGCGAGACGATGTTCTCGGATGCGATCAGCTCGATCTCGTCGCGCTGGCGACCCAGCTCCGCTTCCACCGCGCCGGCGATCTCGGGATCGGTCTCGGCGAGAGAGGCGGTGAAGAAGCGGTTCATTTCCTCCGTGACGGAGGCGCGGTTCGCGTCCTGCGAGGCCATGGCAGGTCTCCGGTGATGTCGGGGCACTCCGGCCGGACCACGGTCCACTTGCCGGAGCGGACTGTGCGCTTATCACAGGGCGCAGGTGAAGTCCAAAGGCCCCCCATGCACAGGCGAGAGCCTAGCCCTGCGTCGCTCACATGCGCCGGCCCGCGGGCCGGCGCTCCGGCCTCGCCTCAGCGGGTGAAGTCCACCGCCACGCTGAATGTGTAGGCCCCGCTCGGATGGGGCGGGAAAGGCGAGGCGCGGCGGGCCATGGCGACCGCCTCCTGGTCGAGCACCGGATCGCCCGAGGACCGGGCCAGCCCGGCCGAGGTGACCGCGCCGGCCGCGCTGATGGAGATGGACACTCCCGGCTTGCCCACGTGCCCCCCCTGCGGCCGCTTGTAGCGGCTGAGATGGGCGAAGGCCCGCGACCGCCAGTCGGCGATGGCGGCGGAGCGGACCGCGGAGCTGCCCTGCGAGGGCGCCGCCGTGGTCTCGGCGGTGGCGGCTTCCGAACGGGGCGCGGCTGCGGTCACCGGCGCCTCCCGCTTGCGGGTGGGCTTGGCCTCCGCCTTGGGGCGCTCCACGCGCTTGGGCGGCGGCGGCTCCTTCACCGCCTCCTTCTTGGGCTCCACCTTGGGCAGCACCACCTCGGCCGGGGTGGGCGCGGCCTGCACCTCCGGAAGCTTCTCGAGGGTCTGCTCCACCACCGGATCGGGCGGCGGCGCGGCTTCCTGCGGGGTATCCGGCGCGTCCGGAGTGGCCTCCGGCGACTTTTCCGACGGCGGCGCGGGCACCGCATCGGCCTGCGAGGCGACGCTCACCGCGATGGGGGCAAGCTCGATCATCATCGCCGCGGCCGGCTCGGCCGTCGAGGCCTGGGGCCGCGGCCAGCTCAGGACCACGAACGCCCCCGCCGCGGCGGTCACGGTCATGAGAACCGCGCCCGCGCCCAGCCGCAGCACCGAGTCCCGCAGGTGCCGGCGATCGAGGTCGAGCCAGTGCGGGTGGGAGTGAGGGTGGACGAGGCTCACTGCGCCGGCCCCGGCGCGCTGCCGGACGGCGCCAGCGCCGCCTCCCCTTCCAGCCCGACCAGCGCCACCTTCAGGTAGCCGGCGGCGCGCAGGAGGTTCATCAGCTCCATGACGTCGCCGTAGGGAACGGCCTTGTCCGCCCGCACGAACACGCGCTGCTGCCGGTCGCCGCCGGTGGCGTCGTCGAGGATGGCCCCGAGACCGGGGCGCGACACCGTGTCGTCGCCCAGGGCAAGCGTCAGGTCCTGCTTCAGGGTCAGGAACAGGGGCTTGTCCGGGCGCGTCTGCGGCTGGGCATTGGAGCTCGGCAGGTCCACCTTCACGTCGACCGTGGCGAGCGGGGCCGCCACCATGAAGATGATGAGCAGCACCAGGATCACGTCGATGAACGGCGTGACGTTGATCTCGTGATTCTCGACGAGGTCGTCCCCGCCGTGGTCGAGCCGGGCGGCCATGGCCTTACTCCGCCGCGGCGCGCAGCCGGCGCGGCTCGATGCCCGCCGCCTCGCGGTCGAGGTCGCGCGAGAGGTGGCGCATCACCTCGGCCGAGGTGTCGGCAAGGCGGGCCTTGTAGGCGGAGATGGCGCGGGCGAACACGTTGTAGATGACCACCGCCGGGATGGCGGCCACAAGGCCGATGGCGGTGGCGAGCAGCGCCTCGGCGATGCCGGGGGCCACCACTGCGAGGTTGGTGGTGTGGGCCTTCGAGATGCCGATGAAGGAATTCATGATGCCCCACACCGTGCCGAACAGGCCGACGAAGGGGGCGGTGGCGCCGATGGTCGCGAGCACGCCGGTGCCGCCCGACATGCGCCGTCCGGCCCGCGCCTCGATCCGGTTGAGGGCGACGGCGACGCGCTCCTTGATGCCTTCGGCGGGCAGGCTCTCGGAGGCGCGCCACTCGGCCAGCGCCACCTGCACGATGGCGGCCGAGGGGTCCGGATGGCCGGAGGGCAGCTCGTTCGCGGCGGCGGAAAGCGTCGGGGCGTGGCGCAGCGCAGCGAGCGTGCGCGACACCTTCCGCCGCGCGAACAGCAGCTCGATGGACTTGGCGAACCAGACGGTCCAGGTGACCACGGAAGCAAAGGCGAGGCCCAGCATCACCGCCTTCACCACCACATCCGCCGCGAGGAACATGCCCCAGGGCGACAGATCGTGCGGCAGCTGGGCGGGCGCGGACGGCGCCGGCGCGACGGGCGGCGCCGAGAGCTCGGGGGCCGATGGGACGGCAGGTGCCGCAGCGTCCGCAACGGCCGGCGCGGGTGCCGGCGCCACGGGCGCCGCGACCGGGGCGTGATCATGGGCCTGCGCGAAGGCGGCGAGCGGCATCACGACGGGGGCCAGCGAGAGAAGAGCGGCCAGGGCGACACCGGACAGGGCGCGAAAAGCGGGGCGCCGCTGCGGTGCGCGCGAAGAAATGCAAGAAGGCATCTCGCGTCACCAATCAAATTGTTCTGGAATCGCGGGCGATCCCGCTGTTCGGGATTGGCTGGCTGACGTCTTATAGCCGCATTTCGCGTCCGCGAAAACCCCTGCGGGCATTGCGGGACCGGGTTGGCGCGGACGCGTGGGGCGTGCGATCCTTCAAGAAGCGCGCGGCATCCTCTCTGAGACGGCCGCCGCAGCGTGGGGATGGCGGCTTGATGCGCGCGGTGACGGGCGGAACGGGACGGCTGGCGCGGGCTCCTGCGGCCCGGCCCAAGTTCGGTGCGCGCCGGCGCCTGCTGACATGGGCGCTGTGCTATCTCGCTCTTCTGCAAGCCTTTTCCGGATCCGTGGCGAGCGCTTCCATGGCGGCGCGACTGGCGCTCGACGGGGCGCACTGCCTCGGTCGCCTCCACGATGACGGCCAGCCAGCACGCGATGTGGCGGCGCCCTGCTACGATGCCTGCGCCATCGGCGGCACGCCCGTTCTTCCGGCTCCGGCCGAACCTCCCCGTTCCATTTTCCGCAGCGCAGGCGTCGCCTGCCCGGTCCCGGCTGGCCTCCTCCCGGGCGCGATCCCTGTCTGCGAGAACGCACGCCCGCGCGCGCCGCCGCCAGCCTGACATCCCTCCCCCAAGCGCACCACCTTGCTCCTGACCGGCGATCACCGCCGGGACAGTCGATCGGCTGCGCCAGCCCGATGGCGGCACGCGGCTGGAGCGCCGCGTGCCGGCATGCCCGCCCAAACATGACCGGCCAAGGTCGCAGCTTCCGGTCACGGACCACCGTCCCCGGAGAGCCACTCCCAAGAACGGCCGGGGCGGGGCGAGCCGCAGCCCACCCCGCCCCAGCCGGCGACGATGCGCCTCAGGCGGTCTTGTCGAACAGCTGGCGGCCGATGAGCATGCGACGGATCTCGCTGGTGCCGGCGCCGATCTCGTAGAGCTTGGCGTCGCGCAGCAGGCGGCCGGTGGGGTAGTCGTTGATGTAGCCGTTGCCGCCCAGGGTCTGGATCGCCTCCAGCGCCATCCAGGTGGCCTTCTCCGCCGAATAGAGAATGGCCCCGGCGGCGTCCTCGCGGGTGGTGGCGCCGCGGTCGCAGGCCTTGGCCACGGCGTAGACGTAGGCCTTGGTGGCGTTCATGGTCACGTACATGTCGGCGATCTTGCCCTGCATCAGCTGGAAGGTGCCGATGGGCTGGCCGAACTGCTTGCGCTCGTGGACATAGGGCAGGACGATGTCCATGCAGGCCTGCATGATGCCCGTGGGGCCGCCGGAGAGCACCGCGCGCTCATAGTCGAGCCCGCTCATGAGCACGTTGACGCCCTTGCCCACGGCGCCGAGCACGTTCTCCTCCGGCACCTCGCAATCCTCGAACACCAGCTCGCCGGTGTCGGAGCCGCGCATGCCCAGCTTGTCCAGCTTCTGGGCGGTGGAGAAGCCCTTGAAGCCCTTCTCCACCAGGAAGGCGGTCATGCCGCGCGGGCCGGCGGCCGGGTCGGTCTTGGCGTAGACCACCAGCGTCTCGGCGATGGGGCCGTTGGTGATCCACATCTTCGAGCCGTTGAGGACGTAGCGGTCTCCCTTCTTCTCGGCGCGGGTGCGCATGGAGACGACATCGGAGCCGGCACCCGGCTCGGACATGGCGAGCGCGCCCACATGCTCGCCCGAGATGAGCTTGGGCAGGTACTTCGCCTTCTGCTCGGCGTTGCCGTTGCGGCTGATCTGGTTGACGCAGAGGTTCGAGTGCGCGCCGTAGGACAGGCCCACCGACGCGGAGGCGCGGGAGATCTCCTCCATGGCGATCACGTGCTCGAGGTAGCCGAGGCCGGAGCCGCCGTATTCCTCTTCCGCCGTGATGCCGAGCAGGCCGAGCGCGCCGAGCCTGGGCCACAGGTCGCGCGGGAAGGTGTTGGTCTTGTCGATCTCGTCGGCGCGGGGCGCGATCTCGGCCTGCGAGAAATCGCGCACCGTGTCGCGCAGCATGTCGGCGGTCTCGCCGAGGTCGAAATCGAATCCCGCGGAGCTGTTCGGCAGCATCTGTCCTTCCCTCCCTCGCCTCCCCCTGTTGTCGGATGCGCGCCTTGGGCGGCGCGGGGAAGCGGCGCTAGAATAAAACGGTTGTCCGTTTATTCAATGGGGGAGTTGCAGGAACCTGCGCGATGCGCGCCGCGGACCCATCAGCCTTGCCAGAGCGGGATATCGCCGCGCGCCCAGCCGGCCTTGGTTTCCGCCACATAATCCGCGTAGCGGCCGGCGGCGATGGCGGCGCGGGCGCCGGCCATGAGCTGTTGGTAATAATGGATGTTGGCCCAGGAGATGAGCATGGAGCCCAGCATCTCCTGGCAGCGCACCAGATGATGCAGGTAGGCGCGGGAATAGTCGCGCAGGGCCGGGCAGTCGCTCTCCTCGTCCAGCGGGCGGGGATCGTCGGCGTGGCGGGCGTTCTTCAGATTGATGCGGCCGAACCGCGTGAAGGCCAGCGCGTGGCGGCCGGAACGGGTGGGCATCACGCAATCGAACATGTCGATGCCGCGGGCGACGCTCTGCAACAGGTCGTCCGGCGTGCCGACGCCCATCAGGTAGCGCGGCTTGTGGGTGGGCAGGTGCGGTTCCACCGTCTCGATCATGGCGAGCATGACCTCCTGCGGCTCGCCCACCGCAAGGCCGCCGATGGAATAGCCGGGGAAATCCATGGCGGAGAGCTCGCGCGCCGATTCCACCCGCAGCGCCGGCACCGCCCCGCCCTGCACGATGCCGAACAGCGCCCGGCCCTTGGGCTGCGTCTCGAACGCGCGCTTGGAGCGCTCCGCCCAGCGCAGGGAAAGGCGCATGGCGCGCGCCGCCTCCTCCTCGGTGCAGGGCAGGCGCACGCATTCGTCCAGCTGCATCTGGATGTCGGCGCCCAGCAGGCCCTGGATCTCCACCGAGCGCTCGGGGCTCATCTCGTGGATGGCGCCGTCCACGTGGGAGCGGAAGGTGACACCCTGCTCGCTCATCTTGCGCAGGTCGGACAGGCTCATGACCTGGAAACCGCCGGAATCGGTAAGGATCGGCCCGTCCCAGCGCATGAACTTGTGCAGGCCGCCGAGCTTCGCCACCCGCTCGGCGCCGGGGCGCAGCATGAGGTGGTAGGTATTGCCGAGCACGATGTCGGCGCCCGCCGCCTTCACCTGGTCGAAATAGAGCCCCTTCACCGTGGCGACCGTGCCCACCGGCATGAAGGCGGGCGTGCGGATGGCCCCGCGCGGCGTCGAGACGAAGCCGGTGCGGGCGGCGCCGTCGGTCGCGGACAGGGTGAAGGAGAAGGTGTCGGCAGGCGTGTGCAGCGTCATGTCCCGCCTTCTGGCAGAAGCAGGCAGGCATCGCCATAGGAATAGAAGCGGTAGCCCTGCGCGATGGCGTGGGCGTAGGCGCGCTTCTGCACCTCATGCCCCACGAGGGCCGCCACCAGCATCACCAGCGTCGAGCGCGGCAGGTGGAAGTTCGTGACCATGCCGTCCGCTGCCCGGAACCGGTATCCGGGGGTGATGAAGATGTCGGTCTCGCCCACGAACGGGCGGATGGTGCCGTCCTCCCCGGCCGCGCTCTCGATGAGGCGGGTGGAGGTGGAGCCCACGGTGATGATGCGCCCGCCGTTCGCCTTCACGGCGTTGAGGGCGGCGGCGGTGTCGTCGCTCACCTCGCCCCATTCGGCGTGCATCCTGTGGGCGGCGGTGTCGTCGGCCTTCACCGGCAGGAACGTGCCGGGGCCCACATGCAGCGTGACAGTGTGGACGCTGACGCCCCGCGCGCTGATCTCGCTCATCAATGCGGGGGTGAAATGCAGGCTGGCGGTGGGGGCGGCGACCGAGCCGTCCACCCGCGCGAACACGGTCTGGTAGTCGGTGCGGTCGCGCTCGTCCTCGGCCCGGCGGGCGGCGATGTAGGGCGGGATCGGCATGTGCCCCACCTGCGCCAGCGCCTCGTCCAGCACCGCGCCGGAGAGGTCGAACGCGAGGTCCACCTCGCCCTCGCGCCGCGCTTCCACCCGCGCGTCGAGGGTGCCGAGCAGGCACACCCTGCCCTGCCCGCCGAAGCGCACCACGTCACCTTCGCGCAGTCGCTTGGCCGGCTTGGCGAAGGCGGTCCAGCGATGGCCATCGAGCCGCTTCACCAACGTCGCCTCGATCCGCACCGTCGAGCCGTCCGCGCGGGCGCGCGTGCCCTCCAGCGCGGCGGGGATGACGCGGGTGTCGTTCACCACGAGCGCATCGCCGGGCCGGAGCAGGGACGGCAGGTCGCCGACACGGGCGTCGGTCAGCTCCGGCATGCGGCCGGGGGTGATGACGAGCAGCCGCGCGGCCTCCCGCGGCTCGGCGGGGCGCAGGGCGATATGCTCCTCGGGGAGCTCGAAATCGAAGGCGTCGACACGCATGGGGCGGGGGCGGACAGCTCAGAAGATGGCGATGGCGCCCTGGTAGATGGCCCAACTCATCAGCGCTGTCACCAGCAGGCCGAGGACGGTGGCGCCGAAGCCGGCGAGAATCACCAGCCCGTCCCGCTCCACGAGGCCGAGGCCGAAGATGCAGACGGCGAAGCCGGGCGGCAGGTTGCCGAGGAAGGGAATCGGCAGGATCAGGATGAAGCCGAGCACCACCACGGTGGCACCCACCACGCGCCGCGCCGTCGGCCCGGCGAACTGCTCGTAACGCGGCCGCGAGATCTTCTCGAACCGCTCGATCCAGGGGCGCGAGCGGGTGACGATGCTCTCCAGCATGGCGCGCGAGAAGGTACGCCGGGCGATGCGCTCCGGCAGCCACAGCTCCTGGCGGCCCAGCATCATCTGCAGGCCGATGAGGCCGAGGATGATGCCGCAGACGACCGGGATTCCCGGCGGCATGGGAATGCAGTTCGGGATGCCGAAGATGAGGAAGAGGATGCCGAACGCGCGGTTCCGCAGGGCGTTCACAAGATCGCCGATGGCCACCTGCTCCCCTTCCTGGGAGGCGAGGACGGCGGCGAGCAACTCGGACGTTCGGGGTGTTCTGTGATCCAAGGCGACCTGTTCTCCATGGGTCACCTTCACTCTTAGCACCGGGAAAGCGGCGGTGTCAGGGCAGGTGCGCGGGACCATGCCGCCGGGGCACGCCTGCGCGCGAAGCCGGTGGATGGGGGTGGGCGGCGCGCGCCAGATTCCCGGCCCCCGCGCCGGATGCCTGCCATCGGCCGCCCGCGCAGGTCATAGCCCGGCGGGCGGCGCAATGCGAGATAGAAATTCCCCATACGGCAACCAACAGCGCAATTAGGTACCCTAATGCGCCCGCGACCGCTCAGTTCAGCAGGAACATCCCGTCGACGGATCGCAGCTCCGCCGGGCGGATGAGGCCGGTATGGGCCACCCGCACCGAATGCAGCCGCCCCTCCAGCTCGCGCTGCCAGAACTCCAGAAACTTGTTGAGCTCGGGAAAACGCGGGCAGAGGTCGTATTCCTGCCAGAGATAGGTTTGAAGAAGGGCCGGATGGTCGGGCATCCGGTAGAGGATCTCGGCCGTGGCGAGGCCGTAGCCCTCCAGCTGGAGAACGAAGTCACGCGATACCTTGGACGAGTGGGACACCATCGGTCGCACCTCCATAACCCCGTGCCCGGCATCTCGCGGCCATCCGACGAGCCATGCCGGAACCAGACAATCCATTGTCGGCTCGCCAGTTTCCCAACGCCAAGGCTAAAGATTGGTTTCCTTCTGCAAAAACAACACGCTAGCAGCTGACTACGGAGACTGCTGACAGCGACCGCCGCGCGCCCCGCACACCACCGGGCGATGGTTCCGGTGAACAGCGTGCGTTGAATTTTCTCGGCTTTCCGGCGGGTTGGCACTCCCCCTCCCTGAGTGCCAAAAAATTTCACCGGCCCCCTTGCGGTGGCAAAACGGCGCCCTTAGATCGCGTCGAGCCGGGTACCGGATGGCCCGGCGCCCTGAAAAGAAGCAACGAACCGGAGGTTTCCCGATGGGTTTCCGTCCCCTGCACGACCGCGTGGTCGTCAAGCGCATCGAGGCCGAGCAGAAGTCGGCCGGCGGCATCATCATTCCCGACACCGCCAAGGAGAAGCCGCAGCAGGGCGAAGTCGTCTCTGTGGGCCCGGGCGCCCGCAACGAGAAGGGCGAGCTCGTCGCCCTCGACGTGAAGGCCGGTGACATCGTGCTGTTCGGCAAGTGGTCGGGCACCGAGGTCAAGATCGACGGCCAGGACCTGCTCATCATGAAGGAAAGCGACATCCTCGGCGTGATCGAGGGTGCGGCGGGCGCCAAGAAGGCGGCCTGAGCCCAAGGCGGCCTGAAGACAGGCGGCCTGAGCCCCCTTTCCTCTCCACTCCACAATCCACCGTTCCCTTTCCGAAGGAGCACGCCCCATGGCTGCCAAGGAAGTAAAATTCTCCGTCGACGCGCGCGACAAGGTTCTGCGCGGCGTGGACATCCTCGCCAACGCGGTGAAGGTCACCCTCGGCCCCAAGGGCCGCAACGTGGTGATCGAGAAGTCGTTCGGCGCTCCCCGCATCACCAAGGACGGCGTCTCCGTCGCCAAGGAGATCGAGCTCGAGGACAAGTTCGAGAACCTCGGCGCCCAGCTCGTGCGTGAGGTCGCCTCCAAGACCAACGACCTCGCCGGCGACGGCACCACCACCGCCACCGTGCTCGCCCAGGCCATCGTCCGCGAGGGCGCCAAGGCCGTGGCCGCCGGCATGAACCCGATGGACCTGAAGCGCGGCATCGACCTCGCCGTGGACGCCATCGTCAAGGATCTCGCCGCCAACTCGCGCAAGGTGACCTCCAACGAGGAGATCGCCCAGGTCGGCACCATTTCCGCCAACGGCGACGCCGAGGTGGGCAAGTTCCTCGCCGAGGCCATGAAGAAGGTCGGCAACGAGGGCGTCATCACCGTCGAGGAAGCCAAGACCGCCGAGACCGAGCTCGACGTGGTCGAGGGCATGCAGTTCGACCGCGGCTACCTCTCGCCCTACTTCATCACCAATGCCGAGAAGATGCGCGTTGAGTTCGAGGAGCCCTACATCCTCATCAACGAGAAGAAGCTGACCGGCCTGCAGGAGCTGCTGCCCGTGCTCGAGGCGGTGGTGCAGTCGGCCCGTCCGCTGCTCATCATCGCCGAGGACGTGGAAGGCGAGGCGCTCGCCACCCTCGTGGTGAACAAGCTGCGCGGCGGCCTCAAGGTCGCGGCCGTGAAGGCCCCCGGCTTCGGCGATCGCCGCAAGGCCATGCTGCAGGACATCGCGATCCTGACCGGCGGCACCGTGATCTCCGAGGAAGTCGGCATCAAGCTCGACAGCGTGAACCTCTCCATGCTCGGCCGCGCCAAGAAGGTGGTGATCGAGAAGGAGAACACCACGATCGTCGACGGCGCCGGCGAGAAGGCCGACATCGAGGCCCGCATCGCCCAGATCCGCGCCCAGATCGAGGCCACCACTTCCGACTACGACCGTGAGAAGGCGCAGGAGCGCCTCGCCAAGCTCGCCGGCGGCGTCGCCGTGGTGCGCGTCGGCGGCTCGACCGAGGTCGAGGTGAAGGAGAAGAAGGATCGCGTGGACGACGCCCTGCACGCCACCCGCGCCGCGGTGGAAGAAGGCATCGTTCCCGGCGGCGGCGTGGCCCTGCTGCGCTCCATCAAGGTGCTGGAAGGCCTGAAGGTCGAGAACGCCGACCAGAAGACCGGCATCGAGATCGTGCGCCGCGCCATCCAGGCTCCGGCCCGCCAGATCGTGCAGAACGCCGGCGACGACGGTTCCGTCGTGGTGGGCAAGATCCTCGAGTCCTCCGACTACGCCTTCGGCTACAACGCCCAGACCGGCGAGTATGTGGACATGGTGAAGTCCGGCATCATCGACCCCACCAAGGTCGTGCGTACCGCCCTGCAGGACGCGGCCTCCGTGTCCGGCCTGCTGATCACCACCGAGGCGCTCATCGCCGAGCTGCCGAAGAAGAACGCCCCCGCGGCCCCGGCCATGCCGGGCGGCGGCATGGACTTCTGAGGTAGGGCAGACGTCTGACGCCGCCCGGCGAAACTTCGCGAAACGCAAACCGGCAACAGCCGGTTTGCTCGGGCGGCGGCATGGACTTCTGAGGTAGAACAGACGCCTGACGCCGCCCGGCGAAACTTCGCGAAACGCAAACCGGCATGCCGGTTTGCTCGGGCGGCCAAGGGACTGAAGATGCGAAGCGGCCGGGCCTCTGCCCGGCCGCTTTTCATTTGTGCGCGAGCTTGCGCCCGCAAGGGTCCAACCTGACCTGCGCATTGACCCAACCCGTGGCGGGACACCTTTCGACAAGCTATGGTTGAGGCGGGCAAAATCCTCCGGATGCCCAGGGAGATCGCGTGCCCGGACGGGAGCAGGTCCCGTCCCGCAGGCGCGGATCCATAAGGAATGAAAGGATCGGCCATGAAGAAGACCATTGTGGCGGCTGCTCTGGTGCTGGCGCTCACGCCGGCTGCCGGTTTCGCTCAGGGCGTGGTCAAGGGCGCCGAGCAGGGCGCAAACACCGGTGCAGCGGTCGGTGACAAGGCGGCCGGGCCCGTCGGCACCGCCGTGGGCGGCACGGTCGGCGGCGTCACGGGCGGCGTGGCCGGCGGTGTCGCGGGCGGCGTGAAGGGCACCGGCACCGGCGCGGCCCAGGGCGCGAAGGAAGGCGAGAAGGCCGCCGGCCCGGTGGGCGCGGTGGTTGGCGGCGCCGTGGGCGCGGTCGGCGGCGCCGTGGGCGGCGTGCTCGGCGTGAAGTGAACTTTGGCCCGGCTCTGGATGGCCGGGCGCTGCCCCGTTCCGCACGGCCATCTGTCCGTGCGGTCGGACACGGCCCGGCAGATCGTCGGGCCGTTGCCGTTTCTGGCTGCGGACACGCTGGCGGGAAACCGCCGCCACCCAGGGAAGAACCCGGCAGCTCGCGGATCTGCGGTCACCGGGCGCCTCGCCTGAACACCGCGCCCACCGGAAGGCGATGGCGCCGGCGCTCCATCGTTGGAGCCCGCAACCCGCCCTGCCCGCTCTTCCGAATGCGCCATCCGGCGCAGGGATCGCCGAGCCTCATCAGGGCGCAGCGACGGCCTGTGTCCGCTTGCTCTAGTGCCCCTTCTTCTCCGCCAGCGCGGCCAGCTTCTTCAGGATGGTCAGCGTCCCCTTGAGACGGTCCTCGGCGGAGGGCCAGTCGCGCAGGAACACCACCTTGAAGTCCGGCCGCACCTTGGCCTGCGGCCCCTCCTGCCCGATGAACTTCACGAGGCCGGAGGGATCCGCGAACTCGTTGCCGCGGAAGCCCAGCACCACGCCCTTGGGGCCGGCGTCCACCTTCTCCACATTCGCCTTGCGGGCGAGCGCCTTGATCTGGGTGAGCTTGAGCAGCTGGCCCACCTCCTCCGGCGCAGGGCCGAAGCGATCCACCAGCTCGGCGCCGAAGGAATCGATCTCGGCGTCCTCCTTGATGTCGGCGAGGCGGCGGTAGAGGGCGAGGCGCACGTGCAGGTCGCCCACATAGTCCTCGGGGATCAGCACCGGCATGCCGATGGTGATGTTGGGCGACCACTTGTCGTCCACATAGTCCGTGATGCCGGCCTTGATGTGGGCGATCGCCTCCTGGAGCATCTCCTGGTACAGCTCGTAGCCCACTTCCTTGATGTGGCCCGACTGCTCGTCGCCCAGGAGGTTGCCGGCGCCGCGGATGTCGAGGTCGTGGCTCGCCAGCTGGAAGCCGGCGCCCAGCGTCTCCAGCGACTGCAGCACCTTGAGCCGGCGTTCCGCCTGCACCGTCACGGGCTTGGTCGCCGGCACGGTGAAGATCGCATAGGCCCGCGCCTTGGCCCGGCCGACGCGCCCGCGCAGCTGGTAGAGCTGGGCGAGGCCGAACATGTCCGCCCGATGCACGATCAGCGTGTTGGCGTTGGGCACGTCGAGGCCCGATTCCACGATGGTGGTGGAGAGCAGCACGTCGTACTGGCCGTCGTAGAAGGCGGTCATGATGTCTTCGAGCGCGCCGGCGGCGAGCTGGCCGTGGGCCACCGCCACCTTCACCTCGGGCACGGAAGCCGCGAGGAACTCGCGCACCTCGGCGAGATCCTCGATGCGCGGCACCACATAGAAGCTCTGGCCGCCGCGATAGCGCTCGCGCAGCAGCGCCTCGCGCACCACCAGCGGATCGAACGGCGTGATGAAGGTACGCACCGCGAGGCGGTCCACCGGCGGCGTGGCGATGATGGAGAGCTCGCGCACCCCGGTCATGGCCAGCTGGAGCGTGCGGGGGATGGGGGTCGCGGTAAGGGTGAGGACATGCACCTCGGCCCGCAGCTGCTTCAGCCGCTCCTTGTGGGCGACGCCGAAATGCTGCTCCTCGTCGACGATGACGAGGCCGAGATCCTTGAAATTGATGCCCTTGCCGAGCAGCGCGTGGGTGCCGACCACGATGTCCAGCGTGCCGTCGGAAATGCCCTTCTTGACGGCGGTCAGGTCCTTGCCCGTCACCATGCGCGAGGCCTGGGCGATGTTCACCGGCAGCCCGTGGAAGCGCTCGCGGAAGGTCTTGTGGTGCTGGCGTGCGAGCAGCGTCGTCGGCACCACCACCGCCACCTGCTTGCCGGAAAGCGCCACCGCGAACGCCGCGCGCAGGGCCACCTCGGTCTTGCCGAAGCCCACGTCGCCGCACACGAGGCGGTCCATGGGATGGCCGGAGGCGAGGTCGTCCAGCACCGCGTCGATGGCGGCTTCCTGGTCGTCCGTCTCCTCATAGGGGAAGCGGGCGCGGAACTCGTCATAGAGGCCGGCCGCCGGCACCAGTTTGGGCGCCTCGCCGAGCTGGCGCTGGGCCGCGATCTTGATGAGCTGGGAGGCCATCTCGCGGATGCGCTTCTTCATCCGCGCCTTGCGGGCCTGCCAGGCGCCGCCGCCCAGCTTGTCCAGCTGGGCTTCCGTCTCCTCCGAGCCGTAGCGGCTCAGAAGCTCGAGATTTTCCACCGGCAGGAACAGCTTGTCCCCGCCCGCATAGTGCAGCTCCAGGCAATCATGGGGAGCGCCGGCGGCCTCCACGGTCTTCAGGCCCACGAAGCGGCCGATGCCGTGGTCCACGTGCACCACGAGGTCGCCGGCGGTGAGCGCTGTCAGCTCGGTGAGCACGTCCTGCGGACGACGCGCCTTGCGCTTGGGGCGCACGAGGCGGTCGCCGAGGATGTCCTGCTCGCCGATGACCGCGAAATCCGGCGTCTCGAACCCGGCCTCCAGCCCGAACACGGCGAGCGCCGCCTGCGTCTTCGGCAGCGCGGAGAGGCGATCGAAGCGGGAGATGGCGGCGGCGCCGGTCAGCCCATGGTCGGCCAGCACCGTGCCGAGCCGCTCGCGCGAGCCCTCCGACCAGCCGGCGAGGATGACTTTCTTCACCTTCTGCAGCTCGCGCACATGGGCGACGGCGGCGTCGAAGACGTTGGCCTCCGGGTCGGCGCGCTCGGCGGCGAAGGAGCGGCCCTGCGCGCCGCCAAGGTCGATCACCTGCCCGGCCCCGCCCTGCGGCTGCGTGAACGGCGAGATGCGGGCGAGCGGCATGCCGGCGATGCGCTTCGTCCATTCCGGGCCGGTGAGATAGAGCCGGTCCGGCGGCAGGGGATTGTAGACGGGCCCGCCGCCCTGCTCCTGCGCATGGCGGCGGGCGTCGTAATAATCCGCCACCTGGGCGATGCGCTCGCCCGCCGCTTCCTCGGCAAGCGGGTCGAGCAGCAGCGTGCCGCCTTCCAGATAGTCGAACAGCGTGTCCATGCGCTCGTGGAACAGGGGCAGCCAGTGCTCCATGCCGGCGTGGCGGCGCCCCTCGCTCACCGCCTCGTACAGCGTGTCGCCCTTCTGGGCGGCGCCGAACTGGGCTACGTAGGCCATGCGGAAGCGCCGCATGGTGTCGGTGGTCAGCTGGAATTCGGCCATGGGCACCAGCTCCAGCGACCGCAGCTGGCCGGTAGTGCGCTGGGTCTCGGGATCGAAGGCGCGGATGCTCTCCAGCGTGTCGCCGAAGAAGTCGAGCCGGATCGGCGCGTCGAGGCCAGGCGGGAACAGGTCGATGAGGCCGCCGCGCACGGCATATTCGCCGGTGTCGCGCACGGTGGGGGTGCGCAGGAAGCCGTTCTGCTCGGCCCACTGGGTCACGCCGTCGAGGGCGATGGCGTGACCCGGCACCGCCACCAGCGACTGCGCCTCCACCAGCCCCCTGGCCGGAACGCGCTGCACGGTGGCGTTGACGGTGGTGAGCAGCACGCTCGCCGCCCCGCCCTTCACCCGCGCCAGCCGCGCCAGCGCCGCCATGCGCCGCGCCACGATGGCGGCGTTGGGCGAGGCGCGGTCATAGGGCAGGCAGTCCCACGAGGGGAAGGAGATCACCTCCAGCTCGGGCGCGAAGAAGGCGAGCCCGCGCTCGATGGCCGCCATCCTCTGCCCGTCCCGGCACACCACGGTCAGGCTCGGCCAGGGCGGGTTCTTGCGGGCCGCGATGGAGCGGGCGAGGTCCGCCACCACCATGCCCTCCATGCCGTCCGCGACGCGGGAGAGGATGAGCGGCCGGCCTTCGGCCAGCGCGTCGGCGAGCGGCAGGGGACGCTTCACGGGGGCACTCCGGGAAAAGGACGTGGGGACGGCGACCGGCGTCAGTCCGGCAGGCCGCGGCCCGAAAGGTGGAAGGCGCAGATCTTCGCGAACAGCGGGGTGTCGAACTCGGGCGGGATCGGCTCGGTGCCGCTGACCCAGGAAAAGACCTTCTGGTCCTCGGGCTCCAGCAGCTCCTCGAACGCCACGAGCTCCGCATCGGAGAGGTTCTCGATCTCGGCGGTGGCGAAATTGCCGAGGATCAGGTCCATCTCGCGCATGCCGCGATGCCAGGCGCGGAACAGGATGCGGCGACGGCGATCGTCCAGCCCGTCGCTGGACCTGGTGATGCCCGACATGATGGCCTCCAAAGCACGACGCCGGCCGGGCCGAAAAGCCCGTCCGTGGGGCGCATATAGGGGCAGGCGTGCGGATTTGGCCAGAGGCACGGACGGCCGCAGCGCCGCAGGCAGCTCTTGACCGCGGCCGCGAGACAGGCTCCCAAGGAGGCGCGCGCCCCGCTCCCGGTGCCCCGCAACTCCAGCCCGGACGCCTGATGCCGACCCTCGCGAAGGACCTTCTTGCCGCCCTGCGCTTCTATTCGCGCCTGCCCCTGCCCGCCGGGCCGGACGCGGCGGCGGATCATGCCCCGCCCCAGCTCGACAGGATTGCCTATGCCATTCCCCTGGCCGGCGCGGTCATCGGTGCGCTGGGTGGCGTGGTGCTGGTGGGGGCGCTGGCGCTGAAGCTGCCGCCCTTCCTCGCAGCCGCGCTGGCGGTGACGGTGCTGGTGCTCGCCACCGGCGCGTTCCACGAGGACGGCCTTGCCGACACGGCCGACGGCCTCGGCGGCGGCTGGACCCGCGAGCGGCGGCTGGAGATCATGCGCGACAGCCGCATCGGCAGCTATGGCGCATCCGCGCTGGTGCTGGCCCTGCTGCTGCGCATCGGGGCTCTCGAGGCGCTGGCGCTCAGGGCCGGGCCGCTGCGCGCCGCCCTCGTGCTGGTCGCCGCCGAGGCCGCATCCCGCGCGGCGGGCATCCTGCTGCTGCGCGCCCTGCCCCCGGCCCGCTCCGACGGCAGCGCTGCCGCCGTGGGGCAGCCCTCGGAAGCGGCGACCCTCGCCTGCGCCCTGATGGCGGCGCTGCTGGTGGTGGTCATTCTCGTGCCGGCCTTCGGGATTGGAACCGCCTTCGCCGGCCTCGCCGCGCCGCTGATCGCGCTGGCGGCGCTGGCGTGGCTCTCCGGCCGTCTCATCGGCGGGCAAACCGGCGATGTGGCCGGGGCGACCCAGCAGGTGGCCGTCATTGTGTTCCTCCTCGGCGTGCTTATCTTCCCCGGTAAGTGAGCCGGCGGTTCGATTCGCGCCGCCGCCCCGACGCCATCCAGGAATGCACGTGCCGTTGACGCCCGATGCCTCAGACACCGCGCCCGCGGCCGACGCCATCGCGACGCCGTGCATCAAGGTGTGCGCCATCGAGCCCCTGAGCGGCCTGTGCATGGGCTGCGGCCGTACCCTGCGGGAAATCGGCGGCTGGGCGTCCTATTCGCCGCGTGCCCGCGCGGAAGTGATGGCGCTGCTGCCGGCGCGGCTTGCCCGCCTGAAGGCGCAGCAGTCCGACGACGTTCCGGAATAGCGCCATGCGCAGCGACAAGCTCCTGTGGATCCTGCTTCTCGGCCTGTTCGGCGGCGTGGTGGTGCTGGCGGTGCACCATGAGAAGGGCCAGGTGGCCGGCATCGAGCTCGACCAGTTCGGCGCGCTGGTGGGGCAGCTCTCCATCGCCATCTTCATCGGCGCGGCGCTGTGGGCGACCCTGCGCGGCCGGATCGCGGAATCGCTGATGGCCGCGGGCTTCTGGCTGGTGCTCGCGGCGCTGCTGGCGCTCGGCTACACCTATCGCGAGCCGCTGACGCAGGTGGGCCGGCGCGTGCTGGCGGAGGTGGCGCCGGGCTATGCGGTCAACATGGCCCAGTCCGGCCCCGCCACGGTGGAGGTGACCCGCGCCTCCGGCCGCGACTTCGCGGTGCGCGCCGCCATCAACGGCACCTCGGTCAACATGCTGGTGGATACCGGAGCCACCTCGGTGGTGCTGACCCATGAGGCGGCGCAGTCGGCCGGCCTGCCGGTGGATTTCCTGAAGTACGACGTGCCGGTGGACACGGCGGGCGGGCGCACGCGGGCGGCTGCCGTCGTGCTGGACAACGTGATCATCGGCGGCATCGTCGAGCGGCACGTGCCCGCGCTCGTTTCCCCGCCCGGGATGCTGCGCCAGAGCCTGCTGGGCATGACCTTCCTGTCGCGGCTCGACGGCTTCGAGTTCCGCGGCGACCGGCTGGTGATGCGCGGCGCGGCCGCGCCCTGAAGCCCGGCGCGCGGCGCCTCACAGCATCTCCAGCGACACCTTGCGGCGCGGCGGCGGGAAATCCCGGTCGATGGCGGCGAGGTCCTCGGCATCGAGCGCGAGGTCGCGGGCGGCGGCATTCATCTCCACATGGGCAATGCGACCGGCCTTGGGGATGGCGATGACGTCGCCGCGCCGCATCACCCACGCCAGCGCCACCTGATACGGATCGACCCCGTGCTTGCGCGCCACCGCCCCCAGCGCGCCGCCGCGCGGCAGCCGCGCCTGCTCGATGGGGCTGTAGGCCATCACCGGGATGCCTTCCGCCGCGAGCAGCGGGAACAGGTCGAACTCCGGCCCCCGGCGGCTCGGATTGTAGAGCACCTGATTGACGGCGCAGGCATTGCCGCCGGGCGCCTCCAGCAGCTCCTCCATGTCGTCGGCGTCGAGATTGCTCACGCCCCACAGGCGGATCTTGCCCGCCGCCTGCAGCGCCTCGAATCCGGCGATGGTCTCGGCGAGCGGATGGCTGCCGCGCCAGTGCAGCAGGTAGAGGTCGATGCGGTCGGTCTTCAGCCGCTTCAGGCTGCGCTCGCAAGCCGCCTGCACCCCGGCCCGGCTGGCATTGTGGGGATAGACCTTGCTGACGAGAAACACCTCGTCCCGCCGTCCGGCCATGGCCTCGCCCACCACCTCCTCGGCGCCGCCCTCGGCGTACATCTCGGCGGTGTCGATGAGGGAGACGCCGAGGTCGAGGCCGGCCCGCAGCGCCGCCACCTCCCCTGCCCGCGCGCCGGCGCTCTCGCCCATGTACCACGTGCCCTGCCCGAGGGCGGAAACCTGTTCGCCGTTCGGGAGCCTCACCGTCCGCGCCATGTCAGCACCCGTCCTGATACCTGCCTTGATCGTGGCGGAGACCATAAACCACTGGTCGACGATATCCAGAAGCTGCCGTTCCCCGGCGTTCCCTTCCGGCCATGCTTCCACTAGAACCATCAGGCCGGGGGGCATGCGCGAGGTTGTGCGGGTGAATGCGGTGACGGTGCGACTTCTGCGGACCCATGCGCGGCGGCTGCTGGCCCCGATGCTCCTGCTGGCGCTTGCGGCCTGCGCGCGGCCGGAAGGCGTGCTCGTGCCGGTGGAGGTGGGCGATGCCTCCGCCGCCGGCGCCGGCAAGGTGGACATGCTGGTGGCCACCACCCGTGCCCCCAGCGAGACCGAGGGCGTCGTCTTCACCGGCGAGCGCGGCGGTGGCCTTGCCCTCACCAACATCGTCGTCTCCATCCCGCCCGGGCGGCCGGTGGGCTCGATCCAGTGGCCGAGCCGCATTCCCGCCGACCCCGCGCGCGAGTTCGCGGTGACGCGGGTGGACCCGGTCGGGCGTCCCGAAGCTAGGGCCTGGTTCCAGCGCCAGCCGCGCGACAAGCGCCGGGTGCTGGTGTTCGTCCACGGCTTCAACACCCGCTTCGATGCCTCGGTGTTCCGCTTCGCCCAGTTCGTGCACGACACCGGCACCAATTACGTGCCGGTGCTGTTCACCTGGCCCTCGCGCGGGCGGGTGACCGACTACATCTACGATCGCGAGAGCGCGAACTTTTCGAGGTCCGACCTCGCCTATGTGCTGGAGGCCGCCGCGAAAAGCCCGCACGTGGACGAAGTCGTGGTGCTCGCCCATTCCATGGGGGCGTGGCTCGCCATGGAGTCCCTGCGCCAGCTCGCGCTGTCCGATGGCCGCGTGCCGGCCAAGATCACCAACGTGGTGCTGGCTTCGCCCGACCTCGACATCGACGTCTTCGAACGGCAGATGCAGGAGCTGGGACCCAAGCGGCCGCAGGTCACCATCTTCGTCTCGCGCAACGATTCCGCCCTCGGCCTCTCGCGACTGCTGGCGGGACAGGTGCAGCGCGTCGGCGCGGTGGACCTGAGCGATCCCGCCTACAGCGCCCGGCTGGAGCAGGCGACCGGCATCGTCGTGCTCGACCTGACGGCGCTGCAGGGCGGCGATGCGCTCAACCACTCCAAGTTCGCCACCCAGCCGGACATGGTGCGCCTCCTGGGCGACAGCCTCGCCTCCGGCCAGTCCATCTCGGATGATCCCGGCCCCGCCACCAGCGCCGTGCAGACCATCGGCGGGGCGGTGGGCACGGTGGTGACGGCGCCGATCCAGGTGTTCACCGCCGGCCGGTGAGCGCGGCGATCCCGTCGTGCCTCCGGCGCGACCGGGTTGTGGAAACATCGACGGCATGCGGTTTTTTCCTGCCCCCTGTTCTGCGGGGAATTTGTATTCATCGGTCGTCGTGTTCAAATCCAAAGGTTTGAACTGGATG
This sequence comes from Xanthobacter lutulentifluminis, assembly GCF_043194675.2. NCBI lineage: Bacteria > Pseudomonadati > Pseudomonadota > Alphaproteobacteria > Hyphomicrobiales > Xanthobacteraceae > Xanthobacter > Xanthobacter lutulentifluminis. The sequence goes on along the minus strand of NZ_CM195525.1, from coordinate 4,732,989 downwards.
AATGCTTTTCAGCATAAAGATGAATATGGCTCACAAGAAGCGGAGGTCCAGGGTGCATCGGATCGACCTCAATCTGTTCCGGGTGTTCGATGCCATCCTGCATCATCGCAGCGTCAGCGCCGCCAGCAAGGAACTGGGGGTGACGCCCTCCGCCGTCAGCCACGCGCTCGGGCGGCTGCGGCAGTCGCTGGACGATGAGCTGTTCATCTATGGCGAGGACGGCATGGCCCCCACGCCGCGCGCCATCGAGCTCGCGCCCGCGATCCGCGACGGGCTGGAGCGGATCGATGCGGCGCTGCGGACGAAACCGTTCGTGCCGGCCGATTCCACCCGCGTCTTCCGCGTGTCCGCCACCGACTACAGCACGGTGGTGCTGCTGGCGCCGCTCATCGCCCATCTGGCCAAGGTGGCGCCGCAGCTGGAGCTGCGCATCTTCCCCTACAACCGCCTCGACGTGGTGCGGCACCTCGACGAGGGGCGGCTCGATCTCGTCATCGGCTGGTTCGGCGAGGTGCCCGAGCGCATGCGCCGCGCCGAGCTGCTGCGCGAGAACGAGGCGCTGGCGGTGCGCCCCGGCCATCCGCTCCTCGCCGTGCCGCCCACCAAGCAGGACCTGTTCGCCTATCCGTTCGTGGTGGTGGAGCTGACCGGCTCCGAGGAGCAGGGCGACGACGGCTTCATGGACGATCGCGGCGTGTGGCGGCGGGTGTGGATCGACCGGCTGATGATCGAGACCAGCGGCGACGACGACGCGGTGGGGCACGTGGCGGTCTCCCTGCCCCATTTCGCCGCCGTGCCGGAGATCCTCGCCTCCACCGACATGGTGGCGACCCTCCCCGAGCGCCTCGCCCGCCGGGGCGCGGAGCGGGGCCTGCTGGAGCTGCTGAAGGTGCCCTACGAGCCGCTCACCGTCCCCCTCGACGTGCTCTGGCATCACCGGGGCGATGCCGACGGCGGGCTGAAATGGCTCATCGGCGAGATGATCGCCATCGCCCGCAGCTGCTGACGCCGCCCGGTCCTCACATATTTGGATAGTTCGGCCCGCCGCCGCCTTCGGGGGCGGTCCAGGTGATGTTCTGGTTGGGGTCCTTGATGTCGCACGTCTTGCAGTGCACGCAGTTCTGCGCGTTGATCTGGAAGCGCGGCGCGTCCGCCCCCTCCTCGATCCACTCATAGACGCCCGCCGGGCAGTAGCGGTTGGACGGGCCGGCATAGATGTCGTGCTCCGACGCCTTCTGCAGGGCCATGTCCTTCACCACCAGATGCACCTGCTGGTTCTCCTCGTGGTTGGTGCTCGACAGGAACACCGAGGAGAGCTTGTCGAAGGTCAGCACCCCGTCCGGCCGCGGATAGGCGATCTTCTTGCACTCCTTGGCCGGCTTCAGCGAGGCGGCGTCGGTCTTGCCGTGCTTCAGCGTGCCGAACAGCGAGAAGCCGAACGTGTTGGTCCACATGTCCAGCGCCCCCAGCGGGATGCCGAGGAAGGTGCCGAACCGCGACCACAGCGGCTTCATGTTGCGGACCTTCCTCAGGTCCGCGCCGATGGCCGAGGCCCGCCACGCCGCCTCATAGCTGGAAAGCTCGTCGTGGCTGCGCTCCGCCGCCAGCGCGTCGAGCAGGTGGTCGGCGGCCAGGATGCCGGAGAGCACCGCGTTGTGGCTGCCCTTGATGCGCGGCACGTTCACGAAGCCGGCCGCGCAGCCCACCAGCACGCCGCCGGGGAACGACAGCTTCGGCACGCTCTGGTAGCCGCCCTCGGTGATGGCGCGCGCCCCATAGGCGATGCGCTTGCCGCCCTCGAAGGTGTCGCGGAAGATCGGGTGGGTCTTGAACCGCTGGAATTCGTCGAACGGCGAGAGCCAGGGGTTCTGGTAGTTGAGGTGGACCACGAAGCCCACCACCACCTGCTCGTCGTCGATATGGTAGAGGAAGGCGCCGCCGCCGGTCTTGGAATCCAGCGGCCAGCCGAAGGCGTGCTGCACCAGGCCGGGCTTGTGCTTCTCCGGCTTCACCTTCCACAATTCCTTGAGCCCGATGCCGAACTTCGGCACGTCGCGGCCCTCGCCCAGTCCGTACTTGGCGATGATCTGCTTGGTCAGGTGCCCGCGCGCGCCCTCGGCGAACACGGTGTAGCGGCCGCGCAGCTCCATGCCGCGGGTGAACTCGGCCTTCATCTCGCCTTGCCTGTCGACGCCCATGTCGCCGGTGGCGATGCCGGTCACCGCGCCCTTGTCGTCATACAGGATCTCGTCGGCGGCGAAGCCGGGATAGATCTCGACGCCGAGCGCCTCGGCCTTCTGCGCCAGGAAGCGGCAGACGTTGCCCAGCGAGCCGACATAATTGCCGTGGTTGTTCATCAGCGGCGGCATGGCGAAGTTGGGCAGCTTCACCCCGCCGGCCGGGCCGAGCAGCCAGAAGTGGTCGTCCGTGACCTCGACCGAGAGCGGCGCATCCGCCTCCTCGCGCCAGCCGGGGACGAGGGCATCGAGCCCCACCGGGTCGATCACCGCGCCGGAGAGGATGTGGGCGCCCACCTCGGAGCCCTTCTCCACCACCACCACGGAGACCTCGGCCCCCCGCTCGGCCGCCTGCTGCTTCAGACGGATGGCGGTCGCAAGCCCCGCAGGACCCGCCCCAACCACCACCACGTCGTAATCCATGCCCTCGCGTTCAGGCAGATCCATCGACATCGTGCTCATCCCTGCATCCGGGCGCGCCGAAAAAAGGATAGGCGCGAGGGGGCCCTGACCCCCTCGCGCCCCGTGGTCACTTCACCAGCGGGCAGTTGCCGTCCGCCAGCGGGCGGAAAGCCTCGTCGGCGGGAATGGTCGCCACCAGCCGGTAGATGTCCCACGGACCCTTGGAATCCGCCGGCTTCTTTACCTCGAACAGATACATGGGGTGGGTCGCGCGGCCGTCGATGCGGATCTCGCCCTTGCCGAACAGCGGATCATCGACGGGGGTGGAGCGCATCTGCGCCATCACCTTGGACGCGTCCTTGGTCTTGGCGTCCTTGATGGCGTTCAGATAATGCAGCGCGCTGGAATAGACGCCGGCCTGCGTGCTGGTGGGCATCCTGCCGCCGAACTTCTCGGCGAACCGCTTGGAGAAGGCGCGCGTGTCGTCGTTCAGGTCCCAGTAGAAGGCCTCCGTCAGCAGCAGGCCCTGCGCGGCCGGCAGGCCCAGCGCCTTCACGTCGGAGGAGAAGATCAGCAGGCCGGTGAGCGACTGCCCGCCCTGCCCGAGGCCGAACTCCGCCGCCTGCTTGATGGCGTTGATGGTGTCACCGCCGGCGTTGGCGAGGCCGACCACCTTGGCGCCGGAGGCCTGCGCCTGCAGGAGGAAGGAGGAGAAGTCGGTGGCGCTCAGGGGATGCTTCACCCCGCCGACCACCTTGCCGCCGGCCTTCTTCACCGCCGCCGCGGCATCCCGCTCCAGCGCCGCGCCGAAGGCATAGTCGGCGGTCAGGAAGAACCAGCTCGTCCCGCCCCGCTTCGTGGCGGCGGTGCCGGTGCCGTTGGCCAGCGCCCAGGTGTCGTAGGTCCACTGCACCGTGTTGGGCGAGCAGCGCGCGCCGGTGAGGTCGGACGAGCCGCCGCCGGAGACGAGGAACACCTTGTTCTTCTCGCGGGTGATGTCGCTCACCACCAGCGCGACCGACGAGGTGGGCACGTCGAGGATGGCGTCGACGCCTTCCTGGTCGTACCACTTGCGGGCGACGGACGAGCCCACGTCCGGCTTGTTCTGGTGGTCGGCGCCGACCACCTCCACCTTGAAGCCCTTGTTGCGGGCCATGAAGTCGTCGGCCGCCATCTGCGCCGCCACGACCGAGCCGGGGCCGGAGATGTCGGCATAGACGCCGGACATGTCGTTGAGCACGCCGAGCTTGACGGTGGTGTCGTCGGCCCGGCCGGGGGCGGAGGCGAGCACGCCAAGAACGCTGGCGAGCGTGAAGGCGCAGGCGCGCCGCAGGATACGCGAAGTCATCAGGTGTCCTCCCTCAGGGACGAGTGCAACAGAGCGGGTGGCGTGGGTCGCCACCTCGTTTGGTGTTGGGCGGCGGAACCGAGGTGCGGGCCTCAGGAACCGATGCCAGGGTTGGCAAGGTGGCCGCCGATCTCCTTCAGGATGATCTCGCGGATCGCCTTCTTGGAGAGCTTGCCGGTGGCGGTGTGGGGCAGCTCCGGAACGATGATGACGTCATCGGGGACGCACCATTTGGAGGTCTTGCCGTCGTAGTGGGCGCGCATGTCGGCGCGGGAGAAGGTGGCGCCGGGCTTCAGCACCACCACCAGCACCGGGCGCTCGCCCCAGCGCTGGTCCGGCCGGGCGACGATGGCCGCCTCCTTGATGGCCGGGTGGGCCTGGGCGATGTTCTCCAGCTCGATGGAGGAGATCCACTCGCCGCCGGACTTCACCACGTCCTTGGTGCGGTCGACGATCTGGATGAAGCCCTCGGCGTCCATGGTCACCACGTCGCCGGTGTCGAACCAGCCGGGAGTGTCGGCATGGGCGGGGCCGGTGGGGGTGTTGAAATAGCCGTTCGCCACCCACGGGCCGCGCACCAGCATGGAGCCGAAGCTCTTGCCGTCGTGCGCCATCTCGCGGCCCTCGGCGCCGGCGATACGGAACTCCATGCCGAACAGGGGACGGCCCTGCTTGCATTCCAGGGCCAGACGGGCCTCCGGCTCAAGCGCGCGGTGCTTGGGCTTGAGCGCGGCGGACAGGCCAACCGGGCTGGTCTCCGTCATCCCCCACGCCTGGCGCACCTCCACCCCCTTGTGGTGGAAGCGGCTGACCATGATGGGCGGCACGGCCGAGCCGCCGATGACGACCCGCTTCAGGCTGCTGAACTCGCGGGCGTGGCCGTCCATCCAGTCGAGCAGGCCCAGCCACACGGTGGGCACGCCGGCGGTGAAGGAGACGCCCTCGCCCTCGAACAGGGCATGCAGGCTCGCGCCGTCGAGGTTGGCGCCGGGCAGCACCAGCTTCGCGCCCACCATCGGCGCCGCGAACGGCAGGCCCCAGGCGTTCACATGGAACATGGGCACGATGGGGCAGACCACGTCGTTGGCGGAGAGGCCCAGCGCGTCCGGGATGGCGATGGCCAGCGCGTGGAGCACGCAGGAGCGGTGCGAATAGAGCACGCCCTTGGGGTCGCCCGTGGTGCCGGAGGTGTAGCACAGGCCCGAGGCGGTGTTCTCCTCGAAGGTCGGCCAGTCGAAGCTGTCGGCCTCGTCGGCGATCAGCGTCTCGTAGCACAGCAGGCCGGGCAGCTTCTCGGCGAGGATGTCGGACTTGGGCATGTGCGCCGCGTCCGTCATGGCCACCACCGCCTTCAGGCCCTTCAGCTGGTCGGCCAGCTCCTCAATGATGGGCAGGAAGGTGATGTCGAAGAATAGCGCGCTGTCGCCGGCATGCTCGATGATGTAGGCGATCTGCTCGCGGAACAGGCGCGGGTTGATGGTGTGGCACACGAAGCCCGAGCCGGAGACCCCGTAATAGAGCTCCAGATGCCGGTAGCCGTTCCAGGCGAGCGTGCCCACCCGGTCGCCGCGCGCGATGCCGAGGCGGGCGAGCGCGTTGGCGAGCTTCGCGCTGCGCTTCGCGAGGTCGCCGTAGGTGTAGCGGTGGAGCCCGCCCTCCACGGCGGCCGAGACCACCTCCCCGTCGGAGTGGTAGGCCGCGGCATGCCTCAGGATCGAGGACAGGAGCAGCGGCACGTCCATCATGGTTCCGAGCATCGTTTTCCTCCGTCTTGCTTATGGTTGGGCTGAGGGGTGTTCGGGCAGACCGGTCAGAAGGCGTCGGCGGACAGGGCCATGAGGGTCGGCGCGCCGTGGGCGAGCGCCGCTTCCAGACCCAGCGTCTGCGGCAGCAGGCGCTGGACGTAGAACCGCGCGAGGGCGGCCTTGCGCGCCTCGGTCGGCGTGGCGCCGGAGGCCGGGACGGCCGCCGCCATGCGCGCCCACATCCAGCCGAAGGCGACCAGCGCGAACAGGCGCAGATAGTCGGTCGCGGCGGCGCCGGCCTCGATGGCGCCGCCATCGGCGGCGAGGCGCTGGGTCGCCCGCTCCAGACGCGCGAGCGCCTCGGCGACCGGGCCGACGATGTCCGCGCCCGCGGCCGGAAGGGCGACGTCGAGATCCGCCTTCACCAGCGCGAAGAAGCGCTGCGGCAGGGCGCCGCCGTCGAGGCCGAGCTTGCGGCCCACGAGGTCCATGGCCTGCACGCCGTTGGTGCCCTCGTAGATCTGGGCGATGCGCGCGTCGCGCACATACTGCTCCATGCCCCACTCGCGGATATAGCCATGCCCGCCCAGCACCTGCTGGGAGGTGACCGCCGTCTCGAAGCCGAAGTCGGTGAAGGCGGCCTTCACCACCGGGGTCAGCAGCGCCACGAGGAGATCCGCCTCCTTGCGCGCGGCGGCGTCGGGGTGGCGGTCGGCGATGTCCATCTGGAGCGCGGTCCACACCGCCAGCGCCCGCGCCGCCTCGGCGAAGGCGCGGCCGGACAGCAGCATCTTGCGCACGTCGGGATGGTTGATGATGGCCACCGGGCCGGGCGCGCCGTCGGCGCCATGGCCCTGCAGCCGCTCCCTGGCGTATGCGACCGCCTTCTGGTTGGCGGCTTCCGCGATGCCTAGGCCCTGGATGCCCACGAACAGTCGCTCCGCGTTCATCATGGTGAACATGGCGTTGAGGCCGCGTCCCGGCTCGCCCACCAGCCAGCCGGTCGCGCCATCATAGTTCATCACGCAGGTGGGCTGGGCGTGAATGCCCATCTTGTGCTCCAGCGCGCCGACGCTCATGCCGTTGCGGGCGCCGAGGCTGCCGTCGCCGTGCACGAGGAACTTGGGCGCGAGGAACAGGCTGATGCCCTTCACCCCCTTCGGGGCGTCGGGGAGGCGCGCCAGCACCAGGTGGATGACGTTGCCGCCGAAATCCTGATCGCCGGAGGAGATGAAGATCTTGGTGCCGGTGATGGCGAAGCTGCCATCGCCGTTCGGCACCGCGCGGGTGGAGAGCAGGCCGAGGTCGGTGCCGGCGGAGGATTCGGTGAGCGCCATGGCGCCGGTCCACTCGCCGGAGATCATCTTCGGCAGGTAGGTGGCCTTCAGCTCGGCCGAGGCATGGTGGCCGATGGCTTCCACCGCGCCACGCGTGAGGCCGGGGAACAGGCCGAACGAGAGGTTGGCCGAGGAGAGCATCTCGTCGAGCAGGATCTGCAGCACCCGCGGCAGGCCCTGCCCGCCGTACTCCGGATCACCCGACAGCGAGCACCAGCCGGCATCGGCGAAGGCGCGGTAGGCCTCGGCGACGCCCTTCGGCGTGGTGACGAGACCGTTCTCGAGGGTGCAGCCCTCCTCGTCGCCGGGGCGGTTGAGGGGCTCCAGCACGCCGGCCGCGAACTTGCCGGCCTCCTCCAGCACGCTCACCGCGAGCTCGGCGTTCACCTCCTCGAACCCGGGCAGGCCGGCCACGGTGGTGTCGAAATCGAACACCCGGTTCAGCAGGAAGGCGATGTCTTCGACGGGGGCGGCGTAGGTGGCCATGGCGTTCCTCGGGGGTTGGTTGTTGCGGCTCGGGTGTTCGGGGTCAGTTGCGCAGGGGCTTGCCGGTGGCGAGCATGTGGCGGACGCGGTCCAGCGTCGCCGGCTCGCCCAGCAGGGCGATGAAGGCGGCACGCTCCAGAGCGGTCACCGCATCCTCCCCCGCCGGACGGGCGGGATCGGCGTCGGGACCGCCGGTGAGGACAGTGACGAGCGCCTCCCCCACCACCCGGTCATGGGCGGTGAGGCGGCCGGCCGTCGCCTCCGTATCGAGCACGTTGCGCAGCGCCGACGCGCCGGACGGGCCGGACAGGGTGAGCACCGGCGCGGCGGGCGGGGTGTAGCCTTCCGCCAGCGCGAGCGCCTTCGCCTTGGCATCGGCGAGCAGGCGGTCGCGGTTCATGGTGATGCCGTCGGTGGGGCGCAGGTAGCCGATGCGGCGCGCGTCGAACGCGCTGGCGGAGACCTTGGCCGGCGCGATGACGCCGAACGCCGCGAGCGCGGGCGCCACCGGGCCTTTCGGACCGTCGTGGCCCTCGGCGAAGCGCACCAGCATCTCCTTGCAGCCGCCCCATCCGGGCACGACGCCGATGCGCGTCTCCACGAGGCCCATGGACAGTTCGGCATGGGCCTGGATCGTGGCGCAGTGCAGCAGCAGCTCGCAGCCGCCGCCGAACGCGAGGCCCGCCGCCGCGCCCACCACCGGGAACGGCGCGTATTTCACCGCCTTGAACAGGCGATGGCCGCGATCGATGCTGGCGCCGAAACCGGCGGGGCCGAGGCTCTCGACGGTCTCGAGGAACACCCGGATATCCGCGCCGGCGCTGAACAGGGCTGCGTCCGAGCCGATGACGAGGCCGCGGAAATCCTTGCCCACCCGCTCCAGCGCCGCTTCCAGCGCATCCAGCACCGGGGCGCCGAGGGTGTTCATCTTGCTGCGGATCTCGAGGCAGGCGATGCCGTCGCCCAGATCCCAGAGCGTGGCCGCGTCCCACTGCGCCACCGGCGGGGTGGCAAGGCGGGTCGCGGCGAGGGTGATGACACCCTCCGGCTGCGCCACCTTGCGGCGCGTGCCGTCCGGCAGCAGGCACATGCGCGCGCCATCGGCGACGCTGTAGAACCCGCCGGCCGCCGCCGCCTTGGCCAGATAGTCCGGCACGGTCAGCCCGCGCTGCTCCAGCCGCGCGGCGAGCCATTCGGCGCCGAGCGCGTCGATGAGCTCGAACGGTCCCCTCGCCCAGCCGTATCCGCCGCGCAGGGCCGCATCCACCGCGTCCGGCCCGTCGGCGATCTCCGGCCCGACCGCGGCGGCGTAGGCGAGCGTCTTCTCCATCACCGCCGCCGCATAGCGGCCGGCGGCGCCCGCGTGCTCCATCAGGGCGCGAGCGTTGCCCTTGGCGGCTTCGAGGCTGTCGCTCACCGCCGCGCGCTGGGGCCGGTACTCGCCGGTGGCGAGGTCGATCACCTCGCGGGTCTTGCGATCGGCCGAGACGCGCACGAAGCCGGCGCCGCTTTTGCGGCCCAGCCGCTTCTGCGCGACCATGCCGGTCAGCAGCGGCGGCTCCACCGGATAGCGGCGCAGGGCGTCGGCCTGCGGCAGCGCGCCGTGCATGGAGCGCAGCACCATGGCCATCAGGTCGATGCCCACGAGGTCCATCAGCCCGAAGATGCCGGTTTTCGGAATGCCGAAGGGCTTGGAGATGGCCGCGTCCGCCACCTCCACGTCGAGGCCGAGGGCGATGGCCTCGTTCACCGCCGCCGCCATCCAGTAATTGCCGATGCGGTTGGCGATGAAGCCGGGCGTATCGCGGCACACCACCACGCTCTTGCCGAGCGCCCGGTCGCCGAAATCGCGGATCGCCGCCAGCGCCTCGGGGCGCGTCGCCGGGCCGGCCACCAGCTCGAGCAGGGGCATGGTGCGGGGCGGATTGAAGAAATGGGTGACGAGGAAATCCGCCGCCAGCGTCGGCGGCAGGCCCGCCACGAGCGCGGCCAGCGGGATGGTGGAGGTGTTGGAGCTGACGATGGAGCCGGGCTTGCGGATGGATTCGATCCGCGCGTAGAGGCCCTGCTTGATGTCGAGCCGTTCCGCGACCGCCTCGATGATCCAGTCGGCGTCGGTCAGGAGCGTCATGTCGTCCGCCACCGAGCCGGTGGCGACGCGCGCGGCGAAGGCGGGGTCCATGAAGCCGCCGGCCTTCAGCTGCCGCCCCACGGCCGCTGTGGCGGTGGCGGCCTCCACGTCGAGCAGCACCACGTCCAGCCCGGCATTGGCGAGATGGGCGGCGATGCCGGAGCCCATCACCCCGGCGCCGATGACGCCGGCCTTGCGGAACCGGGCCATCACGCGGCCTCCAGCACGAGGGCGATGCCCTGCCCGCCGCCGATGCACTGGGTGGCGAGCGCATACCTGCCGCCGTCCCGCTTCAGCAGCTGAGCCGCCTTGCCGACGAGGCGCGCGCCGGTGGCCCCCAGCGGATGGCCGAGCGCGATGGCGCCGCCGTCGCGGTTGAGCCGGGCGGGGTCGATCTCGAGGTCGGCGCAGCAGGCCAGCACCTGCACCGCGAACGCCTCGTTCATCTCGATCACGTCGAGGTCGGCAGCGGTGATGCCGGCGCGCGCCAACGCCTTGCGGGTCGCCTCCACCGGGCCGATGCCCATGATCTCCGGCGCGCAGCCGGAGACCGCGTAGCCGGCCACCCGGGCCAGCGGCTTCAGGTCGTTGCGGCGGGCGAAGTCCTCGGACACCACCAGCGTCGCCGACGCGCCGTCGGTCAGGGGCGAGGAATTGCCGGCGGTCACGGAGCCGCCGGCCTTGAACACGGCCTTCAGGGTGCCGAGCTTCTCGACGCTGGTGCCGCCGCGCACGCAGCCATCGGCCGTCACGTCGCCATCCGGCGTCACCACAGGGGCGATCTCGGCGGCGAGCCGGCCGTCGGCCTGGGCGGCCGCGGCCTTGTCCTGGCTGGCGGCGGCATAGGCGTCCTGCGCCTCGCGGCTGATGCCGTAGCGGGCGACCAGGTTCTCGGCGGTCAGGCCCATGTTGAGGAATGAGGCGCGCAGGGCATCGTCCCAGCGCGGGTTCGGCATGGGGTTGAAGCCCATCATGGGCACCCGCGTCATGCACTCGACGCCGCCGGCCACGAACGCCTCGCCCGCGCCCATGGCGATGGCGCCGGCCGCCATCTGCACCGCCTGCATGGAGGAACCGCACCAGCGGTTCACCGTGGAGCCGCCGACCGCGAGCGGCAGGCCGGCGATGACGCTGACGCAGCGGGCGATGTTCAGCCCCTGCTCGCCCTCGGCGAAGGCGCAGCCGAGAATCACGTCCTCCAGCGCAGCGGGATCGATGCCGGAGCGGCCAATGAGCGTGGCGATCACCCCGGCGGCGAGATCGTCCGGCCGGGTGCCGGCAAGGGCGCCCCGCGTGGCCGGCGTGAAGGGGCTGCGCGCGTAATCGACGATGAAAGCGTGGGCCATGCTCGTTCCTTCGCCGGGTGGCTCCGGCACGGGTTCCAAGGAAGCAATGCAGAACAAGGGGCGACGGCTCCGGAGACGGACCCGCGCTGACCCGGACAGAGGCCGCGTCGCGCCAGCTTCATCCCCGCAGATCCATCTGTGCGGGCGCTATGTATCAAACGATCGATACAGTCCGCAACCCGCAACGGATACCACCTGGAACCGGAGGCTGCTTTCCTCGCGGCGATGCGCGCTCTAGAAGGAACAAACCAAAGCGATTTATGGGCGCGGCCGGACGTTCTCCGGCAAAGACCGGGCGCCGGGGATCAGGCCGCAGGACGACGTGGATGCCGCGCAAGACCAAGAAAGTGCCACCTGCTGCCGGCCGCACCGTCGCGCCCCCTGCCCCGACCGGGCCGGACACCTTCACCAGCCAGATTTTCGTCGGGGAATTGAGCCCGCGCCACCGCGAGGTGCTTGAGGCGGCGGCGACCCTGTTCGCCGAGCGCGGCTATGCCGCCACCTCGGTGCGCGACATCGGCGAGCGGGTGGGCCTGCTCGGCGGCTCGCTCTACCACTACATCAAGTCGAAGGACGCGCTGTTCATCCGCATCCACGACACCGCGCTGGAAGTGGCGGGCGACCGCATCCGCGCCGCCGTGGACGCGCTGGACGATCCGTGGGACCGGCTCGAGGTGGCGTGCGTGACCATGCTGGAGATCCAGCTCGATCCCGCTTCCATCACCATGCCGCTGATGAACGACCTGCACGTGGTGCCGGCCGAGGTGCGGGCGCAGCTGATCGCGCGCCGTGACAGCTTCGAGCAGATCTTCGCGGATCTGGTCGCCGCGCTGCCGCTCGATCCGAAGGTGGATCGCGGCATCTACAGGCTGTTTCTGCTGACGCTGCTGAACAATGTCAGCGTGTGGTACCGCCCGGACCGTCTCACCCCGCGCGAGATCGCCCAGCAGATGGTGCTGATCTTCCGCCAGCAGGCGGCGTGAGGCGGAAGACCGGGCGGAGCGCGGCGCTGCCGCCGCGCTCCGGTCGTTCAGGTCGTCAGTGGGCGGCGGCCTGCGCCGCCTTCAGCTCCAGCCGGCGCTTGTGCAGCAGCGGCTCGGTATAGCCGCTCGGCTGCTCGCGCCCCTTGAACACGAGATCACACGCGGCCTGGAACGCGATGGAGCCGTCGAAGTCCGGCGCCATGGGGCGGTAGAGCGGGTCGCCGGCGTTCTGCCGGTCCACCACCACGGCCATGCGCTTCAGCGTCTCCATCACCTGCGCCTCGGTGCACACGCCGTGGCGCAGCCAGTTGGCCATGTGCTGGGCGGAGATGCGCAGCGTCGCGCGGTCCTCCATCAGGCCGACATCGTGGATGTCCGGCACCTTGGAGCAGCCAACCCCCTGGTCCACCCAGCGCACCACATAGCCGAGGATGCCCTGGGCGTTGTTGTCCAGCTCCTGCTGGATGTCCTGCGCCGTCCAGTTGGGCCGCACCGCCACCGGGATGGTGAGCAGGTCGTCCAGCTTCGCCTTGGGACGGCTGCGCAGGGCGGCCTGCACGGCGTGCACGTCGATCTTGTGGTAGTGGGTGGCATGCAGGGTCGCGGCCGTGGGCGACGGCACCCAGGCGGTGTTGGCGCCGGCCTTGGGGTGGACGATCTTCTGCTCCAGCATGGCGGCCATCAGGTCCGGCATGGCCCACATGCCCTTGCCGATCTGGGCATGGCCGGCGAGCCCGCATTCAAGGCCCGTGTCCACGTTCCAGTTCTCGTAGGCGCCGATCCAGGCGGCCTGCTTCATGTCGCCCTTGCGGACCATGGGGCCGGCTTCCATGGAGGTGTGGATCTCGTCGCCGGTGCGGTCGAGGAAGCCGGTGTTGATGAAGGCGACGCGGCTGGAAGCGGCGCGGATGCACTCCTTGAGGTTCACCGTAGTGCGGCGCTCCTCGTCCATGATGCCGACCTTGATGGTGTCGCGCGGCAGGCCGAGCAGGTCTTCCACGCGGTCGAAGATCTCCACCGCGAAGCCCACTTCCTCCGGCCCGTGCATCTTGGGCTTCACCACATACATGGAGCCGGCGCGGCTGTTGGCGCGGCGGCCGCCCGGGCCGATGTCGCGCAGGGCGATGAGCGCGGTGATGCCCGCATCCATGATGCCCTCGGGGATCTCCGAGCCGTCGCTCAGCAGGATGGCCGGATTGGTCATGAGGTGGCCGACGTTGCGCACCAGCATCAGCGAGCGGCCGGGCAGCACCAGCTTGCCGCCGTCGGGGGCGGTGTATTCGCGGTCCGGGTTGAGGGCGCGGGTGAAGGTGCGGCCGCCCTTGGCGATCTCCTCCTTCAGGTCGCCCGTCATCAGGCCGAGCCAGTTGCGGTAGACTACCACCTTGTCCTCGGCATCCACGGCTGCGACGGAATCCTCGCAGTCCTGGATGGTGGTCAGCGCGGCTTCCAGCACGATGTCGGCGATGCCGGCCGGATCGTCCTTGCCGATGACGCTGGCGCGGTCGACGACGATCTCGATGTGCAGGCCGTTCTTCTTCAGCAGCACGGCAGAAGGGGCGGCAGCCTCGCCGCGATAGCCGGCGAACTGGGCGGGGTCCTTCAGGCCCGTCGCGCCGACGACGAGGGCGCCATCCTGCACCGACAGCGGGCCGGCATCGGCCCAGGAGCCGGTCGCCAGCGGCGCGCTGTCGTCGAGGAAGGCACGGCCCCAGGCGATGACCTTGGCGCCGCGCACGGGATTGTAGCCCTTGCCCTTCTCGGCGCCGTCGGCCTCGGGGATGGCATCGGTGCCGTAAAGGGCATCATAGAGCGAGCCCCAGCGCGCGTTGGCGGCGTTCAGGGCGTAGCGGGCGTTCATCACCGGCACCACCAGCTGCGGGCCGGCGACCTCGGCGATCTCGGGGTCCACATTGGCAGTGGTGACGGCGAAGGCGGGGCCTTCCGGCACCAGGTAGCCGATCTCGGCGAGGAAGGCCTTGTAGCCGTCGAGGTCGATGGGCGCGCCGTTCGCGCGGTACCATGCATCGAGCTTGTGCTGGAGCTCCTCGCGCCGCTCCAGCAGCGCGCGGTTGCAGGGGGCGAGGTCATGGGCGATGGCGGACAGGCCGGCCCAGAACGCCTCCGCCTCGATGCCGCTGCCCGGCAGAACCTCGGTCTCGATGAAATCGTGCAGCGCACGCGCGATCTTGAGCCCGGCGCGTTCCACCCGGGCCTCGGTCCCATTTGCCATGTTCACCGTATGTCACCCTTTTCCCAAGGCGGAACCGCATCCTGAGGAGATGCCGGCCGTGAGTGCGGCCCGGCGGTTCCGCCTGCACCAAATCGTTTTTATTGGCTCTTTCCGCGTCTGTCCTCCCGGCACAGCCCGAAGGGTCGCGCCGGGAGGGGTTTTCCTTACTCGTATAGATAACCGACGGGGCTTCCCGCCAGCCGGTCGTCGCGCAGCGTCGACCGGGTGATGATCTGGCCCGCCAGACCGTCGATCTCGTCGCGCTGGGTGGGGGTCCACATCTTCAGGTCCTCGATCCCCTTCAGCAGGCCGAGCCGCAGGATCTGCGTGTCCTCGCCGACTTCCGTCAGGGTCAGGGCATCCTTGCCGGCGGTCACGGTATCGCCGCAGCCGAGCTCGAGGAGCTTGCCCGCGCCGTCCGTGAAGCCGGCGGTGCCACGGATGATGCGATAGACCACCACTTCTCCCTTGGCGAGGCCCTCGGCGTCGGCGGCTGCCGTCGATTTCGGCAAAAGAGCTTTGCCGCGAGGATCGGTAGCGATGATGTGCCCGGTCACGAGGTTGCCGCTGGGCGCCTCGATGCCGAGGTCGCGCACATGGACCGGCAGGGGGGACGTCACCGGGCCGAGCGCGTCCGCCGGATAGGCGCGGAACAGGGCTTCGAGCTCCAGCGGGTCCTGGAACCAGAAGCCGGCGCCGGTGGGACGGTTGTGCAGCGGGTGCTTCCAGGCGGTGCGGGGCGTCTCGTCCTCGCGGATGCTGTCCGGCCCCACCACCGTCGGGTTCGGGAAGGTGGAGGGGTCGGTGATGAACGCCTCCAGGAACTTGCCCGAATAGCCCATGCAGAACGGGTCCGGCACCACCGTCTGCGGGGTCTTCAGGTTGTCTTCCGTGGAAAGGCCGGACCAGGTGTAGAACAGCTGGCGATGAACGATGGCGCTCTGCAGCATCACCGCGCCGGGGCCGACGTAATGCAGCTTGCCGTCATAGTCGAAGGTGAACATGCCGGAGGTGACGAGCACCAGCTGGAAGCCACCCGGCGGAAGATGCAGGTGGAAATCCGTGGGGCCGGTGTCCTCCCGGTAGATCGGCAGGTTGGTGGCGACCTCCTGCAGCAGGAAGGCGTCATTGTTGGCGTGCAGACCCTCCAGCGCGCGGTGATAGAGCGCCTGCGGCCGGTAGATGGGATCGTAGGTGATGTCCTTGTAGCGATCCACGGCGACGAAGCCGCCGCGGTTGAGGGTGAGGCGATCGCCGTCCGGTCGCGTGAGGCCAGGCCACCTGAAGTCGGCCATAGACTGGATTCCCATAGCAATATCCCGGGTAAGAAGCTGGCGTGACGCCATACGGTGCAGTAGACATATTCGGATCACTTGTAGCGACGTCAATCAAATAACGTCTCCGCACGCCGAAGAGTGTTCTTCTGGCAACGAGCCGCGATTTGAGCCGATGATCACTTGGCGACTATTTGTTCTGATGCCACATATTTTGGCGAGCCGGTGCTGAAGATGAAGGCATGTGGGCCCGCCCGTGCCTGCGAACACCGCACCCCGACGGCCGGCCCTGCGATGGCGTTGCAGCATGGCGCGGCATGGCGCGACGCAACTCGCGATCGTTCCCCTCGGGCCGCGCGGCGCACGCGAATGGCGAGGCGGGCGCGCGTTTCGCCATTGACGCAGCGCACAATATGTCCATATCGTGTCGCCGACGGTTCCCGAAAGGGATCAAAAGGGAACGCGGTGATCCGGTGCGTCCGGAAATGCCGTGGCTGCCCCCGCAACTGTAAGCGGCGAGTCCTTCGTCACATGCCACTGGGCTGCGAGGCCTGGGAAGGCGACGAGGAAGACGGCGACCCGCGAGCCAGGAGACCTGCCGTCAGCCGTGGTCACGCGCGAGCACGTCGGGCGGGGTTCTCCTGATGGTGGTTTGTCTCCGGGCCCGAGCGGCCGGGAGACGCCTCGTTCGCGGTGACGGACCACCCGTGCCGTCGAGACTTGAATGCCTTCCGTGTTTCTTTCCCTCCACCGCCGGGCCGCGCCGGCCGCGACCCTGCTCGCCCTTGCCTGCGCCTCCCCTGCCCTCGCCCAGACCGCCGATGACCAGGATGCCGGCGACCTGCCCACCGTCGTGGTCAGCGCCACCGGCATCGCCACGCCCGAGACCGAGGTGGCGAGCTCCGTCAGCATCGTCACCGCCGACGACATCGCCCGCAGCCAGCAGCGCACCCTGCCCGACGTGCTGCAGTCCCTCCCCGGCCTCAACGTGGTGCAGTCCGGGGGGCCTGGCGGCACCACCTCCGTGTTCATCCGCGGCACCAATTCCAACCATGTGAAGGTGCTGATCGACGGCATCGATGCCGGCAATCCCTCCTCGGCCAGCGGCGCGTTCGATTTCGGCCAGCTCATGGCCTCGGATCTGGAGCGGGTGGAGGTGCTGCGCGGGCCGCAGTCGGGCCTGTACGGCTCGGATGCCATCGGCGGCGTCATCGCCATCACCACCCGCAAGGGCGAGGGGCCGCCGAAGGTCACGGCCTATGTGGAGGGCGGCGCGCTCGGCACCTTCAACCAGTATGCGAGCCTGTCCGGCTCCAACGAGAAGGTGTCCTATTCCTTCAACGTCACCCACTTCTCGTCGAGCGAGGTGCCGGTGACGCCGCAGAACATCGCCCCGCCCGGCTGGCCGCTCAATCCGAACGCATACGACAACTGGACCTATTCGACCCGCCTCGACTGGCAGGCAACGGACAGCTTCGCCGTCAACTTCGTCGCCCGCTACATCGACAGCAGCTTCGCCTTCACGCCGGATCTCTATCCGCCCCCCACCTATGAGGGCGTCCCGGCGCCGGCGCGCTCCACCTCCTATTCCAGCATGTTCTTCACCCGGGGAGAGGGCGTGTGGAAGGCGTTCGACGACCGGCTCGTCACCACCTTCGGGGTGAGCGACCTGTCCACCTCCAACCCCACGACCGGGCCGAATGCGGACGTGAACGGCACCTATGAGGGCGACCGGCAGATCTATTACCTGCGCTCCAACTATGCCTTCCTGCCCGGCCAGAACCTCCTGGTGGGCGCGGAGCGGCGCAACGAGAGCATGACCTCCTCCACCGCCTATACCCAGCTCGACGCCTCCACCGGCGATACCGGCGTCTATGCGGAGTATCAGGGCAATCTCTGGAACCGGCTCTTCTTCGCCGCCAACGCGCGCTACGACAGCGATGACAGCTTCGGCGACCACACCACCTTCCGCCTCGCCCCGGCGCTGCTGTTCGACGAGACGGGCACCAAGCTGAAGGCGAGCTACGGCACCGGCTTCAAGGCGCCCACGCTCTACCAGCTCTATGCGCCCTACTACGGCAACCCCGGCCTCCTGCCGGAGGAAAGCACCGGCTGGGATGCAGGGTTCGAGCAGAAGGCGTTCGGCGACAAAGTGCTGTTCGGCGCCACCTACTTCCACAACAACATCACCAACCTCATCAGCTACGATCCGGTGACGTACCAGAACGTCAACATCTCCAGCGCGGTGACGCAGGGCGTGGAGACGTTCGTGGCGATGAAGATCACGGACCGGATCGACGCGCGGGTGGACTACACCTACACCGACGTGGTCGGCTACGTGCCGCCGGGCCAGCCGTTCGGCGCCGCCTGCGCGCCCATCGACGCCACCTCGTGCTATCCGTTGCGGCGGCCCAACAACAAGGTGAGCCTGACGCTCGGCTGGCGGCCGACCGACGAGCTCGACCTCACCGCCAGCCTCGTCTATGCCTCGTCGTGGTGGGATATCGTGCGCCTGACCCCGAACTACATCGACCAGCCGGGCTACACGGTGGTGAACGTTGCGGCCAACTACCGGATGAACGCCAGCACCACGCTGTTCGGGCGCATCGACAACCTGTTCAACGAGACGTACGAGAACCCCAACGGCTTCCTCGCACCGGGCTTCGGCGCCTATGGCGGCGTGAAGCTCACATGGTGAGGCGATGCTGAGGCGGATCGCGGCGGGGCTGGTGCTGCTGGCGCTTCAGGTGCCAGCGGCGGCGCGGGCGCAGCAGCCGGCGCCCCCCGAGAAGACTGCGCCCGCCGCGAGCCTGCCTGCCTCTGCGCTGCCCTCCCCTGCCCCACGCCGCGTCGCCTCGCTCAACCTGTGCGCCGACGAGCTGCTGCTGCGCCTCGCCGGGCCGGAGCGCGTGGTCTCGGTCACCTTCCTCGCACAGGATTCCCGTGCCTCCAACGTGGCGGATCTCGCCCGCGGTGTTCCGGTCAACCGGGGCCTCGCCGAGGAGATCGTGCCGCTGGCGCCCGACCTCGTGGTGGTCGGCGCCTTCACCACCCGCGCCACCACCGCCATGCTGCACCGCCTCGGCTTCGAGGTGATGGAGCTCGCCGCCCCCGGCACCCTCGCGGAAGCCTATGCGCAGATCCGCACGGTCGCCGCGCGCCTCGGCGTGCCGGAGCGGGGCGAGGCCATGGTGCGGCAGATGGAGACGGCATTCGCACGGCTGCCGCCGGCAGACACGGCGCGGCCGACCGCGGTGGTGTTGCGGCCCAACGGCTTCACCACGGCCGGAGGCTCGCTCGCCGACGACCTGATGGAGAAGGCGGGCCTGATCAACCTCGCCGCCTCCCTCTCCACCGACAAGATGGGCCAGCTCGCGCTGGAGGAGATCGTGCGGGCGCAGCCGGACTTTCTGGTGGTGAATGCCGAGGACGACGCCCCGCCCTCCCTCGCCGAGGCGCTGCTGCGTCATCCGGCGCTGGCGCCGTTCGCGGCTGGGGGGCGGACCATCTCCCTGCCCCTGCGGCTATGGACCTGCGCCGGCCCCGAGCTCGCCGAGGCGGCAGCGCGCCTTGCCGCTGCCCGCGCCCGCCTGCCCGGCGTTCCGGCAGCGGCCCGGCCGCCGCTGGTCCACGCCGCGGCGGAGCCCGGCGACGGTGTGGCTCGATCCAGCGTGACCGGCAACGCCCTGCCGCACGCGGGCCCCCCTGCCCGTGCGGCGGAGCGCGTGCGCTGATGGGCGCGCGGATGCTGGTTCCGGGCGGCCTCGGCCTGCTGGTGGTGGTGCTGTTCTGCGCCTCCATCGCGGTGGGCTATGCGCCGCTCGATCTGCGCGCCGCCTTCGGTGACCTTGTGGCTGGCCGGCCGAGCCTGTCGGCGCTGGTGCTGGCGGAGCTGCGCCTGCCGCGCGCCATCCTCGGCGCGGCGGTGGGATTCAGCCTCGGCATCACGGGCGCGGCGCTGCAGGGGCTGATGCGCAATCCGCTGGCGGATCCCGGCGTGGTGGGTGTCTCCGGCGCCGCGGCGCTGGGGGCGGTGCTGACGTTCTATTTCGGGGTATCAGCCACCTTCGCCTTGGCCCTGCCTCTGGGCGGGCTCGCTGGCGCGGCGGCGGCGACGGCGGTGCTGCTGGCGCTGGCGGCGCGCGGCGCTGGCACGGTGGTGCTGATCCTCGCCGGCGTCGCCCTGTCGAGCCTTGCCGGCGCGCTCACGGCGCTGGCGCTCAATCTTGCGCCCAGCCCCTATGCGGCGCTGGAGCTGGTGTTCTGGCTCATGGGCTCGCTCTCCGACCGCAGCCTCGACCATGTGGCGCTGGCGCTGCCCTTCATGGCGGCGGGCTGGCTGCTGGTGCTGCGCACCGGTCCCGCGCTCGACGCGCTGACTTTGGGCGAGGAGGCCGCCACCAGCCTCGGCTTCCCGCTGCGCCGGGTGCGCCTGCTGGTCATCGGCGGCACGGCGGCGGCGGTGGGCGCGAGCGTGGCCGTGGCGGGCGCCATCGGCTTCGTGGGCCTCGTGGTGCCGCATCTGGTGCGGCCGCTGGTGGGCCACCGCCCGGGCCGCCTGCTGCTGGCCTCGGGCCTTGCCGGCGCGGCGCTCACGCTCGGCGCGGACATCGTGGTGCGCCTCATCCCGACCCGGCCGGAGCTGAAGCTCGGCGTGGTGACGGCGCTCATCGGCGCGCCCTTCTTCCTCTTCCTCCTCGCCCGGCTGAAGGGGACGGAGGCATGATGCTCGCCGCCCGCTCCATCACGGTCACCCGCGGCGCGGCGCAGCTCGTGCGCGATCTCCATTTGGCGGTCCCCGCCGGAACTTTCCTCGGCCTGCTGGGGCCCAACGGCGCCGGCAAGACCAGCCTGCTGCGGGTGCTGGCAGGCCTCGAGACGCCGGCGTCGGGAAGTGTCACCTACGGCGGGCGCACCGTGGCGGAGATCGGCCGTCGCGCCTTGGGGCGCACGGTCGCCTACCTGCCGCAGGACGGGCGCATCCACTGGCCGCTGCCGGTGGCGGAGGTGGTGGCGCTCGGCCGCCTGCCCCACGGCGCCGCGACGGTGGACGATGCCGTCCGCCGCGCCATGGCCGCCGCCGAGGTGAGCCATCTCGCCCAGCGCCCCGCGGGAACCCTCTCGGGCGGCGAGCGGGCGCGGGTGCTGCTGGCGCGGGCGCTGGCGGTTGAGGCGCCGATCCTGCTCGCCGACGAGCCATCGGCGGCCCTCGATCCGCTGCACCAGCTGGAGGTGATGACCCTGCTGCGCGAGACCGCCCGGCGCGGCGCGGTGGTGGTGGCGGTGCTGCATGACCTGACGCTCGCCGCCCGCTTCTGCGATCGCCTGGCGCTGATGAAGGATGGTCGCCTCCTGGCCGAGGGCGCCCCCGCCGAGGTCTTGACGCCCGCGCGGGTCGCCGCGGCCTTCGGGGTGGATGCGGTGCAGCTTGAGCATGCGGGCGAGACGGTGGTTCTCCCCTGGGCCCGTCGCGTCGGGGATGCCGGCGCGGGCGCGTAGCCCGGGACGCTCGCTCGCGCGCGGCGTCATCAGGGAGCGGCGCAGCCGGACGCTGTCGGGGAGAAACGGCCCGCGCGCTCCTGCTGGCCCCTGGACCGCTGGACGGTGGCCGCCATTCCACGGCGTGCGCCGGCATCGCCGACAGGACAGCCGCGTGCCCCGCCGCGTCGCTTGGCCTTCACGTTGCCCATCGGCATGTTTCCGAAGCTGTGGCACCCACGGGAACCGGCTTGCTCCATCGCCGCCTGACCCCTCGCCATGCGCGGATCCTCGCCGTCGCGGCCGGACTGGCCGGTCCCGACGACCACAGGCTCGGCGCGCCCTCCGATCGGAGCGTCACCAGCATCCGCCGCCAGCCAGCCACCTGGTCCTCCTCGCGCCGGTGGCGGTGCTGCCGTGAGCGAGGGGGCGCCCGGGCGTCCGCGCCGGCAGTCCCTCAGGGGCGGATCTCGACCACCCCTTCAAGTGTCCGGGGCTGCGCCTCCGGCTCGAGAATGTCGATGCGGACCACCCATCGGCCGGCGCGTGGAAGGCGCAGCCCCTCGACGCGCCAGGTGCCATCGCCGGGCTTCGACGCGGAGTAGCTCTGCGGCCCGACCCCCGCCACGGGATTGGACAGGACGAGCGTGACGGCGCGCGCGTCCAGCGGCTCGAAATTGCCGGTCAGGATGCCCATCAAGGCGCTGGAGACCCCGACCCGGCCGGGGACAATCGACAGGTCCACCATCGCGGCCTGCGTGTGCATGTGCACCGTCGCGGGCTCGGCTGCCGCTTCCGCCAACGCGCGCGGCGGCGGCGTGAAGCGCCAGAGGGCCGCCACGGCGAAGATCGCGAGGATGAGCCCGAGCTCGGCGGCGATGGAGCGGCGCAGGCGCGCGACGGCCACCGGCTCGAGACGCTCCGCCGGCGCCGTCAGCCACCAGCGGTTGGCCAGCGCCAGCGCGAGCAAGGCGAACAGCAGGGCCAGCTTGACGATGAGCACCGCGCCATAGGCGGTGTCCCGGAGGGCGTCCAGGCGGCCCAGCTGGATCGCGGCCAGCACGAGGCCGGCGGCCAGCAGCGGCAGCACCGCGAAGGGGGCGGCGTGCGAGAACCTGCGCAGGCACACCGCCGCTTCGGGCGTTCGTGCGCGCAGGGCGAGGGAGAGCGGGACGAGCGCACCGGACCAGAAGGCGATGCCGATGGCGTGCGCGAACACGGCGGGCCGCGTCAGCCAGCGCGGCTCGGCGGTGCTGGCATGGCCGCTGGCGGTGAGGGCGTATCCGGCAGCGACCAGCGCCGCCAGCGAGAGCACCCGCCGGGCAGCCCCGCGCAGCATCAGCGAGGCAAGCCCCAAAGCCAGCGCCCCGGCCGCGACGAGAACGGTGGTGCCGTAGCTGGTGTCGAAGCCGGTGCGCCACACCAGCGGCACGTTCAGGCTGCCGAGGCCGGCGCCCAGCGCATCCAGCCCCTGGAAGCCGACGGAAGGCGCCAAGGCCGCGAGCGCGAGCATCATGAGCCCGGCGCTGATCCCGTCCGCGCGCCGCGACCCGCCGCCGATCCAGCCGGCGAACACTGCCCCGCCCACGCCCATGAACAGGCCGGCATAGAGGAGGAGGCGGGCACTCCAGATGGCGCCCCGCACGGGCCAGTCGATCAGGTCCACGGCGGCCGGCGTCACCCCCGGTGTCGGCTCTCCGATGGAGAACAGGACGCTGCCGGCGACGGGATGGCCGTCCTGCGAGATCACGCGCCATGTCAGCACATGGGAGCCCGTCCCCAGGCCCGCCGGGACCGGCACCCGCAGGATCGCCGCTTCACCTGCGGCGGGCGCGAGGGTGACGAACGAGCCGTCCGGCGCGACGAGGCGCAGCACCAAAGGCGAGACCGGCTCGCTGAAGGTGAGCACGAGCGCTTCCGGTGCGCGGGCCAGCATGGCGCCATCGGCCGGCTCAGCCCGCAGGAGCGAGGCATGGGCGAACGCGCTGCCGGCGGCCAATGCAAGGCCGGCCGAGACCAGCGCCGCCAGCAAGATCGACCTGATCCATCTGTCCACGATCTGAAACCCTGACAATTCGATGCCCATCGCCGGCGTAACGCCTTTCCGGCGGCGGCCGGAGGTCGGAAACGGGCGGCGCTGTACGTAATGAGATCCCGGTCGCCGTCAGCCGTGAACGAGGGGCCCCCCGCCCACTCCTGCAGTCCGGGGATGCTGCCATCGTGCATATCGCGGCCCATTCCCCCGGCGTTGCCCCGCGCGCCCACGACGGGGCGACACGCGGCGGACATGCGGGATGATCCCTCGCACACCGGCCTCCCGTTGGGCACGCGCGCGGCGAGGAAAGGTCAGGCGAGGACGGGTGGCGCCCGGGCGAGGCCCGGAGAGCGTCCGTGTGCCATGGCGGGCAAGGCGAACGCTGCGCGGCCCACTGGCCCTCCCGGCGCAACCCGGAAGGGAACAGCGTTCCACTCCGCGGGCGGCGGGATGAATGCCGGCGCGAACATGGCACATCCAGGCAGGCAGCACGTCGAAGAGGCCTCGTGCCCGGCGCCGTCGCCGACCGGCGCGGGCGTGCCCGCCCCGGACAGGCAGATGCCCGCCTCAAGGCCCGCCTGCCCCGAGGGCGCCGCATGCGCACCGAGCGCCAGGCCCGCCAGCAGCAGCTGCACGACCATCACATAGGACAGGCCCCCGGCGATCCATGTTGTCCAAGAGCGGCGCGGGGCTGCCACGATGATGGTTCCTCAAGCCTCGATCTATCGCCAGCATGCCACGGCCGGGACAGCGCCGTAAGGGCGCGGCCGCGCTCAATCCTGTCCATCGGAGGCCGGGAAAGGGGTTGGCAAGACGGCGTCAGCGGGATAGTGATATATTATATCATTTATTGTTCCGGGCCCGCCGCCCTCATCTCCGGGAGGTCATCCATGCGCGAGGGCAGGCTGCCCGTCACCGTCCTGTCGGGCTTCCTCGGCTCGGGCAAGACCACGCTGCTCAACCACATCCTCTCCAACCGCGAGGGGTTGAAGGTGGCGGTCATCGTCAACGACATGAGCGAGGTGAACATCGACGCCGAGCTGGTGCGGGCCGGGGATGCCAACCTCTCCCACACCCGGGAAAAGCTGGTGGAGATGACCAACGGCTGCATCTGCTGCACCCTGCGCGACGACCTGCTCACCGAGGTGCGGCGCCTCGCCGCCGACGGGCGGTTCGATTACCTGCTGATCGAATCCACCGGCATCGCCGAGCCGCTGCCGGTCGCCGCCACCTTCGACTTCCGCGACGAGGCGGGGCAATCCCTTTCCGACGTCGCGCGGCTCGACACCATGGTGACCGTGGTGGACGCCGCCAACCTCATGACGGATTTCGGCTCCCGCGATTTCCTGCGTGACCGTGGCGAGACCGCCGGGGAGGAAGACAACCGCACCCTGGTGGACCTCCTCACCGACCAGATCGAGTTCGCCGACGTGGTGGTGCTCAACAAGATCTCTGCCGTCGACGCTGAACGGCGCGCCATGGTCCGCGGAGTGATCAAGGCGCTCAATCCCGATGCCCGCCTCATCGAGACGGACCGTTCCCGCGTGGCGCTCGCCGACGTGCTTGGCACCGGCCGGTTCGATTTCGAGAAGGCCAGCAGCCACCCGCTCTGGTTCAAGGAGCTGAACGGCTTCAGGGACCATGTGCCGGAGACCGAGGAATATGGCGTGGCGAGCTTCGTCTATCGTGCCCGCCGGCCGTTCCACCCCGAGCGGTTCAACGCTTTCCTGACGCGGACATGGCCCGGGCTGGTGCGCGCCAAGGGCCTGTTCTGGCTGGCGACACGGCCGGGCCGCGTGGGCGAGATGAGCCTTGCCGGCGCCATCTGCCAGACCGGCGCCATCGGCCGCTGGTGGGCCAGCGTGCCGAAACAGCACTGGCCCACCGCGCCGGACTGGCGCTCCTGGCTGCGCTCCCACTGGGTGCCGGGCTATGGGGACCGTCGGCAGGAGCTGGTGTTCATCGGCATCGGCATGGATGAGGCCGCCATGCGCGCGGAGCTCGATGCGTGCCTCGTCGGCCTCGCAGATCCCGGACGCTTCGACCCCGTGAAGCTGAAGGACCTGCCCGATCCATTTCCGATCTGGGAGGCCGCGCCAGCCTGAGGGCGCGCACCGCGCCGGGAACGCGGCACGTTGGATGACGGCGCACCAGGGGCATGAAGAATGCGGCGGGTCGTGGCATAAGGGAGCGAGCACACCCGGCGGGGCGAAGGTCTGAAGTTACGGAAAATGGTGGATTCTCAAGCATTTACATTCTCCATCGCGCCCATGATGGATTGGACCGACCGCCATTGCCGCGCCTTTCACCGCACGCTGACGCGCCGGGCGCTACTCTACACCGAGATGGTGACGGCGCCGGCCATCCTGCATGGAGACCGGGAGCGGCTGCTGGGCTTCGGCGCCCAGGAGCACCCCGTGGCGGTGCAGCTGGGCGGCAGCGACCCGGCCCAGCTGGCGCAGGCGGCGCGCATCTGCGCGGACTATGGCTATGACGAGATCAACCTGAACGTCGGCTGCCCCTCGGACCGGGTGCAGGGCGGAAATTTCGGCGCCTGCCTGATGCGCGAGCCGGAGCTGGTTGCCGACTGCGTGGCGGCCATGAAGGCGGTGGTCTCCGTTCCGGTCACCGTCAAGTGCCGCATCGGGGTGGACGAGCAGGACCCCGTGGTCGCGCTCGATGCGCTGGCCGATGCCGTGGTGGCAGCAGGGGTGGACGGGCTCATCGTCCACGCCCGCAAGGCCTGGCTGAAGGGCCTGTCGCCACGGGAGAACCGCGACATCCCTCCGCTCGACTATGACCGTGTCCGGCGGCTGAAGGCGCGCCTGCCCGCCGTGCCGGTGGCGCTGAACGGCGGCATCACGTCACTGGCGCAGGGCATCGCGGAAACGCCGGGGCTCGACGGCCTGATGCTCGGCCGCGCCGCGTATCAGGACCCCGGCCTCCTGCTGGACGTGGACCCGGTGATCTACGGAACGCCAGCGCCACATGCCGATGCCTTCGCGGCGGTGGAGGCGTTCGAGCCCTATATCGCCCGGCATCTGGAAGGCGGTGGCCGGCTCTCCGACATCACCCGCCACATGCTGGGGCTGTTTCCCGGCATGAAGGGCGCGCGGGTGTTCCGCCGCCGCCTGTCCACGGAAGCCATCGTGCCCGGCGCGGGGCTGGAGGTGCTGCGCGGGGCAGTGGACGAAGTGCGCCGCCGCCAGCCCCTCGCCGCCTGATCCGGCGCACCGGCAGGCCGGACCACCCGGCACAGGCAGGCTACCCCTGACGGCCGCCCGGATCGTCCCGCCGGGGTCGGCGGCGCGAGACGCTCGACGCGTGGTCGGTGCGGCGCTCGCGGGCGAATCATGCCCCGTGTCCGGGGCCGGAACGAGCGCCCCTTCCAGCGCCAAAGCTGGCTCCGATCGCCGGCCACGCCACAGCCTGCACGGCGCACAAAGCGCGATCGGGCCGCATGGGACGGTTCGGCTGGACAGGCCGGCGCTTCCGCTGCAATCGTCGCCTCCCCTCCGTCAGGATCTTCCCCATGCTCGGCTCCATCCCTGCCTCCGAGATCGCGCTGCTGGTCGTCGCCATGCTTGCGGGAGGCGTGCTGACGGGCCTGCTCGCCGGCCTGTTCGGCGTCGGTGGCGGCGGGGTCATCGTGCCGGTGCTCTACGAGGTGTTCGGCGCCCTCGGGGTGGAGGACACCCTGCGCATGAAGCTGTGCGTCGGCACCTCGCTCGCCATCATCATTCCCACCGCCCTCGCCTCCCACCGGGCGCATGCGGCCAAGGGCGCGGTGCTGCCGGGCGTGGTGAAGACGTGGCGGATACCGGCGGTGGCAGGCATCATCACCGGCAGCGCCATCGCCGCGTTCGCCGCGGGCTGGGTGCTGCAGGCGGTGTTCGTCACCATCATCTCGCTGCTGGGCATCAAGAGCCTGATCGGCCGCAACGACATCCGCCTCGCCGATCACCTGCCGGGAGCGGCGGCGATGCGCGGCTACGGCTTCTTCATCGGCCTCGCCTCGTCGCTGGTGGGCATCTCGGGCGGTGGCATCGCCACCAACATCCTGCTGCTGTACGGCGTGCCGATCCATGCGGCTGTCGCCACCTCGGCCGGCATCGGCGTGGTGATCCCCATTCCCGGCGTCATCGGCTACGCCATCGCCGGCTGGCCGCACCTGCCAGACCTGCCGCCGCTCTCGGTGGGCTACGTCTCGCTCATCGGCATCGCCTGCATCGCGCCAGTGGCGGCGCTGGTGGCGCCGGTCGGCGCGCGGCTCGCGCACCGGCTCAGCCGGCGCAAGCTGGAGATCGCGTTCGGGGTGTTCCTGCTGCTGGTGGCGTCCCGCTTCGTGGTCGCCATCGTCCACGGCTAGCGCGCTTCGCGGCGGCGCGGGCGGCTCACCAGCGCTGGCTGAAGCCGGCCGTGATGCTGCGGGTGAGCGAGGAGCCGCTCTCCGCCACGGAGGTGGTGACGTTGATGTTGCCCAGCACCTTCTGCTGCGCGCTCAGGGTCGGCGCGAGGGTGGGCGCATCAGCGGTGGCGCGCGCGCCGAGGGAGAAGGTGGTCCCCGTCTCCGCCAGCTTCAGGCTGAGCGACTTGTCGGTCTCCCACGCCTGCGTTGTCGCATTGACCTTGTAGGTGTCGGCCAGCGTCGCATCGAGCCCCTCGCCGAGCGAGACGGTTCGCGAGAAGGTGGTGCCGACCTTGCTGTGGGCGTCGGTGGGGTCGATGGTGAGGTTCAGCGTGCTCTTCTGCCAGAGCATCCACGCCGGCAGCTCGGGCAGCGCGAACTTGGCGTAAGCCGTGCCGCCGAGATCGCTGGCGCCGGCGGCGACGGTGGGCACCGCGCTCGAGGCCGCGCGGGAGAGATCCATGCCGAACACGGCGCCAAGATCGTCGAGCGCGCTCGAATAGTTGTAGCTTGTGGTCCCGTCGGCGTTCAGCGTGCGCTTCGCCTCGACCTTGCCATCGGCAAGGGCGGGGCCGGCCGCGAGCGCGACGGTCAAGGGGGCGAGCAGGGCCGCAAGGCGGCGGGGCATGGCGGGCATGGGCTTCCGGGGCAGATGAAAGGGGCCGCGCTGACGCGACGGTTTCCATCCACCATCGGTGCGGTGAAGTTAAGGCAGCCCTCCCTCGTCCCCCGCTGACGCGCTGCCAACCATGCGCCCGCTGCATGGCTCACCCCCGCTGCGGGCGCGCCGATGCCTTGCCGCAGGCGGGCCGGCGTCCTAATCCCGGCGCCGGGAGGATGACAATGACAGAACAGCCGGATCCCGCTCTCGCCGCCGCCGCGACGCTCGACGTGCTCGCGCGCATCGCCGATGCGCTGGAGCGCCTCGCCCCGCGCTCGGTGCCGAAGCCCGATTTCGACGCCGCCGACGCCTTCGTCTGGCACACCGACCCGCCCCGCTTCGAGCCGGTGCCGCGCGTCAACCGGGTGGAGATGGACCTGTTGCAGGGCATCGACCGGGTGCGCGACCAGCTCACCGAGAATACCGCCCGCTTCGCCCGCGGCCTGCCGGCCAACAACGCCCTGCTGTGGGGCGCGCGCGGCATGGGCAAGAGCTCGCTGGTGAAGGCGGCCCACGCCAGCATCAACCGCGCGCTCCCCGCCGATGCGCCCGGGCGCCTCAAGCTGGTGGAGATCCACCGCGAGGACATCGAGACCCTGCCGGCGCTGATGGGGCTGGTGCGCGGCTCGGCCCACCGCTTCATCGTCTTCTGCGACGACCTCTCCTTCGATTCCGACGACACCTCCTACAAGTCGCTGAAGGCGGTGCTGGAAGGCGGGATCGAGGGACGGCCGGACAACGTGATCTTCTACGCCACCTCCAACCGCCGCCACCTGCTGCCGCGCGACATGATGGACAACGAGCGCTCCACCGCCATCAACCCCGGCGAGGCGGTTGAGGAGAAGGTGTCGCTTTCGGACCGGTTCGGCCTGTGGCTCGGCTTCCACAAGTGCAGCCAGGACGAATACCTCGCCATGGTCGCCGCCTATGTGGCCCATCACGGCCTGCCCGTGACCGAGGAAGAATGGCGGCCACAGGCGCTGGAATGGGCGACCACGCGCGGCTCGCGCTCCGGCCGCACGGCTTTCCAGTTCGTGCAGGATCTCGCCGGCCGGCTCGGGGTCGCCCTCACCGGCGCCTGACGCGTGGGGCGGTATCCGCCCGTCCAACGAAAAAGGCCGCCCCAGGGGCGGCCTTTTGCATGATGGCCCCGCCTCGGCGGGGACCGATCAGTTCTTGTTCACCACGCAGTCGCCGCCCTGGGCGCGGAGCGACTGGCACAGCTCGTTGGCCTGCTCGCGGGTGGCGAAGGGGCCCACCTGGGCGCGGTAGTAGATGCCCTTGTCGCCCAGATCCGCCTTCTTCACCGTCGCGCGGTAGTTGCCGAGCAGGTTGGGATACTTGGTCTGCAGCGCGCGCCAGGAGCCCATGGCATCGGCCTCCGAGCGCTGGGAGGCGACCTGGACCACATAGGCGCCGGCCGCCGTCGGCGCCGGGTTGGTGGAGGCGGTCTGGCCCGGGGCGGTGGCGGGGACGGTGGTCACCGGGTTCGGCTCGGGCAGGCCCGCCGGGAGCGGGTTCTGGTTCACGGCATAGGCCGACACGGCCGAGGTGGGAATGCCCTGAGCGACGCTGCCATCGGCGCGCACGGTCAGGGTCCGCACCTTCTTCGGCTCGGTGAGGTTCTGGGCCTGCGGCGCGGTCGGGTCGATGCCCGGCGGCGGGGCTGCGGGGCGGGCGGCGGAGGTCACGTCCACCGGCTGCTCCTCGCGCGTGACCATGCGCTCGCCGCCGGCGTTGGCGCCGACGCGGTCGTAGATCATCTTCTGCGAGCCCTCCGGCGCGGCCGGGGTGGGCGAGGTGGTCTTGGCCGGAGAGGAATCGGCCTTGATCACCGGCGGCGTGCCGGCGGCGGTAATGCCGCCCTTGCCCACCGCCATGTTGTAGGCGAACACGCCGGCGACGCCCGCCACCACCAGTCCGACGGCCGAGGCACCAAGCAGCAGCGCCAGCCGGCCCTTCCGGCGGCGCGGCTCCGCCTCGTACATCTCGTCGCCGTGGGGCGGCATGTAGCCGTCGTCGGCATATTCGGGATCGTAGGTGTCGTCGTAATCGTCGTAGTCGTCGTCCCGCCGCTCGGCCGAATAGGCGTATGCCGCCTCGTCCTCGTCGGACCGCCGGCCGGCGGTGCCGGCGCGCGGCTGGGCATAGCCGTGCTGGCCCTGCTGCGCGGCGTAGGGATCGGCCCGGCGCGGCGCGGGGGCGTCGTCGTAATAATCGTCCTCGTCGTCCTGTGCCGGAGGTGCAGGCGGCGGGGCCGGCCGTTCGCGGGCAAGCGAGCCGTAGCCCTGCCGCACCGCCGGCTGCACCGGAGCTGCGGCAACCTGCGGCTGGGGCGCGCGGGCGGCTGCCGGCACCGGAGCATAGGAAGCCGGCGCGCGCTGCGGGGCGTAAGGCGCGGGCGCGTCGTAATCCTCGTCGTCGTCCTCGTCCACGTAGCGGCTGGCGGGTGCGGGCGCCTGGGGCGCCGGCGCATAGCGCGGCGGCTCGACGCGGCGCGGCGCTTCCGCCCGGACGGGGGCGGGAGCCGGAGCGGCGACGCGCTGGGGCGCGGCGGCCCACTCGCCGGCGTCGTCCTCCTCCTCGTCGTCGTCGTAATAACCGGACGGCTGCGCCTGATAGGACGGCGCCTGCGGCTGCGGCGCGCGCAGCGGCTCGCTGCGTTCGGCGCGCGCGGGCGGCGCATAGCGCTGGGCGGTGGCCGAGCGGCGCGGATCGGCCGCCTGGGGGGCCTGGTTGCGGTCCAGGCCGGAGAAGTCGTCGAACGGGTCGTCCTGGCCGATCAGCCGGGCGAGCTCGGCGAGAGGGTCGCCATCGGAGGCGGCCGTCGAGGCGGAACGTCCGCGCATGGCGCCCTCCGCGGCACCTTCGTCACGCCGGTAGCGGAACCTGCTGTCGTCGACCATAACGCCTCGATGTGTTGTCGTCGGTCCCGTGGACCTGAAGCCTGCGGTGCCGGCCGGGAGGCCCGACCGCCGTCTCCGCGACCACGGGACAAGCGATCATTGCATCTCGTCTACGGCCTCCACCCCCAGCACCCTGAGACCTGAGGCGAGCACCGTGGCCACGCCATGGACCAGAGCCAAGCGAGCCGAGGTCAACTCTCGATCATTCTCGATAATGAAGCGTAAATGTGGCAGGTCCTTCCCCCGGTTCCACTGACCATGGAACTCGCTGGCAAGTTCATGCAGGAAGAAGGCGACGCGGT
This sequence comes from Xanthobacter lutulentifluminis, assembly GCF_043194675.2. Lineage (NCBI taxonomy): Bacteria > Pseudomonadati > Pseudomonadota > Alphaproteobacteria > Hyphomicrobiales > Xanthobacteraceae > Xanthobacter > Xanthobacter lutulentifluminis. The sequence goes on along the minus strand of NZ_CM195525.1, from coordinate 4,701,677 downwards.
GCGGCTCACGCGCGCTCGCCGCCTGCTCCACCAGCCGCGGCCAGCCCGCGAGGCGGCGCAGCAGAACGGTTTCCCCCTCGTCGTCCAGCCGGGCCAGTGGCGCATCCGCGAAGGCGGCCGGGGCCTCCGGAAGGTCGGGGAACTGCTCGGCCGCGTTGCGCAGGATCGACTTGGCCCGGGCGTGCGCATACTGGACGTAATAGACCGGATTGTCCCGCGACTGGTCGATCACCTTGGCGAGGTCGAAGTCGAGCGGTGCGTCGTTCTTGCGGAACAGCATCATGAACCGCACCGAATCGCGGCCCACCTCGTCCACCACGTCCCGGAGGGTCACGAACGAGCCCGCGCGCTTGGACATGCGCACGGGCTCGCCGTTGCGGAACAGGCGCACCAGCTGGATCAGCTCCACATCAAGGCTTGCACGACCGCCGGATACCGCCTTCACCGCCGCCTGCATGCGCTTGACGTAGCCGCCGTGGTCGGCGCCCCACACGTCGATCATCTTGAGGAAGCCGCGGTCCACCTTGTCCTTGTGGTAGGCGATATCGCCGGCAAAGTAGGTGTAGCTGCCGTCCGACTTCTTCAGCGGCCGGTCCACGTCGTCGCCGAAGTCGGTGGAGCGGAACAGGGTCTGCTCCCGGTCCTCCCAATCCTCGATGGGCGCGCCCTTGGGCGGCGGCAGCCGGCCCTCATAGACCTCGCCGGACGCGCGCAGCGCCTCGATGGTCGCGCCCACCTGGTCCACCGGCCCGGCGGAGAGGGAGCGCTCGGAGAAGAACACGTCGAACTCGATGCCAAGGGCGGTGAGGTCGTCGCGGATCATCACCATCATGGCGCCGATGGCGAAGGACCGGAAAATCGGCAGCCACTCGCTTTCGGCGGCGTCCATGTACTCGCCGCCGTGCATCTCGGCGAGCTCGCGGCCCACCGGGACGAGGTAGTCGCCGGGATAGAGGCCGTCCGGGATCTCGGCAGGCACGCCCGTCACCGCCTCGCGGTAGCGCAGGTAGGCCGAGCGGCCGAGCACGTCCACCTGGGCGCCGGCGTCGTTGATGTAATATTCCTTGGTCACCGCGAAGCCGGCGAAATCAAGCAGGCGCGCCATGGCGTCGCCGAACACAGCGCCGCGGCAGTGGCCCACGTGCATCGGCCCGGTGGGGTTCGCCGAGACGTATTCCACGTTCACCTTCTCGCCCGCCCCGAGGGTGGAGCGGCCGAACTCCAGCCCTGCCCGCAGCACCGACGCGAGGACCGCGGGCCAGAAGGCGCGATCAAGCCCGATGTTGATGAAGCCGGGCCCGGCCACGTCCACCTTCGCCACGCCCTCGACCGCCTTGAGCCGGCCGGCGATGCGCTCGGCGAGGTCGCGCGGCTTCATGCCGGCGTCCTTGGCCAGCACCATGGCGGCGTTGGTGGCGAGATCGCCGTGGCTGGCGTCGCGCGGCGGCTCCACGACGACGCGGGACAGGTCGAGGCCGGAGGCGACGAGCCCCTCGGCGGCGAGGGCGGCGACAGCTTCGCGCACGTGATCGGCGAAGATCGCGTAGACGTTCATGATGGGGTCCGATCGGGTTTGACTTGCCGGGCGCCTAACGCAAGTCCGGCGTCGAGTCAAAGAAGCGGGCGTGCTGGTCGAGCGCGTAGCGGTCGGTCATTCCCGCGATGTAGTCGGTGACGCGCCGGGCCAGGCGCTCGGCGTCGAGGGTATCCAGATCCTCGTGCCAGGAGGGTGGCATGTCCTTCGGGTGGGCGATGAAATGGCCGAACAGGTCGCGCAGCACCTGCTGCGCGTCGGCCATCACCCGGTTCACCCGCTCGTGCCGGTACATGCGGGGGAAGAGGAAGCCCTTCACCGCCTTCTCCTTGTCGCGCATCTGCGGGGAGAAGGCGACAATGGGATGGTCCAGCGCCCGCACCTCCTGCGCCGAGCCGACGCCCGCCGCCTGCGCCCTGCGACCGGTCTCCTCCACCACGTCCTCGATGAGACGGGTGATGACCCGCCGGAACACCTCGTTCACCGTGCGCCCGGTGCCGAGGCCGGGATAGAGCGCGCGCACCTCGCCGATGGCCTCGCCCACCAGCGGGATGCCGGCGAGGTCGTCCAGCGTGAACATGCCGGCGCGCAGGCCGTCGTCGAAATCGTGCACGTCATAGGCGATGTCGTCGGAGATGGCGGCCACCTGCGCCTCGGCCGAGGCGTGGCTCCACAATTCCAGATCCTGCTGCTCGGTATGCACCTTGATGGCGTGGGGCAGGCCGCCGGCATAGCGGCCGATGCCGCGCCCCTCCCGGTCGGTGAGCGGGCCGTTGTGCTTGGCGATGCCCTCCAGCGTCTCCCACGTCAGGTTCAGCCCGTCGAACAGCGCGTAGCGGCGCTCGATGCGGGTGACGACCCGCAGCGACTGGGCATTGTGGTCGAACCCGCCCTGCCCCGCCATGCAGGCATCGAGCGCCCGCTCGCCCGCGTGGGCGAAGGGGGGATGGCCGAGATCGTGCGCCAGCGCCAGCGCCTCGGCCAGATCCTCGTCGAGACCCAGCGCGCGGGCGATGGAGCGGGCTACCTGCACCACCTCCAGCGTATGGGTGAGGCGGGTGCGGTAATGGTCGCCCTCGTTGAAGACGAACACCTGCGTCTTGTGCTTCAGCCGGCGGAAGGCGGTGGAATGGATGATGCGGTCGCAATCGCGGCGGAACGGGCTGCGCGGCGGCATCTCGGTTTCGGGCACCAGGCGGCCGCGCACGTGCTGCCCGTCACTCGCCCAGGCCACGCGGGCGCACGCTCCGCTCACCGCCATCTGCGTCCCCCTCCCCCGGCCCGCCCGGCGTGGGGCGGGCGATTTTGCTGCACCGCCCTTTAACTCGGGAGCGGATGCTCTTACCTTAAGGGCCATTGCCAGCTTCAATTCGTAAAGTCGATACCATGGACACCAGCATCACCCCGGCCGAGGCCGACTTCAGCGTCACCGACGCCGCTGCGCGTCGCATCGGGCAGATCCTCTCCGCCGAGCCCGCGGGCTCGTTCCTGCGCCTGAGCGTGGAAGGCGGCGGCTGCTCCGGCTTCTCCTACAAGTATGACGTGACGCAGGAGCAGGGCGACGACGATCTCGTGATCGAGAAGGAAGGCGCCAAGATCGTCGTGGACCGCATCTCCATCGACTACATCAAGGGCTCCCAGCTCGACTACAAGGCCGACCTGATGGGCTCCGCCTTCAAGATCACCAACCCGCTCGCTACGGCGAAGTGCGGCTGCGGATCCAGCTTCGCCGTCTGAGCCGGCCCTCGGGCGCAGCCGCGCGCGACTTGACCAGAACTCGCGGCTGCGGATCCAGCTTCGCCGTCTGAGCCGGGCTCACGGCGCAGCCGTTCGCGACTTGACCAGAACTCGCGGCTGCGGATCCAGCTTCGCCGTCTGAGCCGGGCTCACGGCGCAACGTTCAGCGGGACCGCCCGCGGCCACGGCCGCGGCAGTCCCGCCGGCCAGTCCGTGCCGTAGCACGGGAAGAAGCGCTCCGCCCGGGCGATGATCAGCAGGTCGGGCGCGAACGCCTTCACGTCGTTGAAATTGAAGTCGCACGAGCCGGTCAGGCGGGCGGAGACGTGCATCCAGCCCACCACGCTCACGTCGGCATTGAAGAACAGCCGCGGCCAGACCACGGCCGTGAACGAATCCCCCATGATCAGCACGCGCGCGCCGGTGGGCCGGAACTCCCGCGCCACCGAGCGGAACGCCACCGCCTCGTTGTGATGCACCAGAGCGGGGTCGGCCCTGAAGCGCGCGCCGTCATCGGGCAGGTTCAGGCGGAAGTTCTCCTCCTTCACCTCCGGCGGCACGCGCATGTTGCGCAATAGATCGCCGCGCGGCGCCGGCATGGCCGGTCCCACCACCTGCGCGGGGTCCACCTGCCAGGAGGGATGCCCCGCCGCCGTCATCACCGCGTTGAAGGCGAGAACACTGGTGCGGGTATTCCAGTGGGTATCAGTGAGCATGTAGCGCGGCCGCGGCGCGCCGCGCAGAAGCGTGCGCAGGTCCACCGCGGTCACCCCCTCGGCGCGCAGGCCCTCCAGCATCAGCTGGTATTCGGTGACGGGATAGTTCAGCGCATCCGACCAGCCGGGCAGCGCTTCCAGCTCCACCGACTGGGCATTGGGCGGCAGAGCGACGACGATGCGCGTGCCCTTCGGCGCCAGCACCCGCTGCATCTCCCCCACCATCGTCACGAAGCGCGCCACATTGGCCCGCCGCACCAGCGCACCAGCGGATTGCTGCGGCGTCTGCTCGCGACCCCAGAACAGGTGTCCGTCGCGCCCGGCATAGAATGGCCGGCTGTCCGGCGAGGCCAGCGCCTCGCGCAGCTGGCGCCGCAGGGTCGGCAGGGTGGCGCGGAAGCCGAAATTGTCCTGCATGTAGGTGCCGGCATTGCGGAACCACAGCTCCGCCCGCCGGCTCAGGCTGGCATCGGCGGGGATGTCGGAGCGCCATCCGCCCCGGCCCAGCGGGTCGGGGATGATGTTGGACACGAGCAGGAAGCCGAACAGGCCGGCGACCAGAAGGCCGAGATAGCGCCGGTGGCGGGAGAGCATGGGCATGGCGTCGCTCCCCCTCAGAACCGGTAATAGAGGAAGGGGGTGGCCGTGGTGCCGCCCACCCAGGCGACGCTCGCCAGCATGAGGGCAGCGATCAGCGCGAAATCCCCCGCCGCCGCCAGCCGCCCCTGCCCCGCCAGCAGCTTCCAGCGCGGCCAGCGCACGAAGCCGATGAGCGCGCCGGCCACCAGCGCGGCGATGGCCAGCGGCGTCAGGCCGAAGCCCAGCGCCATGGAGGCGCGGCTGATCCCATGCACGCCGGCGAGCCCCGCAAACATGTCCAGCGCCCCGGCGAAGCTGTCGGCCCGGAACCACACCCAGCCGAGCATCACCACCAGCACAGTATAGAGCTGCGCCACCACCCCCGGCAGGCGCCGCAGCCAGCGGCCGAGGAAGGCCCGCTCGATAATCAGGAAGGCGCCGTGGTGCGCGCCCCAGATGACGAAGTTCCAGCTGGCGCCATGCCACAGGCCGCACAGCAGGAACACGACCGAGAGGTTCACATAGGTGCGCATCTCGCCCCGCCGGTTGCCGCCGAGGGGGATGTAGAGATAGTCGCGCAGGAAGGCGGACAGGCTCATGTGCCAGCGCCGCCAGAAGTCGGTGATGGAGCGCGCCGTGTAGGGCACACGGAAGTTACGCGGCAGCACGAAGCCGACCATCACGCCCAGCCCCACCGCCATGGTGGAATAGCCGGCGAAGTCGAAATAGATCTGCACGGTATAGGCGTAGAGGCCGAGCCAGGCCTCGACGAGGGTGGGGTTGGTGGTGGTGTCGAACACCCCGTCCACCAGCCGCGCCACCTCGTCGGCGATCAGCACCTTCCAGGCGAGGCCGATGACGAACAGCCGCGCCCCGGCCGAGAACCGCCCCAGCGTGACCCGCCGCTGCGACAGCTGCCGCGCCACCGTCGCGTAACGCACGATGGGCCCGGCCACCAGCTGCGGGAACATGCACATGTAGAGCGCGAACTGCGCCGGATCGCGATTGGCGTGGACCTTCCGCTTGTAGATGTCGGCGAGATACGAGATCGCGTGGAAGGAATAGAAGGAGATGCCGAGCGGCAGCGAGATGCGCGGCTCCGGCAGGGCAACCCCCAAAGGCTCCACGAGCGCGTTCAGGTTCTCGATCAGGAAGCCGGTGTACTTGAAGACGCCCAGCAGCAGCAGGTTGAAGGTGACGCCCACCACCAGCAGCCGCTGGCGCCCTGCCCCCTCGCGGGCATCGATGGCGCGGGCGATGAGGAAATTCACCGCAACCGAGACCAGCAGGATGGCGATGTGCGGCGTGTAGCCCGCAGCGTAGAAGACCAGCGAGAAGGCAAGAAAGATGTAGTTCCGCGTCGTGATCGTCTTCGCGGAGAAATAGGAAACCAGGAACAGGGGAAAGAAGTAGAACAGAAACTCGATGGACGCGAACGTCATACCACTCTGCCGCCGCTGAGGGACAAGGGTCGTTCCTGCCATTCTTTTCCGTGGGCCGCAAGTTTGGCCCGCCGCGGCAACCACCCTGGCGCTGCGGCACGCCATTGCCTCCCGCGCCGCGCGGGCTATCCTTCGCCCCGCCGGGCGCCTCCCGCCCGTCCCGCCGCCGCCCCGGAAGGATCCCATGCGCATCGCCACCTGGAACGTCAATTCCATCCGCCAGCGGCTGGACCATGCGGTGCGCTGGCTGGGCGAGACGCGGCCGGACGTGGTCTGCCTGCAGGAGATCAAGTGCCAGACGGAGGCCTTCCCGAAGGAGCCGTTCGAGGCGCTGGGCTATAACGTCACCGTCCATGGGCAGAAGACGTTCAACGGCGTTGCCGTGCTGTCCCGCCTGCCGCTGGAGGACGTGACCCACGGCCTCGCCGGCGATGACGGCGACGTGCAGGCGCGCTTCATCGAGGCGGTGGTGTCGGTGAAGGGCGGCGTGGTGCGCGTCGCCTGCATCTACCTGCCCAACGGCAATCCGCCCGACACCGAGAAATACCCCTACAAGCTCGGCTTCATGGACCGCCTCGCCACATTCGCCGCCGATCGGCTGGCGCTGGAGGAGCCGCTGGTGCTGGCCGGCGACTTCAATGTGATTCCCGAGCCGCGCGATGCTTCCGACCCCGCCGCCTGGACCGGCGATGCCCTGTTCCTGCCGCGCACCCGCGCCGCATTCCGGACGCTGACCAACCTCGGCCTGACCGACGCCATCCGCGCCACCAGCGACGCCGAGCGGCTTTACACCTTCTGGGATTATCAGGCGGGCGCCTGGCAGCGGGACTTCGGCATCCGCATCGATCACCTGCTGCTGTCGCCGCAGGCCTCGGACCGGCTGATCGCCACCGGCATCGACAAGCATGTGCGCGCCTGGGAGAAGCCCTCGGACCATGTGCCGGTCTGGGCCGACTTCTCCATCGCCACCTGACCCGATGGACGAGGCCTCCCCCTCCCCCGCCCTCACGGGCGGCTGCCTGTGCGGGCAGCTGCGCTACCGCATCCGCAACGTGCGCTCGGCCTATTGGTGCCATTGCGGCATGTGCCGGCGCATCTCCGGTTCCGGCGCGCTGCCGTGGGCGAGCGTGGCGCGGGGCGATTTCGAGGTCACGGCAGGCACGCCCTCGGCCTATGGCTCCTCGCCGGGCGTCACGCGGCTGTTCTGCGGGCGGTGCGGCAGCCCGATCCTGTTCGACATGGCGCGGGAGGACGCGGTGGACGTGACCATCGGCACGCTGGACGATCCCGACCGCCTCGTCCCCACCCACCACATCTGGACGCAGAGCGCTCTCGCCATGACGCGGGGCCTCGGCGCGGACCTGCCGCGCCATGCGGCGGAGGTGGAAGAGAGCTGAGCAGAACGCCGGAGGCTGAGGGCGGATGCCGGGAAGTCGCCGCCCCGCTCGCGCGCGGGCGCAGCATCGGAAGGCCGGCCGGAGCGCCAAGGCAGAGGCGGCCGGACCGGAACGGCAGATGGGAGACGCTTGGACACCGGGTGCGGCACGAGCGTGTGCCGGGCGCCGGAGTCGGGGGCTGGAACAACGGCGCCGGTTGGTATGACGGCCGGATCGCGCGCGCCTTGCGCGCCCCCTTTGCGAATCCGGTCGTGGAGAGGCCGGGGCACGGAGCCGAAACGCACCGACCGCATAGCCGGCGCGCGGGCGAAAAATCTCAGCGCTTGGCGGTCTTCAGCCAGACTTCGAGATAGGCCAGCGCCTTCTCGCGCTCATCCGGGGTGGCATCGGCGAAGGCGGCCTCGTGCAGCGCCACCACCCACCGGTCCTCGGGCCGGGTGGCGGCATCGCGCGCCAGCGTCAGCCACATGAGGCCGCGCGCGCCCTGCCGCGGCACACCGTCGTCACCGCGGAACAGCATCTGGCCCAGCACCGCCTGCGCCTCGAACTGCCCCTTCTGGGCCGAGAGGGTAAGCCAGCGCCCGGCGTTGCGCGCATCGCGCGGGCCGCCGACGCCTTCCAGATAGAGCTTGCCCAGCTGGTATTGCGCATCCGCGTCGCCGAAATAGGAGGCGGCGTAGGAATACATGTCCCGCGCGCGGGAGGGGTCGCGTTTCACCCCGGCCGAGGGGATGCCCACCAGATAGTAGGAACCCAGCGCCACGAAGGCATTGGCCACGAAGCGGGACTGCGCCGTGCCGGGGTAGTCCTCGGCGTGGGTGTTGGCGATCTTGGAGAAATATTCGAACGCCTTGGCGTCGTCGCGCTTCACGCCGTCGCCGTCGGCATAGATGCGGCCCAGCTTCCACTGCGCCATGGCGTGGCCCTGCGCCGCTGCATAGCCGAGGGCGTCGATGCCCTTGGCGGTCTGGCCGGCGCGGAGCGCCTGCGCCCCGGTGCGGAAGGCCTCGTCCACCGGCCGCACCGCGGGGGCGAGCGGCACGTTGGCGGGCGGGGTCAGGGGCTGGGTCTCGTAGGGCTGGAGGGTCTGCGCCGTGCCGTCGAACGCATGGGCGAGCGGCGCGGCCACGGAGGCGCCGAGCAGGGCGGCGAACAGCGCCGCCGCACCGGGAAGGATGCGGGCGCGGGGAGCCGTTCTGCGGGCCCGGTCATATGTCCTGAAAGCGCCTGGGATCATGATGGAAGGAAGATGCCGGGAGGCGGCGGCAATATCGGGGCAGTGGAAAGGCCGAGCCGCGGCACCTCCGGGGCATTTCACCCGGCCGCGGCCTGCAGCGCCCCGAGGCGCCGCCCCTTCGATCATGCAACGTCCGTCCATGAGGACCCACCTCAAGCGCGGCGTTCGGAAACACTTTCCGAGCTACGCTCACCGTCGCGCGTTGCCTGCCGTTTCAAAGGGGTTTTGTGGCGGCTTCGCGGCGTGGAGGGGTGGCGCCGGGCCTTGAGGGTCAAAGCCCCGGGAGTGTGTCTTCCCTGTCACATTTTCGGGGGCCGATTCCTGCCCCGCGACCCGTCCGGCACTCGACCGGAGGCGCTGGCCGGGGCGCGGCGTGGCATTGTTGCCACAGGCGCGCCCCGCACCGTATCGCAGGAACCGGTCAGGCCGCCGCGCCGCCGGAAAGCTGGGCGATGGCGGCGCGCACCTTCTCCTTGCGGTTCAGATACTCCTCGCGCTTCTCGCGCTCGGCCTCCACCACCTCTTCCGGGGCGCGGGCGACGAAGCTCTCGTTGCCGAGCTTGGCGTCGATGCGCGCCACCTCCTGGTCGAGCTTGGCCGCCTCCTTGCTGAGGCGGGCCAGCTCGGCGGCGAGGTCCACCACGCCGGCGAGCGGCAGGGCCGCCACCTCGCCGCGCACCACCATCTGCACGGACTCGCCGGGCACCGTGTCCTGAACCGTCACGGCCGAGAGGCGGGCGAGGCGGCGCAGGGCGTCGTCCCAGGCGGCGGCGCGGGCGCGGGTCTCGGCCGAGGGCTCCACCAGCACGAGCGGCACCTGCGCGCCGGCCGGCACGTTCATCTCCGCCCGCACCGAGCGGATGTCGGTGACGAGATCCACCACCCAGCCCACCTCGGCCTCGGCGTCCGGAGCCTCAAGGCCGGCGAGGTCCGGCCAGGGGGCGAGCGCCAGCAGGCTGGTGCGGGCCGGACCGTCCTTGCCGGTCTCGGCCCACAGCTCCTCGGTGAGGAAGGGCATGAAGGGGTGCAGCAGCGCCATGGCCACGTCCAGCACATAGGCGGTGGCGGCGCGGGTCTCGTCCTTGGCGGCGCCGTCCGGGCCGGAGAGCACCGGCTTGGCCAGCTCGAGGTGCCAGTCGCACACCACGTTCCAGAGGAAGCGATAGATGGCGCCGGCCGCCTCGTTGAAGCGATAGGCGAGGATGGCCTCGGAAACCTCGGCGGTGGCGCGGGCGGCCTCGCCGATGATCCAGCGGTTGAGCGTGCCTTCCACCTTGGCGGGGTCGAAGCCCTCCACCCGCACGCAGCCGTTCATCTGGGCGAAGCGCACCGCGTTCCAGAGCTTGGTCGCGAAGTTGCGGTAGCCCTCCACGCGCGAGGTGGCGAGCTTGATGTCCCGCCCCTGCGCCGCCATGGCGGCCAGCGTGAAGCGCAGCGCATCGGCGCCATACTTCTCCACGAGGTCGAGCGGGTCGATGACGTTGCCCTTGGACTTCGACATCTTGGCGCCCTTCTCGTCACGGACGAGGGCGTGGATGTAGACGTCCTTGAACGGCACTTCGCCGTCCATGAAATGCAGGCCCATCATCATCATCCGGGCGACCCAGAAGAAGATGATGTCGAAGCCGGTCACCAGCACGCTGGTGGGATAGAACTTCTTCAGCTCCCCGGTCTCGTCCGGCCAGCCCATGGTCGAGAACGGCCACAGGGCGGAGGAGAACCAGGTGTCCAGCACGTCCTCGTCGCGGGTGAGGAAGCCGGCGCGCTTGTCGGCGTCCTGGATGAGCGCCTCGGCGTCTTCCGGGGAGAGCGTCTCGTTGCCGACGTTGTGGGCGATGGCCTGCTCGAAGGCGCCGTCCTCGTCCTCGGCCACGAACACGTTGCCGAAGGGGTCGTACCAGGCGGGGATCTGGTGGCCCCACCACAGCTGGCGCGAGATGCACCAGGGCTGGATGTTCTCCAGCCACTCGAAATAGGTCTTCTCCCAGTTCTTGGGCACGAAGGTGGTGCGCCCCTCGCGCACGGCGGCCAGCGCCGGCTGGGCGAGGGTCTTGGCGTCCACATACCACTGGTCGGTCAGCCAGGGCTCGATGACCACGTTGGAGCGGTCGCCATGCGGCACCATGTGCGGGTGCGGCTCGATCTTCTCCAGAAGCTCCAGGCCGGTGAGCAGCTCGACGATGTGCTTGCGGGCGGCGAAGCGGTCCATGCCCTTGAGATGCGAGACCACGCCGGCGGCGTCGGGCGCGTCCACATAGGCCTCGGGGCGCTCGGCGTAGTCGTCGAGGATGCCCTGGGCGTCGATGCGCGCCTCGGCGTCGAGCACGTTGATCATGGGCAGGGCATGCCGCCGGCCCACCTCGAAGTCGTTGAAATCGTGCGCCGGGGTGATCTTCACCGCGCCCGAGCCCTTCTCCGGGTCGGAATAGTCATCCGCCACGATCGGAATGCGCCGGCCCACCAGCGGCAGCACCACATGCTTGCCGATGAGGTCGCGATAGCGCTCGTCCTCCGGGTGCACGGCCACGGCGGTGTCGCCCAGCATGGTCTCGGGGCGGGTGGTGGCGACGACGATGAAGCGGTCCTTCTCGCCCTCGATGGGGTAGCGCAGGTGCCAGAGGTTGCCCTTCACCTCCACCTGCATCACCTCGAGGTCCGAGATGGCGGACTGGAACTTGGGGTCCCAGTTCACGAGGCGCTTGTCCTTGTAGATCAGCCCCTCGCGATAGAGCTGCACGAACACCTTCAGGACCGCGCGCGACAGCCCCTCGTCCATGGTGAAGCGCTCGCGCGACCAGTCGCAGGACGCGCCGAGCTTCTTCAGCTGGTTGACGATGGTGCCGCCCGACTCGGCCTTCCACGCCCACACCTTCTCCACGAAGGCCACGCGGCCCATGTCGCGGCGGCCGGGCAGCTGTTGCGCGGCGAGCTGGCGCTCCACCACCATCTGCGTGGCGATGCCCGCATGGTCGGTGCCCGGCTGCCACAGCACGTCCTTGCCGCGCATGCGCTCGAAGCGGGCGAGCACATCCTGCAGCGTGTTGTTCAGCGCGTGCCCCATGTGGAGCGAGCCGGTGACGTTGGGCGGCGGGATGACGATGGAGAAGCCTTCCGCGTCCTTGCGCTCGGGACGGCCGCAGCGGAACGCGCCGGCATCCTCCCACTGGGCGGCGATGCGCTCTTCCACGGCGGCGGGATCGAAGACTTTTTCCAGCATGGGACTGAGACTCCGCGGACGGGCAGGCCTGAGGCGGCGCCACGCGCCGGCCGGGCCCGCGTCCGCAACGGACGGGACGTGTCTGCGGGGGTTTAAGCCGCGCGGCGGGGGCGGCGTCAATATGCGGCCGGCGGTGACGACGCGCGGGACGGGCCAGCCGGCGTTCCGCAGCGGCGGACAGCCGTGCCGAGAATCAAAAAGGCGGCCGACATGGGACGGCCGCCCTTTCCACGCGCGCGGCGCTGCGAGCGCCCGGGCGATCAGCGCGGCCGGCGGGCCACGCGCTCGATCTCGGCCCGGACCAGCTTCTCGACGATGGTCGCGAGATTGTGGTCCAGCCAGTCCTTGAGCATGGGCCGCAGGATCTCCTTCACGAGATCCTCCACCGTGCGCTCCTTCTGGGGCAGCACCAGATCGCCGAGCGACTGGAAGGCCGCCGCCACCACAGCGTCCACGTTGGGCGAAAGCAGGTCGCGCCGGGCGGCGCCATTGGCGCGGAACAGAGCCTCCACGGCTTCCGCGTCCGCCTCGGCCTGCTCCTCCACCTCGGGCGGCAGGGGGCGGCGGCGCGGGGCGGGCGCCTCCATGCGGGGCTGCGGCGCGCGGGGGTCCGCGGCACGCGGCTCGGGGCCACGGGCCGCAGGGGCGCGCTCGGCCGGGTCGAAATCGACGCCGGGCTCGGTGGCCCCGGGGGCGGGACGCAGGGCACGCGGCGCCGGCTGCGGCGCAGAGGCGAAGGATTCGCGGCGGGGCTGGAGACGCTCGTTCATGTCATCATGCTCCCGGTCGTCGTGATCGGACCCGGCCGGGACAGGACGGGGGCGTGCGCCCTCCGGCGCAGGACGGGCGGGACGGGGCGCCGCAGCGCGGGGCGCGCCATCAGGCCGGCCGGCCGGCTCGGCCGCCTCGAAAGCGGGAGGCGCCGGCTCGGCCGGGCGCCGTGGCGCGGGGGCGCGCTGCGGCGGTTCGGCGGGACGCTGCGGGGCGGGCTGATCGTCATCAGCCATGATGCGGCGGATGGACGCCAGGATCTCTTCCATTGACGGCTCTTGCACCTTGGGGATCGCTGCCATGTCCGACCTCGGCCGAAGACTACGCCGTGGCCGGTCCGGAGCGGAGCGCCAGGGTGAGAATCGCCAATCGCGGATTGAAGTATGACACTCGTAAAACCGGCCGCAAAAGGGGCTCGCAAGCCCCTTCCCGGTTTATTTTCCGTCCGGAGTCCGCACGCCGGCCCAGCTGTCGCGGACCTGATTGTAGTGGACCTGCGGATTGTAGACGTTGACCTTCAGCCCGAGGGAGATGGCGTCCAGCTTGCCGATGATGGAGATCAGCGAGTAGGCCGCGACCACACGGTCGCGCTGGGCCACCACGAGGGCGGACTGGGAGTTGGTCAGGTCGCGCTGGGCGTTCAGGACGTCCGTGGTGGTGCGCTGGCCGACGCGCCATTCCTCGCGCACGCCTTCAAGCGCCAGCGTGTTGGCCGCCACCGAGGCCTGCGCCGCCTGGATCTGCGCCTTGGACGCCTCGAGCGCGCCCCAGAACTGCACGGCCTGCGCGCGGATGGTGTCGCGGTTCACGTCCACCTCGATGCGGGCCTGCGTCAGCAGTTCCTTGGCCTGGCGGATGTTCGCGTACTCCACGCCGCCCTGGTAGATCGGAACGGTGAGGTTCAGCGTCACCGCGGCGCCGCCCTGCGAGTCGACCGAGAAGTTCTGGTCGTAGGACTGCGACAGCTGCCCCTGCACGGACAGGTTCGGCATCAGCGCGCCTTCGGCCACCTTGACCTGGAACACGGCGGCGTCGACCGCGAACTCGGACGCCTTCACCGCCGGATGCTGGTTGAGGCCGCTCGACACCACGCGGTCGACCGAGCCGGGAAGCATGCCCTCGATGGAGCGCGGGGTGGCGAGCTTGCCCGGCTCGACGCCGATCACCTGCCGGTAGACAGCACGGGCCGAGGAGAGGTTCGCCACCGCCTGGCTGACCTGATACTGCGCATCCGCCACGCGCGCCTCGGCCTGGGCCACGTCGGTGCGGGTCACCTCGCCGACGTTGAAGCGGTCGCGGGTGGCGCGCAGCTCCTGCTCGAACGCGGCGAGGCTCTGGCGCTGCAGGTCGAGCAGCGCGATGGCCTGGATGACGTTCATGTAGGCGGTGACGCCGTTCAGCAGCACCGACTGCTCGGTGTTGCGCAGCGTCTCGCGCGATCCGCGCACCTGCGATTCGGCATTGCGTGTCTGGTTGGCGGTGATGAAGCCGTTGAACAGGGTCTGCGCCGCCGTGAGGGCGAAGGCGCGGGGCCACAGCCAGCCGTTGGTGGTGGTGCCAGAGGCCTTCTGCCGGGCGTACTCGGGACCGGCCTGGACGTTGGCGTTCAGCGTCGGACGATAGCCCGACAGGGCCTGGGGCACGGTCTCGTCCACCGCGCGGGTTCCGGCACGCTGGGCGTTCAGCGTCGGATTGTTCGTATAAGCCATGGCGAGCGCTGCATCGAGGGACTGGGCTGCGGCGCCCCCGATCCCAAACGCAGCGATGCCGGCTCCCGCCAAAATTGCAAAACCGTTTCGGCGAAAGCGCTTCGCAACCGACATCCCAATCTCCCGATCCGACACGGCCAAGCAGACTCGCCGCACCGACTCTGCCGCGCGGTAACTTTTGGGAAAGATATCTGCGCCGGTGAAGATCGGGAACCGACCGGCTGGTTGTGCCGGTCGTTTTCGCGCTACCGCGGCAAACGCGCCACAGGTTGGTCAGAAAACAAAGCGCGGAGCGGCCTTGAAGCCGGGAAGCGGAGGTACCGCGGCATTGAATGCGACCCGCTCGCTTACCTGGCCGGCCACTTTGGAGAAGACGGTGGCCCGCCCGGCGCCGCCGTGACCCACCACGGCGATGAGTCGGCCGCCTTCCTTGACCTGCGCCAGAAGGCCGGCCGGCACCTCGTCCACCGAGCCGTTGAGGAGAATCAGGTCGTAGGGGGCTTCCTTCGCCCAGCCGGCGTTCAGCGGCCCCTGCATCACCGCCACGTTGGCGACGCCGAGCTCGGCCAGGGTCGCGGTGGCGGAGGCGGCGAGGCCGGCGTCCTCCTCCACGGCCACCACCTGCTGCGCGAGGCGCGACAGCACCGCGGCGGAATAGCCGGTGCCGGTGCCGATATCGAGCACGTGCTCGTGCTCCTGCACGTCGGCGAGCTGGATCAGGCGGGCGAGGATCATGGGCTCGACCAGGTAGCGCGGCGCGCCGCCGGTGGTCAGAGCGAGGTCGTCATCGATGTAGGCCAGCGACTTCAGCTGCGCGGGCACGAAATACTCGCGCGGAATCTCGAGCATGGCCGAGACGATGCGGGGATCGGTGACGTTGTTGGTGCGGACCTGCCCGTCCACCATGCCCCGGCGCAGCTCGGCGAAATCGATCATCTTGTGTCTCCGGCCATCCCCTGGAGCGGCCGGCGCACCGAGAGGCTTCGGGCAGGCCATGACCGCCCGGTCCAAGAGCCATATCGCCGCCCCTTTTGCAAGGCGCTGAAGGGCGAACGCGCCGGCGGGCGCCGACATCGCGGTGCCTGCGCGCGGCGGATGTGGCCGCAAGTCGCATGGCTTGCGCCCCCGCGCGGGTGGAGGGTGCCGCCCTGCCCCGTCACCCCGCCGCCCGCGCTGCAGCCGGAGACGACACGATGAGTTCTGCCCCGCACCCGGCCGCCGTGCCGGTCGGCCCGTCGGTTTCGGCGGCGGACATGGAGGGCCTCGACGAGGAGGCGGTGCGCCGGCTGGTCCACCGCTTCTACGAGCGCGTCCAGAAGGATGCCCTCCTCGGCCCCATATTCACCGCCCACATCGCGCCGGACGACTGGCCGGTGCATCTGGCCAAGATGTGCGATTTCTGGTCGTCGGTGCTGATGAAGACCGGGCGCTATTCGGGCCGCCCCCTGCCGCCGCACCTCGCGCTCGGGGCCGAGGCCGGGGAAGCGCAGTTCGCCCGCTGGCTGGCGCTGTTCCGCCCCACGGCGCTGGAGGTGCTGCCCCCCGCCGCCGCGCAGGTGGCCATCGCCCAGGCCGAGCGGATGGCCTACAGCTTCCGCCTTGCCATCGGCTTCCACAACGGCGAGGACACCACCCGCATCTCCCCGTTCGCCTGAGCCGGTCGCCGGGTCGCCGGCGCACCATGGGGACAATGCGCAGGCGCCGCTTGCACCGCACCAGCGAACACCGTAAGAACGCGCCTCTGTGAGGCCACGTGGCGGAGTGGTTACGCAGCGGACTGCAAATCCGTGCACCCCGGTTCGATTCCGGGCGTGGCCTCCAGCTTTCCCCATGAGCGGCTTCATGCCCGAGGTGCCTCCGGCGCCGGGGATGCCCCTTCGTCACAGCGACGCATCCATTACCTTGGTACCGCAAGACGTTGACTTGCGCGTCCGCTGGCAGTTGATGGCAGCCGAAGCGGCCGCGATCTCAACCGGCCGCCGGAGACAGGCATGAGCTCTAAAGCCAACGCGCGCGCCGCGCAGGCCCCCCACGCCGCGGGCCAGCATGCGCCGCATCCCACCGCGGACGAGACCAAGGCGGTGCTGCGGCGCCTGCTGCTGTCCGACGGGCGCAAGCACTGGAAAGGCTACGCCCTCGCCTTCGCCTTCATGGGCCTGATGGGCGCCTCCACGGCCGGCCTCGCCTACCTCATGAACGACGCGGTGAACGCCATCTTCGTGCATCCCACGCCGGCCGCGGTGTGGGCAGTGTCGGGCATCGTGATGGCGCTGTCGCTCATCAAGGGCGGCTCGGCCTATGGCCAGTCCATCACCATGGCGCGCATCGGCAACCGCATCGTCGCCGACAACCAGAAGCGCGCGTTCGACCAGTTGCTGATGCAGGACGCCGCCTATTTCTCCGGGCGCCACACCGCCGAGATTTCCAGCCGCTTCAACGCCGGCGCCAACGGCGCGCGCGGGGCGCTGGACCTTGTGGTCACCTCCATCGGCCGCGACCTGCTCTCGCTGCTCATGCTCGCCTCCGTCGCCATCGTGCAGGACCCGTTCCTGGCGGTGATCGCGCTGGTGGTGATGCCCGCCGCCGTGATCGGCACGCGCAAGCTGATCAAGCGGGCGAAGAACCTGTTCACCACCGGCTTCAAGTCGGGCGTGCGGCTCTCCTCCATCGCGCTGGAGGTGTTCCAGGGCATCCGCACGGTGAAGGCCTACACGCTCGAGCCGGAGATGCAGGCCCGCGCCCACAAGTTCATCGACGACGTGGAAGCCAACGCCAACCGCCTCACGCGCACGCAGGCCAAGTCCAGCCCGCTCATGGAGACGCTGGGCGGCCTCGCCATCGGCGGCGTGATTCTCTACGCCGGCTACAACGTGATCGAGCTCGGCCGCTCGCCCGGCCAGTTCTTCTCCGTGCTCACCGCGCTGCTGCTCGCCTACGAGCCGGCCAAGCGCCTCGCCCGCCTGCATGTGGAACTGGTGAACCATGTGATGGGCGCGCGCATGCTGTTCGAGCTGCTGGACGCCCCGGCCCCTGAGCGCGACTCCGCCGGCACTCCCGCCCTGCCCCGCCCGCGCGGGCGGGTGGAATTCCGCGAGGTGGTGTTCGGCTATCGGCCCGGCGAGCATGTGCTGAAGGGCCTCGACCTCGTGGCCGAGCCGGGCACCACCACCGCGCTGGTGGGCCAGTCCGGTGGCGGCAAGACCACCGTGATCAACCTGATCGAGCGCTTCTACGAGCCGCAGGGCGGCGCCATCCTCATCGACGGCATCGACACGCGCACCGTCACGCGCTCCTCGGTCCGCGCCAGCGTCGCGCTGGTGAGCCAGGACGTGTACCTGTTCTCCGGCTCCATCCGCGAGAACATCGGCTTCGGCCGGCCCGGCGCCTCGGAGGAGGAGATCGTCGCCGCCGCCCGCGCCGCCCACGCCCACGACTTCATCACGGGCTTCGAGGCCGGCTACGACACCCATGTGGGCGAGCACGGCACCCAGCTGTCCGGCGGCCAGCGCCAGCGCATCGCCATCGCCCGGGCCTTCCTGAAGAACGCCCCCATCCTGCTGCTGGACGAGGCCACCGCCGCGCTCGATTCCGAATCGGAGGCGGAGGTGCAGAAGGCGCTGAACGAGCTGGCGCACCAGCGCACCACCATCGTCATCGCCCACCGCCTGCAGACCGTGGTGCGGGCCGACCGCATCTGCGTGGTGGAGCACGGGCGGGTGGTGGAAAGCGGCACCCACGACGAGCTGATTGCCCGCCGTGGCCGCTATTTCGGCTTCTACTACGCCCAGTTCGCCCACGAGCCGGGGGTTGCGACGGCGGCCGGCGCGGCTGCGGACGGGGCTGTGGATAGCGCTCCGGCAGCCGGCGAAAACCTGCTGCGCGCCTGATTTTGCAAAGGGTTGCGGCCGGCACATCGGGCCGGCCGCACGCTCCGGAGGAGAGAAACTCCATCTGGAGACTTCACAAGCCGGCGCGTCGTTGCTATATGGCGCGCCTCGGTCGCGAGACCCACGGTCCCTGATAGCTCAGTTGGTAGAGCGTTCGACTGTTAATCGAATGGTCGCAGGTTCGAGTCCTGCTCAGGGAGCCATTTTCCTGTTTCCAGCGGTCTGCCGCTGCCTCAGAATCCTTATAAATCCTCGACTTTAGCGCCAGCGGCGTCCGTCGCAGTTCGCCCCTGTACGCTTGCAGCTCGCAAATCTGTTGGCATTCTGTTGGCATTTCCGGATGCCAACACGGGCCGCCTCCATGCTGACCGACACCGCCATCAAAGCCGCAAAGCCAAAGGAAAAGCCCTACAAGCTGTCGGACGCTGAAGGGCTACACCTCCTTGTGACGCCTCAAGGCGGCAAACTCTGGCGGCTCGCCTACCGTTTCGGCGGTAAGCAGAAACAGCTTACGTTCGGGTCCTACAAATACGTGAGCCTCGCGGAAGCGCGAGAGCGCAGGACAGATGCCAAGAGGATGTTGGCATCTGGAGTTGATCCCGGTGCCATCATGAAGGCCCTGAAGGCGGAACAGAGTGCCGCCGATGAGGCGGCCCACAACACCTTCGGCGTGGTCGCGGGCGAGTTCATCGAAAAGATTCGCAAGGAGGGTAGAGCGCAGGCCACCATGGACAAGGCTGAGTGGCTCTTGCGCACAATTGCCGCCCCCTTGGCCACGCGCCCCATCTCGGAGATTACCGCTCGGGAAGTTCTCGACATTTTGCGGCCCGTCGAGGCCAAGGGAAACCACGAGGCGGCCCGTAGGGCGCGAAGCACCATCGGCAGAGTGTTCCGGTATGCCATCGCGACGGATCGGGCTGAGCGGGACGTTACAGCCGATCTAAAGGGCGCGCTGATCGCGCCCCCTGTTCAGCACCGCGCCGCGATCACGGAGGAAAAGGCACTCGGCAAGCTCATGGCTGCTATTCACGAGTGGAAGCGGGGCCAACCGACAACCGTCGCAGCGCTGAAGCTACTGGCCATGCTCGCGCTGAGGCCGGGGGAAGTCCGGGCGGCCCGATGGGGGGAAATCGATCTAGAGAAGGGCGTCTGGACCATACCGGCCGGCCGGACCAAGATGCGGCGCCAGCACCGCACCCCCCTGCCCCGTCAGGCCATCGCGATCCTGAAGGAACTTCGTCCATTCACAGATCGGGGGCCGGACAGTCTCGTATTCCACGCCACTACATCGGTTTTGAAGCCGATCAGCGAGAACACGCTGAACGTCGCGATCCGCAGGCTGGGGTTCACCGCGGAGGAAATGACCTCTCACGGCTTCCGGGCCGCCTTCGCGACCCTCGCGAACGAAAGCCGGATGTGGCATCCCGATGCCATAGAGCGGCAGCTTGCCCACGTGGAAGGGAACAACGTGCGCCGCGCCTACACGCGCGGCGAGCATTGGGAAGAGCGCATCACCATGATGCAGTGGTGGGCCGATGATCTTGACCACCTGCGCGCGAAGGCCGCGGCGCAGTTGGCGAAGGGCTGACTCGCCTTAATAGTGTAGCTTTACCCCAGTCATCCCCTGGGTTGGGGAGGGGGTAATGTGGCGGGTCGGAAGCATCGCGACGATGGGGCAGCCTTGCACCTCTATGGGGAGGGCTGCCCCTTACAGCGCACGAGGGGGCGCCAACGCCCCCCACCCCTTTAGCCTCGCGGTGCCTTCTTGCTCTCACGCTTGCGCTTTTTCGGGCTTGAATCGTCCGGAGCCGGCGGCATATCCAGACTCCCTAACATGGCCTCGATCTCTGCCGGCGAAAAGTCCAACTCCGGCGACTTCAATTCATCGGCCGACCACGCGGCTAACTCCGCGTCCGTGATGACCAGCCGGTTCAGCCCATTATCCGGCTCCAGCTCGCCGCTTTCCCGACGTACAAGCCAACTGCGTAGCGCTTCGCTGGCCATCCTTTGCCACGAGCACCTTTGACGCTTGAGGCCTCTTGCCACATCCGGATCAAGCTGGAGGATGTTCCGGCGGGGCTTCTTCATGGCCCTGATGCCTGCCTTTTGGTCCATCAGCGTCCCTCAATGGCGCCAGTCCACCGGGCGAATCTCTCGGCAGGGTTGATCCTGCTGCCGACGTCAACTTATTGCCGCGTTGCGGTCTCCCGCATACCCTCCAATCGTGTTTGGGGAGGACGACATGGGGGGAGAACCAGCGCAACTTCCCTTTCTGGGGGTTGCCCTGACCGCAGGGATATCGGCGCTCGCGGCTTTAGCCGCCGTGTTCATCACCGCGGCGCTGGCGCGCCGCAGGGAGCATGAGGCCGATTGGCGCAAGCTGAAGCTGGCGCAATATCAGGAATACGTGCTCGCTCTATCTGGCGTGGTGCAGGGGCGCGCCACGCCAGAAGCCCAGCGGCGCTATGCCGATGCGGTCAATGCCCTTGCGCTGGTGGCCTCTGTGCCTGTGCTGGAGGCCCACCGTGCCTTCCAGGCCGAAATCACCTACATGAACGCCGGCCGGAGCGAGACCGAGCACGACAAGCTGCTGGACGCGATGTTCCGAGCGATGCGGAAGGACGTCCAGCCGCGCTCTGGCCAAGATAATCCCACCTTTGCACTCGGGCTGTTGGGCATCCCTCCGGAGGCGCGGCATGAGTAGCGCCAGCATGGCGGAACGGTCGGCGTTGGTGACGGCCGTTCTCGACTTAGAGGAGCGCGGGGGAGCGGAGCCACTGCATTTCGCCTCTCCGGCCGATCTCAACGGCCTTGTCCCTATCGCGGCCCATTGCCACGACAATGCCCGGCGCTTCTGCGAGGCTAATCCCGGATACACGGCGGTGGGTGGCTGGATCGTGCTCAGCCGAGACGCAAGTGGCAGCTATTACTTGGTACGCCATTCGGTCGTGTGCGACCCGGCGGGCAAACTAATCTGCGTCACTCTTGCAGCGTCCGATCAACATACGTTGGCGGGTCCCTTTGTGCGCCATGATCCGCAGTGGGGAGATTTCGATAGTTTCGGCTCCCATATTATCTTTGCTGCGGGAATTGGGGTGCTGGCGTCCTGAAAGTGGGCGGACTGACTATTGCCAGCTCGTAGCCTTGTAAGCTGCGGCGTTGGCTCGGAGGCATCGCGGATGTCAGGTGGCGCGCCGCTGCGGCGGGTCTTGAGCGCCCCGAATGGCCGCCAACGGCTGTTCTGAGTCCACCAGCGCCTTCAGGATGCTGGTGCGGAACATTGAGGGAGCATACGCGGTCACGCCGCCTGCCGCCGGTCGAGCGCGTGGGTCGGCGAGCCGCAGGCCTCGATCAGAATGGCGCGCGTCGATCAGCCTTGCGGATCGACTCCACATCAACTCTGACGCGGCTGGTCCGCGAGGAATGGCCGATCCGCTCCGGCTCTTAGAGACCTTTAGCGGCCCGGACGCCGCCGATGACGGGAAGGCCGAGCACTCAAGGTGCCGGCTATCGACATTCCCTGACGCAGGGGCCAAAAGGGCACGATCATCTGCCAAGCTTGATTTGCTAATGCCCAACTCCCGCATTCCCCACCCCGTGACAGGCTTGAATTCTTTCGGAAGGGTGCCGGACACCAAGTGTCGCAAAGACATAATTCCGGGGGGAGACATCTATTTGCTGAGGGGAAAGCATACCGGCCCGAATAAAGGGTTCGGCGTCTGCCATATCTGGGCTGAACATCGGCGAGAAATGGAGCATTTTGACTTAGTTGAAGAGGCGCACGTTCCGATCTATGTCGCAAAGATTGTTTGCGCAGGGACGCCGCTACATTTCGAAGGGTCGGACATCAAGGCGACAAAGCTTATTGCCGTCCGCAGCTCGATCGGCCTAGCGATTCTTCAACTAAGACCAACACGGGAAGAAACCTACTGGTCGATCGTTACCGCCTACGCATCAAGCAAAAAGCACGGCGTCCGGGTCGGAGCCGTGCTTGATGTTTTTGTGCCCGCAGTAGCAGCGTCACCTTAGCCCAAGGGGTCGGTGACCACCCGAAGTGTCCTGCGAATAAGCCTCCTGTTAGGCTTACCATCCACATGAGCGGGCCTATAAACAGGTGACGCCGGCTCAAAATGCTCTTTATGGCACGGCCCCGACTATAAGAGCGCCCACGGCAGTGTCAACCGTCAGCGGTTTTCGGTGCAGCGTCAGCCGTCAAGGGTGCATGTGCAGCTTCTACCGTCAGGATGTTTCCAGTGGGCGTCAAGAGCCGGTTAGCGGCTTCCATGCGCGCCCGGCCGACCTTTCTAAGCTCCGGTGTGGATAGGGCAAGGTCCAATGGCGAAAACACGACGTCCTTGGACTCGAACCGCCGGATCATCTCCTCACGGGTTTCGCCGCGCTGGAACGCCCCCATGGACCGGGAAGGGGAACGTCTTGGTCCGCGCTTCTTCTTTGAGGCGGGAGGAGCCTCGGCGGCTTCGAGGACGGGCTCTGCCGCACAACGGAAGGCATTCCATCGGGCAGGCGGCATGTTGCTTCCAGAAACAAAAAAACCCTCGCGGATTGCACCGCGAGGGAGTTTCACTGAGGAACCAACGCCAATCGGTTCATCTCTAATATAGTCGCGACATCAATGCCGCGCAATGCTTGCGAGCCGCTCCAGAATGACTTTTCTGAGTTCAGCCATCGGGGCGGATTGCTCTTCACTCGTGAGGCGAACACCTCGGAATTGTGCGTAGTCGATAAGATCGGCGCGGGAGAGGTTGGCGTCGCGGGAGCGGTGGTATGAGTCCTCCAGCCCCGCGAGGTCGGCGGCCTCCTCCGCTTCCTCGTCCACCTCGCCGGGATCGACGGGCACCGGGGCGTCCTCTTCGTCGTCCTGCTGCGCATGGCGGGCGCGGACGGCCGCCAGCGCGTCCGCGAGACGGTCAATGCTTCCCATTGTGGAACTCCGCAATGTACTGGCGCAGGCCGGGAATTCCATCGGGGCCATTCACAACGGACGCGCCCTTGCGGGGCGGGCGCTTGGCAGGCTGGGCGGCTCGGGCGGCTTCGATGGCCGCCAGCATGGTGGCGGGCCGGGGCTTCTCGGCGGCGGGCTTGCCGCGCACCTGCCGCAGGGCGGCGGCGATGGTTTCGGGGGGGCGGGTCGTCATCGTCTAATCTCCTAGGGTGGGGAGCCGGCGCCAAGCGCGCCGGCTGGTGGTCACACAGTCGACCACGCGACGCGCTGGCCATTCGGGAGCACCATTCGATGCGACTGGCCGCCCCTCAGCCAGCGCCGAGCCGCCGGATTGGTGGCATCGGGATTCGTGCCAATCGAAATGTAGATGTCCGACTGGAGAAAGACGTGGACCACGACGTGCGGGCGCGCGCCGGGAACGCCGTCATCATTCGGCGCCGCGTTCGTGGTCATGCCGGAAGTGACGCCGGGCGGCGGGTTGATAACTTCACTCCAATACAGAGTTTCCGGCACCAACCCGGCAGACAGCGGCAAAGCGCGATCAACCGGCATTTCACATTCAATGATTGCGATCATGTTGTGTCCTTTCTATTGCGTGGGTTTGTTGGACAACTACTCGGCGGCCTCGGAGAGGGGCACCAACTCCGAGACCGGCGAGGGCGCGGGGATCGGCTCGGCGTGGAGGTCCGGCAACTGCATGTCGGCGATCCGGCTTGCGTAGCTCGGCGGGCACCACGGCTGTCGCGTCACGCGGCGCATCTTCACGAGCTGGCAGGCCACCGGTCGCGGTCCGAACGAGCTTTCCGCATACATGAAGCCCTTACGCCCTTCGCGGCGCGTGACGCGGGCAGCGTCCACCGGCGCGCCGCCTTCGGTAGTGACCCACACGTCAGTCGTTTCCTCGCCGAGAACGCTTTCGGGCTGGGCCGGCACGTCGCGCACGCTCTCGGTTTCGAGGAGCCGCGTGGCACCCGCCGGAAGATCGCCGTTCGCAATCGCGGCGAGGCGGTCGGCCTCCCCCACCAGCTCCCGGAGGCGGATCAGTTCCGCCACAGCGATAGGGTACTTGGCGAGCAGGTCGGACCGAGCGGCATTTTGAGCGGCCACAGCTTTGGCGTATGCCTCACGGCGGGCAGCCTCGGCTTCTTCGGCTTCTGCCGCCGTGAGCTTGTCGGCGAGGACCGTGTGGGCCTGCCGCGCGTAGGCCAGCCGCTCCGCCGCCGCGCGCGTGGCCTCACGGTGCGCGGCCACGGCAGCCTCGCCACCAATGACGGCCTCGGCCATCCGGGCCTCCACGGCCTTCACCTCGGCCTCCACGGCCTCCACCTCGGCGCCCGCCTTCGCGATGAGCGTCCTGATCTGCGAGGCCGTGGGCGCCTTGGTTCCCCGGAAAGTCTTCGCGATAGAATCGAAAATGTTCATCTGCGGTGCCCTCAGTTCTCTGTTTCGTCGTCGGTGGTTTCGTCGGCGTCAAACACGATAGGTTTGCGGCTCAGATCGGCGGCGCGCTCGAAGAGCGCCGCCAAGGATTCGGTGTTATTCAGCTGCTCATCTTCACTCATCGTTACCGTCCTCCTTCATGTTCGAGTTGGTGGTTGGCGGGTGCTGGGCGAGCTGTTCGAATTTTCGGCTGGCGGCCACGAGCATGGCCTCGCACTCGGTCCTGATCGCCTTGCGCAAGGTAAGATCACGAGTAATTCGCGGCGCGAGACCATCGAGACCGACTCTGAAAACGCCGATGATTTCGTCGAGCACGCCGGTTGCTTCGGTCAACTCGATCAATTCACCTGCCGCCTGGGCATTCCGCAGTTCCGCCGCTTTGCGCTTTTCCCGAACGAGGGCGAGCTGTTCGCGGTCCAATTCGTTGTTTCGGCTCGCCTTTCGGGCGTCGGCGATCAGGTTGCGGATGCTCTCGGGGACCAAGTATTTCCCGCGACCGGAGCGGACCACAACGCCGCGATCGGCGTGATTTCGGACAGTCTTGGGAGTGACGCCGAGGAGGTCGGCAAGCTCTTCAGCGGACACCTCCTCGGGAAAACCGGTTTTCGTCATGTATTTCACCTAGTGGAAATGGAAATGTGGATTTCAACGGACCTGATACGCTGAAAAACCGCGCTGCCCCGCCAGCGCGGTGGAATAGGTGTAGGAAGGACCCGGTACCCCGGTGGGGGGTGGTCGCCCCTCGCGTGGCCGGGCGCCCTCGGGCGCGCCCGGCGCCAGTGCTGCCGCACCGATCGAATAGGAGCCCCCTCACGCAGCCTTCACCCGTGACCGCTGCACAGATCCAGCTCGGCGGCCTCGGGCGCCCGGTGAGGGGCGCGGGTGTCGCTGCGATCCCGTGCGAGGGACGGGAGGCTGGCGAGGAACGTGATGGCCTCGGGCACCACATCGCTGAGTTGCGACAACAAGGCGGCACGAGTCGCGAAGAAGCGGCGCGCGCGCCACGCGGCGCCCTCGCGGGTTTGCAGAATAAACTGGAGACCATCGCGGCAAATCACGACGCGAGCGCGGGGGCCGACCTGCGCGACGACGCCGGAATACTCATCGTCGCCTTCGCGGTTGTTCTTCGAGTTGGGCATTTTTGGCCTCTATGCGTTGGAAATTGCGGCCTCGCTTCGCAGCGAGGCGATGGAAGCCGAAACCGCAACGTGCTCGCGGCCGATCCGGTCCACGAGGCCGCAGGCGGCGAGGTCTCCAACCACGAGCCGGCAGGCCTCCCGGCGGATGTCGGCGGCGGGGGCGAGGTCGGCGATCTGCATCGGCCCGGCGGCGGCCTTTAGGGCCGCCATGACGCGAGGGTGCGGCAGGATGGCGGATCGCATCGCCCTATCTCGGATACTGCCAGGAAGAACAGGCGGCCCCGGCGGGGCGGGTTCGAAGGCGCGGGAAGGGTGGGCCATGGCCAACGCGACAAGCGCCGGAGCCCCATCGCTCGCCTTAGCCTGCGAGACAATTTCGTCCGCGCGCTGATATTTAATAGAAGGAGACGCGGACGAAATTGTCTCATCCATCTTCTTCTGCCTCCTGAAGTATGTCGCACGGGAGACGCCAGCGGCCTCCCATGGTTTGGTCGAACTGAGGGCTGCATGGCGGGGCGTCGCTCCGGCCTCCGCCCTCGTCCGAGCCTTCCGGACTCGGTCGGCAGCGCGACGGCGGTCAGCGGCGGTCACGTCGCGCGAACCGATGAGCCGGAGGTCGAGCCGGGCTCGCTCCGCCTCGTCCACCCCAAGCAGGAGGCCGAGGGCATCGGCACTTGGAAGCCGCCACTCCTGCCCCAGTTTGCCTTCGGCTGCTGCCCGACGAATCTCTGGCAGGGCCATTTCCGCCGGCAGATCGCCCGCGCCGAGCGCGCGGGCGGCCCGCCGCACGCCCGGCAGCGTGGGGCCGTCGCGGTCCAAAACAACAGCGAGGCGGGGGATCACGTGCGCGAGGCCGGCGGCGGGAGGGGGCTCCTTCCCTGCCTCGATCCGGGAGCGGATCAGCGCCGCCAGCTCCTTCCTTAGCCGGAGGGCGTTGAGCACGTGCGGAGGCGGTCGCTTCTCGTTCACCACCGCTTGACCTCGGCGAGTGCGGCGGCGCGGCTGGGGAAGCGGCGACCGTCATGCAGCAACTTGCCGGAGGAGTCCCGGAAAATCATCCATTTGGCGCCATGCCCCATGATGACACCGGTTGCATTTCCATGTTCGAAATAGTACATTTCTCCATCCTGTCGGTTTATGTTCTCGGAACGGGCGCTGTCTGGCGCCAGTTTTCATTTTCTGTTCTGCCTAAGACTGCATCGTGCGTCTTCCTTCCAATGTTTGAGCCTGCCGACGCGAACAGCCGCGGCGGCATTTGGTGTTCCTGACTTGTCAAAGAGCGCGCCTCGCCTCCCGTAGGAGACGTGACTTCTTGGTCTTCAGATTTTGACTAGGCGGCCCGCGGACTGGGCAAGATCTCAGTGGGCAGAGAGGCCACATACGCGCGGATGTCCTCCGCGCTCACCACGGTCTTCACCCCAATCTTGCGCAGACGGATCTTCCCGGCCTTCGCTTCAGCGTAGAACTTGGCGCGGCTGATCGACAGCGCGGACAGCGCATCGTTCACGGAGTAGAGGATTTTTTCGGCCATTTCGTGCTCGCACATTGGTGTGTATGTGCGAATACTGCCGCAGATGCCCACCTGCGGGATATTTCAACAAACCGGTGTTTTTGAAATTAGGCGGTCCGCGTGGGGAAAGCAGCGGCCACGAGCCGAGTCAGGGTGGCAGCGCTACCCAAATTAAGCGCCGATCGCGCAGGCGAGGGCTTCGCCATTCCGGCCGCCTTCAGGCCCCGCCGCTCTTCGGCAGGCAGGCGGGCGGGGTCTTCCTCCGGTGGGATGCCTGCGTAGGCGTGTTCGATCCTAGCGAGGAGCGACCGGAATTCGGATTTGGGGTTTGACCACCCGGTCGGCGGCTCGTCAGGGTTCCCGAGCACGGCCGCGGCGGCATGCAACACCGCGATGGCCGCCATGTCCCGCAGCGCTTCCGGAGGACGCCCCTTCGCCGAGGCCCGCGCGATCGCTTGCGGAAGCAACGGAGCAATGCCTTCCGGGCCGGGAAGCCCGAATGGGCGCGCAGCGATAAGCCAGGGCGCAAGAGCGAAGGCCGCGTACCCTCCGGCTTCAGCTACGACAAGTTCGACCGCGCGCGGTGGCAATTCCATCCAAGTCTTGAGCCAACGATTTGGATCGCCAGCCTTTCCGGCCGCCTGGAGGCGGCGCAGGCCTTCCACTGCCGCCCGCTCGTCCGGCGTCCACTCCATCGTTTGTTCCGGATGGCTGGCGCGAACCTTGATCGTACCGGGCCGGCGGGCGGAAACCAAAGCCGCCATGGCGGCGTGGACCCTGCCAGCGGCAAAGGCCACCGCCCCCTTGTCGATATTCCCACCTGCGAAATCGGCCAAAAGCTGCTGCGTGGCACAGAACCGAGGATCGGCGCACGGTTCCGCCTCAGCGAGGGTCGCCGTGGCCTCGCTCGTAGTCAGCAAAGTTCCGCCATCCACGATCTCTCGCGCTGTGCGGAATGCTGCTAAGACGTGGGCAGATTCGCTTCTTTTGCGGTCCATGGCGGCGTCGGCGTGCGGCATAATTGCACGGTCGAATATAGGGACTGACGCGCGCGAACAACAGCAGCCAAGCTCCAAATTGTTGGCGTATGCGTTGGTACCGACTCAACGTACGTTACATTTATTCACGGTTAATCAATTAGTTAGTTGATATTTATGACGCCTGCTCAGGGAGCCATCCTTCTCTTTCCCCGCACATGACTGGTTCGCCAACGCACGCCGCGATCGCGCGCGTGGACGGATCCCGACGCCATCCCCCGGCGTTGATGGCCGCGTGAACGCCGTCCGGCCGGAAATTCCGCTCCCGGACCGCATTCCCATGCGGAAATGCGACCAGATCATGAGCCGGCAATTGACATTGCGGCACCGCAGCAATTCAAAATAGGGACAAGCCGTCCGCCCGCGCCCCAGGGAGGGAATCATGAGCTTCTCCGTCACGCTGCTCGACCTCGCCGGATTCGCGGCCCTGCTGCTCTGGGGCATCCATATGGTGCAGACCGGCGTGTTGCGGGCTCTGGGCCCGCGGCTCAAGCAGGTGCTGCGGCGGGCGCTGCGCAATCCGCTGCAGGGGTTCGCCACCGGCGCGCTGGTGACGACGCTGCTGCAAAGCAGCACCGCTACTGCGCTCATGGTGTCCGGCTTTGCCGCCGCCGGCCTGGTGGGGCTGGTGCCGGCGCTGGCGGTGATGCTCGGCGCCAACATCGGCACCACTCTGATCGTGCAGGTGCTGTCCTTCGACGTGATGGCGCTCGCGCCAGCCGCGATCCTCGCCGGGCTGGTGATGTTCCGCCGTGGTGCCGGCTCCGCCATGCGCGACCTCGGCCGGGTGCTGATCGGCCTCGGCCTGATCGTGCTGGCGCTGCATCATCTGGTGGACCTGCTCCGCCCGCTGGAGGACGCGCCCAGCATCCGCATGCTCATGGGCGCCATCGCCACCGTGCCGCTGCTCGACGTGATGCTGGCGGCGGTGCTCACCTGGGCGGTGCATTCCTCAGTGGCGGTGGTGCTCATCACCGCCTCCCTCGCCGCGCAGGGCGTGGTGCCGCCCAATGCCGCCATCGCGCTGGTGCTGGGCGCCAACCTCGGCAGCGCCATCGCGCCGGTGCTGGAGGCACTGGGGCGGGACGATCCCACCGCGTTGCGGCTGCCCGTCGGCAACCTTCTGAACCGTCTGGCCGGCGTGGCGCTGGGCCTTGCGCTGCTGGAGCCCATCGGCCGCCTCATGGTCGTCTGGCAGCCGGACCCCGCGCGGGTGGCTGTGGACTTCCACACCCTCTTCAATGTGGTGACGGCGCTCCTGTTCCTGCCCCTGCTCGGCCCGTTCGCGCGGCTGCTGGAGCGGCTCTACCCCGAGCGGGAGGACCCGGCCGACCCCTCGCGCCCGCGCTATCTCGCCATGGAGGCGCAGGAGATGCCCGTGGTGGCGCTGGGCGCCGCCGCGCGCGAGGCGCTGCGCCTCGCCGACGCGCTGGAGGAGATGCTGGAGAAGGCCGAGCGCGCCCTCATCGCCGGTGACCGGCGGCGCATCGCCGAGACCCGCGAGGGCGACGACGTGCTCGACCGCCTCAACCGCGAGATCCGCTCCTATCTCGCCACCCTCGACCCGGACGAGCTCTCCCCCGCCGACCGGCGCCGGGTGGAGGAGATCCTCGCCTTCGCCGCCAACATGGAGCAGGCGGCGGATGTGGTCTGCGGCCGGCTCATGAGCGATGCCGGCAAGCGGCTGAAGCGCGGCATCGCCTTCTCCGGCGAGGAGGAGACCGAGCTGCGCGGGCTGATCGAGCGGCTCCGGGCCAACATCCGCCTCGCCTCCTCCCTGTTCATGACCGCCGATCCGCGCGCCGCGCGCCTGCTGGCGCTGGAAAAGACCGCCTTCCGCGACAGCGAGACCGTCGCCGCGCGCACCCATTTCGACCGGCTCCGCCAGGGCCTCGCCCCCATCGCCGACGGCAGCGGGCTGCAGATCGACGTGGTGCGGGCGCTGAAGCTGGTGAACTCCCACGTGGTTGCGGCTGCGGCCTATCCCGTCCTCGCGCGGACCGGCGAGCTGCGCGAGACCCGGCTGGCCGACACGCCCTGATGCTCGGATGCGAGGCCGTGCCCCGCTGACCATGCCCCGCTGACCATCTCTCGCTGGCCATGTTCCGCCTGCGCCGGAGGCTGTAGCCTGTCCATGACCGGGGAGCCCGCACGGGGGATGGCATGGCGCAGAAGCTGGTGATCGTCGGCGGCGGCTTCGCCGGCCTGTGGGGCGCGGCGAGCGCCGCCCGCGCGCGGGCGTTGTTCGCGCTGCCGGATGAGGCCATCGACATCACCCTCGTGGCGCCGGATGCGTTCCACACCGTCCGGGTGCGCTGCTACGAGGCGGACCTGCCAGCCATCCGCGTGCCGCTGGACGAGGTGCTCGCCCCCATCGGGGTCGCCCGCATCGAGGACCGGGTGACCGGCATCGACCCTTGCGCCCGCACCCTCTCGCGCGCCGGCGGACCCGCCCTGCCCTACGACCGGCTCCTGCTGGCGGCCGGCAGCGCGCTCGCTGTGCCGGACATTCCGTGCGCCGAGCCGACGTTCGACGTGGATACCTATGACGGCGCCCGCCGCCTCGCCGCGCACCTCGGCGGCCTTGCCGGGCAGGCGACGCCGGCGGCGTGCACGGCGGTGGTGATCGGCGGCGGTCTGGTGGGCATCGAGATCGCCTGCGAGCTGCCCGCGCGGCTGCCGGCCCCGGCGCGCGTGGTGCTGGTGGACCATGGGGAGATCGGCGCCGCCATGGGGGCCGGCCGCCCCGCTGTGGTGGCGGCCCTCGCCGCGCTGGGCGTGGAGACGCGGCCGAACGCGCAGGTCGAGGCGGTGGATGCAACCGGCGTGCGCCTGCGCGGCGGCGAGCACATTCCGGCGACGACCGTGGTGTTCGCCACCGGCATGAAGGCGAGCCCGCTGACCGCAGGCCTCGGCGGCGCGCGCGACCGGTTCGGCCGGGTGATGGTGGATGCGTACCTGGCCGTGGAGGATGTCCCCGGCGTCTATGCCGCCGGCGATTGCGCCAGCGTTGCTGCGGACGGCGCCGGGCACCGGTCGGTCATGTCGTGCCAGCACGGCCGGCCCATGGGACGGCTCGCCGGGCACAATGCCCTGTGCGACCTCGCAGGCCGCCCGCAGGACAGGGTGGCGTTCGATGCGCCGGACTATGTGACGGTGACCGATCTCGGCCCCGAGGGCGCCGTCTACACCTCTGGCTGGGACCGCGCGACGCTGGTGGCCACCGGCGCCGAGGCGAAGACGGTGAAGGAGACCATCAACCGCGCACGCATCTACCCGCCGCGCCCCGCGACGCGGGAGGCCATCTTCGCCGCCGCCGCGCCGGTCATCCAGGCACGGCCGGCGGCGGACTGAAAGCAACCGCCCGGCTCCTACCCCTCCGCGTCCGCGAACGCGGCTTCCAAAAGATCGAGCGCAGCCGCGAAATCCGCATCCGAGATGGTCAGCGGCGGGCACAGGGTGAGCACCCGGCCGCCGCCCACCTTGAAGCTCAGCCCACGATCGAGCGCCGCATAAAGGATGCGGTCGGCGCGGACGGCGGCGGCAATGCCCCCATGGTCCCGCAGCTCCACGCCGAACATGGCCCCGATGTGCCGCACGGCGGCGATCTCCGGGCGCCGCGCGGCCAGCGCCGCGAGCCGCGCCTGCCCGGCGTCGCCGAGCGCAAGCGCCCGCGCGCACAGGTCCTCGCGGGCGATCACGTCCAGCACCGCGAGGCCGGCGGCGCTGCCCAGCGGGCTCTTCTCGTGCGTGTAGTGGCCCAGAGCCACGTCGCCGGCGATGTCGAGGTCGCGCCGCACCACCAGCGCCGCCTGCGGCACGATCCCGCCGCCGAGGCCCTTGCCGAGGGCCACCATGTCCGGCACGCAGGCCATCTGCTCGAACACATAGACGCTGCCGCAGCGGGCCAGCGCGGAGGGGATCTCGTCGAACACCAGCAGCGTGCCGTGGCGGGCGCAGCTGTCCTTCACCCGCGCCCAGAAGCCGGGGGGCGGCGGCTCCACCGTGGTCCAGCGCACCGGCTCGGCAATGAGGGCGGCGACATCGCCCTGCACCTCCAGCACATAGTCGATGTAGTCGGCGAGGCGCTCCGGCGCCTTGTCGTCGTCGCCGAAGAAGCGGCGGGCAAGGCCCGGCGGCGGCACGTGCTCGGCACCGGGCAGGAGCGGGCCGGCGTCACGCCGGAACAGGGCCTCGCCGCCCACCGAGATGGCGTCGAGATTGGCGCCGTGGAAGGCGTCCCACATGGAGAGCGTCTTGTGGCGCCCGGTGGCATAGCGGGCGAGCTTCAGCGCCATGCCGATGGCGGCGGAGCCGGAGGGCGCGAGCAGCACCTTGCCCAGCGGCTCGGGGGCGAGGTCGGCGAGGCGGGTGGCGAAGGTCACCGCCTCCTCGCAGGTGAAGCGGCGCGGGCAGAACGGCAGACGGTCCAACTGCGCCTTGATGGCGGTGACCACTGCGGGATGGCCGTGGCCCAGCTGGTGCACGCTATTGCCATGGAAATCAAAGATCCGCCGGCCGTCGCGGGTGATCAGGAACGGCCCCTCGGCGCCGGTGATGGCGTCGAGGCAGGGGGTGGACAGGGACTGGTGCAGGAACACGTCGGCGTCGGCGTCCAGCAGGGCGCGGGTGTCCGCGTCCCGGCCGGCGAGCCAGCGGGCGCGCAGGGGCGAGGTGTTGACGTCGCCTTCGCTGGCGCCGCCCTCGCTCACGGGCGCTCGCCGCGGGCTAGCGCGCCCTCGATCTCGTCGAGCACCGCGGGCAGCTCGTCCACGCTGTCGATGACGAAATGGGCTCCGGCGCGGGCAAGCTTGCCATAGGCCGCGGCGCGCATCTCCTCGAACGCCTCGTTGGACAGGGCGTCAGTCTCCTCGGCGTCGAGGCCGAACACATTGCCGGTGAGGGCGACGCCCACCGTCCAGCAGCCGGCGTTCAGCCCCTCCTCGACGCCCACCTCGGTGTCGTCGACCTTCACCGCGGTCCAGGCCGGCCACACGTTCAGATCGAGGAAGGTGCGATACATCATCAGCGGCGTCGGCCGGCCCGCGGGCAGGTCGCCGGCGCAGACGAGATTGTCCGGCGCGTAGCCCTGGGCGGCGGCGAGCGGCAGCAGCGGGGCCATGATCTCGCGGGTGTATCCGGTGGTGGAACCGATCTTCAGCCCGCCCGCGCGCAGGCGCGCGGCGGTCTCGGCCGCGCCGGGAATGAGGTCGGCGTAATCGGTCACCACCTCGATGTTGAGGGGCACGAACACCTCGTACACGCGGTCGATGTCCGCCTCGCCCGGCGCGTGGCCGTGCACCGCCTCCCACGCCGCGGCGATGCGCGGCAAGCGGATGACGGCGGCGATATGGTCGCGCTTGGCCATGCCCATGGGGCCGCGCGCCTCGTCGATGGTGATCTCCACGCCGAAGGTGGCGAAAGCGCGCTGGAACACGCCCATGGGCGCCTTCGAGCCGTGGTCCACCATGGTGCCGGCCCAGTCGAACACGACGGCCTTGAGGTGGGTGAAGCGCGGCGCGGTCATGCGGCGTCTCCGAACAGTTCGGTGAGGGTTTCCTCGGCGATGGCGAAGGCGGTGGAGGCCCCCGTGCCGCTGGTGACGATGACGAGGCGGATCTCCGGCGCGGGCGCATCGCGCACCATCAGCCGGTCCGGCAGGGAGGCGTAGGTGCCGATCCACCGTTCGGTCACGCGGGCGCCGGCAAGGCGCAGCACGGCATGGAGCTCATCCAGCATCAGCGCGTCCACCCGCTCGGAGGCGAAGGGTGAGGGGCTGAAGCCATAATGATGGCTGTCGCCGACGATCAGCCCGCCGTCGGCCCCCTGCACGGCGATGAGATGGATGCCATTGGCGAGCGCCTCGGGCTGCTCCTCCTCAAGCCGCGCGCGCAAGGCGGCGGCCTCGGGCAGCTCGGAATAGCCGAGGTAGCGCACCAGCGAGAGGTCGGACATCACGGCGGCCGGCAGGCGGAAGTCCGCCTCGGCCGGCATCACCTTCAGCATCTGCAGCCAGCAGCGCTCGATGCCGAGGGCGGCGATGCGCTCCGGGAACAGGCCGAGCAGGTCGTCGCCCGGGCACACCACGATACGCTCGGCGAAAATCTCACCCTGGGTGGTCGAGACGCGGCCCGGCTCGACGGCGGTGACGAGGCAGCGGCGGCGGAAGGTGACGCCCCTGGCCTCCTCCAGCCAGCGCGCCAGCTTCGGCACGGCGAAGCGGCTTTCCACCCGCCGCTCGTGCGGGCTCACCAGCGATCCTTCCAGCAGCGTGCCGTTGAGCACGGCGCCGAAGCGCCGACGGGTCTCCTCGGCGGTGAGCAGCTCGCACTCCTCGCCCATGGGGGTGCTGCGGAAGGCCTCCAGCACGCCCATGGCCTCGGGCCGCTGGGCCACCACCACCAGCCCCTCATGCTCCACGGCGATGCCGGCCTGCGGCGCCACCTCCAGCCACACCTCCTGCGAGCGGCGGGCGCGGCGCCAGCAGTCGCCGGCCTGCTGGCCGGTGACGGTGACGAAGCCGAAATTGCGCACCGAGGCGCCGACTGCCTCGCTCTCCCGGTCCACCACCGCGACGGACAGGCCGCGCCGCACGGCGGCCAGCGCATGGGCGAGGCCGACGATGCCGGCCCCCACCACCACAAGATCGAAACGGGAGGTCATCGGGTGCGCCATTCCTGGGTGCGGGCGAGCCCGCGGGAGAGCACGGCATGGACGCCGCGCGCGACGAGGTTGGTGTAGAAGATCAGCATGCACATGGCCGCCGCCGCCTGGATCTGGCCGGCATCGTCCATGTTCAGGGAGGCCACCGCGGCAAGCGTGGTGGAGGGCGAATAGAGGAACACCACCGCCGAGACGGTGGTCATGGCGTTGACGAAGTAATAGGCGGCGATGTCGAGCCCGGTGGGCAGGCACACCGGAAGGGTGACGCGGGTGAACATGCGCGTCACCGGCTGCTTCAGCGAGGCCGCCACCGCCTCGAACTCCCGGTCCATGGCCTTCAGCGCCGTCAGCGCCGTCAGGTGGGAGACGGTGTAGAAGTGCGTGACCGTGGAGATGACGAGGATCGCCATGCTGCCGTAGATCACGTTGAGCGGGTTCGCCTTGTCGTTGAAGAAGAAGATGTAGTCGAGGCCCAGCACCAGGCCGGGGATGGCCATGGGCAGCATGGCGAGGAAGTGCAGCCCCGAGCGGGCGGCGAGGAAGCCGCGTCCCTTCTCCACGATATAGGCGCCCACGAACACCACGGCGGTGCCGATGACGGCGGTGTAGAAGGCGAGCCGCAGGGAATTGAAGTAGGAGCCCCAGCCGCCGCCATCCACGCCCTCGAACGCGAAGTGGGTGAAGCTCAGCGACAGATCATAGGGCCAGAAGCGCACCAGCGCGGCATATTGCGACACGCCGAGCACCAGCAGCAGCAGGCCCGCGACCACACAGCAGAAGGCGAAGGCGGCCATGTCGAGGCGCCGGTCGGGCTTGGGCGCATAAGGCACTGCCCGCGCCGTGAGCTGCGCCACCTGCCGGGCGGTCACCATGCGATCGACGAAGAAGGCGACCACCGCCGGCACCAGCAGGATCACCGACACCACCGCGCCCATGGCGAAATTCTGCTGGCCCACCACCTGCTTGTAGATGTCCACGGCGAGCACGTTGAAGTCGCCGCCCACCACCTTCGGCACGCCGAACTCGGTGATGGTGAGGGTGAACACCACGAACGCCGCCGAGATGAGGCCGTAGCGGGCCCCCGGCAGGGTGACGGTCAAGAAGGTGCGGCGCGGCGGGGTGCGCAGCACGCGCGCGGCCTCGTAGAGCCGGGCGTCGGACACCGCGAGCGCGGTGGCGATGATGAGGAAGGCGTGGGGGAAGGTGAAGAACACGCAGCCCGCCACGATGCCCGGCGCGCCATAGATCCGCCCGCCCATCAGCAGGTCCTTCAGCAGGCCTTGGTTGCCGAACAGATAGACCAGCGACAGGCCGGCGAGCAGCGAGGGCACCAGGATCGGCACCATGGCGATGGTGCGGAACAGGCCCTTCAGCGGCATGCAGGTGCGGTTGAGCGCATAGGCGAAGCCGAACGCCAGCAGCACCGTGATGGCGGTGGTGATGAGCGACACCATCAGGCTGTTGGCGATGGACTGGGTGAGCGCCGGATT
Source organism: Xanthobacter lutulentifluminis (assembly GCF_043194675.2). Taxonomy (NCBI): domain Bacteria; kingdom Pseudomonadati; phylum Pseudomonadota; class Alphaproteobacteria; order Hyphomicrobiales; family Xanthobacteraceae; genus Xanthobacter; species Xanthobacter lutulentifluminis. Next base: position 4,665,209 of record NZ_CM195525.1, on the reverse strand, counting down.
GCGGAAATAGGCGATGTAATTGTCCAGCGAGCGCTCGGTGCCGGCGCGCACGACCAGCCGCCGCAGGTCCTGCGGGGCGACATCCACCCACTGGCCGGGCGCGACCGCGGCACCCGCATAGTCGAGCGATCCCGCCCCTGCCCCGCCGGCGAAGCGGAAGCGCACGGATTTCAGCGGCGCGCCATCGAAGGTGCGCTTGGGAAACAGCTGGGCGGCGGTGAGGGAATTCGAGCGCCGCGCCTGGTCCACGCCGGATTGCAGCCCGAACCGCTCGGCCACGTCGGCGAGGGTGCCGACCGCGACCGGACCGGCGCCGGTGTCCACCTGCATCTCGATGGCGCCATAGGAGAAGGCGCGCACCTCGGTGGACTTCCACAGCATGAACAGGATGGGCAGCGCGAGGCTGACCACCAGATAGAGGCCGATCACCAGCGTGAACACCAGCATCAGCCGGTCGTCGCGCCCGGATTTGGGACGGATGGCGGGGGCGGCGGGCAGCGCCGCGCCGGGGGAAAGGGCCGCGTCAGACATGGGTGCCCCCAGTGCTACGGCCGCTGCCGGCGGACGGGTGAGGACCGTCTGTGTAGATGCGCAGGCGCTCCACCGGCAGGCTCACCTCGATGCGCTTGCCGGGCACGATCTGCAGCGCCCGCACCAGCTCCTGAGAGGCCTGCGCCACCAGCGGCGCGGCAAAGCCCTCGTGCCGGAGCGCGAGGCGCACGCTGGAGCCGAGGAACTCCACATGCTCCACCTCCACCGACACGCGGTTGGACTGGTGCCAGTCCGACTGCGGATCGGTGCCGGCGATGCGCACATCCTCCGGCCGGATGGCAACGGTGACGCGGGTGCCGTTGGGCGGCGTCACATGGCCGAGCACGAGGCGGACGCCGGCCACATGCACCTCGCCGCCATTGGTGACGGTGCCGTCCAGGAAGTTCATGGCGCCGATGAAGTCCGCCACGAAGCGGGTGGCCGGGGCGTTGTAGATTTCCAGCGGCGTGCCCACCTGCTCCACCACGCCCATGTTCATGACGACGATGCGATCAGCCATGGAGAGCGCCTCGTCCTGGTCGTGCGTGACCATGACGGTGGTGACGCCGAGCCGCGCCTGCAGCTGCTTGAGCTCGTTGCGCAGGTGGATGCGGACCTTGGCGTCGAGCGCGCTCAGGGGCTCGTCCAGCAGGATCAGGCCGGGATTGGGCGCCAGCGCGCGGGCCAGCGCCACGCGCTGCTGCTGGCCGCCGGAGATCTGCGCCGGGAACTTGTGGCCGTGGTCCTTCAGGCCCACGAGGCTGAGCAGCTCCTCCACCCGCGCCTTCACCTGCTCGCGGCCGAGGCCGCGGTTCTCCAGCCCGAAGGCGATGTTCTGGCGCAGGGTGAGGTTGGGGAACAGGGCGTAGGACTGGAACACGATGCCGAAGTCGCGCTCCTCGGGCGGCAAGGCGGAGATGTCGCGCCCGGCCTGGAGGATGGTGCCGGAGGACTGGATGTCGAGCCCGGCGATGGCCCGCAGCAGGGTGGTCTTGCCGCAGCCGGACGGGCCGAGGAAGCACACGAACTCCCCTTCCCGCACCTCCAGAGACACCCCCTTGAGGGCGATGAAATCGTTGAACCGCTTGGTGACGTTGGTCACCACCAAATAAGGCGCGCGCGGCGCTGCGGCCGGCGCGAGGGTGAGGTCTGCGGCGTGCTCGGTCATGGCTGGGGTCCCCCGTCCTCGCAACCCGCGCCGCCCCGGCCGGGGCGGCGGTCCGTCCGCGGGGCACCGGACCCGATCGCGGGGCCCGGCGCAGGCGCGCAGGGTCGAGCCGGCGCGGGGCCGGCCTCCCGTGGGCTCAGTTCTTGGCTTCGGACTTGGAGCCGAACCGGCGCTGCCACTCCTCGAGGATGGCGGCGCGGTGCGCGGCGGCCCACTCGAAGTCGTTCTTGATGAGCCTGGCCTTGATGTCCGCCGGCACGTTCTTGATCGGCTCTTCCAGCGCGGCGTTGCCGAGGATGGCGTAGTTCTTGGCGTAGATCTTCATAGCCTCGTCGGAGACCGCCCAGTCGAGCAGCTTCCGCGCGTCCGCCTCGTTGGGCGTGCCCTTGATGATGGCGGAGGCCTCCACGTCCCAGCCCACGCCCTCGGTCGGCACCACGGCAACCACCGGCGCGCCCTGGTTGATGACGCGGGCGGCGCGGAACTCGAACGAGATGCCGATGGGATACTCACCCGAGGCCGCCAGCGTGCAGGGCTTGGAGCCGGAGTGGGTGTAGGTGGCGATGTTCTGGTGCAGGGCGTCCATGTAGGCCCAGCCCTTCTGGTCGCCCCACATCTGCAGCCAGCTGGAGACGTCGAGGAAGCCGGTGCCCGAGGAGGCCGGGTTCGGCATCACGATCAGGCCCTTGTACTCGGGCTTGGCAAGATCGGCCCAGGTGGCCGGGATCGGCAGGTCGCGCTTCTTCAGCTCCACCGTGTTCACGCAGAGCGCGGCGGCCCAGGCATTGGTGCCGACCCAGCTGGGCGGCGTGTCCTTCGAGAGGAAGCGCGCATCGATCTTCTCGAGGCCCTTGGGCGCGTAATGCTCCAGCATGCCCTCGGCATCCAGCAGCTGGAGCGAGGTGGCGGCCGTGCCGAGCACCGCGTCCGCCTGCGGATTGTCCTTCTCGGCAAGCAGCTTGGCGGTGATGATGCCGGTGGAATCGCGGACCCAGCGGATGTTCACGCCGGGGAACTTCTCCTCGAAGCTCTTCTTGTAGACCGGCAGCAGATCCGCCTCGAGCGCGGTATAGACGGTCAGGTCACCCGCCAGCGCCGGCGCCGCCATGAGCGACAAGGCCATGGCGGCGAGAGTGGTCACGCGCTTCATTCTCAGCCCCCCGAAAGATCCGGTCGGCGCGGCTCCGCAGAGGGCGGAAACCGCGCGTCCGGCTTCGTTCAAGCCGAGTTCCGCGACGGTCGTGTGACTGGAAGCGCGGCCGGCGGGCGCCGGTCTGGCGGTTGTGGCGCTTGCGGACAATCGCCATGCCGTATGCGTTCAGGTGCTCACGCGAGCGAAACAGCCGTGCGCCAAGGGGCAATGGCCCTGCCGGACGCGGCCCTGCTGCACCCCGCCGCCACCCGGGCAAAGCTGTGGACGGGCGGAGCCGCGCCCCGCCCGGCACGTCACTTCAGCTGCGATTCCACCTTGGCGAGCGCGGCATTGGCGCAGGCCTCGTCCAGATGCGGGCCGGGCGCGCCGCCGACGCCGACCGCGCCGATCACCTCGTTGCCCACCTTCACCGGAACGCCGCCGCCGAGCACGAGGAAGCCGTCGATGGCGACCAGCTGGGCCGCGGCCGGATTCTTCTGCACGTTCTCGGCGATCACCGCCGTGGGCGTGCGGGTGGAGGCGGAGGTGTAGGCCTTGCGCCGGGCGGCGTCGGTCGTGTGGACGCCGGCATTGTCGGCGCGCGCCAGCGCCCGCAGCACGCCGGCCCGGTCCACCACCGCGGCGGTCACGTTGTAGCCCTGGGCCGAGCAGGCCGCGACCGTCTCGCGGACGATGTCGAGCGCCAGCGTCAGCGGCATGTTCCGCTCCTGCAGCGTCTGGGCGGAGGCGCTGCCGGCCATGAGGACGGCGGCGGCGGCGAGGAGGAGGCGTTGCATCGTCTGCCCTTTTCTCTTGAGGGCCGGGGCGGCCCGGCGGCGCATCGGCCGTGGGGCAGGACTACGACGGTGCGGGATGCGCCTCCATCCGCTGGCCTCCCTGCAGGCGTAGGTAGGATTACCGAGAGCCGCTACCGCACCTGCGGGGAAAGCAGCGAGAGGCGCACCAGATCGGCCACCGAGCTGGTGCCCAGCTTCTCGGCGATATGCGCGCGATGGGCATCGATGGTGCGGGGCGAGACCGCCAGCGCATCGGCGATCTCGCGGCTGGCGAAGCCGCGGCAGACCAGTTCCAACACCTCGCGCTCACGCCCGGTGAGGGTAGCGAGCAGCGCTGCCGCTTCCTCCTTCTCCATGAGCGCGTCGAGGATGCGCCCGGCCTCGCCGAGGGCGTCCAGCAGCACCTGCTCGTCCACCGGCTTGGAGAGGAAATCCACCACCCCCGCCTTGAAGGCGCGGCGGCAGGCGTTCACGTCCCCATGGCCGGTGATCATGATGGTAGGCCAGGAGATGCCGCGCGCTTCCAGCTTCTCCTTCAGCTGGATGCCGCTGACGAGGGGCATCCGGAGGTCCACCAGCAGGCATCCGGGCCGGGCTGGGTCGAGATGGGCGAGGAAGGTCTGCGGGTCCGCGAACGCCTCCACCGTCATGCCGTAGGTGGACAGCAGCAGCGACAGCGCCTGTCGCACGGCGGCATCGTCGTCCACCAGATAGACCCGCCTCGCCCTCACTGCGCCGCCTCGCGCAGGATGGCCCGGGCCGGCAGGGTGATGACGAAGGAGGCGCCCTCCCCCGGCACGCTCTCGGCCTCGATGGTGCCGCCCACCCGTTCCACCAGCGTGGCGCAGAGCGAGAGGCCGAGGCCCATGCCATCCTGCTTGGTGGTGAAGAACGGCTCGAACAGGCGCGGCAACACCGCCTCGGGAATGCCGTCGCCGGTGTCGCTGACACGGATCACCACCTGCTCGCCGGCATCCAGCGTGCGGATGGTGATGCGCCGGTCGGCGCTGCCGCTGGCATCGATGCTGTCGGCGGCGTTGCGGATGAGGTTGTGCAGCACCTGCTCCAGCTCGACCGTATCGAGCTCCGCCTGCGGCAGCGGATGCTCCAGGTCGAGGTGCAGCTCGATGCCCCGCCGGGCAAGATCGGCGCGGGCGAGCGCGGCAGCGTCGGTCACCACGCCGTTGGGCTCCACCGCCCCGCGGCGCACCGCGCGGTTGCTGATGTATTCGCGCATGCGCCGCAGGATGTCGCCGGCGCGCCGGGCCTCGCGCACGTTCGCGTCCAGAGCCTCCTCCAGCCGTCCCCCGTCGGTGCCGGAATGGTGCAGGCGCAGCGCCGCCTGGCTCTGGCTCAGCAGCGCCGTGAGCGGCTGGGTGAGCTCGTGGGCGATGCCGGAGGCCAGCTCGCCCAGCGAATTCACCCGCGCGGCATGGGCAAGGCGCGTCTCGCGCTCCAGCAGCCGGCTGCGCTCCTCCGCCCGCCGCGCCGCCTCCTGCGACTGGCGCGCCGCGCGGCGCTGGATCTGCACGTAGCGCAGCGCCAGCAGGGCGGCGAGGGTGATGGCGGCAAAGCCGGCCACCGGCAGGGCCGGCGCCACATCGGCAACGGCGAGACGCCGGTTGAGCAACAGCCGCAGCGGCTGGGTCTGGCTGTCGGCCGGCCGGGAAAACGCCAGCGCGGCGACGACCGGGTCCGCCGGCACGGGGGCGAGGTGCCGCTCGATCAGCGGCCGGCCGTCGAGCGCCAGCCGGATGACGGCTCCGGGCGGAAGGTCCGCCGCCTCCACCAATTGGGCGGGGTCGATCTCCAGGATGATGGCGAGCGGCCGGGCGCCGCCCACCCTCTTGCCGAGGAAATAGCGCCCGGGCATATCCTCAATCGCCAGCGCCCGCGCCTCTCCGAGCCGCTGGGTGAAGATGAGCGGCGCAAATCCCGGCGCCTCGGCCGGCGCGCTGTCGGGCGCGGCCATGCGGGTCTGGACCGTGCCGTCCGGGGCCAGCTCCACCACCCGGATCGACTGGATGCGTGGATAGAACTTGAGGATGGCGAGCGCCACCTGCCGGGCTGATTCCACCGGCGGCGGGTCGGCGGCCTGGATCAGCGCGGCAAGGCTCGTCAGGTGCGCGTCGTGCTGGGCCACCCGCTGCGACACGAGCCGGTGCAGCGCCGTGCCGCGCGCGTCGAGCTCGCTGGCCGCGCGCTCCTGCGCATTGCGGACCGTGAGAGCGACGAAGCCGGCGACCAGCGCCAGCCACACGCTCAAAAGCGCTGCGACGGACCGGAACGAAAAGGCGCGCCGGTTCACCACTGTCCTCCCGCCGGACGGGGTCGGCTGTTCGCCGGCCTTTTTACCTTGCCGGAAACTGCTACCGCCTTTTTAGCCGTTGCAGAACCGGGATTAGTGGATCAGACGGGGAAACCGATGAAAAGGTCAAGACCGTCATGAATTGCTATGACCAGAAGGGGCGAATAATCAAAATTTTCGCAATTTGCGAGACCGAGTGTATGCTTAATATTGACTTGTCCGCAAACCCCGTCAAAGAAGCTCTGCGACGCCGATGGCGTCTAGGAAGACGGACATATTAACCATGGCGGCAAAGCCGCACTCGGTGCGCCTCGCTGCACAGGGACCCGCACCAGAGGTGCGCAGGTATTTGGAGGCTCTGCTGGATGCGACACATTCTCGTTTGGAGCACCATAGAACACGGGCGCCCCGGTGATTTTCGCGCGCATTTACGCAACTGCATCGATGTGCCGTTGGTGTTTGAGACATGCCCTTGACCCTTCTTTTCACTCCGATCACCGTCTTCATAATAACGTGAAGCAGTTAAAGCGAAATATCACACCAATACACCGTCCATAAACTGCGTGAACGACCGACCGCGCATCAAACCAGCCCAACTTCTATTATCGAATACGAGAAAGATGAACTTGCAATGTTCACACTTGCAAACCGATCGACATTCGACTCGATAAGTATCGATGACTTATTAAATGTCGATCTAAATAGAGACGGCCACATCGAATTTACCCCATCAACCAGTGAAATGGTACGGCCAGATCCAGTTTATTTCCATGTTTCACCAAATGTCCAAGAACAAGTAAAAGAAAGAAACATTCGTCTAACGGACAACGCGTGCACAACTCGCATTGCCGCAAGCTATGCACTGAGCTTGCGAAACGCAATCGTGTTACCTAATTCCTTCATCGCGATATCTGCTGACAATAGAATAGTTTCCGATAGCTTTCGCGCCTTTGGCGCACTTGAGCGCGCCGGATTTGCGGATCTCGGTGGCGGTATTTTCAAAAGGGAGATCAACGAACTCAACGTTATAGATCATCCTGCGATCCTCGTGGGCATCCAGACAAACAACAATTTTTTCCATTGGTTGATGGAGGCCATGCCAAGAATTTCATTACTCGAAAAGGCCAGAATGCGGCTGGATAACTATCTCCTGATATTGCCACCCCTACGGCCATGGATGCGTGATATATTCAATTTTATTACAAAAAATAAATATAATTCAATAACAATTGGCGATACAGCGTGTCGATTTAGGCAACTTATCGTCCCTGCGCGAGGTTTATTTAACATAAATACGTTTACACATCATGCGATCGACTTAATTAGATCGATTCCGCATGCCAACTCCACAAAAATGCGTCGAATTTATATTTCTAGAGAACGCTCCTCATCGCGCAGGATCACCAATGAGGCAGAAATCGCCAATATTCTGGCATTAAACGGATTTGAACCCGTCTTTCCTGAGCAAATGTCCTTCGAAGAACAAATATCGATGTTTTCCAGTGCAAGTCATGTTGCCGGCGCTTTGGGCGCCGGCCTAACAAATATAGCGTTTACCGGCTCGGGCTCAACGCTGATCGAGTTTGCGCCTGAAGGCCGAACCGGAGATGCAACGTTGTTTGCCAATATGTGCCATGTGCTTGACAGGAAATATGCCTGTCTCGTTGGGGAGTTCTCGGGCGGATTTGATCGTCCGTTCGATCGTCGAGATTTTCACGTTGATCCCGAACGGCTACGCCTTTTGCTCGATGCCACCTAGCTGTTTAGTCCCACAGTGTGATGGCGTAGGCTTATCGCCATCTGAAAGGGACGCGCTATGGGGCAGGTTCTTCACGGGAGCGCCAAGACCACGCACGCCGTGCGAGCAGAGCTACAGCGATCGCAAGCTCCGACCGCGGAACTCGCGCGGCGCTACGGGATCAACGAGAAAACCGTGAGGAAGTGGCGTTCCCGCTCGACGGTCGCGGATGAGCGGATGGGGCCCAAGGAGCGGCGAGGCTCCGTCCTGTCTGCCGTCGAAGAGGCTGCGATCGTTGCGCTCCGGGTTCAGGCCCGTCTGCCGCTGGATGATGTCTTCCTCGCCCTGAAGGACGTCATCCCGCATCTGACGCGCTCCTCGCTACATCGCTGCCTCCAGCGCAACGGCATCTCACGCCTGCCGAAGGCGGATCGCGAAAAGCCAAAGCGGTTCAAGGCCTATGAGATCGGCTGCTTCCATATCGACATCGCCGAGCTGCATTACGGGGGTGGAAAGGCTTACCTCTTCGTGGCGGTGGATCGGACCTCGAAGCTCGTCTTCGCCAGGATTTACCGCAAAGCGACGAAACTGGTGGCCGCAGGCTTCCTCAAGGCCTTGATCGGCGCCGTTCCGTATCGGATCCATACGGTGCTCACCGACAATGGCGTGCAGTTCATCCAGCACGACAGGAAGGCAGTGGACGGCTTTGTCAGCCATGTCTTCGGCAGGGTCTGCGCTGAGCGTGCCATCGAGCATCGCCTAACCAAACCCTATCATCCATGGGCCAATGGCCAAGCCGAACGCATGGTGCGCACCATCAAGGAGACCCCTGTCCGCTCCTTCCACGATGCTTCCTTGATCGATCTCAGGCGCCATGTCCGCGACTGGCTGCTGGCCTCCAACTACGCCAAGCAACTCAAGGCATTGCGATTCCAAACACCCTTCGAAGCCATCCGGCAGATCGCCACGCAAAAGCCCGAACTCTTCGTTCGCCAACCAAGCCATGACATGATGGGACTGAACAGCTAGGCGGGGGCCCATGAGACCGGTCTCATACCCTTACGACCCATAGCTAGAAGCGAGTCTCGGCGACCTAAGCGGCATCAGCCAGCAGGCCGGCCGGAAGGCGGCGGCACACGTCGGCCACCTCGGTCAGCAGGCGCCCCATGGCCGAGGTCTTGCGCCAGAGCATGGCGATCTGCCGGCTCGGCTGCGGCGTGCTGAACTCCAGCAGGTGGATGTTGTCCGGCGTCGCGGCGGGCCGGCGGGTGGCCAGCATGGGCAGCAGCGTCATGCCGACGCCGGCGGCCACCATCTGGCGCAGGGTTTCGAGGCTGGTGGCGCGGAACTCGGCCTTCTCCCGCGCGCCGGAGCGCTGGCACACCTCCAGCGCCTGGTCGCGCAGGCAGTGGCCGTCCTCCAGCAGCATCAGATTGTAGCGGGACAGTTCCGCCAGCGAGAGCCGGTCTCGCGCGGCCAATGCATGGCTTCCGGGGACCGCGAGGAGGAAGGGCTCCTCGAACAGGAACTCGCAGTGCAGGTGCTGGTCGTGCACCGGCAGCGCCAGGAGCGCCGCATCCAGCGTGCCGTGGGCGAGGCGGGAGAGCAGCGCCGCGCTCTTCTCCTCGACCAGCAGCAGCTCGAGGGCGGGAAAGCGCTGGCGGAGCAGCGGCACCACATGGGGCAGCAGATACGGCCCGAGGGTGGGGAACACGCCGAGCTTGAGCGCCCCGCCCTCGGCCGAGCGGCTGCGGCGGGCGCCCTCCTTCATCTGGTCCACTTCATTGAGGATGCGGCGCGCCCGCTCCACCGCCTCGCGGCCGGCAGGGGTCAGCATCACCTTGCGCGGCGCACGCTCCACCAGCGCCACGCCCAGCTCCTCCTCCAGCTTGCGGATCTGGGTGGAGAGGGTGGGCTGGCTGACGAGGCACGCCTCCGCCGCCCGCCGGAAGTTCCGGTAGTCGGCGAGGGCGACCAGATATTGCAGCTCGCGCAGCGTCATCGGCGGGACCTGATCAGGCCGGGCCCGATCGCGGCGCGCCCCGGAAACCCGGCCGGGCGGAGGCGCCCGGCGGCCGGCACGCTCATGCCGCCTGCGCCGATTCTCCCGGCGCCGGGGTGCGGATGAGATAGTCGAACGCCGCCAGCGAGGCCTTGGCGCCCTCGCCCAGGGCGATCACGATCTGCTTGTACGGCACGGTGGTGCAGTCGCCGGCGCCGAACACGCCGGGCAGCGAGGTCTGGCCGTGGGCGTCCACCACGATCTCGCCGCGCGGCGACAGATCGAGCGTGCCCTTGAGCCATTCCGTGTTCGGCAGCAGGCCGATCTGCACAAAGATGCCCTCCAGCTCCACCTCGCGGATGCGACCGGTGCCGCGCTCCTCATAGGCGAGGCCGGTGACCTTCTGGCCGTCGCCCTTCACCTCGGTGGTGCGGGCGGAGGTGTGGATGGTGACGTTGGGCAGGCTCTTCAGCTTGCGCTGCAGCACCTCGTCCGCCCGCAGCTGGGCGTCGAACTCGAACAGCGTGACGTGCGAGACGATGCCCGCGAGGTCGATGGCCGCTTCCACGCCGGAATTGCCGCCGCCGATCACCGCCACGCGCTTGCCCTTGAACAGCGGGCCGTCGCAGTGGGGGCAATAGGCCACGCCCTTGTTGCGATAGGCGTCCTCACCGGGAACATTCATCTGCCGCCAGCGGGCGCCGGTGGCCAGAATCACCGTGCGGGAGGTGAGGGTCGCGCCGTTGGCGAACTCCACCGCCACGGTATCGCCGGCGGGGATGAGCTTCACCGCGCGCTGGAGGTTCATCACCTCCACCTCATGGGCGCGCACGTGCTGCTCCAGCGCGGCGGCGAGCTTGGGGCCTTCGGTGTGGGGCACGGAGATGAAATTCTCGATGGCCATGGTGTCCAGCACCTGGCCGCCGAAGCGCTCGGCGGCGACGCCGGTGCGGATGCCCTTGCGGGCGGCATAGATGGCCGCGGTGGCGCCGGCCGGGCCGCCGCCCACCACCAGCACGTCGAACATGGCCATCTTGTCCATGCGCGCGGCCTCGCGCGCGCCGGCGTTGGTGTCGAGCTTGGCGAGGATCTCCTCGGCGCTCATGCGGCCCTGGCCGAACACCTCGCCGTTCAGATAGACGGTCGGCACCGACATCACCTGCCGCGCCTCGACTTCCTTCTGGAACAGGGCGCCGTCGATGGCCACGTGGCGGATGTTGGGGTTCAGCACCGCCATGAGGTTCAGCGCCTGCACCACGTCCGGGCAGTTCTGGCAGGACTGGGAGAAATAGGTCTCGAACACGAAGCTGCCGTCGAGCGCCTTGATCTGGTCGATCACCGCCTGCTCCACCTTGGGCGGGTAGCCGCCGGTCTGCAGCAGCGCCAGCACCAGCGAGGTGAATTCGTGGCCCATGGGCAGGCCGGCGAACACGAGGCCGATGTCGTGTCCCGGGCTGGCGAGGGCGAAGGACGGCACGCGCTCGCCGCCGTCGCGCACCTCGGTCACGGTGATCTTGTCGGAAACCTCACGAATGTCGGCGAGCAGCTCAAGCATCTCCCTGGAGCGGGCGCCGTCGTCCACATAGGCGGTGATGGCGACGGGACGGACGAGGCGCTCCAGATAAGCCTTCAGCTGGGTCTTCAGGGCCGCGTCGAGCATGGCAAGTCTCCGACAAATTCAGAAGGTCAAAGCAATAAATGTACCAGCGCCGGCCGCAGTAAGCCGTCGCCCGCCGGACCCTGAGGGCCGTGGCGTCGTTGAGTGGCGTTAGGGAGCAGATCCGGGCCCCCGTGCGGAGGCCCGGAGCGCCGGATCAGATCTTGCCGACGAGGTCGAGCGAGGGGGCCAGCGTCTTCTCGCCTTCCTGCCACTTGGCGGGGCACACCTCGCCAGGATGGGAAGCGACGTACTGGGCCGCCTTGACCTTGCGCAAAAGGTCGGCGGCGTCGCGGCCGATGCCCTCGGCGGTGACTTCCACGGCCTGGATGATGCCGTTCGGGTCCACCACGAAGGTGCCGCGGTCAGCCAGGCCCTGGCCCGGACGCATCACCTCGAAATTGGTGGTGATGGCGCCGTTCGGGTCGCCGATCATGGTGTACTTCACCTTGCCGATGGTCTCGGAGCTGTCGTGCCAGGCCTTGTGGGTGAAGTGCGTGTCGGTGGACACGGAGTAGATCTCCACGCCCAGCTTCTGGAATTCGCCATAGTGGTCGGCGAGATCACCGAGCTCGGTCGGGCAGACGAAGGTGAAGTCGGCGGGATAGAAGAAGAAAATGGCCCACTTGCCGGCAAGATCGGCGTCCGACACCTCGATGAACTTGCCTTCCTTGAAAGCGGCGGCCTTGAAAGGCTTGATCTTCGTATTCACGAGAGACATGGCAATTCCCGAAAGTTTGTGTGCGATGCGAGGGCTGAAGCCATCGCGGTGCAACATAAGGCCGGACGACACATTTAGGAAATAGATAAATTCGTCAGTTTCGATAGGCTACATCTATCACAAATGGCTGATGACGGCTTAAGCCACGCCACCGCCGTGCAATTCCCGGCCGCGCGGCGGCGATGCCCCGGCCGCCCCCGCCGATGCGACAGAATCGCGCGCCGGCAAGGCCGCGCGACATGCTCCCCGCCCCGAAGCCCAGGCAAGGCCGCCGGGCGCGGGCGAACCGCGCGCGACTCAGCGAAGACCCGGCCCGGATGGCCGGATCAGCAATCCCCGTGATGATGCGCTAGCGAAGGCGGGCCAGCAGCGCCAGCAGCGTCGCGCGCTCGGCCGCATCCAGCGGCGCCAGCGTCTCCTCGGTGATGGCGAAGGCGTTCGGCGTCGCCCGGGCGATCACCGCCTGCCCCGCCTCGGTGGGCACCACCACCACCAGCCGCCCGTCCTCCGGATCGGGCCGCGTCTCCACCAGACCGCGGCGGACCAGCCGGTCCACCACGCCCTTGATGGTGGCTGCATCCATTGCGGTGAGCCGGCCGAGCAGGTTCTGGGAGCAGGGGCCGGTCTCCGCCAGCTTCGACAGGGCCGCCCACTGGGTCATGGTCAATTCGTCGCCGATGCGCGCGGCGAAGATGGCGGCGTGGCGCTGGGCCACCTGCCGCAGCATGAAGCCCGCCTGCGTGTCGAGCACGTAGGGCTGGGCCCTGGCGCGACGCGGGGCGCGACGCGCCGGCGGCGTTTCGGCCGCCGAAGAAGGCGAGGGCACGGGCGCGTCGGGAGCGGACGGCGCCGCCCCCCTGCCCTTTCCGCCGGCCTCCCGCCGCGCCGGGCGGGTGGGCGCGTCGGGTGCGGAAGCGAGCGCTTCAGCCGTGTCGGCCATGACGGGCCTGCGGGGGGCCATGGCTCACACCGCCAGATAGGCGTCGCGGATCTCGGGATTCGCCTCGAGGTCCGCCATGGTGCCGGAGAAGCGGATGCGCCCCTTCTCGATGATGTAGGCCCGGTCCGAGATCAGCTTGGCGAAATGCAGGTTCTGCTCGGAGATGACGATGGAGAGGCCCTGCCGCTTCATGGCGAGGATGGCGTCCGCCATCTGCTCCACGATCTTGGGCGCGAGGCCCTCGGAGGGCTCGTCCAGCAGCACGAGGGAGGGGTTGCCCATGAGCGTGCGGCCGATGGTGAGCATCTGCTGCTCGCCGCCGCTCATCTGCCCGCCGGGACGCTTGCGCATCTCGCCGAGGTTGGGGAACAGCTCGTAGAGCATCTCCGGCGTCCAGGTGGCGACGCCCGGCCGGGGCTTCTGCCGGCCGACGGCGAAATTCTCCTCCACCGTCAGCTGGTTGAACACCCGCCGGTCCTCCGGCACATAGCCGAGGCCGCGGCGGACGATCTCGTAGGTGGGGAGCGCGGAGACGTCCTCCCCGTCGAACATCACCTGCCCGGAGCGCTGCGACACGAGGCCGACGATGGAGCGGAAGGTCGTGCTCTTGCCGGCGCCGTTGCGGCCGAGCAGCGCCACCACTTCGCCCACGCCCACCTCCAGCGCCACGTCGAACAGGATGTGGGCGGGGCCGTACTGGCTGTTGAGGCCGGAAACCTGAAGCTTGGTCATGGACGTCTGCCCGGAGGTCTGGGTCTGGCTTTGCTGGAGGACGGGCATCATGCGGCAGTCCCCTCGCGGTGGCGGGCGTCGTAGAGCAGGCCCTCGCCCAGATAGATGGCGCGCACCTGCGGGTCGCGGCGCACCTCGGCCGGGGTGCCGCGGGCGATCAGCTGGCCACGGTTCAGCACCATCACGGCGTCGGCGTGCTCGAACACCACATCCATGTCGTGCTCGGTGAACAGGACGCCGATGCCCTTCTCCCGCGCGATCTCGGCGGTGAGGCGCATCAGCTCCACGCGTTCCTTCGGCGCCATGCCGGCGGTGGGCTCGTCCATCAGCAGCAGGCGCGGCTGGTTGGCGAGAGCCACCGCCAGCTCCAGGCGCTTGAGGTCGCCATAGGCGAGCTCGCCGCACGGCCGCCCCGCCTGGGGCTTCAGGCCCACGAGGTCGAGCAGGCCGTCCGCCTCGGCGGTGGAGGCGGCGCCGGCATAGCCGAACATGCGGGCGATCCGGCCGTGATAGGAGAGCAGCGCCACCTGCACGTTCTCGCGCACCGTCATGGAGGCGAAGGTGGCGGTGATCTGGAACGTGCGCCCGACCCCGAGCCGCCAGACTGCGCGCGGCGGCAGGCCCCGGATGTCCCGCCCGCCGATGCGGATGGTGCCGGCGTCGGGCCGGATCTGCCCGTTCAGCATGTTGAAGCAGGTGCTCTTGCCGGCGCCGTTGGGGCCGATGAGGGCGAGCAGGCAGCCGGCATCCAGGGTGAAGGAGACGCCGCGCACCGCGTGGACGCCGCCGTAGGACTTGTCGAGGTTCTCGACTTCAAGCAGCGCGCTCATCAGGCCGCCTCCGCCTTGCCGAGCGCGGAGGCCGCCTCGGATCCGTTCGGTCCCGGACCGCGCCGGCGATGGCGCAGGTCCTCGATGAAGCCCACCACTCCCTTGGGGAAGGCGAGCACGATGACGACGATGACCGCGCCCAGCACCAGCTTGGAGAGGTCGGTCTGGCTCATGAGCCAGATGGCGAGCGCCTTGTAGAGCACCGCGCCGACGACCGCGCCGGACACCGTCTCGATGCCGCCGAGCAGCACCATCACGAGACCGTCCACCGAGGTGGGGATGCCCATGAAGTCGGGGAAGACCGAGCCCTTCAGGAAGGCGAACAGCGCGCCGGCAAACCCGGCGAAGGTGCCCGCCACCACGAAGGCGGCCCATTGCAGGCGCGAGCGGTCGAGGCCGATCGCCTCCGAGCGCAGGGAACTGTCGCGCACCGCCCTCAGCCCGAAGCCGAAGGGCGAGAACACCAGCATCCGCAGCACGCCGACGCCCACCACCGCGACGCCCAGCGCCAGCCAGTAGAAGCCCTGCGGCCGCGATGCCCAGCTGGCGGGCCAGATGCCGAGCAGGCCGTTGTCGCCGCCGGTCACGTCCACCCACTGGAACGCCACCGACCAGGCGATCTGCGCGAACGCCAGCGTCAGCATGGCGAAGTAGACGCCCGAGAGCCGCACGCAGAACCAGCCGAACACCAGCGCCCCGGCAAGCCCCAGCAGCGGGCCGACGAGAAGCGCGGCCTCCATGGGCGCGCCGAGGAACTTCACCAGGAACGCCGCGCCATAGGCGCCGAGGCCGAAATAGGCGGCGTGTCCGAACGAGGCGAGGCCGCCCACCGTCATGATGAAGTGCAGCGAGGCGGCGAACAGGACGAAGATCAGGATCTCCGCGCCCACGGTCAGGGCATAGTTGCCGAGGAAGACCGGCAGCAGCGCCGCCACCACCACGGCGACCGCCACGCCGGCGCGCTCCAGGCTGGTGAAGGGCCGCCAGGGCCGGATGGTGAGGCCGACCGGGGCGCGCGGCGCGCTCTCCGGCTTGCCGAACAGGCCCCAGGGCCGCACCACCAGCACCACCGCCATTACCAGGAACACCATGATGAGCGAGATCTGCGGCAGGATGAGAATGCCGAAGGCGTTCAGCTCGGCGACGATGATGGCGGCGACGAACGCGCCCAGCACCGAGCCCAGCCCGCCGATGACCACCACCACGAACACCTCCACGATGATGGACAGGTCCATGGCGTGGGTGACGGTGGTGCGCGGGATCTGCAGCGCCCCGCCCAGCGCGGCGAGGAAGACGCCAAGCGCGAACACGCCGGTGAACAGCCACTTCTGGTTCACGCCGAGCGCGGCGACCATCTCGCGGTCCTGGGTGGCGGCGCGCACCAGCACGCCCCAGCGGGTGCGGTGGAACAGCAGCCACAGGGTGCCCAGCACCACCGGGCCCAGCACCATCAGGAACAGGTCGTAGGACGGCACCATGCGGCCGAACAGGCTCACCGCGCCGGCAAGTCCGGGAGCGCGCGGGCCGAGCAGGTCCTCGGGGCCCCAGATGACCACGACGAGATCCTGCACCATCAGCGTCACGCCGAAGGTGGCGAGCAGTTGGAACAGTTCCGGCGCCTGATAGATGCGCCGCAGCAGCACCATCTCCATCAGCGCCCCGAGGGCGGCGACGATGAGCGAGGCGACGAGGATGCCGCCCCAGAAGCCGAGCGGCCCGGCAAAGCGCGTCGTCAGCACGTAGGCGACATAGGCGCCGAGCATGTAGAACGCGCCGTGGGCGAAGTTCACGATGCGCGTGACGCCGAAGATGATCGACAGTCCCGACGCCACCAGGAACAGCGACGCGGCGCTGGCGAGCCCGCTCAGGGCCTGGACCAGAAGGAATTCCACAGCACTAGCCTCTCGTTCACCGGTCTGGAGGGTGTTGGTCTTGTTGGGCTGCCCGCCGTCGAGGGTAGGTCGCCTGAAGTCGGTCCGTCAGGGGAAGGAAGGGACGGGCGCGCGGCCCGCCCCTTGCCGTCATCAGTTGGCGGGACGCAGCTTGGCGGCCTCGGCCTCGGGCGGCAGGTAGTCCGCGCCGGGCTTGAAGGTGAAGGTGGTCATCACGCCCTTGCCGTCCTTCACGCCGGTGGTGCCGATGTAGGCGCCGAGCGTGGACTGGTGGTCGGCCGCCCGGTAGACGATGTCGCCGAACGGGGTGGAGACCTTCAGGTTCGCCATCGCCTTCAGCAGGCCGGCGGTGGAGTGGTCGTCGGTGGACTTCAGCACCGCGGCGATGGACTTCACCGTGGAGTAGCCCACGATCGAGCCGAGGCGCGGATAGTCCTTGTTCAGCTGCTGGTAGGCGTCAAGGAACGCCTGGTGCTCGGCGGTCTTGATGCCGTACCAGGGATAGCCGGTGACGATCCAGCCCTCGGGGGTCTCGTCCTTCAGCGGGTCGAGATACTCGGGCTCGCCGGTCAGGTAGCTGACCACGGCGCGGTTCTTGAAGATGCCGCGGGTGTTGCCCTCCCGCACCAGCTTCACGAGGTCGCCGGCGAAGGTGGCGTTGAGGATGGCGTCGGGCTGGGCGGCGTCGATGGCCTGCAGCACCGGGCCGGCGTCGATCTTGCCCAGCGGCGGCCACTGCTCGGCCACGAACTCCACGTCCGGGCGCTTCTTCTTCAAAAGTTCCTTGAACACGGCCACGAACGACTGGCCGAACTCGTAGTTGGGGGCGATGGTGGCCCACTTCTTGGCCGGCAGCTTGGCGGCCTCTTCCGCCAGCATGGCGGCCTGCATGTAGTTCGAGGTGCGCAGGCGGAAGGTGTAGTCGTTGCCCTTCGACCAGACGATGGCGTCGGTCAGCGGCTCGGCCGCCAGGTACATCACCTGCTTCTGCTTGGCGAAGTCGGCGAGCGCGAGGCCCACGTTGGAGAGGAAGCCGCCGGCGATCAGCACCACCCCGTCGCGCGAGACCAGCTCGTTGGCGGCGGTGAGGGCGTCGGCCGGCTTTCCGCCGTCGTCCTTGGAGATGATGACGAGCTTCTTGCCCTTGATGCCGCCGGCGTCGTTGATCTCCTTCAGCGCCAGCTCCATGCCCTTGCGATAGGGCTCGGTGAAGGCGGGGAGCGAGGAGTAGGAATTGATCTCGCCCACCTTGATCTCGCCCTTGAGCTCGGCCTGGGCCCGGGCCGGGCCCGCCAGAGCGAGGGCGGCGAAGGCTGCCGCCAGGGTTGCACCTGCAATCGTCTTCATGTGCCAGTTCCCCTTCTGTGTTGTCTGGTCAGGTTCCGCACGGGGCGCGGACGGTGCTCAGCGCAGGCCGTCCTCGCCCTTGATCTCGTCCTTCTTCAGCCCGCCGACGCGCGGCAGCGGCCGGCCGGAATCGGTGACCGCCACGGCCACGACGATCTCGTCGGCGCGCGGGGCGTCGGAGACGCTCACGAGCATGCCGTCGAAATGGCTGCGCACGAAGGCGGCGTCCTTGTGCCCGAGCGGGATGTCCAGCTCCGCCCCGAGCGTGCCCCGCCGCTTGGACGAGGGAATGAGCGCCGCGCCGGTGCCGAGCACCTTGCGCACCGGCGCGCCCATCTTGGGATGCAGCAGGGCGGCGGCGTGCTCCAGCTCGCCGTTCTCGCCCACCAGGGCCGCCTTGCCGTAGCTCTCGGCCGCCGCGCCCTCGATGCCGAGGGCCGCGACCGCGCGCGCCGCGAGCAGGCCGCCGAGCTCCTCGCCGATGGCGATCAGCTCGGAGAGGTCCTCCACGTAGCGGCCAGCGAACGGGTTGGCGATGACGGCGATGGCCGCCGCCTTGCGGGTGGGCGGGGAGACGGGCCGGCCCATCTCGGAGCGGGTCTCCTCGACCACCGTCACGATCTTGCGGATGTGCGCGCTCATCGCAGGCCATCCTCGCCCTTGATGTCGGCCGCGGCGAGGCCGCCGACGCGGGCATGGATGCGCGGCCCGCAGGTCATCACCAGAACCAGCGCGATCTCGTCGGCCTTGGGCGCGTCGGACACGCCGACCTCCATGGAGTCGAAGTGGCTGCGCACATAGGAAGCATTGACGTGTGTCACCGGCACGTCGAGCCGGGTGCCGGGGCCACCCACCTTCTTGGTGGAGGGCACGATGGCCCGGGCATCGCCCAGCGCCTCGCGCATGGCGTAGCCACCGGGCACGTGCCACAGGGCGCCGTGCTCCAGCTCGCCGGCGGCGCCGACGATGGCGCCCTTGCCGTAGCCGTCCACCGCGGCCGGATCGCCGCCGAGGATCGCCACCAGCTCCTTCGCCATGGCGACGCCGAGCGGCTTCAGGTCCTCCATGAAGGGCGCGATGTCCTCCACGTAGCGGCCGGCGAAGGGGTTCTCGATCACCGTCACGATGGCCGCGCGGCGGCGCGGGCTGGAGGCCGAGGGGCCGCCCTCGTGGAAGATCTCCTCCACGATGCGCACCTGCTTGCGGATCTTCACCTCAGGCATGGACCACGTCACCTTCTTTTGCGATGGCGAGAGAGACCGTCCGGCCGTCCGCGAGCAGCGCGGAGGGATCGGCGGTGGAAACGGTGCGGCCCTGCAGGTGCAGCGCCGCCGCGCAGATCAGCCCGCGCGCCACCAGGGCGACGGCGCAGGAGAGCCCCTCCTCGAGCGCCGCGTCGCGCTCCAAGGGGGAAAGATCGGGCACCGCCCGCGTCACGCAGAGGGCGCCGAGGTCGCTGTCCGGCTGCACCTCGCGGGCCGGAACGCGCAGGATGCCGGGATGGCCGGGCAGGTTCACGGCGTTGGCGATCACGGTTGCCGCCGCATCCGCCGCCGCCGCAGTCGGGGCGAGCACGGTCACCGCATCGGCGATGCCGAGCGAGAAGCTGCGCCCCCGCCAGCCGGAGGTGGCGATGCCGCGCACCGGCCCCTCCGCCGTCACGCGCGCGGTGCCGACCATGCGCGGCTGGTCCGGCCGATCGACGATGCCGGCCACATAATCGGTGCCTGGCGCGAGGAAGAGGGCGATGTCGCCGCCGTTGTTCACATAGGCGCGGGTGATGCCGGGACGTACCAGCGCCTCAAGCACCTCTTCCGCCACCGCGCCTGCCACCGCCGCCATGGGGGTGATGAAGCCGGCGCGCGCGTGCGGCTCCACCGCCGCCCACATGCGCCGCGCGACGCGATCGCCGAGCGGGCTCGGGCCGGGATAGGCCGGGCGGCGCAGCAGCGGCAGCTCGGCGCACAGGGCATCCAGCAGGCCGGCGAGGCGGCGGGTGGCGGCGGCATAGGCTTCCGCCACCGCCGCCGGATCGCCGCTCGCCTCGATCACGAGGTCGATGGGGCCGTCGTTGAGGTGCAGCCTGCGCCCGTCCTGGAGCAGCGCCGCTTGCGGCGCGCGGGCCGGGGGCGAGATGCGGGTGAAGGCGGGGAGCGCAGGAGGGGGCAGCATCCTGGGCGCCTCAGCTTCGGGCCGCGAGCGGCCAGGGATTGTCGCCGATCGGCGCCACCTCGCGCACGCTGTCGCGGCCAAGGATGGAGCCGACCGGGCGCACATGGTCCATGTGCCCGCCCAGCGCCTCGTAATCGGCCAGCGGCAGGGTGAACTCGATGGGCGCGACCAGCGCCGGGGTCGGCACGTAGCCGAACGCGTTCTCCGGCACGCGGGTCACATCCACCATGAAGGTGATGCCGCCGCCGGGCCAGACATAGACCGGCGCGCCGCCGCAGGTGACGCGGGTGATGGCATCCTTCACCGAGCGGGTGAGGCGCACGGGGTTCTCGGTGACGCCCGCGCGCAGCGATCCGCCCGCCCCCGCCATGAACAGCACGGAGGACAGCGCCGGCTCGCAATTCTCGCGGATGCGCCCGACCGAGGGGGCAAGGTCCGCCGGCAGCTCCGCCTCGCGCGGCACCAGCGCCTCGTCGAGGACGTAATAGCCGTGGTGCTCGCCGGTGGTGGAGACGAACAGCAGCCGCAGGCCCGGCCACGCCACCTTCGGATCGAAGGCGCCGAGGATGGAGAGGGGATCGGAAATATTGGTGCCGCCCCAGCCCAGACCGGGCTCGGCGACCTGGAAGTAGCGGCCGGGAGTGGAGCGGCGGCCCTTCATGCGGATGCCGGTGTCACGCACGCCGAGCAGCTTGCCGGCCTGGTGCTCGGAGAGGACGCCGGTGATGTGGTCGTCCACCACCACCACCTCGTCGGCATGGCCGAACCACTGCTTGGCGAACATGCCGATGGTGGCGGAGCCGCAGCCCACCCGCATGCGCTCTTCCTGCGCGCCATTCACCACCGGCGCCTTGCCGGCCTGCACGACGAGCGTCGCGCCGCCGTCGATGGCGAGCTCCACGGCCTTGCCGTTGCACAGCTCGAGCAGGGCCTCGCAGGTGACGCGGCCTTCCTTCTTGGAGCCGCCGGTGAGGTGATGCACGCCGCCCAGCGACAGCATCTGCGAGCCGTACTCGCTGGTGGTCACATGGCCCACCGCCTCGCCGCCCGCGCGCACCACCGCCTGCTCGGGGCCGATGAAGCGGTCCGTGTCGATCTTCACCTTCGCGCCGGCATAGGAGAAGATGCCCTCGGTGACGACCGTCACCATGTCCACGCCGTCCACCTCGGCGGAGACGATGAAGGGAGCGGGCTTGTAGTCGGGATAGGTGGTGCCGGAGCCGACCGCGGTCACGAACGCCTCGCCGCCGGAGACGAGACGCCCGTCCCAGTCGCCGCCGCGATCGAACGGGACGACGCGGCCGCCCTGCTCCAGCGTGCGGTCGAGGATGACGTGGGGATCGACCCGCACCAGCTCGCCGGCGTGGTTGGCGTAGCGGTCACAGGCGCCGGTCAGGCCGGGCTTGATGTAGCACATGACCGGGCACGCATCGCAGCGGATCTTGTCGTCGGCAACGCGGCGGGCGGGGTTCTGATCGACCATCTCGTCCCAGCTCCGGCCTCCGCGGCGCAGCGCCGGGGGCCATCACGAGTTCATATGTACACTAATGAAAATCCGGCTGCCCCCGGTGTCAAGCACAACGATGAGGCACGCCGCCCTAATGGGCAGCAATGTTGTCCTATCCGCTTGCGGGGTCGGGATTCCCCTCCCGGAAACAGCATGTTGCGGGCGGTTCGCGGCGCTGCCTTTTTGTGCGCCGGCGCGCTTGACGATAGATCGTTCGTGTAGAAACAATCTCTGCCAAAGGCGCCGCTTTCCCTGCATGCACGAGGGCGGCGCTGGCGCGGCCGTCCGCCTTCCGGCGGCCCAGAGGCAGCAAGATCCGGACACCATGGCCGAGCCGGTGAGACTTCAGGTGAACGGCGTGGCGCATGCGTTCGCGCTGCCCCGCGCGACGCCGCTCATCTACGTGCTGCGCAACGATCTCGCGCTCAACGGCCCCAAGTTCGGCTGCGGGCTGGGAGAATGCGGCGCCTGCACCGTGCTGGTGGACGGAGTTGCCGCCCGCTCGTGCGTGCTCACCCTCGGCACGGTCGAGGGGCGCGCCATCACCACCCTCGAGGGCCTCGGCACGCCGGAGGCGCCGCATCCGGTGCAGGCCGCCTTCATCGCCGAGCAGGCTGCCCAGTGCGGCTACTGCCTGAATGGCATGATCATGACCACCGTCGCCCTTCTCGCCCGCAACCCTGCCCCCACCGAGGCCGAGGCCCGCGAGGCGCTGCGCTACAACCTGTGCCGGTGCGGGACCCATGTGGAGATTCTGAGGGCGGTGCTGCGCGCCGCCCACGGACCGGCGGAGACGACCCCGTGAGCCCGCGCACCACCCATCCCGCGGCCGGCGAGCCGCGCCCCGACCGGGACCAGCTTCTGGCCGCCACCGGCAATCTCGCGGTGCTGCGGCCGGCGCAGGCGGTTCATGGCCTTCAGGGCAGCGCTCCGCCGAAGGACGGCGCGCTCGACCTGTTCCTGCTGGTGGACGACACCGGCGCGGTCATGGCCTTCAACGGCCATGTGGACCTCGGCACCGGCATCCGCACCGCGCTGGCGCAGATCGTGGCCGAGGAGCTGGACGTGGCGCTCGCGCGCGTCACCATGGTGCTCGGCCACACCGGCACCACGCCCAACCAGGGCGCGACCATCGCCTCCGATTCGATCCAGGTCTCCGCCCAGCCGCTGCGCCGCGCCGCGGCCCAGGCGCGGCACCGTCTCGTCGCGCTGGCGGCCGAGGCGCTGGGCGTGCCCGCCGAAGCGCTGGAGGTGGAGGACGGCATCGTCCGCCCGCGCGACGGCAGCAATGCCGGCCGCTCCTATGGCGAGCTGCTCGCCGGCCGGGCCGAGCGCCTGATGCTGGCCGACGACGTGCCCGTGAAGCCGGCGAGCGCGCATCGCGTGGTCGGCCGGCGGGTGCCGCGCGTGGACATTCCCGCCAAGGCGACCGCGACCTTCACCTATGTCCACGACGTGCGCGTGCCCGGCATGCTGCATGGCCGCGTGGTGCGCCCGCCCTATGCCGGGCTCGATGCCGGCCCGTTCGTGGGCACCAGCCTGATCGGCGTGGACGAGGCCTCCGTCGCCCATGTTCCCGGCGTGGTGGCGGTGGTCACCATGGGCGATTTCATCGGCATCGTGGCCGAGCGCGAGGAGCAGGCCGCCGCCGCCGCCCGCGCGCTGAAGGTGGAGTGGAAGGACACCCCCACCACGCTCGATCTCGCCCATGTGGAAAACGCCCTGCGCGCGCTTCCGCCCAAGGCCACCCGCACCCTGCTGGAGCGCGGCGACCCCGATGCCGGCCACGCCGGCGCGCGGGAGGTGCTGGACCGCACCTATGTGTGGCCCTACCAGATG
Source organism: Xanthobacter lutulentifluminis (assembly GCF_043194675.2). Lineage (NCBI taxonomy): Bacteria > Pseudomonadati > Pseudomonadota > Alphaproteobacteria > Hyphomicrobiales > Xanthobacteraceae > Xanthobacter > Xanthobacter lutulentifluminis. Next base: position 4,641,896 of record NZ_CM195525.1, on the reverse strand, counting down.
CACGCCGCCATCGGCCCGTCCTGCGCGGTGGCGGACGTGCGCGACGATGGCGCCATCATCTGGGCCGGCACGCAGAACCCCTATCCCCTGCGCATGGACATCGCCCTGCTGCTGGGCCTGCCCGAGGACGCCATCGAGATCGTCCGCTTCGAGGCCGCCGGCTGCTACGGCCGCAACTGCGCCGACGACGTGGCCGCCGACGCCGCCCTGCTCTCGCGCGCCGTGGGCCGGCCGGTGCGGGTGCAGCTGACGCGCGAGCAGGAGCATGCGTGGGAGCCCAAGGGCGCCGCCCAGCTCATGGAGGTGAAGGGCGGCATCCGCGACGACGGCACCCCCGCCGCCTACGACTTCACCACCCGCTATCCCTCCAACGCCGCGGTGACGCTGGCGCTGCTGCTGACGGGGCGGGTGCCGGCGGACAATCCCGTGTTCGAGATGGGCGACCGCACCGCCATCCCACCCTATGCCTATGACGACATCCGCGTGCGGGTGGACGATGTCGCGCCCATCGTGCGCGCGGCGTGGCTGCGCGGGGTGTCGGCCCTGCCCAACAGCTTCGCCCACGAGAGCTATATCGACGAGCTGGCCGCCGCCGCCGGGGTCGATCCGGTGGACTACCGCCTGCGCCACCTGCCCGATCCGCGCGCCGCCGAGCTGGTGCGCGCCACCGCCGAGCGGGCGGGCTGGGAGCCGCGCACCGCCCCGCGCATGGAGGTGGTGGAGGGCGACGTGGTGCGCGGGCAGGGCTTCGCCTATGCCCTTTATGTCCACTCCAAGTTCCCCGGCTACGGCGCCGCCTGGTCGGCCTGGGTGGCGGATGTGGAGGTGAACCGGGCCACCGGCGACGTGGCGGTGAAGCGCGTCACCGTGGGCCAGGATTCCGGGCTGATGATCAACCCGGCGGGCATCGAGCACCAGATCCACGGCAACGTCATCCAGTCCACCTCCCGCGCGCTGAAGGAGCAGGTGACGTTCGACGAGCGGGCCGTCACCAGCCGCGAGTGGGGCGCCTATCCCATCCTCACCTTTCCCGAGGTGCCGGTCATCAACGTGGTGCTGATGCCGCGCCCGGACGATCCGCCGCTGGGATCGGGCGAATCGGCCTCGGTGCCGAGCGCGGCGGCCATCGCCAACGCCATCTTCGACGCCACCGGCGTGCGCCTGCGCGAGCCGCCGTTCACGCCCGACCGGGTGCGCGCGGCGCTGGCCGGAGAGGCCCCGCCCCGTCCGCAGCGGGCCGAGCCACCCCGCCGCGGCCGCCTTGCCCGCTGGAGCGCGCTGGCGGGGGCGGCGCTCGCCGGGGCGCTGGGCATGGCGACGCTGGCCATGCCGATCCGCGGCGCCATCGCCCCCATCGCGCCGCCCGACCCGGCCTCCTTCTCCGCCGAGCTGATCGAGCGCGGGCGCATCCTCGCGGCGCTGGGCGACTGCGCGGTGTGCCATACGGCGGAGGGCGGCATCGCCAACGCCGGCGGACGGGCCATGGAGACGCCGTTCGGCACCGTCCATTCCACCAACCTCACGCCGGACGTGGAAACCGGCATCGGCGGCTGGTCCTATGCCGCGTTCGAGCGGGCCATGCGCGAGGGCATCTCCCGCGACGGACGCCACCTCTATCCGGCCTTCCCCTACACGGCGTTCACGCGCATCAGCGATCCCGACATGCAGGCGCTCTACGCCTTCCTCATGTCGCAGGCGCCGGTGCAGGCGCAGACGCCCGACGCCCGCATGACCTTCCCGTTCAATATCCGCCCGCTGATGGCCGGCTGGAACGCCCTGTTCCTGCGGCCGGGCCAGCTTCAGGCGGATGCGGCGCGCCCGCCCCAGTGGAACCGCGGGCGCTATCTGGTGGAGGGGCTGGGCCATTGCGGCGCCTGCCACACGCCGCGCAACCTGTTGGGCGCGGAGAAGGGCGGCGCCGCCTATCTCGCCGGCGGCATGGTGGACGGGTGGGAGGCCCCCGCCCTCACCGCCCTCTCGCGCGCGCCCGTTCCGTGGACCGAGGACGAGCTGTTCACCTATCTGCGCACCGGCTTCTCGCGCTTCCACGGCACCGCCGCCGGCCCCATGGCGCCGGTGGTGCAGGAGCTGGCGCACCTGCCGGACGCGGACATCCGCGCCATGGCGACGTATCTCGCCTCCTTCGCCGGCCCCGCCACTGCCGATGCCGCCGTCACCGCCGCCACGCTGGAGGCGAAGGCGCAGGCTTCGCTGCGGCCCATGGACAGCATCGGCGGCCGCCTGTTTGAGGGCGCCTGCTCCGCCTGCCACAGCCCGGAGGGGCCGACCCTGTTCGGCGCGCGCCCCTCGCTGGCGCTGAACACCAATGTCCACGCCGCGCGGCCCGACAACCTGATCCGCGTCATCCTGGAAGGCATCCCCTCTCCCGCCGCGCCGGCGCTGGGCGACATGCCGGCATTCGGCAACAGCCTCGACGATGGGCAGGTGGCGGAGCTGGTGCGCTACATGCGCGCCAAGTTCGCGCCGGACGCCCCCGCGTGGGAGGGACTGGAGGCCACCGTGTCGCGGCTGAGGGCGGCGCCGGGGCATTAGGCCGCTCTCGCGACGGAGATGGCGGCTCACCGAAGGCAAATGCGCAGGACCGGCGATCCGGCCGGTCGGATGCGGCGACTGGATCGGCCGGCGGCACTCCCGCCGGCGACGCTATCGGACGGCGAAACCGTCCGCTTCAGCCCGTGGCCGGCGTGGTGGCGGCGGCAGAGGCGCGCCGCGCCCGTGTCCGCCAGACGTGTCCTGCCCGCGCCCCGCAGCGCTCCCGGTGGGCCGGCGCCCATTCCGCCATCTGCATCCGCCGAACGACACGCGCTTTCGGCCCCTGAACGGCCGCAGCGGGCGCGGCGGCCGATGCCGCGCGCGGGAGCGAACGGCCCGGCCCCGCGCCCGTGCCCAAAATATCCCTCCCCGTTGCCCAAAAGTGGCGCACCCACGCCGCCCCAAGCCGTTGACACATCACGGGAGGCACTTCTAGATTGTTTGTACACAAATGAGATGGACGAGGGTCTGGCCATGGCCTACGTGGTGACCGAGGGCTGCATCCGCTGCACCTACATGGATTGCGTGTCGGTGTGCCCCGTGGACTGCTTCTATGCCGGCGAGAACATGCTGGTGATCCACCCGGACGAGTGCATCGACTGCGGCGTGTGCGAGCCGGAATGCCCGGCCGAGGCCATCTTCCCGGACACCGATCCGCGCGCGGCGGACTGGGCGGCGCTGAACGCCGAATATGCCGCCGCCTGGCCCAACATCACCGAGAAGGGCGCCCCGCCCGCCGATGCCGACGCCTGGAAGGAGCGGGCCGACAAGCGCGCCCTGCTCTCCCCCGCCCCGGCCGAGCTCTGATTTCCCGCACGACCCCACGGACCCGCCATGAGCAACTTCTTCGAGGAGCAGGTGCTGAGCGTCCACCACTGGACCGACCGCCTGTTCAGCTTCACCACCACCCGCGACCCCGGCTTCCGCTTCCGCACCGGGGAATTCACCATGATCGGCCTGAAGGTGGACGGCCGGCCGCTGCTGCGCGCCTATTCCGTCGTCAGCCCGGCCTGGGCCGAGACGCTGGAGTTCTTCTCCATCAAGGTGCCGGACGGCCCTCTGACCTCGCGCCTCCAGCACATCCAGGTGGGGGACCCCATCACCGTGGGGCGCAAGGCCACCGGCACGCTGGTGCTGGACAATCTCCTGCCCGGCCGCACTCTCTATCTGCTCGGCACCGGCACCGGGCTCGCGCCCTTCCTCTCCACGGTGCGCGATCCGGAGACCTACGAGCGCTACGAGAAGGTGGTGCTGGTGCACGGCTGCCGCCACGTGGCGGACCTCGCCTATGAGGACCTCATCACCCGCGAGCTGCCGGAGCACGAGTTCCTCGGCGAGGAGATCCGCGAGAAGCTGATCTACTACCCGACCGTCACGCGCGAGGCGTTCCGCAACACCGGCCGCATCACCGACCTGCTCGCCAGCGGCAAGCTGAATGCCGACGTGGGCCTGCCGCCGCTCGATCCCGCCCACGACCGGGTGATGATCTGCGGCTCGCCGGCCATGATGGTGGAGCTGAAAGCCCTGCTGGAGGGCCGCGGCTTCGCCGAGGGCTCCAACAGCGCGCCCGGCCACTTCGTCATCGAGAAGGCCTTCGCCGGGCGGTAAGCCCGGCGTGCGGCGGGCCGGGCTCCCCCTTCGCCCGGTCCGTCGCGAAATTTTCCCCGCCCCCCGGTTTTCGCTGCCGGGGCCGGGGCGTACACTTCATATGTCTACAAATGAATGACCGGGGAGCGCCCGTGCATCTCCGGCCCTCCGGAGATCCACCATGGCCCATGACGCACCCGCTGCCCCGAGCGGCCCCACCAAGCTCGTCATCCGCAACATCGGACTGATCCTGAGTGGGGACCTTGCGCGGCCCATCCTCGACGCGGACACGGTGGTCGCCATCGACGGGCGCATCGCCGCCATCGGCCGCGAGAAGGACGTGGACACCGAGCACGCCACCACGCTGGTGGATGCCAACGGCTGCACCCTCACCCCCGGCCTCATCGACAGCCATGTCCACCCGGTCGCCGGCGACTGGACCCCGCGGCAGAGCCAGATCAACTGGATCGATTCCTCCCTGCACGGCGGCGTCACCACCATGATCTCCGCCGGCGAGGTGCATTACCCCGGCCGGGCGAAGGACGTGGTGGGCGTGAAGGCGCTGGCCATCACCGCCCAGCGCGCCTTTTCCGCCTTCCGCCCGTCCGGCGTGAAGGTGCATGCCGGCGCGCCCGTCATCGAGAACGAGATGACGGAAGAGGACTTCAAGGAGCTCGCCGCCGCCGGCGTGAAGCTGCTCGGCGAGGTTGGCCTCGGCGGCGTGAAGGACGGCCCCACCGCCCGCAAGATGGTGGGATGGGCGCGCAAGTACGGCATCCAGTCCACCATCCACACCGGCGGGCCTTCCATCCCCGGCTCCGGCCTCATCGACAAGGACGTGGTGCTGGAGGCCGACACCGACGTGGTGGGCCACATCAACGGCGGCCACACCGCGCTGCCCGACAACCAGATCCGCTGCATCTGCGAGGGCTGCAAGCGCGGCCTCGAGATCGTGCACAACGGCAACGAGCGCTCGGCGCTCTACACCCTGCGGGTGGCGCGCGAGCTGGGCGAGCTCCACCGCGTCATCCTCGGCACCGACGGGCCGGCCGGCTCGGGCGTGCAGCCCTTGGGCATCCTGCGCATGGTGTCCATGCTCTCCTCCCTCGGCGAGCTGCCGGCCGAGGAGGCGTTCTGCCTCGCCACCGGCAACACCGCCCGCATGCGCGCGCTGGACTGCGGCCTGATCGAGGTGGGGCGCGCCGCCGACTTCGTGCTGATGGACAAGGCCCAGCACTCGCCGGGCAACACCATCCTCGACAGCGTGCGCCTCGGCGACCTGCCGGGCGTGTGCATGACGGTGATCGACGGCGTGGTCCGCACCCAGCGCTCGCGCAACACCCCTCCGGCGGCCCGCATGCCGGTGATCGTCACCGGCGGCTGAAGCCGCGCCGGCTGAGGGGGCGCCGCCTCCTCAGCTGCCCACCGGCGGCGGCGCTGCAGGCGGCGTCGCCGCGGGCTGGCGCAGCACCATGAGATTGCCCGCCAGCACCAGCGCGATGCCGCAGGCGGCCGCCAGCGTCCAGTGATAGCCCTCGAACACGGTCGACAGGGCCAGCGCCACCAGCGGATAGATCACGGTCCCATAGCCCGCGCGGCTCGCGCCGATGCGCCGGACCAGCTGCATGAACACCGCAAATCCCAGCAGCGTCTGCACGACCACCAGCACCGCCAGCGAGCCGAGGTAGCGCGGAGTCCATTCCAGCGCGAACGTCTGTCCGCGCGCCAGGCTGACCGCGAGCAGGATGAGGAAGCCGTAGAAGAAGCCCCAGAAGGTCATGGACGAGACCGGATAGCCGCGCCGCCCGGCGACGCCGGACAGAAGGGTTCCGAGCGCGAAGCAGATGGTGCCGGAGAACGCCAGCCCCAGCCCTTCCCACACCCCGTGGATGCCCTGACCGTCGGCGATGCTGGGCCCGAACACCAGCCCCAGCCCCGCCACGCCCACCGCCGCGCCGATGAGGACGCGCCGGCGCAGCGGCACGCCGAGCAGCACGGCCGAGAACAGCGGGATGAGCACCGCCGACAACGAGAACATCACCGAGATGAGGCCGGACGGCAGGTGGTAGCCGGCATAGTAGAACGACAGGAAGTTCAGCGAGAACAGGGTGGCCCCCAGCCCCGCGAACAGGAGATGGTCGCGGGCGTGGAACAGCAGCCGCCCGCCGGTGGCGAGCACCACCGCCAGCATCACCAGCAGCCCCGCCAGGAAGCGCCAGGTGGCCGACACCTCGGGCGCGACCGCGCCCAGCTGCAGCTTCATCGGCAGCCAGCCGGAGCCGAAGATCAGGATGGTGATGATGTAAAGAACAAGGTCGCGGGGGCCGAATGGCCGATCCGCAGGGCTGCTGGCAGGGGGCATGCAAGCGTTCCGGAGGGAAAACCGACCCTAGAGCACGCACCCGCGCCACGCCAATGCCGTGCAGCCCCCGCCCGTCGCGACCGCGCCTGCCCGGCCCGCCGGAAACGGCGGCAAGCCCTGACGGATGAACGATCCGGCCGCGCCGGGATGGGGACGTCATGGCACGCACGCATGGCTAACATGCGTTAGGCTCATGGCGCAGAGGTACGGCGGGCCCCGCGCGGCGACCGCTGACGGTCCAGGTGCGCGGCGAGACGGCGGAGTTGCTCGCACCAAGGCGACTCACGGCCGAAACAGCCTGAGGCCGTGCCCTCCCCGGTCGGCGCGAAAACCCGGGCGGCGCCAAGACCCGGGCGGCGCCCCGGCGCTCAACGTGCGGCGGAACCCGACGGGCACGAGCACAGGACAGGTGGCTCGCGCACAGCCCTGCCGGCACCATTCACCCGTGGCGCGTCCCGGCGCCGCGCCAGCCGCCGGGCCCGATCCGACCGCGGCTCCCTCAGTAGGCGAGCGCCTGGAACACCGGCTCGATGGAGCCGTCCCACTCGCCGCGGTAGCGTTCCAGCAGGCGCTCGGCCGGCGGCTCGCCGGACAGGACGATCCGCTCCAGCGGCTCGAGGAAGCGCGTCTCGTCGCGGCCCTGCCGGTCCAGCTGGTTGCGACGCTGGAGCCCGGCCTGCGACAAGGCGAGCACGGTGCGCGCCACCTCGCGCAGGGGCCGGCCGCGAATTTCCGCCTTGAGGGCGAGGCGGGGCACGTCGTCGCGCAACTGCTGGCGCTCCTCGGCGGTCCAGTCCTTCACCACCTCCCACGCGGCGTCGAGGCTCTGCGCGTCATAGAGCAGGCCCACCCAGAAGGCGGGCAGCGCGCACAGCTTGGCCCAGGGGCCGGCATCGGCGCCGCGCATCTCCAGGAAGCGCTTCAGCCGCACCTCGGGGAAGATGGTGGAGAGGTGGTTCACCCAGTCGGAGAGGGTCGCCGTCTCGCCCGGCAGCAGGGGATGGCGGCCGGCGAGGAGGTCGCGGAAGGAGGTGCCGGCCACGTCGATGTAGCGGTCGCCGCGCTTCACGAAATACATGGGCACGTCGAGCGCATAATCGGCATAGCGCTCGAAGCCGAAGCCCTCCTCGAAGGCGAACGGCAGCATGCCGGAGCGGTTGTTGTCGGTGTCGCGCCAGATCTCGGAGCGGAACGAGAGGAAGCCGTTGGGCTTGCCCTCGGTGAACGGGGAGTTGGCGAACAGCGCGGTGGCCAGCGGCTGGAGCGCGAGGCCGACGCGCATCTTCTTCACCATGTCCGCCTCGGAGGAGAAATCGAGGTTCACCTGCACGGTGCAGGTGCGGAACATCATGTCGAGGCCGAGCGCGCCCACCTTGGGCATGTAGTTGGCCATGATCCTGTAGCGGCCCTTGGGCATCACCGGCGTCTCGGAGCGCGACCACTTGGGGCTCATGCCGATGCCGAGGAAGCCGATGCCCAGCGGCTCCGCCACCTCGCGCACCTGGGCGAGGTGGGCGTTCAGCTCCGAGCAGGTCTCGTGGATGGTGGAGACCGGCGCGCCGGACAGCTCGAACTGCCCGCCCGGCTCCAGCGAGATGGCGCCCCCGCCGGTGACATCGGCGAGGCCGATGATGGTGGTGCCCTCCATGATGGGCTCCCAGCCGAGCAGCGAGCGCATCCCCTCCAGCAGCTTGCGGATGCCCTTCTCGCCCTCGTAGGGCACCGGCTCGTGCCGGCCGAGGGTGAAGGGGATCTTCTCGTGCTCGGTGCCGATCCGGAAGGCCCGCTCCGGTTTGCACCCTTCCTCCATCCAGGCGACCAGTTCGTCGCGGTTGGAAATCGGGGTCGCGTCGAGGGTGTCGCGGGCCATTCCAGGTCTCTTCAGATGTCGGGGCGCGAGACCATACACGGGGGTCCGGCCGTGGCAAACACAGGGCGCCCGGAACACCGGCGCGAGCCGCCGGCCGTAACGCTCAAGCTGCTTTCAGATGGTGACGGGATGCGCTTTGGCAACCGCATCGAACGCCTGGAGCATGGCGATCAGCCCCTCCAGTTGCGTCAGGGGCACCATGTTCGGCCCGTCGGAGGGCGCCTTGTCCGGATCGGGATGGGTCTCGATGAACACGCCGGCCACCCCTACCGCCACGGCGGCACGGGCCAGCACCGGCACGAACTCGCGCTGCCCGCCGGAGGAGGCGCCCTGCCCGCCCGGCTGCTGCACCGAGTGGGTAGCATCGAAGATCACCGGGGCGCCGGTGGTCTTGGCCATGATGGGCAGCGCCCGCATGTCCGACACCAATGTGTTGTAGCCGAAGGAGGCGCCGCGCTCGGTCACCATCACCCGCCCGTTGCCGGCGCCGGTGATCTTGTTGACCACGTTGGTCATGTCCCAGGGGGCGAGGAACTGGCCCTTCTTCACGTTCACCACCCGCCCGGTGCGGGCGGCGGCGACCAGAAGGTCGGTCTGGCGGCACAGGAAGGCGGGGATCTGCAGCACGTCCACCACCTCGGCGGCGCGGGCGCACTGGTCGATCTCGTGGATGTCGGTGAGCACCGGCAGGCCCAGCTTTTCCTTGATCTCGGCGAACACCGGCAGCGCCGCGTCCAGCCCCATGCCGCGGCGGGCCGAGAGCGAGGTGCGGTTGGCCTTGTCGAACGAGGTCTTGAAGATAAGGCCGATGCCGCGCCGCTGCGCGATCTCCTTCAGCGCGGTCGCCACCTCCAGCGCGTGCTCGCGGCTCTCCATTTGGCAGGGGCCGGCGATCAGCGCGAGGGGCAGGTCGTTGCCGAAGCGCACGGGGCCGGCCTCGACGATGGCGAGGGGCGTGGCGGGGGGCGGAGCGGCATTCATCGGTCGTGTCCCTGTCAGGCGCCGCAGGCGGCCGGCCGACGCAGGCAGCGGTTTTGCAAACCGGTGATGCGGGGAATCCGGCCGCGCGGGCGGGCCGCCTTCTGCGGCGGCGCCGCCTCAATAGAGCATTTTGCCCGTTTCGCTAAATCGCGAATGCGCGAAATGCCCCCGCGCCTTCCGGCTCAGGGCGTGACCAGCTTGAGCCCGACAATGCCCGCCGCGATCAGGCCGATGGAGGCGAGGCGCAGCAGATCCGTCGATTCGGAGAAGAACAGGATGCCCGCGAGCGCCGTGCCCACCGTGCCGATGCCCGCCCACACCGCATAGGCGGTGCCGATGGGAATGCCCCGCAGCGCCAGCGAGAGCAGGAACAGGCTGACCGCGATGGCCGCGAGAGTGAAGGCGCTGGGCCACAGGCGGGTGAAGCCTTCGGAATATTTCATGCCCAGCGCCCATGCGATTTCCATGAGGCCGGCAACCAGCAGATAGATCCATGCCATGAGAGAAGACCACGGGTGGCGGGGTCGTCCCCGCCGCTCGGAGGATCAGGCGCGCGGCCGTCCGCGCGCCGGCGGGGGAAACGGCCCCCGTTCCATCTAGCCCGGTTTCGGGACGATGCGAAAGTTTTCTCTTCAGGAAATATCCGGACTTCAGCCCTCGGCGCCCTCGGCCAGCTCGAACACCAGCGTCGCGCCCAGCGCCGCGCGGGGTGGCACCACGATGATGCCCTCGATCGCCTCCTCCACCATGCGGCGGGCGGCCAGCGAGCGGCGCAGCTGGGGCGCGCCCGGGGTGGTGAAGCGCACCGCCGCCAGCCGCAGCCCCTCGGCGCCGGGGGCCGGCACGCCATAGCGGTCGGTGAACAGGGCGCGGGTCATCACGTCCACATTGCCGCGGGGCGTCTCGCCCACGTACCAGTCATCCACCGCGCGCCGGACCCGGCCGCCGGTCAGCGCCTCCAGCACCGCCTGGTGGGCGGCCGGCACGTCCGCCACCAGCACCACGCCGGCGACGCCCGTCACCTGGTTGGAATGGCGCTGGAGATCGGCCGACCAGAAGTTCTCCGGGTTCGTCTGGGTGCAGGTGAACAGACCGACGTCGGGCCCGGCGGGGTCCCGGGCGAAGGCCAGGGTGAAGCCCACGTCCACCTCCTGGCCATCCGGCCGGCGCGCCTTGCGGGCGAACGGGAACAGATCGAACCCGCCGAAGCCGGCCACATCGATGGCGGCCTTCTCCGCGACCGGATCGGAGCCTTCCACCACCAGCATGGAGAGGCCCTCGCCGTTGGCGGCGAGGAAATCGCGGTTGAAGCCGCCGAACGAGAACTGGCCCTCCTCCGGCACCGGAATCAGCGCCGGGTCCGCCACCTGCAGCAGCTCGATGAAGAAGCCGGGGGTCTGGACGATGCGGTTCTCCGTGCCCCAGGGGTGGCGGTTGCGCGCGCCCACGGTGAAGCCAAGCAGGTCATAGACCTCGCCGGCCGCATCGAGATCGCGGACGAGGTGCACCACATGGTCGAGGCCGCGTCGCATGGTTTCTCCTCCGGTCCGCGCGGGATTCGGCGCGCAGGGGGAGTGGACCGGGACACGACGCGAAGCGCAAGGGCCGACGGTGGGATTCGGCTACCTGCCATCCCGCCCCTGCCCTGCGTCACACCAGCCGGCTCTGCTCCATGGCCGCGCCGACGAAGGCCGCGAACAGCGGGTGGGGATCGAACGGACGCGACTTCAGCTCCGGATGGAACTGCACGCCGACGAACCACGGATGGTCCGGATATTCGACGATTTCCGGCAACAGCCCGTCCGGCGACATGCCGGAGAACTTCAGCCCGTGCTGCTCCAGCCGGTCGCGATAGGCGGTGTTCACCTCATAGCGATGGCGGTGGCGCTCGGAGATGTCGCCGGTGCCGTAGATGGTCTCGGCGCGGCTGCCGGGGGCGAGGCGGGCCTGATAGGCGCCGAGCCGCATGGTGCCGCCGAGGTCGCCGGCGGAGTTGCGCTTCTCCAGCTCGTTGCCGCGCAGCCATTCGGTGAGCAGGCCCACCACCGGCTCGGAGGTGGGGCCGAACTCGGTGGAATTGGCCTCGGTGATGCCGGCGAGGTTCCGCGCCGCCTCGATCACCGCCATCTGCATGCCGAAGCAGATGCCGAGATAGGGCACCTGCCGCTCGCGGGCGAAGCGCGCCGCGCGGATCTTGCCCTCGGCGCCGCGCTGGCCGAAGCCGCCGGGCACGAGAATGCCATGGACGTGCTCCAGGAAGGGCGCAGGATCCTCGCGCTCGAAGGTCTCGCTCTCGATCCAGTCGAGCTTCACGCGGGTCTTGTGGGCGATGCCGCCGTGGGCGAGCGCCTCGATCAGCGACTTGTAGGCGTCCTTCAGGCCCGTGTACTTGCCGACGATGGCGATGGTGACCTCGCCCTCGGGGTTGCGCACGCGGCTCTCGATGTCGGTCCAGCGCTTGAGGTTGGGCGCGGGGGCCGGCTCGATGTTGAAGGCGGCCAGCACCTCCTTGTCGAGCCCCTCGGCGTGGTAGGCGGAGGGCACGGCGTAGATGTTGTCCACGTCCCGCGCCTCGATCACCGCCGTCTCGCGCACGTTGCAGAACAGCGACAGCTTGCGCCGCTCCTCGCGCGGGATCTCCCGGTCGGTGCGGCACAGCAGGATGTCGGGCTGGATGCCGATGGAGCGCAGCTCCTTCACCGAATGCTGCGTCGGCTTGGTCTTCAGCTCGCCGGCCGAGGGGATGTACGGCATCAGCGTGAGGTGGATGAAGATGGCGTGGCCGCGCGGCAGCTCGTTCTTCAGCTGGCGGGTGGCCTCGAAGAAGGGCAGGCCCTCGATGTCGCCCACCGTGCCGCCCACCTCGATCAGCACGAAATCGAAGCCCTCGTTGCCTTCCAGCACGAAGTCCTTGATCGCGTTGGTGACGTGGGGAATCACCTGGATGGTGGCACCCAGATAGTCGCCACGGCGCTCCTTGGTCAGGATGTCCTGATAGATGCGGCCGGTGGTGATGTTGTCCTGCTTCGTGGCCGGGGTGCCGGTGAAGCGCTCGTAGTGGCCGAGGTCGAGATCGGTCTCGGCGCCGTCGTCGGTGACGAACACCTCGCCGTGCTGATACGGGCTCATGGTGCCCGGATCGACGTTCAGATAGGGGTCGAGCTTGCGGAGCCGGACAGTGTAGCCGCGCGCCTGGAGGAGCGCGCCCAGAGCCGCCGAGGCGAGGCCCTTGCCGAGCGAAGACACGACGCCGCCGGTGATGAAGATATAGCGCGCCATGGGCCTCGACCTTACCTCGTGCAAACGCGATTCGGCGAGGGCGAAGCCGGTGCCGGCCTCGCCTCGCCTGTGGAGAAGGGATGTCGCCGCCGCTGGCGGCGACGCGCTCACTGGGACTGCGGAACCTGGGGACCCGAGGGAGCGGCGGGCGCCGCCGGCGTGGCCGGGGTCCCCTGCGGGCGAATCTGGTCAAGGATGGAGCCGCCGCTCTGCGGAACGGCCGGGCCGCCATTCTGGCCCTGGGTCGCCGGCGGCAGGATCGAGCGCGGGGCGCGGCCCCAGCCGGCCACGATGGTCAGCGCCAGCGAGGTGATGAAGAACAGCACGGCCAGGATGGCGGTGGCGCGGGTGAGCACGTTCGCCGTGCCGCGCGCGGTGAAGAAGCCGCCGGAGCCGCCGCCCCCGCCGCCGATGCCGAGCCCGCCGCCCTCGGAGCGCTGGATCAGCACCACGCCGATGAGCGCGAGCACCACCATGAGGTGAATAACGATCAGAACCGTCTGCATGGAATCCATCATGTTCGCGCCACGGCGATGAAAGCCCGGCGCGCAGGTCGCGGGTGATCTACACGATCAGGCGCCGGGAGGGAAGGGCGTGACGTGCCCCCACCCCCGCAGCGGGCGCAGGGGTGCCCCTCACTGCATGTGCTCGACGCCGGGCATGGGCCGCGTCTGCAGGCGGGGCGCGAGGTTGGGCGTGTTCGCCTTGGCCCAGCGGGCGGCGGCGGCGCTCTCGTCGCGGACCTTCATCTGCTCCACGTTGGCCGCGGCATTGCGGCTGAGGAACACCATGGTGCCGACATACAGCACATCCCCGGCATGGACCTGCACGGCCCGCTCGATGGGAATGTTGGCGTGGCCGCGCGGCGTCGCCATCTGCTGCAGCGCCGTACCGTCCGGCCGGATCACGGTGCGATAGAGGACGGGGCCGCCGTTCGGCACCTACTTGCCCGGCGGCAGCGTGGCGACGCCCAACGCCACCTCGGCCTCCGTGCCCTGCGGCGCGAGCAGCGCCATCGTGCCCGTGCTGGATGTCGCATCCCGGAGCGCGACGGCCTTCAGGGGGCCGAGGCGGTCGCCCCCGGTGGTCTCGCGGATGCCGGGCACGATCACCACCGCTGCGCCTTCAGCCTTCAGGCGCTCGGGATCGATGGCGGCCAGCTGCTCGGGGGTGACGTCCACCCATACCGGGAGCGGGGTCTGGTCCCGCGTCTTCTCCCGCGCCGCATCGAGCCGCTCCTGCACGCTCGGGCGCGGCACGCTCGGGCTCGCGCACCCCGCCGGCCACAGCGCGCACACCATTGCGGCGGCGCGCGGTCACCCGATCTTGCGAAGGAACATGCCCCGACCCCTTCCTGTCGCGGGCGCGCTACAGCAACGCCTGGCGCGCTGAACGCCAGCGCCGCGGGGGCACTCATGCGAATTGCGGCTGGTATGCCGCCCCGGACACAACCGCCATCGGGGTCGACCGCCCTCCCCTACTCCACCGCCAGCAGCACCGCCGAGGCGGCGGCGATGAGCCAGACCGCGCCGCGGATCTCGCGCACCCGGCCGGCGATGGTCTTCACCACCACATAGGTGATGAAGCCCAGCCCGATGCCGGTGGCGATCGAGAAGGTGAAGACGATGCCGAGCGTGGTGGCGGCGGCCGGCAGGGCCTCGGCCATGTCGTCCCACGGCAGGTCGCGCAGCGCCGCCATCATGGCCAGCGAAACGAACAGCAGCGCCGGGGCGGTGGCATAGGCCGGCACCGCCAGCGCCAGCGGCGCCAGCACCAGGCAGGCGAGGAACAGCCCCGCCACCGTCACCGCGGTGAGCCCGGTGCGTCCGCCAGCCTGGATGCCGGAGGCGCTCTCGATGTACGAGGTGGTGGTGGAGGTGCCGAGCATCGAGCCGACGATGGCGCCGCACGAATCGGCCAGCAGCACCCGTTCCAGCCGCGGCACCGAGCCGTCCGGCCGCATCAGGCGGGCGCGGTAGAGGGTGGCGATCAGCGTGCCCATGTTGTCGAGCACGTCCACCAGGAAGAAGGTCGCCACCACGCCGAGGATGCCGATGCGCAGCGCGCCGGCGATGTCGAGGGCGAGGAAGGTGGGCGCCAGCGAGGGCGGCGCAGAGACCACGCCGGTGAAGCTCACGAGCCCGAACGGCACCCCCGCCACGGTGGCCGCCGCGATGGCGATGATGATCGCCCCCGGCACCCGCCGCGCCGCGAGCCCCGCCATCAGCAGGAAGCCGGCGCAGGCCAGCAGGGTGGAGGGCTGGTCGAGATGGCCGAGGCCGACGAGGGTCGCGGCATTGCCGGTCACCAGCCCCATGCCCTTCAGGCCGAGCAGGCCGAGGAACAGGCCGATGCCGGCGCCGATGCCGAGCTTGAGCGGCATGGGGATGGAATTCACCAGCCACTCGCGCACCCGCAGCACGCTGATGGCGAGGAACATGCAGCCGGAGACGAACACCGCCCCCAGCGCCACCTGCCACGGCACGCCCATGCCGTTGACCACGGTGAAGGTGAAATAGGCGTTCAGCCCCATGCCGGGCGCGAGCGCGATGGGATAATTGGCCGCCAGCCCCATGGCCAGGGAGCCGAAGGCGGCGGCAAGGCAGGTGGCGGTGAAGGCGGCGCCGTGATCGATGCCCGCCTGCGAGAGGATCTGCGGGTTGACGATGACGATGTAGGCCATGGTCAGGAAGGTGGTGAAGCCGGCCACCACCTCGGTCGGCACGTCCGTGCCGTGCGCCTTCAGCTTGAAGATGCGATCCACCACTGCCCGCATGCCCCCTCCCCCGACTCGCACCACGTCCCGGCCGCGGAGCGGCGGGCGCGTGCAATTAAGGCCGGTTTGGGCCCAAAGGGCCATGGGACATGTGGCGCCCCCGCCGGGTGGAGATGGCGAGAGCAGGGCGAGGGCGGAGCGGACGGCGCACCGCCCGCCCCGCCTGTTCCTCAGTGCCCCAGCACCGCCAGCAGCAGCAGGGCGACGATGTTGGTGATCTTGATCATGGGGTTCACGGCCGGGCCCGCCGTGTCCTTGTAGGGGTCGCCGACCGTGTCGCCGGTCACCGAGGCCTTGTGGGCCTCCGAGCCCTTGTAGTGGCGCACCCCGTCCTTATCCACGAAGCCGTCCTCGAACGACTTCTTGGCATTGTCCCAGGCGCCGCCGCCCGAGGTCATGGAGATGGCCACGAACAGGCCGGTGACGATGACGCCGAGCAGCATCGCCCCCACCGCCGAGAAGGCCGCCGACTTGCCGGCCGCCCCGCCCCCCGCCACGAAATAGATGACGAAGTAGCAGACGATGGGCGACAGCACCGGCAGCAGGGAGGGGATGATCATCTCCTTGATGGCGGCTTTCGTCAGCATGTCCACGGCGCGGGAATAGTCCGGCTTCTCGGTGCCGGCCATGATGCCGGGCTTCTCGCGGAACTGGCGGCGCACCTCCTCCACGATGGCGCCGGCGGCGCGGCCCACGGCGGTCATGCCCATGGCGCCGAAGAGATACGGAAGCAGGCCGCCGAACAGCAGGCCAACCACGACGTACGGATTCTCCAGCGAGAAGTTCGGCGCCACGCCGGCGAAGTAGGAGCCGGGCGCCGCCTGGGCCACGAAATACTTCAGGTCCTGGCTGTAGGCGGCGAACAGCACCAGCGCGCCGAGGCCGGCCGAGCCGATGGCATAGCCCTTGGTGACCGCCTTGGTGGTGTTGCCCACCGCGTCGAGCGCATCGGTGGACTGGCGCACCTCCTTCGGCAGGCCGGCCATCTCGGCGATGCCACCGGCATTGTCGGTGACCGGGCCGAAGGCATCGAGCGCCACGATCATGCCGGCGACGCCGAGCATGGTGGTGGCGGCGATGGCGATGCCGAACAGGCCGGCAAGACCGTAGGCGCACAGGATGCCGGCGACGATGACCAGCGTCGGCAGCGCGGTGGATTCCAGCGACACCGCGAGGCCCTGGATGATGTTGGTGCCGTGCCCCGTCACCGACGCCTGGGCAATCGACACCACCGGGCGATAGCCGGTGCCGGTGTAATATTCGGTGATGACGACGATGGCGCCCGTCACCGCAAGGCCGACGAGGCCGCACAAGAGCAGGCTGGTGCCGGTATAGCCCACCCCGGCGATCGGCCCGAAGCCGGGCAGGAGCCAGGTCACCGCGGCCAGCGCGATGATGGAGAAGCCGGCGGTGGCCATCAGGCCCTTGTAGAGCGCCCCCATGATGGAGGAGTTCGGCCCCAGCCGCACGAAGAAGGTGCCGGCGATGGAGGTGAGGATGCACGCGCCGCCGATGGCGAGCGGGTAGATCATCATGGTGGAGAGGGCCGCCGGGGTGGCGGCGAAGAAGATGGCGGCCAGCACCATGGTGGCGACCACCGTCACCGCATAGGTCTCGAACAGGTCGGCGGCCATGCCCGCGCAGTCGCCGACGTTGTCGCCCACGTTGTCGGCGATGGTGGCGGGGTTGCGCGGGTCATCCTCGGGGATGCCGGCCTCCACCTTGCCCACGAGGTCGCCGCCCACGTCCGCGCCCTTGGTGAAGATGCCGCCGCCGAGACGGGCGAAGATGGAGATGAGCGAGGCGCCGAAGCCCAGCGCCACCAGCGCATCCACCACCGTGCGGCTGTTGGGCGCGAAGCCGAGCGCCGCGGTGAGCACCAGGAAGTAGACGCTGACCCCGAGCAGAGCGAGGCCGGCCACCAGCAGGCCGGTCACCGCGCCCGCCTTGAAGGCGATGTCGAGGCCGCCGGCCAGCGACAGGGTGGCCGCCTGGGCGGTGCGCACATTGGCGCGGACCGACACGTTCATGCCGATGAAGCCGGCGAGGCCGGACAGGATGGCGCCGAGCGCGAAGCCGATGGCCACGAACCAGCCGAGGAACGCGCCCACGAGGATGAAGATGACGACGCCCACCAGACCGATGGTGGTGTACTGCCGCTTGAGGTACGCCTGCGCGCCCTCGGCGATGGCGGATGCGATCTCCTGCATCCGCGCGGTTCCCGGGTCCGCCGCCATCAGGGATTTGATGGCCCATACGCCATAAGCCACGGCCAGAAGGCCGCAGGCGATGATCAACACCAGAGCCAGCATTCTAACCCACCCTTTTTCGTTTCCAGCCTGTATTCTTTTATGGGGTGAGTGTGAGGGGTGCCGTGACCCACGGCAAGGGGCGTTCGGACAGGATGTCGCAGCAAAGCCCGAGCTCGCGCCGGTGACCGCGCGGCGCGATGCGGGCGCGGCGGGTCATCCCCCGGCCCGCGCGGGCGCGGTGCCGGGCTGCCGCCAGCCGCCGCCCTGTCAGGCGCGGCCGGCCGGAACCGTCAGCGGGTCGGGGGCGCGCTGCTCGAATCGCGGAATTCGAAGATCTTGCGCAGGAAGCCCGGCGCCACCGCCGAGATGGGATTGATGCGCAGGGTGGGCCCGGTGCCGAGCGGGCCGACGATCTCGAACGTCACGCCCAGGAGGCCCTCGTTCGGCCCGCCGCCGAGGAACAGGCCGATCACCGGCAGCTTCGAGAAGATGTTGTTGAGCGCGTAGGCCGGCACGAAGGTGCCGCGCACCGAGATGCGGTCGGCGGCGAAATCCAGCGTCCCGTCGAAGGTGGCGCCGAAGGACGGACCCCAGATGGCGCCTTCCTTGAACACGATCTTGCCGGTGGTGCGGGCGAACTGGCCCTGAGCCTTGTCGAAATAGGCGGTGCCGCCCTCCGAGCGACCGGAGGAATCGCGCGCGGCGCTGGCGAGGCGGTCCAGCCCCGGCTCGCCCCTGATGGAAAAGTCGCGCACGTGCAGCACGCCTTCCTGCGGCGTCGAATCGCTGCGCGGCGGGTCGACGATGAGCCAGGCCTCGCCGCCCTGCACCTTGGCGTAGATGTCGAGGAAGCGCAGCAGCGCGCCGGCGTCCGAGGTGGTGACCTGCAGGGCGCGCTCGCGGCCCTGCCAGTTGCGCATCTCGCCGGCCACGGAGCCGTCGCGCCCGGCCTTGGCGGTGAGCGTGAAGTCGCGCGTCTCCACCCCGCGGCGGGTCACGAACAGGTCGAACTGGCGCAGCACCTCGCCATTGTTGCCGGTGAGGGCGCCGATCTTGGCTTCCACGTCCACGTCCGGCGTCTTCTGGCTGCGCTGGCCGGTGGGGGCGGCGACGAGGCTCTTCATGATGCCGCGCGCGTCCATCACGTCGCCGGTGATGCGGATCTTCAGCACCGCGCCGGCCTTCTCGGCCTTCAGCGAGGCCTTGTCGCCGTCCGAGAGCTGGAAGGTGGGGAAGGTGGCGCCGATGAGGTCGCCGCTGTCGGAGAGCTCCAGCGAGCCCTTGAGCAGGGTGCCGGAGCCGTCCATCACCAGGTCGTCGAGGCGGACGGAATTGCCCTTGTCGTTCAGCACGAACCGCGCCTTCAGCGGCTTGCCGGCCGGCTTGCTGAGGCCGGGGATGAGGTCGGCGATGCGCGCGGCGGTCAGATCCGCCTCGATGGTGGCGCGGGTGTCCTTGTTGTTGGTGGTGCCGACGAGGCGGACGCCCACGTTGCCGGAGATGCCGGGAATGTCGAGGCCGAGGCGGCCGCGCGCGGCGTCGTCCAGCGTGGCGGAGATGCGGATGTCGGAATCCGCCACGTCCTTGCGCTTCTCGTACTCGAACGCCACCGGCGCCCCGGCGAGCTTGCCGTCGCCGCGCAGCACCACGCCGGCGGGCGAGGCGAAGGCCTTCACGCTGGCGCCTTCCAGCCGCTGGCCACGGAACACCTTGTCCACGCCGAAGTCGGTGAGGGTGGCCTCCAGCGAATAATCGAAATCCTCCGGCAGCGGCACCTTGCGGAAGGTGATGTTCACCTGCAGCAGCGCCGAGAAGCGCCCGCGCGTGGTGGAGGGGTCGAAGGCGGTGCCGGTGGGGCCCTTCAGCGGTTCCATGCCCAGCACCTCGACGGCGCCGTCGGCCGGCCCGTCGAACTTCACCTTGATCTGCGCGGAGGGCTCGCGCGGGAAATAGTCCGGCATCAGCATGGCGCCGTCGCTCACCGCGATCTTGCGGTTCTGCGGCGTCACCACCGTGCCGTCGGGCATGGTGATGCGCACCGAGCGGCCGGTGACGAGGATGGAGAGGCTGGCGTTGGTGATGGGCGGCAGCCCCTTCACCGGGCGCAGCGTCACGCCCTTGCCGTTGATGGTGAAGCGCACGCCGTCGTCCGGCAGCGGCACCTGCTTCTGGCCGATGAGGTCGAGCGGCAGGCGCACGGCGATGGTGATGCCGTCGGCGGTGCCGCCGGAAACATTGTCGATGGCGAACTGCCGCGCCGGCGGGGCGATGTTCACCGGCCAGAACCGCTTCACGGTGGCCACCGGCATGGGCGAGGCCACGCCGTCGAACTTCACGTAGGGCACGTCCACGCCGAAATCGAACAGCGCGGTGAAGGTGAAGCTGCCGGCGGGGGAGGACAGGAAGCCGGTGTCGGCGATCAGCCGGCGGGTCGGCGGATCGAACCGGCCGGCCACCTCCACCTTGTCGATGGCGAGGTTCGGCTCCGGCATCTCCTTGCCGGCGAGAACCACCTGCTTGGGGCCGATCTGGAACGGCCAGGGCTCGGCCATGGTGGCGGGCACCCGCACCTCGCCGAGCAGGGAGATGACGTTCTCGCCCTTCACCGCCTCGACGGGGGCGAGCGCGATGACGCGGCGCGTCACGTCCAGCGTGGCGCCGAGCCGGGCGCGGTCGATGACGAAGCGCTCTTCCGGGTCCTCGCCGCTGCCCATGGCGCCGGCGCCGAGATCGAGCCGCGCGGTCAGGGCCTTCAGGTCGCCCTCCAGCGAGAGGGTGGCGTTCAGCGAGGCATCGAGCGGGGTGTCGATGTAGAAGCGCCGCTGGTCCTGCGCGAATGCCTGCAGCAGGTCGCGGGTGGAGAGGTTGCGGATGGAGACGTCCATGGCCCGCACGCCGTCGCGCGCGGCGCCGATGCGGGCGACGGCGGTGGCCACCCCCTGCGGCGACTGGCTGGTGAAGGTCAGCTCCGCCCCGCCCCCCTGCGGCCGCGCAAGCCGCACGCTGATGTGCTGGAACACGATGCGCCGGCCGGCGCTCTCGTTCTCGACGATGACGGTGCCGTCCTTCAGGCCCACGTCGGCAAGCGCGCCGCCGTCGAAGCCGGCGGTCTCCAGCTCGTTCATCCAGCGGGCGATGAAGACCGGCTTCAGCGGGTCGAAATCCATCGCCGGCGCCGCCGCCTGCTGCGCCGGGGCGGCGGCGGACGGCGGGGCGGAAGCATCGGGCTGGGACGGGGCCGCGGGCGCACCGGGGGCCGGCGTCGCGGGGGTCCCCTTCGCGGCGGTGGGCGAGATCGCCTTCGCGCCCTTGCCGGTGGCCACGGCCACATGGCCCGAGGCGGCGATGCGCACCGTCATCTCGGCGCCCACGAGGTCGATGCGCCGCGCCTTGGGCATGAGCGAGAGCAGCGAGCCCTCCAGCTCCACCTCGGCGCTGGGCGCGCTCGCCACCAGCTGCCCGTCGGGCGCGGTGACGCGGATGTCGTGCACCACCACCGTGGTGGCGCCGCTGCTGCTCCGCTCCATGGAGGTGGAGCCTATGGCCACGTGGTGGCCGCCGCCGATGCGCTCTTCCAGCGCCCGTTCGATGTAGGGGGTGGCGATGTTGGCGGTGACGATGCCGGTGGCGATCAGCGCATAGAGCGTCACCGCCGCAACGCCGCCCAGCGCGATCAGGATGAGGCACGTGCCCACGATAATGCGCGTCGCCCGGTTGCGGGGGACCAGCGCACCCATGATGCCGTGGAACCGGAAGCGTCGCGGCTGGCGCCGCGCCTGCTCCGGGTTGCGCACCCTCTCCTCCATCCCGTTCCTTCCGCCTTCCAGCGCCGGCCCCTGCCGGGCCGGCTCCCCCCGTCGCGCCCCCTCGATCGGACGCCGCGGCCGCGCGGCGATTCGTCCGCGCCGGCGCGATTGACCCTAACCTGCGTGTCCCTCGTAAAGATGAGGTGGATCAACTCCCGCGCAGGTTACCATGTGCGCCCGGAAGTCGGCGATCTTGTGGGTCCTCCCAAGGCCGCCCCGCCCCGTATGGCGCCGAACACGTCGAAAGGAAGGCGGATGGCGAGTTTTCCTGCCACCGGCGCCAAGGCGCCCGCGTTCAAGCTGGCCCGTGATGGCGGCGGAACGGTATCCCTTGCCGATTTCAAGGGCCGCAAGCTGGTGCTCTATTTCTATCCCAAGGCCAACACCACGGGCTGCACCAAGGAGGCCATCGCCTTCAACGGCCTGAAGGCCGACTTTGCCGCAGCCGACACCGACATCCTCGGCGTCTCCGCGGACGCGGTGAGCGCGCAGGACAAGTTCCGCGACAAGTACGACCTCTCCTTCCCCCTCGGCTCGGACCCGGACAAGGCCATGCTGGAGGCCTATGGCGTGTGGGTGGAGAAGAGCATGTACGGCCGCAAGTACATGGGCATCGAGCGGGCGACCCTGCTCATCGGCCGCGACGGCAAGGTGGCGCAGGCCTGGCCCAAGGTGAAGGTGGCCGGCCACGCCGAGGAGGTGCTGAAGGCGGCGCAGGCGCTGGCCTGAGCGGACGGCCGGCGGGGGCGGCATCGCCCTCGCCTCCTCCGGCAGGGCGGTGCTGCCCGTGCTGTTCCCTTCCCGGAGCAGCGGACATTGCCGCGCCCGCTGCGGAATCGCGATGCGGGTCCCGCGACGCTGCGGTGCCTTCCCCCTCGAACGTGCCCCGATGCCGGGGCGCGATAGCGATGCCACGGCCCGGCTGCCCTGCCCGCGCCCGGCTGCACGCCCCCTGCCCGCGCCCCTGCCCTCACGGCGCCGGTCGCACGTTCTGCGGCAGCACGAACGGGCCCGGCGGCGCCACGCCGAGGCGCACGCGGATGCCGAAGGCGTCGTCCAGCACCTCTTCCGTCAGCACCGACTCCACCGGCCCGGCGGCGCGGATGCGTCCGCCCGCCAGCACCACCAGCTCGTCGGCGACCATGGCCGCCAGATTCAGGTCGTGCAGCACCGCCAGCACGCCGCCGCCGGCATCCGCGTGGGCGCGGGCGAGGCGCAGCACGGTGAGCTGGTGGGCGAGGTCGAGGCTCGCGGTGGGCTCGTCGAGGAAGAGGTAGGCTGGCGCATCGCCCCGCGCGAGCTCCAGCTGGGCGAGGATGCGGGCCAGCTGCACCCGCTGGCGCTCACCGCCGGAGAGGCTGTCGTAGCGGCGGTTGGCGAAGCCCGGCAGGTCCACCAGCGCCAGCAGGCGGTGGATGCGCGCGCCGTCGCGGGCGTCGGCCGCCATCAGCCCGGCGGCGATCACCTCGCCGGCGGTGAAGGGGAAGGCCACCTCCACCGATTGCGGCAGCACCGCCCGCCGCTGCGCCAGCGCCAGGGGCGCCATGTCGCGGATCGGCACGCCATCCAGCAGCACGCGGCCGGCAGCGGGTCGCAGCTCGCCCGAGAGCGCCTTGAGCAGGGTGGACTTGCCGGCCCCGTTCGGCCCCACCAGCACGCTCACCGCGCCGGGGCGCAGCGCCAGCGTGGCGCCATCGAGCAGGACGCGGCCGGCGGCGGTCACGCGCAGGTTCTCAGCGACATACATGGCTCACCCCACGAAGGCCCGGCGGCGCAGCAGCAGCCAGAGGAAGAACGGCGCCCCCACCAGCGCGGTGACCACGCCCAGCGGCAGCTCGGCCGGGGCGGCGATCATGCGCGCGAGGATGTCGGCGCCCAGCAGCACCGCCACCCCGAGCAGCGCCGAGGCGGGCAGCAGCACCCGGTGGGACGGGCCGATGACGAGCCGCGCGAGGTGCGGCACCACCAGCCCGATGAAGCCCACCACCCCCGCCGCCGCCACCGAGGCGCCCACCCCGGCCGCCACCGCGACGATGGCGAGCTTCTTCAGCCGCTCCACCGCGACACCGGCGTGGAACGCCTCCGCCTCTCCCAAAGCCAGCGCGTCGAGCCCGCGGGCGAGGAAAGGCGCCGCCGCCAGAAGGCCGAGCACGAAGGGAGCCACCAGCGCCGCCTTGATCCAGGTGGCGCCGCCGAGGCTGCCGAGGGTCCAGAACAGGAATTCCCGCGTCTGCTGCTCGGAGGCGAGGAAGACGAGGACGCCGGTGCCTGCGCTCGCCAGCGCCCCGAGCGCAAGGCCCGCGAACAGCAGCGTCGCCACCGAGGTCCGCCCCTCCCGCGCGGCGAGGCGGGCGATGAGGAGGGTGGTGGCGAGCCCGCCGGCGAAGGCCGCCAGCGGCAGGCCGAGCGGCTGCAGCGGGCCGGGCAGCAGCGCCGCCAGCGGCGCGCCGAACACCACGAACGCCACCGCCGCCAGCGCCGCCCCGGGCGCGACGCCGACAAGGCCGGGATCGGCCAAAGGATTGCGGAACACCCCCTGCATCACCGCCCCGGCCACCGCCGTGCCCGCGCCGGTGAGCGCGCCCACCACGGCGCGCGGCAGGCGCACATCCAGCACCACGATGCGCTCGCGCAGGCTTGCCGTGGGCGCGGCGCCGGTCAGCGCCTCCCACAGGATCGCCAGCACCCGCCCCGGGGCGATGGTGAACGGGCCGATGGCGAGCGCCCCCAGCACCGCGAGCACGGCGAGGCCCGCGAACACGGCAAGCCCCGTCGCGACCGGACGCAGGGCGCGCGGTTCCGCCTTGGCGGCCATGGCGGCCTGCGCGCTCACTGGTCCGCCTCCGTGGCCCAGGTGCGCGGCGGGAGCGGCGGCAGGCTCGCGGAGGGGTGGAGCGCGGCGGCGAGATCGCGGGCGGCGCGGGGCGCGCGCGGGCCGAAGCCCAGCAGGTAGGAGCCCGGCAGCACCACGAACCGCCGGTCGCGGGCGGCCGGGGTTCCGGCGAAGGCCGGAAGCGCCAGCACGGTATCGGCGTCGAGCGCCTGCCCGCCGCCCTTCATCACCACCACCGCCTCCGGCTCGGCGGTCATGGCGGCCTCGTCGAGCGCCGGCTTGAAGCCCTCCAGCGCGGCCATGGCATTGGCGGCGCCGGCGAGGCGCAGGATGGCGTCGGCCGAGGTGCCGGCCCCGCCCACCACCGCCGCCCCGCCGGCGGCCGAGAGCACGAACACCGCGCGGGGGCGATCCGGCAGGCGGGCGACCATGGCGTCGAGGGCGGCGAAATCCGCCGCCACCTCGGCGGCGAGCGCCCTGCCCCGCTCGTCCTCGCCCACCGCGCGCGCCACCGCCGCGATCTTGCGCAGGACGCCGTCGCGATCTTGCGCCTCCGGCACCAGCACCACCGGCACCGAGGCGTGCCGCAGCACGTCGAGGGTGGAGCGCGGGCCGGCGCCCTCGGCGGCGATGATCAGGCTCGGCCCCACCGAGAGCACGCCTTCGGGCGACAGGGCGCGGGAATAGCCCACGTCCGGGCGGGCGCGGACGGCGGCGGGGTAGCGGCTGGTCTGGTCCACCGCCACGACGCGGTCGCCGAGGCCGAGGGCGAACAGGATCTCCGTCACCGCGCCGCCGATGGAGACGATGCGGGACGTGTCGGGCCGCGCGGTGGACGCGGGCACGGAGGAAGCGGGGGCGGCCGAAGCGGGGGCGGCCGTGGCGCCCGCATCGGCGGCACGCGCCACGGACATCAGAAGCAGCGGCGCGACCGCGAGGACGGCACAGGCCGCCGCCCGGTGCGGTGCAGCACGCATCATGAATTTAGACAATTTCCATTCCATCTATTCGAATCACCTCACCACATCGACTCGACAGTTTTGAATTCATCAAAATCAAAACCCGCATGCCGTATGTGCTCTAATTGCAAACATCTGTGCCGATATTTGCGATCATTGGCAACAGGGGGAGCGTTGTTCTTGACCGGAATGCGGCAACGCTCTACCCAGCAGTCAGCGGGCACGTCGTGCCCGCAGCGCGCCACGTCCCCGGGCGGTGTCCCCCCCCCCGGGCTGACGGTAGCCAGCCCGATTCATCTGCCGGTTTCGGAGAGGCGATCATGGCGCTCGGCCCGCAGCGCGCGGCTGCATTTCATCGCAAGAGACACATCCTGGCCTGCGGCGTCGCCGCATCGGCGCTGCTGCTGGGAGCTGCCGCGGCGCGCGCCCAGTCGGCGCCCGCCGAGCCGGCCGAGGCCGGCGCGAGCGACGCCACGCTCGACACCATCACGGTGGCCGCCTCCCTCACGCAGGAGCGGGCCATCGATGCGCTCGCCGCCATCAGCGTGGTGCGGCAGGACGACCTGGAACAGCTGATGCCCTCGCGCACGCAGGACGTGTTCTTCGGCATGCCGGGCACCAGCGTGATCCAGAACGGCAATTCCACGCAGGCTTCCATCAACATCCGCGGCCTGCAGGACTTCGGCCGTGTCGCGGTGTTCGTGGACGGGGCGCGGCAGAACTTCACCCAGCTCGGCCACGGCACCGGCGCCGGCTCGTTCTTCCTGGAGCCGGGGCTGCTGGCGGACGTGGACGTGGTGCGCGGGCCGGTGTCCAACGTCTACGGCTCGGGCGCCATCGGCGGCGTGGTCACCTTCCGCACCAAGGATGCCGACGACATCATCAAGCGCGGCCAGACCTGGGGCGTGGAGGCGCTGGGCGAGTTCGGCTCCAACGGGCCGATGGGCTTCGGCGCGCTGTTCGCGGCGGCGCGGGTGGGCCAGAACATCGACCTGTTCCTCGGCGGCACCTATCGCGGCCAGGGCGACTACAAGGATGGCAACGGCGACGTGGTGCCCGGCACCGGCTACGACACCTGGACCGGCACCGCCAAGGCCACCTTCCGCCCGGCCGACTTCCACGAGGTGAAGCTCACCGCGCTCAATTATTCGGCCGACTACACCACCTACAACGCCGCGCTGGTGAACGGCGACATCCCCGCCACCGCCACCCAGTACGGCACCACCGTGCTGAACCAGACGGCGACCGCCAGCTACAACTACTCGAACCCCGACGACATGTGGTTCGACTGGCGCAGCACCCTCTACTGGAATCGCGTCAAGCAGAGCCAGCTGAAGGTGGCCGGCACGTCCAGCTCCATCACCGGCGCCATCGGCGACCCGCGCTATTTCACCATCGACACGGTGGGCTTCGACGCCAACAACACCTCGCGCTTCGCCTGGAACGGCATCCGCAATGCCATCACCGTGGGCGGCGACTACTTCCACGACAACGTGGACAACGTGGACGACTACGGCTTCGGCGACGGCTACAACCCCTCCGGCGAGCGCGGGGTGGGCGGCGCCTTCGTGCAGTGGAAGGCGAACTATTCCACCTGGTTCGAATCCATCGCCGCGCTGCGCTACGACACCTACACCCTCTCCGGCGACGGGGTTTCCACCGACGGCAACCACCTCTCGCCCAAGCTCACCATCGGCCTCACCCCGCTCACCGGCTTCACCTTCTACGGCACCTACGCGGAGGGCTACCGCGCCCCGGCCGTGACCGAGACGCTGGTGAACGGCGCGCACCCGCCCAACATCCCGCTCGTGTTCTGCCCGGATGGCAGCTACGGCGTGTTCTGCTTCGTGCCCAATCCCAACCTGCGGCCCGAGATCGGCAAGAACAAGGAAATCGGCGTCAACCTGAAGTATGATGACGTATTCACCAAGGGCGACAAGTTCCGCGCCAAGGCCAACATCTACCGCAACGACGTGGACGACTACATCGAGCTGGTCGGCTACAACATGACCATGTTCGGCACCTACGCCGACTACCAGTACCAGAACATCGCCCGCGCGCGCATCCAGGGCTTCGAGCTGGAGAGCACCTACGATACCGGGCCGTGGTTCGCCGGCTTCAATGTCACGCTCAACGAGGGCGAGGACCTGGTGGACAACCAGCCGCTCGCCAACATCATGCCCAGCAACGTGGCGGGAACGCTGGGCGCGCGCTTCCTCGACAACCGGCTGACGGTCTCGGTGCGCTGGCAGTGGGTGGCGGCCAAGACGCTGGCCGACCTGCCCACCGACACGCCCTACGAGCCCACGCCATCGTTCAATCTCGTGAATGTCTACCTGGGCTACCAGCCGAGCGAGAACGTGCTGGCCTCCCTCTCCGTTGAGAACCTGCTCAACGAGCAGTACACTCAATACCAGCAGTTCCTGCCCAGCGCCGGCCTCACCGTGAAGGGCGGCCTGCGCATCCGGTTCGGGGCGGAGGAGATCGCCGCGGCATCGCCTTCCCCCGCCGTTCGATAGCCACGCCGCGCCGGCGCAGCCAATTCACCCCATCGATTGCACGGAGTGACAAAATGTTCATTGCCACCAACAGGTTCAAGGTGAAGCACGGTTCGGAGACCGAGTTCGAGCGCGTGTGGCGCGAGCGCGACAGCTACATCGCCGCCGTGCCCGGCTTCGTCGCCTTCGACCTGTGCCGCGGGCCGGAAAAGGAGGAGTACACCCTTTACATCTCCCACACCGTGTGGGCGACCCGCGCCGATTTCGAGGCCTGGACCAAGTCGGACGCCTTCCGCCTCGCCCACCGCGATGCCGGCGCCTCCTCCAACCGGGTCAACTATATCGGCGGGCCGGAGTTCGAGGGCTTCGAATCGGTCCTCTCGCTGGCGCCGGCCGACAAGGCCGCCTGAGCCCCTTCGGGTCCCCCGCCCCGGCAGAGCCCGGCCCGGCCCCAGCGCCGGCGCCGGGCTTTTGCGTTTTCGCGCCCTTTCCTCCGGCCGCGCGCTTCACTACCGTCTGCGGCCGGGCCGAGGAGACCTCACAGGCACATGACCGCATATTCGCAGCTTTCAGCCCATTTCGACCGCGCCGCCGCCCTCGCCAACGGCATCGGCATCCTGCAGTGGGACAGCGACACCATGATGCCCAAGGGCGCCGCCGCCACCCGGGCGGAGACGCTGGCGCTGCTGCGCGTGCTCCATCACGGCATGGTGACCGACCCGCGCATCGGCGAATGGCTGGAGCGCGCCGACGACGGCGAGCTCGGCCCGTGGGAGCGCGCCAACCTGCGCGAGATCACCCGCCTCTACACCATCCAGACCGCCTTGCCCGCCGACCTCGTGGAAGCGGCGAGCCGCGCCGCCTCCAGGTGCGAGATGGCGTGGCGGCAGGCGCGGGCGGATTCCGATTTTCCCGCCCTGCTGCCGCATCTGGAAGAGGTGCTGAAGCTGCAGCGGGAGATGGGGCGCGCCAAGGGCAAGAAGCTCGGCCTTTCGCCCTATGACGCGCTGCTGAACGACTACGAGCCGGGCGGCCGCTCCGCCCGCATCGACGCGCTGTTCGACGACCTCGCCGCCTTCCTGCCCGGCTTCACGCAGGAGGTGCTGGCGGTGCAGGCACGCCGTCCCGCCACCCCGCCGCTGGACGGGCCGTTCGCGGTGGAGGCCCAGCGCGCGCTGGGCGTGGAGATGATGAAGGTGGTCGGCTTCGACTTCGAGCGCGGCCGGCTCGATGTCTCCACCCATCCCTTCTGCGGCGGCGCCGACAACGACGTGCGCATCACCACCCGCTACGACGAGGCGGATTTCTCGAAAGCCCTCATGGGCGTGCTGCACGAGACCGGCCACGCGCTCTACGAGCAGGGCCGCCCGCAGGCCTTCATCCACCAGCCGGTGGGTCAGGCGCGCTCCATGAGCGTGCACGAGAGCCAGTCCCTGCTGATGGAGATGCAGGCCTGCCGCAGCCGCGAGTTCCTCACCTTCGCCGCCCCGCGCATGCGCGCCGCCTTCGGTGGCAGCGGCCCGGCGTGGGAGGCGGACGCCCTGTGGCGGCTCTATACCCGCGTCGAGCGCGGCTTCATCCGCGTGGATGCGGACGAGGTGACCTATCCCGCCCATGTCATCCTGCGCTTTCGCATCGAGAAGGCGCTGATCGCCGACGAGATGCGCCTTGCCGACCTGCCGGGCGCGTGGGCCGAGGGGATGCAGCAGCTGCTTGGCGTCACGCCCCCCGACGACCGGCACGGCTGCCTGCAGGACATCCACTGGCCGAGCGGCGGCTGGGGCTATTTCCCCACCTACACCCTCGGCGCCATGACGGCGGCCCAGCTGTTCGACGCCGCCTGCCGCGCGGATGGCGACGTGCTGCCCGGCATCGCCCGCGGCGATTTCGCCCCGCTGCTGGCGTGGCTGCGCGCCAACGTCCACAGCCAGGGCTCGCTGCTGGAGACCGATGCGCTCCTGACCCGCGCCACCGGCCGTGCTCTGGATGCCGGCGTGTTCAAGGCCCATCTGGTGCGGCGCTACGGCGGCGCCATGGAGCAGGATCAGGCGGCCTGAGGGGCGCGCCTTGCGCCCCGCCACGCGCGATTTTCCCGGCCGGGCTGTCGGTTCCGGCCGGGCACTCGCGTCCTTGCCCTGACGAGAGGGAGAACCGCCATGATGTACGCCATCCTCTGCTACCACGAGGAAGACGTGGTCTGCGCCTGGAGCCAGGAGGAGGACCAAGCCGTCATGGCGAAGCTCGCCGTGGTGCAGGAGCGGCTGACGAAAGCCGGCAAGATGGGCGCCTCCCTGCGCCTCCTCCCCACCACCGCCGCCACCACCCTGCGCAAGACCGAGGACCCGCCCCTCGTGCTCGACGGCCCGTTCGCCGAGACCAAGGAGCAGTTGCTCGGCTTCTATCTGGTGGACGCCGACGACCTCGAGGACGTGCTGTCCATCGCCCGCGATCTGGCCGCCGCCAATCCCGGCGGGGCCTATGAGATCCGCCCCGTGGGCGCCTTCTTCCCCGATCGCCGCGCCGCGCCCTGAGCGGCCGCCATGTCCGCCGCCGATCCGGCCTGGATCAATGCCGCCCTCACCGCCGCCCGGCCGCAGGCGGTGGCGGCGCTCCTGCGCTATTTCCGCGATCTCGACACCGCCGAGGAGGCCTATCAGGAAGCCTGCCTCCGGGCCCTGCGCACCTGGCCGCAGAACGGGCCGCCGCGCGATCCGGCGGCGTGGCTGATCCTGGTGGGCCGCAATGCCGGCCTCGACGGCACCCGCCGCGCCGCCCGCCTCGCGCCCCTGCCGCCGGACGAGCACCTCTCCGACCTCGACGACGCCGAGGCGCCGCTGGCCGAGCGGCTGGACAATTCCCACTACCGCGACGACGTGCTGCGCCTGCTGTTCATCTGCTGCCATCCGGACCTGCCGGCCACCCAGCAGATCCCGCTGGCGCTGCGCATCGTCTCCGGGCTGAGCGTGCGCCAGATCGCCCGCGCCTTCCTGGTGAGCGAGGCGGCGATGGAGCAGCGCATCACCCGCGCCAAGGCGCGCATCGCGCGGGCGGACGTGCCGTTCGAGGCGCCGGGCGCGGTGGAGCGGGCGGAGCGGCTCGGCGCGGTGGCGGCCATGATCTATCTGGTGTTCAACGAGGGCTATTCCGCCGGCCCCGACCCCGACCGCGCCGGCCTCGCCGAGGATGCCATCCGCCTTGCCCGCCTGCTGCTGCGCCTGTTCCCGGCCGAGCCGGAGATCATGGGGCTCACCGCGCTGATGCTGCTGCAGCACGCCCGCGCCGCCGCGCGCTTCGATGCGGAGGGCCGGGTGGTCCTGCTGGACGACCAGGACCGCGCCCTGTGGGATGCCCCGCGCATCGCCGAGGGGCTGGCGCTGATCGACAAGGCGATCCGCCATCGCCGGCCCGGCGCCTATCAAGTGCAGGCGGCCATCGCCGCGCTGCATGCCCGCGCAAGGCGCCCGCAGGATACGGACTGGGCGCAGATCGACGCGCTCTATGCGACGCTGGAGCTGATGCAGCCCTCGCCCGTGGTCACGCTCAACCGGGCGGTGGCGCTCAGCAAGGCCAGTGGGCCGGAAGCCGCGCTGGCGCTGGTGGAGCCACTCGCGGCGAACCTTTCCGGCTATTTCCATTTCCATGGCACGCGCGGTGCGCTGCTGCTCCAGCTCGGCCGCAAGACGGAGGCGCGCGAGGCCTTCACCCGCGCCATCGCCCTCGCCAACACGCCGGCGGAGGCAGATCATATCCGTACCCACCTCGACCGCCTCGCGGCGGGGGCGGAGATGCCGTAAGGCCGAGCCTTGCGGAAAGCGCGCGAAAAAATCCGCGACCCGTGTCGGCACGCCGTCACGTCCCGCGTTCTTGATGCGAGGGGCGTCCTGCACGCCGCCCCCGCCCCCATTCAGGCCCGCCCGCACCGGGCCTGCCGCCAGGAGGAAAAGATGGCTGAAGCTGCCGAGACCATGCCGACGATCGACGCGTCCGCCATGCCGCCGGTGAAGGGGCCGCTGACGCCCTATCTCACCCTCAAGGGTGCCATGAAGGCCGCCGAATTCTACGCCGCCGCGCTGGGCGCCGAGATCGCCTTCGCCATGCCGCCGGACGAGAGCGGGCGCACCATGCACATCCATCTGTATGTGCACGGCGCCTCGCTGATGCTCGCGGACCACTATCCCGAATACTGTGCCGGCGGCGATTTCGAGACCCCGGCCGGCTTCAACCTGACCCTGCACGTGGCCGACACCGACGCCGCCTTCGCCCGCGCGGTGGAGGCTGGCGCCACCGCCATGATGGCGCCGGAAAACACCTTCTGGGGCGCGCGCTATGCGCAGGTAAAGGACCCGTTCGGCGTGGTCTGGGCCTTCAACCAGCCGCTGTGAGGGGTCGGCGGGCCGGAGGCGAAACCCAAGCCTGCGGCTCGCGAGGGATCCTCGGCCCGGGCCGAACGGCAATGGCGGCATGGGCCCGGCGCCGCGCGGGGCCGACGGTCCGGGCGGGGGAAACCGCTTCCCGGCCGCCGGCGACCCGGGGGAGGCATCGGGCCCATACGGCTGCCCGCGACACGGAAGGCCGTCGTGCCAGCCGGCTATCCGCGAAAGGGAAGGCTGTCGCGCCAACCGGCGACCCGCGACCGAGCGTTGGGGCATCGCCCCATCCGGGGCCCTGCCCCAACGCTCAGCGCGTGATGCCTGATGGCGTGGTGGCGCAGGGCGGTCGCCCTGTCCCGATGCGGCGCGGGCAGGCCTCAGCCGAGCGCCGCGGCCTGCTCCTCCTCGATCACGTCGGCCTCGGACTTCACCGGCCGCCCCTCCGCGCCGGACGCCTCGCCGGCGGCACGGGCCAGCGCCTCGGCGGCATCGTCCGCCTCGCGCTGGCGGTTCCACAGGGCCGCATAAAGGCCGCCGCGGGCCAGCAGCTCGGCGTGGCAGCCGCGCTCCGCCACCCGCCCCTCGGCGAGCACGAGGATCTCGTCGGCCGTCACCACGGTGGAGAGCCGGTGGGCGATGACCAGCGTGGTCCGCCCCTCGGACACCCGGTCGAGCGCGTCCTGGATGTCCTTCTCCGTATGGCTGTCGAGGGCCGAGGTGGCCTCGTCCAGCACCAGGATGGGCGGCGCCTTCAGGATGGTGCGGGCGATGGCCACCCGCTGCTTCTCGCCGCCGGAGAGCTTCAGCCCCCGCTCGCCCACCTCGGTGCGGTAGCCCTTGGGGGTGGCACGGATGAAGCCGTCGATCTGGGCGAGGCGCGCCGCCTCCTCCACGTCAGCGTCGGTGGCATCGGGCCGGCCGTAGCGGATGTTGTAGGCGATGGTGTCGTTGAACAGCACCGTGTCCTGCGGCACCATGCCGATGGCCGCGCGCAGGCTTTCCTGCCGCACCTCGCGGATGTCCTGCCCGTCGATGGTGATGCGGCCCGACTGGATGTCGTAGAAGCGGAACAGCAGCCGCGAGAGGGTGGACTTGCCCGCGCCGGAGGGGCCGACGATGGCGACCGTGCGCCCGGCCGGCACCTCGAACGAGATGCCCTTGAGGATCTCGCGGCCGGGATCATAGGCAAAGCGCACGTTCTCGAACCGAACCGTGCCGCCACTGACGACGAGTTCGGGAGCGCCGGGGGCGTCCATGACCTCGGGAGCCTTTGCCAGCACTTGAAACATGGCCTCGATATCCACCACCGCCTGCTTGATCTCGCGATAGATGAACCCCAGGAAGTTCAGCGGGATATAGAACTGCACCATCATGGCATTGACCATGACGAACGAGCCCACCGTCTGCCGTCCAGCGCGGATATCGAGCACGCACATCACCATCACGGCCGCAAGACCGATGGAGAAGATGAACGCCTGCCCGGCATTCAGCCAGGAAAGGGAGGTATAGGTATTGACGGTGGCGGATTCATACCGCGCCATGGAGCGGTCGTAACGCGCTGCCTCGCGACGCTCGGCGCCAAAATACTTGACGGTTTCATAGTTCAGCAGGCTGTCGACGGCCTTGGTATTGGCGTCCGTGTCGCTCTCGTTCATCTCCTTGCGGATGTTCAGCCGCCACTCGCTGGCCCGATAGGTGAACACGCCATAGGCAAGAACAGTGACCGCCACAACCAGAGCATAGCGCCAGTCAAACGCGAAGAACAGCACCACCATGACCATGACCAGCTCGACAATCGTCGGTGCCAGCTGAAGAACCAGCATGCGGACAATGGTTTCGATGCCGGAGCGGGCACGTTCCAGCACGC
This sequence comes from Xanthobacter lutulentifluminis, assembly GCF_043194675.2. Classification (NCBI taxonomy): domain Bacteria; kingdom Pseudomonadati; phylum Pseudomonadota; class Alphaproteobacteria; order Hyphomicrobiales; family Xanthobacteraceae; genus Xanthobacter; species Xanthobacter lutulentifluminis. The sequence goes on along the minus strand of NZ_CM195525.1, from coordinate 4,607,903 downwards.
GCGTCAGCCCGCCGGTCTTGCGTTCCAGGTGGAAACGCAGGGAGAGGGCGTGCATATGCTCGAACGTCTCCAGCGCCAGCTTGCGCACGGCGTTCAGCGCCACCTTGGCGAAGATGCCGTCCCGCAGCTGCGTCACCCCGGCCATGACGATGCGCCCGAGCCCGTAAGCCAGCGTCAGCGCAACCGGCGCGCCGACGACAAGTGCCCAGAATCCAACGCCTTGCGGAGCCCCATCGCCCCGCGCCACCTCGTCGGTGAGGGCATCGGTGGCCCATTTGAACAGGAACGGCACCGCCATGGTCGCGCCCTTGGACGCGAACAGGAGCGCGAAAGTAACGACCACCCGCGCCCGCAGATCCGCCCGCTCGGCCGGCCAGAGGTAGGGCCACAGGCCGCGCAGGGTGTCGAGCAACGCATCGGCGGAGACGGGGCGCCGCCCCGATCCGGAAGAGGATGTGGACATGTTTCTAGCTTTCCTCGCCGGGACGCACGGGCGCGCAACGGCGCGCATCCGGCCCCAGCAGCGCTGCAAACAGCGCGTCGAAATCGGCCTGCAGGGCCATCAGGGCGGCGCGATCCAGGCAGTAGGCCGAACGCTGGCCTTCCGGGCGGGAGCGGATGAGCCCCGCCTCCTGCAGCACCTTGAGATGTTGCGACACCGTGGACTGGGCCAGGGGCAGCGCCCGCACCAGCTCGCCGCAGACGCAGCGGTCCGCGGTGCCGAGCGTTTCCAGCATGGTCAGTCGGACGGGATGCGACAGGGCGCGCAGCCGCTCGGCCAGCGCGAGGCGGCGCGCGTCGGTGGGATCGGCGAGGGCGGTCGCGCCAGCCGGATCGGGATGGTGAGGGTCGTTCATCGGTCATCGGCGATAGCCGATCAGACGTTCCGACGCAATCGGCCGGTCATGCGCGGCGCACACGCCTGCCCCGCGCCGAACATGCCGGCGGGCCTGTCACCGGGCCGTCGCAGCCGGCCGGTAGAGCGGCGCGACCCATGCCGCAACGCAACATGACGGGGCGCGGGGCGGCTCCGGATTTGCTAGAGTGCCCTCATGGCTAGAATCGAAAGTGTCTGCGTCTATTGCGGCTCGGCCTCGGGGGCCGACCCGCTGTTCGCCGAGGAAGCGCGCCGCTTCGGGCGCATTCTCGCGGCCGAGGGCGTCCGCCTCATCTACGGCGGCGGCGGCATCGGCCTGATGGGCGAGGTGGCGAGCGCGGTGGCGCTGGCGGGCGGGGCCGTGACCGGCATCATCCCGCGCTTCCTCATGAGCCGCGAGCGGGCCTTCGGCCACGAGGCCGAGATGATCGTGGTGGAGGACATGCACGCTCGCAAGAAACTGATGTTCGAGCGGGCGGATGCCTTCGTGGCCCTGCCCGGCGGCATCGGAACGCTGGAGGAGCTGGTGGAGCAGCTGACCTGGGCGCAGCTCGGGCAGCACCGCAAGCCGATCCTGATCGCCAACATCGCCGGCTTCTGGGACCCGCTCGTGAGCCTTGTCGAGCATATGCGCCGCGCTGCCTTCATCCGCGCGGAGACGCCGGTGGACGTGCTCACCGCGACGACGGCGGAGGAGATCCTTCCGCGCCTGCGCGAGGCCGCCGCCGAGGTGCCCGAGCGGGTGCTGCACGCGGCCGACGGCACCCTGGCCGACCGCATGTGACGGCTGGACGGCCGTTCAGCTGCCCGGCTGGTCCAGCGCGGCGATGGCCACCATCACCACGGATCCAAGCAGCATGATCGTGACCACGGTCTGCATCTGCCTCGTCTCCTGCTGCAATGCAACATGGAGCGATTAGAACAAACGCGGGCGAATTGTGCAATGCACCATTGCGCGTGTACGGCGCATCTCGGGGCCGTTCGAGATAGAAGGCGTGCCTGAGGAGGCCGGCGGTACCGGGTCCGGGCGCGGCACCGCAACAGGTCAGGTCGACAACCTGCACGGCAGCACGCAGGCCGCATCGCCCCTTCGACCCCTTGCGCCGCGGCGAGCCTGCGTGTCGCCGCGCGGTCTATCTCCCTGCCAAACGACTTGCTGCGATGCAAGAGTTGGAGTTTGATTGGCTTCGCACGTCAGCAGATCTTCCCCGCGGCTCCCCCATGTGGACATTGCCCAGTGCCCCGGCGAATGAAATCGACCGGTTGCGCGTTCTTGAAGCCTGCGGCGTCATGTACGAGGCGCCGGACCCCCGCTTCGAGCGGCTGACCCGCCTCGCAACGCGGGTCTATGGCGCCGATGTCGCATTCATCGGGCTGGTGGACGACCAGTGCCAGTGGCTTATTTCGGTCAGCTCGGACGCGCTGTCCCGCCGGGTTTCCCGCCAGGAAAGCGTGTGCAACCTGATCGTCGAGAGCGGGCGCCCGATGGTCGTCGGCAACCTGAAGACCGACCCCCGGCTGGCCGGCCACCCGCTTGTCCCGCACCTTGCTCTCAGCTTCTACGCGGGCGCCCCGATCCTGATGGATGGCACGCTGGTGGCGGGAACGCTGTGCGTCATGCGGCGGGACCCCGCGCCGGAGGAGCGGTTCGAGCTCTGGCCGCTGACCGATCTCGCCGCCGTCGCCGCGAGCGAGCTCCAGCACATGAAGCTCAACCGTGAGCTCAGGCAACGCTCCGAGACGGACGCCCTGACGGGCCTGCCCAACCGCCGGGCGTACGACGATGCCCTCGCCCGGGCGCTGAACCGGGCGCAGCATACGGGCGCCCCGGTCTCCCTGCTTCTGGTCGATCTGGACCGATTCAAGCAGATCAACGACATCGACGGGCACCTGCGCGGCGACGAGGTGCTGAAGCAGATCGCGGGCCTGCTTCCGACCGTCCTGCGTCGGCCGCGGGACAGCGTCGCGCGGATCGGCGGCGAGGAGTTCGCCATCGTCCTTCCCGACACCGAAGCGCCGGGCGCCACTGCCGTCGCCGAGCAGGTTCTCACGGCGATCCGCACGACGATGATCAGCCATCCGGCCGGGGGAAATGTGACCGCCAGCATCGGCGGCGCGACCACCAGGGGCGGCGCGTGCAACGCAATGTCGCTGTTCGACGAGGCGGATGCCGCGCTTTACGCCGCCAAGCGGGACGGGCGGAACACCTATCGCAACGCTGCCGCATGATCCGGCCGCTGTCCCCGCCCGCTCGCCAGCCTTGTATCCGGACTGGAAGCGTGTCGCGCCTCTGCGAGGAGCGGAAAGCGGCACAACCACCGCTTGCCTACCGACGCGCAGCACGCAATCATGAAGCGTGGGGGAGCGATTCATGACCAATGAACGGTTGAACGATCCGGCGGAGATCCCGCCGGAGCTCGATCGCTGGAACTGGGGTGCGTTTTTCCTCAACTGGATCTGGGGTGTCGGCAATTCGACCTGGATCGCGCTGCTCGCGCTCCTTCCTGTCGTCAACATCTTCATGATGATCGTGCTCGGCCTGCGTGGCAGCCGATGGGCGTGGCGCAAGCGCGCCTGGCGCAGCGTCGACCATTTCCGTCGCAGCCAGCGGGCCTGGGCCATCGCCGGGCTGGCGGTTTGGGTGGTCTCGATCGGCGGCATCGGCGCGATGGTCGTCGGGCTGCCGCGCATGCTCAAGAGCGCCGGCGCATACGAACTGACCATGGATGTCGTGCGGTCGGATCAGCAGGTCGTCGCGGCGCTTGGTCCGGACATCCACGATCGCTTCTGGGTTTTCGGGCAGGTCAGCGTCAACGACAATGGCACCGGCTTCGCGAACTACACCATCCCGATCTATGGCGAGAGGGGATCGGCCAACGTGATCTCCGAGGCGGTCCGCGAAGGCAACCGCTGGAAGATCCGGCAGCTGATCGTCAATGTCGAAGGCCGGCAAAAGGCCATCGTGATCATCCGCCAGGGCCGACCGGCCGGCGTCGACGCCTGAGAGAGGCACCCGCCGGGTACGCCATGGGCGCCGCCTCCCGCGGGATCCAGCCGCCACGTCAAAGATCTAGGTGAGTCGGGCGCCCCTCCCGTTTTCTACGGGCCTTGCTTCCGATTCCGCCTCCCGGAAGCGCAGCTCGACCGCGTTGCATTTCCTTCTGCGTGCGCGATGCCCTTGCGCTGCCCTCCCCGAAAATGTAGCAATGGCGCCGTTCTGGGGAATGTCGGAGCATAGCGCAGCCTGGTAGCGCATCTGCTTTGGGAGCAGAGGGTCGCAGGTTCAAATCCTGCTGCTCCGACCACTTCATCACCCCCCGGCCGCCCCGAATGTCGCTTGGCCAGCCCGTCCGCAGGGCACTTGCGGCGCTGCGTGGCGGAAGGTGTCGCCCCATCGCCACAGGCCCCGCGCCCGCCCGTGGGCCGCGCCATCCACCCCTCGGGGGACACGCGATGCTGCCGCTTGCATTTGCACGCCATCTGCGGCTCAAAGCAGAGGCCCGGAACGAGCCGGGTGCGGACGAGAGGTGTCGGGATGCTGTCGGTGAAGGCGTTTGGCGCGGTGGTGGGCGGCGTTGTTCTGGGCGGTATCCTCGCGACTCCGGTCCTGGCGGACAAGGCCTCGGCGGACCGCTGCGCGGCGAAGCTCGATGCCGAGGCGCGCGCCATCTATACCGCGAGCGCGCCCCTGCTGGTGCAGGGCGCCGATGGCCGCGCGATCGTGACCGACCAGACCCGCAAGCTGGTGCTGGCAGGCAAGGTGAACCACCTCAACGCTGCCGAATCGGCCCAGGCCGCCGCCGGCTGCCTCATCATGCGCTGAGCCGCGCGCCGGCCTGCGGCACCGCATGGGCGCTGAGACGCCGCCGCTTGCGGTTGTCAGGCCGGCAGGGCTTATCTATAGACGGAGCAAGGGCGCGCGCGAAGGGCGCGCGGCCGCTCGGATGACGGGTTTCAGCATCATGGTCGCACGCATCTTCAAGCCGTCGCGCAACGCCATGCAGTCGGGCGTCGCCAAGACCCGGTTCTGGGTGCTGGAGTATGAGCCCGAGCACGCCCGCATGGTGGAGCCGCTGATGGGCTACACTTCTTCCGCCGACATGCGCAGCCAGATCCGCCTGCGCTTCGAGAGCAAGGAAGAGGCGGTGGCCTACGCGCAGAAGCACGGCATCCCGTTCCAGGTGTTCGAGCCGCATGAGGCGTCGCGCCGCCGCATCGCCTATTCGGACAATTTCGCTTTCAGCCGCCTCGGCCAGTGGACCCACTGACGACCGCTGCCCGCCGGACACCACGCCGGGGCGCAGGCTGACATGTCCGACACCGGATTGGTGCCGCTCCGCAGGCCCTGGCCCGTGGCGCCGGCCGTGAAATGCTCTAAAAGGCCAACGCGGGCCCCGTAGCTCAGCTGGATAGAGCAAGTGCCTTCTAAGCACTAGGTCGCAGGTTCGAGCCCTGCCGGGGTCGCCACGCCTTCACGGTCGCAAGCCGTCCACGCGCCCGTTCGCGGCGGGCTGTAATTGCGGATGTGGCGCCGCGCGGCGGCAGCCGGCGCCGTGCCTCTCCTCTTCGTTCAGCGCCTGCTCCCTGCCGGAAATCGTCTTGCCCCGAGCATGGCGCCCGTTGACCAGGCTCTCCTGCCCCGCCGGGTGGCGGCACGGACCGCCTCCGCCGTTCCCTTGCCCGTGCCCGACCGTCTCCGCGCCCGCATCTGCGTGGCGCCGACCGTGACAGGCGCGCGCTGAACCGGCCGCCGCATGCGACCAATGGGCGGGCCCGGGCCGCCGCGCGCCGGCACAATTATGCTAAGGCTCTGCCGCGCGCGGGACGGCGCGCGACAGCCATATGAGTGACCCGACCATGACCAGCCATTCCCCGCGGGGTGACGAAGGCGAGGCCGCAGCCAAGACGCTCAAGGACCGCGCGATCGAGGAAGTGCGCAGCTTCCTCATCCTGTTTGTCTACCTGTGGGTGTTTTTCGGCCTGTTCGTGCTGAACCAGGCAGTGATCGAGCGCGAGCATGGCGGCACGGTCGTCATCCAGGGCTTCGCGCTTCTGAACGCGCTGGTGCTCGCCAAGGTGATGCTGGTGATCGAGAAGCTGGAGCTGGCGCGCTGGGTGCGGGGACTGCCGGGCGCCGTCGTCATCCTCTACGAGGCGGTGATCTGCACCTTCTTCTTCCTGGCCTTCCACTTCATCGAGCGCGCGGTGGTGGACATGCTGAAGGGCCATGCCTCGGCCACCGAGCCGGGGCTTGGCGGCGGCGGCGTTCTCGGCATCGTCATCATCGCCATCATCCTGTTCGTGTCGATGCTGCCCTTCTTCGCCTTCAAGAACGTGGCGCGGGCGATCGGGAGCGACCGCATGTGGCAGATCCTGTTCCAGCGGCCGGGCGCGCCGCGCTGAGACGATCGCGCCTTCGCCAGCCAGACCGTCGCGGAGGACGTCGTGCAGGCCGGGGGCGTCCTCGACTCAGCAATCGCGAGGCCGCTGCAGCTCGTCCTTCAGGGCGCTGTAGCGGGCCGGGGGCGATGTGCGCGCAACCCCTGGAAGGCGGGTTCTCTCCACCGGCCGAAGGTTGCCGCACAGGTCCCACGACGAGACCGCCGCCGTCCCCGGCCCGCTCCCGTCCAATGCAAGCAACGGCTTGATTTCCGGCCCCGTCGCGCGGACAACGGATCCATTGCCGCCCCGCGTTCATTGATCCCTTCCTGCCGGAGTTTGCCCGATGGCGTCCGACGCCGAACTCGCCGAATGGCTCGGCTCCATGCTCAAGGCCGTCGCCACCACCCAGGCCCACACCATGGTGCAGCATTACATCCTGCGCGATCTGGTGATCCAGCTTGCGGGGCGGCAGGAGCGGCCGGATGCTTTCATCTCCTCCATGTTCGAGCGCGTCAGCCGGCTGGTGGACCAGTGCGACCTGGCCGGCAAGCCGGATATCGAGGCCGAGATGCGCTGGTATGCGGAACAATTCTTCACCGGTGCCGGCAAGGCGCTGGATCAGGCGTGAGCGGGCGCGCCGGCGGCCCGTCCGCCTGACGCTGCGACAGGCGCCAACCGCCTGTTTCGGAAGCAATTCCAGTGGACATCGCGCAGCGGCGGCAACACCTTGTGTCACGCGCGGCCGCGCACGATTCCCGCGCGCGGACCCACGCTCTCGCCACGGAACCATGCGGGCCGCAGCCATGCCGGACATTCATTACCGTGAATACAAGATCCTCCTTCGGCCCGAGCAGTTCTACTCGCCGAAGCGTTTCGAGGACTATTGGAACGAGGTGAAGGCGGTCGCGAAGAAGCACGGGGTCGGGGTCGAGACCAACGAAAACGGCTTCAAGCGCATGGTGCGCGAGGTGCTGTTCTACGACACGCCCGAGTTCGAGCTCTATCGCAACTCCTTCATCCTGCGCCGCCGCACCTTCTACGATGACGGCTGGCCGCGTGCCGAGCACGAGCTGGCGCTGAAGTTCCGCAGCCCGGACCGCGAGCGCGCCACCGCCATGGACATGCTGCCCCGCATCGTCGGCACGGTGGAGATGAAGTTCAAGGAAGAGATCCTGCCGCTGAAGGACAAGGTCGGCGGGCTGCGCTACCTCTATTCCAACAATTGCATCATCGCGACGCCGGGCGTGGTGCTGAACCAGGGTGTTCGCGACATCACCACCGTGTTCCCCGCCCTCTCCTGCGTGGACACGGACGGCGACACGCGGGTCGACCTCGTGAACAACATGGCGGTGGAGGAGATCCAGGTGGACCCCGGCCACTTCGACTTCGGCCACGGCTACCTGGCCAAGGCCACCATCGCCATCTGGCGCAACCGCGCGTCCGAGCAGTCGCTGGTGGGCGAATTCGCGTTCCAGGCGAAGTTCCAGCACTACGACGACATCAACAAGAAGGCCCGCGCGCTGTCCGAGGACTTCTTCCGCGACGTGCAGATGCTGGCGCCCGAATGGGTGCAGCTCGGCACCACCAAGACCGCCATGGTCTATGGCATCGGCGCCAAGCAGGTCGCGCACAGCGAATGATCCCATCCGGCGGGCGCCCCGCTGCCGGGGCGCTGCCGGTCTCACGCGCCGGAGCCCCCATGAGCGCCATCGAGACCCCCTCCCCCGCTCCGCCGGCCTCCGGCGCGACGCGGGTCCCCATCTGGGAAATCTTCGTCACCTTCCTCGTCATCGGCGCCACCAGCTTCGGCGGCGGCGTCGTGGCTTATCTGCGCAACGCGCTCGTGCTCACGAAGGGCTGGCTCGACGACGAGCAGTTCCTCGTCGCCCTCGAGATTTCGCAGGCGCTGCCGGGCCTGAACGCCACCAACATGAGCGTCATCGTCGGCGACCGGCTGCGCGGCCCCGTGGGCGCCATCGCCGGCTTCCTCGGCATGACGCTGCCAGGCGGCCTGCTGGTGTTCGCGCTGGGCGTCTTCTACGCCTCCAACCACGGCAATCCGGCCATGCACGCGGTGCTGGCCGGCATCGGCGCGGCGGCGGTGGGGCTGCTGACGGCGGTGACACTCCAGATCGGCCACAAGCAGCTGGAGCATGTCACCGAGATCGCCCTGGTGGTGCTCACCGTGGTGCTGGTGAGCTTCCTGCACGTGTCGCTGGTGCTCGTGCTCATCACCGTGCTGCCGCTGGCGCTGTTCATCTACCGGCCGCGGCACGGCATCGACCCCGACGCGGGAGACGAGGCGGGAGACGAGGCATGAACAACAGCAGCACCGATCTCAGCCTCCTCGGCGTCTTCTCGCTCCTGTCCATCCTGGCCATCGGCGGCGGCACCGCCGTGCTGCCGGAGATGAAGGAGCTGACCATCAGCGCCCACCACTGGCTCACCGAAAGCCAGTTCCGCGACATCTACAGCCTCGGGCAGGTGGCGCCGGGGCCCAACATGCTGATGGTGATCGTCATCGGCTATCACGTGGCCGGCACGCCGGGCGCGCTCATCGCCTTCACCGGCTTCTTCCTGCCTGCCTCCACCCTGGCGCTGGGCTGCTCGCGCCTGTGGAACCACTTCGACGGCTCGCCCTGGCGGCTCGCGCTGCAGAACGCGCTGGCCCCCATCGTGGTGGGGCTGATGGCGGCAGGCACCATCGCGGTGGCGCGAACGGCGATCACCGGCACGGAGACGACGCTGATCGCCATCGCCGTGTTCGGGCTCGTCTATTTCGGGCCGAAGATCAATCCGGCGCTGATCATCCTCGCCGGCGGCGCGGTGGGCTACCTGACGCTGAGCTGACGGCCGTCCACCGGAAGCCGTTCTAGCGGGTGGAGAACAGGGAATGCGCCACCCGGTCGCCCGGCTTGATGCCGAGCTTGCGCGCCTGCCCGCCGGCGATCTCCAGCACCGCCCGCACCGGCTCGCCGGAGGAGATGGTCTCGGTGGAGAGCGGGGTGGTCATGGCGGCGATGCGGGCGATGCTGCCGTCGGCGCGGATGAACAGCATGTCGAGCGGGATGTAGGTGTTCTTCATCCACATGTAGACCGGCTGGTCCACCTTGAAGTCGAACAGCATGCCGGCCCGCTCGCCCAGCGATTTGCGGTACATGAGGCCGGTGGTGCGCTGCTCGTCGGTGCGCGCGACTTCCACCTCGAAGGTCACGACACCGGTGGAGCTGGTGATCTCCAGCGCCTCGAGTTCGGCTGCCGCCGCGACCGCGAACGGCCCGGGCGCGATGCCGGCCGGGGCCGCGACAGCCAGAATCAGCCCGAGGGCGGCGGCGCGCGCGCCCGTCATCATGTGCGAAAGCATGTCAGTTGTTCCCGCTGGGGCCGCCGTCTGCCTTGACCTCGGCGGCCATCAATCCCTTGTCGCCGTCGCCATAGCGCACCAGAACGGTCTGGCCGGGCCTCAGCTCGGTGAGGCCGTGGCGACGCAGGGTCTCCATGTGGACGAAGATGTCCGGCGTGCCGTCGCCCTGGGTCAGGAAGCCGAATCCACGCAGCCGGTTGAACCATTTCACCGTGGCGCGCTCGAATCCGCTCTTCGGCTCCACCACCGTGCGGGTGCGCGGTGGCTGGGGCGCGGCGTGGATCGCCGTGGACAGGTCGAGCGAGAGCACCCGGAACGCCTGGCGTCCCTTGGCGCGCTGCACCGCCTCGCACACCACGCGCGCGCCTTCCATGGCGGTCTGGAAACCGTCCCGGCGCAGGCAGGTGACATGCACGAGGACGTCCGGCCCGCCGTCGTCGGGGACGATGAATCCATAGCCCTTGGAGGCGTCGAACCATTTGATGGAGCCGGTGACCTCGACGAGCCCGGCGGGCTCCTCGGTTGCGTCGTCCGGAGAGCCGGCGGCGCCCGGCCCCAGCCCCAGTGCGTCAGACCCCATGACCACCCCGACCTTACGTGCGGCCGCGCACTCGTTACCGTGCTCACCGCAGGATAGCAATTCGCTACCTGTTCGCCCACCCTCTTCACGCATCCGCGGCGAACGGGCCCAGAAGGTCGCCGATCTCGCTGCGCGCCACCAGCTGCGCCATGTCGTCGAAGTCGGTGGGCTCGCGGTTGAGGATGGCGAGATGGGCGCCGCGCTGGCGCGCCTTCAGGGGGAAGCCGGCGGCCGGGTAGACCACCAGCGACGAGCCGATGACGATGAACAGATCGGCCTTGCGCGTCAGTTCCTCGGCCCGCGCCATCTCCCGCTCGGGCATGGCCTGCCCGAACGAGATGGTGGCCGCCTTCACCGGCCCGCCGCAATCCAGGCAGTCCGGCGCGACCCCGCCCGCCCCCTCGAAGCGCTCCTTCACCCAGGAGAGCTCATAGCGCTCGCCGCATTCGACGCACGTGGCGTAGGTGCCGTTGCCGTGCAGCTCCACCAGCGCCTCGTCCGGCACGCCGGAGGCCTGATGCAGGCCGTCGATGTTCTGGGTGATGATGCCGCCGATCCGCCCCTCGCGCAGCAGCCGGGCGAGCGCGCGATGCCCGCGGCCCGGCTGCGCGGCGGAGAAGGCGCCCTCCATGGCGAACTTGCGCCGCCACGCCTCGTTCCGCGCCGCCTTGTGCGAGAGGAACACGTCGAACGGGATGGGCTTGTTCTGGGTCCACAGGCCGCCGGGGGAGCGGAAATCGGGAATGCCGCATTCTGTGGAGATGCCGGCCCCGGTGAAGGCCACCGCGAACGACGCGGCATCCAGCATCTCCTTCAGGCGCGCCTGCGCCCCCTTGAGATCGGTGTCGAAGATCATACGTCTCCTGCGCCGGCCCGGCCGGCACCCTCCACTTGCCCCTCGGCGGGATGCGCCGGGCGCAGGGAACCCTATCGGGATCCGCCGCGCCGCGCTCCCTCATCCGGACGAGATCGCCAATGCGCTTTCTGCACACCATGGTCCGCGTGACCGACATCGACCAGTCGCTGGACTTCTACTGCAACAAGCTGGGGCTGAAGGAGGTGCGGCGCAAGGAGGTGCCCCAGGGGCGCTACACGCTGGTGTTCCTCGCCGCCCCCGGGCAGGAGGACGTGGCCGAGGTGGAGCTGACCTACAACTGGGACCCCGAGCCCTATGGCGAGGGCCGCAACTTCGGCCATCTCGCGTTCGAGGTCGAGGACATCTACGCCACCTGCGAGCGCCTGCTGGCCTCCGGCATCACCATCAACCGCCCGCCGCGCGACGGCTACATGGCGTTCGTACGCTCGCCGGACAACGTTTCCGTTGAGCTGCTGCAGAAGGGCGGCCCCAAGGCCCCGGCCGAGCCGTGGGCCTCCATGCCCAACACCGGCAAGTGGTGATCCGGTCGCGGTGACCGATGGGGCATCGCGGTGCCCCGGCATCCGTTTCAGGATCGCCGGGGCTCTACCCCGTTGGGGTATCGGCGGGCTGAAGGTGCCCGCCGGGGGGAGCAGCACCCACTCCCGCGGAACGCGGCCCCGCAGCCGGCTTTGGAACCGGCTTTGGAAAACGCCTTCGCGCCCTTGCGGCCCCGCGATGCTCCCCCTATAACGGCGCCCACTCCGGTGCGCCAACGCCCCGGAGCGACCGCGCGCCCTTCGTCTATCGGTTAGGACGCCACCCTTTCACGGTGGAGAGAGGGGTTCGACTCCCCTAGGGCGCGCCATCGCACCAGCCTCCGACATTCCGTCAAACCGCATCGGCTGCGGCGCGGATGCGTCGGAGCAGACACGCCTCATGCGTGCCGCCAGACCTTCACGGATGAAATCAGCAGGATGATCGCCAGCACCGGCAGGAGGTAGGCGTTTGGCACGAGGCCAAGCAGCCGACCGCCAATGAAGGCCCCGACCACCGAGCCGGCGGCCATGTACGCGACGAAGGACGTGTTGCGTTTCAGAACGTCGAAGGTCGCATCCTGGCTGTAGCGGGCGAAGCCGACCAGCATCGTCGGCAGGCTGATGGCGAGCGAGAGGCTTCCCGCAAGCTTGATGTCCGTCCCGAACAGCAGGATCAGCGTCGGGATCAGAAGCTCCCCGCCGGCGACTCCGAGGAGCGAGGCGACGATCCCGATCAAGAAGCCGGCTGCCACGCCGGCCATGACCAGAGACCACCCGGACACTGGCGCCGCCGCCGGGGCCGTGACGTCGTGGCCGAACAGCAGCATGAGCGCGATGGCCACCAGCAGCCCGGCGATCAGCCTGTAGAACGTTTCCGACTTCAGGCGTGTCGCCCAGCTGGCGCCGACCCATGCCCCGAGCAGGCTGCCCGCGAGCAGGTTGAGGATGACCGGCCAGTGGGAGGCAATCTCGGCCGGCGAGATCGTGTCCATGCGAAACGGCAGCGCCACCGAAACCACCACGAGGCTCATGGCCTTGTTGAGGATCACCGCCTCCAGCGGGCCGAACCTGAACGTGCCGATCAGCAGCGGGAGGCGGAATTCCGCTCCGCCGAGCCCGATCAGTCCCCCCAGCATTCCGATGCCGGCGCCCCCACCGAAGGCGCCGATCCGGTTTCCGTCCACGGCACGCTCCTGAACATTACAAAACAACTGCCGGGCGATCGGCCCTAGAATAACAGCAATGCTCCACAACTGGCCTGCCATCTCGGCAATCGCATGGTGGCAGTCGCGAAAATGCGGCCTGTGCTGGCCCGGAACCGAACTCCCTCTGCCGGGCGCCGGCGCCAGGAAGCGGCTGCCGACGAGCGGCTGCCGACGACAGGCTGATGATCCCAACCACGCCGCGCGGCCTGCGCCCGCCTGGAGCGTGCGGCCGGGGCGCGCGTGGTGCGGCAAGGCCGAGGGCGCCAGATAGAGGGCTTGGCCCGGCTGAATCACCGGATGACCGCGTGGAGGGGCGGATTACCTAACGGCACCCGCCGGGGGTCTGGCAGGCCCCTCGGGCCGGGGGCACAGGCGGGCGTTACGGAGCGCGTTCGGCGCGAGCCTTGGTCCCCCCTGCTTGGCAGGCGACCAGAAGGCGCCGTGCGTTCGCTTGCGCGGTCCGGCGCCGCATTGCGGGAGCCACCCGCCTCATCCACCCCGCACGAACGTCGCCACCAGCTCCACATGGGGCGAGTAGCGGAACTGGTCCACCGGCTGCACCGGGCCGAGGCTGTAGCCCCCGGCGGCGAGGATGCGGGCGTCACGGGCGAAGGTGGTGGGGTTGCAGGAGACATAGACGAGCCGCGCCAGCTTCGACTGGGCGATCTCGCGGGCCTGCGCCTCGGCGCCCTGGCGCGGCGGGTCCATCACCACGGCGTCGAAGGCGGCGAGCTCGGCGGCCATGAGCGGACGGCGGAACAGGTCGCGGGCTTCGCCTTCGACCCCCTTCAGGCCGGAGGTGTTGCGCGCGGCCTTCAGCAGAGCGTTGAGGGCGCCGGCGTGGCTCTCGGCCGCGAGCACGCGGGCGCGCTCGGCAAGGCGCAGGGCGAAGGTGCCGGCGCCGGCGAACAGGTCCGCCACCCGGCGCGCGCCTGCGAGCCCGGCGGCGACGGCTTCCGCCAGCACGTGCTCGCCCTCGACGGTGGCCTGCAGGAAGGCGGCGGGCGGAAGCTCCACCCGCGCCCGTCCCATGGTCAGCACCGGCGGCTCGCGCTGAAGCACCAGCTCGCCGTGGCGGGTCAGCCGCGCCAGGGAAAACTCCCCGGCAAGGGCCGCCACCTCCGCCAGCAGCGCCGGCGGCAGCGGGCCGGAGCCGCGCACATCCATGTCGAGGCCGGTGTCGGTGGCGACGATCTGCAGGTCGAGCGGCTTGTTCCGAGGGGCGAGCGCTGCGGCCACCGCCCGCGCCGCCGGCAGGGCGCGGTCGAGGGCCGGGGACAGCACCGGGCAGCCCTCCAGAGCCACCATGGCGTGGGAGCGCCGCTCGGCGAAGCCCACCACAGTGCGGGCGCCATATTGGCGGGCGTGGAAAATGACGCGCCTGCGGCCCGCACCGTGAGCATCGATGACCGGCAGCACCTCGGCCGCGATCCCTTCGCGCGCCAGCGCCTCGGCCACCAGCGCGCGCTTCCAGGCGAGGTAGGGGGCGCTCTGCCAGTGCTGCAGCAGGCAGCCGCCGCAGCGGCCGAAATGGGGACAGGAGGGCGTCGTCCGCTCCGGGCTCGGCGTCAGCACCTCCGCGACCGCGATGCGGTCCTTCTCGACGGTGCCGCTGATCTCTTCGCCGGGAAGCGTATAGGGAGCGAACAGGGCGCCGTCGGGGCCCGACACGAGCCCGTCGCCCTGGGCACCCATGCGCTCGACACGAAACACGCTCACGACCGGATCGCCCCCACCAGAAACTCCCGATTGCCGTCGCCCCCCTCGATGGGCGAGGGCACGCGCCCCAGCACGCGCCAGCCGAGGGCGGAAAGCTCGCCTTCGACGCGGACGCAGACCGCCTCGTGGATGGCGGCATCGCGCACCACGCCCTTGCGCACGGCGGCGCGACCGGCCTCGAACTGGGGCTTCACCAGCGCCACCAGCCGCGCGCCGGGCCCGGCGAAGGCCAGCGCCGCCGGAAGCACCAGCGCAAGGGAAATGAAGCTCACGTCCACCACAATCAGGTCCACCGGCTCCGGCAGCGCGTCGGACGGCAGGGCGCGGATGTCCGTGCCTTCCATCAGCACCACCTCCGGCCGCGCGGCGAGACGGGGGTGGAACTGGTCGCGCCCCACGTCCACCGCATGGACCCGCCGCGCGCCCCGGCGCAGCAGCACCTCGGTGAAACCGCCGGTGGAGGCGCCCACATCCAGCGCCACGAGGCCGGCGGGATCGATCCCGAAGGCGGCGAGGCCCGCCTCCAGCTTGAGCGCGCCACGGGACACGAAGTCGTGAACGTCGCGGGCCTCGATGCGCGCGCCGGCCTCGACCTCGGCCGAGGGCTTGAGAACCGTCACCCCGTCCACCTGCACCAGCCCGGCCGCCAGCGCCGCCTGGGCGCGGGCGCGGCTCTCGAACAGGCCGCGCTCCACCAGCAGGCGATCGATGCGCAGGCGCCCGGCGCCGGGAGCGGCGCCTGTCTCGGGCCCCGCGGAGGCGGTGGGGCATGATTGCGGGGAGGACTTCAACATTTTTGCCGCCGGGCGTCCTGCCCGAGGTCGCGGGCCGTCGAGGGCCGTGATATGCGATGGTCGCGGGGGAAGCAAACACCAGCCTTTAGCGGAGCGGCGCCCGCCGGCGGCCAAGGGCCCTCGGCGCGCGCGAAGCCTCCGCCCGGCCCTGACGGGACAGGAACGGTCGATCCATGAGCGTATGGCGTGGTTCTGTGCTGGCGATGGCGGGAGCGCTGGCCCTGCTGGCGGCGACGCCGGCCCTTGCGGCTCCCAAGTCCAAGCCCGCGGCGCGATCGGATGCGAAGGCCGAGGCGAAGGACCCGCGCGTGTGGGTGCTCGCCCGGGCCGACGACACCCTCGTGCTGCGCTACGGCTCGCCGCGCGTCGCAGACCCGGCGTTCGCCGTCGCCTGCCAGCCGGCGGCCCAGCTGATCCAGTTCATGGCCGAGGTCTCGGCCGCCAAGGTGAAGGCGGGCGACGGGGTCGCGCTCTCCCTCGGCGTCGGCAAGCGGCGGCTGGAGCTGGCCGCCTCCGCCTTCCGCGCCGCCACCGACGGGCGGGTGGTGGTGGAGGCCGCGGTGAGCCTCGACACCCGTCCCATCGACCTTCTGGGCGAAGGCGAAACCCTGGTGGTGCGTGTGCCCGGCGCCAGCGAAAGCTATCCGTTGGCGGGCGCCAAGGCCAAGCTGGCGGACTTCCGCAAGGCCTGCCTCGCGCGGCGCTGACGGGGCCGGCCCTGCCCCGCGTGGGGCGTGTTCCGGCGCCATCTTCCCCTTTGCCGCGCAGCCAGTATGATCCGCGCCGCAACGAGGACCCCTGTCATGCTTCGTCCCGCCCTCGCTCTCGTATCCCTTCTCGCCCTCGCGCTGCCGGCGGCGGCGCAGCAGAAGATGACCTGGCACCTGCAGGAATCCGACGACAGCGCCGCGCTCGTCTTCGGCGTGCCGGAAACCGACGACGTGGCCATCTTCTTCCTGTGCAAGCCCGGCACCCCGGGCCTGACGGTGCAATCCATGATCGGCTCCAAGGGGCTCGAGAAGGATGCCAACACCACGCTGGTCCTGACCGCCGGCAGCGTGAAGAAGAGCCTTTCCGGCAAGGCTATCGCCAATGAGGAGAGCGGCGCCGTGGACGTGGAGGCCGCCGGCCAGATGGCCGACCTGAAGGCTTTCGCCAAGGCCAGCGGCAACCTCACCATCGAGGTGAAGGGCGCCAAGCGGGCGATCGCGCTGTCCGGCATCGCCGCGCAGATCACCAAGTTCGAGGCCGCCTGCAAGCCCAAGAGCTGAGCGTCGAGCCCAGGCGCTGAGCGCCCAGCGGCCCGGGGCCGGGAAATGTCCGGCCCGCGGCACAGCGGCCCGATCGGCCGGCGCATGGCGGCGCCGGCCTCGGTGCGTCAGGCAGCGTTTGGGTCAGAAGGCGGGTGCCTCAGGCAGCGGCGGTGAGCCCGCCGGCCTGTTCGATGAAGCGGGCCACCACGTCCACCCCCACCCCGCTGCGGATGGAGGAGAAGACATAGGGCCGCCCCGCGCGCATCCGGATGGTATCCTGTTCCATGATCCCGAGATCGGCTCCCACCATGGGGGCGAGGTCGGTCTTGTTCACCACCAGCAGGTCCGAGCGGGTGATGCCGGGCCCGCCCTTGCGCGGGATCTTCTCCCCGCCGGCCACGTCGATCACATAGATGGTGATGTCCGCCAGCTCCGGCGAGAAGGTGGCGGCAAGGTTGTCGCCGCCCGATTCGATCAGCACCAGGTCGAGGTCGGGAAAGCGGGCCTGCATGTCCGCCACGGCCCTCAGGTTGATGGAGGCATCCTCGCGGATCGCCGTGTGCGGGCAGCCGCCCGTCTCCACGCCGAGGATGCGCTCGGCCGGCAGCGCGCCCGCCACCGTCAGCAGGCGCGCGTCTTCCTTGGTGTAGATGTCGTTGGTGATGGCGCAGATGTCGTAACGCGCGCGGAACGTCTTGCAGAGCGCCTCCATCAGCGCCGTCTTGCCCGAGCCGACCGGACCGCCGACACCGACGCGAAGGGGGGATTTACCGGAACTCATGAGCGGAACAGCCTCGTGTACTGGGTTTCGTGTCGGAAGCTGCCGAGATCGGCGCGGAACGTGGCACTGCCGATATCATCCAGCGTGAGCATGGCGGCCTCCGCCGCGAGGGCGCGGAGCGCGGGCGCAAGCCCCGCCACGACCCGCGTGCCGGCGGTCTGGCCGATGGGCGCGAGGCGGATGGCTGCGGAGACGAGGTTCTGCGCGGTGGCGAGCAGGAAGGCCTCCAGCGTCGCCGGAAGCGCCATGCCGTGCGCACCCGCCGCAAGGCCGACCGCCACCGGATAGGCCACCTCCCCGCCGAGCGCCGCCGCGGCCGCCTCCAGCCCCGGCGCGGGCCAGGCGGCACGCACGGCATCAAGGAAGGAGCGGCCCTGCTGGCAGGTCTCCAGCCGCAGCTCGGCGGACGGCGCGAGCGCCACGGCGAGGTCGTTCACCTCGGCAAGGCGCGCGCCATCGCCGGACGCCCGCCAGGCGTGGGCCAGCAGGATGGCGTCCGAACGGCCGAAGCCGAGGACGAGGAGATCGGACAGGAAGGCGGCAAGGCCGCTCTCGTCGGCGATGTCGCCCGCTTCCACCGCCCATTCCAGCGTGTGGGAATAGGCATAAGCCCCCACCGGAAACGCCGGCGAGAGCCATGCGAACAGCGGCAGCAGCCCGAGGGAAGCGGAAGGGGTGGCCGCCTGTGCCGAACCGGAATGGACCGCAAGAGGTCCTGCCGCGCCTGCGCCTGGATCTGTCGGCTGGCAGGCGGCCGATGAGACGCCGCCAGCGCCCGGATCTGTCAGCTGGCTCACGACCGGTGAGGCGGTGCGATCCCGGACCGTGGCCCCGGATGCGGCGACAGGCCCGCCGCCCCCCTGCCCCGACGCCGCAAAGCCGGCGGGGGTGGCGGTATCGGCCGGCGCTTCGTCGGGGGATGTCCGCACCGGCGCGGCGCACCCGGAGCGAGGCGTCACCGCCTCCTCCGGCTTGCCACTCACCGGCAGCGTCGACGCCTTACCCATGCTTGTGGCCGTGGCCGCAGCCGGGGCCATGGACGTGTGCCGGCTCGTGGTCATTCGCGTGGCTGCGATGGCCGTGGTCGTGGCCCGGGTGGTCGTGACCGCCATGGGCAGGTTGCGCAGGAGCGCCATGGGCTGGGTGCGCGTGCCCGTGAGCCTGCCCGCCGTGCTCGTGCGCACCATGTTCGTGCGCACCATGTTCGTGCGCGCCGTGATCGTGTGCGCCGTGATCGTGGCCGCAGCCACAGGCCTCGCCATGGGCGTGGTGGTCATGGGTATGGTCGTGATGGTCGTGCCCGTGATGCTCATGCCCATCGCGCTCATGACCATGGTGCTCATGACCATGGTGCGCGTGCGCATGCCCGTGGTCGTGATGGGCATGATCGTGAGGGGCGTCACCGTGATGCTCGTGCCCATGGCCGTGACCGCCATGGGCCTCGGCGGCCTCATAGGCGCCCTTCTCGGGCCGGAACGGGCGCGTCACCTTCGCCACGGCGGCGCCGAGGCCGCGCACCATCTCCGTGAGCACATGGTCGTCCACGAAATAGATGGCGGTCTCGGTCACCTCGGCCGGCACGTGCCGGTTGCCCAGGTGCCATGCGACCTTCATGAGCCGCAGGGGATTGGCGGTGGTCACCTCCACCAGTTCCTCCGGCGCCGCCTTGATGCGGACCAGCCGGCCATCCTCCAGCTTCACCGCGTCGCCGTCATCCAGCACCGCAGCCTTGTCGAGATCGAGCAGGAAGGCGGTGCCGCCGTCCGCCGTCATGGCGATGCGGCGGCGATGGCGGGCGTGGTGATCGAGGGTGATTTCGTCGGCCACCTTCTCCGCGCGGACGGCGGGACGGCGGACGACGGCGGTGGCGCGGATCATTCCTTCACTCCGAAACCGCCCCCGAACGCCGCCCGGCCTCGCGCGGCCGCGTGCGATCAGGTGGCGCTGTCCTGCCGATTCTGGTTGGTCTCGAACAGGAACCACAGGCGCTTCTCGGCCTCGTCCACATATTCTTCCAGCAGGCTGGCGGTGGCAATGTCCTCCGCCGCGTCCGCTGCCGCGTGCGCGGCGCGCATGGAGCCGATGGCCGCCTTGTTGTCGGCGATCAGCGCCTCGAACATGGCCTGCGGCGCAAGGAAGCCCTCCTCGCTCTCCTTCAGGGCGGTGAGGGTGAGGATCTCGGCATAGGAATGCACCGTCTGCCGGCCCAGCTTGCGCACCCGCTCGGCGAGCGGATCGATGGTGGCCTCGATGGCGGCGGCCTGCTCGTCCAAGAGCAGGTGATAGTCGCGGAAGTGCTTGCCGCTGATATGCCAGTGGAAATTCTTGGTCTTCAGGTACAGCACGAAAGTATCGGCCAGAACCCGATTCACCGCCTCGGCCACCTTGTCGACCTTGCCGGGATCGAGATCGGTCGGGGTGGCGAGGGCCTTCGGGGCGGCAGACTTGGCGGGCTTCTTCGACAATGCACGAACAACAGCCATGGCTGAACTCCTCAATGGAACCAATCGGACGAAGCCTTAAATCGGCGGTCCCGGCAAAGGTTCCATCGTGGGGCGCGGAAGTTTTCGGCAGGGCCGCAGCGCCTCAGAACAGGAAATAGCGCTGCGCCATGGGCAGCACCTCCGCCGGCTCGCACACCAGCAACTCGCCATCGGCGCGCACGTCGTAGGTCTCCGGGTCCACCTCGATGTGAGGGGTGGCGTCGTTGTTGATCATGCTCTTCTTGGAGATGCCGCCGCGCGTGTTCTCCACCGCCACCAGCTGCTTGTGCACGCCGAGGCGCTGGGCGAGACCGTCCTCCAGCGCCGCCTTCGACACGAAGGTGAGCGAGGTGTGCGTGCGCGCCCGGCCATAGGCGCCGAACATGGGCCGATAGTGCACCGGCTGGGGCGTGGGGATGGAGGCGTTGGGATCGCCCATCTGCGCCATGGCGATGGCGCCGCCCTTCAGCACCAGGTCCGGCTTCACGCCGAAGAAGGCCGGCGTCCACAGCACGAGATCGGCGAGCTTGCCCGTCTCCACCGAGCCGATGTGGCGGGACATGCCATGGGCGATGGCGGGGTTGATGGTGTATTTCGCGATGTAGCGGCGGGCACGGATGTTGTCGGCGTCCCCCTCCCCCGCCAGCCTGCCGCGCTGGCGCTTCATCTTGTCCGCGGTCTGCCAGGTGCGGATGATCACCTCGCCCACCCGGCCCATCGCCTGCGAATCCGAGCTCATCATGGAGAGCGCGCCGATGTCGTGGAGGATGTCCTCCGCGGCGATGGTCTCTTTGCGGATGCGGCTCTCGGCGAAGGCGAGGTCCTCGGCGATCTCGGGGTCGAGGTGGTGGCACACCATCAGCATGTCCAGATGCTCGTCGATGGTGTTGCGGGTATAGGGCCGGGTCGGGTTGGTGGAGGACGGCAGCACGTTCGGCAGGCCCGCCACCTTGATGATGTCCGGCGCATGGCCGCCGCCCGCACCTTCCGTGTGGAAGGCGTGGATTGTGCGGCCCTTGAAGGCGGCGATGGTGTCCTCGACGAAGCCGCTCTCGTTGAGCGTGTCGGTGTGGATCATCACCTGCACGTCGAGGGCGTCGGCCACCGAGAGACAGCAGTCGATGGCCGCGGGCGTCGTGCCCCAGTCCTCGTGGAGCTTGAGGGCGCAGGCGCCCGCCAGCACCATTTCCTCCAGCGCGCCGGGCAGCGAGGCGTTGCCCTTGCCGGCGAAGGCGAGATTCATCGGGAAGGCGTCCGCCGCCTCGATCATGCGCGCGATGTGCCACGGGCCGGGCGTGCAGGTGGTGGCGAAGGTGCCGGTGGCCGGCCCGGTGCCGCCGCCGAGCATGGTGGTGACGCCCGAGGCGAGCGCCTCCTCGATCTGCTGCGGGCAGATGAAATGGATGTGGCTGTCGAACCCGCCGGCGGTGAGGATCTTGCCCTCCCCGGCAATGATCTCCGTGCCCGGGCCGATGATGATGTCCACCCCGTCCTGCACGTCCGGGTTGCCGGCCTTGCCGATCTTCGCGATGCGCCCGCCCTTCAGGCCCACGTCCGCCTTCACCACCCCCCAGTGGTCGAGAATGACGGCGTTGGTGATGACCGTATCCATGGCGCCGTCGGCATTGGTCACCTGCGACTGGCCCATGCCGTCGCGGATCACCTTGCCGCCGCCGAACTTCACTTCCTCGCCGTGGCGGGTGAAATCCTTCTCGATCTCGATGAACAGCGAGGTGTCCGCAAGCCGCACCCGGTCGCCGGTGGTGGGGCCGAACATGTGGGCGTAGGCGGCGCGAGGCATGCGGCCGGTGGTCATCTGGGGCTCCTTGTGCCGTGGGCCTCGGTGCGCGACCGATGCCTGGAAGGGGGCTGGGGCGCTGCACGGGTCCGGCCCGCGCGCCGCCTCGTCATCGGGCTACCGGCTGGCGCCGTCGTGCTCGACGGGATGGAGGCTCTTCAGGTCCACGCCGTCGAGGCAGCGGGCGTTCACCGCCACCATCTCCGACCCGTCCGGCCCAATGGCGCGGGCGAACGGCTCTATGCCGCAGGTCGTGCAGAACAGGTGGTGGATCTCGCCGGTATTGAAGAGGTATTCGCGCGTGGCCCCCTCCCCCGAGAACAGGTGGAAGGACGGCGCCGGCGTGAAGGACAGGATGCTGCCCAGCCGGCGGCAGCGCGAGCAGTTGCAGGTCACGGTCCGGTCGAGGTCGAGATCCGCCTCGAACGTCACCGCCCCGCACTGGCAGCTGCCGGAATAATGCTGCATGGCCATCACAGCTTCCCCGTGACGTCGCCGCGGAAGCCGTAGACCTCGCGCTTGCCGCCGAAGGCCACCAGCGTCACCTCCCGGGTCGCGCCCGGCTCGAAGCGCACCGCGGTGCCGGGGGCGATGTCGAGGCGCATGCCGCGCGCCTTCTCCCGCTCGAAGGCGAGGGCCGGGTTGGTCTCGAAGAAATGGTAGTGGCTGCCCACCTGAATGGGCCGGTCGCCGGTGTTGGCCACAGTGACCTTCACCCGCTCCGCGCCCTCGTTGAAATGGATGTCGCCTTCCTGCGGCGCCAGCTCGCCGGGCACCAGCTCGGACGGCGCGCCGCGGATCGGGTGGTGGACGGTGACGAGCTTGATGCCGTCCGGAAAGGTCGCCTCCACCTGGATGTCGTGGATCATCTCGGAGATGCCCTCCATCACCTGATCGGCGGTGAGGACGCGGGCGCCGAGCTCCATCAGCTCGGCCACGGTCTTGCCGTCGCGGGCGCCCTCCACCACGAAATCGGTGATGAGCGCCACCGCCTCGGGATGATTGAGCTTCACCCCGCGGGCGAGGCGCTTCCTGGCCACTTCGGCGGCCATGGCGATGAACAGCTTGTCCTTCTCGCGCGGCGTCAGGTTCATTTGGTCAAGCCTGCACGTATATCTGTTGGGCAGATGGGTTGAATTGCGCTTTGCCAGTCCCCAAAAGGGCAACAATGGCCGCAAAATCGGCAGCTGGCAGGCCGAAGAACTCTCGAGCGCCTCCTCCGTTCAGGAAGATCCTGACGAAACCAACGTGATTATCGATATCCCAAGCGATTTCATATCGGACGATCGGCATGCCAGCCCTCCCTCAGGTGGCCCACACGCGCGGCAGAGGGGCGTGTCGGAAGGCCATCAGAAACGAGGCCGCGTCGCGGCGCAACGTCTCGATGTCCGGTGAAAGGAAGCGGACGGCCAGAAGCCCGTTCCAGGCGCTGGCGCCGGCCGTGCAGCGCGCGCCGTCGATGAGCGCGCGCGCCTCCTCCAGCCGCGATTCGGCATCGGGGGCCACATAGAGCAGGGTCGCGAGCACGCGATTGCCCCCGGCCACCGCCGGACGCGCGAGGAGCGCGCCGATGGGCCCGGCGAGGCGCAGCGCATCGGCGAAGACGAGGCGGCCGTCGCGGCGGACCCGCCAATGATCCTCCAGATGCCCCTCCCCCATGGCATCGCCATGGGCGAGCCGGCCCAGCACCAGCGCCTCGAACGAGAGGAAGGCGGCGGAGCCGGCCACATCCACCTCATAGCGCCGCTTCAGCCGGGCGCGATCGAACAGGATGGTCTCCTGCGGCAGCCAGTCGAGCCGTGCGCCGGGCCCGGCGGCAAGGCGCACATGGATCTCGGCAGAGGCGCCGTCGGAGCGGTAGACCTTCTCCGCCGCCGGTGTGGCGATGACGAGATGGGCGCCCGGCCCGGCCTCGGCCTCGATGGAAAACACATCGCCGCACGCCACCCCGCCGGCGGTGTTCACCAGCACCGCCTCCAGCGCCGATGACGATCGCGGCAGGCGCGCGCGCAGGGCGCCGCCTTCGGCCATGTCCACGAGCCGCGTGACGCCGCCGAACGCGGCAGCGCCGATCCGCACCCGGCCCTCGCTGCGCTGGCGGCCGGCGGGCGCCGGGCGCAGGCCGGCGGCGAGGGGCGCAGAAGCTGCGGGCGTGGTTTCGGCCCTGTCCTCAGATCGCCATGAGGCGGCGGACGTCGTCGCCATCGAGCCCGCTCCTGTCCCCGCTCGCCACCACCTCGCCGCGATCCATCAGGATGAAGCTGTCGGCAAGGTCGCGCGCGAACTCGAAATACTGCTCCACCAGTACGATGGCCATGTCGCCCTTGTCACGCAGGTAGGAGATGGCGCGGCCGATATCCTTGATGATGGATGGCTGGATGCCCTCCGTCGGCTCGTCCAGCACCAAAAGACGCGGACGGGTGACCAGCGCCCGGCCGATGGCCAGCTGCTGCTGTTGACCGCCCGACAGGTCGCCGCCGCGCCGGCGCAGCATCTTGGTCAGCACCGGGAACAGGTCGAACACCTCTTCCGGCACGTGCTTGTCCTTGCGGGCGAGGCGGGCGTAGCCGGTTTCCAGGTTCTCCTTCACGGAGAGCAGCGGAAACACCTCCCGCCCCTGCGGCACGAAGCCGATGCCAAGCGCCGCGCGCTCGGGCGTCGGCAGGCGCGAAATCTCCTTGCCGTCCAGCGTGATGGAGCCGCCCGCGATGGGCCGCTGGCCGACGATGGCGCGCAGCAGCGAGGTCTTGCCCACGCCGTTGCGCCCCAGCACGCAGGTGACCTTGCCCGCCTCGGCCGAGACCGACACCTTCTTCAGGGTGTGGGCGGCGCCGTAATAGAGGTCGAGGTTCTCAACCTTCAGCATCGCTCACCTCCCCAGATAGACTTCGATGACGCGCTCGTCGGCGCTCACCTGATCGAGGGCCCCCTCGGCCAGCACCGAGCCCTCGTGCAGCACGGTGACCTTCACGTCGAGGTCGCGCACGAACAGCATGTCGTGCTCCACCACCACAACCGAGCGGGTCTTGGCGATCTCCTTCAGCAGCACGGCGGTGTCCGCCGTCTCCTGGTCGGTCATGCCCGCGGCCGGCTCGTCCACCAGCAGCAGGCGCGGCTCCTGCGCCAGCAGCATGCCGATCTCCAGCCACTGCTTCTGGCCGTGGGAGAGATCACCGGCGCGGCGATGGCGCTGGTCCTTCAGGCGCACGCGCTCGAGCAGCTCGTCCACGCGCTCGCGCTCGTGGCGGGTGGGGGTCCAGTAGACGTTGGCGAACGGCGCGCGATTGGCCTTGACCGCCAGCAGCACGTTGTCCTCCACCGAGTGCATGTCGAACACGGTGGGGGTCTGGAACTTGCGCCCGATGCCGAGCTGGGCGATCGCCGCCTCGTCGAGGCTGGTAAGGTCATGCGTGCCGGCGAACAGGGCGACGCCGTCGTTGGGCCGGGTCTTGCCGGTGATGACGTCCATCATCGTGGTCTTGCCGGCGCCGTTGGGGCCGATGATGGCCCGCATCTCCGCCTCGCCGATGACGAGGGAGAGCGCGTTCAGCGCCCGGAAGCCGTCGAAGGAGACGGTGATGTTGTCGAGATAGAGCAGCGAGGGGGTGAGCGCGCGGGGATCGGGAGCGGCGCGGGCCGCCTCCATCTCGCGCATCTCCGCTTCCAGCGCGAGGGCGCCGTGCGACTTCACCACATAGGGCTCGCCAGCGGGTGTTTCGAAGCTCATGGCGCTCACTCCGCGGGCTCGGGGCTGGGGGTGGCGGCAGGCCGGCGGGCTTTCCACTTCTCGGAGAGGCTGGCCACAAGACCGAGCACGCCCTTGGGCAGGAACAGCGTCACCAGCACGAACAGGGCCCCGAGGCCGAACAGCCAGGCCTCCGGGAACACGCCGGTGAACCAGGTCTTGCCCGCATTGACGATGAGCGCGCCCAGCGCCGCGCCCACCAGCGTGCCGCGTCCGCCCACCGCCACCCAGATCACCATCTCGATGGACTGGGCGGGCGCGAACTCGGACGGGTTGATGATGCCCACCTGCGGCACATAGAGCGCCCCGGCGACACCCGCGAGCATGGCCGAAAGCACCCAGGCCACCAGCTTGTAGTTCTCCACCCGGTAGCCGAGGAAGCGGGTGCGGCTCTCCGCATCGCGCACCGCCACCAGCACCTTGCCGTACTTGGAGGTGACGAGGCCGCGGCAGATGAGATAACCCGCCGCCAGCGCCAGCGCCGACGCCACGAACAGCACGAGGCGCGTCGCCGGCGCCTGGATCGGGAAGCCGAGGATGTCCTTGAAGTCGGTGAGGCCGTTGTTGCCACCGAAGCCCATATCGTTGCGGAAGAAGGCGAGCATCAGCGCGAACGTCATGGCCTGGGTGATGATGGACAGGTAGACGCCCGTCACCCGCGAGCGGAAGGCGAACCAGCCGAACACGAAGGCCAGCGCCCCGGGCACCAGCACCACCATGAGCATGGCGAAGGGGAAGATGTTGAACCCTTCCCAGAACCACGGCAGCTGCTTGTAGTTCAAGAACACCATGAAGTCCGGCAGCACCGGATTGCCATAGACGCCGCGCGGGCCGATCTGGCGCATCAGGTACATGCCCATGGCATAGCCGCCCAGCGCGAAGAAGGCGCCGTGGCCGAGCGAGAGCACGCCGCAATAGCCCCACACCAGATCCACCGCGACCGCCAGCAGCGCGTAGCACAGGTACTTGCCCAGCAGCGGGATCATATAGTCCGGCACGTGCAGCGGATTGCCGGGCGGCAGCAGCAGGTTCGATGCGGGAACCAGCACCGCCGCCGCCAGCACGATGACGAGGAAGATGCCGCCGGTGCGGTCGATGATGCCAGGGGTTCTCATGATTCCACCGCCCGGCCCTTCAGCGCGAACAGGCCGCGCGGGCGCTTCTGGATGAACAGGATGATGAAGACGAGCAGCAGGATCTTGCCCAGCACGGCGCCCGCGAACGGCTCCAGCAGCTTGTTGGCGACGCCGAGCGTGAAGGCGCCCACCAGCGTGCCCCACAGGTTCCCCACCCCGCCGAACACCACCACCATGAAGCTGTCGATGATGTAGCCCTGCCCGAGGTTGGGGCTGACATTGTCGATCTGCGAGAGGGCGACGCCGGCGATGCCGGCGATGCCGGAGCCGAGGCCGAAGGTGAGCGCATCGATGCGGCCGGTGCGGATGCCCATGGCTGCAGCCATGCGCCGGTTCTGCGTCACCGCCCGCACATAGAGGCCGAGCGGCGTGCGCTTCAGCACCAGCAGCAGGGTGAAGAACACCATCAGCGCGAAGACGATGATCCACAGGCGGTTGTAGGTGATGGACATCTGCCCCACCTGGAACGCCCCGGACATCCAGGAGGGCGCGCCGACTTCCTGGTTCGTCGGCCCGAACACGGTGCGCACCGCCTGCTGCAGGATCAGCGAGACGCCCCAGGTGGCGAGCAGCGTCTCCAGCGGACGGCCGTAGAGGAAGCGGATCACCGTGCGCTCGATCAGGATGCCCACCAGCGCCGTGAACAGGAAGGCGAGCGGCAGGGCGATGGCGAGCGACCAGTCGAACAGGTAGGGCGCCGACTTGCGAATGATATCCTGCACCACGAACGTGGTGTAGGCGCCCAGCATCACCATCTCGCCGTGGGCCATGTTGATGACGCCCATGACACCGAAGGTGATGGCGAGGCCGATGGCCGCCAGCAGCAGCACCGAGCCGAGCGAGAGGCCGTACCAGACATTCTGCAGCACCGCCCAGAACTTCAGGTTCTGCTCCACCTTGGCGATGCCGAGGTCGGCCTCGGCCTTCAGGGCGGGCGGGCTGGAAGCGGGCAGGCTGCGCAGCACGCCGATGGCCTCCTGATCACCGCGGGCGGCGATCTTCTGGATGGCGACGCGGCGCTCGGCCTCGGGCGCATCGGCCTTGCCGATGAGAATGGCGGCGCGAGCCTGCTCCAGCGCCTCCTTCACCGACGGGACCGTCTCCTTGGCGATGGCCGCATCCAGCATGGGCAGCGCCGCGGCATCGCGCGACTTGAACACCGCCGCCGCGGCATCGGCGCGCTTGGCCGGATCGGGATTGAGCAGGGAAAGCGCGCCGGCGGCGGCATCGATGGCGCGACGGACGCGGTTGTTGGCGCGCACCGGGGTCAGCGTGGTCGGCGCGCTGGCGACGATGGCGCCGGTCGCGGGGTCGACCGCGCCGGCCGGCGTGCGGATGAACACGGCCTTGGTGGCCGGATCGAACACCAGCCGGCCCGCGGCGAGCGCATCCACCACCAAGGCCGCCTGCGGATTGGACGAGGTGGACAGGGCGGCGAGCGCGTCGGCCGTGTCCGAATAGCTGTCGGTGCCGAACTTCGCGACGATGGTGGAGAAGTCGTCCGCCGCCTGCGCCCGCGGGACCGGCGGCAGAAGGGCGAGGAGCAGCGCGAGAAGGGGAAGCAGGAGCGCCTTGAGGGCGTGGGACCGCCGCGCGGCGGGCGGCGGGGGAAGGCGCAAGCGCATCATCGGTGGCATCCGCTCCGTAGGTCCGCCCCTGCCGCTCGCCTTGGCGTCGGGGGCCGGCCTCCACTGTCGAGATCTGGGACGGACCCTGCTGTGCGGCGGGGCAGGCCGCGCGGGGGCCGGCATGCGCGACCGGACAGCCCGGCCACGACCCTTGGATCGATGCTCCCCCTCCCCGCGAGGGGAGAGGGAGGAGCGCCCGGAAGGACGGTACGAGAGGAGTTCAAGATCACAATGCTTCAAAGAAACCCGGGACCGCAGCGGACGGGGCGCGAGGCAACCCCGCCGCTTCGACCGTTGCCGGACGGCCGTCAGCCGCCGGCGATCACTTGACGACCGTCACTTGACGGCCATCACCTGGACCGTTACTTGGACGATCACTTGGCGGCCGACAGGCACACGTTCTTGGTGGTGTCGAAGTTGCCGCAATTGTACTTCACCCAGTCAGCGACGAGGTTCTTGGAACCTTCGAGGTAGCGCGACCACGCCTCGCCCGGGATGAGGTCCTTGGTCTTCCACACCACGTCGAACTGGCCATTGCCCTCGATCTCGCCGATGAACACCGGCTTGGTGATGTGATGGTTCGGCAGCATCTCGGACACGCCGCCCGTGAGGTTGGCCTGCTTGATGCCCGGCAGCGCGGCGATCACCTTGTCCTGATCGGTCGTGCCGGCCTTCTCCACCGCCTTCACCCACATGTTGAAGCCGATGTAGTGGGCCTCCATGGGGTCATTGGTGACGCGCTTGGGATCCTTGGTGAAGGCGTGCCACTTGGCGATGAAGTCCTTGTTCTCCGGCGTGTCGATGGACATGAAGTAGTTCCATGCCGCAAGGTGGCCGGCGAGCGGCTTGGTATCGATGCCCGCGAGCTCTTCCTCGCCCACCGAGAAGGCGACGACCGGAATGTCCTTGGCGCTGATGCCCTGGTTGGCCAGCTCCTTGTAGAAGGGCACGTTGGCGTCACCGTTGATGGTGGAGACCACCGCGGTCTTCTTTCCGGCCGAGCCGAACTTCTTGATGTCGGAGACGATGGTCTGCCAGTCGGAATGACCGAACGGCGTGTAGTTGATCATGATGTCCTCGGCCTTCACGCCGCGGGACTTCAGATACGCCTCGAGGATCTTGTTGGTGGTGCGCGGATAGACGTAGTCGGTGCCGGCGAGCACCCAGCGCTCCACCTTCTCCTCGTTGGCGAGGTAGTCCACCGCCGGGATGGCCTGCTGGTTGGGGGCGGCGCCGGTGTAGAACACGTTGCGCTCGCTCTCCTCGCCCTCGTACTGGACGGGGTAGAAGAGGATGTTGTTCAGCTCCTTGAACACCGGCAGCACGGACTTGCGCGACACCGAGGTCCAGCAGCCGAACACAGCCGCGACCTTGTCCTTGGTGATGAGCTCGCGCGCCTTCTCGGCGAACAGCGGCCAGTTGGAGGCGGGGTCCACCACCACCGCCTCGAGCTTCTTGCCCAGCACGCCGCCCTTCTTGTTCTGCTCCTCGATGAGCATGAGCATCGCGTCCTTCAGCGTGGTCTCGCTGATGGCCATGGTGCCCGACAGTGAATGCAGGATGCCGACCTTGATGGTGTCGTCCGCGGCGCGCGAGGCGCCGACACCCATGGCGCTGGCCACGACGGCACCCGCGACGATCGCCCCGAACTTCCTCCTGGTCGCCTGTCCCAGCAAACCGAGCATTCGCTCTCTCCCCTGTTGCTTCGGCCCCGTCGGGCCGGCCGGTGGATTGGTTCGCAAGGCGCGTGCCAACGGCCCCGCCGCGTTGCGTCACAACGGCGGTGGCGGACGGGCATCGCAGGACAAGGCCGGGGCGCCGGCCGAGGACGCAGATTGACGCGATCTTAGGCACCTCCTCAGACCGAAACCGCCCACAGAATAGGCATACGTATCCGTGGGCGAATCCTTTGGCAGTGCTAACGCAGCGGACTACCGGCACCAAAGGGGGCAAGGCTCCGCGACTTCGCACGCAAGCGGGGAGTTTTGCCGCAGATTGAGGCACACCGGCTTGCGGGCAGGATGGCGGAATGCCTCCGGCCGCGCCATCCGCGTCGACAAGTTCCCATCCTCCGCCCCTCAAGCATCAGAGGACATGGAACAGATAAAGCAGAACCACCACCGAGAGTGGAACACCCATCAGCCAGAGCAGAAGGCCACGCATTTCCCTCTCCCTCGTCACGAGTTCTTGGAACTGCTTTGAAAACGCCGGATGGCGCAGCCAAGTTCCGCGTGATGCCTTCCCGTTCGCCGACGAAAGACGCACCACGGGCGCTATCCGGCAGGCATCCATCGCCGGTCATCCCCGCCCGACCGGCGGGCTTTGCCTTTACGTGATGGCGACGCTGCCGCTGCGACGGGCGATGCAATGCAGCATGCGGGCTTGACTCCGCGCGCGGGCTGGGACTTCCGTGCCTCATATCCGGACAAGGGAGCGTGGCGTGAGCGATCTGATCTCGGGGTACAGGAGATTTCGGGAAGTCGCGTGGCCCGAGCGCAAGCAGCTGTTCGAGGCGCTGGCGGCGCGCGGGCAGAAGCCCGAGACGCTGGTGATCGCGTGCTCGGACAGCCGCGTCGATCCCCAGATGATCTTCGATGCCGGCCCGGGCGAGATGTTCGTGGTGCGCAACGTGGCGAACCTGGTGCCGCCGTTCCAGCCGGACACAAACTATCACGGTACCTCGGCCGCCATCGAGTTCGCGGTCCGCGTGCTCAAGGTGAAGAAGGTGGTGGTGATGGGCCACGCCCAGTGCGGCGGCATCCACGCCCTGCTGGAGGGCGCCCCTCCCGGCGCCGAGGACTTCGTGGCCGGCTGGATGAAGATTGCCGAGCCCGCCCGCCTGATGGCCGAGGACGCCGACCTGCCGGCGACCGAGAAGCAGCGGTTCTGCGAGCAGTGCTGCGTCAAGCTCTCGCTGGCGAATCTCGCGAGCTTCCCGTGGGTTGCGGAGCGGGCCGGCGCCGGCGACCTCAAGCTGCTCGGCGCCTATTTCGGCGTCGCCACGGGGCAGCTGGAGGTGCTGCAGGACGACGGAACCTTCCAGGCGGTCTGATCCGCCACAGTTTTCGCCACGGCTGTCATAGGGCGGACGGACAGGCGCTTTACGCAAGGAACGGGATAACGTCCAGACGGCTGCGGCCGCCCGGACCTTGAACGCGGCCGGGAAGAGCACATGAACCTCGCCACCCTGCAGAAGACCGAGTATTCGTCCATCAACTCCCGCCTCGGGCGCGAGCATGTGGCTGACATCGTCGAATTCCTGAACGGCAAGACGGCCGAGGAAGCGACCGAGGTGGTCTCCCACATGCCCCTGCAATGGGCCGTGGAGGTGCTCGACCAGCCGCAGTTCCACGATGCCTGCGAGGTGGTGGAGGCGCTGCCGCAGGACAAGGCGCTGGCCATGCTGGAGGGCATGTCCACCGACCGCGCCGCCGACGTGCTGCGCTGGATCGGCGAGCCCGCCAAGAGCCGGCTGCGCGAGGCGCTCAGCACGGAGGCGCGCGGCGCCATCGACCACCTGCTGACCTATCCCGAAGGCACAGCCGGCGCCCTGATGACCACCGAGTTCGTCAGCGTGCCGTCCGACTGGACGGTGCAGCAGACCCTCGACCACATCCGCGAGGTGGAGCACAGCCGCGAGACGGTCTACGCCATCTACGTGCTGCACCCCACCACCAAGCGGCTGGTGAACACGGTGTCGCTGCGCCGGCTGATCTCGGGCAAGCCGGATGCGCCCATCCTCTCGGTGGCGCACCCCTACGCGCCCATCACCGTGCCGGCGAACATGCCGCGGGAGGAGGTGGCGCGCACCATCTCCAAGTACGATTTCCTCGCCGTGCCGGTCATGGACACCACCGGCCACGTCCTCGGCATCGTCACCGTGGACGACGTCATCGACGCCATGATCGAGGAGCAGACCGAGGACGTGCAGCGCATGGGCGGCATGGAGGCCATCGACGAGCCCTACCTCGACATCTCCTTCGGCGAGATGATCCGCAAGCGCGCCGGCTGGCTGTGCGTGCTGTTCCTGTCCGAGATGCTGACCACCTCGGCCATGCAGGTGTTCTCCGACGAGCTCGAGAAGGCCATCGTGCTGGCCCTGTTCATTCCGCTGGTCATGAGCTCGGGCGGCAACTCGGGCTCGCAGGCCACCTCCCTCATCATCCGCGCGCTGGCGCTGCAGCAGGTGCGGCTGCGGGACTGGTGGCGGGTGGCGCTGCGCGAGCTGCCCACCGGCATCGTGCTCGGCTCCATCCTTGGCGTCATCGGCATCGTGCGCATCGTGATCTGGCAGGAAGCCGGCATCTTCGATTATGGCGAGTACTGGAAGCTGCTGGCCGCCACCATCGGCGCGGCGCTCATCGGCATCGTCACCTTCGGCTCGCTGGCGGGCTCGCTGCTGCCGTTCCTGCTCAAGCGGCTCGGGTTCGATCCGGCCACCGCCTCAGCCCCGTTCATCGCCACGCTGGTGGATGTGACCGGCATCGTCATCTACTTCTCGGTGGCGTGGCTGTTCCTGCACGGCACCATCCTGTGAGGGCAGCCTAGCCCTGGCGGATGAAGCGCATCAGCGCCCCGTAGCCGCCCTCACCCTCGACGGGGGCGGCGTCGGCCGCCGCGGCCGCAAGGTCGGCGGCGGTCACCTCGAACCCGCGCGAGGCGAGGAAGCGCACGGCGTCCTCGGTGCTGGAGAATCGGTCCACCTCTTCCGCCAGCACGGCGCTGAGGCCGGTATTGCCGGATGCGTCTGCCTTCAGCCGCTCCACGTCGTGATTGCCCATGGCGTTCTCCTCGTCTGCCCGGCCGGGTTCGGTTGCCCTGATGGCAACCCCGGGCGCGACCGTCGGTTCCTCCCGCGCGGCGGCGGCGTGGCGGACTTGCACCGGGCAGCGTGGCGGGTCATCGTGCCCCACCTGCCCCAACAGCACCCCACCCGAGAGCCGCCCCGCCCCGACATGGTCCAGCTCGCCTTTCTTCTCGTCGGGGCCCGTGCCCTGCGCGACCGCTGGTGGGTGATGACCCTGCTGGCGCTGGCGCTGATGGGCATCGCCGGTCTGATCCTGCTCGATGCCATGGACGGCACCATGTCCGTGGCGACGCAGGTGTTCGGCGCGGTGTTCGTGTTCGAGGGGCTGCTCGGGCTCGCCACCGCCCTCGCCCTCACCGACCCGTCGAGCCGCGGCCTCGCCCTGGTGCGCGGCTTCGTCCTCGTCCTGCTCGGCAGCTTCATCGTCGACTATCCCGAGCGCGATGCCATGACCCTGTCGCTGCTGTTCGCGGGAGCGTTCGTGCTGGACGGGCTGGCGCGCATCGCAACCGCGCTGGTGGTGCGCTTCCGCCTGTGGCGCGCGACAGCGGCCATGGGTGCGGTGGAGCTCGCGCTGGCGGGGCTGGTTGCGAGCCACTGGCCTCTGTCCTACGACCTCAAGGTGCCGGTGGGCATCGCGCTGCTGCTGCTCATGTCCGGATGGATCCTGCTGCGGGCCAGCCTGATGCTGCGGGCCCACCTCTCGGAAATGGCCATCCTCACGCTGCCGATCTACGGCGCGCGCAGCTGGTACGACAACGCGCCCGTCATCGTGGACGACAGCGTCCCCCTGCCGCCCTCCGAGGGGCCGATGACGGTGCTGGTGTGGACGCCGGTCGGCTCCGCGGATGTCCCCGGCCGGCGGCCGCTGATCGACCGCTACATCGCCGCCGTCGATCGCTCGGGCGCCATTTCCACCGGTCACGCGGCGCTGGAGCTGCGGCCCGACCTCTACATCAGCCACTACCCCGCCGAGGAGATCGAGCACCCGCCGGACGAGTTCGCCCGGCTGCTGCGCGCCACCGCGGAGAATGACGTGAAGGGCCGGTTCCAGCCCTCCTACGCCTATGAATCGGCCAACTGGTGCGAAGCCGACCAGCGGGTGGAGTTCACCCGGTTCGATGCCCGGCGCCTGCGCGCCTTCTGGGCCGGCTACCGGCAGGAGGCCACCTACAACCTCACCGACCGCAACTGCTCGGTGGCCGTTGCGGCCGCTCTTGATTCGGCGCTGGAGGGCGCGCTGGCGACCCGCCTGCCGTGGCTTCGGGTGGCGCGCCTCATGGCCAATCCGGACGTCTGGGCCGCCGCCTACATCCGCTCCCGCGCCGCGGCCATGAGCTGGACCCCCGGCCTCGTGCTCGACTATGCGCGCACGCTCCAGCGCATCGTCGAGCCGGCGCCGCCGCCCTTCGCCGCCCGCCTCGCCGATTTCCTGAACCGCCTGCGCCGCTCCCGCGCGCCCGACGCTCCGGAACCGGCCGCCGCGCCCTCTCCCGCCGGCCACCGCCGCACCGTGACGGAAGACCGATGACCGACGATGCCCCCGCCGCGCTCCCGCTTGCCTCCGAGGTCCCCGGATCGGTGCTGGCGCGCGGCGCGGTCATCGCCACCGCCATGGTGTTCGGCCTCACCTATTCGCTCAGCGCGCCGCTGATCGCCTTCGACCTCGCCGCCCGCGGACTCAGCGAGACCGTGATCGGCGCCAATGCCGCCATGCACGCCATCGGCGTGCTCATCACCGCCGTCGCGCTGCCGCGGCTGGTGGCGACGCTGGGGCCGCGGCGGCTGATTCTCCTCTCCATCGGCCTGTCGGCGCTCGCGCTCGGCGCGTTCCCGCTGCTGCAGCCGCTCGCCTTGTGGTTCGTGCTGCGGCTGCTGCTGGGGATGGCGGCGGAGGCGCTGTTCGTGACCTCCGAGACGTGGATCAACGCCCTCTCGACCGAGGCCACGCGTGCCCGCTCCATGGCGGCCTATACGGCGGCGCTGTCGGTGGGGCTCGCGCTGGGGCCCCTGATTCTCTCGTTTGTCGGCACCGGCGGGGCTCTGCCCTACATGGTCGGCGCGGCCATCGCGCTGGTGGCAGCCGTGTTCGTTGCCTCCCCGCGGGTGGCGGCGCCGCATTTCGACGAGCCGACCGTGAACAATCCCGTGCGCTACGTGCGCCTCGCCCCCCTCGCGCTGGGCGCGACCATGCTGAATGCCGCCATCGAGACCGCCGGCCTGTCGTTCCTCGCCCTCTATGCCGTCAATCTCGGCTGGGGCGAGGAGAATGCGACGCGGCTGATGTCGGTGATGATGGTCGGCGCCATCGTGCTGCAGCTGCCCATCGGCTGGCTGGGCGACACCGTGGACCGGCGCCGGTTGGTGATCACCCTCGCCGTGCTCGCGGCCGCGGGCGCGGCGGTCTGGCCGCTGGCGCTGGGCAGCACGGTGGCGACCTATGCCCTGCTGTTCGCGTGGGGCGGCTGCTTCGTTGGCATCTACACCATCATGATCACGCTGGTCGGCAGCCGGTTCCGGGGCGGCGACCTCGTGGGAATCTACGCGGTGTCGGGCCTGTTCTGGGGGCTCGGCGCGCTCGTGGGCCCGCTGGGGGCGGGTCTTGCCATGCAGGTCCACCCGCACGGCCTTGCCGTCTTCGCGACGCTGGCCTGCGCCGGCTTCGCCCTCGCCGCCTGGCGGCTGCGCGGCAGCGCCTGAGCTCCCGCCGGGAGAATCACGACGATTCCGACTGCGGCCCCGATTCGGCGGCGCGAACCCCACCGGGCGCCATCCCGCTCACCGTGTCCGATTCGTGCCCTTCCGTAAGCTCACACATGCCGGCGAACACCCCCGCGCGTGAGCCGTCGAGCGCGCCGGCGCAGGAACGCGAAGGACTTCGCGCGCAGGCGGTCACAAGGCTGCGGGCGCTTGGCTTTATGCTTGAAGGGACTGGGAAAATGGCGCTGCGGGAGAGGCGCCTTCAGCTGGTCGGAGTGGCAGGATTTGAACCTGCGACCCCCACGTCCCGAACGTGGTGCGCTACCAGACTGCGCTACACTCCGATCCAGAGCGCTGCGTATAGCCGTGCCCTTTCCGGGATGCAAGGGGGAGAGTCATTCCGCGTCGCTTGAACGGTGGATTGCCCCATGCCATAGGATGCGCGCCCATGGCGGTGCCATGCGGCATCAATGGCTTGAGCATCTGGAGTTGGGTCAATGGCGACGGACGGTTTCGCGAGCGGTCTCATGAAGGGCAAGCGCGGGCTGATTCTGGGCGTCGCCAACAACCGGTCGATCGCCTACGGAATCGCCAAGGCGGCGCGCGCCCAGGGGGCAGAGATCGCCCTCACCTATCAGGGCGAGGCGCTGAAGAAGCGGGTTGAGCCGCTGGCCGCGGAGCTCGGCGGCCATCTCGTCGGCCATTGCGACGTGACCGAGCCGGAGACCATGGACGCCGTCTTCGCCGAGACCGAGAAGCTGTTCGGCAACCTCGATTTCGTGGTCCACGCCATCGCCTTCTCCAACAAGGACGAACTGGACGGCCGCTACGTGGATACCACGGCGGACAATTTCACCAAGACCATGTTCATCTCCTGCTACTCCTTCACCGCCATCGCGAAGCGGGCTGAGAAGCTGATGAACAACGGCGGCTCGCTCTTGACCCTCACCTATTACGGCGCCGAGAAGTGGATGCCGCACTACAACGTGATGGGCGTCGCCAAGGCCGCGCTCGAGGCGAGCGTGCGGTATCTGGCGGCGGATCTCGGCCCCAAGGCCATCCGCGTCAACGCCGTCTCCGCCGGCCCCATCAAGACGCTGGCGGCCTCCGGCATCGGCGATTTCCGCTACATCCTGAAGTGGAACGAGCTGAACTCGCCGCTGCGCCGCACCGTCACCACCGACGAGGTTGGCGACACCAGCGTCTATCTCCTCTCCGATTTGTCGCGCGGTGTGACCGGCGAGGTGCATCATGTGGATGCCGGGTATCATATCGTGGGCATGAAGCACCCCGACGCGCCCGACCTCGCCCTCGTGCGCGATTGATCCGCACAGCCCCGCCCCATCCGAGGAGACCGCGACCGATGCCGGCGACCTTCCCCCGCGCCGCCCTTTCCGCACTCGTGCTTGTGGCCGGGCTCGCGGCTTCCGCCGGCGCCGCATTCGCCCAGAGCCCGCCGAGCCTGCAGCAATACCCGCTGCAGGACCGCATCTTCGGCCCCGGCGGCGCGGTGTTTCCGGATTATGTGACGCCCTCCGAGTACGGGGTCGGCTACTACATCGGCGGCACGGGCACGCGCGCGGCGCTGTTCGCCGCCGGCACGGCCGATTTCAATTGCCAGCAGACGCAGGTGCCGACCATCCGCGTGCTGTCCGCCCCGCCCGGCGGCAAGGTGATGATCGGCTACGGCAGCTTCACCGCCCGCGCCATCGACGGCGGTGCCACCACGCTGTGCCTCGGCCGGCAGCTGAAGGGCGTGGTGGTGAGCTTCAAGGGCAAGGCGGCGCCGGGCTCCACCATCGCCCTGCGCGTCACCTATCCGCCGCGGGGTGCGTGGTACGACCACGTCATCACGCTGCCGCCGCGCTGAACCCACAGGCCGGATGCCGGGCCACGGGGCCCGTCCGCCGCGCCGATGCGAGAGCCATGACCACGACGCGACGCTATTTCCTGGTGCGGCACGGCGAGACCGACTGGAACGTGGTCGGCCGCCTCCAGGGCCGCCGGGACGTTCCCCTGAACGCCCTCGGGCGCATCCAGGCGGGGCGGGTCGGGCGCGTGCTGCACCAGCTCGCGGGTGATCCCCGCGTGCTCACCTATGTCGCCAGCCCGCTGTCGCGCGCGGTGGAGACCATGCGCATCCTGCGCACCAGCCTCGACCTGCCGGCGGCGGAGTTTTCCACCGACATCCGCCTTGCCGAAATCTCCTTCGGGCAATGGGAGGGCCAGACCTGGCCCGAGCTGCGCCGCCGCGACCATGAGGGCGTGCGCCGGCGCGACCTCGATCCGTGGAACTTCGCCCCTCCCGGCGGCGAGAGCTACCGCCACCTGTGCGACCGGGTGAACGCCGCCTGCGCCGGGCTGGACCAGGATTCGGTGATCGTCACCCACGGCGGCGTCATCCGCGCGCTGCTGCACCTGAACGCCGGCATGCCCGAGGGCGAGGCGGCGATCCTCCCCGTCCGGCAGGGCGCGGTCTATGTGGTGTCGGGCGGCCGCTTCGAGGTGGCCGACTAGGCCCCCGCCCAAGCCAGCGCAAGGGACGCGGGGCGCTGGCATTTTTCTTGCTGCATCAGGGGTGTACGGCCGAACCCGTGTCGCGAACACGACCGGACGGCCGATTTTTGGCGCCTTTTCACCCGAGCCCCCGGGGGACCCGTTGCATGACCGACATGGCCGAACTGCAGAAGCGGAAGATGCCGCTCAATCTCGCCGTGGTCCACGTGGACCCGGACGCCTTCCTCGCCCACATCATGGGCTGGCTCGAGATCACGCGGTTCATCACCCAGCTGCGCGCGGGGGAGACCCAGGTGCCGGCGGACGGCGTCACGCCAGCCCTCACGTCGGCCGAGCTCGCCCACGGCGGCGTCCACAATGTGGGGAATGACGCGGTGTTCGCCTTCTGCATGACGGCCGCACTCAAGGGCGACAAGGCGGCCGTGGACAAGGTGGACGCCGGCCTCATCGAGATGATGGGCAAGGAATATCCCGGCAATTTCGCCCTCTGGCACTTCCGCGCCCAGATCGACGCGCCGGTGACGCTGGATGATTTCGTCGGCCAGGCGGGCAAGAAGATGCTGCTGGGCGACATTCCCCCGCCGCCCCTGCGCGCCAAGGAGAACTGGAGCGCGGGGCTGCGCTTCTTCGAGAAGGCGCGCAAGTCCAACTTCGTGCACGAGATCATGTACCCGCTGGCCCTGTGGCACCGCGCCAAATGGAACGAGACGCTGGAGAAGGGCATCGCCTTCCTCAAGCATATCGAGGACACGGTTCCCGTGCTGCGCGAGACGCTGGCCGATCCGCGCAACGATCAGGCCTTCGTCGCCAACATCCTGCTGAAGAATGCCTTCGGCGTGGATATGGAGCTGACCGAGGAATACGAGGGCTACCTGCGCTCCCTCGCCCGGCGGGACTGAGGCGCCGGGCCAGCAAACCGGGGCGGGGCCGGGTCAGGCCTCGCCCGCGACCTTCTGGCGATGGAGCACGCGGGGGCGCGAGACCAGGAGCTTGTCGATGCGCCGCCCGTCCATGTCCACGATCTCGAACCGCCAGCCGAGCGCGGTGAACACCGCGCCCTCCTGGGGCAGCTCCTTGGTGTGGGAAAGGGCGAAGCCGGCCACCGTGTGGTAGCCGTCGTCCACCGGAAAGGCGACGTCCAGGAGGTCGCGCAGCTCGTCGATGGGGGTTTCGCCCGCCACCAGATAGCTGCCGTCCTGCCGCTCGACCACGTTGCGATGGCCGGTTTCGTCCTCCAGCGCGTCCACCGAGCCGGTGATGGCGAGGAGCAGGTCGTAGCCGGTGACGAGGCCGGCCATGTCGCCATACTCGTCCACCACGATGGCCATGGGCACCTCGGCGCCGCGCAGGATGCGCATGGCCTCGAGCGCGCCCACGTTCTCGACGATGAACGGCACCGTCTGCACATACTGGCGCGGGTCCGGCCGCTCGCCCTTCAGGTAGGCGTCGAGCACGCGCTTGGCCTGGATGACGCCGATGGTCTCCTCCGGCGAGCCCTCGCAGGCCGGCAGGCGCGAGTGCGGCGTCTGCAGCAGGACGGTACGCACCTCTTCCGCGTCCTTGGAGATGTCCACCCATTCCACGTCCGGCCGCGG
The DNA here is from genome assembly GCF_043194675.2 of Xanthobacter lutulentifluminis. Taxonomy (NCBI): domain Bacteria; kingdom Pseudomonadati; phylum Pseudomonadota; class Alphaproteobacteria; order Hyphomicrobiales; family Xanthobacteraceae; genus Xanthobacter; species Xanthobacter lutulentifluminis. The sequence goes on along the minus strand of NZ_CM195525.1, from coordinate 4,568,144 downwards.
CGTCATGATGGCGGTGACCGGACGGTCGGCGAGGCGCATGACGCCGGCGATCATTCGCCGCTCGGCGGGATCGATGACGCCGGCGGTCTCGGCCTCGGTGATGATCGCGCGGATCTCCTCGTCGGTGACGCCGCCGGAGCTGCCGGCACGATCACCCAGCAGCTTCAGCACCATGCGGGTGGAGACATCCAGCAGCCACACGGCGGGCGCGGAGATCTTGGACAGGCTCACCATCAGCGGCGCCACGAGGCAGGCGAGCGGTTCCGGATTCTGCAGCGCCAGCCGCTTGGGGATGAGCTCGCCGATCACCAGCGAGACATAGGTGATGGCAGCCACCACCGCCGCGTAACCCACCGGATGGGCGAACGTGGGCGACATGCCGGCATCCGCCAGCGCCGTGCCCAGTTGCTCGCCCAGGCTCGCGCCCGAGAAGGCGCCGGCGAGGATGCCGATGAGGGTGATGCCGATCTGCACCGTGGAGAGGAAGCGTCCCGGATCGGCCCCGAGCCGCAGCGCCGCGCCGGCGCCGCGCCGGCCGCGATCGGCAAGCGACTTCAGCCGCGCCGGACGGGAAGAGACGATGGACAATTCCGCTGCTGCAAGAACGGCATTCAGCAACACCAGGAACAGGACGATCAGGATTTCGAGCAAAGGCATGGCGGGGAAATGGGCTCCGTCGCGCTCCTCATAGCACATCGTGGGCGTGCTGTGTGACACGTCCGCCACATTTGCCGCCGACGGTGCGCCGCTTGCGTCCTCGGCGCACGGAGATGGACGTTTCCTTGCCGGCGTTCCTCGTCTATTGAGCCGGAACGAGCGAGGGGTTTTGCCGCGTCATGTCGTTCAACACGTTCGGGCACCTGTTTCGGGTCACCACCTTCGGCGAAAGCCATGGGGTCGCCATCGGCTGCGTGGTGGACGGCTGCCCGCCCAACCTGCGCTTTTCCGTAGAGGAGGTGCAGGCGGCGCTCGACCGGCGCCGGCCGGGACAGTCGCGCTTCACCACCCAGCGGCGCGAGCCGGATGAGGTGAAGGTGCTTTCCGGCACCCTGCCCCACCCCGAGGGCGGGCTGGTGACCACCGGCACCCCGATCGCGCTCCTGATCGAGAACGTGGACCAGAGGTCCAAGGATTACAACGACATCGCCGGAGCCTACCGGCCGGGCCACGCCGACTTCACCTACGACATCAAGTATGGCATCCGCGACCATCGCGGCGGCGGGCGCTCCTCGGCGCGCGAGACCGCAACGCGGGTGGCGGCCGGCGCCATCGCCGCCAAGGTGCTGCCGGGCGTGAAGGTGCGCGGCGCCGTCGTGCGTATCGGCGAGATCCAGATCGACCGCAGCCGCTGGGACTGGGACGAGGTGCCCAACAATCCCTTCTTCTGCCCGGACGCCCGCACAGTGCCCCTTTGGGAACAGTATCTGGATGCCGTGCGCAAGGCCGGCTCCTCCATCGGCGCCGTGGTCGAGGTGGTCGCCGAGGGCGTTCCCCCGGGCCTCGGCGCGCCGCTCTACGGCAAGCTCGATGCGGATCTGGCGTCCGCCCTCATGGGCATCAATGCGGTGAAGGGCGTGGAGATCGGCGAGGGCTTCAATGCCGCCCGCCTCACCGGCGAGGAGAACGCCGACGAGATGCGCCTCGGCAACGAGGGGCGTCCGCACTTCCTTGCCAACCATGCGGGCGGGGTGCTGGGCGGCATCGCCACCGGGGCGCCCATCGTCGCCCGGTTCGCGCTGAAGCCCACCTCCTCCATCCTCACGCCCCGGCAGACGGTGGACCGCGCCGGGCACGAGACGGAGATCTTCACCAAGGGCCGTCACGACCCGTGCGTCGGCATCCGCGCCGTGCCGGTGGGCGAGGCCATGGTGTGGTGCGTGCTGGCCGACCACCTGCTGCGCCATCGCGGACAGGTGGGCGAGAGCCCGGCCTGGCCGTTCGGCGCCTGAGCCGGGTCAATCAGGCAAGATGTTCTGAAGGAATCCGGAACACGCCCTTGATGCAGGCCGCGCTACAAACACAGATCTGGATGTGTGTCTTCTCAAAGAAGCCCGAAGATTCGTAGATCCGGTTGCCCTCCAGGAAGACACCTCGAACGGTGTCAAATTGCGGCAGAACTGGCTCCGCCACGGCACGGACCTTATGGAGGTGATTTATTACCGCGCAATCCAGATCCCGCAGGAGTAGGTCGTCGCCAAGGTGGTTCTTGGGCATCTCAGAACCGACATGGTTGATGTACTCAATGAAACTCGAGTGGGCATCCCGAACAGCGGCAATTCCATTGGAGGAGATGAGGTCAAGACAAAAGCCCAGATCAATTACCGCTCCAATCGCGGCTGGAGTCATGATGGCTCCGGGCCGACCCGCATTTCGGGTCTTAAGCTCTCCAGCGAATTCCAGGGCGCGCTTGGGATTGGCTTCCCAAAAATAGATTCCGTGACCGAGCCAATCATGGTGATTCTGGCTTTGGCGAAAAGCGTTCCCGCTCAATAACTCTTCGGCCACAGAGGCGTCACAACCGTGGTAGCCGAGCACAAACGATGCGGACAGGCGATGCAATCAGGCCGCCCGCTCCTTGGAGCGACGGACGGCTTCCACCCCCTCGGCATAATGCTCAGTGAGTTTGCCCTCGGCGGTCACAACGCCTTCTTCCCTGAGAAGCCGGATCGCCCCCTCACGGTCATTGCCGAACTTGGAACGCACGGTCGCCAGAGCACGCCGGAACGCCTTAAGATCGTCTTCCGTCATCGGCAGCTCCTCACGGACATTCAAATGGAAGATACAAGGATCCCTTTCTGCAGGAAAGGGGCCCCTTTCTCGATCCGATGATGCGAGGGCACGAACGATGCATTCAGCCCTCTCGAAACGTCGAGAAATTTTCATTGTCACTGAAAATCGCCACGCTATGCTGCGCCCATGAAGCTCGCGGAATGGCTTTCGGCAACCGGAACGAAGCGCAGCGCCTTCGCGCGGCAGGTGGGCATGTCCCCCGCCAGCGTCACTGCGCTGTGCAACGATGAGCGCGCCTGGATCTCCCGCGAGACCGCCGAGAAGATCGCGGAGGCGACCGGGCATGCCGTCACGCCGAACGATTTCCTCGGGCTCCCAGCGCCCAGCATCCGAGGTTTGCCCGTGACCGACAGCACCCAGTCCCGCGTCCAGTCCGCCATCGAAGCCTTCGCGCGCGGCGAGATCATCGTCGTGACCGACGACGACGACCGCGAGAACGAGGGCGATCTCATCCTCGCCGCCTCGCTGGCGACGCCGGAGAAGATGGCCTTCGTCATCCGCAACACCTCGGGCATCGTCTGCACCCCCCTGCCCCCGTCCGAGGCCAAGCGGCTGCGGCTTGATCCCATGGTGTCCAACAACGACGCACCCATGGGCACCGCCTTCACCATCTCCATCGACGTGAAGCACGGCACCACCACCGGCATCTCCGCCGAGGAGCGCACCAACACCGTGCGCGCGCTCGCCAACCCCAACATGGGCGCCGGCGATTTCGTGCGGCCGGGTCACGTGTTCCCGCTCATCGCCAAGGAAGGCGGCGTGCTCATGCGCTCCGGCCACACCGAGGCGGCGGTCGACCTGTGCCGGCTGGCCGGCGTCCCGCCGGTGGGCGTCATCGCCGAGCTGGTGAATGACGACGGCACCGTGCAGCGCGGCCCGCAGGTTTCCGCCTTCGCCGAGAAGCACGGCCTCACCCGCATCTCGGTGGCGGATCTCATCTCCTACCGCCAGGCCCGCGAGAAGCTGGTGACCCGCGCCGCCGAGTTCCCCGTGCCCACCTCCATCGGCGAGCTGCAGGGCTATTCCTATGTGACGCCCTTCGACCCGGTGAACCATCTGGCGCTGGTGAAGGGCCGCATCGGCGACGGCGAGAAGGTGCTGGTGCGCCTGCACCGCGCCGATCCGGTGGCCGACGCCTTCGCCGGCGGCAAGACCATCCAGAAGGCGCTGGCGCGCATCGAGGCCGAGGGCCGCGGCGTCCTCGTCTATCTGCGCGACGGCACGGCGGGCGTGCCGCCGGTGGCCATCGGCGCCGGCGAGAAGACCTCCAGCGAGGCCGAGCGCGATCGCCACTGGCGCGAGGTGGGGCTGGGCGCGCAGATCCTGCGGGATCTCGGCATCGTCTCCATCCGCCTCCTGGCCTCCAAGGCGCGCACCTATGTGGGCATCGCCGGCTTCGGCATCGAGATCGTCGATACCGAGACGCTGGAGGGCTGAGGCCCCCAACCCTCTGTGACACAACGAAGACGGCGCCCCGGCGCCGTCCTGCGCGAGCATTTGCAACGCTTACGCCGCAAAACGTGACCGGCCGTGAGCCGGCTCGCGTCTTCTCCGCCCGACAGGAAGGTGTCAGCATCCCGGTGATGTGATGCCGCTCCTGTCCACCAGGGGGGAGAAGATGACTCTTGCGCGTCGCCTCATGTCCCGGTTTTGCATCGCCCTGTCACTGGCACTGGCCGCAGGGCCCGCGGTGGCAGGCCCCCCCGGCAGCGTCCCGGTGGATGTGGAGCTCGTCCTCGCCGTGGACATCTCCTATTCCATGGACACGGAGGAGCAGGCGCTCCAGCGCGAGGGCTACGCCACCGCCATCGTCTCCCGCGAGTTCCTCGACGCCCTGCGCACCGGCCCCACCGGCCGGATCGCGGTGGAGTACGTGGAATGGGCCGGCGAGGGCGAGCAGAAGGTGGTGGTGGACTGGCGCATCATCGACGGCCCGGAGACCGCGCGCGCCTTCGCCGAGGCGGTGCGGGCGGCGCCCATCCGGCGGATCTACCGCACCTCCATCTCCAGCGCGCTGCTGTTCAGCGCCGACCAGTTCGATCTCAACGGCTACCGCGGCCTCAGGCGCGTCATCGACGTCTCGGGCGATGGCGTGAACAATCAGGGCCCCCCGGTGGCGCTGGCGCGCGATTCCGTGGTGCGGCGGGGGATCACCATCAACGGCCTGCCGCTGCTGATGAAGCGCACCGGCACCTCAGCCCTCGATATCCCGGAGCTCGATGTCTATTACGAGGATTGCGTCATCGGCGGCGCCGGCGCCTTCGTCATTCCGGTGCAGCAGATGGAGGAATTCGCCCGCGCCATCCGCACCAAGCTGGTGATGGAAGTGGCGGGGCTGATGCCGAAGCCCGTTCCCCTGCCCGGCGCCCCCGCCCAGGTGCGGCACGCCTCGGCGGAGCAGCCGCGCATTTCCTGCACCATCGGCGAACGCATCTGGCTCGACCACTGGGCGAACTGAACGCCCCGCGTCCGTGACCCGCGCGCCTTATCCCTCGGCGAGCGGCACCCGGCGCAGGGCGGCAAGGTCGCCCGCGCCGGCGCAGAAGCAGGCGATGCGCAGCTGCTCAGCCACCACGGCGAAATGCTCCACCACCGCCTCGGTGGACGTGACGGCAGCCTGAAGCGTTCCGGCCGCCTGCCCCACGAGATCGGCGCCCAGCCGGATGGCCTTGGCCGCATCCACCCCGTGACGCACCCCGCCCGAGGCGATCAGCGGCACGTCGGGACAGGCCGCGCGCACCTCGACCACCGCCGTGGCGGTGGGAATGCCCCAGTCGGCGAAGGCCGAAGCGATCGCGCGCGGCCGGCCGGTGCCGCGCTCGCCTTCCACCAGCGCCCAGTTGGTGCCACCCGCGCCCGCCACGTCGAGCGCCGCGACGCCGCACGCAACGAGCCGCCGCGCCACATCTGCCGAGAGGCCGAACCCCACCTCCTTAACCACCACCGGCACCGGCAGGGCGGCGCACACGGCGGCGATGCGCTCCAGCACCCCGCGCCAGTCGCGGTCGCCGCCGGTCTGGATGGCTTCCTGCAACGGGTTGAGATGGACGACGAGGGCATCGGCGCCGATCATCTCCACCGCCCGCCGCGCCCCGTCCATCCCGCCCTCGCCGAACAGCTGGGCGGCACCGAGATTGGCGAGAAGCAGGATGTCCGGCGCGCGCCGCCGCAGGTCCCCGTCGAGGCCCGCCGAGCCGCCGTTCTCGATGGCGATGCGCTGGGAGCCGACGCCGAGGGCGATGCCCAGCGCCTGCGCGGCCTCGGCCAGGCGCGCGTTGATGGCGTGCGAGCGGGCCGGACCGCCGGTCATGGCGGAGATCAGGAGCGGGGCGTTCAGATCCCGCCCGAGGACCCGGGTGCGCAGGTCCACGGCATCGAGATCGAGCTCGGGCACGGCGCAGTGGATGAAGCGGATCCGATCGAACCCGGCATCCAGCCGCGAGGCGACCCGCCCGCCGGACAGCACGATGTCGATGTGGTCTTCCTTGCGCCGTCCGGCCTCGCCCTCGTCCATCATTCCCCGCCGGACCGCGCCGGCAGCCGCGGCGAGGACGCCACACGCCGGCAAATTCTCGCGCGCGGTCGCCCCCGCGCTCTGGCTTCCTTCCATAAGCGGTGATCTAAAGTCATTCAAGGCAACGTATTCCGCCGTGCGGGGGCGCGGCTCGACGCGTGCGGAGGAGAGGGGCGTAGATGGGCCAAAAGGGCAGAGGGGATCGGCACAACCCGGCGGAGGGGCTGCGGGAAGCGTCGCGGGCGGGCGCGTCACAGAACGGGCTCGGCGTCGCCGTGGCGGTCGCGGAGCTGCCCGAGGCGGGTGAGGAAGCGGGGATTCCCTTTCCGCCCCGCTCGCGCGATCTGTCCTACCTGCGCGCGGTGGTGGACCGGCGGCTCGGCCTGCTGGTCCCGCCGGCGGCCAGCCAGCCGGCGGTGCTGCACGCGGCCATGCGCCATATCCTGCTCGCCCCCGGCAAGCGCCTGCGGCCGCTGCTCGCCATCGCGTCGGCGATCCAGCTGAACGCGTCCGAGCACGCCGCGCTCGACTTCGGCTGCGCGCTGGAGATGATCCACGCCTCGTCCCTCATCGTGGACGACCTGCCCTGCATGGACGACGCCGCCATGCGGCGGTCCCAGCCGACCACCCATGTGAAGTTCGGCGAGGACGTGGCCGTCCTTGCCTCCATCGCCCTGCTCTCGCGCGCCTTCGGCGTGGCGGCAGCCGCCCCCGGTGCCAGCGACCGCGCACGGGTGGAGGCGGTGGCCATCCTGTCGCTGGCGGTCGGCTCCCTCGGCCTGTGCGGCGGGCAATATGACGACCTGCGCCCCAGCACCGGCCGCAGCCTCGCCGCCACCGAGGACGTGAACCGCCGCAAGACCGGCGTCCTGTTCAGCGCCGCCGCCGAGATCGGCGCGCTGGTGGCCGGGGCGGACGATGCGCAGACCGCGCACCTGCGCGCGCTGGCGAGCCACGTGGGCCGCGCCTACCAGATCCTCGACGACATCCTCGACGCTTCCTCCTCGGTCGCCGCCCTCGGCAAGGATGTGGGCAAGGATGCGCACAAGGTTACCGTCATCGCCTCGCTGGGCGCGCCGCGGGCGCGCAAGCTCCTGTCCGAGCACTTGGCGGGCGCGCTCGCAGCCTCTAAAGAACTGGGGCCCAACAAGGAGGGGCAGGAGCCCCTGCGAGACTTCATGATTGCTGCCTTTGGCGAGCTGATGGGGCCGCTGGCGCCGTGAGCGCCGCGCCCCGACATCGAGACGAAGCGAGAGACAACAACCCTGCCGCCCCGCTGGCCATCGTCGGGCTTCATGCGGGGTATGGCGCGCGGGACGTGCTCGCCGGCGTCGATCTGACAGTCCAGCCCGGCACGGTGACCGCCCTCATCGGCCCGAACGGCGCGGGCAAGACCACGCTGGTGCGCGCCATCTGCGGGCGGATCGCCCCGCGCGCGGGCGCGGTCCAGGTCTGCGGCCGGCCCGCGGCGGAGGTGGAGGCGCGCGCGCGCATCGGCCTCGCCCCCCAGGACATCGCCCTCTACCGCTCCCTCACCATCGGCGAGAACCTCTCCATCTTCGCCCGCCTCGCCGGCGTGGCCCGGCGCGCGGTGCCGGACTGCGTCGCGCGCGTCATGGCCCGCACCGGCATCGCGGAGCGGCGCGACGAGCGCATCGATCGCCTGTCCGGCGGCTGGCAGCGGCGGGCCAACGTCGCTGCCGCGCTGGTGGGCGAGCCGCGCCTGCTGGTGCTGGACGAGCCGACCGTGGGCGTGGACGCGCCTGCGCGGGCCGAGCTTGCCGCGCTGGTGCGCGACCTCGCCGCCGAGGGGCTCGGCATCCTGCTCATCACCCACGATTTCGCCTTTGCAGAGGAGGTGGCGAGCCGCGTCGCCATCCTCACCGAGGGCCGCGTGGTGCTGGAGGGCGAACTGGGCGCGCTGGTGGCCGCCCGCTTTCCCAACCGGCGACGGGTGGAGGTCACCTTCGCGACGCCGCCCCGCTTCCCCGGCCGGCAGGTGCTTGCGGCGCGCGGGCTCACGGGCGAGCTGAACGCCACCGCCTTCAGCGGCATGGTGGAGGACACCCCCGAGGCGGCGGGCGACCTCATCGCCGCCCTGAAGGCCGCGGGCCTCGTGCCACGCACCATCTCCCTGCAGGCCGCCGGGCTCGACGCCCTCTATGCCGCCATGACCGCGGAGCGCCATCCGTGATCGCCTCCATCATGCGCGCCATGGCCCTGACGCTGATGCGCGACAAGGGCGCGCTGACCATGACGTTCGTGCTGCCGCCGGTGCTGTTCATGCTGTTCGCGGCGGTGTTCGCGGGCACCGGAGGCGAGGCCTCGCTGGTGAAGGTGGCCGCGGCCCGCGCGACCGACGCGCCGGCGGCCACGGTCTTTCTCGACGCGCTGGACCGGGCGCCCGACATCAATCTCACCCTCGTGAGCCCGGCGGAGGTGGCCGGCCGTGTCGCCGACGGGACCGCCGACGTGGGGCTGGTGGTGCGCGGCGACGTGGGCGCCCCCACCGACAAGCCGCCGCTGCTCGTCGTCACCGACCAGGCGCGCAATGTCGCGGCCGCGCTGCTGTCTGCCCGCATCCAGCGGGTGTTCAACGAGGATCTGCCGGGCCTCGCCATCCGCCGTGTGGCCGGGCAGATCGAGGTGCTGGTGGGGCCCTTCTCCGCCGAGCAGCAGGACCGGCTGGAACGCTCCATCGCCAAGGCGCCGCAGCTGGTGGCCGATGGCGCGGCGAGCCTGATCGAGCGCCAGCCCCTGCCCGGCCGGCGCACCGAGCCGACGGTGAGCTATTACGCCGGCGCCATCGCCATGCTGTTCCTGCTGTTCTCCGCGGTGCAGGGCGCCGCCGGGCTGGTGGACGAGCGGCGCACCGGCGTGTTCGACCGGGTGGTGATGGCGCGGGGCGGCGCCGCGGCGCTGGTCGCCGGCAAGCTCGGCTTTCTGGTGCTCCAGGGCCTCGCCCTCTCGGCCGTGCTGTTCGCGGTGGCGCAACTGGTCTATGGCGTCCATGTGGTACGGCATCTGGGCACCTTCGTGCTGGTGGCGACGGCAGCCTCGGCGGCGGCGGCGGGCATCGCGCTGCCCATCGCGGCCGCCGCCCGCACCCGGCAGCAGGCGAACACCCTCTCCAACTTCACGGTGCTGCTGCTGTCGGCGGTCGGCGGCAGCATGGTGCCGCGGTTCCTGATGCCGGAATGGCTCCAGCAGGTGGGCGCCTTCACCCCCACCGCCTGGGGCATCGAGGCATTCCAGGGCGCCCTGTGGCGCGGCGAGGCGCTGGGCGAGCTTGCGCCCTCCCTCGGCGTGCTGCTCGTCTATGCGCTGGCCGGGGCGCTGCTGACGCTGTGGCTGATCCGCCGGCAGGTTCGCCTCGCCTGAGGGACGGGGCCGGAGGGACGGGGCCGGAGGGGGCGGACCCGTCGTCGCATTCCCCTTTTCTTGATGTGGACCGGTACCCACCTGCGCGCAAAATGATCTAGAAGGCGGTCATGGCGCTGCTCGATCTTGCGAACCCGGTCCGCTTCCTCAGCCTTTCGGCCCGCATCCTGCCGTGGATGGCGGCGGCCGCCGCTGTGACGCTCGCGGCCGGCTTCTATCTCGCCTTCCGCGCCCCGCCGGACTACCAGCAGGGCGAGACCGTGCGCATCATGTACATCCATGTGCCGTTCGCCTGGCTCGGGATGTTCGGCTACTCCATGATGGCCGCGTCCTCCATCGGCATCCTGGTCTGGCGGCACCCGCTGGCGGACGTGGCGCACAAGGCGGCCGCGCCCATCGGCGCCACCTTCACGCTGCTGTGCCTCGTCACCGGCGCCCTGTGGGGCCGGCCCATGTGGGGCACCTACTGGGTGTGGGATGCGCGGCTCACCTCCATGCTGGTGCTGCTGCTGCTCTATCTCGGCCTGATGGCGCTGCGCGCGGCCATCGACGATCCCAACCGCGCCGGCCGCGCGGCGGCGGTGCTGACGCTGGTGGGCTTCATCAACGTGCCCATCGTCAAGTTCTCGGTCGACTGGTGGAACACCCTGCACCAGCCCGCCTCGGTGTTCCGCATGGGCGGCTCCACCATCTCCGGCGAATTGCTGTGGCCGCTGCTGGTGTGCGCGCTCGGCTTCACGCTGCTGTTCCTGTCGCTGCACATGCTGGGCATGCGCACGGAGATCCTGCGCCGCCGCGTGCAGGCGCTGGAGGCCCGCGCCGCCGCCGAGGCGATGGCCTGAGAGGGAGCCATGACCCACTTCACCTTCATCGCCGCCTCGTACGGCGCCGCCATTCTCGGCCTCGGCCTGCTCACCGGCTGGCTCCTGGCCGATTATGCCAGCCAGCGCCGCGCCCTCGCGGAGCTGGAGGCGCGGGGCCTCGGCCGCAAGGTGCGCACCGCCCGCAGCGCCGGGGAGGCCGCATGAGCGCGCCCGGAACGCCCGCCGATCCCGTGCCGCCGGCCGAGACGACGGCGACGCGCCGCCGCTTCCCCTGGCTGGTGCTGCTGCCGCTGGTGCTGTTCCTGGCGCTCGCCGGCCTGTTCTTCTCGCGGCTGGAAACCGGCGGCGATCCCTCGCGCATTCCCTCCGCCCTGCTGGACAAGCCCGCCCCGGTCATCCCCCTGCCCCCGCTGGAGGGCCTCAGGGGACCGGACGGCGCTCCGCTGCCCGGCCTCGACCTTGCCGCCCTGAAGGGCCGGCCGGCGCTGGTGAACGTGTGGGCCTCCTGGTGCGGGCCCTGCCGCGACGAGCACCCGGTGCTGATGGATCTGGCCAAGGACGGCCGGTTCGCCGTCGTCGGCATCAACTACAAGGACGCGCCGGAAAATGCGCGCCGCTTCCTCGGCCAGCACGGGCTGCCTTACTCGGCGGTGGGCGTGGACCCGAAAGGGCGCGCCGCCATCGAATGGGGCGTCTATGGCGTGCCGGAAACCTTCCTGCTCTCCAGGAACGGCACCATCGTCCACAAGTTCACCGGCCCGCTGACCCCGGAAACGGTGCGCTCCACCCTGCTTCCGCTCATGGCGAAGCTGGCCGGCGGCTGACGCGCCCCCTCCCCGCCCCCCGGGGGTGACGCCGGTCGCTACTGGCATTATGTATTTCGCCATGGCCTTCTCATCCGACGAGATCGAACGCTACGCCCGCCACATCGTGCTGCATGACGTGGGCGGCCCCGGACAGCAGCGGCTGAAGGCGGCCACCGTTCTGGTGGTGGGCGCCGGCGGCCTCGGCGCGCCGGTGCTGCTCTATCTGGCGGCCGCGGGCGTGGGCCGGCTGGTGCTGGTGGACGACGACACGGTGTCGCTCTCCAACCTGCAGCGGCAGGTCATCCACCGCACCGCCGACATCGGCCGGCCCAAGACCGACAGCGCCCGCGACGCCGTCGCCGCCCTCAACCCCCATGTGGAGCTGGTGGCCCACGCCACCCGGATCGACGCCGACAACGCGCTCGACCTGATCGCCGGGGTGGATGTGGTGGTAGATGGATCGGACAATTTCGCCACGCGCTATCTGGTGGCCGACGCCTGCGTGCTGGCCGGCAAGCCGCTGGTGACGGCGGCGCTTGGGGCGTTCGACGCCAGCATCACCACCATCCGCGCCCATGAGCGCGCGCCCGACGGCACGCCCAACCCCACCTATCGCTGCCTCTTCCCCGAGCCGCCGCCGCCCGGCACCGTCCCCGCCTGCGCCGAGGCCGGGGTGCTGGGGGCGCTTGCCGGCACCGCTGGCTCCATCGCCGCGCTGGAGGCGATCCGCGCCATCGTCGGCTTCGGCGAGGGGCTGGTGGGGCGCCTGCTGATGATCGACGCCCGCGCCATGCGCTTCGAGACGCTCAGCTATGGCTGGGACCCGGAGAACCCGCTGACGGGCGAAGGCGCGCGCATCACCGACCTGTCGATCCACCGGCGGACGGCGGAGCGCGTGTGATCAGCCTGCGAGCTGGTGGACGAGGAGGTTGTTGCAGGCGCTGATCCGACCGGGGATCAAGAACGCGTCGACCAGGACCCAGATCCCCATGATCGCCAGGAGCAGAAAGCCCACGCCGATGACCGAAAGAGCCACGCCGAAGATGGTCAGGAGCAGGATGGCAACGGCGGACATGGCAACGGCGGACCCTGTCCGCTGCGTGTAGAACCGGTGTCCGCCCGGGCTGCCCAGGAAGAACCACAGCAAAGAGGCGACGACGGCCGACTTCTTGCTGGCCTCGTAGAGCATGAGCGCACGCGTATCGCTGCTGCGCGACGGCCAACCGACCGGGTCCATCAAAGCCTCCCCCTGACTGCAGCTCAGGGCAGAAGGCGAGACCGCACCATGTCCATAACGGCAAGTAGATCCGTGCGTGTCCCGCACGGATCTTTGGTCTCATGCCCGGCGTGCCTCCGGCATGCCGGCAGGCGCCTGCCTCAGAGCATGGCGGGCAGCACGCGGTCCGGCGGACGGTGGCCGTCCATGAAGGTCTTGATGTTGACGATGACCTTCTCGCCCATGTCCACGCGGCCTTCGAGGGTGGCCGAGCCGAGATGCGGCAGCAGCACCACCTTGCCCTGCTTGGCGAGGCGGATGAGCTTCGGGTTCACCGCCGGCTCGTGCTCGAACACGTCGAGGCCGGCGCCGGCCAGTTCCCCGGCCTCCAGCTGGCGGGTGAGGGCGTTCTCGTCGATCACCTCGCCGCGGGCGGTGTTCACCACATAGGCGTCGGGCTTCAGCAGCCTGAGGCGGCGCGCCGACAGCAGGTGGTAGGTGGCCGGCGTGTGCGGGCAGTTCACCGAGACGATGTCCATGCGCGCCAGCATCTGGTCCAGGCTGTCCCAGTAGGTGGCGTCCAGAATCTCCTCCACCCCGGTGGGGAGACGGCGGCGATTGTGGTAGTGGATCTGCAGGCCGAACGCCTTGGCGCGCCGGGCCACCGCCTGGCCGATGCGGCCCATGCCGATGATGCCGAGGCGCTTGCCCCAGATGCGGCGGCCGAGCATCCACGTGGGCGACCAGCCGGCCCACTCTTCCTTCTCGGCGATCATCACCTGCGCGCCTTCGGCGAGCCGGCGCGGCACGGACAGGATGAGCGCCATGGTCATGTCGGCGGTGTCCTCGGTGAGGACGCCGGGGGTGTTGGTGACGGTGATGCCGCGATTGAGCGCGCTCGCGACGTCGATGTGGTCGACGCCGTTGGAGAAGGAGGCGATCAGCCGCAGGTTCTCGCCGGCCTGGGACAGCACGGCCGAATCGATCCGGTCGGTCACCGTGGGGACCAGCACGTCGGCGGTCTTCACGGCCTCCACCAGCTGGGCCTGATCCATCGGCACGTCGTCGAGGTTCAGGCGCGCGTCGAACAGCTCGCGCATCCGGGTTTCGACCGAGTCGGGCAGCTTGCGCGTGACGACGACGAGGGGCTTGCGACGCACCATCGTTACTCCCCATTCCCCATTTCTTAACGCTTCTGGTCCCGTCTATCAGACAGGCGGGGAAACACAAGGCACGCCGAGCCGCATGCCCTTGACGCGACCGCCCGGCCGGCGCACTCCCCCCTTGAGTTTGCGATGCGAAAGGACGAGCCCACCATGCCCCTGCGACCTTTTCTGACGCATAGCCTTTCGGCCCTCGCGTTGGCTCTGGCAGTCTCCGGTGGCGCGGCATTCTCTCCCCTCTCGGCGCGGCCCGCCGCCGCAGCCGAGGATGGCACCTCGGGCCTGCCGGTGCCGCGCTTCGTCTCCCTGAAGGCCGACAAGGTGAACGTGCGCAACGGCCCCAACCGGGACCATGACGTCTCGTGGGTGTTCAACCGCTCCGGCCTGCCGGTTGAGGTGACGGCGGAATACGAGACCTGGCGCCGCATCCGCGACGCCGACGGCGCCGAGGGGTGGGTCTACCACTCCATGCTCTCGCTGCGGCGCACGGCCCTCGTCGCCCCGTGGCTGAAGGGCGAGACCGTGCCCCTGCGCGACGCCGCCAGCACTGATGCGCGCGTGGTCGCCCGGCTTGAGCCCAGCGTGCTCGCCGTCGTGAAGAACTGCGACGGCAAGTTCTGCCGCCTGGTGGGCGACGGCTTCGACGGCTACGTGCAGCAGTCGCAGCTGTTCGGCGTCTATCCGAACGAGAAGGTGGACTAAGTGATGAGGCGCGGCCCGGCCAAAGGGCCGCGTTTCGCACAGATCTGATCTGCGGCGATCTCAGGAAGAAGCATGCGCGGACCTTCGACCGGGCCCGAGCATGCCTTGCGGCAGAGCCGCCGATTCCCGGCTCGAAGGCGGGAGCCTCAGGCGCTCAGCCCTGGGTCTCGGGAATGCGCAGCACCAGCCCGTCGAGCGCGGGCGTCAGCTTGATCTGGCAGGACAGGCGCGAGTTCGGCCGCACGTCGGTGGCGAAATCGAGCATGCCTTCCTCCATCTCGGACGGCTCGCCGACCTTCTCCACCCAGGCCTCGTCCACGTAGACATGGCAGGTGGCGCAGGCGCAGGCCCCGCCACATTCGGCGACGATGCCGGAGATGCCGTTGCGCACCGCCGTCTCCATCGCGGTGGCGCCTTCCGGCGCCTCGACAGAATGGGCCGTGCCGTCGAATTCTATGAACGTGATCGCAACCATGAACCTGCCGCTTGCTTCGCCCGCCAGAAGAAGAGCGCGCGCCCGCGCGAGGCGCAGCGCCGCAGCAAATGCCTATAGCGGCCTTGCCGCGACGGCGCCAGCAACGCAGGCGTTAACGATATCTTCATTCTTGCGGCAGGGCCGGTTCAATCCGCATCGCAGCATGTCTAGGATAAGGAACGGTAAACCATCTGATGCCCGCCCCGCGGGTGGAGGGTGGTCATGTGTACTGGACTCGGCGCCGTCGCGGCAGGAGCGCATCTCCGCCGCAGCGCCGTCGAAGGCAGAGGCGACAGCGAGATGAAGACTCCGAAGAAGATCCAGGATCCGACCGAGGCTGCTCTGTCGGCCATCCAGGAAGCCCTCACGCTGGAGCTCGACAACGCCGAGGCCACGGCGACGGCCAAGGCCGGCGAGCCTGCCTTCCCGCCTGAACGCCAGCCCCCGCAGGATCGCCAGCCCGCGCCGGAACGCCCCGGCGCCGAGCGCGGCCTGCCTGAGCGTCCCCTCCCCGCCGTCGGCCCGCGCGGCGAAGGCCGCCCCGGCAACCGGCGCCCCCGTCCCGACGGCGAGCAGCCGCGCCGCGAAGGCGCCCCCCGCCCCGGCCGGGTGGAGGCCGAGCGCCGCGCCGCCAACGACGACCGCCAGACCATCGGCCAGCTGCTCGGCCAGTTGCAGAAGCGCCCGGCCGCCGGCCCCTATTACTGGGCCGCCGGCGCCTCGGTGCTGTGGGTCATCGCCGGCCTCGTGTTCGCCTATGCCTATCATCGCGGGCTGATGGCGAGCTCGGACGGGGTGCAGTCCCTGTTCGGCTCCCCGGCCCTGCTCGGCATCGTCGCCAGCATCGTGCTGCCGCCCATGGGCTTCTTCGGCATGGCGAGCGTGATGCGCCGCTCCATGGAGCTGCAGGGCATCGCCCGCTCGATGACCGAGGTGGCGCTGCGCCTCGCGCAGCCGGAATCCATCGCCACCGAGACCGTCGTCACCGTCGGCCAGGCGGTGCGCCGCGAGGTGGCGGCCATGGGCGACGGCCTCGACCGGGCCATCTCCCGCGCCGGCGACCTCGAAGCCATGGTGCGTGCGGAGGTGTCCATCCTCGAGCGCGCCTATGAGGAAAACGAAACCCGCATCCGCGCCCTGATCGACGACCTGCAGTCCGAGCGCCACAACATCCAGATCGAGACCGAGCGCCTGCGCGAGGGCATCGTCGGCGCCGAGGCGATCCTCTCCAGCGAGGTGAAGGACGTCGTCGCCCGCATCCACGGCACCATGATGGAGGCCTCCGAGCAGGTCACCGAGATCCTCGGCCAGAAGGGCGAGCACATCACCGCCGCCCTCGCCCGCGTCGGCGACAGCATGATCGACAGCCTCACCGCCAAGGGTGGCGAGCTGATCGACCGCCTGCAGTTCACCGGCTCCGAGATCCGCCAGGATCTGTCGGAATCCGGCGACCTGCTGGTGCACACGCTGAAGTCGCGCTCCGACGACCTCGCCGGCAACCTGCTCTCCACCACCTCGGACGTGGCCCAGCTCATCGACCGCTGGGGCGCGGACATCACCGCGAACATCGACCGGCTCAAGCACGGCATCTCCGAGACCCTCGCCGACAACTCCAACCGCTTCGCCGACGACATCGACGCGCGCGTCGCCGAGGTCAACGCGGCCTTCCGCGCCACCAGCGAGACGGCGGTGGTGGAATTCTCCACCCGCGGCGGCGAGCTGGTGAAGAAGCTCGAGACCACCGGCGAGCGCGTGGCCGACACCCTGACCGCCCGCGGCACCGACCTCGCCGACCGCATCGAGGCCACCGGCAACCGCATCTACGACGCCGTCGCCGTGCGCGGCGAGGATCTGCAGCACCGCCTCGCCGAGACCGGCGAGCGCATCACCAGCTCGCTGGACCGCTCCAGCAACCAGGTGGTCGCGGCGCTGGTCGACAAGGGCCACGAGATCGCCACCTCGCTCAACAACGCCGGCGCGGACATGACCGACCGCCTGTCCAACGTGGCCACCGAGGTCACGCAGGCCATCGGCACGCGCGGCTCCAAGGTCACCGAGGCGTTCCGCGAGACTGCCGACATCCTGGTGGCCACCATCGGCACCAAGGGCGATGCCATCCGCGAGATGCTCTCGGCCCGCCTGAAGGCGATCGAGGAGACCATCACCGTGCGCGGCGCCGAGCTGGCGGACCGCCTCCAGCACGACGGCACCGCCCTCGCCCGCACCATGCAGGACGGCGTGAAGGCCTTCGACACCACCGTGAAGGTCCATGCGCCCGAGCTGGTGGACCAGATCGCCAACCGCGTGTCGGCGGTGAACGAGAACCTGCGCCTCGCCACGGCCAACCTGGACGAGCGCCTGTCCTCCACCACGGACACGGTGACCAACACCCTCGACCAGCGCATCGCCCGCATCGAGCAGACCCTCGACCAGCGCGCCCAGAGCCTGACCGAGACGCTGGCGACCCGCACCGTCAACTTCGCCCGGGTCATCTCCGAGGGCACCAAGAACGCCACCGACTCGCTCGACAAGTCGGTGGAGACGCTGGAGAGCTTCTTCGCCACCCGCTCGCGCGCCCTTGGCGAGGTGCTCACCGACCGGGCCGAGACGGTGCATCGCACCATCGGCGTGCGGGCGCAGGAGATCGCCTCCGTGCTCGACGGCCGCGTCCACCGCATCGAGGAGCTGGTGCTCGGCCGCCTCGACGGCGTCGCCACCTCTCTGGAGGTGCGCGGCAGCGCCCTCGCCGACACCCTCGTCGGCCGCATCGAGAACGTCTCCGGCGCCCTGCGGGCCGAGGCCACCGAGGTGGAGCGCTCGCTCACCACGCTCTCCGGCAACGTCAGCCGCACCCTCACCGAGCATTCGGAGAAGGTGGCGGACGCCCTCGGCACCCGTCTGACCGAGATCGCCCACCTCATCGACGACAAGAACGGCACCTTCCTCTCCGCGCTGGAGCGCACCAGCCAGCGCGCGGTCGCCGAGATCACCGCCACGAACACCTCGCTGAAGAGCGACGTGGGCGCCATCATCGAGCGGCTGGCGGACGCCAACTCCACCTTCCAGGGCGCCATGACCTCGGCCATCGGCAACCTGGATGCCTTCGCCGGCACCTTCTCGCGGCAGGTGGACGGCTTCGGCGCCACCATCGCCGGCATCAGCCAGAACGCCGATGCGGTCGCCCAGCGCTTCGAAGGCCAGATCGGCGCGCTCAAGGACGTCTCCGGCGGCGCCCTCTCGCAGATCACCGCCCTCACCGAGCGGCTCGACGAGAACCGCCGCCTCATGGACGAAGCCGCGCGCACGCTCGGCGGCGCCCATGACCGGGTGGACAGCTCGCTTGCCGCCCGCCGCGCCGAGATGGACCAGCTGGCCCAGACGCTCACCCAGCGCATCAACGATGTGGACGGCCGGGTGAAGTCCTTCCACGCCATGCTGGACAGCACCTTCGCCACGGCGCAGGACCGCGCCCAGCAGATCGCCGGCGTGGTGGCCGAGGCCACCTCCGGCTCGACCCAGGCGGTGGAGAGCCAGCTGCAGCTGGTGCGTGCCGCGGCGGAGGCGGAGCGCGAGCGCTCGGCCGAAGCCCTGCGGTCCACCTACGCCGCGGCCCTCGCCGACGTGCAGCAGCTGTTCGGCGAGACTGGCGGCCGCTTCTCGGAAGTCGCCGGCGACCTCAAGCGGGTGGCCGAGGACGTGCAGCAGGCCATCACTCTCGCCCGCGAGGAGATGAAGCGCGGCATCCTCGAGCTGCCGGCCGAGACCGAGGCCAGCGCCGCCACCATGCGCCGCGCGGTGGCCGAGCAGATCAAGGCCCTCGCCGAGCTGAACGAGATCGTCGCCCGCCAGGGCCAGGCGCTCGACGTGGTGGAGACCAGCACCCGCGCCGCGGTGCGCGAGCCGGCGCGTGAGCCGGTGCGCGCCCGCACCGAGCCGGCCCGTCCCGAGGGCGGCCTGCTTCAGGCCGAGCTGCGCCGCACGCCCGTGGCCCCGCGCCGGGCCGAGCCGGCGGAGCGTTCCGCGCCCCGTCCCGCCACCCCCGCCCGCGAGCCGGCCGGCGAGGAGCGCGAAGGCTGGCTCTCCGAGCTGCTCGCCCGCGCCTCGGACGAGATCACCAGCGAGGAGCGTCCCGCCCCGCGCGCGCCCCGCCCCCCGGCGGCCAACGTGGAATCCCTCGACGCCCTGTCGGCCGACATCGCCCGCATGGTGGACCATCAGGCGGCGGCGGAGATGTGGGAGCGCCACAACAAGGGGGAGACCCACGTCTTCACCCGGCGGCTCTACACCCTCCAGGGTCAGCAGACCTTCGAGGCCCTGAAGCGCCGCTACCGTGCCGACGCCGAGTTCCGCGAGACCGTGGATCGCTACGTGGACGAGTTCGAGCGCCTGATCGACCAGGTGTCCGGCGACGACCGCGGCAGCGCCCTCGCCAAGACCTATCTCACGTCTGACACGGGCAAGGTCTACACCATGCTCGCCCACGCCGCGGGCCGGCTGGACTGAGATCGACCCACACGGAGCGGCCGGGCCCCCCCGACCGCTCCGCTCGCCTGTTCCGGGGCCCGACGCTCGCCGCGAGGGCCCCTTTCGTTGTCCGATACCGGGAGCCTCTGTGAT
Organism: Xanthobacter lutulentifluminis; assembly: GCF_043194675.2. NCBI lineage: Bacteria > Pseudomonadati > Pseudomonadota > Alphaproteobacteria > Hyphomicrobiales > Xanthobacteraceae > Xanthobacter > Xanthobacter lutulentifluminis. Next base: position 4,548,656 of record NZ_CM195525.1, on the reverse strand, counting down.
GAAGACCTACATCTGCGCCGCCTATGCCGGTGGTCAGGGCAAGACGACGCTTGCCCAGATGGTCTATTCGGCGCTGCGCAAGCGCGATCTCTCCTACAAGCTCGTCGCCGCCGACTTCACCGATGGCACCGGCCATTCCAAGATCGGCAAGTTCTTCCCCACCCGCGTGCTGGAGCTCGGCATCGGCTCGGCGCTGGGCTCCAGCAAGTCGGAGAACGACGCCAACGCCCCCATGCGCTACTGGGACCGCTTCGGCGGCCTGCTGCTGACCGGCGGCGCGGTGCTCGACCTCGGCGCCAACGTGGTGCCGCAGCTGGTGCAGTGGGCGCACCACCGCCGCGTCACGCACATCATGCAGCAGCGCAACTCTCCGGAGATCGACCTGCTGGTGGTCACCAAGCCGGAGACCCACGCCATCGAGAACGTCTCCACCCTCATCGAGGACGTGGTGGTGGGCGGCGCGCTGCCGGTGGCCAACATCATCGTGGTGCGCAACGAGGTCGGCGGCTCGTTCGAGGGGCAGGACCTTGCGCGCATCGAGAAGGCCGGCGGCGGGCGCAACCTGCACTTCGTCACCATCCCGCGCTGCTATTCGGAGCTGTGGCCGCACCTGGAGCGCACCTTCACCCCGGTGGAGGACGCCCTCGCCGCCACCGAGAACGACCTTGCGGAGAAGTTCGGCATCGAGATCTGGTCGGCCTATGCCGGCCTGATGGACCTGAAGACCTGGTCCGACGAGGTCTATGCCCAGCTCAAGCGCGTCGGCATCTGAGCACGCGGCGCGGCAGGGCGAGGCAAGGGTGCGCAACCTCATCACCGACGTGCCCGGCCTCAAGGTCGGCAACGCCACCGAGCCGCACATCGGCACCGGCGTCACCGTCGTGCTGTGCGACGAGCCGGCGGTGGCGGCGGTGGACGTGCGCGGCGGCGGACCCGGCACGCGCGAGACCGACCTGCTCGACCCCGCCGCAACGGTGGAGCGGGTGGATGCCATCACCCTCTCCGGCGGCTCCGCCTTCGGGCTTGATGCGGCGTCCGGCGTCATGGCCGGGCTCGCCGAGCGCGGGCGCGGCTTTCCGGTGGGGACCGCGCGGGTGCCGATCGTGCCCGGGGCCATCCTGTTCGACCTGCTCAACGGCGGCGACAAGGGCTGGGAGGGCCACCCGCCCTACGCCCGGCTCGGCCGCGACGCGCTGGATGCGGCCGACACCGAGTTCACCCTCGGCTCGGTGGGTGCCGGCACCGGCTGCACCACGGCGACGGTGAAGGGCGGGCTCGGCTCGGCCTCGGCGGTCGCCGCGTCGGGCCATGTGGTGGGGGCGATCGTGGCGGTGAACGCCGCCGGCAGCCCGCTGTTCGCCGACGGCCCGCATTTTCGCGCCGCGCCCTATGAACGCGACGGCGAGTTCGGCGCCCTCGGCCTGCCCGCCGTGCTGTTCGAGAATGCGGCCGACCCGCACCTGAAGGGCGGCATCTCCCGCTTCGCCACCACCCTCGCCGTGGTGGCGACCGATGCCATCCTCACCCCCGTGCAGGCGCGACGGCTCGCCATCATGGCGCAGAACGGGCTGGCGCTCTCGCTCTATCCCGTGCACACCCCGCTCGACGGCGACGTGGTGTTCGCGCTCGCCACCGGGCGCCGCCCGCTGGAGGTGCCGCTGCCGGACCTTGCGCGCCTCGGCGGCCTCGCTTCCATCGTGCTGGCGCGGGCGGTGGCGCGGGCGATCCATGCGGCACGACGCCTGCCCTTCGCCGACAGCCAGAAGAGCTGGCACGATCATTTCGCCCCCGGAGACGCCCCATGATCCAGCCCCTGCGCCCGCCGGCGCCGCCCCAACCGGTGGTGCAGCAGCCGCGCCTCGGCGGCGCGCTCGCCATCCTGTTCTGGTGTGCCTGCGGCATCACAGCCGTGCCGCTGGCCGGCCTGTTCGCGCTCATCTCCGATCTCGGAGCCCAGGGCGCGGTCTCGGCCCTGTTCGATTCCTTCGCCGGCCCCGGGGCGACGCAGGTGGTGCTGCGTCTCGGGCTTCTGCCGCACCTCGTGCTGTTCGTGTGGGCGGTGACGATGGTGGCGCTGACGGTGGCACGCGCCCGTGTGGCGCTTACAGTGCTGCCGTGGATTCTCGTCCTCTGGGCGGGCGTGTCCATCTACAGCCAGTTCGCCATCCGCAACGCGCTGTCGCCGGGCGGCGCGGATCTGGGCGCGTTTGCTGGCCTCCTGCCCGCGCTGCTGTCGCAGGTGGTGGGGGTGGCCGCCTTCTTCGGCTACTTCCGCGAGGGTCGTCGCCCGCAAGCCTATTACGTGCGCTGAGCCGGGCTGTCCTCCAGCTCGTCCTGCGCATGGGCCCGCCGGCGCCGCGCGGGTGCCGCCGCGGCCCGGGCGGCGAAGCCTGACGCCCATCCCGAGGCCGCATGCAGAGCCGTCCTCGCCGCATGGCGCGATGCCGCGGTGGCGGCAGCCAGTCCGCGCCGGGTCCGTCCATTGGACGCCGCGACGGTGGCGGAGTGGGGCTGTGGCAGGTCGGCGGCTGTCTCGGCATCGACCGGCGCCGGATCGGGCGCGACCAGCGCGAGGCGCTCGTTCTGCAGGTGCGCGGCAAGCCGCACATGCCAGAAGGTGGCGAAGCGAGCCACCCGCCCGGCCCAGCCGGAGAGCACAGGCCCGGCGAACGGCTGGAGCAGCGCGATGCGGTCATCCTTGTCGCCGATGGCCCCGGAAACGAGGCGGCCGGCGAGGAAGCCGTGGCTGATCTCGTCCCCGGCCGAGGCAAGCGCATACCAGACGCCGCGCTCGCCCTCGAACACCCGGGGCATGCCTCCCGTCTCCGGCAGCATGCGTCCGGTGGCACCCTCCACCAGCGAGGTGCCGAGCGAATAGATCTCGCCGGTGTGGCGGCGGGCCACCCGCGCCGCGCCGACCCGCGTCACCACCCGCGTGGCGGTGGCGGCTGCCAGCGCAAGGCGCCCGCCATCCACATGGAACCGCAGGCCGGTGAGCCCCGCCTCCTCCACCATGCCGGAATAGGGCACCTCCTGCCCCGGCAGCCGGAACAGGGCGGTGACCCACGGCGCGCGGGGCAGCTGCGCGACTTTCGGCCCGAGGCGGGCGAAGGCGTCATGGCCGGAAATGACCACCTGGAACGCACGGATGCGGCGCTTGTCGGTGGTGAGGTACTTGCGCAGCCCCTGCAGGTCAGCCGCCAGCGCGCCGGCGACCGGGATGCCGCGCACCCCCGCCTCCATGGCCGCCAGCTCCAGCGCCACCTTGAGCGCGCGCGCCGAGACCCGCTCCGCCGGCACCACGCCGAGCCCGGCCGCAAAGGTCGAGGTGCCCAGCAAGGCGGAGAGATCGTCCCGATCCACCAGCACGGTGGTATCCGGCACGAGCTGCTCGCGCAGGTCCTGCTCGCGGTAGAGCCCTTGCAGCGCATGGGGGCGGGCGACTTTCAGCCGGCCGCGCGGCCCCACATCCACACCGGCACGGTGGGCGAAGCCGAGCCCTGTCTCCGCCGCGTGGGCGGACAGGATCAGAAGCTCCTGCGCATCGGCCATGCCGACGCGCTCCACCAGATCGGCCGTGGGCATGGAGAAGCCGGGAGAGAGCACGCCGTCGAGCGGCAGCGGCGTCGCGCCGGGGAAGGTGAGAAGCACCACATCCTTGCCGCGGCGGGCGAGATCGATGGCGATGCCGAGCCCGGCGACGTCGTCGCCCACCACGCAGACATCGCAGTCCACCGTGCGCAGATGCGCGGCGCCGGCCTTGTCCCGCGCGCCGGCGGAAGCCGTGGCCGGCGCGGGCATGTCGGGCGTGGCCGCTCGGTACGGGGCGATCTCAGTCATCTGGAAAGTCCGGGTTGGGCCCTGTCATTTTTTCGTGTTCGCCTTGAAAAACCGTTTATTTGCGGCGCTCTCGTGACAAGACGCGACACCAGGCCGCGTGGCGGGGGCGTGATGCCGCAGCGCCATGGCTGCTGTTGCACCGCACACATGCTCTGCGCCATAAGGGGCCGGTCGTTTGAACGATTGGTCATTTGCCATGCGCCGTCTCATTTTGCTGCGCCACGCCAAGTCGGACTGGCCGAACGGCATCGCCGATCCGGAACGCCCGCTGGCCCCCCGGGGACGCACCGCGGCGCCGCGCACCGGCGCGTACATGGCCAACGAGCAGATCATCCCCGACCGGGTGCTGGTCTCTCCCGCCCGCCGCACGCGCGAGACCTGGGACCTGATTGCCGCCCAGCTGCCGCCGGTGCGGATGGTGGCCAGCGAGCCGCGCATCTACGAGGCGTCGGCCGCGCGCCTGCTCTCCGTGGTGCGCGAGCAGCCCCGGGAAGCCCACTGCCTGATGCTGGTGGGCCACAATCCCGGGCTGGAAGACCTCGCCGCCATGCTTGCGGGCTCAGGCCCCGCTTCCCATCTGTCGAAGATGGCTGACAAATTCCCCACCGGCGCCCTCGCCGTCATCGACCTTCCCATCGACGACTGGTCCGGTATCGTGCCCGAGAGCGGGCGGCTCGACCGGTTCGTGGTGCCCCGCGACCTCTCCGCGGACGACTGAGGCGCGGCGGCCGGTGAGCGGCACGATCGGCTCTGGCGGGGACGGGCCCGGCGAGGACGGCGGGAATGCGTTCCTGCGCCCGGTTTCGGGAGGCATCACGCGCGGCATGGGGCTGTTCACGCAGGCGGTGGATGAAACGCGCATCGCGCTCCGCTCCCTCGCGGACCGGGTGGAAGGCATCGCCTCCCCCACCCTCCGGCTCGGGGTGACGGGCCTGTCGCGGGCCGGGAAGACCATCTTCACCACGGCGCTGATCCATGCGCTCACGAAGGGCGGGCGGCTGCCGGTGTTCGAGCCCATGCAGTCCGGCCGCATCGCCCGCGCCGAGCTGGAGCCCCAGCCGGACGACGCGGTGCCGCGCTTCGCCTATGAGGACCACCTGTCCACCCTCGCCACCGCGCGGGAGTGGCCGGCCTCCACCACGCGCGTCAGCGAGCTGCGCCTCGCCATCCGCTACGCCACCCCGCGCGGCAGCCTGCGCACCCTCACCCTCGACCTCGTGGACTATCCCGGCGAGTGGCTCCTCGACCTGCCGCTGCTCGACATGAGCTATGCGGACTTCGCCCGCCAGAGCCTCGCGCTCGCCCGCGACGGCGTGCGCGCCGGCGTGGCCGCGCCCTTCCTCGCGGCGGTGGCCGCGGCTGCGCCGGGCGGGCCTGCGGACGAAAGTCGGGCGCGGGAGATCGCCGCGCTGTTCACCGCCTATCTCTCCGCCTGCCGCAGCGAGCGGCTGGCCATGAGCCTGCTGCCGCCGGGCCGCTTCCTGATGCCGGGCGACCTCGCCGGCTCGCCGGCGCTCACATTCGCCCCGCTCGACATGGCGAGCGAAGCCCGGCCGGGCACGCTGGGGGCGATGATGGAGCGGCGGTTCGAGGCCTACAAGTCGGCCGTCGTGCGCCCCTTCTTCCGTACCCATTTCGCGCGGCTGGACCGGCAGATCGTGCTGGTGGACACGCTCGCCGCGCTGAACGCTGGGCCGGCGGCGCTGGCGGATCTGGAGCGGGCCATGGACGGCATCCTCGCCGCCTTCCGCACCGGGCGGAACAGCATCGCCAGCACCCTGTTCCGGCCACGCATCGACAAGGTGCTGTTCGCCGCCACCAAGGCCGACCATCTCCACCGCTCCAGCCATGACCGGCTGGAGGCCGTGCTGGCGCGGCTCGTGGAACGGGCGCGGGCCCGCGCGCAGGACAAGGGCGCGACGCTGGACGTGGTGGCGCTGGCCGCCATCCGCGCCACCCGCGAGGCCCGCGTGCGGCGGCAGGGCCATGAGATCGACGCCATCGTCGGCACGCCCGAGGCCGGGCAGGAGGCGGGCGGACACATTTTCGACGGGCGCGAGGAGGTGGCGGTGTTTCCCGGCGAGCTGCCGGCCGATCCGGACGCGCTGTTCGATCCCTCGGGCGCCGGCTTCCGGGGCCTCGCCTCCACCGGCGCCGACGACGTGGATTTCCGCTTCCTGAAGTTCCGGCCGCCGGACGGCATCGGGGCGGGTCCGCTCCCGCACATCCGGCTCGACCGGGCATTGCAGTTTCTGCTGGCCGATCGCCTCTCCTGACGATCCGGGCGCGCCTCAGAATCTGGCGGATACCTCAGAACTTGGCGGATGCCCACCGCACCATGGACACGAGCACCTGCTCCTGCGCGGCATCCAGCGCCGCCGTGGCGACGGGGCCGGAGGTGGACGCCGCCGGCACCGCCGCGCGGAACACCTGCGCCGCAAGGATACGCCCGCTCTGGGTGCCGATGAGCTTGGCGGAGAGCTCCACCACCGCCACCGGCCCCTGATCGGTGATGCGCAGGGCGAAGGTGCGGATGTCGATGACCAGCTGGTACTCGGCGTTCACCCCGTCGCCGGGGCGCGCGACGCGCCGCAGCTTGCTGGCATTCTCGAACGCCTGGATGGTGCGCGCCTGCAGCAGGGCGGGGAGATTGTCGCTCCACTGCGCGTCGGCGAGATAGGCCACCTGCCCGGGGGCGGGCTCCACCATCACCTTGTCGGTGTTCAGAACGGCGAGCGCGGTGGGCGCCACCACCACCAGCTGGCCGCTGCCGCTGCCGCCGGCGGTGAAGCCGGAGGGCGCCGACAGGTTGTAGGTGGGCACCGGCGTCGAGCCGCAGCCGGCGAGCGCGAGGGTGGCGACGACGCCGAGGAGGGCGGCCATCAGCCTGGGCACGGCGCCGGCGAGGAAAGCGGTACGGCTCCTGCGAACGTCGGTCATGATCGGCTCATCGCCCGTATTTCGGAATGGAATTGCCGCCGCCGAAGATGAACTGCTGCGGATTGCGCTCGATGCCGCGCAGCACGCGGTCGATCTCGCCCAGGGTGCGGCGCCCGTCGGTGGCCAGCGCCTCGAACTGGCGCAGGCCCGGGCCGGTGAAGCGGCTGATCTCGTTGGTCAGCAGCGCGGTGCGCTGGTCGAGGTTGTCGGCGAGCTTGCGCACCGAGGTGGCGGCCTCGGTCGCCTGGACCAGAAGGCCGTTCTTGTCCTCGGTGGCGGTCTGCAGGTTGCTGACCACCTTGTCCACCTTGTCGGCGACGCCGGTGAGCTGCTTCACCAGCGCGTTGGCCTGCTCGATCACGCTGGCAACGTCCTCGGACTTGGAGGCCACGGCCTTCGAGAAGGTGTCCACGTTGTGGATGATGCTCTTGATCTCGTCGGGATTGATGGCGTCGAGCACCTGGTCGATGCGCTTGGCCACGCCCTGGGCCGAGCTGATGAGCCCGGCCATGCCGGCGCCGCCGTCGGCGACGATGCGCGGATAGCCGTTGGGGCCCTTGGGCAGTGGCGGGGCATCGGGCTTGCCGCCGCGGATGGAGACCGCGACGATGCCGGTGAGGCCCTGCGATTCCAGCCCGGCCCGCGCATCCGAGAGCACCGGCACGTCATTGTTGATGCCCACCCGCGCCAGCACCTGTCCGGGCTGACCGGGCACGAGCCCGAGCGCGGTCACCTGGCCCACGGGAATGCCGTTGAACAGCACCGAATTGCCCTGGCGCAGCCCGGCCACAGAGCCGTCGAACACGATCTCGTAGATCTTGCGCGCCGTGGAATCCTGCGGCCCGGCGAACCAGTACACGAAGCCGAACGCCGCCGCGATGACCGCGAGCGTGAACGCCCCGATGATGGTGTAGTTGGCCCGTGTCTCCATGCCCTGATCCCGGCTCCGTTCCGACCTTGCCCCGCCGTCCGGCCCCGCTCCCCTCGTCGTGTCCGCCTATGCGCGCGCGCCCTGCACCGCCCGTGCCCGCGCGCCGTGGAAATAGGCCCGCAGCCAAGGGTGGGTCGCCGCCATCATGGTTTCGATCGTCCCCTGCGCGATCACCTTCCCGTCCGCCAGCGCGGCGATGCGATCGCACACGGTGTGAAGGCTGTCGAGATCGTGGGTTACCATGAAAACGGTAAGCCCCAAAGTCTGCTGCAGGGTGCGGATCAGCTCGTCGAAGTCGCCGGCGCCGATCGGGTCGAGGCCGGAGGTCGGCTCGTCCAGGAACAGGATTTCCGGGTCGAGCGCCAGCGAGCGGGCGAGCGCGGCGCGCTTGATCATGCCGCCCGAAAGCTCGGAGGGCAGCTTCTCCGCCACGTCGCACTTCAGCCCCACCATCTCGATCTTGGTGTAGGCGATCTCGTCCAGCAGGCGCTGGGACAGCTTGAGGTTCTCGCGCAGCGGGAACTGGATGTTCTGCTTCACGGTGAGCGAGGAGAACAGCGCGCCCTGCTGGAACAGCACGCCCCAGCGCCGCTCCACAGCCGAGCGCTCGCGCTCGCTGAGCTCGTCGAGGTTCTGGCCGAACACCTCCACCGTGCCCGAGCGCTTCGGCACGAGGCCGAGGATGGTGCGCGTCAGCACCGACTTGCCGCCGCCCGAGGTGCCGACGAAGCCGAGGATCTCGCCCCGGTACACGTCGAGGTCGAGGTGGTTGAGGATCACCCGGTCGCCGAATCCCACCACGATGTCGCGCACGCGGATGATGGCGTCGCGTCCGGCTGTCGTCTGGGTGGCGGGGGAGGTGCGCGCGTCCATTCCGCCTCACATGTCGATGGCGGCGAAGAACATGGCGAACACGCCGTCCATCACGATCACGAGGAAGATGGACTTCACCACGGAGGCGGTGGTGTGCTCGCCCAGCGACTCGGCGCTGCCGCCCACCCGCATGCCCTCCATGCAGGCGACGATGCCGATGGTCGCCGCCATGAACGGCGCCTTGTACATGCCCACCTTGAACTGATCGAGGTCGATGGCCTGCTTCAACCGGTCGAGGAAGACGTCCGGCGTGATGCCGCCATAGCCCCACGACACCAGACCGGCGCCGAAGATGGCCGACATGGAGCCGATGAAGGTGAGCAGCGGCAAAGCGATGATCAGCGCCATCAGGCGCGGCACCACGAGCACCTCGATGGGGTCGAAGCCCATGACGCGCAGCGCGTCGATCTCCTCGCGCATGCGCATGGAGCCGAGCTCGGCGGTGTAGGCGCTGCCCGAGCGGCCGGCGATCATGATGGCGACGATGAGCACGCCGAGCTCGCGCAGCACCAGCACGCCCACCATGTCCACCACATAGATGTCGGCACCGAAGCGGCGGAAGTTGAAGATGCCCTGCTGCGCCAGGATGCAGCCGATGAGGAAGGTGATGAGCAGGATGATGGGCACGGCGCGGAAGCCCACCCGGTCCAGCTGGTTCACCATGGAGGTGAAGCGGAAGGTGTGCGGACGCACCGCCACGCGGGCCATGGCGGTCACCGAGGCGCCGACGAAGTTCAGAAGCGCCAGCGCATCCTTGGCGCTGTTGACCACCTCGTGGCCGAACCGCTCGATGATGCCTTCCGGCTGGCGCTGCGGCGGGGGCGGCTCCTGCCCCATGCGGCCCAGCTCGTGGATCAGCTCGGAATAGCGCGGCGCGAGGCCCTTCACCACCGGCTCGATGCCGCTTTCCCGCCACGCGCGGTTCAGCCGCTCGAACAGCAGGGCGCCGAAGGTGTCCATGCGCTCGACGCTGGCGAGGTCGATCTCCACCGCACGCGGACGGGCATGGGTGCGCACGGTGTCGTCCACGGCCTGCTCGAGCTCGTCGGCATATTCCGATGTCCACGCGCCGCGCCCGGCCACCATGAGCCGGTCGTCCTGGCTGTGCACGGAAATCAGAGAGGCATGGGGCAACGCTTGCGTCTCCATGGGTGGCGGCCCGACCCGCCGGGCATCGTCCGCCGCTCCTGTCCACCCGGTGCCGGACAGGAGCGACACCGCTCCCTCCCGCGCCGCGTGCCTGTCCGCCCCGCTGCGGCCGGCGTCCTCGCGAAAGCCGGTTTGCCTCCACCCACAGGGGGATACCCGCCTGCGCGCGGACGACTGACCCTCAGCCATACAGAGAAGCGTCGCCCGCGTCGAGGTCACCGACGACACACCCCGGGCCCAACCGGACGACCGGTCACGGAGCGGGCGGCAGAATCGGCTATTAAGCTTAATCCATGGCCAGCCTGACCCTGAGCATCGAGCGATTCCCTATCGCCGGCACCTTCACCATCGCCCGCGGCTCCAAGACCGAGGCGGTGGTGGTGACGGCGAGCCTGACCGAAGGCGGCGTGACGGGGCGGGGCGAATGCGTCCCCTATGCGCGCTACGGCGAGACCGTGGAAGGCGTCGCTGCCGCCATCGAGGCGCTGGCGCCGGAGATCGAGGCCGGTCTCGACCGCGACGCCCTGCATTATCGTCTGCCCGCAGGCGCCGCGCGCAACGCCCTGGACTGCGCCTTCTGGGACCTGGAAGCCAAGCGCGCCGGCGTGCCGGCCCATGCCCTCGCCGGCCTGCCCGAGCCGCGCGCGCTGGTGACCGCCTTCACCCTCAGCCTCGATACCCCGGACGCCATGGCCGCCCGCGCGGCGGAAGCGGCGGCCGCCGGCCGTCCCCTGCTCAAGCTCAAGCTCGGCGGCGAGGGCGACACCGCCCGGCTCGCCGCCATCCGCGCCGCCGCGCCCGAGGCCCGGCTCATCGTCGACGCCAACGAGGGCTGGAGCGCGCCGCACCTGCCCCGCCTTCTGGAAGCCTGCGCGCATGCCCGGGTCGAGCTGGTGGAACAGCCCCTGCCCGCCGGCGCCGACGCCGCGCTGGCGCGCGTCGAGCGGCTGGTGCCGGTGTGCGCCGACGAGAGCGTCCACGACCGCGCCGGCCTCGCCGCCCTGCGCGACCGCTATGACGCGGTGAACATCAAGCTCGACAAGGCCGGTGGCCTCACCGAGGCGCTGGCGCTGGCCGAGGCGGCGGAAGGACTCGGCTTCACCATCATGGTGGGCTGCATGCTCGCAACCTCGCTCGCCATGGCCCCTGCCCTGCTGGTGGCCCAGCGCGCGCGGGTGGTCGACCTCGACGGCCCGCTGCTGCTTGCCCGCGATCGTCCCGAGGGCCTGCGCTACGAGGGCGCGACGGTGTTCCCCGCCTCCTCGGCGCTGTGGGGCTGAAGCCGCCCCGCCCCAACCGCCGCCACCGCGCCCATGAGACCGATGGCCGCCGAGGCCAGGAACGCCGCCGGGCCGAACGCCGCCCACAACGGTCCGGACGCCACGTTGGCCGCCGAGGTGAGCAGGCTGGAGGTCCAGGCGGCGGCCGTCTGGCCGGTGCCGGCGCGGTGGGCGCTGACGGCGCGGGCGACCAGTTCCACGGTCGCGAGATAGGTGCCGCCGAAGGTCACCGCATGCAGCAGCTGGAGCGGGACGAGCACCGCCAGCGGCGGCTCGGTGGCCATGACGGCGAAGCGCAGGGCGGCGGCGACGCCGCCGGCGACGATCAGCGCATGGGGGCCGAACCGCACAACGAGCCGCGTTCCGAACCGGAACATCAGCATCTCCGCCGCCACCCCCACCGCCCATAGGACGCCGATGGCGGTGAGCGAATAGCCCTGCGCCTTCCAGCCCACCGAGCCGAAGGCGTAAAGCATGGCGTGGCTCGCCTGCACCAGCGCCGCCGCGACTATGGCCGCCACGATGCCGAGGCGCGCCCGCCGGTCGCGGATCGGCGCGGGGCGCGGCTCTGGCTTGGGCAACTCGGGCAGCGCCAGCGTGACCAGGCAATAGGCGGCATGGCAGGCCAGCATCACCAGCACCACCGAGCCCGCCCCGAGCGCGCCGATGATGACGCCTCCGGCCAGATTGGCGACCAGGAACGAGGCCGAGCCCCACTGCCGGGCGCGACCGTAGTCCGCCCGCCCTGCCCGCGCCTGTCGCGAGGCGTAGGAATCCAAGAGCGCGAAGCTCGGGAACCATGCCGCCGACATCACCGCCAGCACCACCATGATGCCGGCGAGATCCCGCACCACCGCCAGCGCCGCCATGCCGGCGGCGGTGACGAGGCCAAGCGCGGTGAGCAGGGCGCGGGGCCGGCCCCAGCGGTCGGAGATGACACCCAGCGCCGGCGTCGCCACGAGGCGCGCCAGCATGGGGACAGCCAGCGCAAGACCGATGGCCTGCGGCCCGAGACCGCGATCCTCCAGCCACAGCGGCAGGTAGGGCACCTGGATGCCGAGCGCGAGGAAGAAGGCGGCATAGGTGCCGCCGAGGCGCAGCCGCAGCGCGGGCGCCGCCCCCGTCCCTCCCGCCATGTCCGCCTCAGGCGCCCAGGCAGCGGATGAAGGTCTCCGGGTCCACATTGCCGCCGGACAGCACGATCACCGCCGTCGCGCCCGCGGGGACGGCAAGGCGCCCCTCCAGCAGGCTCGCCAGCGCAACCGCGCCGCCGGGCTCCACCACCAGCTTCAGCTCGCGGAAGGCATAGGCCACCGCGCGCTCCACCTCCGCATCGGTGACGGCCGCGGCCTCGCCCACCAGCGGGCGGGTGATCTCGAAGGTGATGGCGCCGGGGGTGGGCGCCAGGAGCGCATCGCAGAAGGAGCCGGACGGCTCGGGATTGCGCTCGCGCACGCCGGAGCGGAACGAGCGGGCGTGATCGTCGAAGCCCGCCGGCTCGCAGGCGACCACCCGGGCGCCGGGCGCGCGGGCCTTCACCGCCAGCGCGATGCCGGCGATGAGCCCGCCGCCGGAGGTGTTGGCCGCCACCAGATCCGGCGCCAGCCCCTGCGCGGCGAGGTCGTCCATGATCTCGAGGCCGACCGTGCCCTGCCCGGCGATGATCTGCGGATCGTCATAGGGCGGCACCATGGTGGCGCCGCGCTCGGCGGCGATGGCGCGGGCGATGGCGTCGCGATCCTCGGTGCGACGGTCGTAGCCCACCACCTCGGCGCCCAGCGCGCGGGTGCGATCGCGCTTCAGCGCCGGCGCATCGTGCGGCATGACGATGACGGCCGGCATGCCGAGCAGCTTCGCCGCCGCCGCCACGCCCTGCGCATGGTTGCCGGACGAGCAGGCCACCACGCCGGCTGCGCGCGCGGCCTCGGGGATCTGCACCATGCGGTTGTAGGCGCCGCGGAACTTGAAGGAACCGGTACGCTGAAGGGTTTCCGGCTTCAGGAAGATGCGGGCGCCGGTCTCCTCGCTCAGCACGGGGGAGAACAGCAGCGGGGTGCGCACCGCGACGCCGGCGAGCCGCCGGGCAGCGGCCTCCACATCGGCGGCGGTGGGAATCTCAACGGGTCCGAGGCTCATGCCTCGGAAGCTACCCGACGCCGGCGGCGAAGGCGATAGCGCCGCGCGATCGGCCCGATATCGTGCGCGATCAGCACGTTGTCGAGGAACTGCCGGGCGCTCTCCCGCCATGTGTAGCGCAGGGCGAAGCGCCGCGCGGCGGCAGGCGAGAGCTCCAGCGCCTTCAGGCAGGCGGTGCGCAGGTCCTCGTCCAGCACCCCCACCGGCTCGGTGGCGTCGGCCAGCACGTCCATGGGGCCGGTGACCGGATAGGCCGCCACCGGCAGGCCGCTCGCCAGCGCCTCCAGCAGCACGATGCCGAACGTGTCGGTGCGGCTGGGAAAGCAGAACACGTCGCAGGCCGAGTAGACCTGCGCGAGATCCTCGCCCTCCTTGGGGCCGGTGAAGAGCACGCCGGGGTAGCGCTCCTTCAGGCTCGCCAGCGCGGGGCCGCCGCCCACCACCACCTTGGAGCCGGGCAGATCGAGGGCGAGGAACGCCTCGATGTTCTTTTCCACAGCCACCCGGCCGACGAACAGATAGACCGGGCGCGGCAGGTTCAGCGTCGCCTCGGGGCGCGGGCGGAACAGGTCCGCATCCACGCCGCGCGACCAGCGCATGAGGCGCTTGAAGCCACGCGCCTCAAGGTCGCGCTCCAGCGTGGCGGTGGAGACCATGACGCCGCCGCCCGCATTGTGGAACGAGCGCAGCCAGGCATAGGTCAGCCGCTCCGGCACGGGGGCGCGGGCGGAGAGGTATTCCGGAAACTTGGTGTGATACGAGGTGGTGAAGGTGCGCCGGGAGGCGATGCACGCGCGCCGCACCAGGATGCCGATGGGCCCCTCGGTGGCGATATGCACGAAATCCGGCTGCATGGCCTCGATCCGGCGCATGATCATGCGCGGGGTGGCGAGGGCGAGGCGGATTTCGTTGTAGGACGGCAGCGGCAGGGTGCGGAATCCCTCCGGGGTGAGGAAATCCAGCTCGGCGCCGAGGTTTGCCGCCTCGCGCGCCGTGTGCTCCAGCGATCGCACCACGCCGTTGATCTGGGGATGCCACGCGTCCGTGGCCACGAGAACCCGCATCAGGCCGCCGCGCGCGCCTCCTCGACCAGATCGCGTTCCTTCACCGGCGCCTTCTCGAGATTGCGTGTCCAGCAGATGATCTCGAGGTGGCCGTCCTCATACTCGGCGATGGCGGTGCAGCTTTCCACCCAGTCGCCGCAGTTCACGTAGCGCACGCCGAACTGATCGTGGATGACGGCATGGTGGATGTGGCCGCAGATGACGCCGTCCACGCCGTGGCGCTTGGCCTCCTCGGCCACCGCCTCCTCGAACTTGCCGATATAGTTCACCGCATTCTTCACCTTCAGCTTCGCCCACTGGCTCAGGGACCAGTAGGTGAGGCCGAGGCGGCGGCGCACCTTGTTGACGTAGGTGTTGGTGGTGAGGGCCGCCGAATAGGCCCAGTCGCCCAGGAAGGCGAGCCACTTGGCGTGACGCACCACCACGTCGAACACGTCGCCGTGGATCACGAGGTAGCGCTTGCCGTCGGCGGCCTCGTGGATGGCGGTCTCGACCACCTCGATGCCGCCGAAGTGGGTGCCGTAGTAGTCGCGCAGGAATTCGTCGTGGTTGCCAGGCAGGTAGACCATGCGCGCGCCCTTGCGGCCCTTGCGCAGCAGCTTCTGCACCACGTCGTTGTGCTTCTGCGGCCAGTACCAGGAGGACTTCAGCCGCCAGCCGTCGACGATGTCGCCCACCAGATAGATGGTGTCGGCTTCGTGGTACTTGAGGAAATCGATGAGCAGCTCGGCCTGGCACCCCTTGGTGCCGAGATGAACGTCGGAGATGAACAAGGCACGGAAGCGGCGCGTTTCGGATCGTTCGCTCACGCTGTCTCCTCCCGCCTGATCGCGCCCTGAGGGCGCCGCGACCGGCATCCTGCTGGCCGACCGCTTCGCCGCCATGCGCGACGAAGCCTCATTCCATTGACCCAGCGCCCTCAGGCGTTTCCGGCAGTTACCCGGTTTCCTGTATCCCTTTTATGACGGCACCGCCGAAAACGGAAGCGCCATTGCCCAATTCTTGGGTCTGGTGAGTTATAAGGCAGTATTCGCACGCCGGTTTCGAGACGACTAAACAGCGCAGCCCACCGATCGGAGTTGAACACGCGGCCAAGGGCTTGGCGCGATGGCAAAGTGACACCTCTCGACTTTGGTCGAAGTGGTCTGGGCGCCGTTCCGGAGCCGCACCGCGGCAGGACACCACCTTGCGCAGGCCCGCGCCCGGCAGTGCCCGACAGCGCCCGCCCGGCCCCGCCACCCTGCCCCGCGCGGACGAATCACGCCGGTACCGAGCTTTTTCCCGGACGGGCCATTGACCTTGGCTGAAAGGCGCGCCAGCGTGCGCGGCCGGCGGGTGGCCGTTCTGGCCGCGCCGGAATTCAATGATACCATAAGGGAGTTGCACCGATGAAGCTGGTCCGCTTCGGGGAAAAGGGCCGGGAAAAGCCGGGTCTAATCGATTCAACCGGCAAGGTGCGTGACCTCTCCGCGCTGATTCCCGACCTCGCCGGGGAAACCCTCTCGCCCGAGAGCCTGGCGCGGATCGCCGCCGTGGACGCCTCCAGCCTGCCGCTGGCCCCGGAAGGCGCGCGGCTCGGCTCCTGCGTGGCGCGGCCCGGCAATTTCGTCGCGGTGGGACTCAACTTCGCCGACCATGCGGCGGAGACGAACAACCCCATCCCCGAGGAGCCGGTGCTGTTCAACAAGGCGCCCAACTGCGTCTCCGGCCCCGATGACGACGTGATGATTCCCAAGGGCTCGCTGAAGCTCGACTGGGAAGTGGAGATCGCCTTCGTCATCGGCAAGCGCGCCCGCTATGTCGAGGAGAAGGACGCGCTCGACCACGTGGCCGGCTACTGCATCTGCAACGACGTGTCCGAGCGCCACTTCCAGATCGAGCGCTCCGGCCAGTGGATGAAGGGCAAGGGCTGCGAGACCTTCGGCCCGCTCGGCCCCTGGCTCGTGACCACCGACGAGATCAAGGACACCTCGAACCTCGCCATGTGGCTGGAGGTGAACGGGGAGCGCGTGCAGAACGGCTCCACCAAGACCATGATCTTCCGCATCCCGTTCCTGGTGCACTACATCAGCCAGTTCGTGGTGCTGGAGCCCGGCGACGTCATCACCACCGGCACCCCGCCCGGCGTGGGCCTCGGCTTCAAGCCGCCGCGCTTCCTGAAGGCCGGCGACGTGATGAAGGTGGGCATCGACGGCCTCGGCGTGCAGCAGCAGACCGTGGTGCCGTTCGCCCTCTGACGGGATGCAGGACGGGATGCAGGCGGCGCGGCAGCCTCCTTGGCCGGCCGCGCCGTCGTCCTCACTGCAGCGTGGTGGAGGCGAGCCAGCTCGTCACCGCATCCAGCGCCTCGTTGCGCCTGCCGGTGCGGTGCTGCGCCTCCTGGAACACCGCGAGCTGCGCATCGGCGCTGGTGCCGGTCTCGGCGATGGTGCGCACCTGCATGAGCGCATCGAGGCAGCCGAGGGCCTCCGCATCTCCGGCGACCAGGTTCACCAGCCCCTCCACCGAATCGCGCACCGACAGCGCGCGCCGCTGGGCGAGATCCACGAACGAGCCGTGGACGCCGTAGCGCTGGGCGCGCCACTTGTTCTCGTCGGCGATGGCGCGGTCCACCGCGTCCACATCGCGATTGTGGTGCGGGTTGCGCACCAGGAAGCGGGCCAGCGAGCGGTAGAGCGCGGCGATCGCCACCGTATCGCCGATGCGGGTGCAGCTGTCGGGCGCGCGCAGCTCGAGGGTCGGCAGACGGCGCGAGGGGCGGATGGCCCACCACACATAGCTCGAATCGCTGATGGCCCGGGCGGACACCAGCGCGTCCACATAGCGCTCGTAGGCGGCGCTGCTCTCGAACATCTCCGGCAGGCCGGTCCGCGGCAGCTCGTCATAGGCCGCGAGGCGGTAGCCCATCAGCCCGGTCTGGCGCGCGCCCCAGAACGGCGAGGAAGTCGCCAGCGCGATGAAATGGGGAATGTAGGGTACCATGCGGCGCATCACGTCCACGCGCTCGTCCGGGTCCGGCAGCTCCACATGGATGTGCAGGCCGCAGACCATGTTGCGCTCGCCCAGCATCTTCAGGTCGTTCATCACCCCGTCGTAGCGGTTCGCCTTGGTGGCGCGCACGTCGCCCCAGGTGGCGGTGGGATGGGTGCCGGATGCCATCAGCGCGAGGCCGTGGCGCGCCGCCACCTCGGCGGCGGTGTGGCGCAGCCCGCGCAGCTGGTCGTAGGAACTGCCGACGGCGGTGGCGGGATCGGTGGCGATCTCGAGCTGGGACTGCAGCATCTCCACCGAGACGCTCTCGCCCATTTCCTCTTTCAGCTCGTCAAAGAACCCGGCCGGCATGCGGCGCTGGACGGCGTTCGTCTGCGCATCCACCACAAAGAATTCTTCTTCGATACCGAAGCTGTAGCTGTTGGTCACGGAGGCCTCCCGCGCAATGAGCCCCTTGCGCGAGCCCTCAACGCGGGGCCCGAAGCGGGGTTCCGGAGAGACTGGTGCCAATTCCGACCAAAATGGGGCGCCACTGCAGGGCATTGAGCGGGCTTTATATTTTCCCGCTATGCCGCAATGCGGGAGATTCGATTTGAATACATGCGAACTATTCTTGGAAAAATATGAGAATTATTCGCGTGTCCGGGTGGAACCAAACGCGTTGTTGCGCGTTTCAGGCGCCTTGCTCCCGACGGGCGGCGCCCACCAGCGCCAGGGCGGCGACGGCCGCGGTGTCCGCGCGCAGGATGCGCGGGCCGAGGCTGAGCGTGAGCCCGCGCGGGGCGATCAGGGCGCGCTCGTCCGGGCTGAACCCGCCCTCGGGGCCGATCAGCACGCTGACCGGTCCGGCCGGGGCGGCCCTGAGGGCGGCGATGGGGTCCTCGTCGGCGGAGGCCTCGTCGCAGAACGCCAGCAACCGCCCTTCGGGCAAAGCGTGCAGCCACTGGGCGAGCGGCACCGGCTCGCTGACGCGCGGCAGGCTGAGGATGCCGCACTGCTCCGCCGCCTCGACGGCGTTGGCGAGCATCCGGTCGAGATTGATGCGGTGGACCTGCGTGTAGCGGGTGATGACCGGGGTGAGGATGCCCGCCCCCATCTCCACGGCCTTCTGGATCATGTAGTCGAGTCGCGCATGCTTCAGCGGCGCGAAGGCATATTCCAGCGTGGCGGCCGCCGGCTGCGGCCGGGTGCGGTCCTCCACCTCGAACCGCACGTCGCGCTTGCCGCCGGCCACCCGAACCGCGCGCCACTCGCCGTCGCGGCCGTTGAACAGCAGCAGCCCCTCGCCCACCGCGAGGCGAATCACGTTCGCAACGTAATGCGCCTGCTCCGGCGCGAGCAGGACGCTGGCGCCGGGACCGAGGTCGGCGTCCACGTACAGGCGCTGGGATCGGAAATCGTGATCGGGCATCGGGTCTCCTCCGCGCAGGAGGGACACCACGGCACGCCGCCGCTGGCAAGACCGCGCCCCCGATCAGGGCAACGCCCACGTCCCACGGACATGGTCGGGGGCCACCCCCCAAGACAGGCGGAAGTCCTGCGACCCCGCCTGTCGTCCCCCGAACATGCGCCCTGGGAAGGGCTTGCCCTGACCGGCCCTTCATTCATCGCGCAGCTACAGCTGCGCTTCATCCCCCAAATGTGGGATGCACGCAGCCGGAGCGCGCAAAATCGCCCTGCGCGCCCCTGGCGCGCGTCACTTCTTGGAGCCGTCGGCGTTGAACTGGGCGAGGAAGGCGATGAGATCCTTGCGCTCGTCCTCGTTCTTGATGCCGGCGAAGGCCATCTTGCCCTTGGGCGCCAGCACCTTCGGGTTGGTGATGTAATTATCCAGCGTCGCCTCGTCCCACACCTTGCCGGCGGCGGCGCCGTCCTTGATGTCCTGCGAGTAGGAGAAGCCCTCGAAATGCGCCCACTTGGCGCCGACGATGCCGTTCAGCGGCGGGCCCACCTTCACCTTCGCATCGGGGCCGATGGCGTGGCAGGCCATGCACTTCTTGAACGCGGTCTCGCCCTTCGCCACGTCCGGGTCGGCGAACGCGCTGCCGGTGGCGGCGATGAGGGCGAGGGAAGCCAGAATGAGACGCATGAAGCATTCCTCTCTCGACAGGCGCTGCCTGCGGATCACCATCCGGCCGGCGCGCAAATCCTTGTTGCAACGCACAAAATCCCTCCATTGGAGAGGGCGCCCGGTTTCCTTAGCATGACTCCAGTCTGGCCCCGATGCGACCTTGGGACCACGGTTCCACATGCCGCAGGGGCCTGCTCGGCGGGCGCGGGAGAGACCTGTTGATGACCACCTCCGTGGCCCCGAGCATCGTCATCAAGCTCGGCGGAAGCCTCACCCGGCAGGACGCCCCGCGCCCGCTGCTCGCCCGCATCGCCGCCGGCCGGGGCCGGGTGGTGGTGCCCGGCGGCGGGGCGCTGGCTGACGCGGTGCGCGCGGTCCAGCCCCAGTGGGGGCTGGGTGACGGCGCGGCGCACCGCATGGCGCTCCTCGCCATGGAGCAGATGGCCCATGCCATGCACGACATCGCCCCCGCCCTGCTGCCCGCGCGCACGCCGCACGAGATCCTGTCCGCGGCCGCAGCGGGCACGGCGCTGTGGTTCCCGGCCGCCATGACGCTCGGCGCGCCCGACATTGCCGAAAGCTGGGACGTGACATCGGACAGCCTCGCCGCCTGGCTGGCGCGGCGCCTCGGCGCGCACCGGCTGGTGCTGGTGAAGGCGCCCGGCCTCGCCCTGCCCGCGCCGGCTTCGGGGCGGACGGCGACGCTGGAGCGCCTCACTGCCGCCGGCATCGTGGATGCGGCCTTTGCGACCATGGCACGGGGGTTTGAAGGCGATATTGTCGTGGTGCGCGCGGACGACGACGACGCCATCGCCGCGGCCTTGCGAACCGATCTGCAGCCATGCGACGAGCAAGGTGCGGCGCGCGGCGGCAGGGCGCCGCAATCCGGAGGAGACGAGCGAGCATCATGAGCGCCGAAGACTCGCGCAACGCGCCGCGCAAGGCCCGCCGCTGGGCGTGGGCCCTCACCGGCTCGGGCCACTATTTCACCGAGAGCATCGAGATCATCCGCGATCTGGGCGACGTGGACCTGTTCATCTCGGACGCGGCCGGAGAGGTGCTGCGCATGTACCGGCAGGACAAGGAACCCCTGCCCCCGCAGACGCAGGTGTTCCGCGACAATTCCGCCTCCTCCGCCTCCATCGGCCGGTTCTACCATGGCGAGTACCACACGCTGGTGGTCTCCCCGGCCTCCTCTAACACGGTGGCCAAGGCGGTCTACGGCATCTCCGACACGCTGGTCACCAACTGCTTCGCCCAGGCCGGCAAGTGCCGGGTGCCGTGCATCGTGTTCGCCTGCGACACCCAGCCGGAGATGATCACCATGGCGCCGGAGGGGCCGGTGCCGGTCTATCCGCGCCGGATCGACCTTGAGAACACGCGCCTGCTCAAGCAGTTCGACGACACCGTGGTGGCCGAGACGCTGGACGAGCTGCGCGCCGCCATCGCCGCCCGGCGGGCCGAGCTTGCGGCGCTGCCGCCCGTTCCGGCCGCCTGAGATGGCCGAGCGCGTCGCCCTCGTCACCGGGTCCTTGGCCGAGCCGCGCATCCGCCGCATCGCCGGCGAGATCGCCGATGCGGCGCTGGAGCCGGTGGTGGTGAACGTGGGGGTGAAGGTCGCGGCTCTGATGACGGCGGAGATCGTCGAGCGGCGCCTGAAGCTGCCGGAGCGCATCGACCGCGTGCTGATGCCCGGCCGCTTCCGCGGCGACCTCGACCGCCTCGCCCGCCATTTCGGCCTGCCGTTCGCCCGCGGGCCGGAGGAGGCGGCGGACCTGCCGGACTATTTCGGCCGCGGCAAGGGCCGCGTGGTTGCCCTCGACCAACATGACGTGACGCTGTTCGCCGAGATCGTCGACGCCACCCGGCTGACCGTCCCCGCCCTTCTGGAGCGGGCGCGGGCGCTCAGGGCCGAGGGGGCGGACGTGATCGACCTCGGCGCCCTGCCGGACCAGCCCTTTCCCCACCTTGAAGAGGCCATCGCCGCGCTCAAGGCCGAGGGCTTCAGGGTGAGCGTGGACAGCTTCGACCCGGACGAGCTCTCCCGCGCCACCCGCGCCGGCGCGGACTATCTGCTCAGCCTCAACGAGACCAACCTCGCCATCGCCGCCGAGGGCCCGGCCGTGCCGGTGTTGGTGCCGGCGCAGGCGGGCGACCTTGCTTCCCTGCTGCGCGCCATCGAGGCCTGCGAGGCCATGGGGCGGCCGTTTCTCGCCGACCCGATTCTCGACCCCATCCACCTCGGCTTCACCGCCTCCCTGCTGCGCTATGCCGAGCTGCGGCGGCTGAAGCCGGATATCCCCATCCTGATGGGCATCGGCAATGTCACCGAGCTGACCGACGCCGACACCACCGGCATGAATGCCTTGCTGATGGGCATCATCTCCGAGCTCAAGCTGAATGCGGTGCTGGCGGTGCAGGTGAGCCCCCATTGCCGCACCGCGGTGCGCGAGTTCGACCGGGCGCGGCGCGAGTTCTTCGCCGCCCGCGCCGCAGGCGCCCTGCCGCAGGGGTTCGGCGGCGGACTGATGGCGCTGCGCGACCGGCGGCCCTTCACCACCACGCCGGAGGAGGTGGAGCGCCTCGCCGGCACGGTGGCGGACCGCAATTTCCGCATCGAAGTCACCGAGCGTGGCATCCACGCCTACAATCGCGACGGCCACCACGTGGTGCAGGACCCGTTCGATCTCTTCCCCCACCTGAAGGTAGAGGACGACGGCGCCCACGCCTTCTATCTCGGTGTGGAGACCGCGCGGGCGGAGATCGCCTACCGGCTGGGCAAGCGCTATGCGCAGGACGAGCCCCTGCGCTGGGGCGTCGCCGGGGAGACCGGCGGCAGCGCCGACGAGGCCCATCGGTTGACATTCAAGGAGGCGGGCTCGACCCTTTCCGCGAAGAAGAAAGGCGACAGCGCGTGATCCGGGAAACCATCGTCACCACGGCTTCGCCCACGGGCGAGGCGCACGTCGCCCCCATGGGCGCGACCGTGGTGGAGGGCGGCTATCTGCTCCAGCCGTTCCGGCCCTCGCGCACGCTGGACAATCTGGCGGCGCGACGGGTGGCGGTGGTGAACTTCACCGACGACGCCCGCGTCTTCGCCGGCTGCATCACCGGCCGCCACCGCTCCTGGCCCACCGTGCCGGCGACGCGGCTTGAGGGCGCGGTGCGGCTCGCCGACTGCCTCGCCCATGACGAGGTGGAGATCGTGCGCATGGAGGAGGACGCCACCCGTCCCCGCTTCTTCTGCCGCACCGTCCACCGCGAGCAGCACGCCCCCTTCCTCGGCCTCAACCGGGCGGTGGCGGCGGTGCTGGAGGGGGCGATTCTGGTCTCCCGCCTGCACATGCTCGATCCCGAGCGGGTGGACCGGGAGATGAACTACCTCTCCGTCGCCATCGAGAAGACCGCCGGCCCGGCCGAGCGGGAGGCGTGGGACTGGCTGTGCGAGACCATTGCCGACCATCGCGCGCGGGCCGCTTCGTGAGCGCCCGCCCCGCCGTGAACGCCGCAGCCGCCCGCCCCGGCCTGCTCGCCTCGGTGGCGAGCCTTGCCGAGATGGAGCTGGCGCTGGCCGCCGGCGTCGACATCGTCGACCTGAAGAACCCGGCCAGGGGCGCCCTGGGCGCCTGGGATGAGGCCGCCCTCGTTGCCGCCGTCGCCCTCTGGCGTGTGGCTGGAGGCAGCACCGGCCTCAGCGCGACCGTGGGCGATCATGCCTTGTCCGCCGATGCGATTGCGCCGGCCGCCCGACGCACCGCCGAAGCCGGCGTGCCGCTGGTGAAGATCGGATTACCCTTGCCCCGCGCCAATGCCGGCGCTGCGCTGGCGCCCGTGCTCGCGGCCCTCGCTCCGTTGGCGCGCGAGACGCGGCTTATCGCCGTGCTGTTCGCCGATCAGGCGCCCGACCTTGCGGTGGTGCCGCTGTTCGCGCGGGCGGGCTTTCACGGCGTGATGCTCGACACTGCCGACAAGGCGGCCGGCGGGCTCAGGCGCCATCTCGGCCGGGAGGAGCTGGGCAGATTCGTCACCACGGCGCAGAGGCTGGGACTCCTCACCGGCCTCGCCGGCTCGCTGGCGCTGGAGGACATCGCACCGCTCGCCGCGCTGGGGCCAGACTATCTCGGCTTCCGCGGCGCGCTCTGCGCCGAGGGACGCACCGGGGCGCTCGACCCCGCACGCCTCGCGCTGGTTCGCGATGCCCTCAGGAGCCGGGCCGCAGCCTGACAGTTCCGGCGGATCGGTACAGGCCGCAAACCCGCCGGCCTGAAGTCGCCGGGCGGACCTTGGCCCGCGGATGCCATCGACCGACGGACGCCACTGAACGGTCGCCGGCAATCCAGCCTCACCGTGTCGAAGGCGGTGGGACGTCCGGCGCACGCCTTCCGGCCGCGCACCTTCGCCACCTGCAGGCCCCGGCCAGTCCGGTCACCCCCAGGTCGCGCGGAAATTGCGGTAGAGCTGCGCGGCGGCGGTGCGGAACGCGGGCATGTGCGTGCGCGTCGCCTCTTCCAGCAGGTCCTGCCCGCCGGGGCCGGTGATGGCCTCCAGCGCGCAGCGGTACTCGGGAATGGCGCCCCACTCGGGCACGGTGCTGTCGGTCAGCTCCACATGGTATTGGATGCCGAACGCGCGCGACCCCACCTGCAGCGACTGGATGGCGCAATGATCGTTGCGCGCAAGGATGGTTCCGCCCGGCGGCAGCACCAGCACCGCCGCGCCGTGCCACTGCAGGGTCGGGAAGGCCGGCGGCAGCGCCTCGAACAGGGGCGAGGCGCGCCCCGCCTCGGTCAGCTCCACCTGCGTCACCCCGACTTCCGGGCGCGGCATCAGGCCGACCTTCCCGCCCAGCGCATCGGCCAGCAGCTGGTGGCCGAGGCACACGCCGAGATACGGCCGGCCGGAGGCAATCCACTCGTGGATGGCTGCCTTCTCGGCCACAAGCCAGGGGTGCTCCTCCTCCTGCCACACATCCATGGGGCCGCCGAAGACCATGAGCGCGTCATATCCGGCGAGGTCGGGTATCGCCTCCCCCGCGTCCAGCTCCACCGGGTCCCAGGCGACGCCGTCGGCCTTCATGAAATCGCGGAACGTGCCGGGATGCTCTTCGGCGACGTGCTGGAAGACGAGGACTTTCACGGGCTCTCTCCGAAGATGGGGGACCGGGCTGCCGGGCCATCATGCCGGTGCCTTACTACTGAAGCACGACTCCATCTCAAGGCAACCGCTTTTCCTCATAGGCAAACTCCATCTGCACCTTAGTCGCGCTCCAAGGTGCGGCCGGGCATTTGACGCCCGGCCCTGCCGACCGGTATTGAGACGGCGATCGGGGAGTAGCCACCGCCTTGGGGCGGGGTCGTGCCAACAGGCTTGCGCGGGACGCGCATGGCACGGCCAGCCGAACGTTTCGGCCCGGCGAGACCGTGACGCACAAGCTCGCGCGCGGACGAGCGGAGTGCGCCAGGGTTCCCAGAGCCTCCCCTTCCGCCCGGAAACACGAATGTCGCCCGCTACGATTCTCGTGCTCGCCATGAGCATGTCCGTGGATGCCTTTGCCGTCAGCGTCGGCCGAGGCGCAGCCATGGGCCGGCCGCGCTTTTCCGAGGCGCTGCGCACCGGCGTGGTGTTCGGCCTCGTGGAGGCCGCGACACCGATCATCGGCTGGGCCGCGGGCCTTGCAGCCAGCAGCTATGTCGAAGCCGTGGACCACTGGATCGCGTTCGCCCTGCTGGGAGGCGTGGGCCTGCACATGCTGGCCTCCGCCTTCTCGGCGCAGGAGGACGAGGCGCCGAAGGGCCGCTCCCTGTCCATCCTGCTGGTGACGGCGGTGGGAACGAGCATCGATGCCATGGCGGTCGGCGTCTCGCTCGCCTTTCTCGACGTGAACATCTGGATCACCGCGGCCGCCATCGGCCTCACCACCTTCATGATGTCGTCGGGGGGCATGCTGGTCGGCCGCCTCGTGGGCGCCCGTTTCGGGCGGGTGGCGGAGATGATCGCCGGCGTGGCGCTGGTCGCCATCGGCGCCGGCATTCTCTTCGAGCACCTGAGCGCCTGAGGGTGAAAATCCGCGCCGCCGTTGACTTTCGGTCGCGTCGCGACTAAGAACCCGCCACCTTTCGGGCCGCCATCGGCCCGTTTGGCGTTTCACGCACCCGTGGTGTTTTCCGGCAGCGCGCTGGAAAAACCTGTCGGCGGAAGGGCTCCGGAGATCCGTCTCCCGGCTGGTCCGCAGAGGAGGGGCGCGATCCGAACCCATTGAAGAACCAAAAGGGATCCGCGTTACATGAGCAAGCGCATTGCGGCCAAGCACAAGATCGATCGCCGTATGGGCGAGAACATCTGGGGCCGCCCCAAGAGCCCGGTGAACCGTCGTGAGTACGGTCCCGGCCAGCACGGCCAGCGCCGCAAGGGCAAGCTGTCCGACTTCGGCGTGCAGCTGCGCGCCAAGCAGAAGCTGAAGGGCTACTACGGCTCCATCGGCGAGAAGCAGTTCCACAAGGTGTATGTGGAGGCCTCCCGCCTGAAGGGTGACACCGGCGCCAACCTGATCGGCCTGCTCGAGCGCCGCCTCGACGCGGTGGTCTACCGCGCCAAGTTCGTCCCCACCATCTTCGCCGCCCGCCAGTTCGTCTCGCACGGCCACGTGAAGGTGAACGGCCAGCGCGTGAACATCCCGTCCTACCTGGTGAAGGTCGGCGACGTGATCGAGGTGAAGGAGGCGTCCCGCCAGCTCGCCATCGTGCTGGAGGCCCAGCAGCTCGCCGAGCGCGACGTTCCGGACTACATCGAGCTCGACACCCACAAGCTCTCCGCGCGCTTCTCGCGCATCCCGGAGCTGAACGAGGTGCCCTACCCGGTCCAGATGGAACCGAACCTCGTGGTCGAGTTCTACTCGCGCTGATCCGGTCAAACGGACCCGAGAATCGGAAAGGCCGCCCGCGAGGGCGGCCTTTTCTGCTTTCAGTGGCCCGGCTGCCAGTGGAGCCGGAGGGCGGGCCGGACAAGGCGGCTACGCCCGCAAGAGCGCGGACCGCAGGGCGGCCCGGGGGCGAGCCGCTCAGGCACACGGGGCCATCCGGCCGGGGGGCCCGGCCGGGGGCACCGCGCTTGGGCTCAGGAGCCCGCCTTCACCTCGGCCGCGGCCTGGGCGAGCATCTCGTCCATGTTGCGGCGGATCTGGTGGTCGGAAACCTCGATGCCCTTGGCGTCGAAATCACCGCGCAGCTTGCGGAACACGTCCTCGTCGCCGGCTTCCTCGAGATCGGCGACCACGACGGCCGTGGCATATTCGAGCGCTTCGGCGCCGGTGAGGCCCATCAGCCCCGCCGCCCAGAGGCCGAGCTTCTTGTTGCGGCGGGCGACCGCCTTGAAGCGGGTCTCCTCGTCGAGCGCGAAGCGCTTCTCGAACCCTTCCTCGCGCTTGTCGAACGTGGTCATGGCACCCCTCTTCCTGACGAACTGGTGACCGGCGTGCGGTCGGGATCGCTCTGCACGCCCGGCAGGGCAGACCCTACGGGCGCGCGCGTGCCTTGAATATCCCTCGCGTCACCCCAGATCAACGCCAGTCAGGCGCTGCCCGGTGTCGCGTCCCCGGCCGTTCGGATGCGGGGACGGGCACTTGCGTTGTATTGCGGCGGCTGATCGGCTAGTGTCCAGACGGGCATGGCATGGGGTGCGCGAGCAGCCATCCACGCCCCGCCGAGGAGCGTCACCCGAACGGAGCCTTGGCAAACCAATGGATTTCCTCAATCGACGGTATATTCCCATGAGCCGCCGCCGCCGAATCTACGAAGGCAAGGCGAAGGTCCTCTATGAAGGCCCCGAGCCCGGCACCCTCATCCAGCACTTCAAGGATGACGCCACCGCGTTCAACGCCAAAAAGCACGAAGTGATTGACGGCAAGGGCGTGCTCAACAACCGGATCTCGGAGTACATCTTCTCCCGGTTGAACGACATCGGAGTGCCGACCCACTTCATCCGCCGGCTGAACATGCGCGAGCAGCTCATCCGCGAAGTGGAGATCATCCCGCTCGAGATCGTCGTGCGCAACGTCGCCGCCGGCTCCATCTCGACCCGCCTCGGGATCGAGGAGGGCACGCAGCTGCCGCGCTCGATCATCGAGTTCTATTACAAGAACGACGCGCTCAACGACCCCATGGTGTCGGAAGAGCACATCACGGCGTTCGGCTGGGCCAACACCCAGGAGATCGACGACATCATCGCGCTCGCGATCCGCGTCAACGATTTCCTCTCCGGCCTGTTCCTCGGCGCCGGCATCCGTCTTGTGGACTTCAAGATGGAGTGCGGCCGCCTGTGGGAGAACGACATGATGCGGATCGTGGTCGCTGACGAGATCAGCCCCGATTCGTGCCGGCTCTGGGACATCAAGTCCAACGACAAGATGGACAAGGACCGCTTCCGCCGCGACATGGGCGGCCTCGTTGAGGCCTACAGCGAAGTGGCGCGCCGGCTGGGCATCCTGATGGAGAACGACCCGAGCCAGGGCAAGGGGCCGGTTCTCGTCAAGTGAGGCGCTCGTCAAGTGAGGCGTTGAGCCTTGCTGGCGAAAAGTGCTAGGCGGAGGGCTGGCTGGCCCGGAAACTCCGCGGGACGGGGGCCTGAGGGGCCCCCGTTTGCGTTGCGGACCGGCCGAGGGATGCCGCCCCGGCGGACAACGAAAGAGCAGTAGGTGTCATGAAGGCACGTGTGATCGTCACCCTGAAGTCGGCGGTGCTGGACCCGCAGGGCAAGGCCATCGAGGGCGCGCTGCGCTCGCTGGGCGTTGCCGGCGTGCAGAGCGTGCGACAGGGCAAGGTGTTCGACGTGGAGCTGGCCGGCAACGACCGCACCTCCGCGGAAGGCGCGCTCAAGGACGCCTGCGACAAGCTCCTCGCCAATACCGTGATCGAGACCTACAAGGTCGAGTTCGCGGACTGATGTGGTACCCGCCGGCGTGCCCAGGACGGGCGCCGGTGGCCGAACCCCGGACTTGAGGGCGTGATGGCCGTGGTCACGATCGAGCGTCTCGCTGAAGGTGCGCACGGAGGCTCCGTTCGGGCGCTCCGCACCCTCGCAACGCGCCTTCGCGGCCCGCGCGCGGCAGCTGCCGCCGGCCTTCCGCGGCATGCGGACGACCTCGAAAGGACCTTCGCGCGTCACGACGCGCGGCTCCACCGCATCGAACGCCGGCCCGGCCGCGCCGCCGCCCATTGAGAGATCATGAAACCAGCCGTCATCCTCTTCCCCGGCTCCAACCGTGAGCAGGACGCCGTGCGCGCGCTGCGCCTCGTGGCGGGCGCCAAGCCCCAGGTGGTCTGGCACGCGGAGCACGAATTGCCTCCCGGCACCGATCTCGTGGTGCTGCCCGGCGGCTTCTCCTACGGCGACTACCTGCGCTGCGGCGCCATCGCGGCCCGCGCCAACATCATGGATGCGGTGCGCGCCCATGCCGCCAAGGGCGGTCTGGTGCTCGGCATCTGCAACGGCTTCCAGATCCTGTGCGAGGCGGGCCTTTTGCCCGGCGTTCTGGTGCGCAACGCGCGCCTGCGCTTCGTCTGCCGCGAGGTGCGCCTGAGGGTGGAGCGGGCCGACACGCCCTTCACCCGCGCCTATCGCAAGAACGAGCTGATCCGCATCCCCGTCGCCCATGGCGAGGGCAACTACACCGCCGACGAGGCCACCATCGCCCGGCTGGAGCACGACGGCCGCATCGCCTTCCGCTATGCCCGCCGCGACGGCCAGATCGACGAGACCGATGGGCCGAACGGCGCCATCAACGGGATCGCCGGCATCTATTCCGAGAAGTTCAACGTGCTCGGCATGATGCCCCACCCGGAAAACTACATCGAGCCGGAGATCGGCCCCACCGACGGACGCGGCCTCTTCGAGAGCCTCGCCGGTGCCCTCAAGGCGGCGTGAGAGCGCGCCCAATTCGGATCGAAGACCGTGAATTCCATTCCCAACACGCCCCGCATCACGCCCGAGCTGGTGGCCGAGCACGGCCTGAAGCCGGAGGAATACGATCACTTCGTGAAGCTGATCGGCCGTGAGCCGTCGATCACGGAGCTCGGCATCGTCTCCGCCATGTGGAACGAGCACTGCTCCTACAAGTCCTCCAAGGTCTGGCTGCGCACCCTGCCCACCACCGGCAAGCGCGTGATCCAGGGGCCGGGCGAGAACGCCGGCGTGGTCGACATCGGCGACGGGCAGGCCGTGGTCTTCAAGATGGAGAGCCACAACCACCCCTCGTTCATCGAGCCCTACCAGGGCGCGGCGACCGGCGTGGGCGGCATCCTGCGCGACGTGTTCACCATGGGCGCGCGCCCCATCGCGGCGCTTAATGCCCTGCGCTTCGGCGACTGCCACAACATGAAGACCCGCCGCCTGCTGGCTGGCGTGGTGGCCGGCATCGGCGGCTATGGCAATTCCTTCGGCGTGCCGACCGTCGGCGGCTCGGTGGGCTTCCACAAGCGCTACAACGGCAACATCCTGGTCAACGCCATGGCGGTGGGCCTCGCCAAGGCGGACGAGATCTTCTACGCCGCCGCCGCCGGCGTCGGGCGCGCCATCGTCTATCTCGGCTCCAAGACCGGGCGTGACGGCATCCACGGCGCCACCATGGCGTCCGCGGAGTTCGGCGCCGATGCCGAGGAGAAGCGCCCCACCGTGCAGGTCGGCGACCCCTTCGCCGAGAAGCTGCTGCTGGAGGCCTGCCTTGAGATCATGCAGGCGGGCTGCGTGGTGGCGATCCAGGACATGGGCGCCGCCGGCCTCACCTGCTCGGCGGTCGAGATGG
The DNA here is from genome assembly GCF_043194675.2 of Xanthobacter lutulentifluminis. NCBI lineage: Bacteria > Pseudomonadati > Pseudomonadota > Alphaproteobacteria > Hyphomicrobiales > Xanthobacteraceae > Xanthobacter > Xanthobacter lutulentifluminis. The sequence continues at coordinate 4,518,586 of NZ_CM195525.1, read as the reverse complement.
GCGCCAAGGGCGGCCTCGGCGTGGAGCTGAACCTCGACGCCGTGCCCTGCCGCGAAACCGGCATGACCGCCTACGAGATGATGCTGTCCGAGAGCCAGGAGCGCATGCTCATGGTCATCGCCGACGGCAAGGAGGAAGAGGCCGAGGCCATCTTCCGCAAGTGGGGCCTCGACTTCGCGGTCGTGGGCCGCACCACCGACACCCTGCGCTTCGTGGTGAAGCACAAGGGCCTCGTGGAAGCCGACCTGCCCATCATGGAGCTGGGCGACGAGGCTCCCGAATACCGCCGCCCCTACCAGGAGCCGGCCCCCCGCCCCGAGATCCTGCCCTCCGACGTGCGTACCGCCGCCTCCGTGTCGGACGCGCTGGAGCGGCTGATCGCCTCCCCGGACCTGTGCTCCAAGCGCTGGGTGTGGGAGCAGTACGACCACCTCATCCTCGGCAACACCGTGCAGAAGCCGGGCGGCGATGCCGCCGTGGTGCGCGTGGAGGACGGCCCCAAGGCGCTGGCCATGACCACCGACGTGACGCCCCGCTATTGCGAGGCCGATCCGTTCGAGGGCGGCAAGCAGGCCGTGGCCGAGGCGTGGCGCAATCTCACCGCCGTGGGCGCCACCCCCATCGCGGTGACCGACAACCTGAATTTCGGCAACCCCGAGAAGCCGGAGATCATGGGCCAGTTCGTCGCCTGCGTGAAAGGCATCGGCGCGGCCTGCGAGGCGCTGGACTTCCCGGTCGTGTCGGGCAACGTCAGCCTCTACAACGAGACCAACGGCAAGGGCATCCTGCCCACCCCCACCATCGGCGGCGTCGGCCTCATCGACAATCTCGACGAGTCCATGACCCTCGCCTTCAAGGGCGCGGGCGAGCCCATCCTGCTCATCGGCAAGACCAAGGGCTGGCTCGGCGCCTCGGCCTTCCTCGCCACCGTCTGCGAGCGGGAGGAAGGCGCGCCCCCGCCGGTGGACCTCATCGCCGAGAAGCGCAACGGCGATTTCGTGCGCAGCCTCATCCGCGACGGCTTCGCCACCGCGGTGCACGACATTTCCGACGGCGGCCTCCTGGTTGCCCTGGCGGAGATGGCCATGGCCGGCCGCGTGGGCGCCTCGTTGGAGAGCCCGCCCGAAGGCATGGACCCTTACGCGTGGTGGTTCGGCGAGGACCAGGCCCGCTACGTGGTCACCGTCCCGTCCGGCCAGGCGGCCGAACTGATCCACCGCGCCGAGATGGCCGGCGTCCCCGCCGTCAAGATCGGCAAGACCGGCGGCGACCGCTTGATCGTGCCGGATGACCGCCCGATAGTCGTCGAGGCGCTGCGCGACCGGCACGAGACGTGGCTGCCCATCTACATGGGCGCCTCCTCCTGACGCCCGATGCGGCGCCCCGCGCGCCGCATCCCCGCCGGGTAGCCCGGGCCGGGCACGACCCGTCATCGAGCACCCCACGCCTTCCGAGGATGACCGCCATGCCCATGAACGCCCGCGAGATCGAGCAGCTCATCAAGGAGGCCATGCCCGACGCGACGGTGGTGATCGAGGATCTGGCGGGCGACGGCGACCACTATGCCGCCCGCATCGTCTCCGCCGCGTTCAAGGGCAAGAGCCGGGTGCAGCAGCACCAGATGGTCTATGCCGCGCTCAAGGGGAACATGGGCGGGGTGCTGCACGCCCTCGCGCTGCAGACCTCCGCCCCGCCCGACGCCTGACGGCTGCTCACGCGGCAGTGCGCCGCGCACCCCTTGCGCTTTGGGCGGCGAGGACCGATCCTCTACGTTCGCATGACCGCCTTTTCGGTCGATGGGATTGGATTTGTCACATGGGCATTCGTAAAGACATCGAGAACATCATCAAGTCCTCGGACGTGGTCCTGTTCATGAAGGGATCGCCGCAGTTCCCGCAGTGCGGCTTCTCCGGCCAGGTGGTGCAGATCCTCGATCACGTGGGCGTCCCCTTCAAGGGCGTGAACGTGCTCGAGAGCGACGCCGTCCGCCAGGGCATCAAGGAATACGCCAACTGGCCCACCATCCCGCAGCTCTACATCAAGGGCGAGTTCGTGGGTGGCTGCGACATCGTCCGCGAGATGTTCCAGTCCGGCGAGCTGGTGCCGCTGCTGGAGGAGAAGGGCGTCGCCCTGCGCGACCGCTCCATCGCCTGAGGCCGCGGATCACACCGTGACAGACAGCGCCGGCGCGCCCGGGGCCCAGCCTCTCGGGACCAAGCCCCCTGCCCCGCTGGCGCTCAAGCTTCTGGTCGGGCTCGGCCTCCTCGCGGATGCCGGGCTCGCCATCCTGCTCATCGCCATTTCCGGCTTCGTGTTCGGCGGGCCCGAAGGCGCGCGGGGCGAGGCCTCCGCCGTCGCCGGATGGTCGGCCACCCTCGCCATCTGCGTCCTCTCCCCGGCCCTCGGGCTATGGATGTGGCGGCGCGGCAGATGGGATCTCGCCTTGTCGATGATCTGGCTGCCCGCGATCGCCGTGCTGCTGGGCCTCATCTACCTCGCCTGAGCCTCCTCATCGACCTCGCCTGAGACAGAGCGCCGGGTCGGGCCGCGGCGCGGTGTGAGGAGATGGCCGGCCCCCCGGCAGCGGCGGCGTCTCGCTCCCGTCCGCAGTGCGCTCACCCGCGTGACGGCACCGGCTCCCACCATCGTCTCCGATCTGTCTGCTTTCATGGGTGCCGGCATACAGCGCCGATGCTGGGCGATTCGCCGCCCGGGTGCCGGGCGGGAGCCAAGCCGCCGCGCTGGCGCTGAAGCCGCCGCGCTGGCGCTCCGGCGTGCGCCCTGCTCATGGGCCAGCCGGAGACTCGCGGCATTCCGGCTTGAGGCACCGGCCAGTAGGCGAGCCCTCGCGGCTGGGCGCGCTTTCACACCCGCCATGCGGTTACGAAGCCGCCGCGCTGTCAGTCTGAAGCGCTGCGGGACGGCCCTTTGCGTGCAGACCGCGCGAGCCCGCATCCGGCACCCGCTATCCGCTGACGCCGAGCAGCGGCCTCAGGCCAGCCCGGCCTGCCGCTTGGCGGCGGTCAGGGTGTTCTGCAGCAGGCAGGCGATGGTCATGGGCCCGACGCCGCCCGGAACAGGCGTGATGAGGCCGGCGATGCCCTGCGCCTCGGCAAAGGCCACGTCGCCCACGAGGCGGGTCTTGCCGTCGCCCTTGGGGATGCGGTTGATGCCCACGTCGATGACGGTGGCGCCGGGCTTGATCCAGTCGCCGCGGATCATCTCCGGCCGGCCCACCGCCGCTACCAGAATGTCGGCCGTGCGGCACTCGCCCGGCAGGTCGCGGGTGCGCGAATGGGCGATGGTGACGGTGCAGTCTTCCTTCAACAGCAGTTGCGCCGCGGGCTTGCCGACGATGTTGGACCGGCCGACCACCACCGCCTTCAGGCCGGAGAGATTGCCGAGGTGATGCTTCAGCAGCATCACGCAGCCCAGCGGCGTGCAGGGCACCAGCGCATCCAGCCCCACGGCGAGGCGGCCGGCGTTGACCACGTGGAAGCCGTCCACGTCCTTGGCCGGGTCGATGGTGGAGAGCACCTTCATGGCGTCGATCTGCGCCGGCAACGGCAGCTGCACGAGGATGCCGTTCACCGCCGGATCGGCATTGAGCCGGCCGATGAGGGCCAGGAGCTCGGCCTCGCCGGTGTCGGCGGGCAGCTTGTGCTCGAACGAGGCCATGCCGGCCTCGAGCGTCTGGGCCGCCTTATTGCGCACATAGACCTGGCTCGCCGGGTCCTCGCCCACGAGCACCACCGCAAGGCCCGGCTTCAGGCCGGCCGTGGCGCCGAGGTGCGCGACCTCCTCCGCGATGCGGGCCCGGAGCCCGGCCGCGAACGCCTTTCCATCGATGGGCTTGGTTTCAATCACGCCTGGACCCCCGGAATTGTCATCTGCCGCGTGCGCCGCGCCGTCCGCCGTCTTGTGTCCACGCCGCGGCGCAAAGGCAAGGCCGGGGCTTGGGGAAAGCCCTGATCATGCTGCAACCTCGGCATGCGCCACGCCGGCAGGTGATGCAGGCGGGACCGGCGCGCGGCATCCCACGCGGCGCCACGAAAAGTCTTATAGAGATAATGTTTTTCTCTACAAGAAAATTATTCAGCCAACTGCCGGGTCGCCTCGGGTGCGGCGCCATCGGGCCCCTCGGCCGAGGCCAGGCGTTCCCCGCGCCGCGCCTTCCGGACGGCACCGGTGTCGCCGCGCAGCGCATCGGTCTCGGCGGCCTGCCGCTCCAGCAGCGCGGCGGCGGCGGCGAGCGGCAGCGGCGGGGCGAACAGATAGCCCTGCGCCTGCTGGGCGCCGAACGCCCGCAGGAACCGCAGCTGCTCGCGTGTCTCCACGCCTTCGGCCGTCAGGGTGATGCCGAGCGAGCGCCCGAGACGCACCACATACTCCACGATGGCCGCCGCCTCGCGGTGCTCGCCCAGGTTCAGGATGAACGACTTGTCGATCTTGATCTTGGTGACCGGGAAGCGGCGCACGTGCACCAGCGAGGCATGGCCGGTGCCGAAGTCGTCGAGCGCGATCCGCACGCCCATGTCGCGCAGGCGGGTAAGCGCCGCCTCGCCGTCCTCGGCGGTGTCGAGGATGGCGCTCTCGGTGATCTCGATCTCCAGCCGGCGCGGGTCGAACCCGGTTTCCGCCAGCGCCTCCGTCACCATGTCGCAGATGGCGCCGTTGCGCAGGTTGAGGGCGGACATGTTGACCGAAAGCGTGACCCCCGGCAGCGACATTCCGTCGGCGCAGGCCATGCGCAGCACGTGCGCATCCAGCCGGCCGATGAGGCGCGAGCTTTCCGCCACCGCGATGAACTCGGCCGGCAGCAGGCGTCCCCGCACCGGATGGTCCCAGCGCATCAGCGCCTCGAAGCCGACGACGCGCTCGCTCTCCACATCCACCTGCGGCTGGTACACGAGCGTGATCTCGCCCCGGTCCAGCGCGCCTGTCAGCTCCGTCTCGATGCGCCGGCGGCCGGCCCGCTCCAGCTCGAACGCGGGGTCGAACAGGCGGCAGAGCCCCGCCCCCTCCGACTTGGCCCGGTAGAGCGCCACATCCGCGAGCCGCATCAGCTCCGGCGGCGTCGTGGCATCCTGCGGCAGGCGGGCGACGCCGATGGAGACGGTCCCCACCACCTCGCCGCCCTGCTCCAGCAGCACCGGCGGCGCCAGCTGCTCCCGCAGACGGGCGAGCGCGCTCTCGAGGTCATCGGCATCGGTGAAGCGGAAGAAGGCGACGAACTCGTCCCCGCCGAAGCGCGCCGCCACGCCCTCGCTGCCCATGGCCGCCTCAAGGCGCCGCGCCACCGCGCGCAGCAGGTCGTCCCCGGCGGCGTGGCCGGAGGCATCGTTGATCTGCTTGAAATCGTCGAGGTCGACGAACAGCAGCGCGACGTTTCCGCTCCCGGGCCGGGCGACGGCGGCGTCGAGCGCCTCGATGAAGGCGCCGCGGTTGAGCAGGCTGGTGAGGTAATCGCGCGAGGCCGCCTCGCGGGTGCGCGCCTCGCTGTCGGCGAGCGCGGCGGCGATGCGGCTGGTGCGCACCAGCAGGATCAGCAGCACCGCAGCCAGCAGCGTGGCCAGCACGGCGGCAGCCGGCATCAGTCCCTTCAGCAGGTTGCGGCCCGGCTCGGCGCCACGCCACACCAGCTCCGCCTCCGAGCCGTCGTAAAGGTTGGGGACGAACACCCCCTTGAGCGGCGGCCCGGCATGCGGCTGCTGGATCAGCTCCACGTCCTCGACGCTGGCGGGACGGCCGAGGGTCCTGAGGAATTCCGGGTCGATCACGTCCACCGTCACCGCCACCAGCGGCTGGGCCACCGACAGATCCTCCGTCTTCTCCTCGAACGGGCGCGCCACCAGCAGGCCGGCGGCATTGCGGGTGGCGACGATGCCGGCGCGGGCGGCATGCTGACCGTCGGCCAGCGCCCGCTCGATGGCCGGGCGGATCCAGTCGAAGGCGCGCCGGTCGTCCAGCTGCCCGCGCTCGGAGGAATAGATCACCTTGCCGCGGGCGTCGGTGATGTACACGAACTCGAAGCCGAACCCGTCGTTCAGCCGCTGTCCGAAGCGATGGTGGACCGCCGCGACGTCGCCCTGGACCAGATGCTGGAGCGTGGTGCGGTCATCCTCGGCGGTGGCCAGCGCCTGCTCCATCACCGCCTCGCGGGCGCGCAGAGAGGCCAGCAGCGCAGCGCGCTCGCGCATGCGGGTCTTGTCGTCCTGCCTCAGGCCGGCCGAGACAAACACCGCCACCAGCCCCGCGACCAGCAGCGCGAGCACGATGAAGCCAGCGGCCAGAATGCGATGGGCTGACCTGCCCCGCCGCGGAGGAATGGCACGGCCCTCCTTCTTGGGCTGCGGCGTCTCGCCGAGCCTGAGGGGTTGTCCGACAGAATGCCCAGGCGCGCAAGAGCCCTGCACCGTGAATGCTCAATTGCCCGAATGGGTTGCATCTACCAGAGGCCGAACCACCACGTGGCCAGGCCGAGAAAGGAGAAGAAACCCACCGTGTCCGTCACCATGGTAACGAACACGCCGGACGCCACAGCAGGGTCAAGCTTAAGCCTGGAAATGGCAAGCGGTATCAAAATGCCAAACAGGCCGGCGGCGATCATGTTCAGCACCAGCGCGGCGGAAATGACCATGCCGAGATGGACGTTGGCGAACCACAGGCCGGCGATCAGGCCCAGCAGGCAGGCCAGGGTCACCCCGTTCAGCAGCCCCACCAGCACCTCGCGCGAGACGATGCGGCGAGCGTTGTGGCTGGAGAGGTCCTTGGTGGCGAGGGCGCGCACCGCAACGGTCATGGTCTGGGTGCCGGCATTGCCGCCCATGGAGGCGACGATGGGCATCAGCACCGCCAGCGCCACCATCTTCTCGATGGTGCCCTCGAACAGGCCGATGATGGAGGCCGAGACGAACGCGGTGCCGAGATTGACCGCCAGCCACGGCAGGCGCGAGCGCGCGGTATAGGCCACGGTATCGGACAGCTCCTCGTCGCTGCCGACGCCGGCGAGGGCGCGCAGGTCCTCGTCCGCCTCCTCCTGGATCACGTCCACCACGTCGTCGATGGTCATGACGCCGACGAGGCGGTCGGCATCGTCCACCACCGGCGCGGAGACGAGGTTGTAGCGCTCGAACATGCGCGCCACATCCTCCTGGTCCTGCGCCGCCTTCACCAGCTTCAGCTGCTCGGTCTTCACCTGGGTCACGAGCATGTTGCGGCGGGTGCGCAGCAGGCGGTCGAGGGAGACCGAGCCGACGAGGCGATAGGCCGGGTCCACCACGAAGATCTCGTAGAAGGTCTCCGGCAGGTCGGGAGTCTCGCGCATGTAGTCGATGGTGCGGCCGACCGTCCAGAACGGCGGAACCGCGATGAACTCGGTCTGCATGCGCCGGCCGGCGCTGTCCTCTGGATAGTCGAGGGAGCGCCGCAGCGCGACCCGCTCGGGCGCCGGCAGGTGCTCCAGCACGGCCGCCATCTCGTCCTCGTCGAGATCCTCGAGGATGTAGACGGCATCGTCCGAATCGAGATCGCGCATGCCGCGCGCGATGGTGAGCGGCGACAGCCCGCGCAGGATCTCCACGCGCACCGTCTCGTCCAGCTCGGTGAGCGCGGTGAAGTCGAAGGCGGGGCCGAGCATCTCGATGAGCCGGCGGCGCTCGTCGCCGTCCAGCTCCTCGATCAGGTCGCCCATGTCGGCTTCGTGCAGGTCGCCGGTGAGCGCCTTCAGCCGGTCGACGTCGCGGGCGGCGATCGCGGCCTCGACCTCGTCGCGGAAGGCATCCGCCACGCCGTCGTCGGTATCGCGCACGGGGGGCGGGGATGCCGCGCCCTCGGCGATGGCCTCGTCGGCATCCTCGCGCATGGCATCCTCTCCGGTTCTGGAGGCTGCGGGGGCGGCCGCTCCGCTGCGGGCTCGGTCGCGTGATCGGGGCTGGCGGGACCCATGCCCGCGCGGCGCGGACGGAACGGAGCCCTGCCGGAGGCTCTAGAGGGCTGCCGGGCGTTTGTGAAGCCTCGGGCGCGGTTTCTTTGGTGCGGCCGAAGGCGTCTGCGCGGGCGCCGCCTTTCTTTCTTCGCACGGCTGGCCTAGGCCGGAGCCGCGGGCAGGAAACCCGGTGCCGGAAAACCCCGCCCGCACGGATGCAGGACCGAAGCCGAGATGACATTTTCCCTGCGGCAGCCGGCCGCCATGCCGATAGCCCATCCGGGCCGCTTGCCTAGGCTGGCGCTCGCCGTCCTCCTCGCCCTCGCGGCCCTCCCTGCCCTTTCCCGTCCCGCCGGCGCGGCGGAGTGCCCCGGCCATCCCGGCGCGCTCGGCACGGCGCGGGTGCTGGAAGTGGACCCGAAGGGCCTCAGGGTCGGCACGAAGTCCTTCCCCGGCCCCCTGCCTCTGGCGCCGAAGGAGGTGGTGCTCACCTTCGACGACGGCCCGTGGCCCAAGACCACCGCTGCCGTGCTCGACGCGCTCAAGGCGGAATGCGTGCGCGCGACCTTCTTCCTCATCGGCGAGAATGCGCGCGCCCGGCCGGAGCTGGTGCGGCGCACGCTGGCCGAGGGCCATACGGTTGCCCACCACACCCTGACCCATCCGGCGGCGACGCTGGCGAAGATCCCGTTCGACGACGCGGTGCGCGAGATCGAGCGCGGCATGGCCGCGGACGAGACCGCCGCCTACGGCACGGCGGGAGCTGCGCCGCGCGTGCCGTTCTTCCGCTTTCCCGGCTTCGCCTCCACGCCGCAGCTGCTGGACTATCTGGACCGCAAGGGCGTCGGCGTGTTCGGCGCGGATTTCTGGGCCAGCGACTGGAACGTGATGACCCCGGAGGCCGAACTGGATCTGGTGCTGAAACGTCTGGACGCGGCCGGCGGGGGCATCGTGCTGTTCCACGACACCAAGCCCTACACCGCGGCGATGATTCCCGCCTTCCTGCGCGCGCTGGCGGACCGCGGCTATACGGTGGTGCACATCGTGCCGAAGCCGGCGGGCGCCGGCTGAACGGCGGTCCGCGCAAACCCCACAAACGCAAATGAGCGCCACAAACGCAAAAGGCGGCCCGAGGGCCGCCCTTTCCATGCCCGCTCCCGGCGGGGCTCACCGATCCACTGGTGCGGACGAGAGGACTCGAACCTCCACGGGTCTCCCCACTAGCACCTCAAGCTAGCGCGTCTACCAATTCCGCCACGACCGCAGTCAGGGATGGCACCGGCAGGGGTTCCTTTGCAGGACCGCTCCGGCCGGGGGCCATCGTCTAACAGATCGGATTGGCGGCCACAAGTGCTTCGCAACCGCCTGCGCCATTCCCCGCGCAGCCTGTGGATGACGCGCGTGCGACACCCCTGGCGCGAGGGGGCTGGACCCGGGCGGGCGAAGGTTTAAAGCATCTGTCCATGACGCCCGCCACCACCCGCTCCAGCCTCGACACGCTCTTCTTTCCGGCCGATCCGGCCGCGCCGCCGGTGGAATGGACCGTCAGCGAGGGGCTCGTCCCCTATCCCGAGGCCCTCGCCGCCATGGAGGCGCGGGTGGCGGCCATCGCCGAGGGCACGGCGCCCGAGTGCGTGTGGCTTCTGGAGCATCCCCCGCTCTACACCGCCGGCACCAGCGCCCGGCCGGAAGACCTCGTGGACGCGCGATTCCCGGTCTACGAGACCGGCCGCGGGGGGCAGTTCACCTATCACGGGCCGGGCCAGCGCGTGGCCTATGTGATGCTCGACCTGCACCGCCGCTCGCCGGACGTGCGGCGCTATGTGAGCGCGCTGGAAGCGTGGATCATCGGCACGCTGTCCGCCTTCAACGTCACCGGCGAGCGGCGCGAGGACCGGGTGGGCGTGTGGGTACGGCGCAAGGGAGGCGGCGAGGACAAGGTCGCCGCGATCGGCATCCGCGTGCGGCGCTGGGTGACGTTCCACGGCATCTCGCTGAACGTGGAGCCGGACCTGTCCCACTTCGGGGGAATCATTCCCTGCGGCGTGCGCGAGCACGGCGTCACCAGCCTCGCCGACCTCGGCCTGCCGGTGAGCATGCCCGAGGTGGACGCGGTGATGCGGGTGGCGTTCGAGGAGGTGTTCGGGAAGACGGTGCGGGCCGAGCCGCCGGCGTTTCAGTCCGCCGGCTGAGCCAAGGCCGGGCAGGCAAGCGGGTCGATGCCGGCCCGGCACGATGGTTGGCGCGCGGTCGCGGACGACCCTGCTCCCTCTCGTTCCTCCCTTGGGGGGCCGGAGCCCCCTCAGGCATACAGACGCGCCGCGAGGGAAGCGGGGCGCGCGCCGTTGACCCCCGGCCCCGGCGTGAGGGCCGCGCCAGGGCGCGGCGCCATGCCCTCAGATCCCCAGCTTTGCCTTCAGGATCTCGTTGAGCGCCTGGGGATTGGCCTTGCCGCCGGAGGCCTTCATGGCCTGGCCGACGAACCAGCCGAGCATGGTGGGCTTGGCCTGCACCTGGGCCACCTTGTCGGGATTGGCGGCGATGATCTCGTCCACCACCTTCTCGATGGCGCCGGTGTCGGTCACCTGCTTCATGCCGCGGGCCTCGACCACCACGCGCGGGTCGCCGCCCTCGGTGAAGACGATCTCGAACAGGTCCTTGGCGATCTTGGAGGAGATGGTGCCCTCGGCGATCAGGTCGAGGATGGCGCCGATCTGGTGCGGCGTGACGGGCGAGGAGGTGACGTCCTTGCCCTCCTTGTTCAGGCGGCCGAACAGCTCGTTGATGACGAAATTCGCCGCCGCCTTGCCGTCGCGCTTCTGCGCGCCGCCTTCCACCACCTGCTCGAAATAGTCGGCGGTCTCGCGCTCGGCCACCAGCACGCCGGCGTCATAGGGCGAGAGGCCGTACTCGGCGATGAAGCGGGCCTTCTTGTCGTCCGGCAGCTCCGGCAGGTGGCTCTTCAGGTCCTCGACCCATTCGGACTTGAGCACCAGCGGCAGGAGGTCCGGATCGGGGAAGTAGCGATAGTCGTGCGCTTCTTCCTTGGAGCGCATGGAGCGCGTCTCGCCCTTGTTGGGGTCGAACAGGCGCGTCTCCTGGTCGATCTTGCCGCCGTCCTCCAGGATCTCGATCTGGCGCCGCGCCTCCACCTCGATGGCCTGGCCGATGAAGCGGATGGAGTTGACGTTCTTGATCTCGCAGCGCGTGCCGAGGCCCTCGCCCGGACGGCGCACGGAGACGTTCACGTCGGCGCGCAGGTTGCCCTTCTCCATGTCGCCGTCGCAGGTGCCGAGATAGCGCAGGATGGTGCGCAGCTTGGTCACGTAGGCCTTGGCTTCCTCGGAGGAGCGCAGGTCCGGCCGGGAGACGATCTCCATCAGCGCCACGCCGGAGCGGTTGAGGTCCACGAAGGAGAGGGTCGGCGACAGGTCGTGGATCGACTTGCCGGCGTCCTGCTCCAGATGCAGGCGCTCGATGCCGACCGTGATGGTCTCGCCGTCGGCGAGGTCGACGATCACCTCGCCCTCGCCCACCACGGGCTGCTTGTACTGGCTGATCTGGTAGCCCTGCGGCAGGTCCGGATAGAAATAGTTCTTCCGGTCGAACACCGAGGTCAGGTGGATCTCGGCCTTCAGGCCGAGCCCCGTGCGCACCGCCTGCGCCACGCATTCCTTGTTGATGACGGGCAGCATGCCGGGCATGGCCGCGTCCACCAGCGAGACGTGGTCGTTGGGCGGGCCACCAAAGGCCGTGGCGGCGCCGGAGAACAGCTTGGCGTTGGACGCGACCTGGGCGTGGACCTCCATGCCGATCACCACTTCCCAGTCGCCGGTGGCGCCGGAAATGAGCTTGCTGGCCTGGGCGGGACGGGTGTGCAGGGTCATGGTCGGCCTGTGGTCCTCATGCTGCGGCGCCCGCAGCCTGTGCCGGCGCTGCGCCGCGATATTGCTCTCACGTAAACCCGAGCGGCCGCCTCTGGCAACCGCAAGGGCGCCGCGCGGCCATCCCGATACCGGCGATGCCGGCCCGGACGGGCAGGCGGGGCGGCAGCGGCCCGGCGCATGGCGCGCAGGGCCGCCCCGGGCTCACAGCTTGATCGGCCGCTTGAGCTGCGCCGTGCAGGTCTTCTCGAAGAGCCCCTTGGCGCCGAGCGCCTGCGGGCTGCGGGTCCGGAACTCGGCGTCCGAGGTCCCCATGCAGAAATTGTAGGCCTCGCCCTCGCTCCAGGAGCCGTCCTTCATGAGGCCGACGTTGCAGCCCTTGGCGATCGCCTTGTTGCGCCACGTCACGTAATAGCTGGCGAACGACTTGCAGACCGGCGTGCGGCTCGCATCCTGCTTCGGCGCGTTGGCCGGCGGCGGAGGCTTGTAGCCGCCGCCTTGCCCGCCATAGGACGTGGCGCAGCCGTCGAACTTGGCGCTCCAGGTCTCGAGCGCATCCGTGGCCTGCTGCGGCGATTTGGTGCCGCACCACTGGAAGTGCCCATCCCAGTTGGAATGGCTGGTCCAGCCCGGGCAACGCATCTTCCGCGCCCGCTGGTCCAGCGCCACCATCTCGTTGGCGTATTGCGTGCAACGATCCTGCGCCTGCGCCACCGGCGCAGCCAGGGACACCGCGCCGACCATCAGGCCCAGCGCCAGACACACTCCCCCCAGACGCCCCATGTCCATCCCCCCGCTCCGGCCGGGGCTGGCCCCCGGCCTGTTCCGCCCCGGCCTGCGTCACCCCCGACGCGGGCCGGGCTCAATGCGCTGCGATCAGCCCTTCCACCACAGGTCCTCGACCGGGAAGCGGCCGGCCGCCTCCTCGATCACCTCGGCGATGGAGAAGAGGCTCTCCTCCTCGAACGGCCGGCCGATGAGCTGGAGCCCGAGCGGCAGCCCGTCCGCCGACAGGCCGGCCGGAACGGAGAGGCCCGGCAGGCCGGCCATGTTCACGGTCACGGTGAAGACGTCGTTCAGATACATCTCCACCGGATCGGCCTTCAGCTTCTCGCCGATGCCGAAGGCGGGCGAGGGCGTGGCGGGCGTCAGCACCGCGTCGATGCCCTGGGCGAACGCCTCGTCGAAGTCGCGCTTGATGAGGGTGCGCACCTTCTGGGCGCGCAGGTAATAGGCGTCGTAATAGCCGGCGGAGAGCACGTAGGTGCCGATCATGATGCGGCGGCGCACCTCCGGGCCGAAGCCGGCGGCGCGGGTGTTCTCGTACATCTCCACCACGTCCTTGCCCGGCACGCGGGCGCCGTAGCGCACGCCGTCGTAGCGGGCGAGGTTGGACGAGGCCTCGGCCGGGGCGACGATGTAATAGGCCGGCAGGGCGTACTGGGTGTGGGGCAGCGAGATGTCCACCACCTGCGCGCCGGCCTCCTCCAGCCAGCGGGCGCCCTGGCGCCACAGGGCGTCGATCTCGTCGGACATGCCGTCCATGCGGTATTCGCGCGGAATGCCGATCTTCTTGCCCTTGATGGAGGCGCCCACCGCCTCCTCATAGTCCGGCACCGCGCGGTTGACGCAGGTGGAGTCCTTCGGATCATACCCCGCCATGGAGCGCAGCAGGACGGCGGCATCGTTCACCGTGCGGGCGAACGGGCCGGCCTGGTCCAGCGAGGAGGCGAAGGCGACGATGCCCCAGCGCGAGCATCGGCCATAGGTGGGCTTGATGCCGACCGTGCCGGTGAAGGCCGCCGGCTGGCGGATGGACCCGCCGGTGTCGGTGCCGGTCGCCCCGGCGCACAGGAACGCCGCCACCGCCGCCGCCGAGCCGCCGGACGAGCCGCCGGGCACGAGGAAGGTGTCGTCGTCGGCGCGCCGCCAGGGCGAGACCACCGGGCCGAAGGCCGACGTCTCGTTCGACGAGCCCATGGCGAACTCGTCGTTGTTGAGCTTGCCGAGCATCACCGCGCCGTCGCGCCACAGGTGGGACGTGACGGTGGATTCGTACTGCGGGACAAAGCCGTCGAGGATCTTGGAGCAGGCCGTGGTGCGCACGCCCTCGGTGCAGAACATGTCCTTCACGCCGAGGGGGATGCCCTCCAGCGGGCCGGTGTCGCCGGAGGCGATGCGCCGGTCGCTTTCCTTCGCCATCTCCAGGGCGATCTCCGGCGTCTCCAGCACATAGGCGTTGAGCGGACGGGCATCGGCCATGGCCTTCAGGTAGGCCTCGGTGAGCTCGACCGAGGTGAACTCGCCCTGGGCGAGACCTTCGCGCGCCTGGGTGAGGGTGAGCTTGGTGAGCTTGGTCATTCCACCACCTTCGGCACGGTAAAGAAGCCGCCCTCGGCATCCGGGGCGTTGGCGAGCACCTTCTCCGGGCAGTGCCCGTCGCTCACCACGTCCTCGCGCATGGGCAGCTCCACCGGCACCACGCCGGTGAGCGGCTCCACGCCGGAGACATCGAGATCGGCCAGCTGCTCGACGAATTCGAGGATGGCGTTCAGCTCGTTCTGAAGATGGCCGAGTTCTTCCTCGCGCACCGAGATGCGCGCGAGATGGGCCACCCGGCGGACGGTCGCCTGATCGACGGACATGTTGCGCTCCCAAAAGCTGACCGCCGCTATAGCAAGGGGTATGTCGCGGTGGAAGGGTTTGCCGGGAAAGCGCTGAAATGGGCCGGCGCGCCGCGGTGCCGCCGGCGGTCACGGATTTCCGCGTTTCCGCCCGGCGGCGAAATGCTTTAGCCATGGGGCATGACAGACGCCCCTGCCCCCATCGGCCCGCTGGCCGAGATCGCCGCTTTGCTGCCCGCCCGCGGCGCGCTGCTGGGGCTCGACCTCGGCACCAAGACCATCGGCGTCGCCTCGAGCGATCCGGACCGGCGGGTGTCGACGGTGGTGGAGACGGTGCGGCGCACGAAATTCACCGCCGATGCCGGGCGCCTGCTGGAGCTGGCGGCCGAGCGGCGGGCGGTGGCCTTCGTGCTGGGCCTGCCCCTCAACATGGACGGCACCGAGGGTCCGCGCGCCCAGGCGAGCCGCGCCTTTGCCCGCAACCTCGCGCGCCTCGCCCCGCTGCCCATCGCCCTGTGGGACGAGCGGCTGTCGACGGTGGCGGTGGAGCGCGCGCTGATTTCCGCCGACGTCAGCCGCGCCCGGCGCGCCGCCGTGGTGGACCAGCACGCCGCCGCCTTCATCCTGGAGGGCGCGCTGGATTTTCTCGCCCACCGCGCCGCGAACGAAGCCGGACCGGACGACGACGCCTGATTCGGACACGCTGTGTTTTCAGCCCGTTCCCGCCCGGGCCGGGGCCTGTCCCGTTCCGGGACACCGGCCCGAGCCGCCCGCATGTTGGTCCGGCCCTTGCGACCTGTTGCGCACGGCCAGGATTTGTCCTTACAGCACAATTTGTTGCCTGCCGGCGCGCGGCGGGCGGGGTAAGCATCGGCCCATGGATCTCATCTTCAGCGCCCTCACGCCCGTCTTCCTCGTCATCGCCCTCGGCGCGGTGCTGCGGCGGGTCCTGCTCACCGATGCCATGCACTGGGCGGCGCTGGAGAAGCTCACCTATTTCGTGCTGTTCCCGGCGCTCCTCATCGTCTCGGCGGTGAAGGCGGACCTCAGCGAGCTGAACCTGCTGGCGCTGGGCGGGGCGCTGATCGGCGCGGTGGTGCTGCTCTCCGCGCTGATTCTGCTGCTGCATCGTCCGCTGGTGAGCGTGCTGGTGGCGGACGGGCCGGCCTTCACCTCCCTGTTCCAGGGGGCGGTGCGCTGGAACACCTATATCGTGCTCGCGGTGGCCGGCGGGCTCTATGGCGCGGCGGGAATCACCATCGCCGCCTTCGCGCTGGTGGCGATGATCCCGGTGGTGAACGTCATCGCGGTGCTGGTGCTGGCGGCCTATTCCGGCCGGCATCCGCCCACGTTCGGCTATGTGATCGGCCAGCTGGCGCGCAACCCCTACATCTGGGCCTGCGCCGCCGGCGCGCTGCTGAACGCCACCCATGTCCCGGTGCCGAAGGTGGCGCTGGAGTTCGGCGACATCCTCGGCCGGGCGTCGCTGGCGCTGGGGCTGCTGGTGGTGGGCGGCGGGCTGGTGCTGGACCGCCTCGCCCGGCCGCGGCCCATCGTGTTCGCCGCGCTGGCGCTGAAGCTGCTGGTGAAGCCGGCCATCGCGCTTGGCCTCGGCCTGCTGTTCGGCCTCTCGGGCACCGAGCTGGTGGTGGCGGCCATCACGGCGGCGGTGCCCTCGGCGCCCAACGGCTATGTGCTGGCCCGCCAGATGGGCGGGGACGCGCCGCTGCTGGCGGAGATCCTGACCCTGCAGATCGTCGGCGCGGCGGTGACCCTGCCGCTGGTGGTGGCGGTGGCGAAGATGCTGGCCTGAGCCGCCGTCCCGGGCGCGGAAAGCGCGACGGCCCCTGCTCAAATGACAAGGGCGGCCGCAGCCGCCCTCATCGCAGACCCTTTACGCGGGATGCGCGGTGATACCGCGCCTCAGCAGGGCGACCAGAAGCCCGCCCCGCCCGGACCGGTGGTCACCCAGCAGCTGCGCGGACGCGGCGCCGGCTCCACATAGACCACGGGCGGCTGCTCGTAATAGACCACCGGCGGAGGAGGCGGCGCGCTGGCCGCGGCCCCGGCGATGGCCGCCGCGCCCAGGATGCCGAGCGCCACGCCCGCGCCCACGGCCGCGCCGCAATTGCCGCAGCCATAGGGGTACCAGCGTCCGCCATGCCAGGCGCCATTGGGGTACCAGCGGCCACGATACCAGTAGCCCACGTCGGTTACCGCCGCGGCCTTGCCGGGCGAGAGCGCCAGCGCGCCCGAGCCGATGGCGGCGGCGGAGGACGGCACCGCGGTGCCGGCGAGGGTCGCGGCCGCAAGCGTGAGCGCGAGGAGCCGCGCACGGATTTGAGATGTCATCACAGCAACTCCAGAACGTCGCGGGGCCGGTGACCCCCGGAGCTTCGTTGCACCCGGCGCGCCGCAGCCCCCGGCTCCGACGCGTCACGAGCTTCGGCAAGACTGTTTGCCAAAGTGTGGCGGCGCCCCGGCGGTTCCGGGGATGACGTTCACGAATGATGAACGAGTTCCTAACGCCCGCGCCCGACGCGCCGGGCTACCGGTGGGGCGGCCAAGGATGCGGCGGCCAATGGTGCGGGCCTTTCCACAGCCGCGCCACGCGGCTTGCCGGGCGGCCGCGCTGGGGCTATGCCTGCCGCCTGCCATGCATGCCGCCTCCGCCTTCACCCTCTCCGGCCGGGATCTTCTCGGCATCGAAGGCCTTTCGGCCAGCGAGATCACCGGCCTGCTCGACCTGGCGGAGGAGTTCGTCGAACTCAACCGGCAGATCGAGAAGAAGCGCACCACCCTGCGCGGCCGCACCCAGATCAACCTGTTCTTCGAGGCCTCCACCCGCACCCAGTCCTCCTTCGAGATCGCCGGAAAGCGGCTCGGGGCGGACGTGATGAACATGTCGGTCGGCTCGTCCTCCGTGAAGAAGGGCGAGACGCTGGTGGACACCGCCATCACGCTCAATGCCATGCACCCGGACATCCTGGTGGTGCGGCATCACGCATCCGGCGCGGTGGCGCTGCTCGCCCGCAAGGTGGACTGCTGCGTGGTGAACGCCGGCGACGGCGCCCACGAGCACCCCACCCAGGCGCTGCTCGACGCGCTGACCATCCGCCGCAACAAGGGCCGCATCCAGGGCCTCAACGTCGCCATCTGCGGCGACGTGCTGCACTCGCGCGTCGCCCGCTCCAACATCCTTTTGCTGCACACGCTGGGCGCGCGGGTGCGGGTGGTGGCCCCCTCCACCCTGCTGCCCTCGGGCATCGAGGATCTGGGCGTCGAGGTCTACCGCACCATGGAGGCGGGGCTTGAGGGCGCCGACATCGTGATGATGCTGCGCCTCCAGCGCGAGCGCATGACCGGCTCCTTCATCCCCTCGGTGAAGGAGTATTTCCACTATTTCGGCCTCGACGAGGCCAAGCTGCGCTACGCCGCGCCCGACGCGCTGGTGATGCACCCCGGCCCCATGAACCGCGGCGTCGAGATCGATTCGGCGGTCGCGGACGGCCCCGCCTCCCTCATCCGCGAGCAGGTGGAGATGGGCGTGGCGGTGCGCATGGCCGTGCTCGACACCCTCGCCCGGAAGCTGCCCAATGCGTGATCCTCGCACCATCTTCCGCGAGCCGCGCCCGCTGCTGCTCGCCAATGCGCGGGTGGTGGACCCCTCGCGCGGGTCGGATTTCCACGGCGAC
Organism: Xanthobacter lutulentifluminis; assembly: GCF_043194675.2. NCBI lineage: Bacteria > Pseudomonadati > Pseudomonadota > Alphaproteobacteria > Hyphomicrobiales > Xanthobacteraceae > Xanthobacter > Xanthobacter lutulentifluminis. The sequence goes on along the minus strand of NZ_CM195525.1, from coordinate 4,500,456 downwards.
GTCTATCTCGCCGACGGCGTCGTCAAGGATGCCGGCTTCGGCATCGCCGCCGGCGGCGTGCCGGACGGGGCCGAGGTGGTGGATTGTGCCGGCGCGGTGGTCGCGCCGGGCCTTGTCGACATGCGCGCCTTCGTGGGCGAGCCCGGCGCCGAGCATCGCGAGACGCTGGCCTCCGCCAGCCATGCGGCGGCGGCCGGCGGCGTCACCACCATCATCTGCCAGCCCACCACCGACCCGGCGGTGGACGACCCCGCCATCGTCGACTTCATCCTGCGCCGCGCCCGCGACACGGCGGTGGTGCGGGTGCATCCCATGGCGGCCATCACCAAGGGCCTGAAGGGCGAGGAGATGACCGAGATCGGCCTGTTGCAGGCCGCCGGCGCCGTCGCCTTCACCGACGGCCACCGCTCTCTGGCCAGCGCCCAGGTGCTGCGCCGGGCGCTGACCTACGCCCGCGACTTCGACGCCCTGGTGGTCCACCAGACCGAGGACGCCTCCATGTCCGGCGGGGCGATGAACGAGGGCGCGTTCGCCGCCCGGCTCGGCCTCTCCGGCATTCCCAAGGCGGCCGAGACCATCGTGCTGGAGCGCGACGTGCGGCTGGTGGCCGGCGCGCGCGGGCGCTACCACGCGGCGGCGCTGACCTGCGCCGAATCGCTGGAGGTGCTCCAGCGGGCGAAGGAGGCGGGGCTCCCCGTCACCGCCTCGGCCAGCATCAACCATCTCTCGTTCAACGAGCTCGATATCGGCGGCTACCGCACCTATTTCCGCCTCTCCCCGCCGCTGCGCGCCGAGGACGACCGGCAGGCGCTGATCCGCGCCCTCGCCTCCGGCCTCATCGACGTGGTGGTCTCCGACCATCTGCCGCAGGACGTGGAAGGCAAGCGCCTGCCCTTCTCGGAGGCCGAGCCCGGCGCCATCGGGCTGGAGACGCTGCTGTCCGCCGCGCTCAGGCTGGTGCACTCGGACCAGGTGGATCTCGTCAACCTGCTGGCGGCGCTTTCCACCCGCCCGGCAGAAATCCTCGGCCTCGACGCCGGGACGCTCAGGCCCGGCGCGCCGGCGGACGTGATGGTGTTCGATCCCGGCCTGCCCTACGTGCTGGACCCGACCCAGCTCAAGTCGCGCTGCCGCAACACGCCGTTCGACGAGGCCCGGCTGGAGGGGCGTGTGCTGCGCACCATCGTTGCCGGTGTCACCGTCTACGAATACGTTTGACGCGCCCGCCCCGCTCAAGAGGTCCGCATGCCTGATCCGTCGTCCGCGCTCGTGCTCGCCATGGCGCTGGCGCTCGGCTACCTGCTGGGCTCCATCCCGTTCGGCCTGCTGCTGACCCGGGCCGCCGGCACGGGCGACATCCGCGCCATCGGCTCGGGCAACATCGGCGCCACCAACGTGCTGCGCACCGGGCGCAAGGATCTCGCCGCCGCCACCCTGCTGCTCGACGCGCTGAAGGGGACGGCGGCCGTGCTCGCCGCCCGCTATCTCTGGGGCATGGAGGCCGCCATGGCCGCCGGCCTCGGCGCGTTCGTGGGACACATCGCGCCGGTGTGGCTGCGCTTCAGGGGCGGCAAGGGGGTGGCGACATTCCTCGGCGTCACCCTGGGCCTGATCTGGCCGGCAGCGCTGGTGTTCGCGGTGGTGTGGCTCGCCGCAGCGAAGCTGACGCGCTATTCCTCCCTCTCCGCCCTGATGGCCTCGGTCGCGACCGTAATCGCGGCCAAGGTGATGGGGAGCGATCCTTTGGCGCTGCTTTTGGCTGTGCTTGCCATCCTGCTGTGGATCAAGCACCACGCCAACATCCGCCGCCTCATGGAAGGCACGGAAGGCAAGATCGGCGCGAAGGGCTGAGGCGCATGGCGCGACAGGCACCGCCCGCGCCCGGTCCGGGAGAGCTGCTCTCCCCCGTCCAGCGGCGTGACTGGCTGCGCCTGATCCGCACTGAGAATGTCGGCCCGCGCACCTTCCGCGCCCTCATCAACCAGTTCGGTGGCGCCAGCGCGGCGCTCGAGGCCCTGCCCTCCCTCGCCCGGCGTGGCGGCCGGCTGCTGCCGCCGCGCATGCCCACGCCCGACGAGGCCGAGGCGGAGATGGCGGCGCTCGCCCGCATGGGCGCGCGGCTGGTGGCATCCGGCGAGGCGGACTATCCGTTCGCCCTGCGCCAGCTGGACGATGCCCCGCCGCTGCTGTGCGTGAAGGGCCAAGGGGCGGTGCTGCAGCGGCCCATGGTGGCCATCGTCGGCGCGCGCAACGCCTCGGCGGCCGGCCGCTCCTTCGCCGCCCGTCTGGCGCGCGATCTTGCCGCCGCCGGCTGGGTCGTGGTCTCGGGCCTTGCCCGCGGCATCGACGCCGCCGCTCACGAAGCCGCGCTGGACGGGGGCACGGTGGGCGTGTTCGCGGGCGGCCTCGCCAAGCCCTATCCGCCGGAGAATCTCGGCCTCATCGGCAGGGTGGCGGAGATGGGCGCCGTCGTCTCCGAGATGCCGGTGGGCTGGGAGCCCCGCGCCCGGGACTTTCCCCGCCGCAACCGCCTCGTCTCCGGCATGGCGCTGGGCGTGGTGGTGGTGGAGGCGGCCGAGCGCTCCGGCTCGCTGATCACAGCGCGCCTCGCCGGCGAGCAGGGACGCGAGGTGTTCGCCGTGCCGGGCTCGCCCATGGACCCCCGCGCCGGCGGCACCAACCGTCTGCTGAAGCAGGGCGCGACGCTGGTGACCGAAGCGGAGGACGTCATTTCCGTGCTCGCCCCCATGGCCGGGCGGGCGCGCGGCGATGCCATCGAGGCGGAGGGGCCGGCCATGGAGCCGGCGCAGCCCGGCGAGGATGCGCGCGCCCGCATCATCGAGCTGCTGGGGCCGGTGCCGGCCCTCATCGACGATATCGTGCGGCTCTCCGGCTGCGCGCCGGCGGAGGTGCAGATGGTGCTGCTGGAGCTCGATCTCGCCGGCCGTCTCGATCGCCCCGGCCCCGGCCGCGTGGCGCTGCGGGCGTGACCCCTCAGCCGGGGCGCCGGCCGCCGCGCGGCGGGGAGAGGCTGCCGGAGGCTTCGAGGTCGGCCGCCACGCTCTTGGCCTCCAGCTCGGCCATCTCCAGCAGATAGGCCAGCGTCGTCAGCCCGTTGCCCCGCGCCAGCCGGCGCAGTTCGGCGGCGAGCGAGGCCACATACGCGGCAGCGGAGGCGGGATCGACCCGCAGGCTGGACGAGGACAGATCGGACATGGCGCCGCCCCGGCGAAACTGGACAGGGACCACGTCTTATAGATTGAGTGACATATTTAAACGTATCTATGGTTGTATTTTGACGTACCGGGGCCGGAGGTGCTCTCCGGTGGCAGAATTTGACAGGCGCCGTTCCGCTCCCCATGTTGCGGCCGCTCCCCGACGCCGCGAACCGCCGCACGGAAGACGCATTGCTGCGACCAGCCGGACGGAGCCTGCGTGTTCGGCGGCCTTCGGATCGCGCCGGGCAGCGCTGGCGGCCTGCGGGTCGTGATGGATGAAGGTAGCGCGGCCATCCCGGCCGCGATGGGGAAAAGCCGCGGCCTTCCCGGGCGGCGGCAGGGACAGGGATCGCCATCGGCGGCCCCGAAACTGCTTTGAGGCCGCGCAATGGGGCAGCGGCCCATGTGAAGAGATACGGTTGGCCATGCAGGTCGTCATCGTCGAATCGCCCGCCAAGGCGAAGACGATCAACAAATATCTCGGTCCGGGCTACGAGGTCATCGCCTCCTACGGCCACGTGCGCGACCTGCCGTCCAAGGACGGGTCGGTGGACCCGGATGCCGATTTCCGCATGCTGTGGGAAGTCGATCCCAAGGCCCAGAAGCGCCTCAACGAGATCGCCAGCGCCGTGAAGGGCGCCGACGGCCTGATCCTCGCCACCGACCCGGATCGCGAGGGCGAGGCCATCTCCTGGCATGTGCTTGAGGTGCTGCGGCAGAAGAAGGCGCTGAAGGACCAGAAGGTCGAGCGCGTCGTCTTCAACGCCATCACCAAGCAGGCGGTGCTGGAGGCCATGAAGGCCCCGCGCGCCATCGACGTGGCGCTGGTGGATGCCTATCTCGCCCGCCGCGCGCTCGATTATCTGGTGGGCTTCACCCTCTCGCCCGTGCTGTGGCGCAAGCTGCCGGGCGCCCGCTCGGCCGGGCGCGTGCAGTCGGTGGCGCTGCGCCTCGTCTGCGACCGCGAGCGCGAGATCGAGACCTTCGTCAAGAAGGAATACTGGTCCATCGTCGCCCGCCTCGCGACGCCCCGCGCCGAGGAGTTCGAGGCGCGCCTCTCGGGTGCCGACGGCAAGAAGATCACCCGCCTGTCGGTGGGCACGGCGGAGGAAGCGAAGGCCTTCCGCGCGGCGCTGGAGAGCGCGGATTTCCGCGTCCGCTCCATCGAGGCGAAGCCGGTGCGGCGCCATCCGCAGCCTCCCTTCACCACCTCCACCCTGCAGCAGGAGGCGAGCCGCAAGCTCGGCCTCGCCCCGGCCCGCACCATGCAGATCGCCCAGCGCCTGTATGAAGGCGTCGACGTGGGCGGCGAGACGGTGGGCCTCATCACCTACATGCGTACCGACGGCGTTGACATGGCGCCCGAGGCCGTGGCCGCCACCCGCAGCGCCATCGGCAAGCAGTTCGGCCCCAAGTACCTGCCCGGCGTGCCGCGCAAGTACACCACCAAGGCCAAGAACGCGCAGGAGGCCCACGAGGCCATCCGCCCCACCGACCCCTCCCGCCACCCGCGAGAGGTGGCCCGTTACGTGGATGGCGAACAGGCCAAGCTCTACGAGCTGATCTGGATCCGCACCGTGGCGAGCCAGATGGAATCGGCCGAGCTGGAGCGCACCACCGCCGACATCGAGGCGAAAGCCGGCGGCCGGACGCTGGACCTCACCGCCACCGGCACGGTGGTGAAGTTCGACGGCTTCCTCACCCTCTACCGCGAAGGCAAGGACGACGAGGACGACGACGAGGAGAGCCGCCGCCTCCCCGCCATGAGCGCCAACGAGCGCCTCGACCGGCGGGACATCCAGACCACGCAGCACTTCACCGAGCCGCCGCCGCGCTATTCGGAAGCCTCGCTGGTGAAGCGCATGGAGGAGCTCGGCATCGGCCGTCCCTCCACCTACGCCGCCGTGCTCGCCGTGCTGCGCGACCGCGAATATGTGAAGCTCGACAAGAAGCGCCTCGTGCCCGAGGACAAGGGACGGCTGGTGACGGCCTTCCTAGAAAGCTTCTTCAAGCGCTACGTGGAATACGACTTCACCGCCGACCTCGAGGAGAAGCTCGACGAGGTCTCCGCGGCGCAGATCGACTGGAAGGAGGTGCTGCGCGCCTTCTGGCAGGACTTCCACGCCGCCATCGAGGCCACCAAGGATCTGCGCGTCTCCCAGGTGCTCGACGCCCTGGACGAGATGCTCACCGCCCACATCTTCCCGCCCACCCAGGACGGAACCGACCCCCGCCTGTGCCCCACCTGCGGCACCGGTCGGCTGTCGCTGAAGATGGGCAAGTTCGGCGCCTTCATCGGCTGCTCGAACTATCCCGAGTGCCGCCACACCCGTCCGCTCACCGGCGACAATGCCCAGGAAGGCGACGGCACGCGCGTGCTCGGCCTCGATCCGGAGTCCGGCGAGGAGGTGACGGTGCGCTCCGGCCGGTTCGGCACCTATCTCCAGCTCGGCGAAGGCAAGGACGGGGAGAAGCCCAAGCGCTCGTCCCTCCCCAAGGGCCTCGCCCCGGCCGACGTGGACCTGGAGACGGCGCTGAAGCTGCTCGCCCTGCCGCGCGAGATCGGCCGCCATCCGGACGACCAGGAGCCCATCCTCGCCGGCATCGGCCGCTACGGGCCATACGTCCAGCACGGGCGCATCTACGCCAATCTCGAGGATGGCGACGATGTGCTCGCGGTGGGCCTCAACCGGGCGGTGGCGCTGATCGCCGAGAAGCAGTCCAAGGGCCGCGGCGGGCGCGGAGCAGCCACGGCCGGGCGCACGCTGGGCGATCATCCGGTCCATGGCGGACCGATCACCGTGCGCGCGGGCCGGTTCGGCCCCTACGTGAACCACGGCAAGATCAACGCCACGCTGCCGAAATCGGTGGACCCGGAGGCGCTGACCCTCGCCGATGCGGTGACCATCATCGACGCCAAGGCCGCAACCTCGCCCGCCAAGGCACCGAAGAAGACCGCCGCGAAATCGGCCGAGCCGAAGGCGACGAAGGCCAAGGCCGCGCCCAAGGCCAAGGCGGCCACCAAGGCCGCCGGCACCAAGAAGGCCGCCCCGAAGGCCAAGGGCACCAAGGCGGCCGAATAGGCCGCCCGTCCCGGCGCTTTCGGGCGCCGGGTGTCCGCATTCGAGGCTCGGCCCGTCGCCTGACGGGGCCTCCCGCGCGGACCATCCGGCCGCGAGGATCGCCCGCCGGACCACCGATCCGCTGATCCGCTGACGCGCCGGATTGCCACGTCCATGCGCCGGAGGACCGGGCGCACGGCGCGGCGATCCTTTCGATGTCGTCTGCCGCACGATGCCGGGCCGCGTGCTCCTTCCGCCGATCCGCTGACGCCTCGTCAGGCCCCCGGCACCTCCGCCGGCAGATGGACGGCGCCGCGCAACGGCCGCTCGGGCATGGTCAGGAGGCCGGCGAAGGTGGCGACCAGCATCGCCGCGACGGTGGCGAACACCAGCCGGAACGCGTCGCCGATCAGCGGCGCCGCCGCCATGCGGGCGAGCGCGTCCGCATCCATCACCTTGTCGGCGCCGATGGCGGCGACCAGCACGGCACCCAGAACCGCCACCGCCAGCGCGCCGCCGAGCTGGCGGAAAAAGGTCATGACGCCCGTCACCGTCCCCATGCGGTGGGGCGGAACGGCGTTCTGGATGGAGACGGTGCACACCGGCAGCACCGTGCCGATGCCCATGCCCACCAGCGCGAACAGCACGCCCACGGCCCACAGCGGCAGCGCGGCCGGCAGCGCGGCGAGCGCCAGGAGCAGGAGCGCCGCAAGCCCGGTTCCCGCCAGCGCCGGGCGCTTGTAGCGCACCATGCGGGGCATGGACTGGCCGGAGATCATGGCGCCGCAGACCACCCCACCCATGAGCGGGATCAGCGCCAGGCCCGAGCCGGTGGCCGAAAGGCCGCGCGCGGTCTCGAAATAGAGCGGCACGTAGATGGAGAGCCCCACCATCGCGCCCACGGCCGCGAATGCGGCGGCGATGCCGCGTCCCACCACCGGATCGCTCAGGAGGCCGAGCGGCAGGAACGGCTCCTCCGCCCGCGCCATGCGCCACACGAACAGGACTGACAGCGCACCCGCAGCGGCCAGGAGGCCGAGGATGGGCGCCGACGACCACGCATAGCGCACGCCGCCCCACCCCAGCGCCAGCAAGAGGGCGATGCTCGCCAGCATCATCAGCGCCGCGCCGGAATAGTCCATCCGGTGCCGCCGCTCGTGGCGCGGCAGGCGGCGCAGGGCGCGCTGGGTCATCAGGAAGGCGGCAAGGCCGAGGGGCAGGTTGATCCAGAAGATCAGCGACCAGTCGAAATGCTGGGCGAGCACGCCGCCCAGCACCGGCCCGGCGATGCTGGCGGCGCCGAACACGCCGGCGACCTGCGCCTGATAGCGCCCCCGCTCACGCGGCGGCACCACGTCGGCGATGATGGTCTGCGCCAGCGAGATCAGCCCGCCCCCGCCCAGCCCCTGCACGAAGCGCGCGACCACCAGCGCCAGAAGGCTCGGCGCCAGCGCGCATCCCACCGAGGCGATGCTGAAGACGGCCACCGCCGTCAGCAGCATCACGCGCCGGCCGTGGATGTCGCTGAGCTTGCCGTAGAGCGGCGTCACCACCGTGCAGGCGATGAGATAGGCGGTGACCACCCACGCGAGATTGGCGAAATCGCCGAACGCCGCGCCGATGGAGGGCAGCGCCGTGGCCACGATGGTCTGGTCCAGCGCCCCCAGCAGCATGGCCAGCATGACGCCGAGGATGATGCGCCGGATCTCCCCCGGCCCGGGGGCGGCGCCGGCGGGCGCGCGGGATGGCGGGGGCTGGTGCGGATCCATGGTGCGTTCGGAAGGAGGCGCGGCTTCGGCCGGCGGGAAGGCAGCTCTACATCGCCCCCGCCCGGCCGGGAAGGCGCGGCGCGGGCAACCACCGGCGGGTCGCGGAGGCGTGATCGCGCGGAACCGCACGCCGAGAGAGCGGCCCTGAGGTCCGTGGCAGCGCCCGCGCCTCTCCCGACGGAACGGAAATTAGGCGGACGCCCTCACGCCCTGCAGACCACGGCACACCGCCCGAGGGCGCGGCGGCGGACGCTAGGCATCGACCGGAACGGGGTCCTGCGGAACATTCAGCTCCGGCGCGGCCTCGGCTGTCCTGTGGGCCGGATCGGGCTTGCCCTCCGGCGCATCGGCCTCGTTCTCGCCCCGGCCGGGCGGGATTGCGGTCTCCTCCGGTGCCGGCAGCGGGTCCGGCTCCACCTGCCGGTGCACCAGGCTGTGGATGAAGCCGATCTTCGCGATCACCCCCGGCCCGAGGATGAAGGGATAGGCATCCGACATGCCGAGGCAGCGGTTCAGGTTGTTGAGCGCGAACGAGATGGGCAGCCAGGAATCCACCATCTGCTGGATGCTGCAGGCGAGAAACGGATTGAAGTCCACCTGCGCCTGCAGCTCGCCGGTGCGGTCGAGCCAGGGGCGCACGCGGATGCCGAAGGCGGCCGCCATCTCCAGCGTGTCGACGATGTGGATGTAGTGCTTGAAGGTCTCCGCGAAGTCCTCCCACGGATGGGCGGTGGCATAGGCGGAGACGTAATTGGATTGCCACTCCGGCAGCGGGCCATTGGCATAATAGACCTTCAGCGCTTCGCCATAATCCACCGTCTCGTCGCCGAACAGCTCACGGAAGGCATTGAGCCGCCCGGCATCGCGCACCAGCCGGTTCCAGTAATAATGCCCCACCTCGTGCCGGAAATGCCCCAGCACGGTGCGATACAGCTCGCCGAGATCATTCTTGCGCTGCTCGCGCTCGGCGTCGTCCGCCTCCACCAGCGCGATGGTGACGAGCCCCTCGTCGTGCCCCGTCATCACCCGCGGCACCGAGTTGTCGGGCGCGTCGGCGAGGAAGTCGAAGCACAGGCCGCCCTCGCGGTCCTTGTTGCTCTCCAGCGGCAGGTTGAGGCGGATGAGCGAATAGATCAGCCGGTGCTTGGCCACTTCAACGCGGCGCCACTTGCGCAGATTCTCGGGCACACTGAGGTCGGGCACCGTGCGGTTGTGGCGGCAGGCGAGGCAGAACTCTTCCTCCTGCTCCGCCGGAATCAGCCAGTTGCAGGCATCGTGCGCGGCATTGGCGCAGAAGCGGTAGCGCCCCGCCGTGCGTCCCAGCGTGCGCCAGGCGTCGCCGTCCGCCTCGATCGGGGCGAGCTCGTTGGTCTCGGGCACGTAGCCGAGATCATGGCCGCACTTCTCGCAGCGACGGTTCTCGAAATACAGGAGCTGGTCGCACGCGGCGCAGCGAAACAGGCGCATGATGGTCATCCCTCCCGGCCACGGCGCGTCAGGCGCGCTTTTGTCCCCAGAGCCGGGCTGGAGGGGAAACACATCCGGTCTCCCTGGGTTCCCGCGCGCCGCGTCCACCGCACAGATTCCTCCCGGATTCGCGCCGTGTCCATCGTGCGCCGCCGCAGGGGGAAACGCCCTCGTGACGCCGGCTCCGGCCGGGCGCATGATCGCGCCCATGCAGGCGGACATCTTCACCATCGGCTACGAGCAGAGCACGCCCCAGGCGTTCACCGACGCCCTCCGGGAGGCACGGGTGGACCTGCTGGTGGACGTGCGGGCCGTCGCCGCCTCGCGCCGGCCCGGCTTTTCCAAGACGGCGCTTGCGGCGGGCGTGGCGGAGCAGGGCATCGGCTATGTGCACCTGCGCGCCCTCGGCACGCCGAAGGAGGGGCGGCTCGCGGCCCGCAGCGGCGACCAGGCCGCGCTGACGCGCATCTATGGCGCCCACCTTGCCACCGCGCCGGCACAGGCGGCGCTGGAGGAACTGGCGGGCCTCGCCGCCGGCCGGCGCATCTGCCTGCTGTGCTACGAGCGCCACGTGGAAGGCTGCCACCGGCTGATGCTGGCGCAGTGGCTGTGCGAGCGGCTGGACGTGCCGGCCACGCACCTCATGCCGGCTCCGTTCTGATCGCCCGCCGGCGCGCGGCGTCCAGCAGCTGGGGCGTGTCCACGTCGACCAGGGCGCCGTCGTCTGCCGCCTCCACCTCCGCCACCACCTCCGCGTGGGCGGCCAGCAGATGGCGCGCGCCCACATCGCCGGACAGGGCGCACAGCTCGGCAAAGAAGCGCCGCGACCACAGCACCGGATGCCCGCGCCTTTCGCCGTGCCGGGGCACGCAGACAAGCCGTCCGGCCTGCGGATCATGCGCGGCGATGAGCTGGTCGATCAGCCCCGGCCCGACCAGCGGCATGTCGCCCAGCATCAGCAGCGCCCCGGCGGCTCCCTCGGGCACGGCGCCGATGCCGGACGCCAGCGAGGACGCCATGCCGGAGGCGAAATCCGCGTTGTGGACCAGTGTCACGTCGAGACCAGCGAGGGCCTCGGCGACCGCGCCGGCATCATGGCCGGTCACCACGATCACCGGCCGGGCGCGGGAGGCGAGGGCCGCCTCGGCCACGCGCCGCACCACCGGCACGCCGGCCACCTCCTCGAGCAGCTTGTTCACCGCCTGTCCGCCGCGCTCGCCCATGCGGGCGCTGCGTCCGCCGGCGAGGATGACGGCGGCGAACGCGCCCTCCCCCGCCGTCCCCTCGCCCGCCATCGCCGCGCGCGGATGCGGCCGGGCGGCGATGTCGGTCAGCAGGCCGCCGGCGCCCATGCGGGCGATGTCGCCGGCGCTCACCGGCAAGCACGCAAGCAGGCGGTGGAGCACGAAATCGAAGCCGTTCTCCTTGGGGCTGCGGGCGCAGCCCGGCGCGCCGATCACCGGCATCTCGCCCAGCCGGCCCAGCATGATGAGGTTGCCGGGGTCCACCGGCATGCCGAGCCGGTCCACCACGCCGCCCGCCTCCACCAGCGCGGCGGGCACCACGTCGCTGCGATCGGTGATGGCGGAGGCGCCGAACACGATCGCCAGCTCCGCCCCGGCCTGCGCCACCGCCGTCAGGGTCGCGGCAAGGGCCTGCGCCTCGTGGGGAACGGTGCGGTTGTCGATGATCCGGGCGCCGGTGGGGTGAAGGCGCGCGCGCGTGACCGCAACTGCCTTCTCCACCAGCTTCGGGGCAAGGCCCGGCAGCAGCGTCGAGATCACGGCCACCCGCGTCAGCCGGTAGGGAGCGACCGAGAGCGCCCCCGGCGCGGCCCGCGCCGCGGCCTGCGCGCTGGCGGCCGGCACCGCGAACGGGATGATCTTCACCGTGCCCACCATGTCCCCCACCGCGACGGGCGCGAAATCCCGCAGCGTGGCGAGCGTGATGGCCTCGTCCACATCGTTGAAGGCGCCCACCGCGTCGGGCGCGGCCCGCACCAGACCCGCGGCGGCGGCATAGAGGTTGGCACGCCCGGTATCGGCCGGGGCGGCGCGCACATGGGGGCCGCTCACCGCATCGGCGAGCAGCGCGGCGGCGGCATCCTCGCCGAGATCGCCCGCCTCGAGCCGCGCCACCACCACCTCGGCCAGGCCGGCCGCCTCCAGCCGCGCGATCTCCGCCCGGCCGAGGCGCGTGCCCTTCCGGATCACGCCATCCTCGAGCCGCACCGAATGGGCGGCGATGGCGCCTTGGGCGGCGGCGAGCGGAACCGGCCCGAACCTCACGCCGCCGCCCCCCGCTGCAGGGATGCGCCGGTGCGCAGGGCGCGGATGACCTCCGCGAGGATCGACACCGCGATCTCGGCCGGGCTCGCCGCGCCGATGTCGAGGCCGATGGGAGCATGGATGCGCGCGCTCTCCTCCAGCGCGAAGCCCTGCGCCGCCAGCCGCTCCACCCGGCGCGCATGGGTGCGGCGCGAGCCCAGCGCGCCCACGTAGAAGCAGCCCGCCCGCAGCGCCGCAGCGAGGGCCGGCTCGTCCAGCTTGGGGTCGTGGGTCACCGCCGCCAGCGCGGTGAAGGGGTCCAGCCCGACCTGCGGCAGCGCCTCTTCCGGCCAGCGGGCGATCACCGGCACGTCGGGGAAGCGCTCGGGGGTAGCGAAGGCGGTGCGCGGGTCGATCAGGATGGTGTCGAAGCCGGCGAGGCGCGCCATGGGCGCCAAAGCCTGCGAGATGTGGACGGCGCCGATCACCACGAGGCGGGGCGGCGGCGCCTCCACCGCGATCAGCAGGCGCCCGGTCCCCTCCCCCAGCACGCAACTGCGCCGCTCTGCCAGCGCGGCGGCGATGGGGCCGGCCAGCGGATCGCCGGCCACGCCGGCCGCGGTAACCAGCCGCTGGACGCCGTCGGCCAACGTCGTCACCACCACGCAGGCGCGGCGGGCGGCCCGTTCGGCATTGAGGGCGGCGAGCAGGTCGAGGCGCATCAGGCATCCTTCCGGCGCGCAGTCCGCGGGCAGCGCGCGAATACCGCCGCAGTATAGACCCGCGCGGCGCGCCGCACAGTCAGTCCACCCGCTCCACGTAGACGGAGATGCGCCCGCCGCAGGACAGGCCGACCTGCCACGCGGTCTCGTCGGCGACTCCGAATTCCAGCGTGCGCGGCCGTCCGGAGGCGATCACCTCCGCCGCCTCGCCCACCACCGCCCCCTCGACGCAGCCGCCGGAGACGGAGCCGAGGAAATTGCCCTCGGCATCGATGACCAGCCGGCTGCCCACCGGGCGCGGCGCGGAGCCCCAGGTTTCCAGCACGGTGGCGAGCGCGACGCCGCGCCCCTCCTGCCGCCAGCGCTCGGCGGCGGCCATCACATCGCCATCGGTCACGTCCATGGCAGGCCCTCCCGGATGCGCCGGCCGGCATTTGGCAAGGCCCGGCTCTTCCCATATAGGTTCGGTCGACACGCGGCGCACCCCCGAGCGCGCCTTTCCACTGGCGCCTTCCGCCGGTCCAAGACCCGCTGAGCTGATGGCAAACCTTCTTCCCCTCCCCGCGCGCGATCAGGGCACCCTGCGCACCATCGACGAACTGGTGGCCGCCGGCCTCGCCGACGCACGGGATGCCGGGGACCTCGCTCCGGTTGCCGCGCGCTATGCCGTCGCTCTCACGCCGACGCTCGCATCTGCCATCGACCCCGCCGACCCGGCCGACCCCATCGCCCGCCAGTTCGTGCCCCGTCCGGAGGAGATCGTCACCACGCCCGAGGAGCGCGCCGACCCCATCGGCGATGACGCCCACAGTCCCGTTCCCGGCATCGTCCACCGCTATCCGGACCGCGCGCTGCTGAAGATCGTGGGCGTCTGCGCCGTCTACTGCCGCTTCTGCTTCCGGCGCGAGATGGTGGGCCCCGGCGCCGGCACCTCCCTGTCGCCGGAGGCGCTGGAGGCGGCATTCGCCTATCTGGCCGCCCATCCGGCGATCTGGGAGGTGATCCTCACCGGCGGCGACCCCTTCATGCTCTCGCCCCGTCGCATGGGCGAGGTGACGGCACGGCTCGCCGCCATCGGCCATGTGAAGATCGCCCGGCACCACACGCGCGTGCCCATCGCCGCGCCGGAGCGCGTCACCGACGCGCTGGTGGCAGCGCTGAAGGCGCCCGGCCTCACCCCCTATGTGGCGATCCACGTGAACCACGCCCGCGAGCTGACCCCGGCCGCGCGCGCCGCGCTCGCGCGCATGGCCGATGCGGGCATTCCGCTTTTGTCCCAGTCGGTGCTGCTGCGCGGCGTGAACGACACTGCGGAGACGATGGCGGAGCTGTTCCGCGCGCTCGTGGAATGCCGGGTGAAGCCCTATTACCTGCATCATCCGGACCTTGCACCGGGCACCGGCCATTTCCGCCTCGACGTGGCGGAGGGACAGGCGCTGATGCGGGCGCTGCGCGGCCGGCTCTCGGGCATCGCGCTGCCCACCTACGTGCTCGACATTCCCGGCGGCGCGGGCAAGGTACCCCTGACGCCGGGCCACATCGCGCCCGCCGGCGACCGGCTGGCGGTGAGCGACAATTGCGGCGGCGTCCACCTCTACCCGCCGGAGGGGTGAGGCGCTCGATCCGCGACAGAGGCCGCGCCGGGATTGGCGCGGCAGGGGGAAGCCGATGGGGGACATCCGCCACGTGGCGCAGCCGGGCCCCGCGCCCGTCGAGCGCATCGAAAGCGCCGTGGGCCGGTGCGTCGCGCTGGAGTTCGAGCTGGAGCCGGGGCTGACCCTCAACGCCGCCCTAACCGGGCCGCTGCTCGCCGCCGGGCTCGGCGCGGCGCAGGTGGAGCTTTCGGGCGGCGCCTTCGCCCCGCTCTCCTACGTGATGCCGGCACCCCCGCCCGACGCCGATCACGTCGCCTGGTACAGCGCGACCTTCGCCCCCGCCGGCACGAGCCGGCTGGAGAAGGGCAACGTCACCTTCGGCCGGCGGGACTGCGCCCCCTTCCTCCACTGCCATGCGGTCTGGACCGAGCCGGACGGCCGGCGCGCGGGCGGCCACATCCTGCCGCACGAGGCGGTGGTGTCCGAGCCCATCCGCGCCCGCGCCTTCGGCGCCGCCGAGGTGGAGACCACCGCCGATTTCGACCCGGAGACGAACTTCACCCTGTTCACGCCCCACGCCCGCGTCGCGCCGGCCGGCGGACCGCGCATCGTGTTCGCGCGGGTGCGGCCGAACGCGGACATCTTCGCCGCGATCGAGAGCCTCTGCCGCCGCCACGACCTTTCCGCCGCGCGGCTGCGCGGCTGCGTCGGCAGCCTGATCGGCGCGCGCTTCACCGCTGCGCCGGAGCTGGAGGATTTCGCCACCGAGGCGTTCATCACCGACGGCACCGTGGCCCCGGATGCCTCCGGCGCCCCGCTGGCGGACCTGAGCGTGGCGTTGGTGGGCCTTTCCGGCGCGCTGGCCGAAGGGCGGCTGGCGCGCGGGCAGAACGCGGTGCTCATCACCTTCGAGCTGGCGCTGGAGGAGGTGGAGGCGGAGGCCTGAGCACCCCCGCTCACCCCTGCCTGTCGTTTCCCCGTCCGGGCCAGAACGGCAGCCGGGTGAGAAAGTTCAGCAGATAGACGAACATGGCCTGCCGTGGCGCGACCACGCCGAGCAAAGCCGAGCCTGCCGCCGTCGCGAGAAGCAGCGGCAGCCGGCTGCCCGCCGCGGCCGCGAGGGAGCGGCTTCCGGGCTTCACGTCCAGATAGCGCAGGGCGATGGCGAGCACCCCGAGCATGGCCAGATTGGCCGAATAGACCAGCACCGCGGGCGTGAACTCGCTGTAGCGCCCCACCAGCCCCGACGAAAACGGCACGGTGGTGACGAAGAACAGGTAGAACAGCGTCAGCCGCGTCACGTTCCCGTCCACGAGCTCGTCGTTCGGCCGCACCGCCGCGCCGGTGCGCCAGAAGGCGCCGAGCACGAAGAAGCTGATGAGGTAGGTCAGCGTCTGGTGCCACAGGCCCGCCAGATGCGCCGACAGGTCGGCCGCGGTGCGGATGTCGAGGTCGTCCGGCAGGCGGATGTCCAGCACCAGCAGCGTCATGGCGAAGGCGAACACGCCGTCGGTCAACGCTTCCACGCGGGTCTTGGAAAAGCGGCTCATGGTCTTCAGGCCCCGGGCGCACGCCCGGCGCCCCCTTTCCCCATAACCCGGCGCGGCGCCCTGCGCGAGAGCGCGGCCGGAAGACCGCGCCCCGTCCGGCGGCCGCTTCTCAGGAGGCCTGCGAGGGCACCGGCGCGCGGGTGCTGCCCGCGTGGCCGGGCTCGGGCGGCAGGAAGTCGGCATCCTCGGCGATCAGCGAGGGCTCACGCTCCTCGGCCATCAGCGCCTCCGCCCGGCTGGCGCTGCGCCCGGCGATGATGCCGACGATGACCAGCTGCATGAAGTGATAGAGCATGATCGGGGTGATGATCAGCGACAGGTCGGGAGAGCCGTTGAACATCACCTGCGCCATGGGCAGGCCGGTGGCGAGCGACTTCTTGGAGGCGCAGAACACCACGGCCACCACGTCCGCCTGCGCGAACCCCAGCAGCCGGCACGCCACCTGGACGAGCGCGTAGACCACCGCGAACAGCACCAGCACGCCGGCCACGATCTCCAGCAGCAGGGCCGGGCTGTGGCCCCGCCAGACACCGGCGACGACGCTGTCGCAGAACGAGTTGTACACGATGGCGAGGATCACCGCCCGGTCCGCCACGCGCACCACCGCCTTGTGGCGCTCCACCAGCCGCGCCAGCAGCGGACGCGCCGCCTGGCCGATGGCCATGGGCAGGATGACCAGCAGCACCAGCTTCAGGATGACCGGTCCCAGCGCCATGCCGGTGCCCACCGAGTGCAGGTACCAGGCGATCAGCATGGGGGTGGCGAACACCCCGATCAGGCTGGAGATGGACGCGTTGAAGATGGCGACCGGCACGTTGCCCCGCGCCAGCGAGGTCATGGCCACCGATGACGATACGGTGGACGGCAGCGCCGCCAGGAAGAAGAACCCGGTGGCGAGCGCTTCAGGCAGGCGATCGCCGATCAGCACCAGCACCGCCATCACCACCGCCGGGAACAGCAGGAAGGTGGAAAGCTGGACGACGAGGTGCAGCTCCCACCGCGCGGCGCTTTCCAGCAGCCGGCGCGGCGCCAGCGACACGCCATACAGGAAGAAGATGACGGCAACGCCCCAGCTCGCGGCCTTGTCGGCATGCAGGATGCCGCCGGTCACGCCCGGCGTTGGCCAGGCAAGCGCAAGGAGCACCGTGAGGGCGAGGGCGACCACGAACGGGTCGAGCTTCAGTCGTGACAACATGAGCCTGGAACGTGGCGTCCGCCATGCGCTCCGAAGTCCGTCTCCCACCCCGCGCCCGGCCCTCCTGAGGAGTGGCAGGGACGCCTGTTTCCGCCCGATCTTGCCGCCGGCCGCGTTGGTATACCTTGGTACCAGTTGCCCGCGCGGTCAACCGCCGCCGGCCGGGATGGGCGGTGCATCCCTTCCGTGCAATTGTCACCTTGGTGCGGTCGGGGTATGAGTCGAAAAAATGGCAGCGCCCAATCGTCGGGCATGATGACAGAATAGGCGCGCCACGCACGACAGAGGGGATCAGGCGGCGGATGGAAGTCTTCCTCCAGCAGCTCATAAACGGATTGACCCTCGGGTCGATCTACGGACTGATCGCCATCGGCTACACGATGGTGTTCGGCATCATCGGGATGGTGAACTTCGCCCACGGCGACGTGTTCATGGTGAGCGCCTTCATTGGCCTCATCTGCGTGCTGCTGCTGACGACTGTGGTCGGCCTCAGCTCCATCTTCCTGATTCTCGCGCTCACCCTGGTGGTGGCGATGGTGTTCACCGGGCTGGTGAGCTGGACCATCGAGCGGGTGGCCTACCGGCCCCTGCGCGGCTCGTTCCGCCTCGCGCCCATGATCTCCGCCATCGGCATGTCCATCCTGCTGTCGAACTTCGTGCAGGTGGCGCAGGGCCCGCGCAACAAGCCGCTGCCCCCCATGGTGACGGACGTGATCGTGGTGATGGAGCGCGACGGCTATCAGGTCACCCTCGCCTACAAGCAGGTGATCATCATGGTGGTCACCGCCGCGCTGCTCGCCGGCTTCTGGTGGCTGGTGCAGAAGACGCCGCTCGGCCGCGCCCAGCGCGCCTGCGAGCAGGACCGCAAGATGGCGGCGCTCTTGGGCGTGAACGTGGACCGCACCATCTCGCTCACCTTCGTCATCGGCGCCGCGCTCGCCGCCGTCGCGGGCGTGATGTACCTGATGTATTACGGCGTCGTGAACTTCGCCGACGGCTTCGTGCCGGGCGTGAAGGCGTTCACCGCCGCGGTGCTGGGCGGCATCGGCTCGCTGCCGGGCGCGGTGCTGGGCGGGCTGCTCATCGGCCTCATCGAGACCTTCTGGTCCGCCTATTTCTCCATTGAATACAAGGATGTGGCGGCGTTCTCCATCCTCGTGGTCACGCTCATCTTCCTGCCCCAGGGCCTGCTCGGCCGGCCGGAAGTGGAGAAGGTGTGATGCCGCCGGCCTCCGGTCCCGACCTCGCCGACCTGTCGGACGCAGCCGATCTGCTGGACCCCTCCCCGTTCCCGGAGACGACGGGCGGCCCCGCCCGGCAACCCTCGGCCCTCGGCGCCGCGTTGAAGGATGCGGTGGCGAGCGGCGTCCTCACCGCGCTGCTGCTGCTGCCGCTGGTGGGGTTCCGCGCCACCGAATCCGGCAGCGGGCCGCTGACCCTCACCTATCGGTTCGGCCTCGTGGCGGTGCTCGCCGGCATCGTGGCGGTGCTGCGCCTCGTGCTGATGCTCACCATCTGGCGGCCGGGACGCAAGGTGAAGGCCGTCGCCGGCCCCTCCCGCTTCGCCGCGCTCGGCGAGCGGCTGGGACCGGCGCTGAAGCCCGCCTTCTTCTCCTTCGCCATCGCCTACCCGTTCCTCGCCATCCTGCTGGCAGGAGGCCTCAGCCCCAGCCGCTACTGGGTGGACCTCGGCATCTATGTGCTCACCTACGTGATGCTGGGATGGGGCCTCAACATCGTGGTGGGCCTCGCCGGCCTGCTCGATCTCGGCTACGTGGCCTTCTACGCGGTGGGCGCCTACACCTTCGCCCTCCTCTCCACCAGCGTGCCGGTGAACGACTTCTTCGCCGGCCACCTCGGCGCCGACTTCTGGACCGCGTGGTCGTTCTGGCTGTGCCTGCCGGTGTCCGGCATCCTCGCCGCCTTCTGGGGCGTCATCCTCGGCTTCCCGGTGCTGCGGCTGCGCGGCGACTATCTCGCCATCGTCACGCTGGCGTTCGGCGAGATCATCCGGCTCGTGCTCATCAACTGGGTGTCGCTGACCAACGGCGGGGCGGGCATCTCCTCCATCCCGCCCATCTCCTTCTTCGGCATCCCGTTCAACAGCTCGGACGAGGGGTTCGCCGCCCTGTTCGGGCTGGAGTTCGATTCGATGCACCGCATCGTCTTCCTCTACTTCGTCATCCTCGGCCTCGCCGCGGTGACGGCGCTCGCCACCGTGCGGCTGCGGCAGATGCCGGTCGGCCGGGCGTGGGAGGCGCTGCGCGAGGATGAGATCGCCTGCCGCTCGCTGGGCATCAACACGACGCTCACCAAGCTCACCGCCTTCGCCACCGGCGCCATGTTCGGCGGCTTCGCCGGCGCCTTCTTCGCGGTGCGGATCCGCTTCGTCTCGCCCGAGAGCTTCACCTTCATGGAATCGGCCGTCATCCTCGCCATCGTGGTGCTGGGCGGCATGGGCTCGCAGATGGGGGTGGCGGGCGCGGCCATCCTGCTCATCGGCGGCATGGAGCTGTTGCGCAACCTCACCTTCCTGAAGGCGGACTTCCTGTTCGGGCCGGATTTCGACCCCTCGCTCTACCGCATGCTCATCTTCGGCTTCGCCATGGTGGCCGTGATGGTCTGGCGCCCGCGCGGCCTCGTCTCCTCGCGCCTGCCCACCATCTTCCTGAAGGAGCGCAAGTCGGTCTCCGCCGCGCTGGTGAAGGAGGGCCACGGCTGATGGCGACCGCCGGCACCAACGGCGCCACCCGGCGCTGGAAGCGCGACCCCATCCTGGTGGTGGACCACCTCTCCATGCGGTTCGGCGGCCTGATCGCCGTCAACGACGCCTCCTTCACCGCCGGCCGTGGCGACGTGACGGCCGTCATCGGCCCCAACGGCGCCGGCAAGACCACCGTGTTCAACTGCATCACCGGCTTCTACAAGCCCACCGCCGGCCGGCTCGCCCTGTTCCACGGCGGCGCCGCCACACCGGCCGAGCTCGACGGCGTGACCGCCGCCGGCCTCTCCTGGGGCCGCACCGAGACGGGCGCGCTCTACCTGCTGGAGCGCCTCGCCGACCACAAGGTGGCCTCCTGGGCGCGGGTGGCCCGCACGTTCCAGAACATCCGCCTGTTCTCCGGCATGACCGTGCTGGAGAACCTGCTGGTGGCGCAGCACATGTCGCTGACCGACACCGGCCTCGTCAGCCCCCCGGCGCTGCTCAACCTGCCCTCCTGGCGGCGGCGGCAGAAGGCTGCGGTGGACAAGGCGCTGTACTGGCTCAACAAGATCAACCTTCTCGCCCGCGCCGACGACCCGGCCGGCGACCTGCCCTATGGCGACCAGCGCCGGCTGGAGATCGCCCGCGCCATGTGCACGGAGCCGGTGCTGCTCTGCCTCGACGAGCCGGCCGCCGGCCTCAACCCGCGCGAGTCGGCAGCGCTGAACGAGCTGCTGCTGTCGATCCGGCGCGAGCACCAGACCTCCATCCTCCTCATCGAGCACGACATGTCGGTGGTGATGGAAATCTCCGACCATGTGGTCGTGCTGGAATACGGCTCCAAGATCGCCGACGGCACGCCGGAGGAGGTGCGCAACGACCCGCGGGTCATCGCCTCCTATCTCGGCGTCGAGGACGAGGCCGCCGTCGCGGCGGAGGTGGGCGCATGAGCGAGACAGCGACCGCCCCGGGCGCCGCCCGCCCGGCTTCCGCCCGCCGCGCCCAGCCCCTGCTGGCGGTGCGGGGCGTCACCGCCTATTACGGCAACATCATCGCGCTCAAGGGCGTGGACATCACGGTGAACGAGGGCGAGATCGTCACCCTCATCGGCGCCAACGGGGCCGGCAAGTCCACCCTGATGATGACCATCTGCGGCAGTCCCCGCGCGCGGGACGGGCAGATCGTCTTCGCCGGGCGGGACATCACCGCCTTGCCCACCCACGAGATCATGCGCCTCAAGATCGCCCAGTCCCCCGAGGGCCGCCGCATCTTCCCGCGCATGACCGTGTACGAGAACCTGCAGATGGGCGCGGAGGTGAGCGGCAGCGCCCACTTCGCCGAAGACATCGAGCGCATGTTCGAGATGTTCCCGCGCCTGCGCGAGCGCATCGACCAGCGTGGTGGCACCCTTTCCGGCGGCGAGCAGCAGATGCTGTCCATCGCCCGCGCGCTCATGAGCCGGCCGCGCCTCCTGCTGCTGGACGAGCCGTCGCTGGGCCTCGCGCCTTTGGTGGTGCGGCAGATCTTCGACGCCATCCGCACCCTCAACGAGACCGAGGGGCTGACGGTGTTCCTGGTGGAGCAGAACGCCTTCCACGCGCTCAAGCTCGCCCATCGCGGCTATGTCATGGTCAACGGGCAGGTCACCATGTCGGGCACCGGCGCGGAGCTTTTGGCCAAGCCCGAGGTGCGCGCCGCCTATCTGGAAGGAGGCCGCTGATGGCGTCCCCGGCCCGCTCTTCGTCCACGGGGCGCGATCCCGGCCGCGCCTCCTCGCCCTTCCTCGTCGGCCCCGCGGTGGCGCTGGCGGGACTGGTCGGCGCCATCGCCTTCTGGCCGCGCGAGCTGATCGCCGCCTCGCTGGGCGACTTCCTCCTGGTGACGCTGCTGCTCGGCGGCAGCGCGGCCTGGCGCACCGGCAAGGCGGTGGCCAAAGGCTGGGCGCCGTACAATCAGCTGCTCCTCTATTGTCTGCTGCTCGCGTGCGCGGTGCGCTTCTGCCACTTCGCCCTGTTCGAGGATCCGCTGTTCGACCCCGAGCCGTTCGTGGTGGAGTTCGTGCTGCTCACCGCCATCGCGACCCTGGGCTTCCGCGCCTTCCGGCGGCGGCAGATGACGGTTCAGTACGCCTGGATGTACGAGCCGGCCGGCCAATTCGCCTGGCGGCCGCGCCGCGGCGGCTGAGCCGGGACGCGGGACAGATGCCGTGACGGCATCGACAGGCGCAGGATTTGCGGCACAATGCGCCGCGGAGTTTCACCCGGGGCGGCGCATGGTCCGCAGCCGGACGAAAGGGAGAGACCTGATGAAGAAGCTCTTGTTGGCCTCGCTCGCCCTGGGCGCCGGCCTCGTGCTCGCGGCGCAGGCCCAGGCGCAGGTGAAGGTGGGCGTCGGCGGCCCCATGACCGGCTCCAACGCGGCCTTCGGCGGCCAGCTCAAGACCGGTGCGGAGCAGGCCGTGGCCGACATCAACGCCGCGGGCGGCATCCTCGGCCAGAAGGTGCAGCTTTATGTCGGCGACGACGCCGGCAAGCCCGAGCAGGGCAAGTCCGCCGCCAACAAGTTCATCTCCGACGGCGTGAAGTTCGTGGTGGGCCACTTCAACTCCGGCGTGTCGATCCCGACCTCGCAGGACTATGAAGAGGCCGGCGTGCTGCAGATCAGCCCCGCCTCCACCAACCCCACCTTCACCGAGCGCAAGATGTGGAACACGTTCCGCACCTGCGGCCGTGACGACCAGCAGGGCGCGGTGGCCGGCGACTACATCGTCAAGAACTTCAAGGGCAAGAAGGTCGCCATCGTCCACGACAAGACCCCCTACGGAAAGGGCCTTGCCGACGAGACCCAGAAGACCATCAACAAGGGCGGCGTGAAGGAAGTCCTCTACGAGGGCATCAATCCCGGCGAGAAGGACTATTCCGCCCTCGTCTCCAAGCTGAAGGCCTCGGGCGTCGACCTGCTCTATTTCGGCGGCCTGCATCCGGAAGCCGGCCTGCTGGTGCGCCAGATGCGCGACCAGGGCCTGAAGACCGTGCTGTTCTCCGGCGACGGCATCACCGACAAGGAGTTCTGGACCATCGCCGGCCCCGGCGCCGAGGGCACGCTGATGACCTTCGGCCCCGATCCGCGCAACAACCCGGCCGCCAAGGACATCGTCGCCGCCTTCAAGGCCAAGGGCGTCGATCCGGAAGGCTACGTTCTGTATTCCTACGCCGCCATGCAGGTCATCAAGCAGGCTGCCGAGGCGGCCAAGTCCCTCGACCCGAAGAAGGTCGCGGCCGAGATCCACTCGGGCAAGACCTTCAACACCGTGCTCGGCCCGCTCTCCTTCGACAAGAAGGGCGACATCACCAAGCTCGACTATGTGGTCTACGGCTGGAAGGACGGCTCCTACAAGCAGCTGTGAGCCGCGCCGTCTGCTGACGCGATCAGGGGTCCGCGCCATGCGCGGGCCCCTTTTTCTTGTCCCGGCCCCCCGTCCGGCCGATGGGAAGGCGCCTTGACAGCCGCCCCGCGCCCGCCTCTCTTCGCCCGGACAACGGAGAGCCCCCATGCCCCAGACCATCACCCGCGGCTGCAAGACCCTGGTGGCGGAAGCCAATGCCCAGATCGAGACCGTGACGGTTCAGGAAGCGCAGCGGCGCATGGCGGACGGGGCGCTGCTGGTGGATCTGCGCGACCCGCGCGAGCTGGAGCGCGACGGACGCCTGCCCGGCGCGTTCCATTGCCCGCGCGGCATGCTCGAATTCTGGATCGACCCGGAAAGCCCCTACCACAAGCCGGTGTTCGCCGAGGACCGTCCGTTCCTCTTCATCTGCGGCGGGGGCTGGCGCTCGGCCCTCGCGGCCGCGACGGCGCAGGACATGGGGCTGAAGCCGGTGGCGCACGTGGATGGCGGCTTCAAGGCCTGGAAGGACGCGGGCGGACCGGTGGAGGCGCGCTGAGGGGCGCCTGAAGCCGCCCCTACCCCACCGTCCCGTACACCTGGTCGGCGCGCGCCTCGAAGGCGTCGGCGAAGCGGCGGAAGGCGGTGTCGAACATGGCGCCCATGACGAGCCCCAGCGCGCGCGAGCGGAACTCGTAGGAGATGAAGAACTTCACCTCGCTGGCCGCCTCGCCGCGGGGGAGGAACTCCCAGCGGTTGTCGAGCCGGCTGAACGGACCGTCGAGATATTCCACATGGATGGTGAGGCGCGGCCGGTCCAGCGTCACGCGGGAGGCGAAGGTCTCGCGGATGAGCTTGTAGGCGACGGTCATGTCCGCCACCAGCACCTCCACCCCCTCGTCCGACTTCAACCGCCGCTTCACCCGCAGCGCCTGGCACAGGGGCACGAACTCGGGATAGCGCTCCACGTCCGCGACCAGATCGAACATCTGCGCCGCCCCGTGGCGCACCCGCCGCGTCGAATTGAACGAAGGCACGTCTCAGGCCCGGCCGAGCCGCGCCGCGCGGGCCGCGCGCAGCTTCTCGAAATCGTCGCCGGCGTGGTGCGAGGAGCGGGTGAGCGGGCTGGAGGAGACCATCAGGAAGCCCTTGGCATAGGCCACCGTCTCATAGGCCTTGAACTCGTCCGGCGTCACGAACCGCTCCACCTTGTGGTGCTTGCGGGTGGGCTGGAGATACTGGCCGATGGTGATGAAATCGACGTCCGCCGAGCGCAGGTCGTCCATCAGTTGCAGCACCTCCGGCCGCTCCTCGCCGAGGCCGACCATGATGCCGGACTTGGTGAAGATGGAGCCGTCCAGCTCCTTCACCTTCTGCAAGAGGCGCAGGGAGTGGAAGTAGCGCGCCCCCGGCCGCACCGAGAGATAGTTGGACGGCACCGTCTCCAGATTGTGGTTGAACACGTCCGGTCGGGCCGCGACCACCACCTCCAGCGCCCCGTCCTTGCGCAGGAAGTCGGGGGTGAGGATCTCGATGGTGGTGGCGGGGCTCGCCTTGCGGATGGCGGCGATGGTCCGCGCGAAGTGCTCGGCCCCGCCGTCGGCCAGGTCGTCCCGGTCCACCGAGGTGATGACCACATGCGAGAGGCCGAGCTTGGCCACCGCGTCGGCCACCTTCTGCGGCTCGTCGGCATCGAGCGCCTCCGGCAGGCCGGTGCGCACGTTGCAGAAGGCGCAGGCGCGCGTGCAGGTGTCGCCCATGATCATGAAGGTGGCGTGCTTCTTCTCCCAGCATTCGCCGATGTTGGGGCAGCCCGCCTCCTCGCACACCGTGTGCAGGCCGTTGGCCCGCACGATGCCCGCCGTCTCCGACCAGCCGGCCGACCCCGGCGCCTTCACCCGGATCCATTCCGGCTTGCGCAGCACCTCGGTCTCGGGGCGGTGCGCCTTCTCCGGGTGACGGGGCCTGTTCAGGGTGTTAAGAACGGTAACCATGGCTTCCGCATCAGGTTTGCGCCGCTGTACGGGCGGTCGAGGTAAAAGCAGGTTTTATCTGTCGGCGACATAAGTGTCGAGTTCACCAGGCGCAACGGAGTTCTGCGCACGCGAGTGTGACATCGACGCTGAATGCAGGGCAACTCATTTTGGCGGACTGGAGCCATACTTCTTTTGCTTGCCACGCCGCGGGGGCTTTCCAGGCTTGGCTCCAGTCTCCTCAGCCTTGTCAGCAGCAACCGCCTTGAGCTTATGAGGCATAGGGAATATTTCGGGCAAACCGTGTGCAGGAACATCGTCAGAAAATGGTTTTATAGCAGGCATAAGAGCAACGATAAAAAGACCAAGACTACAAGTATCAGCTACAAGTTGCTCCAAATCAGCCATGTCAGCTTCTACGCTTGAATGCTTTTCCCGCCCCTTTCCAGTAGATCGTCTCCAATGGGGCTTATCGCCTATATTCGGGTAGATACTATGAGAATGAATTAAAATATTCCTACTCTCGCGCAGCGAATTAAAGGCACGACATGCAAACTCAATTCTCTCGATCAACTCGTCATTGTCGGGACGCTGCCGCGCAAGTGCTAAGAGGACATCAGCCTTGGACACATTGCCCATTCCACTAGTAATGGCCGATCCAATCTCCATATCACCTATGTACTGCCATATAAGGCAAGAAAAGAAATGCTCAATCATATTCCACTCAAGAGAAAAACGGCCGAGATTGTAGACAATCCCGAACGCCTCTTCTGTTTCGTGGTAGTCCACCTCAATATGAGGTGAGCCGATGCTGGCACTCATAAGTTCGCCTCAGACGTGGATGGCGCGCCCGCTGGCGGGCGCACTCAGGCCGGACGCCGGCCCGTGAACGCCCGCCAGATGGCGAGCAGCAGCACCGCCCCGCAGGTGGACACCACGATGCGGTCGGTGAGCCCGTCGCCGATATAGGCGAGGCCGAGCGCCCCCGCCACCCAGCCGCCGAGCATGCCGCCGACGAGCCCCACGAACAGGTTGGTGAACAGGCCGCCGGACGAGGCCATGATCTTCTCGGCCAGGAAGCCCGCGACGATGCCGATAATGATGGAGACGATCATGGCATCCCTCCTCAGCGCGAGCGGATGGCTCGCCACAGCCACAGGAGCACGATGGCGCCGACGATGGCGGCGATCAGCGTGCGGAAGAAGCCGAACACCGGCACGTTGAGCAGCGAGGCCAGCTTGTCGCCCACGAAGGCGCCGGCGACGCCGACGATGAGGTTGGTGAGCAGGCCGTGGTTGCTCGCGGTCACCCGCTCGGCCACCCATCCGGCGATGACGCCGATGAGCAGCAGGGAAAAGAAGCCGACGCCCGGCTGGCTCAGGAACGCATAGGTCTCTTGGCTCATGCCCATACCCCGGTTTGTCCCGCCCGGCTTCCGCCGCCGGCGACGGGCCGATCATGCCGCCGGCCCGGACGCTTGGCGAGGGGGAAGCGCGCGGGCCGGGCATGCAACTTTCGCCTGCGCCCGCGCCCGCCCCTCGCCGGCGTCCTCAGATGTGGATCGCCCGCCCGTAGGCCGCCATGACGCTCTCGTGCATCATCTCGGACAGGGTGGGATGCGGGAACACCGCATGGATCAGCTCTTCCTCGGTGGTCTCGAGGTTCATGGCCACGACGAAGCCCTGGATCAGCTCCGTCACCTCCGCCCCCACCATGTGGGCGCCGAGAAGCTCGCCGGTCTTGGCATCGAAGATGGTCTTCACCAGCCCGTCCGGCTCGCCCAGCGCGATGGCCTTGCCGTTGCCGATGAAGGGGAAGCGGCCGACCTTGATCTGCCGGCCCTGCTCCTTGGCCTTCTTCTCGGTCAGGCCCACGGAGGCGATCTGCGGCGTGCAGTAGGTGCAGCCGGGGATCTTGTTCTTGTCCATGGGATGGGTGTGGAGCCCCTTGATGGTCTCCACGCAGATCACCCCCTCGTGCTCCGCCTTGTGGGCGAGCATGGGCGGGCCGGCGATGTCGCCGATGGCGTAGATGCCCGGCACGTTGGTGCGGCCAAAGGGGTCGATCACGATGCAGCCGCGCTCGATCTTCACGCCCAGCGCCTCGAGGCCGAGGCCCTCCACGTTGCCCACCACGCCGACGGCGGAGATCATGCGCTCCACCGTGATGTCGTGCTTGGCGCCCTTCTCGTCCACCACATGGGCGGTGATGCTGTCGGGATGCTTGGTGACGCCGGTCACCTTGGCGCCGGACATGATCTTCATGCCCTGCTTCTCGAACCGCTTGCGGGCGACGGCGGCGATCTCCTCGTCCTCCACCGGCAGGATCTGCGGCAGCACCTCCACCACGGTCACCTCGGCGCCCATGGTGCGGTAGAAGGAGGCGAACTCGATGCCGATGGCGCCCGAGCCCATGACGAGCAGGCTCTTGGGCATCGTCGAAGGCACCATGGCGTCGAAATAGGTCCAGATCAGCTTCTTGTCGGGCTCGAGGCCCGGCAGCGCACGGGGGCGGGCGCCGGTGGCGACGATGATGTGCTTGGCGGAATAGTCGCCTCCGCCCTTGGCGCCCTTGGGCGGGTTCTCGGCGGCATCCACCTTCAGCTTGCCCGGGGCGGTCAGGGTCGCCTTGCCCCAGATCACGTCCACCTTGTTCTTGCTGAGCAGGAAGCCGACGCCGGTGGCGAGCTGGGAGGACACCCCGCGCGAGCGCTTCACCACGGCGGCGGCATCGAAGCCGATCTTCTCGGCGGAGAGGCCGTAGTCCTTGGCGTGCTCCATGTAGTGGTAGATCTCGGCGGAGCGCAGCAGCGCCTTGGTGGGGATGCAGCCCCAGTTGAGGCAGATGCCACCCAGGTGGCTCTTCTCCACCACCGCGGTCTTGAAGCCGAGCTGCGCGGCGCGGATGGCGGCGACGTAGCCGCCGGGACCGCCGCCGATGACGATGATGTCGTAAGTGTCAGCCATGGGAGGTCTCCTCGCCGCGTGCGCTTCCGGCGGTCATGGATGGGGGGAAACGGGGCGCGTCTTCAGCCGTCCGGCGGCGCGCGCGGCCGCCAGCGCGGCGAGCGCCTGCTCGAACAGGTCGAGGTCGCGGAAGGGATCGCCGGCAGGCGTCCCGGCCTGGATCACCGGCAGCCGTGAGGCGATGAGCGCCTCGGCCAGCATCAGATTGTCGAAATGGCCGAAGTCCTCCACATGGAGGCCGTCCGCCAGCAGCGTCGCGGTCGCCGCGTCGCCCGCCGGCCCGATGGCCGCATGGGCCCGGTGCAGCAGCTCGCCCGGCAGGTTGGAATAGGCAGCCACCGGCTTGCCGAGGGCGAAGGCGAACCCGACCTCGAAGGCAGTGCCGGGATCGGCGCTGATGCCGCGGAACGGCGTCAGGTTGGCGAGCACCGCATCGGCCGCCCGTAAGAGGTCCACGTTGGCGAGGAAGATCTCCCCGCTGCCCGGCCCGCCCGCCGCGTCGAGCGTGGGCTCGCCGTCCAGCGGGTAGAGGCCGGTGAAGCCGTAGCGGGCGCACAGCTCCCGCTTGCGCCGGCCGATCTCGCGCGCATCGTCGAGAAACACTTCGGGGCCGGCGAGATACAGCTTCATGGGGTCGCCCGCCTCCTCGGGCCGTGAGGAGAGCCCCGCCGTGGCGGGGCTCCGTCGCGGACCGGGCAGATGGGGCCCGCCCGGTCCGGTCGTCGGGACTAACCGCGCGCGCTCACTTGGCGAGCAGCGCGTAGAGCTCGTCCTTCAGGCGCATGCGCTCGCGGCGCATGGATTCGATCTCGGCATCGCCGGTGGGCTCCACGTCGGTCTCGGCGCGGTGCACCTGGCGGTTCACCTCGTGATAGGCGTCATAGAGCTTGGCGAAGTGGGCATCCGACACCTTGAGCGCCTGGATCTTCTCGGCGTGCTCCGGGAAGTCGGCGGCGAGCTCGTGGGGCGTATGGCTCATTGTTGTTTCCTCTTTCCGATCAGACGGCGCGACGCGCCGCTGATACCGCAGCTACACCGGCCCGCCGCTGCGGGATTTGATCTGCCGCAGGCCCGCGGGCGGGCCCGCAGCGACCGCCGGCGGTGCCTCACACCAGCATGGACATGGGCTTCTCGATGAAGCCCTTGAACGCGCTGAGCAGCTCGGCGCCCAGCGCGCCGTCCATCACCCGGTGGTCGCAGGTCATGGTCACGGTCATCTGGGTGGCGATCTTGATCTCGCCGCCGCGCACCACCGCCCGCTGCTCGGAGGCGCCCACCGCGAGGATGGAGGACTGCGGCGCGTTGATGATGGCGGTGAAGTTGCGCATCCCCATCATGCCAAGGTTCGACACCGACGAGGAGCCGCCGGAATATTCGTCCGGCTTCAGCTTCTTGGTGCGGGCGCGGGCGGCGAGGTCGCGCATCTCGTTGGAGATGGCGGAGATGGTCTTCTGCTCCGCCTTCTTCACGATGGGCGCATAGAGGCCGCCGTCGATGGCCACCGCCACGCCGACATCCGCGTGCTTCATGCGCAGGATGCGGTCCTCGGCCCACACCGCGTTGGCGGCGGGCACCTTCTGCAGGGCCAGCGCCAGCGCCTTGATGATGAAGTCGTTGACCGACACCCGGTAGGCGGGCTTGCCGTCCTTGTCCTTGGGGGCATTGGCGTTGACCTGCTCGCGCAGGGCCATCAGGTCGTCGAGGTCGCAGTCCACCGTCAGGTAGAAGTGCGGCGTGACCTGCTCGCTCTCCACCAGCCGGCGGGCGATGGTCTTGCGCATGCCGTCGAGCTGGATCTCCTCGTAGGAACCGGGCTCGTACAGGGCCTTGACCTGGTCCGCGCCGGGCGCGGTGGCGAGCGCCGCCTTGGGGGCGGGCGCCGGCGCGGCCGGTGCTGCGGCGGGGGCCGGCGCAGGCGCGGCAGCGGGGCGGGCGCCGGGCTGGGCCCCCTCGATGTCGCGGGCGACGATGCGGCCGTGCGGACCCGAGCCCGCCACGGCGCCCAGGTCGACACCCTTGTCGCGGGCGAGCCGGCGGGCCAGTGGCGAGGCGAACACGCGTCCGGCCGCCCCGTTGGCGGCGGGAGCGGGAGCAGCGACCGCAGCCGCAGCGGCAGGAGCGGCAGGAGCAGCGGCGGGCGCGGGAGCAGGCGCGGCGGCGGGGGCAGCGGGAGCAGGCGCTGCTGCGGCGGCAGCGGGAGCCGGCGCCGCCCCACCCTTCCCGGCCCCGGACGCGGCAGCGGCCACGTCCTCGCCCTCGCCCTCGCCGGCGAGCACGGCGATGAGCTGGTTGACCGGAACGTCCTGCGTGCCTTCCGGCACCAGGATCTTGGCGAGGACGCCTTCGTCGATCGCCTCCACCTCCATGGTGGCCTTGTCGGTCTCGATCTCGGCGAGGACGTCACCGGACTTGACGGTGTCGCCTTCCTTCTTGAGCCACTTGGCGAGGTTGCCCTTCTCCATGGTGGGAGAGAGGGCCGGCATCAGGATCTCGATGGGCATGGGACGACCCCGTCAGCGATAGGTCACGGCGTGGACCGCCTCGATCACCTCGGCGACCGACGGCAGGGCGAGCTTCTCGAGGTTGGCGGCATAGGGCATGGGCACGTCCTTGCCGGTGACGCGGAGCACCGGCGCGTCGAGCCAGTCGAACGCCTTCTCCATCAGCTGGGCGACGATCTCGGAGCCGACGCCCGACTGCGGCCAGCCCTCCTCGACGCTGACGCAGCGCCCGGTCTTCTTCACCGAGGCGATGATGGTGTCCACGTCCATGGGGCGGATGGTGCGCAGGTCGATCACCTCCGCCTCGATGCCCTGCTTGGAGAGTTCCTCGGCCGCCTTCAGCGCGTAGGTCATGCCGATGGAGAAGGACACCAGCGTCACGTCCTTGCCGGGACGGGCGATGCGCGCCTTGCCGATGGGCAGCACGTAATCGTCGAGCTTGGGCACCTCGAACGAGTGGCCATAGAGGATCTCGTTCTCAAGGAAGATCACCGGGTTGGGATCGCGGATGGCGGCCTTCAGCAAGCCCTTCGCGTCGGCCGCCGTATAGGGGGCGATGACCTTCAGGCCGGGCACGTTGGAGTACCAGGCGGAATAATCCTGGCTGTGCTGGGCGGCGACGCGGGCGGCGGCGCCGTTGGGGCCGCGGAACACGATGGAGCAGCCCACCTGCCCGCCCGACATGTAATGGGTCTTGGCCGCAGAGTTGATGATCTGGTCGATCGCCTGCATGGCGAAGTTGAAGGTCATGAACTCGACGATGGGCTTCAGGCCGGCCATGGCCGCGCCGACGCCGATACCTGCGAAGCCATGCTCGGTGATGGGGGTGTCGATGACGCGGCGGGCGCCGAATTCCTGCAGCAGGCCCTGGGTGATCTTGTAGGCGCCCTGATACTCGGCCACCTCCTCGCCCATGACGAAGACGTCGCCGTCGCGGCGCATCTCCTCGGCCATGGCGTCGCGCAGCGCCTCGCGCACCGTCTGGGTGACGAACGTGGTGCCGGCCGGCACTTCCGGATCGGGCTGGGCCGACACCTGCGGCGGGGCGGCGACCGCGGACGGCGCCGGGGTCACGGGCGCGGCAGGCGCGGCGGCGGCCGGCGGCGCGCTCTCGGCCGCCTTGGCCGCCGGCGCAGGCGCCGCGCTCGCATCCTCGCCGTCGGCGACGATGGTGGCGATGGGCGTGTTGACGGCGACGTCCTGCGTGCCTTCGGGCACCAGGATGCGGCCGAGGATCCCCTCGTCGACCGCCTCCACCTCCATGGTGGCCTTGTCGGTCTCGATCTCGGCGAGGACGTCGCCGGATTTCACCGCGTCGCCCTCCTTCTTCACCCACTTGGTGAGGTTGCCCTTCTCCATGGTGGGAGACAGGGCCGGCATGAGAACGTCGATAGCCATGGCTGTCAGCTCTTGCTCGGCACCGTCGCGGGCGCCGCCGGCTCCTGGCCGGTCGGGACCGCGTGGGTGCGCCTGAAGGTGAGGTTTGTGTAGGCGGAGGTGGCGGCGATCGCGATGGTGAGCGCGACGAAGAAGGCGACCGACGCCTTGCCCGTGCGCACGGCATCGAGATCGGCGGCGGGGCCGCGCCGCTTCACGGCGAACGGCCACAGGGCAAGCAGGGCATAGCTGCCGGCACCGACGGGAAAGCCGCCGGCCCGGTTCGCGGCGATGGCGCCGAGGCCGCCCTTCACCGCCACGCCCCAGGCGACAAGCGCCGCCAGGAACGACAGGCCGGCGAGGATATGGAACAGGCCGGCCACCGGGGCGCTCAGCGCAGCACGTCGGTGTAGAGCTCGGCGGCGTCCGGCTCGGGATCGTTGCTGGCGAAGTCGGCGGCGGCGTTGACGATCTCGCGGATCTCCGCATCCACCTTCTTCAGGTCTTCCTCGCTCAGGCCGTGCGTGTCGAGGAGACGGGCGCGCACCTGCTCGATGGGATCGTGCTCGGTGCGCATCTTCTGCACCTCCTCCTTCGACCGGTACTTCGCCGGGTCCGACATGGAGTGGCCGCGATAGCGGTAGGTCTGCATCTCGAGGATGTAGGGGCCATTGCCTTCGCGGGCGAAGGCGAGCGCCCGCTCGCTGGCGGCCTTCACCGCCTGCACGTCCATGCCGTCCACCTGCTCGCCGGGGATGTTGAAGGAGGCGCCGCGCTTGGAGAAGTCCTGCTGGGCCGAGGCGCGGGAGACCGACGTGCCCATGGCGTACTTGTTGTTCTCGATCACGTACACGACCGGCAGCTTCCACAGCTCGGCCATGTTGAAGCTCTCGTAGACCTGGCCCTGGTTGGCCGCGCCGTCGCCGAAATAGGTGACGGAGACGTTGCCGTTCTCGCGGTAGCGGTCGGCGAAGGCGAGGCCGGTGCCGAGCGACACCTGGGCGCCGACGATGCCGTGGCCGCCGAAGAACTGCTTCTCGATGCTGAACATGTGCATCGAGCCGCCCTTGCCCTTGGACAGGCCGCCGCGGCGGCCGGTCAGCTCGGCCATCACGCCCTTGGCGTCCATGCCGGTGGCGAGCATGTGGCCGTGGTCACGGTAGCCGGTGATCACCTGGTCGCCGGACTTCATGGCCATCTGCATGCCCACCACCACGGCTTCCTGGCCGATGTAGAGGTGGCAGAAGCCGCCGATGAGACCCATGCCGTACATCTGGCCCGCCTTCTCCTCGAAGCGGCGGATCAGCAGCATCTCACGATAGGCGAGGAGGTCCTCGTCCTTGGTGAAGGCCGGCGGGGAAGCAGGTTCGGCAGCGGCGCGGGAAGAGGGTTTCTTGGCAGCCATCGGCGTCCTCGAGAAGCGCTGGAACTGCGCCTCTCTAACGCAGGCTCCGCCGCCCTCAAAGCACCAATTTCATCGTGCTGCACTGCAACACGTTGCAAATGCTTGAATTTGCTTGATTGAACTGAATTTCAGTTTATGAGTGTCGTGAACTCAATCACAGTTCATTTTGTGCGAAGCAGCACCAGATCCTTCGCGTTGATGAAGTTCAGCTGGCGCCGTCCCTCCTCGTCCAGCATGTCCGGATCGAGCTGGTTGGGGGCGAGCAGCGACACCTTGTTCTCGATCGCCTTGCGCTGGGCCTTGAGCGACGCGAGCTCGGCCTCCAGCGCCTTCATCTCCTGCTCGTAGTTCCGCTTCGCCACGAGCCCGTGGTCGCCGTTATAGGCGTGGTAGGCGAAATAGCCGATGAGCGCCGCCGCTCCGAGGTGGAGGGCGAGCGTGGCGAGAATGGATTGGAGACGCGACCGGCTCTGCATGGGCGCATCCTCGCCGCTTCGGGTTTCCGTCCCCTTAAGGCCGGCGGGTTTCCGCGCGCGGGGCTGCCCGGTTGCGCGCGGCGGGCGGAAGGAGTCAATTGGCTCCGAGCAACCGGTCAGGAGCGGACCCGACCCGTGGAATGGACTGACGAGGCGATCGTGCTGGGGGTGCGCCGGCATGGCGAGGGCAATGCCATCGTCGAGCTGCTGACACGCCTGCGCGGGCGCCATCTGGGAATGGTGCGCGGCGGCGCCGGCCGCAAGGTGGCGCCCCTGCTCCAGCCGGGCAATACCGTGAGCGCGACGTGGCGCGCCCGGCTCGACGAGCACATGGGCAATTATGCCATCGAGCCCTCGGTGGTGCGCACCGAGCTGCTGATGCGGGCGCCCCATGCGGCGTTCGGCTTCACCCACATGGCCCGGATGCTCCACCTGCTGCCGGAGCGCGACCCGCACGAGGGCCTGTTCCTCACCCTCGGCGCCATCCTCGATGCCTTCGAGGACCGGGCGACGGCCGGCCTGCTGCTGGCGCGGTTCGAGCTGGCGCTGCTGTCGGAGCTGGGATTCGGGCTGGAGCTGGAGACCTGTGCCGCCACCGGCCGGCGCGACGAGCTGATCTACGTGTCCCCGCGCACCGGCCGCGCCGTGTGCCGGGACGCCGGTGCGCCCTATGCGCAGCGGCTGTTCCCCCTCCCCGCCTTCCTGACCGCGGGCGGCCCGGCCGATCCCGAGCAGGTGGAGGCGGCGCTGCGCCTCACCGGCCACTTCCTGCTCGCGCGCGCGCTGGAGCCGCGCGGCCTCGCCTTTTCCGAGGCGCGCGCGGCCTTCCTGACGGCGTGGCGGCGCGATACCGCCCCCGCCTGATCACCAGCGACGGTTCACCCAGACGCTGCGGCAGCGGGTCTGCCAGTGCCAGCGACCGCCCCACCAGACGCGCTGCCGCCAGCAGCGGCGCACCCAGTACACGTTGTCCGGCGTCGCAAGCTGCTGCGACGGACCCAGCAGCATGGAGCCGCTGCCGCCCAGCGATCCCGCCGACGCCGGCGCGGCGGCGAACAGGGCCAGGGCAAGCACACCGCCCGCTGCGAATGCGATCTTCCTCATGAGCCTCTCCTGTCGGAGCCCCGGGCACCTGTGCGCCCGTGAGCAGAAGCTAGAACGATGCCGAGGCACCACTTTGTTCCCCGCCAAGCGAAGTCTCGGCAAAAGAAGGCCGACGACAAGCGCCATTCGCCATGTTGCTGAACACATGTTCACAGCTTGGGTGGCGAATACCGGCCGAATACGTTGCGGCGTACCGCCATCGCCGCCCGTCGCCAGGCCGCGGACCGCCGCGGGACGCCAGGATGCGCGCCAAGATGCGCCTTGTCGCGCGCGCAGGTGCGCGCTACTGGCATCGGATGGCCACGCGCACACTTCCCCCCGGCGACGGAAACATCGAGCAGGTCACGCTGAAGGAGGCGCTGGAAGAGCGCTACCTTGCCTATGCCCTCTCGACCATCATGCACCGCGCCCTGCCGGACGCGCGCGACGGCCTGAAGCCCGTGCACCGGCGCATCCTCCACGCCATGCGCCAGTTGCGGCTCGATCCCGGCCAGGGGTTCAAGAAGTCCGCCCGCGTGGTAGGCGACGTGATCGGCAAGTTCCACCCCCACGGCGACCAGTCGGTCTATGACGCGCTGGTGCGCCTCGCGCAGGATTTCGCCCAGCGCTACCCGCTGGTGGACGGCCAGGGCAATTTCGGCAACGTGGACGGCGATAACGCCGCCGCCATGCGATACACCGAGGCCCGCCTCACCGAGACCGCCCGGCTGCTGCTGGACGGCATCGACGAGAATGCGGTCGACTTCCGTCCCACCTACGACGGCTCGGAAGAGGAGCCGGTGGTGCTGCCGGCGGCCTTCCCCAACCTGCTCGCCAACGGCTCGCAGGGCATCGCGGTGGGCATGGCCACCTCCATCCCGCCCCACAATGCCGCCGAGCTGCTCGACGCGGCCCTGCACCTGATCGAGAACCCCAACGCCCTCGCCTTCGACCTCCTGAAGTTCGTGCCCGGCCCGGACTTCCCCACCGGCGGCGTGCTGGTGGAGGACCCGGTGGGCGTGGCGGAGGCGTACGCGACCGGGCGCGGCTCGTTCCGCGTGCGCGCCCGCTGGGAGAAGGAGGAGACCGGCCGCGGCACATATGTGGTGGTGGTCACGGAGATTCCCTACGGCGTCGCCAAATCCCGGCTGATCGAGAAGATCGCCGAGCTGCTCACCGACAAGAAGCTGCCGCTGCTCGCCGACGTGCGGGACGAGAGCGCCGAGGACATCCGCGTGGTGCTGGAGCCGCGCGCCCGCACCGTGGATGCCGAAGTGCTGATGGAGAGCCTGTTCAAGCTCACCGAGCTGGAGGCCCGCGTCCCGCTCAACATGAACGTGCTGGTGCGCGGGCAGGTGCCCAAGGTGCTCTCCCTCGCCGACGCGCTGCGCGAGTGGCTGGACCACCGCCGCGACGTGCTGCTGCGCCGCTCCCACTACCGCCTCGAGCAGATCGCGCACCGCCTCGAGGTGCTTGGCGGCTACCTCGTCGCCTATCTCAACCTCGACGAGGTGATCCGCATCATCCGCGAGGAGGACGAGCCCAAGCAGGAGCTGATGCGCACCTTCTCGCTCAGCGACGTGCAGGCCGAGGCCATCCTGAACATGCGGCTGCGCTCGCTGCGCCGCCTGGAGGAGATAGAGATCCGCAAGGAGCACGACGCCCTGACCAAGGAGCAGGACGGGCTGAACCGCCTCGTCGGCTCCGAGGCCGCCCAGTGGAAGGCCATCTCCAAGGAGATCCGCGACACCCGCAAGACCTACGGGCCGGAGACCGCCATCGGCCGGCGCCGCACCACCTTCGCCGCCGCCCCCACCGTGCACGAGGATGCCTTCACCGAGGCGCTGGTGGAGCGCGAGCCCATCACCGTGGTGGTCTCCGACAAGGGCTGGATCCGGGCCCTGAAGGGCCATGTGCAGGACCTCTCCAACCTCCAGTTCAAGGGCGACGACCATCTCGGCCATGCCTTCTTCGCCGAGACCACGTCCAAGCTCATGGTGTTCGCCTCCAACGGGCGCTTCTACACGCTGGACGCCGCCAAGCTGCCCGGCGGGCGCGGGCACGGCGAGCCGGTGCGCCTGATGATCGACCTGGAGCAGGAGGCGGAGATCGTCTCCGTCTTCGCCTACCAGGCGGGCCGCAAGCTGCTGGTGGCCTCGAAGCAGGGCCGCGGCTTCATGGTGGCGGAGGACGACTGCCTCGCCAACACGCGCAAGGGCAAGCAGGTGCTGGTGACCGACCCGCCGGACGCGGCGCTGGCCGTGCGCTTCGTCGAGGGCGACTGGGTGGCCGTGATCGGCGACAACCGCAAGCTGCTCCTGTTCCCCCTCAACCAGATGCCGGAGATGGCGCGCGGGCGCGGCGTGCGACTGCAGCGCTACCGCGAGGGCGGCCTTTCCGACCTGAAGACCTTCTCCATGGCCGCCGGCCTCACCTGGGAAGACACCTCCGGCCGGACCTGGACCGTGACCGACCTGATCGAATGGCAGGGCGAGCGCGCCTCCGCCGGCCGGCTGCCGCCCAAGGGCTTCCCCCGCAACAACACGTTCGGCTGATCCATGTCCGAGCCCGCCGCCGAGCCCACCGTCGGCCCCGCGGCGGGGGCGCCCGATGCCCCGCGTGCCCGCGGCCTCCTCGCCGCAGCGCGGACGATGGCCCGCTCGCGCGAGACCGCGCTGGTGCTCATCGCCGCGGTCATGGGGGTCCTGGCCGGCCTTGCCGCCAGCGCCATGAGCATGACCACCCAATGGATGCACGAGGTACTGTTCGCGCTGCCGCCGGGCCAGCGGCTGTCCTCCTCCGGCGCGCTCGGCTCGGTGTGGCTGGCGCTGGTGCCGGTGGTCGGCGGGCTCGCCATGGGGCTGATCTACCTCGCGCTGCGGCGCTGGCGGCGGCGCGCCTTCGTCGATCCCATCGAGGCCAATGCCCTGCACGGCGGGCGCATGTCGCTCGTCGACAGCATCATCGTCGCCGGGCAGACCATGGTCTCCAACGGCTTCGGCGCCTCGCTGGGGCTTGAGGCCGGTTATTCCCAGATCGGCGCCGGCATCGCCTCCCGGCTCGGCCTGTCGTTCCGGCTGCGGCGCAACGATCTGCGCATTCTCGTGGGCGCCGGCGCGGCGGCCGGCATCGGCGCCGCCTTCGATGCGCCGCTGATGGGCGCCTTCTACGGCTTCGAGATCGTCATCGGCTCCTATTCCATCCCGGCCGCCGCGCCGGTGCTGGCGGCAACGCTGGCCGCCGTGATGACCGCCCGTCTGCTGGGCGCCCATGTGGAGCCGCTGCACCTGCCGCTCGATGCGGTGCTGTCCCCGCTCGACATCCTGCCCGTGGTGGCGCTGGGGCTTGTGGCCGCGCTGGTGGCCATCGGCGTGATGCGGCTGGTGACGGGCGTGGAGACGTTGTTCGGCGCGAGCCGGCTGCCGGCGGCGCTGCGCCCGGCGGTGGGCGGCCTCGTGGTGGGCGCGCTGGCGCTCTACAGTCCGCAGGTGCTCTCCGACGGCCACGGCGCGCTGCACCTGCAGGTGGAAAGCGCGGTGACGCTGTCCGTGGCGCTGGTGTTCGGCCTCAAGATCATCGCCTCGGCGGTGTCCATCGGCTCCGGCTTTCGCGGCGGCCTGTTCTTCGCGTCGCTGTTCCTCGGGGCGCTGATGGGGAAGCTGTTCGGCGGCGCCCTGGCGCTGCTCGTCCCCTCCCTGCACCTCGATCCTGCCGTCGCGGCGGTGACCGGCATGGGGGCGCTGGCGGTGGGCATCATCGGCGGGCCGCTCACCATGAGCTTCCTGGTGCTGGAGATGACGCGCGATCTTGCGCTGACCGGCTACGTGCTGGCGGCTGCGGTGGTCACCTCCCTCACCGTGCGCGAGACGTTCGGCTATTCGTTCTCCACCTGGCGCTTCCATCTGCGCGGCGAGACCATCCGCAGTGCGCAGGACATCGGCTGGATGCGGGCGCTGACGGTGGCGCGGATGATGCGCACGGACATGCGCACCTTTCCGCAGGACGGCACCCTCGCCGCGCTGCGCGAGGCTTATCCGCTCGGCGCGCAGCGGGTGGTGGCGCTGGTGGACGGCGCCGGCGCCTACGCAGGCCTTGCTCGGGTCGTGGACGCCCATGCCCCGGGCCGGGATGCGGACGCCCCCGCGTCCGCCATCGCCGTCCATTGCGACGACATGCTGCTGCCGGGCATGAACGTGCGCGAGGCCGCCCTCGCCTTCGACGCCACCGACGCGGAAGACCTGCCAGTGGTGGAGGATCGCGTCACGCGCCGCCTCGTGGGGCTGCTGGGGCAGGCCCACGTGCTGCGCCGCTATGCGGAGGAGCTGGACAAGGCCCGCCGCGGCCTCGGCGCGGAGGACTGAGCCGGGCGGGCCGGGTCGCGCGGGACCAGGGGCTTCCGGGACGCTCGATCGCGCGCAGCGGGTGAACAGCACTGCGCCCGATACCGGGCGGCATCGGGCGCAGGACATCAGGCACGATCGGGAGACGGCGATCAGGCGCCGGCTCCGCTTGCGGTGGACCGGGATGCTTTCGCGTGCGCCGGTCTCACGCGCATCGGCTCTCAGGCTTTCACTTCAGGCTCTCAGGCGCCCTTGGTCCAGCGCACGGTGGCCTCGGCCACGCGGCGGCCCAGATGGACGGCGGTGCGGCGGTCGGTGGCGGGAACCGCGTCCGGGCCCTCGTCCACGTTGGACTGGGCGAACGCGCCGCCGAACCCGCCGAGCCGGTTCAGGTCCTCGATGGAGCCCTTGGAATTGTTGTTGCCGGGGTGCAGGCCGAGCCCCACCCACACCATGCCGTGCTGCTGCGACAGGTTGAACAACGCATGCAGGCCCTGCAGCTTGTCGCCGTTCTGGCTGCCGGAGTTGACGAAGCCGGCGGCCAGCTTGTCCTTCCACTTCAGCTCGAACCAGCGCTTGGAGGACTTCTCCGCGAACGCCCAGAAGGCGGCAGAGACGGAGCCCATGTAGATGGGCGCGCCGAAGATGATGGCGGCGGCGCCGTCCAGCACTTCCCACTGGCTGTCCACCTCGTCCACCGAGATGAGCACGCCTTCCACCGCATCCACTTCCTTGATGCCGGCGAGCACGGACTCTGCCACCACCTTGGTATGGCCGTACCCGGAATGATACACGATCGCGACGACTGGCTTGGACATGTGACGACTCCCGTTTGGGTTCGCCCTGTTGTGCCGTGCGTCGATGCAGATGAAAATGCGAGACTTCGCAAAGCGGCATTGCATTCATGCAATGCGATCTCGCGGGACGGTGATGGGGCGCGCCCTCCTCCGGCCGGCTTGTCGCGGGATGCTCAGCCGCCCTTCGGAAATTCCAGCCCCATCTCGCGGTAGCGCTCCGGATCATCCGCCCAGCTCTCGCGCACCTTCACGAACAGGAAGAGGTGCACCGGCTGCTCGATGATCTCGGCGATCTCCTTGCGGGCTTCCGAGGAGATGGTCTTGATGGCGCTGCCGCCCCGGCCGAGGACAATCTTGCGCTGGCTTTCGCGCTCCACGTAGATCGTCTGCTCTATGCGCACCGAGCCGTTGCGCAGCTCCTTCCAGCTCTCGGTTTCAACCGTCGAGCGGTACGGCAGTTCATCGTGCAGGCGCAGGAACATCTTCTCGCGGGTGATCTCCGCCGCCAGCATGCGCATGGGCGCGTCGGAGACCTGGTCCTCCGGGTAGAGCCAGGGGCCGGGCGGCACCGTCTCGGCGAACCAGCGCCGCACGTCGGCAACGCCGTCGCCGGTCAGCGCCGACACCATGAACACGCGGTCGAACGGCAGTTGCTCGTTGATCTGCGCGGCCAGCGCCAGCAGCGTGTCGCGGCGGATCAGGTCGATCTTGTTCAGGATCAGCGCGCGCGGCTTGCGGATGTCCTTCAGCGGGCCCAGCAGCGCCTCGATTTCCTCGTCCACGCCGCGCTTGGCGTCCACCAGCAGCGCGATGACGTCGGCGTCGGCGGCATGGGTCCAGGCGGTGGTGACCATGGCCCGCTCCAGCCGCCGCTTGGGCGCGAAGATGCCGGGCGTGTCCACCAGCACCACCTGCGAGGTGCCGTCGAGGGCGATGCCGCGCACGATGGCCCGCGTGGTCTGCACCTTGTGGGAGACGATGGACACCTTGGTGCCCACCAGCGCGTTGGTCAGGGTGGACTTGCCGGCGTTGGGCGCGCCCAGCAAGGCGACGAAGCCGCAGCGGGTCGGCCCCTCCAGCGGCGCGAGGGGACCGCGCGGGGCCTCGTCCTCGTCCTCGTCCTCGTCGTCGAAGTCCTCGTCTTCGAGATCCCCGTCGCCGAAATCCGCGCCTTCAGGATCTTCGTCGTCGAAGGCCGCGGCGGCCAGCGCCTCGTCTTCCATCTCGGCCTCACCGGCCTCGGGCGCACCCGCAGCATCGAGCTCGGGGACGACCGGCTCCGCCGCCTCGGCGGGGGTGCCGCGGGGCGGACGGGGGGCGGACGCGCCGCCGCTCTTTCCGGGGCCCTTCTTCGCCGTCGCCATCACGCCTCGTCCTTCTTCCATACGCCCTCGCGGACGAGCACGGCGGCCGCTGCCGCCTTCTGGGCACTCTGCTTGGAGGCTCCCTCCGCCTGCCCTGGCAGCACGCCCGGCAGGTCCACGGCCACCACGAAGCGCGGCGCGTGGTCGGGGCCGGAACGGCTCACCTCGCGATAGACCGGCGGCGGCAGGCCGCGGGCCTGCGCCCACTCCTGCAGCACCGTCTTGGCATCCCGCAACGGACGGCGCGGCGCCTCGAGGCGCGGGCGCCAGAAGCGCTCCACCAGATCCTGCGCGGCATCATAGCCGCCGTCGAGGAACACGGCGGCCACCACACCTTCCGCAACGTCGGCGAGGATGGCGCGGCGCTTGTGCGCGCCGGACTGGCTCTCGCCGGGACCGAGACGGATATAGGGGCCGAGGTTCATGTCCTCCGCCACCTCGGCGCAGGTCTCCTCGCGCACCAGCTCGGCGAGCCGGCGCGACAGCTCGCCCTCCTCGCCTTCGGGGAAGGCGAGATACAGCATGTGGGACACCACCGAGCCGAGCACGTGGTCGCCGAGGAATTCGAGGCGCTGGTAGGAGCGCAGGCGCGGCGCCTCGCCCTTCACGGCGCTGATGTGCGACAGGGCGAGCTCAAGCGCGGAGCGGTCGCGGAAGCGATAGCCGATCCGGTCTTCCAGAGGAGCGAGATCCGTACCCACTCCGTTCAATGCACCCGTGTGAACAGCCGATCCCATCGCACCGTCCAAGGCCATGACCAAACCTGCCACGCCGAGGCGCCCTCGTCGATGGAGAAGAAGATCACCTGCGCCTTGCCGATGAGATTCTCGAACGGCACGTAGCCCACCTGGCTCAGCACGCGGCTGTCGGCGGAGTTGTCGCGGTTGTCGCCCATCATGAAGTAGTGCCCGGCCGGCACCTCATAGACGGGGGTGTTGTCGTAGAAGCCGTTGTCCACGAGGTCGAGCGTCTCGTAGGAGACGCCGTTGGGCAGGGTCTCGCGCCAGCGCTTCACCGGCACCTTGCGGCCGGAGCCGTCGTCCTCGGTCACGTCCGAGAGCCGCTCGCGCTTCACCGGGGTGCCGTTGATGTGCAGCAGGCCGCCGATCATCTGGATGCGGTCTCCCGGCATGCCGATGACGCGCTTGATGTAGTCGGTCTCGTTGTCCTTCGGCAGCTTGAACACCACCACGTCGCCGCGCGTCGGCTCGGCGCCGAGGATGCGGCCGGAGAACAGGTTGGGCGAGAAGGGAATCGAGAAGCGCGAGTAGCCGTAGCTGTACTTCGACACGAACAGGTAGTCGCCGATCAGCAGCGTGTCCTTCATGGAGCCCGACGGGATGTTGAAGGGCTGGAACAGGAACGTCCGGATCACCAGCGCGATCAGCAGCGCATGGACGATCACGCGGACGGTTTCGAGGAAGCCGCCGTCCTTCTTGGAGTCGCTGGTCGCGGTCATCTGCCGTCCAAAAAATTCCGAGTGGGGCGCAGCGTAGTCCAAACTGCGCCGAAACTGAGGAGAGGCGCCCGAATTGCCCGGCGGCTGGCGCCGGGGCAGCGCCCGTCCGGCTCCTCATAGAGGCTTCGACGGCCGGCGGCAACGCGCCCCCAGCGTCAGGGCGCGGACTTCGGTACCGCAGAGATGATGACATGGGCCGCCGTCAGCGGGCCCTCGTCGGTGATGGACAGGTGGATGCGCGGCTCGTAGCCGTCCGGCACCAGCGCGGCGAGCCGCGCCGCCGCGCCGCCGGTGAGCACCATGGTGGGCTGGCCGGACGGCAGGTTCACCACCCCCATGTCGCGCCAGAACACGCCGTGGCTCAGCCCGGTGCCGAGCGCCTTGGCGCAGGCCTCCTTGGCGGCGAAGCGCTTGGCGTAGGTCTCGGCCCTCAGCTTGCGGCGATCCGCCTTGGCCCGCTCCACCGGCGTGAACACCCGGTCAAGGAAGCGGTCGCCATAGCGCTCGATGGAGCGGGCGATCCGCCGCGCGTCTGAGAAATCCGAGCCGATGCCGAGAATCATGCCGCCGCCCCGCCGGCGATCCGCGCCCGGCCGTCGGCTATCGCCGCGCGCATGCGCGCCACCGCTGCCTCCAGGCCGACGAAGATGGCCTCGCCGATGAGGAAATGGCCGATGTTCAGCTCGACGATCTCCGGAAAGGCCGCCATGCGCTCGGCGGTGGCGTAGTCGAGCCCGTGGCCGGCGTGGACCTCCAGCCCGGCGGCGGCCGCCTC
This sequence comes from Xanthobacter lutulentifluminis, assembly GCF_043194675.2. Taxonomy (NCBI): domain Bacteria; kingdom Pseudomonadati; phylum Pseudomonadota; class Alphaproteobacteria; order Hyphomicrobiales; family Xanthobacteraceae; genus Xanthobacter; species Xanthobacter lutulentifluminis. The sequence continues at coordinate 4,457,006 of NZ_CM195525.1, read as the reverse complement.
CCGCGCCCCCGCCTCCAGCCGGCGGAACTCGGCCTCGGCGGCATCCTGGTGCCCCTCAGCGAGGGCGTCGCACCAGGCACCGGTGTGCAGTTCCACGATGTCCGCGCCGAGCGCGCGGGCAGCTGCGATCTGCGCCGGATCGGCAGCGATGAACAGGGAGATGCGGATACCGGCCGCCTTCAGCCGGGCGATGCGGGGCCGAAGCTCGGCCGCCTGCCCCGCCGCATCGAGCCCGCCCTCGGTGGTGCGCTCCTCCCGCCGCTCGGGCACGAGGCAGCAGGCGTGGGGGCGGATGCCCGCGGCGATCTCCACCATCTCGTCGGTGGCGGCCATCTCGAAATTGAGCGGCACGCCGATCTCGGCCTTCAGCCGCGCCATGTCGGCATCGCGGATGTGGCGCCGGTCCTCGCGCAGATGGGCGGTGATGCCGTCGGCCCCGGCCGCCTGCGCCAGCAGGGCGGCGCGCACCGGGTCCGGCAGCGTGCCGCCGCGGGCATTGCGCACGGTGGCCACGTGATCGATGTTCACCCCGAGCCGCACCGGCTTCAGCATGGCTATGCTCCTTGTTGCGGCCGCTCAGCCGTTCACCCGCTCCACCTGGGCGACCACGTCGCGGGCCTTCAGGTCGGCGATGATGGCGTTCAGATGCCGCAGGTCGAACACCTCCACGTCGATGACGATCTCGTGGAAGTCGGCCGAGCGCGAGCGCATCTGCAGGCCGTCGATGTTGGCGCCGCGGTCGCCGATGGCGCTCGCCACCTGGGCCAGCGCCCCCGGCACGTTGCGGGAGGTGACGGCGATGCGGGCCGGAAACCTGCCCTCGGAGAGCTCGTCCACATCCCACCGCACGTCGAGCCAGCGCTCGGGCGCATCCTCGAAATTCTGCAGCGAGGGGGACTGGATCGGATAGATGGTGATGCCCTCGCCGGGGGTGAGGATGCCGACGATGCGGTCCCCCGGCACGGCTCCGCCCTCCGGCGCGAACCGCACCGGCAGCTCGCCGTTGATGCCGCGGATGGGAATGGCGTCAGGCCGCTCGCCCGGCGCGCCATCGGGGATCTTGAACTTGAGATTGTGGCCGCGCTTCAGCTCGAACCAGCCCTCGCCGCTGGCGACGCGGCTGCCGGGCTCCTCCGGCCGGGGGGGCACCCAGTCGGGATGGACGGCGCGCACCAGATCGTCGGTCTTGATCTCGCCCCGGCCGACGGCGGCGAACACGTCCTCGGCGGCGGTGCGCGCGAGCCGCGGCGTGGCCTTGGCCACCGCCTCGTCGGAGAAGCTGCGGCCGGCCTTGGCGAAGGCGCGCTCGGCGATCTTGCGGCCGAGGCCGGCATATTGCGCGCGCACGGCGGTCCGCGTGGCCCGGCGCACCGCGGCGCGGGCCTTGCCGGTGACGGCGATGGTCTCCCACGCGCCCGGGGGCGTCTGCGCCTTGGAGGTGATGATCTCCACCTCGTCGCCGTTCTTCAGCTCCGACACCAGCGGCGCGATGGTGCCGTTGATCTTGCAGCCCACCGCCGTGTTGCCCACGTCAGTATGGACCGCATAGGCGAAATCGATGGGGGTCGCCTTGCGCGGCAAGGCGATCAGCCGGCCCTTGGGGGTGAAGCAGAAGACCTGGTCGTGGAACAGCTCGAGCTTGGTGTGCTCCAGGAACTCCTCGGGCGAGAGGCCCTGGGAGAGGTTCTCGATGGTCTTGCGCAGCCAGGCATAGGCGCGGCTCTCGTGGGAGAGCATCTCCGCCGGGGCGCCGGTGGCGTCCTTGTAGAGGGCGTGGGCGGCGATGCCGTATTCGGCGATCTCGTCCATGTCGCGGGTGCGGATCTGCATCTCCACGCGCTGGCGGCGCGGGCCGACGATGGTGGTGTGCAGGGAGCGGTAGTCGTTGGGCTTGGGGGTGGAGATGTAGTCCTTGAAGCGGCCGGGCACGATGGCCCACTTCATGTGGATCACGCCCAGCGCGCGGTAGCAGTCCTCCATGGAGGAGACGATGATGCGGAAGCCGTAGAGGTCGGAGAGCTGTTCGAAGCCGATGGCCTTGCGCTCCATCTTGCCCCAGATGGAATAGGGCAGCTTCTCGCGGCCCTTCACCTCGGCGGTGATGCCGCGCCGGGCCAGCTCGTCCTTCAGCTCGCGCTCGATCTCCTGCACCAGCGGGCCATTGACCTGCCGCAGCTCGGAGACGCGGATGGTGATGCTCTCGTACGCCTCCGGGGAGAGCTGGCGGAAGGCGAGATCCTCCAGCTCCTCGCGCATGTCCTGCATGCCCATGCGGGCGGCAAGCGGGGCGTAGATGTCCAGCGTCTCCTGGGCGACACGATCGCGCTTTTCCGGCGGCACCCATTTCAGGGTGCGCATGTTGTGCAGCCGGTCGGCGAGCTTCACCAGCAGCACCCGCACGTCGTCGGCGATGGCGAGCAGCAGCTTGCGCAGGTTTTCCGCCTGCTTGGCCTGCTTGGAGACCAGATCCAGCTTCTTGATCTTGGTGAGGCCCTCCACCAGCGTCGCGATCTGGTGGCCGAACAGGCGTTCGATCTCCGACTTGGTGGCGCTGGTGTCCTCGATCGTGTCGTGCAGCAGCGCCGCGACGATGGTGGCGTCGTCGAGCTTCAGGTCGGTGAGGATCGCCGCCACTTCCAGCGGGTGCGAGAAGTAGGGATCGCCGGACGCGCGCAGCTGGCTGCCGTGCGCGCGCATGGCATAGACATAGGCGCGGTCGAGCAGCGCCTCGTCGGTGTTGGGATTATACCGTCGAACGCGCTCGACGAGTTCGTATTGGCGCATCATGGGCCGGAACGATCCGTCGCAGCACGGGCGGGGCAGCTGCGCAGCACCCGCCCCTTCCTTGAATGTGTCCTAGATATCATGCGGATGGGCGCGATGCGCAAGGCGTGAGCCGGCGATGATCCGGCGCATTCCCCGGCTTTCGCCCGCCCGCCGTCAGGGCAGGAGCAGGGTGGAGCCGGTGGTGCCGCGCCCTTCCAGATCCCGGTGCGCCTTCTGCACATCCTTCAGCGCATAGGTCTGGTGGATGGGGATGCGCACGGCGCCGGTCAGCACCGCCTCGAACAGGTCGTTGGCGGTGGCGACGAGCTCCTCCCGCTTCGCCACGAAGGTGCCGAGCGTCGGCCGGGTGGCGAACAGGGAGCCCTTGGCCGAGAGCTGCAGCAGGTCGAAGTTCTTGATGGCGCCGGAGGCATTGCCGAAGCTGACCCACAGGCCCAGCGGCTTGAGGCAGTCCAGCGAGGCGGGATAGGTCGCCTGGCCGACGCCGTCATACACCACGTCGCACAGCTTGCCGGTGGTGATCTCCTTGACGCGATGCACGAAATCCTCGTCGCGATAGAGGATCACGTGATCGCAGCCGTGGGAGAGCGCGAGCTCCGCCTTGTCCTTCGAGCCGACCGTGCCGATGACGGTGGCGCCGAGATGCTTCGCCCACTGGCACAGGATGAGGCCGACGCCGCCGGCGGCCGCCTGCACCAGAATCACGTCGCCCGGCTTGATGTGGTGGGTGCGCTTGACGAGATACTGCGCCGTCATGCCCTTGAGCATCATGGCGGCGGCGGTGCGGTCGTCGATGGCGGCAGGCAGGTGGACGAGCACCGCGGCGGGCACGTTGCGCACCTCGGCATAGGAGCCGGTCGCCATGGCATAGGCGACCCGGTCGCCCTCATGGAAGCCGCTCACGTCGGGCCCCACGGCGGTCACCACGCCGGCGCCCTCGTTGCCGGGCACGAACGGCAGGCTCGCGGCCTTGTAGAGGCCGGTCCGGAAATAGACGTCGATGAAGTTCAGCCCGATGGCGGTGTGGCGGATCTGCACCTCGCCCCGGCCCGGCGGCGGCACCACGACCTCCTCGTAGGTGAGCACTTCGGGCCCGCCCGTCTGATGCACCCGAACCGCGTGGACCATGATCCGCTTCCTCCGTTGCTTCGTTCCTCGCCGCGTTGGCGCGATCATAGGCGTGGCAACAGGGGCCGCAAGCACCGTGGCGACCGCCTGATACCATCATGAGCGGGCAAATCCCTGTGCGGAGCGGGTTCGCCTCAGGCCCTGCCGACGCCCCGCCGCGCCTCGCTGCGGCGCCGGCGGCGGCCGGAGGCGGCGACGTTCAGCGCCTCCACCGTCACCGAGAAGGCCATGGCGGCGTAGATGTAGCCCTTGGAGATGTGCGCCCCGAAGCCATCCGCCACCAGCGTCACGCCGATCAGCACCAGGAAGGCGAGCGCCAGCATCTTGGTGGTGGGATGGGCGGCGATGAAGGCGGACAGCGGCCCCGAGGCGGCGAACATGATTCCCACCGCGATGATCACCGCCAGCACCATGATGGCGAGGTGCTCGGCCATGCCGATGGCGGTGAGGATGGAATCCACCGAGAACACGAGATCGAGCACGATCACCTGCGCCACGATCATGGCGAAGGCCTGCCCGGCCGCGCCGCCGAGCGTCCCCTCCTCCTCCGGCTCCTCGTCGCCCTCGAGCGCGGCATGCATCTCGTGGGTCGCCTTGGCCATCAGGAAGGCGCCGCCGCCGATGAGGATGAGGTCGCGCCAGGAGAAATCATGCCCGAAGGCCGAGAACAGGGTCTGCTGCAGCCCGATCAGCCAGGTCAGCGCGAACAGCAGCGCGATGCGCAGGCCCAGCGCCGCCGAAAGGCCGATCTGCCGCGCCCGCAGCGCCTGGGCCGCCGGCAGGCGCTGCACCACCAGCGAGATGAACACCACGTTGTCGATGCCGAGCACGATCTCCATGGCCGTGAGCGTGACCAGGGCCGCCCAGGCCTCCGGCGACGAAACCCATTCCAGCATCCGCCCCTCCGCTTTGAGAGCAGAATGGGCAAACGCGGCGATGCCGCAAGGCTTGCGGCCGGTCTGGCGGGCGAAAGCGTGGCGCCGTGCCGCACGCGCAACAACGTGACACGGGGCGGAGCATCCCGCGTCCGCTTTCCTCGGCCGGGCTGCGGTTCTAGTCTCGCGCGAAGAACAGGCACCACGCGAGGGAGGTCCCGATGACGCACGACGACATGCACGAGGTGATCGTGGTGGGCGCCGGTCCGGCCGGGCTTGCCACCGCCATCGGCCTTGCCGCGCGGGGCGTGCCGACCGCCCTCGTCACCGGCCCGGAGCGCGCCGCCGACCACCGCACCACCGCCCTTCTCGACGGCTCGGTGCGCATCCTCGAAAGCTTCGGCGTGTGGTCCCAGGTTGCGGGCAAGGCCGCCCCCCTGCGCGACATGCGCATCGCCGATGCCACCCGCCGGCTGGTGCGGGCGCCGGAGGTCACCTTCCGCTCGTCCGAGATCGGACTGGAGGCGTTCGGCTACAACATCGAGAACGACGCCCTGCGCAACGGGCTCCTCGCCGCCGCGCTGGAGCATCCGGGCCTTGCCATCCACCGCGCCGCCGTCACCCGCGTCGAGCTGTCGGAGGACGCCCCGCGCGTGCATCTGGATGACGGACGCACGCTTGCCGCCCGCCTGCTGGTGGGCGCGGACGGGCGCAATTCCATCGTCCGCAAGGCGGCCGGCATCGGCACGCGCACGCGGGCCTATCCGCAGGTCGCCTTCACCGCCACCGTGCGCCACACCCGCCCGCACGACGACACCTCCACCGAGTTCCACACCGAGACCGGCCCCTTCACCCTCGTGCCTCTGCCCGGCGACCGCTCCTCCATCGTCTGCGTGGTCAGCGACCGGGAGGCGGTGCGCCTCCTCGGCCTCGACGACGCGGCGCTGGCGCGGGAGCTGGAGGCGCGGGCCTCCTCCGTGCTCGGCCGGTTCGAGATGGAGGGCGGGCGCGGCGCCTTTCCGCTGGCCGCCGAGACCGCCGAGACCGTGGCCGGCGAGCGCGTCGCGCTGGTGAGCGAGGCGGCGCACATCATGCCGCCCATCGGCGCGCAGGGGCTGAACCTCGGCCTGCGCGACGCCGGCGCGCTGGTGGAGATGGTGGGCGATGCCTTCGCCGCCGGGACGGACGTGGGCGCCCCCGAGCTCCTCTCCCGCTATGCCGCCGCCCGCGCGCGGGACATCACCGGCCGGATGCGGGCGGTGGACCTGCTGAACCGCTCGCTGCTGTCGGATCTCGTGCCGATCCAGGGCGCGCGCGGCTTCGGGCTCTACCTGCTCGACCGGGTGGGGCCGCTGCGCCGCACGCTGATGCGCCTCGGCGTCGGCGACAAGGCGGCCTGAGCGCTCAGAACAGGCTGAGGGGGATGATCTGCTCGCGCAGCAGGTAGAGCATCCCCGTCACGCTCACCACCGAGAGCAGCGTGCCGACCAGGACGCCGGTCGAGGCCTCCTCCACATACTCGTGATACTGCCGCGCCAGCACGAAGGCGTTGAGGGCCGGCGGCAGGGCCGCCATCAGCAGCATGGTCTTCGCCCACACCGGCGAGAACGGCCCCAACAGCGACAGCGAGACCAACGCGATAGCCGGATGCGCCACCAGCTTGATGGCGAGCAGCGGCACCAGCTCCACCGGCACGCGCGACAGCGGCCTGAGCGCCACCGTCACCCCGAGCGTGAACAGCGCGCACGGGGCGGCCGCATTCTTCAGGAAATCGAGCATGCGCGAGAGGGCATCCGGCTCGCGCAGCTCCAGCCAGGCGGCCGCTACGCCCAGCATGGTGGCGATGTTGAACGGGTGCGTCAGCACGCGCTTGGCGATCAGCGCGAAGGTGTGGGCCAGCCCTTCCCCGCGTCCGCGCGTCGCCATCAGCAGCGGCACGAGGGTGAAGAACAGGAGGCTGTCGCAGGCGAAGATGATGGCCGCCGGCGGCGCCGCCTGCTGGCCGAGCGCCGCGAGGGTGAGGCCCGGGCCCATGTAGCCGACGTTCGCATAGGCGCCGACGGTGGTGGCGATGGCCGCCTCCCCCACATTGCCGCGCCGGAACCACAGCGCGACGCCAAGCGCCAGCCCCGCCGTGACGCCGGTGGAGGCGACCACCGCGAGGATGAAGCGGGGGTTGGCCAGCTCATGGAACGGCGTCTGCGCCACGATCCGATAGAACAGCGCCGGCAGCGCCACGTAGATGATGAAGAAGGACAGCCACGCCAGCCCGCTCTCCGGCAGGCGCACCCGCCAGCCGCAGAAATAGCCGAGGAAGATCAACCCGAAGAAGGGAAAGGCGAGGCCGAAGAGTTCGCTCATGGGGCGCCGGGACAGCTGGGGACGGGAGAGGGAGAGGGGCGGGGGCGGAAGCAGGCAGGATAGTGGGATGGGCGGGGCAGCGGGCGGGCGGTCAGGAGCGATCGGCGGTGGCGCCGGGCCGCCGGCTTGAGGTGTTCAGCGGACGGCCCCGAAGACGGTCGGAGCCGGCGGATGGCCAGTCTCGATCGGGTGACCCGGCCATGCCGGACCGCCCGGACCGCCTCACGGACGGCGCCGAAGGGACCCGCCGGCCGCACGCAGCTACCCTCGGCCACCCTCCCCTCTTACCCCCCGCCCGTGTGGTTGAACAGCGCCCGCGCCCTCAGCGCGCCGGCGCCAGCAGGTGGCGGGCGGCGTAGAGCTCCGGGTAGAGCCGGTTGGCGAACTGGCCGGCGGCGGGCTCCACGCTCGCCAGCAGCCGGTCGATGGCGCCGGCCTGCTCGGTGGACGACCACGGCCGCCGCGGTGTCGGCCGGTCGTCCAGCCAGAACCGGCTCCAGTCGAAGGTGGTCTCCACCAGCTCGCGGGCGAACGCCGCGCCCTCGGCCAGCGCGCCCTGGAGCACCACGTCGATGTAGGACTGGACCAACGGGAAGTCGGCGTCCGGCAGCATCAGGTCGTCGGCGAGGTCGCCGCTGCGCCCGCGCGGGACATAGATCCAGATGCGGGCGGCGCGGGGCAGGTTCTGCCACCCCACCGGCTCGATGAGGGCCGGGTCCACCTCGACCCGCCGGTAGCCGCCCTCGCGCCGGTCGAAGGCTGCCATCTCGGCCGCGTCCAGCACCGGGAAGATGACGCCATTGACGGAGCACGGCGTCTCGTCCGCGCGCGCTCGCCGCAGGCCCAGCGCCGTGAAGCCAGCCCCGGAACGTCCGCCGGCGCGCGCCACGAAGCCGCGCACGTAGCCGACCCGTGGCGAGATTCGCGCCGCCACCGCCGCCACCCGCCGGCCCGAGGTGCCTGTGCGCGAGGGCTCGCTGATGAGCGTGCCGTAGCCGAACAGGAAATCCGCCGGCAGGTCCGCTGTCGGCGTGCCCCAGAAATCGCGCGCCGACGCGGGCCCGGCCGTGGCGAGGCCGGCCGCAAGCGCGCCGAGGCCGGAGATGACCGCGCGCCGGCTGATGCCGGGCTGTGCGGGAAGGGGGCCGCGGGCCCGGCGTCCTCTGAAGTCGTGTTGCACGTGGGGGCTACCTATGCTGCATTGCATCCAACATACGGGCGTGGGGCACGGTGCCCCCCGCCGCCGGCTCCACGGGGGGACAAATGAAGCTGCCGCGCCAATTCTTCAAGCCGCTCGCCATCGGCGCGCCCGAGCCCTACCGCGAGCTGCCGGTGCGTCTGGAGCGGATGATTCATTTCGTGCCGCCGCATCTGGAGAAGATGCGCGCCAAGGTTCCGGACATCGCCAAGCAGGTCGACGTGGTGCTCGGCAACCTTGAGGATGCCATTCCCTCCGACGCCAAGGAGGCGGCCCGCCGCGGCTTCATCGAGATGGCCAAGGCCACCGATTTCGGCGACACCGGCCTGTGGACCCGCATCAACTGCCTCAACAGCCCGTGGGTGCTGGACGACATCGTCGAGATCGTCAGCGAGATCGGCAACAAGCTGGACGTGATCATGCTGCCGAAGGTCGAGGGCGCGTGGGACATCCACTACCTCGACCAGCTGCTCGCCCAGCTGGAGGCCAAGCACGCCATCGCCAAGCCGATCCTGATCCACGCCATCCTCGAGACCGCCGAGGGCGTGAAGAATGTGGAGGAGATCGCCAGCGCCTCCCCGCGGATGCACGGCATGAGCCTCGGCCCGGCCGATCTCGCAGCCTCGCGCGCCATGAAGACCACCCGCGTCGGCGGCGGCCACCCCGACTACAAGGTGCTGGCCGATCCCGACGGCGACAAGCCCCGCGCCGGCTACCAGCAGGACCTGTGGCACTACACCGTCGGCAAGATGGTGGATGCCTGCGCCGCCAACGGCATCAAGCCGTTCTATGGCCCGTTCGGCGACTTCGCCGACCTCGCCGCCTGCGAGAGCCAGTTCCGCAACGCCTTCCTGCAGGGCTGCGTCGGCGCGTGGTCGCTGCATCCCACCCAGATCGACATCGCCAAGCGCGTGTTCTCGCCGGATCCGGGCGAGGTCGCGTTCGCGCTCAAGATCCTCGCGGCCATGCCGGATGGCGCCGGCGCGGTGATGATCGACGGCAAGATGCAGGACGACGCCACCTGGAAGCAGGCCAAGGTGATCGTGGATCTTGCCCGCATTGTCGCAGCCAAGGATCCGGAAATGGGCAAAGTCTACGGATTGTGAGAGAATTAACCAAAATGCGTCACGCCCCAGCGGCGTGACGCTAGGTCAATTCGAGACGTGAGCGTGAAGAGGCGGGACATGGGGACTCAGGAGAAAACGCGGACGCGCGCCGCGGCGGTCGAGGCTCTCCCCCTCCCCGCAACGGGTGACGATTTCAGCACCGTCATGCGTCAGGCCAAGTTCCGCATCGGCGAGGTGGTGCGCCACAAGCACTTCCCGTTCCGCGGCGTCGTGTTCGACGTGGACCCGGTGTTCGACAACACCGAGGAATGGTGGCTCTCCATCCCGGAGGAGATCCGCCCCCACAAGGATCAGCCATTCTACCACCTGCTCGCCGAGAATGCCGACAGCGAGTATGTGGCCTATGTCTCCGAGCAGAACCTCGAGCGCGACTATTCGGACGAGCCGGTGCGCCACCCCAAGGTCACCGAGGCGCTGTCCGAGGACGGCGCCGGCGGCTGGCGTGTGCGGCCCGACCTCGTGAACTGACGGCACGCGGCGCTGCTGCCGCCAGCCATCCGACGCATCGCCAATGAAGACGCATCGCCAATGAAAAAGGGCCGGCTTCGCGCCGGCCCTTTTTTCGTGGTTCCCATGGATGCGTCCGGCCCCCGGACCCTGCCGGGACCGGCCTTCCGAGCGCCCCCGTCTCGGGACGCCGGCCGGAGCCCGTGACCTCAAGCGATCACTGGGCGCCCTGGGTCTTGGCGCGCTCGAGCTCCTGGCCCTTCTTCAGCAGCGCGGCCTTGCCCTGCTCTTCCTGCTGCTGCTGGGCGGCGCGCATCTCCTCCACGCGCTTGCGCTCCATCTCTATGGCAACCTTGGCGTCCATGCCGGGGTTGTCATAGGCCTTGCCGAAGTCGGCGTTGGAGATGGGCAGGCTGAGGGTCCGGCCGGTTCCGTTCACCATCTGCAGGTACACGGCATTGGCCTTGCGGAACTTGGCGATGAAGCTGCCGTCCACCTCGAGGTCGCCGATGCAGGTGGCGCCGCCGCCCTGGATCGGCTGGCACAGCACGAACGGGATGTTCACCGGGTCCTTGTCGAGGGTGATGCGCAGGCCGGGCTGCAGACGCATGCCGAGCGGCACCGAGACGTTGATGCGCTTCTTCGGCTCGTCCTGGAGCTCGATGATGTCCACCTTGGCGATGGCCTGGTTCTCGACGCCGAGCACCTGGGTGAGCACGCAGAGCTGCTTCTTCTTCTCGGGCACTTCCTGGCAGATCTTCTGCCAGGGCGAGGCGGAGAACTTCACATCGCCTTCGCCGGGGGCGCCGGCCTGACCCTGCTGGGGCGCGCCGGCGGGGGCGGCAGCGGCGGGAGCGGCAGGCTTGGCGGCGCCGGCGGCCGGGGTCGCGGGCTTGGCGGCGGGAGCGGCGGGCTTGGCGGGCTGCGCCGGAGCCGGCTGCGCCTGGGAGAAGGCCGGGCCGGCGAGAGCCACGGCGACAAGCGTGGCGGCCACCCCGGCCGTGAGCCGCGCGATGGAATGGGTCTTGGTCATTGTGGCCTTTCCTGTGGTCTCTACCGCCGGGCTCCGGACACACCGGGGCCAAAGCGCCCGAACCCCTCTAAGACACCGGCTCTCTCCAGTCCAATTGAGGCGAGAAGGTGGCCGAGGGGTGCGCTGCCGTTCGTATGGCGTCGTGTGCTACCTTGCCGAGGATTAAGGCCAACAAACGACCGACGATTCGCGATTCACGGGAAAGACGCCCCAAGGTGAGCTCTGAGCGACGATTCGCGAGGTCCGGGCGGCAGCCCAACGGCGCAGCACGCGGTAGCGGGTGCGGGCCCGGGAGGCCGGCAGGCCGTTCCGGCGGCGCTCCGCCCATGTCGGGGGGAGCAGTGTGGCGCGCGGCGGCGCTCGCATTCGTCCTTGCGATTGCTCCGCCCGCCTCGGCCCAGGCGCCGCCCGCAAGCCCCTCCGTGCCCCCCGGGCCGGCGTCCCCCTCGCCGCCTTCCATCGCCCCTCCACCCACCACGTCCGAACGGCCGCCCCCAACCGCCGGCTGGCCCGTCCTCGACCACGCTCCTGCCATCGCCATGCGCGGCACGCCCGCCCTGCCGCCCAACTTCTCTGCCCTGCCCTATGCCGATCCCGCCGCTCCCCGCGGCGGCCGGCTGGACCTCTCGCTGCTCGGCACCTTCGACAGCCTGAACCCCTTCATCGTGAAGGGCTCCGCACCGGCCTTCATCCGCAACTACGTGGTGGAGAGCCTGATGGCGCGCTCGCTGGACGAGCCGTTCACGCTCTATCCCCTGCTCGCCCGCACGGTGAGCACCGATGCGGCCCGCAGCTTCGTGGAATTCTCGCTCGATCCCGCCGCGCGCTTCTCCAATGGCGCGCCGGTGACGAGCGCGGACGTGCTGTTCTCGTTCGAGCTGATGCGCGAGATGGGCCGGCCCAACCACCGTCTATATTATGGGAAGGTGGCGCGGGCGGAGGCGCCGGACGCCCACACCGTGCGCTTCACCTTTGCCGAGCCGGACCCGGAGCTGCCGCTCATCATGGGGCTGATGCCGGTGTTCTGCCACACGGCCGTGGACCGGGACCGCTTCGCCGAGACCACGCTGACGCCGCTGGTGGGCTCCGGCCCCTACCGCGTCGGCACCGTGGATGCGGGCGCCGCGGTCACGCTGGAGCGCGACCCCGCCTATTGGGGACGCTCGCTCTCCTTCAATCGCGGCCTCTACAATTTCGACACCCTCCGCTTCACCTATTTCCGCGATGCGAACACGGAGTTCGAGGCCTTCAAGAAGGGGCTGGTGGATGCGCGCTTCGAGAGCGACCCCGGCCGCTGGGAGACCGGCTACGACTTTCCCGCCGCCCGCGCCGGGGAAGTGGTGCGGGAGACCATCCCCACCGGCACGCCCAAGCCCTATTCCGCCTTCGTCTTCAACACCCGCCGCGCCATCTTCGCCGACCGGCGGGTGCGCGAGGCGCTGATCGCGCTGTTCGATTTCGAGTGGCTGGACCGCACCTTCTACCATGGCCTCTACCGGCGCACGGCGAGCTTCTTCGAGGGCTCGGTGCTCTCCAGCTCGGGCCTGCCGGCCAACACGCGCGAGCGGGCGCTGCTGGCCCCCTTCGCCGGCTCCGTGGTGGACGACGTGCTCGCCGGCACCTACCGGCCGCCGGAATCCGACGGCTCCGGTCGCGACCGGAGCCAGCTGCGCTCCGCCCTCGCCCTGCTGGAGGCCGCCGGATGGAGCCTCAAGCAGGGGGCGCTGGTGAGCCGCGCCACCGGCCGGCCATTCGCCTTCGAGATCATGGTGGTGACGCGTGAGCAGGAGCGCCTCGCCCTCGCCTATGCGAGCCAGCTCAAGCGCGCCGGCATCGCCGCCCAGGTGCGGTTCGTGGACGCGGTGCAGTTCGATGCACGGCGCGGCGCCTACGAGTTCGACATGATGCCCTACTCCTGGAGCCAGTCCCTCTCGCCGGGGAACGAGCAGGCGTTCTATTTCGGCTCCGCCGCCGCCGACACGCCCGGCACCCGCAACTACATGGGCGCGAAGTCGCCCGCGGTGGACGCGGCCATCGCCGCCCTGCTGGAGGCGCGGGGCGAGGCCGACTACGTGGCCGCCGCCCGCGCCCTCGACCGCGCGCTGATCTCCGGCGCCTATGCGGTGCCGCTGTTCCACACGCCGGGGCAGTGGCTCGCCCGCTGGACCCGCATCGAGCGGCCGCGCCGCGCCTCCCTCTACGGCACCTTGCCGGAGACGTGGTGGCGGGTGCCCGGGCGGTAGAGCGACCGCGGCACCGCGTCGCGCACGGGCCGGTGGAGGTGCAGCCTACCTCCCGCACACATATCGGCCGCATTTTGCGAAGAAGCTCCGCCCGCGCTTTCAAGCGGTATTGCCGGAAGAAGGGAGGACTTCGCCCTCGATCGCCCCTTTCGAGATCGACCGGCAAGGGAAAGCGAACCCCCGGGGCCTGCGCCAGCCAGTGGCGGCGCAGACGGTGGAGCGGAGGTGATTGCCAATGGCCGGACTGATACGCACCCAGCGACGCGGCAGCGACGTCAACCAGGTGGGCGATGCCGACCTCGACGGCGGATATGACGCGGTCGGGCACGCCCGGCCATCGGTGCGCCCCCGCTTCGGCACGGGCGCGCGGCCTGTAGAGGCACGCCGCAAACGGGCCGACGGCCTGATGCAATGGCGGCTCCTCGCGTTCGGCGCATGCGCCCTGATCCTCGGAACCGGGGTCGTGATCGCCCTGCGTGCCATGGCGCCCATCGAACCTGTGCCGACCGCATCGGCGCCGCCGGCATCCGCACCAGCGCTCGCCGCGGCATCGGCCGCTGCCGTCGGACCCGCCCGGACGGCCCCGGCCGAAACCCGCCTCCCGGCCGCGGCGCCCGCCGCCGCATCGACGCCGGCACCCGCGGTCGCAACGGCCGTTCCTGCCGCCCCCGCCCTCGCGGCCGCGCCGCAGCCTCCTGAAGCGCACGCGCAAATGGCGACCCAGGTCGCCTCCATCCTCGGCACCGGCGCCGCGGCGCAGGATGCGCCGGCACCGTCGGACACGAAGGTCGCCAGCGCCGAGCCCGCTCCCACCGCCGACGACTTCGCCCGTCCCGCCTTCCTCGAGCCCGCCGATGGCGACGAGGCGGACCTGCCCGAGGGCGCCGCGGAGGCCGCGGGCGACGCCGCCCCGCTGCCCACGCCCCGCCCGGCCGCCGCCAGCGCCGAGGCCGACAAGGACGCCCGCACCGTCCGCATTCGCAGCGCGGTGACCCTGCGATCCGGCCCGCGCCGCTCAGCCTCCGCCATAGGCACCCTCGACGAAGGCACCCGCGTCACCCTCTATTCGTGCAAGTCGTGGTGCGAGGTGTCGTCCGGCGACAAGCGCGGCTTCGTCTACAAGACCGCAGTGGCGCAGTAGCCATCCGCCGGGCGCGGGCGAAGCCGGCATTCGGGCGGCTTCCCGCGGGCGCTTCCCGCGGGCAGCTTCCTGCGGGCTCGTCCTGCCAGCGCGCTCGCGGCCGGGCGCGCTCCTCACTGCGGCCCTTCCCATGGCGCGTCCGCCCGTTCGGACGACCATCGCGACGACGCCGACCATCCGATGGATGGGTGCATCCCCGACCCGATACACCGGCCGCAAGCCGCGCTCCCTGAACCGGTGAGGAGGTTCCGCGCGTGCCCGGCGCCTGCGCGCCATCCGCCGGGCACCGGGACGGCTAGCCGGGGCGGTCCGTTCCGGGTAGCGTCGCAACAAACCGGAAAGCTCTCTTGTCCAAGCGTCCCACCAAGCCCCCCGCCCGTTCCAGCAAGGCGAACGCCCGACCCGGCGTCGTGAAGACGCGCGGCAAGTCCCGCGCCGGCCGCAAGCAGGCGGCGGCGGAACATGCCCGCGCCGAGCAGCTGGTCATCGCCCGCCACGCCACCGGCGAGATGCCGACGAAAGAGCAGGTTCTGGCCTTCATCGCCTCCCAGAGCGGCGAGGTGGGCAAGCGCGAGATCGCCCGCGCCTTCGGCCTCAACGCCGCGCAGAAGCTCGAATTGAAGGCGCTGCTGCGCGACCTGTCCGATGACGGCACCGTGGACCGCCGCCGCAAGCGCCTGCACGTGCCCGGCGCGCTGCCGGGCGTGGTGCTGGCGGACATCGTCTCGCGCGATGGCGACGGCGAGCTCATCGCGGTGCCGGTGGAGTGGGACACAGAGGCCCAGGGCGAGGCCCCGCACATCCTGGTGCAGGTGCCGCGCCGCGCCGCCGGCCCCGCGCCCGGCCTGAGCGACCGGGTGCTGCTGCGGATCGTGGAAGGCTCGATCGAGCATCAGGTCCCGCACGTGGGCCGGGTCATCAAGGTGCTGGAGAAGGCGCGCCGGCAGACGCTGGGCATCTTCCGCGCCGCCCCCCACGGCGGCGGCCGCATCATCCCCATCGACAAGAAATCGCTGGGGCGCGAGCTCCAGGTGCCGCCGGGCGCGGAGAACGACGCCGAGGACGGCGACCTCGTGACCGTGGAGCTGATGCGCCAGCGCGTGTTCGGCCTGCCCACCGCGCGGGTGAAGGACAAGCTCGGCTCCATGAAGTCCGAGAAGGCGGTGAGCCTCATCGCCATCCACGCCCACGGCATTCCCAACGTCTTCCCCGACGCCGTGCTGAAGGAGGCCGAGGCCGCCCGCCGCGCCACCGTGCGCGGGCGCGAGGACTGGCGCCACCTGCCTCTCGTCACCATCGACCCGCCCGACGCCAAGGACCATGACGACGCGGTGCATGCCGTCGCCGACGACGATCCGGACAACGAGGGCGGCTATGTGGTCACGGTCGCCATCGCCGACGTGTGCGCCTATGTGCGCCCGGGCTCGGCGCTGGACCGGGAAGCGCTCATCCGCGGCAATTCGGTCTATTTCCCGGACCGTGTGGTCCCCATGCTGCCGGAGCGCATCTCCAACGACCTGTGCTCGCTGAGGCCCGACGAGGACCGCGCGGCCCTGGCGGTGCGCATGGTCATCGGCGGGGACGGGCGCAAGAAGCACCATTCCTTCCACCGCGTGCTCATGCGCTCGGCCGGCAAGCTCGCCTACGCCCAGGCGCAGAACGCCATCGAGGGCCGCGCCGATCCGGTGACGGACGACCTGCTCCATCCGGTCATCCGCCCGCTCTATGCGGCCTACGCGCTGGTGAAGAGGGCGCGCGACAACCGCCAGCCGCTGGAGCTGGACCTGCCCGAGCGCAAGATCCTGCTGAAGGAGGACGGCACGGTTGACCGAGTGGTGGTGCCGGAGCGGCTCGACGCGCACCGCCTGATCGAGGAGTTCATGATCCTCGCCAACGTGGCCGCCGCCGAGACGCTGGAGGAGCGGCGCACCCCGCTCATCTACCGCGTGCACGACGGCCCCTCGCTGGAGAAGCTCTCCAACCTGCGCGAATTCCTGAAGACGCTGGATATCGCCCTGCCCAAGATTGACGCGGTGCGCCCCTCCCACCTCAACCGCATCCTCGAGCAGGTGCGCGAGAGCGACGTGGCGCCGCTGGTGAACCAGGTGATCCTGCGCAGCCAGTCGCAGGCGGAATACGCCTCCGAGAACTACGGGCATTTCGGCCTCAACCTGCGCCGCTACGCCCATTTCACCTCGCCCATCCGCCGCTATGCCGACCTTGTGGTGCATCGCGGGCTGGTGCGCGCCCTCGGCCTCGGCGGCGACGGCCTGCCGGAGGAGGCGACGCCCGCCACGCTGGGCGAGGTGGCCGCCGCCATCTCCGTCACCGAGCGGCGTGCCATGGCGGCCGAGCGCGAGACGGTGGACCGGCTGATCGCCCATCACCTCGCCGACCAGATCGGCGCGGAATTCAGGGGCCGCATCACCGGGGCGACCAAGGCGGGACTATTCGTCGCGCTCGACATCACCGGTGCCGACGGCTTCATCCCGGCGGCGACGCTGGGGCAGGACTATTACCGCTACGACGAGACGCGGCAGGCGCTGGTGGGCGAGCGCACCGGCGAGATGCATCGCATCGGCGACCGGGTGGAGGTGCGTCTGGTGGAGGCCGCGCCGGTCGCCGGAGCGCTCCGGTTTGAGCTTCTGAGCGAAGGCACTTATGTAAAGGGCTTGCGCGGTCGTCCCGCGCCCCTCCGCAAGGGCGGGGCGAAGGGACAGAGCCGGTTCGCGCCCGACGACGCGCCGCGTGGCGGCGGCGCCGGCCGGAGCCTGCCGCGCAAGGGGCCTCCCGGCAAAGGTTCCTCTGGCAAGGGGCCTTCCGGACGAGGACGGCAGCGGCCGTGACGGGTCCGCGCCACGGGGCAAGACGACGCGCGCGGACAGTCGCGCGCGCTCAGGGGTGACGACGCCTGTGACCATGACGGTGACCACCAAGCTGGACGCCTCCGGCGATCCGGCCCCGGACGACGGGCCCCTTCCCGAGGGACCGGCGCCGAAGCGCGACGTGCGCACGGCGCTGGCGCGCGGCGCGCGCTGCCTGTGCCCGGCCTGTGGCGGCCGGGGCCTCTACTCCGCCTATATCAAGGTATCTCCCTACTGCACCTCGTGCGGCGAGGCGCTCTATCACCACCGCGCGGACGACGCGCCGCCCTATGCCGTGATTTTCGTGGTGGGGCACATCGTGGTGCCGCTGATGGTGCTGGTGGAGGAATTGCTGCGTCCCGATCTGTGGGTGCATCTCTCGCTCTGGCTGCCGCTGACGCTGGTCCTGTCGCTGGCGCTGCTTCCGCCCCTGAAGGGCATGCTGGTGAACCTGCAATGGGCGCTGCGCATGCATGGATTCGACCCGGCGAGCGAGGAACGGGAGGCGCCGCCCGACGACGTGAAGCCCTTCGTCCGCGCTGTCCGCCCCACCCGCTGAGCCCCGTCGCCGAGACCCCCCATGACCGATCTTGCCACCCGCCTCACCAACGCCGAGCGCCGCCAGGACTGGCCGAACGTGCGCCCCCGCGACGCCGCGACCCTCATCCTGGTGGACCGCAAGGGCAAGAAGCCCCGCGTGCTGATGGGGCGGCGCAGCCCGAAGCTGAAGTTCATGCCCGGCATGTTCGTGTTTCCCGGCGGGCGCCTGGAGGCCACCGACAAGTCCATGCCGGTCTACGGCGTGCTCGACGCCGACAGCGAGCGCCGGCTGATGGCCATGGTGCAGCGCCCGACCCTCGGCCGCGCCCGGGGTCTCGCCTCGGCCGCCATCCGCGAGATGTACGAGGAAACCGGCCTGCTGGTGGGCACCAAGGAGCTCGGCGCGCCCAAGGCGCCCTGCGAGGACTGGAGCGCCTTCGAGACGCGCGGCGTCTTTCCAGATCTCGGCGCCCTCGCCTATGTGGCCCGCGCCATCACGCCACCGCGCCGGCCGAAGCGCTTCGACACCCGCTTCTTCGCCGCCGACGCCACCGCGGTCTGCGACGAGGTGGGCGGTTTCGTCGGCGACGATTCGGAGCTGGTGGAGCTGCGCTGGCTCTCGTTCGACGAGACCGAGAAGCTGGAGCTGCCCACGGTGACCCGGGTCATCATCGAGGAGATCACCGCCCGCATCGAGGGCGGCTTCGGCCGCCACCTGCCGGTTCCCTTCTACGCCATGCACCACGGGCGCTTCGTCCGCACCCTGCTCGATTGACCTCTTCCTGATGCACGCACCCGAACAGGCCCTCGGCCACATGAGCCGCACGGCCTCCATTGCCGCCGCCATCTCCGCCATCACCGTGGTGGGCGTCGGCATCAGCCTTTCCATTCCGTTGCTGGCGCTGGAACTGGAGGTGCGCGGCATCTCCGCCTTCTGGATCGGCGTGAACACCGCGGTGGCCGGCGTCGCCACCATCGCGACGGCACCGTTCGTGCCGCTGCTGGTGCGCAAGCTGGGCCTGCGGACGCTGCTCGTCTGCGCCATCGTGCTCGCCGCAGCGAGCCTCGTGGGGTTCAAGGCGGCGCCCTCGTTCGCGCTGTGGTTTCCGCTGCGCTTCGCATTCGGCGCGGCGCTGTGCATCCTGTTCGCGGTTTCGGAATTCTGGATCAACGCCCTCGCCCCGCCCAACCGGCGCGGGCTGATCATGGGCATCTACGCCACCGCCTTGTCCCTCGGCGCGGCGCTGGGGCCGACCATCCTCAGCGTGCTCGGCGCCTCCGGCTGGGAGCCCTATCTCGCCGGGGCGGGGGTGCTGCTCGCCGGCGCCATCCCCATCCTCATGGCGCGGGGAATGACGCCGCGTATCCATGACGACAGCCATCACGACGTGCTCACCTTCGTGCGCCTCTCGCCCTCAGCGGTGCTGGCGGCGCTGGTGTTCGGCGCCATCGAGACGGCGGTGATGACCTTCCTGCCGCTGTACGGCCTGCGCCTGGGACTGACCGAGACCAGCGCCGCCCTGCTCCTCACGGCCGCGGTATTGGGCAACGTCGCCTTCCAGATTCCCATCGGCCTCATCAGCGACAAGGTGGACCGGCGCGTGCTGCTGCTGGTGTGCGCGATAGGCGGCGCCATCGGCGCGTTCACGCTGCCGTTCGTGGACGTGTCGAGCCCCATGTTCCTGGCGATGATCTTCCTCGCCACCGGCGTGGTGGGCTCGCTCTACACCGTGGGCCTCGCCCATCTCGGCGAGCGATTCCACGGCGCCGATCTCGCCGCCGCCAATGCGGCCTTCGTGATGCTCTATTCGGTGGGCCTCATCGTCGGCCCGCCGGCGGCCGGGCTCGGCATGAAGCTGTACAACCCCTATGGCTTCGCCTTCGTCATCTCCACCATGCTCGCCCTGTATGCGGGCGTGGTCGCCGTCCGCCTCACGATGAGGGGGCGGCGCGCGCCGTGAGGTGCCCGGAGAGGGAGCCGCCCTTGACATTGCGGGCGCTTTGAGAGAGTTTCCGCGCCCACGAGCCGCCGGAGACCGGCAGCGAGTCCGTTCTATTTTTCGCTACCTCCAGTTCCGTCAACGCAAGGTTTTTGGAAACAGGACGGTCGCTCGCCGCACGCGGCACCCAGGGATCAAGACATGGCCAAGGCTGCAACCATCAAGATCAAGCTCCTGTCCTCCGCGGACACGGGCGTGTTCTATGTGACCAAGAAGAACTCCCGCACCAAGACCGACAAGATCGTGCTGAAGAAGTACGACCCGGTGGTGCGCAAGCACGTCGAGTTCCGCGAGACCAAGATCAAGTGAGCCGCGGCGGCGCCGTGCGGCGCCGCGCGATCGCATCTGGTCCTCACGATCGTCATCGTGACTGACAGGGCGCCTTTCGGGGCGCCCTTTTTGTTTGCCCGCAATCCTTTGGCCGGCCGGTGCGTGTGCCGGCAGGCGCGCGGCAGCATCGCCCCGCGTGGCAGGACCGCTGCCCGTAGGACGGCGGCGCGCAAGGTTGCCGCCACAGCATGGGCGAAGACGGCGGACGGATGCGGACCGCGGTCGGGATGATGAAGGAGAGGATGGCCGGTGGGGAACATGCGGGGAGGCCTCCCGCTACGCTCACCCACCGGCCAAACCCTACGGACCCAGGAGATGCGGCGGACCTGAGCACTCCGCAGGGTTGTTCTGAAGCAGCGGACACCCGCGCCGGAGGAGCGCAGCATCCATCTCGCGGCCGCCGCTCTGCCGCGCGCAATCTGCTTCACATGTGCAAGGCGGAAACAGTAGCACAACGCCCGAAAAGGAAAAGCGCGCGATTCGCCCGGTAGCCGGCTGACCTTCGCCCGCGGCCCTCACCCGCCGGCGAACTGGCGCACCGTCTGCAGGAACTTCGCCACCGAGATGGGCTTGGAAAGATACGCCTCGCAGCCGCCGGCGCGGATGCGCTCCTCGTCGCCCTTCATGGCAAAGGCGGTCACCGCCACCACCGGGATCACCTTCAGCTCGGGATCGGCCTTCAGCTTGCGGGTGACGTCGAGGCCGGAAATCTCCGGCAGCTGGATGTCCATGATGATGAGGTCGGGCCGGTGGGCGCGGGCGAGCTCCACGGCCTCCACACCGGATCGTGTCTCGACGGTGCGGTAGCCGTGGGCCTCCAAGAGATCGTGGAAGAGCTTCATGTTGAGCTCGTTGTCCTCCACGATCATCACCGTCTTGGCCATCGCCCATTCCCCCGAACAGCCGCCGCCCGGCTTCTAAGCCCGGCCGGAACGTGCTGGAATGGGACAGCTAGACCCCATTCCTTGCGGAAGCGCAAATGCCGTTTCAGGACAAACCGAGAGGCCTCAAGGCGCAGCGTGACGCGGCGCAGGAGGTGGCCGTCTCGGCTCTCGCCTTCATCGCCGCCGACGGGGAGCGCCTCGTGCGGTTCCTGGCCGAGACCGGCCTCTCCCCCGCCACCCTGCGCGAGGCCGCCGGCCGGCGCGACTTCGGCGCGGGCGTGCTCGCCTTCCTCCTCTCGGACGAACAGATGCTGCTCGCCTTCGCCGCCGAGAAGGGCCTCGAGCCCAAGCATGTAGCCGGCGCCCACGACATCCTCGCTCCGCCGTTCGATCCCGATGCGACGGTGCGCCGGCCCATGTAGGCGCGGCCCGGCGCGGCGGAGCGCGCGACCATGAGCGCGCCCGGCTTCTGCCGCGACTGCCTCGCCGATGCGCCCCACGGCCTGCGCTGCCCGGCCTGCGGCAGCCCACGTCTGGTGCGCCACGCCGCGCTCGACCGGCTCAGCGTCGCCCATGTGGATTGCGACGCCTTCTTCGCCGCCGTGGAGAAGCGCGACGACCCGAGCCTCGCCGACGTGCCGCTCATCATCGGCGGCGGCAAGCGGGGCGTGGTCTCGACCGCCTGCTACATCGCGCGCATCCGCGGCGTGCGCTCCGCCATGCCCATGTTCAAGGCCCTCGCCTTGTGTCCGGAAGCGGTGGTGCTGAAGCCGAACATGGAGAAATACCGTGTCGCCGGCCGGCAGGTCCGCGCCCTGATGCAGGAGCTGACCCCGCTGGTGGAGCCGCTCTCCATCGACGAGGCCTTCCTCGACCTGTCGGGCACGCAGGCGCTGCATGGCGCCAGCCCCGCCCGCACCCTCGCCCGCTTCGCCCGGCGGGTGGAGGAAGAGGTGGGAATCAGCGTCTCGGTGGGCCTCGCGCCCAACAAGTTCCTCGCCAAGACCGCCTCCGACCTCGACAAGCCGCGCGGCTTCTCGGTGCTGTCGCTGGAGGAGGCGCCGGCCTTCCTCGCGCCCCGGCCGGTCACCTTCATCTGGGGCGTGGGCGCGGCCTTCGGCGGGCGCCTGGCGCGCGACGGCTTTGCCACCATCGGCGACCTGCAGCGTGCCGAGGCCAGCGACCTCGCCCGGCGCTACGGTGCGGAAGGGCTGCGCCTTGCCCGGCTCGCCTTCGGCATCGACACCCGCAGCGTGGAGCCGGCGCGGGAGGCCAAGAGCGTCTCGGCCGAAACCACCTTCGAGCGCGACATGGGCGCGCTTCGCCCGCTGGAGCAGACGCTCTATGCGCTCTCCGAAGAAGTGAGCGACCGGCTCAAGCGCGCCGGCCTCGCCGGCCGGGGGGTGACGCTGAAGCTGAAGACGGCCGACTTCCGCCTGCGCACCCGCTCGCGCATGCTGGAGGCGCCCACCAGCCTCGCCGCCCGCATCAACGCCGCCGCCCACGAGCTGCTGGCGCGGGAGGCGGACGGCACGCTGTTCCGCCTCATCGGCGTCGGCGTGTCCGACCTCTGCCCCATCACGGAGGCGGACCCGGCGGATCTGGTGGACACCTCCACCCAGCGCATCAAGGCCACCGAGACCGCCATGGACGCGCTGCGCGCCAAGTTCGGCCGGGAGGCGATCTCCCGCGGCATCCTCCTCGACGCCACCACCGACCGCCGCAGGAAACGGTGAGGCCATCCGGCGGTATCCGAGCAGGCCCGAAACGCGCTAGGTAGGAGGACAAGGTATGTCCATGCCCCTCCTCTCCCTTCCCGTCCGCGCGCTCGGCGCCCTCGGCCGCAGGAGCGCGCCCGCGGTCGCGCTCAGCGTGTTCGGCGGTCTCGCCTTCCCGACCCTTGCCGGTCTGGCCAAGCCGCTGATCGTGCCCGTGATTCTCGCGCTGCTCACCCTCTCCTTCGTGCGCACCGATGTCTCCGGCGCGCTCGGCGGGCGGCGCGGGCCGGCGGCGCTCGCAGCCATCGCCTGGACCATGCTCGCGCTGCCGCTGGCGGTGGGCTTCGCCGCCCAGGCGCTGGGAGAGCCTTCGGCGGTGACGCTGGCGGTGCTGATGCAGGCGTGCGCGCCGCCCATCATGTCCGCGCCTGCGTTCGCGCTGATGCTGGGGCTGGATGCGCGCCTCGTGCTGGCGGTGATGGTGGGCGCCATGGCGATGACGCCACTGACCGCGCCGACGCTGGTGGGCCACTTTTCCCACGGCGCGCTGTCCATCGATCCGCTGGGCCTTGCCCTGCGCCTGGGCGGCGTGGTGGCGGGCCCGGCGGCGGCGGGCCTCGCCCTGCGCCGGCTGGCGGGGGTGGAGCGCATCGCCGCGACGCGCGCGCCGCTGGACGGGCTGAACGTGCTGCTGCTCGGCCTCCTGGCCTTCGGGCTGATGGACGGGGTGACCGTCGCGTTCCTGGATCGCCCGGCGTTCATGGCCGGGCTGGTGGCCCTCGCCTTCGGCCTGTCGGTGGCGGGCATGGGCCTGACGCTGCTCGCGTTCCGCAGCGTCGGCGCGGGCGATGCGCTGACCCTCGGCTTTGCGGCCGGGCATCGCAACATCTCGGTGATGGTGGCGGCGACGGGCGCGGCCCTGCCGCCGGACACCTGGCTTTATGTGGGCGCGGCGCAGTTTCCCATCTATCTGCTGCCGCTCGCCCTGCTGCCGCTGGCGCGCCGCATCCGCGACGACGCCGTCACGCCCGGCTGACGGGGGTCAGCAGCCCCGCCAGCGCCCCGACCGCCGCCGAAGCGAGCGCAACGAGGCCGTCAGGGATGGGAATGCTGGTCTTGTCGCCGCCGATCCACAGGCTCGCGACCGTGATGATCAGCATGGCGATGACCGCGCCGGTCACGCAGCCGCCCGGCGATTTCACCACCAGCCGGTAGATGCGCGAATCCGGCGCGACGGCGGAGCGCTCCACCACCCGCTTCTCCTCCTCGTCGGAGGCCTTGGTGGCCTCCGCGTCATAGGCGCGGATCAGGTCCGGATTCGCCTTGATCTGCTCGACCTGCGAGGGATCGCGCGCCAGTCGGTTGACCAGCGTGTCGGCGAGAAGACTCGCCGAGCGCAAGGGCGTGAGTGCCATGTGTCGCCCCTCAGATTGAGGGCACAGATTGACGCGCTCATTGCGTGTATTGGCAAGTCGGCACACGCCCGGCGGCTACCCGTGGCGCCGCCTTTCTGCTAGATCGCTGGCCTGCCCTGAGATTGCACGAGCACTGAACGATGATCCCGCGCTACAGCCGGCCGGAAATGGCCTCCATCTGGTCCCCCGAGGCCCGCTTCCGCATCTGGTTCGAGATCGAGGCCCATGCCGCCGACGCCATGGCGGAACTTGGCATCGTTCCCAAGGAAGCCGCCGCCAAGATCTGGGAGCTGGGCGGCAAGGCCGAGTTCAATGTGGAGCGCATCGACGAGATCGAGCGCGAGGTGAAGCACGACGTCATCGCCTTCCTCACCCACCTCGCCGAGTTCGTGGGGCCGGAGGCGCGCTTCGTCCACCAGGGCATGACCTCGTCCGACGTGCTGGACACCTGCCTCGCCGTGCAGCTCGCCCGCGCCGCGGACCTGCTGATCGCCGACGTGGACAAGCTTCTGGCCGTGCTGGAGCGCCGGGCGTTCGAGTTCAAGCTGACGCCCACGGTCGGCCGCTCCCACGGCATCCACGCCGAGCCGACCACCTTCGGCGTGAAGCTCGCCATCGCCGCCGCCGAGTTCCAGCGCTGCCGCGCCCGCCTCGTCGCCGCGCGCGAGGAGATCGCGACCTGCGCCATCTCCGGCGCCGTCGGCACCTTCGCCCATATCGATCCGGCCGTTGAGGCCCATGTGGCGGCCAAGCTGGGGCTGAAGGTGGAGACCGTCTCCACCCAGGTCATCCCGCGCGACCGGCATGCCATGTTCTTCGCCGTGCTGGGCGTCGTCGCCTCCTCGGTGGAGCGGCTCGCCACCGAGGTCCGGCACCTGCAGCGCACCGAGGTGCTGGAGGCGGAGGAGTATTTCTCGCCCGAGCAGAAGGGCTCCTCGGCCATGCCGCACAAGCGCAACCCGGTGCTCACCGAGAACCTCACCGGCCTTGCCCGCATGGTGCGCGCCTATGTGACGCCGGCGCTGGAGAACGTGGCCCTGTGGCACGAGCGGGACATCTCCCACTCCTCGGTCGAGCGCATGATCGGCCCCGACGCCACCGTGACGCTGGACTTCGCCCTCGCCCGCCTCACCGGCGTGATGGACAAGCTCGTCGTCCATACCGACAACATGCAGAAGAACATGGACAAGCTGGGCGGCCTCATCCACTCCCAGCGCGTCCTGCTCGCCCTCACCCAGAAGGGCGCGAGCCGCGAGGACAGCTATCGCCTCGTGCAGCGCAACGCCATGAAGGTCTGGCGCGGCGAGGGCGACTTCCGCACCTTCCTGCTGAACGATGCGGACGTGCGCAAATACCTCTCGGAAGACGACATCAACGAGAAGTTCGACCTCGGCTACCACTTCAAGAACGTGGACAACATCTTCAAGCGGGTGTTCGGCCGGGCCTGACCGGAGGGTGTCGTCCGGCACGGCGCCAAAAAGGACCAACGCGAAATGGCCGGGCTTGCCCGGCCATTTTCATGTCTGCCGCCGGCGCCCCGCGCCGCTCAGATGGTGCGGAGCGGCTTTTCCAGCACCGCCAGCACGCGCGGCAGCTCATGCCCGCGCTTCAGGATCAGGCCGGTCTGCGAGACAACGGCATACATGCCCTGCCGCCTGGCAAGGCGGGGGTCCTTCTCGATGCGGTAGAGAGGGACATCCATGCTGCGGCGGTAGATGGCGAACACCGCCTTGTCGCGCTGGAAGTCGATGGCGTAGTCCCGCCATTCACCTTGGGCGACCATGCGTCCGTACAGATCGAGGATGCGATCCAGCTCCCGGCGGTCGAACGTGACCTTGAGCGGAGCGGCGGCCGGCGCCGCGGGCTGGACCGGCGTGGCGCCGCGGCGGGACAGGGATATGGGTTCGACGTCTCCCATCGGGCCTCCTCTGCCGCTGACGGGCTGCCTGCTCCCCTGCCCCGTCGCGCGGAGCCGGTTGGAGACGACCCGGCCGGATTACCGCACCATGATCGCCCCGGCACGGCAGGGTTTCAAGCGCATTCGGTAGCCGGCTGGCTCGCCGCCTGAAACGGTGTCAGGGTAGCGATCACGCCAACGTCAATGAAATCACAGTGTCGCCGGAATTCGGTCAATCGCGCGCCGCGGCCCGGCGCGATCTTCATTTGCGTAGCAGGGCCGGTTCGCGAGGCGCTCCGGTCTATCCCAGCCCCCCAGCCCCCCGGGGTGCGCGCGAACCGGCCACTGCTACGCACCGACTTCAGACCCCCAAGATCAGGCCGCCTCTGGCGGCCTCTTTTTTTGCGCCGCCGCCTGTCCGGGCGAAAGCCTCCCTCCCCCGAGGGCGAGGGCGAAGCTGGGGCGAGGGCGAAGCTGGGCAGTCCACGAGTCGCATGAAGGGCACGGCCCAGCCGACGCGGACCGTATCAGGCGGCTTCGCAGGGCGCAGGGCGCCATCCATGCGGCGCAGGATACGGGCCATGGATTTTGGAAACGACGCGCCGCGTCACTCCAGCGGGGTCATGGTGGCACCGATGATGCGCCCCGGCGTGGCGGGGGTGCCCTTCTGCAGCAGCACCGCCACCTGATCGGCGCCGTCGCGCTGCAGATCCTTCAGGGGCACGCGGAAGCGCCGCGCATCGCCCTGCCACGACGCCACGCGGACCCAGCCACGCACCACATTGGCGTACGTGACGTTGCGCCCGACATTCTCCCCGCGGCCGATGGCGACCGTCTGGCTGCGCGCCACCGGGCAGGCCCACAGATCGACGCCCTCGCCGAGCCCCGCCTCATGCGGCAGGGTGATCTCCAGCATGTCGCCGTCGCGCTGCACGGTGATGGCCACGCTCAGCCCGCCGTCGCTGCGCGCGGTCATCAGCGCGCGCTGCACGGCAGCGCGATCGCTGCCCTTGGCGGCGTGAAGGCCATCCACCACCAGCTGGGGCGTAAACACCTTCTTGTCCGGCCGCTGGTCGGCATAGGCCTTCTGGCGCAGCGAATGGCCGTGCAGCGCCAGCGTGTCCTTCCAGCCGACATAGTCCCAGTAGTCCACCGCAAGGGTCAGCGCGAGCACCTGCGGGTCTTTCGCCAGCTCGTTGAGCAGCGCGTCGGCAGGCGGACAGAAGGAGCATCCCTGGCTGGTGAACAGCTCCGCCACGACCTTCGGCTGGCTCTGCCCCAGCGCCGGACCGGCGAGGAGGACAAGCGCGAGCGCGAGGGCGGGACGTAGCGATCTCATCATTCAGAATACGTTCTGCTGGGAGCGGAAGACCGCTTCGGGATACCCGACCGACGCCCGCCGCACCAGTCACAATGGGGTGTCACGGCGGTATCGGGGCGCAGGGCACCACACATGAAAATGCCGGCCCGGAACGACCGGGCCGGCATGTCTCATTGCATCAGGCCGGGGCGGATCAGGCCGCCAGCGAGCGCAGCACGTAGGGCAGGATGCCGCCATTGCGGAAGTAGTCGAGCTCGTCCAGCGTATCGATGCGGCAGATGAGGTCGACGTTCTTCACCGAGCCGTCGGCGAACTTGACCTCGGCGGTCAGGGTCTGGCGGGGCTTCAGGTCACCCTCGATGCCCTTGAGGGTGACGATCTCGTCGCCCTTGATGCCGAGGGTCTGCCAGCTCTCGCCGTCCTTGAACACCAGCGGCACGATGCCCATGCCCACCAAGTTCGAGCGATGGATACGCTCGAAGGACTGGGCGACCACGGCGCGCACGCCGAGCAGCTTGGTGCCCTTGGCGGCCCAGTCACGCGACGAGCCGGTGCCGTACTCCTTGCCGGCGAACACCACCAGCGGCACGCCCTCGGCCTTGTACTGCATGGCCGCGTCGTAGATGGGCAGCTGCGCACCGTCCGGGTAGTGGATGGTCACGCCGCCTTCCACGCCGGGCACCATCTGGTTCTTGATGCGGATGTTGGCGAAGGTGCCGCGCATCATGACTTCGTGGTTGCCGCGGCGGGTGCCGTACTGGTTGAAGTCCACCGGGCGGACCTGATGGTCGAT
The DNA here is from genome assembly GCF_043194675.2 of Xanthobacter lutulentifluminis. Lineage (NCBI taxonomy): Bacteria > Pseudomonadati > Pseudomonadota > Alphaproteobacteria > Hyphomicrobiales > Xanthobacteraceae > Xanthobacter > Xanthobacter lutulentifluminis. The sequence continues at coordinate 4,428,904 of NZ_CM195525.1, read as the reverse complement.
CAGGTACTTGCCCGCCGGCGACGCCTGCTTGATGGAGCCAGCCGGCGAGATGTGGTCGGTGGTGATGCTATCGAGGAACAGACCCATGATCCGCGCGTCGATGATGTCCTTCACCGGCTCGGGGGTCTTCTGCATCCCGACGAAATAGGGCGGGTTCTGCACATAGGTCGAGGCATCCTGCCAGGCGTAGGTCTGGCCGGTGGGCACCTCGATCTTCTGCCAGTGCTCGTCACCCTTGAACACGTCGGAATACTTCTCCTTGAACATCTTCTTGGTGACGTTCTCGCGGATGTATTCGGCGACTTCCTTGTTGGACGGCCAGATGTCCTTGAGGAACACGGGCTTGCCGTCCTTGTCGGTGCCGAGCGGCTCGGTGGTCAGGTCGACCTGCAGCGAGCCGGCCAGCGCATAGGCCACCACCAGCGGCGGGGAGGCGAGGTAGTTCGCCTTCACGTCGGGGTTCACGCGGCCCTCGAAGTTGCGGTTGCCGGAGATGACGGCACCGGCGACGAGGTCGTTCTTGTTGATGGCCTCGGAGATCGGCTCCGGCAGCGGGCCGGAATTGCCGATGCAGGTGGTGCAGCCGAAGCCGACCAGATTGAAGCCCACCTCGTCCAGATACTCCTGCAGGCCGGCGGCCTTCAGGTAGCCTTCCACCACCTGCGAGCCGGGCGCCAGCGAGGTCTTCACCCACGGCTTGGACTTCAGGCCCTTCTTGGCGGCCGCCTTGGCGAGGAGGCCGGCGGCGATCAGCACCGAGGGGTTGGAGGTGTTGGTGCAGGAGGTGATGGCGGCGATCACCACATCACCATGGCCGAGCGTGTAGTCGGTGCCGGTGACGGGCACGCGCTTGGCCGCCTCGCCGGGCTTCTTGAACTCGCCTTCCAGGGCGGAGAGGAAGCCGGTCTTGGTGTCGGAGAGCAGCACGCGGTCCTGCGGGCGCTTGGGGCCGGCCAGGGACGGGAGCACGGTGTCGAGATCGAGCTCCAGCGTGTCGGTGAAGACCGGATCGGGGGTCTCCTTCTTGCGCCACATGCCCTGCGCCTTGGAGTACTTCTCCACCAGCGCGACGCGGCTGTCCTTGCGGCCGGTCTCGTCGAGATAGTCGATGGTCTCGCGGTCCACCGGGAAGAAACCGCAGGTGGCGCCGTATTCCGGGGCCATGTTGGCGATGGTGGCGCGGTCGGCGAGGGAGAGGTGCTCCAGGCCGGGGCCGTAGAACTCGACGAACTTGCCCACCACGCCCTTCTTGCGGAGCATCTGGGTGACGGTGAGCACGAGGTCGGTGGCGGTGATGCCTTCCTTCAGCTTGCCGGACAGCTTGAAGCCGATGACCTCGGGGATGAGCATGGAGATGGGCTGGCCGAGCATGGCCGCCTCGGCCTCGATGCCGCCCACGCCCCAGCCGAGCACGCCGAGGCCGTTGACCATGGTGGTGTGCGAGTCGGTGCCCACCAGCGTGTCGGGATAGGCGACCTCGACCTTCTTGCCGTTGATGTCTTCCTTGCGGGTCCACACCGTCTGGGCGAGGTATTCGAGATTCACCTGATGGCAGATACCGGTGCCGGGCGGGACGACGCGGAAGTTGTCGAACGCGTTCTGGCCCCACTTCAGGAAGCGATAGCGCTCCTGGTTCTGCTTGTACTCTTCCTCGACGTTCTTGCCGAACGCCTTGTTGTCACCGAAGAAGTTGACGATCACCGAATGGTCGATGACGAGGTCCACCGGGACCAGCGGATTGATCTTGGCCGGCTCGCCGCCGAGGGCCACCATCGCGTCACGCATGGCGGCGAGGTCCACCACGGCCGGAACGCCGGTGAAGTCCTGCATCAGCACGCGGGCGGGGCGGTAGGCGATTTCCTTCTCCGCCTTGCCGCGGTTGTTCAGCCAGTCGGCGACGGAGATCACGTCTTCCTTCGTGACGGAGCGGCCGTCCTCGAAGCGCAGCAGGTTCTCGAGCAGCACCTTCATGGAGAACGGCAGGGCCGAAACGCCCGGAAGACCGTTCTTCTCGGCCAGCTCAAGGCTGTAATAGACGTATTCCTTGTCGTCTACCGTCAGGGTGGTCCGGCACTTGAAGCTGTCGAGGGAAGTCACGGCGCGATAACTCCGGTTCGATGATCGACCCAGCCGAGACGCCGCTTGTGGCGAGGCAGCATCGGCTGAGCCACCTTGGACGGCGCGGTTCGAGGGCTTTATAGAGCCATTTCAAAGCGCGGTCATGCGCTAACAACAGCTAATGTGCAATGCATCAAAAGCAGGGGGCAACTGCCCATGGCCGTGACGGCTCTGGTGGGTGAAAAGCTGGGGTGCCGCAGGGGCTTCAAGCTGCTGTTCGAGAACCTCGACCTGCGCGCCGAGCCGGGCCGCGCCCTCCTGGTGGTCGGGCCCAACGGCGCCGGCAAGTCCTCGCTGCTGCGCATCCTCTCCGGCCTGCTCGGCGCCACCGCCGGACAGGTCCGCCTCGACGGCGCCGACGACGGCGCCGTGGGCGAGCACATCCACTATCTCGGGCACGACGACGCGGTGAAGGGCGCCCTGACGGTGGCGGCCAACCTGTCGTTCTGGCGCACCGTGCTGGGGCCGTCCGGGCTTGCGGTGGAGGACGCGCTGGAGGAGGTCGGCCTCGGCGGGCTCGGCCGCCTGCGCGCGGCGGTGCTCTCGGCCGGGCAGAAGCGGCGCCTCGCCATCGCCCGGCTGCTGGTGTCGCGCCGGCCGGTGTGGATCCTCGACGAGCCCACCACCGCGCTGGACGTGAAAGCACAGGCGCGCTTCGCTGCTTTCGGGCGCGCGCACCTGGCGGAAGGCGGCATCCTGGTCGCGGCCACCCATGCGCCGCTCGACCTTGGCGAGACGGACGAGATGCGGCTCGGGCGGGTGGCGGCATGATGGGCGCCTTCCTCGCCATCGTGCGGCGCGACCTCGCCCTGTCCCTCGGTTCCGGCGGAGGCGCGGGCCTCGGCGTGGTCTTCTTCCTCAGCGTGGTCACCGTGATGCCGTTCGCGGTGGGGCCGGACCTCGTGCTGCTGGCCCGCATCGGCCCGGCCATCCTGTGGATCGGCGCGCTGCTGGCGAGCCTGATCGGCCTCGAGCGCCTGTTCGCGGCCGATGCGGAGGACGGCTCCCTCGACGCCATGATGCTCTCGGCCCTGCCGCTGGAGCTGGCCGCCGCGGCCAAGGGCCTCGCCCACTGGCTGGCCACCGGCCTGCCGCTGGTGCTGGCCGCGCCCGTGCTGGCGCTGATGCTCAATCTGGAACCGGCGGCCATCGGCGCGGTGGTGCTGACCCTGCTGGTGGGGACCCCCGCCGTCACCTTCCTCGGGCTGGTGGGCGCGGCCTTTGCGGGCGCGTTCCGGCGCGGTGGGCTGCTGATCGCGGTGCTGGTCATCCCGCTCGCCATTCCGGTGCTCATCTTCGCCGTGTCGGCGACTCAGGCGGCGGTGACGGGGCCGGTGCCGTTCGGCACGCCGTTCCGGGTGCTGGCGGGCCTCTCCCTGTTCTCGCTGGTGCTGGGCCCGGTGGCCGCTGCTGCGGCGCTGCGGGCATCGCGGGCCTGAAACGGCGGGACATTCCGCTACGGAATGTCCTGCTCACCCTTCCTTTACGGTGACGGCGTCACAATCTCGCCCGTGCCGTTGAGGATAAGTCATGGCAACCGTCCTGCCTGTCGCCATCGAAAGCCATGTCGTGAACGCCCCTGCCCCGGTTCCCAGCGCCACGACCGCCATCGAGGCGGAGCGCGCGCCGACCATTCTCGTCTTCGATTCCGGGGTCGGCGGGCTGTCCGTGTTCCGCGAGGTGGCCCGGGTGCGCCCCGATGCGCGCTTCGTCTATGCGGCGGATGACGCCGCCTTCCCCTATGGCGCCCTGTCCGACGACAAGCTGGTGGCGCGGGTCGATCACGTGATGGACCGCCTGATCGCGCAGGTGGCGCCGGATCTGGTGGTGATCGCCTGCAACACCGCCTCCACGCTGGCCCTGCCGGCGCTGCGGGCGCGCCATTCCATTCCCTTCGTCGGCACCGTGCCGGCCATCAAGCCGGCCTGCATCGCCTCGCGCACCCGGCGGGTCAGCGTGCTGGCAACCCCCGGCACCGTGCGCCGCGACTATACCGCCGCGCTGGTGCGGGAGTTCGCCGCCGGCTGCGATGTCGCCCTCGTGGGCAGCGACCGCCTCGCCGCCCTCGCCGAGGCCGCCATGGCCGGCGAGGCGGTGGACGACGCCGAGATCGCCGCCGAGATCGCCCCCTGCTTCGTCTCCGCCGGCGGCCGGCGGACCGATACGGTTGTGCTCGCCTGCACCCATTATCCGCTCATCGTCGACCGGCTGGCGCAGCTTGCCCCGTGGCCGGTCACCTTCGTCGATCCCGCGCCCGCCATCGCCCGGCGGGTGACGCAGCTGATCGGCGCCGGTGTCGCGCCCGATGTGCCGGAGCCGGTGCGGCTCCTGTCCACGCTGCGGCCGTTCGAGACGGCCCGCATTCAACCCATCCTGGGACGGCCAATGGCCGCGCCCGAGGTGCTGGCGCCGGCCGGGACGCCGCTCGCCGCCGCCAGCTGACCTCTCCTGCCGAGGGCCGACATGACCCGCGACACCGACCGCCTCGCCCCCCATCCGCGCGCCATCGACCGCCGCTCCTTCACCACCGCGCTCGTCGCCGGGCTGGCGGGCGGGCTCGTGGGTGGCCTTGCGCCGACCACGCCCGCCTTCGCGCAGCAGTCGGCGCAATCCTTCCCCAAATGGGTGGAGACCTTCCGGGCCCGAGCCCGCGCCCGCGGCGTCTCGGACGCCACCTACAACCGCGTGTTCAATGGCCTGAAGCCGGATACCAGCGTCTACGCGCAGGACCGCAACCAGGCCGAGTTCACCGAGCAGACCTGGCAGTACCTCAACCGCCGCGTCTCCGACTGGCGCATCAGCACCGGCAAGCAGCGGGCGCGCCAGTATGCCGGCCTGCTGGAGCGCATCGAGACGGCGTTCGGCGTCGATCGCCGCGTCATGCTCGGCTATTGGGGCATGGAGAGCGCGTTCGGCGACGTGCTGAGCAATCCGGCGCACATGAAGCCGGTGTTCCCCTCCCTCTCCGCCCTCGCCTGGGGCGACGCCCGCCGCCGCAAGTACTGGGAGACGGAGCTTCTCAACGCCCTCGTCATCGTCGAGCGCGGCTGGGGCACGCCGCAGGAGATGACCGGCTCGTGGGCCGGCGCCATGGGGCACACCCAGTGGATGCCCGAGGTGTGGCTGAACATGGGCGTCGACTTCGACAACGACGGGCGCATCTCGCCCTTCGGCAAGCCCGACGACGCCCTCGCCGGCACCGCCAATTATCTGGTGAAGCGTGGCAAATACCGCCGCGGCGAGCCCTGGGGCTTCGAGGCCAAGCTACCCATGGGCTTCAACACCGACTTTGCCGACAACAAGACCCGCCGCCCCCTCTCCCAGTGGGGCGAGATGGGGCTCGTCACCGTCGAGGGCCAGTCGCTCGGCGGCTACGACGAGCCGGCGCGCCTGTGGCTGCCGGGCGGACCCGGCGGGCCGGCGCTGCTGCTGCTGCACAACTTCTACGCCGTGCGCTCCTACAATCCGTCGTCCAACTATGCGCTGGCGGTGGTGCATCTGGGTGACCGGATCATGGGCGACGGGCCGTTCGTGACGCCCTGGCCCGGCGGCGAGCGGGCGCTGACCCTGCAGGAGCTGCAGGAGGTGCAGCAGCGCCTCACGGCCGCAGGCTTCGACACCGGAGGCACCGACGGGCGGGTGGGCGCCGATACCATGCGCGCCGTGCGGGCGTTCCAGCAGAAGGCCGGCATCGCCCCGGCGGACGGCTACGCCTCCATCGCCGTCCTCACGGCGCTGCGGCAGGGGCGGTAGGACCGCCGCTCTCTCCCGCCTGCTTCAGGGCCGACAGGACGGCGCGATTCGGCCTCCTGCGCGCGACCATGCCCGGCATGGACGGGCTCCAGACACAAAAAAGGCCGGCACGGGCGGGCTCCAGAAACAAAAAGCCCGGCACGGGCGGGCGCCAGACACAAAAAAGGCCGGCGCGACGCCAGCCTTTCCGTTTCTCGCGCCGTCGCAGGACCGGGGCAGCCGACCCGGGTCGTCGCGACCGCGCAGCGTCCGCAGGTCAGCCGCGGGTCGAGCCCTTGCGGCGCAGGCGCACCACCACGTCCACGCGCGCCACCTCATAGCCCTCGGGGGGCTCGGGCAGCAGGTCCACGTGGACCTCGCGCGCGGGGATGTCCATCAGGTCGTTCTGGCCTTCCAGGAAGAAGTGATGGTGATCGGACGCGTTGGTGTCGAAATAGGTCTTCGAGCCATCCACCGCGAGCTCGCGCAGCAGGCTGGCCTCGGTGAACTGGTGCAGCGTGTTGTAGACGGTGGCGAGGGACACTGGGAAGCGCGCCTTGATGGCTTCCTCGTGCAGGATTTCCGCCGTCACGTGCCGGTCGCCCTTGGCGAACAGCAGCCAGCCCAGCGCCAGACGCTGGCGGGTCGGCCGCAGGCCCACCTCCTTCAGCATCTCGCGCACGTCATGGAACGGACAGCCCGTACGGCGGGCCGAGTTGATGTCCCGCAGCTGGGCCACGGGCAGAACCGGCTCGTCCTGCCCTTCGGCGGGCGCCGGAACGCCAATCATGGATCGGGTCTGGGTCATCTCGTTCATTTCGGCTGCAATCTTCGTAGCTATCACCAAAATATGCCGGCGCCGGAGAAACGCAATGCGAATGCCTCCGAAGACGACTTGCAACTTTATACCGCACTGCGAACAGCCGCGCCATAGAGGTGCCCTTGAGTAAGAAGTATTCCAAGGTGGCCGGCCGGCGCGCGGGCCGGCCTCACATGCGCGATATCGGGGTCCGCGCCTGATGGACACGGGGCGCGTCGCGGTCTAATCGCCCCTGCGGGGAAGGGCGTCCGCGAAGGGCGGCCCGGAGGACAGAGCCCGTGCTCCAGCGTCTCGATGAAACCGCCGCCCTGCTCGTGGTGGCAGGCTCGGCGCTCGCCCTCGCGGCGGCCTGGTACTTCCAGCTGGTGGTAGGCCTTGCGCCCTGCCCGCTCTGCCTCGACCAGCGCATCGCCTATTATGTCGCCGTGCCGCTGGGCCTTGTGGCCTATGGCGCGGCGCGGGGCGGACGAGTGCGCGTGGCGCAGGTCATCCTCGGCCTTCTCGGCCTCGCCATGGTGATCAACATGGGCATCGCCATCTTCCACGCCGGCGTGGAATGGCGCCTGTGGGAAGGCCCCACCACCTGCACCGGCGCGCCGGTGATGACCGGCAACGTGCTGGGCGCGCTGAAGGGGGCGCGGGTGCCGCGCTGCGACGAGGCGGCGTGGCGGCTGTTCGGCCTCTCCATGGCCGGCTGGAACGCGCTGATCGCCGCCGGCCTCGCCGTCGTGGCCTTCACGGGCGCGACAACCCGCCGCAAAGACGCAGGCGCGGCATAAGGCCCGCCCGGTCGCGACGTACCGTTCGATGGCGGGAATCGGATGGAGTGCGATGGCTCGGAGGGCCGGCGATCAGGGATCGAGCTCGGTATCCCAGTAAAGATAATCCAGCCAGCTCTGGTGCAGGTAGTTCGGCGGGAACTGGCGCCCGTTCTGGTGCAGGTCATGCACGGAGGGCTGGAACGGCATCTGCGCCGGCCACATTCCGACGTCCCCGGGCATGTGGCTGCCCTTGCGCAGGTTGCAGGGGGAGCAGGCGGCGACGACGTTTTCCCAGGTGGTCTGCCCGCCCCGGGAGCGGGGGATCAAGTGGTCGAAGGTCAGGTCGTCGCGCGAGCCGCAATACTGGCAGGAGAAGCGGTCGCGGAGGAAGACGTTGAAGCGGGTGAAGGCCGGTTGTCGGGTGGGCTTCACGAACGCCCGCAGCGAGACCACGCTCGGCAGGCGGATCTCGAACCCGGGACTTCGCACCGCCTTGTCGTAATACTCGACGATGTTGACCCGATCGAGAAAGACCGCCTTGATCGCATCCTGCCAGCTCCAGACCGACAGCGGGTAATAGCTCAACGGGCGGTAGTCCGCGTTGAGCACGAGCGCTGGCCAAGCCCCGGGTGACAAAGCAGTGGTCAAGGACCGAACTCCTCGTCTTCCGCATTCGAATCGCAAGTGACGATCCCGATGCGCGGGCGATACTCTATATGCTCCGTGTCAGTGTTGTGAAGCCGCGCGGAATTCACGCACCGCGCGCGTTGGATATTACCGTACCGCCGCTGGCGCATCCGCCGGCATCTGCGGCCGGCGCCTAACGCCGGCTTGGCCGCAGGAATTCGGCCAGGAAGGCGCCGCCATGCGCGAGCCCGGCATCGTCGATGCCGTGGCCCAGCCCGTGGCTGAGGTGCCATTCCGCCGGCACGCCGGCCGCCGCCAGCCCCTGCGCCGAGGCGAACAGTGCCTGTGCCGGGATCACCTCGTCCTCCGAGCCGTGCACCAGCAGCACTGGCGGGCGCACCGGCAGCTCGCCCGTCCCGCCGCGGCCGGCGGCCGCCTCCACCCACAGGCCGGAATAGGCCACCACCGCCGCCGGCGCCTCGGCCGCGGTGGTAGCGACCTTCAGCGCCATCATGGCCCCCTGGCTGAAGCCGACGAGAGCGAGACGGGAGGCCGGCAGGTCGTATTTCGCAAGCTCCGCCGCAAGGAACTCCCGCAGCAGCGGCGCGGCGGCCTCGGCACCCCGGGTCAGCTCGTGCGGGTCGCGGAAGGTGAGCGGGAACCACTGCCGCCCCACCGGCGCCTCGCCGCAGGGGTCCGGAGCATGGGGGGAGACGAAGGCGGTGCCGGGCAGAAGCTCGGCCCAGGCATTGCCGATGTCGATCAGGTCGCGCCCGTCCGCACCATAGCCGTGCAGGAACACCACGAGGCTGTCCGGCTCGCCGCCGGAGCGGGGCCGCAGGCGCGGGCCGTCAAGGATCGGCTCATCGAGCGAGACACCGTCGAGGGGAAAGGGCATCAGGGCCACCGTGTGCGATCAGGCCGGGGCGCCCAGCCGCGCCCGCCGGGCGCCATAATAGGCCCACAGCAGATGCGCCGCCACGCCGCGCAGGGGGCGCCAGTCCTCGGCGATGGCGCGCAGGCCGTGCGGCGTGCAGCGGCCGGGCAGCCCGAAGCCCTCCCCCAGCGCCACCTGGAGCGCGAGGTCGCCCTCGGGGAACGCATCCGCGCGGCCGAGGCAGAACAACAGGTAGATGTCCGCGGTCCATGGCCCGATGCCCGGCAGGCGCGTCATCAGCTCCGCCGCCTCATCCGCCGGCAGGCGCGCCACCACGTCGAGGTCCACAGCGCCGTCGGCGAGCGCCCGGGCGATGCCGGTGAGGGTGCGGATCTTGGGCGCCGAAAGCCCCGCGGCGCGCAGGGCCTCAGGTGTCGCGGCGAGCATCGCCTCCACGGACGGGGCGCCGCCCAGCGTGAGCTCCAGCCGGCCTTGGATGGCGCGGGCGGACGCCACGGAGAGCTGTTGCGCCACCACCACGGAGGCAAGGCCGGCAAACCCCGGCTCCCGCCGCCGCAGGGCCGGGCGGCCCGCCACCTCGGCCAGCGGCACGAGGCGCGGGTCGAGATGGAGCAGCGCATCGAACGCGCGGTCGAACGTAGGCTGGTCGGCAAGGTGCGGCTCGTCCATCATGCACTCCCAGCGGCGCACGCCGTCGGGAATCTCGCCCGCGCGTGCCCTCAACGTTCCACCGCCCCATGCCGGACCGACCGCCCGTGACGGCCCCTGCCCCGCCCGCAAGTCAGACCGCAAGTCCGCTCGCACGTCCGCTCGCGGCCGACCCGCGCCCGCCCCTGCCGGGACAGCGGATCACCTGCCGGTTCGCGCCCAGCCCCAACGGGCGGCTCCATCTGGGCCACGCCTGTTCCGCCCTCGTCAACAGCGAGGCGGCGCGCCGCATGGGCGGCACCTTCCTGTTGCGCATGGAGGACATCGACGCCACCCGATGTCGCCCGGAATTCGAGCGCGGCATCCTCGACGACCTCGCCTGGCTGGGCGTGGCGCCGGATGCCCCGCCGCGCCGGCAGTCCGAGCACTTCGCCGATTATGCCGCCGCCCTCGCGCGGCTGGAGGCCATGGGGCTGGTCTATCCCGCCTTCGAGAGCCGGTCGGACATCGCCCGCGCCGTGATCGAGCAGGAGGCGGCGACCGGCCGCCCCGCCCCGCGCGATCCCGATGGCGCACCGCTCTTTCCCTTCCCGCGCAACGCCTTGGGTGCGGCCGAGCGCGCCGCACGGCGGGCGGCGGGCGCGCCGTTCGTGCTGCGTCTGGACATGGCGGCCGCCATCGCCGCTGCCGGTGGTCCGCCCGGATGGGCGGAGGCACAAGGCGCGCCGGAAGGCCCGCTCCGGCGGGTGCAGGGAGATCCCGCGGCATGGGGCGACGTGGTGCTGGCGCGCAAGGACGTGCCCACCTCCTATCACCTCTCCGTCGTGGTGGACGACGCGGCGCAGGCGATCACCCATGTCATCCGTGGCATGGACCTGTTCCACGCCACATCGGTGCACGTCCTGCTGCAGCGCCTGTTGGGCCTGCCGACGCCGGTCTACCACCACCACCGGCTGATCCTGGACGACAGCGGGCACAAGCTCTCCAAGAGCAACAGCGCCACCAGCCTTGCCGCCCTGCGCGCGGCGGGCGTCACCCCCGAGGACGTGAGGGCGCGGCTGGGGTTTGCCCCTGCGGCTCAGCCCACGCCGAGGATGTAGAGCCACACCGCCACGGTCAGCACCGCGAGACCGGTGGACATGGACACCGCCGTGGTGGAGGTGGCGACCCCGATGCCGTAGCGCTGGGCCAGCAGATAGCCGTTGATGCCGCTCGGCATGGCCGCGAACAGCACGGCCACGCCGGCCCACACCGGCGGCATGGCGAACACGAAGGTGACCGCGAACACCGCCGCCGGATGCACCACCAGCTTCAGCAGGCAGATGACTGCGGAGGGCGCGAGATCCCCGCCCGCCATGCCGTAGCGCTTCAGCGACAGGCCGAGCGAGATCAGCGCGCAGGGGGTGGCCGCGGCGGCGAGCAGGTCCACCATCTGCTTGGGGATGCCCGTCGCCTGAACGCCCACCACCCGCGCCAGCGCCCCGGCATAGATGCCGATGAGGATCGGGTTGAACGCCAACGCCTTGAGCAGCCGCAGGACCGTGGCCCGCGAGAAACCGGCGCTGCCCTCCAGCAGAACGGTGGCGGCCACCAGCATCACCGGCAGATGGATCGCGATGAGCAGGAACAAGGGCACCGCGCCCTCGTCGCCATAGGCCTTGAGGATCAGCGGCACGCCCACGAACACCGTGTTCGCCTGCCCCGCCGCGAAGCCATGGATCACCGCCTCCTTGTGGCCGCGGCCGAACAGTCGCCGGGCCGCCACCATGGCCAGCCAGAACACGAAGAAGGCGCCGGCGAAATAGGCGATCCAGTAGCCCCAAGGCTGCGCCTCCGGCAGCCGGGATTCGCTCAGCGTCTTGAAGATGAGCACCGGCACCGAGAGGCTGAAGACGAACTCGGCGAGGCCGTCGGTCGCCCGCTCGCTCACCAGGCCGACTCGGGCGGAGAGATAGCCCACCGCCACCATGCCGAAGACCGGCAGGACGATGACGGCGATGTCGGCGAGGGTGGCGAGCATGGCGACCTCTCTCTCAGGCCGCGCGGGAAGCGGCCGCAGGGTGGGCCAGGCTGGCCCCGGCGGGCGCGATGGCGGCCGACCTGACGCCCATCATCCCGCCGAGCCGCAGCCGCAGCCGCTCGGCCACATCGGTGGAGGCGGCGAAGACGATCTCGATGCCGAGCGCATCCTCGCCACCGGTGCAGACGATGCGCTCCGGCAGCACGTCGTGGACCACGAGCGGCTCCAGCAGGCGCATCATCAGGTTGACCTGGGGCTCCGCCTCCACCTGGAGGCAATGGCGCGGGCCGCAACGGTCGGTGACCGGCGGGACAACGGAAGCATGGGACATGGAAAAGTTCCGGACGAAGCGCGGCTGGGCCGCCTGCGGAGCGACGGGGTTGGGCCCCGGAAGTGGTCGCGCCCGCCGCAAAGGCCGGCCGGCGCGTCAGGTCACCCGGCCGACAGGGTCGACCGGGCGGGGAAGTCGCCGCGGGGCCGGAATAATCGACGGCCGTGCTGGTCCGAAACGAAACATGGGGGGAAACCTAGGCTGGTGTCCGGGGGCCGTCAACCGGCGCATTAATCGTTTAGAGCGGGCAAGGCTGCACCCGCTTCGATCCCGTCGGGGCAGGTCGCACCCCACCGGCCACGGCCCCGGATGACCGCGACGGCGCGCCCCAAACGAAAACGGCCGGGCATCGCGCCCGGCCGTCACCTAACGGGGAAACGGGGCGATCAGCCCTCGTCGTCGTCGGTGTGCTCGGGCGGCACGAGGCCCTGAAGGCCGGCAAGAAGCTCCTCTTCCGTCATGCGGTCGAGCATCACGTCGCTGTCGTCGCCACTGCCCGATTCGCCGGAAGCGATGAGCGGCACGGCCTCGGGCTCGGGCTCGTCCACCTCGGTGTACTTCTGGAGCGAGTGGATGAGGTCTTCCTTCAGATCCTCGGGGCTCACCGTCTCGTCCGCGATCTCGCGCAGGGCGACGACGGGGTTCTTGTCGTTGTCGCGATCGATGGTGATCTGCTGGCCGGACGAGATCATGCGCGCCCGGTGGGCGGCGAGCAGGACCAGCTCGAACCGGTTATCCACCTTGTCGATGCAATCTTCTACCGTGACACGGGCCATGGGCTCGTCACTCCCTCATGCGCAGCAGCGCACATATCTAGGCCTGGGAAGAGCGGGTGGATACAGCAATTCCCGCCATGGGGCAAGCCCGCGCCGCCTTTTTCGCTTGATTTGGAATTGCCTTCGTCGGAGAAAGGCGGCTGGATGACGTGGTTTGCAGCCTTATCCCTTTGCCCATACCCTTCCATCGGCGGACCTTTGTATGCAGGGCCTGGAAAAGATCGCTCTTCTGATTGATGGCGCCAATCTGTACTCAGCAACCAAAGCGCTCGGCTTCGACATCGACTACAAGCGGCTCCTGAAGGAGTTCCAGAGCCGGGGCTATCTGCTGCGGGCGTTCTACTACACCACCCTGATCGAGGATCAGGAATACTCTTCCATCCGCCCGCTGCTCGACTGGCTGGACTACAACGGCTACTCGGTCGTCACCAAGCTCGCGCGCGAGTTCACCGACGCGCAGGGCCGGCGCCGCGTGCGCGGCAACATGGACATCGAGATCGCCGTGGACGCCATGGAGCTCGCCGAGCACGTGGACCACATCGTGCTCTTCTCCGGCGACGGCGACTTCCGCTCGCTGGTGGAGGCGCTGCAGCGCCGGGGCGTGCGGGTGTCCGTGGTCTCCACCATCTCCACCCAGCCGCCGCTGATCGCCGACGACCTGCGCCGGCAGGCGGACGTCTTCATCGACCTGGTGGAGCTCCAGCCCAAGATCGGCCGCGACCCCTCCGAGCGGCAGGGCCGCATGCAGGAGACGCCGCGCTTCCTGGAGCGGCGCAACGCCGCCGCGGCCACAGCCTCCGATCCCGAGACCTGACGCTCCATGGCCCGCCCCATGGCCACGGCGTCCGCCGGGGCGCGCGCGACGTTGCCCGCGACCGAGCCGCCGCGCGACTGCCCGCTGTGCCCGCGCCTCGCCGAGTTCCGCACCGAATGGCGGGCCGCCGAGCCGGGCTGGCACAACGCGCCGGTGCCGGCCTTCGGACCGCAGGATGCGCGCCTGCTCATCGTCGGCCTCGCCCCGGGCCTGCGCGGCGCCAACCGCACCGGTCGGCCGTTCACCGGCGACTATGCCGGCGACCTGCTCTATTCCACGCTGATCCAGTACGGCTTCGCCACCGGCACTTATGCCGCCCATCCCGAGGACGGGCTGGCGCTCACCGACGCGCGCATCATCAATGCCGTGCGCTGCGTGCCGCCGCAGAACAAGCCGACGCCGCAGGAGATCCGCACCTGCCGCCCGTTCCTGAAGGCGCCCATGGAGGCCATGCCGCGCCTCAAGGCCATCGTGACGCTGGGCAAGATCGCCCATGATTCCACGCTGGCGGCGCTGGGCGAGAAGGCCTCTCGGCTGAAGTTCGGCCACGGCGCCACGGACACTATCGGGCAGGTGCGCCTGTTCGCCTCCTACCACTGCTCCCGCTACAACACGAACACCGGCGTCCTGACGCCGCAGATGTTCCACTCCGTGTTCTCTGCCGTGCGCGCCTATCTCGACGCCGCCTGAGCGCGCCCGCCGCCGCGCAGGCTCAGTCCTGCGCGCGCTTGGTGGCAAGGTGCGCCAGCACGTCCGCCGCGTTCCGGTCGGGCGGGAAGACGGGATAGAAGACGTGGGAAATGGCGCCGTCCTCGATGATGAGGGTGATGCGCTTCAGGAGCACTTGGCCCTCCACCTCGAAGGTCGGCAGCCGGATGGCATGGGTCAGCTCATGCCGATGGTCCGACAGCAGCGGGAACGGCAGGTGCAGCCGTTCGGCCACCTCGCTCTGGAAGGGCGTGTCCTGGAGCGACAGGCCGAACACATGCTCCGCGCCGGCCGCCCTCAGGTCCGCGAAATGGTCGCGGAAGGCGCAGGACTGGGGCGTGCAGCCGCGCGCGCCGGGGATCTCGTCCCAGCCCGTCGGCAGCGGCTCGCCCGGCACGCCCGTGCGGGGATAGGCATAGACCACGGCGAGGCCGGACAGCGAGGAGAGGTCGACGGTGCGCCCGTCGGTCGCCGGCAGGTGGATGATGGGCAGCTCCAGCCCCGGCAGGTGGTCGGCGTGCCCGTCATCCTCGGGTACAGGCAGGCCCTCGGGCAGGCTGTTGTAGGTGGTCATGGCCGTTCCCCGTTCCGCGTGAGTTGAGTTGCGTCGTGCGGGCTCCGCGCGGCGTGCAGCCGGCCGGCTCAGCCCCGCTCGCGCATCAGGCGCGCCTTGTCGCGGGCCCAGTCGCGCTCCTTGCTGGCCTCGCGCTTGTCGTGGGCCTTGCGGCCGCGCGCCACGGCGAGCTCCACCTTGGCGCGGCCGCGATCGTTGAAATAGATCTTCAGCGCCACCACCGTCATGCCCTCGCGCTCCACCGCCTGGCCCAGCTTGGCGATCTGGCGCTTGTGCAGCAGCAGCTTGCGGGGCCGCCGGGTCTCGTGATTGAAGCGGTTCGCCTCCAGGTACTCGGGGATGTAGGCGTTGTAGAGCCACATCTCCCCGTCCTTCTGGGCGGCATAGCTCTCGCCGATGGTGGCCTTGCCGCCGCGCAGGCTCTTCACCTCGGTGCCGGTGAGGGAGATGCCCGCCTCCAGCGTCTCGCCGATCTCATAGTCGAAGCGCGCGCGCCGGTTGTCGGCGGCGATCTTGCGGGGGGCGTCTTTGTTCTTGTCGCTCATGATGGGGCAAACATGGTCGCGCGCCGCCGGGCAGGCAAGCGGAAGGGGCTCACCGCCCGCTCCGCCCCCTGCCGCGGACGCGAGGCCATCAGTTGATGAGGCCGGCGTGCACCATGGCGCTCTTCACCACCGCGCGGGTGGATTCGGAGACGGGCACCATGGGCAGGCGCGCCTCCTCGCTCATCTTGCCGAGCACGGAGAGCGCATACTTGGTGGGCGAGGGATTGGTCTCCACGAACAGCGCCGTATGCAGCGGCATCAGCTTGTCCTGGATGGCGAGGGCCGCGGCGAAGTCGCCGGCGAGGCAGGCGTTCTGGAAGTCGGCGCACAGGCGCGGCGCGACGTTCGAGGCCACCGAGATGCAGCCATGGCCGCCGTGGGCCATGAAGCCGAGGGCGGTGGCGTCCTCGCCCGAGAGCTGGATGAAGTCCGGCCCCAGCACCTGCCGCTGCAGCGAGACGCGGGCGAGGTTGGCGGTGGCGTCCTTCACGCCGGCGATGTTCGGCAGCTCGAACAGGCGCGCCATGGTCTCCACCGACATGTCGATCACCGAGCGGCTCGGGATGTTGTAGATGAAGATGGGCAGGTCCACCGCGTCGGCGATGGCCTTGAAATGGCGGAAGAGCCCTTCCTGGGTGGGCTTGTTGTAATAGGGCGTCACCACCAGCAGCGCGTCGGCGCCCACCTTCTGGGCATGCTGGGCGAGGGCCACCGCCTCCGAGGTGTTGTTGGACCCGGCGCCGGCGATCACCGGCACACGGCCGCCGGACTGCTCGACGGTCCACTCCACCACGCGGTTGTGCTCGTCGTGGGACAGGGTCGGGCTCTCGCCGGTGGTGCCGACGGGGACGAGGCCGTGGGTGCCCTCGGCGATCTGCCAGTCCACGAAGGCGCGGAACGCCTTCTCATCCAGCGCGCCGTCGCGGAACGGGGTGACGAGGGCGGTAAAGGAGCCGCGGAAGCGCGAGAGAGACGGGATGGGCGACATGGGCGAACGCCTTGGGTTCCTGGAGCTTGGTCGATTGGCCGGCGACGCCTGCGCGGACGGCTGACGCCCCGGCGCCGCGCCGGCTCGGGTGAGCGGCGGGTGCGGGCCTTGACCCTTATCCTTTTGCCGCCCGCCCGGAAAGGGGGCACGCGCCGGAAGCCGCTCGGCGGTGGCGGCAAACCGAAGCCGCATCGCCCGGCGGGCTTCCCGCCCATCGAAGTCGGGCTGGCGGAGGTGCGCGGGGATGGAGAGGAGGCACCGGGGTGAGGCGAAACGCCGAATGCAACCAACGCTGCGGCAGGGGCCCCGGTTTCGCCCTCTTTCCGCGATCAATCTGGTTAGGGTTTCGTCAACACGGCTGGCCGAACATGGCCAAGGGGGAGCCGCTCAAGACCGAACGCGCCGCGAGGACATTCCATGTCGCCAGTTTCGAGCCTGATTTCCGTGAGCGCGCTGGCGCTCGCCCTTGCGTGGAGCGGGGCGATGCCGGCTGCGGCGGAAACCGCGCCGACCCCGGCCGCCAAGCCCGCCGCCGCCAAGGACGCGAAAGCCTCCAAGGACACCAAGTCCACAAAGGACTCCAAGAGCACCGATTCCAAGTCCGCGAAGGACACCAAGGCGGCCAAGGACGCCAAGGACGCCAAGTCCAGCCACGATTCCAAGTCCACCGCGAAGCCGGCCGCCGCCAAGGGCGGTGATTCCAAGTCCGCGAAGGATGCCAAGTCCGGCGCGGCCAAGTCCGGCACGGCCAAGTCGGCTGCGAAGACGGCACCCGCGCGCGCGCCTGCCGCCCCGGCCCAGCCTGCGCCGCCGCTGGGCGCGTCTTCCAACATCCCCGGCAGCGACCTCGCCGCGCTCCGCGTCGCGGTGACGGCGGCCAAGAACGGACGCGCCGGCGAGGCCATGAGCGCCGCGCAGCAACTGGATGACCCGGTGGCGCGCTCTCTGGTGACGTGGCTCGTCATCCGCCACGCGCCGAACGATCTGGGCTTCGACGCCATCAACCAGTTCCTGAAGGAAAAGCCCGGCTGGCCGACGCAGAACACCCTGCGCCGGCGTGCCGAGCGCGTCCTGTTCCAGGAGAACCGCGACCCCGCCAAGGCGCGCGAGTTCTTCGCCGAGCAGCCGCCCCTGTCGGGCGAGGGCAAGGTGGCGCTCGCCCGTTACCTGGTCTCGGTGGGCAACCGCTCGGATGCCGCCGACTGGGTGCGCGAGGCCTATCGCGAGGATGAGCTGAACGAGCTGTTCGAGGAGCGGATCCTCTCCGAGTTCGGCTCTGTGCTCACCCGCGCCGACCACAAGCTGCGCGCCGACCGCTTCAGCTACAAGCCCGACCCCGAGCGCGCCCTGCGCGCCGCGGCGCGGGCCGGCTCGGACATCGTCGCGCTCACCAAGGCGCGCATGGCCATCGCCAAGAAGGAGCCGAACGGCGACAAGCTGCTGGCCCAGGTGCCGTTCACCCTTGCCAACGATCCCGCCTATCTGTTCGCCAAGTCCCAGCTCGCCCGCCGCGCCGACAAGCCGCAGGAAGCCGCGCGGGCTCTGCTCGCCGGCTCCACCTCCGACATGGTGCGCGCCGATCCGGACGAATGGTGGATCGAGCGGCGCCTCGTCGCCCGCGAGCTGATCGAGGCGGGCGACCCGCAGGCCGCCTACAAGGTGGCCGCCACCGGCGTGCCGCCGAAGGCCGACAACTACCGCGCCGAACAGCACTTCACCGCCGGCTGGATCGCCCTCACCTTCCTGAAGGACCCGCGCACGGCAGCCCAGCACTTCGCCAAGATCGACGACGACCAGAAGCACCCGATCACGCTCTCGCGCGCCTACTACTGGCAGGCCCGCGCCGCGGAGGCCATGGGCGACCGCGGCCGCGCCAATGCCGGCTACGAGGCGGCATCACGCTTCCCTGCCACCTATTACGGGCAGCTGTCGCGCACCAAGCTCGGCATGGCGCCGGTGGCGCTGCGCGGCACGCCGGGCGGCTCGTTCGACACCCGCGGCAACTTCAACCGGCTGGAGCCGGTCAAAGCCATCAAGATGCTGTACGCCATCGGCGATCGGGACACGCCGCTGACCATCTATTACGACCTCGCCTGGCGCATGGAGGATTCGGCCCAGCTCGCCATGCTGGCCAACCTCGCAGAGAGCGCCGGCGATGCGCGCGGCGCGCTGGTGGTGGGCAAGGAGAGCCTCGCCGAGGGCCATCCGCTCGAGGCCGAGGCGTTCCCCACCTTCGGCCTGCCCACCTACACGCCCATCGGCAATCCGGTGGACAAGGCGTCCATCTATGCGGTCGCGCGGCAGGAGAGCCTGTTCAACGCCCGCACGCTTTCCAGCGCCAAGGCCATGGGCCTGATGCAGGTGACCCCGGCCGCCGGCCGCGAGGTCTCCAAGAAGACCGGTGCGCCCTACAACGAGCAGCGCCTGATGAGCGACCAGTCGTACAATGTCCAGTTCGGCGCCGCCGAGTTGGGCGAGCTGGTGGAGAACTACAACGGCAATTACGTGCTGGTGTTCGCGGCCTACAATGCCGGTCGCGGCAGCGTCGCCAAGTGGATCCAGCGGTTCGGCGACCCGCGCGATCCGGACGTGGACGTGGTGAACTGGGTGGAATCCATCCCCTTCTCCGAGACCCGCAACTATGTCCAGCGGGTGATGGAGAACTACCAAGTCTACAAGCTGCGCTTCAACATCCCCACCAAGCTCCAGATGGAAGCGGACCTGCGCGGCGGGCGCTGAGCCCGCGTCACTGGGCACCGACGACGGTGGCCGGCGATGCTGGCCGCCCCGGCCCGTCCGCCCGGCACGCCACCCCAAGGATCAGGCCCGGCAGGTCGATGTTCCGGCGGGCGGCGGCGCCCACTGTTCCGCTCCACCCATCCCACCGCTTCCCGCACAGGATGCGGCTCGCCCGCCGCGCCTGCGGCCGTGAGAGGCTCGCGGGGCGTTAGAGGGATCTCACGGCTCCTGCCGCCGCTTGTGGCCATTGTCGGGAGGCGGATCGCCGGCGGTGAGGGCACGCGCCTGCGCGGTCCACTTCTCCCGCTCGATCCGCCCGGGGAAGGCCAGATAGCTGCCGACCCATGCCGCCTCGTCCGGGGTCCAGGCCGCGATCTGGCGGAAATGGAAGATGCCGAGGGCGTTCAGCCGCCGCTCGTTCTGCGGGCCGATGCCCTTGAGCAGCTTCAGGTCGTCGGCGCTTTCGCCCTCAGGCGCCTCCAGCGTGGGCGGGCGACGGCCGGGATGGCCGTCGGGCCCCTTCTCCCGCGGCGGGACCGGCGGTGGCGCGGGCGGACGGGTCTCCGGCTCGCGCTCGCGCGGGGCGAGCGCCACGAGACCGTTGGTGAGGCCGAGGCGCGTGAACAGATCCGGCTCCTCGGCCCGCGCCGGAGCAGGCGAAGATGGTGACGCCGGCTGCGGACGCGGCGGGGCGGCGCGCGGAGGCTCGGGCGGGCGGTAGGCCGGCGGCACCGGCACCCGGCTCAGTCCCGAGCCGGACTCGCGCGCCGGGGGTGCCGGGCGCGGCCAGGGTGCCACGCCGGACAGGCCGTCCCCCTCCGCCTGCACCAGCCGGGCGATCCGCTCTGCGTCCACCTCCCGCGGGGGCCGGCGCTGCGCCAGCCAGTAGCCGGCGGCAATGCCGAGCATGAAGGCAATGGCCAGCAGCAGCAGGACCTGGAGATCGAATGCGGTCATGCGCGCCTCCCCGGGCACTGGCGTCCCAGCGCGTAGCCTGTGGCGAGGCCGATGGCCAGCGCCGCCAGAAGATGCGGCCACAAGGCGAGAGCCAGGTAGATCATGGCGCGCGCTCCTTCACCTCGATCTCGATGCGGCGGTTGAGAGCCCGCCCCGCTTCCGTGTCGTTTGGAGCGAGAGGCCGGCCTGCGCCCTGCCCCGCTGCGCTCAGGCGATCCGAGCCTATGCCGGACTCCACGAGATATGCCAGCACTGCGTTGGCCCGCGCCTCAGACAGGCGCTGGTTGAGCTCGCCGTCACCCACGCCATCGGTATGGCCCAGAACGCGCACCAGCGTGGCCGGGCACCGCTTCAGCGCCACCGCCAGCCGGTCGAGCAGGCCGCGGCTGCTGCGGTCGATCTCGGCGCTGCCGGTGGCGAATCGCACCGTGCCCCGCCCGAGCAGGTCGCCCACCAGCCGGCCGCAGGCAGCGGTGTCGAGCGGCGCGGCCACCGGCGCCATCTCCAGCGCGGTCTCGACCGTGAACGGCGCGTGGACGGCCCGTTTCAGCTCGCCCTCCACCTCCACGGCGGCGGCCGGCGTCAGCACCCGTCCCGACAGCCGCATCTGGGCGTCGGCGATGCTCAGCTCGCCGGCGCCCATGCGGGACAGCTGCGCCAGGCCCGCCAGCACCGCCCGCAGGAACCCGTCCGGCGCGCCGCCGCCCACGGAGGAGACGTCGTTGACCTTCTCCCGGAGGAAGTCGCGCTCCAGCGCGGCGCGGATCGCCGCATGCACGGCAAGGTCCGGGTAGAAGCCGGAGACGGTGAGCTCGTCGCCCTCGCGCCGCACCGAGAAGACATAGGGCGAGATGGCGGGCGGCTCCACCCCATCCGCCACCACGCTCACGCCGGCCGGAGGGGTGCGCGCGGCCTGCATGATGGAGGCATAGGCGGCCGAATCCACCGCCTCGCCGGCCAGCGCCACCTGGGCGCCGGTCACCTCGGCCGAGCCGGTCATGAGCTTGCCCAGCTGGGCGACGGCGAAGCTGGCGGCGCTCGCCCACACCTCCGGCGCAGGTCCGCCTGAGGCGAGCTGCATATCGTCGCTGACCTGGACGCCGGGAAACGCCGCGCGGGCGGCATCCACCAGCAGCCGACGCGCCTCCTCCGACGGCGCGTAGCCGGCGAGGCGCACCGCCTGCGCGAGGCGCTCGATGCGCCAGATGAAGGGCGCGGCGCGCGGCGGCTCCACGGCGAAGCGGATGATCTGGAAGCCTTCCGGCGGCGCGCGGCGCGCGGCCAGCAACTGGTCGAATGCGGTGAAGCTCGGCGCCAGCCCCTCCACGGCGAGCGTGCTGTCCGAGATCGTCACGCGGCCCTCCGGCAGTTGCGCCAACACCTGCCCGGCAAAGCGCACCGCCTTCAGCCACAGCTCAAGGCTCGGCGCGCCATCGGCGAGCCGGGTGTCGTCCTTCACGCCGATGCCCGGCACCGCGGCCGAAAGCGCCGCCGCCACATCGGCGCGCGCTTCCGCGGACGGGATGAAGCCGGTGAGGCGCAGCACCGCGCCATCGCGCTCTGCGGACCACACGAACGGCGCGGCGACCGGCGGCCGCACCGCGAAGCGGGCCAGCACCATGCCGTCGGGCAGCGGCCCGTGCATGATGCGGGCAAGCGCGTCATAGCTCGCGAGATCGCGGGCGCGCCCCTCGATGCCGATGGCGCCATCGGACAGGGTGATGCGGCCGGACGGCAGCTTCTTCAGCTGGCCAAGGCCGAAGATGACCAAGGCGCCGAAATCCCCGGGCGGCGCCCCGCGGGCCCGCACCAGCCGGTCTTGCCCCGTCACCTGGTAGCCGCCCTCGCGCGCGGCCGCGACGATGCGGAACAGGGCATCGGCCGAGGGCACGTAGCCATCGAGGGCGATGGTGCGGCCGTCCTTCACCGCGCTGAAGGTGAAGGGCCGTCGCTCCGGCAGGAGCGTGGTGCGATCGCGCACCACCCGCACGCCGAACAGGGATTGCAGCGAGGCGCGGACCTTGTCGCGGGCCTCCTGGGCCAGCGACTCTCCCTCCAGCGTGGCGTCGCGGCCCTCGAACCGTGCCGAGGCCCAGGATTCGCCGGTGCGAGCCAGAACGTCGGCCGCCGCCCGCTGCAGATCGGCCTCGATGGGCCGGCGCGCGGTGGACACGGTGTAGGCATACAGCAGCCCGAACGCGGTCAGCCCCAGGACCAGCGTCCACGCCCTGCGCCAGCGCCTCCTGCCACCTGTGTCCCGCCCGTCGCCGTGCCGGTCCGCCGCCATCCGCTAGCCTCTCCCGATCCGGCGCCGCCGCGGCATGCGCCGCCCGCAAGGGGCCGACGCGGCCACGCGCCTTGCCCGGCCAGCCGGACCGCACGGCACACTGTGCCGCCGGATCCGACGCCGGACGGACGCCACCCGTCCCGCACCACGGGCGCGAACGCCAGCGGCGCGGGAGGGGGAGTTCAGCACACTTCGCCGACACTCCGGAAGCCCGCGCGTGCGGATCGCCGGTAGCGGGAAGCGCAGCCGCGGATCAGAAATCGCGCGAGACGAACAACAGCACGCGATCGGCGTTCACCGAGGCGGTCGCAGGCGCGAACGCCGCCGGGAAATAGTCCGAGGCGCTGTTGTAGGTGTGGTCGTACTGCAGGGCGATGCTCAGGTGCTTCACCGGCGCGAACGCCACGTAGCCGCCCACGTTGTAGTTGGTGCCGCCCGAAGCGCCGTAGAACAGCTGGGCAGCCGCATTGTTGAAATCATACGCCGCATAGCCGCCGAACACGGCCGAGCTCCACTTCTCGTTCCAGTTGTGCAGGAGCGAGGCGGTGGCGTTCCAGCCGGTGACGCGGCTGACGCCGAACGGATTGAGGAATGCATCCGGCGGCGTGTAGGCGCCCGAGGGATCCTGCAGGCCGAGATAGGAGACGGCGCCGTCGGCATAGGCGGTCTGGAGGTAGAGCGTGTCCCCCTCGCCCAGCATGGGCAGGTTGAACATCACGCCCGCCTGCACCGCGAAGCCCCATCCGCCCTCGGTCACCGCCAGCGGCGCCAGCAGCGACAGCGCGTTCACCTGGTGCAGCGCGCCGGAGAGCTGGGCCGAGCCCCACTCGCCCTCATATTTCAGGTTGGCGACGATCTCCGGCCAGCTCTGCCCCGCCTGGAAATCGTCGGTGGAGAAGGTGGCGGGGTCCGAGGCGAAGATGCCGCCCCTGCGGTCGGAGGCATCCTCGAACGACACGGTCGCGCTGAGGCCCTTGGTGAACTCGTAGGTGTAGGCGATCAGGTTGATGCGCGTGTCGTCGCCGATGGTCGCCGGGTCCGTGCCGAGCACGTTCGCGTTGGCGTAGAAGTCGAAGAAGGATTGCGCATGGCCGACGGTGAAGCCGGCGAACTGGACGTAGATGTTCCAGACCTCGAGCTCGCTGCCGGTGGGGCCGTTCGACCACGGATCGGCGGTGCGCCAGCGGAACCGCGTCTCGATATAGGACCTCAGGGTGCCGTATTCCGTCTCGGTCCGGGCGTCGAGGATGAGGCCGGCGGTGGCGACGGAATAGGTCTTGTCGTTCTGCAGCGGGTAGTCGGTGTAGGTGTTGTAATAGCCTTCCGCCCAGGCATACCCGCCGATACGGACGCAGGTGTCGGTGCCGGGAATGTAGTAGAAGCCATCCCCCTGCGCGGTGCACGCGCGCACATAGGCATCCTTCGCCTTGGTGGCGAGGAGATCGGCGCCGAGCGCCCCGCTGGCAGGAAGGGCAAGGCCGGCGAACCCCGCCAGCGACGCGGCAGCAAGCGAACGCGCCGCGAGGCGAGACTGCAGGACAGGTGCGGAACGGCGCATGAGCATCCCCAATTGATATAATATATCTCTAACAGACCCACTCCAGAGGGGAAAGCCCATTTTACCTCTCCCCTCGTGTCGCATGGGGCCAGATGACCGGCTTCGCACCCCGCCTGGCCCGCCGTCTCAGGACTGTGTCAGCCCGCGCCGCCGGAACCCGACATCATCCGGCTCTCCCGTCGCGCCCATCCCGAGACACACATCCGGACTCGCTGAGTGCAAGATGCGCGGTCAACATGGCAAAGTTCACCACTGAATTAAATACCCGGATACACACTCTATTATTGTTCCAATTCAAGGTTTTGACTGCGGACATGGACCCGGGCATGGCGCAGACAAAGAAAAAGCCCCGGTGGTTTCCCACCGGGGCCTTTCCGAAGACCGTTGCCGAAGCAGCGATCAGAAGTTGCGCTGCACGCGGATGCCGCCCGACCAGATGTCGGCAGAGGTGCCGGACGAGAGGTCGAGGACCGGAGCGGTCGCAGTGCTGGTCTGCCAGTACTGGTTCGGGCTGGCCAGCTCAACCTTCGAGTACAGCACTTCGGCCGCGATATCGAGGTTCTTGACCGGAGACCAAACCGTGTTCACGCCGACCTGCCACATGTCCACATCGGTCGGAGCGTAGTAGACGCCGCCACGCGGGGAAGCGGTCACGCCCAGGCCGGGGTAGAAGGACGGGACGTCGACGCTGACGTAGCCGGCGTAGATCGCCGAACGCAGGCCGGGGGTCCAGTAGTGGCGGAACTGACCCTGCAGCGACCAGCCGGAGACCTTCTCCAGGGTGCCGAAGGGGCTCAGCAGGGCGTCGGCGAGAGGCGCATAGGCGCCGCTGCCCACGCCGAGGCCGGGAACGTAGGTGTTCAGCGGGCTCAGGGTGATGGTGCCGAGACCCTGCGAACGGCCCTGCGAGGTGCCGGACAGGCCGAGGTAGCTCAGGGCGCCGTCAGCATAGCCAGCCTGGACGAACACGGAGTCGCCAGCGGCCAGGAAGGGCGTCTTGATCTCGATGCCGCCGCCGATGGCCCAGCCCCAGGTGTCGGTCGAGCCGAGGATGCCGGGCAGGCCGAGGCCGGCGATGGCCGACACGTCAGCGGTGTTGACCTGGTGCAGGGCACCGGACAGCTGGGCAGAGCCCCAAGCCTGGTCAACGCGCAGGTTGGCGACGATATCGGGAGCCTGCTGGCCGCCGACAGCGTTGTAGTAGGTGGCGCCGGTCCAGGCGAGCTCGTTGGTCACGCCGGTGTAGGGCGCGCCGGGCGGGTTGCCGGGGGTGGAGCCGCCGATGGAGGCGAAGCCGTACTGCACGCCGGTCACGCGGTTGGCAGCGTCTTCCAGGGCCAGGGTGGCGGAGAAGCCGTTGCCGAACTGGGCGGTGTAGGCGGCCACGGTGGTCCACTGGTTGGAACCAGCGTACGGCGTGGTGAGCATGTAGTTCAGGCCCAGGTCGAAGAACGACTGGGTGTAACCGAACGTGAAGCCCGAGAACTGAATGAAGGCGCGCTCGAAGTAGAGGCCGTTGCCAGAGCCGGCGCCACCGGTGGTCTGCGAGTTCCACTCAGCGCCGAAACGCACGTAGGAACGCAGGGTGCCGTAGTCGGTCTGGGTGCGGGCGTCGAAGTCGATCGTGCCACGGACGCGGGTCAGGTAGTCCGGATCATCCGCATCGCGGAAGGGGTAACCCGAGTTCAGCGAACCGGGGCCGTTGAAGCCGGTGCCGGTCGGCGAGGAGATCATCGGGTTGAAGGTGCCGACCGCGTTCACATAGGTGTCGAAGCGGGCGTAGCCACCGATCTTGATGCAGGTATCGGTGCCAGGGATGTAGTAGTAGCCGGCGCCGTAAGCGGAGCAGACCTTAACGTATTCGACAGCCTTCGCCTTGACGGGAAGGTCGGCGGCCTGGGCCCCAGCCACCGCGACGAGACCCGCCGCGCTGCCGAGGAGAAGGCTCTTCACCATCTTCATCGTGACCTCCAAGTAAATTCCGAGGGAGCTCGTTCCGCTTCGCCGGTGCGGTCGCACCCCGAGGGGGTTCTTGCCCCAGTTTCCCATTCCGCGCCCAGGCCCCCCGGGCATGGAACGGGCGACCGGGGATGCCCCCCTTCGTCGCAAAGCCAACATACAAAAGGCCAATCCGCGATCAATCGGAACGGTACCGTTTGCGTCACTCCGGGGCCGCTTTTCCGCCGGGTGTTGCAGGAATGGCACGCTCGAAATGACCCACTGGAATACCGTTCAGGCCTCCTTTATCCGGCTCCGGCATCTCGACCCAACACCTTGAATCAGCAGCGTTTCATGCGCTCATTTGCCGACTGACCGAACGCTCGATTCCTGCCGCAGCGGCTACCGTTGGGGCACCTGCTCCAGACCCGGGTGGCGCTCGACCCATCGGGCCCTTCCGCGTGTCGCCGACCTGCCCCTTTTCGGGCTCCCGCGCGGCCGCCGGAACGACACAATCGTGCCGAAATCAAGCAGCCGCTTGGCCTGACGGGGATCGCCGACGGGATTCGCCCGGGCTGACGACCGATTGACCGCCACGACGCCGGATCCGGCCGCTCGGGCGGGGCCGACACGTCGCATTAGGGTTCTGCGGGGTCCAATCCACGAGGCGTGCTCGAATCGGAGGGGCTTTCCGGCGGCACCAGGAGGGTCTCTGGAGACGGCCGATTCCGCCGGCGGCGTCGCGTGCGCACGCGTATGCTCTTTGGGAAAATGCGCCTCTTGCACCGTCCCCCCGAAGAAGGCCCGGGAGACGCGCTGCCGCTGACCCAAAGTGGCAGCGTTGATCGATTGAAACTGAGGGAGTAATGGACCCTTTCCGTTGGGTCGCAGCGCATATGGGGCTGGCGCACGATGCACGCATTTAGCGAGATTTCTGGCGCAACCGCGCATCGATCGGCGATGGTCGGCAGCATTGATGCGTTCGACGGCCTGTGCGGCAGCGGGCGAATCCCGGCAGCCGGCGCGCCGCAGCAGTCGGCCCTGGAGGTTCGGATCGACAACCTGCCGGTCGCCGCGACCGTGACCGTCGCCAATGCACCGTCCGGCGATGCGGATCTGCAGGATGTCGCGTTCGAATTCACCCTCGTCGCCGCGGCCGATCTGCATGGCGCGCCGGTCCAGGTCTCCGTGCACCTCGCCGGAGACGACACGCCCCTCGCCTCCGGAACCTTTGCCGCCCCCGCCGCAGGCGTCGAGGCCGCGGCCGGTGCGGCCGAATGGCATGCCTTCATAGAAGGGCATGACGGCTCACGGGTCTGGGGCTGGGTGATGAAGGGCGGGCAGGTCGACCCGCAGACCGTCGACATTCTGGTGAACGATGCCCCGGCGGCGCTCGCGGTTCGCGCGGATGTCTACCGCAGCGATGTCCACGAGGCGGGATTCGGCAGCGGTTTCCATGGCTTCGTGGCCGAGATCGCCGATACCCCGTCGTTCGGCGGCGGATTGCTCACGGTGAGTCTCCGGGATCCGGCGGATGGCCGGGTCATCGCCACCCGAACATTCGGCGAAGCCCCCTGGCTGGCGGCCATCGACGCGCTGGAGGACCAGCGCCTCCACGGCTGGGCCGTGAAGCGCGGCGAGGCCGAGCCAGTCGCCATCGACATTGTGGTGAACGGGGAGCCGGTCGCCGTCGGCGTGCGCGCGAATCTGTTCCGCGGCGACCTGCTCGGCGCGGGCAGCGGGGCCGGCTTCCACGGCTTCGAGGTGCAGATTCCCCACACCCTGCGCGCCGAAGAGGCCCCGCTCGAGATCGTCCTGCGCGAGGCGACGACCGGCGAGGTGCTGACCGCGCGCACCTTCGCCCCCAAGCCCTGGCTCGCTTTCATCGAAGGGCTCGACGGCCGCCGCATCTGCGGCTGGGTCATGAAGGGCGGGGAGGTCGAGCCGCAGGCCATCGACATTCTGGTGAACGATGTCCCCGTGCTCGAGAATCTCCTCGCGAGCGAGTTCAGGCCGGACGTGTTCGCCGAGGGGTTCGGCACCGGGTGCTACGGCTTCGACGTGCGGATCGAGAGCATCCTCGACATCGCCGGAGACGAGGCCAGGGTCGCCATCCGCAGCGCTGCCGACGGGCGCATCCGGGCGGAGCGCGTCTTTCCGCACAATCCCTTCCGCCAGCAGTTCATCCACAAGATCGAGACCGCGGGCGATGCCCTCATCTCCGGCTGGTTCATCGACAAGAACTGGAGCGCGGGGCTGCACCGCGCCACGCTCTATCTCGACGACCTGCCGTATACGACCGTCGACAATGCGGCGCGCCGTCCCGACCTGAAGAAGATCGGGGCTGACGGCAGCTGCGGGGGGTTCACCCTCAAGAGCCCGCTCCGCTACATGGAGCCCGGCGAGCACCGGCTCGCGCTGCGCTTCCCGAATGGCATGCTGTCACGGGCCTTCAAGGTCCAGATCGACGCCCTGCCGCCGGTCCCGGAGTTCCATGAGGACGCCTACACGCGCAACGGCGTGACCATCGTCGTCCCGATCTACAACGCCGCGGACGACGTGGACGTCTGCATCCGCCGGCTGCTGGATCACACGCCCGCCACGGCGCGCATCCTGCTCATCGACGACTGCTCCACCGACCCGCGCATCTCCCGGATCCTCGGCGCGTGCCACGACACGCCGCAGATCCGCATCCTGCGCAACGCGGAGAACCTCGGCTTCACCCGCACCGTCAACCGCGGCATCGCGGAAGCCGGCCGGGACGACGTGATCCTGCTCAACTCCGACGCGCGGGTCACGCCCGGCTGGCTGGAAAGCATGGTCATGGCCGCCTGCTCGCGGCCGCGGGTCGCCACCGTCACGGCCATGTCCGACCGGGCCGGCGCCTTTTCCGCCCCGAACGCGGGCAACGACAACGCCCTGCCGGAGGGGATCGACGAGATCACCTTCGCCCGCGCCTTCCGGCGGCGCAGCCTCGGGCTCTATCCCCAGGTGCCCACCGGCAACGGCTTCTGCATGTTCGTCTCCCGCGCCTGCCTCGACAGCATCGGGCCGCTGGATGCCGAGGCCTTCCCGCGGGGCTATGGCGAGGAGAACGACTTCTGCATGCGCGCCCTGCGCGCTGGCTGGCGCAATCTCATCGATGATCGCACCTACGTCTTCCACGATCGCTCGAAGAGCTTCGGCGAGGCGAAGACGGAGCTGATGGCCGCGGGCCGCGCCGTGGTGGATGCGCGCTACCCGGAATACAAGAGCGCGATCCAGCTGTTCGGCACCTGCGAGAAGATCGCCTTGGCGCGCCATCAGGCGCGGCTGGCGCTGCGGGATTGCCTTCAGGGCCGCGCGCCGCTGCCGCGCGTCCTGTTCGTGGTCTCGACCTCCACCGGCGGCACCCCGCAGACCAACCGCGACCTCATGGAGGCGCTCGCGGACGCCGTGGACGGCTGGGTGCTGCGCTGCGACAGCCGGAAGCTGGAGCTCAGCCGCCTGTCCGGCGGCACGGTCGCGGTCGTCCGCACCCACGAGCTGGACGAGCCCGTCGACCCGACCTCCCACCGGTCCGGCGAATATGACGCCGTGGTGGGGGGCTGGCTGGCGCACTACGACTTCGACCTCGTGCACGTCCGGCACATCGCCTGGCACAGCCTCTCGCTGCCGCGCATCGCCCGCCTGCTGGGCAAGAAGGTGGTCTTCTCCTTCCACGATTTCTACACGCTCTCCCCCACCATCAAGCTGATCGACGACGAGGGGGTGTTCCTCGGCCCGACCTATCTTCCGGAGGGCTCGATCCATCGCGAGAGCCTGTGGCCGGCCGGGGCGCTGCCGACGCCGAGCGCGACCTGGCTGGACTTCTGGCGTCGCCGCTTCGAGGCCGAGCTGGCGCATTGCGATGCGTTCGTCACCACCTCGCACAGCGCGCGGGCGCTGATCCTCGACACATTGCCGACGGTCGCGGCGGATCGCTTCCACGTCATTCCGCACGGGCGCGATTTCGCGGAATTCTCCCGGGTGCGCCAGCTGCCGCGGCACGGCGCGCCGGTGCGCATCCTCGTGCCAGGGAACATCAATGCCGCCAAGGGGCTGGAAATCATCCTCGCCCTCGCCGAGCACGACAGGGCCGGCTGGCTGGAGTTCCATATTCTGGGTGGCGTGCATCTCGCCGGCCGCGTCCTCCCGGCGAGAGTAATTTCCCACGGCCGCTACGAGCGGGATCAGTTCCCGAAGAAGGTGGCAGCCATCCGGCCGCACGTGGGTGCGGTGTTCTCCATTTGGGACGAAACCTACTGCCACACCCTGACAGAGCTGTGGTCCGTGGGCCTGCCCGCCATAGTCTTCGACTTCCCGACGGTGGCCGGCCGCGTGCGGGAAACCGGCTGCGGTTGGGTTGTCGATCACCACGACATTGCTTCGCTCTATGGAGAGATCCTGCGTATCGCGTTCGATCCGCATGAGGAGCTGAAGGTCGACGCGGCCCTGCGCACATGGCAGACCGGCGCTGGCTTGGCGGGCACCACACGCACGATGGCCGCTGGCTATCTCGACATCTACCGCAACCTCCTGCAGCCGAAGCCCTTGGGGGAAACCGCCCCGTCCGAGCCGAAAACCCGCACGACGCCGCGCATCGCCGTTGTGTGTCCGAGCAGCGTGGACTTGCGGCACGGGACGGGCTCGACGGACACCCGCATCTGGGAACGGACCTTCAACTCGATCGCGCGCAACATCGACTTCATCCGGATGCGGCCGGATGGGCTGCTCGCGAGCCTGCGTGCCGGCACCATCGACGGCGCCATCATCCAGCGCACGGCCATCCCCCGCACGCTGGTCCCTGCCCTGCTGGACGCCTTCAGGGATTCCGGCCGGCCCTACCTGCTCGATCTCGACGACGACCTGCTGCACGTGCCGGAGCAGAAGGACCCGACCGGGACCTATGCGGACTACGCGCCGGCGCTCGAGCGCCTGATCGCGCAGGCGACGCGGGTGAGTGTCTCGACACCCCACCTCGCCGGACAGATGGCAATTCTGAACCCGCGCACGGTGCTGCTGCCCAATGCGCTGAGCGAGCGGCTGTGGCGCGCGCCCCCCCTGGAGCGGGTGCAGGACAACACCATCCGCGCGCTCTACATGGGCACGCGGACCCACCACGACGACCTCGGGCTGATCCTGCCCGCGCTCGATGCCGTGGCCGCCGAATGCCCGGAATTCCGCCTTACCCTCGTCGGCGTGACCGGCGACGACACCCTCGCCGAGACGCGGGGTGACTGGCTGAAGACGGTCCGGGTCCCCGCGGACCATCAGGATTACAGCGCGTTCGTGCCGTGGCTCCGCAACCAGGCGGCGAGCTGCGACTTCGCGCTCGCGCCGCTGGAGGACAGCGCCTTCAACGAGAGCAAGTCGAGCCTCAAGCTGATGGATTATGCGGGGCTGGGCCTGCCGGTGGTGGCCTCGGACGTCGCCATCTATCGCACCGATGCGCCGGGCGTGCGGCTGGTGGAGAACACCACCGAAGGCTGGATCGCCGGGCTGCGCGCGCAGATCGCGCTGGGGGCGGAGAACGCAGCGCTCGGCGCGGCCCAGCGCGACTGGGTGCTGGGCGGCCACATGCTCGGCGACACCCTCGGCGCCTTCGACGCGCTCCTGCTGGAGATGCTGACCGAAAGCGGCCGCCGCTGAGCCGCGCCCGGTTTCCGCGCCGCCGGTGATTCCCCCACCGTCGGCGCGAGGGTGCTGCTTCCCGAGGCCGACCGGACAAGGCCGACACCTGCGAACGCGCCGCCCCGCCGCACGCCCCCGCGCGCAAGCTGTCGCGCAACGCGGGCCGGCAAGGCGAAGTTTCTGAACAGGCAGGGCTGCGAAGGAAATGGCGGAGACGGAGTCCGCCATTCATTTTCGCTATGTACATGTTTTTGCTATTATTTTTCTTCATGAAAAATATTCTACCCCAACGATCACCCCAACGGGTGACGGGGCGTTCGGACTCTCCCCCGGAGGAGCGGCCGCAGTGAATCGCAGCACGGCATGCGCCACCTCCTGCCGCCTGCTTACCCCCTTTAGGTGGGCCATCTTGGCCCACTAAAGCCCGCCGCTCCCCGACGATCTTCGCCCTCGCGGCACGAGGTTCGCGACTTTCAATTGGCCCAACTTGGGCCAATTGATCCGCCTCCACCCGACGATCAGCACCCAAGCGGCCACACAGGCCCCTTCAAGCCGCCGCCCGCGCAAGTGCGGTTTTTCTAGGCCGCTTTTCCCAATACATTTCAATGCTTTATGCGCTATTTTGTACCGAGTTATGGTCAGTAGGCCCCCGCGACGCACTATTGCTTGGTAGCATTTTATGCGGACAATGAGGAGCGGTCCTCAACATTGGTAAAAAATCATGACCGCACCCGCCAAAAAGCTCCTTACCATCCGCGAAACAATGAGCATTCTGAGTGTTTCTCGCGGCACCATCTATCGTCTGCTTGGCGATGGCAAGATTCGTGCGCGCAAGATCGGAAAATGCGTGCGCATTGAGGTGAGCGAGATCGATCGGCTGATGGCGAATACGCCGATCGCCGAAATCGCCCCCCGGACTTCCTGACGACAACGACCTGAAATGAAAAGGCCGCCCTTTCTAGGGCGGCCTTCTCGCGTTTCACTGCGGCGCCGTCGGACAACGCGCCGCATCAACTAGGACATAATTCACATGTACTTCATGGAAACTCCGGCTGTCAACGGGCTGATCATCGTTTCCGGCAACCGTTGGCTCGTTTGCCTCGAAATGTCTCACGGGCTGCGACAGATGGGCGGCATCCATCGTTCCGCCGAGGCCGCCCGCGCGGCGCTGGGTGGTAGCTGATGGGCGCGATCAAGCACGCAGCCGGCCCCGCCAAGACCTACACGCCCAGCCAGCGGCAGGCCATGGCGCGGCTCGCGAACCTCCGCACTTTGTGTTGGTGGCGCGTCCGGCACGGGGAGACGCTGGACACCAAAGCGCTTGTGGATCTGATCGACCTCATCGTAGATGCGATCAGGTTTCTTCACGGCGACGGGCGGCACACGCTGGACCGCTCTGGCGTCCTGAATTGGATGCCCGCCCCGTGGCGCGCGCAGGTGCCCGCGGGAGCTATCGGGCGGGCACTGGAGGTGTCGCGTCCCCCGTGGAGCGTCGCCTCCAACGCCGAGGCTGGCCGCCAGCTTCGCGTCCGCGCCGTCGAAATCCGCGAACTGGCGGCGTGCGGCTCCCGCATCCATCTCCATGCGATCGACGAGGACGACACGGCGCGCGCCAGCAGGCGCGCCGCAGACCGCCGAGCCACCCGAGCCGAAAAGCGGAAGATGGCCGGAGAAGGTAACGAAACGCGGTGCTTCCTTATTAAGGGGGAGCCGCGTTTTGTTACCTTCAGACGTGGCTCTGCCACGGCGAAGATTCTGGACCTTCTGGATGAGGGCATCGCGTCGCTGGGTGAAATCACCGCCCGGACGGGCACGACGCCCTCCGCCGTGAAGGTCGCGCTGGGGCGCCTCGCCGGCGCGGGGATCGTCTGCCGTATTAAGCGTGGCACGTACGCCCTCTGCACGGCCGTGGGCAGCGAGACCAGCGCCATTGCGCTCGACGTGCTCGCCGAGATTGAGCGTGAGAGCCGCGCACCTGCGCCGCCCTCGGCCTCGCCCTCGCCGATGGAGCAGGCGCAGGAAGGCTCGCGCGATGCCGCCGCAGGTGCCGTCCACTCCGGTCCCGAGAACCCGCCCGATGCGCACGAACCGCCCCGTGAAGTCGCTGCCAGCTTCCCGGCATCGCGCCCGGCGGAAGGGGCCGATCTTGGGCCGGATGTGGCACAGGCGGCGGAACTGATGGCGCCCACGTCCGGTACCGGTGCGAACGACGCGACCGCTCGGACCGAGGGGGCGCCGCCCCCTCACCCCTGCGCCCGGCTCTCGAAGGGCATGCACACGGATGCGCACGTGCTCGCGCTCAATACCTCCGCGGCCCTGCGCCAATCCCATGAAGCCGCCCGGTTCGCGACCCCCATCCTCCCGTCCATCGTCGCCCTCTCCGCTCGCCTCCGCGCCATCCGGGCGCTCGTAGCTTCCTCTACCGCAGCATAGGAGTTCCCAAATGGCTCGCCGCTCCGCCCTCGACGACCTCCACGCGAACAATCCCGACGCGCCGTTCGATGAGCTGGTCATCCACGACTTCGCGCTCGGCAGCGTCGGCTACAACGCCGCTCAGGTCGCGGCGTCGCTCGGCGTCCGCCAGCCCGTGGTCTGGGCGGCAATGCGTCGCCTGATCGCGCGGGGCCATCTCGCTCACCCTCTGCCGGGGTACTTCACGCCCAGCCGGAAAGGTTGGGCTGCCGCGAACGCGATCGATCGCCGCGGGGCCGCGAAGGCGACCGCCTCCAACCCCCAGCCCGGAGCCGCGTGATGGTCGCGCTGACTCTCGTTGTCCACCTGATCGATGGTGCGGCCAACCCGGCTGTGACCGCTGTTCCGTTGGACCGTCTGCATCGAATCAAGATTGACCGCACTCGGTTCGTGCTTGAGGCGCGCGGCCTCAAGGGTTTGGTGAAGCTTGGGGCGAGCGTGAGCCGCGCTGGCATCACCGGCGCGGGGCGCCCTCGGGCGCGCCCGGCCACACGCGAGGGTGCCCACCCCCCCACCGGGGTACCGGGTCCTTCCCGACCCCCTTCCACGGCGCTGGCGCGGCAGCGCGTTTCTTGCGCGTTTCTGCCGTGTCGAAATCACGATTTCCGTTTCCCGAGGCAACCGATGGTCAAAAAATCTTCCATTCCCGAAAAAGTGAGTGGCGAAGAACTCGCCGCGCTTCTGAACGTGGACGTCAGGACGATCCGGAATCTTGCGACGGCTGGGACGATTACTCGGATCGATCGAAATCAGTACCCCCTCGCGGAGTCCGTCCGGAGCATCATCGCTGCGGCGAAGAAGTCCAGCAAGTCCAGTGCGTTGGAGCGTGAACAGACCGCCATCATGGCGGGAAAACGCAAGATGCTGGAACTCCGCATTGCGCAGGAAGAAGGCCGCCTCATTGAAGTTAGCGAAGCTGAAGGCGTGCTCGATGAAATAATCGGCACGTTCCGTGCGGGTCTCGACGCCCTCCCGGCGCGCATCACGCGCGATGTGGCCTTGCGCAAGCAAATCCGCGCCGAGGCGGATGCAATGTTACTCGCCGCCTCCGAAAAATTCGCCGCACTTGCGGTAAATCCCAACGTGGCTAACAGCAAACGAAAGGAGTAACAGGGCATGAATGGTGATAAAATGGCACAGAGTCACGATGCTTTGGCGGACCTCTACGAGGCCGCCGCACGTAAAACCGCCGAGCCGATCAAGTTTGATACCGACGAAACCGCCGACTCCGAAACCGAGAACTGAGAGAAATGCAGATGAACATTTTTGATTCTATCGCGAAGACTTTCCGGGGAACCAAGGCGCCCACGGCCTCGCAGATCACGACGCTCATCGCGAGGGCGGACGCCGAGGTGGAGGCCGCCGAGGCCGAGGTGAAGGCCGTGGCAGCGCGGCTGCCTGATGCAGTTCTGAGCGGCGAAGCCGGCGTGTCCGCGCACCGCTCCGCCGCCCGCTTGGCGGCGGAGCGCCTGTCCTATGCGAAGCAGGCCCGCGAGGTGCTCGCCAGCAAATTCGCGGCGACGGAAGCCGAAGAAGCCGAGGCCGCCCGCCGCTCCGCCTACGAGAAGGCTGTAGCCGCTCAAAATGCCGCTCGGTCCGACCTGCTCGCCAAGTACCCTATCGCTGTGGCGGAACTGATCCGCCTCCGGGAGCTGGTGGGGGAGGCCGACCGCCTCGCCGCGATTGCGAACGGCGATCTGCCGGCGGGTGCCACGCGGCTCCTCGAAACCGAAGCGGTTCGCGACGTGCCCGCCACGCCCGAGCGCATCGTCTCGGAAGAGCTGATCGATCAGTGGGTTACCTCCGCCGGCACCCCGGTGGACGCGGCTCGCGTCACTCGGCGGGAGGGCAAACGAGGCGCCCTGTACGCGGAATCGTCGTTCGGCCCCCGCCCGGTGGCCTGCCAGCTCGTGAAGATGCGCCGCGTGAAGCGCGAGCCGTGGTGCCCGCCCGCATATGGGGCGCGCCTCGCCGACATGACCCTGCCGGACCTCCACGCCGCGCCGGTCCCCACCCCCTCGCCGGTCACGGAGCTTCTGCCGCTCGCGGGGACCGCCGAGGCCGCTGAATAATCACCCGCCACATCAAACAACTGAAAGGGCGAAAACATGTTCGTGATCGTTGAGTGCGAAATGCCAGTTGACAGAACTTTGCCACTGTCTGCCGGATTTGTGCATGAAACATTGTTTTGGAGTGAAGCCATCAATCCGCCTCCCGGCGTCACGAGTGGCGTTACTGTCAACGCGGCGCCACTCGATGATGGTGTTCCGGCCGCGCAGCCACATGTACTGATTCATCTTGGCATTCAGGATGATCTTTACATTGCGGTTGGCAAGAATCCCGACGCTCGCGATCCCGCCGCGCGCCGCTGGTTGCGGGGTGGCATGACGCACCGGATCGTGGCGCCGCCCGGCGCGAAGGTCGCGTGGTCCCTGACCTGAGCATCAGCATCGAATGGGCCGGCGCGCTAAGCGCCGGCTCCCCCCTTCTCAAATATCAGGAGCAATCATGAGCGATCCCGACGACCTCGCCGCCGCCCTGCGGCAGGTGCGCGGCCAGCACACCGCCGAGAAGCCCCGGCCCGCCAGCCTCACCGAGGCCCTCGCGGCAGTTCGCGCCCAGCCTGCCAAGCGCCCGCCCCGCAAGGGCGCGTCCGTTGTGAATGGCCCCGATGGAATTCCCGGCCTGCGCCAGTACATTGCGGAGTTCCACAATGGGAAGCATTGACCGTCTCGCGGACGCGCTGGCGGCCGTCCGCGCCCGCCATGCGCAGCAGGACGACGAAGAGGACGCCCCGGTGCCCGTCGATCCCGGCGAGGTGGACGAGGAAGCGGAGGAGGCCGCCGACCTCGCGGGGCTGGAGGACTCATACCACCGCTCCCGCGAATCCAGCCTCAGCCGTGCCCAGCTGATCGACTACGCACAATTCCGAGGTGTTCGACTCACGCCGGAAGAGCAATCCGCCCCGATGGCTGAACTCAGAAAAGTCATTCTGGAGCGGCTCGCAAGCATTGTGCGGCATTGATGTCGCGACTATATTAGAGATGAACCGATTGGCGTTGGTTCCTCAGTGAAACTCCCTCGCGGTGCAATCCGCGAGGGTTTTTTTATGCCTATGTCTCCGATTCATCGGCGGGACCATGCACCGCCGGGAACTCGATGGCCTCGAACGCGCGGACCTCGTGGTGGCTTGGGCCACGATCGTGGGGGAGCGGCGGGGTAAAATTGGCCAAGATGGCCAATTTTCCAAGGTGGGAGCCGGGCGCGGGAATAAGGGCGGCATCAGCCAGACCGCCCGCGACCTCGGGATGCCGCGCAAGACTGTGGAGCGCCATCTCGCGGTCGCGAGCCTCTCCCCTCAGGCAAAGGCCAAGGCCCGCACGCCTAGCAAACGAATTCCCCCCACGCGTCCATCATCTGCCGGCGCTTCTCCAGCGCGTCGCCCCGCCGGTACGCCGCCTCGGTCGCATCCCCCACCGCGTGCGCCAGCGCCGCCTCGGCGACCTCGCGGGGGAACGTGGTGTGGTCGCCAGCCCAGTCCCGGAACGACGACCGGAAGCCATGCACGGTCGCATCCACCTTCAACCTGCGCAGGAGCGCAGTAAGCGACATATCGCTGAGCGGCGCACCCTTTCGTTGACCGGGAAACACAAAATCCTCCGGGCCATGATCCAGCTGGGCAAGCGTCTCCAGAATCGCCACGGCCCGGTCACAGAGCGGCACGCGGTGTTCCCGGCCCGCCTTCATCCGCGCCGCCGGAACGGTCCAGAGCTTTTCTTTCAGGTCAATCTCGGACCACCGGGCGCCCCGGACCTCGCCGGAGCGCGCGGCCGTCAGGACCGCGAACTCAAGAGCGAATGCGCTCATGCCGCGAACAAGGCGAAGCCGCTTCACGAAACCGGGAACGGCAGCATGGGGCAACGCCTCATGGTGGCCCCGCTGGAGCTTCTGCCGCTTGGGCAGCGTCAGGGCGAGGTGTCCTTTCCAGCGCGCGGGGTTCTCCCCGGTGCGCAGGCCCTTGGCCTTGGCGGCATCCAGAACGGCCTCGATCCGCCCCCGCACGCGGGAGGCAGTCTCGTTCTTGTCCGCCCATATGGGCGTCAGGATCGCCAGCACGTCCTCGGTTGTGATCTGGTCAACGGCCTTGTCTCGGATGCCGGCGCAATAGCCGGTGGCCAGATAGGCGCCATCCTCGCTGCGCTCCAGACTGAGGGTGGAGCGCCATTGCGCAAGGTGCTTGGAGTTCCGCCAAGCCGGTGCCATCGCGGCGATATGCGCCTCCGCAACCTCCCCGAAGGTCGGGACCGATGCCGCCGCCTTGGCGTCGCGTGAGGCCGCGATGGGATCGACCCCGGCGGCAATCTGTTCCCGCACCTTGGCGGCAGCCTCGCGGGCTGCCGCAAGGGAAACGCTTATGGCGCTACCTAGGCCCATTTCGCGTAGCTTCCCGGTGCCCCGCTCCGTTGGGGTGGCCTTCCAGCGGAACAAAAACACCCATCGCCGGGCGCCCGACTTATCCACAACTAGATAAAGTCCGCCGCCATCCGCGTGCCGGCCCGGCTCTTTGATTGTCTGGACTTGCCGGGCGTTCAGGCGGTTCAGGGCGACGGCCATATGGGTCTCCGTTGGGGCGGGCTGGACGCGCCGGATTCTGCCCTAACGCCCATCCCAACGCAAAACGGCGCTATAGGGGTACAAGGCGAGACACACGGAAACACATGGGGCGATGAAAAGCCTTGCGGGCGTTACATTCTGGGGCTTTTGGGGATGTCCTGAAACAGGCAATTGGCGGAGACGGAGGGATTCGAACCCTCGAGACCCTTTTGGGGGTCTGCTCATTTAGCAAACGAGTGCCTTCAGCCTCTCGGCCACGTCTCCAGCACCCCTCCCCTATGCCGGACCCCCGTCGCCTTTGCAAGACACCCGACGCACCTACCCTCCGCAAATGTGACGGCTGCGCGCGGCGCGGGTGTCAGCGCGGCGCGGGCCGGCGGGCGGCGAGGGCCCCGCGCAGGGCGGTCGCGAGGTCGGCCGTCGTGCCGCCCTCGCCCGCGCGCACCAGCTCCAGCGCGGGATAGAAGGCGCTCGCAGCCCCGTCCCGCCCCCAGCACCAGTGCGTGGCGCCGGCGAGGCCGACGATGGCAGGACGGGCCCGTGCGCCGGCGATGTGGGCGACCGGGCCATCGCCGGTCACCACCAGATCCACATGCTGGATGACCGCGGCCGTATCGACCAGCCGGTCGCCCTGCCCCCAGTCCGGACCGATCCGCGCCACCTGGCCACCGAGCGGGGCGGCGTCGAGCTGCGCCTCGGCTTGCGGGCCGGCATCCAGCGCGACCAGTGCCACACTCTCCAGCTGCGCCAGCGGCGCGCATGCGGAAAGGAGCGCGGCGAGCAGGGCGGCATCGCCGCCCCAGGCCAGCCCCAGCGTGAACGCGTCCGCGCGCACATGGCGCCAGTGGGCGATCCGCGCGGGATCGGGCGTCAGGAACGGGGGACGCGGCCACAGCGCCGGATCGGGAGCGACGAGGCCGGGCAGGCTGGCAAGCGGCACCCAGCGCAGGCCACGCTCACGCACATCGACGCCCGCCAGATCAGCCGCAACCGGCACCCTCGCATCGATGCGCGACAGCAGCGGAACGGTGTCGGCCCCGGTGAGCAGACGCGCCGGCAGGCCGCGATCGGCCAGCACGCGCAGCAGCCGCGCGAACAGCAATTGCTCGCCGGCGTCCCCTTCCCCCGCCACGATCAGCGTGGTCGCGCCGGTGATCCCGTCCCAGCGGGGAAAGGGCAGCGGCGGATGGTCCGGCCGTGCGGCACGGGCCTCGAAGCCCGCCCACCCTTCACGCCAGCGCCCGTCGGCGAGCGCCTCCAGCGCCAGCCGGTGGCGCGCGGCATCGTCGCGCGGGCCATCAGCCGAAGCCGGAGCGCCGGATTGCGGGGCCACGATCGGGGCGGCGCCCGGCGGAGGCGAGACGACGGGGCGAGCGTCCGTCTGCGCCACGGCGGTCTCATCCCCCTCGGGCTGCGGTTCGCGCTGCGCCGGAGCAGAGGCGACAGGCGTCGCGACGGCCCCTTCATCCTGAGACAACACAGGCTCGGTCGGCCCGGTGGCAGCAGGCTCCGGCGCGGGCGCGACTGCGCCGGCCTCGTCGCCCGCATCGCCTACGGCGGAGGCGCACGCCGCCTCGGGCGAACCGGTGGACGACGAGGTTTCAGCGTCTTGCGGCAGGTCGACGTGCAGCGCCGCTCCCTCGGCCTCCGCCGCGTCCGGTTCCATGGGGCCTGCCCCCGGTGCCGGGGACGCTCGCTCCAGCTCATCGAGCGCCGACCGGAACGCAGGCCGTCCGGGCGCGCCGGCGAGCGCGGCGTGGAAGGCAGCGCTCGCCGGCGCCGTGTCTCCGAGGGCGAGCAGGGCCCGCCCCTTCAGAAAATGCGCGTCCGGCAGGTCCTTCTTCAGCGCGAGGCCGACGGCCGCGGCGGCCAGGGCATCGGCCGGGCGGCCGAGATCCAGCAGCAGCGCGCCGCGCGCCAGCTGGTGGGCGGGGTCCCAGGGCTGCAGCTCGCACAGGCGCGCGAGGTCGGCGAGCGCTTCCTCCCGCCGATCAAGCCGGATGAGGGCGGCGGCCCGATTGGCCACTGCCTCAACCGCGCGGGCGTCCAGGTCGATCACCTGCGAGAAGCGCTGCGCCGCCTCGGCGTGGCGTTCCAGGCTGGCGAGCATGTTGCCAGCGAGGTAGTGCGCCTCCATCAGGCCGGGATCGAGCGCGCAGGCCTGCTCGAAGGCGACGAGCGCCTCGGCGAACTTCTTCTCCGCCTGCAGGGTCGCGCCATAGAGCACGTGGGCGTGGGGATTGCCGCGATGGCTCTGCCGCGCCTTGCGGGCGGCGGTGTGGGCCTGCTTCACCCGGCCCGCCTGAAGCTGGGCGAACACCAGCAGGCGCTCCACCTCGAACAGGCCCGGCCGACGCTTCAGCAGGCGCCGGTAGATGTCGATCGCCTCGTCCAGCTGCCCCTGCCGATGCAGGGCGGCGCCGCGGGCGAAATCGGTGCGCACGTCCTCGGCCATCGCAACTCCTTGCCACATCGGGGCAGCACCACCCTTATCCCATCGCCGCGCGTCGGGCGATGGGCGGATGGCCGGCGGTCAGGAGCGGGCGCGCTGGCCGAACAGGACGCTCTGGGCTTCCTTGTCCTTGGAAAGGTCCACGTTCTGGCGCTGCTCGGCGCTGACGGCGAGGCCACGCTGCACCGCCGGGCGGGCGAGCACGCGGTCGAGCCAGGCCTTGAGGTGGGGAAACTCCTCGATGTGCTGGCCCTGCCGCTCCCACAGCTTCGCCCAGCCGATGCAGGCGATGTCGGCGATGGAATAGGCGCCGGCGAGATACTCGCGGTCCTTCAGGCGGGTGTTCATGACACCATACAGGCGATGCACCTCGTTGGTGTAGCGCTCGACGGCG
This sequence comes from Xanthobacter lutulentifluminis, assembly GCF_043194675.2. NCBI lineage: Bacteria > Pseudomonadati > Pseudomonadota > Alphaproteobacteria > Hyphomicrobiales > Xanthobacteraceae > Xanthobacter > Xanthobacter lutulentifluminis. The sequence continues at coordinate 4,387,481 of NZ_CM195525.1, read as the reverse complement.
TAAGGGATCTTCTCGGGGGCGTAGATGCGGAAGTGGTGCGCCTGCCCGGCCATGGGGCCGAGGCCGCCCATCTGCCAGAACAGCCACTGGTCCACCTCCACCCGGCCGCGCTCGTCGGCGGGGTAGAACAGGCCGGTCTTGCGGCCGAGATACTGCAGGATGGCGCCGGATTCGAACACCGAGATGGGCGCCCCGTCCGGTCCGTCCGGATCGATGATGGCGGGGATCTTGTTGTTCGGCGAGACGGCGAGGAAATCGGCCTTGAACTGGTCGCCCTTGCCGATGTTCACGAGCTTCACCTCGTAGGGCAGCCCGCACTCCTCCAGCATGATGGCGATTTTCCATCCGTTGGGGGTGGGCCAGTAATGAAGCTCGATGGGCGAGGACTGGACTGCGGCCATGGTGCGCTCCCTGCGGCCGGTCGCACGGCCGGAGGCTAGAGGTAGACACAGGGCCGTCACAGGGCAAGGGGGTGCCGACCCGCATTGCGACCGGCCGGTCACCTCGCCTCGCGGCCCGTTCTCCCGCGCGCGGGGCTGCGGAAATCAGCGGCAGAGCGGATCGTCGGGCGGCAGGATGGTGAACTGCCAGTCGCTGATGCGGCGGGGCTTCATCATGGGCGACCACCACTTCACCGACATCTCGATGGTGTTGCGGTCGGCCGGCGGCAGCAGCGGCTGCGGCAGGCCGTTCACCACGCCGGTCACACGGGCGCAGCCGGTCGATTCGCGCGGCGGCGGGCGATACTGGAACTCCCGCTCGATCACCACCCGCGCGCCCGGCACGGCGGCCCGCAGGCGCCCGGCCGAGGTGCGGTCGTCGGCCACCAGGGTCGGCGCGTCGCCGAGCTTCAGCGTCACCGCCGCCTGGAACTTCTGCAGCGGCTCGGCTGCCATGCAGCGCCCGCACAGCCGCGGGTCGGGCCAGAGCGGCACCGCGATGCGGGTGATGAGCACGCCCACCGCGATGGCCGCCAGCAGGCCGAGATAGATGGACACCCGCTGCTGCCAGCCGCCGAGGCGCTCCAGCTCGGCGAACAGATAGACCGGGAGCAGCAGCAGGAACACGTGGAAATAGCGGTCGCGCAGGGTGGTGGCCCCCACCGCCAGCGTGGACACCAGCGTGATGAGGATGCCGAGCACGATCAGCGTGCGCAGCACGCGCCGCCCGGCCGCCCGCTCGGCGTCCGGCATCGCGCCGGCGCCGCGGTTGTAGGGCAGGAACACCACCGCCATCAGCAGCGCCAGCGGCAGCACATAGCCGGCGAGCGCCCCGATGACCGAGGTGATGACCTCGTCCCACCGCGCGCCGGTGGCGCCGATGGTGTGGGCGGTGGCCTGCACCACGTCCTGCCCGTAGTGCATGAGCGCCCAGCCGTAGATGCCGAGCGGCACCGCCGCCACCAGCACCGTGACGAAGATGCGGCGATCGAGAATCACCCGCCGGTAGCTGGGCTCCAGCAGGCAGGCCACCAGCACCACGCCGAGGAACGCCACGAAACCGAACTTGCCCAGAAGCCCGGCCGCGATCCACGCGCCGAGACCGGCATACAGGCCGACCGAGGGGCGGCGCGCCAGCGCCATCAGGGTGAGGAACGCGCCGGCGATGGCGACGATCATCACGTTGGAATGGGTGAGGATGCGGTGGCTGTGATAGCCGATGACCCAGATGGCAGAGAGCGAGAAGGTGGCGAGCGCCTGCAGCCGCGGATCGGCGATCATCCGCCGGGCGATGCGGTAGACCAGCATGGCGCAGGCGAACAGCAGCGCATAGCGCAGCACCGCGAAGCCCACGAGCCCGGTGCCGACCACCTTCTGCAGACCGTACAGCAGCCAGTCGAACAGCGGCGGATTGCGCGGGACGTAGGACAGCTCCAGCGACTGCACGAGATAGCTCTCGATGGCGTCGTCGGCATTCACCGCCGTCTCGAACAGCACCGCCACCAGCGCGTGCAGCAGCGCCCACAGGCCGACGATTGCGGCGACGCCTTCCGGTCGCGCCCAGAAGGGCACAGCAGCGGGGACGGCCGCGTCGGCCTCGCGGTGGAGATAGGTGTGGGTCACGGCACGCTCCTCATGCGGGGGCCTCTATAGACGCGCCAGTCCCCGCGCGCCACCTGGGCGCACCACCTGGGCGGGCAGGCAAGGCGGGCAGGCTGGGCGAGACGCCGGGACGGGCCGCGGAGGCGAGCCGCCCGGGCGGGGGAAGCTGGACGCAGGGCCCTGGCGCGGGAGATGCGCGCCGCGCGCCGACATCAGGGGCAATGGCGGCCACCTCTAGAGCGTCGGCAGCACGGCGAATTGGTCCCGCCCGCCGGCGGCAAGGGCGGCCTCCGAGGCCTCATGGACCAGCATGTCGTCGACCCGCGCGCCCGGAGGCCCGGATCGGCAGTCGGCCAGCATGGCATCCACCGCCGCCGCCGGACCGGCGAACACCGCCTCCACCGCGCCGTCGCGCCGGTTGCGCACGAAGCCCTTCAGCCCGCGCGCGCCGGCCGCGTGGAAGCACCAGTTGCGGTAGCCCACGCCCTGCACCCGCCCGCGCAGCATCACATGCACGTAGCGCATGGCCATCGCCTCAGTTGGAGCAGCCACCGGGGGCCGGCAGCGCCTCGAAGCTGGCCATGGCGCCGACCAGGGCGAAGCGGCCGTAATCGATCTTCAGCCCGCCGACGACGCCGTTCTCATAGAGCGACATACTCATCACATAGGCCGGCGAGCGGTCCACGCCGCCGCCCTCGAAATAGCTGACCGTGACCGGATAGAAGGTCACGCCCTTGAGCGCTTCCCGCGCCGGGGCGGCGAGGCGACTCTCGTCGGTGCTGGGGCGGCCGATGATGGCGAGGGTGTCGTAGACCTTGGCCGGATCGCTGGCGCCGTCATAGACCCGCGCCTGGAGCGTCGTGTCCCCTGCCGCCGCGGCCGCCAGCACGCGCCGCACATGCTCCGTGGGCAGCAGGATATCGCCCTTCAGGTCGAACGATCCGGGGTCGGGCTGGATGACGGTGACCTTCAGCGCCTCCCGGCCCTGCCGCTCCACCGTCGCCTCCACCTTCTCGTCGCCCTCGCTGGAGGAGGAGACCGAGGTGAAGCGATAGGACTTCCCCTCCCCGTCCTCCCACGACTTGGAAGTGACAGACTGGCGCACCGGATCGCCCTCGCCGGTGGAACCGATGCTGGCCTGCCGCGTGTCGGTGGTGAAGCCGGTGCAGGCGTCGCCGGTGATCTCGTATCGGATCTCGCCGCTCAGCTCCTCGAGCTGGCCGGATGGCTTCGAGCCGTCGAGCGACAGCCGGTAGGCGGCCTTGTGCGGCAGCAGCGCCGTGGCCCCGGCGGGCACCGCGACGAGACAGGCCAGAGCGAGCGCCGCGGCCGGTGCGAGGCGGAAGGGTCGGGACATGGCGGAAAGCTCCTGATGCGCGGCACCGGTGGACGGGGGCGGGATGCAAGGGGCCGGCTTGCGCGGGGACGGCGGTTCGGCGAAGAGGAAAGCCCAATTGCGCACACCGTGTGGCAGGAGACCTCCATGACCTCGACCGTCGACGCCAGGCTCGCCGAACTGGGCATCGTCCTGCCGACTCCCAACCCGCCCCTCGCCAATTATGTGCCCGTGGCGCGCACCGGCAACCTGCTCTTCGTCTCCGGCCAGGTTTCCATCGACGCGAGCGGCAAGGCGATCGCCGGCAAGCTCGGCGCCGGGGTGGACGTCGAGGCCGGCCGCGCCGCCGCGCGCCTGTGCGCCATCAACATCCTCGCCCAGGTGAAGGCCGCCGTCGGCGATCTCGACAAGGTGGTGCGGGTGGTGAAGCTGGTGGGCTTCGTCAACGCCACGGCCGACTTCACCGACCATCCGAAGGTGGTGAACGGCTGCTCCGACCTGTTCGTGGACGTGCTGGGCGACAAGGGCCGCCATGCCCGCTCCGCCGTCGGCGTCGGCGGCCTGCCGTTTGACGTGGCGGTGGAGGTGGAAGCCATCGTGGAAGTCGCCTGACGCGGCGGCGGAGGCCCGGCCATGGCTGATCTCGCCTGGCTCACCGCGCGCCCGGTGGCCCATCGCGGCCTGCATGACGCAGCGCGGGGCATTCTGGAAAATTCCGGCTCCGCGATCGATGCGGCGGTGGACGCCGGCTATGCCATCGAGCTCGATGTCCAGATGAGCGCCGATGGCGAGGCCATGGTGTTCCACGACTTCACCCTCGACCGGCTGACCGGCGAGAGCGGCCCCCTCGCCGCCCGCCCTGCGGCCGAGCTTGCGGGCCTGACCCTGCGCGGGACGGCCGATCCGATCCTCACCCTGCCCGCCCTGCTCGCGCGGGTGGCGGGGCGGGTGCCGCTCGTCATCGAGATCAAGAGCGACTTCAGCGGCGACATGCGGCTCACCGCCCGTGCCGCGGCTCTGGTGGCGGCCTATGGCGGGCCGGCGGCGCTGATGTCGTTCGATCCGTGCGTGCTGGTGGAGCTGCGCCGGCTGGCGCCGCATGTGGCGCGCGGCATCGTGGCGGAGGGCCATTACGCACCGGAGCATTGGCCGGGCATGACCTCCGCCCGCAGCTTCGCCCTCGCCAATCTCCTCCACTGGCCGCGCTCCCGCTTCCAGTTCATCAACTACCGCGTCGCCGATCTCGCCCGGCCGCCGGTGCGCCTCGCCCGCGCCCTCGGCATGCCGGTGCTGGCCTGGACCGTGCGCACCCCGGCGGACCGTGCCCGCGCCGTCGACGGCGCCGACCAGATGGTGTTCGAGGGATTTCGGCCCTGAGGCGTGGCCGCCGTGGCGCATCGGCCTGATGCGTCATCCTGTCGCGGTGGGCAGGGTGATGTGCTGCGCACAAATTAGCGGAATGCCCGACGCCCGCATTCGCATCCTGCCAGCCCTCTCCGAAATCAAGGCGGCCGAATGGGACGCGTGCGCGGCCGGTGGCGCGGCGCGGCCGGAACCGTTCGTCTCCCATGCTTTCCTGTCCGCGCTGGAGGAATCCGGCTGCGCCGCCGCGCGCACCGGGTGGCTGCCGCAGCATTTGGTGCTGGACGGCGCCGACGGGCATGCCGCTGCGGTCGCTCCCGCCTATCTGAAATCCCATTCCCGCGGGGAATACGTGTTCGACCACGGCTGGGCCGAGGCGTTCGCACGCGCGGGGGGTGACTATTACCCCAAGGTGCAGGTGGCGGTGCCGTTCACGCCGGTCACCGGGCGCCGGCTGCTGGCGCGCGATCCGGCCGACCCCGCGGCGCCCACAGCGCTTGCCGCCGGGCTGCGCGAGCTGGTGCGGCTGCGCGGCGCCTCCTCCGCCCACGTCACCTTCGCCACGCAGGCGGAATGGGAAACACTGTCCGGTCTCGGATTCCTGCCGCGCACCGACCGGCAGTTCCACTGGACCAACGCCGGATACGCCAGCTACGAGGATTTCCTCGGCGCCCTCGCCTCGCGCAAGCGCAAGGCCCTGCGCAAGGAACGGCGCGAGGCGCTCTCCGAAAGCATCTCCATCGAGTGGCTCACCGGGCGGGAGCTGACGCAGGAGGCACTCGATGCGTTCTTCGCCTTCTATCTGGATACCGGCGGGCGCAAGTGGGGCTCGCCTTATCTCAACCGCCAGTTCTTCACCCTGGTGGCCGAGCGGATGCCCGAGAGCATCCTCCTGGTGATGGCCCGGCGGGACGGCCGCTACATTGCCGGCGCGCTCAACTTCATCGGCGAGGACACGCTCTACGGCCGCTACTGGGGCGCCATCGAGCACCACCCGTTCCTGCATTTCGAGGTCTGCTACCACCAGGCCATCGACTTCGCGATCGCCCGCGGACTCACGGTGGTGGAGGCGGGCGCCCAGGGCGAGCACAAGCTGGCGCGTGGCTATCTTCCCACCACCACCCATTCCGCCCACTACATCGTGCATCGCGGGCTGGAGCGTGCGGTGGCACAGTTCCTCGAGCGCGAGCGGGCCTTCGTGGAGGAGGACGCGGCGATCCTGACCGAGCTCGGACCGTTCCGCCGCTGCCACGAGGACGAGCAGGACTGAGGAGCGCCGGCAACACTTCGCTCCCCTCGGCCCGCCCGGCCGCATCCGGCGTTGCCCGTCGCGGCGGCCCATCGCTATAGTCGCGCCCGCGAAACCGGGGGTTTGCAATGACGTATTGCTGTGGGGTTCTGGTGCGGGACGGGCTGGTGCTGATCGCCGACACCCGGACCAATGCCGGCCTCGACAACATTTCCACCTTCCGCAAGCTCCACATGTTCGAGGAGCCGGGCCACCATGTGCTCGGCCTTGCGACCGCCGGCAACCTGTCGGTCTCGCAGTCGGTGGTGAGCATGCTGCACGAGGGCGTGGAGGACCACGAAGCCGGCGAGCGCAAGCAGCTGCGGGATTGTCGCACCATGTTCCAGGCGGCCCAGCTGGTGGGCACCGCCATCCGCCAGGTGCACCGGCTCAACGGCGCGTTCATGGAGCAGACCAACGTCAGCTTCGACGTGTCGTTCCTGCTCGGCGGCCAGATCGCCGGCGACAGCCTGCGGCTGTACATGGTCTATTCCGCCGGCAATTTCATCGAGTGCACGCAGGACACCCCGTTCCTGCAGATCGGCGAGCACAAGTATGGCAAGCCGGTGCTGGACCGCGCCGTGAACTATGACATGGAGTTGTCGGAAGCGCTGAAATCGAGCCTGATCTCCATGGATTCGACCATGCGCTCGAACCTCGGGGTCGGCCTGCCCATCGACGTGCTGGTGGTGGCGCCCGAAGCGCTGCGCTCCGAGCTGGTCTATCGCATCGAGCCGGGCGAGCCCTATTTCCATGACCTGCGCGAGCGCTGGTCGGCGGCGCTGCGCTCGGCCCATTCATCGATTCCGAAGCCGCCGTACCTCAAGAATGCCCGGCCGCGGGTGGTGAACGAGGTCTGACGGCAGGCGTACCGGCGGCATGAAAAAAGGGCGTCCCGCGGGACGCCCTTCGTGTTTCAGGCACCGTCCTGGCGGACAGGCCGCAGCTCAGGCCGCCTTGGGGGCGAGCTTGGCGGAGACGATCTTGTCGGGATCGCGGACCGGCTCGCCGCGCTTGATCAGGTCGATGTTCTCCATGCCCTCGATCACCTCGCCCCACACCGTGTACTGACGGTCCAGGAAGCGGGCATCGGTGAAGCAGATGAAGAACTGGCTGTCGCCGGAATCCGGGTTCTGCGCGCGGGCCATGGAGCAGGTGCCGCGCACGTGGGGCTGGGCGTTGAACTCGGCCTTCAGCTTCTTGCCCGAGCCACCCATGCCGGTGCCGGTCGGATCGCCGGTCTGGGCCATGAAGCCCTCGATGACGCGGTGGAACGGCACGCCGTCATAGAAGCCCTGCGACACCAGCTCCTTGATGCGGGCCACGTGGCCGGGCGCCAGATCGGGACGGAACGCGATGGTCACCGGTCCCTTGGTGGTTTCGAGAACCAGAACCTCTTCACTCATGGACCTCATCCTTTCAGGCGGCGCCGTCCTCGGGCGGCCGCCGCATGGGCCCGGACGCGCCGGGCTGCCTCACTGTCCCGGCTCGCCGGGGGGATTTCGCGCACTCGGGCTGTCCACCCGGACCGGCACTCACTTGGCGTCGGCGGCGACCTGCATCTTCACGATCTTGTCCGGGTTCGAGACCGCGCCGTTGGCGGAGGACGGACCCTTCTTGATCTTGTCCACGAACTCCATGCCCGACACCACCTGGCCGACCACGGTGTACTGGCCGTTCAGGCTCGGGGTCTCGTCGAACATGATGAAGAACTGCGAGTTGGCGCTGTTGGGCGAGGACGCCCGCGCCATGCCCACCACGCCGCGCTTGAACGGCACGGAGGAGAACTCCGCCGGCAGGTTGGGATACTTGGAGCCTCCGGTGCCATTGCCGAACTGGCCGTCGCCGGTCTGGGCCATGAAGCCATCGATGACTCGGTGGAACGGCACGTTGTTGTAATAACCCTCGCGGGTCAGCGTCTTCAGACGCTCCACGTGCTGGGGCGCGAGATCCGGACGCAGCTGGATGACGACCCGGCCATACGGCGTCTCGAGATAGAGGGTGTTCTGCGGGTCCGGCTTGGTCTGCGCCGCCGCCGGCAGCGCGAAGGCGAAGGCGAGGAGCGCAGCGGCGACGAGGCGGCCGATGAGGCGCGGCATGAAAAACTCCTGCGAAACGGCCCCGGACGGGGGCGTGGGTCGGCGCGAGCGCGGCGGCGGCACCGCCGGCAGGCGCGGGAATCAGCGCTGGAACTTGGCCTGCAGGCGCTCCAGCACCTGCGGCGGCACGAAGGCGGAGACATCCCCGCCCATGGAAGCGATCTGGCGCACGAGCGTGGCGGTGATGGGGCGCACGCGCGGCGAGGCGGGAAGGAACACGGTCTGGATGGCGGGAGCGAGGGTGCCGTTCATGCCCGCCATCTGCATCTCGTAATCGAGATCGGTGCCATCGCGCAGGCCACGGATGAGCAGGGTGGCGCCCAGCCGCGCGGCGGTGGAGATGATGAGATCAGAGAAGGTGACCGCCTCCAGCGTCGCATTCTCCTCGGCCGCCACCGGCCCGCAGACGGCGTGGATCATCTCCAGCCGTTCCTCGGCCGAGAACAGCGGCGCCTTGCCGGGATGGATGCCCACGGCGATCACCAGCCGGTCGGCCAGGCGGCAGGCGGAGCGCACCACGTCCAGGTGGCCGTTGGTCAGCGGATCGAACGAGCCGCCGTAGATGGCGGTGCGGGGCGTGTGGGCGCTCATGAGGCGTCTCTCGTTGGGGCGTCGGTCCCGGGGCGCCAAGGGGTAGCGGTCCGCGCGCCGCGACGCAACCGGCGGGACGCGGGGCCGGGCGCGGGAAACGGGGGCCGGCGGACGGCCCCCGCAAGATCACACCTCGAACGAGCCGCCGCTTTCCGGCACCACCACCTTCACCGGATGGCCTTCCAGCGCCGCCACGAAGGCGGAGGCATCCTGCACCAGGATGGGGAAGGTGGCGTAGTGGATGGGCACCACCACCTCGACGCCGGGCAGGAAGCGCTTCACCGCCAGCGCGGCGACTTCCGGACCCATGGTGAAGCGGTCGCCGATGGGGATCAGCACCACCTTGGGCTGGTGGATCTCGCACAGCAGCGCCATGTCCGAGAAGATGTCGGTATCGCCCATGTGCCAGACGGTGGGCTCGCCCGGCGCCTTCACGATGAGGCCCGTGGGATTGCCGAGATATTCGGAGGGCGCGGCCGGCCCGCCCGAGGAATGGTCCGCGCGCACCATGGTCACGGTGAAGCCGCCGAGGTCGATGGTGCCGCCGGTGTTCATCATCTGCCCGGCATCGCCCGCGCCCTTGGCGGCGAGGTAGGCGCACAGCTCCGGATTGGCCACCACCGGCAGGGACCGGCTGGCGTCGGCGGCGTCCTCGACGATGGAGACGGTGTCGCCGATATGGTCGCCATGGCCGTGGGTGAGCAGGATGTGCGTCACCCCGCGGGCGGCTTCCTCCACGGTGGAGCGGAAGCTCGGGTTGCCGGTGAAGAAGGGGTCGATGAGCACTGCCTTGTCCGCGAAGTCGAGTCGGAACGCGGCATGGCCGAACCAGGTGATCTTCATGGGAGAACTGCGCCCCTTGGCTGCGCTGGATGCGATCGGGGCGGGAGTATTCCGGAAGCCCCCGCCGGGCGCAACGGGGACAAAAGCCCGCGCCGCCGCGCCTCAGCCCAGGGTGGAGAGCGCGGGGAAGGCCTCGATCAGCCAGTAGCTCACATGGGCGATCCAGCCGGACATGAAGGCGATGCCGGTGAGCACCAGCAGCGCGCCCATGGCCTTCTCCACCATCGGCAGCGCCTTACGCACATGCACGAGGCTGCGCAGGAACGGCCGCACCGCCATGGCCGCCAGCAGGAACGGCACTCCGAGGCCGAGCGAATAGACGGCGAGCAGCAGCGCCCCCTTGGACACCGTCGCCTCCGAGCCCGCCACCGCGAGGATGGCGCCGAGCACCGGGCCGAGGCAGGGCGTCCAGCCGAACGCGAAGGCAAGGCCCATCACGAATGCGCCCCACAGGCCGGTGGGCTGGTGCACGTGCGGCCGCGCGGTGCGGTGCAGCAGGTGGATGCGGAACACGCCGAGGAAGTTCAGCCCCATCACGATGATGGCGAGCCCGGCGATGATGGAGAGGACCTCCAGATGCGCGCGCAGCAGGTCGCCGATGGCCGAGGCCCCCGCCCCCAGCGCGACGAACACCACCGAGAAGCCCGCCACGAACAGCAGCGCCCCCACCATGGCACGCCGCGCCACCTCCTTCACCGGCTCGGCGCCGGCGAGATCATCGAGCGTCGCGCCGCCGAGGAAGCACAGATAGGGCGGCACCAGCGGCAGCACGCAAGGCGAGACGAAGCTCACGAGGCCGGCGGCGAAGGCGGCAGGCAGGGTCACATCGGCCATGGGGAAGGATCGCGGCTCCCGTCTCGTCGTCTGGTCCGGCTCTCATGGGCCGGCCGGCGCCGGCGGGCAAGCCACACATCGCCGCGCTCGCCGGCTTGTGAGGGCAGCGACGGCGACCCGCCGCCCGCTATTCTGGCCGGCCGGGGGTTGCGCCCGTCGTGCGGCAGGGACATCTCAGGGACCATGAGCGACGAGCGCCCCTCCCCCCGCCGGCCGCAGGTGTTCCGCCTCGACGAGGCGGACATCACCCTCGCCCCGCCCGAGCCGGTCGATCCCGATCCGGCCCTGCTTGTGCCGGCCCCCGCGCCGGCCCGCCGGGGCTGGGGCATGTCGCTGGGCGCCCTGTTCTGGTCCGCGCTGGGCGGCGTCTTGAGCCTTGCGGCCTATGTGGGCCTGAGCCGGCTGGTGGACGACCTGTTCGCCCGTGCGCCCTGGCTCGGCTACGTGGGCCTTGCCCTCACGCTGGCGCTGGTGCTGGCCGCTCTCGCCATCGCCGCCCGCGAGATCGCGGGGCTGGCGCGCCTCACCCGGCTCGACCACATTCGCGCCCGAGCCGAGGAGGCCATCGCCGCCGACGACCGCGGGCTGGCCGAAGGCGTCGCCCGCGAGGTGCTGCGCTTGTCCGCCGAAACGCCGGTGCTGGCGCGTGCGCGCGCCGATCTCGAAGGGCACCTGAGCGGCATCATCGACGGGGCCGATCTGGTGCGTCTCACCGAGCGGACGCTGATGGCCGGCCTCGATGCCCGGGCGCGGCAGATGGTCTCCGACGCCGCGCGCAACGTCTCCGTGGTCACCGCCGTCTCGCCCCGCGCGGCGGTGGACCTCGCCTTCGTCTTCTACAATGCCGTGATGCTGATGCGCCGCCTCGCGCTGCTCTATGGCGGCCGGCCGGGCACGCTCGGCACCATCCGGCTGGTGCGGCATGTGCTTGGTCACCTCGCCATCACCGGCGGCATGGCGGCCGGCGACACGCTGGTGCAGCAGATCGTGGGACAGGGCCTCGCCGCCCGGCTCTCGGCGCGGCTGGGCGAGGGCGTGGTGAACGGGCTGCTCACGGCGCGGCTCGGCCTTGCCGCCATTGCCGTCACCCGGCCCCTGCCGTTCGCCGCCCTGCCCGCCCCCCGCCTCGCCGATGTGGCCACCGGCCTCCTGCGCAAGGCGGAGGAGGAGGCGGAGGCTTCACGCCGGCAATAGGTGGGGCGGAAGCGCGTCTGGCGTGTAGGTGACCAGGCGGTTGCGCCACACTGTCTCCACCGTCGGCGCCACCACGAAGGCGCCGAGCGCGGCGAGGAACAGGGCGAAGCTCCACTGCCGCTCGGCGATGGCGAAACCCAGAACCGCCAGCAGCCCCGCCAGCGCGGCGAGCCCGACCGCCACCATCACCCAGAAGCGCAGCGCCCCGTAGCCGCCGCGGAACGTCCGCTCGCCCGGGCTCCGCGCCAGCGCGGCGTGGAAGGCACGCACGAAGGCGGCATATTCCGGCCCCTGGTCGCGCACGCCGGTGAGGGAGATGCGGGAGGCCGAGCCCACCTTCAGCCGCGTGCCGTCGCGCCCGGCGATCTCCATCTCGAAGCTGCGGCTGGCGAACTTGGCGGGCAGGAAGCGCAACCGCACGGCGGTCACGTCCTTCAGCGGCAGGCGGCCCTCGCGGGGGCCCACCGACCAGTCCAGCGCCGCCGGCGCAAGGCCCGCCGGGGTCAGGGACAGGCGCACGCCAGCGCCGCCCAGGCGGGGCAGGCAGGCATAGGCAGGACCCTCGGCCGCCCCGGTCTCCATCCCGTTCACGTCAGCTCCCGCATGGCGGCATCGATGCCCTCGACGGTCAGCGGGAACATGCGGTCCTCCATGAGGTGGCGCATGAGGCGGATGGATTCCGTGTAGCCCCAGCGGGTTTCCGGCAGGGGATTGAGCCACACGGCCTTGGGGTAGGTGGTGGTCAGGCGGTCCATCCACACCTTGCCCGGCTCGGCGTTGTTATGTTCCACGGAGCCGTTGGAATACATGATCTCGTACGGCCCCATGGAAGCATCGCCCACGAAGATCAACTTGTAGTCATGGCCATAGGTGTGAAGCACGTCGAACAGCGGAATACGCTCGGAATGGCGGCGTACGTTGGTCTTCCACACGTCCTCGTAGACGCAGTTGTGGAAATAGAAGTGCTCCAGGTGCTTGAATTCTGCACGGGCGGCGGAAAACAGCTCCTCGCACTGGGCGATGTGCCAGTCCATGGACCCGCCCACGTCGAGGAACAACAGCACTTTCACCGCGTTGCGTCGCTCCGGCCGCAGGCGCACGTCGAGATATCCCTGCCGGGCAGTCTCGCGGATGGTTCCGTCAAGGTCCAGCTCCTCCGCCGCGCCGATGCGGGCGAACTTGCGCAGGCGGCGCAGGGCGACCTTGATGTTGCGGGTGCCGAGCTCGACCTGATCGTCCAAGTCCTTGAATTCACGCTTGTCCCAGACCTTGACCGCGCGGAAGCTGCGGTTGCCCTCCTGGCCGATGCGCACGCCCTCGGGGTTGTAGCCATAGGCGCCGAAGGGGGAGGTGCCGCCGGTGCCGATCCATTTCGACCCGCCCTGATGGCGCCCCTTCTGCTCCTCAAGACGTTTCTTCAGCGTTTCCAGTATCTTGTCGAGCCCGCCGAGAGCCTCGATCTGGGCCTTCTCCTCCTCGGTCAGGTGCTTCTCGGTGAGCTTGCGCAGCCAGTCCTCGGGAATGGACGCCCCCTCCTCCCCGAGCGCAGACTGCAAGCCCTTGAAGCAGCGGCCGAAAACCTGATCGAACCGGTCGAGGTGGCGCTCGTCCTTCACCAGGCTGGCGCGGGCCAGATAATAGAAGGCGTCCACCTGGCGGGCAGCCAGGTCGCGGTTCATGGCCTCCATCAGCGTGAGGTATTCGCGCACCGAGACCGGAACGCCGGCCGCCTTGAGCGCCTCGAAGAAGGCGATGAACATCGGCACCTTTCTCGTGTTCGGGTTCGGCTGGCGCATGCCGCGCCGGCGTCCGTGCTGTCACCCGAGGATAGCTGCGCCGCAGCGCACCGCAAGCCGCGTGCCCCGCATCCCGCGCGCCCGGTTTCCCTCCGCCGCCCGCGCCGCCCGCCCGGCCCGGCGCCCGGACAGGGGGGCGCCCGAGGCGCCCTGCCCGCACGAAAAAGCCGCGCCCGGGAGGGGGCGCGGCTTTCTCAGGAGGCGACGGGTGCGATCCGGCGGGCCGGACCCGCGTCAGTTCGGGCCGTAGAGGTAGGAGTTGCTTTCGGCGATCTCGCGGACCGTGGAGGCGCCGAGCAGCACCAGATTGAGGAACTTGGTCAGTTCCACCGAGCCGGCATTGCCCACGTAGAGGATGTCCTTGTCGCGCATGGGCACCTTGGTGGACAGGAGGTAGCCGGTGGGCTCGCGCAGGTTCACCGTGTAGATGGTGGGGATGCGCTTGTCCTGGATGGTGGAGACGTCCACGCCCATGCGCTCCAGCGTCGAGCGGTTCTCGATGCGGAACAGGAAGGCGGACTGCGGATCGGCCTGGGCGTCGAGCAGGCCCTCGGCCTTGGCCACCGCCTCGCTCAGGCTGATGGAGTCGTTGCCGAAGTTGAACTGCCCCTGCTTGCCGGTGGCACCGAAGGCGAGGAAGGTCCGCGGCCGGCTGAACACGTAGATGGTGTCCTCGGGCTGCAGGTAGACGTTGTTGGCAGGCTCGCGCACCAGGCGGTTGAAGCTGATGGTGGCTTCCCGGTTGCCGCGCTGAAGCGTGACGAACAGGTCATAGCCCTTGGCCTGCGCCATGCCGCCGCGGCTGATGGCGTCGAGGATGCGCTCGCCGGTGGCGGTCAGCGGGAAGCGCTGGGGGGTCTCCAGCTCGCCGATGACGGTGACGGCGTTCGAGCGCTGGGTCTTCACGGTCACCACGGCCTGGGGCTCGATGGCGCGGTTGCGCAGGCGCTCGACGATCTCCTTCTCCACCTGGGAGGGGATCATGCCGGCGGCCTTGATCTGGCCGGCGTAGGGCACGGAGATGAAGCCGTTGATGTCCACCGACTGGTCGGGGAGATCGACAAAATTGCCGGCGCGGGACGCCGCCTCGGCCGGGATGAACAGGCCGCCGGAAGAGGCCTCGAAGATGGCCACGCCGACCACGTCGCCCACGCCGATCTTCACGCTCGGAATGGGCCGGCGGTCGTTGCGGAAGGTGCCGATCAGGCCCTCGCTGTCCAGCTGGGCCAGCACCCGCACCACGTCGGCGGTCATGGGCACCAGCTTGTAGCCGACACCGTCCTGATCCGGGGTCTGCTGGTTGCGGACCTCGAGGCTGTAGGGGCCCGACGCCGGGAGAAGATTGCAACCCGCCAGAGCGACCGCCGCCGCAACGCAGCCTGCGAACCGAAGGGCGCGAACCCAACTCTTCCGGTCAATGAACACTGGCCAGCACCCCCTTGAACACACCCAGCCTACCTACCACGGGGGCAAACGGCGGGCCTATCTCCGCCGGGCTGGATTCACGCCGCGCGACCAGGTTTTCGGACCGCGTGTGGCATCGCAGCAACGTTGCGGCGAGCCGTTGATGCCATTGAAAAGTGCACTGCGGAATGGGGGTGGTTGCAAAGCGCGAAACTGCGCGTGGACAGGGCAACTTGCCCATCCCGCAGGCAGATCTCCTCAGGTGGCGATGAGGAATCGCTCCTCCCCCTCCAGCACGAGGCACGTGAGCCGGCCGGTGGCATAGGCGGCGGTGTCGATGTTGATGCGGTTGCTGCGGAATTCCGGCTCCCGCCCCGGGGTGTGGCCATGGACCACGCAATGGCCCAGCCAGTCGCTGCAATCGAGGAACGGGCGGCGGATCCACATCATGTCCTCCGCGCTCTGCTGCTCCAGCGGCACGCCCGGGCGCACGCCGGCATGGACGAAGACGTAATCGCCGCAGACGAAACGCGTCTCCAGCCCATCGAGGAAGGCAAGGTGCGCGCGCGGCATGGCGCTGCGCCAGGCCTGCCACAGGGTGGCCTCGTCATGGGCGCGGCGCGGGCCGAGATAGGAGGTGACGGTCTCCCGGCCGCCCATGCCCAGCCACCGGGCGAACGCCTCGGGCGAGGCCAGCGCCTCCTTCATCACCGCCTCGTGGTTGCCGGAAAGGCAGACGGCATTGTGGGTGAGCTTGCGGGCGATGAGGGCATCGAGGACGCCGGCGGAATTGGGGCCGCGGTCCACGTAGTCACCGAGATAGACCTCGACGGCGGCGACGCCGGGATGGGCCGCCATGTCCTCGTCGATGGCCTGCTGGATCCGCGCCAGCAGGCTGGCATGGCCGTGGACGTCGCCGACGGCATACACCCGCCGGCCCCTGGGAACGCGCGGGGTCACCGGCGCGCAGCCGGGGGCTGCATGGGGCTGGCCCGTCAGTCCGCTCGCAGGATCGGGGCGGAGCTTCAGCATGGGCAGAATCCGTTTCACAGAACCGCAATCCGCGCCCCCGGAGGAGGCGCCCGAAGCACAAGACCAAGGTTAACACGCCCGCGAAGGGGTGGCGACCGGTTTTTGCTGCACTGCAATAACCCTGCGTCAGTGCCGCCGCATTGCCGCTGGCCGGCGAAGCCATGTATGCAGCCGGGATCGGGCAAAGGCGGGGCGATGGCGTTCGATCTCACGGCACTGGCGGTGCTTCTGGAAGCGGTGCTCGGCTATCCGGCGGGGCTGGTGCGGTGCATCGGCCATCCGGTGATCTGGATCGGCCGGCTCATCGTGCTGCTGGACCACGCCCTGAACCGGCCCGGCCTCGCGCCGCCCTGGCGCAAGGTGATGGGGGTGGTGGCGGTCGCCATCATCCTGATGGCGGCGGCCCTGCCGGCCGGGTTCATCGAGGGGCTGCTGCGCCCCCTGCCCTTCGGGCTGCTGGCGCTGGGCCTCATCGGCAGCACGCTCATCGCCCAGCGCTCGCTGCACTGGCACGTGGCCCGCGTCGCCGAGGCGCTGGAGGGCGGCGACCTCGATCAGGCCCGCACGGCGGTGAGCCACATCGTCGGCCGCGATCCGCAGACCCTCGACATGGAGGGCGTCGCCCGCGCCGCCATCGAGAGTCTCGCGGAGAATTTCTCCGACGGCGTGGTCGCCCCCACCCTGTGGATGTGCGTCGGCGGGCTCGCCGGCGGCGCGGCCTACAAGGCCCTCAACACCGCCGACAGCATGATCGGCCACATGACGCCGCGCCACGCCGCCTTCGGCTGGGCCGCCGCCCGCGCCGACGACTACGTGAACCTGCCCGCCTCGCGCATCGCCGGCGCGCTGCTGATCGCCGCCGCCGCCGTCACCAGGGGCGCCGACCCGCGCGCCGCCCACCGCGCCATGCTGCGCGACGCCCCGCGCCACCGCTCGCCCAACGCCGGCTGGTCGGAGGCGGCCATGGCCGGCGCGCTGGGGCTGAAGCTGAACGGCCCCAAGGTCTATGCCGGCGTCTACACCCAGGATGCCTACATGGGCGACGGCCGGCGAGAGGCCACCGCCGCCGATGTGCGCGCCGCCCTGCGCCTCTACCGCCGCGCCGATGCGCTGATGGTGCTGCTGGTCCTGGCCGGCGCCGCCGCCAGCCTGTTCCTGCTCGGCTGACGGCAGGCCGGCGCGCGCCGGACGAGCCTCCTTCGCCGCCCGGCGACAGCGCCGCAGCGCCCGCCCGTTCACCGGGAGCACGCCCCTTTGGGTGCGATCCGTCCACCCGCCCGGACTGCAGGCGCGCGCGGCGTGACCGGGGGACACGGCGCGTCCCGCCGCCGTTCCTTAGTCCGGCGCGCGGCGCGGACAACGATCGCCGCCAGCGGAGCACCCGCCGCTCGCGGGACGTGCGTGCCCTGGCACCGTCTTTCGGGGTGCCGCTCGGAATCGAGACGTGCGCGCGGCGCGGCCGAAGGATACGGCGCCCTCCGCGCCGTTCCTCCCGCCACGTTCCAGCTGCCACGTTCCTCCCGCCAAGTTCCTGCTGCGACCTTCCTCCGCGAGCGCACGGCTCCCCCCGCCGGCGACGGCTCGCCCGCCGCTCTTGGGCAGCGCGCTCCTTGCCGAACACGTCCTTTCCACCTCGCTCGGATCGCTGGCGCGCGCCTCAGACCCGCGGCGCGTTCCGCCCGCCCGTCCCGATGCCCCTACTCCGCCAGCGCCAGCAGCCGGTCGAGGTCCAGGTGCGCGGCGAGGTGGGCGGCGAGGGCGTCGAGGGTGGCCTCCACGCCGGCCTCATAGGCGATCCCGGCCGCCGCCGCCTCGCCCCCGGCCAGCGTGGCGATCAGCGCGCCGCGCAGCGCGTCGGAGGCGAACAGCCCGTGGACGTAGGTGCCGGTGATCCGCCCGTCCGGCGAGACGGCGCCCTCCGGCCGCCCATCGGCGAGATGGGCGAACGGCCGGCCGGTGTCCTCCCCGGCGGTGACGCCCATGTGCATCTCGTAGCCGGAGAACGGCACGCCGCCGGCGGTGCCATTCACCTCCTCCAGCCGCTTCTCGCCGGAGAGCACCGTGTGCACCTTCAGGAGGCCGAGGCCGCGGGCGATGCGCGCCTCTCCTTCCACGCCCTCCGGATCGGCGATGGTCTCGCCCAGCATCTGGTAGCCGCCGCACAGGCCGCTCACCCGCCCGCCGCGCCGGGCGAAGGCGAGGATGTCGTGGTGGAGCCCCTCGGCCTTGAGGGCAGCGAGGTCGGCGATGGTGGATTTCGAGCCGAGCAGCAGCACGAGGTCCGTGTCCGCCGGCAACGTCTCGTGCGGGCGGATGCGGCGCACCTCGACGGACGGCTCGGCATCCAGCGGGTCGAGATCATCGAAGTTGGAGACGTGGGGCAGGATGGGCACGCAGATGCGCAGCCGCGCGCCGGGCTTTGCCGCGGGCGGCGTCGAAAGCGCCAGCGCATCTTCCGCCGGCAGGCGCGCGGCGGCGGGAAAGTGCGGCACGAGCCCGAGCGCCGCCCAGCCGGTGCGCTCCGCGATGATGTCCATGCCGGCGGCGAACAGGGCGGGGTCGCCGCGGAAGCGGTTCACCACAAAGCCGCGGATGAGGGCCGCGTCGTCCGGGTCCACCACCGCCCTGGTGCCGACGAGGCTGGCGATCACCCCGCCCCGGTCGATGTCGCCGATCAGCACCACTGGCACGCCGGCGGCGCGGGCGAAGCCCATGTTGGCGATGTCCCCGGCCCGAAGGTTGATCTCCGAGGCGCTGCCCGCGCCTTCCACCAGCACGAGGTCCGCCTCTTCCTTCAGCCGGCCGAAGCTGTCGAGCACGTAGGGCATCAGGGAGGGCTTCAGCCCCTGGTAGGCGGCAGCGCGGGCGGTGGCGTGGACGCGGCCCTGCACCACCACCTGCGCGCCGGTCTCGCCCTGCGGCTTCAGCAGCACGGGGTTCATGTGCACGCTCGCCGGCACCCGCGCGGCGCGCGCCTGCAGCGCCTGCGCCCGGCCGATCTCGCCGCCGTCGGCGGTGACCGCCGCATTGTTGGACATGTTCTGCGGCTTGAACGGCCGCACCTTCAGCCCGCGCAGGGTAAAGGCACGCGCCAGGCCAGCCACGAGGAGCGACTTGCCCACGTCCGAGCCCGTGCCCTGGAACATCAGCGCCCGCGCCAGAGTTCGCGCCATGGGTCAGAACTCGACGCCCGGCTGGGCCTTCACGCCCGCCGCGAAATGATGCTTCACGAGCCCCATCTCGGTCACGAGATCGGCCGCGGCGATCATCTCCGGGCGCGCGTTGCGGCCGGTCACCACCACATGCAGGCCGGGCCGGCGCGCGGCGAGCGCCGCCACCACCTCGGCGAGGTCGAGATAATCGTAGCGCAGGGCGATGTTCAGTTCGTCCAGCACGAGGAGGTCGATGGATGGGTCGGCCATCAGCTCGCGGGCACGGGCGAAGGCGCGGGCGGCGGCGGCGCGGTCGCGGGCGAGGTCCTGCGTCTCCCAGGTGAAGCCCTCGCCCATGGAGTGCCACACCACGCGCTCGCCGAAGGCGGCGAACGCCTGCTGCTCCCCGGTCTGCCACGCCCCCTTGATGAACTGCACCACGCCCACCCGGCCGCCGCGCCCCAGCATGCGCAGCGCGAGCCCGAAAGCGGCCGTGCTCTTGCCCTTGCCGGGGCCGGTGTGGACCATCAGCAGCCCCTTCTCGAGGGTCTTTTCCGCCACCTCGCGGTCCTGCACCGCCTTGCGCTTCTCCATCTTGGCGCGGTGGCGGGCGGCCTCGGCCTCGTCCACGGGCAAGGGCGCAGGGGGCTCGGGGGCGGGGGGCTCGGGCGCGGATGGCTCGGGGGCGGGTGGCTCGCTCACGGCGTCTCCTCCTTCACTGTCATGGGCAGGCCGGCCACCACCAGCACCACCCGGCGCGCGGCGCGGGCCAGCCGCTGGTTGAGCAGGCCGGCGGCATCGCGGAAGCGGCGGGCCAGCGCATTGTCGGGCACGATGCCGAAGCCCACCTCGTTGGCCACGCACACGCTGAGGCCGGGACGGGCGATGAGCGCCGCCTCCAGCCGGCCCGCCTCGGCGTCGAGGTCGTGCTCGGCGAGGAGATGGTTGGTGAGCCACAGGGTGAGGCAATCCACCAGCACCGGCTGGTCCGGCGGCAGGGCCGCGAGGCAGCCGGCGAGGTCGAGCGGCGCCTCGTGGGTCTGCCAGCCGGCGCCGCGGCGCGCCCGGTGGAGGGCGATGCGCGCTTCCATCTCGGCATCGCGCAGCTCGGCGGTGGCGATATAGGCCCACGGCCCCGGCCGGCGCGCGATCTCGCCTTCCGCGAACCGGCTCTTGCCGGAACGCGCCCCGCCCAGCACCAGCACCAGACCACCCGAAGTCTCCGCCGTCACCGCTCAGTCCCTCCGGCTGGCGCGGCACCGGCCGGAACGCCGGGTGCCGGACGCCCGCGGCGACACCGGGGGCGGGAAACGCATCACGAGCACCTCTCCACCTCCCCGCTCTGCCGCGGATCGCCGTGCCCTGCCGGATCGCGCATGCCCGACGCTCCGTCACCCCGCGGGTCCGGCGCGGGCGCGGCACCAGCCTCGGCCGGACACTACCCGCAGGCGGCGCGATGGCAACCCGGACCGGCGGCCGCCATTGCCCCATCCACACCGGGGCCCGTGGCGCGAAAGGCCCGCATCGCGGTGGCGCATCGAGTTGCGCGTCCCTTGGCGCGTCCTGTGGCGCGTCCATTGGCGCATCCTGCGGCACGGCCCCTCGCGCCTCTTCCCGCGCGGGGCCGTGCCGTGGCAGAAATTCGGGTGAGACGGGGCGGCCAAGCCCCGCGCCGCCGTTCAGGCCAGGGAGACACGCCGTGCCCGAAAGCCCCGCTGCGCCCGGCCGATCCGCGCCCACCCGGCTGGAGCGGCTTGCCGCTTTGCTCGGCGCCGGCCTCGTTCCGGTGCCGCCGCCCCGCCGCCGCTCCCCCACCCTGCTGTACGGCCGGGACGACAGCGTGCCCCGCGCCGACCTGTTCGCGCTCGTCTCCCAGCACGCGCTGCTCAGCCTCACCTTCCTCGTCTACCCCCTCGTGATCGCCGCCGCCGCCGGCCTTGGCGAGCACGACACGCGGGTGCTGATGACCGGCAGCGTGCTCGCCATGGGGCTCGCAACCATGCTCCAGTGCATGCGCTCGCGGTTCGGCAGCGGCTACCTGCTGGTTGCGATTCCCGCCCCGGCGGCTATGCCGCTGGCGGTGCTGGCGCTCCAGTCCGGCGGCATCGCGCTTCTGGGGGCGGCGACGTTCCTCACCGGCCTCGGGCAGGGCATCGCCGCGCGCATGATGCGCCAGCTGCGGGTGATCCTGCCCACCGAGGTGTGCGGCGTCGCCATGCTCATGCTCGGCGTGTCGCTGGCGCAGGCCGGGGCGCACCGCTCGCTCGGCTTCGACGGCAACGGCGGGCAGGTGGCGCTGGCCCATTTCGGCATCGCCGCCGCCACCCTCGGCAGCATGATCGGCGTCGCCGTGTTCGCCGGGCGGCACCTGAAGCTCTATGCCATCTCGGTGGGCGTCGGCCTCGGCTGGCTGCTGGCCCGCGCCATGGGCTTCGACACCACCGACATCGCCGCCGCCACCGCCGGACAGCCGCTGGTGCAGCTGCCGGCCTTCGACCTGCCGGCGCTCGACCTGCCAGCGCTGTCCGTCACCTCGGCGCTGGCGCCGCTCATCGGCCTGCTCGTGGTCACCAGCCTGCTCGACATCATGAGCGCCACCATCTCGCTGGAGAAGGTGGAGGATGCGGACTGGTCGCGCCCGCACATGCCCGCCAGCGAGCGCGCGGTGCTGGGCTTCGGCATCGCCAACGTGGTGGCGAGCGTGATGGCGGCGGTGCCGCTGAATGTGTCGCGCTCGGCGGTGGGCCTCGCCTTCTCCACCGGCGCCACCGCCCGGCGCATCGGCCTGCTGGCCGGGGCGGTGACCGCCGCCGTGGCCTTCTTCCCCAAGCTGATGATGCTGTTCACCCTGGTGCCGGCGCCGGTGACCGGGGCCATCCTGCTCTACATGGCTACCTTCATGATCGTGAACGGCATGGCGCTCATCGCCAGCCGGCGCATGAACGAGCGGCGGCTGTTCACGGTGGGGGTCTCGGTCATCACCGGCCTGTGGGTGATCGCGGTGCCGTTGCAGCAGATGGCGCCTGTGTGGGCGGAACCGGTGTTTTCATCGCCACTGAATCTGTCGGTGACGGTGGCGATCCTGCTCAACCTCATCTTCAGGATCGGGATCACCCGCACCGCCAGCCGGGAAATTCATCCGGGAACAGACTCTTACGAGGAGATTCGCACCTTCCTCGAGAAGCAGGGCGACATCTGGGGCGCCCAGCGCGACGCCATCGCCTCAGCCGTGACGGCGGTGGCCTGGGCGGTGGAGCTGATGGAAGAGAGCGCCCTGGCGCAGGGGCCGGTGCGGCTGGAAGCGCGGTTCGACGAGGCGCGCCTGTTCGTGATGCTGGACTATGCCGGCGCCCTGCCGGCCGTGCCGCAGCAAGCGCCGGCGGCCGATGCAATCCTCGCCAGCGAGGCGGAAAAGAGCCGCTTCGCCGCCTTCCTGCTCGCCCGCATGGGTGATCGCGTCACCTTCGCTGAAGCCGCCGGCCGCTCGCACATCACCCTGCGGTTCGACCACTGACGGTGACGGAATGCCACTTCATGTTTTGAATCAATACTTCAGGAGATTGGTGCAACTACCGGAAAATTAACCATATTGTCCAATTTCTTTATGTGCGGCACCAATCCGGCGCCCTACCCTTTCGCCTTGGCCACCAGCGCCGAGGTGGAGCGGCCGGCCACCAGCGGCACCAGCGCCACGCGCCCGCCGCGCGCCTTCACCACTTCGCCGCCCACCACCTGGTCCTCGCGGTAATCCGCGCCCTTCACCAGCACGTCGGGGCCGAGCGCGGTGATGAGCTCAAGCGGGGTGTCCTCCTCGAACAGCACCACCAGATCCACGCAGCGCAGGGCGCCGATGACGCGGGCGCGGGCGGCCTCGTCCTGCACCGGGCGGGTCTGGCCCTTCAGCCGGCGGACCGAGGCATCGGTGTTGAGCGCCACCACCAGCCGGTCGCCCTCCCGCGCCGCCGCCTCCAGCAGGGAGACGTGGCCGGGGTGCACCAGATCGAAGCAGCCGTTGGTGAAGACCACCCGCGCGCCGGCCGCCTGCCAGCCGGCGATGATCGCGGCGGCGCGGGGGGTGTCCACCAGCGCGCCGGGCTCGGCCCCCTCGGGCACGCTGGCGTCCAGCGCCGCGTTCAGCTCCGCGCGGGTCACCACGGCGGTGCCGATCTTGCCCACCGCCACGGCGGCGGCGGCATTGGCGAAATAGACGCTGGTCTCCAGCGTGTGGCCGGAGGCGAGCGAGACCGCGAGCGCCGCCAGCGCCGTGTCGCCGGCGCCGGAGACGTCGAACACCTCCCGCGCCTGTGCCGGCACATGCAGCACCCGCCCGTCGCGGCGCCACAGGGTCATGCCCTTCTCGGCCCGCGTCACCAGCACGTCGCCGCCGAACTGCGCGCCCGCCGCCGCAGCCGCCGCGGCCGCCTCCGCGTCGGTGCCGTCGGGCAGGCCGGTGGCGGCGGCCAGCTCCAGCCGGTTGGGGGTGACGAGGCTCGCGCCCGCATAGGCCTCGAAGGTGCGGCGCTTGGGATCGACGATCACCGGCACCCCGGCCGCGCGCGCCGCGGCGATGGCCGCCGCGATCACCCGGTCGCAGAGCACGCCCTTGGCATAGTCCGACAGCACCACCACCGCGCTCCTCGCCACCGCCGCCTCGACGGCCGCAACCAGGCGCGCCACCGTCTCCTCGGCGGGGGGGCTGAGCACCTCGGCGTCGATGCGCACGATCTGCTGGCGGCCGCTCATCACCCGGGTCTTGGTGATGGTGGGGCGGGCGGTGTCGGCCACGAGGCCGGAGAGGTCGATGCCGGGATGCGCGGCGAGCGCGTCGGCCAGTTGGCCGGCTTCCGCGTCCGCGCCCACGAGGCCCACCAGCAGCACCGGCGCGCCGAGGGCCGCCGCATTGGCCGCTACGTTGGCCGCGCCGCCGGGCACGATGCGCTCGGCGCCGTGCACCAGCACCGGCACCGGCGCCTCCGGCGAGATGCGGTTGACGGAACCGACGATGTAGCGGTCCACCATCACGTCGCCGATGACGGCGATGGGACCCGCGGGCCCAGCCGCGCCTTCACCCACCATGATGCCTGATCCTCACGCCGCGTTGCGCGGCTTCAAATGGCCGTTCACATAGGCCGAGACCCCGTCCTCCAGCGAGGTGAAGGGGCGGGTGTAGCCGGCCGCGCGCAGCTTGGAGACGTCGGCCTGCGTGAAATACTGGTACGCCTTGCGCAGGCTCTCCGGCATGTCCACGTAGTCGATCTGCGGCGCGGTGCCGAGGGCGGTGAACACCGCCGTGGCGAGATCGGCGAACGAGCGCGCCTCGCCGGTGCCCACGTTGAAGATGCCGGACACGTCCGGGCTCTCCAGCAGCCAGCGCACCACCTCCACGCAGTCCTGCACATAGACGAAGTCGCGCAGCTGGCCGCCGTCGGTGTAGCGCGGGTCATGCGACTTGAAGAGCGTCACGCTCTCCCCCGCCTCGGCCGAGGGGTAGATCTTGTGCACCACCGAGCGCATGTCGCCCTTGTGGGCCTCGCCCGGGCCGTACACGTTGAAGAAGCGCAGGCCGGCGAACTGCGGCGGGCGCGGGCGGTTCTCGGCCACGTCCGCCATCACCCGCCGGTCCACGAACAGCTTGGACCAGCCGTACGGATTGAGCGGCGCCAGCGCGGCGAGGTCGGAGGCCGCCTCGGAATCGGTGAAGCCGTTGGTCCCGTCGCCATAAGTGGCGGCGGAGGAGGCATAGACGAAGCCCAGCGCCTTGCGCGCGCACAGGTCCCACAGGTCCAGCGTGGCGCGGATGTTGCGGGCGACGATCTTGTCCGCGTCCCGCTCGGTGGTCGCGGAGATGGCGCCCATGTGGACCACCGCGGCGAGCCGTCCGCCCTCCTTCTCCACGAAGGCGGTGATGGTCTCGGGCCGGATCACGTCATGCAGCACGATGTCGGCGATGTTGCGCCACTTGGGGCCGTCCTCCAGCCAGTCGGCCACCACCACCCGGTACCCGTCCTCGGCGGCGGCGCGGGCGATGTTGGAGCCGATGAAGCCGGCGCCTCCGGTCACGAGCAGGAGGTCGCGGCTCAGGGCCGGGGTGCGCGTCATGTGGGGCTTCCCATCGGTTCGTCGGGCGCAGGGTGTGCCACGCCCGCGCGCTCCTTGTCCATGATGCCGCCCAAGGCGCCGCCCAGCGCCGCCAGCGCAGCCCACGCCTCGGCGGCGGAAATGGCGGCGAGGCAGGGCGGGCCCTCCGCCGTCTCCGGCGCGATGCGGCAGCGGGCCTTCTCGCAGGGGGCGCAGGGCAGGCGCGCGGCAAGGTCGGCCGCCTTCAGCTCCCTGACGCGGGGGCCGAACAGGCCGGTGAGGCGCGGGTTCGTGGGACCGTAGAGCCCCACCGTGGCCACGCCATAGGCGGCGGCCAGATGGACGAGGCCGGTATCCGCCCCCACCACCCCCGCCGCGCCGGCGATGACCGGCGCCAGCGTCTCAAGCGTCTGCGGCGGCAGGAGGCGCACCTGCGGCAGTCCCTCGGCGATCGCGGCCGCGCGCGCCTCCTCCTCCGCCCCATGGGCGAACAGGCGCACCTCCAGCCCGGCCGCGCCGGCCAGGGCGGCCAGATCGCGCCAGCCGGCGCGGGTCCAGGTCTTGGTGGGCCAGGTGGTGCCGTGGAGGAAGACGAGATAGGGCGCCCCCTCCCCCCGCGCCGGCTCAAGGCCGCTGGAGGCCGGGCGTCCGGCGGTGGAATAGCCGAGCGCGCGGGCGAACAGGGTGCGGATGCGTTCCGCCATGTGCTCCACCTCGGGCACGTGGTGGCGGCGGGCGTAAGTGAGCGCGGCAATGCCCTCGCGCGCGCTGGCGCGGTCGAAGCCGTGGCGCTCGCCGCTGGCGAGGCGGGCGACGGCGGCGCTCTTCATCAGGCCCTGGGCGTCGATGATACGGTCGTAGCGGGTCTCGCGCAGCGCGGTCCGCAGGCGGGCGAACTCCCCGGCGCGGGCGGCGGCGAGCGGCTTGCGCAGCATCCGCCGCAGCGGCACGGGGATGACGCGCCGCACCGCCGGATGCAGCCGCGCGATGGGGGCGAAAGCCTCCTCCACCACCCAGTCCAGCTCGAGCCCGGGGATGGCGGCGGCGGCATCCGTCAGCGCCGGGAACGTGTGGACCACGTCGCCCAGCGAGGACAGCTTCACCAGCAGCACCTTCATTTGCGCAGTTGCTCGGCGGCGGCGAGCACGTCCCCGGCGGCGATGCCTTCCAGGCACGCGAGGGTTCCGAGCGGGCATTCCCGCTTGTGGCAGGGCCGGCACGGCAGATCGAGCGCCATCACCCGCGCGAACGGCGAGGCGGGCGGCGTCATCTTCTCGGAGGAGGCGCCGTAGAGCACCACGAGCTGCCGGTCGAACGCGCCGGCGATGTGCATCAGGCCGGAATCGTTGGAGATCACCACGTCCGCCCCGGCGAGGATGGCGGAGGCCTCGATCAGCGAGGTGCGGCCGACGAGATTGTCCACCGGCACCCCGGCGGAGGCCTCGATGGCTGCCGCGCTCTCTGCATCCTTGGGCGAGCCCAGCACGCGGATGCGATAGCCCGCCGCCGCCGCCAGCCCGGCGAGGGCGGCGAACTTCTCCGCCGGCCAGCGCTTCGCGGGGCCGTATTCGGCGCCGGGGCACAGCACCATCACCGGCCCCTCGCCCGCGAGCGGGAACTTGGCCGCCGCCACGTCGCGCGCGCCATCAGGCAGGATCAGGCGCGGGCGCGGCGGCCGGGTGATGGAGCCGGCCGGCAGGCCCAGAGCGACGAAGCGCTCGATGGTCTTGGCGGTCTTGCGGTCGGGGTCCGGCCGGGCGTCGGTGAGCAGCGGGCCGCGCATCTCGGCGCGATAGCCCACGCGCTCGGGAATGCCGGCAGCCAGCGGCACGATGGCGGCCTTGAAGGCGCGCGGCAGGATGATGGCCTTGCCGTAACCCTCGTCGCGCAGCGCGCGGCCGGCGCGCCAGCGCGCCAGGAGGCCGAGCTCGCCATGGCCGAGGCCCAGGGGAATGGTGCGGCGGATGCCGGGGATCATCCGCGCCACGGGCAGCGCGGCGGGCGGGGCCAGCACATCGATGGGGCGGCCGGGCTCCCGCAGGCGCAGCACTTCCACGAGGCTCGCCGCCATGACCATGTCGCCGACCCAGGAGGGGCCGACGAGCAGCAGGGGCGAAACGGAACCAAGGGCACGCATGCGAAAGCTCGCGGGGTGAAACGCCCGCGTCATTGCAAGGCGGGGGCGCCGCGTCAAGCGCCATCGCCGCAGGGCGGGGCCGCGTCGGGAGCGGCGCGCGGAACGGAGCACCCGCGGCGAAAGGGCCGCGCGGAACGGAGCACCATCGCCGCCGACCGCTGCAATGCGTTCACGCCCCTTGCGGGCGCGCCCATCACGACTGCGGCATTGTCCTCAGGCGAAAGCCGGCTGCGCGGTCCTCGCAGCCGGTGACGGGAGGCCGAGGCCTCCCGGACGGTCCGACCTCAGGCGGCGGGACGGACGGTTTTCTCGACCGAGGTTTTCAGGGGCTCGGAGGAGTCCGCCGCCACCTTCTGCGCCAGCGCGGAGAGGTCCTTCACCTGGGTGGAGAGGGTCTCGACCTGCTTGCGCGCATGGCCGGCCGACAGGTCCACCGCCTCGGTCACCGTCTTGGCGGCGAGCAGGGCGTTGAAATAGTCGAAGGCCGAGTTGACGTTGGACTGCAGCGCCTCGAGCACCTTGGCGTTGTACTCGGCAACACCCTTGCTGGCAGTGGTATAGGTGTCTTCCAGCGCAGAATTCACCTGCGTGGCGGCATCCTTGAACTTGGCGTAGTTCTCGCGGCAGGTGGCGAGACCCTTCTCGGCGATCTCGCGGACGGCCGGCGGCACTTCCACGCCGGGGACACCATTGGCCGAGAAGGCCTTCTTGGCGGCTTCGATCTGGTCCTGGTAGGCCTTGATGAAGGTGTCGTTCATGTCATCCTCGGTGAAACGGGCAGGCCGGTCCGTGCGCCGAGGCACAATGCTGCTCCGCCCGAGACGACACAGGCGCAAGACCTGCGCCGACCGCTCCGGCTGAAGCATTGGCAGCTGTGAAACCCCGACTTGCAGGGTTATATCCGATAAATGCGTGCAGCGCAAAATGAAATTCTGCGCTGCACAAGCTTGGCTTGAGGTATTCGCCTGCGCCGGACGTCAGTGCGACTGGTTCGGATCGGTCGCCGCGGTCACGTTCGCGGCGGCGTGCTCGGCCGTGGTCTTGGCATCGCGCGCCGCGGTCTCGCTGACGGACTTGAAGTCCTGCGCAGCGGTCTGGGCGCTCTGGGCCGCGGCGGCGGCCAGCGTCTTCAGCCGGTCGGCGAGCGTGCGGGCGTGCTCGTCGAGGCTGCGGGCGGTGCTCTCGCCGAGCGCCTTGGCATCGGCGCCGAAGGTCTTCGCCTGCTCGGCGACGGACTTCATCTGGTTGCTCAGGAATTCGGCCTGCAGGCTTACCATCTCCTGCGGGCTCTTGGCCGCCACCAGCCTGTGCAGGAAGTCGAAGCTGGCCTCGACATTGGCCTCCATGACGCCGATGACCTTCTGGCGCAGGTCCTTCATGCCGGACCGCACTTCCTCCATGTGGCCCTCGGTGTCGCCGACGGTCTCGCGCGCGTTGTGGAACAGCGTCTCGAACGCCTGCCGGGCCTGCGCCACGTTCTTTTCCGCGATGGCCCGCATCTCCGCGGGCAGCTCCAGGTCCGGACCGAATTTCGTCGTCATGGCCGTCACTCCTCCGGGTGTTCTTCGGGCGGCGCCAACACCCACCCGACACGATCTTAGTATGGGCGCACCGCGCTTCGCCAATATGAATGCCGAAAATCCACGCGGATTGCACCGTCGTTAATCAATGGGCATCACTATAGACAGCGCACCGCCGCGCGAGTCCCGGGCCTTCCGGACGGCGGAAGGGACCGACGGCAGATCATGACGCAGACCGGCGCACGTTCGCTTCTGGGCGCGGAGCAGGCCCTGTCGCCGCTGCAGCGGCCGGATCTGCCCTCCTTTCTGGTCGCGCTGCCGGGCGGACGGGTGATCGAGGCGACCGCCGCCTGCGCCGCGCTGGGCATCCGCGCCGGCGCCCCCGCCCCTGCCCGCATCGCCGAGGACGCGCGCCGGCTGCGCGCCCTGTCCTGCGCCCGTTTCGGCTATGCGCGGCTGCGCCTGCCCGGCCTGCTGACGCCGCGCCTGTTCCGCTACGCGCCGCTGGCGCTGCCCGGCGGCCTCGCCGTGCTGTTCGCCGATCCCGCCGCCTTCGCGACCGATGCAGGCACCGCCCCCACCGCCCCGCCGGTGCCCCTCGCGCTGCGGCCGCTGCTGGCCCAGCCGGCGCGCATCACCTTCGAGACCGATGCCGCAGGGCGCATCCTCACGTTATCGCCGCTGTTCGCCGACGCCCTCGGCGCGCGGGCGGCGCGCATGCTCGGCCGCAGCTTCGCCGAGATCGCGGCCGACGGGCTCATGTCCGGCGGCGAGGCGCTGGACGCCGCGCTGGCGGGTGGCAGCTTCAGCGAAATGAAGGCCCGTATCGCCGCGAGCCGCCCCGACGAGGCGGCGCTCGACCTCAGCCTCGGCGGCGTGCCGGTGTTCGACGGCGCCCGCCACCGCCAGGGCACGCGCGGCTTCGGCATCCTGAGCGCGGCCGTCGCCGATGCCCCGGCCCCCATCGCCCGCCCCGAGCCGACGCCGCCTCCTCGCCCGGCGCCGCGCGCCACCGCCGGCCTCGGCGAGAATGTGGTGCCGCTGCGCGCCGGCACGCTTTCCCCGCAGGAGCGCTCCGCGTTTCGCGAGATCGCCCGCACGCTCGCAGCCGCCATCGAGGACTGGCCGAAGGGCATTCCGCCCGAGCCGGAACCGGACGCAGAGGAACCGGACGAGGGGGGGCCGGACGCGGGGGAGCCGGACGAGACCTTGGCGGCCGCGCCCCCGCTCCCCGATGCCGCGCGCCCCGATACCGGGCCCGCCGAGGCCGGCGAGGCGCCCGAGGCCGGCCGGGATTTCGAGCTGCTCGACCGCCTGCCCCTCGGCCTGCTGGTGCTGCAGGACGGGCACGCCAGCTTCATCAACCGCACGCTGCTGGACTGGACCGGCCGGGCGGATCTGGCCGAAGCCGAGGCCGCCGGCGGGCTCGATGCCATGCTGGTGCGCGAGGGCGCCGACCTTCTGCTCGCCTCCGCCGACGGCGCGCGGCGCCCGGTGGAGGTCCGCCTCGTCGCCGCGCCCTTCCTCGGCCGGCCGGCGCTGCTGCACGTCATCCGCCCGCAGGCGGAGGCCCAGACCCGGCAGGATCGGGCGGCGGCGCGGCGCGAGGCCATCGACATGGTGCCCTGGCCGGTGTTCCTGGTGGAGCGCGAGGGCGCGATCCGGCTCGCCAATGCCGCAGCGGCGGAACGCGTCGGCTTTGCCGCGGCCGATCTCGCCGGCGAGCCCTTCACCACCGCCATCGCCCCCGAATACCGTGCCGCCGCCGTGGCCGCGCTCGACGCCGCGTGCGCGGACGAGCCGCCCCGCGAGCTGCGGCTCGCCCTGCGCCATCGCGATGGCGGCCTCTGCCCGGGCCGCGCGGGCGTGATGCGCGCGGGGGCCGAGGGCCAGCTGTTGTGCGTCGTGGTCGGCCCGGATGTCGCGCCCGAATCGGCGCCGGACCGCCTGCCCTTCCTCGCCCGCCGCCTCAATGCGGCGCTTGCCGGGCCGCTGGCCCGCCTTGCCGCCGATGATTGCCCGGTGCCCGAGGCGCAGGCGGCGCGCGCGGCCGTGGCGGCGACCCTCGACGACCTGTCCGGCCTTGCCGAGGACGCCCCGCCCGCGCCCACCGCGCCGTGCGATCTGGCCGCGGTCGTGACGGCGGCGGCCGATGGCCTCGCCCTCGCCGCGCGCCGGCGCCGGGTCGCCCTGCGGCGCGACACGCCCGCCGCGCTCTCCGTCCGCGCGGACGCGCCGCGGCTCGCCCGCCTCGTCCGCCTGCTGCTGGAGGAGGCGCTGGACGCCACCCCGGCGGGCGGCAGCATCGCCGTGAGCCTCGCATCCGACGAGAACGGCGCCTGCCTCAAGGTGAGCGACGGCGGTGCGGCGCTGGATGAGGTGACCCTCGCCGCCGCGCTCGATCCGGCGGCGCAGATGCCCGAGCCGGGCCGCTTCGACACCGCCGGTCGGCCGCTGCGCCTCGCCCGGCTGGCGCGGGAGGCGACGCTGCTGGGCGGCGCGCTCACCGCCCGGCCCGACAGCGCACGCGGCATGACGGTGCTGCTGCACCTGCCGGCCTGACGCACAGTCAGACCCCGGCGCAGTGTTCAGACTGGAATTACTCCAGTCTATGCGCCGATGACTTTCGGACGCAGGCGCAAAACACCATCTCGCAATTCTACGGAGTTGACGCGGACCCCTGTCTGCTGCGAAAAATATAGCAGAAACAAGTTTTTAGAAGAATTCCAACTTGCCGCCGGATTAGGCCATGATCATTTGTTCATGCAATGTTTTTTCGGAACAGCAGGTTCTGGACGCCCTTGCCGGAGCGCAGGGCGTGCGTTCGCCGAGCGAGGTTTACCGCTGTCTCGGCTGCTCTCCCCAGTGCGGCCGGTGCGCCCGCACCATCCGCTCCCTCATGAACAAGGCGCAGGGCCACGATTGCGGCGCCTGTGCCGAGGAATGCCCGGCGGCCGCCCTGGTGGGCATGGTCGCCGCGGAGTGATCTTCCCAGGCTGAACCGCAATTCCGCTACGGAATATTCCGGGTGGCGACACGCCGCGGTTGCCGGTAAATTAGAATTGGTCTAAGGCTGAATCCAATCAAGCTGCCACAGGCAAGATGCCATCAGGCACCAGGAGCTGAGCATGAAGGGCGACCCGAAGGTCATTGAATACCTCAACCGGGGGCTGCGTTCGGAGCTGACCGCCATCAACCAGTACTGGCTGCATTACCGCATGCTGGACAACTGGGGCTACAAGGCCCTGGCCAAGAAGTGGCGCGCCGAGTCCATCGAGGAGATGGTGCACGCGGACAAGTTCACCGACCGCATCCTCTTCCTCGACGGCTTCCCGAACATGCAGGTGCTTGATCCGCTGCGGATCGGCCAGGACGTGAAGGAAATCCTCGACGCCGACCTCGCCGCCGAGCTCGACGCCCGAGCCCTCTACCAGGAGGCCGCCGCCTACTGCCACTCGGTGAAGGACTTCCCGAGCCGCGACCTGTTCGAGGAGCTGATGGCGGACGAGGAAGGCCACATCGACTTCCTCGAGACCCAGCTCGATCTCGTCTCCAAGCTCGGCCTGCAGCTTTACGCGCAGCACCACATCGGCGAGCTCGACGAGGACTGAGTCGCACCCGCGACCCGCGTGTGATCGAAAAGGCCCGGCCCCCGCCGGGCCTTTTTGCTTTTGGGCCGCCGCGCCGCGGCTGATCCCCGTCGCGGGCGTTGCGCCCGCCCGGCAGCCCGGTTCACACGGCAGCGCCGGCGACGCCGCCCGCCAGCGGCGACACGCTGGGATCGCCATCGGCGCTTTCGGTTTCGGGAGGGCGCCTCCCCGGCCATCCTGCGCATTGGAATTAGAATGTTTTGAAAGAAGAGTTAGACAGTTTCCAATGTTTGGCATCTCACTTTCTTCTTGATTGACCCTAAGCAAAGCGACGGGTTAGCGAACATCTCGAAGTTGTTTGTCCGGCCCGATGCGGCATTCCAATGCCGCGCCGGCAGCCGCAGCCCGGAGGGGTCCCCATGAGCCCGTATCGCGTCCCGCACGGCATCCTCGGCCGCCGCCCCCTCCTGCGCGGCCTCCTCGCCGGCGGCGCGCTGCTGCTCGGCCTCGGCAGCGCCACGGCGCAGCAGGTGGTGAACATCTACACCACCCGCGAGCCCGGCCTCGCCGCGCCCTTGTTCGAGGCCTTCACCAAGGCCACCGGCATCGAGGTGAAGAGCGTCTTCATCAAGGACGGCCTCGCCGAGCGGGTGAAGGCGGAGGGCGCGAGCTCCCCGGCCGACCTGCTGATGACCGTGGACGTGGGCAACCTGCTGGACGTGGTGGACGCCGGCGTCACCCAGCCCGTGAGCACCCCCGCCCTCACTGCCGCCGTTCCCGCCAACCTGCGCGACCCGGACGGCAACTGGTATGCACTCTCCCTGCGCGCGCGCCTCGTCTACACCGCCAAGGACGTGGTGAAGGTCCCCGCCATCACCTACGAGGAGCTGGCCGACCCGCGCTGGAAGGGCAAGATCTGCATCCGCTCGGGCCAGCATCCCTACAATGTGGGGCTGGTGGCGGCCTATATCGTCCACCACGGCGAGGCGAAGACCGAGGCCTGGCTGCTCGGCCTGAAGGCCAACCTCGCCCGCAAGGCCGCCGGCGGCGACCGCGAGGGCGCCCGCGACATCCTCGGCGGCATCTGCGACCTGGCGGTGGGCAATTCCTACTATGTGGGCCTGATGCGCTCGGGCCAGGGCGGGCCGGACCAGAAGAAGTGGGGCGACGGCATCGGCGTGCTGCTGCCCACCTTCGAGGGCGGCGGCACCCATGTGAACGTCTCCGGCGCGGCGGTGGCGAAGAACGCGCCGCACAAGGACGCCGCCATCAAGTTCATGGAATTCGCCGTCTCTCCCGCCATGCAGGCGGTCTACGCCCAGAAGAACATGGAATATCCGGTGCTCGCCGCGGCCGACGTCGATCCCGTCATCGCCGGGCTCGGCCCGCTGAAGGTGGACCCGATCCCGCTGGTGGAGATCGCCCGCAACCGCAAGCGCGCCAGCGAGCTGATCGACAAGGTCGGCTTCGACAACTGACGGGGCGTTCCCCATGGCAGATGTGGCCGTCGCCACCGGGCAGCGCCGCGCCGGCCTGAGCCTGCCGGCGCGACCGTCCGCTTTGCTCGCGGCAGCGGCGCTGGTGGCGCTGTTCGTGCTGCTGCCGCTGATCGCGCTGGCGGGGATCGCCGCGCGCGGCTCGGGCGACATGTGGCCCCATCTGGTCGCGACCGTCCTGCCCGACGCGCTGGCCCAGACGGCGCTGCTGCTGCTCGGGGTGGGCGTCCTCACCCTCCTGTTCGCGGTGCCCTGCGCCTGGCTGGTGGCCACCTGCAGCTTTCCCGGGCGCGGCGTGCTGGAATGGGCGCTGCTGCTGCCGCTGGCGGTGCCGGGCTATATCGTCGCCTTCTCCTATCTCGACGTGCTGCACCCGCTCGGCCCGATCCAGGAGGCGCTCAGGGCGGTGCTCGGCATCGCCAGCCCGCGCGACTTCCGGCTGCCGGACATCCGCTCCACCGGCGGCTGCATCCTGGTGCTCTCCGCGGTGCTCTACCCGTATGTCTATCTCTCGGCGCGGGCGAGCTTCGTGCTGCAGTCCGCAGCCGCGCTGGAGGTGGCACGCACGCTCGGCGCCAGCCGCTTCAGCGCCTTCCTGCGGGTGGGCCTGCCGCTGGCCCGCCCGGCCATCGTCGCCGGCCTGACGCTGGTGCTGCTGGAGACGCTGGGCGACATCGGCGCCTCCGAGTTCCTCGGCGTGCGCACCCTCACCGTGTCGATCTATTCCACCTGGGTGAACCGCTCCAACCTGCCGGGCGCGGCGCAGATCGCGCTGGTCATGCTGGCGCTGGTGCTGGCGCTGATCGTGGTGGAGCGGGCGGCGCGGCGCTCGCGGCGGTTCGTGGCGCCCGGCTCGGCGCGGCCGCAGGCGCCGGTGCGGCTCACCGGCCTGCGCGGCTACGGCGCCGCCGTGTTCTGCGCCATTCCCGTCACCGCCGGCTTCCTCGTTCCGTTCGTGCACCTGTCGGTCTCCGCCGCCCGCCGGGTCGCGGAGACCGGCGTGCCCGTGCGCATCGGCGGCGAGGCGGCCACCACCGCCGCCATCGCCCTCGCCGCGACCCTCGTCGCGCTCTCCCTCGGCCTCGTGGTGACGCTGGCCCAGCGCCTGACGCGGGCGCGCATCGCCTCCGGCCTCGCCCGGGTGGCGAGCCTCGGCTATGCGGTGCCCGGCACGGTGCTGGCGGTGGGCCTGCTGAGCCCGCTCGCCGGGCTCGACAACATGCTGGATGCGGCCGCGCGGCAGACGTTCGGCCTCTCCACCGGCCTCCTCATCTCCGGCTCGGGCGCGGCGCTGGTGGCGGCGCTGGCCATCCGTTTCCTCGCCATCCCCATCGGCGGCATCGAGGCAGGCTACGCCAAGCTCTCGCCCCATCTCGACATGGCCGCCCGCAGCCTCGGCGCCACCGAGCCGCGCACCGTGCGGCAGATCCACCTGCCGTTGCTGCGCCCGGCGCTCGCCACCGCGGCGCTGCTGGTGTTCGTGGATGCCATGAAGGAGCTGCCCGCCACCCTGCTGCTGCGTCCGCTCGGCCTCGAGACGCTGGCGACCCACGTCTATGGCGAGGCGGCGCGCGGCACCTACGAGGACGGCGCCCTCGCGGCGCTGGTGATTCTGCTGGTCGGCCTCGGCCCGGTGATCCTGCTGGCGCGCATGTCCTCGGCCGCATTGCGCGGCTCGGGCGCCCCGGCGCGGGGCTCAAGCTCGGCCCGCTCTGCCTGAGGGGCCTCCGCGGGGACGCCAGCCATCAAAGCGACACAGACGGCGCGGAAGGTGCCGGCCGCTTGTCGAAGAGGCCGAGGGCGCCGCGCGCCTTGTCCCGCGCCCTGTCTCCATCGGAACCGTCTGGACCTTGATGTTGCGCTTTGGGGAACATACCCGCCGGGCCGGCGCGGTGGTCGCGATCGCCGTGGGCGTTCTGGCGATCATCTCGCTCACCGTGGTGGTGGTGCTGCCGCTGGTGGTGCCGAGCGCCGAATTGCGCCGCACCGCGGTGCAGGCGCTGTCCGGCTCCACCGGCCAGAGGGTCGCGATTCTCGGCGAGCCGTCGCTGCGCCTGTTCCCGTCCCCCCGCGTGGTGCTCGGCAAGGTCTCCTTCCCGCTGCCCGCCGGCCAGTCGCTCGATGCCGAGAACGTGGTGACGCGGCTCGACATCTGGTCGCTGCTCGCCGGCAAGGTGGAGGTGGACGACGTGATCGTCGAGCATCCCACGCTCGTGCTGGCCGGCGACGGCATCGCCCCCGCCCTCGCGGTGGCGCCGGTGCTGGCGGCGGCGGACCGGCCGGAGCTGCGAATCGTCGACGGGACCATCGTCTGGCGTACCGCCGGCGGGCTCACGCGCGAGCTGGTCAGCGGCCTTACCGCCAGCCTCGACCGGGTGAACGACGGGCGTGGCGTCGCCATCGCCGTCGCCTTCGACTGGCGCGAGGACCGCGTTGCCGCCACCGCCCTCGTGGACGACGCGGCCGCCCTCATGAGCGGCACGCCCACGCCGACCCGCCTCATGGTCTCCACCACCGCCGCCCGCGCCCGGTTCCAGGGCCGCGCCGCGCTGGGCGACGCCCCGGTGATGGAGGGCACCGTTTCCGCCGAGGGCGAATCACTGCGCGATCTCATCACCTGGGCCGGGCTTGAGCTGCCGACCGCCGGCGGCTTCGGCCCGTTCGCCCTCGCCTCCCGCCTGTCGCTGGACAATGGCGCGGTCTCGCTCACCGAGGCGGCCGTGGAGCTGGACGGCAATCGCGGCGACGGCGCCTTCCTGTTGCAGGTGGCGCAGGGGCGCCCGGTGCTGCAGGGCACGTTCGCGGCCGACCGGCTGAACCTCACCCCTTACGGCGCCCTGCGCCTGACCACCGACGACGGCCGCGCCTGGGACCGGCGCCGTATCGATCTGTCGTGGCTTTCCGCGCTCGATCTCGACCTGCGGCTGTCCGCCGGCCGGGTGATCGCCGACGAGACCACCCTGTCCACCGTCGCCGCCAGCGCCGTGCTCAGCGCTGGCCGGCTGGTGATCGCGCTCGGCGAGGCCAAGGGCTGGGGCGGCGCGCTGCGCGCCTCGCTCTCCCTCGCCCCCGCCGCGCCCGAGCCCGACGCCCTGCCCGACGACGCGCCCGGCGCCGAGGTGCGGTTCGAGGCGGAGGCCACCGACGTGGACCTCGCCCGCACGCTCGAGGAAATCGCCGGCATGCGCCGCATCGAGGGCGTGGGCAGCCTGCAGGTGGATGTGGCGGGCGCCGGCCACAGCGTGCTCGACATCGCCCGCAACGTGGCGGGCAGCATCTCGCTTTCCGCCGCCAACGGCTACCTCGCCGGCTTCGACGTGGCGCAGGTGCTCCAGCGCGTGGAGCGCCGGCCGCTTTCCGCCGTCACCGACAGCCGCGGCGGGCGCACCGCCTTCGCCGAGATGGCCTGCCGCATCGCCATCGTCGACGGTGTCGGCACGGTGGAGGAGATGCAGCTGCAGGGCCGGCAGGTGCGCCTCAACATGGCCGGCAGCGTCGCCATCGGCGAGCGCACCATCGACCTTTCCGGCAAGGCCGCCCTGCTGCCCTCCGGCAAGGGCACCGGCGGCGTGGAGCTGCCGTTCAGCGTGCACGGGCCGTGGGATGCGCCGGTGGTGATGGCCGATCCCCTCAGCCTGATCGAGCGGTCCGGCGCCGCCTTGCCGCTGCTGGAGGCCGTGAAGGGCCGCACCGGCGGCGCTGCCGCCGAGCCCATCCTCGACGGCGCCCCCCTGCCCGCCGCGCCCCGGCCCGCGCCCGCCAACTGAGGGCGGGGCCGGCCGGCCCGGAAGCCGCATCCCGGAATGCAGTGCCCCGGCACATGCCTTGCGGATCGCTTCAGGCACGACCCTCGCGTGGGATGTCAGCGCCTGATGATCCATCTTGTCATTCGGCGGTGATGCGACGCCCTGCCCGCGCCCGCCGGCCTCGTCCGGCGCTCCGCATCCCGGCCGGGCGATATCCCGCCCCCGCCGCGCGCGCCGTGGCTTCCCGTCCAGCCTGACCTGTGCGCCGCCCGTCTCTCGCCAAGGACGGACCGCCTCCGGCACCGCAGCGCCTGACACGAGCCCCGGCCCACCAGCCACCAGCCTCAGACGCAAAAGCGCCGGCGGCTGGGCCTCCGGCGCTTCGGGTCCTGCGGTACGTATCCGGGAAGCGGCGCGACGCGCGCCGGGTGGCCGCTCAGCTCTTCAGGCTGGCTTCCATGGCGGCGCCGACGCCCTTGAAGGACAAGGGCAGCACGATGGGATGGCGCGAGCCGTCCTCGAACACCAGATCGCCCACGCCCGCGCTCGCCTTGAGGGCGGTGATCTCCGCCGGCTTCAGCTCGGTGGAGGCGACGCAATACTGGCCGCAGCGCTTGAAGGTGAGCACCACGTCGGCGACGCCGGCCACCTTCAGCGTGACATTGCCCGGCAGCCACACGCCGGGGGGCACCAGCGTGATGAGGCGCACCGGCCCGTTCTTCTCGGCCCGCACCGCCACATGGGCGAGGATGCCGTTGCCGTCCTTGGGCTGGAGCGTCTGCACCGCCTCGCACTCGCGCTTCTCGCCCGCGCCCTTGCAGCGCACGGTCCAGTCGTCGTGGGTGGAGACGGTCTCGGTGGCCGGCGCGGGGGCGGTCTGCGCCGCAGCGGGCGCGACGAAGGCCGCCGCGAGCAGCAGGCCGGAAAGCACGGAGCTGCGGAAGGGGACCAGACCGGAAAGCGCCATCTGCTTCGTCCTTTGCAATTCGCCCGCTCGTCCGCGGCTGCCACCGGGCCGGCCCGCGCGCGGCACGCGCCGCAGGCCACAGGGACATATCCGACGCAGGCGGCGGGTGGCAACGGCTTTCACGGCGGTCGCAGCGTCAGCACGCGCGCCGGGTGGGCGCCATCCGCCCGTCCCGGCACGCTGATGGGAAAGCGTCCGGACCGCGCCCGTCGCCCTCTCAGCGGCCGCGCCGGGTGGCAACCGCCGCAAGCACCCGCTCGGGCGAGGCCGGGGCGTCGAGCACCACGGGCCCCTCCCCCGGCAGGCCGGCGATGGCATCGCGGATGGCGAGCCAGACCGAGATGGCCAGCATCAGAGGCGGCTCGCCCACCGCCTTCGAGCGCAGCACCGTCTCCTCGCGGTTGGGCCGGTCCATCAGGTGGACGCGGAAGTCCGGCGGCACGTCGCGCGAGCCGGGGATCTTGTAGGTGGAGGGCCCGCGCGTGGCGAGCCGGCCCGCCGCATCCCAGCGCAATTCCTCGCAGGTGAGCCAGCCCATGCCCTGCACGAACGCGCCTTCCACCTGCCCGAGATCGATGGCCGGGTTCAGCGAGCGCCCGCAATCCTGCACGATCTCCGCCCGCAGCACCCGCACCGCGCCGGTGAGCGTATCCACCGCCACCTCGGCCGCGGCGGCGCCGTAGGTGTAATAATAGAAGGGCCGCCCCTGCGAGGTCGCCATGTCGAAATGGATCTTGGGCGTCTTGTAGAAGCCGGCGGCGGAAAGCTGCACCCGCTGCTGCCACGCCCGCTTCGCCACCTCGCCGAACGGCAGGGTGCGGTTTCCGGCCCCCACCTGCCCGTGCGCAAACACGATCTCCGCCGCGTCCACCCCCAGCTCCGCCGCCGCCACCTTCGCCATGCGCCCGCGGATCTCCCGCGCCGCCACCAGCGCCGCCATGCCGTTGAGGTCGGAGCCGGAGGAGGCGGCGGTGGGCGAGGTGTTGGGCACCTTGGCGGTGCTGGTGGCCGAGACGCGCACATGGTCCAGCGCGATGCCGAACGCATCCGCCACCACCTGCGCCACCTTCACGAACAGGCCCTGCCCCATCTCGGTGCCGCCGTGGTTCAGGTGCACCGAGCCGTCGGTATAGACATGCACCAGCGCGCCGGCCTGGTTCAGCGTCGTCAGGTTGAACGACACGCCGAACTTGATGGGCATGGTGGCGAGGCCCTTGCGGATCACCGGGCTCGCCGCATTGAACGCCTCGATGCCGCGCCGCCATGCCGGAAGGTCCGCCGCCGCATCGAGATGTGCCATGGCCTCGGCGATGATGTTGTCCTCCACCTCCTGGCCGTAGGGGGTCACGTTGCGCGGGGCGTCGCCGTAGTAGTTGGCGGCGCGCACCTCCTCCACCGGCCGGCCGAGATGGCGGGCGATGCCCTCCACCACCGCCTCGATGGCGAGCATGCCCTGCGGCGCGCCGAAGCCGCGGAAGGCGGTGTTGGAGACGGTGTTGGTCTTCACCAGCACGCCGCGATAGCGCGCCGCCGGGATGAAATAGCAATTGTCCGCATGGCACAGCGCGCGCGAGACCACCGCCGGGGAAAGATCGGCCACGTTGCCGCAATCGGCGGCGAACTCCATGTCGAGGCCGGCGATGCGGCCGTCCGCGTCGAAGCCGGCGGTCCAGCGGATGCGGAAGGGGTGGCGCTTGCCGGTGGCCTCCATGTCCACCTCGCGCGGCAGGCGCAGCTTCACCGGCCTGCGGGCATGGTGGGCGAGCAGCGCGGCGACGGCGGCGATGATGGTGGCCTGGCTCTCCTTGCCGCCGAAGGCGCCGCCCATGCGCCGCACCTCCACCGTCACCGCCGCGAACGGCAGGCCCAGCACATGGGCGACGCCGTGCTGCGCCTCCGTGGGGTGCTGGGTGGAGGAGAAGACCTGCATGTCGCGGTCCTCCCCCGGCACGGCGAGGGCGATCTGGCCTTCGAGGTAGAAATGGTCCTGCCCGCCGCAGCGCACCTCTCCCGATGCCCGCAGCGGCGCGGCGGCCAGCGCCGCCTCCATGTCGCCCCGCCCCACCTGCTGGTCCGGGCCGACGCGGGCGCCGGCGGCATAGGCGGCGTCGAGATCGAGCAGCGCTGGCAGCTCCTCGTAGTCGATGCGCACCAGAGCGGCGGCGGCGCGGGCGGCGTCCAGCGTCGGCGCGGCCACCGCCGCCACCGGCTGGCCGACGTATTCCACCACCCCCTCCGCCAGCGCCGGCTCGCCGGTGCGGATGGGGGCGATGTCGTTGATGCCGGGAATGTCGCCGGCCGCCACCGCCACCACGCCGGGCAGCGCGCGGGCGGCGGCAAGGTCGATGGCGCGGATGCGCGCGTGCGGATGCGGGCTCAGCACCAGCGCGGCATGGAGCAGGCCGGGCGGCTCCGGCATGTCGTCGATATAGATGGCACGGCCGCTCACATGGGCGGCCGCGCTCTCGTGCCGGGCCGGGGCATGGACCACGCGCCCTCCGCCGGCGCCGGCATCGGACGCGCTCATAGGGCTTCGAGCTCCAGCGGCAGGTCGGGACGGGTGACCGCGAGGGCGAGCCGCGCCACGAGGTTGGCCGCCGCCTCACGCCGATAGGCGGCGGAGGCACGGTGGTCGCCGATGGGGGCGAAATCGGTGGCGAGCGCCGCCGAGACGACCTCGGCAGACGCCGCGAGCGCACCGCCGGGCAGCGCCTCCAGCGCGCGGGCGCGCTTCGCCCGCTCCGCCATGCCGCCGAACGCCGCCGCCCGCAGCGTCGCCGCGCTGCCCGTGCCCGCCACCCGGAACACGCCGAGCAGGGTGGAGATGTCCTGATCGAACCGGCGCGAGAGCTTCCAGGCATGGAGCGTCTCTCCCGCCACGGGCAGCGGCAGGCGGATGGCGGCGATCACCTCGTCGGGTGCGAGCGCGGTGCGGCGATAGCCGGTGATGAAATCGTCCACCGCCATGCGGCGCGCCCCGGCCGGGCCGGCGATCTCCACCTCGGCGTCGAGCGCGAGCAGCACCGGCAACGTATCCCCCACCGGCGAGGCTGTGGCGAGATTGCCGCCGAAGGTGCCCATGGCCCGGATCTGCCGCGAGCCGATGCGCCGGATGAGCGCGCCGAAGGCGGGATAGGCCGCTTCCACCGCGGCAAGCCCCTCCGCATAAGTGACGGCGGCGCCGAGCACGAGGGCGCCGTCTTCCTGCGCGATGCGCCTCAGCTCCGCGACGCGGCGGGTGGAGATGGCGCGCGCGAAGCCCCGCCGCTTCCTGGCCGGGATGAGGCCGAGATCGGTGGCGCCGGCGAGGATCACCGCTTCCGGATCGGCGGCGCGCAGGCGCACCAGCTCGGCCAGGGTCTGCGGCAGGTGATGCGCCTCCCCCTCCCCCGCCACCTCGAGCGCGCCGGCCGGCGGCTCGGGAACGGGCTCGGCGGCGGGCGCGTCGGCGCACAGGGCGCGGGCGGCATCGACGATGGGGCGATAGCCGGTGCAGCGGCACAGATTCCCCGCCAGCGCCTCGTGGATGTCCGCATCGGTGACCGGCCCGGCGGCGCCCTCCTGCCGCAGCACGAACAGCGACATGACGATGCCCGGCGTGCAGAAGCCGCACTGGGTGCCGTCGCTCTGCGCCAGCACGCGCTGCACCGGGTGGAGATCATCGCCGGCGGCGAGGCCCTCCACCGTCAGCAGCGCCGCGCCGTCGATCTGCGACAGGAGCAGGATGCAGGAATTGGCCGCCTCCCACTTGAGCGTCCCGTCCGGCCCCGGCCGGGCGAGCGCGACGGTGCAGGCGCCGCAATCGCCCTCCGCGCAGCCCT
Source organism: Xanthobacter lutulentifluminis (assembly GCF_043194675.2). Taxonomy (NCBI): domain Bacteria; kingdom Pseudomonadati; phylum Pseudomonadota; class Alphaproteobacteria; order Hyphomicrobiales; family Xanthobacteraceae; genus Xanthobacter; species Xanthobacter lutulentifluminis. Next base: position 4,345,153 of record NZ_CM195525.1, on the reverse strand, counting down.
CCTTGGTGCCGGTGAGATGGCGGCGGGTGCGCAGCCAGTCGAGCACCGTCATGGAGGGGGCGGCGGCCGCCTCCTCCACCCGCGCGCCGTTGAGCAGGAAGGCGACGGCCACGCCTCAGCCCCCCGCGCTCTGCGACGAGCGGAAGGCCCAGCCGACCATCCGCCGCTCGAAGGCGGCGAAGACGGCGTACATGGCGATGCCTTCCACCGCGAGCACCACCAGGCCGGCGAACACCAGCGGCATCTGGAAGTTGGAGCCCGCCTGCACCATCAGGTGGCCGACGCCCGCGTTGGCGCCGATGGTCTCGGACACCACCGCGCCCACGAAGGCGAGGGTGATGCCCACCTTCAGCGCCCCGAAAAGGTAGGGCCCCGTGCGCGGGATGCCCACCTTGCGCATGATGTCGAGCTTCGAGGCGCCGAGCGCGCGCAGCACGTCCTCAAGCTCCGGCTCGGTGGTGGCAAGGCCGGTGGCCACGTTCACCACGATGGGGAAGAAGGAGATGAGGAAGGCGGTGAGGATGGCCGGAATCTCGCCGATGCCGAACCACATGATGAGGATGGGCACCACCGCCACCTTCGGCACCGAGTTGAAGCCGATCATCACCGGGTAGAGCCCGCGATAGATGGTGCGCGACCAGCCCACCACGATGCCCAGCGCGATGCCGAACACCACCGCGATGGCAAACCCCGCCATGGTGGTCCACAGGGTGACGAACGAGTTCTTCAACAGCGGCCACCAATACTTTGCCATGGCGGCGAAGATGTCGGTCGGCGCGGGCAGGATGAAGGTGTCGATATGGAACAGGCGGCAGGCCGCCTCCCAGATCACGAACAGGCCGACCGTGAAGGCGATGGGGGCCATGTCTTCCGCGGAGAGTTTCATGTCGCCTCACATCGCTCCTTCTGGTCTTTCGCCCGGCTCACGCGCGCGGTGCGGCCGCCGCGCGGGCGAACAGGTCTGCCACCGGAACCGGCGGGGTGATGCCGAAGACATCCTCCAGCACCCGCTCCAGCTGGTCGGCGCTTTCGATGGGGTGCTCCTCCAGCCGCTCGCCGTCGCGCCCCTCGATGATGTACCGGTCGGCGATGAGCTTGTGCCGCCGGTCGGCCGCGAGGCGCTCCAGGATCAGGATGTGCAGGAACGGGACGTTGGGGCTCGTGGAGGTGTACCAGTTGCCGAGCTCGTAGTCGGCATGGATCTGCGGCACCATGTCGAACACGTACATGGTGCGCCAGCCGGCCGGCTGGCGGGCCGCCAGATGGAACAGCCCGTCGGCCGCGGTGAGGCGGAAGGTGCCCAGCGCCGTGGGCTGCTCGACATCGGCCGCAAACAGCAGCGGCTCATCCACGAGGCAGGCGCCGAAGCCCACGTCCACCAGCCGCGCCGCGCCGTCCGCCTCCACGGCGAGGAGCATGTGCTCGCGCGGGCTGAGCGGACTGTCCGGCGGCGACATCCAGCGCACGCGGCCCGTCAGCCCGGTCACGGCAAAGCCGATCCGCTCCAGCACCGCCTTGAACAGCACGCTGTGCTCGAAGCAGTAGCCGCCGCGCCGGCTGGCGACGAGCTTGGCCTCCAGCGCCGGAAGATCAAGCTTCACCGGGCGCCCGACCAGCGGGTCGAGCCCCTCGAACGGAATGGCGCGCACGTGCCGCGCCTGCAGCTCGGCGAGCGTGGCGAGGTCGGCACGCGGCGTGCCGGTGTAGCCGATGCGGTGGAAATAGGCGGAGAGGGAATGATCGCTCAGGGAATTATCGCTCATGGGGCCCCCTTGCCTCCGGACCGCCGGGAGAGGCCGGCGCAAAGACCGCGCGCTGTCGCCGGCGGTCCTGCCGGCGCGCGGATCCCTGCCGGCGTCCCTGCGGACGGAGCGGGCCCATGAAACGCCGGCCGGGAGCAATCGGCAACAATCCGCCCCGGCGGCAGGGGCCGCCTTGCGGTGAAGCGCGCGGGCGCCGCCACCGTCAGGCCGCCTGCCGCACTTCGGCGATCCTGCTGCGCAGCTCGTGGACCAGCTGGGTGAACTCGGGCCGGTAGCAGACCTCGAGGTCGCGCGGGCGGGGAAACTCCACCCGCCGCGTCTCGACGATCCGGCCGGGGCGCGCGCTCATCACATGGATGGTGTCGGCGAGGAAGCCGGCCTCGCGCAGGTCGTGGGTCACGAGGATCACGGTGAAGCCCAGCTCCTGCCAGAGGTCGCGCAGCACGCACCACAATTCCTCGCGGGTGAAGGCATCGAGCGCGGCGAACGGCTCGTCCAGCATCAGCAGCGCCGGCTGGTGGATGAGCGCGCGGCAGAGGGACGCCCGCTGCTGCATGCCGCCGGACATCTCCCACGGAAAGCGATCGGCGAAGGCGCCGAGCCCCACCACGTTCAAAAGCGCCATGGCCTTGTCCTGGAACGCGGCCCTGTCGCGCGAGAAGCGGCGGCGGTAGGGCTCCACGATCTCCAGCGGCAGCATCACGTTCTGCAGCACGGTGCGCCAGGGGAGCATGTTGGCGTGCTGGAAGGCCATGCCGGCGATCTTCACCGGGCCGGTCACCTGCTGCCCGTCCACGCTCACCGTGCCGGAGGTGGGGCGGATGAGGCCCGTCACCAGCTTCATCAGGGTGGACTTGCCGCAGCCGGAGGGGCCCACCACGGCGGCGAACTCGCCCTTGCGCACGTGCAGCGTGGTGCCGGCCAGCGCCGGCACCGGGCCGGTGCGGCCGGGATAGGTCAGGGTCACGTCGTCGAGGACGATCACGGTCCGGGCCTTTCGTCTGTCGCGGGCGGGACTGATCCCGGCCGCGGCGCGCCTCAGCGCGCGAGGATCTGGGCGAGCGGCGGAATGGTCTTGATGCCCGGCAGCGCGGCAAGCCGCTCCACCCAGGCGGCGACGGCGGGCCAGCGGGAAAGGTCGAAGCCCGCCTCCTCCGCCCGGTGGGTGTAGGCGAACAGCGCGAGGTCGGCGATGGTCGGCCCCTCCCCTGCCAGCCACGGCGCGGCGGCAAGATGCGCTTCCATCACGTCGAGGGCGGCCGCGCCCCGGGTGGCGCATTCGGCGAGGCGCGCGGCGTGCAGGTGCCCCTCGCGCTTCCACGCGATCAGGAAGCGCGCCACCGCGATGGCCGGCTCGTGGCTGTACTGCTCGAAGAACAGCCACTCGTGCACCCGGGTGCGCGCAAGGCCGGGCGGGGGCAGCCACGGCGTGCCCTCGGCGAAATGCAGCAGGATGGCGTTGCTCTCGCGCAGCGCCGTCCCGTCGTCGAGCACCACCACCGGCACCTTGCCGATGGGGTTGAGGGCGAGGAATTCCGGCGTGCGGGTGCCCCCCGCCAGCCCGTCCACCTCCACCCACTCGAAGGCGTGGCCGGTGAGGTCGAGGATCTGCGCCGCCTTCCAGCAATTGCCGGAGCCGTACATGCCGAGAAGCCGCATCGCGTTCTCCCTCGCCGGCGCTGGCCGCGCTCACATCTTGCGGTCGGCCGCCGGGGGCAGGAACTCGCTGGTGAAGATGTCGGCGGCGGTGGGCTTGGCCTTGAAGTCGTAGGTGATGCCCACCTGGTCGATGGACTTGGCGAGCCGCGCCGGGTCCACGTCGCCGATGCCGTTGGCCTTCACCCAATCGGTGACGATGTTGTCGCGCAGCGCCATCTCCAGGCGGGCGAGCTCGATGGCCTCGTCGGCGGTCTCGTTGCGCTTCATCACCGACTGGATGGCCGCCTTCGGGTCCCTGGCGGTGTCGATGAGGCCCTTGATGGTGGCCTTCACGAAGCCCTTCACCACCTCCGGATGGGCCTTGGCATAGTCCGGATTGACCATGATGGCGTTGCCGTAGAGCACGAGGCCGTACTTGGACATGAGCATCACCACGATGTCGTCCGCCGGCACGCCCTTCTGGCGCAGGTTGAAATAGGAGGAGAAGGAGAAGCCGGTGATGGCGTCCACCTGCCCGGCGGCGAGCATGGGCTCGCGCACGGGGAAGCCCACGTTCTCGATCTTCACCTTGTCGGCGTCGATGCCGTTCTCCTTCACGAACGCCTTCCACTGGGCGAAGGCGCCGTCGGGCGCGGGCGCGCCGAGCGTCTTGCCTTCGAGGTCCCTCGGCTTGGCGATGCCGGTCTTCTTCAGGGTGACGATGGAGAAGGGCGGCTCGTCATAGACCATGAGCACCGCCTTCACCGGCTTGTCCGGGTTCTGGTCGCGGAACTTCATGAGCGAGTTGATGTCGAAGAAGCCGAGCGGATACGTCCCCGCCGCCACCCGCGCGATGCCGGCCACCGAGCCGGGGCCGCTGTCGATGGTGACGTTCAGCCCCTCCTGCTTGTAGTAGCCCTTGTCGAGCGCGACGAAATACGGGGCGGACGGGCCCTCGAACTTCCAGTCGAGCGCGAACTTCACGTCCGTCTCCGCGGCGGCCGGCGCCACCGCGAGGGCGGCCAGCGCGGCGGCGAAGAGATAACGCATCGGCTTCATGGCAAACGCCTCCCTGAGCGCGGGCTGCCGCGCTTTCGCGCGTTTTTCTGCAACGGCCGTGCCATGCCGAACTGCGCGAAGGTGCGTCAGTGCCTGCGCAGTAGGCGCAGCGTGACCGCCGACAGTATAGGCATCTGCCCAAATCTTGTGCGAGCGATGCGCACCCGCGGCGCTGGACAAGCGGACGCCGCTGCGTCATCGCGGAAGCGAACGGAGGGTTGGGCGTGAGCGGACGACGGCGCGTGCTCTTGGCCTGGGAGCAGGGTCGCGGCTTCGGCCATACCACCCAGCTGGCGCAGCTGGGACGGCGGCTGCGCGCCGCCGGGGCGGAGGTGGCGGCGGCGGTCCGCTTCACCGAGCTGTCGCGGCCGCTGGTGGAGGCCGGCATCCGGCTGATCCAGGCCCCCGTCTGGCCCGATCCCGCGCCGCGCCCCGGCGACGCCCTGGCCGCCTCCGCCACCCTCACCGATACCCTTGCCCGCCTCGGGCTGCGCGACCCGGACGGCGTCGCCACCGTGCTCCGGGGCTGGCGCGCCATCCTCGATGCCGAGCGGCCGGACCTGATGGTCTGCGACTACTCCCCGCTCGCGGCGGTGGCGGCGCGCGGGCGCTGCCGCATCATGCAGGCGGGCACCGCCTATTGCCTGCCGCCTTCCCACCTCCCGGAAATGCCGCTGCAGCACGATTTCGCCCCGCCCCGGCACACTGACGCCGAGGTGATGGGCGCCCTCAACATCGCCCTCGCCGGGGAGGGCATGGCCCCGCTGGAGCGCATCGGCGCGCTGTTCGCCGGCGACGACGTGTTCGTGCGCACCTTTCCGCTCATCGATCCGTATGCCGACCTGCGCACGCGCGACGCGGAGGGCCCGGTGCTCGCCGCCCCCATCGGCCCGGCGCGGGAGGATGCCCGCACCGTCTTCGCCTATCTGCATCCGGAAGTGGCGGGCCGCGCGGACGTGCTGGCGGCGCTGGTGGCGCTGGGGCCGGCGCTGGAGATCCACGTGCCGCGCGCCGGCTCGCTCATCACCGGCCCGCTGGCGACGGCGCGCGCGCGGGTGCACGAGCGCCCGGTCGCCATCGGCGCGGCGCTGGCCGGGAGCCGTCTGGTGCTGCACCAGGGCAGCGCCGGCATCGCCTCCGAGGCGCTGCTCGCCGGCGTGCCGCAATTCACCCTCAGCCTGCATGTGGAGCATTATCTGAACGCCGAGGCGCTGGCCGCGGCCGGCGTGAGCCGCCATGTGCCGCTGTTCGACCCCGCCGCGCGCCTCGCCGGCGAGAGCCTGCGCGCCATGTATGCCGACGAAGACGCGCTGATGCTGGCGCGGGCGGCCGGCGAGATGCACCGCGCCCTGATGACGCCCGACCCGCTGGAGGTGCTCACCGCCCGCACGCTGGCGCTGCTGTAGCGCATTCGGGGTGGCGCGGACGCCGGCGCGCGGAAACCCGGCTCGGGTGCAGATCCGGCTTGGGTGGAGACCGTGCAGCGCGGCCGGCTTCCGTGGCCGGAACGCAGGCGGAGGAACCTGCGGCGAGACGGGCGCGGCAGACGCGGACCGCCACGGAACATCGCGCCGGGACATTGCAGCGGGTCCGGCCCCCGGCCCGTGCGCAGGCATCGGCCCCCCGATCACGGGCGTGCCGAGCGCTCCGGCGCGCTCATGCCTGTGCCGGCGGACCTGCTCCCGCGGAGCGGGAAGCATCTCGCCGGGGGCGGGATGCGCTTAGCCGGGCTCATGCCCGAAGGGTGGCGGGCGCGGCGCCGGCCGGAGCACCGGAACGCGGCCCCCGACACAGCGCCCGCCCGCGCGGCTGGATCGGTTCCGCCGCGCGCCGTGTGCGGCAACGATGCAGCGCCGGGCCACGAGACATCAGCCCCGCGACACGGCGCCGCCGGCCGGCTCAGTAGCCGATGGGCCCGCCGCCCGTGCCACCGCCGGGAATGCCGCCACCGGGAAAGCCGGGGAAGCCCGGAAAACCGGGCAGGCCCGGCAGGTTCGGGAAGCCGCCGCCCCCGCCGCCATAGCCGCCGGGAGACCCCGGGAAGCCCGGCAGGCCGGGGAAATTCGGGAAGTTGGGGATGCCGCCGGAGCCATAGCCATAGGGCTGCGGAATGGGCAGCACCACGTTGCCCTGGTTCTGCTGCGCCGCCTGCTGGGCGATCTCGTTGGCCTCGCCTTCCATCCGCGTGTTCACATAGCGGCAGGCGGCGGCGGCGAGATCCATGGTGGTCTGGCCCTGCGCCGGCACCGAGCAGGGGTGCGCCGCGCCGCGGTCGAGGCCGGTGACGTCGGGCGTCGGGTCCGGCCGGCCGCCGTTCTGGCCGGTGCGGCTGCGGGTCTGGGCGATGATGGCGTCGATCACGCCCTGCGGCACGCGCGTGGGGCCGGCGATGCCGCCGCGGCCCACCGTGACCATGAAGCCCGGCCGGCGCACCACCACCGTCTCGCCCGAGGGGCCGACGATGGTGAGGATGCCGAACTGCAGGATGGCCTGCGTCTCGCCGTCACGATGGGTGATGGCCGCGACGCCGCCGCGGATGCCGATGGTGGCGACGGGGGTCTTCACCTCCGCGCCGTCGGTGTGGCTGGCATTGCCGCCCACGAAGCGCACCGCGCCCTTGGTGAGCGAGATCGCCATGGACCCCTTCTTGGCGTTGGGATCGTAGACGAACTCGTCGATCAGCAGGTTGGAGTTGGGGCCGATGTTGAGCGTGGTCTTGTCCACGAACATCACCTGCACGCTGCCGGAGGCGCTGGTCTCGATGCGTTCGCGGTGGATGATGCTGGAGCCCAGCTCCAGCACGCGGGCGCCGCCCACGGAACGGGGATTGACGGCAGCGGCGGTGCCCACCTGCTGCTGGGCGCCGGCGGGCGCGGTGGCGGCGATGAGGGCGACGGCGGCGACCGAGGCGAGCAGGAAGGCGACGCGCCGGGCGGGGGTGCGGATCTGCATGGCGGCGCTCCTCAGAACCGGACGTTCGGGCCGACGGAGACGCTGAAATTGTCGAACGCATAGTTCGGCAGCGTCGAGTTCGACCAGCTGTACTGGATCTGCGTCAAGAGCCCCCATTGCTCGTGGATCGGCACGTCGAGGGCGAGGCCGACCCGGTACTGGTTGTCGGTCTCGGTGATGAAGCGGGTGATGAAGGGGTTCGGCGCGTCATAGGCATAGCGCGAGTAGCCGATGGTCGGGATCGCCATCCAGCGCTTCACGCCCCACAGGCCCTGGAACTCGATGGGCAGGGCGAGGTCCACTGACCAGTTGGTGTAGGAATACCAGGGCAGCTCGCCGCTGGCATCGTTGTAGGCGAAGCGCGCGCGCCAGCCCCAGTCGTCCGTGACCCGGCCGGAGAAATTGGCGCCGGCGGTCCACATGGTGCCGCTCTGGAAGCCGGCGGTGGGGTAGTCGGCGGAGCTCTGGTAGTCGCGCTGGCGCAGCTCCAGGAAGGGCTCCACCGCGAAATAGATGCTGAAGGGCGCGTAGAGCGAGACGCCGGCGCCGTAGGTGCCCACGTAGCCGTCGCCGCCCAGCGTCACGCCGCCGGCGATGCCATAGGCGCGGATGGAGGAGCCGGGCAGCGCATCCGGCAGCAAAGCGAAGCGCGGGCCGGTGTTGAACTCGGCATAGCCGAGGCTCAGCTGGTCCAGCTGGAACTGCTGCGAGTAATACAGGTTGAGGTTGCTCTCCCACACGTCGCCGCGCTGGTTGCCGAAGTCGTAGACGTGGCGGATGGTGGCGAGGGCGAAGGCGTTGCCGTCCGCCTGCGCGGCCGCGCCGGGCGGCAGCAGGGCGCTGACGTCCTGGCCGAGGACCAGGCGGCTGGAGGGGCCGTAATTGGCGTTGGACTGGTAGCGCACGCCCACCTGGGCATAGACGCTCCACTGGTTGGTCTCGAGCCGGCGGTCGATCTCCACCAGATAGGCGGCCACATTGTCCCGCTCGGCCTGCGACAGCGCCGGCGACTGGGAGATGGGCTGGAAATAGGACCGCGCGGATTCATACGCCCCGAGCCGGTAGTAGAGCCGCGCCAGCTCCAGCTTCACCCGCACCAGATTGGGGTTGTAGAACAGGATGCGCTCGTAGACGCCGATGGCGGCCTCGTAGTCGCCCACCTCGATGGCGCGACGGGCGAGGCGGAAGGCAAGCTCCACATCCGCCGGGCGCTTCATGGATTGATGGAACAGGGCGTTGAACTCGGGGTCGGCATCCGCCACCGCGGTCTGCTGCGCCGCCGTCGCCGCTCCCGCGCCAAAGCCGACCGCCGCCGCGACCAGCAGCGCCGCGCCCGCGCGCAGAACCGCCCGGTGCAACCGGTGGCCAGACGCACCTGTCCTGTTTCCGCAACTGTCTTGCATTACCAGCATGCCCGATCTTTCCGGCCGTTGCTGGCAAGGCCCCGCCCCTTGCCCTTAACTGCTCCTTAACATCTCGCGCTGCGAAAGGGGATTCGCCGGCCACCGGAATCTCACCGGATGCTGAACGTTTCCTGACCCTGCCGGCTTTTTTGCCACAACCGCACATGCCCCTCCCTACCGCGGTGCCTCCCCCGCGATCGGGGCGGCGCATATCGAGTTTGCGCGTTCGCAATGAACTTGGACTTTTAACCATTCGTTCTTTGCTTAAATTGACATCAACGCCGAAGCGAACTTCCCGGCGCGGAGGACAAGACCATGCACAGCAGCGGACTTCACCACATCACCGCCATCGCCGGCCCGGCCCGCCGGAACCTTGAGTTCTACACCCGCACCCTCGGCCTCAGGCTGGTGAAGAAGACCGTCAACTTCGACGATCCCGGCACCTATCACTTCTATTTCGGCGATGCCGCCGGCAGCCCCGGCTCCATCATCACCTTCTTTCCCTGGGAGCATGCCGCCGAAGGCCGCGCCGGGGTCGGCGAGACCCAGGAGACCGCGTTCCGCATCCCCGAATCCGCCATCGGCTACTGGACCAGCCGCCTGATCTCGCGCGGCCTCACCCCGGACCTGCCGGAGAAGCGCTTCGGCGCTACCGTCCTCGCCTTCAAGGACCCGGACGGCATGCGCCTCGCCCTCGTCGGCGTGCCGGGCATCGAGGCCGAGCCCGCCTGGGCCGGCGGCGAGGTGCCGGAGGACGCGGCCATCCGCGGCGTGCATTCGGTCACGCTGCTCTTGAAGGAGGCCGGCGCCACCGCCGCCATCCTCACCGACGTGTTCGGCTTCGAGGAGACCGGCCGCGAGGGCACCCGCCTGCGCTTCACCGCGCCGGGCACGGCCGTGGGCGGCATCGTGGACATCCGCGAGGCCGGCGGCTTCCTGCCCGGGCGGCAGGGGCGCGGCAGCGTCCACCACATCGCCTTCCGCGCTGCCGATGACGCGGCGCAGGCGCAGATGGTGGAGAAGCTGACGGCGCGCCACGGCCGCCACGTCACCGAACAGCGCGACCGCAACTACTTCCGGTCCGTCTACTTCCGCGAGCCGGGCGGCGTGCTGTTCGAGATCGCCACCGACGAGCCCGGCTTCGCGGTGGACGAGGCGCCCGAAAGCCTCGGCACCGCGCTGAAGCTGCCGGCGCAGTACGAGGCCCATCGCACCGAGATCGAGGCGGTTCTCCCCGCCGTCGCCTGAACCGGCACCCGGCCGCGCCGCCCCGAGCGCGGCCGGGGCATCCCCCACAGGAGGCTTTCATGGCCCACACGCTTGCGGGCGCCGATGGCGCGCCCGACTTCATCCATCGCTTCGTCCCCGGCACCGATGCCGGCGCCGCCCCGCTGCTGCTGCTGCACGGCACAGGCGGCGACGAGGAGGACCTCATCCCCCTCGGCCACGCGGTCGCCCCCGGCGCGGCCCTGCTCTCGCCCCGCGGCAAGGTGAGCGAGGGCGGCATGCCGCGCTTCTTCCGCCGCCTATCGGAAGGCGTGTTCGACGAGGAGGACGTGGTGCGCCGCGCCCGCGAGCTGGCGGATTTCATCGCCGCCGCCCGCACGCGCTACGGCATCGCGGCGCCGGTGGCGTTCGGCTTCTCCAACGGCGCCAACATCGCCGCCGCGCTCTTGATGCTGCGGCCGGAGGCGCTCTCCGGCGCGGTGCTGCTGCGGGCCATGGTGCCGCTCTCGGCGCCGCCGGCCGGCAACCTTCCGGGCACGCCGGTGCTGATGCTCTCCGGCGCCATGGACCCCATCGCGCCGCGCGCCAACTCGGCGAGCCTTGCCGCCCAGCTCACCGCGCGCGGCGCGCAGGTGGAGCACAAGGTGCTGCCCGCCGGGCACGGGCTGATGCAGGCCGACATCGCCGCCGCGCGGGACTTCCTCGCCGCCGCCGGCCGGCGGGAAGCCGCCTGACGCGGCTCAGCGCAGGGGGGCGCCGGCGTCCGCTCGTGGCGACGGCGCCGCCTTCGGCTTCGCCGAGGAGCCCCCGGCGGCCGCGACGCCGCTGACGATGGCCGGCGCGATCAGCTCGGCGAGGCAGGCATAGCCCTTGTCGCCCTGGTGGAAGCTGTCCCAGGCGAGGCTCGCCTTGAAACCCTGCGGATCCTGCGCCGCCCACTGCTTCATCATGCGGTAGCGCTGCATGACGGAGGCGCCGCGCGCCGCCGCCGCGCCATCCACCGCAGCCACGAACGCCTCGTAGCGCTCGGCATTGCCGATGCCGGGGAAATACTGCTGGTCGATCACCAGCGCCGCCGCGCCCGTGGCCTTGATGGCGTCGAGCCCGGTCGTCACCAGCTGGCGCAGGCTGGCCGGATCGCCGCCGAAGATCACGTCGTTGGTGCCCACCTGCCAGATCACGAGGTCCGGCGCCGGCGGGTTGGCCATGAAGGACTGCAGGCGGCGCAGCGTGCCGGGCCCGGTCTCGCCGGAGACGCCCGCATTCGTGATCTCCACCCGGCCCGGGCCAAAAGCCGTCTCGAGCCGGCGCGCGAGCTGGCTCGGATAGTTGGCATCCGCGCTGGAGGCACCGGCGCCAGCCGTCGAGGACGAGCCGATGGCCAGAATTCGCAGCGGCGCGCCCTCCCGCAGCGCCTTGGCGCCCTTGGTGAGCACCAGCGGCGAGGGACGCCCGCTGGCCGGGCAGGCCATAGCGCCAGGCATGCCGGCGAGAAGAAGGCTGGCGGCGAGCGCGCAGCTCAGAAGGCCGCGGCGGAGGGAGGGGCGCGCAGATCGGATGCGGACGGTCATGGACATGGCAGCACGGGCTGGAAGGCGGGACGGGGCGCACACTCGCCGCCCCGCCTGCCGAATGCAAGCGACGATCACGCAGGGGAGCCCCTGCCCCAGCCGCAGACCCGCCGCCCGCTCCCCGCGCATGACGCGCCGCGCACCCGAACGGACGCGCACACGAACGGGCCGGAGCCGCACGTTGTCCCATCTGAACCGGGCTGCCGGCCGGCCCGTGCGAGATCACGGCGCCAGTGTCCCCGGCCATCGCCGGCACGCCATGCGAGGGTCCCCCTTCCCCAACAGGCTCCGTCCAGCCCGGTGCGGCCATGCCTCGCCTCCGGCATCTGGCCGGCAGTTGCCGCTCCACGCGGCCGAACGGAAATGCCGGCCGGTTCTGGTGCGCGGGGCCAAGAGCCTATAAGCGGTGCGCGGCCGGCCGTTCGCGCCGGACGACGGGCGCTTCCGCCCCATTGAAGGACCTGTCCATCATGAGCATCACCCGACTGCACCAGGGCCCCCGCATGAGCCAGGCCGTGGTCCACGGCAACACCGTCTATGTGGCCGGCCAGGTGGCGGCGCCGGGCGAGAGCGTCACGGCCCAGACCACCGCCGTGCTGGCGCAGGTCGACGCGCTGCTGGCCGAGGCCGGCAGCGACCGCGACCACCTGCTCAACGCCATCATCTGGCTCGCCGACATGAACGATTTCGCCGAGATGAACGCGGTGTGGGACGCCTGGATCGCCGGCCACGGCGCGCCGGCCCGCGCCACCGGCGAGGCGCGCCTTGCCGCCCCCGGCTACAAGGTCGAGATCATCATCACCGCGGCCGTGAAGGCCTGAGACGCGCGCGGGGCGGGCAGCCATGCCCGCCCCGCTTCGCAGCCCCATTCCACGGGTCCTCCTCACCGCGCCGCCAGCGCAATCGCCGATCCGCGCCGCAGCCCTCGCGCGCGATGCCCGGTCGGACACAGCTTCCGGCGCGCGCCCTGCCCGCCTCCCGCTCCATGGCCGAACCGATTCCGTGCCGGCGGCGGCGCCGCGCGATTCCGGCGCCGGGCGAGCGCCGCGCAAGCCGGTCTGCTCTCCTCGCAAAGCATTGCCGGGAAACAGTTTGCCGACTGCCTGTGGACAAGTCCGGCGCAAAATCTGCGCGTCTTGCTTGACTTGCGCAAAGGCGTGCCGTACCACGCGGCTCTCTTCGGCGGCACGGTTCACTCCGGCGCCGCTCCGGGGGTGTAGCTCAGTTGGTTAGAGCGCCGGCCTGTCACGCCGGAGGTCGCGGGTTCGAGCCCCGTCACTCCCGCCATCTCATCGAACATTCTCAGCCATATCCCGTCGCGCCCTGCGCCGCTGATTGCGCAAAGCGCTTCCGCCCCTGAACGGGGCGACCTCGCCTTCGCCTGCCGCGGACTGGCGACGACGCAACTGACGCGCGTTCGTGCGCGGACTTCCGCGCGTAGATGCAGCAGCTTCGGGAGCGACGACATCCCGGCTGCCGCCGCACGCGAGCGCGCCCGAGGACGATTTCGCGACACCGCCGCCCTGCCGGCATCGCCCGGACCGCGCCGCGGTCAGGCACACGCCTCCCGCCCGCAGGCGGGCCGGAGCAACGCGGAGACAGAGCGGGAAGAATTCTGGGGCCGGCTGGCGGCCTGGTGGGCGGTGACGGGCTCGAACCGCCGACCCTCTCGGTGTAAACGAGATGCTCTACCAACTGAGCTAACCGCCCGAGGCCACACGCGTGCCGCGCGTGGCGGAGTGTTGGCGCTATAGTCCGGCGCGCGGCGGGCGGCAAGGCCCGTGCGGGATCGCCTGCGCAGGGCTGTCCACGCGATGGCCTGCGCGGGCCGGCCGCGGAGCCCGGTCCGCAGGCATCGTCCGCAAGCATCGTCCGCAGGCATCGTTCCCAGGCATCGCCCACCACGGCGCCAGTTGTTCGCCGGGCCGCGACCTGCATCAGCGACCGTGCGCGAAGTCCAGAAGAGAGAATTGGAAAAGGCGGCCCTTCTTCGGGCCGATCTCGCCCTCCGGTAGCCGCCACGAGCATCCGGACCAAGTGGCGCGGCGGGAGAGGAGGTCTGGCAGGGAGAGGGACAGCGCCTCTCGCGCAAGCCGCGTCCGCAACGCCTGGGCTGCCGGAAGCCGCTGTCCCGAAACGTATCCCCGCGGCCTCGGGGACGCTCCAGCCGCGCGAAGGCGCGCGCGCCGGGAGCGTCCGGGAGGCCGTTCAGGTCACCCGAAGGTCGATCAGCCGTTGACGGCTTCCTTCAGGCCCTTGCCGGGGGTGAACTTGGGGGCCTTGGAGGCCTTGATCTTCACCGGCTTGCCGGTGCGCGGGTTGCGGCCTTCGCGGGCAGCGCGCGTCACCACGGAGAAGCTGCCGAAACCGATCAGCTTGACTTCCTCGCCCTCTTTGAGCGCCTTGGCGATGATGTCGAAGGTGGCGTCGACAGCCGCAGCAGCAGCCGTCTTCGTCAGCTTCGCTTCTTCCGCCACCGCAGCGATCAGTTCGTTCTTGGTGGTCATCTGACCTTTCCTTCCGTTGTCAGAACACGAATCGTGCAGGGACGAGCCCTGACGAACGGCGCGAGCATCACGGAAAATACGGCATTTGCAAGCGCGATCCGCGTCAAACCCGCACCAATGCACGATTTCCAGCTGTGCGCCTGCGAACGACCGGGGGGTCGGCGACCCGGATGCGACTGCCCAAATGCAAGGCAACCCCTTGAAAACATTGAGGGCGCGCCGCACACCGCCCGCATGGTGCGGATCGGTGGCGGCGCGCCCCCGGAAGGACGTCAAAAAATCAAGCAATCCGGCCGGGTTGCGGGCAATCCGGCCGGATCAGGGTCAGTGGGCGACCACGCCGGCGGCATCCTCGTCACCCACGGGCGCGTTCACGGGACGCTCCTCCCAGGTGATGGGCTCCGGCGGGCGGACCAGCGCGTTGGCCAGCACCTCGTCCATGCGGGACACGGGCACGATCTCCAGCGCGTTCTTCACGTTGGCCGGAATATCCGCCAGGTCCTTGGCGTTCTCCTCGGGGATCAGCACCTTCTTGATGCCACCACGCAGGGCAGCGAGGAGCTTCTCCTTGAGGCCGCCGATGGGCAGCACCCGGCCGCGCAGGGTGATCTCGCCGGTCATGGCCACGTCGCGACGGACGGGGATGCCGGTGATCACCGAGACGATGGCCGTGGCCATGGCGACACCGGCGGACGGGCCGTCCTTCGGGGTCGCGCCCTCGGGCACGTGGACGTGGATGTCGCGGCGCTCGAACAGAGGCGGCTCGATGCCGAAGTCCACCGCCCGCGAGCGGACGTAGGACGCGGCGGCCGAGATGCTCTCCTTCATCACGTCGCGCAGGTTGCCGGTGACCGTCATCTTGCCCTTGCCGGGCATCATCAGGCCCTCGATGGTGAGCAGCTCGCCGCCCACCTCGGTCCAGGCGAGGCCGGTGACGACGCCCACCTGGTCCTCGGTCTCCATCTCGCCGTAGCGGAAGCGCGGCGCACCGAGGAAGTCCTCGATGTTCTTGGCCGTGACCTTCACCGACTTCTTCTTGGCGAGCATGAGCTCCTTCACCGCCTTGCGGGCGAGGGTGGAGATCTCACGCTCCAGGTTGCGCACGCCGGCTTCCCGCGTGTAGCGGCGGACCAGCGTGAGCAGCGCCTCGTTGTCGATGGCGAACTCCTTGGGCGTCAGGCCGTGCTTGGCGAGGGAGTTGGGGATCAGGTGCTTGCGCGAGATCTCCACCTTCTCGTCTTCCGTGTAGCCGGCGATGCGGATCACCTCCATGCGGTCCAGAAGGGCCGGCGGGATGTTCAGCGTATTGGCCGTGGTCACGAACATGACGTTGGAGAGGTCGTAATCCACCTCCAGGTAGTGGTCGTTGAAGGTCGAGTTCTGCTCGGGATCCAGCACCTCGAGCAGGGCCGAGGACGGATCGCCGCGGAAATCGGCGCCCATCTTGTCGATCTCGTCCAGCAGGAACAGAGGGTTCGACTTCTTGGCCTTGCGCATGGACTGGATGACCTTGCCCGGCATGGAGCCGATGTAGGTCCGCCGGTGGCCGCGGATCTCCGCCTCGTCCCGCACGCCGCCGAGGGCCACGCGCACGAACTCGCGCCCCGTCGCCTTGGCGATGGACTTGCCGAGCGAGGTCTTGCCGACGCCGGGCGGGCCGACGAGGCACAGGATCGGCCCCGTGAGCTTGTTGGCGCGGCTCTGGACCGCCAGGTACTCGACGATGCGCTCCTTGACCTTGTCGAGGCCGTAGTGATCGCTGTCGAGGATCTCCTGGGCGTAGTTCAGGTCCTTCTTGACCTTGCTCTTCACGTTCCACGGGATGGAGAGCAGCCAGTCGAGATAGTTGCGCACCACGGTGGCTTCCGCGGACATGGGCGACATCTGGCGGAGCTTCTTCAACTCGTGCGTCGCCTTCTCACGGGCTTCCTTGGTGAGCTTGGTGCGCTTGATGCGGTCTTCCAGCTCCTGCAGGTCGTCGCGGCCGTCCTCGTCGCCCAGCTCCTTCTGGATCGCCTTCATCTGCTCGTTGAGGTAGTACTCGCGCTGGGTCTTCTCCATCTGCCGCTTGACGCGGGTGCGGATGCGCTTTTCCACCTGCAGGACGGAGATCTCGCTCTCCATCAGCCCGAGCACCTTCTCGAGGCGGTCGGACACCTTGAGGGTCTCGAGCACGCCCTGCTTGTCGGCGATCTTGACGGCGAGGTGCGAGGCCACCGTGTCGGCGAGCTTGGAGTGGTCGTCGATCTGGCCGACGACGCCCACCACCTCGGGCGACACCTTCTTGTTCAGCTTCACATAATTCTCGAACTCGGTGACCACCGAGCGCGCGAGCGCCTCCGCCTCGACGGCGTCGCCGGCCTCCTCCGACAGGGAGATGGCCTCGGCCTCGTAGAGGTCGGTCCGCTCGGTATAGCGGGTCACCTGGGCGCGGCTGACGCCTTCCACCAGCACCTTCACGGTGCCGTCGGGGAGCTTCAGCAGCTGCAGCACGGTGGCGAGCGTGCCCACGGAGAAAATGGCCTCCGGGGCCGGATCGTCATCGGATGCGTTCTCCTGCGTGGCGAGCAGGATGTAGGTGTCGCCGCGCATGACTTCCTCGAGGGCGCGGATGGACTTCTCGCGACCGACGAAGAGGGGAACGATCATGTGGGGAAAAACCACAATGTCGCGAAGGGGCAGAACCGGGAAGGTCTGGGACACTCCGGCAACGAGCGGCGGGCGCGGCTTCTGGCTCGTCATGACGCAATCCTTTCAAGAAGTGCACGCGCTGGATTTGGGCGCAAAGATGCGTTGCCGCGCGTGCACGCGGCCGGAGACGGGCGTGGAATTTCAATGCTGAAGCGGCTGAAGCCGCAGGAGACACGAGGTCCGACCCCCGAGACCGGGACTTTCGGAAAGTAGATGGACACGCAACCTGCCCGTTTCAAGGGCAACTCTATTACGTCACCCGGGAGAGGGCGGATCAGGGCCGGGACCCCAACCGTCTTCCCCCCTTCGTCACCCAAGCCCCAGCTGCTCCCCGGGCCCTGAGGCCGGGGGAGCGGGCTGGATCTGGAGCCGTCACGCACTGGCGCCGGCGTCGCCGACGCGGTCCGCGTAAATATAGAGCGGACGCGCATTCTGCTCGACGACCTCCCGCGAGATCACCACTTCCTCGACCCCTTCCAGACCGGGGAGATCGAACATGGTGTCCAAGAGGATGCCTTCCATGATGGACCTGAGGCCACGGGCGCCGGTCTTGCGCTCGATCGCCTTGCGGGCGATGGCGCCGAGGGCCTCCTCGTGGATGGTGAGGTCCACGTTCTCCATCTCGAACAGCCGCTGGTACTGCTTGACCAGCGCGTTCTTGGGCTCGGAGAGGATCTTCTTCAGCGCCTCCTCGTCGAGGTCACCCAGCGTCGCCAGCACGGGCAGGCGGCCGATGAACTCGGGGATGAGGCCGTACTTCAGCAGATCCTCGGGCTCCACCTCGCGGAACACCTCGCCGGGGCGGCGATCCTCCGGCGGGGCGACCTTGGCCTGGAAGCCGATGGAGGTGGACCCCTTCGAGCGCGAGGAGATGATCTTGTCGAGGCCGGCGAAGGCGCCGCCGCAGATGAACAGGATGTTGGTGGTATCCACCTGCAGGAACTCCTGCTGGGGATGCTTGCGGCCGCCCTGCGGCGGGACCGAGGCCACCGTGCCTTCCATGATCTTCAGCAGCGCCTGCTGCACGCCCTCGCCCGACACGTCGCGGGTGATGGACGGATTGTCGGATTTGCGACTGATCTTGTCGATCTCGTCGATGTAGACGATGCCGCGCTGCGCCCGCTCGACATTGTAGTCGGCCGCCTGGAGCAGCTTGAGGATGATGTTCTCCACGTCCTCGCCCACGTAGCCGGCTTCGGTCAGCGTGGTGGCGTCGGCCATGGTGAAGGGCACGTCGAGAATGCGCGCCAGGGTCTGCGCGAGCAGCGTCTTGCCGGAGCCGGTGGGGCCGATCAGCAGGATGTTGGACTTCGCGAGCTCCACGTCGCCGTGCTTGGTGGCGTGGTTGAGGCGCTTGTAGTGGTTGTGCACCGCCACGGAGAGCACCTTCTTCGCATGGTCCTGGCCGATGACGTAGTCATCGAGGACCTTGCGGATCTCCTTCGGGGTCGGGATGCCATCCCGCGACTTCACCAGAGAGGACTTGGACTCTTCCCGGATGATGTCCATGCACAACTCGACGCATTCGTCGCAGATGAACACAGTCGGTCCGGCGATGAGCTTCCTGACCTCGTGCTGGCTTTTGCCGCAGAACGAGCAATAAAGCGTGTTCTTGCTGTCGCTGCCGCCGGTCTTGCTCATCTTCGTCTCCTAACGATCTACCGAACCGGACACACGCGGCGCCCGTCTCGCTAGCGTCACATATGGGGAATGGACGAAGCAAAAACCTCGCCACTCCCGAAACGGTGATCGGTCCATGAGAGCCAATCACCCCGAGGCGTCACGATCAAGGCGGGGAAGCGACATTCCCCAGAAGGCGGCTTGCCGGAAATGCGTTCGCCGGCAATGCCGCGCGCCCTCGTCGCGCCGTCTGCCACATCGTGTGCCGCGGGTCCCTGCCGAAAGGTGAAGACCCCTTAACGCAACGGCCCCCGCCCTTGTGGGAGCGGGGGCCGACATTGCGGCATCCGATGCCGGCTTAACGACATGCAAGCGCGATCTTGCACCGCACGCAAGTGGGGCAATGCGAGAACGCATGGCCCCACCCGCCGTCGTCACGCCGCCTTGGAGGTCTCGTCCGTGGGGCGCTTGTCGATCACGGAATCGATCAGCCCGAACTCCTTGGCCGCATCGGCGGTCAGGAAATTGTCGCGCTCCAGGGCGTCCTCGATGGCCTTCAGCGGCTGGCCGGTGTGCTTCACATAGATTTCATTCAGCCGCTTCTTCAGGTTCAGGATCTCCTGCGCGTGCAGCATGATGTCCGTCACCTGACCCTGGAAGCCGCCCGACGGCTGGTGGACCATGATTCGGGCGTTCGGCAGGGCGAAGCGCATGTCCTTCTCGCCGGCGGTCAGCAGCAGGGAGCCCATGGAGGCGGCCTGGCCGATGCACAGCGTGGACACCGCCGGCTTGATGAACTGCATGGTGTCGTAGATGGCGAGGCCCGACGTCACCACTCCCCCGGGGGAGTTGATGTACATCGAGATTTCCTTCTTCGGATTGTCCGCTTCCAGGAACAGCAGCTGCGCCACCGCAAGCGTGGCCATGCCGTCCTCGACCGGGCCGGTAAGGAACAGGATGCGCTCCTTCAGGAGGCGGGAAAAGATGTCGTAGGACCGCTCGCCACGGTTGGTCTGCTCGACCACCATGGGGATGAGGTAATTCATATAAGTATCGACAGGATCACGCATCTTCAGTCCTCAGGGCGCGGGTGGAGGCACGCCGTATCCGGCGTGCCGCGCAATATCGTCGCAGGACGAAAGCGACCCCAAGCCTCAGGCCGCCTTCTCGTCTTCCGCCTCCTTGTAGAGCTCCTCCTTGGTGACCGTCTTCTCGGTCACGTTGGCGAGCTCCAGGAGGAAGTCGATGACCTTCTCCTCAAACAGGGGGGCGCGGACGGACGCCAGGGCCTCGGGGGTGCGGCGGTAATATTCCCACACCTGCTGCTCCTGGCCGGGGAACTGGCGAGCCCGTTCCACCACCGCGCGCGTCACCTCGTCGTCGGAAACCTGGATATTGTTCCGCTCCCCGATTTCCGCAAGCACCAGCCCGAGGCGCACGCGGCGCTCGGCGATCTTGCGGTAGTCGGCACGGGCCTCGTCCTCGGTGGTGCCTTCGTCGGCGAAGGTGCGGCCCTGGCCGGCGAGATCCTCGTTCACCCGGCTCCACACGCCGTGGAACTCCTGGTCCACGAGGCCTTCCGGCACGTCGAACTTGTGGCTGGCGTCGAGCGCGTCGAGCAGGGCGCGCTTGACCTTCTGGCGGGCGGCGCCGGCATGCTCCTGGGCGATGCGGCCCTTCACCGTCTCCTTGAGCTTCTCGAGGCTCTCCTGGCCGAGGGTCTTGGCGAACTCGTCGTCCAGCGCCACGGCGCCGGGCGCGTCGACGGACTTCACCGTCACCTCGAAGGTCGCCGCCTTGCCGGCCAGCTCCTTGGCGGCATACGCCTCGGGGAAGGTCACGTTGAGGGTGCGGCTCTCGCCGGCGGACGCGCCGACCAGCTGCTCCTCGAAGCCGGGGATGAAGCCCTTGGAGCCGAGCAGCACATCGATGTCGGTGCCCTCGCCGCCGGCGAACTTCTCGCCGTCCACATAGCCGGTGAAGTCGATGGTGACGCGGTCACCGTCGGCGGCCGGGCCTTCCTTGGTGGCGAAGGGGCGGTTGGCGTCGGCGATGCGCTGGACGGTCTCGTCGACCTCCGCGTCGGTCACCTCCACCACCGGCTTCTCCACCGAGATGTCCTTGAAGTTGCCGAGCTCGATCTTCGGCAGGATCTCGATCTCGACGTCGTAGGCGAGGTCCTTGCCGCCGTCGAGCAGGGTCTCGCCCTGCTGGCCGTCGGAGAGCTTCACCTTGGGCTGGAGCGCGAGCTTGAAGCCGTTCTCCTCGACGATCTTGCTGTTGGTCTCGTTGACCGTCTGCTCGATCACCTCGGAATAGACGGACTTGCCGTACACCCGCTTGAGGTGCCCGACCGGCACCTTGCCCGGGCGGAAGCCGTTCAGCTTCACCTGGCCCTTGAGCTCGCTCAGCCGGGCGTCGGCCTTGGCGTCGAGGTCGGCGGCGGACACCACCACACGGAACGCGCGCTTGAGGCCATCGGCCTGGGTCTCGGTCACCTGCATCGTCTTGCCTTCACATCCTCGTCCCGCATGGCGCGGAGAGCTAGAAACGGTTTCGCCGCGAACGCCCGGCCGCAAGGCCATGGCGCGCGGCGCGTGTCGTCCGGACCGGAGGCTGCGCAAGCCGCGCCCTGGCCCGGACACTGGCACCCCCGCGCCCTGAGCGCGCCGGAAGCCACCCGTGCGCCCTGCGCGCGACGGAACCATGGTGCGGGCGGAGGGTTTCGAACCCCCACGACTTGCGTCACGGGAACCTAAATCCCGCGCGTCTACCAGTTCCGCCACGCCCGCAGGGCACCCGCGCCGCCGGGCACGCGCGACAGGCCCGCATGAGCCGGGCCGCGTCCCGCGCGTCGCATCCGGGGAAGCCCCCGGGCGCGGTCCGCCGGGGACGCACGCCGCTTCACGGAATCCACGCGCGCACGCTGGTGCGACGCGCGGATCGGGTCGCGGCTTATATCATGGACACGCGGGCGTGCAGCAAGAAAATGGCGCCCGCCACCTGCCCCGCCCCCTGCCCCGCAACGGCCGCGGAGGCCCGATCCAAACGCATCGCCCCGCGCCTGCGAGGCGATGCGGCGCCTTGTCCCGTCGCGCGGCCGCGCATGCCGCAGGGACGCCCCCATGCCGGCCGCCGCTGCGGCGATTGTGGCGGTGGAAAGGCGCTTGCCCTTTTTACGGGCGCGTATGATGGTCTCGCACCTCGCCAGGAGATGCCGCGTGACCACGCCGATTCCCTCCCGACGCACCATCCTCAAGGGTGCCGCGGTCCTGTCCGCCAGCCAGCTCGGCACAGTCCTGCTTCCGGCGTTCGCCCAGGCCCCTGCCGCCGCGCCCGCGGCAGCGCTCGCCGCCGCGCCGGGCAGCCTGCCCGAGCTGGCCGGACAGGGGCCGCTGGCTCTGTTCAATGGCGCCCTGCCCGGCCCGGTGCTGCGGGTGCGCAAGGGCGCGGAGCTGTCGGTCGCGCTCTCCAACGGGCTGAGCGAAGCTTTTTCCCTGATGTGGCAGGGTGTGCGCCTGCCGGCCAGCGCCGGCACGACGCCGGTGGACCCCGGCAAGAGCGCCACGCTGCGCCTCGCCCCGCCCGATGCCGGCACCTTCTGGTACCACGCCGCCGCCCCCGCCCTCGCCCGCCGCGCGCTCGCCGGCGCGCTGGTGGTGGAGGAGCCCGGCCCGGCCGCCTACACGGCCGACCACGTGCTGTTCATCCAGACCTTCCCGCCCGAGACCGGCCTGCCGATCTTCCCGGTCAACGGCGCCATCTCCCCCACCCTTCAGGGCCCGGCCTCGGGCCGCGCCCGGCTGCGGCTGGTGAATGCGACCCCGCTGTTCCTGCGCCTGCGCATCCGCGGCCCGGCGAGCTACGCCATCGCCGTGGACGGACAGCCGGTGGCCGAGCCGTTCGAGCTGAAGGACGGTCGCGTGCATCTCGCCCCCGGCGGGCGGGTGGACGTGGCCGCGACGCTCGACGACGCCGATGCCTCCATCATCGAGATCGAGACCACGCAGGACCCCATCCGCCTCGCGGTGGTGACGCCCGTCGGCCCCGCCGGCACGCCGCCCGCCGGCCCGCCGGCGCCGCTGCCGCCGAACGACCTGCCGGCCGAGATCCCGCTGAAGGACGCCCTGCGGGTGGAACTGCCCATCGGCGAGAAGGCCACGCCGGGGGCGCCGCCGCTCGGCTCGGTGAAGGTGGGGCGCAGCGTGGTGCTCACCCTCGCCAACAGCCTCGACGCGCCGGTGGCGGTGCATATCGCCGGCCATCCCGTGCGCCTGCTGGACGGGCTCGACGACGGCTGGAAGCCATGGTGGCACGACACCGTGCCCGTTCCCGCCAAGGCCACGGTGCGCGTCGCCTTCCGCGCCAGCCTGCTGGGGACGTGGTCCATCGTCGGCCAACGTGGCGGCGACGGCGCGGTGGTCGCCTCGCGCACCTATGAGGTCACGCCCTGAGGGCTTGGAACCGTCGCAGCGGATGCGCCGGCCGGACCGTCACCGGCGCGTAACGCCCGGCGCGAACGGAACTGCGCGCCGGCCAGCATCGGCGCGGCGGAGGCGGCGGTGCCGTCACGGCATGGCGCGCCCCTCGGCAGGCGGCCGGCATTGGGCAGGTGCTGCGACGTTCTCCGCCTGGCACCTCATCGCTCGCGCAGGACCGCTCGAGCGGGCAGCGGCCCCGCAACCCGTCACGAACAGTGCACGTTCGGGCCGCGGCCATCGCCCCGAAACCGGAGCCGGCCACGACGCCGGCCATCCCGCGGGAGCGATCAGACAGACTGGGCAGCGAAAGGCCGCGCCGGCGCCGAGCCCTGCGCCCGGACGCCGGCAGGCCCGTGAGAGGCATCAGACAGGCGGCGCACCGGACGGCGGCGTCCGTGCAAAGCCCTGCCCCGCCTGAACGTGGCAGCCGGGCGGCCCAGCACGCGCGAACACACCGCCCGCCGGAAGGCGGCGCCAGTGCAGCAGCGCGCCGCATGGCGGCCCGGCCGGAACTGTCACCGCCGCAAGCGCCCGCCGGTGCCGACGCGGGAGCGGCGCATCCGCTCTGGCGCAGACGTCCTCGGGGCTGCCTGAGATGCGCCCACGCCTGCTCTCAGAGCTACACGCACCAACCCCGCCCCGGAGGGCCGAGATTCACGGCGCCTCAGATCCGCACCCACTTGCGTTCGAGCATTTCGTAAAGCGTGGAGAGCACGGGGCGCAGCGCCTCGGGCAGGTCGTCCGCCACCAGCCCCGGCCCGGCCGATTGCGCGGCCTCGCCGTGCAGCCACACGGCGGCGCAGGCGGCGTCGAAGGGCGGCATGGCCTGCGCCAGCAGGCCGCCGGCGATGCCCGCCAGCACATCCCCCGCCCCCGCCGTGGCGAGGAAGGGCGGCGCATTCTCGGCGATGGCGGCACGCCCGTCCGGGGCGGCCACCACCGTATCCGGGCCCTTCAGCACCACCACCGCCCCCAGCCGCGCCGCCGCCGCGCGGGCGCGGGCGAGCTTGGACTGGGCATCGAGCACCGCCGCATCGCCGCGGAACATGCGCGCGAACTCGCCGTCGTGGGGCGTCACGATCATGCCGGCGGAGCGCGCGGCGAGCGCCGCCAGCGCCCAGGGCACGCCCGCGTAGCTGGTGAGCGCGTCCGCATCGAGCACCAGCCGACGGCCGTCCACCGCCGCCTCCACCAGCGCCCGCGCATGGTCGCCGGCGCCGAGGCCCGGCCCCACCACCACCGTGCCGAGCCGCCGGTCCGCGAGCAGCGCGGCGAGGTCCGCGGCATCGGCCATGGGACGCGGCATGATGGCGGCGTAGGAGGCGCCATGCAGCGGCAAAGCATCCGGCGGCAGCGCCACCGTCACCAGCCCCGCCCCCGCCCGCAGCGCGCCACGGGCGGCAAGGCGGGCCGCGCCGCAGGTCCAGGGGCCGCCGCTGACCACCACCGCGTGGCCCCGGTCGTACTTGTGGCCCATGGTTGCGGGCACCGGGAAGGCGTCGCGCCACAGGTTCGGCATGTTGACGAAGGTGGCGGGGCGGATCACGTCCAGCGCCGCCTCCGGAATGCCGATGTCCGCGACCCGCACGCGCCCGCACAGGCTGCGCCCGGGCTCCAGCAGGTGGCCGGGCTTGCGACGGAAGAAGGTGACCGTCTCCAGCGCCGCCGCCGCCGCGCCGCGCACCTTGCCGGTGGCCCCATCGAGGCCGGAGGGCAGGTCCACCGCGACGATGGGCCGGCCGGACGCGGCCATGCGCTCCACCAGCGCCCTGGCGGCGCCATCGAGATCACGGGCGAGGCCGGCGCCGAACAGCGCGTCCACGATCACCCCCGCCTCGGTGAGGTCGAGGGCGGCCGGCTCGTCGATGGGCCGGCGCCAGCCCTGGGCAGCGCGGCGGGCGTCCCCGGTGAGGCGGTCGACATCGCCCAGCAGCGCGAGCCGCACCCGGAAGCCGCGCTGGGCCAGAACCCGCGCCGCCACGAAGCCGTCGCCGCCGTTGTTGCCGGGCCCGCAGAGCACCACCACGCGAGTCGGCAGCGGAAACCGCGCCACCACATCCGCCACCGCGGTGCCGGCCCGCTCCATCAGCGTGAAGGAGGGCGTGCCTGTTTCGACGGCGAAGTGATCGGCACGGGCCATTTCCTGTGGATCGAGAAGTGCGTACACTGGTGCCCCCGCCAATTATGCTCAGATGATGCTCACAAAACTCAGATGATGGAGAGGAACTCCGCCTATTTTTTCGTCACAGAGCCTATTTAGTTAGCATCTGTGGCGTTGCAGCAATCTCCCGCCCGGCATGGCCACGTGAGGCGGGGCATGGCATGTATCCTGCTTAAGGTGGAGCCGGCCTGGACCTGCGGCGGCGGCCGGGCCACGGGGAGACGGAGCGGATGAAGAAGATCGAGGCAATCATCAAGCCCTTCAAGCTCGACGAGGTCAAAGAGGCACTCCAGGACGTCGGCCTGCAGGGCATCACCGTCACCGAGGCGAAGGGCTTCGGCCGCCAGAAGGGCCATACCGAGCTCTATCGCGGCGCCGAATATGTGGTGGACTTCCTGCCCAAGGTCAAAATCGAGGTCGTGCTGGCCGACGATATGGTAGACCGTGCCGTCGACGCCATTCGCCGCGCGGCCCAGACCGGGCGCATCGGCGACGGGAAGATCTTCGTCTCGTCCATCGAGGAGGCGATCCGCATCCGCACCGGCGAATCCGGCCTCGACGCGATTTGATGCGTCCAATAAGAAGCGAAGGCCTGCAGAAAGGTATCAAACCATGACAATCAAGACGGCCAAGGACGTTCTCGACACCATCAAGAACGAAGACGTCAAATACGTCGATCTGCGCTTCACCGATCCGCGCGGCAAGTGGCAGCATGTCACGTTCGACATCAGCATGGTCGATGACGAGTTCCTGACCGAAGGCACCGCCTTCGACGGCTCGTCCATCGCCGGCTGGAAGGCCATCAACGAATCCGACATGCTGCTCATGCCGGACCCGGCCACCACCTGCATCGACCCCTTCTTCTCGGAGACCACGCTCTCCATCGTCTGCGACGTGCTGGAGCCGACCACCGGCCAGCCCTACGGCCGCGACCCCCGCTCCATCGCCAAGAAGGCCGAGGCCTACGCCAAGTCCACCGGCATCGGCGACGCCGTCTACTTCGGCCCCGAGGCCGAATTCTTCATCTTCGACGACGTGCGCTTCAAGGCGGACCCGTACAACACCGGCTTCAAGCTCGATTCCATCGAGCTGCCCACCAACTTCGACACCGAATACGAGGGCGGCAACCTCGGCCACCGGGTGAAGACCAAGGGTGGCTACTTCCCCGTGCCGCCGATCGACTCGGCACAGGACATGCGCTCCGAGATGCTCGCCGCCATGGCCCGCATGGGCGCCAAGGTGGAGAAGCACCACCACGAGGTGGCCTCCGCCCAGCATGAGCTCGGCCTGAAGTTCGGCTCGCTGGTGACCATGGCCGACCACCTGCAGGTCTACAAGTACTGCATCCATCAGGTCGCCAACATCTACGGCAAGACCGCGACCTTCATGCCGAAGCCCGTGTTCGGCGACAATGGGTCGGGCATGCACGTCCACCAGTCCATCTGGAAGGAAGGCAAGCCGCTCTTCGCCGGCGACAAGTATGCGGACCTGTCCGACTACTGCCTGTGGTACATCGGCGGCATCATCAAGCACGCCAAGTCGCTGAACGCCTTCACCAACCCGCTGACCAACTCCTACAAGCGTCTGGTCCCGGGCTACGAGGCTCCGGTGCTGCTGGCCTACTCGGCCCGCAACCGCTCGGCGTCCTGCCGCATCCCCTACACCAACAACCCGAAGGCCAAGCGCGTCGAGGTCCGCTTCCCCGATCCCGGCGCGAACCCCTACCTCGCCTTCGCGGCCCTGTTCATGGCCGGCATGGACGGCATCCTGAACCGGATCGACCCCGGCCAGGCCATGGACAAGGACCTGTACGACCTGCCCCCGGCCGAGCTGAAGCAGATCCCCACCGTCTGCGGCTCGCTGCGCGAGGCGCTGGACTCGCTCGCCGCGGACCACGAGTACCTGCTGAAGGGCGACGTGTTCCAGAAGGACTTCATCGAGTCCTACATCGAGCTCAAGTACACCGAGGTGATGCGCTTCGAGATGACGCCGCACCCGGTCGAGTTCGAGATGTACTACTCGGTCTGAGGACTTTGGCGGAGCCCGGCCGCACGCCGGGCTCCGTCCCCAGTTCACCGCGTGAACCTCCTGGGGCGCCTTTCGGGGCGCCCTTTTTCTTTGGATCTGGCACGTTGCGCAAAGGCCCAGCGCGCGCACCCGCCCGGAAGGTCACGACCGCATAAGGCAAGGCCGGACGCGCCGGCGCAGCGCGCGGATCGCCCGCGCCGCAAGGCCGGCGCCCGCCGGTCAGTGGGTGGCGACCGTGAGGCCCTCGGCCAGAATGGCGCCGATCAGGATCAGCTCCCCCGCCAGCACGCCCGCGAACACCGAGCGGCGCACCAGCACGAAGCCTGCCACCCCGCCCGCCACCGCGGCAAGGCGCAGCGCCAGCGGCACGGCGGCCAGCGCCCCGGCCGGCGCGAACAGCAATCGCGCCACCACGGCCGCGAGCAGCGCGGTGGCCACCGCCTGCACCCAGCGCAGGAAGGGGCTGCCATCCTCGATGTTGCGGCCGGCCAGCACCGCCAGCGAGCGCCAGATCTCTGTGGGCAGGAAGCCCACCAGCACCACCAGCAGCAGCGCCGCGCCCTCGCTCAGGGTGCCGCTCATCGCCGCCGCTCCAGCAGCCGTCCGCCGAGGAACGCCAGCGTTCCGCCGCCGATGCCGGCGATCAGCAGGTCCATGCCGCCGGCCAGCTCCAGCGTGAGGGGGGCGATGCAGAAGCCGGCGGCCAGCGCCAGCCAATCGGTGGGCAGGGTGGCGTTGCGCACCATCAGGATGGTGAAGGAAAGCGGTGTCAGCAGCAGCAGGCCGGCGGCCAGCGGCCCGGGCAGTTCGCCGGCGACGGCATGGCCCGCCAGCGTCCCGGCGAGGCTCACCGCCACCAGCATGGTGCCGAGGCCGAGCACGAAGGGCTCGCGCGCCGTGCCCGGCAGGTGAGGCAGAAGGCGCAGGCCCTCCAGCCACACCGTCATGGCGACGAAGTGCGCGCACAGGAGCTCGCGCCACAGGCTCCGGCTCTGGCCGCGCATGTAGGGGGCGATGGAGACCACCATGGGCAGGAGCCGCATGGAGGAAAGCCCCACCGCCAGCGCCAGAGCCGGCAATGCGGTTCCCGCGGCCACCCCGCCGATGAGGATCAGCTGCGCCGGCAACGCCCATACCAGCAGGGTGGAGGCAAGGCCCGCCCCGATGGGGAAGCCCACGCTCTCCAGCACCGCGCCAAAGCCAAGATAGCTCGCGAACAGCACCAGCGCGGGCACGGAGCAGCCGGCGCCCATGCCGCGCGCGAACCAGTAGGCGGACGAACGATCGGTAGGCTCGGCGGACGAGGGAGGGGCGAACACGCGACGCTCTCAGGTTCGGGGCGGGACCTCAGACGCGGACCGGCTTCGGCCGATCCATCGCAGGCCCTTGCAATAGCATACGGATCGGGATGGGGAATGCGCCCGCGCGCAGACGCGCCGGCCCGGCCATGCGGGAGGGGCGGGGCTGGACGCAGCGGGATCAGCCGGACGTGTGGTCCGCCGGCGACGGACGCAGGGCACGAACCGTGTCGTCGGCCGGGCCACGGCAATCTGCGTCGGCATGGCGCGACCGGAAGTCTCGCCAGCGACGCGGCAGCATTGCCTTTTTGACCCCCATCCGCTCGCGCGAAGCCGCGGACCTGCCGGCATCGCCAACGGGTGCGACGCGGACAGGATCACCGGCCCTCGGGTCCCCCTGCCCGTCCGGCGGCAGCGCGCGCCGGCCTCCGATCCGTTCACCGCCGGACAGAATGGATCAACCGCAGCCGGATTCCCCGCCATCAACGCCTCCCCATAGCGACGATGATCCCCGGCCCAGCGGCAGGCAGCGCAGCCGCCCTCGCCGTCCGCCGCGCGCCGGGCAGGTTGCGGCCCTTGCGCGCGACGGGATTGCCCCGGCGGCCGGAGGACGGCATCTTGGCTCATCGGAGCGTGTCCGCCTGTCAGGGAATCGGGTCACGTTCCGGGGCACGGGCGCACGCGCCAGACGCCGAACGCGCACACGCCTCGAACGCCCAACGCCCTGCCCCGAACCAGCCCCGAACCGGTCGCTCCGCCGTGCTTACCGTCGAAATTCCGTACCGCGACCCGTTCGCTGCCTTCCAGGCCTTCGCCGATGCGCCCTTCTGCGCCTTCCTCGACAGCGCCGCCGGAGGCGATCCGCGGGCGCGCTGGTCCTATATCGGCGTCGATCCCTATGAGGTGATCGTGGCCGATGGCGATGGCGTGCGCCGCAACGGGGTGCGCTTGCCCGGCACGCCGTTCGACGTGCTGGCGCAGGCGCTCGGGCCGGTCCGGGCGGGCGCGGACGGGCCGGTGCCGTTCACCGGCGGCGCCATGGGCTATCTCGGCTACGAGCTCGGCCGGCATCTGGAGCGCCTGCCGGCGCCGCGCCGGTCCGATCCGCCGGTGCCCGAGATGGTGATGGGCCTTTACGATTCGGTGCTCGCCTTCGATCTCCGCGAACGCCGCGCCTTCATCGTCTCCACCGGCCGCCCGGCCGAGGGCGAGGCCGCCCGCCGCCGGGCCGAGGCCCGCGCCGCCGAGCTGACGGACCGCATCGCCCGCGCGCCGCAGGTCCCGCCACCGCCCGACTTCACCCTGCGCGGCGCTTTCACACCCGACCAGCCGCGCGCGGAGGTGGAGGCGGCCATCGCCCGCGTCATCGCCTATATCCGCGCCGGCGACATCTTTCAGGCCAACCTCACCCACCAGATGCGGGCGCCCGTGCCGCCGGGGCTCGACGACCTCGCGCTCTACGCGCGTCTGCGGTCCATCAGCCCGGCGCCGTTCGCGGCCTTCCTGCGGGCCGGGCCGGAGCTGGCGGTGCTCAGCGCCTCGCCGGAGCGCTTCCTCTCGCTCTCCCGCGACGGACGGGTGGAGACGCGGCCCATCAAGGGCACGCGCCGCCGCAGCCCGGATCCGGCGGAGGACGCGCGCCTTGCCGCCGCGCTCCTCGCCTCGCCCAAGGACCGGGCCGAGAATTTGATGATCGTGGACCTCATGCGCAACGATCTCTCCCGCGTCTCGCAGGTGGGCAGCGTGAAGGTGCCGGTGCTGTGCGGGCTGGAGACGTTCGCGAGCGTGCATCATCTGGTGTCGGTGGTGGAAAGCCGGCTGATGGCAGGCCTCGGCCCCGTAGACCTGCTCAAGGCCTGTTTTCCAGGCGGGTCCATCACCGGCGCGCCCAAGATCCGCGCCATGGAGATCATCCACGAGCTGGAGCCCTCTCCGCGCGGGGTCTATTGCGGCTCGGTGGCATGGATCGGCTTTGACGGGGCGATGGATTCCTCCATCGTCATCCGCACCATCACCCGTTCGGGCGATACCCTTCTGACGCAGGCCGGCGGCGGCATCGTCGCCGATTCCGATCCGGCGGACGAATACGAGGAAAGCCTGATCAAGCTCGCGCCCATGCTGCGCGCGCTCTCGGGCGAGCCCGCGTGAGGAGGGCGCCATGAAGCTGTGGCTGGGCACGCGGATCATCCCGCAGGAAGAGGCCTCCATCTCGCCGCTGGACCGGGGCTTCACCCTCGGCGACGGTCTGTTCGAGACCCTGCACGTCGCCGGCGGCACCGTGCTGCGGGTGGAGGCGCATCTGGCGCGGCTCGCGGCGGGGGCGCGGGTGCTGGGCCTGCCCCTGCCCGCGCTCGACCTTGCCGCCGCGCTCACAACCACCGCGGAGGCCAACGCCATCACCGACGGCGCGCTGCGGCTCACCGTTTCCCGCGGCGTCGGCCCGCGCGGCGTGCTGCCGCCGGCCGAGCCGGCGCCCACCCTCGTCATCACCGCCGCCCCCCTGCCCCCGCCAGCCGCGCCGGCGCGGCTGGTGATCGTTCAGCGGACGCGGCGCAACGAGTTCTCGCCGCTGGCGCAGGTGAAGTCGCTGAACTACCTCGACAACATCCTCGCCCGGCGGGAGGCGGCGGCGCGCGGGGCGGACGACGGGGTGCTGCTCAACACCCGCGAGGGGGTGGCCGAAACCTCCATCGCCAACCTGTTCGCGGTGCTGGACGGTGCGCTGGTGACGCCGCCGCTGGACGCGGGCGTGCTGCCCGGAATCATGCGTGCGGCCGTGCTCGCGAAAGGTGCCGCCGAACGCCCGCTCAGCGCCGCCGACCTCGCGCGGGCGGAGGAGATCTTCCTCACCTCGGCGCTGGGCATCCGCTCCGTCGCGGCGCTGGAGGGGCGCGAGCTACCCGCGCGGGACGCGGCGGCGCGGCTGCGCACGGTGATCGCGGGGGCATGATGGCGCCCACCCTCACCACGGCACGCCTGCTGCTGCGCCCCTGGCGGCCGGAAGACCGCGACGGCCTGTGGCGGATGCAGTCCAATCCCGCCACCATGGAATTCCTGATGCCCGTGCCCGACCGCGCCGCCAGCGATGCGGTGGCGGACCGGGCGGAGGATCATTTCGCGCGCCACGGCTTCGGCCTGTGGGTGGCGGAGGTGCCGGGCGTCACATCCTTTGCCGGCTATACCGGACTCGTCCACGTGCCCTATGCGGAGCACTTCACCCCGGCGATCGAGATCGGCTGGCGCTTCGATCCCGCCTTCTGGGGCCATGGCTATGCCACCGAGGCGGCCCGCGCCGCCCTCGCCTACGGCTTCGACACGCTGGGGCTGGAGGAGATCGTGGCCATCACCGTCCCCGCCAACCGCCGCTCCCGGGCGGTGATGGAGCGGCTCGGCATGGTGCGGGACATGGATGGGGACTTCGACTATCCCGCGATCCCTGTCGGCCACCCCCGGCGCCGGCAGGTGCTCTACCGGCTCAAGCGCCCGCAGGGGTGAGGCACGCTCAGCGCGCCACCGCGACCGCCGCCTCGATCAGGTCGGCGGCCCGGCCGACACCGCCGCCGGCGGCCATTTCGTCGGCGATGCGACGGGCGGCGGTGCGGTAATCGTCCTTCTCCAGCACGGCACGCAGCGCATTCGTGAGCCGCGCGCGCGAGGCCTTGGCGGCGGGCACCACCTCGGCGACACCGGCATAGGCGAGGCGGGCGGCGGTGGCGGGCTGCTCGAAGGCGATAGGCATGGCCACCAGCGGCACGCCCTCCGCCAGCGCGTCCAGAACGGTGTTCATGCCGCAATGGAGCACGGCGGCGGCGCAGCGGCGCAGCACCTCCTGCTGGGGCACGAAATCACGCACCTCGGCGAGCTCGGAAAGCTCGGCCGCCTCTTCCGGGGTGAGCTTGCCGCCATGGGCCACCAGCAGCCGCGCGCCCACGTCGCGGGCGGAGAAGGCCACCTTCTGGAACAGGTCCGCGCGGCCACCCTGCAAGGTGCCGAGCGAGCAGAAGATGAAGGGCATCCCCGACACCTCGGTCCACGGCTCGGCGGGCGGGGGCGTGCCGGTGGCATCGCGCCAGGGCGAGCCGTAATGGAAG
This sequence comes from Xanthobacter lutulentifluminis, assembly GCF_043194675.2. Taxonomy (NCBI): domain Bacteria; kingdom Pseudomonadati; phylum Pseudomonadota; class Alphaproteobacteria; order Hyphomicrobiales; family Xanthobacteraceae; genus Xanthobacter; species Xanthobacter lutulentifluminis. The sequence goes on along the minus strand of NZ_CM195525.1, from coordinate 4,312,663 downwards.
GTGTCCGGCAGCTCGGTGCGGGGGAAGTCGAGCCCCTGCGGCATCTGCGACACGGTGAGCAACGGCGAGAAGCCGCCGTCCGCGAACGGGTCGAGCCCGAACGCCGCGCCATGCCGCTCCAGCACCTTGCGCTGGCCGCGCAGCAGGAAATCGGTGATGCGGTAGCCGCCCTTGTTCCAGAACAGCCCGTCCTCGGAGGGGTCGTAGGGCCAGGGCACGAACGGCGGCGGCACGCCCAGCTCGCGGTTGAGCGGCAAAGCGGTGGCGGTGGAGATGACCGGCAGGCGCAGATGGCGCGCGACGAGGGGGCCGGCCGGCTCGGTCTGGTCGGCGATCACCGCTTCCGCGCCAATGGCGGCAAGCACGCCCGGCAGGTCGCGGCACAGCATGTCGGTCTGCGCGGCCGTGGCCCTCAGCGTGCCGAGCAGGCCGAACAGGCCGGTCGGCTTGGCGAGGCGCTTCACATAGGCGTCGAGCGCACCGGCGGGGAAATCCGCCTGCCCCACGGCGGCGAACTCAGCGCCCTTGCCGGCCACCAGACGCCCGGCGTCCGCCATGTGGACGAAGGTGACGCGATGGCCGCGCGCAGTCAGCGTCCGCGCCAGCACCAGCAGCGGGTTGTAATGCCCCGGCAGCGGCGGGGCGACGACGGCGAAATGGGTCATCGCGGACGGGTCCACAGGTTGGACGGGCGCGGTGGCGGCGCCCCGTCGAAGCGCGCGGCGAGCGCATCGCCGAGGCCGCGCGCGAGGAATGCGACCTTCTGGGCGCGGGAGGTGGAGACGCGGGCATCCCACGCCGCGGAGCCGCGCCGGCGCACCTCCACGCCGATGGCGCGATAGACGCCGCGCGCCGCGCCCACCGCGGCAGCGGCCCGGAACGGCAGCGCCGCCATGCCGATGCGCGCCTGCTCGTAATAGGGTTCTGCCACGTCCAGCAGCCGCGCCACCACACCGGCGAGCGCCGCGCGGTGACGCGGATCGGCGAGCGCGTCGGCGGGAATTCCGGCGTCGTCGAGATACTCGGCCGGCAGGTAGATGCGGCCGATGCCGGCATCCTCGATCACGTCGCGGGAGATGTTGGTGAGCTGGAAGCCGAGACCGAGGTCGCTGGCGCGGTCGAGCACCGTCTCGTCCCGCGCGCCCATGATGAGGGCCATCATCACCCCCACCACGCCGGCCACGTGGTAGCAGTAGGTCAGCGTGTCATCGAGGGTGCGGTAGGCGCGGCCCTCCACATCCATGCGGAAGCCTTCCAGCAGCTCCAGCGGATAGCGCTCGGGGATATGGTTGCGGCGCACCACCTCGGCGAAGGCCGCGAAGGCGGGATGGGCCGATGGGGCGCCGCGATAGGCCCGGCGCGTCTCCTCGAACAGGTCATCGAGCCGCTCGGCGGGCGAGGCATCGGCGCTGACGCGGCCGTGGCCCAGCACCTGCCCGTCCACCACATCGTCGCAGTGGCGGCACCAGGCGTAGAGCATCACCGCGTCCGCCCGCATCTGCGGGGCGAACAGCCGGGCGGCGGCGGCGAAGCTCTTGGAGCCCTTGGCGATGGCCTCCTCGCTGGCGCCGAGGACGTCGGGGGCTGCGCTCATGCGGTCGTCACGCCCGCATCCGCCAGCATCAGCCCCGCCGTCGCCTTGGCCGAGCCCACCACCCCCGGCACGCCCGCGCCCGGATGGGTGCCGGCGCCGGTGAAATAGAGGTTGGTGATCTTCGCGTCCCGGTTGTGCGGCCGGAACCAGGCCGACTGGGTCAGGATCGGCTCCACCGAGAAGGCCGAGCCCAGGTGCGCGCTCAGCTCGTCGCGGAAGCCGAACGGCGTGAGGATGCGGCTGGTGACGAGCGACTCGCGCAGGCCCGGCAGCAGGCGCTGCTCCAGATGGGCGAGGATGCGGTCGCGATAGCGCGGGCCCTCCACCTCCCAGTCGATCTCGGCCTTGCCGAGGTGCGGCACCGGCGAGAGCACGTAGAAGGCGGTGCAGCCCTCCGGCGCCAGCGAGGGGTCGGTGACGGTGGGCGCGTGCAGGTAGAGGGAGAAGTCCTCCGGCAGGGCCGGCCCCTTGAAGATCTCGCTCACGAGGCCGCGATAGCGCGGGCCGAACAGCACGGTGTGGTGCTGGAGATGGTCCCAGGTGCGGCGCGCGCCGAAATAGGTGACGAACAGCGACATGGAATGCCGCTTGCGCGCCAGCTGCGCGCCATAGGAGCGCCCGCGGGGCGAGCCGCGCAGGAGCTTCGCATAGGTGTGGACCACGTCGGCATTGGAGGCGACGAGGTCGAAGGGAAGCGTCTCGCCGTCCGTCAGCCGCACGCCGGTGGCCCTGGCGCCCTCCACCGTGATCTCGTCCACCGGCGTGGACAGGCGGATGGTGCCGCCGAGCTCGGTGAACAGCCGCACCATGCCCTTCACCAGCGCGCCGGTGCCGCCGCGCGGGAAGAACACGCCCCACTTGCGCTCGAGCGCATGGATGAGCGCGTAGATGGAGGAGGTGGAAAAGGGGTTTCCCCCCACCAGCAGCGAATGGAACGAGAAGGCCTCCCGCAGGTGCGGATCGCGGATGAAGCGGGCCACCATGGCATAGACCGAGCGCCACGCCTGGAGCTTCACCAGGTTCGGACCGGCCTTCATCATGTCCGAGAAATGCAGGAACGGCACCGCGCCGAGCTTGAGGTATCCCTCCTCGAACACCGCCTGCGAATAGGCGAGGAAGCGGCGATAGCCCTCCACGTCCGCCGGATCGAAGGCGGCGATCTGGGCGTCGAGGGCGGCCTGGTCGTTCACGTAGTCGAACTGGCGCCCGTCGGTCCACAGCAGCCGGTAGAAGGGCGAGACCGGGATCAGCTCCACATAGTCCGACAGGCGGCGGCCGGCGGCGGTGAACACCTCCTCCAGGCAGGTGGGATCGGTGATGACGGTGGGCCCGCCATCGAAGGTGAAGCCGGCATCCTCATAGACGTACGCACGGCCGCCGGGCTTGTCGCGCTGCTCGAACACGGTGGTGGCGATGCCGGCCGCCTGCAGGCGGATGGCGAGGGACAGCCCGCCGAAGCCCGAGCCGATGACGGCGGCGCGGCGGGGGGAGGAAGTGATATCAAGCATCATGCGGAACCGGATCTGGTCTCGGCGAGGCAGGACAGCGCCCGCATCACCGATACGGGCGGGCGGCCCGTGAGGATGCGGGCCTTGTCCGAAAGAGTGAGCCGGTCCGCGTAGAACCGGGCGACGAGGTCCTCCGGCAGGCGGTAGAACCGGGCGAGGATGGCGTAGCGCCGGTCCGGCTCGGCGGCGCGGAACAGCATGCGGTTGAGCAGCCGGAAGAAGCCGCGCGCCTGCCATTTCTCCAGTGCTTGGGCGCGCGCGGCCGCGGCGAGCGCGGGACCGGAAAGGTCCGCGAGGCCGGCGATGCGGTCGGCAAGGCCCATGGCGTCGGGCAGGGAATAGCCTGTGGTCGGGTGAAACAGCCCGGCCCGAAGGCCGACCCGCGCGACGCCCGGCGCGCCGGCATCCAGATGCGCCGCGAGATCGCCGCCGAGGGCGATGGGCAGCACGCCCGCCTCCTCGCGCGCCACATAGTCGAGCGCCCAGCCCTGTGCGGCAATGTAGGCGGCGATGCGGGCGCGCACGGCCTCGGCCGGCAGGTCCGGCCCGTCGGCGTAATAGGTGTCCTCCACCAGCAGCGTCTCGGCGTCCAGCGGCAGCACGTAGACGAAGCGGTAGCCGTCCAGCTGGGGCACCCGGGCATCCATGATGATGGGACGGGTGAGGCCATGCGGGCGGGCGAGGCGCACCTCCAGCCCGACGAACTTCTGGTAGCCGAGGTCGAGATGGGGCGCCGCTTCCGGCCCCCGGCCATCCACCACCGCGCGGGCGGCGATACGCTCCCCGCCATCGAGCACCACATGGTCGGCCGCCACCTCCGCCACGCGGGCACGGGTGCGGATGGAGGCGCACAGGCGCTCGTTCATCACCTCCGCCAGCCGCTCCGACGAGATGGTGGCATAGCCGCCGGACAAGGCGCGGGAGAATTCGGGGAAATGCACGTCGTGCCCCGACCACGCATAGGTGCGGAAGGGCGCGAGGAAGGCGTGCTGGGCGGGCGAGAGGTCGGAGGCGTGGTACGACCAGCTGTGGTTGCCGCCCACGCTGTCGCCCGCCTCCAGCAGCAGGATGCGCAGGTCCGGCCGCCGCTCGAACAGACGGGCGGCGATGAGGCAATTGGCGAGGCCGGCACCGACGAAGACGATGTCCATCCTGCGCGCCGCTCCTCCCGATCACCATCCGATCGCTGCGGAATAGCCCCCGGGGCCGCGCCTGTCACCCCCGGCCGTCGCCCAACGTCCGGCCAAGCCTCCGCTTTCCCCTGCGACAGTGGCCGCGCTTGCGGCGGGGGCTGGAGAAGCCTACCTCCGGGGTCCGGGGCTGCGCTCCGGCAAGGAGACACCATGAACGATCACCGCTGGCCCCCGCTGTCGCCCCTGCAGACGGGCGTGCGCGGCCGGTGCCCCCGCTGTGGCGAGGGCCACCTTTTCAAGGGCTTCCTGACCCTCGCGCCCTCCTGCGATGTCTGCGGGCTCGACTATTCCTTCGCCGATCCGGCGGACGGGCCGGCCTTCTTCGTCATGTGCTTCGCCTGCGTCCCGGCGGTGATCTTCGCCATCTGGCTGGAGGTGGCCTACGAGGCGCCCTACTGGGTGCATCTCGTCACCACCGTGCCCCTGCTTCTGCTCACCTGCATACCGCCTCTGCGCCCCCTGAAGGGCTGGCTGGTGGCGAGCCAGTATTATTACAAGGCCGAGGAAGGCCGCCGCGTCTGAGAGGTGCGGGGCTCACCGGCGGGCGACGGCGTCGTCGCTCGGCTGGTGCAGGCCGGCGGCCTTCTGCGCGAAGAACTGGTCGATGCCGGCGCAGATCACCTCGGCGATGCGCGCGCGCCCGTTCTCGCTGGTCAGCGTCCTCAGGTCCTCGGCGCTGGACATGTAGCCCACCTCCAGCAGCACCGAGGGCACGTCGTGGGCCTTCAGCACCCGGAAGCCGGCTGATTTGAGCGGCGAGCGGTGGAACCGCACCGTGCCCTTCATGCTGCCCACCAGCGTGCGCGCGAACAGCGCCGAGAAGTTGCGTGTCTCGCGCTGGGCGAGATCGATGAGGATGCCGGCGACCTCGTCGCTCTCGTCGCTCAGGTCCACGCCGGCGATGAGGTCGGCGCGGTTCTCCTTCTCGGCGAGGTGCGCGGCGTCCGCGTCGCTGGCGGTCTCCGACAGGGTGTAGACGCTGGCGCCGCTGGCCTTGCCGTCGCCCCGCGCCAGCGCATCCGCATGCAGCGACAGGAACAGGTCGGCGCGGGCGGCACGGGCGATGCGCACCCGCTCGCCCAGCGGCACGAACGTGTCGGTGGAGCGGGTCAGCACGACGCGATAGGTGCCCGCCTTCTCCAGCCGGTCGCGCACGGCGAGCGCGGTCTCCAGCACGACGTTCTTCTCGGCATAGGCGGAATAGCCGGTGGTGCCCGAATCGATGCCGCCATGGCCCGGGTCGATCACCACCACAGGACGGGTATCGCCGTCGGCGGGCGCGACCACAGCAGGCTGCGGCATGGCCGTGCGCTGCTCGGCCGCCGAGGCCACCGAGCGGGCGAAGGCGGCGGGATCGGTCGGCACCAGGTCCACCACCAGCCGGGCCGGCTGGTCGTCCACCGGATCGAGCAGGAATGCCTTGTCGATGGCCACCGGGCCACTCGCCTCCAGCACCATGCGCGCCTTGCCGGGGGCGAACACACCAAATCGGTAGGCGGAAACCAGCCCCCGCTTCTGCTGGCCGGGATCGGGCCGGAGCGCGAAGGAGACGTCCGGCAGGTCGAGGATCACCCGGTAGGGGTCGGCGAGGGTGAAGGCGCGGAACTCCGCCGCGCGGTCCAGGTCCAGCACCAGCCGCGTGCGCTTGGCATCGCCGGCCAGCCGGGCGTCGCGCACCACGGCGGGTGCCGCCGCGTCGGCAGGCGCGGCCTGGGCCGCAGGCGGGGCCGCAATCCACACCATAAGCGCGATCGCACAGGCCGCCACAATCCTCGACTGCAAACGCGCCATCGCCCCGATGCGCCGCGCGGGGGCGGGCCGGTGCGGGCCGGGCGCAGGCAGGGCAAGGCGGGGCGCGGGGCGCGGGTCCGGTCGCGGGTCCATCGGTCTCCCAAGGTCGGGCGGGCCATCGGGCCATCCAAGAGGGGCAGCGTTAAGGCGGGGGTGTAAACGCGCCGTTGACGCCGCCGCCGGGCCCCTTCCGCAGCAGGCGACGCTGGGGCATGGAGACGCATAAACCTTGCCAAGCAGGAAGTTGGGCGGGTAAGAAGGTGACCGTACACAGTTCGCGTTCCGGAACAGGCTCTTTGGCCCCGGCTGCCGCGGCTGCCGCAGGTGGTGTCCCTTCCCTCCCGGTCCGGCCGCAAATCGCGCCCCCATCGGGATTCCCGGGGCTCCCGCCATCTGCCGCCGGAGGTTCGACCACATGATCGTGGAGCCCGGCGGCGAGCGTCGCACATGCGCGCAGCGGCAGGCCCGGTGATCGCCGCCGAAGGTCCGCGAGGGACGATCAGGGGAATCGGGCGAACGTGTACCGTGGCCGGAACAAGGCGCCCGCCTTTCATCCGGTGCGAACCCTTCATCGAGGAACGGGCAACCGAGGGCATGGAATTTACTCCGCACGACAGGCGCGCCAGCCGCGCCCCCGTGTGCCCCGACGCCGGGGGCCGCAGCGACGCGGCCCGGCGCGCCCGCTCCTCCCATTCGTCCTCACGTCATCACATCCGGCGCCCGAGCGGCCCGGCCGCTCCCGAACGGGACGCGCCCGGGCGGCTGTCGCGGACCCTTGTCCGCGGCGCCGTGAAGAGAGAATTCCATGGCCAACAAGATGCTCATCGATGCGACCCACCCGGAGGAGACCCGGGTCGTGGTCGTGCGCGGGAACAGGGTCGAAGAGTTCGACTATGAGTCGGCGTCCCGCAAGCAGCTGCGGGGCAACATCTATCTCGCCAAGGTGACCCGGGTGGAGCCCTCGCTCCAGGCGGCGTTCATCGAATATGGCGGCAACCGGCACGGCTTCCTCGCCTTCAGCGAGATCCATCCGGACTATTACCAGATCCCGGTCGCCGACCGCCTCGCCCTGATCGAGGAGGAGGAGCGCGCCGCCCGCCTCGCCGAGGATGAGGCCGACCTGAAGGAGCGTCGCCGCGACCGCAATCGCGCCAAGCGCTCCAGCCCCGACCAGAGCGTGAGCGAGGCTGCCGCCCCGGTCGAGGAGGCCGAGATCGTCACCGACGCCCCCGCCGAGGCGGAGGAGAGCGGCGAGTTCGCCGCGGCGGACGAGAGCGCGGCCGCGCCGGCCGAGGACGCCTCGGTCGAGGTGGCTCCCGCCGCAGAGGTTCCCGCCGAGGCGGATGCGACCGCGCCCGAAGCGCCGGCCGAGCCGGTCGCCGAAGCGGCACCCGTGTCCACGCCGCACAGCGTCACCGACCTGCTGAGCGCCGCCGAGGCGGCAGAGGCCGCCGAAGAGCTGCGCGAGATCGCCACCGACGCCCCCCTCGGCTCCCCCCTCCCCGCCCCCGAGGAGCAGGCCCACGGCAGCGCCGACGACGAGGAGGCCCGCCGCGAGGAAGCCGCCGAGGCCGAGAGCCATCCCGCTCCCGTGCTGGAGGGCGACGACGCCCCCGTCGAGGCCCGCGACACCCGCCGCGCCGATGAGGACGACGAGGAAGAGGACGACGAGGACGACGGCGACGTCGACCAGATCGACGAGGAAGAGGAGATCGAGCACCTCGGCGCCGACGAGGATGCCCTCGAGGAGGTGCCCGAGCGCGCGCCCCAGCGCCGCGCCCGCTCCTACAAGATCCAGGAAGTCATCCGCCGCCGCCAGGTGATGCTGGTGCAGGTCGTGAAGGAAGAGCGCGGCAACAAGGGCGCCGCCCTCACCACCTACCTCTCGCTCGCCGGCCGTTATTCCGTGCTGATGCCGAACACCGCCCGTGGCGGCGGCATCTCCCGCAAGATCACCAACGCCGTCGACCGCAAGCGCCTGAAGGAAGTGGTGCAGGACCTGGAGGTGCCGGAAGGGATGGGCATCATCCTGCGCACCGCCGGCGCCAACCGCACCAAGACCGAGATCAAGCGCGACTTCGAGTATCTGCTGCGGCTGTGGGAGACGGTGCGCGAGCTGACCCTCGGCTCCGCCGCGCCGAGCCTCGTCTATGAGGAAGGCTCGCTCATCAAGCGCGCCATCCGCGACCTCTACAACAAGGACATCGACGAAGTTCACGTCGCCGGCGAGGAAGGCTACCGCGAGGCGAAGGACTTCATGCGCATGCTCATGCCGAGCCATGCCAAGTCCGTGCTGCCCTACCGCGAGGCCCAGCCCATCTTCGCGCGCTACGGCGTGGAGCAGCAGCTCGACGCCATGTTCTCGCCCGTCGTGCAGCTGAAGAGCGGCGGCTACATCGTCATCAACCCGACCGAGGCCCTGGTCTCCATCGACGTGAACTCCGGGCGCGCCACCCGCGAGCACCACATCGAGGACACCGCGCTCAAGACGAATCTCGAGGCCTCCGAGGAGATCGCCCGCCAGCTCCGGCTGCGCGATCTCGCCGGCCTCATCGTCATCGACTTCATCGACATGGAGGAGAAGCGCAACAACCGGGCGGTGGAGCGCAAGCTCAAGGATTGCCTGAAGAACGACCGGGCGCGCATCCAGATCGGCCGCATCTCCCACTTCGGCCTGCTGGAGATGTCGCGCCAGCGCATCCGCACCGGCGTGCTGGAAAGCTCCATCGAGGTGTGCCCGCACTGCGGCGGCACCGGGCACGTGCGTTCCGCTGCCTCGGTCTCGCTCCAGCTGCTGCGCGCGCTGGAAGAGCAGCTGCTGCGCGCGACCACGCACAATCTCATCGCCCGCACCCGCACCGAGGTGGCGCTCTATGTGCTCAACCAGAAGCGCGCCCACCTGCGCGAGCTGGAAGAGCGCTTCAAGGTCACCCTGTCCATCGCCGCCGACGAGAGCGTGACGGGCCACCAGCCCTTCCTGATCGAGAAGGGCGATCTGGCCGCCCCGCCGGCCGCCCCGCCCCGTCCCGCCGCCGTGGTGCAGCCCGATTCCATCCTGCCCGACGAGGATTATGTCGAGGAGGAGGAAGAGGACGTCGCGGACGAGGCCGCCGAGGAGAGCGACGCCGAGGCGTCCGCCGACGCGGGCGATCGCGGCGATGACAACGGCCGCCGCCGGCGTCGCCGGCGCCGCCGCCGGCGTGGCGAGCGCGAGGAAACCCGCGAGGCCGGCGCCGAGGGCGACGACGAGGACGATGCCGCCGCCGAAGGCGAGGACGGCGAGGGCGACGACGAGGAGCGCTCCGAGGAGGAGCGGTCCGACGCCGAGCGCGACGATGAGAACGCCGATCGCCGCAAGCGCCGCCGCGGCCGCCGCGGTGGGCGCCGCAACCGGCGCGAGCGTGACGGCGAAGGTGAGGGCGACCTGTCCGAAGCCGAGGGCGAGGAAGGATCCGACTCCGAGACCGACGGCTCTGCCGAAGGCGAGGCGCCCGTCGCCGAGACCGTCGCATCGGACGAGGCGCGCGATCAGGTCGCGGCTTCCGCTGAGGCCGAACCGGTGAGCACGGCTGCAATCGAGGCTCCGGCCCCGGCGGCGGCCGCCGCTGCCGAGCCGGCTGCCGCCGAGCCCGAGGTGGTGGAGGCGAAGCCTGCCCGCCGGCGCTCGACGGTGCGCGAGAAGGCCCCCGTGGCCATCCCCTCCCCCGCGCCCGAGGCGATCGCCGCGGAGGCTGAGCCCGCCACCGGCGAGACCGAAGCCGCGCCGGAAACCAAGGCTGCGGATGCCGAGACGGCTGCGCCGACCGAGACCGCGCCTGCCGCCTCCGCCACGGACGAGCCCGCTTCCGCCGAGCCGGTCGCGGCCCAGCCGGCGGCGCCCGAGGCCGGCGACGATACTCCGGCCCGCAAGCGCTCCGGCTGGTGGCAGCGCAAGCTGTTCGGCGAGTGAACGACAGCCCCCGGCGCGGCTGGGGGCGGCCACAGAGGCTGGCAGGTCACGACAGACAAAACGCTCCCCGGTCTCCGGGGAGCGTTTCTGTTTCAAGGATGGGTGCACGGGCACCGCGGGACGCCGGATCGCCCGGGGTTGGCTGGCGATACGCCGCCCCGCAGGCCTGCCGGGAGTGTCGATCGGTAGCCGCCGGATAGAGCCCGCCCGACGAAGGGACGGATCGGCCGGGGCGCCAGAGACATTGCCGCCCTTTCAGGCGCGATCGAGCCGGCGAATGATCCCCCGGCGGCGCGTCACCGAGAATTCCCGGCGGCCCGTCGCCAGGCCCTCGCCCGGCCGCCCGGGTCGGTCTCCCCGGTGTCCTTCTCCCCCGCTCTCCCGGACGCAATCCGGCCGCCGCGTCCCGCGCCGCCGATGCTCCCGCCCCGGCGCGGCAAAACACCGGGCCGCGCCCCTGGAAGGCGAGGCGCCGTCGCGAAGCGGCCACGTTTGCCCCGCATAGCGTGCCGGTCGCGAGTCTTCGTTGCGGAGGACGGACGGCGGGGAGGATCGGCATCATCCCGCGTCGCCGGACGCCGGGAAGGTTGCGCTCCGGCGCCGGGCCACGCAATGTGACCCCTTCGCAGGACAGTCACGACGCGCTAATGCGGTGCCACGCCCCGGTCGGGCGCGGTGGGAGGGAACCGGCGAAATGCGGTTGCTGTTGAGGTTCTTGGGGTTCCTGTTCGCGCTTACCACGCTGGTGCTGCTCGCCGGCGCCGCGGGCGCGACCTATCTCGTCTGGAAATACTCCCAGGACCTGCCGGACTACTCCCAGCTGCAGAACTACGAGCCGCCGGTGATGACCCGCGTCCACGCAGCCGACGGCGCGCTGGTGGCGGAGTACGCCAAGGAACGGCGCCTCTACATTCCCATCCAGTCGGTGCCGAAGCTGGTCATCGAGGCCTTCCTGTCGGCCGAGGACAAGAACTTCTACGAGCACGGCGGCATCGATCCCACCGGCATCTTCCGCGCCGGCCTCGACTTCCTGCAGAACTACGGCCGCAACAAGCGGGCGCAGGGCGCCTCCACCATCACCCAGCAGGTGGCCAAGAACTTCCTCCTGACCAACGAGCGCAGCCTTGACCGCAAGATCAAGGAAGCGCTGCTGGCCCTGCGCATCGAGCGCGCCTATTCCAAGGACCGCATCCTCGAGCTCTATCTGAACGAGATCTATCTCGGCATGGGCGCCTACGGCATCGCCGCCGCGGCGCTGGTGTATTTCGACAAGTCGGTCGAGGAACTGAACGTGCAGGAGGCGGCCTACCTCGCCGCTTTGCCCAAGGCCCCGTCCAACTACAATCCGTTCCGCGAGCGCGTGCGCGCCACCGATCGCCGCAACTGGGTGATCGACCGCATGGTCGAGAACGGCTTCGTCTCCCCGCAGGAGGGCGAGGCGGCCCGGAAGAGCGGCATCGACGTCGCCCCCCGCGCCACCGGCGCGCAGATCTTCGCGGCGGAGTATTACGCCGAGGAAGTGCGCCGCCAGATCTACGAGCGCTACGGCGAGAAGAAGCTCTATGGCGGCGGCCTCTCCGTGCGCACGCCGCTCGATCCCAAGCTGCAGGTGCTGGCCAAGAAGACCCTGACCGACGGCCTCGTGCGCTATGACGAGGAGCGCGGCTGGCGCAAGCCCGTCACCCATATCGAGATCGCCGGCGTGGACTGGGGCGTGGCGCTGGGCGAGGTGAAGGAATTCACCGACATCCCCTGGCGCCTTGCCGTGGTGCTGGACGTCAACAAGGACAATGCGCGCATCGGCCTGCAGCCGCCGCGCTCCCGCTCGGGCGCCCGTTCCACCGACCGCGAGATCGGCCTCATCCCGGCCGAGGGCGCCAAGTGGACGCGCCGGCCCATCAACCAGGTGCTGAAGACCGGCGACGTGGTCTATGTGGAGCCGCTCGCCGACCGCTCCGGCCAGTGGCGCCTGCGCCAGGTGCCGGCCATCGAGGGCGCCATGGTGGTGATGGAGCCCACCACCGGCCGCGTGCTCGCCCTGTCCGGCGGCTTCTCCTACGACGAAAGCCAGTTCAACCGCGCCACCCAGGCCATGCGGCAGCCCGGCTCCTCGTTCAAGCCCATCGTCTATTCCACCGCGCTGGACAACGGCTACACCCCCTCCACCATCGTGCTCGACGCCCCGTTCGAGCTGGAGCAGCAGGGCCAGGACACCTGGCGGCCGGAGAACTACTCCAAGAAATTCTACGGCCCGCAGACCCTGCGCTTCGGCCTCGAGCAGTCGCGCAACGTGATGACGGTGCGCCTCGCCAACGACGTGGGCATGCCCATCATCGCCGAATACGCCAAGCGCTTCGGCATCTATGACGACATGCCGCCGCTGCTCTCCATGGCGCTCGGCGCCGGCGAGACCACGCTCATGCGCATGACCGGCGCCTATGCCATGATCGCCAACGGCGGGCGCAAGGTGACGCCCTCGCTCATCGACCGCATCCAGGACCGCTACGGCCACACCATCTTCCGCCACGACGAGCGCGAGTGCCGCGGCTGCGAGGCGGACAAGTGGGAGAACCAGCCCGAGCCGAGCCTGGTGGACCGCCGCCCGGTGGTGCTCGATCCCATGACCGCCTACCAGATCACCTCCATGATGGAAGGCGTGGTCCAGCGCGGCACCGGCACGGCGCTGAAGGAGCTGGGCAAGCCCATCGCCGGCAAGACCGGCACCACCAACGACGAGAAGGACGCCTGGTTCATCGGCTTCACGCCGGAAATGGTGGTGGGCGTCTATCTCGGCTACGACCGGCCCAAGCCCATGGGCAAGGGCTCCACCGGCGGCCTCATCTCGGCCCCCGTGGTGCGTGACTTCATGAAGGTGGCCATCGCGGACCGCCCGGCCATCCCGTTCCGCGTGCCGGCCGGCATCAAGCTGGTGCGGATCGACCGCAAGAGCGGCCAGCGCACCAGCGCTGGCGACGGCAATGCCATCCTGGAGGCGTTCAAGCCGGGCACCGCCCCGCCGGACAGCTATTCCGTGGTGGGCTATTCCGGCACCGATCCCAACGCGCCCGAGGCCGTGCCCACCGCCTCGCGCGCCGGCGGCGGCCTCTACTGACCGGGCCGGCGTCCTGATCGGGACGGTGGCCGCGCGCCGCCGGTTCCCTTTTGGAATTGCTCCCCTGGCGCATCCGCACCGGTAGATTTCGACACTGAAGCTCGGCCACGCCTGAAGATGTCGCCGATGCTTCCCTCCGGCGACGTCACATCGCGCCCCCTCGCCTGCACGGCATGAGCGCAGCCTTGGCCGTATTTACAATCAAAGGGTGCATTGCTTGACCACACAATGCCCTGAACAGTTGCCTCCATTCTGTACAATGTCGTCAGGGTAGGTAATCTGTCGGGGTTTTGCGGCGTCGGACGGGTTTTGGGGGATACCCGGTTCGCTCGCTTGCCTACCGGCTTGGAGCCGAAGCGATGGGCAAGAAGATCGCGGGCCTGCCTTCCGTCTCCGGGCTGGCGGAGGCGGTGCCTGTCGTACTGGTGGATGAAGCGGACCGGATCGCCTACGCGAATCCGGCAGCCGAGCGCCTGTGGGGTCTCGCCGCCGATGCCATGGTGGGCCGCAGCGCCCGCGCCCTGCTGTTCGGTCGCCACGGCATCGACCACAACCGCCGCATCGGCTTCGACCAGATCGCCGGCAGCGACCAGCATGTGGTGATCGAGCGGAACGGCGGCGGGTCCTGGAGCCTCGTCGCCGCCACCCGGATCCGTCACGGCGGCGTCCCCTGCTACGTGCTGTTCGTGCGCACCCGGCTGGAGCGCGAGAGCGCGCGTGACGACGTCCGCGTGCTCTCCCTCATCGCCGAGCGCACCGACCGGGGCGTGGTCGTCACCGACGCCGACCGGCGCATCATCTTCGCCAACCCGGCCTTCTCCTCCATGCTGGGGGCACCCGCGCCCGGCGGGCAGGATCTGGCGCGGCTGCTTGCCGCAGGGGGGGCTTCCGCGAACTTCATTTCGCGAATGGAGGGTAACATCCTCCGGCGGTCCGCTTTTGCGGATGACGTGCGGCTGCACAGCTCGGGCGAGGGGATCTGGGTGTCTGTCAGCGTTACCCCGGTGATCGATCAGGCGACAGGCCTGCTGGAGCATGTGGTGGCCGTACTCGCGGACATCACCCACACCCGTCTCGTCGAGCAGCTGCAGCGCGAGGTGCTGGCCGCGCTCGCCGCCGATTCGCACGTCACCGAGATCATGGAGCTGCTCTGCCGCCGGGTGGAGGCGCTGGCCCCCGGAGTCCTGTGCTCCATCCTCGGCGTGACGCCGGACGAGCGCCTCACCGTCCTCGCCGCCCCGAGCCTGCCGGACGACTACACAGCGGCGCTGGAAGGCATTCCGGTCGGTCCGCGCGTGGGCAGCTGTGGCACCGCCGCCTTCCGGGGCGAGCCCGTCATGGTGGAGGACATCGCCACCAGTCCCCTGTGGGCGGACTTCCGCGACCTGCCGCTGCCGCGGTCCATCAAGGGCTGCTGGTCCATCCCCATCAAGCCGCGCGGCGGCAAGGTGGCGGCCACCTTCGCCTTCTACTTCTCGCAGACGCCGTTCGGCGCGCCGTGGCTGGAGAGCGTGGTCTCCGCCTGCTCGGACCTGTGCGCGCTCACGCTGGAGCGCTCGGAATCCAAGACGCGCATCGCCCTGCTCGCCAGCGTCGACACGCTGACCGGCCTGCCCAACCGCGCCCGGCTCATCGAATCCCTGCCCGGCCTGCTCGCCACCGCCCGCGATCTGGAGCAGCCGGTGGCGGCGCTGGTGCTGGACGTGGACCACTTCAAGGACGTCAACGACACCCTCGGCCATTCCACCGGCGACCAGCTGCTGGTGGAGATGGCGCGCCGGCTGAAGGCGCAGCTGCGTGCCGGCGATCTGGTGGGCCGCACCGGCGGCGACGAGTTCGTGGTGCTGATCCACGATTGCGGCGCCGAGGAAGCCGCCCGCATCGCCCAGCGGCTCCTGGAGTACATCGCCGCGCCGGTGCCGGCGCAGAAGCTGCACCTCACCATGTCCGCATCCGTGGGCATCGCCGTCTTCCCCGAGCACGGCGCGGATGCGGAGACGCTGCTGAAGCATGCCGACACCGCCATGCACGAGGCGAAGCGGCGCGGGCGCGGCAAGTTCCATTTCTTCACAGAGGACATGAACCGCCGGGTGCAGGACCGCCTCGTCCTGTCCGTGGCGCTGCGCGAGGCGGTGCAGAACCAGGCGCTGCGGCTGGTCTACCAGCCCCAGGTCTCGCTCGACACCGGCGCCCTCCACGGCGTGGAGGCGCTGGCCCGCTGGACCGATCCGGTCCATGGCGAGGTGCCGCCCCCCCGCTTCATCGAGCTGGCCGAGGAGTATGACTTCATCGAGCGCATCGATGCCTGGGGCGTCGAGCAGGCGTGCCGGCAGGTTGCGGCGTGGCGCGCCGCGGGGATCGCGGTGCCGCATGTGTCGGTCAATCTCTCCCCCCACAGCTTCCGCAGCGGCGAGATCGTCGGGGTCGTCTCCTGCGCGCTGAAGCGGCACGGCCTGGTGCCGAGCGACCTGAGGGTGGAGATCACCGAGCGGGTGATGATGGACCAGCACCCCAACTCCTTCTCCACCGCCTGCGCCATCGAGGCGCTGGGCGTGCGCATCGCCATGGACGATTTCGGCACCGGCTATTCCAGCCTCAGCGCCCTCTCCCGCCTGCCCATCGCGGAATTGAAGATCGACCGCAGCTTCATGCTCAGCATCGAGCAGGACCGCAACGCGCTGGCGCTGGCCACCGCCGTCATCCGCATCGGCCACAGCCTCGGCATGACCGTGGTGGCGGAGGGGGTGGAGACGGCGGCGCAGGCGGGGCTGCTGGCGGCCCTCGGCTGCCATGCCGGGCAGGGCTACTTCTTTGCCCGCCCCCTCGCCGCGGACGACGTGGCCCGCTGGCTGGAGACCCGCACCAGCGCCCTGTGCTGAGCCGCGGTCCCGGTCTCTTCCCGCGATCGTTCGCCGCCCGGCGTTTACACCCGCGCGCCCCGCCGCTATTTTCCGCGGCCCTCACCCGGAGATAGATGAACCATGCGCGCGGAACTCGCCGCGAAGGTCGACGAGATCAAGGCCTCCCTGGACCTGCTCAGGTCCCACCTGGACGTGGACCGCGCGCGGCGGCGTCTCGATGAGCTCAACGCCATGGTGGAAGACCCCACCTTGTGGGACGATCCCGAGCGCGCGCAGAAGATCATGCAGGAGCGCACCACGCTGGAAGACGGCCTCGGCGCCATCGACCGCATCCGGCGCGAGCTGGATGACAATGTGGAGCTGATCGAGCTGGGCGAGGCCGAAGGCGACGAGGGCGTGATCGCCGAGGCCGCCGCCGCCATGGACGGCCTGAAGGCCGAGCTCGCCCGCCGCGAGCTCGAATCGCTGCTCTCCGGCGAGGCCGACAGCAACGACACCTATCTGGAAGTCCACGCCGGTGCCGGCGGCACCGACAGCCAGGACTGGGCCGAGATGCTGCTGCGCATGTACACGCGCTGGGCCGAGCGCCACGGCTTCAAGGTGGAGCTGGTGGACGAGAGCCAGGGCGAGCAGGCCGGCCTGAAGTCCGCCACCGTGCTGGTGAAGGGCCACAATGCCTATGGCTGGCTGAAGACCGAGGCCGGCGTGCACCGGCTGGTGCGCATCTCGCCGTTCGATTCCAACGCCCGCCGGCAGACCTCCTTCTCCTCGGTTGATGTCTATCCGGTGATCGACGACCGCATCGTGGTGGAGATCAACGAGAGCGACGTGCGCGTGGACACCATGCGCTCCGGCGGCGCCGGCGGCCAGCACGTGAACAAGACGGAATCGGCGGTGCGCCTCACCCACATTCCCACCGGCATCGCCGTGGTGAGCCAGGGCGACCGCTCCCAGCACAAGAACCGCGCCACCGCCTGGAACATGCTGCGCGCCAAGTTGTTCGAGATGGAGCTGAAGAAGCGCGAGGCGGAAGCGGCGGCCGAGCAGGCGGCGCGCACCGACATCGGCTGGGGCCACCAGATCCGCTCCTACGTGCTCCAGCCCTACCAGCTGGTGAAGGACCTGCGCACCGGCGTCACCTCCGGCACCCCGCAGGAGGTGCTGGACGGCGACCTCGACCCGTTCATGCAGGCCGCCCTCGCCCAGCGCGCCTATGGCGGCGGCCCCGACAGCGTCGACGACGTGGACTGACGCCCTCCCCGAGGGGAGCGAAACCGCACGGGCCGGAGAAAGGCCTTGAGCGGCAGCGCAGTTGCGTCATCCTGATCGGTCAGGACAGGACGCCGGGCCCGGCGGTTCGTGGCCTTCGGCCGCGCCGGGCTCATGCGCCCGTGTCCACGACACAGCGGAGCCATCCGCCATGGCGCGATCATCGACCGCAGGATCAGGACGCGGGCAACCGGCCCTCGGGACACCCGGCGGCCGCCAGCCGGACAGCGGGCGCGCCGCCGCCGGAGCCGCGCCGGGCCGTGGCCCGGCCGGCCATGGAGCCCAACCCGCGCAAGGCGGCAGGGGACAAGGACCGCGCGGCGCCATCGGCATCGTCGCCACGCTCTGCCTCGCGGCAGCGCTGCCGGTGCAGCCGGCGCGGGCGCACGAGTGGTATCCCGCCTATTGCTGCTCGGGGCAGGATTGCTACGAGATCACCACCGAGGACGTGGAGTTTGTCGGCCAGGGCTATTTCATCAAGGCCACCGGCGAGTATTTCCCGCGCGATGCCGTGCCGGAGAGCCCGGACGGCAAGTTCCACCGCTGCTCCATCGGCGGGCGGCGGGAGGGACGGACGCTCTGCCTGTTCGCCCCCACGCCGGCCTTCTGAGCCGACCCGCCCGCCAGCCTGGGCTGCCCACCTGACCCGCCCGTCTGGCCTGCCCGCCTTCCCGCAGGCCGGCCCGCCCCCGAACGCGGCTTCGAGAGCAGCGCTCATCTGGAGCGCCTTCCGTCAGCCGGAGCCAGCGGAAGGCGGCTCTAGCGGGTCAGCACCGCATCGAACGCGGCCGCCGCGCTGGTGACGTCCATCACCAGCGGCTGCGGGCCGAGCGAGAAGCCCCCGGCCTCCTCGGGCTGGGGCGCGCCGCACATCAGCTTCGCCTCGATCTTCACGTCCGCCCCTGGCACGAGCCGCGCGCGCACCCGCTCGGCGGTGGTCCAGGCCACGAGGCGGATCTTGCCGCCCTGCTGGGGCGATCCGCCGATCTGCACCACAAACACGTCCTGGAACGGCCGCTCCAGCCGGAATGCGGTGGCGCCCTTCAGCAGCTGGATGGTCTCCCTCATGCTGCAGGCGGACGGCTTCGGCTGGTAGTCGAAGGTGAACATGCCGAAATTGTGCTCGATCTCCTCCTCGCGGCGGCCCTGGTCCTTGAACTCGTAGACCCACGCGCCCTTCAGCCACGGGGTGGCGGCCGCCCAGAGGACGAACTGGGCGAGGTAGTCCGCCTGCTGGGTCCGGCTGATGACGCAGGGCGAGAGCGACGCTGTGGGCCAGCCCACCTCCGACACATAGATCGGCACTGGCGCCTCCGGCTTGCCGATCAGCGCCTGCAACAGGCTCACACGGTCGATCGCCTCGGTGGCCGAGCGCTTCTGAATGGAGGGATCGCAATGGTTGCTCAGATGCACCGACATGCCCTGGGAGCCGCGCATGCCGCCACCCTCATAGACGGCGCGGGTCCAGTTCCAGTCCGGGTCGTATCCGGAGGTGCCGATGAAGACGGGCGCGTTGGGAAAGGTGCGGCTGAGCACCGGCTGCACGGCTTCAACCAGCTTCAGGTAATCCGCGGCCGCCCGCGGGTCGCCCGGCTTGGCGGGACCGATGATCCAGGGCGGGCTGAACGTCGGATCGATGTTCCACTCGTTCCAGATCTCGAACATGGGCTTGAAGCGGCTGACGAAATTGCCAGCCTTCACGACAAACCGCGCGAACGCCGCGCGGCCCTCCTCGGTGAAGGGTGGCGCGCCGCCCGGCACGTTGGGGTGCGCGTGGCCGAAGATGAGCAGGGGCGGCAGCTCGACCATGGAGAGGAAGCGGTGCAGCCGCCAGGCCTGCGTCGGCGGCGAGGTGTTCTCGTGGACGCCCGGCCGGTCGAACAGGGACCACACGAGATCGTCGCGCACCGAGGAAAAGCCCATCTCGCGGATGAGCCTAGCGGTCTTCTCGGGATCGTAGTTGTAGTTGCCGCCGATGCCGAAATGGACGCCGGCGCCGACGATGAGGGGATCCGGCCGCGCGACGAGGGTGCCGCTATCGAAGCGGAGCGGCTTGCGCTCCTCTTCGGCCCGGCCTGACGCCGTCATGCCCAGCACCAGCCCGGCGGCCAGCGTGAGCGCCGCGCCGGACCGCCATGCCGTCCGGGCCAGACCAGACAGACTCGGCATGACCCGACTTGAATGCGACCCCGGACTCGCGCACGCAGAACGCCCCCGCACCACCATCCCCCGCCCCCCTCAGGCTGCGGCCCGCGCAATCGGACCGCGCAACAGGCCCCGCCTGCAAGCCACTTACACGCCAACTCTACATCATTCTACCGGCAGAGCGTGACGCGTGAAGGAGTTTGTGATGTCGCAGAAGCAAACCAGCGTACAGCCCGCCGCAGGCTACCTCACCTATGGCACCAAATGCACGAAATTCGTTGCTGCCTGCGGCCGAGCGCGCGGCTTTACTTTAGGTAATAACTGGAAATGAGCTTCTGTCGGGGCATGAAAAATCGCAATTTGAGAAAGTGTACTATGAGATAAAAGTTCCTGATTTGTTCTATTGAAGCCCCCCGCCCCGGAGCTGAGTCCGGGGCGGGGGATCGAAGATCAGCTGCAGCCGGTGGTGCCGCCGCAGGTGTCGCACTTCAGGCAGGTGCCGTTGCGCACCAGCGTGAAGTTCATGCACTCGGGGCAGGCCTCGCCCTCGTAGCCCTTGGCGCGGGCCTCGGCCCGGGCTTCCGCCTTGCGGGCGGAAGCGGACCACGGCAGCGACTTCTCCATCAGGCTCTCCACCGCCGCCTCGATCTCCTCGGCGGCGGGGGCCGGCTCGGCCACCTCCACCTCGGGCTTCAGCGCGGTGGCGCCAACGGTCGGCGTGCCGAGCGTGGGCGCGCGCAGCACCGTCACGTTGTCGGAGGCGCCGCGGGGCTCGCCGGACACCGTCTGGGGCGCCAGGAGGTTCACCGTCTTGCCGCGCACCAGGCCCTTGGAGACGATGCGGTTGGCCGGGTTCGGCGCCTTGCCTTCGTCCACGCCCTTGCCGAGCGCATCGAAGCCGGTCTCGGACAGGTCCACATGACCGAGGTCGTTGCGGCCGAGGTAGCTCACCGCCAGCTCGCGGAACACGTAGTCGAGCATGGAGGTGGCGTACTTGATGGTGTCGTTGCCCTGCACCGGGCCGGCCGGCTCGAAGCGGGTGAAGGTGAAGGCGTCCACATACTCCTCAAGCGGCACGCCGTACTGCAGGCCGAGCGAGATGGCGATGGCGAAGTTGTTCAGCAGCGAGCGGAGGGCGGCACCCTCCTTGTGCATGTCGATGAAGATCTCGCCGAGACGGCCATCATCATATTCGCCGGTGCGCAGATACACCTTGTGGCCGCCCACCACCGCCTTCTGGGTATAGCCCTTGCGGCGGTCGGGCATCTTCTCGCGCTCACGCACGCGGTGCTCGACGATGCGCTCCACCACCCGCTCGACGATCTTCTCGGTCACGGTGGCGGCGCGCGCCGCGTTGGGCTGGGCCACCAGCGCCTCGACGGCGTCGTCCTCGTCCTCCTCGTCCGCCACCAGCTGGGCGTTGAGCGGCTGGGAGAGCTTGGAGCCGTCGCGATAGAGCGCGTTGGCCTTCAGGGCGAGGCGCCAGGAGAGCAGGTAGGCGGACTTGCAGTCCTCCACGCTCGCCTCGTTGGGCATGTTGATGGTCTTGGAGATGGCGCCCGAGATGAAGGGCTGCGCCGCCGCCATCATGCGGATGTGGCTCTCCACCGAGAGGTAGCGCTTGCCGAGCCGGCCGCACGGGGAGGCGCAGTCGAACACCGGCAGGTGCTGCGGCTTGAGGAAGGGCGCGCCCTCAAGGGTCATGGCGCCGCACACGTGGATGTTGGCCGCCTCGATGTCCGCCTTCGAGAAGCCGAGGAAGGCCAGCAGGTCGAACTTGGGGTCCGCCAGCTGCGCCGCCGGCACGCCGAGGGACTGGGCCAGGAACTCCTCGCCGAAGGTCCAGCGGTTGAAGGCGAACTTGATGTCGAACGCGGTCTTCACCGCAGCCTCGGCCTTGGCGATGGCGGCGTCGTCGAAGCCCTTGGCGCGCAGCGTCGAGTGGTTGATGGCCGGGGCCTGGGCGAGCGAGCCGTGGCCCACCGCATAGGCCTCGATCTCGGCGATCTCGGCCTCGCCGTAGCCGAGGGCGCGCAGGGCGTCCGGAACCGCGCGGTTGATGATCTTGAAGTAGCCGCCGCCGGCCAGCTTCTTGAACTTCACCAGCGCGAAGTCGGGCTCGATGCCGGTGGTGTCGCAATCCATCACCAGGCCGATGGTGCCGGTGGGGGCGATCACCGAGACCTGGGCATTGCGGTAGCCGTGCGCCTCGCCCAGCGCCAGCGCCTTGTCCCAGGCCGCGGTGGCACGGGCGACGAGGCGGGTGTCCGGGCACGACACGTGGTCGAGCGGCACCGGGGCGATGGACAGGCCCTCGTAGCCATCGGCGAGGCCGTGGGCGGCGCGGCGGTGGTTGCGGATGACCCGCAGCATGGACTGGGCATTGCCCGAATAGGCCGGGAAGGTGCCGAGCTCCTTCGCCATCTCGGCGGAGGTGGCGTAGCAGATGCCGGTCATGATGGCCGAGAGGGCGCCGCAGATGGCGCGGCCCTGGGGCGAGTCATAGGCGATGCCGCTCGACATGAGCAGGCCGCCGATGTTCGCATAGCCGAGGCCGAGGGTGCGGTACTCGTAGGAAAGCTCGGCGATCCGGCGCGAGGGGAACTGCGCCATCAGCACCGAGATTTCCAGCACCACGGTCCACAGCCGCACCGCGTGCTCGTAGCTCTCCACGTCGAAGCGGCCGTCGGCATCGCGGAACTGCAGCAGGTTCAGCGAGGCGAGGTTGCAGGCCGTGTCGTCGAGGAACATGTATTCCGAGCACGGGTTGGACGCCCGGATCTCGCCGCCCGCCGGGCAGGTGTGCCAGTCGTTCACCGTGGTGTGGAACTGGATGCCGGGGTCGGCGCAGTGCCAGGCGGCCGCGCCGATCTTCTCCCACAGCTCGCGGGCCTTGACGGTCTTCGCCACCTTGCCGTCGGTGCGGCGGATGAGCTTCCAGTCCTCGTCCGCCTCCACCGCGCGCAGGAAGTCGTCGGTGACGCGCACGGAGTTGTTGGAGTTCTGGCCGGCGACGGTGATGTAGGCCTCGCCGTCCCAGTCGGTGTCATAGATGGCGACGTCGATGTCCTTGTAGCCCTGGCGGGCATACTGGATGACGCGGCGGATGGCGGCGTCGGCGACGCCGGCTTTGCGCGCGGCCTTGATCTCGCGCTTCAGCGCCGGGTTCTTCTCCGGCTCGAAGCAGTCGTCGCCGTTGCCCTCGCAGTTCACGCAGGCCTTCAGCACCGCCTTGAGGTGCTTGGCGTTGAGCCTGGAGCCGGTGACGAGGGCGGCGACCTTCTGCTCCTCGATCACCTTCCAGTCCACATAGGCCTCGATGTCCGGATGGTCGGCATCGACCACCACCATCTTGGCGGCGCGACGGGTGGTGCCGCCGGACTTGATCGCGCCCGCAGCCCGGTCGCCGATCTTCAGGAAGCTCATGAGGCCGGAGGAGCGGCCGCCGCCGGACAGGCGCTCGCCCTCGCCGCGCAAGGCGGAGAAGTTGGAGCCGGTGCCGGAGCCGTACTTGAACAGGCGCGCCTCGCGCACCCACAGGTCCATGATGCCGCCCTCGTTCACGAGGTCGTCGCCCACGGACTGGATGAAGCAGGCGTGCGGCTGGGGATGCTCATAGGCCGAGGTGGAGGCCATGAGCTCGCCGGTCTGGTAGTCCACGTAGAAGTGGCCCTGGCCGGGGCCGTCGATGCCATAGGCCCAGAACAGGCCGGTGTTGAACCACTGCGGCGAGTTGGGCGCGGCCATCTGCATGGCCAGCATGTAGCGGTGCTCGTCGAAGAAGGCCTGGGCGTCGGCCTCGCTGTCGAAATAGCCGCCCTTCCAGCCCCAGTAGGTCCAGGTGCCGGCGAGGCGGTCGAACACCTGCTTGGCGGAGGTCTCGCCGACGAGACGCTCCTTCTCGGGCAGGTCGGCGAGCGCCGCCTCGTCCGCCACCTGGCGCCACAGGAAGGAGGGGACGGAATTCTCCTCCACCTTCTTCAGGCGCGCGGGCACGCCGGCCTTGCGGAAATACTTCTGCGCGAGGATGTCGCTCGCCACCTGCGAGAACTGGGCCGGGACCTCGATGCCCTCCTGCCGGAAGACCACGGAGCCATCGGGGTTCCGGATCTCGCTCACGGTCTCGCGGAAGGGGATCTCCGCGTAAGGGGAACGACCCTCTTGCGTGTAGCGGCGTTCGACGCGCATGACCGGTGCTCCTTCGGTCGGCCCTGCCCCGGGGCCGTTTAGTCTGTCAGATGAATGTGGCGGACGCGACTACCCGTCAGGCACGGCGGCTCGCGCCGCGCCATGGCGGATCTTCAGCTTGTGAATTCGGGAAGAGGGCGAGCGCTCACCAACTGGTACACGTGGGAACGCCCGTCGCTCAGGTCCCGAACGCTAGTGCGAGTCTGGCCCCTGGGTCAAACCCGATTTTGCCACGATCTGGGGCCTCGAACCCCGCTCGGCTACTATATATAGTCGTCTCCACCCCCTTAACAAATCCTCAACGAGCCTTTTCCCGGCTCGGTTTTCACGCCTTCGCGACCGTCCTGCGACCGTCTCCGGCCCGGCGGATTTCATCACCGTCATCCACAGGGCACCCACTAGCCCTGGTGGCTGCCGGCGGCGCGGACCCCAGGGCTCCGGCCGGCCATGGGCTGGGTGTCCGGATGATGCAGCCGGGGGGTGCGGGCGATGCCGGCGGGGCGGCGGGCGGCCTCATCGAGATCGAGCCGCGAGCGGGAGCCCGGGCGACGGCGGCGAGCAAGACTTCCAGACAGGCGCCGGACACAAGGACGCCGGCGGCCGGCCATGCGCCCCGCACATCCAAGATATGCAGGGTGCCGGTGGGGGACGGCTGGCCAAGCGGGCCGCAATAATCTATCCCGTCGATCAACCTCCTGACGCGCCGGATTTCCCCGCCCCGCTTCGCCGCGACAGATCCTTGCCGGTCCCGCCGTCCTCGGCCCGCCCGGCTCCCCCGACGGGGCGGCACACTCCGGGACCGGCCATGTCCTCCACCACCATCGGCACCTCGGCCGATGCCCGCGCCGTCAACCCGCGCTCGCGGGTCATCCTCGCGAGCCTCGTCGGCACCACCATCGAGTTCTACGACTTCTACGTCTACGCCACGGCGGCGGTGCTGGTGTTCCCGCACCTGTTCTTCCCCATTGGCAACGACACGACGGCGCTCCTCGCCTCGTTCGCGGTGTTCGGCGCGGCCATGGTGGCGCGGCCGCTGGGGGCCATCTTCTTCGGCCACCTCGGCGACAAGAAGGGCCGCAAGATCACGCTCGTGGGCGCGCTCTTGACCATGGGCATCGCCACCTTCCTCATCGGCCTCCTCCCCACCTTCCCGGTGGCGGGGTGGATCGCGCCGGCGCTGCTGGTGATCCTGCGCCTCGCCCAGGGCTTCGCGCTCGGCGGCGAGTGGAGCGGGGCGGCGCTGGTGGCGACCGAGAACGCCCCTCCCGGCAAGCGGGCGGTCTATGGCACCTTCCCGCAGCTGGGCGCCCCCATCGGCTTCATCATCGCCAACGGCCTGTTCCTCGTCATCGCCGCGCTGATGCCCTCGTCCGATCCCTCGCGCCCCTCCGACGCCTTCCTCGCCTGGGGCTGGCGCATCCCGTTCCTGTTCTCGGCGGTGATGGTGATCGTCGGGCTGTGGGTGCGCTTCTCGCTGGTGGAAAGCAGCGCGTTCGAGAACGCAGTGAAGCACGGCAAGATCCGGAAGGTGCCGCTGGCCGCCGCCTTCCAGACCCACTGGCGCGAGCTGATCCTCGGCACGTTCTACATGCTGGCCACCTACGTGCTGTTCTACCTGATGACCACCTTCTCGCTGAGCTACGGGCGCGCCGCCACCACGGCCCCCCTGCCCGGCCTCGGCTACGACTACCGTACCTTCGTGCTGATGATGATCTTCGGCGTGGTCTTCTTCGGCATCTTCACCATGGTGTCCGGCCCCTGGGCCGACCGCTGGGGCCGCCGCCGCACGCTGATCTGGATCACCTCCGCCATCGCCCTGTTCGGCCTTTTGTGGGTGCCCATCCTCTCCGCCGGCACGGTGGGCGTGGTGGCCTGGCTGGTGCTCGGCTTCACGCTGATGGGCCTCACCTTCGGCCCCATGGGTGCGCTGCTGCCGGAGCTGTTCCCGGCCAACGTGCGCTATACCGGATCGGGCATCGCCTACAATGTGTCGTCCATCCTCGGCGCGGCGGTGGCCCCGTTCATCGCGGTGGCGCTGTGGAGCTATGGCGGCGGCAGCCCGTTCTACGTGGGCCTCTACCTCACCGCCATGGCGCTCCTGACGCTGACCGCGCTGCTGCTCGGCAAGGAGACGCGGGACGTGGACATCCACCACTGACCGGGTGGGGGCCGCGCTGCCCCCCTTGCATCGGGCGGGGAAACGGAGTGAACCTCTGCGCCCCCGTCCGCGTAGGAGGTGGTCATGACGGCCTCCCCTTCCCTGCTGTGGTTCCGCGACGACCTCCGGCTCTCCGACAATCCGGCCCTGACGGCGCTTGCCGCGGCGGGCGCCCCCATCGCGGCGCTCTATGTCCTCGATGACGACAGCCCGGGGGTCCGCCCCCTGGGCGGCGCGGCGCGCTGGTGGCTCGCCCAGTCGCTGCGGGCGCTCCGGGCCGAGCTTGCCCGCCACCGCATTCCCCTGGTGCTGCGCCGGGGCCCGGCCAACCGGGTGGTGCCGGAAGTGGCGGCCGCGCTCGGCGCCGCCCGCGTCGCCTTCAATGACCGGGCCGGCGCGCCCGAGGGCCGTATCGATCACGCCGTGACCTCCCGGCTCGATGCCGAGGAGCGGCAGGTGCTGCGCTTCTGCGCCCATCTGCTGCATCCCACAGGCAGCGTGCAATCGGCCTCCGGACGGATGCCGCGCACCTTCTCCTCCTTCCACCGCGCCGCATCGAAAGGCCGGGCGCTGGCGCCGCCGCTGCCGGTGCCGCCGCGACTGAAGGGCGTCGCCCATCCCCCGCCGGGCGAGACGCTGGAGAGCCTCGAGCTGGAGCCGCAGGCACCCGACTGGGCCGGCGGCATGCGCGCCTTCTGGCAGGGCGACGCGCAGATGGGGGAACAGGCGGCCCAGACGCGGCTTGCCGATTTCATCGCCGACGGCCTCGCCGGCTACCGCGACGGCCGCGACCTGCCCGCCTCGCGCCATGTCTCCCGGCTTTCGCCCTATCTGCGGTTCGGCGAAATCTCCCCGCGGCAGGTGCTGGCGGCCATCCGTCATGCCGCCGACGCGGGCGAGGTGCCGGCGGCCGATGCCGAGAAATACGAGGCGGAGCTCTACTGGCGCGAATTCTCCTACCACCTGCTGGCGGAAGAGCCGGACATCGCCCGCCGCAACATCCAGCCCGGCTTCGATGCCTTCCCCTGGCGCGAGTGCTCGGGGGAGCTGAAGGCGTGGCGACGCGGCCTCACCGGCTATCCGCTGGTGGATGCCGGCATGCGCCAGCTGTGGCAGACCGGCTGGATGCACAACCGGGTGCGCATGGTGGTCGCCTCCTTCCTCGCCAAGCATCTCCTGATGGACTGGCGCGCCGGCGAGGACTGGTTCTGGGACACGCTGGTGGATGCCGACCCGGCCAACAATCCCGCCAGCTGGCAATGGGTGGCAGGATCGGGCCTCGATGCCGCGCCCTATTTCCGCATCTTCAACCCGGTGACGCAGGGCGAGAAGTTCGATCCGGACGGCGACTATGTGCGCGCCTTCGTGCCGGAGCTGGCGCGGCTGCCGGCGCCGCTCATCCACCGGCCATGGACGGCGGATGCCGGAACCCTTGCCGCAGCGGGCGTGCGCCTCGGCACCACCTACCCCCGCCCGGCGGTCGACCACGCCGCCGCGCGCGAGCGGGCGCTGCGGGCATTTGAATCTACACGAAAAACATGAGCTTTGTCGGTTGATACAAGCGGAGGCGTTGAGTACCCTGCCTTCCACATTCATTGAAGGCTTGATGAAGAGATGATCCGTAACGGACTTGTGGACTCCATCGGCAATACCCCCCTCATCCGTCTGAAGCGTGCCTCCGAGGAAACCGGCTGCGAGATTCTCGGCAAGGCCGAGTTCCTCAATCCCGGCCAGTCGGTGAAGGATCGCGCCGCCCTCGGCATCATCCAGGATGCGGTGGCGCGCGGCGACCTGAAGCCCGGCGGCGTGATCGTGGAGGGCACCGCCGGCAACACCGGAATCGGGCTCGCGCTGGTGGCCGCCCCGCTCGGCTTCCGCACCGTGATCGTCATTCCCGAGACCCAGTCCCAGGAAAAGAAGGACATGCTGAAGCTCGCCGGCGCCACGCTGGTGGAGGTGCCGGCCGTGCCCTATTCCAACCCCAACAACTACGTGAAGGTCTCCGGCCGCCTCGCCGAGGCGCTGGCCAAGACCGAGCCCAACGGCGCCATCTGGGCCAACCAGTTCGACAACGTGGCCAACCGGCAGGCGCATATCGACACCACCGGCCCCGAGATCTGGGAGCAGACCCAGGGCAAGGTGGACGGCTTCATCTGCGCCGTGGGCACCGGCGGCACGCTGGCCGGCATCGCCATCGCGCTGAAGGCGCGCAACCCCGCCATCCGCATCGGCCTCGCCGATCCCATGGGGGCGGCGCTCTATTCCTACTACACCACCGGCGAGCTGAAGGCCGAGGGCTCCTCCATCACCGAGGGCATCGGCCAGGGGCGCATCACAGCCAACCTTGTGGACGCGCCCATCGACACCGCCTTCCAGATCCCCGACGAGGAGGCCCTGCCGGTGGTGTTCGACCTGCTGGAGCACGAGGGCCTGTGCCTCGGCGGCTCCTCGGGCGTGAACGTGGCGGGCGCCATCCGCCTCGCGCGCGAGCTGGGGCCGGGGCACACCATCGTCACCATCCTGTGCGACTACGGCACGCGCTACCAGTCCAAGCTGTTCAACCCGGCGTTCCTGCGGGAGAAGAACCTGCCAGTGCCGGAGTGGCTGGAGCGCAAGGCTGAGGTGCCCAACGTCTTGGTCTGAGCCGCAGGACGCGCGCCGGCAGGCGGCTTGACGGCGGCGCGCTTCCGGCCGAGACGTGCGTGCCCCGGTTAAGCGTGCTCCGGTTATGCGTGCCCCGGCCGTGCGTATCCCGCACCCGGGACGCGCGTCCCGGCCGCGCGAGCCATCAAGCCAACCCCGCGAGAGAGGCGCCATGAGCGAGCTTCCCGTCGATACCCCCGAGAGCCCCTTCGTCTCCACCGGCTGGCTCGCCGCCAATCTCGGGGCACCGGATCTCGTGGTGGTGGATGCCTCGTGGCACATGCCCGCCTCCGGCCGCAGCGGCGCGCGGGAGTATCTGGAACGGCACATTCCCGGAGCGGTGCATTTCGACATCGACACGGTGGCCGACCACACCAGCCCCCTGCCGCACATGCTCCCGGATGCCCACAGCTTCGCCCTCGCGGCCGGCGCGCTGGGCATCGCCGAGGGGCTGCGGATCGTGGTGTATGATTCCGTCGGCCTGTTCTCCGCGCCCCGGGTGTGGTGGACCTTCCGTGCGTTCGGCGCCTCCGACGTGAAGCTGCTGGACGGCGGCCTGCCCAAATGGCTCGCCGAGGAGCGTCCGGTGGAGGACGGAGAGGTCCGCCGCCGGCCGGCCGTGTTCCATCCGCGCCTCGACCATTCCCGCATCGCCGACATCACCCGCGTCGCCGCGGCGCTGGAGAGCGGCAGCGCGCAGGTGCTGGACGCGCGGCAGGAAGCCCGCTTCCGCGGCGAGGCGCCCGAGCCGCGGGAAGGGCTGCCTTCCGGCCACATGCCCGGCAGCCTCAACCTGCCCCACGGCCGCCTCGTGAAGGACGGCCGTCTGGTGCCGCCGGACGAGATCCGCGCGGCCATGGATGCCTCCGGCCTCGACCTCGCGCGGCCGGTCATCACCTCGTGCGGGTCCGGCGTGTCGGCCGCCATCCTCTGGGTGGCGCTGGAGATGATCGGCAAGACGCCGCTCGCGCTCTACGACGGCTCGTGGACCGAGTGGGGCGCGAGCGGCCGGCCCATCGCCACGGCCTGAGCGGGCGCCGCCCGAGCGGCGCGCCGGGATGACCTTATGAAGCGAGGCGCGGCCTGTGGTCAGGCCGCGCCGGCCGCGGCTTCGGCGGCCTTGCGGCGCACCAGCGCCTTTTCCCACGCCACCGCATGGCGCACGATGGTGGGCAGGTCGTCGAGGATGGGCTGCCAGCCCAGCTCGGCGCGGATGCGGTCGGCGGCCGCCACCAGGCAGGCCGGATCGCCGGGGCGGCGCGGCGCGAGCGTGACGGGAAAATCAAGGCCCGACACCTCCTTCACCACGTCCACCACCTCCTTCACCGAATAGCCGCGCCCGTAGCCGCAATTGGCGACGAGGTTGCCGCCGCCCGCGCGCAGCCGCTCCAGCGCGGCCACATGGGCGCGGGCGAGATCGGTGACGTGGATGTAGTCACGCACGCAGGTGCCGTCCCGGGTCGGATAATCGGTGCCATAGATCTCCAGCCCCGGCCGCACGCCGGCCGCCACCTGGCTGGCGATCTTGATGAGGTGGGTGGCGACACGGGAGGACTGGCCGGACCGGCCCTCGGGATCGGCCCCGGCCACGTTGAAGTAGCGCAGCGCCGTATAGGCGAGGCCATGGGCGCGGGCGGCGTCCTCCAGCATCCACTCGCTGGCGAGCTTGGTGCGCCCGTAGGGATTGATGGGCGCGAGCGGCTCGTCCTCGCCGATGATCTCCACCCGCGGCTCGCCGTAGACGGCGGCGGTGGAGGAGAAGATGAAGCGCTCCACCCCGGCCGCCACCGCGGTCTCGATGAGCGTGCGCGTCTTCACGATGTTGCCGAAGTAGTAGGCGAGCGGGTCCGCCACCGATTCCGCCACCAGGATGCGCGCGGCGAAATGGATGATCTCGGTGATGCCACGCGTCTCCAGCAGGCGGCGGACAAAGGCGGCATCTCCCACGTCGCCCACCACCAGCTCGGCCTGCGGCGGCACGGCCCAGGCGAAACCGGTGGTGAGATCGTCCAGAACGACCACCGATTCCCCGCGCGCGAGCAGCTCCAGAACCGCGTGGCTCCCGATATATCCGGCACCGCCGGTCACCAGAACGGGCATGGATTCCTCAGCCTTCGTCTCATCAGGCCACAGAAACCACGCCCAACCGCTCCTGTCACCCTAGCGATCAGCCGGTGCCGGGGCTGCGGGTGAGCACCATCAGCGACCAGCCGCCCACCAGCCGCACCACCGCATGCGGCGCAACCCCGAAGGCCACGCGGCGCGGCCAGGCGGCCAGCCGCTTCTTCAGGGTCTTGCCCGCCTGATCGATGGCCCAGGGCGTGTAGAAGTGGTCGACCACCTCGAGCCCGCTTTCCTGCAGCAGGGCGAGCGCGGTGGACTGCGTGAAATAATGCAGGTGGCCGATGTCGTTGCGCGCATTGTCGATCACCCAGCCGCGCGCCACCGCCAGCGCATTCATGTCGAGCGGGATATGCAGCACCTGGTGGGTGGAGATGCGGCCGAGCGCGCGGGCGAAAGAGAACGGGTCCTCCACATGCTCGATGACGTCGATGGCCATGGCGAGATCGAATCGCCCTGCCCCATCGAAGGGGCTGCCATGGGTGAAGCTGAGGTTCGGCGCCAGCCGCTCCCCGCACATGGCGAAGGCGTGGGGCGAGACCTCGTACCCCTCCACGCGCGTCTGCGGCCAGTGGCGCGCCAGCAGCTCGACGATGCCGCCGGCCCCGCAGCCCACCTCGCACAGGCTGGACGGCGCCACCGCGTTGCGATCGAGGATGGTGAGGATGTGGTTGAACTTCCAGCCGCTGTCGTCCTGGTGCCAGTCCGCGTTCGCGGCCAGATAACGCTCGTCCAGGTAGCGGCGCAGGTTTCCCGTCTCGTGGAGCGTCATGGTCGGCACTTCCCCCTGCGGCGGATCCAATCACGCGAACGGCGACGTAAAGTCATGCTATCGGAATCCCGACGCCGTCCGGAAGCCCAAAAATCAGGCTGCGCCATGGGGTTCCCGCATCTGCGAGAAATTCTCGCGGAGATCTGCTGCACATGCTAATCTGATCAATGGTGGCGTTTCGGGCGGCGCGGCCGGCCTCCCCGGGTCCGGCGGGCGCACATTCCCTCGAACGCTCCGGAGGTTGCCGGCCCCGGCCGGCCCGGCGAGACCCGCTCCGCGTGGCCACGGCCGCGCGGGCCGCAGCAACGGACGGCGGATGAAATCCACCTATCTGGTCAATGTGCAGGTTCTGCGCTTTTTCGCCGCTGCGCTCGTGGTGTTCGCCCACGTGGGCGTCGAGGTGGGCAACGTGGCCGGCCGCACCGGGCAGTCGTTCCAGCAGATCGGCCTGATCGACTGGGGGCTCGGCGTCGACATCTTCTTCGTCATCAGCGGCTTCATCATGTACTACATGATGCATGACCGCTTCGGGGCCCCCGGTGCCCCGGCGGACTTCCTGCGCCGGCGCATCATTCGGATCGTCCCGCTCTACTGGATCTGCACCACGCTGATGCTGGCGGCCCTGCTCGCCGCGCCGCAGCTGATCAACAACAACGGGCTGGACCCGCGCCACGTGCTGGCCTCCTACGCCTTCCTGCCGTGGCCGCGCTCGGACGGAGAGCTGTTCCCCATCCTCTCGCTGGGCTGGACGCTGAACTACGAGATGCTGTTCTACGCCATCTTCGCCGGCGCCCTGCTGCTGCCGCGACGGAGCGGCTTGGCGGCGCTGGTCGCGGTGTTCGTGCTGCTGGTGGCGGCCGGCCAGATCGCGCCGCCGGGCGCCTTCCTGCTGAAGTTCTGGGGCGATCCCATCATCGGAGAGTTCCTGCTCGGCGCAGGCGTGGCGGCGCTCTTCCTCGGCGGGCGGCGCCTCTCCGGCGGGGCGGCGCTCGCCCTGCTCCTCGCCGGTGTCGCGCTGGCGGTGGCCGCGTTCCAGACCAGCCTCTACGAGCACGTCTGGCGGCTGGTGACCGGCGGTATCCCGGCGGCGCTCATCGTCGCTGCGGCGGTCATGGGACCGTCCCTGCGCGAGACGCTACCGGCGCGGGCGCTGGCGCTCGGCGGCGATGCCTCCTACGCGCTCTATCTGACGCATCCCTTCACCATCAAGCTGTTCGGCGTGCTGGGCGCGAAGGTGGCGCTGCCGCTGCCGGCCATCTACGCCGTGGGCTTCGTGCTGACGGTGCTGGTGTCGGTCGCGGTCCACCTCATGGTGGAAAAGCCCATCGGCTCCTGGCTGCTGCGCAAGACCGGGCGGCTGAAGCCGGCGCTGCGCACGGCCGCCTGAGACGAGGCTCAGGACGCAGGGGTCAGGGTGCGGTAGATGTCCCGATAGGCATCCACCACGTCGGCCATGGCACGGCGCGGCTTCTCCCGCAGCACGCGATGGGCCGCAAGGATCAGGTCCGGCGCCGCCACCAGACGCCGCAGCACCGCTGCCAGCCCCTCGGCCTCGGGCGGCGCGGTCCAGCCGGTCACCCCGTCCTCGTACATCTCCGGCAGGCCGCCAAGGGCGGTCGCCACCACCGGTCGCCCGGCGGCCAGCGCATCCAGCAGCACCAGCGCGCCGGGCTCCTCCCACAGGGAGGGCACGGCCGCCACGTCGATCTGCGGATAGAAATCCGCCGGCGCGACGAAGCCGAGGAAATGAAGCTCGGCGCCCGGCGCCAGCACCGCGAGCGCGGCGCGCTGCTCGTTCGTCACGTTGCCGGCGAGGACCAGCCGGACGGTGCCGGCCGGCAGCCGCCCCACCGCGTCCGCCAGCAGGCGTACGCCCTTCTCCTCGGAGAACCGCCCGAGATAGCCGATCCGCAACGGCCGGCCGATGGCCTCCATCGGCTCGGGGTGGAGCGCCGGATTGGGCACGTTGTGAATCACGTGACGGGAGGCGGTGCCGAACAGCCCCTCCTGCAGGTGCAGGTCGAGGGTGCGTCGGCTCACGCTCACCACCGCGTCGACGAGCGCGCTGCGCCGCCGCCGTCCCCCGGTGAGGACGGCGCAGCTGCCGCAGGTGGTGGCGCAGACGTGGCCGTCCTTGAAGCGGGAGCAGCGCGGGCAGATCAGGTAATAATCGTGCAGCGAATGGGCGACGGGAATGCCGCGGTCCCGCGCCAGCTGCCACACATGGGTATTGAGGCCGTTCAGCGTGTGCGTGTTCATCACGTCCGGCCGCGCCGCATCCAGCACGGCGGCGACCTCGGGATGGGCGAAACAGCGATCGTCGATGGCGTGCCACGCCAGATGCGCGAGCGCGTGGTGGCGCGCTCCGAACGGGGCGAACAGGTTGCGGACGGGCACGAACTCCACCCGCACGCCATTGGCTTCCTCGGTGCGGCGGCGTCCGTCGAGCGCCATGCGCACCACGGTCACGCGGTCGCCGCGCGCGACCAGCCCTTCCGCGAGCTGGCGGACCACCATCTCGGCCCCGCCGAAGATCTTCGGCTCGAGCGGGGTCGGATAAAGCGCGTTGACGAGGGCGACGTGCATGGTCGCCGCCCCCTCAGACCGTCGCCGCGAACGGCGCTGGCGTCACGGCGGCCGGCGGTTCGGCCGGAATGATGCGGGCGGGAATGCCGATGGCCGTCGCGCCGGGGGGCACGTCCTTCAGCACCACCGCATTGGCGCCGATGATGGCGCCGTCACCGATCGTGATGGCGCCGAGCAGCACCGCGCCGGCGGAAATGTTCACGTTGTCGCCGAACACGGGGTCGCGCGGGTCGTCCTGGCTCTTGCGGCCGATGGTGACGTTCTGCAGCAGGCGCATGTTGCGCCCGACCTTCGCCTGGCCGATGACGATGCCGTAGGGGTGCGGCACGAACAGCCCCCCGCCCACCTGCGCGCCGATGGCGATCTCCGAGCTGAAGATCAGGCAGGTGGCCCACCAGACGATGCGCCGCAGCAGCCGGCCCACCAGCGGCACCCGCACCACCATCTCCTGCAGCCGGCGCGCGAACACGAACTGGAAGCCGGGCGTAAGCAGGAACATGCGCAGGGTGAACATGGCGCTCACGCCCCTGCGCTCGGCGGCGGCATAGGCGGCGAGGTCGGCCTTGACCTTCTGGAGCGGCGTTTCCGCAGACATGAGGCCTGGCTCCCTGTGGTGCCGGCACACCCGTGCGCGGCGCTGTTCGCTCGCGGCACCGCTCCGGCGGAACGCCCGGGGGCACCAGATCTCGCACGGCGGGACGCCGCACGCATGCCGCACACCCGCACCGCCGGTATACTGCGTTGCGGCATCAGGTGGAAGGGGCTGACACCCCCGCGCCCCCTCCTGCGCCACGCGACCGCAGGTCGCGTGGCCGGTCCTGCCCCCGCGCCCGGTCGCCGCAGCACGCGACCGGCGGGGCCAGCCACCGCCGCCCGCAGAACTCGATACCCCGCATTTTCGTGTTAAAGCGCAGCGCCTTATTCCATCTGCCGCAGCGTCCAACCGGCAGCGTCCGCGCCGGACGGCGACCCGCGCAGCCGCCGCAGCGAGAGGGAGGCGGCGGCCGGCGGATTCATGTAGCTTGCCGCGCGAACGACATCGGGCGCGGCATGGACAGCCTTGTGTGCAGCGCGGTATGAGAGGGGACCTGCGGGCGCGCCTGAGCGCCCCGGAGCACCGCTCTCCGCATCAAGGGACGAGAATGCGGTATCTAGTGACTGGGACTGCGGGCTTCATCGGCTTCCATCTTGCCAGGCGCCTGCTGGAAGACGGCCACACCGTGGTCGGCTTCGACGGCATGACCGACTATTACGACGTCGCGCTCAAGCGGAAGCGTCACGCCATCCTCGATCAGTCGGAACGCTTCACCGCCGTCATCGGGATGCTGGAGGACGCCGACGCGCTGGACCGCGCCGCCGCGATCGCCCGGCCGGACGTGATCGTCCACCTCGCCGCCCAGGCCGGCGTGCGCTACAGCCTCGAGAACCCGCGCTCGTACATCGATTCCAACATCGTCGGCTCCTTCAACGTGCTGGAGCTGGCGAAGCGGCTGAAGCCGCGCCACCTGCTGCTCGCGTCCACCTCCTCGGTCTATGGCGGCAACGAGAAGGTGCCGTTCAGCGAGACCGACCGGGCCGACGAGCCCATGTCCATCTACGCCGCCACCAAGAAGTCCATGGAGGTGCTGGCCCACAGCTATGCCCACCTCTTCGGCGTGCCCACCACGGCGTTCCGCTTCTTCACGGTCTATGGCCCGTGGGGACGGCCGGACATGGCGCTGTTCAAGTTCGTGGAGGCGATCGGCGCCGGCCGGCCCATCGACATCTACGGCGAAGGCCGCATGAGCCGCGACTTCATCTACGTGAACGACCTGGTCGAGGGCATCGTGCGCCTCATCGCCATTCCGCCCGGCGAGGAGAACCGCGTCTCGGCGCCCGGCGTCACCGACACCCTGGCGCACGGGGCGCCCTACCGGGTGGTCAACATCGGCGGCGGCCAGCCGGTGGAGCTGATGCGCTTCGTGGAGACCATCGAGGCCGCGGTGGGAACGCCGGCGCAGCGGCGCATGCTGCCCATGCAGGCCGGCGACGTGCCGCGCACCTTCGCGGCCCCCGACCTGCTGGTGGCCCTCACCGGCTTCCGTCCGCAGACGGACGTGGCCGTCGGGGTCCGCGCCTTCGTGGACTGGTATCGCGAGCACTACTAGGCGCGCCGCGGCCGGCGCGTCGGAAGCGGGAGGAAGACCGAAGGCGTTTGCAAATCGCCCCTTGTCCGGGTGCCCAGAACGGAGATGAAGCGATGAAGCTCGGGACTTTCATTCCGCGTGGCGCCCTCGCGCTGACGGCGGCGCTGACCTTGGGCGCGCAGGTGTGCGCGGCGCAGCCGGCCAATGTGAAGACGCTGTCCTTCGAGGGGCAACCGCCGGCGCGGGAGGTCCCCCTCATCACCGGGATGGGCGTCCATTTCGGCATCGGCGGCCAGTACAACTACGTGCCCGAGAAGGCCGCCGCGGCGCTGCGGGAGCTCGGGGTCGACTCTTTCCGCGACGACCTGCCCTGGGGCACCTTCGAGGGCGCGGCCGGCCGCGCCGACCCGCCCCAGCCGCGGCGCCTGTTCGACTTCATGGCGATGACGCAGGCAAAGCCGCTGCTCATCCTCGGCCATTCCAACCCCGAGGTGACCGGCGGCGTGAAGCCTATGAGCGAAGCCGGGCGGGCGGTGTTCGCCGACTTCACCGTGCGGGCGCTGGCCCAGACCCGCCGCTTCGGCGCCATGTACGAGATCTGGAACGAGTGGAACCTGACGCCCGGCCAGCGCCCGCCGTGGCTGTTCGGTCCCGGCACCGCCGACGACCCGCGCGCCGCGCAGCATTATGCCGTGCTCGCACGCGGCGCCGTCGCCGCCCTGCGCGATGCCGCGCCGGACGCGGTCATCCTCTCCGGCGCCGTGGGCGGCGATCCCGGCTGGGACTGGACCAAGGCCATCGTGCGCGACGGCGCGTTGAAAGGCGCGAACGGGCTCTCCATCCACCTCTACAACCACTGCGAACCGGACGTGACCACCCGCAATGCCACCGAGCTGGTGGACCGGGCGAGCGAGCTGCAGCAGGCGCTGCGCAGGCAGACCGGCGCCGAGGTGCCGTTCTACGTCACCGAGTTCGGCTGGCCGACCGTGCAATGGCCCTGCCCGATCCCGCGGCAGGCGGCGGCGGACTATATCGCCCAGTTCCTGCTGTGGTCGGCGGCCACGCCCTGGATCAAGGGCGCCTGGATGTACGAGCTGAAGGACCAGGGCACCGATCCGCGCGAGATCGAGCAGAACTTCGGCCTCTACGACTACGACTACAACCCGAAGCCGGGAGCCTGCGCCGCGCGCGAGGCGATCAAGCTCATCAAGGGCTCGCGCGGGTTCCGGCTGGAACGCCCGTTCAAGGACTTCTTCCTGCTGCAGACCTCCACCGACCGGGGCATCCGCCTCGTCGCCTGGACCACGCGCGAGGAGACGCGCGGCCTGCTGCGCCTGCAGGGCGCCAAGCCGACAAAGGTCGCCGCGCTGTGCAACCTCGTCGGCCCGCCGCGCGGCGACGCCCTTGAGATCGGCACCGAGCCCGTGGTGATCGACATCGACGCGCCCAAGGTGAGCGCGACGGCTTCCATGCGATAGGCCGGAACAGCCCCGCGCCCCGGCCAGCTGCGGCCATGGGCGCGGGCGGCCACAGCGCTCCTTCCCCGAACCCAGCAGCAGCACCAGCCGCCAGCCCCTGCGCGGGCGCAGAGGATGACCATGGCGATCCTGAACAGGCTTACGGGACTGGTGAACGTGGGGCTGCGCGGCTCGAGCCTCGCCTTCCGCTTCATCCTCTCGTTCTACATCATCAAGTATCTGGGGCTGGAAGCGGCCGGCATCTACGGCCTCGCGCTCGGCGCCATCGGCATCGCGCCGGCCATCACCACCCTCGGCATCAACTATTTCCACGCCCGCGAGCTGGTGGGCATGCCGCCCCACCTCGCCGCCCCGCGCATGAAGACGCGCCTGCTGGCGTCCACGGTGGTCACCGCTCTGCTGGCGGTGGGCTCGCTGGCGACGGCGATCGCCGTCTCCTACCCCATCACGCCGATCCTCATTCTGGTGGCGGCGCTGGTGTGGCTGGAGATCTACGCCAACGACATGCACGTCTCGCTCGTCGCCCTGGAGATGCCGTTCCAGGCCAACATCGTGCTGTTCGTACGGCTGGCTGCCTGGGTGCCGTTCGTCATCGGCATCGGCCTGCTGGTGCCGGAGACGCGGACCATCGAGTTCGTGCTCGGCGGCTGGCTCGCCAGCTATGTGCTCTATTTCGCGCTGCTGTGGTGGTTCCTGCGCCACTGGCCGCTGCGCGAGGCCGTGCGCGCGCCGATCCAGGTGCCGTGGCTGAAGGAACGCCTGAAGCGTTCGTGGCTGATCTACTTCAGTGACATTGGTCTTGTGGGCTACATCTATGTCGATCGCTACATCGTCTCGTTCATGCTCGGGCTGGAGCTGACGGGCCTCTACAACTTCTACTGGTCGCTGGCCAATGCGCTGCAGACGCTGCTGGCGACAGCCATCATCCAGCTCGCCATGCCCACTCTCTACAAGGCCTACAACACCGGCGTCATCACCAACTGGCGCACGGCCATGCGCCGCCAGATCATCAAGACCGCGACCTACGCGGGCGCGCTCGGGCTGTGCGTGTACGTCGCGGCCGAAATTCTCATTGCCTTCATGGACATGGGCCACGTGACCGAGCATCGCGGCGTGTTCATCATGCTGCTCGTCGCGGCCATGATCCGCTCCGGCTCGGACCTCGCGAACGTCGGCCTCATGAGCGTGCGCATGGACCGCACCTACGCTTTCACCAACCTCGCCTCGCTGCTGATCTCGGCCGCCGTCACCTTCCTGTTCACCGCGCTGATGGGCTTTCCCGGGGTGGGCATCGCATCGCTCGTCACCGCCACCATCGTGACGGCGACCAAGGCCGGATTCCTGCTGCGCTTCGCCTATGGCAGCCACCCCGCGCCCGCGGGCTCCGGGGGCACCGGCGACCCGGCCTGATCGATCTCCACGCGGGGCGGGCGGCAGCCCGCAGGACATGGGCCCGCCGCACTGCGGCAGCGCTGTCCGCCGCGGCCGGTCCCGGCGCTCCGGCGGGGGCTCGATTCAACTTAGCCGATAGTCGGATTGCCCCGCCTGAGCCCTGTTCACGCCGGCCATGAGCGACGCATCACGCCGCATTGGCCGCCCGCCCTTTCTCCTGCGTCGAAATATCGCAACTCTTGCTGGCGGCTTGTTGCGCTGCGTCACCACGGTACCCCCTCTGCCGGGACCATACTGTTTTCACGCATCCTGCCCCATGGTGAGCCATTAAGAATAAAGAGGAAGGCCGTTCTTTCTCATATTGCAATCTGATCTGCACTGACAGGCTGCTGCAACAGTGACAATCAAGTTTCAAGCCCATCAATCAAACCCACAACCAAGGCATTGAGCATAAAGTCGCAGACTGCGAATGCCATCAAAGCTGCCACTAGGTTTGCAGCAATATTTTTTTACCTTCTATTTCCGGTTGCTGGCTGGATTTTAACAATTCGGAATATTCTTTTACCGATCGATCTGCGAGCGATCGGCAGAACAATCCCGCAAAATCTTACCGCAGGACACAGTCTGAGCGGAGGCCTCCCCAATGCCTGACAATCAAACTACGCAGAATAGCGCGTCTGATTTCGTTAATTCACTCGGCATTGGAACAAAGTCAGGCAGCTATACGGACAGCTACAAGAATGCAAGCCTAGTCATCAGCAGCCTAGACTATTTGAACATTTCTCTTGTCCGCGACTCCTATGCCTCTTACGGCCAGGGAAAAGAAGTCGTCGATGCGCTGGCCGCGAGCGGCATCCGTTTCGATTTCATCGTGAACAATTACGTGGCGGCAGGTGGTCAGGGCGGGATCAGCGGCTACCTCACCGCCCTCAATGCATTCGCGGATGCGTATCCCGGAAGCCTCGTCTCGATCGAGGGGCCGAACGAGGCGAACGCGACGGATTTCTACTACAACGGCCTGAGCTCGACGGACGCGATCGCCGCGTTCCAGCGTGATCTCTATCTGGCCATCAAGGCCGACGGGGACCTCGGCGACGTCCCGGTCTACAATGTCTCCCTGGCCGACAACCGACCCGGCTCCGACACGCTCGGCGACCTCGGCAACTATTCCGATGGCGCCAACGTCCACGCTTACCCCAACACGGGCCGGACCGCCGACAGCCAGATCGCCGCCTCCATCGCCAAGGCGCAGAGCCTGTCGCAGGGCGATCCCGTCATCGTCACGGAGACGGGCTACGCCACCCTGCCGACCGCCGGCGGCATCGGCACCAGCGAGACCGCGCAGGCAAAGCTGATCCTGCAGAATATCCTCGACGCCTACGAGAACGGCGCGGAGCAGGTCTACATCTACGACCTGATCGATTCCCCCAGCCTCGGCACCGCCGACAAGCCGCAGGAAGCCTTCTTCGGCCTGTTCAATGCCGATGGCTCGCCCAAGCAGGCCGCGACGGCGATCCACAACCTCACGACCATCCTGCAGTTCGGCAACGACGGCACCCCGACGACGGCGCACGACACCGGTTTCACCATGTCGAACGCGCCCTCCGACGCCCATTCGATGGTCCTGACCAAGTCCGGAGACGTCTACGACATCGTCCTGTGGACCGATCGCAAGGTCTGGGACGATGTGAACGACACCGACATCGTCAATTCAACGTCCACGGTCACCGTCGACCTGGGCGAGACCGTGACGACAGTGCGCGTGTACGATCCGCTGGGTGGGCTGACGCCGATCGCGACCTACACCAACGTCAGCTCCTTCACGGTGCCGCTCAGCGACCGGCCGCTGGTGATCGAGATCGGGGCCAGCGCGCCCGTGACCGAGCCGGCGCCCGCGCAGGTCGATGCCCAGCTGACCCTCTCCTCCGCCGATTTCGTGGCGCAGATGGACGAGCTGGCCAACACCACCGGCCTCGTCTCCGTCCACCTCACCGACGGCAACGTGCTGGATGTCGCCTCTCCCGAGACGATGCAATACATCATCCAGCACTACGGCGATCTTCTCGACAAGATCGACGGCGGCTACAGCTTCTCGGTGGCCTATGGACAGGCCACCTGGCGCCTCGAGCGGCTCTATGATGCCGACGGCAACCTGACGCGCGTCATCGATTACAGCCTGAGCAACGGTATCGTCACCAGCAAGACGGTCGACGACCTCAACGGCTTCATGGAGTACTACACCTACAACATTGTCGGCCAGACCTATACCAGCCAGCATCAGGTGGTGGATTCCACCGGCAAGGCGGTGCTCGTGGAGCGCTTCCACGCCGATGGCACGCCGGACTACGTCAAGACGGTGGCCACGGACGGGACGCAGACCGTCTCCACCTACAATGCCGCGGGCCGCATGGTCACTCAGGTCATCACCGGCGCCGACGGCACCATCACCACCGACACCTACGACCCCGCGACGGGCCAGCGCGTCCAGGAGATCGTGGACAGCGCGTCCACCTACACCACGCGCACCTGGACCAGCGGCACGCTCACCAAGGTAATCGTGCTGGACAAGGCATCGGGCACCACCGACCACTACCTCTACAACGTGACCGGCCAGAGCTACACCACGCAGCATCAGGTCATCGATTCCACCGGCAAGGTGCTTCTGGTGGAACGCTTCCATGCGGACGGCACGCGCGACTACACCAAGTCGGTCGCGGCGGACGGGACGCAGGACACGGTCACCTACAATGCCGCCGGACAGAAGATGTCGGAGGTGGTCATCAGCCCCAGCGGCACGGTGACGACCGACACGTTCGACACCGCATCCGGGCTCCGCGTCCAGCAGATCATCGACAGCGCCACGACCTATACCACCAGCACCTGGACCAACGGCACGCTCACCAAGGTGATCGCGCTCAACAAGGCGTCCGGCACCACCGATCACTACCTCTACAACGTGACCGGCCAGAGCTATACGACGCAGCATCAGGTGATCGAGGCCAGTGGCAAGATCACGCTGGTGGAACGCTTCCATGCGGACGGCACGCGCGACTACACCAAGACGGTGAGCGCCGACGGCACGCAGACGACCACCACCTACAATGCCGCCGGACAGAAGATGTCCGACGTCACCATCAGCCCCAGCGGCGCAGTGACCACCGACCTGTTCGACACCTCCACCGGCCTGCTCACCCAGGAAACCATGGAGAGCTCCACCGACTACGTCACCAAGACGTGGACGAACGGCGTGCTCACCAAGGTGGTGGACCTGAACAAGACCACCGGCACCACCCATTACTATACCTATGGCATCGTCGGGCAGACCTACACGAGCCAGCATCAAGTGGTGGACGCCTCCGGCAAGACGACGCTGATCGAGCGTTTTCACGCCGACGGCACGCTCGACTACACCAAGACCATCGCCGCCGACGGCACGCAGGACACCACCACCTACAACGCCGCCGGCCAGAAGATCGGCGAGGTCATCATCAGCCCCAGCGGCACGGTGACGACGGACACATACGATGCGGCGAGCGGAAAGCTCACCCTCGAAATCGTCGAGAGCTCAAGCGAATACACGACCCGCAACTGGACCAACGGTGTCCTGACCAAGGTCAACACAGTCAACAAGACCACCGGCTATACCGACACCACCACCTACAACATCGCCGGCCAGACCTACACCACCCAGCATCAGGTGGTCGACGCGACCGGCAAGGTGGTGCTCATCGAGCGGTTCCACGCCGACGGCACACGTGACTACACCAAGACCATCGGCACGGACGGCACCCAGACCATCACGCTCTACAACGCCGCCGGTCAGAAGATGTCCGCGGTCACCACCACCAGCGGCGGCACGGTGACGACCGACACCTACGACACGGCCTCGGGCCTGCTGGCCCAAGAGACCATCGAGAGCAGCACAGACTACGTGACCAAGACGTGGACCAACGGCGTTCTCACCAAGATGGTGGACCTGAACAAGACCACGGGCACCACCCATTACTACACCTACGCCATCACCGGACAGACCTATACCAGCCAGCACCAGGTGGTGGACGCCTCCGGCAAGACCACGCTCATAGAGCGGTTCCACGCGGACGGCACATTCGACTATACGAAGGCCGTGGCCGGCGACGGCACGCAGGAAACCACCACCTACAACGCTGCCGGGCAGAAGATGACGAAGGTCATCGTCAGCCCCAACGGGGCGGTGACGACCGATACCTATGATCCGGCGAGCGGCAAGATCACGCTGGAGGTGGTCGACAGTCCGACCGACTACACCACCCGCAACTGGACCGACGGCGTCCTGACCAAGCTCAACATCGTCAACAAGACCACCGGTGTCACCGACACCACCACCTACGGCATCACCGGCCAGAGCTACACGACGCTGCATCAGGTGGTCGACGCGACCGGCAAGACGACGCTGATCGAGCGCTTCCACGCCGACGGCACGTTTGACTACACCAAGACCGTCGCCGCCGACAGCACGCAGGACACCACCACCTACAATGCCGCCGGCCAGAAGATGACCGAGGTCATCATCAGCCCCAGCGGCGCAGTGACGACTGACACCTATGATACCGCGACCGGCCTGCTGGCGCAGGAGACCATCGAGAACACGACCGATTACGTCACCAAGACGTGGACCAATGGCGTTCTCACCAAGATGGTGGACCTGAACAAGACCACCGGAACGACCCATTATTATACCTACGCCATCACCGGGCAGACCTATACGAGCCAGCACCAGGTGGTGGACGCCTCCGGCAAGACCACGCTCATCGAGCGCTTCCACGCCGACGGCACGCTCGACTACACCAAGACCATCGCCGCCGACGGCACGCAGGACACCACCACCTACAACGCCGCCGGGCAGAAGGTGAGCGAGGTCATCGTCGCGCCGAACGGCACCGTGACCACCGACACCTTCGATCCGGCGAGCGGCAAGGTCACGCTGGAGGTAGTCGACAGCCCGACCGACTACACCACCCGCAACTGGACCGATGGCGTTCTGACGAAGCTCAACATCGTCAACAAGACCACCGGCGTCACCGACACCACCACCTACGGCATCACCGGCCAGAGCTACACGACGCTGCACCAGGTCGTGGATGCCTCCGGCAAGACGACGCTGATCGAGCGCTTCCACGCCGACGGCACGCTCGACTACACCAAGACCGTGGCCGCCGACGGCACGCAGGATGTCACCACCTACAACGCCGCCGGCCAGAAGGTGACCGAAGTCATCACCGCGCCCAATGGCACGGTGACCACCGACACCTATGACACGGCGAGCGGCCTGCGCGTGCAGCAGATCGTCGA
The DNA here is from genome assembly GCF_043194675.2 of Xanthobacter lutulentifluminis. Classification (NCBI taxonomy): domain Bacteria; kingdom Pseudomonadati; phylum Pseudomonadota; class Alphaproteobacteria; order Hyphomicrobiales; family Xanthobacteraceae; genus Xanthobacter; species Xanthobacter lutulentifluminis. Next base: position 4,268,446 of record NZ_CM195525.1, on the reverse strand, counting down.
CAGCAGCACCGATTACATGACCAGGACGTGGACCGGCGGTGTCCTGACAAAGGCCGTCGACCTGGACAAGACCACGGGCACCACCCACTACTACACCTACGCCATCACCGGGCAGACCTATACCAGCCAGCATCAGGTGGTGGACGCGGCGGGCAAGACCACGCTGATCGAGCGCTTCCACGCCGACGGCACCCGCGACTACACCAAGACCATCGCCGCCGACGGCACGCAGGACACCACCACCTACAACGCCGCCGGGCAGAAGGTGAGCGAGGTCATCGTCGCGCCCAACGGCACGGTGACCACCGACACCTATGATCCCGCCAGCGGCAAGATCACGCTGGAGGTGGTGGACGGGCCGGCCGAATACACCACCCGCAACTGGACCAACGGCGTCCTGATGAAGGTGAACACCGTCAATAAGACGACGGGCTATACCGACACCTACAACTACAACATCAGCGGCCAGACCTACACCACCCAGCACCAGACGGTGGATGCCTCCGGAAAGGTCGTGCTCATCGAGCGCTTCCACGCCGACGGCACCCGCGATTACACCAAGACCATCGCCGCCGACGGCACGCAGGACACCACCACCTACAACACCGCCGGGCAGAAGATCTCGGAAGTCATCATCGCGCCCAACGGCACCAAGACGACCGACACTTTTGATCCCGCCAGCGGCAAGATCACGCTGGAGGTGGTGGAGAGCACCACCGAATACACCACCCGCAACTGGACCAATGGCGTCCTGATGAAGGTCAACACCGTCAACAAGACGACGGGTTATACCGACACCTACAACTACAACATCACCGGCCAGACCTACACAACCCAGCACCAGACGGTGGATGCCACCGGAAAAGTCGTGCTCATCGAGCGCTTCCACGCCGACGGCACCCGCGACTACACCAAGACCATCGCCGCCGACGGTACGCAGGACACCACCACCTACAACACCGCGGGGCAGAAGATCTCGGAAGTCATCATCGCGCCCAACGGCGCGAAGACGACCGACACCTTCGACCCCGCCAGCGGCAAGATCACGCTGGAGGTGGTGGACGGGCCGGCCGAATACACCACCCGCAACTGGACCAATGGCGTCCTGATGAAGGTCAACACCGTCAACAAGACGACGGGCTATACCGACACCTACAACTACAACATCACCGGCCAGACCTACACCACCCAGCACCAGACGGTGGATGCCGCCGGAAAGGTCGTGCTCATCGAGCGCTTCCACGCTGACGGCACCCGCGACTACACCAAGACCATCGCCACCGACGGCACGCAGGACACCACCACCTACAACACCGCCGGGCAGAAGATCTCGGAAATCATCCTCGCTCCCAATGGAACGAAGACGACAGATACATATGATCCGATTTCCGGAAAGCTCACGCAGGAAATCATCGACAGCTCAACCGACTACGTGACGAAGACGTGGACCAGCGGCGTGCTGACGAAGATCGTCGACCTCAACAAGACGACCGGCGTGACCGACTATTTCACGTACAACATCACCGGACAGACCTACACCTCGCAGCACCAGCAGACGGACGCCAGCGGCAAGACGCTGCTGGTGGAGCGGTTCCACGCCGATGGCACCTATGACTATCGCGAGGTTCCCCACACCGACGGCTCCAAGGACACGTGGATGTACGACAGCAAGGGCACCCTGCTCGCCCATTACGAGATCCATACGGACGGATCGCGGGTTGTCGACAACTACCTTCAGGACGGATCCGGCGACATCCGCCATGACACCTTCGCCAAGGATCTCGTCCTGCTGCTGCGTGACTACGAGCATACGGACGGCACGCATACCGTCTATTCCTACACCGCCGGACAGGACGTGCATGGTGGGGCGACGAACGACATTGTCTATTTGCGCGGAATGGCCAACAATACATACCATTACGATGGCGGCACCGACACGCTGCTGAACTTCGACGCAGGAACCAGCCACATCCTTATCGAGGGCGGGCTCGCCCATTCCGCCAGCGACCTGCACCTCACCCAGACCGGCAGCGACGTGACCGTGAGCATCGACTCCACCCATTCCCTCGTGCTCAAGGACATGCAGCTGGCGAACGTGAGCAGCAGCATCTTCCTGTTCCAGTGAGCTCCGCCGGCGGGGTCCGCCCTGCCGGCCTTGCCCCACCCTGGGCGGTATTATTTTCCCATATCCCCCACTGCCTGCGCGGATGCGTCCCGGCCCTGCGCCTTTACACCGCGCTGCCCGCAACTATACTGCACTGCACCATTGGGATGGACGGCGCGCAGGGGCAGGTGCGACATGCGATACCAGGACGCCGGCGTCACGACGCCCCGTTTCCGTGACGATATCCAGGGCCTGCGGGCCATCGCGGTGCTGTCCGTCCTCCTGTTCCACGCCTTTCCGACGGCAATCCCCGGCGGCTATGTGGGCGTCGACATCTTCTTCGTGATCTCGGGCTATCTGATCACGGGGATCATCTACAAGTCACTGGAGCAAGGTGGTTTTTCCATTGCCGACTTCTATCGGCGCCGGATCCGCCGCATCGTTCCCGCGCTCGTGGTGGTTGTGGCCGCAACCATCGGCTTCGGCTATTTCGCGCTCAGCCCCAAGCAGTATTCGGCCCTGTCCGTTTCCGCCATCGCCTCGCTGCTTTCGGTCTCGAATATCTATTTCTGGAAAACCACCGGATATTTCGAGACGTCGGCTGAGTTACGCCCCCTGCTCCACACATGGTCGCTGGGCGTCGAGGAACAGTTCTACATCTTTCTGCCGCTGCTGATGTATGTGGTCTACCGGTTTCGCAGGGCCCTGCTGGTGCCGGTGCTCCTCGCCTGCTTCGTGGCGTCGCTTGTGGTCTCGGAGCTGATGGTGGATCGCGCGGCAACCGCCGCCTATTACCTGCTGCATTCACGGGCCTTCGAGCTGCTGATCGGCTCGCTGCTCGCCGTCGCCGGCCATCACCTGCCCGCGTCACGTCGGGTGCGCGAGGCGGGCGCGGTGATCGGGCTCGGCATGGTGCTCTTCGCGCTGTTCGCCTTCTCCGAGCACACCCGCTTTCCCGGGCTGAATGCGCTGATCCCCTGCGTCGGCGCGGCCCTGCTCATCCATGCGGGGCGGCCCGACGGCCTGCCGCTGGTCACGCGGCTGATCGCAAATCCGCCGTTCCGCTACCTCGGCGACATCTCCTATTCCCTCTACCTCTGGCACTGGCCGGTGCTGGCGTTCGCGCGCAACGAATTCGGCATCGAGCTTCCCGTCCAGGTGGCGGCCGCGTGCGTGGTGATTTCGATCGTCCTGGCGATCCTGTCCTACCGCTTCGTCGAGCAGCCGTTCATGCACGCCTCGCTGCGCGCGACGCCCCTGCTCACCGGCGGCCTCGGCGCCATTGCGGTGCTCGCGCTGCTGATCTCGCCCATCTACCTGACCAAGGGTCTTCCGGCGCGCTTCTCCAGCGAGACGCTCGCGCTGTTCAACGGATCGAACGATTTCAATCCCAAGCGCAGCCAGTGCCACAGCGGAGGTGGCCTGCCCATTCCGTTCCGCGCCAATTGCGTGTTCGGCGACACCAGCAAGACGCCGTCCACCGTCGTCTGGGGCGACAGCCACGGGGCGGAGATCTCCTACCAGCTGGGCTCGCTGGTGGCGGGATCGGGCCAGTCGGTGATGGAGATCACGGCATCCGCCTGCCCGCCGGCGCTCGGCTTCGCCGCGCCGGGGCGGCCCCACTGCGTCGGCCACAACCAGGCCGTTCTCGACAACCTCGTCGCCTCCCCCGATGTGCGCAACGTCATTCTCGCCGCCAACGGGCAGGAGTATCTGGACCAGGGCGCGCAGGGCCTCGCCCCGGCGCTGGAATCAACGGTGAAGGCCCTGACCAACGCCGGCAAGAGGGTCATCCTGATCGCCCAGATCCCGACCTTCGATTTCGATCCCCCGCAGGCGCTCGGCCTCGCCCAGAGCCGGGGGCAGGACATCCGCAAGATCGGTATTCCGCAGAGTTCCTATCGCGCCCGCAGCGAGAAGTGGAACACCGTCATCGCCGGATTGCACAAGACCTACGGGGCGCAGATCGTCGACCCGAGCGACATCCTGTGCGACGACCATTTCTGCGAGATCTTCAGGGATGGCAACGGTGTCCTCTATTTCGACAAGGACCACCTGAGCCTGAAGGGCTCCGACCTGATCGCCCCCACCATCCTCGCCACGATCCAGGGCAAGAACGGCAGCTGAGCCTCCCTCCTGGCACGCCCGCGCCCGTCTCGTCTCCGCGGCCGGCCAGCGCGGCGACACCGGTAGATGCACCTGGATGGCACGGCTCCTCCGGCTGCGTCCGGCAGGAAGCTCTCCGTGCCGACGCTGCCGTCGCAGGGCGGATCGGGGCCCGAGCGCGCGCTCGCGGATGGGAGCCGATGCCGCCGCGCAGCCATAGGCAGCGGCGCGCGCTGAGGGATCAGCGGCAGCACGGCGTTCTGATGCGGTGACGTGCTCACCCTGAGTTCCTGCCATGGATAAGCTGGGGTCCTTCGATCAGGAGAAGGACCATGCGGCGCAGCCGTTTCAGCGGCTCCAGCGACTCCCGCAGTACGGGGATGCGCGTCACCGAGCCGGCGCGGCCGGCATACGCCGGCGGATGACCGGACGGGCTCCCCCTGTCCCATCCCCCCGAACCGGATCGAACGCACGCCGAATGCGACCGGCCACTTCCCGGCCCGGGAACGGGTCGAGGGGAGACGGCGGACCCGCGAGGTCGCCTAGCGCATGTGGGGGCGAAGACCCATCCCGTGCCGGGACTCCACCGCCGCCGAGCGGACGGTGTGGCGTGGAGGCGTCGGCATGGCGCGCGCAAAGTGCTGCCATTTGGCCGCGAACGACGCGCTGAAGACATAGCCGAGCATGAGCGTCGCGAACGAGGGGCCGTAGCACTGCACGGTCACCGTGTAGACGTTCATGAGGATGATGAGCGCGAGCTTCGTCCTGTCCATGTTGTAGCGGATGCAATAAATCTGCATCACGACGAAGAACAGGAACGGCACGCCGAGCATCATATAGGTGGTCAGGTAGAAATTATCCAGCGCGAAGTAAATGTCCGACAAGGACGTATAGGTCATCGGATAGGCATAGCAGCCCACGCCACAGCCGGTGATCAACGCGGTCGGGAAGATCTCGGCGATGGTGACGAACGGCCCGCGCCAGGTGTTGTCGATGCGGTCAGACATGCTCGACAGCACGGGCGAGACGCCGGACAGGTCGAAACCGCCGAACGCGATGATGAGGATCGGCGGCACCAGGATCAGCAGGAACGACAGGCGCGCCCCGAGCCGGAGCAGCTCCAGGTTCTGGTCGCGGTTGCGCACGATCTGGCACGCCAGATAGATGATGAAGTAGACGGCAACCGTGCCGAGCGCCGTCTTGCTGGTGGTCACATAGATCGGCCAGACCACCAGCGGCCACAACATCAGGTTGCGCAGCAGGCTCAGGCGGAAGCTGAGCAGCACATACAGCACGAAGATGGTGAAGGCCGCCATGGTGCTGTCGCCGGCGAAGCCGCCGTAGCGCACCTCGCCGCCGGTCCACCACAGCTTGCCGACCGCGCGCTCGACGCCGAACGACGTCATGGTCTGCCCGGTCCACGGATATTCGATGTAGGGATTCAGGATCACGCCGACGATGGACGCCATCAGAATCAGGAAGATCACGATGCGCGCCCAGCGGAACTCGGTCGCGGCGCGGTCGTAGAAGGCGAAGCCGACGAAGATGGGCGTGAGGCTCTTGAGCGCCGACATGAACGTCAGCATCTCCAGATCCATGAAGATGGTGCCGATGATCAGCCCCACCACGAAGTTCGCGATGAAGAGGATGCCGATGAGGTTCCGCTTCTCGAAGATCTGCTGGTAGGCAAAAACGCCGATGACGGCGAACGACATGAAATCCGGGATGAACCACAGCACGTCGAGCTTGGCGAGGCCGAGGCCGTAGCGCAGCACGCCGGTGAGGCCGTCGCGGACGGCGAACGCGAGGAACGTGATGACAAGGAAGACGAAGAAGAGGTCCCCGCTCCGCTGCCGCTGCGCACCTGCGAACATGCTTCCGTCCTTGTGATCTGCCGGTGCAGCCGCCCCGGCGCGCCCGCCATCGGGCTAGCGGCAACCGGCCGGCATCATCCGGCAGCCGGGCCGCGGGGGCCGGGCCTTGCCGCACTGCAGCAGAGTATCATTTCCGCAGGACCTTGGCATAGACCCCATCGGTTTCCCGCACCATCCGCTCCAGCGAATAGTCCGCGAGGAAGCGCGCGCGCCCGCAGGCCGCGATCTCCCGCAACTGCTCACGCGTCAGCGACGACAGGACGCGGCGCAGGGCGGCGGCGTCTTCCGGTGGGACGAGAATGCCGTACTGGCCGTCACCCAGGATCTCCTTCAACCCCCCGACAGACGAGGCGATGACGGGGACGCCGAGCCGCATCGCCTCGATGGCCACCAGGCCGAACCCTTCCCAGCGGGACGGAACGACCAGCACGTCGCAGGCCTGCATCTGGGCATAGACCTCGACCCGGTCGTGCCATCCCAGGTTGACCACGTGGGGCGGCAGGGCCTCCGGCAGCTTGAGCTCGTTCACCACGAACCCGCCCACGAGCCGGACGCTCAGCGTCTCCTCGAGGCCTTCCACCGCCTCCAGCAGCACGTCCACGCCCTTCTGGAAATCGAACCGGCCGGCGTAGAGCACGCGCAGCCGGGCGTCATCCCAGGTGGCGGGCTGCACCTCAGGCGCCTGCGACTTGATCCCGCTGACCACGAGGCTGAGCGCATCGTCGGCGAAGCCCAGGTCCTTGGCGCGGCGGAACTCGTGGCGGGAGATCAGGATCACCTGATCGGTGTTGCGGACGAGCAGGCGCTCGACGATCTCCGCGACGAAGCGGACGACGCGCGAGCCCTTCATGTCGACGGACCAGCCGTGTGGACAGAAGATGATGCGATAGCCGCGCGACAGGCCGAGGCCGCGCACGACCACGCCGGCGATGGAGGAGTGGGCGTGGACGATGGTGGGCTTCAGCTCGTCCAGAGCGCGGCGGTAGGCCCGCACGAAGTTCAGGAGACCGAGGGAACGGGAGCGGCGGGCGAAGGAGATGATGCGCACGCCGGAGCCGACCACCTGCGGATCGAGATACCCCAGCTGGTTCTCCGGCACCACCAGCGCGATGTTCTCCGCCCCATAGACGGCGACCTGCGCGGGAACGAGCTCCGACAAATAGGAACCTGTGCCTCCAATCACGCTTTCGCACACATGGAGCAGCCGCATCATGCTCACTCGCAGGCATCCGTCACTGGTGGCACCTCTCACCCGATGAATTGGATCGATCCCAGCAGCGCTCAACTATTGATTGTCCTTCCGGCCACGCGCGGCGCGCAGGTCGAAAATCCCGGATCCACTGCAACTGATTTCGCACGCCCGTCGCGATGCGGGTTAAGCCATTCGCCTGCCTGATGCTCTCGCATCTCGCGCCCGCCGGCCTTGCAACTCCTTCTCCATTTGTGGGCAGCGTGAAATGCACTCACTCTCAACCCAGAGTGACAGAATGATGACAGGCGCGAAAGCAGATTTTCCTCGTGGAATTTGCCTACATCCCCGGACGCCACCCGAATATCCCTAAGATCCACCCGCTTCACGCGCTGAAACGGCCATCTAAATCAGTTTAACACGGTACAAATGTACCGCGTTGCTCATTAGTCAAACTTCTTTCCGCTCTGGTCCGACCACCGTTGCAGTCCCTGACGCAGGTTATACGGAAAAGTATATCCCTTGGACGTCAGCCACTGGGGGAAGATATCGGTAGAACGCACCAGCTTCATTACCCGCTCGGGGTGTATGCCGATATTCAGCACCTTTGTCTTCTCCAGTCCGGTGGCTATCCCCACCACGACGCCCCGCGGGATCATGTAAGTCTTCCCCTTGGGGAAGTGATCTTCGATGAACAGCGAGACCACCTGCTCCAGCGTGTAGCGCTCGGGATAGGCCGCGTTGAAAACCTTGAACGGCTCCGGGCTGAGCCGCGCGAACTCCATCGCGTCGATCAGGTCCTCCACATAGACGCAGGCCTTGATGGTGTCCTTGCGGCCGGGGAAGATGAAGAAGCCCTTCTCCAGCAGCCGCGCGAGGCGGGTAAAGTTGCCGCGCTCGCCCTGCCCGAACACCACCGCCGGCCGCACGATGGTCAGCCGCCGGCCCTCGCCCCCCTCCAGCCACAGCCGGTGCACGCGCTCGGCCATCAGCTTGGAATAGCCGTAGGCGGATTCCGGCGTGGGCGTGGTGTTCTCGTCCTTCATGGACTCGGACGGGCCATAGACCGAGATCGAGCTGGTGAACACGATCTCCGGCACGCCGAGCCGCTCGGCCAACGCCTTCACCTCCAGCGCGCCGTTGATGTTGGTGTCGTAATACTCCCAGAAGGGATGCCCCGGCGTGGTGTGGATGGCCGCGAAATTGTAGATGCGCTTCACCGGCTGGCTGACCTCGAACCCCGAGAGGTCGCGCACGTCGGCGATGCGGTAGTCGACGCCCGGCAGGGTCTCGCGCTGCGGCTTGATGTCGGCGGAGATGACCTGCTCCCCGGCCGCGGTCAGCTTGCGCGCCAGATGCGTGCCGACGAAACCCGACCCGCCGAAGATGATGATCGCACCCTGCATGGCCTAACCCCTTGTGTCCGCCTCAGACCGGCGGAAGAGATGATGTCGATCCGGCCAGGATGGCCTCGATCTGCTCGTAGTAGCGCGAGGATTCCGCGGTGCCCTTGTAGTCGCGGATGCCCGGGAAAAGCGTGTCGCGCTGGGCCCACCAGGCCTCCTGGCCGATGGTCAGCGCGCGTTCCATGAGCGCCTTGAGGGCGCCCGGCTCGTCGGGCTCGTAGCACCAGCCCATGCCGTAGCCCTTCAGCACCTCGGGAATGCCGCCGCGGTCGGTCCCGATCAGCGGCACGCCATAGACCGCGGCCTCGACGATGATGCGGCCCTGCGGCTCGATCCAGCGCGACGGCACCACCACCACGTCGGCCTCGGCGTAGATCCGCTCCGGCGGCACATGGCCGAGGAACTCCACCGCCTTGCCGCGGGCCAGCTCCTTGAGGTGCGCCACATAGTCGTCGCGTCCCCGGCCGGCCACCAGCAGGCGGGCGCGCTCCCCGCCCTCCATGGCGGCGAAGGCGCTCACCAGGTCCCCCACGCCCTTCGCCTCGGTGATCCCACCCAGATAGCCGAAGGTGAAAACAGGGCTGGAGGGCTTCTCCCGCCCCATCAGCGCGGCGTCGAACTTGGTCTCGCTGGTGTTGGTGTTGTAGAGCACGTGCCAGTTGGCCTTGCGCAGCTGGCCGCCCCTGGTGATGCGCTCGCGCACCGCGTGGCTCACGGCGATGGCGGTGATGTCGGCGCCGTCGCCGATGCCGATGCGCGAGGTCAGCACCCGGCAGTCGAGGCAGGGGCTCTCGCAATTCTTGCCGTCGCGGAACATGTTGGTCTTGGGGCAGAGCACCGCATAGTCGCGCAGGTGCCACACGATGGGCAGCTTCAGCCGCCGCGCCGCCGCGAACAGCGCCGGCTGCATGCGCACCGAGTTCTGCGCGTAGAGCACGTCGAAACGGCGGGGCTCGAGCACCGCCATGATGTCGTCGAGCCGCGCCGCGCCCCAGGCGGCGCGCGCGTGCCATTCCAGCTTCTTCAGCGCCCCGGCGGCCGACTGGCGGGCCGCCGGAAGATGCAGGTTGCGATAGGGCACGCGCACCAGCGTGAAGCCTTCCGGATGGCGCTGCGTGCCGACCGGCGCCAGGGCGTCTCCCTCCATGCCGAGCGCCAGGACGGTCACGTCATGGTTCCGGCGCGACAGCTCGATGGCCGCCATGCGGGCGGAGATTTCGGCGCCGCCCTCGTCCTCCGGCGCGAATGTCTGGGCCGCGATACAGATCTTCATCGGTCGTGCTCACCCTGCTGCATCCGCCGCGCGCCCGCCCCGCCGGCATGGGCGCCGGCCGAGGACGTCGCCGCTCCCGGCCCGGCCCTAGTCATTGAGCGCCGCCAGCAATGCCTCCGCGCTCCGCGCCCAGGAAAAGGCCGCGGCGTGGGCGCGCCCGCGCTCCACCATGCCCGGCCGGGCATCAGGCTCGCCGAGGAAGCGTTCCACCGCCGCGGCGATGGCCGCCGGATCGCGCGCGTCAAAATAGCGGGCCGCGTCGGCGCACACCTCCCGCACCGGCGGGATGTCGGAGGACAACACCGGGCAGCCCAGCACCATGGCCTCCAGCGGCGGGATGCCGAAGCCCTCGTACAGGCTCGGAAACAGCAGCGCGCTGGCGTTCTGGTAGAGGGCGACGATCTCCGCGTCGGTGAGCCGGCCGGAGAAGATGACGCGGTCGTTGTCCGCCTGCGTGCCGCCGCTGAACACCGCCTTGTGGGCCGCGCCGACGATGACGAACTTCGGCGCCGCAGCCCCGAGCCGCTCCAGCCCGGCGATGGCCGCCTTCAGGTTCTTGTTCGGCGCAGGGGAGCCGACGAACAGCAGGTAGCCGCCCGGCGACACGCCGAGCCGGTCGAGCACCGCCGCATCCGGCGGCACGCGCGCCACATGCTCGCAGCTGTTGGGGATGACGCCGGCGACGTCGACGCCCAGCACGTCCTTCAGTTCGCGCCTCGAGAACTCCGACACGGTCGCGATGCGCGAGGTGCGAGCCAGCACATGCCCGAGCGTGCCGTGGACCGTGCGGTAGGCACGGGAGAAATTCCCCGGCGTGCGGTAGATCATCGCGTCGTGGATGACGGTGAGGCTGCGCCGGTGCAGCACCGGTCCGCTGTTGCACAGGTTCACCAGCCGGCCGCCGCGGGCGTGCCAGGCGAGCTCGGTCTGCTCCCAGGGATGACCGCCGCGCGTGCCCACCTGGCGCACTGGAATGGCCTTGAGGCCGAGGTCGGCGATGGCACCCGGAGGCACGAGCACTTCCCACGGCTCCACCGGCGGCGCGGCGGCGAAGCGCGTGTCGAGCGCCTTCACCACCTCCTGCGCGAAGCGCTGGACACCGCTGGTGTGCTGGGTGAGGAAGCGGCCGTTGATGAAGGTGGTCATGACGCGGCGCGCTCCCGGCGCATTCTGGCCGGAACGCCGCGCCCGAGACGCCACGCAGAGCGCGGGGCCACCGCTCAGGCCCCCGCCTGCGCCGGGACAAGGCCCGCGCGGGCGATCTCGGCGTCGATGAACGCCTGCATCTTCGCAAGGAAGACGTCGCGGCCGAACAGCTCCACATGCGCCCGGAAATCCGCCGGAGTGCCGCGCACCCCCTCGGCCTCGAACCGCTGCACCGCCGCGGCGAGGGACTGGGGCGTCTGCTCGTGGAACAGCAGGCCGGTCACGCCGTCCACCACCGTCTCGGTGGCGCCGCCGCGCGCGAACGCGATCACCGGCCGGCCGGAGGCCATCACCTCCAGCGGGACGATGCCGAAATCCTCCACGCCGGGGAAGACGAGCGCCTTGCAGCGGGCGAAGCTGCGCTGGATTTCCTTGTCGTCCACCGCGCCGAGGAAGCGCACCGTGGGGCCGGCCATCTTGCGCAGCTTCTCGCTGGCGCCGCTGCCGATGATGTCCAGCCGCTTGCCGAGGGTGTTGAAGGCCTCGACCGCCACCTCGATCTTCTTGTAGGGGGTGATCTGGCCGGCGCAGAGATAGACGTCATCCACCTCCGCCGACGGGGTGAAGCGGGAGAGGTCCACCGGCGGGTTGATGACGGTCGCCGGGCGGCGGTAGGTCTTCTCGATGCGCTTCGCCACGTACTGCGAATTGGCGATGAAGGAGTCCACCCGGTTGGCGGTGGTGATGTCCCACTGCCGCAAAGCGGGGCCGGTGATGGACATGACCGCGCGGGTCAGCTTGCCGGAGGAGGCGCGATACTGGGGCTCGAGATCCCAGATGTAGCGCATGGGCGAGTGGCAGTAGCAGATGTGCACCGCGTCCGGCCGCGTCACCACCGCCTTGGCCGGCCCGGCCTCGCTGGAGATGACGAGGTCATAGCCCGTCAGGTCGAAGGATTCGATGGCGAAGGGCATGAGGGGAAGCATCTTCTGGTAGTGCTTCCGGCCGCCGATCTTCTGCAGGAAAGAGGTGGTGATGCTGTGCCGGCGGATCTTCTCGGACAGGTTTGCCGGCTCGGCCACCAGGGTGAAGATGTCGGCGTCGGGGAACAGATCGCAGAGCGCCTCCACCACCTTCTCGCCGCCGCGCATTCCCACAAGCCAGTAATGGACAATCGCTGTCTTCATGCTGTTCGGCCTCAGATTCCCCGGCAGGCGTACAGTCCGGCGGAACCGCGCGGGGCAACCTTCCGCCCCGGTGCCCCCGCAGCTTGCCGTACCGCCCCCATTGAACTCCCGCGCGTCGCAGCCCGTCCCCGAAGCCGTGCCGCGCCCCCAATCTCGCCCCGCCGAGGCCGCTGCCCGCCGGCTCCTGTCTCCCGCACGGCGCAGGGCTCGCATGCACCGCAGCGGATGACCGCATCACGACACGGCCGACCCGGTGCCGACCGCCCGCCCGGGCGCCAGGGGGAAGGCCGAGACCAGTCCAGAACCCGCAGGCCCATGCGGGCCCGCACCAACAGTGGAAATGGCGCGACACGGCAGGATTGCGCCGGGCGCCGCGGCCCCTAGCGGTAGTAAGCCGCGTACTTCTTGTGCAGCCCGTCCTGCGGAACCTTGCTGGTGTAGAAATGCAGACGATGCGTATCCACCTTGTTGAGGATCACGCCGAAGCACTTCTCGTAGACCTGCGGATTGGCCTCGAACGCATCCACCACCAGATCGCGGGACGTGGAGCCCCATTCGACCACGAACAGCACGCCGTCAAAGAACTTGGCAGCGGCGCGCACGTCCACCACCGGACCGAGCGGCGGCAGGTCGACCACGATGTAGTCGACCTTCGCGCCGAGGTCCGCCAGCAGGTTGCCCATGGCGGCCGACGACAGGAGATTGGAGGTGTGGGAGTTGCCGGCGTCCGAGCCGGCGGGGATGAAGGCGAGGCCCGTCTCCGGCTCCACCATCATCACCGATGCGGGCGACACGCCCTCCGAGAGGATGTTGAGCAGCCCCTTGTCGGCGCCCGGCGCGATGTCGGACGTCAGACCGCGATGGCGCAGGTCGGCGTCGATCAGAACCGTGCGCGCGCCCAGCTGGGAGAGGATGGAGGCGAGGTTCTTGCTGATGGTCGACTTGCCTTCGTCCGGCAGCACCGAGGCGACGGCGATGATCTTCGGGGCCTTCTCGCCGATGGAGAAGTCCATCGCCACCTTCGCGCTGCGCAGGGTTTCCGCGAACGGCGAGAGGATGTGGTTGGTGGCGTAGCGCATCATGGACGAGCCGACCACCTGGTTGCGCCCGGTGCTCGCCAGCGGCGGCACGAGGGCCAGCTGGCGCGGCGAGATCTTGGGCATCACGCCGATGCAGTCGAGATGCAGGAGCTCGCGGATCTGCGCGGCGGAACGGAAGCCGAGATCCCGCAGCTCGCGCACCGCGCCGAAGCCGACGCCGCCGAGGAAGCCGACCAGCGCGCCCAGCACGAGCGACAGCACGAGCCGCGGCGCCGACGGCAGGGACGGCACCACCGCCACCGAGATGACGCGCGCCTCGGAAACCGGGAACGACTGCTTCTGCAGCGATTCCTGATAGCGCTGCAGCATCGTCTCGTAGAGGTTCTTGTAGGTGTCCGCCTCGCGCTCGAGCTCGCGCAAGGCGACGCGATCCTTGTTCGCCACGTCGGTGACGCCGACCTGCGTCTTCAGCTGCGCCTCGAGCGCCCGCTCGCGGGCCTGGGCGATGTCGCGCTCGCTGCGGTAGCTTTCGGCGATGCGGCCGAGCTCGCTGAAGATCAGGCGACGATATTCGGCGATGTCGCCGCGCAGGCGCTGCACCTGGTAATGGTTGGGGCCGAGCTTGGCGGCAAGCTCCGCCTCGGTCTTGGAGGCGGCCGTGGCCTTGTTGCGCAGCTCGACGATGATCGGGTTGTTCAGCGCCTCGGAGACCGCCGCGTCCATCTGCCCCGAGGAGATGATGGACTGGATGCGCTCGTACTGCGCATCGGCCCGCGCCACATCCGAGCGGGCCAGGACCAGCTGGCTGTTGATCTCGCTCAGCTGCTGCTCGTTCACCAGCGAGCCGCCGGCGGTGGTGATCAGACCCTTGTCGCCGCGGAACTTCTGCACCGCGAGATCGGTGTCGAGCGCCTTCTGCCGCAGCTCCTGGATGCGCGGCAGCAGCCAGTCGGTCGCGCGCCGGGTGGCCTCGAAATTGGCCGAGAACTGGTCGTCGAGATAGGCTTGGGTATAGGCGTTCGCGATCTGCGCCGCCTTGTCGGGCTGGGTCGAGGAGAAGCCCACCTCGATCACATAGGTGCGGCCCACGCGCTTCAGCGACATGTTGCTGGTCAGGTAGCGCAGCGCATCCTCGCGGCGCGCCGCCTCGATCTCGGCCGGCGAGAGCGTGGGCTTGGAGAGGATCGTCTCCTTGATCGCGCGGATGCCGGACTTCACCGCCGAGATGGCGGCCGCCACCGGCGACTGGACGTTGTCGTCGTCGAGCACGCGGTCGAGCCCGACCTTGTTGATGACCGAGGTCGCGATGTTGAGCGACTTCAGCACCTCCACCTGGCTGTCGACCGCGCCGGTATCGAGGCCGAGCTCCGACAGGGCGGAGACCGCAACTTCGTTATTCAGCTTGGACTTGCTGTCCAGGAGCAGCTGGGTGCCAGCGACATACTGCGGAGTCTTCGCGATATAGTAGGCTAGTCCCAGTCCCATGCCGATGCAGACGCCGATCAGGACCGGGCGGGTCTGACGCCGAACCGCCGCCAGCAGCGCCGTGAAATCGATGGCCGGCGCCGCCGACTCACCCCCATGAGGGCCGGACTCGTAGCGAAGCGCCCCGTTCGACCTTTTTGGAGACTGCAGCACGGAAGAGTTCCCTCGTGGCGACGTCAGACGGCTGCATGCAGGTTAGCGCGGCACTGCGGCGAAGACCAGCGCTGCGGCGCACAATTCCCATGAAGCATCGACCTGACCTTGGGAAATCATTCGAAAATCGACGGTTGACGAGACTGCATGATCACCGTCTCACCCATCAGCGGTTGCCGTCCTCCCCCGCCCCGTACCGCACCGGGGATGCGGTGATTTGACCCGCTCCAGGCCGCGCCAGCGCTTGCAAATTGCAAAAATTACCACCACTCCGCGAGCGCGGCGGCCTTAGCCTTAAGTCTGGGCGCGGAATGCGGATTTGGACCGGGCCGGAATACCGTTGACTGGAACTTGGGCAGCGCCTCGATCCGTGCTGTGGAAGACTGCCAGGGACAAAAATCAATTGAGATTTTACCCACGGAGGTCTAATTCCTGCTGCGATGCAACATGCGACCCGCGTCGTCGGGCGGGGGTCGCACAAGACAGGGCTGGGCCATGCGTGTCACCATGATCGGAGCGGGCTATGTCGGCCTCGTCTCCGGCGCCTGCTTTGCAGATTTCGGCCATACCGTTACCTGCGTCGACACCCACGAAGGCAAGATCGCGGCTCTGAAGCGGGGCGAGATCCCGATCTTCGAGCCCGGCCTCGACGATCTCGTGGCCTCCAACGTCAAGGCCGAGCGCCTGTTCTTCACCACCAGCCTCGCCGAGGGCGTCAAAGACGCCGAGGCGGTGTTCATCGCCGTCGGCACCCCCTCCCGCCGCGGCGACGGCCATGCCGACCTGTCGTACGTGCACCAGGCGGCGCGCGACATCGCCCAGGCCATTTCCGGCTACACGGTGGTGGTCACCAAATCGACGGTCCCGGTGGGCACCGGCGACGATGTGGAGCGCATCATCCGCGAGACCCGGCCCGACGCGGAGTTCTCGGTGGTCTCGAACCCCGAGTTCCTGCGCGAGGGCGCGGCCATCACCGACTTCAAGCGCCCCGACCGAATCGTGGTCGGCACCGACGAGGAGCGCGCGAAGCAGGTGATGACCGACCTGTATCGCCCGCTATTCCTCAACCAGTCGCCGCTGCTGTTCACCTCGCGCCGCACCGCCGAGCTGACGAAGTACGCGGCCAACGCCTTCCTCGCCACCAAGATCACCTTCATCAACGAGATCGCCGATCTCTGCGAGAAGGTCGGCGGCAACGTGCAGGACGTGGCCCGCGGCATCGGCCTCGACAACCGCATCGGCTCCAAGTTCCTGCACGCCGGCCCCGGCTACGGCGGCTCGTGCTTCCCGAAGGACACGCTGGCGCTGATCAAGACCGCGCAGGACTACGACGCGCCCATCCGCATCGTCGAGACGG
Organism: Xanthobacter lutulentifluminis; assembly: GCF_043194675.2. Lineage (NCBI taxonomy): Bacteria > Pseudomonadati > Pseudomonadota > Alphaproteobacteria > Hyphomicrobiales > Xanthobacteraceae > Xanthobacter > Xanthobacter lutulentifluminis. Next base: position 4,252,126 of record NZ_CM195525.1, on the reverse strand, counting down.
TGGTGGCGGTCAACGACCAGCGCAAGCGCGCCATGGCCCGCAAGGTCATCCAGGCGCTGGAAGGCAACGTGCGCGGCCGCACCATCGGCGTGCTGGGCCTGACCTTCAAGCCCAACACCGACGACATGCGCGACGCGCCGTCCATCTCCATCATCACCGCCCTGCAGGATGCCGGCGCCATCATCAAGGCGCATGATCCCGAGGGCGTCGAGCAGGCGAGCAAGGTGCTCGACAACGTGACCTACGTGACCAACCCCTACCTCGCCGCCGAGGGCGCCGACGCGCTGGTCATCGTCACCGAGTGGGATGCCTTCCGCGCGCTCGACCTCAAGCGCATCCACGCCAGCATGGCCAACCCGGTGGTGGTGGACCTGCGCAACATCTACCGCCCGGAAGAGATGCAGGCCCTCGGCTTCCGCTACAGCAGCGTCGGCCGGGGCTTCGACCAGGCCTGACACGGTGCAACGGCCTTCCCCGGCCTGTCCGGGGAAGGCCGCATCGGGACGAAGTTCGTGGACCACGCCGGCCGTCTGCTGCAACCTGACCCGGAACCGAGCCTGAGGGCCGCACCATGACCAGCTCTTCCCCTACCGAGACGCCGAAGGCTTCGAGCGGAAAGATCATCCCGGTCGTCCTCGCCGGAGGCTCGGGAACCCGCCTGTGGCCGCTCTCGCGCAACAGCCTGCCCAAGCAGTTCCTGCCGCTCGCCACAGAGAACACCATGTACCAGGACACGCTGCTGCGCGCGGCGCCGGGCGCGGTGTTCGGCAACCCGGTGGTGGTGGCCAACGAGGAGTTCCGCTTCTTCGCCCAGCGCCAGGCGCGCGACATCGGCATCGACGCCACCGTGATGCTGGAGCCGGCCCGCCGCGACAGCGCGCCCGCCCTCATCGCCGCCGCCGCGTGGGTGGCCAAGACCTACGGGCCCGAGACGCTGGTGCTGGCGCTCGCCTCCGACCATGTGGTGCTCGACCCCGCCGGCTTCGTGCGCACGGTGGAGATCGGCGCCAGCGTCGCCCGCCTCGGCAAGATCGTCACCTTCGGCATCGAGCCCACGGAGCCGCGCACCAGCTACGGCTACATCCGCCTCGGCGCCGAGCTCGATCCGCGCGGCGCGTTCGAGGTGGATTCGTTCGTCGAGAAGCCCGATCGCGCCACCGCCGAGCGCTATGTGGCCGCCGGCTATCTCTGGAACTCGGGCAACTTCCTGTTTCCCGCCGGCCTGATGCTGACGGAAGCCGAGCATTACGAGCCCGCCATCGCCGAGGCCGCCCGCCTCGCGGTGGAGGAGGCCAAGTCGGACCTCGGATTCCTGCGGCTCGATCCCGCCGCGTTCAAGGCGGCCCCCGCCAAGTCCATCGACTTCGCGGTGCTGGAGCGCACCCGCCATGCCGGCGTGGTGCGCGGCAGCTTCGGCTGGTCGGACGTGGGCTCCTGGGACGCGCTGCACGAGATCGGCAACCAGGACGCCCGCGGCAATGTCACGGTCGGCACCGTGCAACTGCTGGACAGCTCCAACTCGTTCGTGCGCTCGGACGGCCCGCTGGTCACCGCCATCGGCCTCGACGGCGTGTCGGTGATCGCCACCGAGGACGCGGTTCTGGTGATGCCGTCCAACCGCAGCCAGGACGTCAAGCAGCTGGTCTCCGCCCTCAAGGAGTCCAACCGCAAGGAGGTCGAGGAGCACCTCACCATCCACCGGCCCTGGGGCACCTACCAGACGGTGTGCAAGGGCGACCGCTTCCAGGTGAAGAAGATCGTGGTGGAGCCGGGCGGCGTCCTGTCGCTGCAGAAGCACCACCATCGCGCCGAGCACTGGGTCGTGGTGCGCGGCACCGCCGAGGTGACGGTCGGCGAGCGCACCTTCACGGTGCACGAGAACGAATCCACCTACATCCCCATCGGCAGCGTCCACCGGCTCGGCAATCCCGGCCGCATCCCGCTGGAGCTGATCGAGGTGCAGACCGGCTCCTACCTCGGCGAGGACGACATCACCCGCTTCGAGGACATCTACCAGCGCGCCTGACCGCCGCGCCGCTGACTTCCGCCGCTGCCATCCCGAAAGCAGAAGGCCCGGCATCCCGTGTGGGATGCCGGGCCTTCTTGCGTCCGGCTTTCGTGCGCCCGGCTTCCGTCAGGCGACTCCGCCGGCCTTGAGCAGAACCGCGAAGGCGGAGAGCAGGTGGTAGAACGAGGAGGCCGGCGCCGGCTCCTCCACGAAGGTGCCGTCGGCAAGCAGCTGGTCGCGCCACAGGCCCTTCACCGGAACGTCCAGGTAGGTGCGCGTGACGGCGAAAGCCTCGGCCGCCGCGGCGAGAAGCGCGTCCCGCTCGGCGGCGTCGTCGCTGCGCCCGGCAAGGATCAGGGCGGTGCGCAGCCGCTCGGTCTGGGCCCAGAAGCGGGCGCGGGGGTCGGTCACCGCGCCGGCCGCGTCCAGGGCGAAGATGGCGGCCTTGCGCACCGGATCGATGCCGTGGTCGCGCCCGAAGGCGTACATGCGCCGCGCCTCGGCCAGATGATCGAGCCCCAGAAGCGTGCCGGCGCGGTCGAGCAGATAGGCCCACTCGAACTGGTGGCCGGGCTCGCGCACCCCGCCTTCGGGGCCGGCGGCGAAGTTCCAGTCGCCGTCATAATATTCGCCGATAGCGCCGGTCGCCGGATCGATCAGGCGCGAGACCGCGAGGCCGACGATGCCGCGCGCCACGTCCGCGAACGGCTCGGCGACGCCGGCGGCGGTCCAGGCGAGATTCGCCTCCAGAAGGTGCATGTGCGGGTTGGAGCGCAGCGGCAGCACGCGCGGCCGCGCCTCCTCGAACCCGCCGCCGGGGTGGGACAGCTCCGCCTTCAGCTGGGCGATCAGGGCGCGCGCCGCGGTCACCGGCGCATCGCCGCCGAGGCCGGCCGCATGGGCGTTGGCGAGGGCGAACAGAACGAATGCCTGATCGTAGAGGTCGGCGGTATCGTCGAGCGCGGTGCCGTCGGGCGCCACCAGCGTGCGGAACAGGCCGTCCGGCCGCCGGTAATGGGCCAGCAGGAAGGACAGGCCGTGCTCGGCCGCCTCGCGCCACGGGCCGCCCCACCCCAGCTGTCCGCCTTCCACATAGGCATAGGCCTGCCGGGCCTGCACGCGCAGGCGGCGGGGCGCGGCGACCGGGGTGCCGGCGAGGGTGATCTTCTCATGGAAGCCGCCGGCCGGATCCGCCCCCACCGACCACCACAGTGGCAGGGCCGCATCGAACAGCCAGTCCCGCGCCCAACGCGCCTCAGCCTCCAGCACCGCCATCGCGAAAACTCCATGCAGGGATAACGGTCAGCTTAGCTGCCGTACCGGACAAGGCGAAGACACTTCCGCGCCTTCCGCGGCCCGTCGACACTTTGACGCAAGGCCGCAGGCCGCGGCGCTGCCTGCGGACGGTATCCTGCACCCGCCAAGAACGGTCGGGCATCATCCCGATGCGAGCAGCCGTTGCCTTGGCCGCGCGCTCGACCTAGAAGCGCGCCATGACTGCATTCCAGCCGCTCGATCTGCCCGAGGTCATCCTGGTCACGCCGCGCCGCTTCGGCGATGCGCGCGGCTATTTCTGCGAGACCTACGTGAAGCCGCGCTATGCCGCCAACGGCATTCCCGCCGACTTCCTGCAGGACAACGAGTCGCTCTCGGCCGAGGTCGGCACCATCCGCGGGCTGCACATGCAGGCGCCGCCCTTCGCCCAGGCGAAACTGGTGCGGGTGCTCTCGGGGGCGATCTACGACGTGGCGGTGGACGTGCGGAAGGGCTCGCCCACCTACGGCCGCTGGGTCGGGGCGCGCCTCACCGCCGAGGGCGGCGAGCAGCTCTTCGTACCCCAGGGTTTTGCCCACGGCTTTTGCACCCTCGCGCCGGATACGCGCGTCGCCTATAAGGTGGACGGCCTCTACGATCAGAACAGCGAGCGCGGGATCATCTGGAACGATCCCGACCTCGCCATCGACTGGGGCCTCAACGGTGGCGAGGCCATCCTGTCCGACAAGGACAGGATTCTCCCGCGCCTGAAGGATTTCGACAGCCCGTTCGCCTTCGCGGCGGCGCGGTGAGCTCGGGGTGACATGATGCGGGTTCTGGTGACGGGGGGAGCGGGCTTCATCGGATCGGCGGTGGTGCGCCACCTGATCGGCGAAGGCCACGAGGTGCTCACCTTCGACAAGCTCACCTATGCGGGCAACCTTGCCTCCCTCGCTCCCGTGGCGGACAACCCGCGCCATTCCTTCCTGAAGGCCGACATCTGCGATGCGGTCGCGGTGCGCGGCGCGCTGGAGGGGTTCCGGCCCGATCTGGTGATGCACCTCGCCGCCGAATCCCATGTGGACCGCTCCATCGACGGGCCGGGGGATTTCATCTCCACCAACGTGGTCGGCACCTACACGATGCTGCAGGAGGCCCTGCGCTACTGGCGGGCCCTGCCGGCGGCGGCGCAGCAGGCGTTCCGCTTCCACCACATCTCCACCGACGAGGTGTTCGGCAGCCTCGGCGCCGAGGGCCTGTTCCGCGAGGACACGCCCTACCAGCCCAACTCGCCCTATTCCGCCTCCAAGGCGGCCTCGGACCATCTGGTGCGGGCGTGGTTCCACACCTATGGCCTGCCGGCCGTGATGTCGAACTGCTCCAACAACTACGGCCCCTACCACTTCCCCGAGAAGCTGATCCCGCTGGTGACGCTGAACGCGCTCGAGGGCGCGGACCTGCCGGTCTACGGCACCGGCGAGAACGTGCGCGACTGGCTGTTCGTTCAGGACCACGCCGAGGCGCTGGTGCTGATCGCCACCCGCGGGCGGCCGGGCGAGAGCTACAATGTGGGCGGGGCGAGCGAGCGGCGGAACATCGACGTGGTGCGCGCCATCTGCGGCATCCTCGACGACATCGTGCCCGACGCCGCCATCGGCCCGCGCGAGAAGCTGATCCGCTTCGTCACCGACCGGCCGGGGCATGATGCGCGCTACGCCATCGACTTCTCCAAGCTGAACACCGAGCTCGGCTGGTCGCCGCGCGAGACGTTCGAGAGCGGGCTCGAGAAGACCATCCGCTGGTATCTCTCCAATCGGGGATGGTGGGAGCCGCTGCGGCAGAGCTACAAGGGCCAGCGGCTGGGGCTGGAGACGCCCGCCGCTTCCGGCGCATCCGCGGTGGCGGAAGGCGCCGCGCAGGCCGTCACCAGCCAGGGACTTGCATCGTGACCCGCATTCTCCTGTTGGGCGCCGGTGGCCAGCTCGGGCGCGAGGTGACGGCGCTCGCCGCCGACAAGGGCATCGCGCTCACCGGGCTCGGCCATGCCGACCTCGACATCGCCGATCCGGTCGCGGTGGCGCGCGCGCTCGAGGCCGCGCGCCCCGACGCGGTCATCAATGCGGCGGCCTACACCGCCGTGGACAAGGCCGAGGCGGAGCCGGAGCTGGCGGCGCGCATCAACGCCTTCGCCCCCGGCCTCGTGGCCGAACGCTGCGCCCGCTACCGCACGCCGATGGTCCACGTCTCCACCGACTATGTGTTCGACGGCACCAAGGCCGGCGCCTATGTGGAGGCCGATCCGGTGGCGCCGCTCGGCGTCTACGGCCGCACCAAGGCTGCCGGCGAGGCCGCCGTGCGCGCCGCCACCGAGCGCCATGTGATCGTGCGGACCTCGTGGGTCTATGGCGCCTACGGCAACAATTTCCTCAAGACCATGCTGCGGCTCGCCGGCGAGCGCGACCAGCTGCGCGTGGTGGCGGACCAGCGCGGGTGCCCGACCGCGACGCGCGACCTCGCCGAGGCGGTGATCGCCGCGGCGCTGGCGGCGGCCGGCGGCGAGGCCCGCTGGGGCACCTTCCATTTCGCCGGCACCGGCGCGACCACCTGGCACGGCTTCGCCTCCGCCATCGTCGCGGCGGCGGCCGAGCATACCGGCAGGCGCCCCCAGGTGGACGCCATCACCACCGCCGACTACCCCACCCCGGCCCGGCGGCCGCGCAATTCGGAACTCGCCAGCGACCTGTTCGAGCGCACCTTCGGCGTGCGCGCCGCCCCCTGGCAGGAGCGCACGCGCGAGGTGGTCGCCACCCTGCTCGCCCCGACGGCTTCCGAGGCGACGACAACTCCTGCGGAGGCAAAGTGAAAGGCATCATCCTCGCCGGCGGCTCCGGCACCCGTCTGCATCCCATCACGCTGGTGGTGTCGAAGCAGCTGCTGCCTGTCTACGACAAGCCGATGATCTACTACCCGCTGTGCACGCTGATGATGGCGGGCATCCGCGACATCCTGATCATCACCACGCCGCATGATTCCGCGCTGTTCCAGGCGCTGCTGAAGGACGGCAGCCAGTTCGGCATCAACCTCACCTATGCCGTGCAGGACCAGCCGCGCGGCCTCGCCGACGCCTTCATCGTCGGCCGCGAGTTCGTCGGCGACGACCGGGTGGCGCTGGTGCTGGGCGACAACCTGTTCTTCGGCCACGGCCTGCCGGAGCTGCTCGCGGGCGCGGCCCGGCGCGAGCGCGGCGCCACCGTGTTCGGCTATCCGGTGCAGGACCCCGAGCGCTACGGCGTGGTGGAGATGGACCCCACCGGCCGCGTGCTGTCTCTCGAGGAAAAGCCGAAGGCGCCGAAGTCCAACCTCGCGGTGACGGGCCTCTATTTCTACGACAACCGGGTGGTGGACATCGCCGCCGACCTCAAGCCCTCGCCCCGCGGCGAGATCGAGATCACCGACGTCAACAAGGCCTATCTGGAGCTCGGCGAGCTTCAGGTCTCCATGATGGGGCGCGGCTTCGCCTGGCTCGATACCGGCACGCCCGATTCGCTGGTGGAGGCCGCCCAGTTCGTCCAGATCATCGAGAAGCGGCAGGGCCTGCGCATCTCCTCGCCGGAGGAGGTGGCCTACCGCGCCGGCTTCATCGACAAGGAGCAGCTGAAGGCGCGCGCCCGCGACCTCGCCAAGTCGAGCTACGGCGGCTATCTCGCGCGCCTCGCCGACGGGCAGGCCTGAGCCTGTCCGCAGACGACCGGCGGAGGGGACATGCCGTCGCACTTTTGAAGCGTGGCCACATCCTGTAGGGTGCGGCCGTCTTCCCGCAATTTCGTGTGGCCGTCCGCCGGTTCGGCGCGCCCCGCGACGTGTCGCGACCGGATTTTACACGATGAGCAATTTCAACGAAGAGACCGTCCTCAGCGTCCACCACTGGACCGACAATCTCTTCTCCTTCACCTGCACGCGCGATCCGGGGCTCAGGTTCCTCAACGGCCAGTTCACGATGATCGGCCTTCTGGTGGACGGCAAGCCGCTGCTGCGCGCCTATTCCATGGCCAGCGCCAATTACGAGCCGGACCTGCAGTTCTTCTCCATCAAGGTGCAGAACGGCCCGCTCACCTCGCGCCTGCAGCACCTGAAGGTGGGCGACAAGATCCTGGTCGGCCGCAAGCCCACCGGCACGCTGGTGCAGGACAGCCTGCTCCCCGGCAAGCGGCTTTACCTGCTCTCCACCGGCACCGGCCTCGCGCCCTTCCTGTCGGTGGTGAAGGACCCCGAGGCCTACGAGCGCTTCGAGAAGGTGATCCTGATCCACGGCACCCGCACGGTGGCCGAGCTCGCCTATGACGACTTCCTGACCAAGGAGCTGCCGAACCACGAGTTCCTCGGCGACGAGGTGCGGCAGAAGCTCGTCTATTACCCCACCGTGACGCGCGAGCCGTTCCGCAACCAGGGCCGCATCACCGATCTCATCACCTCGGGCAAGCTGTTCTCGGACATCGGCGTCCCGGTCATGTCGCTGGAGGAGGACCGCCTGATGCTCTGCGGCAGCCCGCAGATGCTGAAGGATGTGGTGGACCTCCTCGAATCGCGCGGCTTCACCGAGGGCAGCCAGTCGGCCCCCGGCCACTATGTGATCGAGAAGGCGTTCGTGGAGCGCTGATCGCGCCGGCGCCGCCCTCAGGCGGCGTCATCCTCCGGGGCGCGCCGACCGACGGCGCGCGGCGGCGCCTCGGCGCCACCCGCGACCACTTCCAGCTGCGGCGCCTTGCGGGCACCTCCCGGCCGGCGCTCGCGCAGAACCAGCACCAGCCCTGCGGCCACCACCACCGCCGCGCCGGCCATCACCAGCGGGTGCGGCCATTCGCCGAACAGGATCACCCCGAACCCGGTCGCCCACAGCAGCGTCGCATAATTGAGCGGTGCCACCACCGAGGCCGGAGCAAACCGCGTGGCCGAGGTCATGCAGATCTGCCCGACGCCGCCCACGAGCCCCATGGCCACCATGAGCGCCGCGGTCCTCCCGTCCGGCACCACCCAGCCGAACGGCGCCGTGGAGAGCCCGGCGAGCGACGCCACCACCGAGAAGTAGAAGACGATGGCCTCGCTGGTCTCGGTGCGGGTCAGGTGGCGCACCTGGGTGATTGCGAGGCCCGCGCCGCACGCCCCGGCCAGCGCCAGCGCCGCGCCGATCAGGGGCCCGCGCCCGGTGCCCAGCGAGGCGTGGGAGAACGAGGGCCACAGCATCAGCACGATGCCGGCGAAGCCGATGGCCAGCACCGCCCAGCGATGGGCCGGCACCCGCTCGCCCAGCATCAGCGCCGCCAGCACCACCGCCACCAGCGGCGTGGCGTAGGAGAAGGCGATGGCCTCCGCCAGCGGGATGAAGGCGAGCGCGGCGAAGCCGAGCCACATGGAGCCCACCCCCACCAGCCCGCGCACCACATGGCCCAGCGGCTGGCGGGTGGCGAGCGCGCCGGTCATGCGCCCGGTCCACATCAGCCACACGATCACCGGCGCGAGCCCGAAGAAGCTGCGCGCGAACACGATCTCCCCGCTTGGCATCTCGCTTGCCAGCATCCGCGCGAGGGCGGACATGATGGCGAAGAAGAACGTGGCGGAGATTTGCAGGGCGATGCCGGCCGAGGCATTCATGGGACGGGTCCGGAGGCGGCGTATTTTGGCTATAGCGCGCAATGCCCATTTGCGGCATGCACTGGATGCAGAGCCAAACAGCGAGCCCCGCGTGGAACGGGAAAGCCGCCGCCAGATGATCCGCAGAATGCCGTGGAAAGATGAGCCGCGGGCGGTGCTTGCATGGGCGCAGCAGCCGGAACCGCACCGCGCCTTCGAGCGCCCACCGGCGAACCGCGCGCCGGCTCGCCCGACGGCCGCATCCGGCCACCACACAGCGCCGCAGCAAGATCGCGATGGCCGCAACCGGCCCGCGGCAGCCCACCGCTCCGGCCGCGATGCCCGCTCCGGAGAGGCGAAGTGCGCCTGGGCCGGGCTGATGCGGCCGCTCGCCCGCCTTGCCGTGCTCCTCGCCATGGCCTGCGGCCCCGCGTGGGCGGAAGGCACGCCGGCTCCGCCCGCCGAGCCGGCGACGCGTCCCGCGCCGGTCACGCTGGAGCTCGACCGGGCGGTGACGACGGCGCTGGAGGGCGCCGGCTTCTCCTTTGCCGACCTCATGGGCGCCCCGCGCGCTGGAACGCTCGAGGCGCTGGAGCGAGGCAGCCCGCTCTATGCCGACCTTGCCCGCCAGATCACCGCCGACGTGCGCGATCTGCGCGCCCAGATGGCGGCCGACCGGCGCCCCCTGTTCGAGGTGACGGACGACAATGTGGGCCGGGTGATGGACGTGCGCTGGCTCGCCTCGCCGCTCGCCTCCTTCCGGCTGGTGGGCGTGGTGAACCGGGCCGACCGGCGCGACTTCACCACCCTCACCACGCGCCCCTCCTGCGGCGAGGCGCGGCTCATCTACCGCCTCGCCTACCGCTTCACCCGTGGCGCCACCGTCTATGCCTCGCGCCTGCCGGTGAACGTGAATGCCGTGTTCGACATTCCGCCCGGCGGAGACGGCGCCTGCCCCGACCTCGCCGCGCTCTGGACGCCGCCGGCCGGCCTCTCCGGCCCGGCCGCCACCGCCGGCTGGCTCGCCCGCGGCCCGCTCGCGGCGGCCCGCCTGCGGCAGGTCGAGATCAACGCGCAGGTCGTGCGCCTGCCCTCCGGCATGGAGACGGAGCTGGGCGGGCAGGCCGTCTATCTCATGCGGGTGTTCGTGCCCGAAGGGGGCCGCGCCGTCCCCTACCCGCTGGAAAACACGCCGGACGTGGCGCGCCTGAAGGCGGATGCCGCGCTGAAGGCGCGACTGGTGGACTATGTGCGGACCCACCTCGGCGAGATCGACACCGGCGTGTTCCAGCTGCCGGAAGAGATGCTGGCACGCAAGGCGCTCTCCTTCTCCACGTTCGGCAGCACCCGCACGGCAAACCATCCGTTCGCGACCCTGTTCACGCCCGAGGATTTCTCCGGATTGCCGCTCGAGCGGCTGGGGTTCGTCTCATCGCCCGCCGGCCTCATCGCCCGGCTCGACGATGCCACCTGCACCGGATGCCACCAGGGCGCCGCGACCGCCGGCTTCCATCTGATCGGCCGCGACGAGCCGGATGTGTCCCCCTTCAACGTGGTGAAGGTGCCGGTCTCGCCCCATCTCCACGCGGACGAGGCGCGGCGGCGCGCCTATCTGGCTGCGCTCGCGCGGGGCGAGGCGCCGGACCGATTCCGGCCGCTCTCCTATGCCCCGCCCGCCACTTGGGCAGGAATGGCGCCGCACCGCAGCGGCCCGGCCGCGCCCACGGCCGCCTGCATCATCGCCCCTTCAGGAGCCCCGGCGCCGTTCCACGATGCGTGGACGTGCGGCGACGGCACCTCCTGCCAGGTGCTGGCGCGCAATCCGCGCCTGCCGGTGTCCAGCGGCCAGTGCATGCCCACCGGCGCGGCCGGTCTTGTCTCCGGAATGGCGTGCCTGTCCGGCGAGATCCTGCCCGGCCGCGCGCCATGGCTGGACCGGTTCGGCGCGGTGCGGCGCATCAACAGCCCGGCGCCGCAGGCCTCGCCATCGGCCTACACGTGCCGTCCGGCGAAGCTGGGCGTCCCGGGCGGGTCGGCCTACCGCCAATGCACCGCCGGCGAACGGGCGTTCGCCGGGTTCGGCTCCGGCCGCGCGCTCCCGGAGATCTGCGCGGTGGTCGGGGGCAAGGCCTTCGACCTGTGCGTCGCCACCGACAATTTCGCCCGTTGCATGGACGCCAGCGTCGCCCGCGGCAACCGCCCGACCTGCGGCGAGGGCCGATTCTGCCGCGAGGACTTCATGTGCCAGGCATTGCCCGCGAACCTGCCCGGCGTTGCGGCGGCGGCGAAGGACAACGGCTTCTGCTCGCCCACGTACTTCGTGTTCCAGATGCGCATCGACGGCCATCCGGACCCACTCAAGGGCGTGCCCTGAGTCCATTGCACCCGACGGCCGGCCGCATGCTACCGCGATGCAGCGAAACACACCCTCCCATGCATTTTTTCTTCGCCGGAAACACACTGATGCTGAACGCTGCACACATCCCCTTTCGCAGTGCAGCAATGCCCATTCTTTAAGCGTGGCCATAACTCATCACGAATTAGGCAAGGATAATTTGCGGCGCACAAATTATACCTCCTGAATATTATTGCGGTAAGTTCGTGATTATCTTCGTCAACTCTTGGCTATTACCCAAGGGACAGAGCGTCAAACTGCATCAAAGAGCATCACCATGCACACTTTCCGGAACTAATTGACGCTTTTGCAACAAGCAATAACTTAGCATTAACAAGTTATTACTGACTTGCCTCGACGGCGATGCAGGTGCTATGTTGGCACCGACCTGAGAATGAACGACCGACTCCACTCCGAGGGAATTGAGGGCAGATGTCAGTCTCCACGGACAACATGCGGGTCGATCGCGTCGGCGAGACGCAGAGGCTGTCCCGTCGGGCGGTACTGGATTATGCATCCCTGACCCCGCTCTTCATTTTGTGCGATGCGGCCTTGATCCTGCTGCTGAGCGTCGTGGTGGACATGATCTCCACCAGCCAGGCGTCGCCGGACATCGCGGCCAATTTCGACATCACCCGCCCGCTGGGCATCGGCCTCCTGGCCGCGGTGGCGTTCGTGCTGATCACCCGCTCGCGCAGCCTCTACAAGCCGCGGCTGATGGCCCGGGTGTCGGAGCAGGTGCGCGCGGCGTGCGTGAACTGGGCGTTCTCCATCCTGTTCGTCGCCAGCGTCATCTTCTGCCTGAAGGTCGGCGACAGCACCTCCCGCCTCTCCACCGGCATCTTCGCCGCCCTGGGCTTCGTCGCCCTGCCGTCGTCGCGCTGGGCCATGGGCATGTGGGTGCGCCGCGCCATGATCACCGGCGCCGTGCGCGGCCGGGCCTCCATCATCATCGGCGACGCCTCCGAGCTGGAGCGCGTGGTCCCCTCGCACGTGCTGCAGCGCCTCGGCCTGCGCGAGCTGCGCCGCTTCAGCTTCGGCGGCGCGGGCAGCGAGACCGGCGCCCTGACCGCCGACGAGATCGACACGCTCAAGAGCGCCATCCAGTTCGCCCGCCAGCAGCGCGTGGAGGAGATCGTCCTCGCCATGCCGTGGGGCAACCTCGCCCGCCTCGATGCGGTGCGTGCCCGCCTGCGCGCCCTGCCGGTGCCGGTGAAGCTGCTGCCTGACGAGGCCGTGAAGGAACTGCTGGACTCCCCCCGCGTGGATTTCGGCCCCTCGGTCGCCATCGAGGTGCAGCGCGCCCCGCTCTCGCGCTTCGAGCTGGCGCAGAAGCGCGCGCTCGACATCGCCGTGTCCAGCGTCGCCGTCACCCTGCTGCTGCCGCTGTTCGCCATCATCGCGCTGTGCATCAAGATGGACAGCCGCGGCCCGGTGGTCTTCCGCCAGCGCCGCAACGGCTTCGGCGGCCGCGAGTTCACCATCTACAAGTTCCGCTCCATGACGGTCATGGAGGACGGCTCCAAGGTGGTGCAGGCCCAGCGCAACGACAAGCGCGTGACCCGCGTCGGCAAGTTCCTGCGCGCCACCAGCCTCGACGAGCTGCCGCAGGTGCTGAACGTGCTGTTCGGGCACATGTCCATCGTCGGGCCCCGGCCGCATGCCATCGCCCATGACGACGCCTATTCCAAGCTGATCGCCGGCTACGCTTTCCGCCACCATGTGAAGCCGGGCATCACCGGCTGGGCCCAGGCCCATGGCCTGCGCGGCGAGACGGCCGAGATCTCGCTGATGGAACGGCGCATCGAGATGGACCTGTGGTACGTGAACAACTGGTCCATCTGGCTGGATATCAAGATCATCCTGAAGACCTTCATCGAGGTCTTCCGCAACGACGCCTACTGAGCGTCCCGCGCGACGGATCTGGAAGGGCCGGGCATGTCCCGGCCCTTCGCCGTTTCAGGCTGCGGATTGTTCCTGGCCTGCGTGCCCGGACCACCGCGGGCGGCCGCTCCCGCCTCTCCACGTCACGACACCACGGCCGCCCCACCCCTCGACGGCTCTTCCGGGGCGCGGCGGGGCCTCCTGACGGCCACGGGGAAGGCCGATGGCCCCACTCATTGCGGACGGCCGGCAGGCCAGAAGGCCGGCCCGGCACATGCGGTGCGAATGCGCGGCCTCCCTCACTCGCCGAAGCGGCGCTTGACCGACGCTTTGCTGCGCGTGAAGGCCTCGATCTGACAGGTCGCCTGCCGTCGGCAGGGGCCCGGGCCGGCTGGGCGGGTGCCTCGGCTCCCGGCGGGCGAGCGCGACGCCGCAGCAGCAGCGCCCCGCGGCACGCAGGCAGTCCACTCCGCCGTGACGTTTCATGCCCCCATTGGGGCCCCACAGGCCTCAGCCGAGGCCGTCGCGCAGCCCGTGCCCAGAGCCCGCCGCCAGATGGCGCCAGCCGCCCCCTGCCCCGCTCCCCTCAGCCGCCCGTGGCCTGCGCCACCATGGCCGCCACCGCATCCCCGGCCGCCGCGAGCAGCTCGGGATCGCGGGCCCGCACCACGAGATTGGTCTTGAAGCGGCCATCGGTCTCGTCGCGGAACGGATACGAGCCGATGATGGCCTGCGGAAACGCCGCCGCGATCTCCCGCAGGGGCGCGGCGATGTCGCCCTCCTTGGCATCGGCGAGGACGGTGCGGGAAAGCATCGGGAGGCCCTTCTCGAGCTCGGGCAGCACCGCCTCCAGCATGGACTGCATGATGCGCGGCACGCCGGCCATGACGATCACGTTGCCGATCCGGAACCCCGGCGCCTTGGACACCTCGTTCACCACCAGGCTGGCGCCGGCGGGAATGCGGGCCATGCGCAGGCGGGCCTCGTTCAGGTCCTTCTCGGCGATGTACTCGAGCAGCATCGCCCGCGCCCGCGGGTCCACGTCGATGGAGACGCCGAACGCCCTGGCCACCGCATCGGCGGTGATGTCGTCATGGGTGGGGCCGATGCCGCCGGTGGTGAAGACGTAGGTGAAGCGGGCCCGCAGGGCGTTGATGGCCACCACGATGTCCTCTTCGACGTCGGCGACGATGCGCACCTCGCGCAGGTCTATGCCCACCTCGGTGAGTCGTTCGGCGATGTGCCCGATGTTCTTGTCCTTGGTCCGGCCGGAGAGAACCTCGTCGCCGATGACCACCAGCGCCGCCGTGACCGATTGCGCGCCGTCTGCCTCGCCCATGTGTCAGACCCCTGCCCGCGCCGGGAGCACATCCCGGTCGATTGCCCAAATAATGAACAGCCCGAAAGCCAAAGCTTTGCGCTTTCGTCTGCTTCCCCCTTTAGCACTTCTTTGGCACGATGTTTGTAGAGTCCCGTTCGGTTCTCAGGGCGCGGAGTGACGGTCCCAATGCGGCAAGCGTTCGATGAAATGTCCAGTTCCGATGGCGCCGTCAGGCCCGCGTACGAGACCCTCAAGCGGTGGCTCGCGGACGTGCCCCAGGACGTTCTGGACCACCGCCGCAAGGAGGCGGAATTCATCTTACGCCGCATCGGCATCACCTTCGCGGTCTACGGCGAGCAGAACGCCCAGGAACGCCTGATCCCGTTCGACATCGTCCCGCGCATCATCACCAAGGACGAGTGGGGCCGCCTCGCGCGCGGGCTGGAGCAGCGCGTCAAGGCGCTGAACATGTACATCAAGGACGTGTACGGGAAGCGCGAGGTGCTCAAGGCCGGCGTGGTGCCGGAGAACCTCGTCTACCAGAACCCGGCCTTCCGCCCGGAGATGAACGGCCAGCGCGTGCCGCACGACATCTACGTGCACATCGCCGGCATCGACATCGTGCGCACCGATCCCGATACCTTCTACGTGCTGGAGGACAACGCCCGCACCCCGTCCGGCGTGTCCTACATGCTGGAGAACCGGGAGATCATGCTGCGGCTGTTCCCCGAGCTGTTCTCCATGCACAAGGTGGCGCCGGTCGAGAAATACGCCGACGACCTGCTCGCCACGTTGCGCTCGCTCTCGCCCCACGGCGGGCACGAGCCGAACGTGGTCATCCTCACCCCCGGCATCTACAACTCGGCCTATTACGAGCACTCCTTCCTCGCCGACAAGCTGGGCGTCGACCTGGTGGAGGGCCGCGACCTGTTCGTGAAGGACGGCGTGGTCTTCATGCGCACCACCGAGGGGCCGAAGCGGGTGGACGTGATCTACCGCCGCCTCGACGACGACTTCCTCGACCCCCTCGCCTTCCGCCGCGACAGCGTGCTGGGCGTGCCCGGGCTGATGAGCGCCTACCAGGCCGGCAACGTCACCCTCACCAACGCCGTGGGAACGGGCGTCGCCGACGACAAGGCGGTCTATTCCTACATGCCGGACATCATCAAGTTCTACCTCGGCGAGGAGCCTCTGCTCCCCAACGTACCCACATGGCGCTGCCGCGAGGCGGATCACCTGAAGTACGTGCTGGAGCACCTGCCCGAGCTGGTGGTGAAGGAAGTGCACGGCTCCGGCGGCTACGGCATGCTGGTGGGCCCGGCCGCGGACAAGGCGCAGATCGAGGCGTTCCGCGCCAAGCTCATCGCCGACCCGGCCAACTTCATCGCCCAGCCGACGCTGGCGCTCTCCACCTGCCCGACCCTCGTGGAGAAGGGCATCGCCCCCCGCCACGTGGACCTGCGGCCGTTCATCCTGTCCGGCTCGGACAAGGTGCGCATCGTGCCGGGCGGCCTCACCCGCGTGGCCATGAAGGAAGGCTCGCTGGTGGTGAACTCCAGCCAGGGCGGCGGCACCAAGGACACCTGGGTGCTGGACGCATGAGCACCGCGGCCCCCGCCCGCCCCGCTTCCGCCCCTCCGGCCGGCCTCGATCCGGCCCGGGCGGATGAGCGGCGGGCCGGGTCCGCCCTTCCCTCCTCCCGCGGAGCCGCGCCCCCGGCGCGCTCCATCCTGGGTCCGGACGCCTGAGCGCGGGTTCCCCGCGCTTCCGACCATCTCCTTCCGCAACGGGCTCCCCATGCTTTCGCGCACCGCCGACAACCTCTACTGGCTGACCCGCTACGTGGAACGCGCCGACTGCCTCGCGCGCATCCTCGACGTCTCCCAGCGCCTCGCCTACACCCCCGTCACCTACGGCGGCTCCACCAACGAGTGGGGCTCGGCCGTGCTGACCGCCGGCTGCGCCGACGACTACACCGCCCGCTATGGGCCGCTGGAGGAGGCCACCGAGGAGAACGTGGTGTCCTTCCTCGCCTTCGAGGCGGAGAACCCCTCCTCCATCCGCAACTGCTTCGAGGTGGCGCGCACCAACGCCCGCTCCGTGCGCACCGCGCTGACCTCGGAGATGTGGGACGTCATCAACTCGGCCTGGATCGAGCTGCGCAACTTCCCCAACCGCTCGCTGACCCGCGACGAGCTGGCGCGCTTCCTCGCCTTCGTGAAGGAGACCTCGCTCCGGTTCGACGGCGCCACCTTCCGCACCATGCTGCGCAATGACGGCTACTGGTTCGCCCGCTCCGGCGCCCAGCTGGAGCGCGCCGACAACACCGCGCGCATCCTCGACGTGAAGTATCACGTGCTGCTGCCGGAGAAGGAGCACGTCGGCGGTCCGCTCGATTACTTCCAGTGGGCATCGATCCTGCGCTCCGTGTCGGCGCTCACCGCCTTCCACTGGGTCTACCGCGACAGCGTGAAGCCCTGGCTGGTGGCCGACCTCCTGATCCTGAACCGGCAGATGCCGCGCTCGCTGGCCGCCTGCTACGACAGCCTCGCGCGCAACCTGGACGACATCGCCTCGGTGTACGGCCGGCAGGGCCCCTCGCAGCGGCTCGCCCGCTCGACCCTGGCGAAGCTCACCAACAAGTCCATCGACGACATCTTCCAGACCGGCCTGCACGAGTTCATCACGGAGTTCATCTCCGACAACAACAAGCTCGGCGCCGAGATCACCGAGCAGTATCTCACCTGACGCAGCCGGCCGCCCCGCCACCGGGGCGGCCCCCGCGTTCGTCAAGCAGAGGCCGGCACCGGCCGAGGACCGCCATGCGCATCCGCATCCGCCACGAACTCTCCCAGCGCCTGGAGCCTGGCACCCGCAACATGTCGGTGACGGTGCGCCTGACCCCGCGCGCCCACGAGGGCCAGTTCATCCTGCGCTGGGCGCTCGATCTGAGCACCGACAGCCGGCTGCATCCGCAGGAGGATGCGTTCGGCAACATCTGCCACACCTTCTCGGTGGACGGCCCCACCGACCGGCTGATCGTCATCGCCGAGGGCGAGGTGGAGACGCAGGACACCACCGGCATCGTCCGCGGCACGGTGGAGCGTTTCCCGCCCTCCCTGTTCCTGCGCCAGACCGACCTCACCGAGCCGACCGACGCCCTGACGGCCTTCGCCGACGCCATAGAGGCGCCGGCTGACGACACGCTCGCCCTCCTGCACGCGCTCATGGTGGCGCTGCATGGCAAGGTGAAGGAGGTGGACGGGCCGCCGGTGGGAGACCCCTTGTCCGCCGACGCCGCCCTGAAGGCCGGCAAGGCCTGTGCCGGCAGCCTCGCCCATGTCTTCACCGCGGCCGCCCGCCATCGTGGCATCCCGGCCCGCCACATCTCCGGCTATGTGGCCCCGGACGACGAGGCGGACGGTGCCGGCGAAGGCAAGGCGCGGCACTGGGCGGAGGCTTATGTGCCGAAGATCGGCTGGGTCTCGTTCGATGCCGGCCGCAACCTGTGCGGCACCGACCATTATGTGCGCCTCGCCGTGGGCCTCGATGCCATCGGCGTCGCCCCCCTGCGCAGCACCGGCCTCGACCTCGAGGAGCGCGTGAGCGCCTGGGACGGCCGCGCCGCGCTGAAGCTGGCGCAGGCCCAGAGCCAGGGCCAGAACTGAGCGGCGGCGCTCCGGCGGTCGCCCGCCGGAGTTCGGTTGCCGGCAGTCAGTTGCCGGAGTTCGCTTGCCGGAGCTCTCTCGCCGGCGCTTAGTTGCCGGCACTCACTCGCCGGCACTCACTTGCCGGCACTCACTTGCCGGGGGGCAGTTCCCGGCGGCGCGGGCGACAGGGCCGGGCGATCTTCGGACCCCGGCAAACCGGCGCGCTTTCCTGCGGCGCGTGTGGCGGCGGCGCCGCCCGGCACCTGCGGTGACCGTCGTTGCGGATCGTGAACCCACGACTGTCACAGGCCGGGGCTAGACTGTTTGCCCCGTTCCCCGCGAACGGTCAGCCGGGAAGCCGCCATGCCGATCGCGCCCATCGCCTCCGCTCGCATCTCCCCCGCGCCCCGACGTGCGCCGCTGGCGCCACGTTCCGGCGCGCCGCTGCCCGTCCCGCGCACCGTCGCTGCCGGCCGCCCCCCTGCTCCGCCGGTTCCCACGGCCCAGCGCTCCGGCGCCGACACGGATGGCGAAGGCCCCGCCACCGTCAAGATCGACGCCCGGCACATTTCCTTCCATTATGGCGAGACGCTGGCGCTCGCGGACGTGAGCCTGCCGATCCACGCCAACCGCGTGACAGCGCTCATCGGCCCCTCCGGCTGCGGCAAGTCCACGCTGCTGCGCGTCTTCAACCGCATGTACGACCTCTATCCCGACCAGCGGGTGGAGGGCGAGGCGATCATGGACGGGGCGAACATCCTCGATCCCGCGTTCGACCCGGTGGCGCTGCGCAGCCGCATCGGCATGGTGTTCCAGAAGCCGACGCCCTTCCCCATGTCCATCTACGACAACGTCGCCATCGGCCTGCGCCTCAATGCCGAGCTCTCGTCCGCCGACCTCGACGCGCGGGTGGAGGAGGCGCTGCGCAAGGCCGCGCTGTGGGGCGAGGTGAAGGACATCCTCACGCAGAGCGGCCTCAGCCTCTCCGGCGGGCAGCAGCAGCGGCTGTGCATCGCCCGCACCATCGCGCTGCGGCCGGAGGTGATCCTGCTGGACGAGCCCTGCTCGGCGCTCGATCCCGTCACCACCGCCCGGATCGAGGAAACCATGGAGGAGCTGCGGGCGACCTTCACCCTCGTCATCGTCACCCACAATCTCCAGCAGGCGGCGCGGGTCTCGGACTTCACCGCCTTCATGTATCTCGGCATGCTGGTGGAGTTCGGCCCCACCGACGCGCTCTTCACCCACCCGCGCGACCGCCGCACGCAGGACTACGTGACCGGCCGCTTCGGCTGACGCGCGCCACGGGCTCCCCCTTGACCCTCCGCCCCCGCCCTGCAATCTCCTGCCCCACCATGGAGGAAGCACGATGAGCGCGACGCCGGCCTACGATCCCAGCAACGTCTTCGCCAAGATCCTTCGGGGCGAGCTGCCGGCGCACAAGGTGTATGAGGACGACAAGGCCATCGCCTTCCTCGACATCATGCCCCGTTGCCCCGGCCATACGCTGGTGATCCCCAAGGCCCCGGCCCGCAACATCCTCGACATCACGCCCGACGACCTCGCCCACGTGGCCAAGGTCGCCAAGAAGGTGGCCATCGCCGGCAAGGCCGCGTTCTCCGCCGATGGCGTCACCGTGCAGCAGTTCAACGAGGAGGCCGGCGGGCAGGTGGTGTTCCACCTGCATGTCCACGTCATCCCGCGCCATGCCGGCGTGGCCATGAAGCCGCCCGCGAGCGCCATGGAGAAGCCGGAGGTGCTCGCCGAGCACGCCGCGCGCCTGCGCGCCGCCCTCGAAGGGTGAGCGGCGGCGTGGACCTCACGCACGCGGCGGGCCTCGCCGTCCGCGCTCCGGCCCGGCTGCATCTGGGTTTTCTCGACCTTGGAGGCAGCACGGGGCGGCGCTTCGGCAGCCTCGGCATCGCGCTGGAACGGCCGGTGACGGCGGTCACCGTCACCCGCGCCGGCGCCGACTCGCAGAGCGGACCGGATTGCGAACGCGCCGGCCGGGCCCGCGACCGGGTGCGGACGGCGCTCGGCCATGCCGAGACCTTCGCCGTGGCGGTGGATTCGGCCCTGCCCGCCCACAACGGGCTCGGCTCGGGCACCCAGCTCGCCCTCTCCGTGGGGGTCGCGGTGGCGCGGCTGTGCGGCCACGCGCTCACCGCCCGGCAGGTGGCGGTGCTGCTCGGCCGGGGCCGGCGCTCGGCCATCGGCATGGAGGCGTTCGAGGCGGGCGGCGTCATCCTCGACGGCGGCAAGCCGGTGGGCGGGCCGGACCCGGGCGATCCGCCGCCGCTTCTCGCCCGGCTGCCGGTGCCCGAGAACTGGCGCATCCTTCTCATTCACGACCGCGCCCGCGAAGGGCTGTCCGGCGATGCCGAGACCCGCGCCATGGCCGCCCTGCCGCCGTTCCCGGCGGAGGCGGCCGCCCATGTCTGCCACCTGATGCTGATGCAGGCCCTGCCGGCCCTCGCCCTCGGCGATGCGGACGGGTTCGGCGCGGTGATCGGCGACTGGCAGCGGGCGCTGGGTGATCATTATGCCGCAGCTCAGGGCGGCGGCCGCTTCCTCAGCGCCGGGGTGGCGGAGGCCGCCGCATGGCTGGAGGCGGAGGGCGTGCGCGGCGTCGGCCAGAGCTCGTGGGGGCCCACCGGCTTCGCCATCGTGGGCGACGTGCCTCAGGCCGAGGCGCTGCTCGGGAGCTTGCGCCGCCGCTTCGCATCGTCCACAAACCTGTCATTCGACTGCGTGCGGGGAAACAACCGGGGCGCCGAGATCGTCGCCCTGTAGGGGGAAGCTGCGCGAAGGCGCGGCAACCACGGACGGGACACACATCAGGAGGACGGCGCGACGCCCGGGGGGCGAGCCGGTGCGCAAGACACCGGGACGCGCCGCAGAAAAACAAGCAGGCTGGGATCCATGGATATCGCCCTCATCGCCCTTTCCGCCCGGCCGCTGGCCGCCAGCGCCGCCCGCGCCGGTTTCGCCGCGCTCTCCTTCGACCTGTTCGCGGACCTGGACACCTGCGCCCATACGGCGCGGTGCGTGCGCGTGCACCGCAAGAACGGCTGCGCCTTCGATCCGGACGATCTGGTGCAGGCGCTGCGCTCGCTGGCGCCTCCCGGGCTGCCGGTGGTGCTCGGCGGCGGGCTGGAGGACGACCCGGCCCTCATGATGCGCATCGCGGAGCGCAACCCCATCCTCGGCAACGCGCCGGAGACGGTCCGCGTCCTCAAGGACCCGCTGGCGCTGTCGGCCCTGTGCGCCCACCTCGGCATTCCCCATCCGGCGGTGACGCTGGAGGCGCCCGCGCCCGACCTGCTCTCCGGCGCCAGCGTGCTGGAGAAGAAGATCGGCGGCGCCGGCGGCGCCCACATCCGCCGGCGCGCGGCGGGCGATCTCTCCCCGCCCCCGCCCGGCCACTTCCTCCAGCGCGAGGAGGAAGGCCAGTCCGTCTCCCTGCTGCTGCTCGCCAACGGCACCGGCGCGCGCATCGTCGGCGCCTCCCGCCAGTGGCGCGCGGACGATGCGGAGCACCCGTTCCGCTACGGCGGCGCCGCCGGGCCCATCACGCTGCCCGAGCCGTTCGGCGCGGCCATGCGGCAGGGCGCGCTCAACGTCGCCCTCGCCTGCGGCCTCGTGGGCCTGGTCTCCATGGATTTCGTGGTGTCCGACCACGGCTGGTTCCTGGTGGAGGTGAACCCGCGCCTCGGCGCCACTCTCGACATCTTCGACGTGGACCCGATGCCGCCCCTGCTCGGCCTGCACCTCGCCGCCTGCGGCGGGCGCCTGCCGGATGGGCTGCCCATGCCCTCCGAGGCCCATGCCGCCGGCGTCATCTATGCCGACGAGGACATGGTGGTGCCCCGCGAGATCTGGCCCGACCATGTGGCCGACCGCCCGCCGGCCGGTGCCACCGTGGCCAAGGGATCGCCCCTGTGTACGGTGCGCGCCACCGGCCCCACCGTGGAGATCGCCGAGGCCCGCATGCGCGAGCGCACGCAGGCGCTGCGTCGCGAGCTGGGCCTTGCGGCCGAGCCGGCGCCGGCTCCTTGATCCCGCCTCGCGCGCGGTCGGCGTGAGCGCGCTCGCCCCCGGCCGCATCGCCCGCGCCTTCGAGGCGGCCTGCCGGGCCGAGCTCGCGGCGCTGAAGCCCGGGAACGTCCACGTCCACGCCGCCGGGCACGGCATGGAGGTGGCCCAGTTCGAGCAGGCGGCCGCCGCAGCCGCGCCTGCCATCGCCCGCGCCGGCGCCCGTGCGGGCATGCGCATCCGGGAGGCGGTCGAGGCCTCGCTCGCGGTGGCAGGCTGCAACACCAATCTCGGCATCATCCTGCTGTGCGCCCCCCTCGCCGCCGCTGCCGAGGCGCCGGGGCCGGGCGATCTGCGCGTCCGCCTCGCGGCCGTGCTCGCGGAGCTGGACGTGGACGACGCGCGAGACGCCTTTTGCGCCATCGCCGCCGCTTCCCCCGGCGGTCTCGGCGACGCGCCCGAGGCGGATGTGCGGGCGCCGGCCGCCATCACGCTCGCCGCCGCCATGGCGCTCACCGCCGACCGCGACCGCATCGCCCGGCAGTATGCGACCGTCTATGCGGACATTTTCGCCCTCGGCCTGCCGGCCCTGCGCACCGAGTCCGGCGACGGCAGGGCGGGAGCGCCGCACGCCACGGCCCATGTGCCGACCGGCCGAGCGCCGGCCGAGCCCGGAACGGAAACAGCCGAACCGCCCCCGGCCGGCACCGCATGCCTCGCCCCGGCGCGGGTGGAGGCGGCCTATCTCGCCTTCCTCAGCGCCTTTCCCGACAGCCACATCGCCCGCAAGTTCGGACCGCAGGCCGCCGAGGCGGTGCGGGCGGAGGCGGAAGCGATCCGCACCGCCCTCCCCGCCCTTGCGCCGGCGGCGCGGCACGCCCGGCTGATGGCGTTCGACGCCGCGCTGAAGGCACGCGGGCTCAATCCCGGCACCAGCGCGGACCTCACCGTCGCCAGCGTGTTCGCCGCCCTGCTGGAGGCGGACGGAGCCTGAATTGGCAGCTGTCGCAAGGACCGACGATCCCGATACCGCCGCCGGCGTCGGGGGGTGGGACTGCCGGCCTTGACGGGTTGCATTTTCTATGGCGGTGCTCGCGTGAGGAGGCATCGAGGGGCGATCATCGACCACGCGCACAAGGCTGCGCCGCGCAACACCCACCACGCGGCACGCCGGCGGCAGGACGCAACATCAACGGGCATCATCGCAGCGGGGCCGATAGGCGCACCGGCCCACCTGAAGCAGAGCACCTGGGAGAGCACCTGGGAATGACAAGCAATAACGTGAGCGTGCGAGATTTGACCCCAGATGTCGCGCACGTGACGCCGGTGCAGCGCCGCAGCAGATATCCGAGCAGGCCTCCCGCCATCAGCAACATGCAGGATGTCGCGCCGGACTGGCGCCGGAAGACCGAGAATGTTCTGTTCCGGAGCGAAGCGGTTCTCAACGACGCCTGGATGGCCGAGATTCGCGACGCGACCGGCTGCTGCGCAACGAAGCCGACGTCATCGCCCTCCTGAGCGCCCAGGGCTTCGAGATCGTCCGTCCGGAGACCCTCTCCATCACCGAGCAGGTGCAATTGTTCTCCAACGCGGAGGCCATCGCAGGCATCAGCGGCGCCGCCCTGACCAATATCCTGTTCGCTCCCGCGGACTGCAGGATACTTGCCCTGATGCCGAACTATGGATTCGAGTTCTTCTTCTGGGACATCGCGAACATCGTCGGGCAGGATTTTTCCTACATCGTCGGTGAGGCGGAAGCGCCGGAGCAGCTCGGCCACAGCAACTTCACGGTGGACCTGCGATACATTCGGGAATGGCAGGAAACCCTGAAGCCCTGAACCCGCGCCGCCCGGCACCGGTCTCCTTCCCTCCCGTCCCCTGAGCAGGCGAGGCGCCCGGCGCGGCGGCGCCTCACACCCAGCGGGCGGCGGCCTCCGGCGGAATCCGCCCGTCGTGGAGCGCGCTCGCCACCAGCACGCCGGCTGCTCCCGCCTGCGCCAGCGCCTCCAGATCCTGCGGGCCGCGCACGCCTCCTGCGGCGAACAGCACCGGGGTGCGCCCGGCGGCACGGGCGCGGGCCGCCACATGCGCCAGCGCCGCGAGGTCCGGCCCCTCGCCGGAACCCACCCGCGCCAGCGTCATGACGATGACCCGCGCCGGCCAGAGGGTCGCGTCCGCATGCAGCGCCTCAGGCCCAACGGGGCCGGCGGCGTCATGGTCCAGCGAGAGGATCGCCCCGCCCGCCGCCAGCGCCCGCGCGCCCGTGACGGCATCGGCAACCGCCTCGGTCCCGACCACGCTGATGCCCGGTCCGGCCGCGGCCCGGCGCCGCACGCGGTCGGCATCCGCCTCGCCGGCATCGACCCAGAATTCCACCGCCGGCCAGGCGGCCGCGAGCGCGGCGATGGCCGCATCGTGGCTCCCGGAGCCCGCAATGGCGTCGAGATCGGCGATGTAGAGGGTGCGGAACGGGGCCAGCGCCATCAGCCCGGCCACCACGTCGGCCGGCGCGCTGGTCGGGCTCAGCGGGCTGTGGATGGGACGATATGCGTCGCGCTGTCCACGCCGTGCGTGCACGACGCACCCTCCCTTCAGGTCAATGACGGGGATAAGCTGCATGTCAGAAGGTTGGTCCGCTGCGCCGAGAGGAGTCCCATGCGCGTCTTCATCTGTGAGTACGTGACATCCGGTGGATTGCGCGACAAGCCCCTGCCCGACGCCGCGCTGGCGGAAGGCCGCCTCATCCGGGACGCGCTGGTGAACGATCTGGAAGGATTGCCGGGCATCACCATCGTCCTCGCCTACGACGACCGGCTGCCGGCGCCCAACGAGAATGCGGTGCCCATCCGCAAGGGCGAGGACCCCTGGATCACGTGGTCGGGCCTTGCCCAAGATTGCGATGTGGTGTGGCCCATCGGCCCGGAGACCGGCGGCGTCTTGGGGCGCATGGTGCGGCTGCTGAAGGAGGGCGGAGAGCGGCTGATCGCCTCCGATCCGGCGGCCATCGCCACCGCCACCAACCGCCTCAAGCTGGCGCGGCGGCTGGACGAGCTCGGCATTCCCCACGTGCCGTGCCACCCCATCGAGGCGCTGCCCGCGGGCATCGACGGCGATCTCGTGACCCGGCCGGAGGAAGGCGCGGGCTGGGGCACGGCACGCGCCTGGCCGAACCGCGCGGCATTGCCCCGCGCCACCGGGCTCGTGGTGCAGCCCTTCGTCCACGGAACGCTGGCGAGCCTGAACGTGCTGGTGCGGCCGGACGGGGTGACGCTGCTGGCGGCGAACCGGCTGCACATCTCCCATCTCGTGGGCGTGTTCGGCTTCGAGGGCGTGACGGTGGGCGGCGTCGCCGACGAGGACGGCCGCCTCGCGGATCTCGCCCGCCGGGTGGTGGAGGGCATCCCCGGCCTCAACGGCTTCATCTGCATCGACGTGATCCTGACGCCGGAGGGGCCGCTGGTGGCGGAGATCAATCCGCGTGTCAGCGTCTCCTATGCGGGCCTGCATGCGGCGTTGGGGGTGAACCCGCTCGCCTTCCTGCCCGAGCTGATTCGCGAGGGGCGGCCGCCCAGCGTGCCGCACCTGCCGCGGCCGACGCCCATCGAGGTGAAGATCCGTTGAAAGGCGCCGCCGAAACCAATAGGAAGACTCGCCGTTCGAGGCGGGCGGCGCGGTGCCGCGTGAGGCCCTCATGACATCTGACGACATCTCTTCGCTGGCCGATGCGCGGGCCGAAACCGAGACCGGAGCCCGCGCCCGTCCCCACACCACGGACCGCCTGTTCCTGCGGGCCCTGCCCTTCTACGCCCGCCACGGCGTGTTCGAGGCGGAGCGCGAGCTGGGCCAGCGCTTCGTGGTGGACGTGGACTGCTGGCTCGACACCCGTCCCGCGGCCTGGGCCGACGACGAGGCGCTCACCGTCTCCTACCAGCAGATCTACGAGCAGGTCGCCGGCGTCGTCACCGACGATCCGGTGCATCTGATCGAGACCCTGGCGGAGCGCATCGCCACGCGCCTGCTCGACCATTTCGAGATCGTGGAGCAGGTGCGGGTGGTGGTCCACAAGCCCGGCGCGCCGGTGACCGGCGTGTTCGGCGACGTGGGCATCGAGATCATCCGCACCCGTTGAGGGACCGAACGCCGCGCCCGCTTTACCGGGCGTGCTGCAGTGCGGCATAAGGGGCTCCCGGCGAAGACATCCGCCGGACGAGAATGGGAGCGCGCGGTGAGCGAGTTGGTGACCCTTCAGACCTACCTCGGAACCTGGGCCGGCGACGACGCGGGCCGCAAGGCCATTGCCGCGACCGTGACCGCCATCGCCGAGGCCGGCGTCGGCATCGCCGACCTCGTGGCGCGCGGCCCGCTGGAGGAAGGCCTTGCCTCCATCCGGGGCGTCGACCCCAACGCCGGCGGCGACGCCCAGAAGGAGCTGGACGTGGTGGCCGAGGAGCGCATCCTCGCCGCCCTCAAGCCCACCCCCACCGCCTTCCTCGCCTCCGAGGAGAGCGAGACGCTGATCCCGGTGAACCCGGAAGGCCGCCTCGTGGTGGCGGTGGACCCGCTGGACGGCTCCTCCAACATCGACACCAACGTGTCGGTGGGCACCATCTATTCCATCATGCCGTACGACCCGGCGGTGAACACCGATCCCGTCACGGCGGTGATGCAGCCCGGCTCGAACCAGGTGGCGGCCGGCTTCCTCGCCTACGGCCCGGCGACCATCCTCGTCGCCACCTTCGGCGCCGGCACGCAGGTGTTCGTCCATGACCGGCAGAGCGGCGCCTTCGTGCTGGCCCGCACCAACGTGGAAATTCCGGCCGAGACCAAGGAATACGGCGTCAACCAGTCCAACGTGCGCCACTGGCACGAGCCCATGCGCCGCTACATCGAGGACTGCCTCGCCGGCAAGGAAGGCCCGCGCGGCAAGGACTTCAACATGCGCTGGGTGGGCTCCATGGTGGCCGACGCCTTCCGCATCTTCACCCGCGGCGGCGTCTACGTGTACACGGGCGACAAGCGCAAGGGCTACGAGAACGGCCGCCTGCGCCTGATCTACGAGGCCTTCCCGCTCGCCTTCCTGGTGGAGCAGGCCAAGGGCGGCGCCACCGACGGCAAGACCCGCATCCTGGACATCGAGCCCCACCACATCCACCAGCGCATCCCGCTGGTGTTCGGCTCCAGGGCCGAGGTCGAGAAGATCGCCTCCTATTACTGATCGGGCCGCGCGCCGAAGGGATCAGGGCCGGACTTCACGTCCGGCCCTTTTTCGTTGGTGGAGCGCGAAGCGTCCTACCCCTTGACCTCCGGAAAAAAACGTTCGATCGTTTCTTTGCCATTCGCCTTTGGGCGAAGACGCAAGCCGCCACGAGGAGAGAGCGGCGACAAGGGAGACGAGAATGCTCGTGCCGGCGGCCGATTATGACGGCCTCATCCGCGCCTTTTCCTGGGCCATTCCTGCCCGCTTCAACATGGGCGTCGCCTGCGCGGATGCCCATGCGGACGGCTCCGGCAAGCCCGCGCTGATCTTCGTGGAGGAGACGGGCGCGGTCCGCACCTACAGCTTCGACCAGCTCGCCGCCCTCACCAACCGCTTCGCCAACGCCCTCACCGCCCGCGGCCTGACGCGCGGCGACCGGGTGGCGGTGTTCCTGCCGCAGGCGCCGGAGACGGCCATCGCCCACATCGCCGCGTTCAAGGCGGGCATGATCTCGGTGCCGCTGTTCACCCTGTTCGGTGACGAGGCTTTGGAATACCGGCTCTCAGCCTCCGGCGCGCGGGTGCTGGTGACCGACCTTGCCGGCCTCGCCAAGCTGGAGCGCGTGCGCGACCACCTGCCAGACCTCGCCCACGTGTTCGTCATCGGCGCGGACACCGGCGGCGCGTCCTCGTTCGACGGCGCGCTGGCGGCGGCCTCCGACCGCTTCACGCCGGTGGACACCGGCCCGGACGATCCGGGCATCATCATCTTCACCTCCGGCACCACCGGGAACCCGAAGGGCGCGCTGCACGGACACCGGGTGCTGGTCGGCCACATGCCGTGCATCGAATTCGTCCACCAATACATGCCCCAGCCCGGCGACCTGCACTGGACGCCGGCAGACTGGGCGTGGATCGGCGGGCTGTTCGACGTGCTGTTCCCCTCGCTCTTCCTCGGCGTGCCGGTGCTGGCCCACCGGGCAAAGAAGTTCGACCCCGACGCCGCCATGGACCTGATGGCGCGGCACAAGGTGCGCAACGCCTTCCTGCCGCCGACCGCGCTGAAGCTGCTGCGGCAGGCGGACGTGCGCCACGACGGCCTCGTGCTGCGCTCGCTCCTCACCGGCGGCGAGACGCTGGGCGCCGGCCTCGGCGCCTTCGTGGAGGAGCGCCTCGGGGTCGAGCCGCGGGAGATCTACGGCCAGACGGAATGCAACCTCGTTGTGGGCAACAACTCCAGCTTCTTCCCGGTGCGCCCCGGCTCCATGGGTAAGGCCATCCCCGGCCATGACGTGCGCATCGTCGACGATGAGGGCCGGGTGCTGCCCACAGGCGCAGAGGGCAACATCGGCATCCGTCGCGGCGATCCGGTGATGATGCTGGAATATTTCGCCAATCCGGAGGCCACCCGGCAGAAGTTCGCGGGCGACTTCCTGCTCACCGGCGACGTGGGGCGGCAGGACGAGGACGGCTACCTCTGGTACGTGGGGCGCAGCGACGACGTCATCACCTCGGCCGGCTACCGCATCGGTCCCGGGGAGATCGAGGACTGCATCCTCAAGCATCCCTCCGTGGCGCTGGTGGCGGTGGTGGGCGTGCCCGATCCGCTGCGCACGGAGGCGGTGAAGGCGTGGGTGGTGCCCAAGCCCGGCGTCTTCCCCTCCGAGGCGTTGGCGAGCGAGATCCAGGAGTTCGTGAAGACTCGCCTGTCGGCGCACGAATATCCGCGCCATGTCGCGTTCGCCGACACCTTGCCCATGACCGCCACCGGCAAGATCCTGCGGCGGGAGCTGCGGGCGCGCGGATAGCCGCCGCGGTCGAGAGGCAGGCAGACGCCCTACCTGGCGCGATCCGGAGACAAGCCGCCGCCCTCCTACTGCGCGGGGGGCACCCGCTCCCGCGCCTCGCGGCGCAGGCCGCGCGGCCGGGCGAGCGCCGGATCATGGCGCAGCCGCGCGAACAGGAGGTGGTCCTCCCACGTCCCGTTGATGCAGAGGTATTCGCGCGAATAGCCCTCGCGGACGAAGCCGCAGCCCTCCAGCAGGCGGATGGAGGGCTCGTTGGAGGGCATGCACGCCGCCTCGATGCGGCGCAGGTGCAGCACCTCGTAGGCCACCGGAAGCAGCAGCGTCACCGCCGCCTTCATGTAGCCGTGCCCGGCATGGGGCGCGCCCATCCAGTAGCCGAGGCTCGCCGCCTGACAGACCCCGCGCCGCACGTTGGAGAGGGTGAGGCCGCCGAGGAGCGTGTTGTCGGAACGGCGGAAGACGAACAGCGGATAGGCCTCGTCCGAGAGCATGTCGCGGGCGTAGCGGCGCAGGCGCCGGCGGAACGCGCCGCGGGTCAGGTCATCGGCCGGCCACAGCGGCTCCCACGGGGTCAGGAAGGCGCGGCTCGCCTCCCGAAGGTCGCGCCACTGGGGAAAGTCCCGCATCTGCGGCGCGCGCAGGTAGACTGTTTCCCCCTCGATGACGGGGAGCGGCTCGGGCGAAAATACCGTGCTCAGCGACCACATGGCGGGAGCGCTCAAACCTCCTGCAACCGGACCCTTCGACTTTCCGGCGCGGCTGCCTCGCGGGCGGAGACCCGGACGGAAGCTGCATCTCCCCAAAGGTCTAGAGCAATTTTCGGCGCGCGGGAAACCGGGAAACCGCTCCGGCGCGCCAAAGACCGCTCCAACCGGGGGGAGGCGGGCCGACGGATGCCCCCGCCCGGCAACGACGCTTAGGCGGGGCTGCCCAGCCGCTCCACCACCCGCGCGGCGGGGTCGAGACCGCCTTGCGGACCGATGGCGGCCAGCGTCGGCCGGCCGCGCGAGATGAGGAGGCCGGCCGCCTGTCGCACGGCCGCCACGTCCACCGCCTCCACCCGCGCGACGATCTCGTCCACCGGGATGGTCCGCCCGAAGCCCAGCAGCTGGCGGGCCAGCTGGTCGGCGCGGGCGCCGGAGCTTTCCAGCGCGGCCAGCAGCCCCACCTTCATCTGCGCCTTGGCGCGGGCCACCTCCAGCTCGGTCACGGTGTCCGCCGTGTCGAGGATCTGGTCCACCACGGCGGTGGTCAGCTCCTCCACGTCGCCCGTGTCGGTGCCGGCGTAGATGCCGAACAGGCCGGTGTCCTGATAGCTCCAGTGAAAGGCGTAGATGGAATAGCAGAGGCCGCGATCCTCGCGCACATCCTGGAACAGGCGGGAGGACATGCCGCCGCCCAGCACGTTCGCGAGCACCTGCACCGCGTGATAGTCCGCGTCCTTGAACGAGCAGCCCTCGAGGCCGAGGAGAATGTGCACCTGCTCGGTGTCCCGCGCCATCAGGCGGGTGCCGCCGGCATAGGTGGCCGGCGCCATCTCGGGCACGCCCGCGCCGGCGATCGACTTCAGCCGCTCCGCCGCCTCCGCCACCAGCCGGTCGTGCTCAACCGCGCCGGCAGCAGCCACCACCATGCGCGGACCGCGATAGGTGCGGCCCAGATAGGCGCCGAGCTGGTCGCGCGAGAAGGCGCGCACGGTGTCCGGCGTGCCGAGGATGGAGCGGCCGACGCTCTGGCCGGGGAAAGCCTGCTCCTGGAACAGGTCGAAGACGAGATCGTCGGGCGTGTCCATCACCGCGCCGATCTCCTGGACGATGACGTTCTTCTCGCGCTCCAGCTCCTCGGGCGCGAACGCCGGCTCGGTGAGGATGTCGGCGAGGATGTCGAGGCCGAGGCCCACGTCCTCCCCCAGCACGCGGACGTTGTAGGAGGTCTGCTCCACCGAGGTGGCGGCGTTGATGTCGCCGCCCACCTGCTCGATCTCCTCGGCGATGCGCCGGGCCGAGCGGCGGCGCGTGCCCTTGAACGCCATGTGCTCGAGGAGGTGGGAGATGCCGTGCTCGTCCTGCCGCTCGTCGCGGGCCCCCGCCGCGACCCAGATGCCGAGCGAGGCGGTGCCGAGGTGGGCCATGTCGTCGGTGACGACGGTGATGCCGTTGTCGAGCGTGGAAACCGTCACGCTCATGCCGCCGCACCTGCGGCGATGCGGGCGCGGGCGCGGATGAAGTCTTCCACCGCGGCGAGGTCGTTGGGCAGCACGGTCACGCTCTCGCGGCGGGTGAGCAGGTCCGCCATGTGCGGCGGCAGGCCGGGGCGATGGCCGGTGGCGGCTTCCACCGCATCCGGGAACTTGGCCGGATGGGCGGTGGACAGCACCACCTGCGGCACCCGCGCGGCATGCTCCACCTTGTCCGCCACGGTCAGAGCCACCGCGGTGTGCGGATCGGCCAGGTAGCCGGCGGAGCGGTAGAGCTTCTTGATGGTGGCGGCGGTCTCCGGCTCGTCCGCCCGGCCGGCGGAGAAGTCGGCGCAGATGGACGCAAGCGCATTGCGCGGCACGGTGAACGACCCGGACTGGGCGAGCGAGGCCATCAGCTGGCGCAGCGCGGCGCTGTCGCGGTCGAGCGCCTCGAACAGCAGCCGCTCGAAATTGGAGGACACCTGGATGTCCATGGACGGCGAGGAGGAGGGCAGCACCCCCTTCACCTCGTAGCGGCCGGTGTCCAGCGTGCGCACCAGGATGTCGTTGACGTTGGTGGCGATGGAGAGGTCGCGGATGGGCAGGCCCATCTTCTTCGCCACCCAGCCGGCGAGGATGTCGCCGAAATTGCCGGTGGGCACCACGAACGACACCTCGCGGTGCGGCGCGCCCAGCGCCGTTGCGGCGTAGAAGTAGTACACCACCTGCGCGACGATGCGCGCCCAGTTGATGGAGTTCACGCCCGCCAGCGCCAGCTGGTCGCGGAAGGCGTGGTGGTTGAACATGGCTTTGACGAGGCTCTGGCAGTCGTCGAACGTGCCTTCCACCGCGATGGCGTGCACCGAGGGCGAGGCCACGGTGGTCATCTGCCGGCGCTGCACTTCCGAGACGCGGCCATGCGGGTAGAGGATGAACACATCCACCGCATCCGAGCGGCGGAACGCCTCGATGGCGGCGCTGCCGGTGTCGCCGGAGGTGGCGCCGACGATGGTGGCGCGCCCGCCGCGGGCGGCCAGCACATGGTCCATCAGCCGCGACAGCAGCTGCATCGCCACGTCCTTGAAGGCCAGCGTCGGGCCGTGGAACAGCTCCAGCACGAAGCGGTTCGCCCCCACCTGCGTCAGCGGCGCCACGGCGGGGTGGCGGAAGCCGGCGTAGGCGTCGTCGATCATCACATCGAGGGCGCGCTCGGGCAGCGCATCGGCCACGAACGGCGCGATCACCGCCTTGGCCACGGCCGCATACGGCTTGCCGGCCAGCGCGGCGATCTCGTCCGGGGTCAGGGTCGGCCAGGCCTCGGGCACATAGAGACCGCCATCGCGCGCCAGACCGGCCAGCAGCGCATCGGAGAAGGACAGGACGGGAGCCTCGCCCCGGGTGGAAACGTAACGCACGGGTCCTCGACATGGATCTGCGGCCGCACGGCGGGCCGCCTGCCAAACTAGACGCAAGCGCCCCGGCGCGGAAGGCGGGACTTCCATGCCGGGGCGCCGGGGATGTTCAGGGCCGCGCGCCCACCATCCCCTCCGGGCGGCAGGCGCGGGCAAGGATCAGCTGCGCTCGCGCACGTAGCGGCCGGGCGCATCCTCGATGGGGGTGAGGCGGCCGCCGCCGACCGGACGGGCGGGCACCTCCTCGGGCGAAAGGGCGCCGAACCAGTTGACCCAGTCCGGCCACCAGGAGCCCTTGTGCTCCTGAGCGCCGTCGAGCCACAGGTCAAAGCTCGGGCCGGTGGGGCCGTCGGCCCAGTACTGGTACTTCACCTTGGCGGGCGGATTGACCACGCCGGCGATGTGGCCGGACCCCGCCAGCACGTAGCGCACGGGACCCGAGAGCAGGTTCGCGCCGATATAGACCGACAGCGCCGGCGCGATGTGGTCCTCGCGGGTCGCCAGCGAATAGACCGGGATCGACACCTTGGTCATGTCGATGCGCACGCCGCCCAGCTCGGCGAGGCCGCGGGCGATGTTGTTGGTGAGGTAGCAGTTGCGCAGGTAGTAGGAGTGGTTGGCCGCCGGCATGCGGGTGGGGTCGGCGTTCCAGTAGAGCAGGTCGAACGGGAACGGCGCCTTGCCCTTCATGTAGTTGTTCACCACGTAGGGCCAGATCAGGTCGTTGGAGCGCAGCATGTTGAAGGCGCTCGCCATCTTGCTCCCCTCGAGATAGCCCATGGTCTTCATGCGGCGCTCGATGGCGGCAAGCTGCTCCTCGTCCACGAACACCTTCAGGTCACCGGCGTGGGTGAAGTCGATCTGCGTGGTGAGGAAGGTGGCGGAGGAGATGCGGTCGTCGCCCGTGGCCGCCATGTAGGCGAGCGTGGTGGCGAGCAGCGTGCCGCCCACGCAATAGCCCATGGCGTGGGCCTGCCGCTCGCCGGAGGCGATGGCCACCTGGTCGAGGGCGGTCATGATGCCCTCGCGCATGTAGTCCTCGAAGCCCTTCTCGGCGAGGCGGGCATCCGGATTGACCCAGGAGATCACGAACACGGTGACGCCCTGGTCCACCAGCCACTTCACGAACGACTTCTCGGACGTGAGATCGAGGATGTAGAACTTGTTGATCCACGGCGGCACGATCAGCAGCGGCGTCCTCTTCACGCTCGGCGTGGTCGGCTCGTACTGGATGAGCTGCATCAGCTCATTCTCGTAGATCACCTTGCCGGGGGTGGTGGCGAGGTTGCGCCCCACCTCGAACGCCGACATGTCGGTCTGGCGGATCTTCAGCGAGCCCTTGCCCTCGATCAGGTCCTCGGTGAGGTTCTTCATGCCCCGCACGAGGTTCTCGCCGGACGAGCTGAGCGTCTCGCGGATCAGCTCGGGATTGGTGAGCACGAAGTTGGAGGGCGACACCGCGTTGGAGATCTGCCGCACCAGGAACTCGGCCTTGTGCTTGGTGTGCGCATCGAGGCCCTCGGCCTCCTGCACCATGTCCTCGGCCCAGTTGGCGGTGACGAGATAGACCTGCTTCAGCGCGTCGAAGAAGGGGCTCTGGCGCCAGCCCTCGTCCTTGAAGCGGGCATCCTTCGGGTCGGGAGCGGTGACCGGGGCCACCTCCTCGCCGGCCAGGCGCTTCATGGTGTTGGACCAGACCGAGAGATAGCCGGACATCAGCCGCGACTGCGCCTCGATGGTGCGCTGGGGATCGGCCATCCAGTATTCCGCCACATGGCCGACGGTCTTGAGCGCGTCGGCGATCTCGTCCGCCATGTCGTCGGTCTTGCCGGGCGCGCGCGGAGTGAGATAGGCGGCCATCGCCTTGCCGCCCTCCTCCACCATGCGCGCGAGGTTGCGCGAGAACGCCTCGATGTCCACGCCGGAAGGCCCCTCCCCGGCCGCGCCCTGCCCGTCCGCATCGGCCTTGGGCCTCGGCGGCGCCTTGGCCACGGGCACCGCCTTGGGCGCGGGCGCCGGCTCGGGCGCCGGCGGAACCACGTTGAGGCGCGGCGCCGGCATGCCCACGGGTGAAGCGAGGTCCGGGCCGTGCCCGGACGTGTTGGACGTTTCCTCGGCTCGGGACATGTATCGTTCCTTCTGGCGGGCCGTTGCGGACTGGTTCGTCCATCTTTATCGCCGCCCGTGTGTCCTTCATACTCCGCTCGTGTGACGGGATCGAGCCTTCGAGGCGCGCGCAGCGTGCGCGACCAACAGGTTCCTGCCACGCCCGCGCCTCGGCGACGTCAGGAGAATCATGCAGCGTTCCCCGTACCTTCCGGCCATCGCCCCGCCTTCCCGCACGCCGCAGCGCAGCATTCGGGTTGCAGGCCGCGCCGGAATCGCGCTCGCCCTCGCGGCCGTCGCCGGCTGTGCCGGTGGAGAGAGCTTGCCCGGCATCACTCCGCCCCATACCGACGTACCGACCGTGGCGGCGGACCAGTTCCCCACCGTGGGCACCACCCCCGCCCCCAACCGCGCACCGGCGCTCACCCCGCAGGCGCAGCAGAAGCTGCAGCAGGACCTGGAGCGCCTCGCCCGCACCCAGCAGGCCAAGCGGGCGCAGCCGGACCAGAACTAGCGGCGGCCCGGCCGCCATGCGTTTTGCGGTGCAGCGGGCGCGATTTGGCCCCACTGCCATCGCATTCATGTCTTTTCCATTCGTGGAAGAGTGCTACAAAGCCCGACTGCCGCGCCGGGAGAGCAACATGCGCGGCCCTGGAGCCTTGAGATGACGACCGATTTCCACCGCATTCGCCGGCTGCCGCCCTACGTGTTCGAGCAAGTGAACCGCGTGAAGGCCGCCGCTCGCAATGCCGGGGTGGACATCATCGACCTCGGCATGGGCAATCCCGACCTCGACGCGCCGGCGCACGTCTACGAGAAGCTGAAGGAGACCATCGGCAAGCCGCGCACCGACCGCTATTCCTCGTCCAAGGGCATCCCCGGCCTGCGCAAGGCCCAGGCGGCCTATTACGAGCGGCGATTCGGCGTGAAGCTGGACCCGGACAAGCACGTGGTGGCCACGCTCGGGTCCAAGGAAGGCTTCGCCAACATGGCGCAGGCCATCACCGCCCCCGGCGACGTGATCCTGACGCCGAACCCCTCCTACCCGATCCACGCCTTCGGCTTCCTGATGGCCGGCGGCGTCATCCGCTCGGTGCCGGTGGAGCCGGGGCCGGAGTTCTTCCACGCCATGGAACGGGCGGTGCAGCACTCCATCCCCAAGCCCATCGCGGTCGTGCTGTGCTATCCCTCGAACCCCACGGCCTGCGTGGCGGACCTTGAATTCTACAAGGACGTGGTGGCCTTCGCGAAGAAGAACGACCTGATCGTCCTCTCCGACCTCGCCTATGCCGAGCTGTATTTTGACGGCAACCCGCCCCCCTCGGTGCTGCAGGTGCCGGGCGCCATGGACGTGACGGTGGAGTTCACCTCCATGTCCAAGACCTATTCGATGGCCGGCTGGCGCATGGGCTTCGCGGTGGGCAACGAGCGCCTCATCGCCGCCTTGTCGCGGGTGAAGTCCTATCTCGACTACGGCGCCTACACGCCGATCCAGGTGGCGGCCACCGCCGCGCTGAACGGCCCGCAGGAGTGCGTGGCCGAGATGCGCGAGACCTACAAGAAGCGCCGTGACGCCATGGTGGACAGCTTCGGCCGCGCCGGCTGGAACATCCCCGTGCCGAAGGCCTCCATGTTCGCCTGGGCGCCCATTCCCGAGCCGTTCCGCGAGATGGGCTCGGTGGAATTCGCCAAGCTGCTCATCGAGAAGGCGGAGGTGGCGGTGGCCCCCGGCGTCGGCTTCGGCGAGCACGGCGACGCCTATGTCCGCATCGCGGTGGTGGAGAACGAGCAGCGCATCCGCCAGGCGGCGCGCAACATCCGCCGCTTCTTCGAGCAGGCGGGCACGACGCTCCACAATGTGGTGCCGCTCAGCGCCGCGCGCTGAGTGGTGCCGGCGGGCGCCCCGCGCTAAGAGCGGGGCTCCCCTCCTCTGGCGTAGAACCGGTCCGATCCCATGAGCGAACTGAAAGTGGGCCTCGCCGGCCTCGGCACCGTCGGGGCCGCCGTCTTCCGCATGCTCGAGCGCCGCAGGGCCGAGCTTGCCGCCCGCACTGGCCGCACCCTCACCGTCACGGCCGTCGCCGCGCGTGACCGCAGCCGCGACCGCGGCCTCGCGCTCGGCGACGTCGCCTGGTTCGAGGACCCGGTGGCGCTCGCCCGCGAAGGCGACATCGACGTGTTCGTGGAGCTGATGGGCGGCGAGGGCGATCCCGCCAAGGCCGCGGTCGCCGCCGCGCTCGACCGGGGCATCCCGGTGGTCACCGCCAACAAGGCCCTGCTCGCCAGGTGCGGCGTGGAGCTCGCCCGCCGGGCCGAGGCCACGGGCGCCGGCCTGTTCTTCGAGGCGGCGGTCGCAGGCGGCATCCCCATCGTGAAGACGCTGCGCGATTCGCTCGCCGGCAACGTCATCGAGCGGGTGTCGGGCATCCTCAACGGCACCTGCAACTACATCCTCACCCGCATGGCGGACGAGAAGCTCTCGTTCCATGTCTGCCTCACCGAGGCCCAGCGCCTCGGCTATGCGGAGGCGGACCCCACCTTCGACATCGACGGCTACGACACCGCCCACAAGCTCTCCATCCTCACCTCGCTGGCCTTCGGCACGCAGGTGGATGCGGACGCCATCTATGTGGAGGGCATCCGCCAGCTGACCCTCGCCGACCTCGAGGCGGCCGACGACCTCGGCTACCGGGTCAAGCTGCTGGGCGTGGCGGTGAAGACCGACACCGGCATCGAGCAGCGCGTGCACCCCACCATGGTGCCCAAGCACTGGCCCATCGCCCAGGTCTCCGGCGTCACCAACGCGGTGGCGGTGGATGGCGACGCCGTCGCGCTCACGCTGGTGGGCCCCGGCGCCGGCGGCGATGCCACCGCCTCAGCGGTGGTGGCCGACATCTTCGACGTGGCCCGCGGCAATCGCGGCTTCGCCTTCGGCCTGCCCGTCGACGGGCTGCAGAAGGCCGAGCGCGCGCCCATGCAGCGCCACGAGGGCGGCTACTACATCCGCCTGTCGGTGGTGAACAAGCCGGGCACCGCCGCCACCATCACCCGCCGCATGGCGGACGAGCAGATCTCGCTGGAATCCATCGTCCAGCGCCAGCCCGGCGGCGCCGTCGCCGCCGAGACGGCCCACGTGATCCTCATCACCTACGCCACGACCGAGGAGGCCGTGCGCCGCGCGATCGCCGCCATCGAGGCCGACGGCGTGGTGGCCTCCCTCCCCCAGGTGATCCGCATCGAGAAGGATTGACGCCATGAGCGTTGCCCGGATGCCCCAGGTGCTCGACCGCCGCCTCGCCCTCGATCTGGCGCAGGTGACAGAGCGGTGCGCTGTCGCCGCCGCGCGGCTGCGTGGACGCGGCGACGAGCAGGCGGCGGACCTCGCCGCCATGGCCGCCTGCCACCGCGAGCTGAGCCAGGTGCCGGTCTCCGGCACCATCGTCATCGGCGAGGGCGTCGAGGGCGAGTGCGACCAGCTGTTCGTGGGCGAGGCGCTGGGCCTCGGCGGACCGGAGGTGGACCTTGCCGTCGACGCGCTGGAGGGCTCCACCCTCTGCGCCAAGAACATGGAAGGCTCGCTCTGCGTGCTGGCGGTGGCCGAGCGCGGCTCGCTACTGCAGGTGCCCGCCGCCTACATGGAGAAGCTGGCCATCGGGCCCGGCTATCCCGACGGCATCGTCTCGCTCTCCCGCAGCCCGCAGGAGAACATCCACGCGCTCGCCGAGGCGAAGGGCGTGCCGCCCTCCGAGATCACCGCGCTGATCCTCGACCGGCCCCGCCATGGGCCGCTCATCGAGGCGGTGCGCAAGACCGGCGCCGCCATCAAGCTCATCACCGACGGTGACGTGGCGGGGGTGATCCACACCACCAATCCGCACGAGAGCGGCATCGACATCTATCTCGGCCTCGGCGGCGCGGCGGAAGGCGTGCTGGCGGCGGCGGCGCTGCGCTGCATCGGCGGGCAGATGGAAGGCCGCCTCGTGCTCGACACCGAGAAGAAGCGCGCCCAGGCCAAGGCCCTCGGCATCCGCGACGGCTCGAAGGTGTACAAGCTGGAGGAGATGGTGCGGGGCGACTGCCTCGTCGCCGCCACCGGTGTCACCGACGGAGCGCTGCTGAAGGGCGTGCGCTTCGGCCGCGAGATGATCGCGACCGACACCATCGTCCTGCGCGCCGCCACCGGCACCGTGCGCCGCATCGCCACCGAGCACCGCGACTTCCGCAAGTTCCGTCTCGCCGAGTGAGCGCGGGGCCCGCCCTCAGCCCCCCTCACTTGCACCCACCTCACTTGCAGGCGGGATAGCCGAACTTCGCGATGATGGTGCTGCCGGGAATGGCGAGGAAATCGAACGTCGACATGGCGTTCCGCTCCAGGAGGTACTGGCGCAGCGCCGGATTGTAGCGCGCCAGCATGCGGCTGGTGGTGTCGGCGCTGATCTTGCCGCTGCGGGGATTGCCGCCGGCATGGAACAGCAGCGTCGCGCCCGGCTTCACGCAGACATTGCGGATGGCGAGCATCATGGTGCAGGCCGACTGGCAATGCCCATCGATGACGAACCGCTCGCCGGAGGCGTTGAACTTCGCCACCACCGCCTCGAACTCGGCGAACCGCTGCGGAGTCGGCGCCCCCATGCCGAGGCCGAGCGAGGACACCGACCCGTCGGCGCGGGCCGCTCCCGGAAGGCCGGCGGCGAGCAGACCGGCGATGGCGAAGGCGAACATCTGAAAGGCACCGCGCGGAGCGCCGCGCCGCGGCTTGCGACCCCTCGTCTCCATGGCTTCCCCCCAAAACGTGATGTCGGAAACTCCGTAACCGCAGTGTCCGCGCAACCGGCGGCGGTGGCAACCGCGCGGCCGCAATCGCGCCGGAAACCGCGCATCGGCGACAGCGATCGCACGAATCCGGTATCATCCCTGCGACGATCCTCGCGTCAGAGTCCGGAGCCGCCATGGACCACCTGATCTACCGGCTGGGCATCGCCCTTGCCATCGGGCTGGTGGTGGGCGTCGAGCGCGGCTGGCGCGAGCGCACCGATCCGCCAGGCAGCCGCACCGCCGGCGTGCGCACCTATTCGCTCATCGGCCTGCTCGGCGGCGTGAGCGCGGCGCTGGCGCTGGCGATCCAGAGCCCGGCGGTGCTGATCGCGTCCAGCCTCGCCTTCACCGCCCTGTTCACCCTCTTCAAGTACCGCGAGATGGTGGAGGACCGGGAGTTCGGCATCACCGGCATCGTGGCCGCGCTGCTGGTGTTCGCCCTCGGCGCGCTGGCGGTGGCGGGAGACGCGGCGGCGGCGGGGGCGGTCGCCATCGCCGCCACGGGCCTTCTTGCCGCCCGGGAAATGCTGCATGGCCTGGTCGCCCGCCTCACCTGGGTGGAGCTGCGCTCGGCGCTGATCCTGCTCGGCATGACCATGATCGTGCTGCCGCTGCTGCCCGATCGCACCCTCGACCCGTTCGACAGCATCAATCCGCGCCAGATCTGGCTGTTCATGGTGCTCACCGCCACCATCTCGTTCGCCGGCTATGTGGCGGTGAAGGTGGCGGGGCCGGAGAAGGGCATTCTGTTCAGCGCGCTGGGCGGGGCGCTCGTCTCCTCCACCGCCGTCACCATCGCCTTCGCCCGGCGCGCCGCCGCGGAGGAGCCGGCGGTGCTGCTGGCCGGCGGGGCGGCGCTCGCGGCCATGGTCTCGCTGCTGCGCGTGCTGGTGATCTGCATGGTGGTGGCGCCGGGGCTGCTGGCGACGCTGGCGCCGCCCGCCATCGCGGCGGCGGCCGCCTTCGCCCTCGCCGGCGGCATCATGATGCGCAGCGCGGGCGCGGCCCAGGGCGAATCCACCCTCGGCAATCCGTTCGATCTCGGCCCGCTTGCGGCGTTCGCCTGCATGTTCGGCGTGGTCTCCTTCATCAGCGGCTTCCTGCTGAAGTCGGTGGGGCCGCAGAGCCTGTTCGCGGTGAGCGCGGTGGCGGGCATCGTCGACGTGGACGTGCCCTCGCTGAACGCCGCGCGCCTCGCCGGCAGCTCGCTCACCTTCGAGGCCGCCGCCCTCGCCATCCTCATCGCCCTCGGCGTGAACGCCATCGCCCGCGTGGGCTTCGCGGCGGCCGCCGGGCCGCTGCCCTTCACGGCGCGGCTCGCGGCGGCGACCGCGGCGGCGGTGGGCGCGGCCCTTGCCGTGCTTGCGGTCGCGCGGGGGCTGGCATGACACAAGCCGGCTCGACGCCGCGCGCCGGCTCTGGCCTCATCCGGCCATGACCATCGCCCTGCCGAATCGCCTGTTCCTCGATGTCGCCCGCTCGGCCACCGGCCGTGCCTGGCGCGAGCGGCTGGACGTGCGCACCTCCCAGATCGCCCTGGCCATGGCGCAGCGCCACGGCATCAGCGAGCTGCTCGCCCGCGTGCTGGCCGGGCGCGATGTGCCGCTCGACGAGGTGGAGCGCTATCTCGATCCCTCCATCCGCACCCTCCTGCCCGATCCGGACACGCTGACCGACATGCCGGCCGCCGTGGAGCGCCTCGCCCGCGCGGTCGCGACCGGCGAGACCGTGGCAGTGTTCGGCGACTATGACGTGGACGGCGCCTGCGCCACCGCGCTCATGGTGAGCGTCCTGCGCGCGGCCGGGCTCGACCCGCTGTTCCATATTCCCGACCGCATCTTCGAGGGCTATGGCCCGAGCGTGCCGGCCATCGAGCAGCTCGCGGCGCGCGGCGTGACGCTGCTGGTGACGGTGGATTGCGGGACAACGTCCCAGGAGCCGCTCGAAGCCGCCCGCCGGCTCGGCATGGATACGGTGGTCATCGACCATCACCAGGCGGGCGAGGCGCTGCCTCCCGCCGCCGCCATCGTGAACCCCAATCGCGAGGATGATCTTTCGGGCCTCGGCCACGTGTGCGCGGCGGGGCTGGTGTTCGTCACCGCCGTGGGGCTGGTGCGGGCGCTGCGGCAGCGCGGGCACTTCACCACGGAGCGCCCCGCCCCCGACCTGCTGGACGCGCTCGACCTCGTGGCGCTGGCCACCGTGGCGGACGTGGTGCCCCTGCGCGGGCTCAACCGCGCCTTCGTCACCAAGGGGCTGCTGGCCATGCGCCGGCGCAGCCGCATCGGCCTCACCGCGCTGATGGACGCCGCGCGGCTCGACGGGCCGCCGCGCCCGTTCCATCTCGGCTTCCTCATCGGCCCGCGCATCAATGCGGGAGGCCGCATCGGCGAGGCGACGCTGGGCGCGCGCCTGCTCCTTACCGACGACCCGGCGGAGGCGCGGCGCATCGCCGGCGAGCTCGACCGGCTGAATTCCGAGCGGCAGGAGGTGGAGCGCGCCATCCTCGCCGCCGCCGAGGCCGAGGCGCAGGCCTCGCTGGGCATCGGCGACGAGGGCGCGGTGGTGGTGGTGAGCGGCGACGGCTGGCA
The DNA here is from genome assembly GCF_043194675.2 of Xanthobacter lutulentifluminis. Classification (NCBI taxonomy): domain Bacteria; kingdom Pseudomonadati; phylum Pseudomonadota; class Alphaproteobacteria; order Hyphomicrobiales; family Xanthobacteraceae; genus Xanthobacter; species Xanthobacter lutulentifluminis. The sequence goes on along the minus strand of NZ_CM195525.1, from coordinate 4,209,844 downwards.
TCCCGGCGTGGTGGGGCTGGTGGCGGCGCGGCTGAAGGAACGGTTCCAACGCCCCGCCTTCGCCATCGCCTTCAACGGCGAGACCGGCACCGGCTCCGGCCGCTCCCTCCCCGGCGTGGACATCGGCCGCGCGGTGCGGGGCGCGGTGGAGAGCGGCATCCTCGCCAAGGGCGGCGGGCACGCCATGGCGGCCGGCCTCACCGTGGCGCGCGGCCAGCTGGGCGCGCTGCGGGCGGACTTGGAGCGGCGCCTTGCCGCCGACGTGGAGCGCGCGCGGGCCGAGGGCACCCTTGCCATCGACGGCGCGCTGACCGCGCGCGGCGCGACGCCCGATTTGATCGAGACGGTTTCCCGCGCAGGGCCGTTCGGCGCCGGCAATCCGGACCCGGTGTTCGCCTTTCCGGGCCACCGCATCAGCTTCGTGGAAAGCTTCGGCGCCGGGCACGTGCGGGCGCGCATCGCCTCTCCCGACGGCGCGACGCTGAAGGCCACCGCCTTCCGCAGCGCCGAGGAGCCGCTCGGCCGCGCGCTCCTCGCCGCGCGGGGACGGCCGCTGCACGTGGCCGGCAGCCTGGAGCTCGACACCTGGCAGGGCGAAACCCGCGCGGCGCTGCGCATCCGCGATGTGGCGGAGCCGCTGTGAGCCGTGCCGTGGCAAGGGGAACCGCGCGGCGAGCGGCGCATTCGCGATGCGGCCGAACCGGCGTGTGATGCGGTGTGGCGGGGGAACCGTGCGACGTGCCGGATATCCGAGGCGAAGGGCGGGGCCGACGTTGGGCGCTCTTTTGGCAAGGTGAAACGCGCAGCACGCGCGCATCCGCGACGGGCTCGGGCGGGCTGAGGTGACAAAAGCAAGAATGCGCGCTGCGCCACGCTCCGCGATGGGACGGAGACGGCCTGAATCGCGCTGCGGGGGGTGACGGCGTGCGGTGGCTTCCGGTTCTTCTGTGCTTCAATGCCGGCTTCGTGGATACCACCGGCTTCGTCTCGCTGGGCGGGCTGTTCAGCGCGCATGTCACCGGCAACATCGTCACCATCGCCGCCGCGCTGGCTCAGGCGCGGGCGCCGGAGCTTGGGAAGGTCATCGCCCTTCCGGTGTTCGCCGTGGTGGTGATCGGCGCCCACCTGCTGGGACGGGCCATGCAGGCCCGCGGCCGCAGCGACTTCCGCATCCTCATGGGCGCCAAGCTGGTGCTCCTCGCCCATGCGGCGCTGGTGGCGGTGACGGTGGGCCCCTTCTACCACCCCGACGCGCCGAACGCCCTGATGACCGGGATGACGCTGGTGAGCGCCATGGCGCTGCAGAACGCCTTGCACCGGACCCATCTGAAGGACGTGCCGCCCTCCACCATGATGACAGGCACCTTCACCCAGCTGCTGGTGGATGGCGCGGCCCTCTGGCAGCCGGGCCCCGACAGCGATCGCGCGGCCACGCGCGCGCGGCTGGGGCGGTTCGCCGGCAATTTCGCCGCCTTCGTCGCCGGCTGCGCGCTGGCGGCGCTGCTTCACCTGCTGGTGGGCATGTGGTGCATGCTGGTGCCGCCGCTGGTGGCCATGGCCGAGATCTTCTCCCTGCCCCCGGAAGAGGCGGGCGAAGCCACGGCGGCGTAGGCTCGCTCGCCGGCGAGGCGGCGCCGGGAGCAGCGCGCCCGATGGATTGCGCGACCCGGCCTCCCGCCCGATCGTGCGCGGGGCCGCCTCGGGGCCGCCTCAGCGCTCCTCTCCTCAGCGCTCCTCTCCTCAGCGCGCCTCGCCTCAGCGCGCCTCTCCTCAGCGCTCCTCGGAGACGCGCAGGGCGGCGCGGCCGGTGATCTTGCGCTTGCGCGGGGCAGGCGTCGCCGCAGGCGCATCGGCCCCGGGAACGTCCTTGGCGGGTGCATCCTTGGCGGCGGCACCCTTCCGGGCGGCCGGCTTGCGGGCGGGCTTCTCGGCCGCGGCGGCGGGCGCGCGGCTGCCGTCGGCAAGCGCCAGCAGCGCCTTCACCCGGTCCGCCGGCTGCGCCAAGGCGGGAGCGTGCGGGTCGAGCCGGGCGAGGAGCGGTTTCGTCTTGGCCGCCGGCACGCCGTCCAGCGCCTCGGCGAAGGCCGCGGGGCCGAGCAGCACGTGCATCGCGCGCAGGGCTTCGAGGCTCGTGCCGTCCGCCACCAGCTGGGCACGGACGATCTCGTTCACCGCCTTGCGGGCGAGGTTGGCGCCGGCGGAGAACAGCTCCGCCCTGCCCCCGACGGCGGCGAGCAGCTGGAAGAAATCAGTCCCGTCACGCATCGAGCCGTCTCCGGGTCTCGCTCACGAGGTCGCGCACCGCATCCACCGCGCGATACCATTTCTGCTCGAACGACGGCGCGTAGGGGAAATTGTCCGGGTCCATGGCCCGCTCGATGGCGGCAAGGTTGCTCACCGTCGCGTCGAACATCTCGAACACCGCATCCTCCGCCGCCGCCTCCTCGCGCAGGCTCTCCAGCGTATCGCGATGCTGGATCTTGTTCGCATTCACGCGGCTCGCCAAGACCACCGGCCGGCGCCGGGGCTGCGGCAGGGCGGAGCGCGTGACGTGGGCATTCTCCCACACCGAGGCGCGGAACGCGTCGAAGCCGAGGGTGGAGAGGTAATCGGGAATGGTGGGCACGATCACCATGTCGGCGAGGCGGATCGCCACCTCCGTGAAGGCGGAGATGCCGGGCGCGCAGTCGAACAGGACGATGTCGTAGCGCGCCCGGAGGTGAACCAGAGCCTCCTCCAGCACCTTGAGCGACTGCCCCTCCAGCGAGCGCATGCCGAAATTGCGCTCGGCGAGGCGCAGCACGATCTCCCGCTCCAGCAGGCGCAGGCGGGGGCTGGCCACCACCATGTCGATGGCCAGCTCCTCGCCGGCGCGCATCACGTGGGAGATGCCGGGAGTGACGTAGTCGGTGATGGGCTTGCGGTCGCCGTAGAGCAGCCGGTCGGCCAGGAAGGAGGTGATGGAGCGGCGCTGCTCGAGGATGGCTTTCAGCTCCTCGTCCGGCGCGAAGCAGTAGGAGGCGTTGGCCTGGGCGTCGAGATCGACCACCGCCACCTTCCACCCCGCCTCGGCGAAACCCTCCGCCAGCATGACGACGGTGGTGGTCTTGCCCACACCGCCCTTCATGTTGGCGACGGCGATCACTCGCCCCCCAGCGTCCGCCATCGCCCCCGTCCCCCCTGGTCAGCGTGGCCGCAACTTAGCGGCCATGCTGCACCTGCTCAATACAACCCTGTGAGGTAGTAGAAAGCGATGACGAAGAACACGGCCGCCGTCTTGATGAGGGTGATGGCGAAAATGTCGCCGTAGGACTGGCGATGCGTCAGTCCGGTCACCGCCAAGAGGGTGATGACCGCGCCGTTGTGCGGCAACGTGTCCATGCCGCCGGAGGCCATGGACGCCACCCGGTGCATCACCTCCAGCGGAATGCCGTAGGCGTGGGCCTGGGCGATGAACTGGTCCGCCATGGCCGCCAGCGCGATGGACAGGCCGCCCGACGCCGAGCCGGTGATGCCGGCGAGCGTGGTCACCGTGATGGCCTCGTTCACCAGCGGGTTGGGGATGGCGGCGAGCGCGCCCTTGATGACGAGGAAGCCCGGCAGCGCCGCGATCACGGCGCCGAAGCCGTATTCCGTCGCGGTGTTCAGGCTGGCCAGCAGCGCGCCGGCCACCGCATCCTTCGAGCCGCCGGCGAACTTGCCGGCAATGGGCTTGAAGCCGAACACCAGCACCGTGAGGATGCCGAGCAGCAGCGCCGCCTGCACCGACCAGATGGCGGCCCAGGTGCTGGTGGGCACGCTCACCGCGGCGGCGCCGGGCACCAGCGTGGCCGAGGCGGTGGTGCCGAACCAGCCGGGAATGAGCTGGGCGAACACCAGGTTGGCGATGCCCACCACCACCAGCGGCAGCAGGGCAAGGAACGGCGAGACGAGCGGCACGCTCTCGTCCACCACCACCTCGTTGATATGACCCTCGCCATAGCCCTCGCCCTTGCGCTGGGCCTGCCGGCGGCGGAACTCCAGGTAGGAGATGCCCACCAGCAGCATGAACAGGGCGCCGACGATGCCGAGGATCGGCGCCGCATAGGCGGTGGTGTGGAAGAAGGTGGTGGGGATGATGTTCTGGATCTGCGGCGTGCCGGGCAGCGTGTCCATGGTGAAGGAGAAGGCGCCGAGCGCCACCACCGCCGGCAGCAGGCGCTTGGGGATGCCCACCTGGCGGAACATCTCGGCACCGAACGGATAGACCGCGAACACGACGACGAACAGCGAGACGCCGCCGTAGGTCAGGAGCGCGCCCACCAGCACGATGGAGAGGATCGCCCGCCCCGGCCCCAGCAGCTTGACGATGGAGGAGACGATGGAGCGCGAGAAGCCCGACAGCTCGATCAGCTTGCCGAACACCGCGCCCAGCAGGAACACGGGGAAGTAGAGCTTGATGAAGCCAACCATCTTTTCCATGAACAGGCCGGAAAAGACGACGGGGACGGCGGAAGGATCAGTCAGCAATACGGCGCCGAGGGCGGCCACCGGCGCGAACAGGATGACGCTGAAGCCGCGATAGGCGACCAGCATGAGGAAGCCGAGGGCGGCGATGCAAATGAGGAAGCTCATGAGATGCCCTGAGAAGGAGGTAGGAGAATCCCTTAAACATAGGGAAGCTACACTGTCCTAATACACGCAACCATACGACTTCCAACCGTGCCGCAACGTCACGCGGCACGGTTCGGCCGGCGCCCGGAGGCGGCCGGCGACGGCGCGGGGCAGGCCCGCGCCGTGCATCAGGGCATCAGGGCGATCTGCTCGAGGCCCATGGTCTCGGGGTAACCCATGACCACGTTCATGTTCTGCACCGCCTGGCCGGAGGCGCCCTTCACCAGATTGTCCAGCGTGGAGATGAGGATGGCGCGGTTCGGATTGCGATCCGCCGCCACCCCCAGGAACACCATGTTGGAGCCGCGCACATGCCGCGACTGCGGCACCTGGCCGAACGGCAGCACATGGACGAAGGGCTCGCCGCGGTAATAGTCGGCGAGGATGCGGTGCAGGTCCTCGGCGCTGGCGCCGGCGGTGCGCACATAGATGGTGGCGTAGATGCCCCGGTTCATGGGCGCGAGCACCGGCACGAACATGGGCGACACCGGACGCCCGGCGGCCTTGGAGAATTCCTGGTCCAGCTCGCCCATGTGGCGGTGGCCGGAGACCGCATAGGCGTGGATGCCCTCCGACACCTCGGAGAACAGCATCGCCTCCTTGGCCGCGCGGCCGGCGCCGGACATGCCGGTCTTGGAATCGATGACGATCGTCTCCGGATCCAGCGCGCCGGCCTCCAGCAGGGGCACGATCGGCAGGATGGCAGTGGAGGAGTGGCAGCCGGGATTGGCCACCAGCCGCGCCTTGCGGATGTCGTCGCGATAGATCTCGACGAGGCCGAACGCGGCCTCCTTCTGCAGCTCCAGCGCCTGGTGCGGATGGCCGTACCACTGCTCGTAGGCGCCGGGGTCGGTCAGGCGGAAGTCGGCGGACAGGTCCACCACCTTCACGCTCGGCGCCGCGTCGAGCACCTTCTTGATGACGAGCTGCGTGGTGGCGTGCGGCAGGGCGCAGAACACGAGGTCGACCTGCGTGAAGTCCACCTCGTCGATGGTGACGAGCTTCGGCAGGGCGAACGGGGCGAACTGCGGGAACACCTCGGCCATGGTCTGGCCGGCCTTGCGGTCGGCGGTCAGGGCGACCAGCTCGGCGCGCGGATGGCGCAGCAGCAGTCGCACCAGCTCCGAGCCGGTGTAACCCGAAGCACCAAGTACCGCGATCCTGGCCTTTGCGTCCGCCATCTGACCTCTCCATGGCCGGCGCGCGGAATGGGCTCGGCGCCGGGCGAAGCTGTCTACACCGCTTTCAACGACGATTGAAGGACGGCCCACGCAGGTCCGCCCCGCCCCCGGGCGCGCGCGGCGCATGGCCTGCATTTGCGGACGGTCGGCCCGGCGGCTCAGCCGCGCGGATCGATCGGCCTGAGGCCGAGGGGCAGCGAGACCACGAGGCGCACGCCGCTGGGCGTCACCGCCGTCACCTTCAGCGTGCCGCGCATGGCCTCCACCCGGCTGGTGAGGCTGGCGAGGCAGGTCTTGCCCGGCACCGGCGGCGCCTGCCCCATGCCGGGGCCGGCATCGCTGATGGTGAGCACCAGGTAGCCCCGCGCCCGCTCCACCCGCACCGCCTGACCGATCCCGCCGCCATGGCGATAGGCGTTCGACAGCCCCTCCTGCACCACGCGGAAGGAGCTGACCTTCACCGAGCGGCGCACCGTCTGCGGCAGCGTGCCGAAGGCGAGCGTGACCGACGTCCCGGTGAGCCGCTCGTGGCCGAGCACGGCGAGACGGACCGCCTCCTCCAGGTTCAGCCCCTCCAGCTCCGGCAGGGCGAGGCCGCTGGTGATGTCGCGCAGCTCGGCCACCACCGTCCGCAGCTCGGCGCCGAGCTCGCGCTGGCGGCCGGCGTCGCCCGCCGTCAGGGCAAGGATGGCAAGGCGCTGGATCGGACCGTCGTGGATGTCGGTGCCCACCCGGGCGAGGGTGCGCTCGATGGCGATCATCGCATCGTGCCGCGCCTGCTCGGCCACGCGGGTGAGCACCGCGCCGCGCCGGCTCAGCAGCCGGGCGTGGCGGGCCTGGCGCACCAGCGCCGCCTGCTGACGCTCGATGGTGGCCGCGGCGCCGGTGACGAGCAGATAGAGCATGCCCAGCATGGCGACGCAGACGAGGCCGACCATGGGCCAGGTCTTCAGGCTCTCCTCCCGCGCGAGGCGGTCCATCTCGCCGCTCCACAGGTCCACACCCGCCACCGCGACAGCGGCGCCTGAGGGATCGCGCACCGGGGCGAACAGGCGCATCAGCATGCCGCGCTCCCCGTGCGGCGCGAGGCGCAGCGGGCGCGTCACGGTCTCGCCGGCGAGCGCTGCCGCGCGCGCATCCCCCGGCAGCGCCTCCGGCATCGCGCGGCGCGGGAGGGAGAAGACCTCGCGACCGCGCTGGTCCCACACGACGAGCACCATGAACTCGCGGTGGAGATTGCCCTCGATCTCGCTGGCGAGGCGCCCGGCTGCGGCCTCGGCGCGCGGGCCGGGGGGACCGACGAGGTCCTGCACATGGTCGCCCACCAGGTCATCGAGGAACCGTGCGCTGGCCGCGAGCGCGGCAGTGCGCCAGTCGGTCTCGATGCGACCCTGGATCCACAGCCCGAGCGCCAGCATCGAGCCCGCGAACAGGAGGGAGGCGCTGACCAGGAACTGCGTCCGCAGCCCCATCCGGCGCCACCACCCGACCAAAGTCCCTATTGGTCCGACGGACCATGGTCGTGACAGGATCCGTCCTTCGACCTCAGGATTTTCCCGCGAATTGGAGGGGGCAGACCGCGAGACCTTATGGTCTATGTTCTTCTCCATGGCGTGTTTCACTATCAGCAACGCTGCGTCATGCAGGGTAGCGACTATTTCGCCTTGGGCCAGATTTTTCTGGGTCAGGCGCAAATACCTCTGCCGCACGCACGAGCATTCCGCACCGCGGGGCGAAAGACCCCGGATCGCCAGCGACGCCGAGGGAGGACGCCATGGTCCAGCTGATCCGCAACGATCTCGAGTTCATCCTGCAGCAGATCAAGATCGCCGAGGCCAACGCCGCCGGCATCCCCCTGACCGAGATCAGGCTCGACGCCAACGGAAACGTGATCGCCGATCCGGCCTGGTACACCTCGCCGGCGTTCGACCCCGCCGCCCCGCGCGCCATTCCCGATCCGCACACGCCTTATGGCCTGCGCACCGTGGACGGCAGCTACAACAACATCGTCGAGGGGCGCGAACACTGGGGCGCGGCCGACCAGCCCATGCCGCGCATGCTCACGCCCGACTTCCGCGACGATGCGGACGGCGACAGCTTCGACGCCAACGGCCCGGCTCCCGGCGGGGTGGTGACCAACACCGACTACGGCGCCGGCGGCAACGTGGCCGACGTGGACCCGCGGCTCATCTCCAATCTCGTCGCCGACATGAGCTTCAACAATCCGGCCGCGATCGTGGCCGCGCTCAGCTTCGCCGGCTCCACCACCATCTACGGCGCGGGCGGCGACCTCGAGACGGTGCAGGACGCCCATGCGGCCTACATGGCGGTCATGTCAGATCCGGGGGCCGACGCGGCGGCCAAGGCGGCGGCCACAACCGCCTTCGACGCGGTGCTCGGCTCGGTCGGCATCAGCCAGGAGAACGGCTCGCTGGTGGTGCCGAACGTCGCCCCCGACGAGGGGCTTTCCAAGCCGTTCAGCAGCTGGATGACCTTCTTCGGCCAGTTCTTCGACCACGGCCTCGACCTGATCTCAAAGGGCGGCAACGGCACCATCTTCATTCCGCTCGCGGCCGACGATCCGCTCGTCACCCACGGGCCGGACGGCATTCCCGGCTCGGGCGACGAGGTCTCGCCGCAGAACGCCTTCATGGTGCTCACCCGCTCCACGCCGGTCGCCGGCCCCGGGGCGGACGGCATCCTCGGCACCGCCGACGACACCGCCCACGAGGCGGTCAACACCACCACGCCGTTCGTGGACCAGAACCAGACCTACACCTCCCACCCCTCCCACCAGGTGTTCCTGCGGGAGTACGAGACGGTGGGCGGGAAGACGGTCGTCACCGGCCGGCTGCTCAATGGCGCGGACGGCGGCCTGCCCACCTGGGCCGACGTGAAGGCGCAGGCGCGCACCATGCTCGGCATCCAGCTGGACGACGACGACGTGAACGCCGTGCCGCTGCTGCGCACCGACGCCTACGGCCGCTTCATTCCCGACGCCAACGGCTACGCCCAGGTGATCGTCGGCATCGGCGCCGACGGCGTGCCCAACACCGCCGACGACGTGGTGGTCTCCGGCACCGCCGCCAATCCGGTGGACCTTTCGGCCCCGGTCACCATCGGCAGCGTCACCTATGCCGGCGCCATCCGCACCGGCCATGCCTTCCTCGACGACATCGCCCATGCGGCGAGCCCTTTCAACAGCCAGACCGGCGCGGTGAAGGCCGAGGATACGGACGGCGTCATCAACGGCGACACGAACGGCAACGGGGTCATCGACAACGGCGAGGTCGCGGCCGAGGCCGGCACCTATGACGGCGAGCTGCTCAACCGCCATTACGTGACCGGCGACGGGCGCGGCAACGAGAACATCGGCCTCACCGCCGTGCACCACGTGTTCCATTCCGAGCACAACCGGCAGGTGGACGCGCAGAAGCTGACCATCCTCGCCACCGGCGACACCGCCTTCATCAACGAATGGCTCGCCACCGACATCGCCAGCCTGCCGGCCAACTTCGCCAGCATGACCAAGCTGGAGCAGCTCGATTACGCCAACACCCTGGGCTGGGACGGAGAGCGCCTGTTCCAGGCCGCGCGCTTCGCCACAGAGATGCAGTATCAGCACCTGGTGTTCGAGGAATTCGCCCGCAAGATCCAGCCGGCGATCGACCCGTTCGTCTTCAACAGCGTCACCGACATCAATCCGGCGATCTTCGCGGAGTTCGCGCACACCGTCTATCGCTTCGGCCATTCGATGCTCAACGAGAACATCGACATGGTGGACGCCAACGGCGACCTGACCCAGGTGGGCCTGATCGAGGCCTTCCTCAATCCGGTGGCGTTCGACGAGCTCGGCACCTCGGACGAGGCCGCGGCGGCCATCATCCATGGCATGTCCATGCAGCAGGGCAACGAGATCGACGAATTCGTCACCGGCGCCCTGCGCAACAACCTGCTCGGCCTGCCGCTGGACCTCGCCGCCATCAACATCGCCCGCGGCCGCGACACCGGCGTGCCCTCCCTGAACGAGGCGCGCGAGCAGCTCTATGCCGCCTCCGGCTCCACCTTCCTGAAGCCCTACGAGAGCTGGGTGGGCTTTGCCGCCAACCTCAAGAACCCGCTGTCGGTGGTGAACTTCATGGCGGCCTACGGCACCCATGAGAGCATCACCTCCGCCACCACCTCGGAGGCCAAGCGCGACGCGGCGTGGAACCTCGTGTTCGGCGTGCCCGGCGAGACCGCCGAGCAGCGCGCGGAGCGCGTCGCCTGGCTGAACAGCCCGGCGGCCGAGACCGGCGTGGACGACATCGACCTGTGGATCGGCGGCCTCGCCGAGAAGGAGATGCCGTTCGGCGGCATGCTCGGCTCCACCTTCAACGCGGTGTTCGAGGCACAGCTGGAGAACCTGCAGGACGGTGACCGCTTCTACTACCTCAGCCGCACGCAGGGACTGAACTTCCTCAACGCGCTGGAGCAGAACTCCTTCTCCAAGATGATCCTCGCCAACACGGATCTTGCCGATCCCGGCCCCGACGGCATCCGCGGCACGTCGGACGACATCGTGCAGCGGCACGTGGGCATCGACATCTTCGCGCGCTACGACCATTACCTGGAGGTGGACGCCGCCATGCAGCTGGAGCCGGACCCGGTCGGCAACGACCCGGTGCTGGAGGGCATGGGCCTCGGCAAGGTGCAGCGCGACAATCCGGCCACCCCCGGGGCGGACACCAACTTCATCCGCTTCACCGGCGGCGAGCACGTCAACATCGGCGGCACCAACGGCAACGACATCATCATCGCCGACTTCGGCGACGATTCCATCTGGGGCGATGCGGGCGATGACCGCATCGAGGCCGGGGCAGGCGTCGATCTCGTCAACGGCGGCGCCGGCAATGACATCATCACCGACAGCGGCGATACCGGCGACTTCCTGAAGGGCGAGGCCGGCGATGACGTGATCGCCAATTCCAACGGCATCGACATCCTGATGGGCGGCACCGGCAAGGATGTGATCTTCGTCGGCGTCGATTCCACCGAGGTGTTCGGCGGCGAGGGCGACGACTTCATCCTCGGCGGCGCCGATGCCGACTTCCTCCTCGGCAACGAGGGCGACGACTGGATCGAGGCCGGCGCCGGCTTCGACACCACCGCCGGCGACAACTCCCAGCTCTTCTTCAACTCGGACATCATCGGCCACGACGTGATGTTCGCAGGCTCCGACGAGCATGATTTCGACGCCGAGTCCGGCGACGACATCATGGTCCAGGGCGAGAGCGTCATGCGCAACGAAGGCATGTTCGGCTTCGACTGGGCCACCTTCCAGGGTGCCAACGTCAACGGCTATGCGGACATGCGCATCGCCATCTTCACCACCGACCAGCAGGACATCCTGCGCAACCGGTTCGACAAGGTGGAGGCGCTGTCCGGCTGGCAGCACGACGACACCCTCATCGGCGACGACCGCACCGCCGACCCCAATGCCGGCGTGCCCGGCGCGGGCGCGGCGGAGGGCGTGTTCTTCAAGGACGAATTGACCCAGGCCGGCGTGAACCGCATCGACGGGCTGCGCCAGCTGCTGGGCCCGCTGGTGGCGGCGGCGCCGGTGGGGGCGACGGCCGAACAGCTGGAGGCCATCATCGCCTTCGACGACGGCAACATCCTGCTCGGCGGCGGCGGCTCCGACCGGCTGGAGGGCAACGGCGGCGACGACGTGCTGGACGGCGACGCCTGGCTCAACGTGCGGATCCGCATCACCGCGCCGGGGGCCGCCAACACGCAGGCCAACGAAATCGGCACGATGACCAGCCTCTCCCACGTCTTCCCGGCCGATCACCCCAACCCCGAATGGGCCGGCAAGTCGCTGTTCCAGCTGATGATCGACCGCAAGATCACGCCCTCGCAGATGCACATCGTCCGCGAGATCCTGCACGACACGGCGCCCGGCGCCACCGACACCGCCGTGTTCTGGGACGTGCGCGCGAACTACGAGATCACGGCCAATGAGGACGGCTCGCTCACCGTGAGCCACGTCACCGTCACCGGCGGCGTCATCGACCCGACCACCGGCCGCGCCCGCGTCTCCGACGGCACCGACCGGCTCACCAACATGGAGCTGCTGCAGTTCGCGGACCAGACGGTGGAGACCTCCACCTTCTTTCCCGATCCCAACAGCCCGGCCACCGGCACGCCGCTCGTCAGCGACGTGACGCCCACCGAGGGCCAGGCACTGACGGTGAACGTCGCGGCCATCGCCGATGCCAACGGCCTCGGCCCGTTCACCTACCAGTGGCAGGTTTCCACCAACAACGGCGGGACCTGGACCAACATCGCGGCGGCCCAGGGCGGCACGGCAGCGAGCTTCACGCCGGCGCAGGCCCAGGTGGGCGCGCTCCTGCGGGTCAACGTCTCCTTCACGGACGGCGACGGCTATCAGGAGGTGCGCTCCTCCGCCCCCACCGGCGTGGTGGGCGACGTGATGACCGGCGTGAACGGCCAGGACAGCACGCTCACCGGCACCGCCGGCGAGGACATCATCACCGGCGGCAATCCCGGCGGCTTCCTCAACCTGTTCGGCGGCAACGACACGCTCTCCGGCGGGGACGGAAACGACGTGCTGAACGGCCTCGGCGGCACCGACACGCTGAACGGCGGCACCGGCAACGACACCCTGAACGGCGATGCCGGCAACGACAAGCTGAATGGCGGCGCCGGCAACGATGCCGTCAACGGCGGCGCCGGCACCGACACGGCCGTCTTCACCGGCGGCCCGCGCAACTTCAACTTCGCCCTCTCCGGCACCGACATCGTGGTCACCGACCTCACCGGCGCCGAGGGCACGGACACGCTGACCGCCGTCGAGCAGGCGAGCTTCGCCGGCACCAGCTACTCCATCGTCAACGGCAACACCGGCAACGCGCTGGCCAACCTCGTGCTCGGCTTCGGCGGCAACGACACCATGAACGGGGCCGCCGGCAACGACGTGATGGTGGGCGGCGCCGGCAACGACACGGTGGTCGGCGGGCTCGGCAACGACACCCTCCTGTGGCGGGTGGGCGACGGCCGCGACTTCATGGACGGCGGCGCCAACACCGACACCGTCCATATCGCCGGCGACGCCACCGCGGAGACGTTCCACGTATGGACGCGGGTCGAGGCGACCGCCGCCGGCATCACCGGCCTGAACGCCAACACCGAGATCGTCATCACCCGCAACGGCACCAACACCGCCTCCGTCATCGCCGAGCTCGACAACATCGAGGAGATCGTGATCAACGGGCTGGGCGGCGGCGACAGCTTCGTCACCCACGGCAACTTCGGCGCCACCTCGCTCGCCATGAGCACCATCACGTTCGAGGGTGGCGACGGCGACGACATGGTGGACATCACCGGCCTCACCTCGGCGCACCGCGTGGTGTTCCGCTCGTCCGGCGGCAACGACACGGTGGTGGGCGCGCCGCGGCCGCAGGATGTGTTCCAGGGTCCGAACGTGGCGTTCGTGGCGAGCGCGGCGGACCTGCCCTCGGGCGGGAGCGATGCCCCCACCGGCGCCTTCGGCTACACCGTGCGCGACCTCGAGGGGCTGAAGAAGCTGGTGGCGGGCCTGCTGCCCTTCCCCGACGATGACGACGCGGAGAACGCCCTCGGCCCGCGCACCATCTCGGGCTCCGGCAACAATGAAGGCAGCCCGGACCTCGGCAAGTCCGACACCGCCTTCATCCGCCTGACCGACGCCCGCTACGGCGCCTACGACCCGGCCATCGACAACCGCGCCCTGAACCCGATCTATGACGGGCTCGACCCGCGCACCATCTCCGACATCCTGGGCACCCAGGAAGCCGGACTGCCCACCAATGCAGAGGGCGCCAATATCTTCTTCATGGCGTTCGGCCAGTACTTCGACCACGGCCTCGACTTCATCGCGAAGAACGCGGCCAACGGCAAGGTGGTGATCGGCGCGGCCGGCACCGGGGCGCCCGGATCGGGCAATCCGGCCGACCTGACGCGGGCCGAGGTGATGGGCTTCGACGCGGAGGGCAACCCGCTTCACGTCAACAAGACCACCGCCTTCGTGGACCAGAACCAGGCCTATGGGTCGCACGGCCTCGTCGGCCAGTTCCTGCGGGCCGGGGACGGCTCCGGCGGGCTCGGCGCGCAGCTCTTCCAGGGCGGGCCGGACCCCTCCAACCCGGACTTCGCCCTCCTGCCCACGCTGCGCGAGCTGATCGAGGAGCACTGGGCCAACGACACGGTCTTCACCGATCCCTCGCTGCCCGGCGGGCAGGTGTCGTTCCGCGACTACTTCGGCTCGTTCGAGGTGGCGCCCTGCACCTTCGCCAGCCTGAAGAATCCCGACGGCAGCCTCAACGCGGACGTGGTGGCCAAGCTCGCCGGCGACTTCATGGGCTCCGGCCAGGCGCTGCTGCTCGATACCAACCCGTTCATCAACCTGCTCGACCACTACGTGGCCGGCGACGGGCGGGCCAACGAGAACGTGGCGCTCACCTCGGTGCACACCATCTGGGCGCGCAACCACAACTACCACGTGGAGAACCTCGCGGCCGCCGGCTTCACCGGCACCGCGCAGGAGCTGTTCGACGCCGCCAAGATGATCAACGAGGCGGAGTACCAGCGGGTGGTCTTCACCGAGTTCGCCGACAAGCTGCTGGGCGGCATGCGCGGCGACGGCGACCACGGCCACGGCGGCTACAATCCGGATGCCGACCCCGGCATCTCCCACGAGTTCGCCGCGGCGGCCTACCGCTTCGGCCACTCGCTCATCGGCCAGACGCTGACCGTGCTCGACGAGAACGGCCAGCCCCGGCAGGTGGCGCTGTTCGACGCCTTCCTGAACCCGACCAACGACGCCTCCGCCTTCCCGGTGGACCCGAGCGCCTTCTACACGCCCCAGCCCGGATACGAGCAGCTCGGCGTGAACGCGGTGCTCGGCGGCATCGTCGGCCAGCCGGCGGAGGCGGTGGACTTCAACATCGTCGACGCGGTGCGCAACGACCTCGTGCGCATCAACGCCGACCTGTTCTCCTTCAACCTCGCCCGCGGCCGCGACGTCGGCCTCGGCACGCTCAACCAGGTGCGCATGGACCTCGACGCCTCCACCGACCCCTATGTGGCGGAGGCCGTGGGCTATGTGGGCGACCTCTCGCCCTACACCTCCTGGGAGGACTTCCAGCAGCGCAACGGGCTCTCCGACAGCGTGATCGCCCAGTTCAAGGCGGCCTATCCCGACCTCGTGCTGGACACGCCGGAGAAGATCGCCGCCTTCGCCGCCGTGAACCCCGACATCGAGCTCCTCGACGGGGAGAACGGGGCGAAGATCGTCAAGGGCATCGACCGGGTGGACCTGTGGGTCGGCGGCCTCGCCGAGACGCACGTCAACGGCGGCATGGTGGGCGAGACCTTCTGGGTGGTGCTGCACGAGCAGATGGACCGGCTGCAGGAGGCGGACCGCTTCTACTATTCCGACCGCCTGGAAGCCTTCGACTTCTACGAGGACTTCATCGACGGCCAGGAGTTCTCCGACATCATCCTGCGCAACACCGGCCTTCAGGGCCTCGCCGAGAGCGTGTTCGACACCGAGCTGCCGGAAGACGGTGAGGAGGACGACACCCCAGCCCAGGGCGACGGCGACGGCGAGGAGGAGGAGGACGAGGACGATCCAGCGCCCGATGACGACGAGGACGAGGAGGACGACACCACGACCGATCCCGACGACGACGAAGGCGACACCGGCGGCGACGTCGACGAGGACGACGACGACGGTGCCGGTGACGACGACGAAGACGAGGAGGATGAGGATGAGGAAGAGGACGACGACATCGAAGACGGTGACGATGACGACGAAGACGACGAGCAGGGCGACACCGGCGACGACGACGAAGATGACGAGGACGACGACGAGGCGGATGACGACTCCCCCGGCTCGGGCGGCTCGCAGGACGACGACGACGATCACACGCCGTCCAATCCGCATCACGGTGGCGGACCGAGGCCGGTCGCGGCCTTCCTGGAGCAGCTGTTCGCCCGCATCGGCGAATGGCGCGGCTGGGAAGGGCGTGGCGGGGACGGCCTCGGCTCCGCCCCGTTCGCCGGCGGCGCCCTCGGGGGGCTCCTCGACAAGGTGGGCGCCTTCGTGGACGGCTTCGCCGAGACCCGCGGCACCGGCGGCTGGCGCACCGCGCTGACCCACGACGACGATGCCACGCCGGCCACCCAGTCGGACGGCCCGGCACCCCAGTGGGGCGGCCTCGGCTGGCTCGGCAACCGCATGGAGGGGCTGCTGGACAGCACCGCCCTCGGCGACCGCTTCGGCCGCATGATGCAGATGGGCGAGAGCGGCGCCGACGTGTTCACCGCCGAGCGGGGCGACGGCCACAACCTCTATGTGGGCGATCCCCTGTTCGGCCAGCGCGGCTTCGACACGGCGGACTATTCCGCCGTCACCGTGGACATGAAGGTGGACCTCGGCGCCCTCGGCCTCCTCGGCGGCACCGCCTCCAGCGCGCAGACCGGGTACGACGTGCTGCGCGGCGTCGACAAGGTGGTGACCGGCTCCGGCGACGACACCATCGTCGCCAGCCGCAACGCCGAGGTGATGGACGGCGGCGACGGCGAGGACGTGTTCGTCTTCCGCTCCGTCGAGGCGGCGGACGGCGATCTCATCGTCGGCTTCGAGCCGGGCGACCGGCTCGACCTCTCCGGCATCGACGCCGACCGGGGCACGGCCGGCAACCAGGCCTTCACGCTGGTGAACGGGCCCATCGATGGCGCGGGCCAGCTCGCGGTCTCGTTCGAGACGCGGGACGGCACCGAGTACACCGTCATCGAGGGCGCGGTGGACGACGACGCCACGGCCGACTTCCGCATCGAGCTGGAAGGCCGCCACCAGCTGAAGTCCGAGCACTTCTCGCTCTGACACGCGCCGGGCGGGGACGTTTCCTCCCCGCCCCTTCCCCGCCTCAGGCCAGGGCTGCCCACCATGGCGAACCGTTCCGCTTCCGCCGCCTCCTCCCGCGCCGCCCAGCAGCGGGACCTCGCCCGGCTCACCGCCGGCTTCCGCAGCATGGCGATCTTCCTGTTCGTCATCTCCGGCATCATCAACGTGCTGGCGCTGACCGGCTCGTTCTACATGATGCAGGTGTACGACCGGGCGCTCACCTCCGGCAGCATCCCCACGCTCATCGCCCTCTCGGTGCTGGCGCTGGGGCTCTACATGTTCCAGGGCGCGTTCGATCTCATCCGCTCGCAGATCCTGGTGCGGGTGGGCGCGCGCTTCGACCGCTCGGTGGCGCCCATCGCCCACAAGGTGGTGGTGGACATGCCGCGCCTCGGCTTCTCCACCACCGAGGCGGTGGAGCGCGGGCGCGACGTGGACACGGTGCGCAACTTCCTCGGCTCCTCGGGGCCGGGCGCCATGTTCGACATGCCGTGGGTGCCGATCTACGTGGGCTTCGTCTACATCCTGCACCCCTGGCTCGGCATGCTGGTGCTGGGGGGCGCGCTGGTGCTCACGGTGCTGGCGCTGGCGAGCGAGGTGGTCTCCCGCCGCCTCGCCACCGCCACCCGCAAGGCGGCGCTGGTGCGCAACACCATCGCCGATTCCAACGCCCGCAACGCCGAGGTGCTGAAGGCCATGGGCTTCGCCGGCGAGGCGGTGGAGCGCTTCCGGCGCGCCAACCTGGAGCACCTCGCGCTCCAGACCCGCTCCAACGACATCACCGGCGTGTTCGGCGCCATCTCGCGGGTGCTGCGCATGGTGCTGCAGTCGGCAACGCTCGGCCTCGGCGCCTATCTCACCATGCGCGGCGACATGTCGGCCGGCGCCATCATCGCCGCCTCGGTGGCGGGGGGCCGGGCGCTGGCGCCGGTGGATCTCGCCATCGGCAACTGGCGCTCCTTCGTCGCCGCGCGGCAGGCCTACGGTCGGCTGAGGGAGACCATCGTCGCCCTCGGCAAGCTGCCGGAGCGCACCGAGCTGCCGCCGCCCGCCGCCTCGCTGAAGGTGGAGAAGATCACCGTCGCCGCCCCCGGCAACGGGCAGGTGCTCCTGAGCGAGGTCGCGTTCGAGCTGAAGGCCGGGCAGGCCGCCGGCATCATCGGGCCGAGCGCCGGCGGCAAGACGACGCTGGTGCGCGCCGTCACCGGCATCTGGCCCTGCCTGCGCGGGGCGGTGCGGCTCGACGATGCGGAGATCGCCCACTGGACCGAGGATGCCATCGGCCGTCATCTCGGCTACCTGCCGCAGAACGTGTGCCTGCTGGACGCCAGCGTGGCGCAGAACATCTCCCGCCTCGCCAGCGTGCGCGACGACGCGGCGGTGGTGGAGGCGGCGCGCGCCGCCGGCGTCCACGAGATGATCCTGCGCCTGCCGGACGGCTACCAGACCCAGCTCGGCGCCGAGGGCGCCGCCCTCTCCGCCGGCCAGCGCCAGCGCATCGGGCTGGCGCGCGCGCTCTACGGCAACCCGTTCCTGGTGGTGCTGGACGAGCCGAACGCAAATCTCGATTCCGACGGCGAGGCCGCGCTGAAGGAGGCCATCCTCGGCATCCGCGCGCGCGGCGGCATCGCCATCGTGGTGGCCCATCGGCCGAGCGCGCTCGCCGCGGTCGATCTGGTGGGCGTGGTGCAGAACGGGCGCCTCAAGGCCTTCGGGCCGAAGGAGGATGTCCTGAAACTCGAGGTCATGGACGGCCGGCCGGCCGATCGACCCCGCGTGGTCCCCGCCGCAGAGGCGGGACCGGCGGCGGCCGCGGCGGGCGAGGCGCCCTTGCAGGTCAGGGGAGCGTGACATGATTACCGTGAAAGGCACACGCATGGGCCAGCGGCCGGGAGCCCCCGCCGCCGACCTCTACCGCACCCAGGAGGAACGGCCGGCCGCGCGCCTCGTCGCGCTGGTGGGCGCCGGCATCGCCGGGGCGGTGGCCTATTTCGCCTCCGGCGCCACCAGCGCCGCGGCCGCCGAGACCCCGCCCCCGCCGAAGCCGCAGGACGCGGCGCAGGAGGAGGCGCCGCCCTCCCCTGGCGAGCTCCCGCGCGCCGCTTCCGCGGCCGCCGCCGACCCGGACGCGGAGGAGGCCAAGGACCGCGCCGAGGCCCCGCCCCCGCCCGCGACGGAGGTGGCGGAATTCATGGACGCGCCGCCCGAGCTTGCGCTTGCCGCGCGGCTGGCCCGGCTCGGCCCGCCTTCCCGCGCCACCGCCGAGGACCCGCAGGCCGGCATCGCCATGACGGACGATCCGGTCGGCGCCGCGCGCATCCGCCCGCCGCACAAGGCCCGCCCCTCCGCCACCGGCAATGACGACGAGGAGGAGCGCCCCTCCGGCAGCGGCGAGGAGCCGTCCGAGGGCGAGGGCTCCGGCGAGGACGACGACGAGACCACCCGCAACCGCGCCCCGCGCGCGGGCGATCCGGTGAGCCTGCCGGCGGTGATGGCGACGCAGGCGGTGTTCATTCCGGTGGCGAGCCTGCTCGCCGGGGCCAGCGATCCCGATGGCGAGGCGTTGCAGGTCACCTCCATCACCGCCTCGGCCGGGCTGCTGCTGCCGGTGGAGGGCGGCTGGGTCTATCTCGCGCCGCCACTAGCCACCGAGGACGTGGCGCTCAGCTACACCATCTCGGACGGGCTCGACGGCGTGCCGCAGCGCGCGGTGTTCGACGTGACGCCGGAGGGCGCGGTCGCGGCCGGCACGGCGGCGCCGGAAATGTTCGCCGCCCTGTCCGCATCGGCGCGGCAGGCCGCGACGCCGGTGGAGGAGGATGCCGCAGCCCCCGCCATGCGCCATCTGGTCGAGCGCACGGGAGTGGAGGACGGCCCCGCCGCCCCCGCCGAGGCGGCGGCCGAGAGCCCGCCGGCGGACAGCACCGCCGCCACCGATGCGGCCGGCACAACCCCGGCCGCCGCGCCGCCCGCCTCCACGCTCGATCCCGCCACCGCGTCCACCGTGGCGAGCGGCAGCGACGTCGCAGCCACGGAGCCGGCGGGGGGAAGCCTCGCCGCGCTTGCCGCGCCGGTCCCGGGCGTGCCCGAGCCGGCAGCGGTGGCCCCGCCGGCGGCGGAACCGGCGGCGCCGGTCGCCGTTGCGGCCGCCGCATCCCCGGAGAGCGCCTCGGCGAGCTTCGCCGCCGCGACCGAGACCGACGCCTTCGCCTTCGCGCCGGAGCCATCCGCCGCGCAGGGCGAGACCGTCTCGCAGATCGTGGCGCTGGAGGTGGGCGACAGGGTCGATATGGCAGCCGCGGCACCCCAGCCGGACGCCGACAGCCAGTTCGCCGCCGCCTATGGCGATGGCGCGGGCGCCCTGCCCTACCAGATCCATGCCGATGCCTCGGTCCCCGCCACGGTTCCGGACCTGCCGGAGCCGTTCGATCCGGATGCCGATGCGGCCATGGCCCAGGCCGCCGCGCCCGAACCCCTGTTCAACGCCTGAGGGAGGCGGCCATGACCCAGATGAGCCCCACATCCGACGCCGGCCTTCCCTGCGATCCGGCCGACGACGAGCGCGCCTTCCGCCTGCGCCGCCACGTCGCGACCGGAGTGGCGCTGGTGGTGCTGCTCATCGCCGGCTGCGGCGGCTGGGCGGCGAGCGCGCGTCTCAACGGCGCCGTCATCGCCCAGGGCACGGTGACGGTGGACCAGAACCTGAAGGAGGTGCAGCACCGCGACGGCGGCATCGTCGCCGAGATCGCGGTGAAGCAGGGCGACTTCGTCTCCGCCGGCCAGACGCTGCTGCGGCTGGACGACACCTCCTCGCGGGCGGAGCTGTCCATCATCCGGGCCCAGCTGGTGGAGCTGATGGCCCGTCGCGCCCGCCTGCTGGCCGAACGCGACGGGCTGGAGCGCATCGAGTTCCCCCGCGAGCTGCAGGGCCTCGGCACGGACGTCGCATCGATGCTGCGGGACGAGACCCGCCTGTTCGAGGGCAACCGCTTCACCCGCCGCAGCCAGACCGAGCAGATGGAGCTCGCCATCCTGCAGACCGGCGAGGAGATCCGCGGCCTCAACGCCCGGCGCGACGCCAAGACCGAGGAGACGACCCTGCTGTCGCTGGAGCGCGACAAGGTGGTCTATCTCTTCAACAAGGGGCTGACCGACGGCAGCCGGGTCCATGCGCTCAACCGCGAATGGGCGCGCATCAACGGCGAGAAGGCCGAGATCGAGGCCTCCATCGCCCGCGCCAACGTGCGCATCACCGACAGCCGCCTGCAGATCATCGCGCTGGAGCAGAACGCCCGCACCGATGCCCAGCGCGAGCTGCGCACGCTCGACGCGCGCATCTCCGAGCTGGCGGACCGCCGCATGGTGGTGGAGGACCGCCTGACCCGCACCGAGCTGCGCGCGCCCATGCGGGGGCGGGTCAACGAGCTCAGCGTCTTCACCATCGGCGGCGTCATCACGCCGGCGGCCAAGGTGGTCACGCTGGTGCCGGAGGACGCGCGCCTCAGGGTGGAGGCCAAGGTGGCGCCGACCGACATCGACCAGGTGCAGAAGGGCCAGGGGGCGCGCCTGCGTTTCTCCGCCTTCAACCAGAACACCACGCCGGAGCTGCGGGGCACGGTGGCGCAGATCTCACCCGCCACCATCCGCGACGCCGCGAACGGCACCATGTCCTACATCGTGGAAGTAGCCATCGAGGACGATCTCGAAAAGCTGGGCGCGAACCAGCTGGTGCCGGGGATGCCGGTGGAGGTGTTCATCTCCGGCACCGACCGCACCGCCCTCGCCTATCTGGCGAAGCCGCTGGCGGACCACTTCAACCGCGCCTTCCGCGAGCAGTGAGGGATCAGCCGCGATGCGCCGAGGCCGCGCCGGCCCCTTCCCTCAGCTGCTGGGCGGCGATCACCACCTCCAGCCGGTTGCGGGCGTGCAGCTTCTGCATGAGCGTGGACATGTAGCCCTTCACCGTCTTCTCGCTGAGGGCGAGGGCGCGGGCGATCTCGCTGTTCTTCTTGCCGAGCAGCAGGAGCTGGACGATCTGGTCCTCGCGGATGGACAGGTGCATGGCCTCCCGCGCGCGCTGGCGGTGGGCCTTCGCCTCCAGCTCGGCGATGATGCGGGCGGCGAAGCTGGGCGTGATGTAGGTCTCGCCCGCCCGTGCGCCGGCGATGGCCTGCACGAGGTCGCACTGGGCCGAGCCCTTCAGCACGAAGCCGCTGGCGCCGGCGCCGAGCGCGCGGGCCGCGAGCTCGGCATTGTTGGATGCCGTGAAGATGACGATCCGGGAGGCGGGATGGCGCTCCCGCATCTGCGTGATGGTGCCGATCACATCGCCCTGCATGGTCAGATCGACGACGATCACCTCCGGCGCATGCCGCTCGGCGATCCGGAGGATGTCGCCGACACACGTGCCCGTGTCGACAACCCTGAACTCCTCCGTCTTCTCGAGAACCGTGACGATGCCTTCAACGACGATCGGGTGGTCGTCCACGACCGCAACCGAAATAGCGCACACGCTGTGTACCCCCATGGTTGTGACCGACCATGACGCTCCACTATAGATCTGAATAGAATGCTTTCAAGTCATCAAATTTTCATGGACTTTACTGCTTGAGGTAGCAGGCGGCGGGATCGATAATTCTCTGACCTACCCGGATATGGATATTTTCTCATTTTGCAATGCGGGATAATTTTCTACCGCAACGCAACATCTTGGCAATCCGGATTCTGGCAGTCCGGCCCCGCCCCCGGCCGTCCGACGCGCGCCCGCATCGCCACCCGCGGTGCCCGGCGCCCGGGCCGCCTCCTCAAGCGACAGCTCTGCTATGCTGCGCGCGGCCGGCGGCACGGGCGCGACGATTCGCACTGCCATCCGCGCCCCACATGGGTTAACCAGACCGCATGTCCGACACCGACGATCTCTTCGGCTCCGCCTCCCGCTCCCGCGCTTCCGCCAAGGCCGCGTCCAAGGCCAAGGCGCCCGCCGCCGTGCCCGCCATGGCGAACGACTACACCGCCGCCCACATCGAGGTGCTCGAAGGGCTGGAGCCGGTGCGCCGCCGGCCGGGCATGTACATCGGCGGCACGGATGCCAAGGCGCTGCACCACCTCTTCGCCGAGGTGATCGACAACTGCATGGACGAGGCGGTGGCCGGCCACGCCTCCTTCATCGAGGTCCAGCTCGGCGCCGACGGCTATCTCACCGTCTCGGACAACGGCCGCGGCATCCCGGTGGAGGAGCACCCCAAGTTTCCCGGCAAGTCGGCGCTCGAGGTCATCATGACCACGCTGCACGCCGGCGGTAAGTTCGACAGCAAGGTCTACGAGACCTCCGGCGGCCTGCACGGCGTCGGCGTCTCGGTGGTGAACGCGCTCTCCGACGACCTGGAGGTGGAGGTCGCCCGCAACCAGACCCTCTATCGCCAGTCCTTCGCCAAGGGCGTGCCGCAGGGGCCGCTGAAGGAAGTCGGCCGCATCACCAACCGGCGCGGCACCCGCGTGCGCTTCCATCCCGACCCGGAGATCTTCGGCCCCTCCGCCCGGTTCGAGCCAGCACGCGTGTTCCGCATGGCGCGCTCCAAGGCCTACCTGTTCGGGGGCGTGGAGATCCGCTGGTCGTGCGACGCCGAGCTGCTGAAGGGCGTCGAGGGCATCCCGGAGAAGACCGTGTTCCGCTTCCCCGGCGGCCTGCGCGACTATCTCGCCGCCGATCTGGAAGGCAACACGCTGGTGCATCCGGACATCTTCTCCGGCCGCATCAGCAAGCCCGGTGGACACGGCTCGGTGGAGTGGGCGGTGGCGTGGGTCGCGGATGCGGACGGCGGCATCTCCTCCTACTGCAACACCATTCCCACCCCGGACGGCGGCACCCACGAGAACGGCCTGCGCGCCGTGCTGCTGAAGGGGCTGAAGGACCACGCCGAGCGCTCCGGCCAGGGCAAGCGCGGCGGGCTCGTCACCGGCGACGACGTCATCACCGGCTGCGCGGCCATGCTCTCCGTGTTCGTGCGCGAGCCGGAATTCCAGGGCCAGACCAAGGACCGCCTCGCCACCGCAGAAGCGGCGCGCATCGTCGAGCAGGGCCTGCGCGACCCGTTCGACCACTGGCTGGCCGCCAACCCAGTGGCCGCGACCCGGCTGCTGGAGCATGTGATCGACCGGGCCGAGGAGCGCCTGCGCCGCAAGCAGGAGAAGGAAGTCTCCCGCAAGACCGCCGTGCGCAAGCTGCGCCTGCCCGGCAAGCTCGCCGACTGCTCCAACACCGAGGCCGCAGGCTCCGAGCTGTTCATCGTCGAGGGCGACTCGGCCGGCGGCTCCGCCAAGCAGGCGCGCGATCGCAAGACGCAGGCCGTGCTGCCCCTGCGCGGCAAGATCCTGAACGTGGCCAGCGCCACCCGCGACAAGCTGGCCGCCAACCAGCAGCTCGCCGACCTCGGCCAGGCGCTCGGCTGCGCCGCCGGCTCGCACTACCGCGATGCGGATCTTCGGTACGAGAAGGTCATCATCATGACCGACGCCGACGTGGACGGGGCGCACATCGCCTCCCTCCTCGTCACCTATTTCTTCCGGCAGATGCCGAAGCTGATCGAGGACGGCCACCTCTTCCTCGCCGTGCCCCCGCTCTACCGCATCACGCAAGGGGCGAAGACGCTCTATGCCCGCGACGACGCCCACAAGGCGCAGCTGCTGAAGAAGGAATTCTCGGCCAAGGGCAAGGTGGAGGTGGGCCGCTTCAAGGGCCTCGGCGAGATGATGCCGGCGCAGCTGAAGGAAACCACCATGGACCCGCGCACGCGGACCCTCCAGCGCGTCGCCATCGAGGATGCCGAGCGCGCCGCCACCAGCGACCTCGTGGAGCGGCTGATGGGCAACAAGCCGGAGGCGCGCTTCGCCTTCATCTCCGAGCGCGCGGCCTTCGCCGGCGAGGATTTGCTGGACATCTGAGCGGGCGCCGCACGCGATCTCGAAAAATCAAGCCGCCGATGCGGCGAACGAGGGGGGAGCGTCATGGGGTGTGGTGAGACGAAAAGGAACCGGGCGGGACGCGGGGTGCAGATGGCGCTCGCCGCCAGCCTCGGATTGGCGGCGCTGCTGCCGGGCGCGGCGCGGGCGCAGTCGTTCGGCAACGACGAGCAGTCCTGCGTCTATTACGGCTACTGGGCGGTCTCCGTCATCTATCTGGCGGCGAGCCAGGGCTGCGACTGGAAGCGCGCCAACGAGTGGATAGACCCCATGCGCCACGCCAAATGGTGCATGGGCCAGTCGCCGCAATCCATGTCCAAGGCGCCGCAGGTCCACCGCAATGGCGTCGCTGCCCGCTGCGCCAAGCAGGGCGCGTCGGTGAAGATCAACATCTGACCGGACGCTGCCGCGCCCTCAGCGGCGCGGCACCAGCCGTCTGGCGGGATAGGCGAGCCCGATCATTCCCACGCCGGAGATGGCGAACACCGCCGCCGCGCCGGTGACCGCGGCCAGATGGGCCAGCGCCACCGCGCCCACCGCCTGCCCCACGAAGAAGGCCGAGGCGAACAGCGAGACCGCCGATCCGCGCGCCTCGGGCGCAAGCTCGGTGGCGAGGATCTGCAGCACGTTGTGGATCATGTAGAAGGCGAAGCCGCCTGCGGCGAACAGGGCGACCACCACCGACAGGTGCGATTGCACGGCAGCGCCGATGAACAGCACCCCAAGCAGCGCCGCACCGATGCCCACCATGCCGCGCAGGCCCAGCCGGCGCACCAGCACCGGCACCGCGAACGAATAGAACGCGCCGCCCACGGCAAAGGCCGCGATCACCAGTCCCGCCTCGACCGCATCGCCCAGCGCATGCTCCACCATCAGCGGCGCCACCAGCGGAAAGGCGCCGAAGCTCAGCGCCCCTTCCACCGCCACCACCGCATAGACGCGGATGGAGAGCGGGTTGCGCAGCACGGTGCCGTAGCGCGCCAGCGAGGTCCCGAACGACAGGCGCTGCGGCGCCTGCTCCTCCTTCAGGCCCACCATCGCCGCGACGGCGGCGAGCACGGCCACCGCGAAGGCGGTCCAGAACACCGGGCGCCAGCCGGCATATTCGGCGATGAACCCGGCGGCGGCCGAGCCCACCAACTGGCCGAGCACGAGCGCGAGCAGCACCCGGCTCAGCGCCAGCGGGCGCCGGTCGAACGGCACGCGGTCGCCCACGGTCGCCAGCACCACCGGGATGATGCCGCCCGCGAACGCCCCGGAGAACACCCGCGAGGCCAGAAGCTCCCAGTGCCCCGGCACCAGGGCGGAGACCGCGAGCCCCACCGACAGCATGACGAGGTTGAAGCGCACGAGCCGCACCTTGCCGACCGCATCGCCGATGGGGCCGAACAGCAACTGCATGGTCGCGTATGGGAAGGTGAAGGCACCCGCCAGCAGCGCCACGTCCTGCATGGTCACCTTCAGGTCGGCGGCCAGGATGTTCAGCATGGGGTCCACGGCGCGCATGGAGAAGGCGCTCGCGAACGCGGCGAGGCCGAGGACGAGGAGGAAAGGCATCAGGATCGGCCGTCGCGGGGAAGTCCGCCCCCGCCCCGGGGAGGCGTGGACGGGAGGGCTGTGGTTCGGTCAGGCAGGCCGGCCGCCAGCGGGGCCGGCAGGACCAACCCCATCCGTGCGGCGTCATGACCAGCCGGTCAAGATGGCGCCCCCCGGCACGGCTGCATGGCTTGCCGGCAGGTGCATTCGCCTGCCGCATGGCTTTGCGCCCGGATTCTGTGCAGTTCGCAGGTACTTGCGCACGTTGAGCGGAAAATTCCCGGCCATTCACCGGCGCGGCCGGGAAAACATTGACACGACGCACAATTTTCTTATGTTGCTCTGCGTCGTCCGAGATATGTCGAATCCAAGCGCGTCGACCGACGACCACTCGTCTGAGCCCGTACGGCACGGGACGTTCGACCCCGGCGCGCCGCCGCATCATACAGATGCAATGTCATTTTCCGAACTCGGCCTGAGCGAAAAGGTTCTCTCGGCGGTCGCAGACACTGGCTACACCCAGCCGACGCCTATCCAGGCCCAGGCTATTCCCCATGTGCTCGCACGCCGTGACGTGCTCGGCCTGGCGCAGACCGGCACGGGCAAGACCGCAGCTTTCACGCTCCCCATGCTCACCCTGCTGGAGCAGGGCCGCGCACGCGCCCGGATGCCGCGCACGCTCATCCTGGAACCCACGCGCGAACTCGCCGCACAGGTGGAAGAGAACTTCGTCCGCTACGGCAAGAACCACAAACTGAACGTCGCCCTGCTGATTGGCGGCGTTTCCTTCGGCGACCAGGATTCCAAGCTGCTGCGCGGCGTGGACGTGCTGATCGCCACCCCCGGCCGCCTGCTCGACCATGTGGAGCGCGGCCGGCTGCTGCTCTCCGGCATCGAGGTGCTCGTCATCGACGAGGCCGACCGCATGCTGGACATGGGCTTCATCCCGGACATCGAGCGCATCTGCAAGCTCGTGCCGTTCACCCGGCAGACGCTGTTCTTCTCGGCCACCATGCCGCCGGAGATCCAGCGCCTGGTCTCGCAGTTCCTCTCCAACCCGGTGCGGGTGGAGGTCTCCAAGCCCGCGTCCACCGCCACCACGGTGACGCAGCTTCTGGTCGCCTCCGGCCGTGAGGACTACGAGAAGCGGGACGTGCTGCGCGAGCTCATCCGCAATTGCGAGGGGCTGCAGAACGGCATCATCTTCTGCAACCGCAAGCGTGACGTCGCGGTGGTGCACCGCTCGCTGCAGAAGCACGGCTTCAACGCCGTCTGCCTGCACGGCGACATGGACCAGCACGCCCGCATCAAGGCGCTGGACCAGTTCCGCACCGGCGAGGCCAACCTGCTGGTTGCCTCCGACGTGGCCGCCCGCGGCCTCGACATTCCGGCGGTGAGCCACGTCTTCAACTATGACGTGCCGCACCACTCGGAAGACTATGTCCACCGCATCGGCCGCACCGGCCGCGCGGGTCGTTCCGGCACCGCCTACACGCTGGTGACGCACCTCGACACCAAGTCTCTGAGCGCCATCGAGAAGCTGATCGGCAATCCCATCCCCTGGAACGGCGAGCCGCTGGGCGATGCCCCGCCGGCCTCCGAGCGCCGCGAGCGGCGTGGCGAGGAACGCCTGCGCGGCAAGCGCCGGGTGGAGAAGGAAGGCCGCAGCGAGCGCGAGCCGCGCCGCGAGCGGGAACGAGACGGCAAGTCCGCCGAAGGCAGGTCCGCTGAAGGCAGGTCCGCTGAAGGCAGGTCTTCAGAGGGCAGGTCCTCAGAGGGCAGGTCTTCAGAAGGCAAGTCGTCCGAGGGCAGGTCGCAGGAAGGCAAGTCTGCGGAAGGTCGCTCCGGCGAGCGCAGGTCGTCCGAGGGTCGGTCGTCCGAGGGGCGGGGCGAACGCCGGTCCGAGGGTCGGTCCGCCGAGCCCCGCGTGGAGGCCGAAGCCCGCGCCCCGCGTCCCGAGCGCGGCCGTCGCCCGTCCCGCGAGGATGGCGCCGAGGAGCGTCCCGCCCGTCGCGAACGGACGCCCGCCAACGAGCCGGCGGACATGTCCCACCTTCCCGCCTTCCTGCTGCGCCCCGTGCGCGTGAAGGCCGGCTGAGGCGGCTTCGTCCGCAAGGACTGCGAGCTGAAAAGGCGGCGGGCCAGTCCCTGCCGCCTTTTTTCATGCCCGTTTTCATGCCCGCCGCAGCCGATCATCGCCCGCGCGGAACAGCCTGCCTCGGTGAAATCGGCGGACGGCCACACGGCGCGGGCGCGCCTTCGCACGCCCGTCCGCCGCAGGAAGCGCTGCCGGTGCCCTTGGCGGCGCGCCGGACGCTTCCCTCAATCGCCTTCGACAGGTCGACGCCGGGTGCCCGGGCGCCGGGCGCGGCCGGCGGTCGGCGCACGTTCCGCGGCTTCGGCTGCGCCATCGCCCGAGGATGCGGCTGCGCGCTTGCGCGACGGACGCCGGGCGGGGCGCTCTTCCGCCGCCGCCTGGGCCAGCATCAGCGAGCGGCGCGCGAGCGCGGCGAGGTCGTCGGCATCATCCAGCGCGGCCTCGGGCACGGACCAGAAGCCGCGCATGGTGCGCACGGTGCCCTGCGCCTCGTAGCTGAACGGCCCGGCGCCACGCCGCTCCAGCTCGGCGGCGAAGGCGGGGTCCGCTTTCAGGTAGATGGTCCCCGCCACCTCGATGGCGAACATGAGCCCCTCGGCATAAAGCCCGCTGCCGCCGAACATGCGCCGCGCCTTGACCGGGGCGAAGGCGGCGAAGAGGTCGGCGATCTCGTCCGCATCCATGCCGCCGGCTCCGTGATCAGCCGAGGAGGCCGATGAGCCGGGCCGCGGCATCCATCTCGGTGCGACGGGCGGCGCGGCGGTGGGCGGCGACCTCGTCCTCGCCCCACTGCTCGCGGTTGAAGTCCTCATCCACATGGGCGGCCGCCCAGGCGGCATCCACGTCCAGCGCGCCTTCCGCCACCGCCAGCGCCAGCAGCGCCGAGCCGGTGAGCGTCGTCATGGAGTGGATGGCGGAGAGCCGCAGCGGCTCCAGCGGCACCAGCGAGGCGACGCGCGCGAGGGCATCGGGCGGCTGCGTCACGTGCTGCACGCCTTCGGAGAGGAAGAAGCGGGCATCGTGGCCCGCATTCATCCAGTCGAGCACCGGATCCCAATGGCGCGCCTGGCGGTCCACCAGCTTCTGCGGGCCGTCGGCGCGATAGAACAGCATGTCGGTGCCGGCATAGCGCACCACCTCGTCCCGCACCGCCTCGGCCTCGGGGCCCACCCGGTCGAGCGCCACGTTCACGAGGCGGGTCAGCGGCATGAGGAAGGGGTTGATCTCGGTTTCCTGCGCCGCCCATTCGGCGGCCATGGCCTCGGCCAGCGCGCGGGTGGGCGCGCGCAGCAGGCCGCGCGCGGGCGTGCGCACCGGGCGGCCGTCGAGCAGGATGGTGAAGCCGTCGTCGGTCTCGCCGACGCTGACGTCGGTATAGAAGCGCTTGGGCAGCGGCGTGCGCTGGGCGGCGCGGGCACGGGCGACCGGATCATCTCCGGGGACGTTCTCCTCAAGGCCCTCCAACAGATCGCGCATGGGATGCCCTTTCACCCTGTTCGCCGGCGGCGCGCGTGCGGGCGCGCCGGCTCCGTCACATCAGACCTGCGAGCCGATCGGCGCGCGGCGGCGGGCCAGTAGCTCGGCAATGGCGTCCGGCACATCGCGGAAGCGGTGGACGACCCGGTCCGCGCCCGCCTGCTCCAGATCGGCCACCTCATGATAACCCCAGGCCACGCCCAGCGCCGAGGCCCCGGCCTGCAGCGCCATGGAGATGTCGTAGGTGGTGTCACCCACCACCACCGTCTCCTCCGGGCGCGCGCCGATCTCGCCCATGGCCTGGAACACCATGGCCGGATGGGGCTTGGACGGCGCGTCGTCGGCGGTCTGGATGGTGGAAAACCAGCCCTCCATGTCGTGCGCCTTCAGCACCCGGTCGACGCCGCGCCGCGCCTTGCCCGTCACCATGCCCAGCACCACGTCGTCGCGCCGGCGCAGGGCGTCCAGCACGTCGCGGGCATCCTCGAACATGGGCTCGGGCGGCTCGGCGTTGCGCAGGCGGGTGAAGGCGGTGCGATAGGCATCCACCAGCGCCGCGACCGGATAGGCGCGATCGCCCTGCGAGAGCATGCGGAACGCCTCCGGCAAGGACAGCCCCACCACCGAGAGCAGCCGCTGGCGCTCCGGCAGCGCGACGCCGTGGGCGGCATGGGCATCGCGCATGGCGGCGACGATCATGTGCTGGCTGTCCACCAGCGTGCCGTCGCAATCGAACAGCACCAGCGTGAGCGCGGGCGAGCGGCTGGGCACGGCGGCGGGATCTGCGGTCATTTCTGCGTCATCTGCTGGGTCGCCACGTCATAGATCCAGGTGAGGCCCGAGGGATCGACGAACAGGATCTGCCGGAAGCCGCGCTGCTCGCACTGCTTGGGGAACGGCCCGGCGACGATCAGCTCCGCCGCCGTCTTGGCGGGGAAGTTGAACTTGATGGTGAGCGTGGTCGCATCGTCGCCAGAGGTGGTCACCGTCAGATCGAGACCGTTCTGGGCGAAGCTGTCCTGCTTGCTCTTGGCGAACGCGCGGCGGGCGTTGGCGTCGGCGGCGGGCGGCACGATGGGGCCATTGACGGTGGGCAGCGGCAGCGCCGCATCCTGCCCCGGCGCCTGTCCGGCGACGCCGGCCTGTCCGGGCACGGCGGGCGGCTGGGCCGGCTGCCCCTGAGGCGCCTGCCCTTGCGCGGCCTGCCCGGGACCTGCCTGCCCGGGGGGGACGGCCGGCGATCCGGTCTGCGGCGCGGGGGCCGTCGCCTCGGTCGCGGGCGCGCCGGCGGAGGGCTCCGAGGGCGGCGCCGACATCACCCACCACACGAGCCCGCCGGCCACCAGCGCCACCGCCGTGCCGCCGAGCCCGACGACGAACGGCATCAGGAAGCTGGTGTGCAGCTTGCGGCCGCAGAAGGGGCAATGGGCCTCCTCCGGATAGACCTGCGCCCCGCAGCCGGGACAGAAGTCGGGCCTGGGGTTCATTGCATTCTCCTCCGCACACGCGGCGCGCCGTACCGCCGCGAATCGGCATGGTGGATCATTCTCCACAGATGCACGAGGCGGCGGCCGGCGTCATTCCGTCCGGTGCGTCATGTCCAACCGGAATATGCCCTTAGCAGGGCAAGGCGGGCAGCATCCGCCGCCAGCGCCCCGGATGGCGGAGCATCCGGAGCGCTCGGTGCCCGCTGCGCTATTTCCCGAAGCCGAGGTCGAGGGGCGGCGGCGAGGTGGCGTCGAGGCCGGGCGAGAGGTTCTCGAACTGCTGCTGGATCTGCTGCTGGTCGAGCTGCACGCCGCCCGACTTGTAGTGGGTCACCATGCCCGGGAACAGGATGATGAGCGCCACCATGACCAGCTGGATGCACACGAACGGCACCGCGCCCCAGTAGATCTGCCCGGTGGTGACCGGCTGCATCACCTTGCCGGTGACGCGATCGATGTACGGCACCTTGGCCGCCACCGAGCGCAGGAAGAACAGGGCGAAGCCGAACGGCGGGTGCATGAACGAGGTCTGCATGTTCACCGCCAGCATCACGCCGAACCAGATCAGGTCGATGCCGAGCTTGTCGGCCGCCGGCCCGAGCAGCGGGATGATGATGAAGGCCAGCTCGAAATAATCGAGGAAGAAGGCCAGCACGAACACCAGCGCGTTGACGGCGATGAGGAAGCCGGTCTGGCCGCCGGGCAGCGACACCAGCAGCTCCTCCACCCACTTGTGCCCATCCACCCCGTAGAAGGTGAGCGAGAACACGCGCGCCCCGAGCAGGATGAACAGCACGAAGGCCGAGAGCTTGGCGGTGGAATAGGTGGCCTGCCGCATCAGGTCGAACTTCAGGCGGCCGCGGGCGAAGGCGAGGATGAGCGCGCCCACCGATCCCATGGCGCCGCCCTCGGTCGGGGTGGCGACGCCGATGAAGATGGTGCCGAGCACGAGGAAGATGAGCGCCAGCGGCGGCACCATCACGAACACCACCTGCTCCGCCAGCTTGGACAGCAGGCCGAGGCGGAACACGCGGTTGATGACGGCGATGACGAAGGCGATGCCCACCGTGGCGGACATGGTGAGCACCACGTAGTCCGCGCCGAACTTCACGCCGCTCTCGGTCATCAGCACGATGCCGCAGCCCACTGCCAGCGCCAGCGTGATGAACAGCGAGGGCGTGAGCAGCCGCGCCGTGCCGGACAGCACGAAATACAGCAGCACGAACGCCACCGCGCCCCACACGACGGCGTTGGCGATGCCCGGCAGCAGGCCGGCGGTGAGCGCGGGCAGGCCGCCGGTGGCCACCAGATAGGCGAAGCCCGCCGCCGCGATGGCGCCGAGCACGCGGGAGGGGCCCACCTTCTGCTGCGGATCGCGCAGGGTCTGCGCCTCCAGCGGCAGGCCGGGGGCGGCGCCGGGGAAGAAGGAGGAGACGATGAAGATATAGACGGCGTAGAGCCCGGCCAGCAGCAGCCCGGGCAGGAACGCGCCCTCGTACATGTCGCCGACAGAGCGGTTCAGCTGGTCCGCCATCACGATCAGCACCAGCGAGGGCGGGATGATCTGCGCCAGCGTGCCCGATGCGGCGATGACACCGGAGGCGACCCGCCGGTCATAGCCGTAGCGCAGCATGATGGGCAGCGAGATGAGGCCCATGGAGATCACCGAGGCCGCCACCACGCCGGTGGTGGCCGCGAGCAGCGCGCCGACGAAGATCACCGCATAGGCGAGACCGCCGCGGATGGAGCCGAACACCTGCCCGATGGTGTCGAGCAGGTCCTCCGCCATGCCGGACCGCTCGAGGATGAGGCCCATGAAGGTGAAGAACGGGACCGCCAGCAGCACCTCGTTGTTCATGGTGCCGTAGACGCGCTCGGGCAGCGCCTGCAGGAACTTGGGCTCGAACAGGCCGAGCCAGATGCCGATGACGCCGAACACGAGGCCGTTGGCGGCCAGCGAGAAGGCTACCGGGTAGCCGAGCAGCAGGAACACCACCAGCGCGCCGAACATGATGGGCGCCATGTTGTGGATGAACCAGCCGCGGAAGCCGGGCTCGGCGGCGAACGCCACGTCCGGCAGGGCGACGGCGAGGACGAAAGCGAGAAGGAGGGCGGCGGCGGCGAGGCGCGCCTTGAAGGGGCCGGCCTTCAGCGGGCGAAAGGTGAGCATCTGGGCCGCTCCGTCAGTTCTTGGGCGGGGTGGCGGAAGGGGGTGCGTCCTGAACGTCGGCGACCGACAGCAGGCGCTCGGCCTCGGCCGCGAGCGCGGCATGGCTACCGCCCTCCCCCTCATGGGGATCCTCCATCCGGCCGGTGAAGATGGCGACGCGCTTGATGAGCTCGGAAATGCCCTGCAGCGTCAGGAAGAAGAAGCCCACCGGCACCAGCAGCTTGGCCGGCCACTGCGGCAGGCCGCCGGCGTTCAGCGACTGCTCGTTGATCTCGAAGGAGGCGAGGAAGAACGGCCAGGACGTCCACAGCAGCAGGATGGAGAAGGGCAGAAGAAAGAAGATGTGGCCGAAGATATCGATGCCGTCGCGCACCCTCTTGCGCAGGCGGGAATTCACGATGTCGATACGGATGTGCTCGTTGTCCATCAGCGTCCAGGACGAGCACAGCAGGAACACCGCCGCGAACAGCACCCATTGCAGCTCCAGCCAGGCGTTGGAGCTGAGGTCGAACAGCTTGCGCACCAGCGCGTTGCCGGCCGAGATGAGGATGGCCGCCAGGATCAGCCAGGAGGCGAGCTTGCCGATGCGGGCGTTGACGGCATCGATCCCCCGGGCGAGGGCGAGCAGGGCTGACATTTAAATCGTTTCCCTTGGGCACGGCCGGAGCGGGCTCCGGGATCGCTTCTTCTTTGGCCATCGGGCCTTGGCGCGCACCATAGGGGAAGATGACGCGACTTCAAGCCGGAGGCCGTTACCGGCGCGCCCAAGGCAGCGGAAGCGCGACCAAAGTCTAAGCCGGCAAGCAAGGGCGGTAGCCGGGAGGGTGCCGGCCGAGGGGCCCGTCAGCGCGGCGCCGGCGCATCCGGCCAGGGCGGCGGGCCCGGGAGCACGGCACCGGGCCGGAATCGCCCGGCCGCCCGGTCCCACACCAGCGCCTGCCCGGTGCCGGCGACCGGGCTCGGCGCCACGCACCACACGGCGAGGTCCGTGCCCCGGCGCGGCAGGAGGGTGATGGCGCGCCCCAGACCCTCGAACGCGGCGGTGGTCTCGTCCACCTCCTGCGGCTCGGTGTGGCACAGGGGTTCGTCGAGCGTGGGCATCACGCGGTCAGTCACGAGGTTCCAGCGGCCGGAGGCGTGGGAATAGAATCGCACCCGCCCGCCGAACGGCACCCCGCCCCGGCCCGCCCGCTCGCTGAGGCCGAGCAGCGGAGCGCCCTCGGCATCGAACCACACTGCCACCTCGGTCACGAAGGGTGTCGCCCCGTCGCCATCGCCGCGATCGTCGATGCGCAGGTAGTCGGTGGCGGGATCAAGCGTGAGCGTGATGCGCGCGCGGGGGCCGTAGAGCCGCCCGCCGGAGGCGGTGGCGGCGGCGCCCTCGCCGGCGATCTCGTAGTCCGGGAAGCCGTTGGCCTGGGCGATCTGCAGGTCGCGGAAGAGATAGAGCACGCCGTCCTCCGGCGCGCGGCCCGGCTGCGCCTCCGTGGGCATGGCGATGGCGGCCAGCGCCGCCGCGAGCACCCACCGGAGCGCCGCCCGCCTCATGCCTCCGGCGCCTCCAGGATGGGATCGTACTGGGAGGCGTCGAAGCCGAGGACCGCAAAGGTCTGCGTCATGTGCGGCGGCAGCGGCGCGGAGACGTCGATCATCCCCTGCCCGCGCGGATGGGGAATAACCAGCCGGCGCGCCAGAAGGTGCAGCCGGTTCTGCAGGCCGCCCGGCAGCTCCCAGTTCTCCACGTTGAAATACTTCGGGTCGCCGAGAATCG
The DNA here is from genome assembly GCF_043194675.2 of Xanthobacter lutulentifluminis. Taxonomy (NCBI): domain Bacteria; kingdom Pseudomonadati; phylum Pseudomonadota; class Alphaproteobacteria; order Hyphomicrobiales; family Xanthobacteraceae; genus Xanthobacter; species Xanthobacter lutulentifluminis. The sequence goes on along the minus strand of NZ_CM195525.1, from coordinate 4,174,562 downwards.
GGTGGTGGATGTGCGCGAGATGGGCGCGCAGCTGGTGGGTGCGGCCGGTGACCGGCTTCAGCGACAGCCAGCTCATCTTCTGCGCCGCCTGATCCACCACGGCATAATAGGTGATGGCGTGGCTCGCCTCGTCCTCGCCATGGCGGGCGACGCGCATCTTCTCCTCGTCCTCGTCGCGGGCGAGATAGGTGGAGATGCGGCCCTGCCGCGGCTTCGGCACGCCCGGCACCACCGCCCAGTAGACCTTGCGGGCCTCGCGCGAGCGGAAGCTCTTGGCCAGCACCGAGGCGGCAAGGCGCGACTTGGCGATGAGCAGGCAGCCGGAGGTGTCCTTGTCGATGCGGTGGACGAGGCGCGGCTTCTGCCCGTCCCGGTCCTTCAGCGCTTCCAGCAGCCCGTCCACGTGCCGGTAGGTGCCGGAGCCGCCCTGCACCGCGAGGCCGAACGGCTTGTTCAGCACCATCACGTCCTTGTCCTCGAACAGGGTGATGGATTTCAGGAAGGCGCGGTCTTCCTCCAGCTTGCGGGCGGCCGGATCCTTCGCCGCGCGGGGCTTGGCGGGAGAAGCGGCGCCGGGCCCGGCCTCAGCCGAGCGGGCCTTGCCCGCATCCCCGCCGCCACCGGACGCCGGCTTGCCGGACGGCGCGGCCTCGCCCTCGTCGGGACCGAGCGGGGGAATGCGCACGCTCTGGCCCGGGGCGAGGCGGGTGGAGGTCTTCACCCGCCCCCCGTCCACGCGCACCTGCCCGGTGCGCACCAGCTTCTGCAGGTGACCGAAGGAAAGATCGGGGTAATGCACCTTGAACCAGCGGTCGAGGCGCATGTCCGCCTCGTCCTCGGCCACGGTCTTGGTCGCGACGGCCATGGATCGGAAAGTCCCTTGGGATCGGAAAGTCCCTTGAGCGGGCCCCCTGCCCGTCCGCCGCAGCAATAGAGCAAGCCGCGCCGCCCGTCACGTCAGCGCGCGCATGAGCCCTATGCCGGCGAACACCGCCGCGAACGACAGCACCACCGAGCCGGTGGCGTACAGCGCCGCCGCGCCATAGGCATCGCGTTCCACCAGCGCCAGGAAATCCAGCGAGAAGGTGGAGAAGGTGGTGTAGCCGCCGAGGATGCCGGTGGTGAGGAACAGGCGCATGGTCTGGTTCCAGAACTCGCCGTCCTTGAAGGCGAGATAGCCGGCCATGACGCCCATCAGGAAGCTGCCGGACACGTTGATGAAGAAGGTCGCGAAGGGAAATCCCATCCCCAGCAGCTTCGGCACGGCCATGTTGATGAGATGGCGGATCACGCCGCCGAGGCCGGCGCCGAGGAACACGACGAGTGCGGGAGGCAAGGCGAGGGTCATGGGCGGTTCCGGAACAGGCTCACGAGCGCAGACGTCGCGCGGCATGAAGGGCGGCGAGTATGGTGATGCCATCTCGGTCCGCGCGATAGATGACGAGATAGGATGTTCCCGCGATAGTCAGTTGCCGCGTGCAGGGCACGATGCCCGCAGGTGCGGACAGGGGGCACGAGGACGGCGCGCTCGATGCGCGCCATCAGTCGCCCTGCGGCTGCCGGACTCTCGGTGGCGACGTGGCGTCCGATCTGCCGCAGGTGCCCGAGCGCACGGGCGCGGAATGTGATTCTCATCCGCGGAAGCGGGCGAAGAAGGCCTCCACCTCCTCGGGCGCCGCATCGGGCTCCCCATCCTCCAGCGCGCGGCGGACTTCCTCCTCCTGCTCGGGGGTGAGGACATAGACCGCGCTCTCCGCGCCCGAGGCCTCGATCACATGGAGGAACTCGCGGGCGAGCGCATCCTGCTCCGCCTCGGGCAGAGCTTCGAGCTTCTCTATGAGTTCGCGCAACAGCCGGGTCATGGTCGCCTTCGCGAGGTCGGCCCCTTCCCCGGCACCATACAGGAGCGCGCCCCCACCCGCTATTTCTCCCCCCGCTCGGCTCGCAGGCGGGCCCAATAGTCCATGCGCTTCCTGATCTCCCGCTCGAAGCCGCGTTCCACCGGCCGGTAGAAGCTCTGCCGGCCCAGCGCCTCGGGGAAATAGTTCTGGCCGGAGAAGGCGTCCGGCTCGTCATGGTCGTAGCGGTAGCCGGTGCCGTAGCCCTCGGACTTCATGAGCTTGGTGGGGGCGTTCAGGATGTGCTTGGGCGGCATCAGGGAGCCGCCTTCCTTGGCGGCGCGCTTGGCCGCCGAGAATGCCTTGTAGACCGCATTCGACTTGGGCGCGGTGGCCACATAGACCACCGCCTGCGCCAGCGCGAGCTCTCCCTCCGGCGAGCCGAGGAAATCGAACGCCTCCTTGGCCGCATTGGCGACCACCAGCGCCTGCGGATCGGCATTGCCGATGTCCTCGATCGCCATCCGCACGATGCGCCGGGCGAGGAACAGCGGGCTTTCCCCCGCATCCAGCATCCGCGCCAGATAATAGAGCGCCGCGTCCGGGTCCGAGCCGCGCACCGACTTGTGCAGGGCGGAGATGAGGTTGTAGTGGCCGTCCTCGCTCTTGTCGTAGATGGGCGCGCGCCGCTGCACCACCTCGGCGAGGCCAGCGACATCGAACACCTCGCCGGGCCGGGCGGCGCGCCACACCTCTTCCGCCAGAGTGAGGGAGGCGCGGCCGTCGCCGTCCGCCATGTTCACCAGCGCCGCGCGGGCCTCTTCCGTCAGTGGCAGGGGGCGGTCCTCAACACTCTCGGCCCGCGCCAGCAGCCTGGCGATGGCCTCGGCATCCAGCGCCTTGAACACCAGCACCCGCGCCCGCGAGAGCAGCGCCGCGTTCAGCTCGAACGAGGGGTTCTCGGTGGTGGCGCCCACCAGCGTCACCGTGCCGTCCTCCATCACCGGCAGGAAGCTGTCCTGCTGGGCGCGGTTGAAGCGGTGGATCTCATCCACGAACAGCAAGGTGGCGCGCCCCGTGAGCCGGCGGGCGCGGGCCTGCTCGAACACCTTCTTCAGGTCGGCGACGCCGGAGAAGATGGCGGAGATCTGCTCGAAGGCGAGGTCGGTGGCGGTGGCGAGCAGGCGCGCCACGGTGGTCTTGCCGGTGCCCGGCGGCCCCCACAGGATGAGCGAGCCGAGCGAGCGCGCCTCCAGCATGCGCGTCAGCACGCCGTCGGCGCCGACAAGGTGATCCTGCCCCACCACCTCGTCGAGCCGCGCGGGGCGCAGCCGGTCCGCCAGCGGGCGCGGCACCCCCTGCGACAGGCCGGCGGCCTCGAACAGGTCGGCCATCGGCTCAGCCCGGCAGGAGGGCGGAGATGGTGCGCCCGCCCCGGCCCACCGTGACCCGCCAGGCGCGCAAAGGCGTGCGCAGCAGCTCCTGCAGGTCGCCGGTGCGGCCCACCTTGGCGCCGTTCACCTCCACGATCACGTCGCCCGGCTTGAAGCCGGCGGCGGCGGCCGGGGAGCCGTCGTCCACGTCGTAGATCACGACGCCGGTGGCGTTGGCATCCACCTTCAGCTCCTCGGCGACGGCCGGGGACAGGTTCACCACGGTGGCGCCGGCGAAGGGCGAGCGCGCGCGCACCTGCAGCTCCTCGCGCGGCACCGTCTCCGGCGCGCCCTCCAGCACCACGATGGCGCTCAGCTCCTTGCCGCCCCGGTTGAAGGCCAGCGCCGCGCGCCCGCCGATGGGCCGCGTGGCGAAGCGGTAGTTGAGCGATTCGGGATCGTCCACCGCCTGCCCTTCCACGGCGACGATGAGGTCGCCGGTGGCGAGGCCCGCCTTGGCGGCCGGGCTCTGCGGCACGACACCCTGCACCAGCACGCCGGTGGGACGCGGCAGGCCGAGGCTCTCGGCGATGTCGGGCGTCACCCGCTGCAGCCGCGCGCCGAGCCAGGGCCGGCGCACCGACTTGCTGCCGCTCTTCGCCTGCTCGATCACCACCCGCGCCATGTTGGCGGGAATGGCGAAGCCGATGCCGATATTGCCGCCGGAGCGGGAATAGATGGCGGTGTTGATGCCCACCAGCTTGCCGGCCATGTCCACCAGGGCGCCGCCCGAGTTGCCGGGATTGATGGCCGCATCGGTCTGGATGAAGAACTGGTAGTCGGAGACGCCCACCTGCGTGCGCGCCACCGCCGAGACGATGCCTTGCGTCACCGTCTGCCCGACGCCGAAGGGATCGCCGATGGCGAGCACCAGGTCGCCCACGGCCAGCTCGTCGGAATTGCCGATGTCGAGGGAGGCGAACGCCTCCTTGCTGTCGGTGCGGATGCGCAGCACCGCGAGGTCGGTGCGCTGGTCGCGCAGCAGCACCTCGGCCTCGAACTCGCGCCGGTCGTTCAGGGCGATGCGGATTTCGTCCGCGCCCTCGATGACATGGAAATTGGTGACGACGATCCCGCTCGGATCGACGATGACGCCCGAGCCCAGCGAGCGCTGCACGCGCTCCGGCGCGCCAAGGCCCGGCCCGCCGCCGGGGCCGCCGAAGAAGCGGCGGAAGAACGGGTCATCGAAGATGGGGTTGGCGCGCTGCTGCACCGTCTTCTGGGCGTAGACGTTGACCACCGCCGGCGCGGCGCGCGCCACCACCGGCGCGAACGTCAGCTTCACCTCGGCCGGCGAGGCCGGCACCCGCTGCGCCGTCGCCGCCGGGCTCTGGGCTGCGCCCTGGGCCGAGGCGCCGCCGCAGGGGCCGGCAATCGCCAGCAACACCGTGGCGGCCAGCGCCGCCATCCGCGAGAAAGGTCCGAACATTCCGCCACCCATGAAGCCATCCGGCCGGCATGCGTCCGGCCCGGCATCCGCCGCTGCCCGTCTCGATTCGCCGGCGCGGATATTCAACGCCACACAGCTCTGAATGCAAAAAGGGGCGGCCCGAGGACCGCCCCTTTTGAACTCAGCGCGAGGAGAGCCGGCTCAGGCCGCCTCGGCCTCGGCGGCAGCTGCGGTGCGGGCGTGATCGGCGGCGCCCTTGGCGTCCACGTCACGATCCACGAACTCGATCACGGCCACGGCGGTGTTGTCGCCATAGCGGAAGCCGGCCTTCATGATGCGGGTGTAGCCGCCCGGACGCGCGGCATAGCGCGGAGCGAGCACGTCGAAGAGCTTCTTCACGACCGCCTGGTCCTTGAGCTCCGCGATCGCCTGGCGGCGGGCGTGCAGGTCGCCGCGACGGGCGAGGGTCACCAGCTTCTCGACGATGGGACGCAGGTCCTTCGCCTTGGGCAGGGTGGTGACGATCTGCTCGTGGGTGATGAGGGCGCCCGCGAGGTTGGAGAACATCGCCTTGCGGTGCTCCCAGGTGCGGTTGAACTTGCGGTGTACCTTGCCGTGACGCATGACGGCGAACTCCTGAAAGATGGCGGCGGACGAGCCGGATTGAAGTTGCGCGGCTCGTGCCGCATCAATGGTTCTGGTGGCGGCTTGCGCCGCCCGTGGTCGAGATCAGTAGTGTTCCTCGAAGCGCTTGGCCAGCTCTTCGATGTTCTCCGGCGGCCAGCCGGGCACTTCCATGCCCAGATGCAGGCCGAGGGAGGCGAGCACTTCCTTGATCTCGTTGAGCGACTTGCGTCCGAAGTTCGGCGTGCGGAGCATCTCCGTCTCGCTCTTCTGGATCAGGTCGCCGATGTAGACGATGTTGTCGTTCTTCAGGCAGTTCGCCGAACGCACAGACAGCTCCAGCTCGTCCACCTTCTTCAGCAGCGCCGGGGAGAACGGCAGCGTCTGGATGGCGGTGGTCTCGCTTTCGCGCTTGGGCTCCTCGAAGTTGACGAAGATCTCCAGCTGGTCCTGCAGGATGCGCGCGGCATAGGCCAGCGCGTCCTCGGCCGTGATCGAGCCGTTGGTCTCGATCTGCATGGTCAGCTTGTCATAGTCGAGGATCTGGCCCTCACGGGTGTTCTCGACCTTGTAGGAGACCTTGCGCACCGGCGAGTACAGGCTGTCGATCGGGATGAGGCCGATCGGGGCGTCCTCGGGGCGGTTGCGATCCGCCGCCACGTAGCCCTTGCCGGTGTCCACGGTGAACTCGATCCGCAGCTCCGCGCCCTCGTCGAGGGTGCAGATGGCGAGGTTCGGGTTCAGCACCTGGATGTCGCCGACGGTCTGGATGTCGCCGGCGTAGAGCACGCCGGGGCCGGTCTTCTTGGCCACCATGCGCTTCGGGCCGTCACCCTGCATGCGGATGGCGACGTCCTTCACGTTCAGGATGATGTCCGTCACGTCCTCGCGCACCCCGGGGATGGACGAGAACTCGTGCAGAACACCGTCGATGTGGATGGACGTCACCGCCGCGCCCTGCAGCGACGACAGAAGGATGCGGCGCAGCGCGTTGCCGAGCGTCATGCCGAAGCCGCGCTCCAGCGGCTCGGCGACGACGGTCGCGAAGCGCTTGGGATCGTGGCCGGGGTTGACCTGCAGCTTCTCGGGCTTGATCAGCTCTTGCCAGTTCTTCTGAATCACTTGCTTCACCTTGCTTTCTCGCCGGGCCGCGGCGGCTTGCCGGGGTCATTTGCCTCAACCGGAGGCCGGGCCCGTCCCGATCGGGGAGGAGAAACCGGGCAGAACCCCCGCCGGACCAAAATCCAGCGGAGACAAGAGCGGATCAGACGCGGCGGCGCTTGCGCGGACGGCAGCCGTTGTGCGGGATCGGCGTCACGTCACGGATGGAGGTGACGAGGAAGCCGGCCGCCTGCAGCGCGCGCAGCGCCGACTCACGGCCCGAACCGGGACCCGACACTTCCACCTCGAGGGTGCGCATGCCGTGCTCGGAAGCCTTGCGGGCCGCGTCCTCGGCCGCGACCTGGGCGGCGTACGGGGTGGACTTGCGCGAGCCCTTGAAGCCCATGGCACCGGCCGAGGACCAGGAGATGGTGTTGCCCTGGGCGTCGGTGATGGTGATCATGGTGTTGTTGAACGAGGCGTTCACGTGCGCCACGCCGGAGGCGATGTTCTTGCGTTCGCGACGGCGGACGCGGGTAGCTTCCTTGGCCATTCTTCTGTCGATCCTTCAGGCGCGCCCGTAGCTCCAGGCGCTCGGGATGGCCCTTGCGGGCCGGTAAAGGGCAAGGCCGGCCGGGAAAAGCATCCCGCCGGCCCGCCCGATCAAAAGGTCTTGCGACCGATCACTTCTTCTTGCCGGCGATCGGCTTCGCCGGACCCTTGCGGGTGCGGGCGTTGGTGTGGGTGCGCTGGCCGCGCACCGGCAGGCCGCGGCGATGGCGCAGGCCGCGGTAGCAGCCGAGGTCCATCAGGCGCTTGATGTTCATGGCCACCTCGCGACGCAGGTCACCTTCCACGAGGTAGTCGCGGTCGATGGTCTCGCGGATCTGCAGCACTTCCTGGTCGGTCAGCTGGTTCACGCGGCGCTCGGCCGGAATGCCCACCTTCTCCACGATTTCCTCGGCCTTCTTGGCGCCGATGCCGTGGATGTACTGGAGCGCGATCACGACGCGCTTGTTGGTGGGGATGTTGACGCCTGCAATACGAGCCACTGCTCTCTCCATGTATGCCGCCGGCCAAACCCAGGCCGGACGGCCTGGACAAAGCGACGGAGTGAGCTCCGCGTCCGGTGGAGGCCGGCCCTTGCGGAGAAATTGGAACGAACGCTCCGGATACGGCAAAACTGCCGCGCTGTCCGAACCCTTCCGGGCGGACCGAACGGCACCTGTTCCGAGGCGAGGGAGTGCCCATAGCGGGAAATTAAGGAACGGTCAAGGGCCGCGTGCATCTGCCCGCCCCTGCCTGCTTCGGCCGCATTCCGACGCCGACCGCACTCGCGCACCGCCGCGATGGAACGGCCGATTCGCCCAGAGCGCCCGACCCAGGCTATCGACATTCTGGCCCCCGACGCACCAGCCGCCAGGCCCGAAGCGACGAAGGCCCCACCGCCACGGGAGCAGAGGAGCCCTCAATCATCGCACAAATGTGGGAGGGCTTTCACCCTCCCCGCGTCACTCAAGCAGCCACGAGCACGTCGTGGATGGCCGCGGTCACGTCGTCGATGGGCGCCATCCCGTCGATCTGCTTCAGCTGGTTGCGCGCCTTGTAGTAGGGCGCCACCACCGCCGTGTCGCGGTTGTAGGCCTCAAGGCGGGTCTTGAAGACCACCGGGTCGTCGTCCTTGCGCACCGGCTCGCCCTTGGCCTGAGCCTCGGCGGCACGGTTGAGGATGCGGTTGACCAGCTTCTCCTGGTCCACCACCAGCTCGACCACGGCATCCAGCTTCAGGCCCTTCTCAGCCAGAAGCTTGTCCAGCGCCTCGGCCTGCGCGACCGTGCGCGGGAAGCCGTCGAGGATGAACCCGTTCTTCGCGTCCGGCGCATCCAGCCGCTCGGCGATGATGCCGATCACGATCTCGTCGGAGACGAGGCCGCCCGCATCCATCACCGCCTTGGCCTTCAGGCCCACCGGAGTACCGGCGGCCACCGCGGCGCGCAGCATGTCGCCGGTCGAGAGCTGGACGATCCCGTGACGGGTGACCAGCCGTTGTGCTTGGGTTCCCTTGCCCGCCCCAGGCGGCCCGAGCAGCACCAGCCTCATTTTATCTCCTCCTCCCCCCGCGCAGCTTCGCCTTCTTGACCAGTCCTTCGTACTGGTGGGCCAAGAGGTGTCCCTGAATCTGGGACACGGTATCCATCGTCACGCTGACGACGATCAGAAGCGACGTTCCACCGAAATAGAACGGAAGCGACGCGTAGGAAATCAGCAGTTCGGGGAAGAGGCAAACCGCCGCAATGTAGGCGGCGCCCACCACCGTGATCCGCGTCAGCACATAGTCGATGTACTCGGCCGTGCGCTCGCCGGGGCGGATGCCGGGAATGAAGCCGCCGTGCTTCTTCAGGTTGTCCGCCGTCTCCACCGGATTGAACACGATCGCGGTGTAGAAGAAGCAGAAGAACACGATCAGCAGCACATACAGCACCATGTAGAGCGGGCGCCCGTGGCCGATGTGCGTGGTGACGGTCTGCAGCCATTCCGGACCGGAGCCCTGCATGAAGCTGGCGATGGTCGTGGGAATCAGCAGCAGCGAGGAGGCGAAGATGGGCGGGATGACGCCCGACGTGTTCAGCTTCAGCGGCAGGTGCGAGGACTGGCCCTCATACACCCGGTTGCCCACCTGGCGCTTGGGATACTGGATCAGCAGCCGGCGCTGGGCGCGCTCCATGAACACGATGAAGGCGATGATGAGCACCGCCATCAGCAGCACGCCGAGAATCACCACCGTGGAGATGGCGCCCTCGCGGCCGAGCTCCAGCGTGCGCACGAAGGCGCCGGGCAGCTCCGCCACGATGCCGGCGAAGATGATGAGCGAGGTGCCGTTGCCGATGCCGCGCGAGGTGATCTGCTCACCCAGCCACATCAGGAACATGGTGCCGCCGGTGAGCGTGATCACCGTGGTGATGCGGAAGAACCAGCCCGGCTCGGAAACGACGGTGCCCGAGCCCTCGAGGCCCACTGCGATGCCGTAGGCCTGGAACAGCGCCAGCACCACCGTGAGGTAGCGCGTGTACTGGTTCAGCTGCTTGCGGCCGGCCTCGCCTTCCTTCTTCAGCGCCTCCAGCGTCGGCGAGACGCTGGTGAGCAGCTGGATGATGATGGAGGCGGAGATGTACGGCATGATGTTCAGGGCGAAGATGGCCATGCGCTGCACGGCACCACCCGAGAACATGTTGAACAGGCCGATGATGCCCTGCTGCGCGTTCTTGAACACGTCGGCGAGGGCATCCGGGTTGATGCCCGGCATCGGGATGTAGGTGCCGAGCCGGTAAACCAGAAGCGCGCCGAGGGTGAACCAGATGCGCTTCTTCAGCTCCTCGGCCTTGCCGAGGGCGCCGAAATTCAGGTTCGCCGCGAGTTGTTCCGCCGCCGAGACCATGCCTTGCTCCGCTGGACGCCGCCCTGTGCCGGGCAGCCCTTATATGAGGGCGCTCACCGCGGTGCCAAGACGCAAGGCCGGGACAAAGTTCCGCGCGGGCGGGCGCAGGGCCCGGCGCCGCGGCCGGAAGGCCATCCCTCGGCGGGGCGGGAACGGGGACCGGCAGTAAGGGCCGGCCTCGCCTGTCCCGGGACCCGGACCCTCTTGGCCGACCCGACCGCCGCGCATGCGCTGCCCGGCCCGGAGCCTCAGGATCCCTCACGCGTCCGGCCGCACCGGCGCATCGCCCGGAAAAGCAGATACCCGGCTCGCGCCGGGTTGCCGGAGAAGAATGGCGGGACGAAAGGCCCCCGGCCATCCTGAAAACGCGAAAAGCGGCCGGGACGAACCCGGCCGCGTCTCGATCACTCGGCGTCGGCGGCGGCCGGCGCGGCCAGCACGGTGACGGAACCGCCAGCCTTCTCGACCGCAGCGACGGCCGACTTGGTGGCGTAGGCCACCTCGAGCGTCACCTTGGCGGAGAGCTCGCCGGTGCCGAGCACCCGCACGCCGTCCTTGGCGCGACGCAGCACGCCGGCGGCGACCAGGGCCGCCTCGGTGACGGGCTGGCCGGCGTCGAGCTTGCCGGCTTCAACGGCTTCCTGGATCTTGCCCAGGGAGACCTCGTTGTAGTCGAGGCGGAAGATGTTGTGGAAGCCACGCTTCGGCAGACGCCGATGCAGCGGCATCTGGCCACCCTCGAACCCCTTGATGGCGACGCCGGTGCGGGCCTTCTGACCCTTCACGCCGCGTCCGCCGGTCTTGCCCTTGCCGGAGCCGATGCCCCGGCCCACGCGCATCCGCTTCTTGCGGGCGCCGGGATTGTCCCTGATTTCGTCGAGCTTCATGTCCCGCTCCTCACTCGACCACGCGGACGAGATGGGCGACCTTGGCGATCATGCCGCGCACGGCCGGGGTGTCCTTGAGGGTGGAGCGGCGGTGCCGCTTGTTCAGACCGAGGCCCACGAGGGTGGCTTCCTGGTCGAACGGACGGCGGATCGGCGAACCGATCTGCTCCACGGTGATGGTCTTGTCGCTCATGGCGCAATCCTATCCTTCGGTCCGCGCCGCTCAGTCGGTCGCTTCCGCGTCTTCGACGCGGCGGCGGGACTGGAGCTGCGACACCTTGAGGCCGCGACGGGCGGCGACAGAGCGCGGGCTGTCCTGATTCTTCAGGGCGTCGAACGTGGCGCGCACCATGTTGTAGGGGTTGGAAGACCCGAAGGACTTCGCCACCACATCGTGCATGCCGAGCGTCTCGAACACCGCGCGCATCGGACCGCCGGCGATGATGCCGGTACCGGCCGGGGCGGCGCGGAGCACCACCTTGCCGGCGCCGTGGTGACCGTGCACGTCGTGGTGCAGGGTCCGGCCTTCGCGCAGCGGCACGCGGATGAGGGCGCGCTTGGCGCTCTCGGTCGCCTTGCGGATGGCCTCCGGCACCTCGCGGGCCTTGCCGTGGCCGAAGCCGACGCGGCCCTTCTGGTCACCCACCACCACCAGGGCGGCGAAGCCGAAGCGACGGCCGCCCTTCACCACCTTGGCGACGCGGTTGATGTGGACGAGCTTGTCCACGAACGTGTTGTCGCGGTCCTCGCGCTCCTGGCGCTGTTCCCGATCACGGGCCATTGCTGTTCGTCCCTGCGTCAGAACTGAAGGCCGCCTTCGCGGGCGCCCTCAGCGAGCGCCTTGACGCGCCCATGATAGATGTAAGCGCCACGGTCGAAGACGACCGCGGACACGCCCTTCGCCAGCGCCCGCTCGGCCACCAGCTTGCCAATGGTCTTGGCAGCCTCGGTGTCCGCGCCGGTCTTCAGCGAGGAACGCAGATCCTTCTCAAGGCTCGATGCGGCGGCGAGGGTCTCGCCGTTCGCGTCGTCGATGACCTGCGCATAGATGTGCTGCGAGGTACGGTGCACCGACAGGCGCGGACGCCCGTTCGCAGCGACGCGAATCGCACGGCGCACCTTGGCCTTGCGGCGCGCCAGCGCCTCCAAATCCTTAGCCATGGTTCGCCTCCGTTACTTCTTCTTGCCTTCCTTGCGGAAGATGAATTCACCGGCGTACTTGACGCCCTTGCCCTTGTAGGGCTCGGGGCCACGGAACTCGCGGATCTCCGCCGCCACCTGGCCGACCTTCTGACGGTCGATGCCGGAGACCACCACTTCGGTGGGCTTCGGGGTGACGATCTGGATGCCCTCGGGGATCGCGTAGATCACGTCGTGGCTGTAGCCCAGCGAGAGGTTCAGGTTCTTGCCCTGCACCGCCGCCTTGTAGCCGACGCCCGTGATCTCGAGCTTCTTCTCGAAGCCCTTGGTCACGCCTTCGACGAGGTTCGACACCAGGGTGCGGGACATGCCCCACATGGCCCGATGCCGCGAGGTCTCGCCGTTCATGGACAGCTTGAGCTCGGAACCCTCGACCTTGGCGGCGATCTCTTCCACCAGGGTCACTTCAAGAGCGCCCTTCGGGCCCTTCACCTTCACCGTCTGACCTTCCAGGCTGGCGGTGACACCAGCAGGAATGGCGACGGGCAGCTTGCCGATCTTCGACATCTTGTCCTCCGTCGCGTCAGAACACGGTGCAGAGCACTTCGCCGCCGACGTTCTTGTCGCGAGCTTCGTGGTCGGCCATCACGCCCTGGGGCGTGGAGACGACCGCGATGCCGAGACCGTTGGCGACGCGGGGCAGGTTCTTGACCGACGCATAGACGCGCCGGCCGGGCTTCGACACGCGGGCGATCTCGCGGATCACCGGCACGCCGTCGAAATACTTGAGCTCGATCTCGAACTCGGTACGGCCGTTGCCGTGGTCGGTCGAGGTGAAGCCACGGATGTAGCCCTCGTCGCGCAGCACCTCGAGGACGCTGGCGCGCAGGCGCGAGCCCGGCGTCGAGGTCTTGTCCTTGCGCCGCATCTGGGCGTTGCGGATACGGGTGATGAGATCACCGATGGGATCGTTCACAGCCATCAGTTCCTCCTCACCAGCTCGACTTCACGAGGCCGGGCACCTGGCCCTGGTTGCCCAGCTCGCGCAGCGCCACGCGGCTCATCTTGAGCTTGCGGTAGAACGCACGCGGCCGGCCGGTGACCTCGCACCGGTTGCGGATGCGGATCTTCGCGCCGTTGCGCGGCATCTGCGCCAGCTTCAGGGACGCCTGGAAGCGCTCCTCGATGGGCAGGGTCTTGTCGTTCACGATCGCCTTCAGACGCGCGCGCTTCGCCGCCTGGCTGGCTGCCAGCTTGCGGCGGCGCTCGTTCGTCTCGATCGCGCTCTTCTTCGCCATCTCTTGCTCCTGTTCTCCGCGTCTGAGAGGGCCTTGGCCCCTCACGGCCGGAAAATCACCAAACGCTTCGCGCCCGGACGGACCGGGCGACAAGGCGCCGCGCTTTCGCGAAGCGCCCCTTCTAGTCGATCACTGGCGGAAGGGGAAGTTGAACGCCTTCAAGAGGGCGCGGGCTTCCTCGTCGGTCTTCGCCGTGGTGCACACGATGATGTCCATGCCCCAGATCTGCTCGACCTTGTCGTAGTTGATCTCGGGGAACACGATGTGCTCCTTGATGCCCATGGCGTAGTTGCCACGGCCGTCGAAGCTCTTCGGGTTCAGGCCGCGGAAGTCCCGCACGCGGGGCAGCGCCATGGTCACGAGCCGGTCAAGGAACTCGTACATGCGCACCTTGCGCAGGGTGACCTTCGTGCCGACCGGCTGGTTCTCGCGCAGCTTGAAGTTCGAGATCGCCTTGCGGGCCCGGGTCAGGACCGGCTTCTGGCCGGCGATCTGAGCAAGGTCGTTGGCGGCGGTCGTCGCCTTCTTGGTGTCGGCAGTGGCCTCGCCGACGCCCATGTTGATGACGATCTTCTCGATCGTCGGCACTTCCATGGGGTTCTTGTAGCCGAACTGCTCGATCAGCTGCGGGCGCACCACTTCGTCATAGTGCTTGCGCAGCCGCGGGGTGTACGTCGCCTCAGCCATCGATCCTCTCCCCGGAACGCTTGGCCACGCGGACCTTGCGCCCGTCTTCCAGCACCTGGAAACCGACGCGGGTCGGCTTGCCGTCCTTGGGATCGGCAATGGCGACGTTCGACAGGTGGATGGGAGCCTCCTTGGAGATGATCCCGCCTTCCTGGTTCGCCGTCTGGCGCTGGTGACGCTTCACAATGTTCACGCCGCGGACGAGAGCGGTCTCGTCCTTCGGCAGCACCTGGATGACCTCGCCGGTGCGGCCCTTGTCGCGGCCGGCGAGGACGACGACCTTGTCGCCCTTCTTGATCTTCGCGGCCATCACAGCACCTCCGGCGCCAGCGAGATGATCTTCATGTGGTTCTTCGAGCGGAGCTCGCGGGGAACCGGGCCGAAGATACGGGTGCCCACCGGCTCCTTGTTGTTGTTGATCAGCACGGCCGCATTGCGGTCGAAGCGGATCACCGAACCGTCGACGCGACGGATGTCCTTGGCGGTGCGAACCACCACGGCCTTCATCACGTCGCCCTTCTTCACGCGGCCGCGCGGGATAGCTTCCTTGACCGACACCACGATGATGTCGCCCACGTGGGCATACTTCCGCTTGGAGCCGCCAAGCACCTTGATGCACATGACGCGACGCGCGCCGGAATTGTCCGCCACGTCGAGATTGGTCTGCATCTGGATCATGACGCACCTGTTCTCGTCATCCGGCGCCGCCGGACGACCGGCATTGCCTGAACCTCAGTACCGTGCCCGCTCATCGGAACACGGTGTCGCAGCGATGCGGTCTCCACTCGGTCACCAGGCGAATCATGCCTTTGGAGCCGACGGACCCAACATCGGAGCGCGTTCCCGCCCGGACGATCCATCCGGGCGGGACGTCCTCATATCAGACTTCGGCGCGCTTCTCACCCTGGATTACGATCCAGTTCTTCAGCTTCGAAATCGGCCGGTGCTCCTCGATCCAAACCGTATCACCCACCTTCCAGGCGTTGGCCTCGTCATGGGCGTGATACTTCTTGGACCGACGAACGGTCTTCTTCAGCAGCGGGTGGGTGAAGCGACGCTCCACCCGGACCACCACGGTCTTGTCGGTCTTGTCGCTGACCACGACGCCCTGGAGCACGCGCTTCGGCATCGCTTCCTCACTTCGCCTTCTGCGCCGGCGTACCGGCGCGCTTGCCATTCTGCACGGTCTTGATCCGCGCGATGTCGCGGCGGATCTGCTTGGACCGGGCGGTGTTCTCCAGCTGACCCGTCGCCTTCTGGAAGCGCAGGTTGAACTGTTCCTTCTTCAGCTTCAGCAGCTCATCCGCGAGCTGATCGGGGCTGAGGGCCCGAACGTCCTCGGCTTTCATGAGCCTCTCCTCACTCGGCGATGCGCTGGATGAAGCGCGTCTTGATGGGCAGCTTCGCCGCCGCAAGGGTCAGCGCCTCGCGGGCGAGCTCGGCGCTCACGCCGTCGATCTCGAACATGATGCGGCCGGGCTTGACGCGGGCGGCCCAATACTCGGGAGCGCCCTTGCCCTTACCCATACGCACTTCGGTCGGCTTGGCCGACACCGGCACGTCGGGGAACACGCGGATCCACACACGGCCCGCGCGCTTCATGTGACGGGTGAGCGCGCGACGGGCCGCCTCGATCTGGCGGGCAGTGACACGCTCCGGCTCGACGGCCTTCAGGCCGAACTCGCCGAAATTGAGTTCCGTGCCGCCCTTGGCGACGCCGTGGATGCGTCCCTTGAACTGCTTGCGGAACTTGGTGCGCTTCGGTTGCAGCATGGCTTAATCGCCTTCTCTCTCGCCGGCCGTCACGCGCGATCGCGATCGCCGCGGTGGTCACCGCGATCGCCACGCTCACGGTCGCCGCGCTCGCGCCGCTGGGGACGCGACGAGGGACCAGCTTCCTGCTCGGCCTGGCGCTTGTCCTGCGCCATGGGATCGTGCTCGAGGATCTCGCCCTTGAAGATCCACACCTTCACGCCGCACGTGCCGTACGTGGTGAAGGCGGTGGCGGTGCCGTAGTCCACGTCCGCGCGCAGGGTGTGCAGCGGAACGCGGCCTTCGCGGTACCATTCGAGGCGCGCGATCTCAGCGCCGCCGAGGCGGCCCGAGCAGTTGATGCGGATGCCTTCGGCGCCGAGACGCATGGCCGACTGCACCGCGCGCTTCATGGCCCGGCGGAACGCCACGCGGCGCTCCAGCTGCTGGGCGATGGATTCGGCGACGAGACGGGCGTCGATCTCGGGCTTGCGGATCTCGACGATGTTGATGAAGACTTCCGAGTTGGTCATCTCGGAGACCTTCTTGCGCAGCTTGTCGATGTCCGCGCCCTTCTTGCCGATGACCACCCCCGGACGAGCCGAGTAGATGGTCACGCGGCACTTCTTGTGCGGACGCTCGATCACCACCTTGGAGACAGCGGCCTGCTTGAGCTGCTTGAGCAGCATCTCGCGGATCTTCAGATCCTCGTGCAGGAGCTTGCCGTACTCGCCCTTGTTGGCGAACCAGCGGCTATCCCACGTGCGGTTGATGCCGAGCCGGAGCCCGACCGGATTGACCTTCTGACCCATCAGGCCCGCTCCTCGACTTCCCGCACCACGATGGTGATGTGGGCGAAGGGCTTCTCGATGCGCGAGGCGCGACCGCGCGCCCGCGGCGAGAACCGCTTCATGACCAGACCCTTGCCCACGTGCGCCTCGGCGACGATCAGGTCGTCCACGTCGAGCTCGTGGTTGTTCTCGGCGTTGGCGATCGCGCTCTCGAGGCACTTCTTCACGTCGCGGGCGATCCGCTTGTGGGAGAACTCGAGATCGGCGAGCGCCGTCGCCACCTTCTTGCCGCGGATCAGGCCCGCGACCAGGTTGAGCTTCTGCGGGGAGACGCGCAGGTTGCGCGCCACCGCCTTGGCTTCGTTGTCCGCGAGCGCGCGGGGCTTTGCCTGCTTACCCATGACCGATCACCGCCGCTTCGACTTCTTGTCGGCCGCGTGTCCGTAGTAGGTCCGCGTGGGCGCGAACTCGCCGAACTTCTGGCCGATCATGTCCTCGGTGACATTCACGGGCACGTGCTTGTGACCGTTGTAGACGCCGAAGGTTAAGCCCACGAACTGGGGCAGAATGGTGGAGCGCCGGCTCCAGATCTTGATCACATCGCGGCGACCCGAACCCGCGGCAGCTTCCGCCTTCTTCAGCAGGTAGCCGTCGACGAACGGGCCTTTCCAGACAGAGCGAGACATAGCTCAGGCCCTCACTTCTTGCGCTTGTGGCGGCTGGACACGATGAACTTGTCCGTCGCCTTGTTGCTGCGGGTCTTCTTGCCCTTGGTGGGGATGCCCCAGGGCGTGACCGGATGACGGCCGCCCGAGGTGCGGCCTTCACCGCCGCCGTGCGGGTGATCCACCGGGTTCATGACGACGCCGCGGTTATGCGGACGCTGGCCCAGCCACCGATTACGGCCGGCCTTGCCGAGCGAGATGTTCATGTGGTCGGGGTTGGAGACCGCACCCACGGTGGCGTAGCACGCGCCGTGAACGAGGCGCTGCTCACCCGAGTTGAGGCGCAGGATCACGTAGCCCTCGTCGCGGCCGACGATCTGGGCGTAGGTGCCCGCCGAGCGCGCGATCTGCCCGCCCTTGCCGATCTTCAGCTCGACGTTGTGCACGATGGTGCCGACGGGGAGCGAGGAGAGCGGACCGGCGTTGCCCGGCTTCACGTCCACCTGGCTGCCCGCGATCACCTGATCGCCCACCGCCAGGCGCTGCGGCGCCAGGATGTAGGAGAGCTCGCCGTCCTCATACTTGATGAGGGCGATGAAGGACGTGCGGTTCGGGTCGTACTCGAGCCGCTCGACCGTCGCCGGCACGCCGCGCTTGAGACGCTTGAAGTCCACCAGGCGGTAGGACTGCTTGTGGCCGCCGCCGCGGAAGCGGACGGTGATGCGGCCGTTGTTGTTGCGTCCGCCCGAGGAGCTCTTGCCCTCGGTCAGGGTCTTCACCGGCTTGCCCTTGTAGAGGCCGGAGCGGTCCACGATCACGAGCTGGCGAAGGCTCGGCGTGACCGGCTTGAAATGCTTCAGCGCCATGGTCTTATCCCGTTCCCCTCGGCTCTCAGAGGCCCGTGGTGATGTCGATCTTCTGGCCCTCTTCGAGGGTCACGACCGCCTTCTTGACGTCGCTCTGGACGCCGCGACGGCCGCGGAAGATCTTCACCTTGCCCTTGCGGACCAGCGTGTTCACGCTCTTCACCTTCACGTCGAAGAGCTTCTCCACGGCCTCCTTGATGGCGGGCTTCGTGGCGGTCTTGGCGACGTTGAAGACGACCTTGTTCTGCTCGCTCGCGGTCGTCGCCTTCTCGGTGATGACGGGCGAGACGATCACGTCGTAGTGACGCGGTTCGATGTTGCGCGTGCTCATTTGAAGCGCGCCTCCAGCGCGTCCACGGCGGCCTTGGTCAGGACCAGGGTGTCGCGGCGCAGGATGTCATAGACGTTGATGCCCTGGATGGGCAGCACGTCCACGTAGGGCAGGTTGCGCGCCGCGAGCGCGATGTTCTGCTCCACCTGGGCGCCGTCCACGAAGAGAACGGACGAGATGCCGAGCTTCTCCAGACGCTCCTTGAGCGCCTTGGTCTTGGGATCGGCCAGCGAGGCCGCGTCCACGACGATGATCTGCGCGGCCTTCGCCTTGGAAGACAGGGCATGCTTCAGCGCCAGGGCGCGCACCTTCTTCGGCAGGTCGATGGCGTGCGAGCGCACCACCGGGCCGAAGGCACGACCACCGCCGCGGAACTGCGGAGCGGACGCCGCGCCGTGACGCGCGTTGCCGGTGCCCTTCTGCTTGTACATCTTCTTGGACGTCCGGTTGATCTCCGAACGGCCCTTGGTGCGGTGCGTGCCGGCCTGGCGGCGCGACAGCTGCCACGTCACGCAGCGATGCAGGATGTCCGCGCGGGGCTCGAGACCGAAGATCTCGTCCGCGAGGGTGACGGAGCCCGCATCAAGCCCGTCGAGCGTCTTGACGGTCAGTTCCATCACGCGTTCTCCTCGTTCGCGGCTTCAGCCGGGGCCTCGCCCGCGCCGTCGGCGAGCTTGAACGCGCCGGGCTTGGGAGCCTCGGCCGGAAGCCGCTTCTTCACGGCGTCACGGACGGTGATCCAGCCGCCGGCGTGGCCGGGGACGGCGCCCTCGACCGCGATCAGGCCGCGCTCCACGTCGGTCATGACGACCTTGAGGTTCTGGGTGGTGACGGTGACGTCGCCCATGTGGCCCGGCATCTTCTTGTTCTTGAAGGTCTTGCCGGGATCCTGGCGGCCACCGGTCGAACCGATCGAGCGGTGCGAGATGGACACGCCGTGCGAAGCGCGAAGACCACCGAAGTTGTGGCGCTTCATGCCGCCGGCGAAGCCCTTGCCGATGGTCGTGCCGGTCACGTCCACGTACTGGCCCACGACGAAGTGGTCAGCCGTGATCTCGGCGCCGACGGGGATCAGCGCCTCTTCCGGCACGCGGAACTCGGCGAGCTTGCGCTTCGGCTCCACCTGAGCCACGGCGAAGTGGCCGCGCTCGGCGCGGGTCACGTTCTTGGGCTTGCGACGGCCGGCACCAAGCTGGACCGCGACATAACCGTTCTTGTCGAGCGTGCGGTGGGCGACCACCTGGCAGCTCTCAACTTTCAGCACAGTGACCGGCACGTGCTCGCCAGCATCGGTGAAGATGCGGGTCATGCCGACCTTCTGGGCGATGACGCCTGACCGCATGGTCGTGTCTCCTCGCACCACGTCAGAGCTTGATTTCGACGTCAACGCCGGCGGCGAGGTCGAGCTTCATCAGCGCGTCCACCGTCTGGGGCGTCGGATCGACGATATCGAGCAGGCGCTTGTGGGTGCGCATCTCGAACTGCTCACGCGACTTCTTGTCGATGTGAGGCGAACGGTTGACGGTGAACTTCTCGATCCGCGTGGGCAGCGGGATCGGGCCGCGCACCTGCGCGCCCGTGCGCTTGGCCGTGGCGACGATCTCGCGCGTCGACGCATCGAGGATGCGGTGATCGAACGCCTTCAGGCGAATTCGAATGTTCTGGCCGTTCATGGCTCAATTGGCTCCAGGAAGAGGAAACGCGCACGCCGGTGCGCAGCGCGTTTCGTTCTTGTTGATCACTCGATGATGGCGGCGACGACGCCGGCGCCGACGGTGCGGCCGCCTTCACGGATGGCGAAGCGCAGCTTCTCTTCCATGGCGATCGGCACGATCAGGTGCACGTCCATGGACACGTTGTCGCCGGGCATCACCATCTCGGTGCCTTCCGGCAGCGTGCACACGCCGGTCACGTCCGTCGTGCGGAAGTAGAACTGCGGGCGGTAGTTGGTGAAGAACGGCGTGTGGCGGCCGCCCTCTTCCTTCGTCAAGATGTAGGCCTCGGCCTTGAACTTGGTGTGCGGCTTCACCGAACCCGGCTTGCACACGACCTGGCCGCGCTCCACGTCCTCGCGCTTGGTGCCGCGCAGCAGGATGCCGACGTTGTCGCCAGCCTGGCCCTGGTCCAGCAGCTTGCGGAACATCTCGACGCCGGTGACCGTGGTCTTCACCGTCGGACGGATGCCGACGATCTCCACTTCCTCGCCCACCTTGATGATGCCGCGCTCCACGCGACCGGTCACCACGGTGCCGCGGCCGGAGATCGAGAACACGTCCTCGATCGGCATCAGGAACGGCAGGTCGATCGGGCGCTCGGGCTGCGGGATGTAGGCGTCGACCGCCTCCATCAGCTTCAGCACCGCGTTCTTGCCCAGCTCCGGATCGCCGTTCTCAAGCGCAACCAGCGCAGAGCCGCGCACGATCGGGATGTCGTCGCCGGGGAAGTCGTACTTCGAGAGGAGCTCGCGCACCTCCATCTCCACGAGCTCGAGGAGCTCGGGATCGTCGACCATGTCGCACTTGTTCAGGAACACCACCAGCGCCGGCACGCCCACCTGACGGGCGAGCAGGATGTGCTCGCGGGTCTGCGGCATCGGGCCGTCGGCCGCCGAAACCACCAGGATCGCGCCGTCCATCTGCGCCGCGCCGGTGATCATGTTCTTCACGTAGTCGGCGTGCCCGGGGCAGTCGACGTGCGCGTAGTGGCGGTTGCTGGTCTCATACTCCACGTGCGCGGTCGAGATCGTGATGCCGCGCGCCTTCTCTTCCGGCGCCTTGTCGATCTGGTCGTACGCCGTGAAGGTCGCGCCGCCCGTCTCGGCAAGGATCTTCGTGATCGCAGCCGTCAGCGACGTCTTGCCGTGGTCCACGTGACCGATCGTGCCGATGTTGCAGTGCGGCTTCGAGCGGTTGAACTTCTCTTTGGCCATGGGACTCTCCGTTGGGTCTCTCTGGCGTGATCTTTAAGGGTGAAGTCGAGGTTCAGGCCGACGCGATCACGCGTACTTGGCCTGGACCTCCTGAGCGACGTTCGACGGCACCTGCTCGTAGTGGTCGAACTGCATCGTGAAGGTGGCGCGGCCCTGGCTGAACGAGCGCAGGGTGTTCACGTAGCCGAACATGTTCGCGAGCGGCACCATCGCGTTGATGACGTTGGCGTTGCCGCGCATGTCCTGGCCCTGGATCTGGCCACGACGGGAGTTCAGGTCGCCGATGACCGAGCCGGTGTAGTCTTCCGGGGTCACCACCTCGACCTTCATGATCGGCTCGAGCAGCACCGAGGAGCCCTTCTGGAGCGCTTCACGGAAGCCGGCACGGGACGCGATCTCGAACGCGAGGGCGGACGAGTCCACCTCGTGGAAGGCGCCGTCGGTGAGGGTCACCTTGACGTCGACCACCGGGAAGCCCGCCAGCACGCCGGCGCCGAGCACGCTCTCGAGGCCCTTCTGGACGCCCGGGATGTACTCCTTCGGCACCGCGCCGCCGACGATGGCGCTCTCGAACGAGAAGCCCTTGCCGGGCTCGTTCGGCTCCACCGTGAACTTCACCCGCGCGAACTGGCCGGTACCACCGGTCTGCTTCTTGTGGGTGTAGTCCACCTCGGTCTTCTTCGTGAGGGTCTCACGATAGGCGACCTGGGGCGCGCCGATGTTGGCGTCCACCTTGTAGGTGCGCTTCAGGATGTCGACCTTGATGTCGAGGTGCAGCTCGCCCATCCCCTTCAGGATGGTCTGGCCGCTCTCATGGTCGGTCGACACGCGGAAGGACGGGTCCTCGGCGGCCAGCTTCGACAGGGCGATGCCCAGCTTCTCCTGGTCGGCCTTGGACTTCGGCTCGATGGCGATCTCGATGACGGGTTCGGGGAACTCCATCTTCTCGAGGATCACCGGCTTGTCGGTGGCGCACAGGGTGTCACCGGTGCGGACTTCCTTGAGGCCGGCGAGGGCGACGATGTCACCCGCATAGGCTTCCTTGATGTCCTCGCGGTTGTTGGCGTGCATGAGCAGCATGCGGCCGACACGCTCGCGCTTGTCGCGGGTCGAGTTGAGGAGACCCATGCCGGTCTCCATCACGCCCGAATAGACGCGGCAGAAGGTGATGGTGCCGACGAAGGGGTCGTCCATGATCTTGAACGCGAGCACGGCGGTCGGCTCGGAGTCCGAGGGAAGACGCACAGTCTCTTCTTCGGTCTTGAAGTCGATGCCCTTGATGGCGCCGCGATCGATGGGCGACGGCAGGAAATCGACGACCGCGTCGAGCAGGGGCTGCACGCCCTTGTTCTTGAACGCGGAACCGCAGAACACCGGGTTGAACTTGCGGCCGATGACGGCCTTGCGGATGAGCGACTTGAGGGTCGCCTCGTCCGGCTCGACGCCATCGAGGTAAGCGGTCATGGCGTCGTCGTCGAGCTCGACGGCGGCTTCCACCAGCTTGTTGCGATATTCGGCGGCCTTGTCGGCGAGATCCGCGGGGATCTCCTCGTCATGGTACTTCGCGCCGAGGGCTTCGTCTTCCCACACGACCGCCTTCATGCGGACGAGGTCGATGATGCCCTTGAAGTTGCTCTCGGAGCCGATCGGCAGCTGGCAGCACACGGGGTTGCCGGCGACGCGGTCGACGATCATCTCGACGCAGCGGTAGAAGTCGGCGCCGATCTTGTCCATCTTGTTGACGAACACGATGCGCGGCACGTTGTACTTGTCCGCCTGGCGCCACACCGTCTCGGTCTGCGGCTCGACGCCCTGGTTGCCGTCGAGGACGCACACGGCGCCGTCGAGCACACGCAGGGAGCGCTCCACCTCGATGGTGAAGTCCACGTGCCCGGGGGTGTCGATGATGTTCAGGCGCTTGCCCGACCAGAACGCAGTCGTCGCGGCCGACGTGATGGTGATGCCGCGCTCCTGCTCCTGGGTCATCCAGTCCATGGTGGCGGCGCCATCATGGACTTCGCCGATCTTGTGGCTCTTGCCCGTGTAGTAGAGGATCCGCTCGGTGGTCGTGGTCTTGCCGGCATCAATGTGGGCCATGATGCCGAAATTACGGTAGTCCTCGATCGCGTGGCTGCGCGGCATGGCTCAGTCCTCGGTTCCGATCACCAGCGGTAATGCGAGAAGGCACGGTTGGCTTCCGCCATCCGGTGCGTGTCCTCGCGCTTCTTCACGGCGGCGCCGCGATTGTTGGCAGCATCGAGCAGCTCGGCGGAGAGACGCTCCACCATGGTCTTCTCGTTGCGGGCCCGGGCCGAGGCGATGAGCCAGCGGATGGCCAGGGTCTGGCGACGCTCGTTGCGCACCTCGACGGGCACCTGGTAGGTCGCGCCGCCGACGCGGCGGGAGCGCACTTCCACCGCGGGAGCCACGTTCTCGAGGGCCTGGATGAAGACCTCGACCGGATCGTGCTTGGCCTTCGTCTCGACCACGTCGAGCGCGCCATAGACGATGGACTCGGCCACCGACTTCTTGCCGTCGCGCATGACGGAATTCATGAAGCGCGACAGGGTGGTGGAGCCGTACTTCGGATCCGGGATGACTTCGCGGCGCTCGGCCTTGTGACGACGGGACATCGTTCAGTTCCTCAAATTCGCCGGATCACTTCGGACGCTTGGCGCCGTACTTCGAGCGGCGCTGCTTGCGGTTCTTGACGCCCTGGGTGTCGAGAACGCCGCGCAGGATGTGATAACGCACGCCCGGAAGGTCCTTCACGCGGCCGCCGCGGATCATCACCACGGAGTGCTCCTGAAGGTTGTGACCCTCGCCGGGAATGTAGCCGATCACTTCGTAGCTGTTGGTGAGCCGCACCTTGGCGACCTTGCGGAGAGCCGAGTTCGGCTTCTTCGGGGTCGTGGTGTAGACGCGGGTGCACACGCCGCGCTTCTGGGGGCTCGCCTGGAGCGCCGGCGCCTTGTCGCGCGCCTTCTGCGCTTCGCGCGGCTTACGGATCAGCTGGTTGATCGTCGGCATGTACGCCTTCGCCTCGTCCTGATCTGCGGCCGAAGCCGCATCCTTCATTCGACGACCTTTGCGGGCCGCCACGACTGGCCCCGAAGGGCCCTGCAATTCCGTTCGGGCAGATCCCCGCCCGTTCGCACCACGAACACGAAAGGCGCCGTCCACCGCCACACGGGGGCAGACACGCCTTTCTCGCGACAGAGGATCACAGCGCGCATATCCCGGAAATCCGGGCGGCGCCGCGATCATGCACCTGAAGTTATCGCAGTGCTGTTCCTGGCAGCGTTTCGGCTCTTTGGATCGTGTCTCGCCGGGGCGTTCTGCCGCCGGAGACGAGAAAACAATCGATCAGACGCCGACCGCCTGCCGCGAAAGTGGGCTGCTTCTATCTGCAGAGTCGCCGAGCGTCAAGTCGGAAGGGTCGGCCAATCGTTAAAAATCCGGACTTCGCGGGGTGCCGGGCGGATTCAAATACCGCCTTTCAGCGCATGGCGGCGTCGTCCGCGATCCCCCTCAGGTAGAAATACCGTTCGGCAGTCGCGCGATTGGTGCAATCCGCGGCCAGCGGCCGGGCGATGGTACCACCTTCGTGGAGCGCGTCATAGAATCGGCAGCTGAGGTCGCGGGTCTCGATCCAGCTGCGTTGCGCCGCCTTCAGCTTCTGCCCCGTGCCGGCCGGCAGCGCGGCCATGGCCGTCCGGTAGGCCGCGTTGAGTCGCGCATCCCACACGTCGCTTTCGCGGCCGTAGCAGGTGACCATGCCGGCGGTGGAGGGGTCGAGCCCGCGCTCCAGGCAGGGGTTGGCCACCACGCCGATGCAGCTGCGCGCGTCGGTGCGGGCCTGTTCCGCGCGGGCGAGGCAGGCGTCCACGGCGGCCTCGTCGGGGCCGGCGGCCAGCGCCGGCGTGGCCGCGAGAACCAATGCGAGGAACAGGCGCACCCGGGCCATCGTCATCCCTCGTCTGGCGCCGGACAGCCGCGCGCGGCCCGGACGGAGCCGCCCCCGCACGCTCGCGCGGCGGGGGCGGTGTTTCTCACTCAGCCGAGCAGGCCGGCCACGCCGTCGCGCTCCTCGAGGAGCTCGTCCAGCGTCTTCTTGAACATGGTCTTGGAGAAGTCGTCCATGGGCAGGCCCTGGACCACCTCGTAGTCACCGGCGGTGCAGACCGCGGGCATGCCGAACACGATGCCTTCTGGCACGCCGTAGGAGCCGTCGGAGGCCACGCCCATGGACACCCAGCCACCGTTGGTGCCGTGGATCCAGTCGTGCATGTGGTCGATGGCGGCGTTGGCGGCCGAGGCGGCCGAGGACAGGCCGCGGGCCTCGATGATGGCCGCGCCGCGCTTGCCGACGGTCGGCAGCAGGGTCTCGCGGTACCAGGTCTCGTCGTTGATGATCTCGGGCAGCGGCTTGCCGTTCACGGTGGCGAAGCGGTAGTCGGCATACATGGTCGGGGAGTGGTTGCCCCACACCGCCACCTTCTCGATGTTCTTGGTGGCGATGCCGCCCTTGGCCGCGAACTGCGACAGCGCGCGGTTGTGGTCGAGGCGCAGCATGGCGGTGATGTTGCGGGCCGGCAGGTCGGGCGCGCTCTTGGCGGTGATGTAGGCGTTGGTGTTGGCCGGATTGCCCACCACCAGCACCTTCACGTCACGCTTGGCGACCTCGTTCAGCGCCTTGCCCTGGACCTTGAAGATCTCGGCGTTGGCGGACAGCAGGTCGGCGCGCTCCATGCCCTTCGAACGGGGACGGGCGCCCACGAGGATGGCGGCGTCGATTTCCTTGAAGGCGACCTTCGGATCGTCGGTGATGACCACGCCCGCGTAGTTCGGGAAGGCGCAATCCTCGATCTCCATCACCACGCCCTTCACCGCGGCCTGGGCCTGGGGCAGATCGAGCAGCTGGAGGATGACCGGCTGATCCTTGCCGAAGAGATCGCCGTTGGCGATGCGGAACAGGAGCGAATAGCAGATCTGACCGGCGGCGCCCGTGACAGCGACGCGAACGGCGGGTTTGGTCATGAGAGGAAGCCCTTTGCCTTAGGTCGAGCCCCGAAGGCTCGGGCGCGCAATCTATGCCGCGTCGCGGCGGAAGGAAAGGCGCGGAATCGGGCTTCCGCGCCCCTGTCTGCTCGTTCCTTGGTCTAGCCTGCGAATCGAACAGGCAACGGTCGGGCGCGTTCGTCAGCGCGGAAAGCGCGCGGCCTGGATGAAGCTTGCGAGCAGCTTGAAGTCGTCGGGCGAGAGCGGGTAGGCGAAAGTCTTGAACCCCACCTGGATCCGCACCAGCGGCGACGCCCCGGGATTGGGCTCGAGCCGGCACATCACCACCGGGTCCAAGAAATCCGGCAGGGCCGCGACATCCGCCTTGCAGAGCAGCCGGCCGCCGTCCTGGGCGCGGACATGGGTGAGCGGATAGGCCTCCACGCTGTCCGGCGCCGACGTGACCGGGCGCCCCGCCGTCCAGCTGCGGATGGCGATGCGCCCGCTGTCGGGCCCCGTCTTCTCCAGCGTGATCTCGTAGGTTTCCCCGCCGCTGCCGCGCGAATGAACCGTGACCGCCATGATGTCCCCCTCCCCGCGGCAACCGGCGCGGACGGGACAGGACAATACATGATTGCATCTATATCGTAATACAATTTTAGATATGCATCACACTGGTGCATGTCCGAGCCGGCGCCTTGCCGACCCGGGATTGGCCCGCCCGGAGCTCGTCCGCTCGGCGCTGTCGGCTCAGAGGATGACCACCTGGTTCGGCAGCTCGTCCCGGTCGCCCGGCTGGCGGGGCAGCGGGCCGGCGAGCAGGTCGCCCGCGAGGCTCACGCCGGCGATGAGGCCGTCCCCGAGATTTCCCTGCCGGGCGCGGGCCGCCACCGCCTCGCAGATCTCCGCCCAGGCGGCATGGCCGAGAGGGGTGTGCGCCGCCTCGTCCGCCACTACCTCCACCATGCGCTCGTGGACCGCGGCGAAGATGAGCAGGCCGGTGCGGCCGGCGGTCTGGGGGATGCCGTAGGACAGGAAGGTCTCCACCGCCGCGCTGCGCGCCGCCGCCTTCAGGGCGAGGCGCGGCACCACCCGCGGCGCGATGCCCGGCAGCATCAGCGCCGCCGCCAGCACCACGAACAGCGCCGCCTGCATGGACAGGATGGACAGCGCCGGCATCGGCCGCGCCAGCACCACCAGCCACGGCACCACCAGCGCCAGCAGCGAGGCCCACAGCACGGAGAAGAAGGGATGCTGCACCAGCGGCATCCGGGTCACCACCACGCGGATCTCGGCGGAGGTCTTCTGCTCGGCGGCGCGGACGGCCTCCGAGATGCGCACCAGCGCATCATCCGTCAGGCCGATGCGGGCGCCGGCGGATGCAGGCATGTCCTGTGCGGCAACGCTCATTCCTGCCTCCCTGTGCCGGCCGGCCCGGTGCCGGCTGCGGCGCATCATGGTCCGGGCACGGCGTCACGATCAATCCGCCCGCGCCACCATGGCGCACGCAGCCGTCGGCCGTCGGCAGGAATCACCAATCTCCCGACGCGCCGCCGCCGCCCGAGGAGCCGCCGCCCCCGCCAGACCAGCCGCCGCCGGAGGAGGAGCCGCCGGACCAGCCGCCGGAGCTCGTGCCCCAGTCCCAGCTGCTGGCGGTGGCGCCGCCCAGCGCCCCGCCACGCCGGCGCCGCGCGGCCGAGCCGCCGCCCCCGCCCCGCCCGCCGCGGGTGACGCGCCAGATGATGTAGGCCCAGAAGATCACCATCACGGCGAGGAAGATGAGGTTGTCCACCTCCTCCTCGCTCATGCCCGGCTGCTCCAGCTGGCGGGCGCGGGCGCGCGCCTCGTCCGGGTCGAGGTTCAGCACCTCGAGGATGGCATCGGTGCCCTTGACGACGCCGGCCGCCATGTTGCCGGCCTTGAAGGCGGGCACCACGGCGTTGCGGATGATGGTGGAGGCCACCGCATCGGTGAGGAT
Organism: Xanthobacter lutulentifluminis; assembly: GCF_043194675.2. Classification (NCBI taxonomy): domain Bacteria; kingdom Pseudomonadati; phylum Pseudomonadota; class Alphaproteobacteria; order Hyphomicrobiales; family Xanthobacteraceae; genus Xanthobacter; species Xanthobacter lutulentifluminis. Next base: position 4,146,415 of record NZ_CM195525.1, on the reverse strand, counting down.
GCCCTCGAGCCCGTAGCCCACCTCGATGCGCACCTTGCGCTCGGCGGGGGCGACGAGGAACAGGACGCCGTTGTTCTTCTTCGCCTGGCCGAGCTGCCAGTGGCGGAACAGCCGGTTGGCATAGTCCTCCACCGACGTGCCCTGCAGCGAGGGCACGGTGGCGACCACAAGCTGGTCGGTGGCCTTCGCCTCCTGCGCCGCGAGCTTGGCGTCGAGCGCGGCAAGGGTCGCCGGGTCGAGCACATGGGCGGCATCCACCACCCGGCCGGTGAGCGCGGGGAAGGTGAGCTCCGCCCACGCCGCCCCCGCCAGCAGGGCCAGCGCCACGAACGCGAGCACCGCCACGCGCAGCACGGCCGCAGCCGGCTGCGCGGACTTCTGGACGAGCGGACCCGGCACGGCGGGCCTCCTCAGTTGAACTTCACCTTCGGCACCTGCATCTGCTGCTCGGAGATGGTGAAGGTCTCCATGGGCTTGTAGGCGCGATAGAGGGTCGCCGCCCACAAGGCGCCAGGGAAGGTCTTCAGCTCGGTGTTATAGACCCGCACCGCCTCGATATAGTCGCGCCGCGCCACCGCGATGCGGTTCTCGGTGCCCTCGATCTGCGACTGCAGCGCCAGGAAGTTCTGGTTGGACTTCAGGTCCGGATAGGCCTCGGAGACCGCGATCAGCCGGCCGAGCGCGCTGGACAGGCCCGCCTGCGCGTCCTGGAACTGCTTGAACTGCTCGGGATTGGTGATGGTCGAGGCATCCACCTTGATGGAGGTGGCCTTGGCGCGGGCCTCCACCACGGAGGTCAGCACGTCCTTCTCCTGGGTGGCGTAGCCCTTCACGGTCTCCACCAGGTTGGGGATGAGGTCGGACCGGCGCTGGTACTGGTTCAGCACCTCGCTCCATGCCGCCTTGGCGCGCTCCTCCTCGGTGGGAATCACGTTGATCCCGCAGCCGGCGAGCATCAGGCCGGCGAGCACGGCGAACAGCGGCGCCCTGAGGCGGGCAAATTCACGAAGCACGATAGACATGGTGGCCCCTTCCCTGTCGCCGCAGCGTGGCAGCGGCGTGCTTATAACACGGCAAAGGTCGAGAAAGGTCCCGGACCGATCCGGGACGAAACCTCCTCACCGGCCGAGATAGCCCGGCAGATCCTGCGCCTCGTCCAGCAGCGAAACCTTGATGGCCAGCTTCTCGGCCAGCTCGATGTCGGTCTCGAGCAGGCGGGTGGTCATGAAGGAGCGGTAGTAATTGCCCCACATGAATTCCTGGAACGGCGTGTCCTCGTTGGCATAGGCCTTTCCGCGCACGCCGCGGGCCAGCGTGCGCCACGGATTGTCGGTGAGCTCGCTGACGTGGCGGGGGATCTTCACGCACGGGCGGCGGTTGCCGTCCACGTCGATGGGCCAGCACAGGCCCTCCGTCTCCATGCGGTGCCAGAACGCCTTCGGATCGAGGTCCGACCAGTCGGCGCGCGGCTCGCCCAGGAGCACGGTCCCGTCGCCGATGGCGATCAGCGCCCGGCACAGGTGGTGATGGTCGATCATGTAGAGCCGGCGCTTCGGCCCGATCACGAAGGGGACCGGCTTGCTCTCCTTGAGCGCGCGCAGGTCCCGCGGCGACAGCTCGCGCATCCGCGCCGCGCGCCGCTCCACCTCCTGCAGTCCCAGCGTCAGCTGCGTGGGATTGAGCGCCGCGATGTCGATCTCGGTGAGGCCCGCCATTCCATCCCCCTGCCCTGCCGGCGCCACGAACCTTCGCCCGTGCCGCGCGATCCGGGAAGGAGTCCCGAAAATGCCGGCGGCGGCAACCCTGCCGGGTGCCGCCGCCCGCATCGAACGCCGCTCGCATGGAACATGGCGGGAACCCTCCGGCGAGCGGAATGGCGCTCCGCGCCGCGCCGCCCGCTGAAGGAGCCCGCCGCTTCGGGCGAAGACCGATCAGCCGGGGGAGATCATCTTCTCCGGGCGCACCACCTCGTCGAACTCCTCGTTCGTCACGTAGCCGCCGCCCACGGCCTCCTCGCGCAGGGTGGTGCCGTTCTTGTGGGCGGTCTTGGCGATCTTCGCCGCGTTGTCGTAGCCGATCTTCGGGGCCAGCGCGGTGACCAGCATCAGCGACCGCTCCAGCGCCGCCTTGATGTTGTCCTCGCGGGCCTCGATGCCGACCACGCAATTGTCGGTGAAGGACACCGCCGCGTCGGCCATCAGCCGCACCGACTGCAGGAAGTTGTAGGCCATCACCGGGTTGTAGACGTTGAGCTCGAAGTGGCCCTGGCTGCCGGCGAAGGTGAGCGCGGCATTGTTGCCGAAGATCTGCACGCAAACCTGGGTGAGCGCCTCGCACTGGGTGGGGTTCACCTTGCCCGGCATGATGGACGAGCCGGGCTCGTTCTCCGGCAGCGACAACTCGCCGAGGCCCGAGCGCGGGCCCGAGCCGAGCAGGCGGATGTCGTTGGCGATCTTGAACAGGGAGGCCGCCACCGTGTTGATGGCGCTGTGCGAGAACACCATGGCGTCGTGGGCGGCCAGCGCCTCGAACTTGTTGGGCGCCGAGGTGAAGGCGAGGCCGGTGATGCTGGCGATCTTGGCCGCAACCTGCTCGGCGAAGCCGATCGGGGCGTTGAGGCCGGTGCCGACGGCGGTGCCGCCCTGGGCCAGCTCCATCAGCGCCGGCAGCGTGATCGCGATGCGCTTGATGCCGTTCTCCACCTGCTGGGCATAGCCGGAGAACTCCTGGCCGAGCGTCAGCGGGGTGGCGTCCTGGGTGTGGGTGCGGCCGATCTTGATGATGCCGGACCACGCCTCGACCTTGACCGCGAGCGCGGCATGCAGGTGCTTCAGCGCGGGAATGAGCCGGTGGACGATCTCCTCCGCGCAGGCGATGTGCATGGCGGTGGGATAGGTGTCGTTGGACGACTGGCTCATGTTGACGTGATCGTTCGGGTGGACGGGCTTCTTGGAGCCCATCTCGCCGCCGAGCATCTCGATGGCCCGGTTGGAGATCACTTCATTGGCATTCATGTTGGACTGGGTGCCCGAGCCGGTCTGCCACACGGCGAGCGGGAAGTGGTCGTTCAGCTTGCCGTCGATCACTTCCTGCGCCGCGGCGACGATGGTGTCGGCGATCTTGGGATCGAGCCGGCCGAGGTCCCGGTTCACTTCCGCCGCGGCCCGCTTGACGATGCCGAGCGCGCGCACCACCGGCAGCGGCTGCTTCTCCCAGCCGATCTTGAAGTTGCCGAGCGAACGCTGCGCCTGCGCCCCCCAATAGCGGTCGGTTGCGACCTCGATTGGGCCGAAAGTATCAGTCTCGATGCGGGTGCTCATCGCCGTGGCTTCTCCGTGTCTCGCGGGGCGCGCGGCTCATAGCACAGCTCGGCCCCGATGGGGGAGCGCGCCTGCTGGCTAAAATAATTCCAGGGCGGTAGCCGGCGGATGTTACCTCTCCCGGTTTTAGCCATATCTTGGGCGTGCCTTGAGGTATAAATTACTTCCGGGCTCGTGGGCCTGACGCGGTGCGCCGGCCGTACAACAACCACCGGCCGCCGCGCGGAGGAAACCGGCGACAAGGTGAGGACAGCGTTGGGCGACGTGGTCAATCTTCATCGGGCGCGCAAGGCGCGGGCCCGTCGGGCGGCAGAGGTGACGGCCTCGGAAAACCGGATCCGATTCGGACGGACCAAGGACGAGCGCCTCCGGCAGGAAGACGAGCGCGAGCGGCAGCGGCGCAACTTGGATGGCCATGCCCTGACCGAGAGGGAAGAACATGAAAAGCCCCGTGGTTAAGAGATCAATCGTCATCGCCGGCCACAAGACCAGCGTCAGTCTGGAAGACGCCTTCTGGGAAGCCCTGAAGGAGATCGCGGGTTCGCGCCGGCTCACCCTGTCCGATCTCGTGGCGACCATCGATTCCGCCCGTACCCAGGGCAATCTTTCGTCGGCCATCCGCCTGTTCGTCCTCGATCACTACCGAGGCGTGGCGACTGCGGCCCGCGCGCAGGTGGTGGGAGACCGCATGCCTGCGGCCATCCCTCCCGTTGCGTAAGCGGAAACGCGACCCTATCTGCGAACAAGGCTGACCGCGCGTCGCGTTGAAAGGCGGCGCGCGGTTTCCTATAACCGCCCGACCCGGCGGGGCACGTTGAGGCGCGCGCATTTCGGTCCGGCGCCCGGCTGCCTCCCCCGGAAGGGTTCGCTTGTCGGAACCGGCTGCCCGGCGGGGAGCGCCCCGCGGGGGCCGGTTGCGGCTCGGGAGCGACGCGCGTGCCGAATTGCCGGCACCGCCCACGGGAGACGACGGATGTCGTGGAAGAATCAGAGTGGCGGCCCATGGGGTAACGGGCCGCGCGGGCCCTGGGGTTCGGGGCCCTCTTCATCGGGACCGACGCCGCCAGACCTTGAAGATCTCATCCGCCGCAGCCAGGACCGGCTGCGCACCATGATGCCGGGCTCGTTCGGGGCCAAGGGCATCGCCGTCATCATCGCGCTGGTCGTGTTCGGCTGGCTGATGTCCGGCTGGTACGTGGTGAAGCCCGACGAGCAGGGCGTGGTGCTGCGCTTCGGCCAGTACGTGGGCAAGACCCAGCCCGGCCTGAACTATCACTGGCCCTACCCGATCGAGACGGTGCTCCTGCCCACCGTCACCCGCATCAACACCATCAACATCGGCATGCGGGTGGGCGAGGACACGCGCCGCGGCACCTCGGTGATGCGCGACGTGCCGGAGGAGAGCCTGATGCTCACCGGCGACGAGAACATCGTCGACGTGGACTTCGCCGTGTTCTGGCGCATCTCGGACGCCGAGCAGTATCTGTTCAACGTCCAGAACCCCGAGGGCACCATCAAGGCCGTGGCCGAGAGCGCCATGCGCGAGGTGATCGGGCGCACCAACATCCAGCCCATCCTCACCGGCGCCCGCCAGAACGTGGAGACCGGCGTGCAGGAACTCATGCAGTCGGTGCTGAACGGCTACAAGGCCGGCGTGCAGATCACGCAGGTGCAGATGCAGAAGGTCGACCCGCCCAGCCAGGTCATCGACGCCTTCCGCGACGTGCAGGCCGCCCGCGCCGACGCCGAGCGCGCCCAGAACGAGGCCCAGACCTACGCCAACCGGGTGCTGCCCGAGGCGCGCGGCGAGGCGTCCCGCATCGAGAACTCGGCCCAGGCCTATCGCGAGCGCACCGTGGTGGAGGCCCGCGGCCAGGCCGCCCGCTTCCTCAAGATCTATGACGAATATCAGAAGGCGAAGGTCGTGACGCGCGAGCGCATGTACCTCGAGACCATGGAGCGCGTGCTCGGCGGCCTCGACAAGGTGGTGGTCGACCAGCCCGCCACGCGTACCGGACAGGGCGTCGTGCCGGTCCTGCCCCTCAACGACATGCTGCGCCGCGCCCCTGCGCCGGCCGCCCAGCCCCAGGGAGCCGCGCGATGAGAAATCCCGTTCTCGGCGGCGTGCTCGCCGTCCTGGGCGTCGCCGCCCTCGTCCTGATCTACTCGGCCGCGTTCATCGTCCACCAGACCCAGCAGGCGCTGGTGCTGCGGCTCGGCGAGCCGCTCGCCCCCGTGACCACGCCGGGCCTGCACTGGAAGATGCCGTTCATCGACAGCGTGGTCTATCTGGACAACCGCATCCTCGACCTCGAGAACCCCTCGCAGGAAGTGATCGCCTCCGACCAGAAGCGCCTGGTGGTGGACGCCTTCGCGCGCTACCGCATCACCAATCCGCTGCGGTTCTACCAGTCGGTGGGGACGGTGCAGAGCGCCAACTACCGCCTCTCGACCGTGCTGAACTCGGCCCTGCGCCGGGTGCTCGGCGAGAACGCCTTCACCGCCGTGGTGCGCGACCAGCGCGAGAACCTGATGCGCCAGATCAGCGAGCAGGTGAACCGCGAGGCCGCCAACTTCGGCATCACCGTGGTGGATGTGCGCATCCGCCGCGCCGACCTGCCGGAGGCCAACAGCCAGGCGGTGTTCCAGCGCATGCAGACGGAGCGCCAGCGCGAGGCGGCCGAGATCCGCGCCCAGGGCAACGAGGCCGCCCAGCGCCTGCGGGCCCGCGCCGACCGCGAGGCGGCCATCGTCCTCGCCGAGGCCAACTCCAAGGGCGAGCAGCTGCGCGGTGAAGGCGACGCGGAACGCAACCGCATCTTCGCCGATGCGTTCGGCCGGGACCCGGACTTCTTCTCGTTCTACCGCTCCATGCAGGCGTACGAGAGCAGCCTGAAGGCAAGCGACACGCGGATGCTGCTGAGCCCCGACTCTAGCTTCTTCCGCTACTTCCAGGACCCGGCGGGCGCGGCCCGCCCGGCGACGGCCGCCCCGGCCACCGGCAACTGAGCGAGAGGCCGGGCGCGGCATGAAGGATCTGTTCGCCGCACTCGGCCTCATGCTGGCCATCGAGGGCCTGTGCCTTGCCGCCTTCCCGGTGGCCTGGCGCAAGGCCATGCGGGCGGTGCTGCATGCACCCGAGACGCCCATGCGCCTCGCCGGCCTCGGCGTCGGCGCGGTGGGCGTGCTTCTCGTGTTCCTCGTCCGCGGACTGTGACCTGCATCGGCGCCCGGCCGGGCAGGCAGAACACCAGCAGCCGGCGCCCCAACGGGCGCCGGTCGCGTTTTGGCCGCATTGCCCCCGTGAGCTTGGGCCGCGTCTGGCTGTGTCCTGCGGGAGCCTCGCCCGGCCCGCCGCAAACGTGACCAGCCGCCCCTTGCGCCCGCACCAGCGCGGGCGCAGCCTCCGGGTACCCGTCGCCGCTTCGAGGAGAGCCATGGCCCATCCGTATCCCTCCCCCGCCCGCTTCCGGCTGCCCGCGCTGGCGCTCGCGGCGGCGGTCGCGCTCGGCGCGTTCGCCGGCCCCGCCCCCCTCGCCGCCGCCCCCGGCAAGGGACCGGACACGGTGGCCGACGTGGCCGAGAAGGTGATGGACGCGGTGGTCAACATCTCCACCGCCCAGAACGTGGCGCCCTCGCGCCAGGTGCCGGCGCCGCAGGCCCCGCCCGGCTCGCCCTACGAGGATTTCTTCGACGAGTTCTTCAAGCGCCGGCAGGACGACGGCGCGGAGAACCGCTCCCGCCGCGTGTCCTCGCTGGGCTCGGGCTTCGTGATCGATCCGTCGGGCTACATCGTCACAAACAATCACGTGATCGCCGACGCCGACGAGATCTTCGCCAATTTCAACGACGGCTCGAAGCTTAAGGCCGAATTGATCGGCCGCGACACCAAGACCGACATCGCGCTCTTGAAGGTGAAGCCGGAAAAGCCGCTCACCGCCGTCAAGTTCGGCGATTCGGAAAAGCTGCGGGTGGGCGACTGGGTGATGGCCATCGGCAACCCGTTCGGCCTCGGCGGCACGCTGACGGTCGGCGTGGTCTCCGCCCGCAACCGCGACATCAACTCGGGGCCCTACGACAACTTCATCCAGACCGATGCCGCCATCAACCGCGGCAATTCCGGCGGTCCGCTGTTCAACATGGAAGGCGACGTGATCGGCATCAACACCGCCATCATCTCCCCCTCCGGCGGCTCCATCGGCATCGGCTTCGCCGTGCCCTCCGCCACCGCCCAGCCGGTGATCGCCCAGCTGCAGCAGTTCAAGGAGGTCCGGCGCGGCTGGATCGGCGTGCGCATCCAGCCGGTCACCGAGGACATCGCCGAGAGCCTCGGCCTCGGCAAGCCGCGCGGCGCGCTCATCGGCGTGGTGTCGGAGAACGGGCCGGCGGCGCAGGGCGGCATCAAGGCCGGCGACGTCATCGTCCGCTTCAACGGCCGCGACGTGAAGGAGGTGCGCGACCTCACCCGCTCGGTGGCCGACACCATGGCCGACACCGAGGTGGACGTGGTGGTGATCCGCAAGGGCAAGGAAGAGAAGCTGCGCGTGAAGGTCGCGCGCATGCCCGACGACGACAAGCCCGAGGCCAAGGCCGCCTCCGACGCCCAGAAGGCACCTCCGAAGAAGGCGCTGGGCATCGAGATGTCCGCCATGAGCGACGAGCTGCGCAAGCGCTACCGCATCAAGAGCGAGATTTCGGGCGTGGTCGTCACCGACGTGGACCGCTCGTCACCTGCCGCCGACAAGGGGCTGAAGGCGGGGCAGGTCATCGTCCAGGTGGGCCAGGAGGCGGTGGCGAGCCCCACCGACGTGGAGAAGCAGATCGACGCGCTGCGCAAGCAGGGCAAGCGCTCGGCCCTGCTGCTGGTCTCCGACGGCGACGGCCGGCAGGAGTTCGTCACCATCCCGCTGAACTGAGGCGGGCCAGACAGGCCCGTCTCTTCCCGAGGTGACCTGAGCGGAGCGGCACATGCGCCGCCCCGTTCTTCGGCGGGGGAAGCGCAAGGCGCCGCCCCGTTTGCTCTTCGCTCAGGGCGTGACGAATTCCGCGTGGGTGTAGCCCTGCATGTAGAGCAGCGCGGTGAGGTCGCCGTGGTCCACGCGGGCGTGGGCGGCAGCGGCGACCGCGGGCTTGGCGTGATAGGCGACGCCGATGCCCGCCTCGTCTAGCATGGCGAGGTCGTTGGCGCCGTCGCCCACCGCCATGGTCTCGGACGGGGCGAGATGCATGCGGTCGCGCAGTTCCACCAGCGCGGCGAACTTGGCGTCGCGGCCGAGGATCGGCTCGGCGACCGCGCCCACGAAGCGCTCCTCGTCCACCAGCAGCGTGTTGGCGCGGTGCTCGTGGAAGCCGATGCGCTCGCAGATGGCGCCGGTGAACAGGGTGAAGCCGCCGGAGACAAGCGCGGTATAGGCGCCGTTGGCCTTCATGGTGGCCACCAGCTCGGGGCCGCCGGGCGTGAGCACGATGCGGTCGCGCAGCACGTCGGCCACCACGCTCGCCGGCAGGCCACGCAAGAGGGCGACCCGCTCGCGCAGGGCCGGCTCGAACGCGATCTCGCCGCGCATGGCGCGCTCGGTGATGGCGGCCACATGGGCCTTCACGCCCACGAGGTCGGCCAGTTCGTCGATGCACTCCTGCCCGATCATGGTGGAATCCATGTCGGCGAGGAACAGGCGCTTGCGCCGCGCCGCCTCCAGCTGCACCACCACGTCGATGGGGGCGGCGCCGAGCGCCTCGCGCACCGCGTCGGCGATGGCGCGGGCATTGGCGCCGAGCTCCGGGGCGAAGTGGATGTCCACCGCCACCTCGGGCGCCAGCACCACCGGGTCCTGCGCCTCGGGCAGCACGAGGCGCGCATCATGGATTGCCTCGCGCGTCAAAGCCGGGGCAGATGGATTGGAAATCAACGTCGCGACATAGGCCATGGAAGCATCAAAGGTCGGAGGAAAGAAGCCGTCGGCCGTGCTCATCGCAGGTCCGACCGCCAGCGGCAAGTCGGCGCTTGCCCTCGCGCTCGCGGAACGGCTCGGCGGCATCGTGCTGAATGCAGATTCCATGCAGGTCTATGGCGATCTTCGGGTGCTCACCGCGCGGCCGACCGTCGCGGAGGCCGCGCGGGCACCCCACGGCCTGTACGGCCACGTGGACGGCGACAGCGATTATTCCGTCGGCCACTGGGTTTGCGACGCCTCGGCCGCGCTCGCCCATGCGCGGGAAGCGGGGCAGCTTCCCATCCTCGTGGGCGGCACCGGCCTGTATTTCCGCGCGCTGACGCAGGGGCTGGCGGACATTCCCGCCATTCCGGAAGCGGTGCGCGCCACCGTGCGGGGCGCGGCGGAGCATCTCGACAATCCGGCGCTCCATGCCCGGCTTGCCGCGCGGGACCCCGCGTCCGCCGCCCGGATCGAGGTGAACGACCGCCAGCGGGTGCTGCGCGCGCTGGAGGTGGAAGCCGCCACCGGCCGCCCCCTCTCCGAATGGCAGCGCGACGCCCAGCTGCCGGTGCTGGACCCGGACGCCTGCGTCCGCCTCGTGCTGGAAGTCGATCGCGCCCTCCTGCGCCGGCGCATCGACGCGCGGTTCGAGGCGATGATGGCGGAAGGAGCGCTGGAGGAGGTCCGCCGCCTCGCCGCCCGCCACCTGAGGCCGGACCGGACCATCCTGAAGGCCCATGGCGCCCCCGCCCTCACCCGCCACCTCGCCGGCGAGATCAGCCTCGGCGAGGCCATCGCCGAGGGGCAGGCGGATACGCGCCGCTACGCCAAGCGGCAGGACACCTTCTTCCGCCACCAGATGCCCGACTGGGCCCGCGCGACGCCGGAGACCGCGCTGGAACAGGTTCTCGCCACGGTGGAGGCCATACGGAACGGCTGAGCCTCCGGCGCCCGCCAGACCTATCGGGCCTCCTGCCGGCTCTTCTCCCGCCCCGAACGAGAGAGGGAGGCCCTGCGGCCGCCCTCTCCATTCGTCCCGTCCCTGCCCTCACTCGGCCGCGGCCGGCGGGGGCGGCGCCACGTCGGGCGCGGGGGTGTAGATGAGGCCGCCGCCGTCGCGGAACTTCTGCGCCATCTCGGCCATGCCGGCGGAGGCGAGATTGTCCGCCTCGGCGCGGGCGATGTCGCCGGCCTCCAGCTTCAGCTCCTGCGAGATCTTCATGGAGCAGAACTTCGGCCCGCACATGGAGCAGAAGTGCGCCACCTTGGCGCCCTCGGCGGGGAGCGTCTCGTCGTGGAAGCGCTCGGCCGTCTCCGGGTCCAGCGAGAGCGCGAACTGGTCGCGCCAGCGGAAGGTGAAGCGGGCGCGCGAGAGCGCGTCGTCCCGCAGCCGCGCCGCCGGATGGCCCTTGGCGAGGTCGGCGGCGTGGGCTGCGATCTTGTAGGAGATGACGCCGGCCTTCACGTCGTCGCGGTCCGGCAGGCCCAGGTGCTCCTTCGGCGTGACGTAGCAGAGCATCGCCGTGCCGAACCAGCCGATCATCGCCGCGCCGATGGCCGAGGAGATGTGGTCGTAGCCGGGGGAGATGTCCGTCACCAGCGGGCCGAGGGTGTAGAACGGCGCCTCGTGGCAGACCTTCAGCTGCTTCTCCACATTCTCGCGGATGAGGTGCAGGGGCACGTGGCCAGGGCCCTCGATCATCACCTGGCAATCGTGCTTCCAGGCGATCTCGGTGAGCTGGCCGAGCGTCTCGAGCTCGGCAAACTGCGCGGCGTCGTTGGCGTCGGCGATGGAGCCGGGGCGCAGGCCGTCGCCGAGCGAGAAGGCCACGTCATACTGGGCGAGGATCTCGCACAGCTCCTCGAAATTCTCGTAGAGGAAGCTCTCCTTGTGGTGCGCGAGGCACCACTTGGCCATGATCGAGCCGCCGCGCGAGACGATGCCGGTGACGCGGTTGGCGGTGAGCGGCACGAACGGCAGGCGCACGCCGGCGTGCACCGTCATGTAGTCCACGCCCTGCTCGGCCTGCTCGATCACCGTGTCGCGGAAGATCTCCCAGGTGAGGTCCTCGGCGATGCCGTTCACCTTCTCCAGCGCCTGATACAGCGGCACGGTGCCGATGGGCACCGGCGAGTTGCGCATGATCCATTCGCGGATGGTGTGGATGTTCTTGCCGGTGGACAGGTCCATCACCGTGTCGGCGCCCCAGCGGGTCGCCCACACCAGCTTGTCCACCTCCTCCGCCACGCCCGAGGTCACGGCCGAATTGCCGATGTTGGCGTTGATCTTGACGAGGAAGTTCCGGCCGATGGCCATCGGCTCGGTTTCGGGGTGGTTGATGTTGTTGGGGATGATGGCGCGGCCGCGCGCCACCTCCTGCCGCACGAACTCCGGCGTGATCTCGGCGGGGATGGCCGCGCCGAGGCCCATGGCCTGATGGTGCGGGTGGGCGCCGCCATTGGCGCGGGCGAGGTTCTCGCGCGCGGCCACATATTCCATCTCCGGCGTGATGATGCCGGCCCGGGCGTAGGCCATCTGGGTCGGGCGCTTGCCGGCCTTGGCGCGCAGCGGCTTGCGGCCGGAGAGGTCGAACTGCGGCAGCGACGAGGTCTGGCCGGCCTTCAGGCCGTTGTCCTCGGGCTTGATGGCCCGGCCCTCCACCTCCTCCACGTCGCCGCGCTCGCGGATCCACTGGGCGCGCAGCAGCGCAAGGCCGCGGGTGAGGTCGATGACCGCCTCGGGATCGGTATAGGGACCGGAGGTGTCGTACACCCGCAGCGGCTTCTCGGCGGGATCGGTGAGCGCGATCTCGCGCATGGCGACACGCACGTCCGGACGGGCGGCGGGGACGAACACCTTGCGCGAATGCGGCAGGGGCCCGGTGGTGACCTTCAGGGAGGACGTCGAGGCTTCGTCCAGCATAATGCGGTTCTCCGTTCAGCTTGCGCTTTCAACGAGAGCCGGGGTTAGAGCTAGGAGACGGGTGCGGCGGCGACGTGACGTGCCGGGAGCGCACGGGTTCCGATCCCTTCGCCGGTATGACCCGGATCAGGTTCGAAGGGTCATCGCGGCGCCGGGCGTGCCGCCCGGATTCGCGAAATCTCAGCCCCGGCGCGGGGCCCCCCTTGGAACGGTGCGAGTGTGCTGTATACCAGAGCCCACTGTCAACGCTGCACCGCACCATGCCGCGCCCGTGGACAGCGTGCGCCGCACGGTGGCGGGGCGGGTGCCGCCCCTGTAGAGTCCTGCTCCCGCGCGGGGATCGACGCCGGAGCAGATCGAGCCATGGACGCCTACCACCAGCTTCTGAGCCGCATCCTCGCCGAGGGCGCCCGCAAGGAGGACCGCACCGGCACCGGCACGCTCTCCGTGTTCGGGCATCAGATGCGGTTCGCGCTGGGCGACGGCTTCCCGCTCGTCACCACCAAGAAGCTGCACCTGAAGTCCATCATCCACGAGCTTCTGTGGTTCCTCGCCGGCGACACCAACATCCGCTACCTGAAGGAGAACGGCGTCTCCATCTGGGACGAGTGGGCGGATGCGAACGGTGAGCTCGGCCCGGTCTACGGCCACCAGTGGCGCTCGTGGCCGACGCCGGACGGCGGCGTGATCGACCAGATCGCCCAGCTCCTCACCGACCTGCGCCGCAATCCCGATTCCCGCCGGCTTATCGTCACCGCCTGGAACCCGGCGGACGTGCCGAAGATGGCGCTGCCGCCCTGCCACTGCCTGTTCCAGTTCTACTTGGCCGACGGCAAGCTCTCCTGCCAGCTCTACCAGCGCTCGGCGGACGTGTTCCTCGGCGTGCCGTTCAACATCGCCTCCTACGCCCTGCTCACCCACATGGTGGCGCAGGTGACGGGGCTCGGCGTCGGCGATTTCGTCCACACGCTCGGCGACGCGCACCTCTATCTCAACCATCTCGATCAGGCGCGCGAGCAGCTGAAGCGGACGCCGCGCCCCCTGCCCCGTCTCGTGCTCAACCCGGCAGTCACGGACCTGTTCGCGTTCCGTTACGAGGATGTGAGCATTCACGGCTACGATCCGCACCCGGCCATCAAGGCGCCGGTGGCGGTCTAGGGCACGCGGCGGCACGGATCGTCGCGATCGCGCCGGCTCGCGCAGCTGGCGAGCCCCGGCGCGTTTCCGGGGAACCGCCGCACCGCGCGGCGGCCGCGCACCAGGGACGGCCGGGCGACCGGCCGGAACATGCTCCAGGGAGGATCTCATGGCGGATGCGGGCAGTCTTCTCGGCCAGCTCATCGGAGCGGCACTCGGCGGCGGCGTGCGCGGCGGCGGCACGCCGGCGCAGGCGGCGCAGGGTCTGCCCGGCGGCCTCGGCGATATCCTCGGGCAAGTGCTCGGCGGCGGCGCGGGCGGCCGCGCACCGGGGGGCGGCCAGGGCGGCCTGCCCGGCGGGCTCGGTGACATTCTCGGCCAGGTGCTCGGCGGCGGTGGCGCGCCGGGCGGTGCCGGCGGCGGGCGCGCTCCGGGCGGACAGGCCGGCCTGCCCGGCGGCCTCGAGGACATCCTCGGCCAGATCCTCGGCGGCGGCGCGCCGGGTGGCGGCGTATCGGGCGGCGCGCCCGGCGGCGGCCGCGCGCCGGGCGGACAGGGCGGCCTGCCCGGCGGGCTGGACGACATTCTCGGCCAGATCCTCGGCGGCGGCGCGCCATCGCCCGGACGGAGCTCCGGCGGGGCGCCCGGCGATCTCGGCGACCTCGCGCAGGATGCCCTCGGCCGCGGCGGCTCTTCGCCTGCCACGCCTGACGATGCATTCCCCGCGCCTCCCCCCTTCCCCGGCTCGGCGGCGCCGGCCCCCGCGCCAGCTCCCACGCCGGCTCCCACTCCTGCGCCGGCGCCGCGCTCCGGCAGCGGCGACCTGATGAAATACGGCGGCCTCGCCGTCATCGGCATGCTGGCGTGGAACGCCTTCCGCAAATGGCAGGCGCAATCGGGCGGACGCACGCCGCTCGCCGCCGGAATGCCGGACGCCTCCGGCTTCGCGCCCACCGCTGCGCCCGGCGGGGCCGATGCCTTCTCCGGCGTGCTGCTGGCCGCCATGGCCGCGGCGGCGCAGGCCGACGGCTCCATCGACGAGGAGGAGCTGGAGCGCATCGGCGGCGGGCTCGCCCGCATGGGCGCCGCCGCCCCCGAGCGCGAGGCGCTGATTGCCTATCTGACGACGCCGGTGGACCCGAACACGGTGGTGGCCGCCGCCACCGGCCCCGAGGCGGCGCTGCAGATCTATGCCGCCTCCGCCCTCGCCATCCGCGCCGACAACGACGCCGAGCATCGCTACCTCGACAGCCTCGCCGGCGCCCTCGGCATCGATCCGGCGCTGAAGGCCCAGCTGGACGCCGACCTCGGCGCCTGATACGGCCGGGCGGGTTCGGTCGGGCAAGCTCGGCCGCTGATGCGGGACGTGGGCGATCGACCGGCCGCCCCCCTCGCGGGGCGCGCCTTGGGGGTGCGGCTCGCCGCGCCGCAGGGCGCGCCGGTCTGGCCGGGCCACCGGCCCCGACCTTGCGCGCCAGCCGCGAAGGCACGAGAGCGACTTGCGCAACGTGGCCTCGGCGCGGCCGCGCAGCCAGCCTCCGAGCCCCGTGCGCGGCCCCCTGTCTCGCCGCGCGCCCACAGCTCGGAGGACGCCGGACGGCGCGCCCGCCGCCAGGCGAAGGAACGGACGTCAGCCGGCGCGGTCAGGCCCCCGAACCGCGCCCGGGCTTGAGGCCCGCACCTGCACACTCCACCGCGCCCGTGGCGGCATCATGCGCCAATGCGCTGAACGGCGGCAGTTGCCCGGCACGGTCAGGCTCTCTGCATCATCCCAGGGCTGGGGGCGCACCAGCACCGTCCACCGCGCCCGTGGCGGCATCTCATTCGCCTACGTGCTGAACGGCGGCAATTGCCCGCCGCTGTCACGCCCTCTGCATCAGGCCGGGGCTTAAGGCCAGCACCAGCACCGTCCACCGCGCCCGTGGCCGCATCTCGTGCGCCAATGCGCTGAACGGCGGCAGCTGCCCGCCACGGTCAGGCTCTCTGCATCATCCCAGGGCTGGGGGGCGCACCAGCACCGTCCACCGCGCCCGTGGCGGCATCTCATGCGCCAATGCGCTGAACGGCGGCAGCTGCCCGCCGCTGTCACGCCCTCTGCATCACGCCAGGGCTGGGGCCCCACCAGCACACTCCGCCGCGCTCGTGGCGGCATCGTGCGCCAACGCGCTGAACGGCGGCGGCGGCCCGACACGGTCAGGCCCTTTGCACCGTGCCGGTGCGGGGGCTGCACCGGTAGCGGCCGCCCCGGCTCCGGCCACTCGAGCCCGACGCCGGCACCGACGGCCCACCCGCTCACGCCATCGTTAGGCGCGCCGCCGCAACGCCGCCGCGGTCGCTGTCGTAATGAAGGAGGCGGGCAGCAGCGCCCGCTTGAGCCGCGAAGGTCCCATGCCCCTGTTCCACGAGCGCTCCGGCAAATTCAGCCCGGAGAAGACGCTGTTCCTCGTCGCCTCCATCCTGCCCGCCGTGTGGCTGGCGGGGCTCGCGGCCAATGGCGGACTGGGCGCGCGCCCGCTCACGGAGGCGATCCACTTCACCGGGCTGTGGGCCATCCGCCTGCTGGTGGCGAGCCTCGCCATCACGCCGCTGCGGCGGCTGCTGGTGCTGCCCAAGCTCTATTTCGGACGGCGCATTCTCGGCCTCGCCGCGCTGTTCTATGCCGCGCTCCACCTTGTGCTGTTCTTCGTGGATCAGGGGGCCGGCCGGGCGCTGAGCGAGATCGCGCTGCGCATCTATCTCACCATCGGCGCCGTGGCGCTGGCACTGCTGATCGCGCTCGGCGCCACCTCCTTCGACGGCGCCATCCGCCGCATGGGCACGGAACGCTGGAACCGCCTGCACGCGGCGGTCTATGCCATCGCAGTGCTGGGCGCCGTGCACTTCTTCCTGCAATCGAAGCTCGACGTGACCGAGCCGGTGCTGATGGCCGGGCTGCTGATCTTCCTGTTCGCCTGCCGCATCGCCTACCGCCTGTGGGGCAACGTGGCGCCGCTGGGCGTCGCCGGCCTCGCGGTGGTCTCCGCCGCGCTCACGGCGGGGGTGGAAGTCGCCTGGTATGGCCTCGCCACGCGGGTCGATCCCTGGCTGGTTGCGGAGGCGAACCTCTCGTTCGACCTCGGCCCGCGTCCCGCCTGGTGGGTGCTGGCCGCCGGCCTCGCGGTGGCCGCTCTCGCGGGCCAGCGCGCGGTGGACGCGCCTCCACAAGGCCGGCGGCGCGCCGGGCGGCCCGCGGCCGGCGTGCCGCAGACCGCCACGGCGGACGGGCGGGGAGCCCCTTGAGCAGCCCCCCGCCCGCGGGTCAGGCCGCGGCGCGTTCCGGCACCGGCAGGCCGAGCCACTCGGTGTAGAAGGCGTCGATGTCCGGCTCGAAGTCGTGGATGACCGGGTACCAGGGGGTCGGAGCCTCCACGTCGTGGAGGGTGCCGCACTCGGGGCAGAAGTATTCCCGGATCACCTGCCACGAGGGCGTGGGCGCCATGAGGCGGGGATAGATCTCCTCCATCTTCGCCGGCGTGTCGCGCACGTGGACGTGGGCGTGGAGCTTCCAGTTCTCGCCGAAGCCGCAGAAGTCGTGGCCGCATTCACAGCGCACGGTCCACTTCTTCGAGACCTTCTGCTGCACCACATAGAGCTTGGGACCGAGCGGCAGGATGATCTTGTCATCCCACGGAACGCGCTCCTGCAGGATCTCCACATAGGTCACGAACCGCTCGGGGTCCTTTGGCGTGGAGAGCATCTGGTGCAGCGTATCGGGATCGATCTTGCCTTCGACGAGATCGACGATCTTGGCGCGGGTGTAGGCCATGGCTTCCTCCTGAACATCTTGATTTGCGAAGAAAAGGCGGGCGGCGGCGCGGACCGCCGCCCGGAGCGCGATCCGATCAGATCGACCAGATCCGACCGGCGCGTGCTCCAGTGGAGGGATCACTCCTCCACGAACTGCACGGTGGTCACGTCCGGCAGCTCGGAGATGTCCATGGAGTAGCGCGAGCCGTAGGTGGGAACGCCGATGTCCTCCTCGTTGAGCACCCAGCTCTCCGGCAGGTCCCAGAACGAGCGGAACTCGCGCTCGAACTTCGGCCCCAGCTTGAAGGACGCGGCGAACATCTGCTGCACCTGGGTGCCCGCATCCTTGGCGAGGATCTTCTCCCGCTCGCCCTTCATCCACTCCCGGGTGGGGATGGACTTGGCGATGCGCTCCCGGCGGATCTGCGCCCGGGCTGCCGCCGTCGCCGCCTCGTCCACGACGACGAGGCCGTCCGCCCCCTTCCTCACCACCACGCCGTAGACATCGCCGGCGAGGCGCTCCAGCACGTAGCCGCCGTTGATGTCGTCGGCGACCGCCTGCGGCTCGCGGTCGAGCGGATCACCGAAGCCGGGGCCGCCGCGCATGTAGTTGAGGTAGAGGTCGTAGTCGGAGAACATCTCCTCGGTGGTGATGGCCTGCTTGTCGCGCTTGATCTGCGCTTTCGGCAGCATCGCATCCCAGGTGGGGTTCTCCGGATCGGTGTCGCCGCCGAGCGGGATGTCGGCGCCGGAGGCGATCAGCTCCTTCAGCCCCGTCTTGTGGGCGGCGAAGCGATAGCCGGAGGCCGCCGGATAGCCGCCCATCAGGCCCCAGTCGGACGAGATGTGGCCGTTGCCCATGAAGAACATGGTCCAGTCCTTGGCATTCCAGACCATGCGCAGGCTCTCGAAGCCGCAGCCGCCGCGATACTTGCCGGAGCCGCCCGAGGACGCCTTGATCTGCCGGCCGAGATAGACCAGCGGCTCGGCCAGTTCCCAGATCTCCATGTCGCCCATGTCGCCTTCCGGGTTCCAGATGGCGGCGGCGTGGGAGAGGCCGTCCTGCACCGCGGTGGCGCCGGTGCCGTTGGCGGCGCACTCGAACGAGTTCACGGCGTGGATCTCGTCATACTGGTTGAAGCCGCCGCCTTGCAGCCAGTTGGAGGTGTTGGCGTTGCCGGCGTTCACCTCCTCCAGATAGCCGCGGCCGAAATAGGAGCGCGACAGGCCGCGCCACAGGGCCGTCCAGGCGGACACCAGGAAGTGCCACGAATAGGAGAAGGCGACGCGGCGGTCGTCCGGGTTCATCCAGGTGCCCTTGGGCAGGCGGAACTCGGTGCCGTAGGCGGCGCCGTCGTTGATCATCTCGGTGGGGATGAGGGTCTGGGTCATCATCACCCAGATGCCGGAGGTGAAGCTCACCTGATGGGCGTTGTAGGTGTGCCAGCCCCAGCGGCTCGCGCCCTCGAAGTCCAGCCGCCACGTGCCGTCCTTGCGGATGGTCATCTCGCAGGGGGCGTGCATGATGGTGTCGAGCTTGGCGAAGTCGGAGGGGACGCGCACGTCCTCGTGGGAATAGGGCACGTCCACGAAGCCCACCTGCCGGTAGGTGCCGGGGATGGTCATGGCCTTGATGCGGGCCTGGAGGCCGAGGCGCCCGTGCTCCACCGCCTCATAGGCGAACTTCCAATAGGCCTCGATGCCTTCTTCCGCGACCACCTCCTCCACCAATTTGCGGATCATGTGGCAGCCGGCGATGCGGGTGCGCTCGTCCAGCATCCAGTAGCGGGTGGTGCGCACCATGCGCTGGCTCTCGTGCAGCCAGTCGCGGAACAGGATGTCGTTCTCGCCCACCTTGCGGCAGGTGATGGAATAGCCATCGCCGAAGCGCTGCACCTGCCCCGTGGCCATGGAGCCGGGCCCCACGGCGCCGGTGTCGATGACGTGGGTGACGCCGCCCACCCAGCCGATCAACTCGCCCTCCCAGAAGATGGGGACGATGGTGTGGATGTCGCACGGGTGGACGTTCCCGATCAGCGAGTCGTTGTTGCAGAAGATGTCCTTGTCGCGGACGCCGGGATTGGCCTCCCAATTGTTCTCGATCATGTATTTGATGGCCGCACCCATGGTTCCCACATGGATGATGATGCCGGTGGAGGTCAGGAGGCTGTCGCCCGCCGCATTGTAGAGGGTGAAGCACAATTCGCCCTCCTGCTCCACGATGGGAGAGGCCGCGATCTTCTTGGCGGTCTCGCGCGCATCCACCACGCCGGCCCGCAGACGCGAGAACAGCTTGTTGTAGAGGATGGGCTCGCTCTCGCGCAGCTCCAGCTTTTTCAGGCCGGCATAGTGGCCGGTCGTCTTGGTCGCGGCCATGAGCCGGTCGCGGTGCTCCTTCAGCGTCTCGCCGCCGCGGACGATGCCACGGGTGGCGCCCTGAAGGGTGTTCTGGTTGACGGTCACGTTCATGGGTTCGTTTCCTCTTGAGATTGTTTGGGTTTGCGCCCCTCTCCCGGCTGAACCCGGCTGCGGCCGCGTCCAGCGCGCGGAGCTCGAGGTCGGCAAGAGCCGGCTTTCAACGGGAGAGGGGGCCGTGTCCGTTCTCGCCCTCACACCTCCTTCAGGTGGAACAGGCGGTGGCCGTCGAGCCAGGTCTCGAAGCCGTCGGGCACCACGAACGTGGTCGCGTCGGACTCGATGATGGCGGGGCCGGTGACGCGGTTGCCGGGGCGCAGGGATTCCATCTTGTAGAGCTGCGCATCCACCCACTTCTTCTTGCGATAGAACTTGCGGGTGCCGATCTTCGCCTCTTCCGGCGGGGTCTCGCCTTCCTCGGGCTCCTTCGGGATCTTCGGCTTGGGGATCGGAACCATGCCGCGCATGATGGCGCCGGTGACCGAATAGCCGAGCTCCGGCGAGCGGGCCGAGGCGGCGTAGACGCGACCGTAGGTGGCGTTGAAGGCGTCGGTCAGCTGGTCCCAGTCACCGGCCGTGCCGGCGGTGGCGATGGGGCTCTCGATCTCCAGGTCGTTGAGCTGGCCGCGATACTGCATGCGGTAGCCGGGCTGGAGCGTCACCTGGTCGGCCGAATAGCCGTTCAGCTTGAACTCCTCCAGCACGTTGTGGGTCAGCTCCTCCCACGCCGCCTGAAGCGTCTGCGCGGCCTTCACCTTGTCGGCCTCGGGCGCGTCCGGCGGCATGTTGATGTCGAGGGACTTGTCGTAACGATACTCGAAGTCCGCCGCCGCGCAGCCGAAGGCGGAGAAGCCGGCGGCCCAGGCGGGCACGATCACGTCCTCGAAGCCGAGGCCCTCGGTATAGCCATAGGTGTGCACCGGCCCGGCGCCGCCATAGGAGAAGCACACGAAGCTCGCCGGCGAGTAGCCCTTGCCGGAGATCATGGAGCGCAGGTAGTCGCGCAGGTCGCTGTCCAGCAGCTCGATGATGCCGGCCGCGGCATCCTCCACCGAAAGGCCGAGCTTGTCGGCGATCTGCACCTTGATGGCATCCACCGAGCGCTGCCGGTCGAGCTTGATGGCACCCCCGAGGAAGTTGTCCGGGTTGAGATAGCCGAGCACCATGTGGCAGTCGGACACCGACACCGTCTCGATGCCGCTGTCCTTCCAGCACACCCCCACCCGGTAGCCGGCGGAATCCGGCCCGAGCTTGATGGCCTTGGTGTAGGGGTCGAGCCGGATGAAGGAGCCGGCGCCGGCGCCCACGGAGTCCATCGCCACCAGCGGCAGCGAGAGCACGAGGCGCGCCATGTCCGGGTCGTTCTTGATGGTCATCTCGCCCTGGGTGATCAGCGCCACGTCGAACGAGGTGCCGCCGATGTCCGAGCAGGCGATGTTCTTGTAGCCCAGCACCTCGCCGAGATACTTCGCGCCGATCACCCCGCCGATGGGGCCGGAGACGATGGTGCGGGCCAGCTCCTTCGCCTTCCAGGAGATGGTGCCGCCATGGGTCGCCATCACGCGGAAGTCGAACTTGGTGCCGCGCTCCTTGAAGGCGTTGGAGATCTTGGAGAGCGTCTGCCGCGAGGGCTCGGCGGCATAGCCTTCGAGGATGGTGGTGTTGGTGCGGTGGGTTTCCTTGCGCACCGGATAGTAATCGGCCGAGGCGAAGACCGGGATCTTCTTGCCGCTCTTCTCCACTTCCTCCAGCACGATGTCGCGCACGCGGCGCTCGTTCACCGGGTTCTTGTAGGAGTGGAGCAGCGAGATGACGATGCCTTCCACGTCGGCGGCGATCAGCTCGCGGGCCGCCTCGCGGGCGCTCGCCTCGCGCAGCGGGATCACCTGCGTCCCCATCATGTCGGTGCGCTCGATGACGCCGCGGGTCAGCTGGCGGGGCACCAGCGGCGGGTCGTAGCGGTGGGTGTTGAGGTGGATGCGGTCCTCATAGGCGTAGCCGAGGTGGCTCTGCACCGCGCGGCCCATGCGGTGGAAGTCCTCCATGCCGCGATTGACGATGAGGCCGCACTTCAGCCCCTTGCGCTGGACCACGCGATTGAGCATCGCGGTGCCCGAATAGACCCCCGTCTGCAGCTGGGCGAGCGCCTCGTGGAGCGACATGCCCCAGTTGGCGAGCCCGTCTTCAGAAGAGGCGATGAGGCCCAGGGCCTCGTTCTGCGGCGTGGACTGGGCCTTGCCGACGACGAAGTCGCCGTCCTGGTCCACGAAGAAGGTGTCCGTCATGGTGCCGCCGGCATCGATGCCGAGCACCTGGACATTGCGCAGGTTTCCCACGGGAACGTTCACGCTGGTCTCCTCCCATTCCTGCCGGCCTGCTCTTTTTCGGGACCGGCTCGGGACAGGAGTGGCAGGATGCGTGCCAGAGACGCGCAACTGTAGAAAACGACGTAAATCCGCACTTATTTTGCATCGCACCATGTAATTATGAAATATTAGCCTGTCCGGTTTCCGGACACTTGTTGTCCGGACCTCAGGCGATCGGACGGAACGACTGCCGCGCAAGCCCCGCGCGGCGCTTGCCCAGGCGCGGCTTCTGCGCTTATCTGTGCGCCAAGGTCGCCGCTCCGGCTTTGATGCCGGGGATCGCAATGCGGCCATTGAGGGAGTGAACCGCCATCGGCCGGGAGCCGCGCCGCCGTCCAGCGCGCGGGAAACCTCCGTCCGCTGGCACAAGGCCCAGGCGGCGTCGATGGGGAACGCCGCGCCGCTTGGCCCGGAGGGCAGAGCTGGTGCCATATCGCGAGATCGCCCGTGCCTGGGAGGCGTTTCACCAGGACGGCGTCGCCTCATCCATCGTCCGGCCCGCCGTGCTGGCGTCCTGGCAGCGCTCGCGTGAGCACGCCATCACCGCCGACCGGCCCGCCGCGCCGCTGGTGAGCGAGGCCGAGCTGCACCGCCGCCGCCAGCGCAACACCCGCCTCATCGCCGCCGCGCGCCCGGCCATGGACGAGGCGCGCCACCTGCTGTCCGACGCCCGCTCCATGCTGATCCTCGCCGACCCCGGCGGCACCATCCTCGAGACCGAGGGCGACGTGCGCGCGGTGGACACCGGGCAGGAGGTGAAGCTCCAGCGCGGTGGCCTGTGGTGCGAGGCGGAGATCGGCACCAATGCCATCGGCACCGCCCTCGCCTCCGGGCGGCCGGTGCAGATCCATGCCTCGGAGCATTTCTGCGCCCCGGTGCAGCGCTGGACCTGCGCCGCGGCGCCGGTGCGCCACCCGCTGGATGGCGAGGTCATCGGCGCGGTGGACATTTCCGGCTCCACCGACACGTTCAACCCGCAGAACCTCGCCCACGCGGTTGCGCTCGCCCACCAGATCGAGGCCGTGCTCGGCCGGCGGATGGAGATGGAGCACGAGCAAGTGCTGCGGCACTTCCTGTCCAAGCGCTCGCTGTGGCTGACCGAGGAGATCCTCGCCTTCGGCCGCTCCGGCGCGCTCATCTATTCCACCGACCGGGCCTTGAGGGAGGTGGCGCGCCGCAACGGCGCCTTCCTTTCCGACGGCCGCCTCGCCGCACTGCGCGACATCGCGCCCGATGACTGGCCGGCGCGGGTGGCGGCGCTCTTGCCGGGCGCCAGCATCGAGATCGTGCGCGAGGACGGGGAGGAGATCGGCGGCGTGGTGGTGCTGCACGCCGCCCGCCGCCCGAAGTCCGTCACCCGCGAGGGCAGCCGCGAGGCCGAGCCCTTCCCCTTCGAGGCCATCATCGGCGAATGCGCGGTGATGCAGGAGGCGAAGGCCAAGGCCCGCCGCATGGCCGAAAGCGGCCTGCCGATCCTGCTGGAAGGCGAGACCGGGGTGGGCAAGGAGGTGTTTGCCCGCGCGATCCATGGCGCGCGTGCCCCGAGCGGGCCGTTCGTGCCGCTCAATTGCGGCGGCCTGCCGCGCGATCTCATCGCCAGCGAGCTGTTCGGCTACGAGAAGGGCGCCTTCACCGGCGCCGACGCATCAGGCAAGCAGGGCAAGGTGGAAGCGGCGGACGGCGGCCTGCTCTGCCTCGACGAGATCGGCGAGATGCCGCTGGAGCTGCAATCCTACCTGCTGCGGGTGCTGGAGGACGGGGTGGTCTACCGCGTCGGCGGGCACACCGGCCGGCGGGTCAACCTGCGGCTCGTCTCCATGACCAACCGCGACCTCTCCGGCGAGGTGGCGGCGGGGCGATTCCGCAAGGACCTGTTCTACCGCATCGCCGCGCTGCGCCTGCGCATCCCGCCCCTGCGCGAGCGCGGCGACGACATCCTGCTGCTCGTCGATCACCTGGGCCACGCGGCCGCCGCGCGCGCCGGGGTGGCGCCGCCCCGCTTCACCGAGGCGGCGCGGCAGGCGCTGCTGGCCTATGGCTGGCCCGGCAACGTGCGCGAGTTGCGCAATGTGGTGGAGATGCTGCTGGCCATGGGCGGCGCCGGCGGGCTCATCGACGCCGGCGACCTGCCGGCGGAAATCCGCGAGGGCGCGGCGCCGGTCGCCGGGGCCACCGATCTGAAGGCGGTGGAGGAAGCCGCCATCCGCGCTGCGGTGGAGGCCTGCGGCGGCAACCTCTCCCGCGCCGCGCGGCGCCTGGGCATCGCCCGCTCCACCCTCTACATGCGCCTCGCCGCACTAGAGGCCGCCGACGCCGCCCGCCGGCGCTGAAGCGGCCGGCCGCGGCGCGCCGAACATCCCGAGGCGCCGCAGATGGGCCGTCGCCGTCTCCCTCCCACGGGTGAGCACGGCGGGCCGCCGGCCATGCGCCGGCATCGGCGTGACGGCCATGGCGCCGTTCCCCCGGCGCCGATGTTCTGAGGCGGCTGGACACGCATGGGCATGAGGCAGACCCGACGCCCGCGGGCCGGCCGGCGCACACCCGCCACGGGCGCGTGGGGCGGGTCGGCAGCAGCGGACGGCATCGCCAACCGCGCGCGAGGCCAACCGCGCGCGAGGCCAACCGGGCGCGCAGGCTTCGGCCGGACGCGGGCGGAGCGCGGCCTCAGCCGGCCACCAGCTCTGCCGCCACCAGATCCTCCAGCGCGGCGCCTACCGACTTGAACAGGGTGACAGGCGCATCCTCCATCCGGCCCGGCCGGGCGCCGCTGCACAGCTCGTGCAGATCGGCTGCCACCTGCGCGCGGTTCCAGCGGCCGGCCGCCTCCGGCTGGAGCAGGTCGCCGGCCTCGGCCAGCGCGCCGCGATAGGTGTCCACATAGACCGTGCTCGCGGCCACCAGATCGTCATCGCTCTCGCGCATGGCGGGGGTGAAGGCGCCCACGAGATCCACATGGGTGCCGGGGCGCACGTCCCGCCCCAGCACCAGCGGCGCGGTGGAGGTGGTGGCGCAGGTGACGATATCCGCCGCCGCCACGGCCGCGGGAAGATCCGCCACCGGCATGGCGGGAAGCCCCTCCGCCGCCAGCGCGGCGGCCATCGCCCCGGCCTTCTCCGGCGAGCGGCCCCAGACCAGCACGCGCTCGATGGGCCGCACCGCGCAATGGCCCTGCGCCAGATGGAAGGCGAGGCGGCCGGAGCCGATCACCGTCAGGGTGCGGCTGTCCATGCGCGAGAGAAAGGTGGAGGCCAGCGCCGAGGCCGCGGCCGTGCGGCGATTGGTGAGCGCCTCGGAATCGAGGATGGCGCGCGGCACGCCGGTCGCTCCGTCGAACAGCACGTAGAGGCCGTGGACCGCGCCGAGATCGCGCGCGCCGTTGCCGGGAAAGACGTTCACCAGCTTCACGCCCAGCGCCGCCCCGCGGCGCCACGCCGGCATGGCGAGAAGATGCGCGGGCTGGCCCGGCACGCCGATCTCGTGGGCGTGTCGCAGAGGCGCTTCCACGGCGGCAGCGGCGAACGCCTCGCGCAAGGCGGGGATGAGCCGCTCATAGCCGAGCGCGGCCTCGATCTGCGCGCCATCGTAGAACCGGATCATGCATCCCCTCCCCTGCCGCCGGCCGCTGCCGGGCCGCGCTCCCGGTTTGCGGGATGGAGCGACGCCCGGCAAGCCTTCCCGCCAAACCCGCGGCGGCGACGTTCCAAGCCTGCGGCCGGTGAAGGCCCGGATTCCAGCAGTCACCGGACCCCGCGCCCTGCCGCCTCCGGTTCGGCGCCGGGAACCAAAGCAG
The DNA here is from genome assembly GCF_043194675.2 of Xanthobacter lutulentifluminis. Lineage (NCBI taxonomy): Bacteria > Pseudomonadati > Pseudomonadota > Alphaproteobacteria > Hyphomicrobiales > Xanthobacteraceae > Xanthobacter > Xanthobacter lutulentifluminis. The sequence goes on along the minus strand of NZ_CM195525.1, from coordinate 4,120,742 downwards.
TCGGCCACAACTTTGATCTGCAACAGGAGATCACGCCATGCTGTACGATTCCTTCGATCGCACAAGTCTCAGACGCTACTTGCCGGCCCGTCCCGACACCCTCCAGGCATCCGCTGACGGCGCTCCGATACTTGAATGGAGCGCGGAGTGCGCGGGCGCGCGCACCCTGTCGCGGGACGGCGTGCCGCTGGTCCGCCTCACCTGCCGGGGCCGGCGCTGGTGCTGGCGGGTGCTGGCCGCCGAAGCGCCGCCCATCCGCAGCGGCTCGGAGGCGGAAGCCCGCCAGCTCGCGCTCTTCTACGCCCGCCGCACCGCAGGAGCCTGAGCAAGGGGCGCCGGCGGCGGATGGGCCGGCCGCGCTCCGACCGCGAGGCGATGGATCGACGAGGGCCTCTCAACGATGCGGCAGGAGCATGCAGGGGCGGCCTCAGCGCATCACGGCTGCGGCCTCCCTGGGAAGAGGCCGCAGCGCGCGGCAGCACGCAAGAAGGCGATGCGCTGAAACGATCCCGGTCCGGAACCCGCACCGTCCCGCGCTCCAAGAGCCGGCACCATCTCCCCCACCGGCAGGCGCCCACGTCCCAACCGGCCGGGTCTCCCCGGCCGGCCGGGCGGCGCCAGGCTCAATCGCGCGCGGCGTGCGCTGGCTTGCCCTTGCGCCTGGTCGCGGCGAGATCGTGCAGCTCCTTCTCGCTCATGGTCTCGACCATCTGCCGGGAAGCACCCTTCAGCTCGCTCTTGCTGCGCTCGCCCCGCTTGGCCGAGAGGGCGGCACCGGCCGCCATCTGCTGGGCCCTGGATTTCGCCGGCATTTCATCCTCCCTTTCAGAACGTGCCGCGGGCCTTGAGCACCTGAAGCTCCGCCTGCTCCCAGAACTCGCGGTCGCGGCCCTGGGGAGAGCCGGCCTCCCGCCACAGCCCGTGGGCGCGGCGGCGGATCTGGTCGCGCTCGGTATCGCTCAGGCCGGACACGGCCGTGGCCGGACCGCTGGATTGCCGGGTGGCTTGATCTGTCTGGGGCATGGTTTCCCTCCGTTCGTTTCCGGGGGCGCGCCGGGGCGTCCCCCTTCGGGATGCAACGAGGCCGCACGGCGCCCGGTTCCCCGCGCGGCCGCAAAGCCGGGGACGGACGACGCAGCCGCTGCCCAAGCGCGCCGAAAATGCTCTAGAAAGAGCCACGGACGACATCGAGGAGACGGCCATGGCGAGCTTCCCCCAGACCGGCGCGATCGCCCCCGAGGCCAAAGCGCTGCTGGAACGCCTGGGCGTGCCCGCGGAGCGGCTTGCGGGCACCCTCGTCGCCCGCTCCCCCCTCACCGGCGAGGAGCTGGCGCGGGTGCCCGACATGAGCCCGGACGCCGTCGAGGCCGCCATCGGCCAGGCCCACGCCGCGTTCCTGGCGTGGCGCACCGTGCCGGCACCGCGCCGCGGCGAGCTGGTGCGCCTCCTGGGCGAGGAATTGCGCGCCGCGAAATCGGACCTCGCAGCCCTCGTCACCATCGAGGCGGGCAAGATCGCCTCCGAGGGCGCCGGCGAGGTGCAGGAGATGATCGACATCTGCGATTTCGCCACCGGCCTGTCGCGCCAGCTCACCGGGCTGACCATCGCCACCGAGCGGCCCGATCACCGCATGATGGAAACGTGGCACCCCATCGGCGTGGTGGGGGTGATCTCGGCGTTCAACTTCCCGGTGGCGGTGTGGTCGTGGAACGCGGCGCTGGCCTTCGTGTGCGGCGATGCCGTGGTGTGGAAGCCGTCCGAGAAGACGCTTCTGACCGCGCTGGCGGTGGAGGCGCTGTTCGTCCGCGCCGCCGCGCGCTTCGGCGGCGTGCCGGACGGGCTGTTCACGCTGGTGCCGGGGGGACGGGCGGCCGGCGAGGCGCTGGTGGACGACCCGCGCGTGCCAGTTATCTCCGCCACCGGCTCGACCGCCATGGGCCGGGCCGTGGCGCCGCGCATCGCCCGCCGGTTCGGCCGTGCCATCCTGGAGCTGGGCGGCAATAATGCCGCCATCGTCTGCCCCTCGGCCGATCTCGATCTCACGGTCCGCGCGGTGGCCTTCGCCGCCATGGGCACGGCCGGCCAGCGCTGCACGACCCTGCGACGGCTGATCGTGCACGAGAGCATCTACGACACGCTGGTCCCCCGGCTGAAAGGCGCCTACGCCTCCGTCACCGTGGGCGACCCCCGCGCGCCGGACACGCTGGTCGGGCCGCTGGTGGACGCCGCCGCCCATGGCGCCATGGAGATCGCGCTGGAGGCCGCGCGCGTCGCCGGCGGCACGGTGACCGGCGGCGAGCGCGTGGGCGCCGAGGATGCGCTCGACGCTTATTACGTCCGCCCGGCGCTGGTGGAGATGCCGGCCCAGACCGACACCGTGGCGGCCGAGACCTTCGCGCCGATCCTCTACGTGCTGCGCTACACCGATTTCGAGGAGGCCGTCGCGCTCAACAACGCGGTGCCGCAGGGCCTTGCATCCGCGGTCTTCACCACCGATCTGCGGGAGGCCGAGCGCTTCCTGTCGGCTGCGGGCTCCGACTGCGGCATCGCCAACGTCAATATCGGCCCCTCGGGCGCCGAGATCGGCGGCGCGTTCGGCGGCGAGAAGGAGACCGGCGGCGGCCGCGAGGCCGGCTCGGACAGCTGGAAGGCCTACATGCGCCGCGCCACCAACACCATCAACTACGGCTCGCGCCTGCCGCTCGCCCAGGGCGTCACGTTCGAGGTCGGCTGAACCCGGCCCCCGCTGCCACGCCAAACGAGGAGACCCCCATGCACCTGCCCAGTCCGCTCCCGCTCGTGGCCAAGGCGCCGGTGGTGCCCGTGGTGGTGGTGGAGCACGTGGCCGACGCCGTGCCGCTCGCCCGCGCGCTGGTGGAAGGCGGCCTGCCGCTGATCGAGGTGACCCTGCGCACGCCGGTGGCGCTGGAGGCGGTGCGCCTCATCGCCGCCGAGGTGGAGGGCGCCATCGTCGGTGCCGGCACTGTCATCGAGCGGGCGCAGATCGAGGCCTCGCTGGAGGCCGGCGCCACCTTCCTGGTGAGCCCCGGCACCACCCCGGATCTCGCCGCCGCCTTCGTCGAGACGCCGATCCCGGTCATGGCCGGCTGTGCCACGGCGTCCGAGGCCATGCGCCTCGCCGAGCTGGGCTTCGAGGTGCTGAAGTTCTTCCCGGCCGAGGCATCGGGCGGCGCGGCCTTCCTGAAGTCCATCGCCGGCCCCCTGCCCCATTTGCGCTTCTGCCCCACGGGCGGCATCGGGCCGGCCAATGTGGCGGACTATCTGGCGCTGCCGAACGTGGTGGCGGTGGGCGGCTCCTGGGTGGTGCCGCAGGACGCCATCCGTGCCGGAGATTTCGGCAAGGTGCGCGACCTCGCCCGCGCTGCGGCGGGCCTGAAGCGCGCGGCAAGCTTCGTCTGACCGACTGACACGCCCACGCCCTGAAACGACGAAAGCCCGGCCTGAGCCGGGCTTCTTGTTTGTGCGTGGTGCGATGATCGCGACCGACGGGGCGCCCGCCCTCAGCCGGCCTTCTTGCCCTCGCCCTCGGCCAGGAAGTGCTCCAGCCAGTGGATGTCGTACTGGCCATCGGCAATGGCGCGGGTGCGCACCAGCGTGCGGAACAGGGGCAGCGTGGTGTCGATGCCGTCCACCACGAACTCGTCCAGCGCCCGGCGCAGGCGGCGCAGGCACTCGTCGCGGGTCTTGCCGTGGACGATGAGCTTGCCGACCAGGCTGTCGTAGGTGGGCGGGATGACGTAGCCCTGATAGGCGTTGGAATCCACGCGGATGCCGAGGCCGCCGGGCACGTGATAGTGCGTGATCCTGCCCGGCGAGGGGCGGAAGGTGGTGGGGTGCTCGGCGTTCACGCGGCACTCGATGGCATGGCCCTCGATCACCACGTCCTTCTGGGTGAGGGTCAGCGGCTCGCCGGCGGCGACGCGGATCTGCTCGTTGATGAGGTCGATGCCGGTCACCATCTCCGTCACCGGATGCTCCACCTGGATGCGGGTGTTCATCTCGATGAAGTAGAACTCGCCGTTCTCGTAAAGGAACTCGATGGTGCCGACGCCGAGATAGCCAAGCTTGCGCATGGCGCTGGCGCAGGTCTCGCCGATCTGCTCGCGCTGGGCGGCGGTGATGACCGGGGACGGCGCCTCCTCCCACACCTTCTGGTGGCGGCGCTGGAGCGAGCAGTCACGCTCGCCGAGGTGGATGGCGTGGCCCTTGCCGTCGCCCAGCACCTGCACCTCGATGTGGCGCGGGGTGCTCAGATACTTCTCGAGATAGACCGCGTCGTCGCCGAACGCGGCCTTGGCCTCGGTGCGGGCGGTGGAGAGGGCCTGCGACAGGTCCTCGGCGGTCATGGCGACCTTCATGCCGCGCCCGCCGCCGCCGGCCGCCGCCTTCACCAGCACCGGGAAGCCGATCTCGGCGGCGACGCGGTGCGCCTCTTCATCCGAATGGATGCCGCCGTCGGAGCCGGGCACCACCGGGATGCCCAGCGCCTGCGCCGTCTTCTTGGCCTCGATCTTGTCGCCCATGATGCGGATGTGCTCCGCCTTGGGGCCGATGAAATGGATGTTGTGGTCCGCGAGGATCTCGGCAAAGCGGGCATTCTCGGCCAGGAAGCCGTAGCCCGGATGCACCGCGTCCGCGCCCGTGATCTCGCAGGCGGCGAGCAGGGAGGGGATGTTGAGGTAGCTCTCGCGCGCCGGGGGCGGGCCGATGCACACGCTCTCGTCGGCGAGGCGCACGTGCATGGCGTCGGCGTCGGCGGTGGAGTGGACGGCGACCGTCGCGATCCCCAGCTCCTTGCAGGCGCGCAGGATGCGCAGCGCGATCTCGCCGCGGTTGGCGATGAGGATTTTTCTGAACATCAGCGGTGCCTGCCTTCGCGGCCCGGCCCCGCGTCGCGATGACACGGGTGGGCCGAACGTTTCTGCTTCAACGCGCCGTCTTCACGCCAGCGGGCGCGCTCACTCGATGATGAGGAGCGGCTCGCCATATTCCACCGGCTGGGCGTTGCCCACCAGCAGGCGCGTCACCGTGCCGGAGCGCGGGGCGGGGATGGCGTTCATGGTCTTCATGGCCTCGACGATCAGCACCGTCTGGCCTTCCTTCACGCTGGCGCCCACCTCCACGAACGGGGCGGCACCGGGCTCGGCGGAGAGATAGGCCGTGCCGACCATGGGCGAGGCGACCACGCCGGGATGCTTCGACAGGTCGGCCGGGGCCTCGGCGGCCGGGGCCGTCGCGGCCGCAGCCGGAACGGGCGCTGCCGCGACCGGGAAAGCGCCGGCGAAGGGCGCGGCCTGGGCGATGGTGACCGGCGCGGGCGCGCGCACCACGCGGATGCGCAGGCCCTCGTGCTCCACCTCGATCTCGGTCAGGTCGCTGCCCGAGAGGAGCTCGGCGATCTCCTTGACGATGGCGGTGTCGATGGGGGGATTGGAGGGCTTCATGATGTTCCTGCTCTTGCCGGCCGCTCGGGGCCGCTCGAGGCGTTCGGTTCGGTCACGGGGTGGGCGGCAGGCCGGCGAGGGCCCGAAGGCCGAGCACGTAGCTCTGCGGTCCGAAACCGCAGATCACGCCGCGCACCACGGGCGAAAGATACGAATGATGGCGGAATGCCTCGCGCGCGAACACGTTGGAGAGGTGCACCTCGATGGTGGGCACCCCCACCGCTGCCACCGCGTCGCGCAGGGCGACGGAGGTGTGGGTGTAGGCCGCCGCGTTCAGCACGATCCCGCGGGCGCCGCGCGCCGCCTGGATCAGATCCACCAGCGCGCCTTCCGAATTGGTCTGCCGGAAGACGATCTCGAAGCCGAGCGCGGCCCCTTCGGCGCGGCATAGGGCCTCCACGTCGGCGAGGGTCGCCGCTCCGTAGATGCCGGGTTCGCGCGTGCCGAGAAGGTTCAGGTTCGGTCCGTTGAGGACGTGGACGGTGTCGGGCATCCGTTACTGATCTGCCGCCGGCACCCATTGGCCGGGTCGCAGCCTTATAGGGGCGCGCGCGCCGCAAGGAAAGAGAGGGCGGCGTCCCCGCATGACAGACATGTGTAAGCCGCCCCCGGGCCGATGCCCGCAGGCGGCGCTGCGGCCGGAGCCGCCGGTCACTTCTTGGGCGGGGCCTTGCGCGCCTCGGCGATGGCCGCCTTGAGCCGGTCCGAGCCCACGGCGCCGATCACCACCTGGTCGCCGACCACGTAGGACGGGGTGCCGTTGAGCGCCAGCGCCTCGGCGATCTTCATGCTCTCGTCGAGGGTGGCGTTGAGCTCCGGCGAGGTCGCCTGCTTCTGCAGCAGGGCGGTGTCGATGCCCACCTCCTTGGCCGCCGCCAGCGCCTTGGCGCGATCGGCCTGGCCGCGGCCGCCGAGCAGCGCCTGATGGAACGCCATGTACTTCTCGGGCGCCACCATGCGCACCGCCACCGCCACCTGCGCCGCCTCGACGGAGCCCGGGCCAAGCACCGGGAATTCCTTCAGCACCACGCGCAGGTTGGTGTCCTGCTTCATGATGTCCTGCAGGTCGGAGAGGGCCTTCTTGCAGTAGCCGCAGTTGTAGTCGAAGAACTCCACCAGCGTGACGTCGCCCTTCGGGTTGCCGACCACCACGCCGCGCGGGCTGTCGACCAGCAGCTGCTTCATCTCCTGCACCGCCTTCTGGCGCTGGGCGGCGTCGGCCACCATCTGGCGGCTCTCCAGCACGGAGATGGCCTCCTGCAGCACCTCGGGATGCTGGAGCAGGTAGTCGCGGATGATCGGGCCCATCTCCTGCTTCTCCGCCTCGGTGAAGGCGGCCGCCGGGCGGGCGACGAGAACGGCCGAACCGATGGCCAGCGCCAGCGCGGCGATGCGGGTGGCGAGAGGCCGGGAAGCGGCGCGGGGCGAGCCCGGATGGCGGGGCATACGTGTCTCCATGGGGTAGGGAATCGTCATGACAGGACGCGCTATTGGTTTGACGCGCTTTTGGGCGGCTTGAAATTCACGAGATCGTCGGCCTTCAGCCAGCCGGGCGAGCCTTGCGGGAACCGCTGGCGGGCGCGGGCGGCCAGCTCGCGGCCGGTCTTGAACTCGCCCGATGCGAAGAAGCCCTGCGCCGCGGCAAGATCGGCATTGGCGAGATCGCCGGAGCGGCCATAGGCCATGGACAGGGCGCGCCAGCCGGAGGCCGAATTGGGATCGCGCTGCGTCGCCTGCACCAGCTCGCGGATGGCCTCGCCCGTGTAGGCCGGATTGCCGGATTCCACCAGCGCCTGCCCCAGCATGGCGCGGATCAGCGGCGAGCCGCCGGTCATGGACACGGCCTTGCGCAGCGGCGCGACCGAATCCGCCGCCCGCCCGCTTTCCAGCAGCGCCTGTCCCTTCAGCTCGTAGAAATAGGGGTTGGCGGGATCGCGCGCGATCAGCGCGTCGATCTGGCTCACGGCGGAATTCACGTTGCCGAAGCGGTAGGCGGAGATGGCCCGCGCGTATTGCGCCGCCATGGAGGTATCAGAGGCCGGATAGCGCCGCGCCACCGCCTCGGGCCGCTCCATGAAGCCGACGAGCTTGGCGCGCATCAGGTCGTGGCGGGCCTGCAGCGCCGGCGAATCCTTGGTATTGTAGTAAGGACTTGCCTTGGCCAGCTCTTCGAGCGTCGCAATACGCTCGCGCGCCATGGGATGGCTGAGCATGTAGGGATCGACGCGCTGGCTGATGAACAGCTGGTCGTTCTGAAAGCGCTGAAAGGTCTCCAGCATGCCCTTGGCCGACTGCTGGGTGGCGTCGAGATATTTCACCGCCGACCGGTCGGCGGCCTGCTCCTCGCCGCGCTGGTAGGACAGCAGGGAGCGACGGATCATCTCCTGGGGTGCGGAGATGGCGGCGCCACCCACATTGCCGAGGTCGCGCCCGTTCATGCCGCTGGCAGCACCCGCCGCCACGCCGCCGGCCGCCAGCAGCATGGCCACGATGGCCATGGTCTGCGCGCCGGCCAGCTGCTCGCGCATGCGGGCGAGATGGCCGCCGGCGATGTGGCCGGTCTCGTGGGCGAGCACGCCGATGATCTGGTTCGGCGTCACCGAATCGACCAGCGCGCCGGTGTTGACGAAGATGCGCCGCCCGTCCGCCACGAAGGCATTGAACGAGCGGTCGGCGATCAGCACCACCTCGACATTCTGCTGGGCGAGGCCCGCGGCCTTGAGGATGGGCCGGGTGTAGTCCCTCAGCAGCGCCTCGATCTCGGCATCGCGAATGGTGGTGGGCGGCTTGCCGGTGGCCCGTTCCTGCGCAAGCGCGGCCTGCGCCGGGAGCGCCATGGCCGCGGCGAGGCACAGCATGCGCCCGAGCCGTGCGGCTCCTGCCCGCAGCACCGGCCTGCGCCGCAGAGCCGGAGCGGGGGAAAGCCCTTCAGGCGCCCCGCTCGCCATCGCGGCGCGCGCCGGGGCGGATGTCTCCACGGGCATCCTTGCAAGCATCGACATGGCTGCTCGGTCTCGTCTCTCTTTCTCGACCCCTGGGCCCTGCCCCGCCGGACAGCGCAGGACCCTCACCACTTGGCGCCCGGGGCCATGCAGGCTACGAGACTGCCGGACACTGGCGCCCGCCCGACCTTCGGTCAATGCGCCGGTCTTCACGTTGAGGCGAAGCTGCGCCCGGGCACGCGCGCGGCGATCCTGCCTCAGGGACAGTCAGAATGCGGCGGCAACACGGCGGCGCGGCCTGCGCGCGGCGTGGAAGGTCGCCCGCCATCAGGAAAGCCGGTCGTTTCCCCATGACCCATGCGCCGTTTCCCCCCGCCTCCGTCCGCCTCTCCCGCCGCAGCGCGGTGGAGCCCTTCATCGTGATGGACGTGATGGAACATGCCGCCCGCATCGAGGCGCAGGGCGGCCGCGTGATCCATCTGGAAGTCGGCCAGCCGGCCGCCCCCGCCCCCATGGTGGCGCGCCGCGCGGCCGCCGCCGCCATCGAGGCCGGCCAGGTTGGCTACACCGCCGCCCTCGGCATTCCGGCCCTGCGCGCGCGCATCGCCCGCCACTATGCCGAGACCCATCGGGTGGAGGTGGACCCGGAGCGCATCGTCGTCACCAACGGGTCGTCCGGCGGCTTCCTCCTCGCCTTTCTCGCCCTGTTCGAGCCGGGCGACCGGGTGGCCATCGCCGCGCCGGGCTATCCGCCCTACCGGCACGTGCTCTCCGCCCTGGGCTGCGAGCCGGTGCTGATCGAGACCCGGGCCGAGGACCGCCACGCCCTCACCCCCGAGCGGCTGCTGGAGGCGCATCGCGCCCGCCCGCTCAAGGGCGTGCTGGTGGCGAGCCCCGCCAATCCCACCGGCACCATGATGGACCGCGCCGCCCTCACCGCGCTCCACGCCTGCGCCCGCGAGCTCGGCCTCGCCTTCATCTCCGACGAGATCTACCACGGCCTCGACTATGCCTTTCCCGCCGTGAGCGCGGTGGAGATCGGCGACGACGTGACCGTCATCAACTCCTTCTCCAAGTACTTCTGCATGACAGGCTGGCGCGTCGGCTGGATGGTGGTGCCCCCCGGCGTGTCGCGGACCATGGAACGGCTGCAGCAGAACTTCACCATCTCGGTGCCGACCCTGTCGCAGATCGCCGCCGACGCCGCCTTCGACGGCCGGGCCGAGATGGACGCGGTGAAGGCCGGCTATCTGGAGAACCGGCGCATCCTCACCGAGGGGCTGCCGGCGGCCGGCCTCTCCCGTTTCCTGCCGGCGGACGGCGCCTTCTATCTCTACGCCGACGTGTCGGACTTCACCGACGATTCCGCCGCCTTCGCCCGCCGCATGCTGGATGCGGTGCATGTGGCGGCGACGCCGGGGGTGGATTTCGACCCGTTCCACGGCCGCAACTTCCTGCGCCTGTCCTATGCCGGATCGGCGCCCGACATGGCCGAGGCGGTGGAGCGGATCGGCGCCTTCCTGCGCCGGGGCTGACGCTCCGGCACCCCGGCGGGTCTCACGCGCGCGCCATTTCCTGCTAATGTGGGGCATGAGCCGGCTGAGCGACCAGATCGTCGAGATCACCCCCGATGTGCTGCTGAAGGCTTATGCCTGCGGCATCTTTCCCATGGCGGAGAGCGCGGACGATCCGGGGCTGTACTGGATCGAGCCCGAGCGGCGCGGCATCATCCCGCTGGAGAGCTTCCATATCTCCTCCCGCCTCGCCCGCACGGTGCGGCAGGACCGGTTCGAGGTGCGGGTCGACAGCGATTTCGAAGCGGTGATCGACGGCTGCGCCGAGCCGCAGGACGGCCGCGAGAAGACCTGGATCAACGAGCGCATCCGTCGCCTTTACGGCGAGCTGTTCGCGCGCGGGCGCTGCCACACGGTGGAGGCCTGGCGCGACGGGCGCCTCGTGGGCGGGCTCTACGGGGTGCGGCTCGGCGCCGCCTTCTTCGGGGAAAGCATGTTCCACCGCGAGACCGACGCCTCCAAGGTGGCGCTGGTGCATCTGGTGGGACGGCTGATCGCCGGCGGGTTCCGGCTGCTGGACACCCAGTTCGTCACCAGCCACCTGAAGACCTTCGGCGCGCTGGAAGTGTCGCGCCGGCACTACCACCGGCTGCTCGACCACGCGCTCCAGGCGGAAGGCGACTTCTACTGCTGGCCGCGTGCCGTGGCCGGGGCGGAGGCCCTGCAGCCGATCAGCCACACGTCGTAGATGGGGTGCTCCACCGCGTGCAGGCCGGGGCTCGATGCGAACATCCAGCCGGTGAAGATGCGCTTCGCCTGCCCCTGCAGCGTCACCTCGTTCACCTCGGCGAAGGCGGTGGTGTTCTGCGTCTCGTTGGCGGGGCGGGTGTAGCACGCGCGCGGCGTCACCTGGAGGGCGCCGAACTGCGCCGTCTCGCCGATGGCGACATCGAACGAGGTGATGCGGCCGGTGATCTTGTCGAGGCCGGCGAACACGGCGAGGGCATTGGCGATCTTCTGGGTCGGCGGCTGCACCACCACCACGTCGCCGCCCTCATCGGACCCCGGAGCGGCCGGAGCGGCCGGGGCAGCGGGCGCCGCAGGAGCGGGCGCGCCGACAGGCGGCGGCGGCAGGGTGCTGCGCTGGATGCCGCCCTGCGCGCCAGGCGGCGGCAGCGGACGGGGCGCGGTTCCCGGCGGCAAGGCGCCGGGAACGGGCGCGGCAGGACGCGGCGCCGGAATCGTGCCGGGCGGCAGCTGCTGCTGGGAAGTGTCGAACGTGTTGCGCGGCTGCGCGACCGCCCCGGGCGCGGTTCCGGCGAGTAGAGCCGCCGCGAGAAGCGGGACGGTGCGAAGAAGGCGCATCAGCACAAGAACCCGTAATCAGCGGCCGTGGGCCGCGCGCAGCGGCGCGGACAGGACCCGTCGGCCGCCGGACCATGACGAAGGGCACCCGCCGGCCGGACCGTGACGCATCCGGACCCGGACGGAAACCGGGGATCCCCTCTCAACCGCCGGATTCGGGCAGCGGCAAGGCGACCGGAAGGTCGCCTCACTCGCCGGGCGTCCAGGCCTTGTAGTCGCCGGTGACGCGGGGGCGGACGCCGCCGGCCAGCACCGAGCCCTTGGGCCGGTAGGCGCCGGGAGAGCCCGTCATGTTGCGACGGTGCGGCTTCTGCCAGGAGCGGGCGGTGTAGTTTTCCTCGGCCGGAGGCGTGTCCACGCGGTGGTGGATCCAGCCCCACCAGCCCGGCGGAATGGTGGTGGCATCGGCATAGCCGGGGTAGATGACCCAGCGGCGCTCGAAGCCGAGCGCCGGGTCCAGCTTGCCACCCTTGGTGCGGTAGTAGCGGTTGCCGAACTCGTCCTCGCCCACCAACTCGCCGAAGCGCTTCGTCCACCACATGGTCCCGATGGTCTGCTTGTTCCACCAGGTGAAGATGTAGAGCAGGAGGTTCTTCACGGCCCGCGCCTTCGTTCAAAAATCGGGCGGAACATGCCATCTGGCACACCGGAAGTCCACCGGCCCGCATGCTCCGCACCCGCCTTTATGGCATGAACAGCAGCATCACATAGACGAAGAAGACGATGATGTGGACCACGCCGTTCAGCGCGTTGGTCCGCCCGGTGCCGAACGAGAGGATGGACAGGACGAACGTCAGCAGCAGCATCGTCCGGTCCTCGTTGTCCAGCCCCAGCACCATGGGCCGGCCGATGAGGCTCGCGATGACCGCCATGGCCGGGATGGTCAGCGCCACCGTCGCCAGCGCCGAGCCGAGCGCGATGTTGAGCGAATGCTGCAGGTGGTTGCGCGCCGCCGCCCGCACCGCGCTGATTCCCTCCGGCAGCAGGATGAGCATGGCGACCAGCGCGCCCGTCACGGCGTCCGGGTCCTCCAGCGCGAACTGGCCGAGGAAATCCTCGAACGCAGACGCCACGTGCTTGGACAGCGCCACCACCACGGCGAGGCTGAACACCAGCATGGCGAGCGCCCCGGCGAAGACCCAACCGGTCGGCGGCTCGCCGGAATGCCCCTCGGGCTGGCTCTCGTAGTGCTCGCGGTAGCGCACCGTCTGCATGTAGAGAAAGGCGCCATAGAGGGCGATGGCGATGAGCGACATGTAAGTGAGCTGCGCCGCCGAGAACGCGCCGGTGGCCCCCGCATGGGTCTCGCTCGGCAGGATCAGAAGCATGACGCCGAGGGCGATCATCACCGACAGATAGCCGGAAACCCCCTGCTGCTGGATCGTCTGCTCATGGTGCTTGAGGCTGCCGAGCAGCAGGCACAGGCCGATGAGGCCGGTGTTGACGATCATCAGCACCGAGAGCACCGCCTCGCGGGCGAGGGTCGGGTTGTTCTCGTTGTGCAGCATCATGGAGCCCATGACGGAGACCTCGATCACCGTCACCGACAGGGTCAGCACCAGCGTGCCGAAGGGCTGGCCGAGCCGCGCGGCCACCACGTCCGCGTGCCCCACCGCGGTATAGGAGGTGCCGCACAACAGAAGCACGGCGCCCACCGAGAGCAGGACCACCACCAGCCCTTCCGCTCCGGGGGCGACCGCCGGATAGAGCCAGAAGGCCAGCGCCAGAAGGAAGCCCAGAGCGGGCAGGACATAGGAAACGGCCTTGGCCCTGCTGCCCGTCATGCCCCGCCTCCGGCCTGTTGCGCGCAGGCTGTTCCCACATCCCGGCGGGAGCCGCAAGCGTGGCAGCTCGCGCCGGGATGCGCGGGTGTCAGAGCGTCACGGCCCGGCCGCCGATCTTCCGCTCCGCCAGGAGGCAGAGATAGACCGACGCGAGGGTGGCGCCGGCGAGGGCAGTGATCTCGGCATGGTCGTAGGGCGGCGAGACCTCCACCACGTCGAACCCCTTCAGGTCGAGCCCGCCCAGCCGCCGCAGGCAGGAAATCACCTCACGCGTCGAAAGGCCGCCGCAGACCGGCGTGCCGGTGCCCGGCGCGAACGCCGGGTCCAGCGCATCGATGTCGAACGACAGATAGACCGGCGCATCGCCCACCCGGTCGGCGATATGGGCGGCGAGCGCCATCGGCCCCATCTCGCCGGCGGTGATGCCGTGGACGATCTCCAGCCCGTAGGTCTGCGGCGCGTGGGTGCGGATGCCCACCTGGATGGAACGCTCCACGCGGATCAGGCCGTCCTTCACCGCGCGGGTGATCATGGTGCCGTGGTCCACCCGCTCGCCGCCATCGTCCCAGGTGTCCTGATGCGCGTCGAACTGCACCAGCGCCACCGGCTCGCCCAGCCGGGCCACCAGCGCCTTGAGGATGGGATAGGTGAGGAAGTGATCCCCGCCCAGCGTCACCAGATGGGCGCCGCGGTCATAATGCGCCGCCGCCTGCGCGGTGATGGCGGCCGGGATGCCGGCGGGCAGCCCGTAGTCGAACACGCAGTCTCCCGCATCCACCACGTCGAGCGTCTCGAACGGGTCGATGCCGAACGGGTAGAAGGGGTCGCCGTCGAGGATGGTGGAGGCGGCGCGGATGGCGCGCGGCCCGAAGCGCGTGCCAGGACGGTTGGAGACGGCCACGTCCAGCGGCACGCCCCACACCGCCACCTCGGCCCCGCCCCCGTCGCGCGCATAGCGCCGCCGCAGGAATGAGGTCACCCCCGAATAGTTGGGCTCGGTGGACTGGCCGTGGCGGAACGCGGGATCGAGCGCCCGATCCACGGGGCGCGGACGCAGCGGATCGGCATGGGCATCGCTGGACATGGTTTTCCTCGATGGATGACGGCCGTTCCGGCCGCGCCGGCACTATAGCGGAAGCCGGGCCGCCGGCATGGGCCCCGTGAGGACAAATCGGCGGCGGCACGGCGGCGGCATGTGCGGGCGTGCGCCGACGCCGGCTTTCCGGTCCGCGTGCAGCCGGCAGCTCACCGGCCTCGCGGCCTTTTCCGGCTGGAAGCGCGACCCGGACACCTCGAGCCGTCGCGGCCGGAGCGTAGCCATCGGCGGGATGCCGGGCGGACGGACAAGCCATGCCCTTGCGCGGCCGCCGGCATGCGGCGCCGGGCGGACATGCGTCCGTGCCATGCCCTCGAACCAGCTTGTTTCCGGTGGACGCCATCCCCCGAATGGCGCCGCCATCGCCGGCCATCCGGTGAGGCGCCCTGCCCCGACATCCCCCTTCAGCATCACCTGAGCGCCGGCATCACCCGCCGGCGCGGGCGGATCGCCGGGCGACCCGGCTCGTTCCGCCCCTATTCCGCCACCGTCGGTCGGCGCGACGGAGGTGCCGGCCGCGCCGGGCACAGCGTGTCCCGGCTGGCGGCCACGCGCCGAGACGGGGCGAGGCCGCCCCGCGCGCGCCTCATTCCAGCCGCCCGCAATCGCGATGCGCGCTCCGGACGGCCCGCATGCGGCAGGGCGGCAGTCCTTCGGGGAACGCCCTATTCCGGCGCCAGTCGCCCGCGATAGACGATATTGCCGTCCGGCCCATCCTGCGGCGGTTCCGGCGGGGCGGAAGCAGGGCCGCGGGTGACCACCAGCTCCACCGCCCCCAGCCGCCCGCGGCCGAGCGCGCCCAGCTCCGGCGCGCGCACCGCGAAGCCGGAGGAGAAGGTGCCGACGAGGTGCGTGCCCCGGCCGGGAACCGTGACCCACAGGCGGTTCACCTCGCCATCCGCGGGGGCCGGCGCGAAGCTGCGCACCAGCATGACGCCGCTGTCGGGATCGATGCGCACGGCGATGGCCGGCAACGGCTCGCCCTGCAGCACGCCTACCCACTGCCCGTCGCGCGGCCAGAACCACTCGCGATAGATCACGAACGCGCCGAGCAGGAGAACGACGACACCCAGCGCCAGGGCTGCGCCGCGCCAGGCCATGCCGGTCCGCACCGCATAGGGCGGCGTCACCGGCGGCGGCTCGGCGGCCGTCTCCGGAAGGGCGGACACGGCGCCCGAGGCAACCGCCGCGGCCCAGCCGGGCAGCGGCACCGCCTCTTCGCCGCGCGCGGCCGCAGCCGGATCGGCGGAGGGCGCCTCCGCCACGCCCCCCTCTGGCGCCAGTGCAGCCTCGGTCGTCTGCCGGGCTTCGGCCGCGGCTTCCGGCGCGGGCCGCGGGCCGGCCAGCTCGCTGACGTGGGGCGTCGGGACGACGGCGCCCGACAGGGCATCTCCCGCACCCGGAGGCACGGTTGGGGCGGGGCGGCCGCCGGGCGTGTCCACCAAGAGCGATGGTGCGCCCGCCTCCGCGGCAGCTTCGGGCGCGGCTGGCGGAATGGGGCGGGCAGCTTCCGGCGGAGCGGCTGCGCCGGCGACGCGCGAGGCCGGCGCACCTGGAGCCGGACCGCCACCGCCTGCTGCCGAGGCAGGTGCCGGCGTGGCGCTCGTTGCCGATGTCATTCCCGCGGTGGTGGTGGACGCGCCGGCGGGGGCCAGCGCGTGTTCCGCGGCCAGAAGATCGGGCGCCGAGATCGCAGCGCCGGCGGGAGGGGCAGCATCTTCCGCGGTAGCCGGGGCGTCCTGATCAGCGGGCGCGTCGGTCGGCGCGTGGAAGGTCCGAGGCGCCGACTGGTCCAGGCCGGTTGCGGCCCGTTCGCCCAAGTCCGGCGCCGCGCCTGCCATGCCCGGCGCGAGTGGCGATATGTCCGGCACGGGAGCGGCGGCCTGATCGAGGCGGGTCTCCGCCGGATCGGCCGGATGCGGCGCGGGCGGCGCGGCGCCGGCAGCGGGCGGGACGTGGACCGGCGGCAGAGGTGCGGGCAGATCCGTTGCCACGGCCTCGGGTGCTCTGAGGTCCGCCGGACCCGCCGACGGCGGCACAGAGGCCGCAGGCTCGTGCAGATCGGCACCGGGAGCGGGCCAATCAGACGCCGCCTCGCCCGGCGCGCCCGCGTGCGGCGTAGCATCGGCGGGCGACAGGTCCGGAGGCTCCATGGTGGTTCCGGCTTCGGGCCGGGTCGCCATCCCGGCATCGCCGGAGGCGGGCATCGGCTCGCCCCCGCTGAGAGCGGGCGGCACGGCCTCCATCCCGAAACCGCTGCCGGACGCGAAGCCTCCGGGGACCTCCGGTGCCCCGGGCGCCGGTTCCTGCTCGGCGAACATGAAGGGAGGGGGAGTGTGTGGTGCGTCGGCGGCGGGGGCTGCCCCGGCCGTTCGCGGCGACGCCTCGGGAGCGGCGGCGCGTTCCTGCTCGCCGACGAACGACGTCGGCGTGGCCGGTGCCGCCTCGCCGGTGAAGGATGGCGCGGAGCCGAGCGGGAGCGACGCGATGGCAGGTGCGGCCGGCGGCCCCTCAGGACCGCCGGGCACGGGTTCCAGCGCGTGGCTGAACGCAGGCTCCCCAAGCTCCTCCGGAGCGACGGAGGCAGGCGGCTCCGTTGCGGCCCCGAGCGGCTCCGGTTCGACAAGGCTGAACGCCGGCGGCGCAGAGGCAGCGGATGGCACAACCGCGCCGGGCACCGCCTCGAGCCCCCCGGAGGCCGGCGCGCGATCAGAACCGTCGCCCCCTCCTGCGCCGGCAGAAGCGCCCGCCGCCGTGTCCAAAACCCCGGGCGGCGGTTCCGGCTCGGAAGGGCCGGGCGCAGGCGGGGCAGGCGCATCGGCGGCCGGCTCCGGCGCGGGAGGTCCGGGCGGGGGCTCCGGTTCCAGGAAGATGAAGGCCGGCGGAGGCGCCAGCGGCTCGGGGGGTGGACGCGGACGGGGTGGGGGCGCGGGGATTGCGGCGGCGGGCGGGGCAGGATCGGCCGCGGCCGGCGTGGGCGGGACCGGCGCGGGCGTCCGGGACGGCGGCAGCAGGCCCGCGGCCACCGCATCCTCGATGGCATCGCCCAGCGTCGCGCCACCCGGCCTGCGCAGCGCGGGCGGCACAGGCGCGGCCGGCGGAAGCTGGGCCGGTGGCGACGGGCGCTTGCCACGTCCGGCCACCGGCGGCGCACCGGGCGCGGCAGCGCGGGGGGCCGGACGGGTGGGCGGCGCCTCGAGCCCGAACAGCCGCCGCACCGCAGCCAGCGGCCCCGCCGCGGCCCGTGCCGCAGGCCGTGCGCCACGCGGCGCCCCGGCACCGGGTGGCCGGGTGACGCCGCCGATCTGGCCGGGGGCTCCGAGCGCCGGCGCCAGGCGTTCCGCGCGGCGCGAGGCCCGCAGGTCGGCGGCGATGGCGGGCCAGAGCGTGAGCGGGGGCGCAACCGGCACCGCGAGCTCGTGCAGCGGGGACAGGCGTCGCTCCCACAGGCGCACCGCGCCGGCGAAGGCGGGATCCACCGCCATGCGGGCGCGCACGCGCTCGCGCTCGTCCGGATCAAGGGTGCCGAGCACATATTCGGCGGCCAGCACCCGATCGGCGTCGGTGAGGGTTGCGACGGACTGCAGCGGCGGGCTCATGTCCGCCGTCCCAGGCATTCCCCGAGCTGGGTCACGCCCCGGGCCAGCCAGGCGCGGATGCCGGCGGCCGGCGCATCGAAATAGATGGAGAGAGCGTCGCGGCTCCAGCCGTCATAGAAGGCGAGCAGCACCATGCGGCGCCGCTCCTCGGGCAGCTTGCCGAGGCAGGAGAGCAGGCGGTTGAGCGCCGGGCTGCGGCGATCGGCGGCGAGCGGGTCCTCGCCGCGCTGGGCGGCATCGAACGGCTCGAACGCGTCGGCCACGGGCCGCTTCCACGCGATATCCAGCGCGCAGGTGCGGGCGATGGACACCATCCAGCAGACCGGGTCTTCCTGCGGGCGGCGGGTGTGGATCTCGGCATGGATGCGGCCATAGGCCTGCCGCAACGCCTCCGCCGCCAGCTCCGGGCGGCGCAGCAGGCGCAGCACCAGCCCGTACAGCTTGGGGCTGGTGACGTGGTACAGCTCCTCGAAGGCATAGGGGTCGCCGGCTGCAACCCGGTCGAGAAGTGCGTTGACCTTGCGGTGCGGCGTCACGGAGCGCTCGTGCTCGGAGGATATCCGCCCGAAAGGTACCGGAGCGGCACCGCCGAATGGAAGCCTCGAATGCAGCGCGCGGCGGCGGCGGGGGGCAAAAAATGCGCTGCGCCGCAGCGTTTGCTACCGCCCTACCGCCCTCCTGCCGCCTGCCGGGTCAGAACCGGGCGGTCTCGCCCGCGCGCAGCGGCGGCCGACGCCCGGGGCTCTCGATCCGCGCGGCGCGATCCATCTCGCCGGCGGCTTCCACCAGTGCGAGGTCGGCCTCGGCCTCAGTCAGGGTCGCGCGGGCGGCGTCCTGCTGCACCTTCAGCTCGTCGGCCGAGCGGTGCAGGTTGTCGCGCCGGTTGCGGGCGGCGAGCGCCAGCGGGGAATAGGCGAAGTGGCGCGGGTCGGTCAGGCCGGTCCGCTCCTCCTCGGCCGCGATGTCGCGGTCGAGCTCGCCGGCCATGCGCTCGAACTCGGCGATCATGGTGTCGATCTGCGCGAGGCGGCGGCGCGCATCGTCGATCTGGAATCGCTTGGCACGGATCAGGGGGTCACGCGACTTCATCGCCTCAGCTCCGGGTACGCAGGAGAACGCGGCCCGCGCGCCCGTGTGCGCCGGTGCCTCCGGGGTCAGAGAATGTCCGCCGCTGGTTGCCCTTTCCTTACCTCCGCCGGGTCAGGCGCGGAAAATCGCGCCGATCTGCCGGCCGGCAACCAATCGTTTACCGCCTTCGTTAATGATGACGCTACGGTTCGGATGACGCGCCCGCACGCTCGTCATCCGGACGCCGCCCCGGGGCTCCGGCAGGGGGTGGGTCGCGGCACGTGGCAGAGGGGGTGTGTGGATAAGACCTTAAGTGCTTGATGAAGAGTCAGTCTTGACTCCGCTGCACAAAGTTTTTTCCGCTCGCCCTTGTGGAACAGAATCGAGTTCTGTTAACGATTCTACACACGTAACGCGAATCACCCGATGGCCGAGCAACGAAAGTCGGCAGCGCCGCCTTTCGGGAAGTTGCGAGGAAAGGGATAGCCATGCGCGTCTTGCTCATCGAGGACGACAGTGCTACGGCCCGAGGCATCGAGCTGATGCTGAAGACCGAGAGCTTCAACGTCTACACCACCAACCTCGGTGAGGAAGGCGTAGACCTTGGCAAGGTCTACGAATACGACATCATCCTGCTCGACCTGAATTTGCCCGACATGTCGGGCTTCGAGGTCCTGCGATCCTTGCGCGTCGCCAAGGTGAAGACCCCGATCCTCATCCTCTCCGGTCTTGCCAATACGGAAGACAAGGTGAAGGGCTTCGGCTTCGGGGCTGATGATTACCTGACCAAGCCCTTCCACAAGGACGAGATGGTGGCCCGCATCCATGCCATCGTCCGCCGCTCCAAGGGTCACGCCCAGTCGGTCATCCAGACCGGCGACCTGGTGGTGAACCTCGACACCAAGACCGTCGAAGTGGAAGGCAACCGTGTCCACCTCACGGGCAAGGAATACCAGATGCTGGAGCTGCTTTCGCTCCGCAAGGGCACCACGCTGACCAAGGAGATGTTCCTCAATCATCTTTACGGCGGCATGGACGAGCCCGAACTGAAGATCATCGACGTCTTCATCTGCAAGCTGCGCAAGAAGCTGGCGAACGCCTCCGCCGGCAAGAACTACATCGAGACGGTCTGGGGCCGCGGCTATGTGCTGCGCGAGCCCATGCTCGGCGCCGAGCGCATCGCGGTCTGATCCGTCCCCCTTTCCCGCATCCCGCATTGGAAGCCCCACCCGCACGGGTGGGGCTTCCTGCGTTCTGGGGCTACTTCTTCGCCGCCTTGGCGTCGGCCGCGGCCAGCCATGCCTTCATGAAGGCGATCTCCGCCTCCTGCGCCTTCACCACGGCTTCCGCGAGCTTGCGGATCTCCGGGTCGGTGCCATAGGCGAGCTCCACCTTGGCCATGGCTACCGCGCCCTCGTGGTGCGGGATCATGCCGCGCACGAAATCCGTGTCCACATCGCCGGTGAGGGGCACCGCCATGTCGCGGTGCATGCGCTCCATCGCGGCCTTGAAGCCGGCGACGGCGGGCGCCTCGGCAGGCGCGGCGGGCATGGACATGGGCATGTGGGCGCCGTGGTCCATAGGCATGGACTGCGCCATGGCACCACCCGCGGCGAGGAGGGGAACGCCCAGCGCGAGCGCCAGGGCGGCGAGGTGAACGACGGGAGGGCGGAACATGCCGGGACGGGCCGCGGCACGGTTCGGACGAACAGGGGACCGCATGGGTCTCTCCATACATATGGGAAGGAAGATGAACATGGGGGCGCGTGCGGCACGCCCGGCCGTCAGGCGACGGCGCGCGGGGGCGGCTCGGCTACCTCGAGGGCTGGTCCGGTGGGGTCGGGCGTTTCCCGCAGAACCCGCAGCGCCACGCCCACGGGCATCGCCAGCAGCGGCACGACCACCGGCAACAGGGGATGGCATGCCATCCAGCAGTTGCCCGGCCCGCAACAGCCCGGCGCACCGCGAGCGCCATGGTGGCCGTCGCGGTCGCCGGCATCATGGGCGGCATGCGGCATGAGGGAAGCGGAGCGCTCCGCGTGGGCATGCGGCCCGGCGGCCGGCGTGGCCGGGTGGTCGTGATGGCCGTGGGCCGAGCGCGCCTGCGCCGCCTCAAGCCCTGAGCGAAGCTGCCACGTATCCAGATGCCCCGCGTCGAGATCCGCCCGCTGCTGTCCTCCATGCCGCAGCGGCAATGGGTCGGCGCCGGCGGCCACGGGGGAGGCCAGCGCCGGGCCGAGCACCAGCACGACCGCCATCAGCAGGCGCAGGAGCACGAGGGGCAGGCGCGATGAACGGAGCATGGCGCGGCCGGTTTCGGGGATGATCACGAAATGCAGGCTGCCACGCCCGGTCGGCCGGCGCAAACTCAGGAGGCCGTGAGCGTCACCGTCTCGCCGTCCAGCGCGAAGCGGATGGCGAGGCCGCAGTCCCGCGCCAGCATGCCGGCATAGAAGGGCTGCACCGAATGGGCATCGAGCCCGCCCTCCGGCGCCGCGCCGGAGACCAGCGCCTCCAGCCCGGCCGGAATGCGCGGGCTGGTGCCGGTGGAGGCGAGCACGAAGCCCATCGCGTCGCCCTCCCCCGTCGCCGATACCTTGATGGTGCCGCCGCGGGGAATGGTCGCAACCGCCAGCAGCACGAGATTGAGCAGCAGCTTCACCCGGTTCTTGGGCAGGAGCTCGCGCGGCAGGGTCCATTCCACGCGGGTGCGGCCGTCCTCGATGACGGGGCGCACCACCTGCTCGGCATCGCCCAGATCGAGCCGCGCGCCGGCCGAGCCCGCCGCCCCGAAGGCGAGGCGGGTGAACTGGAGCCGGGCGGAGGCCTGCCGGGCGCTCTTGGCGATGAGGTCGAGGGCCACGTCGCGCATGTCGGCCGCGCCCTCGTCCTCCAGCACTTCAAGGCCATTGACGATGGCGCCCACCGGGCTGATGACGTCGTGGCACACGCGCGAGCACAACAGCGCGCCCAGGTCGAGCGCGGTCACCGCAAGCGGAACGGTTTCGGTGGCGGCTTCGGTGGGGGCTTGCGTGGACATGGCCTCTCCCGCGGGGCGACGGCCGGAAAGTGCCCGAATCCGTCTCGGATCGAAGTGTGCCAGATACACCGCCCGCCCGCCGCGCCACAAGCCGCGCCGCCGCATCGACAGCGCCGCCGCGCGGGATTAAGCACGGCACACTCAAACGGAGCCGACAGCCGCCATGACCAGCACGCCCACCCCCGCCCCGACCGATGCCGCCCTGCTTGCCGGGCTGGCGGAAGCGGCGCTCGCGGCGGGCGTCGCCATCCGCCGGATCGAGGCGGAGGGGATCTCCCACGCCCACAAGGCCGACGCGAGCCCGGTGACGGAGGCGGATCACGCCGCCGAGGCCATCATCGTCGCCGCGCTGGGCGCGCTCATGCCCGGCGTGCCGGTGGTGGCGGAAGAAGCCATGGCGCTCGGCGCCTCGGTCTCCTGCGGCAACCGCTTCGTGCTGGTGGACCCGCTCGACGGCACCCGCGAGTTCATCTCCGGCAATGGCGAGTACACCGTGAACATCGCGCTGGTGGAGGATGGCACGCCGGTGCTGGGCGTCGTCTATGCCCCGGCGCGGGCGCTGCTGTTCGCCGGGCGCCCGGGCGCCGCCTTCCGCGCCATCCGCGCCCCCGGCGCCCGGGTGGATGCGCAGGACTGGACGCCCATCACCTGCCGCCCGGTTCCGGAAGGGCCGCTGGTGGTGGCCGCCAGCCGCTCCCACGGCGATCCCGCCACCGATGCGCTCATCGCCCGCTATCCGGTGGCCGAGCGCATCCCGGCCGGCTCGGCGCTGAAGTTCGGCCTGCTGGCCGAGGGCAAGGTGGATCTTTATCCCCGCCTCGGCACGGTGATGGAATGGGACAGCGCCGCCGGCCATGCGCTGGTGAGCGCGGCGGGCGGCAGCGTGACCCGGCCGGATGGCAGCGCTCTCACCTATGGGCATGCCGACGCCGGCTACAAGGTCCACGGCTTCGTCGCCTGGGGCGCGGGCGGCCCTGCCCGGCCGGCTTAACCCTGCGCTAATCCCCGCTGCGCATCGTGTTCTGACTGCAACACCCGCCCACAACCGGCGGGCGGGGCGCCCTGTCGTCGCTGCTCGCCATAATTTGAGCGATTCACGCAGACGCCATGGGGGCCACGTAACGTCGAAGCCCAACGCGAGACCCCCCATGCGCTTCTCTTCGAGCTTCCTCAGGACCGCCCGCGATACCGCTGCCACGGGGGCGAGGGCGTTCCGGCACGGCGCCGCTCGCGGCCTCGCCGGCCGCGCGCTCGGCCTGGCCCTGGGCCTTGCCGCCATGCTCGCCGCCGCGCCGGCAAGCGCGCAGGCTCCGGGCCAGGGGCCGACGCCGCAGAGCTATTCCACCAACGAACTGGTCAGCAAGGGCCACTCCTTCTTCGGCAGCGTCTCGCGCGGGCTGGCGCTCTCCATCGAGAAGGCGGTGAGCCAGTGGGGCCAGCCCAACGGCTACATCCTCGGCCAGGAAGGCGCCGGCGCCTTCATCGGCGGCCTGCGCTACGGCGAGGGCGTGCTCTACACCCGCAACGCCGGCGACATGAAGGTCTACTGGCAGGGGCCCTCCGTCGGCTGGGACTTCGGCGGCGACGGCGCCCGCACCATGATCCTCGTCTACAGCCTGCGCAGCGTGGACGACATCTTCCGCCGCTTCGCCGGCATCTCCGGCTCGGCATACCTAGTGGCCGGATTCGGCATGACGGCGCTCGGCGCCGACGGCATCGTGGTGGTTCCGATCCGCTCGGGCGTGGGCGTGCGCCTCGGCGCCAACCTCGGCTACCTCAAGTTCACGCCCAACCCCACCTGGAACCCCTTCTGAGGCCGCGCGGGCGGTTCTGCACGGTGCTGCGCCGCCGAAGCGCTGGCACGCGCGGGCGCGCCATGGCATGAATGAGGCTGGTTCACGGAAGCCGGGCCGTTCCGGCTTCCGGGCGGACGGATGGCGAGAGGCATGACGGCCCTTCCCGCTCGCGCAGGCGAGGGGGAGCCCGGCGGGCCGGCTCCAGGCGAAGGGCGAGTGCGCGCGTGATCGAGCAGATCATGTACTTCACGTTGGGCGTGCTGATCGCGACGCTCGTGGCCCTGCTCGTGCTGCCGGCGGTGTGGCACCGGGCGGTGCGGCTCACCACCAAGCGGGTGGAGGCGGCCGTGCCCATCTCCATCTTCGAGGTGCAGGCCGACAAGGACCAGCAGCGCGCCTTCTTCGCCCTCAACCAGCGGCGCATCGAGCTGCAGACCGATGCCATGCGCGACACCATCGTCGCCCACGCCGCCACCATCGAGACCCAGCGCCAGCAGACGTTCGAGCTTCAGACGGCGCTGACGGCGCTGGAAGAGAAATATGCCCTCGCCACCGCGACCGGCGCCGAGCGCGACGTGCTGCTGGGCGAGACCCAGGACCAGCTGGCCGATCGCATCGCCATGCTGGAGCGGACCGAGAGCGAGCTCGGCACCCGCACCACCGCCCTCGCCGCGATCGAGGATGCCCATCGCAAGCTGGAAGCCGAGGCGGCCGAGCTGACCGCCCTGCTGAAGACCAGCGAGGCCACCGTCGCATCCGAGCAGGCGCGTATCTCGGCCCTGGAGGCGGAAGTGGCATCCCTGTCCGCCCGCCTTGCCGACACCACCCGCCGGCTGGAGGAGACCACCGCCACGCTGGAGGCCGAGCGCGCCGCCGCCCTCTCCGCCCGGACCGTCGCCGCCGAGGCCGCGACCCGGCTTTCGGCCGACCTTGCCGAGACCCAGGCCGCCCTCGCGCTCAAGACCACCGAGAGCGACACCCGGCGCCAGTCCGTCACCGCGCTGGAGAGCGAGCGCGACCGTCTCGCCGGCCTGCTCGCCACCGCCGAGGCCGATCTCGACGCCAGCCGGGCCGTGGTCCATGCGTTCGAGCAGCGCCGCGCCACCGAATTCGCAGCAGCCGAGGCCGAGAACCGCCGCCTCGGCGACACACTGGCCATGCTGAAGGCCGATCACGCCCTGATGGAGCAGGCCGTGCGCGGGCCGCGCGGCGTGGAAGCTCCGGCCGTGCCGGAGGCCCCTGCTCTGCCGGCGGACGGCATGGCCGCGCTGCGCGAGAGCGTCACTGACGTCGCCGCGCGCCTCGCCGCCCTCACCGCACGGCTGGAGGGCGCCGGCTCCCCCGTGCGGGCCCTGGTCGCGGACGCGGGCGATGACGACCTCGCCGGCCGCATCCGCGCGCTGCTGGACCAGCCGGACACGACCGATCAGGCCCCGGCCTCGGACGGACGCCTGCCGGCGCATGACGCCGGGCCGGCCGAGCAGGGCGCCGAGGAACAGGACGCAGCTGAATCTGCCGCGAGCGCCGATGCACCCGCCGCCAAGCGGGCCAAGTCGCGGAGCCGCGCCGCGGCGGTCTAGGACCACTCCGCGTTTTGCCCGAGATGTGAGGAGCTGTGCCCGTCTTCGCCCGTGGGCGGTGACGGCGAGCGTTCAGCGCCTTCCGAACGGACGAAGAGGACAGCCTCCCGGGCGGGCCCGCAGGCCGCTCAACGCGAGGCGACTTCCAGCTCCGACAGGCGGGCCCTCATGTCGCGCGGCAGGTCCGGGAAACGGGCTGGCGGCACGAAATCCTCATCGCGATAGGGCGGACCTTTCCGGCCCCCTGCGAACACCCGGCCGCCCTCCTGCGTCATCACGATATCGCCGCGACGCAAGGTCGGATCGTCCTTCACATCCACCGCGCCAAGCCCGCCGACGCGCGTGCCGGCGGTGCAGGTGCACCCCTCCACCAGCCGCTGGCGGAACACATAGGCGGTGGGCAGCTCGGTATAGGCCTTGCCCTCGCGCGTCACCGCACCGTCGATGCCGCGGCTGCTGTCGGACGTGGTGTAGACCGCCATGCGCGCCGCCGGGCAGAAGGCGTTGCACTGGGCCAGCGCATCGCCCGTATCGCCCGCACGCCCCTGCAACGGGAAGAAGCGCCCGTCGCAGGTCCGCACGCAATAGGCATGGTTGCCGCCGCTGACGATCACCCCGTCGCGCGCCCGCGGCTGGAGAATGATGCGCGGGCGGTCCGGCTCGCCATAGCGCGACGCCGATCGCAGCCCGCCGAACAGCAGGGAGAAGATGTCGCGCACGGGCGAGCCATGGCTCGCTGCGCCGCTGCCCGGAAAGAAGCCGCCGCGGCTGCCCTGCGCCCAAGCCGGCGCCGCCGCGCACAGCAGCAGCATGCCCAGCGACAGCGCGAGGCCCGGACGGAACCCGCTCATGGATTGCTCCCGCGAACAGGCGTGGCGGCTCGGGACCAGCCACGGCAACGCCGTGCGCGCGCAGGCTTCAGCCATCGCCAGCCAGCGCCATGGCGCCCGCCCGCAGACGAGACGCGCCAGACCAAAGCCGCCGGATATCCGGTAGACTGATCCGGCCGGCCCGGGCGACCGGACGACCGCACACAAGCGTGGCGACGGGCGCGCCGCCGCGCCTCACGCAGCATCAGGCGAAAGCGGAGGGTGAGGGCAGAGGCCGCGGCGTCTCGACAGGCGGACGCTCATGCGGCTGGGTCAGCACGGCCAGCGTGGGGGTCGCGACGAGAAGCGTCGCGAACAGCATAGCCACCAGCGAAATCAGAACCGAACCATGAGCCAGACTGGGCATGGCGGTGCTCCTGTGCCCCGTGTTGGGTCTCTCGGGCCTCCGGTCCGCCGCACCGTCGCCGAGCGTAAACATAACCTTAATAGAGACCCGAAAGTTCCCGGCCTGCTTCTCACGTTCGCGAGAGCACGGGTTGCAAGGGCAGCAGATGCACCCTTTCCGCCGTTACCGGCACACCTGCTGCCAGTGCGCCTGCCCCTGCGGCCCCACGCGGCGCACATATTCGCAGCGCGGACGCGTCGGCGGACCCCAGCTCTGGGCATAGACCGGCACGCGCACGCGCGAGTGCGGACGCCACACGCAGCGCCCGTAGGTGCACACCCAGCGCACGGTTTGCGGGCTCACGGCCGCCTCCCCCATCGCTGCGGCGACCCCCGGGGCCACCGGACCCGCCGAAGCGGGAGTTGCCGCCCCCGCGAGGGCGGCCACAGAGATGGCGCAAGCGAAAAGCAGGTGACGCATGGGGGCCTCCGGGCGCGAAACAGGGTCCGGAGGTAGCGCGAATGGGCGGGGTCCACAACCGTCGTGGAGAACGCTGCGCTGCGGCGACGAACATGCCTTGCGTCGGGCCATGCCGCGCCCTGATATGGAACCATGATAGACAAGCTCGAATATCTGATCGCCCTGGCCCGGGAACGCCACTTCGGCCGCGCCGCCGAGGCGTGCGGGGTGACGCAGCCGACCCTGTCGGCGGGCATCAAGCAGCTGGAGGATACGCTGGGCGTGCTGCTGGTGCAGCGCGGCTCCCGCTTCATGGGCTTCACGCCGGAAGGCGAGCGCACGCTGGAATGGGCGCGGCGGATCGTGGCCGATTCGCGCGCCATGCGTCAGGATATCGATGCGCTGAAGCGCGGCCTTGCCGGGCCCCTGCGCATCGCCGCCATCCCCACCGCCTTGCCCATGGTGGCGGCGCTGACGACGCCGTTCCGCGCCCGCCATCCGGACGTGCGCTTCACGGTCATCTCCCGCACCTCCATCGAGATCCTGAATCACCTGGAGAATCTCGAGATCGACGCCGGCCTGACCTATCTCGACAACGAGCCGCTGGGCCGGGTGAACACCGTGCCGCTCTACCGCGAGCGCTACCGTCTGGTGACCTCCCCCAACGCCCGCTACGGCGACCGGGAGACGGTGACCTGGGCCGAGGTAGCCGAGCTGCCGCTGGCGCTGCTGACGCCGGACATGCAGAACCGGCGCATCGTCGACGGCCTTCTGGCCGCGGCGGGGGCGAGCCACAAGCCCACGCTCGAATCCAACTCCATGATCGTGCTGTTCACCCATGTGCGCACCGGCCTGTGGGCGAGCGTGATGCCGGCGATGCTCGCGGACTCGCTGGGGCTGACCTCGGTGGTGCG
The DNA here is from genome assembly GCF_043194675.2 of Xanthobacter lutulentifluminis. NCBI lineage: Bacteria > Pseudomonadati > Pseudomonadota > Alphaproteobacteria > Hyphomicrobiales > Xanthobacteraceae > Xanthobacter > Xanthobacter lutulentifluminis. The sequence continues at coordinate 4,092,905 of NZ_CM195525.1, read as the reverse complement.
TTCCATTCCCATCGTGGAGCCGGACATCTCCCACTCCATCGGCCTCGTGGTGCCCCATCGCGAGCCCACGACGCCCATCACCGCCGCTCTGGTGGCGGAGGCGCGGCGCATCGCCCCGAAGCTCGATCAGACCACGCTCGCCGATCCGGCCATTGCTGCAATGCAATAATTCGGACGGCCGAACGCCGGGGCTCCCGCCCTGCGAACATAGAAAATCACAATCGATATACCAGGAACGGTTCCAGCCTGGCCCGAATGCCGCAGGTCAAACGCCTGAAACCCGGCGGAACCCCTGCCGCGGGCAGCCCTCCTTGATAGAGATGTTCTATCGCAACATCCGACAGCTGCCTTGATTGGGGTGCCGTGTATGCCAGACTTTCCCGCAAGCAAGACGAAGCGGCGGCAACGCGCCTCCACGCCTTTCGGGAAAGCGAGACGACCATGGCGGTCTATGAGGATTGGAGCACCGAGCGCGCAGCGCAGGTGATCGCGGAGCACCGGCACCTCGAGGGGGCGACCATGCCCATCCTGCACGCGCTGCAGGAAACCTTCGGCTTCGTGCCCGATCCGGCGGTGCCGATGATCGCCGACAGCCTCAATCTCTCGCGCGCCGAAGTCTATGGCGTGCTCACCTTCTACCACGACTTCCGCCGCTCCGCGCCCGGGCGCACCGTGGTGAAGCTGTGCGCCGCCGAGGCGTGCCAGTCCGTGGGCGGCGCCGCCCTCGCCGCCTATGCCGAGGAGAAGCTCGGCGTGGACATGGGCGAGACCTCCCCCGACGGCCGGGTGACGCTGGAGCCGATCTACTGCCTCGGCCTGTGCGCCTGCGCGCCCTCCGCGCTGGTGGACGGCCAGCTGATCGGCCGCCTCGACCGCGAGGCCATCGACGAGATCGCCACCTGCGTCTCCTCCGGCAAGCGTTACGGAGAGATCTGATGAAGTCCCCCCGCATCTTCGTCCCGAATGACGCGACCGCCGTGGCCTGCGGCGCCGACCGCGTCGCCCGCAAGCTCGAAGCCGGGCTGCTCGCCCGCGGCATCACCGCCGACATCACCCGCAACGGCTCGCGCGGTCTGTTCTGGCTGGAGCCGCTGATCGAGGTGGAGACCGAGCACGGCCGCGTCGGCTATGGTCCGGTGAAGCCCTCCGACGTGGAGGAACTGCTCCATGCCGGCTTCCTGCACGGCGCCGATCATCCCCTGTGCGTCGGCGTGGTCGACGAGATCCCCTGGCTGAAGAAGCAGACGCGCCTGACCTTCGCCCGCATCGGCATCATCGATCCGCTCTCCCTCACCGACTACAAGGCCCACGGCGGTTATCGCGGCCTTGAGCGCGCCATCACGCTTGGCCCGGCGGCGACGGTGGAGGAGGTGGTGGACAGCGGACTGCGCGGCCGCGGCGGCGCGGGCTTTCCCACCGGCATCAAGTGGCGCACGGTGGCCGCCGCCCCGGCCGACCAGCGCTACATCGTCTGCAACGCCGACGAGGGCGATTCGGGCACCTTCGCCGACCGCCTCATCATGGAGGCCGACCCCTTCTGCCTCATCGAGGGCATGACCATCGCCGGCCTCGCGGTGGGCGCGACCAAGGGCTACGTCTACTCCCGCTCGGAATATCCCCTCGCCTTCGTGGTGATGGAGAAGGCCATCGAGAAGGCGCGCGAGGCGGGCCTGCTGGGCGACAACATCCTCGGCTCCGGCCTCTCCTTCGACATGGAGATGCGCATGGGCGCCGGCGCCTATGTGTGCGGCGAGGAAACCGCGCTGCTGGAAAGCCTGGAGGGCAAGCGCGGCCTGGTGCGCGCCAAGCCGCCTCTGCCGGCCCACAAGGGCCTGTTCCAGAAGCCCACCGTCATCAACAACCTGGTGTCGCTCGCCACCGTGCCGGTGATCCTGGACAAGGGCGGCAAGTATTACCGCGACTTCGGCATGGGCCGCTCGCGCGGGACCATGCCCATCCAGCTCGCCGGCAACATCAAGCACGGCGGCCTGTTCGAGACCGCCTTCGGCATCCCGCTGGGCGAGTTGGTGAATGACATCGGCGGCGGCACCGCCTCCGGCCGTCCCGTGCGCGCGGTCCAGGCGGGCGGCCCGCTCGGCGCCTACCTGCCTGTGCACCAGTTCGACACGCCGTTCGACTATGAGGCCTTCGCGGCCAAGGACGCGCTGATCGGCCACGGCGGCATCGTGGTGTTCGACGACACGGTGGACATGGCCCATATGGCCAAGTTCGCCATGGAGTTCTGCGCCCACGAGAGCTGCGGCAAGTGCACCCCGTGCCGCATTGGCTCCACCCGCGGCGTCGAGACCCTCGACAAGATCGTCGCCGGCGAGAAGCGCGAGCAGAACCTCGCGCTGCTGGAAGACCTTTGCCACACCATGAAGCTCGGGTCCCTGTGCGCGCTCGGCGGCTTCACGCCCTACCCCGTCATCAGCGCCCTCACCCATTTCCCGGAAGACTTCGGCGTCGCGCCGAAGCTGCCGGCCGCTGCCGAATGATCCGGAAGGAACGCCCGATGTCCCTCGTCCATGAAATCGACTACGGAACGCCGGCCTCCAAGTCGGAGAAGATGGTCACCCTCACCATCGACGGCATGTCCGTGAGCGTGCCGGAAGGCACCTCCATCATGCGCGCGGCCATGGAGGTGGGGAACCAGATCCCCAAGCTCTGCGCCACCGACATGCTGGACGCCTTCGGCTCCTGCCGGCTCTGCCTGATCGAGATCGAGGGCCGCAACGGCACCCCCGCCTCCTGCACCACGCCGGTGGCCGAGGGCATCGTGGTGAAGACCCAGACCGAGCGGCTGAAGCAGATCCGCAAGGGGGTGATGGAGCTCTACATCTCCGACCATCCGCTGGACTGCCTCACCTGCTCCGCCAACGGCGACTGCGAGCTGCAGGACATGGCCGGCGTCGTCGGCCTGCGCGACGTGCGCTACGGCTACGAGGGCGAGAACCACACCAAGATGGGGAAGGACGAATCCAACCCCTACTTCACCTACGAAAAGTCGAAGTGCATCGTCTGCAACCGCTGCGTCCGCGCGTGCGAGGAGGTGCAGGGCACGTTCGCGCTCACCATTTCCGGCCGCGGCTTCGGCAGCCGCGTCTCGCCCGGCATGGACGAGAGCTTTCTCACCTCCGAGTGCGTCTCCTGCGGCGCCTGCGTTCAGTCCTGCCCCACAGCGACGCTGAACGAGAAGTCCATGTTCGACATCGGCACTCCCGAGCATTCGCTGGTGACGACCTGCGCCTATTGCGGCGTGGGCTGCACCTTCAAGGCGGAGATGCGCGGCGACGAGCTGGTGCGCATGGTGCCCTACAAGGACGGCAAGGCGAACCGCGGCCATTCCTGCGTCAAGGGCCGCTTCGCCTATGGCTATGCCACCCACAAGGACCGCATCCTCAAGCCCATGATCCGCTCGTCCATCCACGAACCGTGGAAGGAGGTGAGCTATGAGGAGGCGATCGCCTACGCCGCCTCCGAGTTCAAGCGCATCCAGGAGAAGTACGGCAAGCGCTCGGTCGGCGGCATCACCTCCTCGCGCTGCACCAACGAGGAGACCTACCTCGTCCAGAAGCTGATCCGCGGCGGCTTCGGCAACAACAACGTGGACACCTGCGCCCGCGTCTGCCACTCGCCCACCGGCTACGGCCTCTCCCAGACCTACGGCACCTCCGCCGGCACGCAGGACTTCGACAGCGTCGAGGCGTCCGACGTGGTGCTCATCATCGGCGCCAACCCGACCGACGGCCATCCGGTGTTCGGCTCGCGCCTCAAGAAGCGCCTGCGCGCCGGCGCCAAGCTGATCGTGGTGGACCCGCGCCGCACCGACATCGTGCGCTCGCCCCACATCGAGGCGGCGTTCCACCTGCCGCTCCGCCCCGGCACCAACGTCGCCATCGTCACCGCGATGGCCCATGTCATCGTCACCGAGGGGCTGGTGAACGAGCAGTTCGTGCGCGAGCGCTGCGACTGGGCGGAGTTCCAGGAGTGGGCGGCCTTCGTCGCCGACGAGCGCCACTCCCCCGAGGCGGTGGAGAAGTACACCGGCGTTCCCGCCGCCGACCTGCGCGGCGCGGCCCGGCTCTATGCCACCGGCGGCAACGGGGCCATCTATTACGGTCTCGGCGTCACCGAGCATTCGCAAGGCTCCACCACGGTGATGGCCATCGCCAACCTCGCCATGGCCACGGGCAACATCGGCCGCGACGGCGTGGGCGTGAACCCGCTGCGCGGCCAGAACAACGTGCAGGGCTCGTGCGACATGGGCTCGTTCCCGCACGAGCTGCCGGGCTACCGCCACATCTCGGACGACGCCACCCGCGCCACCTTCGAGGCCATGTGGGGCGTGCCGCTCGACTCCGAGCCGGGCCTGCGCATCCCCAACATGTTCGATGCGGCGGTGGAAGGCACCTACAAGGGCATGTACGTGCAGGGCGAGGACATCCTCCAGTCCGACCCCGACACCAAGCACGTCTCGGCCGGCCTCGCCGCGCTGGAGTGCCTGGTGGTGCAGGACCTGTTCCTGAACGAGACCGCCAATTACGCCCACGTCTTCCTGCCGGGCTGCTCCTTCCTGGAGAAGGACGGCACCTTCACCAACGCCGAGCGCCGCATCCAGCGCATCCGCAAGGTGATGGCGCCCAAGAACGGCTATGCCGACTGGGAAGTCACCCAGATGCTGGCGAACGCCCTCGATTTCCCCATGAGCTACGCCCACCCCGGCGAGATCATGGACGAGATCGCCGCGCTCACCCCGTCGTTCGCGGGCGTGAACTACAAGCTGCTGGACGAGATGGGCTCGGTGCAGTGGCCGTGCAACGAGAAGGCGCCGGAAGGCACGCCCATCATGCACATCGGCGGCTTCGTGCGCGGCAAGGGCAAGTTCATCCTGACCGAATACGTGCCCACCGACGAGAAGACCGGCCCGCGCTTCCCGCTGCTGCTCACCACCGGGCGCATCCTCAGCCAGTACAATGTCGGCGCGCAGACCCGGCGCACCGACAACGTGGTCTGGCATCCCGAGGACGTGCTGGAGATCCACGCCCACGACGCCGAGAACCGCGGCATCCGCGACGGCGACTTCGTGAAGCTGGACAGCCGTGCCGGCTCCACCTCGCTGCGCGCGGTCATCTCCGACCGCGTGGCGCCGGGCGTGGTCTACACCACCTTCCATCACCCGGTGACGCAGGCCAACGTGGTGACCACCGACTATTCGGACTGGGCCACCAACTGCCCCGAGTACAAGGTGACGGCGGTGCAGGTCTCGCCCTCCAACGGCCCGACCCAGTGGCAGGAGGATTACGAGGACCTCAGCCGCAAGAGCCGTCGCATCGCGGCGGAGTGAGAGCGCGCCGGCGCGACCGGCCTCCCCTCCCAGCCGGGGCGCCGTCTCCTGCGTTCGCGCTCCCTCTCCTGTTGCGGAGCGGGCCAGGGTGAGGGCTTGCAACTTCCCCCCGGGGACACCCCGGGCGGAGAACAGGCCGCCCTCCCACTCCCGCCGGGGGAGGGGCCGCAAGCAGGCAACACCGCCCCTACCGGGCGCGCTCCGGCGCTCCCATGTGATTGGACAAGATGACCGACGAACCCGCCTGCCCGCTCCCCCCTGACCTCCCCGCGCCCGCCCCGGCGCGGCGGGTGGAGCGCGCGCAGATCCGGGACGGCATCCTCTCCCGCGGCGCCCGCGCGGTGCCGGAGGAGGTGCCGGTGGCGCTCACCTTCAACGGCACCACCCATGCGGTGATGATGGCGAGCCCCACCGACATTCCGGCGTTCGCGCTGGGGTTCGCGCTGACCGAGGGCATCGTCGCCGCCCCCGCCGAGATCCTCTCCCGCGAGGTGATCGTGCTGGAGGAGGGCATCGAGGCGCGCATGTGGATCGCCGAGGAGAAGATGAAGCATCTCTCCGCAAGGCGCCGCGCGCTCGCCGGTCCCACCGGCTGCGGCCTGTGCGGGGTGGAAAGCCTGATCGAGGCGGTGAAGCCGGCCGCGCACGTCACCGCCGCCGCCACCTTCGCGCCGGACGTGGTGCTGGGCGCCATGGCCGCGCTCGGGCCGCTGCAGGCGCTGAACCGCGAGACCCGCGCGGTGCATGCGGCCGCCTTCTTCGAGCCGGGCCGGGGCATCCTGGCGCTGGCCGAGGACGTGGGCCGCCACAATGCCCTCGACAAGCTGGTGGGCATGGCCGCAGAGGCGGGCTTCGACACCGCGCGTGGCCTGCTGCTGCTGACCAGCCGCGTCTCCATCGAGATGGTGCAGAAGGCGGCGGTGCTGGGCGTCGGCGTGATCGCCGCCGTCTCCGCTCCCACCTCCCTCGCCATCCGCACCGCGGAGGCGGCAGGCATCACGCTGTGCGCCATCGTGCGCGACGACGGCTTCGAGATTTTCACCCATCCCGGGCGCATCGCGCCCGCTCCTTCGGAACGGCAGGACCATGTCGCATAGCAGCGCCGACAAGCTCGTCTACATGGCGAACCAGATCTCCACCGCCTTCGCCGCCATGAAGCACGAGGCGGCGGTGGAGGAGACCCGCTCCCATATCCGCAAGTTCTGGGATCCGCGCATGCGGGCCAAGATCGCCGAGCACATCGCCCATGGCGGCGAGGGCCTCTCGCCCGTCGCCCGCGAGGCGCTGGAAGGCCTCGGCACGGCGAAGGCGGCCTGAGCTTCGGCGTCAGACCACGTCGCGGGGGGCGAGGGCGCAGGCCATGCGCCCCTCTTCCACCTGAAGCACCGGATGGGCGATGCCGAAGCGCGCCTTGAGCCCCTCGCAGGTCGCGCTGAGGAAATCGTCGTCCAGCCCCGCCCCCGGCCGCACCAGATGCACCGAGAGGGCGACCGAGGTGGTGCTGAGGCTCCAGATGTGCAGGTCGTGCACCTCGCTCACCCCCGGCCGGGCGGCGAGCCAGCGCTCCACCTCCTCGGGCTCGATGCCTTCCGGCACCATGTCGAGCGCGAGGTTGAAGCTGTCGCGCAGCAGCCCCCAGGTGCCCGCCACGATCGCCGCGGCGATGGCGAGGGACACCACCGGGTCCAGCCACAGCCAGCCCGTCAGCGCGATCACCGCAGCAGCCGCCACCACGCCCAGCGAGATGGCGCCATCCGCCACCATGTGGATGAAGGCGCCGCGGACGTTCAGGTCGCCCTTGCGGTTGGCCATGAACAGCATGGCCGTGCCCATGTTCACCGCCACGCCCACGAGCGCCACGGCCATCACGATGCCGGTCTTCACCGGCTCGGGATCGGACAGGCGGGAGACGGCCTCGAGAATGATGCCTCCGGTACCCACCAGCAGCAGCACGGCATTGGCGAGGGCGGCGAGGATGGAGGAGCGGCCGTAGCCATAGGTGCGGCGGGCGGTGGGCGCGCGCCGCGACAGCCAGGCGGCGCCCCAGGCCAGAACCAGCCCCAGCACATCGGAAAGGTTGTGCCCGGCATCGGCCAGCAGGGCGAGGGAGCCGGCATAGAGGCCGAACCCCACCTCCACCAGGACGAAGCCGAAGTTCAGCCCGGCGCCGATGGCGAAGGCCCGCAGCGAATCCGGCACCGCATGGGCGTGGCCGGCATGCGAGTGGCCGGAGTGGGAATGGCCGGCGTGGCCGTGGTCATGGTCGTGATCGCCATGGTCGTGGTCGCCATGGCCATGGTCGCCGGGATGGCCATCATCGCCGGCCACGCACAAACTGTCGTTCCCGTTCGCGGAGTTGGGTGTCGGTTCGCCATGCGCATCCGCGGCGGACGCGCGCGCGGGCGGATGCGGGGAATGATCGTGACCGTGGTCGTGATGGGCGTGCGTCCGGTCTGCGCCGGAGGCGGTCGGGACGGCGCCGAGCGGCCGGGTGTCCGGGCCGAACGCGTGGGAACGGCCGTCTTGCGGCGACACCATCCGATCCTCCTGCCAGCCTGAACGAGGCTTCGTCGCGCATGTTCCACAGCGGAGCGGCGAAGTCACGCGCGCGCAACGTCGCGCGGGCGGCGGGCGGTTCAGCCGAGGAAGCCGTCGACGGCGCGCACGAACGCCTCGGGCTGCTCGAGGGCGGAGAGGTGACCACCCGCCAGCCGCTCCAGCCGGGCGCCGGGAATGGCCTCGGCGATGGCCTCGCCCCAGCCCGGCGGCGTGGACCGGTCCTGCTCGGAGACGATGACCAGCGTCGCGGTGCGGATGCGCGCCAGATCGCGGCGGAAGTCCATGTCGCGCATGGCGCAGCAGGTGCCCATGTATCCCGAGGGCGGGGTTGCGGCCACCTGCGCGCGCACCATCGCCACCCGCTGCGGCGCGGCAGCGCGGAAGGCCGGCGAGACCCAGCTGTCCACCACCGCGTCGGCGATGGGCGCGAGGCCCTCGCGCCGCACCGCGCGGATGCGCTGGTCCCAGAAGCGGACAGGGGCCGCATGGGCGGTGGTGTTCGCCAGAACCAGCCGGGTCAGGCGCGCGGGCGCGTTGAGCGCCAGCCACTGGCCCACCATGCCGCCGAGCGAGAGACCGCAGAAATCGGCGCTGGCAAGGCCGAGCCGATCCATGATCGCCAGCACGTCGCGGCCGAGGTCGCCCATGGAATAAACCTGATCCGGCGCCGCGCTTTCGCCGTGGCCGCGCGCATCATAGCGCACCACCCGGCGTCGCCGGGCAAGCAGCGGCACCACCGCGTCCCACATGGCGAGATCGAGGCCGAGCGCGTGGGAGAGGATGAGGGGCGGCCCATCCTCCGGCCCCGTGAACTCGACGCGGAAGCGCTCCCCCGAAAGATCCAGGACAGGCACGGCTCGCCCCTATTCGTATTCAATATACCAGATGTGTAGCGCCTCCACCGCCGGACGCAAGGGCCGACGGGCGCGCACCGGTGAGAAGCGGAAGGCTCTGCACCGCCCGGTCGCACGCGTATGCCGGCCGAGCAGAAAGCGGGACGGGTCCGGCGGCCGCCGACATGGCATCGTCCAGTCCGGGCGCGGATCGCTTCCTCCGGCAGGATGCGACTGACGTGCCCAGCCGCCCATCTTCGGCGGTCGCATACCCCCGCCCATCCGCTCCCGCAGGAGCGGCGGACCGGAATGGGCCCGCCGGAAGTCCCGCCGCGCCGCATCTGCGCAGGTCGCGGGCGCCGGCGCCGGAGGCATCGCACAGCGCCCGCCCGTCGAGCTTCGCCGAGGGAGCGTCCTCTACCCGCACCGCTCCTGCCAGCGGCACCCGGCGCCATCGCCGCGCCGCCGCTGCAAGCCGCGGCGGCGGCCGGACGGTCCCGGCGGCATTGGACGGGCACCTGCCGCCCGAGAACGGGTCAGCCGCAGCCTTGATGGCAAAAGCCCGCCGCACATTCAGATAGGGGCGTGGCGGACCGCATCCGTGTCGCTCCCTCCCACCTTCGACACCGCCGCGAGGGGATGCCATGATGCGGCAGGTTCGCCCATGCTCCGCATTCTCGCCTCCCTCTTCACGCTGCTGGCGCTGCTTGCCGGCTCGCCCTGGCTGCTGCCGCTGGCCAAGGAGAGCGTGAAGCTCGTCGCCGCGCGGGATGATCCGGCGGCGCTGGCGGATCTCGGCCTGGCCGGCTTCACCGCCGACGATGCCGCCCGCGCCATGGAGGCTGCGCTGGCGGCGGACGACGCCGCGCTCGCGGCCTCCTATCTCGCTCTCGCCGATGCCCGCGGCCTCGCCATTCCCGAGGCGCTGCGCAGCCGGGTCGACGTCGCCAATAGCGCCCTCGCCGAGACGATGCGGGCGGCGAAGGCGTTCGGGCTCGGCTTCGTCACGGGCACGCCACAGGACCTGCCGGGGCTCGCCGGAGCCGCCGCCAGCGACCTGATGGTGTGGGGCGACATCCGCGACGCCGGCCGGGAGGGGCTGAAGCTGGCGCGCGGCGAGGAGGCGGACCAGCTCATCCTCGGCCTCTCGGCCGTGGGCCTCGCCATCACCGCCGGCACCTACGCCACCGGCGGTCTCGGCCTGCCCGCGCGCATGGGCATCTCCCTGGTGAAGGTGGCGAAGCGCACCGGCAAGCTCTCCGCGGCGCTCGCGCGCAGCCTGACCCGCGCCGTCCGCGAGGCGGTTGATTTCACCGCGCTGCGCCGCCTCGCCGCCCATCCCGGCACCGTGGACGGCGCCGCGCTGAAGGGCGTCGTGCGCTCCGACCGGGTCGCGACCCTCTCCCGCATGCTGGACGATACCGCGCGGATCGAGGCGAAGGCCGGCACCCGCGCGGCGCTGGAGGCGCTCTCGGTGGCCGATGGCGGCCGCGACCTCGCCCGCGCCGCCCGCCTCGCCGATGCCAAGGGCGTGCAGACCCTCGCCATCCTGAAGACCCTGGGGCGCGGCGCCCTCGTCATCACCGGCGCGCTGTTCCATCTCATCTGGTGGATCTTCGCCACCGCCGCCTATCTGCTGGCGCTGGTGTCGTCGTTCAATTCCTTCTGTGTCGCCTGCGCCCGGCGCACCTGGAAGCGCCCGCGCCGCCGCGCGCCGCTGGCCCGGCAGGAATGGCGGGTCTGGCGCACCGCCCGGACCGCCGCCGGCGGCAACGGCTGCGCCGCACCGCTCCCGCCCCGGTCCGCCAGCATCTCCATCCCCGCGCCGCCCGTCCCGCCGGCGGTGGCACCCGGCGGCGGCACGCCTGCCATTCCGGCCGCCACAGGCCCCGCCGCTCCCGAAGGACCAGCGGGAGAGCCGGCCGCGCTCTCCGCGTTCGGAGCTGCGGTCGCCACCGCCCACCGGCTGGCAGATGGACCTCCTGCCCTCACCGGGGCCTCCCGGCGTGAGCAGGCCGGACCCTAGGGACGACGTGGAGAATCGGTCTCCGCCGCAGCAGGAGCCGGCGACCGCCGCAATCCATCCCGCCTGACATGGCGGGCACCCTCCGCAGCCGGCGCGGATTGCAAGCGCACCCGCGCCTGCACTAGGGTCGCGCCCGATTTGGCCCCGACCATTGGCGCCGGCCCGCGGCGCACGCGCAGGTTCCCCATGCCCCATTTCTCCTCCGACGGCATCGACATCGCCTATTTCGACGTGGGCGCGGGCGATCCCGTCCTGCTGATCCACGGCTTCGCCTCCACCAAGGAGATCAACTGGGTCGGCCCCTCCTGGACCAAGACGCTGGTGGAAGCGGGCTACCGGGCCATCGGCTTCGACCATCGCGGCCACGGCGAGTCCGAGAAGCTCTACGACCCGGCGCTCTACCACACCCGCCTGATGGCCGAGGACGCGCGGCGCCTGCTCGCCCATCTCGGGTTGGAGCGGGCGGACGTGGTCGGCTATTCCATGGGCGCGCGCGTGGGCGCCCAGATGGCCCTGCATGCGCCGGAGGCGGTGCGCTCGCTGATCATGGGCGGCCTCGGCATCCATCTGGTGGATGGCGTCGGCCTCCCCCAGTCCATCGCCGATGCGCTGGAGGCGCCGAGCCTCGACGATGTGTCCGACCCCATGGGCCGCATGTTCCGCGCCTTCGCCGATGCCAACAAGGCGGACCTGAAGGCGCTCGCCGCCTGCATCCGCGGCTCGCGGCAGACGCTGGAGCGGGCCGAGGTGGCGCGCATCTTCCAGCCGGTGCTGGTGGCCATCGGCACCCGCGACGCCGTCTCCGGCCCCGGCCAGCCGCTGGTGGACCTCCTGCCCGACGGCACGCTGCTCGACATTCCCAACCGCGACCACAACCCTGCGGTGGGAGACAAGGTGTTCAAGTCCGGCGCTCTCGAATTCCTGAAGCGCCGACCCTGACATGCGTTCCCGGAACCTCTCGCGTTCGCACCGCTTGTGCTAGAAAGACGGCAAGCTGGATCACCCGAGGAGGCAGGAATGCCGCAGATCAACATGCCCGCGCCGCTCGCCGTGAAGCCCGGCGCCGACGGCCAGACGCCGCGGCTCACCCGTGCCGGAACCGAGCGCTGGCACGACGTGGTGGATCCGGTGTGGGCGCGCGTGCGCAACGAGGCGGACGAGGCGGCCGAGCGCGAGCCCCTGCTCGCCGCCTTCCTCTCCGGCGCGGTGCTGGGCCAGCCGAGCCTCGAGGCCGTGGTGGGCGAGCGCATCGCCGCCCGGCTCGATCATCCGGACCTGCCGGGCAGCGCCATCCGCGCCGCCTGGCTGGAGGCCACCGCCCGCGACAAGACCATCTCGCAGGCCCTGCGCGCCGACATCATGGCGGTGGTGGACCGCGACCCGGCGGCCACCCGCGCGCTGGAGCCGGTGCTGTATTTCAAGGGCTTCCACGCCATCCAGACCCATCGTCTGGCGCATTATCTCTGGCATGCCGGCCAGCGCGACTTCGCGCTCTACCTGCAGAGCCGCGCCTCCTCCGTCTATGCGGTGGACATCCACCCGCAGGTCCCCATGGGCCGCGGCATCTTCCTCGACCACGCCACCGGCGTGGTGATCGGCGCCACCGCCGTGATCGAGGATGACGTCTCCATCCTGCAGGGCGTGACCCTCGGCGGCACCGGCAAGGAGACCGGCGACCGCCATCCCAAGATCCGCCGCGGTGTGCTCATCGGCGCCGGCGCCAAGGTGCTGGGCAACATCGAGGTGGGCCGCTGCGCCCGCGTCGCGGCAGGCTCCGTGGTGCTGAAGCCGGTGCCGCGCAACAGCACGGTGGCCGGCATTCCGGCCAAGGTGGTGGGCGAGGCGGGCTGCGCCGAGCCGTCGCGCTCCATGGACCAGATGTTCGAGGACAACATCTTCGCGGGCGCCGATATCTGAGCGCCGTCGCGCGGCCCCGCTTGATGCCGGGCGCCGGCCCGGCCATAAGGCGGCCATTCGTTCGCAAGGAGACCCACGTTGGAAAAGACCGAGCTCGAGCGCGTGCAGCGCTATCTGCGGACACTGTTCGGCAATCCGCAGATCAAGGTGACTGCCCGCCCGAAGAAGAAGGACTCGGCCGAGGTGTATCTGGGCGAGGAGTTCATCGGCGTCCTGTTCAAGGACGAGGAGGATGGCGACCTCTCCTACAACTTCCAGATGGCCATCCTCGATTCCGACCTGGAGTGAGCGCGCAGAGGGGCGGAGCGCGCCAGCCGCGCGCCTGCATCCCGTGCCCTGACAGATGATCCGACGGCCGGCCCTGCGCCGGCCGTTGGCGTTTAAGGGGCCTCGCGATCAGGCTGCGATGCGTCCGGCGGAGGGCGCCGGACCCGGCGCGGTCAGGCGCCGTAGATCCAGCCGTAGCGGTCGAGCAGCGCCGCGCCCTGCCGGCGCAGCACCAGGTCCCGGGCGATGCGCGGCGGGCCGGACAAATGATAGACGATGCCGTTGCGCCGGGCCTCGCTCTGGATGCGGGCGGTGCGGCCGCGCCGCTCGGCCTCGTAGGCACGGAGCGCGGCCGCGGCATCGCTCTCCCGGCCGATGGCGGCGGCGAGAGCGGCGGCATCCTCGATGGCCTGCGCCGCCCCCTGCGCCAGGAACGGCAACATAGCGTGGGCCGCATCCCCCAGCAGGGTCACGCGGCCGGTGCTCCAGCGTGGCAGCGGCTCGATATCGTAGAGGCCCCAGCACAGAAAGTGCGAGGCGCCCGCCAGCAGGTCGCGCACCTCCGGCGCCCAATCGGCGAAGGCGGCGTGGACGGCGGCGCTGTCGCCGGGCGCGCTCCAGCGGGCCACCGGCGTGTCCTGCCGCACGATGGCGACGAGGTTGAGCGTGTTGCCGCCCTGCACCGGATAGGCCACGAGATGGGCGTCGCGCCCCAGATACAGCCGCACGTCCGGCGGATGGCGCGCCGGCAGGGGAACCGTGGCGCGATAGGCCAGCCGGCGCGAGAACACCGGCGGCCGGGCGACGCCCAGATGGGCCCGCACGGCGGAGCGCACGCCATCGGCGCCTACGAGAATGTCGGCGCCGTGGGCGATCAGGTTCTCGCCCTGCTTCACCACCGCGCGCACGCTGCCGAACGCCGGCTCCACGGCGGTGAGATCCGAGCCGAGGGCGAGGATGGCGCCCTCCTCCTGGGCCGCCTCGGCCAGCAGGTTCTGCAGGTCCGCCCGGTGCACCACGAGGAAAGGCGCGCCATAGCGCGTCACCGCCGGCCCGTAATGGGCGCGGGTGATGGTGGCGCCGGAGCGGCCGTCGCGCACATCGAGCGAGCGCGGGGCGACGGCCACCTGCTCCAGCCGCTTGAGCAGGCCGAAGTCGCGCAGGATGCGCGTGGCGTTGGGGGTGAGCTGAAGCCCGGCGCCCACTTCCTTCAGCTTGCGCGCCTGCTCCACCACCTGAACGGTGAGGCCGGCACGGCGCAGGGCGATGGCGCAGGCGAGACCGCCGATGCCGGCGCCAACCACGACGGCGCTGCGCGCGGCGCGCTTGGCTGCGGGCGGGCGCGGCTTCGGCCGGAAGGGAATGGGATCGGCCATGGCGGGACCCGGCTCCGCGGAGCCGGCCGGATCGATTCTCGTTCAAGGCGGCCAGCCGGCAGGCGTGGCCGCGAGGGATCAGACCCCGGCGATCAGGCCGCGGCCGGCGCGTCGTGCCACACGCACGCTTCCGGCTTCGCCTCGCCCGCCGAAAGGGCGGGGTTGTAGCGGTAGAGCGTGGAGCAATAAGGGCAGACGGCGTCGTTGTCCCCGCCCAGATCGATGAAGATGTGCGGGTGGTCGAACGGCGGGTTGGCGCCGATGCACATGAATTCCTTGCTGCCCACCTCGATCAGGGTGACGCCGAGGTCGTTGCAGAAGTGGGGAATGCCGGTGTCCGCCATGGTTCCGCCCGTGCGCGATCAAAAATCGGCCGCGACCTTAGCGTCTCATGCGCCGCGGTGAAAGGCCCCGTTCCGCGGCACATCGGCCGATGCGCACGGGGCAAGCCGGATCCGATCCGGATGGCGGCGCCCTGCCGTCACACCATCCACAGGCACGCACGCCACAGGCACGCACGAGGGAGGGGTTCCATGCAGCACATGATGTCCGGCCAGCCCATCCCCGATCGCGGCCGGTTCCGGCGCACCCACCACACCGACATCATTCCCAGGCGTCCGCGCCGCTAGGCCCTCCTCCGGCCCCGCGCCCGCGCCCCGCCCGACGCCTTGCCGCGACGGGGCGGCGGCCCGCGCGCCTGCCGGATGGTTCCGCCTCTGCCGATGTCCACCGGCGCGCCCGCGCCGACCTCTCTTTGTCCGAACCAGGGACCGGCCCTGCGCCTCGCGCGGCCGGCACATGTCATGTCGCTCTTCCAGACCCACCGGCGCGGCGTCAGCATCCGCGCGCTGTTCTCCTTCCTTGCCGGGCACTGGCGCCGCAGGCCGGGGCTGATCGCCGGCACGCTCACGGCGGTGCTGGCGGCAACGCTCGCCGAGGTGTGCGTGCCGCTGTTCGCCGGCCGGCTCATCGATGCCGTCTCGGGCACCGACCGCGCGGCCGCGTGGCAGGCGGCGACGGCTGCCTTCCTCGCCATCATCGGCCTTGGCACAGTGATGGTGGCGGCGCGCCACGCCACCTATGTCGTCCTCGTGCGTCTCACCCTGCGCATGATGTCGGACCTCGCGGCCGATGCCTTCGCCCGGGTGCAGCGCTTCCCCGCCGACTGGCACGCCTCCACCTTCGCCGGCTCCACCGTGCGCAAGATCTCGCGCGGGATGTGGTCGCTCGACATGCTGCACGACACGCTGCTGGTGGCGCTGTTCCCCTCGCTGGTGGCGCTCGCCGGCTCGGCGCTGCTGCTCGGCTGGCACTGGCCGCTGATGGGCGCTGTGGTGGCGGTGGGCGCGGTGGCGTTCGTCGCCCTCACGCTCGCCCTGTCGATGACCTACGTGGCTCCGGCCGCGCGCCTCTCCAACCAGTGGGACACCCGCGTCGGCGGCGTGCTGGCGGATGCGGTGGGCTGCAACGCGGTGGTGAAGGGCTTCGGCGCCGAGGCGCGGGAGGAGGCGCGGCTGTCCCGCGTGCTCGCCAAGTGGAACGCCCGCACCCTGCGCACCTGGATGGCCGGCACCTGGGCGGGCACCGCGCAGCTGCTGGCGCTGGTGGCGCTGCAGGCGGCCATCCTCGGCACCGCGCTGGTGCTGTGGCGGCGGGGCGAAGCCAGCGCCGGCGACATGGCCTATGTGCTCGCCACCTATTTCGTCGTGCATTCCTACCTGCGCGACATCGGCATGCACATCCACAATCTCCAGCGCGCGCTGAACGAGCTGGAGGAGCTGGTGGAGATCCACCACCACAAGGTGGCGATCGCCGATGCGCCGGCCGCGGTGCCGGCGCGGGTCGAGGACGGGCGGATCGCCTTCGAGAACGTCACGTTCCGCTATGGCGGCCACGCGACGCCGCTCTATGACGATCTCAGCGTCACCATCGACGCCGGGGAGCGGGTGGGCCTCGTCGGCCATTCCGGCTCGGGCAAGACGACGTTCGTAAAGCTGATCCAGCGGCTGCATGACGTCTCCGCCGGGCGGGTGCTGGTGGACGGGCAGGACGTGCGGGAGGTGACGCAGGCCTCGCTGCGGCGCGCCATCGCCGTGGTCCAGCAGGAACCGGTGCTGTTCCATCGCTCGCTGATGGAGAACATCGCCTATGCCCGGCCCGATGCCGATTTCGCCGACATCCGCCGGGCCGCCGAGCTCGCCAATGCGGCCGGCTTCATCGATCGCCTGCCGCGCGGCTACGGCACGCTGGTGGGCGAGCGGGGCGTGAAGCTCTCCGGCGGCGAGCGCCAGCGCATCGCCATCGCCCGCGCCTTCCTCGCCGATGCGCCGATCCTCATCCTGGACGAGGCCACCTCCAGCCTCGATTCGGAATCCGAGGCGGCGATCCAGGAGGCCATGGAGCGGCTGATGGTGGGGCGGACCACGCTGGTCATCGCTCACCGCCTGTCCACGGTGCGCGCGCTCGACCGGCTCCTGGTGTTCGACAAGGGCCGCATCGTCGAGGAGGGCGACCACGATGCCCTGGTCAAGCGCGAGGGCGGCCTCTACCGGCGGCTGTTCGAGCGTCAGGCGCTGGAGCTGTCGCGCGGGCTGGCTGCGTGAGGAGACGGGGAGAGCGTGCCGGCGGCGCCCTCTCCCCGTCCTTGCCGGACGCGCCGCACACGGCCACTGGACCTTCCGGAGCGGCCGTGCTATCCGCCCCGGCCATTCTCGTGAGGGGACCATGGGCATTCGCCTTCAGCGACGACGACAGGACGCGCAGCGCACCAGCGCCCGCGCCGTGCCGCCCGCCTGACGGTCTTTGGGCCGGTCTCGCGGGTCTCTTGTCCTGCCCGCACAGATCCAGGCCTCCCATGACCGAGCTTCCCCTCGCCATTGCCGTCGAGACGGCATCCGACGACCACGACATCGACCGGCTCCACGAACGCACCTTCGGTCCCGGCCGGTTCGCGCGCACGGCGTTCCGCATCCGCGAGCAGACCCACCATGAGCGCGCCTTGTCCTTCACCGCGCGGGTGGGCAACATGCTGGTGGGCTCGGTGCGGCTGACGCACGTGCGGATCGGCGCGACCCCGGCGCTTCTCCTCGGACCGCTGACGGTGGAGCCCCCGTTCCAGTCGGTGGGCATCGGCGCCCGGCTGATGGAGGTGGCGCTGGAGGCCGCGCGGCAGGCCGGCCATGGCCTCGTGGTGCTGGTGGGCGATGCCCCCTATTACGCCCGCTTCGGCTTCCGCCCCGTGCCGGTCGGCCAGGTGACGCTGCCCGGCCCGGTGGACCCGAACCGCCTGCTGGTGGCGGAACTGAGCGACGGCGCGTTCTCCGGCGTCTCGGGCATGGTGAGCGGCGGGGCGGGCTGAACCGACCGCGCCCTTTCTCCCGCGCCTCACCCGCGCAGCATCGCCGCCGTCGCCAGAACCGCCACCATCGCGAGGTCGGAGACCATGGCGATGGTCTCGGTGCGGTTCCGGCCCGGCCGCATCACGTGGCGCAGGCCGGCGAGGAGCAGGAACAGGCCGCCCGCCACCGCAGCCGGCGTGAGGAAGGCCGGAAAGACGAGGGAGAGAAGGCCCAGCAGGCCGAAGGCGAGGTTGGCGAAGCCCAGCTCCTGCACGATCACCTGCGCCTTGGGATCGGCGATCTCGAAGATGGTCTGCGCGGTGAACGCCGGCTGCGCCACCTGCTTCACCCCGGCAAGGCCGAGCCGCGCGCCGATGCCCCAGAACACGAACCACTTGAGCACCAGCGCGGCCGCCGGGCCGCCCGCCACCACCAGCTCGACAAGCACGCTCGCGAGCGGGGCGACGAGCATCAGCAGGAGGAGGACGGCGAGATACATGCGAAACCGTCCGGGCTCGGGGGACGTGGACACACGGCCCCATGATCGGGGAAACGCCCGGCCAATGTAAGCCGGAGCGCGGCCATTTCCCGGCGGGTGGAGCGGTGCGGGCCCCGGAAACGAAAACGGCGGGCCCGAAGCCCGCCGTTCCGTCTGTTTCAGGTGCGTCCGCTCACTCCGCGGCGGCCACGTGCGGGCGGCCGCGGGCGATGCGCTCGCGCTTGAGCAGCTCGGCCACCAGGAAGGCGGTCTCGATGGCCTGCTCGGCGTTGAGGCGCGGATCGCAGTAGGTGTGGTAGCGGTCGCGCAGGTCCTCGTCGGAGATGGCGCGGGCGCCGCCGGTGCATTCGGTGACGTTCTTGCCGGTCATCTCCAGGTGCACGCCACCGGCGAAGGTGCCTTCCGCCGCATGGATGTCGAAGAACGAGCGGATCTCCGACTGGATGCGGTCGAACGGCCGGGTCTTGTAGCCCGAGGCGGCCTTGATGGTGTTGCCGTGCATGGGATCGCACGACCACGCCACCACGCGGCCTTCCTTCTCCACCGCGCGGATCAGGGCGGGCAGGTGCTCGCCGATCTTGTCCGCGCCGAAGCGGCAGATGAGGCTGATGCGTCCGGGCTCGTTGTCGGGCTGGAGGATGTCCAGCAGGCGGATGAGGCCGTCGCCGGTGAGCGAGGGGCCGCACTTGATGCCGATGGGATTGCGGATGCCGCGGAAATACTCGACATGCGCATGGTCCGGCTGGCGGGTGCGGTCGCCGATCCACAGCAGGTGGCCGGAGGTGGCGTACCAGTCGCCCGAGGTGGAATCGACGCGGGTCAGCGCCTCCTCATAGCCCAGAAGCAGCGCCTCGTGGCTGGTGAAGAAATCGGTGGTCCGCATCTCCGGGTGGCTGTGCGGGTCGATCCCGCAGGCGCGCATGAAGTCGAGCGCCTGGGTGATGCGGTCCGCCAGCTCCTGGTAGCGCGAGGACTGGGGGCTGTCCTTCACGAAGCCCAGCATCCACTGGTGGGCGTTCTCGAGGTTGGCATAGCCGCCGGTCGCGAACGCGCGCAGCAGGTTCAGCGTCGCCGCCGACTGGCGATACGCCTCGATCTGCCGGCGCGGATCCGGCACGCGGGCCTCGGGGGTGAAGGCGATGTCGTTGACGATGTCGCCGCGGTAGCTGGGCAGCGTCACGCCATTCTCCGTCTCCGTGTCGGAGGAGCGGGGCTTGGCGAACTGGCCGGCGATGCGGCCCACCTTCACCACCGGCGAGCCGCCGGCGAACGTGAGCACCACCGCCATCTGCAGGAAGACGCGGAAGAAATCGCGGATGTTGTCGGCGGAGTGCTCGTCGAAGCTCTCGGCGCAGTCACCGCCCTGCAGCAGGAACGCCTCGCCCTTCGCCACCTTGGCGAGCTCCGCCTTCAGGCGACGGGCCTCGCCGGCGAACACCAGCGGCGGGTAGGAGGCGAGCTTGGCTTCCACCTCGGCGAGGGCAGGCTTGTCCGGATAATCGGGCATCTGCACGCCGGGATAAAATCGCCAGCTGTCCGGACGCCAGCCTTCGGCGCGGCGAGAAGCCTCGGCGCCAGGGACGGGTGCGGATTGCGGGCGGGTCACCATTTCACTCTCCTGTTGCGGATGCCGGCCGGCTCCTCCGGGCCGACCCGGACCGGCGTTCCTCTTGTGTTCGCCGGACCGGAAGGCGGGCTTATACACGAACCGGCGGCCCACAGGAAGGACGCGCCGCAAATGGCGATTCGGGCCGGCGGCGACAAGCCTCGCCGCACCTCCGGCGCAGCCCGAGCTCGGACCCGTGACCGGGGTCGCTTGCCCGCCCGCCCCGATGCGAGCAGGCGCCACCCGCGCCAGTGCCGACATGGCGCGCCGCGCCCGGCGCGCCCCTCCCCCAACCCCACTCCCTCGCGATCTTGTGCATCCCGCGGCACGCGCGGCCGGGCGGCGGCGGAGGCCGGCCACCTTCTCCTGCGTCGCGCCATGGCCTATGTGTGTCGCTCCTCGCGGCCGCCCTGCCCGGCCGCCGCCCCCCTCGTGTCTGTTGCGGGACACGCCAACTCCCGAGCGTGCCATGTCCCAGCCCCAGCGGGCCTCCGCGACCCGTGATGCCGCGTCTCCGGCGCACCCGGCGCCGAAGCCCCTGCGCCCGCCCTTCGCGGAATTCGTCGCCATCATCGCCCTGCTCATGGGCATGACGGCCTTCTCCATCGACAACCTGCTGCCGGCCTTCGGCGCCATCCGCGCCGATTTCGCGCTGGCCGATCCCAACCAGGTGCAGGTGCTGGTCTACGCCTACCTGTTCGGCATCGGCGTGGCGCAGTTCTTCTACGGGCCGCTCTCCGACGTGCTCGGGCGCCGGCCGATCCTGTTCGGCGGCCTCGCCATCTATGCGGCCGGCGGCATCGTCGCGCTGTTCGCGACGGATTTCGGGACGCTGGTCGCCGCGCGCCTTGTGCAGGGCGTGGGCGCGGCGGCGGGGCGCGTGCTGGCGGTGGCCATCGTGCGCGACCGCTTCGAGGGCCGCGAGATGGCGCGCATCATGTCGCTGAGCATGATGGTGTTCCTCACCGTCCCGATCATCGCGCCGGCGCTGGGCAGCATCATCCTCGTCTTCGGCTCGTGGCACCTCATCTTCCTCGCCATGCTGGCGCTGGCAGTGCTGCTGTGGGCGTGGTTCGGCCTGCGCATGCCGGAGACGCTGCATCCGGAATACCGGATCCCCTTCTCCTTCATCTCCATCGGCCGCGGCATGGGGCTGACGCTGCGCGCCCGCCGCACCGTGGGCTATGCCATTGCCATGGGCCTGATGATGGGCTCGCTGATGGCCTACGTGGGCTCG
This sequence comes from Xanthobacter lutulentifluminis, assembly GCF_043194675.2. Lineage (NCBI taxonomy): Bacteria > Pseudomonadati > Pseudomonadota > Alphaproteobacteria > Hyphomicrobiales > Xanthobacteraceae > Xanthobacter > Xanthobacter lutulentifluminis. The sequence continues at coordinate 4,071,900 of NZ_CM195525.1, read as the reverse complement.
GCCTCTCAGGTGTTCCAGACCGACGTCTACGCCCTCGGCCACCTGTTCCCGGTGGCGTTCGCGGCGGTGGCGGGCATCATGGCCGTCGCCTCCTTCCTGAACGCCGCGCTGGTGCGCCGGCTCGGCATGCGGCGGCTGTCGCACGGCGGCATGTGCGGGTTCGTGGCGGTGGGGGCGGCCATGGTGGCGGCCAGCATCGCCTTCGACGGCAAGCCTCCGGTGGTGCTGTTCTGCGCGCTGGTTGCGGCGGGGCAGTTCCTGTTCGCGCTCACCGTGCCGAACTTCAATTCCATCGCCATGGAGCCTCTGGGCGCGGTGGCGGGCACGGCCTCCTCGTTCATCGGCGGCTTCACGACGCTGATGTCGTCCGTGCTCGGCTATCTGGTCGGGCGCGCCTTCGACGGCACGGTGCTGCCGCTGAGCCTCGGCTACATGGTGCTCGGCGCCATCGCCGTCCTGTTCGTTCTGTGGGCGGAAAAGGGCCGCCTGTTCGGACACCAGCCGTAGGCGACCGGGAACGCGGGGACGGGCGGACCCGTGCGGGCGGCATGGCTGCCCTGCTCCCGGCCCCTGATTCTGTCGGCGATCTGTGCCCGAGCCGTGGTAGAAGACGGCAACGCCGACACGCGGGCGCCATTCCGCGCCCGTTGACCGAGCCATGTCAGGAGCCCCATGCCTCAGCTCTCGCCGGAAGGCCAGGCGGCCATCAACGCCATTTCCCAGCGCACCGGCTTCAGCCCGGATGCGGTCACCTCCATGCTGTTCTCGGTGATCGCCGGCAACGGCACGATGGCTCAGTTCAACCATCCCGAATTCGGCGGGTCCGGCCAGTGGATGGCGGGCGGGATGACCATGGTCTCGGACATGTTCAACAACTACCTGAAGTGCCGGGTGGACGGCCTGTGCAGCGAGTTGTCGAACCTCGTCGCCAGCCAGCCCGGCCTCACCCAGACCGGCAGCTTCCAGTCCCAGAGCCAGAGCGGCGGCTATCCCGGCGGCGGGCAGTGGCAGTCGAGCGGGGGCGGCGGCTTCGGCGGCAGCCTCGGGGGGAGCATGGGCGGCAATCAGCCCAGCCTGTTCGTGCCGGACGCCTCCGGCAGCTTCAACTGGTGGCCGGCCGATCTCGGCCAGCCGGCCAGCACCGGCGCGCAGAACGGGGTGCGCTATGCGTATTTCCCGGGCGCCCGCCGCCTCGCCATCGACCTCAACGGCCAGGTCACCGTCTATGACAGCCTCGATCACCAGATCGGCGGCTTTTCCCAGCAGCAGGGCGGCTCGGGTTCGCTCACCTTCACCAGCCAGTATGGCACGGTGTTCGTGTCCAGCCTGCCGATCGTGAGCGGCGCCCCGCAGGCCCCGGCCTATGCCCCGCCGCCGGTCTACGAGCCGGCGCCGCAGCAGCAGACCTATGCGCCGCCGACCCAGACCCAGGGCTACGGCGCGGCCCCGCCGCTCGGCCAGAGCGAGGTGATCTCCGCCATCGAGAAGCTGGCCGATCTCCACGCCAAGGGCATCCTGAGCGACCAGGAATTCAGCACCAAGAAGGCCGAGCTGCTCAGCCGCCTCTGAGCGCCGCGGCGGGCCGAGGCCGATCCGCGGCCGGCGCCATGCCGGCCCCTCTCCCAACGATGCGCGGACCCGTTCGCTGGCCGTGAGCGGCATTCAGACGGTGCGCGTGGCCGTGCGCATGGTCACCAGCTCTTCCGCCGATGTGGGATGGACGGCGACGGTGCGGTCGAAGTCCGCCTTCGTCGCCTTCAGCCCCAGCGCCACGGCGGCGAGCTGGATCATCTCCGCCGCCGCCTCGCCCATGACGTGGCAGCCGAGCACGCGGTCCGTCTCCCGGTCCACCACCAGCTTCATGAAGGTGCGCGTCTGGCGGCCGGAGAGCGTGGCCTTCAGCGGCCGGAACTCGGTACTGTAGATGTCCACCGGCCGGCCGGCGGCGCGCGCCGCCTCCTCGCTCAGGCCCACGGTGCCGATCTCCGGCTCGGAGAAGACGGCGGTGGCGACGAGCGAGTGGTCCACGCTCCACGGCTTGTTGCCGAACACCGTGTCGGCGAAGGCGTGCCCCTCGCGGATGGCCACCGGCGTCAGGTTCACCCGGTTGGTCACGTCGCCGACCGCGTAGATGGACGGCACGTTGGTGCGGCTCTGCCCGTCCACCAGCACCGCTCCGGCGGCGTCCAGCTCCACCCCCGCCTCCTCCAGCCCGAGGTTGCGGGTGTTGGGGATGCGGCCGATGGCGAGCATCACCTCGTCCACCTCGACCACGGAACCGTCGGAGAGGGTGACGCGCTTGCCGCCGGCAATCGCCTCGATGGAGGAAAGGGTGCGGCCGGAGGCGAGATGGATGCCGGCGCGCGTCATCTCCGTCTCCAGATGGTCGCGGATCTCCTCGTCGAACCCGCGCAGCACCTTGGCGCCGCGATAGACCAGCGTCACCTCGGCGCCGAGCGAGCGGAACAGGCCGGCGAACTCCACCGCGATGTATCCGGCGCCCTGGATCAGGATGCGGTTGGGGAACTGGCTGAGGTTGAAGGCTTCGTTGGAGGTGATCGCCAGCTCGCAGCCGGGGATCGCCGGCCCCAGCGCCGGCTGGGCGCCCGTGGCGATGAGGATGTGGCCGGCGGTCACTTCCTCGCCGGTGGCGAGAAGGCGCACCCGGTTGCGGCCCGCGAGCACGGCACGGGAGGCCACCACCTCGACCCCGGCATTCTCGGCGTTGCGGCGGTAGATGCCCTCCAGCCGGGCGATCTCCTTGTCCTTGTTGGCGACCAGGGTGAGCCAGTCGAACTCCGGCTCGCCGACGCGCCAGCCGAAGCCGGCCATGTCCTCCAGCTCGTGGGCGAAGCGGCCGGCGTAGACGAACAGCTTCTTGGGCACGCAGCCGCGGATCACGCAGGTTCCGCCCATGCGGTATTCCTCCGCCATCATCACCCGCGCGCCATGCTGGGCCGCGATGCGCGCCGCGCGCACGCCGCCCGAGCCGCCGCCAATGACGAACAGATCCACTTCTCGCAGTGCCATCACATGCTCCCGCCTCGCGCGCCGGCTCCCAGCTGCGCCTCGACTATGTGGGGGCCACTTGAGGGGGGCGCCACCTCTGCGTCAAGCAATGCTGCCGCGCGCTCCCGGCTTGCCGAGGCCGCGCCGGGGTGCTTCAACGCGCCGGGACCGAGCAGGACAGCCATGGCCGAGACCGACATTCCGCCCCTGTGGCTCGCCGCCGCGCCGGGCCGCGACGCGCGACGGCGCTTCCGCCTGCCGTTCGTGCTGCGGATGCGGGCGGCGCGCGACGGGCTGCCGCTGGTGGTGGAGGCGCGCGGCGCCGACTTTCCGCTCGCCCTCACCATCCGTGACCGCAGGGGCGCGGTGCGCGGACAGGAGGTGCTGGCCGCACCGGGACCGGGGGTCATCACCCTGCCGCCCGGCGGCGCGCTGATCGAGGTGGAGGGCGCCTCGGCGGCGCTGCGGCTCGGCTACTACCCCCTCCACAAGGTGGCGCTGAAGCTCCACGCCTTCGCCAACGGGCCGTTCTCCGGCGGGCTCGGCCCGCGCTGGAAGGAGGCCGGGGTCGCCGCGCGCACCCTGCGCGGCGCGCTCCGGGCGCGGCTGTCCGCCTCCTCCGCCCGCCGCAGCGGCGAGGCAGCGGCCTATCGGGCCTTCCGCGCCCGCTATGTGGAAGACTTCCGCGAGGTGCCGGCGCCGGATGCCGCGCCCCGCCTCAGCCTTCTCACCGATGCCACGGATGTGTCCGCCGACCGGCTCGCCCGCTGCGCCCGCGCCGTCGCTGCGCAGACGGACCGCGCGTTCGAGTGGATCGTCGTCCTGCCCGAGGAGCGCCGGGCGACCGAGGGCGCGCCCCTCACCGCCATGGGAGCGCAGGTCATCGCCAGCGCGGCCGTGACGGGCGGCGGCCGGCTGGCGGACGCCCTCGCCGCGGCAACCGGCGGGCTGGTTCTGGTGCTCGACCCCACCGGGCGCCCCACCCGGGACGCCGTGGCGCTGATCCGCGCCACCTTCGCCCGGCATCCCGACTGCGCCCTCGCCTATGCGGACGAGGAGCGGCTCGACGCCTCGGGCACGCCCCTGCACGGCGTGTTCCACCCGGCCTTCAACCGGCATCTCATGGAAGCCTCGGGCTATCTCCGCGCCTTCGCCGCCCTGCCGCGGGCGGATGCCATCCGTCTTGGCCTTCCCGCGGCGGACGGGGCGGCGGCGGCGTTCGACCTGCTGCTGCGCCAGTCGCGCGCCTGCGGACCGGAGCGCATCCGCCACGTGCCCCGCGTGGCCTGGGGAGCGGAGGATCACCCGCCCGGCTTCGCGCCCGAGGCCATCGGGGATGCCGCCCGCCTGCTCTCCGCATCCACCGGCCTGCCGGTGGAGATCACCGGCGGTCGCCACCTGCGGCCGCTCTATGGCGTGCCGGAGCCGGCGCCGCTCGTCTCCATCGTGGTGCCGACCCGCGACCGCGCCGCCCTGCTTGCCACGGCCCTGCGCACGCTGATCGCCGGCACAGACTACCGCGCCTTCGAGATCATCATCGTGGACAACGGCTCGGTGGAGCCCGAGACCTTCGCGCTGTTCGACGAGATCCGCGCCGCCTGGCCGGCCACCACGGTGGTGCGCGACGACGGCGGCTTCAACTTCCCGCGCATCTGCAACCTGGGGGTCGATGCCGCCAGGGGCGACATGATCCTCCTGCTCAACAACGACGTGGAGGTGGTGGAGCCGGGCTGGCTGTCGGAGATCGTGGCCCTCGCCAGCCTGCCGGGCGCGGGCGTCGTCGGCGCCAAGCTGCTGTTCCCGGATCGCACGGTGCAGCACGCCGGCGCCATCGTCGGCCTGTTCCGCTATGCCGACCACTGGTTCGCCCACAGCGCCGCCGACGCGCCGGGCTACGAGGACCGCCTCATGGTGCGGCAGAACCTCTCCGCCGTCACCGCCGCCTGCCTGCTGATCCGTCGCGACGTGTGGGACGCCATCGGCCCTCTCGACGCCGAGCGCTTCGCCGAGGACTGCAACGACATCGATCTGTGCCTGCGCGCCCGCCGCGCCGGCTACGAGGTGGTGTTCAGCCCGTTCGCGCTGCTGGTCCACCACGAATCCGCCTCACGCGGGAAGAAGCGGGCCAAGGCGCACCGGGAGCGGCTGAAGGCGCAGCGCGCGCGCATGGAGGCCATCTGGCACAATTCCACGCTGGTGGACCCGCACTACAGCCCCAACCTCGACCGCAAGAGCCTGTTCGCGGCCCAGGCCCGGGCGCCAGAAGGCCCCCGCGCGCCGCGCACGGGCGAGGTGTAGTGCACGGGATAGGCAGCATGACGCCAGATGGGATGGAGCAATTGCATCGCGCTACACTGTTGCTCGTTGCTGCTGGTTATCTATGCGGATGCACGAGCCAGAGAGAAATCTACACGACCCCGGACGGGCTTGAAGTGGATGCGACCGTGCGCTCTGGCACGTTTTCCGGCTACATCCGGAATGGAAATATGCGCGCCGTCGCCCGGTTCTTGCATGAGAAATGCAGCAATGGCCCCGGAGGAGCATATCCAAAAGCGGATGGATCATTCTATTTCTATTGCGGGACGCAGCCTGTTCCGGAATGACCCTCCGAAATAGCCGGCCCCTTCGGGCCGCGCGCACCAAGAAAAAGGCCGGCCCGCGAACGGGCCGGCCTGGTTTCTGCTCCGGCGCGGGCCGGCGGCGGCGATCAGAGATCGACGCCGCGCTTGCGCATTTCCACGCGCACCCGCTCCACCGCCTGGGCGTTCACCTGCGCGCCCCAGACCTGAATGCCCTGCACCGCCTCCTGGACGATGATCGGACGGTCCTGCACCAGCTTCACGCCCGTGGGCGACTTGTAGAAGGCGATGGCCTCCTTCAGCTGGGCCTCGGTGAAGCGGCGGGCATAGGCGCTGGCGAGGATGTCGATGATCTCGCCCTGGCGCTTCTCGAATTCGGGACGCAGCAGGATCGCCACCTCCCGCAGCTGCTTGGCGAGGTCCGGATTGGTCTGGACGAACGACAGGGCCGCCCCGTCCACCACGTTGGGGATCACGCCCTCGAACGCGCGGGCCTCGCCGTTGACCGCCACGAGATCGCGGGCGAGCTGGAGCAGGGCCGGGCTCGGCGCCTGCGCGGCGGGCTGGGCCGACTGGGCGAAGGCCGCCGGCACGGGGGTGACGGCCAGGGCCAGCGCCGCCAGGGCCGCGGCGAAGCCGATCTTCGCGCCGGTGCGGCCGGTCTTCAGGATGGGCATTGGTCTCTCCGGAACGAGGAAAATCAGAAACTGCCGGGCTCCAGCACGGTGATGCCGTCCGTGCCGGCAAGCACGGCCCGGCGGGCGAGGCCGAGGAACAGCCCGTGCTCGACCACTCCGGCCACTTCCTCCACCGCCCGCGCAAGGGCGGCAGGGTCGGGAATGCGTCCGAGGTGGGCGTCGAGGATCAGGTGCCCCTGATCGGTGACGAAAGGATGGCCGTCGCGATCGCGGCGGATGGTGACGGGCCCCTCGCAGCCGGCCTTGCGCACCGCCAGCTCGACCTGGCGCTGGATGGAGCCGACGCCGAAATCCACCACCTCGATGGGCAGCGGGAAGCGGCCCAAAACGTCCACCTTCTTGGTGGCGTCGGCGATGACCACCATCTCCTTGGCCGCGCTGGCGACGATCTTCTCGCGCAGCAGCGCGCCGCCGCCGCCCTTGATGAGGGCGAGGCCGGGGCCGATCTCGTCCGCGCCGTCGATGCACAGGTCGAGCGGGCCGGCCTCGTCGAGCGTGGCGATCGGAACGCCCAGCTGCACCGCCTGGTCGAGGGTCTGCTCGGAGGTGGGCACGCCGAGGATGTTCATGCCCTCGCGCACCTTCTCCGCCAGCAGCTCCACGAAATGGCGCGCGGTGGAACCGGTGCCGAGGCCGAGGCGCATGCCGTCGGTCACATAGGTGAGAGCGTGGGCGGCGGCGCGGCGCTTCAGGTCTTCGGCGTGGGCCATGGGCTTTCCATCCCGCCCGCGCGGCCCGGAACCGGGCGGCGGGCACGCGAGTGCTTGAAACGGGACGGCGGACCGCCCCGCTCCGGCTCTAGCCCCGTTCGCGGCGGCCGACAAGCCGCGCACCGGCCTCAGCGCGCGGCAGGCGTGCAGACAAGGCTCGAATCGGCTCCGCCGCCGGCCCGCGGCGTCTCGCGCACGTAGCAGATGCTCATCTCGCCGGTATCCCGGTTGACGCGGAAGATGCCAGTCTCACCCTCATAGCGGGTGGGCGCCAGCGCATAATTGCCGGCCTTCTGCGGCCCGGCCCCCTCGCCCTGGGCGAAGCAGCGGGTGATGCCCACCGACGCCGCCTCCGGCCGCTCGAACTGGCAGACGTTCATCTCGCCGGTCTGGCGGTTGATGCCATACACCCGGTTCGCCTGCGCGGAGGGCGGGGCGGCGAACTCGTATCCGGCCGCCGGCGCGGCCTGCGCGGCAGCGGGCGCCGATTGCGCGCCGAGGCCGGCGGCCGCGCACGCCAGCACCACGCCCATCGCCATCCCCCACCCCCGCGAGCCCTTACGCTGCGTCGATGCCGTCAGAGCCAACCCCTGCATGCACGCCTCCTTGGAACAGTCCATCACCGGGCGGACCTGCGCCATGCCGCCGCAGCCCGCTTCAGGGGCGGACGCTCGCGCGAAAAAGCGGCAGGATTTAAGGCAGAGGCATGGGGTCGGCGCCCCCCATGCCCGGAACGCCCAACAATGAGGCCCGACATGACTGCCCCGCTCTCCCCGTCTCCGCTTGCCCACCGGCCCGTCGTCGCGTTCGATCTCGACGGTACCCTGGTCGACACCGCGCCCGACCTGCTCGATGCCCTCGATGTGGTGCTGGCCGAGTACAAGGTACCGCCGGTGGACCGCGCGCTCGCCCGCAACATGATCGGCGGCGGTGCCCGCAAGCTGATCGTGAACGCCCTCGGCTCGGAAGGCATCGTCCTGCCCGACGACGAGCTGGCGGGCATGACCACCCGTTTCATCGCCCATTATGCCGAGCACATCGCCGTCGGCTCGCGCCCCTTCCCCGGCCTCGGCATGGCGCTCGACCGACTCGCCGCGCGCGGCGTGACGCTGGCGGTGTGCACCAACAAGCTGGAGCGCCTCGCCCGCCTGCTGCTGGACGCGCTGGAGCTGACCGACCGCTTCGCCGTCATCACCGGGGCCGACACCTACGCCCGCCCCAAGCCCGATCCCCTGCCCCTCCTGTCCACCATCACGGCGGCGGGCGGCTCGGCGCGGCAGGCGATCATGGTGGGCGACAGCATCACCGACGTGCTGACCGCCCGCGCCACCGGCGTGCCGGTGGTGGCGGTGTCGTTCGGCTACACGGAGACCCCTCCCGCCGAGCTTGGCGCCGACGCGCTGATTCACCATTTCGACCAGTTGGAAGAGGCGGTGGACGCACTGCTCGCGGCCGCTGCCGGATAGGCGTCATCCACAGGCCGGGGGCGGTTCGGCGCGACCGCCCCTTGACAGGAAGGGCCGCGGGGCTCTAAACGGCCCTCCTCGCAATGGCGCGGGCGATTAGCTCAGCGGGAGAGCACTCCCTTCACACGGGAGGGGTCGCAGGTTCAATCCCTGCATCGCCCACCATTCGAACCTAAATCCCGACAATACCTCCCGCCGGCTCGCAGCCTTGACCATCTCGGCAGGCTTCGGCGGACGTGTGCGGAACATGGCAGCCCAGCCGTGGAAAACCCAGGAGTGGGTTTGCCCAATGTCGGCGGAGCGCGATGCGCTCCATGCCGCCGGCTGTCATGCTGTGCAAGCGAAATATCACCAGTATCCCGATACACGCTGCATCGGCTCTAGCTAAGCCGTGAACCCATAAATGGGACAGACAAGAGATGGAGCTTTCGCCGCCGATTGCATAGCATCTCGGCATGAAGATTAGGGTGATGGCGGATTATGAGTGCTGGCCTCTCTGGTGGGACGGGGACGGCCGTGTCGGCAACATAGCTCCGTCAGATCTGGGCTTGAGTGACTGCCTATGGGCCGACCTGAAAGCATGGGCGTCAGCGTATGACGCGACGCTAAACCGCGACGACCCGTTATCGTCAGGTTTTGCTTCGAGCGATGACCAAAAACAGTTTCATGCACAGGGAGAGCGCTTGGCCACTCGTGTGGCGGAGGAGTTGGGAGCCAACGCGGCCGTCCGCTATCAAGGCTGACCGAGTCTGGCGGCGTCCATATCGTCCCAAGTTCTGATTCAGGCTTCGCACGAGCCGATATGATCTGACCGAACTTCGCGTGCCATGGGATCGCGCCGCTCTTCCCCAACAAATCCGTAGGCGTGCAGCGTGTCGATGACCGGCGCGTGCGGAGGCGGCACAGGCGCCGTTACCGTCCCAGTCGAAGACGAGGCGGCTCGTCCGGGCAGCGCAGGTGGAAGGCCGGGCGGCGGAACATCCCGCCCGTCCCGCGCCCAGCGCATCCGCGCCCGAACAAGCTCAAGCCGACGGGGCCGACGAAGCTACGGCCACGAGCCCCTCCACGAACAGCGGCAGATGGTGGGCCGTGATGGAGATATCCCCTGCGCCGAAACCGCCGTCGAGCAACAGGCGCCTGAGAGCAGCTGTATCGTAGGTCAGATGGGTATCCGCCCCCGCGAATGGCCAGCGCGCCATGGTGGCACGGTCGGTTACGTAGAACACCGCCAGTCCGCCCGGCTTCAGCACGCGGCGGATCTCGGCGACGGTCGAGCCGGACCGATCGAAGAAATAGGCGACATTCACGGCGAGCACCTTGTCGAAGCACGCGTTGGGCCAAGGCAGACGCTGGAAGTCCCCCGCCACCAGATCCACTTGGCCGAGAGCCGTCGCCCGGCGATTGCGCCTCTGCGCAAGCCGCAGCATGGCGGGCGAGCCTTCGATGCCGGCGACGTGCCCGACCCGCTTCGCCAAAGCCGCAATCCCCGCGCCGGGGCCGAATCCCAGCTCGAGCACCCGGTCCTGCGGCTCCGGCCGCAGCGCTTCGAGGGCGAGCCGGTATGGCGCCGCGTTGGCGCGCGCCATGAGGTGCCCGACCAGCGCGCCGCCGGGCCCTTCCGGCCGGGCGAGTTGACGGCCGAGCCAGTGCCAGAGCGGGGCCGCTGCTGCGGCGGAGGCCTCCGCCATCAACGCCTGGCCCTGATCTGGTCGAGCTTCTCGGTGATGACCAGACGCCGGTTCTGGTCCCACAAAGCGCGGTCAGCGCGCACCGGGATGGCGAGCGCATGGGTGAAGGCTGCCTGGGCCTTGGCGTATTCGCCCTGCGTCATCAGGAAGTCCCCGTAGAAATACCAGGCGTCGAGGCCATCGGGCGCGCTCTTCGTCGCCTGCTCCAGCAATGCGCGCGCCTTGGTCTTGTCGCCGAACGCCACGGGAAAGCCCGGCACACGGTAATAGAGCACACCAAGGCTGGTCGCCGCGCCGGCATCGAGCACGGTGGCGTTCAGCTTGTAGGCCTTTTCCAGCGTGTCACGGGCGCGGTTCGCCAGCGACAGGGCCGAGATGGGATTGACCAGCGATGCGCGTTCGCTGGTGACGATGCCGTCCCAGATCAGGACCTCCACACGATCCGGATACTTGCTCGCGAGGCCGTCCGCGTCGGCGCCGAGGGCATTCATCTGTTCCGTCTGCCGGTCGCCTTCCGGAACGGTGAACTTGATGGTCTCCCACCGCGTCTGGATCTGCCTCACCTGCCCGAGGACGGGGTCGTCGGCGGGGGTGGTGTTGGCGGAGGTGGCGTTGGCGGAAACGGCGCAGACGGCGGCGAGGAGGGCGCCGAGGAAGAAAGGTGCGCGCATGGCGAAATCCTTTGGGCTCGATATGGCTTTGCTGGATGTACGGGTTGGAGCGGATCAGGCGCCGTGACGCGAGAGAGCGCGGTCGATCAGCTTGGGAAACAGGCTCTGGATGAGCACGAACAGGCGCTCGGGGCCGGCGGGGTAGGCGGCATCTCGGCCTGCATCCGCTGCCCGCCAGATGTGCGCCGCGACCTTGTCGGGATCGTCGAGGCGCATGCCGGTGCTGGCGATGAGGTCGGTGAAGGCAGAGGCCGCATCGGTCCGCGTCGCCCGCGGCGCCGCATAGGTGACGCAGATGCCCCGCCCCCTCCATTCGCGCCTGAGCGCGCTGGAGTAGCCGCGCAGGGCGAACTTGGAGGCGGAATAGGCCGCAAAGCCGGGATAGGCGATGTCGCCGAACACCGATCCGACATTCACCACACGCGCCGGCCGCGCGGCCGCGAGCAACGGGGCGAGGTCCCGTGTCAACGCCATCGGGGCGACGACATTGGTGCGGAACAAGTCTTCCATCGCGTCGTCGGCCGCGTGCTCCACATCGCCGCCAACCACTCGGCCGGCGTTGTTGAACAGAATGTCGAGCCGCCCCCATGCCTGCTGCAGCACGGTCGCGATGCGGGTGCGGTCTTCCGGGCGGGTGAGATCGGCGGGGATGACCAGCGGGCTCGCCGAGGAAGGCAGCGCAGCCGCGGTCTCCTCCAGAGCCGCCGCGCGGCGTCCGCACACGCCCACGATCATTCCGCGCCGGCCCGCCTCGAGCGCCAGCGCCCGGCCGATTCCGGAGCCGCCGCCCGTGACGAGCACGCATTTCACCGCGTGCGGCAAGCCCTCGAGCGCCCCCTCACGCCGCATGGCTCAGCTCCGAGCGGGCGCCGAGCTCGCGGAAGATGTCGCCGTAGAGGCGGTAGAACATCCGCGAATGGTCGATGATGATGTCCTGCGCGGCGGGGTCCTCGATGCCGTCCACCAGCGTGCGAAAGAAGGCCACGTGCTCCTGGTCGAGGCTGCCGTGGGAGGTCAGATAGGAGAAGCCGGCGCCGCCCGCGCTTCCGAAGGTCCGCGCCAGCGTTGTGGCCAGTTGGTCGGCGAGGAGGACGGACATGCCTTCAAGCACGTGCACGCTGCCGAGCATCGCGTAGGGGCTCACATGCTCAATGGCGTAATAGCTGAAGCCGACCATCACGCGGCAGGCCGTCCCCGGCTGCCCGGTGCGCACCGCCTCGGCGTTCCCGCCCATGGCGCGGATGTCGTCGAGGATCCATTTCTCGTGCCCGCGCTCCTCCTCCATGTATTCGAGCAGGGCTTCCTGGTAGCGCTCGTCCGTGGTGCGGGAGGCCGCCAGCGCCAGCAGCGGGAAGGTGTGCCTCACGTGGTGGTAGGCCTCGGCGAGGAAGCCGAGATAGAGCGCGCGCGTGCCGCCCGTGCGGGGCGCATCTGCGACGAGAGGGATGGAGAGGAAGCTGGTGCGCGCTGCGGCGGTCTCGTGGGTCAAACGGTCATGGAAGCTCATGGCCGGGGCCTTTCTGAGGATGAGCGGGAAGGGAGGGGGTCAGATGGCCGCGGCCACATGATCGAGGATCAGGTCGCGCGCCACCTGGCGGCGGATGCGGCCGTTGTCGGTGAAGAGGCCGGCGGCCTTGGCGGCGGCCATGTCGACGACCTGGGTGCGCGCCGGCCGCGCATAGGCCGGCAGGCCGGCGCAGGCGTCGGCGATACGGGCGTCGATTGACGCGCGACTGGCACGCGCGAACCATTCGGTGGTGGCCGATGCCGGAACCACGAGTGCGGCAAGTCCATCCGGGGCTGCCGTGACGGCGCAGGCGGCGATGAAGGGATCGCCGAGCAGCGCCGTCTCCACCCATTCCGGGCTGACATTGCGCCCGAGCGGCGTGACGACGAGGTTGTCCTTGCGGCCGGAAACCCTCAGTCTGCCGTCGGCGCCGAGCGTCGCCAGATCGCCGGTGGGCCAGGGATGGGGAGCGGAGGCGCCGCGCAGGTAGCCGTCCGTCACGCACGGGCCGTCCACGTGGAGCTCGCCATCGACCACGGTGAGCGCGAGGCCGGCAAGCGGCTCGCCGACGGTGCCGGCGACGCGCCGGCCCGGCCGGTTTACCGCGACCACCGAGCCGCATTCGGACAGGCCATAGCCCTCGTGCACGGGGATGCCGAGCTGCCACGCGACCTCCGCCACCCGAGGCGGAACGGCGGCGCCACCGACCGCCACGAAGCGCAGGCTGTCCGGCGCCCGCATCCGCGCGGCGGAAAGCTCCACCACCCAGAGCCGCAGCAGCTCCGGCACCAGCACGCCGGCGGTTGGCCGATGGCGGGCGAATGCCTCGGCGATGCCGCGGACGGCGCCGCGGCCGATCCGCTCCGAGATGGCGGTCTCGAAATGCACGCGACCGCCCACGAGCGCCGGGATGAACAGCGCGCAGATGCTCTCCAGCAGGAGGGAGAGCGGCAGCACGGAGAGGTAGCTGTCATCCTCCTGCGCGCCGATCGCTTCAGCCAGCGCGGCGGCGGACCAGCCCACCTGCCCGCTCTCGTGGCGCACGCCCTTGGGCTGGCCCGTGCTGCCGGACGTGTAGACCAGCGTGCCGTAGCCTTCCTGAAAGACCGGCGGGGCGCCCGGAGCGCCGGTGACGGCGACCGCCTGGCGGGCGATGCCGTCCGGCACGGACCCCTCGTCACCCGGCGCAACGAGGACGAGTTCTATGCCGGCATCACGCACCACATGGGCGATCTGGGCCGGGCTGAAGAAGGCGGGGAGCGGCACCGCGATGCGTCCCGACGCCACCAACGCCATCTGCGCCACGGCATAGGCCCGCCCGTTGGGCAGGAACAATCCGACGACACGAGCCGACGCCGGAAGCGCGGCGACGAGGCGGGCCGCGTCGGCCATGAGCGCTGCGCGAGCGATGGTGCCGCCCGGATCGCTGAACGCGACGCGATCCGGCGACCGTCGGGCGTGGCTCGCCAGCGCGTCAAATAACTGCCGCATGATCCATCGCCCGGCTGGTGGCAGACGGCGCGCAGAAGGCGGTAGCCTTTGCGCGGCGGTAGGCGGCGAGCATGTCGACGCCGCACACGCCATAGACCTGGGGCCGGGTCTCGTAATAGCGGCCCCACTCCTCGCGACCGGCGATGCGGGCGGGATCTGCCTCGGCGAGGTGGATCGGGGAGAGGCCGCGCCGGCGCACCAGCAGGCTGAGGCGGTGCGTGAGCGTGAAGAAGCACCACGACAGGCCCCGGCGACCGCCGAAGGCCACGATGTCCGCGATGAAAGGCACGAGATCGCGGGGCGCGTCGCTTGCCAGCGTCGTCACCTCATAGATGTCGGCACGCCGGACCCGGTGCCCGGTGACGCGGGACAGATCAGCCTCTACCGGCGCGCTCAGGTAGCGTTCGGAGAAGAATCCTTCCTCGGCAAGGCGCATGCCGGCGGCGCAGAGAATATCGCCGGCCGTATTCCGCCGGCACAACAGGCGCTTGGCGAAACTGTTGATGTTTGCGCTGTATTCGCGGGCATATGCGGTCCGGATGAAAGCTTCCACCTCGGCACGCTCGGCGTCGCCGGGTTCAACGATTTGTGCAAATCCCATGTCCGCTGGTCCGTGATTGTGGCTGCCACGGACGTTGCAAGGTTGAGCTTACGCCTCGCTTACGGCTGAGCGGTCAGGTCAAGGTCAATTTGGGGCACTTCCGGGGCATCCTGCACGACCTGCCAAATTGGTCGGCCGTCATGGTGCGCGCCCGCATCCCGCGTGGCGGCCGCAATCCCAGATCGCATCGCCCATGACCCAGCCGAGGCTGACCCAGATCGCGATGAAGGCGACGATGAGGAGCATGGCCACCTCGGAATGACGATAAGCGAGGACGAGCCCGACTTGGCCGCCCGCCATGGTGCGCGCCCGCGCCTGCACTACCCGGATATCCACCGCAGGCACGGACACGGCGCGGGCCGCATTCGAGAGGGCTGCGTGCTGGTCGGCGGTCCGCAAGGTCAGGCATCAGGAGGGCTCCCGCGATTGCCCCCTGGACCGCCAGCCGGAGGTCGCACGCCTGCCCCCGCTGAACAGGCATAAGCGCCGCGCCGTCAAATACCGGGAGGCCCGCAGCACAGACGGAAATTTTTCTGTATTTTATTTGAATATCGAACAACACCAACGCGAAATGCAGATAAAAAACGAATAAAATCATCATTTATGCAATACATAACAGCCAGCCTCACAGCGATGCCCCTGCCCGTCGCTGTAAGTCTGCCGTAAGCTTGGCCACCTAGGGTCCGCCTCGACGGAGCGGCCGGCGGCGGGCTTCGTCGCGATCCGGGGTGAGCGCGTGGGAACCTGTGTCCTGCTTGCCGCGTCGCAAGTGTGTTTGCGCCGCACCAGGGCATTTCCGCAATGTTGCAAGCCTCCCCAGCCTCTTTCGACAGCATGTCGGTGGCGTTCCGAGGGAACCGGGAACTGCGGCTTTGCCCAACGGCATCCTCCTGCGCGGAGCGGGATTCCGTACCGGCATTGCCGGCGCTGTCCGTGATCGTCCCGACGTTCAATGAGCAGGGCAACGTGGCGCACATGTGCCAGGCGCTGAACCATGCGCTGGCCGGCGTGCCGTTCGAGATCATCTTCGTCGACGACGATTCGCCCGATGGAACCGCGCAGGTGGTCAGGGAGCTCGGTGCCCACGATCCGCGCGTCCGCTGCATCCGCCGCGTCGGTCGGCGCGGTCTCGCGGGTGCCTGCATCGAGGGGATGCTGGCCGCGCAGGCGCCGCTGGTCGCCGTGATCGATGGCGACCTGCAGCATGATGCCGGCGTGCTGCGCACCATGCTGGCGCGCGCCCCCGAGGCGGATCTCGTGGTGGCCAGCCGCTACGTGGCGGGTGGAAGCGCCTGCGGGCTGGACCGGCGACGGGGCGCCATGAGCCGCTCGGCCACCGGGCTTGCGCAACGGCTCCTCGGCCTCCACACCTCCGACCCCATGAGCGGCTGCTTCCTGATCCGCCGGGACGTGGTGGAACGCCTCGCGCCGGGCCTGTCGCCGGAGGGGTTCAAGATCCTCCTCGACATCCTCACCGCCGGCAGCGAGCCTCTGCGCATCGTGGAAGTGCCGATGACCTTCGGCGCCCGCCATGCCGGAGTCAGCAAGCTCGACAGCCGCACCGTCATCGATTTCCTGACGCTCCTCGTGTCCAAGGTCACCGGCTCTGTCGTCTCGCCCCGCTTCGTGTGGTTTTCCGGCGTCGGTGCGGCCGGGCTGGTCGTGCATCTCCTGGCGCTGAAAGGCGCCCTCTTCGCCGGCATGGCCTTTGCCCTGGCGCAGGCGCTGGCAACGGTCCTGGCGATGACCTCCAACTTCGCGCTCAACAACGCCTTCACCTATCGCGACCGGCGCAAGCACGGGCTGGCCATCCTGCCGGCTCTGGCCCGCTTCTATGTGGTTTGCGGCGCTGGCGCGGTCGCGAACGTGGGCGTGGCAAGCTGGATCTTTGCCGGCGGCTGGCGCTGGTGGCTCGCCGGCGTCGCGGGCTCGGTGATCGGCGCGGTCTGGAACTTCGCCATGACGGCCCTGCTCGTGTGGGGGCCCCAGAAGTGAGCCTCTCGCCCGTGCGCATGGACGGGGCCGCCATGGCATCCCCCATCGCCGGCGGTCCTGCGACCGCCCCGCGCCTGCCCGTCGCTCTGCTGCAGCAACGCGTGAGCCCCATCACCGCCCTCGCCGCGGTGCTGCTGCTGGCGCTCGCCCTGCGGCTCGTGTTCGCGGCCGCGACCGGGCTCGGCAACGACGAATCCTATACGCTCGTCGCCAGCCGAACGCTGGCGTTGAGCTATTTCGATCACCCGCCCATGGCCTGGTGGCTCGCCCACCTCGCGTCACGCCTCGGCGGGTCGGAGGCGCCGCTCTTGGTGCGGACGCCGTTCCTGCTGCTGTCCACGGCATCCACCCTGCTCATGTATCTCCTCACCGCCCGGCTGTTCGGCCGCTGGGCCGGAGTGTGGGCGGCTCTGATGATGGCCTGCGCGCCGGTGCTGGGCCTCACCGGCGCCGCCTGGGTCCTGCCCGATGGACCTCTGGTCGCCTTTCTGCTGGCCGGGGCGCTGGTGCTGACCCACGTCCTCTTCGATCGGGGCGCCCGCCCGGCGGGCTGGCTTCTCGCCGGCTTCCTCGGCGGGCTGGCGATGCTGTCCAAGTATCACGGTGTCTTCTTCCTTGCCGGAACGCTCCTGTTCCTGCTGGTGAGCCCACGCCACCGCCATTGGCTCGCGAGCCCGTGGCCCTATGCGGGCGCGGCGGTGGCCCTCGCGATGTTCACGCCGGTGATCGTCTGGAATGTGCAGCATCAGTTCGCCTCCCTCGCCTTCCAGGGCAGCCGGGCCACGGGCGCGCACCTCCAGCTGCTGATGCCGCTGGTGAGCGTGGCCGGCATCGCCGTGTTCCTGACCCCGTGGATCTGGGCAGGCCTCGCAGCCGCCGCCTGGCGCGCGCTCAGGGGGCGGCCCGCCAACCCGCGCGCGCTGCTGCTCCTGTGCCTGGCCGCCGGGCCGGTGCTGGTGTTCCCCATGGTGGCCGCATGGTCGAGCGCCAAGCCCTTCTTCCATTGGGCTGCGCCTGGATATCTCATGCTGTTCCCCCTGCTGGGACGGGCCATGGCGCGGCGCTGGCCCATCGCGCGTGGCGTGCGGATCTGGACGGTCTGGGCCGCCGGCTTCACCGCCGCGGGCGTGGCGGTGGTGGCCGTCCTGTCGCTGGTGCCGGCGCCGGTGGCGGCGATCACCGGCACCGATCCCTTGCGTGAACTCGCGGCATGGAGCGACCTGAAGGCCGCTTTCCAGCGCCACAGCCTGACGCCGGAGCGCTACGCCTTCGTCACCGCGCCGGTCTGGCACGAGGCCGGGAAGGTAGGCTACGCGCTTGGCCCGGCGTGGCCGATCGCCTGCATGGGCGCGGACTGCCGGGGCTTTCTCATCGCCGATGTCCAGCGCGGGCACGAGGGCGCGGATGCGGTGCTGGTGCTGGACGCCGGGTCGGCTGGCGAAATCGCGGACATGGGTCGCCGCTTCCGCAGCCTCGAGCCGGTGGAAACCCTGGAGCTGCGCCATTCCGGCGCACTGGTGGGCCGCGTGGCGGTGCTCGTCGGGCGCGGCTACCGCGATCCGTCGCGCGCTCAGTAGGCGCGACCGACCTTGTGGCCGTCGCAACGTTCATATGCATCGACGCCGGTTTCACGATGCAGCTGGCTCTGGTCGTGAGGCATCATTCCACCACCATCGGCGGAGCCGGACGATATTTTTGATCCATATCAAATAGATGGCCGGCTACTGCAAGTCCCACATTGCGCCGTAATTATCCCGCATCGGAGGAGAGAGATGTGGAGTGGCCTCCAATGCGCGTTCTCCTCGTCGAGGACAATATTCGACTGAGCGACCTAACGGCAGCTGCTTTGCGGGCCGCCGGATTTGCCGTGGATGCGGTGCTCACGGCAGAAGATGCGGAGGCCGCGCTCAGCGTTTCAGCGTTTGATGCGATCATTCTGGATCTGGGCCTGCCCGACCTCGACGGCATGGATCTTCTGGAGCGGGTGCGACGGCGGCGGCTCGCCACGCCGGTGCTGCTGCTGACGGCGCGGGACGGCGCTGTCGTGGCCGGCCTGAACGGCGGGGCCGATGACTTCCTGCGCAAGCCCTTCAACATGGAAGAGCTGATCGCCCGCATCCGCGCGCTGCTGCGGCGGCCGGGCGTGCCCATGGCCGCGGCGCTCCGGGAAGGCAATATCGAGCTTGATACCGTGACCCGCCAGGCGCGGGTCGGCGACCTGCCGCTCGCTCTGAGCCGCCGTGAGGCCGGCGCTCTGGAGCTGCTGATGCGGCGCGCCGGCACGGTCATCACCAAGTCCGCTATGGAGGAAGGGCTTTACGGCTTCGGTGAGGAGGTGAGCGTCAATGCGATCGAGGTGCTGGTTCACCGTCTGCGCCGCAAGCTCTCCGGCGCCGGCGCGCAGATGGAGATCCACACCCTGCGCGGCATCGGCTACCTGTTGATGGAACGGCCGCAATGAGGCGCCTCACCCGCGGACTGTTCGGACGGCTCATGCTGGGCATGGTCGTCGTGAGCGTGCTCGCGGTGGTGACGACGGCCGCCTTCCTCTACCTGCGCTTCGACGAGGTGAACACGCGCTTCCGCGAGGGCACGCTGCACAGTTTCGCGGTCAGCATCGCTGCGGACGTGGTGACCGGGCCGGTGCCGTCAGCCCCCATCCGTCAATCCACGGTGGCGCGCATCGCCCAGGAGGGGGGACATTTCATCGTCCTCGGCCCCTCCGGCGAGCGCCTCGCGGGCTCGCGGGAGGTGAAAGAGGCCTTCGTGCCGGTGGAGGATGTCGCGGAGCGCTATTTCGAGCTGCCGCGCGGCAATTCCCCGGAGGCGCTCTACGGCATCTCCCTGCGCCTGCCGCAACAGCCGCCCGTCTATGTGCAGGTCGCGTTTCCCAGCAGCGACCTCATCTTCGATTCCGTGCTCGAGGAGTTCCTCCAGGACATCGCCTGGCTGTGGATCCCGTTCATGCTGGCCATGCTCGCCACCAATCTGCTGGTCGCCCACATCGCCCTGAAGCCGTTGTCGGAAACGGTGA
The DNA here is from genome assembly GCF_043194675.2 of Xanthobacter lutulentifluminis. Lineage (NCBI taxonomy): Bacteria > Pseudomonadati > Pseudomonadota > Alphaproteobacteria > Hyphomicrobiales > Xanthobacteraceae > Xanthobacter > Xanthobacter lutulentifluminis. Next base: position 4,052,451 of record NZ_CM195525.1, on the reverse strand, counting down.
AGGAGGCGGAGGCGATCCATCCCGGCGGGGTCTCGGTGACCTTGAGCGAACGGCGGCTGCCCGATGACGTGCTGGCGCTCGTGCGGGCCATCAACCACGCCCTCGCCCGCCTGCGCGAGGGCTATCGCGCGCAGGAGGAATTCTCCGGCGACATGGCCCACGAGCTGCGCACGCCGCTCGCCGTCATGAAGGCCCAGCTGGCGGCGGTGGAAGCACCCTATGCGCGGGTGCTCGAGCGCGAGGTGGCAGCCATGGAACGGCTGGTGGAGCAGTTGCTGGACCGGGTGCGGCTCGGCCGCTTCCGCCTCGAGCCGGGGGATGTGGTCGATCTCACCGCGGTGACGCGCGACGTCGCCGCCTATCTGGCTCCACGCGTCATCACGCGGCGCCGGCGCATCGAGGTGATCGCGCCGGATGCTCCCGTCATGATCGCGGGCGGCCGGGACGACGTGTTCCGGGCGCTGCGGAACCTCATCGAGAATGCCCTCGAGCATGCGCCCGAGGATGGCGTCATCTCCATCGAGGTGTCCGATGCGCCGTCCATCCGGGTACGCGATGGCGGTGCCGGCTTCCCGCAGGCCCTGCTGGATACGGGCAAGCGGCAGCGCGGGCCGATCCGAAGCGATCGCCGCGACGGGGTGGGCCTCGGCCTCGCCATCGTCGAGCGCACGATGGAAGTGCATGGCGGCCGGCTCGTCCTGCGCAACCTGCCGGGGGGCGGGGGTGAGGCGGAGATGATCTTCCCCTCCACGGTCGCCCTATCGCGCGCGCCCTGCCCGGCCTGACGCGCCGTCCCGGTCGGTCGGGCCCGCGCGCGAGCCCCCCTCCGGGAGCGTTTCCGCCGAGGGCCGCGACGGGCCCTCTTCAGGGCCAGCCGACAAAGCGTGCAGTGACCAACAATTTTCATCCGGCCGACACACTAAGCTGCTCTTCGAACAGCCATATGGTCGGTGTCTCGACAAGATGCCCCCATCGGTCCATCGTCTTTTCCCGCAGGTATCGCCATGACCCCTACTCACCGCGAAAATCACCTGATCGAGCGCATTGGCTGGCTGCGGGCCGCAGTCCTCGGCGCCAACGACGGCATCATCTCGACAGCAAGCCTCATGGTGGGCGTCGCGGCCGCCTCGACCAATTCGTCCGAGATCCTGGTCGCGGGCGTGGCGAGCCTGGTGGCCGGCGCCATGTCGATGGCGGCCGGCGAATACGTCTCGGTCAGCTCCCAGGCCGATACCGAGAATGCCGATCTGCAGAAGGAGCGGCGCGAGCTCGCGGAGGACCCCGAGAGCGAGCTGAACGAGCTGACGCAGATCTATGTGCGGCGGGGCGTCGAGCCGGCGCTGGCCCGTCAGGTGGCGGAGCAGATGACCGCCAAGGATGCGTTCTCCGCCCATGCGCGCGACGAGCTCGGGCTGGCGGAGCACGTGGTGGCGCGCCCGATCCAGGCGGCGCTGACATCGGCGGTCACGTTCGCGCTCGGCGCCGCGATCCCGCTCATCATCTCGCTGCTCGCGCCGACGGCCCAGATCGCACCCATCGTCTCTGGCGGGTCGCTGGTCTGCCTCGCGGTCCTCGGCGCGCTGGGCGCGCGGGCGGGTGGCGCGGCCATCTGGAAGCCGACCATCCGCGTCACGTTCTGGGGCGCGATCGCCATGGCTGCGACGGCGGCCATCGGCACACTGGTCGGGCACGCCATCTAGCGGCTCCCCCGGGCGCTCGGTCGTCACGCCCGCGACGTGCCGACCAGTCCGCCGAACAGCGCGGCCCACTGTCCGGCGGCGGCGTTCACGACCGAACGGGTGTGTTGCCCCATTCGGCCGTGCCGACCGGGCACCGGTCTCGTGCGGGGAAGGTCAGCAAGGACTGCGGCCATGATGACCGCATCGGGATTTCCGCTCGTCCACGTGCGCTCGACCGAAGCCGCCTCCAGCCCCCCGCGCGCGGCGGGCCCAGCCCTAGTGGTGGCGCCGGCCGCGTCCGGGGCCGGCTTTTCTCGGTGGCGCAGATAACGCCGCCCCGCCGAGGCGCAGCTCGAACTCCCGCGCCGGCTCGGGCCGTCCGAACAGATAGCCCTGTCCCAGCGGGCAATCGCGCTCGGCCAGGCAGGCGCGTTCGGCCTCGCTCTCGATGCCCTCCGCGATGACCTCCATGTCCAGCGCCCGGCCCATCTGGAGGATGGCGGCGAAGAAGACGCTGTCGGAGCCGATCATGTTCACGGCCGCCATGGGCACGTTGAAGATGCGCAGCGCCATCTCGACGAGAGGGGTCAGGTCCGCGAGCGGTCCCTGTCCTGCGAGGCAAGAGCTGTCGAGCGCGGCAAGCCGGTCCTTCTCATGGAGAGGCACAGGCGGACATTTCATCCCATCCCCCTTTCGCCCGCTCTATACGGAGCGAAACCGGGTGTTATTGCTCCCCAAAGCAGCACAGAGCCGATTTGAACGCGACGCTCCGGTGCGGCGGGCGGGCGGCGCCCGCTGCGGCCCCGATCCAGCCCCACCGCAACAAAAAGCCCCTGCGGAAAGCAGGGGCGAGTGACGGCGCGGGCCTCAAAACGGGCGGTGCGGGGGTGGCCGCCGGGAGGCTACTCGGCCGCCCGCATGTTGAGCTTCGCCTCGGCGATGGCGGTGAGCTTGCCGTCGGCCGCCTTCTCCTCTTCCAGCGTGCGCTCCAGGATCGCCGCGCAGTCCGCCCGCCCCAGACGCCGGGCCCAGGAGACGAGCGTGCCGTAGCGGGTGATCTCGTAATGCTCCACCGCCTGCGCGGTTGCCGCCAGAGCGGCGTCGAGCACCTCGGGATCCCCCACCTCGCCTGCCACGTCCTCGGCCTCGGAGATGATGCCGTCGATGGCCGGGCATTTCACCGTCTCGGCGGCGACGCCGTGCATCCGGAACACCTCTTCCAGGCGCCGCACATGCTCCTCGGTCTCGCCGAGGTGGAACTGGAACGCCTGGCGCAACGACGTGCTCTGCGCCTTCTCGATCATCTCCGGCAGCGCCTTCAGGATGCGCCGCTCCGCGTAATGGACGTCACGCAGCGTGTGGACGAAAAGGTCGTCCATGGTCTTGATATCCTTGGAAAAGAAACCCATTCCTGCCTCCTCGGGATTGGTGCTGACGGCTGGCGCTCCGGCGCCCGCGGCACCGGCGCGCCAGCGGCCGATCAGCGCTGGCCGCCCTTGCGGCCGGCTTCGGAGGCGAGATCGGGGTCCTGCGAGAACGAGCGCTTCTCATCCGGCGCGCTCTGGCCGCCCTTGCGGCCGGCCTCGGAGGCGCGGTCCTTGTCGTCGGCGAAGCTGCCGGACCCACCCTGCTGGCCGCGGCCATGCTCCTGCTGGGTCTGCTGGCGCTGTTCCCCACCCTTCTGGCCGGCCTGCTCGGCGCGCTTGCGCTCGTCCTCGTTCTGTCCGCCCTGCTGACGATTGTTCATGAGACGATCTCCTTCTTGTATCCCCCGTCAGAGCAACGGACCCCGGGAACTATGGTTCCGCCTCGTGAGCCCGGACAAAGAAAGATAAAATGCACAACAAAAAAGGCCCCGCCGACGACCAGATGGTCGATACGGCGAGGCCTACGGTCGATATGATACTGTCAGCGCGAAGTATTCTGCTGCACCGCCTCAGTTCTCATCAGCGTGACTGGGATCATCGATGGCGATATTCAGGCAGGAGAGACTGTCCTCCGGCTCATCGAACGAAGCCTGGGTGAGGAAGCCGCACCGCGTGCCCTCTGCCGCCGCGATGTAGGACACGAGGCGCTGGGTGATGCCCGCCACCTGCGCCGAATCGTCGGTCGGCTTGAAGGCGGCGTCGGCCGGCGGCTGCGGGCCGGATTTCTTCGCGCCCTTCAGCTCGCTCACGGCGGGAATGAGGGAGATGGTGTCGGCCGCGTCGGTGGGCGTCACCACCGGCTGGAGGGTCAGCGTGAACTGGTCGAAGCTGCCCTTGCCGAGGCGCGTCGCCTCGGCCTCGCCGGTGACGGTGGCGCGATAGACGGGGCCGCTGTCGCCCGGCACCACCTGGCCGGAAAGGCGGAACTTGCGCGGGCCCGGCGCGCCCGCATCCGGCGCCGCGCCCGACAGCAGCCGGCTGAGCACCGTCTCCGCATAGCCCTTCAGCTTGGCCTCGGACACCTTATCCCCGTCCGCGAGGCGCGCGCGCGGCACCACCGCCAGCGCCATCTCCCCGCACAGGGAGGGGAGCATGACGGCGGAGACCTGCGGCAGGCGGCGAAGCTCCTCCGCGATGCGCGCCTCCGCGCCCACCGGCACCGCAACGTCCACGGACACGTCGTCGCCCGAGCGGGCGGCGAGGCGCAGGCGGCTCCAGGCGTCCTTCAGCTTCACCTTCGTCGTGCCGCCCTGCTGGGGCACGACGATGAGGTCGAGGTCGGCCAGCGCGGCGGGGGCGTCCGCCGTCGCGGCAAGATCCTTGGCGCGCAGCTCCACCGTCAGGCCGCCGTAGACGAGGCCGCACCAGTTGTCGGCATCGTGCTGGAGCGCCAGCGCCGGGCCGGAGAAGCCGGCCTGCGGACGGAACAGGCTCACCGCGTCGAGCCCCGGCACACTCGCCGTCTCCTCGAAGATGCGGTGGAGGCCGCGCTCGTTCTCGCTGAAGGCGAGGCTGTAGGTCTCCCCGCCCTGGCCGACGGTGAGCTTCAGCACCCCGTTTGCGAGCGTGCCCGAGAGCGGCAAGGCGGGACGCGGATCGCCCACGGGCGGGACCAGCGTTCCGGTAACCTTGCCGCCGTTCACATCGAGCGTCGCGATGGCGATGCGGTAGGGATCGAAGAAAGGCAGGCCGGTGGCCATGTAGCGATCTGCCGCCCGGGCTGGCGCGCCGAGCGCGACGCCCGCGCAGGCCGCAAGGGCCAACAGGCCGGCTCTGGAAAGGAGGTGACTGCGCATGGTCAAGGACCCCTTCTGGGACTTCCGCTGTCGCCGCGCTCTATAGCACCCCGCCGCCGCCCGCCAAAAGCCGCCCCGGTCAAGCTCGCGCCGCGCCGTGGCGTCCGCCTCCAATCATGAGCCGGCTCACCTCTTGCGTGAAGACGCGCGCGCAAGCTGGTCTCCGGAGCCCATTTCCGGCTTCCGGCGAGCCGCGGAAATGCTCTAGGGATAGGCCATGAGCCAGCCCCTGCCCCCGCCCCGCGCCGCCCGCATCGCCACGCCCGACGGCATCTCGATCGCCGCCGAGGCGCATGGCGCCGCCGCCGGCCGCGACATTCTCTTCATCCACGGATTTTCCCAGTCCGGCCTGTGCTGGACCCGCCAGACGACGAGCCCGGCGCTGGCGGGGTGCCGCATGGTCACCTACGACTTCCGCGGCCATGGGGCCTCCGACAAGCCGGCCGACCCCGCCCGCTACAAGGACCCCGCCCTGTGGGCCGGCGAGGTGGATGCGGTGATCCGCGGCTTCGGCCTGGAGCGCCCCATCCTGGTCGGCTGGTCCTACGCCGGGCGCATCATCGGCGACTATCTGGCGGCGTTCGGCACGGGCGCCATCGGCGGCATCGTGTTCGTGGATGCAGCCACCGCCAACGAACGGCGCTTCTACGGCAGCTGCAACCGGCTGATGCGGCAGATGTGCAGCCCCGACCTAAGGGAGAACGTGCGCGCCACCCGCGCCTTCCTCGGCCAGTGCTTCGCCGCGCCGTTGCCGCAGCCGCTGTTCGACCTGCTGTTCGGCGTGAACATGGTGGTGCCGGTGGAGGTGCGCGCGGCCCTGTTCGACCGGTCGTCGGACTATGAGGCGGTGCTGCGCGCGGTGGACGTGCCCACGCTGGTGGTGCATGGCGCCCGCGACGTGGTGGTGGCCCCGGCCATGGCCCGGCATATCGCCGAGCTGGTGCCCGGCGCGCGGCTCGACCTGTACGAGGACGCGGGGCACGCGCCGTTCCTGGAGGCGCCGGAGCGCTTCAACGCGACCCTCGCCGCATTTGCCGCGGAGGTAGCCGGCAAGGTCTAAGCGTGGCCGTGAGGCCGCAGGGCACCACAAAAGCGCATCACAGGTCCGTGCGAGCGGAACCGCTTCGCCACAAAGCGGTTGCAGTCATGTCCATTTTGCGGCGACAAAATTGCGTTCTTGCGCAATTCGTCCGTCCCCCGAGTGCATCCTTGTTCCTCAGCCGAGCAGCAGAACCATGACGCACCTCAAGACTCTCGCCCTTGCCGCCGTGGCGGCCACCATCGCGGCGGCCGCTCCCGCCCGCGCCGATGACCGCTACGACATCTTCAACTTCAACAAGCTCTTCGGGGGCGGCAACACCGCCTATGTGGGCGGCTCCTCGTCCGTCGGACGGCAGATGGCCTCCATCGATCCGAAGTACGCCCCCGGCACCATCGTCATCAGCACCTCCGAGCGCCGGCTCTATTATGTGACCGCGCGCGGTCAGGCCATCCGCTACGGCATCGGCGTGGGGCGGCAGGGCTTCCAGTGGTCCGGCGTGAAGACGGTGAGCGCGAAGAAGGAGTGGCCGTCCTGGACGCCGCCCTCGCAGATGCTGAAGCGTCGGCCCGACCTGCCGCGCTACATGCCCGGCGGCATCGACAACCCGCTCGGCGCCCGCGCCATGTATCTCGGCTCCAGCCTCTACCGCATCCACGGCTCGAACGAGCCGGAGACGATCGGCCAGGCGGTGTCCTCGGGCTGCTTCCGCATGACCAACGAGGATGTGGTGGACCTCTACAACCGCGTCCACGTCGGAACGACCGTGTACGTCCTGCGCTGAGCCTGCCCCGGACATGCGAAAGGCCCGGCCGTCTCGCGACGGCCGGGCCTTTGCTTTGTCCGGATGGAACCTGCGCGTCAGAGCGCGGCGAGGTTCGCAGCCTTGTTCTTGCCCCGGTTGTCCGGGACCACGTCGAACGACACCTTCTGGCCGTCGTTCAGCCCGTACATGCCGGACCGCTCCACGTCGGAGATGTGGACGAACACGTCGGGGCCGCCCTCATCCTGCACGATGAAGCCGAAGCCCTTCTGGGCGTTGAAAAACTTGACAGTACCCGTGGCCATGGCGGCCTCCTGTAGAACGCCCGCGGGTCTGACCCGGAGGCGCCGATCGCCCCGGCGACACGCGGCGGGAGCCGCGGCGCAACGGGACGCAGTTCAGGACGAGTTCGCTGAAGGGAGGCTTTTGCGTCGCGGCCCGAAGGAAACGAAGAAGAGGCCGTCGACGAACTTGTCCGCTCGGCTCGCCCCTCCGCAAATCCATGGAAATGGAAAGCGGAGGAACGAACACCCCGTGCCGCGGTATCATGCCTGAGCGGGATCGGAGTACATCCGTCCGTCTCCCGGAAGCATCGGCGCTTGCAACAGCGCCCACATCCGTCGGCTGGGGTTGATGGAGAGATAGGCGCGAAAAGCGGCGGTTCAAGGGCGCCGGCGAAGATTTTTCACCGCCGCCCTTTTGCATTGCAACGTAGCGTGGGCGTTATTTGCCGGCAGAGGCCTTGGCTACGAACCGGTCATCGAAGGTTTTCGCCAGATCGATTTTCGCCGCCTTCAGCTCCGGATCAAACTCCACCAGCATGTTGAGCGCATTTTTCATGCCCTGCTCGGGGATGACGCCGGTGCGCGAATAGACCGGCAGGGAGTTCTTGACCGCATTGAGATAGAGCGCCTTGTCGCCCAGGAGATATTCTTCCGGCACCACGGCCGCCACATCCTCGGGCGTCGCCGTCTTCAGCCATTGCAGGGTCCTGTAGAAGGCGTTCACCAGCTTCTGCGTGGTGACGGGGTTCTCGGTGACGAAATCGCGCTTCATGTAAAGCACGGCGGCCGGATTGGCGCCGCCGAAGATCTTGTCGTTGCCGGCCTCGGTGCGGCTGTCGGCGAGCACCACCACGTCGCCGTCATCCTCGAGCTTGGTGATGACCGGATCAAGGTTCGACATGGCGTCGATCTCGCCGCGCTTCATCTGCGCCACCGCCGAGGCTCCGCCGCCCACCCCGATGAAGGCGACGTCCTCCGGCTTCAGCCCGTCCTTGGCCAGCAGGAAGTTGACGAAGAAATTGGTGGAGGAGCCGGGCGCCGTCACGCCGATCTTCGCGCCCTTCAGGTCCTTCACCGACTTGATCGGCCGGTCCTTGCGCGCCACCAGCACGATGCCGGGGAAGCGGCCGAGTTCGATGACAGAGACGATGTCCTGCCCCTTGGCCTGCATGCGGATGGTGTGCTCGTAGGCGCCCGTCACCACGTCGATGGAGCCGCCGATCAGCGCCTGGAGCGACTTCGCGCCGCCGCCGAAATCGTTGATGGTGACGTCGAGCCCCTCGTCCTTGAAGAAGCCCTTCCGCTCGGCGATGGTGAGCGGAAGGTAATAGAGCAGCGGCTTGCCGCCGACGCCGAGGGTGAGCTTGGGCTTTTCCGCCGTCTGCGCCCTGGCCGGCGTCGCGACCGGCGCCCCGGCGAGCACCAGCGCCACGAGCGCGCCGATGGCCGGAGCCAGCTTCATGATCCGCATGTGATCCTCCCGTTTTATGGTTGCGGGCCGTTGCCCGTTCTGTGTCAGCCCCCGGCCGCAGGGGCGGGTCGCCAGACCAGCAGCCGGCGCTCGATGGCGCTGACCGCCGTGTCGATGACGATGACGAACAGCGCCAGCACCAGCATGCCGGAGAACACGCCCGTCACGTCGAACACCCCTTCCGCCTGATGGATGCGGTAGCCGAGCCCGGCAGCGGAGCCGAGATATTCGCCCACCACCGCCCCCACCAGCGCGAACCCCACCGCCGTGTGGAGCGAGGAGAACATCCAGGTCAGCGCCGAGGGCCAGAACACGTTGCGCATGAGCTGGCGCTCGCTCATGCCCAGCATCCGGGCGTTGGCGAGCAGGGTCGGGCTCACCTCCTTCACGCCCTGATAGACGTTGAAGAAGACGATGAAGAACACCAGCGTCACCCCCAGCGCCACCTTCGACCAGATGCCGAGGCCGAGCCACAAGGCGAAGATGGGCGCCAGCACCACGCGGGGCAGCGCATTGGCCATCTTCACATAGGGGTCGAACACGGCGGCCAGCAGCGCTTTGCGGGCGAACCAGAAGCCCACCACCACCCCGCCCGCCGCGCCGATGACGAAGGCCAGCGCCGTCTCCAGCAGGGTGATCCCGAGGTGGTACCAGATGACCCCGGTGTAGAAGTCCTTCCAGGTCCGCTCGATCACGGCGAGCGGCGTGGAGAAGAAGAAGGGATCGAGCGGGAAGAATGGCTTCGGCGAGAGGGCGGGAAGGCTCACCTTCACGGTCGAGCCGAAATGCCAGACCGCGAGGATCAGCACCGCCACCAGCAGCTGGAGGCCGATCAGGGACAGGCGCGCGCGCATCAGCCCACCGCCTCCGACTGCCGATAGCCCTTCACCACCTCGTCGCGCAGCGCGTCCCAGATCTCACGGTGCAGGGCATGGAAGGCGGGATCGAGGCGGATGTCGATGCCGCGGGGGCGCGCCAGCGGCACCCGCCAGGCGCCGATGATGCGGGAGGCCGGCCCCGCCCCCATGATGACCACCCGATCGGCGAGCGCGATGGCCTCCTCCAGATCATGGGTGACGAACATCACGGCCTTGCGGTCGGCGCTCCACAGGTCCAGCAGCAGGCCGCCCATGATCTGGCGGGTCTGCGCGTCGAGCGGGCCGAACGGCTCGTCCATCAGGAGGATCTTGGGATCGCGGATCAGCACCTGGGCGAGGCCGACGCGCTTCCTCTGCCCGCCGGACAGCATGTGGGGATAGCGGTCGGCGAAGGCGGCAAGGCCCACCCGCTTCAGCCAGTCGAGGGCGGCGGCACGGGCCTCGCGGCGCGGCGTGCCTGCGACTTCCAGGCCGATGGCCACGTTGTCCACCGCGCTCTTCCACGGAAACAGCGCCTCGGCCTGAAAGAGATAGCCGGCCGCGCGGTTCAACCCGGACAGCGGCGCGCCGAGCACGCTCACCGTGCCGGCGGCGGGGGTGAGGAGGCCGGCGGTGGCGTTCAGCAGGGTGGACTTGCCGCAGCCCGTGGGCCCGACGATGGCGACGAACTCCCCGTCCGCAACATCAAGGTCGACGCCCTCGACGGCGACGAACGGGGTGGCCGCGCCGGGTGCCGGGAAGGCGATGCGCAGCCCCCGCAGCGCCACGGCGAGGGAGGCGTCTCCCGGCGCCACCTCGCGGCCGCCAGCGATCACGCTGAAGGGTGGGGACACGCAACTCCTCCCGCTTCCTGCGCGCCGCATGCGGGCGCCCGTCCGGTTGGCCGGATCAGGGGCAAAGGTAACGGCGGAAGCGAAAGAGGCAAGGCCGACGCACGATCAACCGGCGCGCCACGAACGAACTGGAGGGCAGCGCTCAGCCGGCGTCCGGCTCGCGCTCCGGCAGGGCCACGAGGATCATGACGCCCAGCACCGCCACATAGAAGCGGAAGGCAGCTTCCTGTCCGTTCCAGTCGTGCGACTGCCACATGGCGAAATACTCGCCGGCGACCACCATGAAGCCGAGGAACCAGAGCAGGAAGGCAAGGGTGCCGCCGATATAGGCGAAGCGCTTGGCGCGCTCGAACCGCGCGGCGGGAGCGGAGAGGCGGGCCAGCATCTGCACGGCGCCGATGGCCAGCAGCAGGCCGCTCGCCGCCTCTGTGGCGATGATGGCGGCGTAGGCGAGGCGCCATGCGGTCGGGTCGACGATCGCACGGTGCATCAGCGCGTTGTTGGGGAAGGTCGTGTCCATGCTCATCACATGGCGCACGAACTCGTAGTTGGACTCGTAGTCGGCCAGGTTGCCGTAGGCGACCATCAGGCAGAAGCCTGCCAGCGCCGCCACCATGATCGCCTTTGCAAGCCGCAGTTCCATGGTGCCGTCCCCCTCGGCGCATCCCGTCGGCGGATGATATCCGCTTGCGCCCGGCGGTCGACCCGCCGGCGCGGCGCGTCAGCGACGGCGGAAATTCTGCTGGCGGCGGGCGCCGGGCGGCGGGGCGTTGCCCTCGGCCTTGTGGCGGAAGTTGATCCGGCCGCGATCGAGATCGTAGGGAGACATCTCCACCACCACGCGGTCGCCCTCGATGGTGCGGATGCGGTTCTTCTTCATCTTGCCGGCCGCGTAGGCCAGGATCTGATGATCGTTGTCGAGGCGCACCCGGAAATTGCCGTCCGGAAGGACCTCGGTCACCGTACCCTCGAACTCCAGCAGTTCTTCCTTCGCCATATAGTCGTCTCCAGCGGCCCCCTCGTGCGGGGCGGAATTTGGCGGGCTTATCTCACGAAAACGCCCGGTAGCCCATAGTCCAGTTGGGCGCGGAGCGGTTTTTGGCCGCCACGCGCCCGAAAAAGCGTCAGCGCGCGGGGCGCTTCATCTGGCCGTTGCCGGGACGCGCGTCGCGACGGGGCTCCTGACGGCCCTCCGGACGCGGACCGCGCCCGGGAACCGCCTGCATGAAGCCGATGCCGCCGAGCTCGCTGCCGAGGCGGTTTTCGCCGCGCTCGCCGCGCGGGCTGCGATCGCCCCGCGCCTGCTGGCCGGCGCCCTGCCCACCGGAGCGGTGGCCGCCATGACGGCCGGAGCCGGCCTCCTCGGCGGTGCGCTCGCGGTCGGCCGGACGACCCTCGCCGCGCGGCTTGCGGGGACGCTCGCCCTGCGGACGGGGCTGCTGCTCGCCGCCGCGGGACTGTCCCTCGCCGCGGCCTTCACCACGCCCCTGGCCGGAACGGGCACGCCCCTCGCCGGAGCGGGCCTCGCCGCGCTCGCCGTTGCGGGACCGCTGGCCGCGCTGGCCCTGCCGGCCGCCGGGGCGGCCGATGTAGTCGTTGCGCTCGGCGGTCTCGTCCTGCTCGTCGAGGATGATCGGCGCCGCATCGGGAATCGCGAAGCGCGCACCGCTGCCGCGTCGGTCGGTCATGGGGATCTGCAGCTTGATGAGCCGCTCGATGGACTTCAGGTACGCCCTCTCCTCGTGATCGCAGAAGGAGATGGCGATGCCCTCGCGGCCGGCGCGCGCGGTGCGGCCGATGCGGTGCACGTAGCTCTCGGGCACGTTGGGCAGGTCGTAGTTGATGACGTGGCTCACGCCGGTCACGTCGATGCCGCGGGCGGCGATGTCGGTGGCCACCAGCGTGCGCACGGTGCCCTCGCGGAATGCCGCCAGCACGCGGTCGCGCTGGTTCTGCGACTTGTTGCCGTGGATCGCCTCGGCGCGGATGCCGCTCTTGGCGAGCACGCGCACCACCTTGTCGGCGCCGTGCTTGGTGCGGGCGAAGACGAGGGCGCGGTCGATCTCCTCGGTGGAGAGCACCTCGGCGAGGAGCGAGCCCTTGTTGGGCTTGTCCACCAGGATCACGCGCTGCTCCACCCGGTCAGCGGTCTTGGCGACGGGGGTCACCGCCACGCGGGCCGGATTGTGCAGCATGGAGCCGGCCAGCTCGGAGATGGCCGGCGGCATGGTGGCGGAGAAGAACAGCGAGTGCCGCTTGTGCGGCAGACGGCGCACGATGGCGCGGATGGCATGGACGAAGCCCATGTCGAGCATCTGGTCGGCCTCGTCAAGGACGAAGGCCTCCACCTGGTCGAGCCGCACCGCATTGTTCTCGACGAGGTCGATCAGGCGGCCGGGGGTGGCGACCAGAACGTCCACGCCGCGTGCCAGGGCGCGGATCTGCCGGCCCATGGGCACGCCGCCGATGGCGAGCGACACCGAGATGCGGGCGTGGCGGCCGAACTTCTCGAAATTGTCCACGATCTGGCCGGACAGCTCGCGGGTGGGCGACAGCACCAGCGCGCGCACCGACTTGGGCTCAGGACGGCGCGGATGGCGCACCAGGCGATCGAGGATGGGGAGGGCGAAGGCGGCGGTCTTTCCAGTGCCCGTCTGGGCGATGCCGATCAGGTCACGACCGGCGAGAATCTGCGGAATGGCCTCGGCCTGGATGGGGGTGGGAGTGACGTGCTGCGCCTCGGTAAGGGCGCGAACGATGGGCTCGGCGAGGCCGAGGGTCGAAAAAGAGGTCAAGCTCTGACTTTCATATGCGAACGACACCGGCGCACGCGTCGGGCGCGGCGCAGCTCGCGGGGAATGCGACATCCCGCGTGGCTAGGGGTGTCCGAGGGCAAAAGTTGAATTCGGGCAAAGCCGCTCGTGATGCTTCTCAAGGATCGGAAGCTCCGGCGGTCTCCGCTACGCGGCCCGGGCGCGCTGCGGGAGAAATGGGCCTCCGGCGCGCGTCGAGAGGCATATGACGCATCCCCATGACGATTTCAAGGCGGCCGCCCCTTTTTCGGCCGCACTGGCAGGCCATCAGGGACCGGCCCGCACGCCGGACACGGGCCCGCCCCCTTGCGCCAGGGGACCGCGCCGCCAATCTCATCCGGCTGGAGGAGACATGTTCGACGTTCAGTCCATCGTCGCGGCCACCACCGCTTTCGTTCAGGAACACCACACCCTCGCGCCCGCCGTGGTGTTCGGCCTCGCCTTCGGCGAGTCGCTCGCGCTGGTCTCCTTCTTCATCCCGGCGACGGTGCTGCTGCTGGCCATCGGCGCGCTCATCGAGGCGAGCGGGCTGCATTTCTTCCCCATCTGGCTGGCCGCCGCCTGTGGCGCGGCCTTGGGCGACGCCATCTCCTACTGGCTCGGCTTCCACTACAAGGACCGGGCGAAGCGCTTCTGGCCCCTGTCGCGCCGACCGGACCTGGTGGCGCGGGCTGAGGACTTCTTCCAGCGCTTCGGCGTGTGGGGCGTGGCCGTGGGAAGGTTCTTCGGGCCGGTGCGCGCCGTGGTGCCGCTGGTGGCGGGGGTGATGGCCATGCGCCAGAGCCATTTCCAGCTGGCCAATCTGGCGAGCGCGGCCGTGTGGGCCTTCGCCATGCTGGCGCCCGGAGCGGCCGCGTTCAAGATGATGGGGTGGTAGCCCTGCCCTGCCGCGGCCAGATGCCGCACTGCAACAAAGCCTGCCCCGCAAACGGCAACAGAAGCGTGACGCCTGGAGCGTGACGCTTCTGTTTCGTAGCGGCATCCTGTATATGTGCGGACATATCACAGGATGATTGCAGAAGGGGAGCCATTGCCATGTCCCGTTTCTTCCTGCGCCGCGGTCTGATCGCCGGCCTTCTCCTTGCGGCCACGCTTGGGCCGGTGCGCGCCCAGGCCCCGGACGTCACCGTCTTCGCGGCGGCCAGCCTCACCAATGCCCTCGAGGACATCAGCAAGGCCTATGCGGCCAAGGGCAACACCACGCCGATCAAGTTCTCCTTCGCCGCCTCCTCGGGCCTTGCCAAGCAGCTCGAGGCCGGCGCGCCCGCCAACATCTTCGCCTCCGCCGACCTGAAGTGGATGGACTACACCGACACCAAGGGCCTGACCCTGCCCGCCACCCGGGTCACGCTGCTCGGCAATTCGCTGGTGATGGTGGCGCCCGCCGACAAGGCGAAGCCCGTCACCATCTCCAAGGGCATGGACATCAACGCGCTGCTCGGCCCGGACGGCCGCATCGCAACCGGCCTCGTGGATAGCGTCCCGGTGGGCGTCTACGCCAAGACCGCCTTCACCAATCTCGGCGTGTGGGACAAGGTGGCCCCCCGCATCGTCGGCGCCGAGAGCGTGCGCGCCGCGCTGGCGCTGGTGGAGCGCGGCGAGGCCCCGTTCGGCGTGGTCTATGCCACCGACGCGGCCATCGCCAAGAACGTGAAGATCGTCGCCGTCTTCCCGGCGGACAGCCATCCCCCGGTGGAGTATCCCTTCGCCCTGGTGAAGGGACAGGATACCCCGGCGGCTCGCGACTTCTTCGCCTTCCTGCAGGGGCCCGAGGCCAAGGCCATCTACACCAAGTACGGCTTCTCGGTGCGCTGAAGCTCGTCGTCCCGTTCGCCTCGCCCCCCTGCGCCCCGGCCGTGGCCACCCGCCGGTCAGCTCGCCTCGCAAGCTGACCGGACGCGCGATCTCCGGCCGCCCGGCAGGGCGCGGGGCGGAACGGGAATTGCTTCGCGCCGTCCGGGGGTTGGCTTAAGCTCCGGCTGCTGCGCCCCGAACCTCCCGCCGATCCGGAACCTCGCCTCATGCTGACCCCTGAAGAATGGACGGCCGTGCGGCTCAGCCTCGAGGTCGCCTTCTGGGCCACCATCTGGAGCCTGCCGCCCGCCATCCTGGTCGGCTGGGTGCTGGCCCGCCTCGACTTTCCCGGCAAGGGCCTGTTCGACGGCATCGTCCATCTGCCGCTGGTGCTGCCGAAGGTGGTGGTGGGCTATCTGCTGCTCATCACCCTGGGCACGCGCGGCTATATCGGCCAGTATCTCAACGAGTGGTTCGGCATCCGCCTCATCTTCACCACGGCGGGCGCCACCGTGGCCGCGGCGGTGGTGAGCTTTCCGCTGACCGTCAACGCCATCCGCCTCGCCATCGGCGGCATCGACCGGGGCATCGAGACCGCGGCCCGCACCCTCGGCGCCAGCCGGATGGACGCTTTCTTCACCGTCACCCTGCCGCTGATGATGCCGGGCGTGCTCTCCGGCAGCCTGATCTCGCTCGCCTCGGCGCTGGGCGAGTTCGGCGCCACCATCACCTTCGTCTCCAACGTCGAGGGGCAGACGCGGACCATCCCGCTCGCCATCTACAGCGCCACTCACATGCCCGACGGCGACGCCGCGGCGCTGCGCCTCACCGTGGTTTCGGTGATCCTCGCGCTCGGCTCGCTGATCCTCGCCGAAATGGCCGACCGGCGCATCCGGAACGCCCTGGGGCAGATATGATCGAGATCGACGTCTCCCTCGCCCGCGGCACCGGCTTCACGCTGGAGGCGCAGTTCGAGGCGCCGGACCGGGGCGTGACGGCCCTGTTCGGCCGCTCCGGCTCGGGCAAGACCACCATCATCCAGCTGGTGGCGGGCTCGCTTCGTCCGGACCGCGGGCGGATCGCGGTGGGCGGCGAGGTGTTCTTCGATTCCGAGCGCCGCATTGACATGCCCATGGAGCGGCGCGGCGCCGGATACGTGTTCCAGGACGCCCGCCTGTTCCCGCACATGACCGTCGAGAACAACCTGCGCTACGGCGAGCGGAGGGCGCGGAGGGCGCGTACCATCGGCTTCGACGCGGTGGTGGAGATGCTCGGCATCCGCCACCTGCTGCGGCGGCGCCCGCATACGCTGTCGGGCGGCGAGAAGCAGCGCGTGGCCATCGGCCGGGCCCTGCTGTCCCAGCCGCGCCTGCTGCTGATGGACGAGCCCCTCGCCTCCCTGGACGAGATGCGCAAGGGCGAGATCCTGCCCTATCTGGAGCGCCTCAGGGACGAGCTGGGCCTGCCGATCCTCTATGTGAGCCATTCGGTGGAGGAGGTGCTGCGCCTGTCGGACGCGGTGGCGGCGGTGGCGAACGGCAAGCTCATCGCCTTCGGCACCCTGACCGACGTGCTCTCGCGACCGGAGCTGCTGCCCATCCTCGGCCGGTTCGACGTTGGCACCATCATCGACTGCACCGTGACGGCGCATGATCCCGAGTTCGGCCTGTCCACGGTGGCGTTCGCCGACGGCGAGCTGCGCGTGCCGCTGGTGGGGCGGCCGGTGGGGGCGCCGGCGCGGGCGCGCATCCGCTCGCGCGACGTATCCCTGTCCCTGTCCCGGCCCATCGACGTGTCGGTGACGAATCGCCTCGCCGGCACCATCGCCCGCATCACGCGGGAGGAAGGGCCTTTCGCCGACGTGGAGGTGAGCCTCGCCAGCGGCCGCATCCATGCGCTGGTGACGCAGGAGAGCGTGCAGCGTCTGGCGCTGGAACCGGGCATGACGGTGTGGGCGATGATCAAGGCGGTGACGGTGGACAGCCGGCCGCTGGGCTTCAATTCCCCCGGGGCGGAGTTCAGGACGCCTTCGCCCGTCCCCGTGTCTCCGCCGGCCCCGCCTCCGGGGCTGCGTCTGATCTCGGGTGGTACTCCGCCGCAAGCGCCTGAGTGAGCTCCTTCACCGCCGCCTGCGTGGACTTGGCGGCCTGCCGTTCCATGGCGCGATAGAGCGCGATCAGCCGCTCGCCGAACGGCGTCACCTCCGTGCCGGCGCCACGGCGGCCGGGGAAGGTCACGATCACCCGCTGCTCGAACATGCGGTCCAGCTCATCCACCAGCAGCCACGCCCGGCGGTAGCTCATGCCCACCGCCTTGGCGGCCGAGAGGATGGAGCGATGCTCGCGGATCGCCTCCAGCAGCATGATCTTTCCGGGGCCGAGCGCCCGCTCGTCGGGAAAGTCCACGCGCAGGAACAGGCGGGCGCCATCCTTCTTCGTCACGGGGTTCCCTCCTGCGGCGCCCGCGCGGCGCTCGGTCCGTGCTGAGCATACCGGATCGGAAGGCCGGCGGATACCGCGCTCAGGCGCCCGCTTCTCAGGCCCGCGCCTGGCGCGGGGCGGCTGCGGCCGGGGCGCCGATCCGGCCGTTGACGATGGCGGAGAACACCACGATCACCGCCACGGTGGCGAGATAGGCGATCACCTGCATCCCGGTCGGCTCGGCGCGATAGCCGATGAGGGTGCGCAGCACGCGGCCGAGCGCGCTGTCGTCGGCGAGGAGCCAGCCGCTGTTCCACACCGGATCGGCCAGCGCCTGGATGAAGCCGGCGTCCTGGAGAATGCCGACCGACTGCGCCGCGAGGCCCGCCGCCACCAGCGTGATGAGCAGCGCGGTGACCTTGAACAGATGCTTCAGCGGAATGGCGACGAGCCCGCGATAGAGCACCAGCGACACCGCCCCACCGCCGGCGAGGCCGATGAGCCCGCCGAGCGCGACGGAACTCCACGTCTCGGTTCCGGTGGACACCATGCCGAAGCAGAACAGCACGACCTCGACGCCCTCGCGCAGCACCGCCATGCCGACCACGATGGCCAGCGCGGCGAGCGGCCGGCGGCCTTCCTTCACCGCGCGCCCCACCTCCTTCACCTCCGCCACCATCTGGCGGCCGTGGCTCGCCATCCACACCACCGTCCACACCAGCATCACCACCGCCACCGACAGGATGGCCGCGTTGAGGAGGTCCTGTCCGGACCCCTCGAAGGTGTTGGCGATCTGGTCGGCGAACAGGGCCAGCAGGGCAGAGCCGGCAAGGCCGCCGAAGATGCCGAGGGCGATCCAGCGACCGCGCTGCGGGATTCCCTCCGAGGCCGCGAGCACCACGCCGGTCACGATGCCCGCTTCCAGCACCTCGCGGAAGACGATGAGGAGAGCGGCGATCATCGGCAGGCTTCCTTCCTGGGCCGCGCGCCGTCGGCGTTGAGATCCGGCTGCGGCGCGTGGATGGCGAAAAACGGGTGGCAACGGCAACGACGGGACATGGCAAACGACGGAACATGGCAAGAGTGCAAAAGTCTTACGTAACGGAATGCGAATTCTCGGCGACAACTTGGCTCGACCTTATCACCCGCGTCACCGCGCTGTCACCGGGCGGGCCATTGTTTTGAATTGTTCAAATCAAAAACAAGGCCAATAACCCGCAACCCCGCGGCGGCATTCACATCCCCTGTTCCGGATCGAGGGGACGTGGCGCAGGTGTTCGCGCCTCGCCCACGAAGGGCGTCATGTCATGGCGCGTTGACCGTGGCGCCGGATGGCGGAGATCGACTGCAGCAGCGTCAGGTTGACGACAATTTGACTTCAATCCGACAAGTCTTCGCGTGCCGGTACACAATGGAACAATTCCATAGTCACGCCGACCGCTTGCCGCCCCCCGAACGCATCCCTAAGGTGCCCCGCGAAGGGTGCCGGGCACCTTTTTTGCCTCATTCAGTCCAGGGGAGAACAGGTCGATGCGCGCGCATGTTCTTGGCGCAGTCGTCGCCGTGGTGACAGCTTTTGCGGGGCCGGCTCTTGCCGATGCGCCCAAGCCGCGCGACGTCGTTGTCCATTATGCCAATCTCGCGGAAGTCATGTACCAGTCCTCCGCAGCCGCGGCGAAGGACATGCAGAAGACGATTCTCGCCTTCCTCGACGCTCCCTCCGCCGAGACCCTGGCCAAGGCCCGCGACGCCTGGAAAGCCGCCCGCGTTCCCTACATCCAGACCGAGGCGTTCCGCTTCGGCAACAAGGCCGTCGACAAGCTGGAGGGCAACGTCAACTCCTGGCCGCTGGACGAGGGGCTGATCGACTACGTGGACCGCAAGAGCTACGGCGAGAAGTCGGATGAAAATCCGCTCTACACCGCCAATGTGATTGCCTCGAAGACCATCCGCGTCGGCAAGAAGACCATCGACGTCTCCAAGATCACCCCCGCCCTGCTGCATGACCTCAACACCGCCGGCGGCGTCGAGGCGAACGTGGGCAGCGGCTGGCACGCCGTCGAGTTCCTGCTGTGGGGGCAGGACCTGAACGGCACCGGCCCCGGCGCCGGCAACCGCCCCTACACCGACTACGACCTGAAGAACTGCACCAACGCCAACTGCGACCGCCGCGCCGAATACCTGAAGGTCGCCACCGCGACCCTGGTGGCGGATCTCGAGGCCATGGCCGCCACCTGGGGGCCCAAGGGCGAGGCGCGCACCGCGCTGCTGAAGAACAAGGACAAGCCGGCGCTGGCGGTCATCTTCACCGGCCTCGGCTCGCTCTCCTACGGCGAGCTGGCGGGCGAGCGCATGAAGCTCGGCCTGATCCTCCACGACACCGAGGAGGAGCAGGACTGCTTCTCCGACAACACCCACAATTCGCACTATTACGACGAGGTGGGCATCCGCGACGTCTATTACGGCCGCTACACCAAGCCCGACGGCACCGTCGTCTCCGGCCCCTCGGTGGCGGACCTCGTGCGTGCCGCCGACCCGAAGATCGCCGACGAGATCGACCAGAAGTCCGACGCGGCGCTGGCGGCCTTGAAGAAGATCAAGGACACCGCCGACAGCGGCGAGATGTACTACGACATGATGCTGGCCGAGGGGAACGAGAAGGGCGCCAAGCTGATCCAGGACGGCGTCGACGCCCTGGTCGCCCAGGCCCACGCCATCGAGCGCGGCGTCGCCGCCCTGAAGCTGCAGATCAAGGTCGAGGGCTCGGCGAGCCTCGACGATCCGAAGGCGGTGAAGAAGAAGTGAGGACATCATGTTGATATCGCGCCGGGCGGTCCTGCTCGGCGGCGCGGCGGCGGCGACGGGGGTCATCCCCGCCGCCATCGGCCGGGAACCCCTCTCCCGCGATACCCTTCCCGCGAACGCCCCGGTGCGCCGCCTCCAGCTCTCCGCAGGCGAGATGGAGGCGGCGCTCCTCGGTCCGGACAAGCCGCGCACGCAGGGCTTCTGCGCCTATAACGGCACGCCCTTCTTCACGCTGCGCGCGCCACAGGGCACTCGCCTGCTGGTGGATTTCGAGAATCGCCTGCCCACGCCGACGACGGTGCACTGGCACGGCATCCGCGTGCCCTACCTGTCCGACGGCGTCTCGCCGCTCACCCAGGCGCCGGTCGCGCCGGGGGCGAGGTTCGCCTACAACGTGCCGCTGCCGGATCCCGGTTTCTATTTCTTCCATCCCCATTGCGACGAGACCGGGCAGGTGGGGCGCGGCCTCGCCGGCCTGCTGATCGTGGACGACCCGGCCGAGGCGAAGCTGGGCTTCGATCTCGAGCACATCATCGTGGTGAAGGACTGGCGCCTCGACGCGGACGGCCGCTGGCTGCCCATGTTCACGGACGACGGCGCCTCCACCGCCGGCACCTTCGGCACGGTGCGCGCCACCAACGGGCAGGTCGTGCCCCCGCGTGTGGAGGCCCCGGCCCATGGCGACGTTCGGCTGCGAGTGCTGGTGGCCGATTCCACCCGCACCATCGATTTCGGCTGCGAGACGCAGGACGCTGCCATCATCGCGGTGGACGGCCAGGCGACCACGCCGCCCCTCTCCTTCTCCCGCCTGCCGGACGAGATCTGGCGCATGGGTCCGGCCATGCGGCTCGACGTGCATGTGCGCATGCCCGGCCCGGGCGAGGAGGTGAAGGTCTACGACTACCGTACCGCCGAGCCCTATCTGCTCACCACGCTGGTGGCGGTGGACCGGGGCCGGCGCAAGACGGCCTTCGTGCCCAAGGCGCTGCCGCCGGCGAAAGTGCCGCTGCCGGACATGCGGCGGGCGCGGAAGATGGACTTCCTGGTGCAGACCTCCGCAGGCGCCACCGCCATCGCCCCGCCGCTGCCGGCCGATGATCCGCTGGCGAAGGCGCTCATCGATTCCCTGTGCGTGGGCGACCGCACCTTCTGGGCCATCAATCGCACCTCGTGGGGCGCGGGCGCCGACCTGCGCCTGCCACCACCGCTCGAGACGCTGAAGGACGGCGAGAGCTACGTGCTCTCCATCACCAACGTCACCAAGCACGTGCACCCCATGCATCTGCACGGGCATGTGTTCCGGGTGCTCTCCTCGTCGCGGCGCAAGGTGCCGCCCTATCTCGCCGACACGGTGATGACCGAGCCCAACGAGACCGTGGACATCGCCTTCCGCGCCACCAGCGGCGACTGGGTGTTCCACTGCCATATCCTGGAGCACATGGACGCCGGCCTCATGGGCTGGTTCCGGGTGGCATGATGGGTGCGCGCCGCCAGGCCATTGCCCTCGCCCTCGCCTTGACGGCCGGCATCGCCGGGCCTGCCGCGGCAGCCGAGACCATCGACCGGCTCGACATCGCCATCGGCAAGGCCCTGTTCCGCCGTGCCTGGGTACCGGCTCCCGCCTCCACTGGCGCCGACGATGGCCTGGGCCCCCTGTTCGACGCCCGCTCGTGCGCATCCTGCCATCCCGCCGAGGGCCGTGCGCCCGCGCGCATGGAGGACGGGACGGCCGGGCGCGGAATGGTGCTGGTGATCGCCCGGCCGGATGGCAGCGGCGATCCGGTCTACGGCCACCGCTTCCAGATCGATGCGGTGCCGGGCATCCCGGCCGAGGGGGTCATCGGCATCGCGGACACTGCGCTACCGGACGGCCGCATCGTCCGGGCGCCGCGGCCGGAGAAGCTGGGCTACGGCCCGCTCGATCCAGCAAGCGGCCTGTCCCTGCGCGTGGCGCCGGACCTGCACGGACGCGGCGCGCTGGCGCAGGTACCGGACGCCGCGCTCCGCGCCGTCGCCGCCGAACAGGCGCGCGGCACGGAGGGCGTCTCCGGCCGCGCGCGCCAGATCCGGCTGCCCGATGGCTCCACCGCCGTCGGCCGGTTCGGCTGGAAGGCGTCCCAGCCGGATCTGGCGCGTCAGTCGGCCGAAGCCTTCTTCCTCGACATCGGCCTCTCCAATCCGTTCCACCCGGAGCCGTGGGGCGATTGCACCGAGGCCCAATCCGCCTGCCGCGACGCCCCCCACGGCGCCGCCGCCCGCGCCCCGGGGAGCGCCGAGACGGCACCCGAGATCGGCACGCCGCTGCTCGACCGGGTCGTGGCGTTCGTCGCCGCCCTGCCGCAGCCGGAACCGGAGGTGCTCGCCGCGCCCGACCGCGCCGAAGGCCAGCGGCTGTTCGCCGCAACCGGCTGCGCCACCTGCCACCGGCCTGCCCTGCCG
Source organism: Xanthobacter lutulentifluminis (assembly GCF_043194675.2). Lineage (NCBI taxonomy): Bacteria > Pseudomonadati > Pseudomonadota > Alphaproteobacteria > Hyphomicrobiales > Xanthobacteraceae > Xanthobacter > Xanthobacter lutulentifluminis. Next base: position 4,030,010 of record NZ_CM195525.1, on the reverse strand, counting down.
ACCACCGGCGGCGGCACGGCGCGCATGTTCACGGACCTCTTGCTGCACGACATGGGGCCGGGCCTTGCCGACAGCATGCCCGAGCCGGGCGCTGCCGCCTCCGAATGGCGCACCGCGCCACTGGCGGGTGTATCCGACGCGCTCGCCCGCCAGACGGGCTTGCTGCACGACGGCCGCGCGCGCACCATCGACGAGGCCATCGCCTGGCACGACGGGGAAGCCACGTCCGCCCGGCGCCGGTTCGATGCCCTGACCGGCCCGCAGAAGGCTGCGCTCGTGCGCTACGTTTCATCGCTCTAGGTTTCAAGAGAGTTTGCCGGCCGCCATGTTGTCCCAGCCTTCATCCCTCCCCGCCCGCCTCGCGCTTGCGCTGGGGCTCCTCGTCGGCGCCGCCGGCCTTGCCCCCGAGCCAGCCCGTGCGGCCAACCCGGTGCTGGATCCGGTCCCTCTCATCGAGGGTTGGCTGCTGCCGCGCTATGACGCCCTCGCCGCGCAGACCGCCGCGCAGGCGCAGACGTGGACGGCGTTCTGCGCCAAGCCAGAAGCTGCCGGCGTGCCGGCGCTGAAGGAGGCCTACGGCAAGGCGGCCGATGCCTGGAACGCGGTGGAGTTCGTCACCTTCGGCCCGGTCAGCCTGTCGCTCAGGGCAGATCGCATCTCCTTCTTCCCGGACCGCCGCAACGCCATCTCGCGCGGGCTCGCCGAGCTTTTGGGCGACACGGATGCCGCCCGGCTGCAGCCGGAGCGGTTCGCGCAGTCCAGCGCGGCGGTGCAGGGCCTGCCGGCGCTGGAGCGCCTGCTGTACGAGGAGGGTGCGGCCGATGCGCTCGTCGCCGGTCCCGAAGCCACGCGCCGCTGCGCCGTGGGCACCGCCATCGCCACCAATCTCGCCACCATCGCGCGGGAGATCCGCACCGCCTGGGGCGACCGCGGCACCGGGGTGCTGGGCTCCATCGTCTCGGGCAAGGGCGATCCGGCCCTGTTTCCCGATGTCGGCGCCCTGCCGGGCATGATCCTGACCGACCTGTCCGGCGCCTACCAGCGCGTGTCCGACACCAAGATCCTGCCGGTCATGGGCTCCGGCCCTGCCGACACCAAGCCGACGCTGGCCGACAGCTGGCGCTCCGGGCGCTCCGGGCGGGTGGCGGCCAACATGATCCGCAGCGCCGATCAGCTGCTCGTCGCCGTCGGGACACAGATGCCGACCCGACCGCAATGGGTGGTGAACAAGGCGGCCGGTACCGCCGATGCGGCCGCCGACAAGCTGCCCGCGGACATCGGAGCTGCGGCCGCCACCGCGCAGGGGGCCACTGCGCTGCAGGCGGCGCTGAAGGCGTTCAAGGGCGCGCAGGCGACGGTCTACCGTCCGGTGGCGTCCTATTTCGCCATCTCGCTGGGCTTCAACGCGCTCGATGGGGATTGAGATGGCCGCGGGCTTCGAGGATCTCGGCCGGCGCGCCTTCCTCACCGGTGCCGGCGCGCTGCTGGTGGCGGGCCGCGGACCGCGGGCGCTGGCCGCCGGACTGCCGGCGGATGCGATGGGCGGGGGCTGGCTCGCGACCGCCGGCGTAGGCGAGGGCTTCGCCGCGGTAGGGCTCGACGGAGCGTTCGCCGCCGTGACCGAGGCGCCATCCGCCGATCGCCTGCATGGCGTCGAAGCGAGCCCGACCGGCTCTCTGGCAGTGGCGGTGGGGCGCAGGCCGGGCCGTATCGCGCTGGTGTTCGACCGGGAGAAGGGCGGCGCGGTCACGAGCTTCGGCCCCGGCGCCGGGCGCGTGTTCTCCGGCCACGGGCGGTTCACCGCCGACGGCGCCCTGTTCCTGACGAACGAGATCGAGCGCCCGCCCGAGGGCGCGCGGGCCATGGGGCGCGGCGTTGTGACGGTGCGCGAGGTTGCGGGCGGCTTCGCCATCCGCGACGAATGGGCAAGCGGCGGCGACGGCCCCCACGATCTCATGCGCTCCGGCGCCGTGCTGGTGATCGCCAATGGCGGCATCGAACCGAACACACCGGAGGCGCGGGACGCGGAGGCGACCGGCTCCGGCGTCGCCCTGCTCGATCCCCTCACCGGCGCCACCTGCGCCGAGGGGCATCTGTCCAGCGCCCTTGCGAGCCTGTCGCTGCGCCACCTCTCCCGCGACGGGCACGGCGGCACGGTGGTGGCGGCGCAGGACCTGCTGAAGGACGGGGAGGCCCGTCCGCTCCTGTTCCGTATCGGCGAGGGTGGCGCGTTGACCGCCTTCGATGCGCCGGAGGAGGCATGGCGCGCCTTGCGCGGATACGTGGGCTCGGTGGCGCACGATCCCTCGGGCCGGCTGGTGGCCTGCGCCTCGCCGCGTGGCAACCGGGTGGCCGTGTGGGAGGCGTCGGGCCGCTTCCTCGGGGCGGTGCCGCTCACCGATGGCTGCGGCCTCGCCGCCGGGCCAGAGGCGGGCACCTTCATCGCCGCGTCGGGCTATGGCGAGGTGATTCTGATCCGCGCCGACAGCGAAGGCGTCGGCATCGCCGCGCGACGGGCCGGCGGGCCGCGCTTCGACAACCACATGGCCCGCGTGGCATGGGCGCCGGCCACCGGCCCGCACGCCGCCCCCTGATTTTTTTCCGGCCCGCGCGGCTCGCGGCCTCCGGCTTCGCTATTGTCGTCCCGGCTGCGGGGTCGCGGTAGATGAACGATGAGGCAAAGCCATGAACTGGGTCGTCCTGGTGGGCAGCGTGCGCAAGGGCTCTCTCAATGCGGCGCTCGCCCGCGCGCTCGCGGACCTTGCCCCCGAGGGGGTCACGATCGAGATCCTGCCCTCGGTGGCGCAGATGCCGATCTATGACGGGGACATCGAGGCTGCCGGCATTCCGGAGGCCGTGAGCGCGGTCGGCGCCAGGATCAAGGCCGCGGATGCGCTGGTCATCGTCACGCCGGAGTATAACTATTCCGTTCCCGGCGGCCTGAAGAACGCGCTGGACTGGCTCTCCCGCCTCAAGGACCACCCGCTCAAGGGCAAGCCGACGCTGATCCAGTCCGCCTCGCCCGGCGGCATGGGCGGGGCGCGGGCCCAGTATCACCTGCGGCAGGTGCTGGTGGCGCTCGACGCGCTGGTGATGAACGTGCCGGAGGCCATGGTGGCGCAGGCGCACACCAAGGTGACCGACGGCGCCCTCACCGATCAGGGGACGCGCGATTTCATCACTGGGCAGCTGGCCGCGTTCGCGACCTTCGTCCGCAAGGCGAAGGCGGCCGAGGCGATCGTCTGAGCCCACCTCGCGAAGCCGCGCGCCCGCCTCTTGAAAGGGGCGGGCGCGTGGGTGCTACTCGCCGGCGAACTCGGCGAAGGACATGGGCGTCTCATATACCCGCACGCTGGCGAGCAACGGCAGGAGCGGCTTGGTGCGCTCCCAGATCCAGGCGGCGATGATCTCGGCCGTGGGATTCTCCAGGCCGTCGATGTCGTTGAGGCAATAGTGGTCCAGCTGCTTCAGCAGCGGTCCGAAGGCGGCTTCCACGTCGAAGAAGTCCACCACGAAGCCGGTCACGGGGTCCACCGGCCCCTCAAGCGTCAGGTCCACGCGGTAGGAATGGCCGTGCATGCGCCGGCAGCGATGGGTCTCCGGCACGTTGGGCAGGAAATGGGCGGCCTCGAAGGTGAAGCCCTGGGTGATGCGCACCCGCCGCGGCAGCGGGGAGGGGCTCGAAGTCATGGAATGCCGATCATCTTGTGGGTCTGGAGGGACAGCCGCCAGCGCGGGTGCGCCAGGCAGTAGGCCACCGCGGCCTGCGTGTTGCGCAGGCGGTCGGGCCCATCCATGGGCTGCAGGAAGAAGTGCGTGAAATCGAGCGTCGCCAGCGCCTCGGGATCGATCCCTTGCTGGGGGAAGACGAGCTTCAGCTCGCTGCCGGCCGTCTGGCGCAGGGCATTGCCGGCCTTGGGGCTGACGCAGATCCAGTCGATGCCTTCCGGGGCCTCCAGCGTGCCGTTGGTCTCCACCGCGATCTCGAAGCCGTGGCCATGCACGGCGTCGATCAGCGCCGGATCGAGCTGCAGCAGCGGCTCGCCACCGGTGAACACGACGAAGCGCCGCTCCGGCGCGCCTTCGCCCCAGGTCGCGGCGATTGCATCGGCGAGCGCCGACGCATCGGTGAAACGGCCGCCACCCTCGCCCGAGGTGCCGACAAAATCGGTGTCGCAGAAACGGCATGCGGCGTCCGCGCGGTCCTCCTCCCGGCCGGACCACAGATTGCAGCCCGCGAACCGGCAGAACACCGCGGCACGCCCCGCCTGTCCGCCCTCCCCCTGCAGGGTGCGGAACATCTCTTTGACAGAATAAGCCATGGGCCGATGCCTTTAGACCGAAGGCGGCCCGGAAGGAAGCCCGCGGCTGCATGCGTGCAGATCGGCAATCATTATTGGACCATTGGCAGATCCATCTTGCAGACGAGCAAGCCCGCTTTGCAGCTTCGCGCGTCGCATCGGGGGGAGGAAGGGCCTATCTCGGTGGCAACGGATTTCACCCGATCGGGAGACAGCCATGCAGCTCACCGGCCTCCACCACGTCACCGCCGTCTCGGCGGACGCGCCCTACAACCACCGCTTCTACACCCAGACGCTCGGCATGCGGCTGGTGAAGAAGACCGTGAACCAGGACGATACCTCGGCCTACCATCTGTTCTACGCGGATGGCGACGCCAATCCCGGCACCGACCTCACCTTCTTCGACTGGCCGGTGCCGGCGGAACGGCGCGGCACCCATGCCGCGGTGCGCACCTTCCTGCGCGTGCAGGACGAGGCGGCGCTCGAATACTGGGCCGCCCGGCTGGCGGATGCCGGTGTCGCCCACGGCGGCATCGAGACCCGCGATGGCCGCGACATGCTCCCGTTCGAGGATCGCGAGGGTCAGCGCCTCGGCCTCATCGTCGATGGCGGGCGCGGGCCCGGCGTGCCGTGGGCCAAGAGCCCGGTGCCGGCGGCGCACCAGATCCGCGGCCTCGGCCCGATCCTGCTCTCGGTGCCGGATCTCGCCCCCACCGCCGCCGTGCTGATCCATGTGATGGGGATGCGGGAGGCGCGGGTCTATGCCAGCGAGGAGGGTCGCGCCATCCATGTGTTCGAGATGGGCGGGGGCGGCCCCGCCGCGGAAGTGCATGTGAAGGTCGAGCCGGGGCTCGATCCCGCCCATCAGGGGGCCGGCGCGGTGCATCACGTGGCGTTCCGCGTCACCACCTTCGACGAGTATGAAGAATGGGCGCGCCGCCTGCGCGAGCTGCGCATCCCCAACAGCGGCATGGTGGACCGTTTCTACTTCCGCTCGCTCTATTTCCGCGAGCCCAACGGCATCCTGTTCGAGCTCGCCACCGACCAGCCGGGATTTGCCGCCGACGAGGACCCGGCGCACCTCGGCGAGCGCCTCTCCCTGCCGCCCTTCCTGGAGGACCGGCGGGCGCAGATCGAGGCCGGGCTGAAGCCGCTCTGAGGCCGGCGGAAGACCGGCACCGGAACGAAAAAAAGGGCGGCCGGACGGGGAGTTCCCGTCCGGCCGCCCTTCTGCGTGATGAGGATGCTCAGGCCCGCTCGTCCAGCGGATGCGTGCGCAGGCGCATGGGATCGTAGAAGGGCGTGCGCACCACGGCCGCCTCGTAGCTCGCCTCGCCATCCGTGACGGTGAGCCCCGTGCCGAGCGCGGTCACATCCGGCTTCAGGGAAACGAGAGCCAGCGACTTCATCAGGTGCTGGCTGTAGGTGGTGGAATTCACCACGCCCACCTCGGCGCCGTCCTTGTAGATCTTGGCGCCCGGCGTCATGGCCACGGGCGCGAGCACCTCCAGCCCCGCCTGGTGGGTGCGCTCGGTGCCCTTGCGGGCGATCAGCGCCGCCTTGCCGCGGAAATCGGGCTTCGACAGGTCCACGGACCAGTCCATCAGCACCTCGAAGGGCGTCGTATCCTTGTGCGGCATGTCGAACGGGAAGAACAGCAGCGCCCCCTCCACCCGCACGATGTCGAGGCAGTCCCACGACACCGGCATGGCGCCGAACGGCTTGCCCACCTCCAGGATCTTGTCCCACAGGAACACCGCATCATTGGCGGAGCAGAACACCTCGTAGCCACGCTCGGCCGAATAGCCCCCGCGCGCGAGCGACACCGGGATGCTGAACAGGGTGGTCTTGCCGTGCCCGAAATAGGGCAGGTCCTTCAACGTCATGGGAGTATGGGGCGCGAGGATCTCCAGCGCCTTGGGGCCCTGCAGGGAGAGGATGTGCACGTCGTTGTCGCGCGCGAAGGCGACGTCGAAGCCCTGCGCAACCACCGGCAGGGCCTCTTCGAGCGCGCCGCCGCCGTGCGACAGGCGGAAGGCGCCATCGCCGTCCACATAGACCAGCACGTCGTCGATCAGCCCGCCATCGTCGCCGACGATCGAGGCGATCATGGAGCGGCCGGCCGGCACCTTCGAGATATCGGCGGTGACAAGCTGGTTGATGAAGGCCAGCGCATCCTTGCCGGAGACGTTGATGATCTTGAGCGCGGAGACATCGAACAGGCCGGCGCGGTAGCGCACCGCCTCGGTCTCCAGATAGGGGTCGGTGGCGTAATGCTGGGGAATCGCCATGTCGTTCCACGATTCCTCGAGCCTGGAGCCGAGCTCCCGGTGACGCTCATTGAGGATCGATTGGCGCCAGATGGTTGCGCTCGTCATCCTGTCCCCTCTCTTGGCCCTTGGCCTTGTCTGGAAATTGGAGAGGCGGAGGGCGCGCCGGCATCGCGTCACGCGGCCGCACGGACGGCCGTTCCGTCTCGACGCGCACATCCTGTGCGGCCGACACAGCTTGTGTCAATTACTTTTCCTGTGAAGAAATTTTTACGGCTTGTCGCCTAAAAACAAGGCCTTACGAATGCTGCAACGGTCACGATTCCGCTCGTTCGGCCTCCGGATTGGGCACGGATATGCCCAATCATCGGGCTTGCACACGCCGCAATCAATGGCAGAGTGTTTCTACGGCGTCAAAAAAGTTCACCGAGGGGAACAGTCGCCGCCTTCAGCGAGGATCGCAACTGCGGGAGGGATACCCCAAGCGGGACCCGCCCAGGCGGAGCTTCATCATCATGTCCGAAGTCAAAATGTGGGGCAAGGAAGAGTTCTGGGGTCTCGGCTTCGAGTGGGACCCCCAATGGCTGCTGACGCCGGCGCAGAAGGAGTTGCAGAAGAAGCTCATCGCCCTCTGCGAGACCACCCTGCGCGCCAATGCCATCGAGAGTGACGCGCAGTACATCTATCCGCGCAAGAATTTCGAGGCGCTCGCCTCGCTCGGCCTGCTCGGCCTGAACGTGCCGAAGGAGCTGGGCGGCCTCGGCGAGAACCACGTGTGCGCCGCCATGGTGGTCGAGACCATCGCGCGCTACGGCTGCCCCTCCACCGCCATGTGCTTCACCATGCACCTCGGCGCCACCGCGGCCGCCCTGCTGCGGCACCACGACAATCCGATCCTCACCGACATCCTCAAGCGGCTGGACAAGGACGTGCTGATCGGCACGCTTTCCTATTCCGACCCCGAGACCGGCTCGCACTTCTGGTATCCCATCTCCTCCAAGGCGGAGGCCCACGGTGACGGCTGGAAGGTGACCAAGAAGGCCTCCTGGACCACCTCCGGCGGCTTCGCCGACTGGTACATCATCCAGACCACCAGCCCCGGCTTCGCCGGCGACTATTCCGACCTGTCCTGCTTCCTCGTCACCAAGGACGAGGTGAAGGCCAACCCCTCCGAATGGGACGGCCTCGGCCTGCGCGGTAATCAGTCCGGCCCCATCGTCGTGGAAAATGCGGTGCTGCCGAAGGACGCCCTGGTCGGCCCCATCGGCGACGGCGCCAAGTCCAACGATGAGGTGGTGGACCCCTTCTTTCTCACCCTGTCCTCGGCCTGCTGGAACGGAATCTCGCTCGCGGTGGTGGACATCGCCAAGCGTCACACCACCCGCAAGACCCATAACGACGTGGGCATGCGTGTCGCTGACTATCCCACCATCCAGGACTATGTGGGCGAGGCGATCATGGACACCAACGCCTGCCGGGCGCTGGACTTCCAGATGGCGCAGGCGCTCGACAGCGTCACCAACAACTGCGACTGGTCGATCCACAAGGACCCGGACGCCCTGCCCCGCACCGCCCTGCTCCACTGGCTGTGGCAGGTGAAGTTCGAGGCGGCCAAGAACGTCGCCCACGTGGTGGACAAGATGCTCCACGCCACCGGCGGCACCGGCTATCGCCCGGCCCTGCAGATCGAGCGCTACCTGCGCGACGGCAAGGCCGGCTGGGTGATGGGCCCGACCAACGAGGTGCTGCGCCAGTTCGTGGGCAAGGCTTCCCTGCTCGGCTTCGGCTCGCTCGACTACTGGAACAAGTCCATCAACGAGCGCGTGCTGAACAACGAGATCAAGAAGATGGACGACGCCGAGAAGCGCGCCTTCGCCGAGAAGCTGCTGGCGGAAGTCCAGCCCGCCAAGGTCGCCTGAGAAGAGCGACGGGCGGCGGGCGGCGACCTGCCGCCCGCGCTGCCCCGGCAGGTGCCGGAGGCGGCTTCACGATCCGATGCTGCAGGGCGCACGCCCCGCTCACCCGCGGCCGCCGACAGGTTTATCATGGCCGCGCGGTTTCCATTTTTTCAGCGAGTGCCTTGCCATGACCACCATTGATCTCGACGCCCGCCTTGATCCGCGCGAGCTGCGCAACGCCCTGGGCCGCTTCGCAACCGGCATCGCCGTGGTGATGGCGCAGGATGCGGAAGGCCCGATCGGCGTCACCGTCAACTCGTTCTCGGCGGTGTCGCTCGACCCGCCGCTGATCCTGTTCTGCATGGCCCGCTCGCTGCATTCGCTCGGGCGGATGGAGCGGGCCAAAGCCTATTCGGTGAACATCCTGCTGGAGCACCAGAAGGAGGTTTCCAACCGCTTCGCCCGCGCGGGCGAGGACAAGTTCACCGGCACGGCGTGGGAGGTCGGCCCCTCCGGCGCGCCGCGCCTCGTGCCCGCCCACGCGGTCTTCGAATGCGTGCCCTACGCCCATTATGACGGCGGAGATCATGTGATCTTCGTCGGCCGGGTCGTGCACATGCATGCGGAGGGCGAGGGCGACCCCCTGCTCTACTACCGCGGCAGCTACCGGCTGCTGGCGGGGCTCCTGCAAGAGGGCTAGATGGACGCTTCCCTTCTCCCGCCCGGACCGACCCGGACCGACGCACCCGAGCCGCGCGAGCGCCTGGTGGTGCGCGGCGGCGGCGTGGCGGCAGTCCGCCTTTCAGCCGGCGACGCCATCACCGTGATCGACCCGGAAGGGCTGCAGCCGGCGGAGGCCTATGCTTCCGATCCGGCCGCCCTTTCCGATGGCAGGCCGGCGGCTGCGACCGTGGCGGGCGGCCTTGCGGCCCATCTTGCGGCCGGCGGGGAAGGCAGCGCCGAGGTGTCCCGGCTCCTCGCAGGTCTCGGCCTTGATGCGGCAGGCCTTGCCGGCCGCATCCTCCTTGCCGGCGACCATGATGCCGGCGGCCGGGCAAGGATCGAGGCGACCGCCGACGTGCTGGTGGTGATCGCCGCGCCCGGCGGCCCCATGGCGCCGGACGGGCAGGACACCGCCACCGATCTGCTCGTCACCGTCGCCCGCGCCGAGGGCAACGAGCGCCCCCTTCCAGAGCCGCTGGCGGCCTTGACGCTGGACCTGCGGATCCCGGCGGCGCAAGCCTGCGCATTCCGGGTGAAGGCCGGCGACTATATCCAGATCATCGACGTAGATGGCCGCCAGTGCTCCGACTTCCTCGCCTTCGACGCGGCGGAGCTGGAGGCGGGGCGCGAGTTCGGGCTCGATCCCACCACCACCCGCACCCTCATGGGCGCCGCCTATCCGGGGCCGGGGCTGCATTCCAAATATTACGATGAGCGCCAGGTGCCCCTGGTAGAAGTGATTCGCGACACGGTGGGGCGGCACGATACATTCGCCCTCGCCTGCTCGGCGAAATACTACGAGGACATGGGCTATCCGGGCCACGCCAACTGCTCGGACAACTTCAATGCCGTGCTGACACCGCACGGCATCCGGCCGCGGGCGGGCTGGGCGGCCATCAACTTCTTCTACAACACGGCGGTGGACCACTCCAACGCGCTCACCATGGACGAGCCGTGGTCCCGACCCGGGGACTATGTGCTGCTCCGCGCCCTGACCGATCTCGTCTGCGCCACCTCCTCCTGCGCCGACGACATCGACCCGGCCAACGGCTGGGAGCCCACCGACATCCACGTGCGCGTCTATGACGCCGCCGAGACCTTCTCGAAGGGAACCGCGTTCCGCATGAATGCCGAAGCCGAGCCGCGCCTGACGCGCGAAAGCGCCTTCCACCGGAGCCTCGCCGGGCTCACCCGCAATTTCGTGGAGTATCGCGGCTTCTGGCTGCCCACGTGCTTCACCGGCGAGGGGCCCATCGCCGAATACTGGGCCTGCCGCGAGAAAGCGGCGGTGATGGATCTCTCGCCGCTCCGCAAGTTCGAGGTGACGGGGCCGGATGCGGAAATCCTGCTCCAGCGCACGGTGACGCGCGACATGCGCAAGCTCGCCGTGGGCCAGGTGGTCTATACCGCGCTGTGCTACGACCATGGCGGCATGATCGACGATGCCACCATCTTCCGGCTGGCGCCCGCCAATTTCCGCGTGGTCTGCGGCGAGGAGTTCACCGGCACCTGGCTGCGCGACAAGGCCCGCGAATGGGGCCTGTCGGTCCATGTGCGCTCCTCCACCGACCAGTTGCACAACATCGCGGTGCAGGGCCCGCTCTCGCGCGAGATCCTGTCCGAGGTCATCTGGACCTCCCCGACGCAGCCCTCCATCACCGAGCTGAAATGGTTCCGCTTCGCCGTCGCGCGCCTCGGCGGGCCCATGGGACCGGCGCTGGTGGTGTCGCGCACGGGCTACACCGGCGAGCTCGGCTACGAGATCTGGTGCCACCCGAAGGATGCCGCCGCCGTGTTCGCGGCGGTGTGGGGCGCCGGCGCGCCGAAGGGCATGAAGCCACTCGGCCTTTCCGCCCTCGACATGCTGCGCATCGAGGCGGGCCTGGTGTTCGCCGGCTACGACTTCTGCGACCAGACCGACCCCTACGAGGCGGGAATCGGCTTCACGGTGGCGGAGAAGGAGGAGGACTTCGTAGGCAAGGCCGCCCTCGCCCGGCGCAAGGCCAATCCGGCCCGCAAGCTGGTCGGCCTCCTCATCGACGGCAATGATGCGGTCGGCCACGGCGACACGCTGCACGTGGGCCGCGCCAGCGTCGGCGTCATCACCAGCGCCACGCAATCGCCCATTCTGAAGGCACAGATCGCTCTGGCGCGGATCGATGTCGCCCATGCCGCGACAGGCACGCGCATCGAGGTGGGCAAGCTGGACGGGCTGAAGAAGCGCATCGGTGCTGAGATCGTGCCCTTCCCCCATTTCGACCCGCAGAAGACCCGCGTCCGCGCCTGAACGCACTCAAGTTACTGCAAGATCATTCCAATAGCTATTCGACAAACGACCCGTCCGGCAGCGTCTTCCCGCTGTCGCGACGCATGTTTCCGGCCGATTGAAGACTGACCCCCTGTATACCCTCGCGATCAGATGGGATCGCGGGGGCGTGTTTGTTTTCCGGAAGTGCCGATGCACAAGAGTCGGGCAAGGATATGAACAAAAAATCACCTCGCCATGACGTTGGGTTAGATCTATATCTTCATTGACAAAAAATTTTCGCGTCGGGAAACTCCTCGCCATAAAGATAACCGAGGGGTCACACCATGAGCATCGCAGCAACCAACGAGGTGGCCGCCGAACCGGCGGCCGGCACGCTTCATCGAAAAATCTCCTGGACCGGCGCGTTCTGGATCGCGAGCGGCGTGCCCGCGCTCGTGCTGTTCTCCATCGGCGCCATCGGCGCCACGGTGGGGGCGCCGGCCTGGTTCGTATGGATCCTGTCCATCATCTTCGGCTTCATCCAGGCCTTCTCGTATGCCGAGATCGCCGGCCTGTTCCCGCACAAGTCGGGCGGCGCGTCGGTCTATGGCGCCATCGCCTGGGTGCGCTACGGCAAGCTGCTCGCGCCGTTCTCGGTGTGGTGCAACTGGCTGGCGTGGTCGCCGGTGCTCTCCATCGGCTCGGGCCTCGCCGCGGGCTACGTGCTCTCCATCCTGTTCGCGCCGGATGCGGCCATCAACACCTGGCAGCTCACGCTGGTGGATCTCGGCTGGCTGAAGGCGGGCCTTGCCCTGCGCATCAACGCCACCTTCGTGCTCGGCGCCGCGCTGCTGATGGTCGCCTTCGCCATCCAGCACCGCGGCATCAGCCAGACCGCGAAGGTGCAGGTGATCCTCGGCGTGGTGGCGCTGCTGCCGCTGGTGCTGATCGGCCTCGTGCCGCTCCTCACCGGCGACGTGCTCGCCGCCAACCTCGGCCCGTTCGCCCCGCTGGCGAAGGACGAGGCGGGCAAGGTGATCGCGGGCGAGTGGAACATGGCCGGCATCACCCTGATGGCCGGCGGCCTGTTCATCGCAGCCTGGTCCACCTACGGCTTCGAGACGGCGGTCTGCTACACGCGCGAGTTCCGCGACCCGAAGACCGACACCTTCAAGGCCATCCTCTATTCCGGCCTGCTGTGCATCTTCGTGTTCACCATCGTGCCCATCTCGTTCCAGGGCGTGCTCGGCCTCGGCCAGCTGGTGACTCCGGCGGTGACCGACGCTTCCGGCACGGTGACGACGCCGGCGGTCTATGACGGCATCCTCTCCGCGGACATCTATTCCGGCATGGGCGTCGCCAGCGCCATGGCGGGCATGATCAAGGGCGGGCCCATCGTCCACAACGTGATCGTGGTGATGCTGATCCTGGCGCTGATGCTCGCCATCGTCACCTCCATGGCCGGCTCCTCGCGCACGCTCTACCAGGCGTCCGTGGACGGCTGGCTGCCCAAGTACCTCGGCCATGTGAACGAGAACGGCGCGCCCACCAAGGCCATGTGGACCGACCTCGGCTTCAACCTCATCCTGCTGATGATGTCGGACTACGTGTTCGTGCTGGCCATCTCGAACGTCTGCTACATCCTGTTCAACTTCCTGAACCTGAATGCCGCCTGGATGCACCGGATCGACCGGCCGGCGTGGGAGCGTCCCTACAAGGCGCCGACCTGGCTGCTCAGCATGGGCACGGTGCTTGCCTACGTGAACCTGTTCCTGCTCGGCATGGGCGCGGACATCTGGGGCGCGGGCACGCTGGTGACGGGCCTTGTGGTGTCGGCGGCCATCATCCCGGTGTTCCTGTTCCGTCACTATGTGACCGACAAGGGCCAGTTCCCGGCGGCCATGATGGAGGACATGCACCTGAAGGCGGAGCCGGGCGCCAATACCCGGGCGGGCATGCTGCCCTACCTCGCCCTGGGGCTGGGCGCCGTGGTCATCATCGTGGCGCACACGCTGGCGGTCTACTGAGCGGAGACGAGATGAGCGATCAAGGCATCAAGAGCCGGCCGAAGTACCAGCCGATCGCGCCGGACCCGCAGGGGCGGCACCATCTGCTGCTGGTGGACGGCGCCGAGGTTCCGGCCGGCGCGCTGGCGGAGGGGGTCACCCCCTCCGCCTTCGAGGTGTGGACGGTGGCGCGCCGCAGCGCCGTGCCGCCCGCCGCCGCCATGGAGGAGGCGCCCGGCACCGTGCGCCCCTTCCGCTCCCCCGCGCACCTGTTCTCGGCGCTGGAGGAGCGGCTCGCCCGCGAGACCATGGGCCTGCGCCTCTACGCGGCCGGCTCCGAACCGTTCGTGTGGGATACGTCTGCCCTCGGCGCGGCGGCCGGGCTGAGCCGGCAGGAGATGGGCTTCAACCATGCCGGCACCTGGGCGCGGCGCATCTTCTGCGTCCACTGCCGCGAGGTGACGGAGGGGGTGACCACCTCCATCGTCACCTGCTCGGGCTGCGGCGCGCCACTGTTCGTACGCGATCATTTCTCCCGCAGGCTCTCGGCCTTCATGGGCGTGCAGGTGGATGCGGAAGTTCCGGGCGAGGTGCCCGAGGCCGAGGAGCTGTATCCATGACCGCCGCCCCTTCCCGCGCCGTGCGCGTGCGCGAGATCGTCGAGCTTGCTCCGAGCCTGAAGCGGTTCTCGTTCGAGCCCGCCGACGGCGGCCTCTTCCCCACCGCGCCGGCCGGCGGCCATGTGATGCTCACCCTGCGCGACGGCGCACGGGTGATGAAGAACGCCTATTCGCTGGTCTCCCCGCCCGATCAGCGGGCACGTTACGACATCATCGTGCGGCTGGTGGCGCAGTCGCGCGGCGGCTCGGCCTTCCTGCACCGCTCGGTCGCCCCCGGCGACGTGCTGGAGATGGCGAGCCCCATCAGCCTGTTCCCGCTCGCCGCCACGGCGAAGAAGCACCTTCTGATCGGCGGCGGCATCGGCATCACGCCGCTGCTCTCGTTTCTGCCGGAACTGAAGGCGCGTGGCGCGCGGTTCGAGATGCACCAGCTCGCCACGCTGGAAGAGGTGCCCGTGTTCGAGCGCCTGCTGGCCCCCTATGCGGCCGGCGAGGAGATCCGCGTGCATGGCGGCGGCCGCTCGGCGTTCGACATGGCCGGACTGCTGGCGCGCCAGCCGTTGGGCACGCACCTGTATGTCTGCGGGCCCACCAGCCTGATGGAGGCGGTGGCCACCACCGCCGCCGCGCTCGGCTGGCCGAAGGGCAAGGTGCACAAGGAGAGCTTCGGCGGCGACGTGTCCGGCCTGCCGTTCCGCGCGGTGCTGAGGAAGTCCGGCATCGAGGTGGAGGTGGGCGCGAGCCAGACCCTGCTGGAGGCCATCGAGGCCGCCGGCGTCGAGGCGCCCTGCCTGTGCCGCGGCGGCGCCTGCGGCGAATGCGCGACGCCGGTGCTGGAAGGCGAGCCCGACCACCGGGACGACTTCCTCTCGCAGCAGGAGAAGGCCGCCGGCTCGCTCATCATGACCTGCGTGTCGCGCGCCCGCGGGCCGCGCATCGTGCTCGACCTCTGATCCCGGAAGGACATGAAATGACCCTCCAGTTCAAGCCCGCAGAAACCTTCCGCGACACCTTCACCTACCGCAAGTCGCCGCAGGACATCCTGCGCTTCCCGTTCCCGTTCCCCGAGGACGAGTACATGTACTCGGTGAACATCGAGCCGCACGTACGCGGTGGCCCCACCGCCGCGTTCCAGGCCGCGTTCGACATCGACGAGCACTATGTGGCCGAGTGCGCCGAGCGCGCCCGCGTGCTGGCGGAAGACCCCAAGCGCTGCCAGGTGCTGCCGCACATGCTGGCGGCCGAGTGGGACACGCTCGAGCTCATCATGGAGAGCCTCGCGGCCGACTATCCCGAGCACTTCACCCTGTCCAAGGACGGGGACGTGTGGACGTGGGTGAACCGGCCGCTCAACATCCAGCAGACCTTCACCTTCGGCAAGGCGGAGACGCTGCCCTGCGGCCCGTTCGAGTACATCACCCGCCAGGCGCAGGGCGATTTCACCCTGCAGGACCAGCGCGACGACAACCTGTTCGTGGACGGCGGCATGGTGACGACCCAGGCCGACTGGTCGCTGGAATTCGACATCGGCATGAGCTTCCACGAGTGGCACGGCCCGGTGCCGCTGGCCCACGAGAAGGGTGTGTTCGACCGGGCGCTGAAATATCTCCTGCGGCTCCAGTACGGCCAGCCGGTGCGCCGCCTCAACTGGACCATGACCATCAACCCGCGCCTCGACACCTCGCCGGAGAATTATCCCGTCTGGGGGCCGGACAAGGCGACCGTGACCCCCGAGAACGTGGCTCAGAAGGTGCACCTGCGCGTGGAGCTGCAGACGCTGTTCCGGCTGCCCCGCTCCAACGCGATCCTGTTCGGCATCCGCTGCTATCTCACCAGCGTCGCGGACATCGCCCGCGTGCCCAAGTGGCGGCGGCGGCTCCACCGGGTGCTGCGCGACCTGCATCCGGACATCGCCACCTACAAGGGCCTGCCGCGCTATCGCCAGATGGTGGTGGACCATCTCGCCCCGCTCGACGACGGCGCGCCCACCTCCAAGGGCATCGCCCCCGACACCGACAGCATCGAGGGCTGATGCGCCTTCCCCTCCCCGTCGCCCCCGGGCGGCGGGGATGCGGCCATGGCCGGCCGGTCAGATTGCCGGCAGGCCCAGCCAGAGCTGGAACGCGTTGAGGATCAGGTTCACCGACAGCGCCGCGAGCAGGATGCCCATGACCCGCCGCAGCAGGCTGGTGCCGCTCTCGCCGATGACCTTGACGATATAGTCGCCCAGCAGGAACACGACGAACAGCACCGCCATCATCAGCGCCAGCACCACCAGCGTGACCACGTGGTGGGACAGGGGGGCGCCGCGGTTGTTGTCCGAGAACAGAACCATGGCGAGGATCGCCCCCGGCCCGGCGAGGATCGGCGTCGCCAGCGGATAGACCGCCAGCGTCAGCACCCCGCGCTCGGGATTGACGTGCACCGGCCGGTGCGGGCGATCCACGAAGATCAGCGTCATGGCGAACAGGAACAGGATCATCCCGCCGGAAATCTGGAAGGCGAGGATGGAGATGCCCATCGCCTGGAGCAGCATCCGGCCGAGCAGCGTGAACACCAGCAGGATCAGGAACGCGAACGCCAGCGAGAGCGCCGCCGCGCGCCGGCGCTGGCCTGCATCCAGATGGCCGGTGGCGCTCAGGAACATGCTCAGGTGGCTGAATGGCTCCAGCACGACCCACAGGGTGATCATCTGGCTGGCAAAAAGGTTGAGATCCTCGATCATGCCCCGGTTTTCCCGCGCCGTCCGCCGCCGCGCGCACCGGCAGCGTTGTGCGCCGCGGCACGCACGCATGTGGACGGGAGCTAGACTTTTGTTGACGTGACGCAACGATAACTGCTGCGCTGCTGGCTAGCGTGTCTTGTCTCAGGAGGAAAAGCCACATGGTCCAGAACATTAAAAGTGTCCTGATCGGCATGACCGAGGAGGGAATCGACGAGCCGTCGTCCGCCCTCGCCTATGGTCTGTCATTGGCCCGGCAATCCGGCGCCCATGCCACCATCCAGGCGGCCTCGCTGAAGGTGGTGCTGGGCAACACGTTCGTGAGCAACGTGGCGACCGGCCTCGTGGCCGCGCACAACCGCCGCCTGCGCCAGCTGGCGGCGGCGGTGGCGGAGAAGGCGGCGGGCGACGCGGCCGCGGCGGGCGTCGCCGCCTCGGTGGAGGCCCCGCAGCTGAGCTACCCCCAGCTGGTGGACACCTTCGTCGCGCAGGCCCGCGTGCACGACATCGCCGTGCTGGATGCCGAGACCGCGACGGTGAATGCCGACCGCGGCCTCATCGAGGGGCTGCTGTTCGAGAGCGGACGCCCGCTCCTGGTGGTGCCGCCCGGCTTCGACAGCTTCCGGAACGAGCGCGTGCTGGTGGCGTGGGACGCGAGCGCGCGCGCCGCCCGTGCGGTGAATGACGCCATCGGCATCCTGCGGGCCGCCGGCTCGGTGGAGGTGCTCGCCATCGGCTCCGAGAAGGAGCTGGCGCACGAGGTGCCGGGCGCGGAGCTGGCGCCGCATCTGGCGCGGCATGGCGTCAACGTGACGGTGAAGAACCTGGTGGCCGGCCCGGACGGCATCGCCGGCACCCTGCGCTCCCATGCGGGCCTGACCGGCGCAGACCTGATCGTGATGGGCGCGTTCAACCACTCCCGCATGCGCGAGTGGGTGCTGGGCGGCGTCACCCAGTCGCTGCTGGAAGACTGCAAGGTCCCGCTGCTGATGTCCTACTGACGGCACGCCCGCGACGCCTCAGGCGGCGGGCACGTGCCTGCGCACGATCGTCCGAGATCCCGGCCGCGCCGGCCCGCACCTCAGGTGACGGGCTGCCAGCGGCCGTCCGGCGTGCGGCAGGCGGCGCCGCGCGCGATCTGCGGGCGGTTGTCGATGTAGATGGTGTGGGAATAGTCGCGGCAGCTCTGGAAGCCGGCACGGTTGTACGGCGGGCCGGCCACTACCGTGCCTCGCGCGCCGCTGTCGCCCTTCCAGCCGATGGGGTAGCCCGGACCGCCGGTCTCCAGCGCGGAGATTTCGGCGTCATAGGCGCGCTTGCGGTCGCCCTCATCCAGCCCGTTGCCGATGCCGCCGCTGATGAGCCCGCCGGATACGGCGCCGCTCATGACGGGCGCCGTCGGCAGCGCCGCCTGCGCCGCGATGCCCTTGGAGCCGCCGGAATCGGTGGCGCACCCGGCGAGTGCCGAGGCCACGAGGGCGGCGACGGTCAGGCGGATGCGAACCAGGCGGGCGGGCATCGGTCGGGATCTCTCACGCAGGGGCAATGGGGCGAAACGGGGCCCCGATGGGGCGGAACGGTGGCTCCAACCTTCCTCTTAAGGTCTCCCCCGCGCCCTGAAAAGCCGCAAGGGGGCGCCGCCGGGGCCGGGCGCGGCAATGGAGCGCAGGCCGGCGGGAGCGGAAGGCGGGGCGAAGACGGGGGACGGCAGGGCAGCCATTGCCGGCTCAGCCCAGCGGCGGCGGGGGGGCGCTGGCGGCCGGCAGGACGATCTCGGTGCGCAGGCCGCCGAGAGGCGCCGAGCTGAGCTCGAACCGCCCGCCGTAGAGCAGCGCCAGCTCGTGGACGATGGACAGGCCGAGCCCGGAGCCGGGCTTGGATTCATCGAGCCGCCGGCCACGCCGCCCCACGTCCACCCTGCGGGCGGGGTCGAGGCCGGGCCCGTCGTCGTCGATGATGACGTGGAAGAACACCCGCTCCCCCGGCGTGCGCGGCCGGTCGGCGCAGACCTCCACCTCCACGCGGGAGGAAGCCCACTTGCAGGCATTGTCCACGAGGTTGCCGACCATCTCCTCCAGATCCTGCTGCTCGCCGCGGAAATGCACGTCGTCGGCGATCCGCACGTCGATGGCGAGGTCCTTGGTGCGGTGGATCTTCTCCATGGTGCGGGCGAGCGCGGTGATGACCGGCGTCACGCCACACACGCTCGCCACCACGGAGACGCGGGCCGCCATGCGCGCCCGCTCGAGGTGATGGGCGACCTGATCGCGCATCACCCCGGCCTGGTCGCGCACCCGGACCGCGAGGGGGTCGTCGCGCGTGCCGGCCTCGTTCAGCAGCACGGAGAGCGGCGTCTTCAGCGCATGGGCGAGGTTGCCCACATGGGTGCGGGCGCGCTCGACGATCTCGCGGTTGGCCTCGATGAGGGCGTTCACCTCCCGCACCAGCGGGACGATCTCGTCCGGATACGCCCCCTCCAGCCTCTCGGCCTTGCCGGAGCGCACATCGGCGAGGGCTTCCGAGATGCGGGTGAGCGGCTTGAGGCCGAAGCGCACCTGCACCATCACCACCAGCAGGAAGGCGCAGGCCAGCACCACCAGCGTGCCTGCCAGCGCCAGGTTGAAGGCGGCGATCTCCTGCTCCAGCTCCAGCGCGGCCGCGCCGACCGAGACCACGTAGCGGGCGTCGGCGCCGAGATCGACGTCCCGCTCGGTAAGGCGCAGCTCCTGCCCGCCGGGGCCGATTGCGTAGCCCTGGCGCATGATGCCGGGGCGGCCGGAAATGCCCTGCGCCGCGAGGAACGGCAGCGTGGCCCCCGCCAGCGAGCGGGAGGTGCGCCGTGTCGTTTCCCCGCCCGAGACATGGGCGATCTGCCAGTACCAGCCGGAATTGGGGAAGGCGAACAAGGGATCGCCCAGCGCCTGCGGCTCCGGCACGGTGCCCTCGGGGGCGTTGGCCACCTCGGCCACGATGGTCTTCAGATAGACGTCGAGCCGCCGGTCGAACGCCCGCTCGGCAGCGCTGCGGTAGAGCGAGGACAGGACCAGCCCCACCACCAGCAGCACGACCACCGTGATGCCCATGGCCGACAGCACCAACCGGAAGGCGAGTGAGCCGGGGGCATATTCGGAGGGACGCGCGGGCTCGGGCATGGGCATGGCGCGTCAGCGCGGCTCTTCCGGGGCGGCGAGCAGATAGCCGAGGCCGCGCACGGTCTGGATCACGTCGCAGTCCAGCTTCTTGCGCAGACGCCCCACGAACACCTCGATGGTGTTGGAATCGCGGTCGAAATCCTGGTCGTAGAGGTGCTCCACCAGCTCCCCGCGCGACACCACGCGCCCGGCGTGGTGCATGAGGTAGGACAGGAGGCGGTACTCGTGCGAGGTGAGCTTGACCGGATTGCCGGCCACCGCCACCCGCCCGGAGCGGGTATCGAGCCGCACCGGGCCGCAGGTCAGCTCGCTGGAGGCATGGCCGGTGGCGCGCCGCAGCAGGGCGCGCAGGCGGGCCAGCACCTCCTCCATGTGGAAGGGCTTGGCCACATAGTCGTCGGCGCCGGCGTCGAAGCCCTGCACCTTGTCGCTCCAGCGGTCGCGGGCGGTGAGAATCAGCACCGGCGTGGTCTTGCCGCCGCGCCGCCAGCTCTCCAGCACGGAGAGGCCGTCCAGCTTGGGCAGGCCGATATCGAGGACGATGGCGTCATAGGGCTCGGTCTCACCGAGGAACTGCCCCTCCTCGCCGTCATAGGCGCGGTCCACCGCATAGCCCGCGTCGGCCAGCGCCTCGGCGAGCTGTCGGTTGAGATCGGGATCGTCCTCCACCACCAATAGACGCACGGATCGTCTCCGCCTTGCCGCCGGTCCGTCATAAAAGAGCTGCCGCGAGAATGACAGAGGCGCGCGGCGGAGCAAGCGCCAACGGCGCCGCAGGGGCGTCGGCCGCCGCCGCGCGCGCCTCGCCGGCGTCAGCGCCAGCCGCACAGGCGCCGGCCCACGGCGTTGTGGGCGCGGGCCTGGCGGATGGTGTCGTCGGTGTCGGCGGCAGACCAGCGGATGGGCTCGGCGCCGCTACAGAACACCCTAGTCGCGCCGGAACCCGTCGTCGTCGCGCAGCCCGGAAGGCTGGCGGCCACGGCGATCAGCGCGAGCGCGCTCATCGCGCGCCGTCTCCACGATGCGGTCGGCTTCACGGTCCCCCTCCTGTCGTGCCTGTCGATAGCCCTGCTGGGCGCCGCGCCGGTGGGCGAGCGCGAGCGCCAGAGCGGCGGCGGCGGCCATCGCCGCCCGGATGCCAGCGAACCGCGCCACCGCGGCCACCGCGCCGAGGCCCAGCACGGCCCAGACCCACCACGGGATCACCTGCCCGAAAAAATGCGCGATCGCCTGCGCCATGCCGGTCATGCCGCCCGCCCCCGCCCGGCCGTCAGGCCGAGCGCATCGGCCCGCCGGGCGGCGGCGCGGGCGCTCCACCACACCCACGCCGCGCCGGCCAGCGTCGCGGCAAGGCCGGCGAGGGTGAGGACGGTGAACACCATCGCCAGCGTGGGCGAGGCGCCGGCGTGGGGCTCGATCTGCCGGGCTGCCTCGGCGACGCCGGAGGCGATGAGACCGCCCGCCACCGCTCCGGCTCCAGCTTCCGGACGCGGCGCCTTGCGGGCGCTGCTCACGGGCGCCTTCGCCCCCTGCCCGGCCGCGGCCGCGACCGATCCCGGAACCGGTCCCCCGGTGGCCCAGGCCTTGCCGGCGCGGCGCACATCGGCCACCCGCCGCCCCCAGCCCCGGCCGAACACCGGCCAGGTGGAGAGCGCCTTGAGCATGGCCAGCCGGCGATCGCAGATGTCGTCCACCAGCCGGCCCGGCGCCGCCTCGGCGGTGGCGCGGGCGGCGGCCAGCGTGACCTCGCCCACCGCGCCGTCCGCCTCGAGGCCGAGGGCCCGCTGCAGCCATTTGGCGGATTGGGCGGGGCCGGAGTTCACCGCCCCGTCGAACACCACATAGTCGATGCCGGCGGGCAGCTCGTCGGCCCGTACCGCGTCCCAATACTGGCGGCGGTAGATCTCCCGGAGCTCGTCCTCCTCGATCTGCCGCACCGGGCGCGTCGGCATGTTCCTGGCCCGCCGATAGGCATCGTAGACGCGCTGGATCACGCCCTTCATGGTGGGGCCGCCCGGATCGGCCGGATGGTTGGAATAGCCGCCCTCGTGGCGGAGCACGGCGGCGAGCGCCGGCGCGAAGCTGTCCTTGGCCATGTGGTTCACCCCGGAAGGAAGAAGGCACGCCGGATGGCGCGGAGCCGCGCGCCGGCGCAGGGCGGCGCGCGGCGGGGGCGGCTAGGGCGTGACGCGCCAGACGCCGAGGCGACGCATCTTCACCGTCACCGAGCCGGCGGCGGAGAAGTAGAAGAAGGCCCCGACGCTGAACCAGCCGCGCGTGCCGGACGGGACCGCCAGGTGCTCGGTCTCCGACACGAACGCATAGGCCGCGCTCGGCAGGTTGCCGTTGGAGGTGGTCATGAAGCCGTCCTCGGTCGCCGTGGTCGCGCCGGCGCGATTGGCCTCGAGATGCGCCGCGGCGCTCTGGAAGTTGCTCCCGCCGGTCAGCACGTCGAGCTCGCAGTTGGCGAAGTAGCTCTCGCCCACCACCTCGATGTTGCTGAAGTCCGAGAGCACCTTCACCACGCCTCCCGCGCCGGCGGTGATGGCGAGCTGCCAGTCGTTGCCGTAGGCCCCCGCCGACACCGAGCTGACGATGGAGGAGCCCGCCGGCCCGGTGGCGGCGGTGATGCCGGTGGGCTTGGTTCCGGTCATGATGCCCACCGCCGTGCCGTCCGTGGCGGTGAACAGCGGGTTGGCGAACAGCTGCACCCCGCCGTTGGCGTTCACCTGCCCCACCGAATAGACCAGCCCATCGCACGGCGGAGCGATCTGCTTGAGGAGGTCGGCGAACTTCACGCCCACCGCATAGGCGCCGGCGGCGAGGTTGATGTGGGTGGCGTCGCCCGAATAGGCAGGGTTGATGGTCATTTCCGCGCCGGGCTGCATCACCAGCGCCGCCACGTCGAACAGGATGACGTTGCGGTTCGCGCGGGCGTAGTCGCGGATCTGGCGGTTGTACTTGAACACCGCGCCCTTCTGCGCGGCGGTGGTGAGGCCGCCGGAGCCGGTCTCGGTGAGCAGGATCACCGCGCGCCCGGTGGCGATCCAGCGCTCCGCCACCGGGCGCACGGTGGCGTTCCAGTAGTCGGTGGCGTTGCCCAGCTGGGCGATGTCGTTGAGCACGCCATACAGCACCAGCCAGTAGCTCTTGCAGGCGAGCGCGGCGGTCACGTTGGCCTCGGCCAGGTACTGGTCCGAGCGCTGGCCGGACACCGCGAACGACTTCTCCACCTTCATGCGCTGCCCGCAGAGCTTGAGCGCGTGGGTGAGGAAGTTGGCGCCGTGGCGCAGCAGCTTGCTGGAGGGGTCGTTGAACGCGCCGGCAAGGCGGCTGTCGCCCATCAGCACCAGCGTGGAGCGGTTGTAGCCCTGCGCCGCCTGGCGCGCGGCGACGAAATCGGGATCTTCGGTCAAGAGCATCACGGCATCCTTCCGTAGAGCGCGCGGCCGGAGGCGGAGGAGAGGTACGTGCCGCCGGTGCCCTTCAGCCGGCCATAGGCGATGCCGCCGATGATCCGGCGCAGCGGCAGGCCGGCACGGCGCGCGATGGTGGAGAGGGAAAGCGAGAGGGAGATCATGGAGCCACCCGGAGGTCGGCCGCCCCACCGGCGCGCCGGCGGGGCCGGCGGTCAGCGGTCGGAGAGGGCGTAGATGCTGAGGCCGGTGCTGGTGCCGGTGGCCCAGACGCGGCGCACCTGGCACGGCGGCAGCGGCTGGAGGCCGGGCAGCGCCTTCAGGTCCACCGTGTCCGCATCGCCCCCGGCCACGGGCGTGACGCGAATGGTGGCGACACCGCCGGCCACGTCCTCGGGCACGAACGCCCACAGGGCCTTGGCGTAGGGGTCGAGGTCGGCCGCATCGGACGGCGTGATGCGCAGGAGCTGGCGCGCCGGCGACGACAGGGAGGCGGCGAGACCCTTGAGGGGGTCGCGGGCCGGATCGTAGGGCATGAAGCGTCTCCGTGGGGAAAGGCGCGCGGCGGCTCAGGCCTCCGGCGCGGTGCAGACGAGAAGGTGGAAGGCGACGCGCACCGCGCCGCCGGTGAAGCTGCCGCCATTGGCGGTGAGGCGCACCGGCGTCGGCGCGTAGACCGCCGCCGGTCCGATGACGCCGACGTTGCTGGAGCCCGCCGCAATGCCGAGGCTGCCGCCGAACTTGGAGGGTTCCCCCGCGATGCCGCAGTCATAAGACGAGGCGCCGGTGACCGCCGTGATGGTGCGGGTCGAGACGCCGAGCACGATGGCGCGCGCCGGGATGGCGGCGGCGGTCTCGATGAAGGCGCCGGAGAGGGCGACATCCTCTTCCATCACCCGCGCGGCGATGGCGGCGCGGCGGGGCGAGGCGGCGAGCGGCGAGACCCAGGCGGCGCCGTCATAAAGGGCGAGGCGCCCCTCGTCGCGGATGAAGGCGAGGAAGCCGGGGCGCGGATCGAGGAAGTCAAACACCCCCGCCTCGAACGCGGCGATGCGCCCCTCCTGCCCCGCGAACGCGCCGCCGGCGCCGGAGGGAACGAACCAGCGCGCGCCCGCAGCCGGGGTCGCCGGCGGCGCGGTCGCGGTGGCGCTCTCCAGCACCATCTGGACGAAGGCGTCGAGGCGTCGGATGGCCTCGTTGTGGGTCACATGCTTCTGCGCCTGCGCCATCGCGATGTAGGGCAGCGCGAGGTTGGCCGTCTGGTCGGACATGGGGGTCCCCCGGTGTGGAAAAAGCGCCTCAGGGGCGGACGATGGCGGTGACGGCGGCGCCGGGGCCGACGCTCGCCGAGCGCTGGGCCACCCGCACCGTGAGAAGCGGCTGCGGGGCGCCGAAATCCGCGATTTCGTCAGCGGCGGCATAGAGCGCGGCGGGGGCCTCCACCTCCAGCGTGCGCACCACGCTGGCGCCGGAAAGGATCTCCACCCGATAGGCCTCGCGCGCCTCGCCCAGGGGCACATCCAGCACCTCCCAGCCGTCGCCCGCCACGCGGGTGCGGCGGATGAAGGAGAGCGCGACGCCCGCAGCCGTCCGCCGGCCGCGCACATGCACCGGCGAGAGCGGGGTCAGCGCCGCGCCGGAGACAGTGGCCGAGACTTCGGTCGCCTCCTCCGAGCCCTGATCGTCGCGCGCCGGGCCGACGCGATAGACAAAGGCGCGACCAAGGCTCGCCACGCCGCTCGCCACCGGCACCAGCGTGCCGTCGAGCCGCACCAGCCGGGTGCCGGCGGGCCATGCCTCCGCCCCCGCCGCCTCGGTGCCGGCAAGGCCGCGCAGCAGGCCGGAGAGCCGGTAGGTGTCGGCATCGACGAGCTCGGCGTCGGTGAAGGCGAGGATCTCGATCGCGCGCTCCGGCGCGAGGAGGGCGAGGAGGTTGGCGCCGCCCAGCACCTCCGCCTCGGCGGCGGAGACCAGCAGCGAGGACTGGAGCGCGACCTCCAGGATCGTGGCCCGGTCGAACCGCCAGATCGGCCCCGGCGGCAGCGGGGAGATGAGCGTGCCGAAAGTGGCGGAGGCGGTGAGCGGCGCCACCGCCTCGAAGCTTGCGCCATCGGTGGAGCGCCAGATGGCGAGCGTGCCCGGCCAGGGCTTCGCCGCGGCCGCAACGAACTGCAGCGGCACCGGCTCCGCCTCCGACAGGGCGGGCAGATCGAGCACCATCACCGCCGGAGGGCCGGAGGGCACGGGCAGCGCCACGCTCCCCGGCGGATCGTCGGCGAGGGCGGCGTCGAACACCTCCGGCTCGATGCCGCGCGCGCTCACCGCCAGCGCCTCTGCCGCCTCCAACCGGGTCACTTCCACAAGCCGCGAGCGACCGTCGAGGGTGAGGCGCACCAGGTCGCCGGGCGTGAGCGCGAGATGGGACGGCGGCAGCGCGAAGGAGACGGTCTCGCGTCCGGCCCACAGGTCCTGCAGCCAGATGTCGGCGGCGCGCACCATCACCGGCGCGGAGGCCACCGCCGCGAGATCGGCGTGGGTGGCGTGATGGCTGCCGCCAGCCAGCCGGCGCGAGGAGACGGTGGCGCGGCGATAGTCCTTCAGCCCGTCGATGAAGCCGACGCTGACCTGCTGCGGCAGCTCGGTTTCCTGCGCCCGTGTCACGGCAAGGAGCGGGGCATCGCCGGCCCGCACCAGATCCTCGACGCCGATCTCGCGCACCACCCCGCGCCCACGACGGCGGAAGGCCATGCGGCCGTCCTCCTCGCGCGCGTCGAAGCCGAAGGCGCGGCCGAGCGGCTCCAGCGCCGCGCGGGCGGACATGGGCTGCTCCACCACATAGCCTTCCAGCGCGCCGTCAAGGTCGGTGCTGTCGACGTCCGGCACGCCGAAGTCGGCGCAGAGCGTCGCCACCAGCGCATCCAGCGGCGCGCCACCGAGACGGCCGGTGAGCCAGTGGCCGGTGGACCAGTTGGCGCCATCCGCCCACACGCTGTCGGCGACCGGGAACTGCGGATAGGGCCGCGCATCCCACGTCCAGAGATAGACCGCCTCCACCATGCGGCCGGTGTAGAGGCCGGCCGCAGGATTGTCGGTGTCGTCCGCGACCGATGGCTCGAAGGTGGAAAGCACCGCCTCCAGCGCGCGGCGCTGCACGAGGTCGTCGCGCGCGCCGGTGGAGAAAGGCGGCAGCGTGCCTTCGGAGGATTTGGCATCGGGAAAGGCGCTCGGCCGGTTGGGGCCCTTGTCCACCGCCGGGCAGCCGGCCTCCATCAGGCGGATCGGCTTGGCGCCGGGCACGAAGGCGGTGGGCGCGGCGCTGCGCGTGCCGCCTGTGCGCTCATGATGCGCGCTCCCCCACCACGACCACAGGTCCTTCTGGCGGAACACCCACGGCTCGCCGAAGGCACCATCGGTGATGGGCGTGCGCGCCTGCGCGGCGCGGGCCGCTTCATCGGCGTAATACCAGTCGAACGCCTCGCCGGCGCGGAGGTTGGCCTTGAGATACGCGCGCTCGTGAATGTCCTGCGCGAGCCCTGCATCGAGGTGGGCGGAACCGTCGCGCCAGTCCGCCATGGGCGGGTACCAGTCGATGCCAATGAAATCCACCGCCGGCGCGCTCCACACCGCATCGAGCGGGAAGCGCACGTCGCCGTTGGCCAGCACCTGCGCGCCATATTCGGTCCAGTCGGCGGCGTAGGAGACGCGCGTGTCGGGACCCACCACCGCCTTCACGTCGGCCGCCAGCGCGGCCAGCGCCATGGCGGCGGGGAAAGCCCCGGTCTCGTCGGTGAGGCGGGTGAGCGCGGCGAATTCCGAGCCGATCAGGATCGCCTCCACCCCGCCCGCCGCCACGGCGAGATGGGCGTAGTGGAGCGCCATGCGGCGCAGGCTCCATTCGGCCGGGCCGTGATAGAGCACGAGATTGCCGAGGCGGGTGAAATCGTCCGGCTGCGCCGCGCCGAACAGGGTCTCCACCTGGGCGCGGCAGGCGGCGGTGCCATCCACGCTGCCGGGGCGGCCGGGCGCGGGATCGCACACCATGCGCCCGCGCCAGGGATGTGCCGGCTGGGAGGAGGCGCCGGTCCAGGGATCGGGGCGCGTGTTGCCGGCGGGAATGTCCATCATCACGAACGGGTTGAGCGTGACCTTCAGCCCCGCCGCCTTCATCCGCGCGATGGCCCGCACCACGCTGTCGTCGGAGGGCGTGCCGCCATAGGCCGCGCGGCCCTCGTATTGCGACACCGCCGGCACCGCGAAGCGCGGCAGCCCGCCCACCGCCCAGACGGCCGGAACGGTGGCCTTGAACACCCGCTCGCAGCGCGGCTGGATGGCGCACACGCCGGCGCGAAGATCATCCCCGAACCAGGACACCACCAGCGAGACCCGCTCGAGGTTCGGGCAAGTGCCGATGAGCTGATCGAGCGAAGCCTCGAAATCGCTCCAGGCGGTGGTGACGTGGCGGTTCTCCGCCCCGTAGCTGCCCTCGCCATAGGACTGGCGCACGAGCCAGGTGTCGTAGCCGAACTCGGTGGCGCCGGGGATCAGCGTCACCGCCCGTGCCTGCCGCTCCAGCGTGCCCACCGCCCGCTCCACCTCCACGGTGATCTGCGGCAGGCGATTGCCGTAGTCGGTCAGCTCCAGGTTCTGGAACACCACATAGGCGACGCCGCGATAGGCCGGCGTGCCGGTGGCGCCCTGCTTCGCCTCGATCCAGGGATCGGCCGCCTCGTCCTCGCCGCCGAGATGGACGGAGAGGTGCAGGCGGCGCGTGTCCATCAGCTTGCCGTCGGCCCAGATGCGGCCGATGCGCGACACCGGCCCCGCGCAGAGGGCGACGGCGAAATTGCCGTAATAGGTGTAGGTCGTGGTGGAGACCTTGGGCGAGAGGCTGCCGCCCTTGCCGCCCACGGACTGGGTCTCCTCCTTCTTCACCTCGGTGAGCCTGGTCGCCCAGATCACCTGCCCGGCGAGGCGGGCGCGGCCGTAGAGGCGCGGCAGCGGGCCGCCCTCGGTGGAGGCCATCACGTCGAGGTCGGTGAGGCGCGGCCCCTCCACCCGGCGCGAGCGGTTGCCACCGAACAGCGCGCCGTCGATGGCCGAGCCGCCGAGCGCGCCGAGCGCACGCCCGGCCACCGCGCCGAACGGCCCGAACAGCGCGCCGCCGATGAGGCCGCCGGCCGCGCCGAGAAGCAGGGTCGCCATGGATATCTCCTGTGGGGCTGGATGCGGGGGGGCGCAGGTCACCGCCGCAGGCGTAGCCGCGGGAACGGACCGCGCGGGTGAAGGCGGCGGCGCGGGCGGCGGGCGAGGCGAAGGCGGCGCAGGGACGAAGGCGCGCGGGGCATGCGAGGACAGCCGCCCTCGCCGGGCGCGGGTCGAAGCGAACGCCTCGGCTCAGCCGGCGCCGGGAAAGGCGAAGGCGAAGGCGAGGCGGCGGCGCCACCAGGGCGAGAGGTGGGTCTCGCACACGCTCGCGCCGTCATAGGCATGGATCATGCGCCCGCCCTCGGAGAGGATGGCCGCATGCTTGGCGGGCAGGTGCGCACGGAAGCGGAACAGCAGCACGTCGCCCGGCTGCGCCGCGTCGGGCGCGATGGCGACGAGGCAGCGGTGCGCGGTGTCCGCCAGCGTCTCGCGCCGGCCGGCCTCGGCCCAGTCCGGCGCATAGGGTGGAAGCGGCTCCGGCTCGGGCCCAACGAGGGCGCGCCATACCCCGCGCACGAGGCCGAGGCAGTCCGCGCCATGGCCCTTCAGCGAGGCGCGGTGGAGGTAGGGTGTGCCGATCCAGGACCGCGCCTCGGCGAGGATGGCTGCGCGGTCGAGAGGCGCGGCGGCAGCGCGCGCGGGGACGGAAGCGGGCGCGCTCATTCCAGCAGCCCGCCGTCGTATCCGCCCTCGCCGGGAATGGCGACGGTGAGCACGAAATCATTGCCCGGCATATGCGGAAACCCGCGGAAATTCAGCGCGTTGGCGAAGCGGTCGCGGCAGGTGGCATAGCGCTTGTCGCAGCCGGCGGTGAGGACGAGCGCATCGCCCTCGGAGACCTCGAACGGCGGACGCTGCCACAGCCGGATCACCGCGCCGGAGGCATCGACAAGATGCGCCTTCACCTCCGTTGCGAAGCCCGCATTGGCGCCGCTGGCGAACACCGCGCGACCGCGCGCGAACGCCCCCTGCCCATGGCCGGAGAGGCCCTCCACGCGCAGCCGCAGCCCCCCTTCCACCGCGCTCACCGACACCTCCGCGCGATGCGCCGGCGCGGCGAGATCGACGCCGCAGCGCGCATCGCCGAGATCGGCATCGCAGGAGGTGGAGAAGAGGCGGCCGCGCGTCTGGTTCAGCGCATCGGCGGCGCCGCGGATCTCGGCGGTGAACACGCCATCCGCGCAGCGCACCTCGCCGATGGTGCCGCGCCTCAGCACCACGTGCTGCGCGGGGTCCCGCCAGTTGATGAGCAGGAGGTCGATGGCCGCGCCGTCATAGAGGCCGGCGGCGAGATCGGCATCGGCGAGCGCGTCGGAGGAGAGCGCGCCGGAGAGCTCCGCGCCGGTGACCGCGAGCCCCGCCGCCTCGACGCTCTCCGAGCCGGCGATGCCGGACGCCGCGCGCAGCGTGAGGCCGTCCACCACGAGGTCGCGATCATGATCGGTGAAGCCCATGGGCACGCCGTCACGGCGCGTCACGCGCCAGCCGTGGCACAGAGTGGTGACGCCGGTGGCGAGATGGGCTTGGAGCGCATCGGGAAGGGAACGCATGGCAGCCTCACACGCGGATCTCGATGACGGGGATGCGGGGGATCTCGCCGGCCGCGAAGGCGGTGAGATTCACCTCCAGGAAATCGGTGTCGAAACGCACCGGCACGTCGAACGCGAAGCCCGCCGTCACCACCGCGCCGTCAGGCGGCGCGAAGGCCGGCGCGAAGGTGATCTCGCCGCGCGTGACGTCGACGGAAAAATGCGTCTCCTCAATAGCTTCTGTACCATCGACGGCGATACGCACCGTGCCCGCGACAGGCTTGGTGATGGCCCGCGCATAGGGCGCATGGAAGCCGCCGTAGGTCTTCGCGAGGGTGAAGATGCGGCGCGTTCCGTCGCCGGTCGCGAGCACCTGGTCGAGCGGCGTCACATCGTGCCCGTGCGGCGCCGAGGAATGGTCGAGACGGTCGCGCCAGCGGAAGCCGTGGAGGCGTCCGCGACGCTCCTCGAAGAAGCTCACCACATCGGCGAGCGCGGTGAGCGTTTTGACCCCGTATCCGGCGTCCCAGCGATGGCGCGAATCAGCCTGTCGCGTGTTGCGCTCCTCGCGGCCGGACGCGGTGGTGACCACCTCGGTGACGCGCTCGGGACCGCCGGAAGCGCCCAGGGCAACCTCCAGGGGGAACAAAATCTCATGAAAGGCGGCCATATGATGCCCCTCTTCCCCAATTCTTAGCCAAAACCAGTAGAGATGGCCTTGACATAGTTGAACGCGACGCCTTGACTTTCCGATGCCCCGTTGAGCATGGAGCAAAAGCATGGCTACCAAGCCCGCGAAGAAGCCGGCCGCCGCCGCCGAGAAACCTGCCGAGAAGACCCCCGCCCCGAAGGCCGCCGCGAAGCCCGCGGCTGCGAAGGCCGCGAAGCCCGCTGCCGCTCCCAAGGCCGCTGCCGCCAAGGCTGCCGCGCCGAAGGCCGCCGCAGCACCGAAAGCCGCGAAGGCTGCTGCACCGAAGGCCGCCGCGCCCAAGGCTGCGGCTCCCAAGGCTGCTGCCAAGAAGGCCGCCGCCCCCAAGGCCGCTGCACCGAAGACCGCTGCACCGAAGACCGCTGCACCGAAGGCCGAGGCTCCGAAGGCCGAGGTGAAGGCCCCCGCGCCCAAGGCCGCGAAGGCGCCCGCCAAGGCCGCTGCTCCGAAGGCTGCTGCTCCGAAGGCAGCCAAGAAGCCTGCCGAGGCCAAGGCTGCCGCTCCCAAGGCTGCTGCACCGAAGGCCGCCGCCAAGAAGGCTGCTGCTCCCAAAGCTGCCACTCCCAAGGCCGCGGCCCCGAAGGCTGCTGCCAAGGCCGCCGCGCCCGAGGCGAAGGCAGCCGCCAAGCCTGCGGCTGCGAAGCCCGCCGCCCCGAAGGCCGCGAAGGCTGCCGCCCCCAAGGCCGCTGCCAAGCCTGCCGCCAAGAAGGCCGCTGCGCCCAAGGCCAAGGCCGCCGCTCCGAAGTGATCCTTCCCCGATGCCGGCGCGGTCCTGACACCGCGCCGCATCGGAGCGTGCCCTACCTGTCGCGGATGCGCGGCAGCGCCAGACAGGCCCGCCGCCCGGAGATGCGCGCGCAAGCGACATCCGGGGTGCGGCGTGCCTCCAGATCGTGACCCGTCGCGCCCCTGCCCGGCTCCGCCGGACGCATCTGCGTCCGGATCGCGCCCGGCCTTTCCGGTCTTCCGGAGGGAGCGGCGGTCCGCCCGAAACGCCTGTCCTCTCATGACGTTGAGGCAGCTTCGCAGGCTTCCGGATAAGGTTTGCGCACGGCGCGCGGCGCGCTATGGTCCGCCTCGTTCGCCGCCTGCGCGGCATTGCCTGTCCGGACCCGCGCCATGCCCATGTCGCCGACCCCCATTCCGCGCCGCCGCCGCATCCGCGCGGGCCGTGCCCTGCTCGCCGCCGCGCTCCTGTGCGCGACGCCGGTGCTGGCCCAGTCGTCGGGCACGGGCAAGGAGGACAAGAGCTGCGCGCAGTACGGCGCCGGCTTCCAGCGGGTGCCGGGCTCGACGTCCTGCGTGCGCACCGGCGCGAGCGTGCGGACCGACGCCTTCAGCGGCGGCGCGCCCGGCACTGCCGGAAACCAGTTCAACGGGACGCCCACGGGCGCCTCCGGCACTGCCACCCAGAACAGCGACCCCTGGAAGACGACGCGCTGAGGCGCGCCGCTCAGGCCCCGCGCTGCCCCCGCGCCACCGCCCGCGCCACGAGGCCGGAGAGATAGGCATCCGAACGCCGGAAGCCGGCGATGTCCGGGGTGGTGATGTTCACGGTCACCGAACCACCCCCGCCCGTCGCGCCGGCGCTGCGCACGCCGAGCCGGCCGTCCGCGCCGCGCGCCAGCGGCAGGATCGCCTCGGCGCCCTTCTCGCCCATGAGGCCGAGGGAGGCCTGGCCGAGGGGGAAATAGGTGGGCGCGGCCACCACGCCGCCGCGCGCGAACGGCATCACCCGCCCCTGTCCGATCACCCCGCCATCGGCGAAGCCGAGCCCGCCCACGGCACCGCCGATGAGCGAGGTCAGCCCGCTTTCCAGCGGCTTCAGGGCGGCGGTGAGCGCGAGGTTGGCAAGGCGCGTTGCGAGCTGCTCCAGCACGCTGCCCACGTCCTTGCCCTGGATGGCGAGCCCGGTGAAGGCCGAGGCCAGCGCCGAGGCGAACCCCCGCGCGGAAACCTCCACCTCGCCCAGCGCCGCCTTGGCCTTCTGGGTGTCCACCTCGATGGCGATGTCGACGGTCTCGGTCATGGCGTGAGCCCCGGTTGGAGGAATAGGAAGCGCCGGCAGGCTGGCATTGCCGGAAGCCGGATGGGACGGCGGGCGGATGTCGCGGGCGGCACGCCGGCGTTCGCCCATGCCGACGGCCCCGGCTCCCGACGCGCGAGCCTTGCGAAGGAGGCATCGCCCGTCCCGCCCGGCACCGACGCGCGGGGACGGCATTTGCATGCGCACGGCCGTTGCCGTCCGCTCCTCGCGCGAAGGCGAGATGCCCGCGGGGCGAAGCGCGCGGCCTGCCTGCCACGGGCCTGATCCACCGCCGACGCGCCACGCCGCTGGCGGGCGGAGCCGTGCCGGCAAGCCGGGCGTTCGATGCCGCCTCCCCGCATCGCTGCGGCATCCGCCAGGGGAAAGGACACTGCGCCGGACGCCGCGGCGGCGGGCCGGGCACGCCATCACGGCCGGTCCCGCGCTCTCCGGGCGGGAGCGGGAAAGCGCCATCGGCGCGTCCTGCCCGGCAGGCGGGAGAGGTCAAGCGAGGGACGGCGGCAGAGCGGCGATTGCGACCCCAGCCAGCGCGGCGTCGCGCGCCAGAGGACGCCGGGAGAAAGCCGCACGCTTGAGCACAACGCGTCGTCCCCAGCGCGCGGGATCGACAGGGCACGCCATCAGCGCACCGCGTTGGCAGCAGGACGGCACTTGCGCTCTTGCCGCCCGCCAGCATGCAGAGCGTCGGGTGCCGGAAGGGTCGGGAGACAAGCGGCCGATGAGCCGCCGCCCCCCGGCCCTCACCGCGCCGGATCGGGAATGCGCGCCATCAGCGCGTGCAGCCCATCCCCCACAGCGCCGGCCGCCGCGACGGCGGCAGCGCGACAATTGGAGGCTCGCGCCAGCGCGCGCGGCGTCATCCACCGGCAGGCTCCACAGACCATCTGCCAGGCCGCCTCCGCCCTCACCGCGCCGGATCGGGAAAACGCGCCATCAGCGCGTCCAGGCCGGCGCGTGGCAGCGGGCCGCCCTGTGCCGGCAGGAGAGCCGTCACGGCCGCGGCGAGCTCGCGCGGAGTCATGCGCCAGAAGCCATCGGGGGCGAGCCGCAGCAGGCCGAAGCCGGCGCCCATGGCGGCAGCCCATGGAAAGGGCGTCGCCACGCCGGGCGCCGGGCTCACGCCTGCCGCGGCGGCGGAGGGGACGCGGCATCGTCCTCCTCCTCCGTCCCGCCGAAGGTGGCGGACAGCAACCGCGCCACGATGCGCGCGAAGCCGGCCGCGCCGCCTTCCGCGCGCATGGCCTCCACCTCGTCCAGCGTCACGCCGGCGCCGGCACCGTTGAGGCCCGCGACGATGATGCGCGCCGCATCTCGGGCCGAAAGCCGGCCGCGCTCGAAGCGCCCGGCGAGGGCGGTGAGATCCTCCGCGCCGAAGGCGGATTCCAGCTCCGCGAGGGCGCCGAGGGTGAGCACGAGAACGCGCGGCGTGCCATCCAGCACCGCCTCGATCTCGCCACGTCGGGCATTGGCCATGGGTGCCTCCGGAGGTCAGAGGGTGGTGAAGGCGAGTTCGCCCGCGCTTTCCAGGGTGAGGTCGAAGGTGACCTCGCGATCATGCTCGGCGGCGATCTCCAGCGCCGTGATCTGGAACGGGCCGGTCACGGTGCCGAAATCCGGGATCACCACCTGGCAGGAGGCGAGCGCGCCGGAGAAGAACAGCTGCCGCACCAGCGCGTCGGAGGTGGCATCCTTGAACACGCCCGAGCCGGAGACCGACGCGCGCTTCACGCCTGCGCCGTCGAGCAGCTCGCGCCAGCGCCCGGCGCTGTCCGCGTGGGTCACGTCCACGCTCTGCGCATTGAAGGCGAGGGTGCGCGAGCGCAGCCCCGCCACGGTGGAAAAGCCGGTGCCGTCATGCACCTTCAACAGCAGGTCCTTGCCCTTCTGCGCGGCCATGGAAATCTCTCCGAATGTCACAGGGGCTCGGTGACGGCGCGGAACCGCACCAGAGCGTGGAAGGTGCGCCCGTCGCTCTCGCGGCGGACCTCGGCGGTGGTGACCCTGAGGTTGGCGAGCCGGTGACCCGACAGGATCAGCGGCGCGTCGTTCAGCGCCTGCGCCACCGCGTCCGCGAGCGCGAAGGCCTCGGCCCGCCCGCCGGAGCGGGAGAAGGCGTGCAGCGTCAGCGCATGCTCGGTGCCGGCCTCGGTGGCGGTGGACCAGTCGGCCACCACCGCCTCGCCGAGCGCGACGAAGGGAAAGGCCGCATCGGCCGGCGGCACGTCATGGACACGCGCGCCGCCGAGCAGGGCGAGGAGGGGTGCGTCGGCGACGAGCGCGGCGTGGATCGCCGCGCGCAACGCAAGCGCGGGGCTCTCGGATGGCGAGGGCATGAGCATCTCTCCGGAGGGACGGCGGATGGATGAAGGCGGCGCCGGCGTTGGCGCGGCAGGGGTGGAAACGGCGAACGAGCGGCGCCGTCGCCAACCGGACGCATGGCGTTCGCATGGGTTGCGGCGATGAAGCCGCGCAGGCCTGCACGCACCGGCGGCGCCATGCGTCGCATCCGCGCCGTGACAGCCCGAGCCGGCGACGGCCGACGCTACGCGAAGGCCCGCAACCCCTCCGGCATCTCCCTTCAGCCGTGGCACGTGATCCGCGGCGAGAGCATCGCGCGCGGCCGGCAGGCCGAGTTCCAGCCGGTCTCCAGCGCGCAGCGGCGACGCGTGCGGGCGAGCGGCTTCCGTTGCCCCATGGGCCGAGCTTTGTGTGCTCCGGCAGCGGCCCACAGGCGCCCTCGGCGCTGCAGCGAGGCATCCCCGTCGCTCGCCACCGGGCGTCGAACGCCGAGGCCGAGGATGGAAAGCGAAACCGCCCCCGCACGGCCGCAACGGCACGTGATACGCAGCGGGAGCATCGCGCGCGGCGGGCAGGCCGAGTTCCAGCCGGTCTCCGGCGCGCAGCTGCGACGCATGCGGGCGAGCGGCTTCCGTTGCCCCATGGGCCGGAGCTTTGTGTGCTCCAGAAGCGGCCCACAGGCGCCCTCGGCGCTGCAACGAGGCATCCCCGCCGCTCGTCACCGGGCGTCAGACGCCGATGGCGAGGATAGAAAGCGAAAACCGCCCCGCACGGCCGCGACGGCACTTGATCCACAGCGAGAGCATCGCGCGAGACCGGCAGGCCGAGTGCCTGCCGGTCTCCGGCGCGCAGCGGCGACGCATGCGGGCGAGCGGCTTCCGTTGCCCCATGGCCGGAGCTTTGTGTGCTCCGGCAGCGGCCCACAGGCGCCCTCGGCGCTGCAGCGAGGCATCCCCGCCGCTCGCCACCGGGCGTCGGACGCCGAGGGCGAGGATAGAAAACGAAAACCGCCCCGCACGGCCGCGACGGCACTTGATCCACAGCGAGAGCATCGCGCGAGACCGGCAGGCCGAGTGCCTGCCGGTCTCCGGCGCGCAGCGGCGACGCATGCGGGCGAGCGGCTTCCGTTGCCCCATGGCCGGAGCTTTGTGTGCTCCGGCAGCGGCCCACAGGCGCCCTCGGCGCTGCAGCGAGGCATCCCCGCCGCTCGCCACCGGGCGTCGGACGCCGAGGGCGAGGATAGAAAACGAAAACCGCCCCGCACGGCCGCGACGGCACTTGATCCACAGCGAGAGCATCGCGCGCGGCCGGCAGGCCGAGTTCCAGCCGGTCTCCGGCGCGCAGCGGCGACGCATGCGGGCGAGCGGCTTCCGTTGCCCCATGGCCGGAGCTTTGTGTGCTCCGGCAGCGGTCGTCAGACGCGCCCGGCGCCGCAGCAGGGCATCACCCTCGGGCGTCGGACGCCGAGGGCCACGATGGAAAGCGAAACCGCCCCCGCACGGCCGCGACGGCACGTCATCCGCAGCGGGAGCATCGCGCGCCCGGGTGCCAGCGATCCGGTTCCTGGCGGGGTCGGCGGCAGCGGAGCTTGCAGGCAAGCGGCGAACGGCGGTCACGCCGCAGAACCAGGTCGCCTGCGGTCGGCCGGCGGACCAACAGCTGCACACGGATGCAACGGTTCATGTGGCCAACGGGTCATCGTGCGCCGATGCGCATGAAGGATGCGGACGGACCGGATCGCGCCAAATGTCGTCGCTGGCCGCACGCGCGCTGCGTGACGCTCCCTTGCGCGGGCACGAGGCGCCATTCTCGCCCGCCGGGGAACCGTCGCGGCGCTCGCCCATTCGCGACGGCGCAGCAGGGGAACGGGGACCGCGCTCGCCACCTGCGGAGCGGGCGCCGGAAGGCCCTCACCGCCGCCGCGCGAAGGCGAGCAGGATGCGGTCGAGGGTCGGATCGCCGGGCGTGTCGGGCCCGCCGCGACGCGCGGCCGCCAGCGCCGGATCGGCGATACGCACCTGCGCCCGGCCCGCCTGCTCGGTGCTTGCGGCCGGCACCCCCGTCTCCGTGGTGATCGTCTCCGCGAGGTCGGCGGCTGCGGTGGTGGCGGCCCGCGCGGCGGCGGCGGGCAGGAGCCGGGCGGCGAGACGCTGGGCGAGCCCGTCGAGGCCGCGACTGCGGATGCCTGTCGTCATGGTCCCTCCATTCGGGTCGGTGTGGCCCCAAGACCGCGGCACGCCCCAGCACCGCGCCGGTCGGCCGCGAAGCACGCCGAACGGCGGCTCCGCCCGCACAATCGAACGCGGCAGCTGCATCACGTGCACGAGCGCTGCGCGGCTTGAATCCCGTTCGCACGGCAGCGGAGGCGTCGGCGCGGCGGCGCCCTGGTGCCGGCCGCCCGAGGGGGCGTGTCAGCTTTGCTGTCGGCTCTGCCCGCACAATCGAGGGCGGCAACGGCCCCACGTGCACGAGCGCTGCGCGACTTGAACCCCGTTCGCGCGGCAGCGGAGGCGACCGGCGCGGCGGCGCCCTGATGCCGGCCGCCCGAGGGGGCGCGCCAGCTTTGCTCCCCGCGACGCCCTTGCCCCTCCG
Source organism: Xanthobacter lutulentifluminis (assembly GCF_043194675.2). Classification (NCBI taxonomy): domain Bacteria; kingdom Pseudomonadati; phylum Pseudomonadota; class Alphaproteobacteria; order Hyphomicrobiales; family Xanthobacteraceae; genus Xanthobacter; species Xanthobacter lutulentifluminis. The sequence goes on along the minus strand of NZ_CM195525.1, from coordinate 3,992,274 downwards.
CGCCAAGTCGCCTGCCCCAAGGCCGCGCGGGCCCGCCAGCCCTGCCCCTCGCGGCGGCGGATGCTCCCGTTGCGCATGGACCCGCCCGACGCCGGGATCGGGGCCGACCCAAGACCGCGGCACGCTCCAATACCGCGCCGGTCGGCCGCGAAGCACGCCGAACGGCGGCTCCGCCCGCACAATCGAACGCGGCAGCTGCACCGCGTGGCATGGGCGCCGTGCGGCTTGAATTCCGTTCGCACGGCAGCGGAGGCGACCGGCGCGGCGGCGCCCTGGTGCCGGCAGCCCGAGGGCGCGCGCCAGCTTTGCTCCCCGCGACGCCCTTGCCCCTCCGCGCCAAGTCGCCTGCCCCAAGGCCGCGCGGGCCCGCCAGCCCTGTCCCTCGCGGCGGCGGATGACCCAGTTGCGTATGGACCCGCCCGACGCCGGGATCGGGGCCGACCCAAGACCGCGGCACGCTCCAATACCGCGCCGGTCGGCCGCGAAGCACGCCGAACGGCGGCTCCGCCCGCACAATCGAACGCGGCAGTTGCACCCCGCGGCACGGGCGCCGCGCGGCTTCCATCCGGTTGCGCACAGCAGCGGAGACGACCTGTGCGGCGGCGCCCTGGTGCCGGCCACCCGAGGGGACGCGCCAGCTTTGCTCCCCGCGACGCCCTTGCCTCTCCGCGCCAAGTCGCCTGCCCCAAGACCGCGCGGGCCCGCCAGCCCTGCCCCTCGCGGTGGCGGGTGATCCAGTTGCGCATGGACCCGCCGACACCAGGATCGGGGCCATCCCAAGACAGCGGCACGCCCTTGCCCCTCCGCGCCCTGCCGCCTGCCCAAGGCCGCGCGGCACGCCCTCACGTCTGCTCCTCGCGGCAGCGGATGCGGTTGAGGCGGCCGCGGCCGTCGGCGTCGGTGATGGCCTCCACGTGCAGCACCCGGCCGGCATGGAGCAGGCGATCGCCCGGCGCCACGGTGTGCGGCGCGCGGACGGTGACGCGCACCAGCTGGCTGGCGCGGGGGCGCTCCTCGGCGAGGCCGAACTCGGCGGAGAGCGGCTCCACCGCGCCCCACAGCATGTCCACCGTGAGGAAGGTGCGGGCGATGCCGCCGGCCCCGTCGGGCAGGTCCACCGCGGTCTGGTGCGCCAGCCGGTGGCGCAGGGCGCCGGGGCCGGTCACAGCCGCACCACGCGATAGGGCGCCATCAGCGCCAGGGCGGCGTCGGGCAGCGCGGTGGCCTCGCCGGGGCCGTCGCGATGCTCATGAAAATGCGCCACCGCGAGCCGCACCGCCTGCACCAGATCGGCCGGCACGTCGGCGGCGTCGGGGCCGTAGCCGGCCTTCAGCGTCACGATGATGCCGTCGCGCCGCACCGCCGGAACCGGAACCAGCGCCGGGTCCACGCGCAGCAGCGCCGGGGCGCGGCCCGTCTGGAGCGTCAGCCCGCCGTCGGGCACCGGCACCGGCGTGCCATCCGCCGCCAGCACGGTGGCGGAGAGGATCTCCCGCACCGGGGAGACCGGCGCCGGGATGATGCCGCGCAGCGGCCAGGCATCGAGGGTGAGGCGCCAGGTCTGGTCGATGAGCGCGCGGCCGGTGGCCGCCTCCACCAGCCGGCGGGCGGCGGCGATGAGCGCGTCGATCAGCGTGTCCTCGGCATCGTGGTCGATGCGCAGGTAGGCCTTGGCCTCGGCACGGGTCAAAGGCTCGACGGCGGGGCCGGAAAGAAGTTCGGCCATGGGGGGGCTCCGTGGGTTGCTCGGGGATCGGGCGCCGCGGTCCGGCATTGACGCTCGCGGCGCGGGGCGGCAGAAACGATGCATGAACGGCCAACGCTGCCCCGGCTTCCGCCCCTCCGGTTTCCGGCGCGCCCGCCTCGCGCGGGCCCTGCGCCTCGGCGCCTGCGCGCTCATGCTGGCAGCGGGGCTCGTTGGGGCCGGGCCCGCCCGCGCCATCGTGGGCGGCGGGCCGGCCGGATCGGAGATGGCGGCGCAGACGGTGCTGATCGTCTCCACCCGCGGCGCCTCCTGCACCGGCGCGGTGCTGGCGCGCGACCTGGTGCTCACGGCGGCCCACTGCGTGGCGCCGGCGGCGGACTACGCGGTGGCCGTCCTCGGCGATGGCGCGCCGAAGCTGGTGCCGGCCGCGCGCGTGGTGGTGCATCCGCGATTCGACGGTCAGCAGTTCCAGACCCGCCGGCCGACGCCCGATCTCGCACTTGTGAAGCTGGCCGAGCCGCTGCCCGCACGGTTCCGCATCGCGCGACTGGCGGATGCGGAGGGCCTGCCGTCGCATGGCACGCCGTTTGTCATCGCCGGCTACGGCATGGCCGCCGATGGCGCGCAGCGCAGCGCCGGCACCCTGCGCTCGGTCGCGCTCCAGTGCATCGGCACCACCGGCGGCATCATGGTGCGCCTCTCGACGCCGGAGGGCGGCGCCGGCGCCTGCACCGGGGATTCCGGCGGACCTGCCTTCCGCGACGGCGCGCTGGCCGGCGTGACCGGATGGGCCACCGGGCCGGGCGGCAGCCGCGGCTGCGGCGGCGTCACCGGCGTGACCCTGGTGTCCATCCACCGCGATTGGATCGAGGCCACGGCACGCAGCCTCGGCAGTCCGCTGGGGCGCTGACGATGGCCCCGGCCCCGCATCGAGCGCGGCCGTGGCACCTTGCGGCGCTGTGCATGATGGCGCTCACGCCCGTACCCGGACGGGCGCAGGCAGCTGGCGATGCGGTTTTGCGGGACCCCGGGAGCCAGACGGCGACAACCGCGTCCGCCTATCGGGCGTGGGCTCGCGGTCCAATGGTCCTTGCGCCCACCGCGCCCGGCGACGAGAACAGCCTGAATTTCCCGGCAGCGCCCGACCGCGACACCGGGGATGGAAAGCCGACCACGCCTGACGGCGGCGAACGCGCGGCCTCACCCGCGACGCCGTCGGGCGTCGAGGGCGGTGCCCGGCCCGTCACCCGGAGCGGAACCTTGCTGCATCTCGCCCAGCTCCCGGCCTCCGGGCGCGGGGAAGGTGGAGCACCACCGGCCGCCGCGACCGACGGTCCCGGCAGCGAGAACGGCGGAAACGCGATCACACCGCCGGACAGCGGCACCCGCGATGGAGCGCCGGCCGCGCCTGACGGCGGCGAACGCTCGGCCTCCCTCGCGACGCCGTCGGGCGTCGAGGGCGGTGCCCGGCCCGTCACCCGGAGCGGAACCTTGCTGCATCTCGCCCAGCTCCCGGCGTCCGGGCGCGGGGAAGGTGGAGCACCACCGGCCGCAACGCCCGCCGGTCCCGGCAGCGAGAAGGGCGGAAACGCGATCACGCCGCCGGACAGCGGCGCAGGCGGTCGAACGCCGACCGCGCCGGAGAGCGACAGACGCTCGGCCTCCCTCGCGACGCCGTCCGGCGTCGAGGGCGGTGCCCGGCGCGTCACCCGGAGCGGAACCTCGCTGCATCTCGCCCAGCTCCCGGCCTCCGGGCGCGGGGAAGGTGGAGCACCACCGGCCGCCACGCCCAACGGTCCCGGCGGCAAGAACGGCGGAAACGCGATCACACCGCCCGACCGCGACACCGGGAATGGAAATCCGACCGCGCCGGAGAGCGACAGACGCTCGGCCTCCCTCGCGACGCCGTCCGGCGTCGAGGGCGGTGCCCGGCCCGTCACCCGGAGCGGAACCTTGCTGCATCTCGCCCAGCTCCCGGCGTCCGGGCGCGGGGAAGGTGGAGCACCACCGGCCGCCACGCCCGCCGGTCCCGGCAGCGAGAAGGGCGGAAACGCGATCACACCGCCGGACAGCGGCCCCGGCGATGGAACGCCGACCGCGCCGGAGAGCGACAGACACTCGGCCTCCCCCGCGACGCCGTCGGGCGACGAGGGCGGAGCCCGGCCCGTCACCCGGAGCGCAACCTTGCTGCATCTCGCCCAGCTCCCGGCCTCCGGGCGCGGGGAAGGTGGAGCACCACCGGCCGCCACGCCCACCGGTCCCGGTGCTGAGCAGAGCGGAAACGCGATCACACCGCCGGACAGCGGCACCCGCGATGGAACGCCTACCGCGCCCGGAAAAGGCGAGGCAGCAGCGCCGGCGCGCGGGGAGACGGTGGACCAGGCCATCTGCCGCCTCATCGATGCGGCGGCGGCGAAGGAAGGGCTGCCGGCGTCGTTCCTCACCCGCCTCATCTGGCGGGAAAGCTCGTTCCGCCCCGACGTGGTGAGCCACAAGGGCGCGCAGGGCATCGCCCAGTTCATGCCGGGCACGGCGCGCGAGCGCGGCCTCGACAATCCGTTCGATCCGGAGGCGGCGATCCCCGCCTCGGCCGCGCTGCTGGCGGACCTGAACCGGAAGTTCGGCAATCTCGGCCTCGCGGCCGCCGCCTACAACGCCGGGCCGGGCCGGGTGAACGGCTTCCTTGCAGGCGGCGGGCTGCCCAACGAGACGCGCACCTATGTGCGCCTCATCACCGGCCGCCCGGCCGAGGACTGGGCGGCGCTGCGCAAGCAAGGGGCGGCACCGGATGCGCCGCCGCCCTTCCCGGCGGAGCCCTGCCTCGTCAGCGTGGCGAGCCTGCGCAAGGGCGCGCCGCCCCCCGTCGCCGGCGAGCCGGTCAATCCGCTGTTCGCGCCGTGGGGGGCGCAGATCTCGGGCAATTACTCGCGCGAGATCGCGCTCGCCTCGTTCCGGCGGGAGGCCGGGCGACATCCGGAGGTGTTCGCCGACCAGACGCCGGTGATCGTGGCGACGCGGGTGGGCGGGCGGGGCCCGCGCACCTTCTATCGCGTGCGCCTGCCGGCCCAGACCAAGCAGGAGGCGATGCGCATCTGCGACCGCCTGCGCAAGGCTGGCGGCGCCTGCCTCGCCCTGCCCAACTGAGCCGGGCGCGCCGCTGAGAGCGCGATCCGGCCGGAGCGCGCGCCGGCGGCGGGGGAGCGGCGAACGCCCCGGCCTGCCGGGTGGTGCCATGGCCCTCGCGCGAACCGGTATCCGCCGGCCATGCGTCAAGCAGTCCCCTCCCCCGCCGGGTCACGGCGGGGGAGGCGCCGAACGTCAGCTGGCGGCGAACTTCAAGAGCTTGGCGGCATCGAAGTCCTGCACCCCGCCGCCCACGCGCTTGGTGGTGTAGAACAGCACGTAGGGCTTGGCGGAATAAGGATCGCGCAGCACCCGCACGCCGGCCCGGTCCACCACCAGGTAGAAGCGGCGGAAGTCGCCGAAGCAGATGGCGAAGGCATCGGCGGCGATGTCCGGCATGGCCTCGCTCTCGGCCACCGGGAAGCCCATCAGGCTCGCGCTCTGCCCCGCCGCGGCGGGCGGCGCCCAGAGGTAGGTGCCGTTCTCGTCCTTCAGCTTGCGCACGGCGGCCTGCGTCTTGCGGTTCATCACGAACGCCGCATTCTGCCGGTAGCCGGACTTCAGCGCGTAGACCAGATCCACCAGCGGATCGGCCGGGGCGGCGGAGGGGAAGGCACCGGCGGCGCCGGTGGCGACATAGCCCACCTTGTCCCAGGTCCAAGAGCCCTCGGCCACCTTGGTGTAGGCGAGGAAGCCCTTGGGCTTGGCCACGCCGTCTCCGGTGACGAAGGCGGTGCCCTCCTGCTCGGCGAAGGCGGCGTCCACCTCCTGCGCCAGCCATTCCTCCACGTTCACCTGCGCATCGTCCAGCAGCGCCTGGGTGGCGGCAGGCATGGCGTAGAGCTCCATGGCCGGGAAGGCGAGCTCGGCGAGGGCGGGGGCGGTGGTCTCGGGCCGCGCCGCCGTCTCCGCCGCCCAGCCGGAGACCGGGCCGGAGGTCATGAACGGCTTGCGATAGGTGCCGGCGCCGATGGTGCGCACGCTCGCCAGCGCGCGGATGGGCGAGAGGGCGGAGAGGCGGCGGCCGATCTCGCTCTCGGTCTCGGACGGCACCAGATAGCCGCCGTCGCCGCCGGCGGTCACGGCCTTGGCCTCCAGCGCCTTGAGGCCGGCGGCCTCGCCGTGGCGCACATAGGTGTCGAACGCGGCCTTGTGCTCGCCCTCCGGCGCGGCGGCGACGAGGGGAGCACCGAGGGGGACGCCCAGCGCCGGGCGGCGGGCCTTGGTGGCGATGGCGTCGAGCCGCGCCTGCTGGGCATCGAGGGCGGCATCGATGCGGGCGAGCTGCTCGGTGGTGAGCACGTCGGCGCTGCGGCGCTCCATCTCGGCGAGGCGGGCATCGTTCACCGCCTTGTAGCTCTCGAAGGCGGAGAGGAACTCGGCGACGGCATCGCGCGCCTCGGAGCCGGCGACCTTGGTCTCGGGCGCGGCGGGAAGGGCGCGGACGGTTTCGGAAAACGACATGGGAAGGCCTTTCGTGGGGAAGCTCGGTTCACGCGCCGAGGGCGGCGCGCAGGCGGGCGGCCGCGGCGGACACCCGCGCGGCGGAGGACGGCAAGGCGGACGACGGCACGGCGGAGGCGACGACAGGCGGCGCATCCGCGCCCGCCGGCTCGGCGGCGACGGCGCGGGCGATGCGCGCTCCCGGCTGCATGGGGAAGGTGACGATGGACACCTCCCACAGGTCGATGCGGGAGATGCGGCGCAGGCGCGTGCGCGGATCGGTGCGCGCGGCCACCGCCTTGAAGCCGATGGACAGGCCGTCGAGCGCGCCCTCGCGGATCAGCGCCGCGCACTCGCGGGCCCGCGCCACCTGCGGCGAGAGGCGGCCGCGAACGTAGAGGCCGCGCGCGTCCTCCTGCACCTCGGTCCACACGCCGATGGGCTCGGCCGGATCGTGCTGGTAGAGCATGCGCACGCCGGAGGGCCCCTGCCGGGCGAGGCTGGCGGCGAAGGCGCCGGGCAGCACCAGGTCGCGGCCGAGGTCGGCGATGTCGAACAGGCAGGCATAGCCCTCGATGGTGAGCAGGTCGGATGCCGCCATGCCTCAGCCCTCCCGCGACGGAGCGGCGGGGGTCTTGCGGCGGCGACGGCTCTTCTCCAGCCGCTCGAGGGTGGCGACGAACTCGCGGAACACCGCCTGCGGCGCCGTCACCGAGGGCGCGGCGGGCGCGCGGGCGGGCGAGGCCGCCTTGGCCCTGGAGGGAGCGGGCCCGCCCGCCGTCGCGCGCGAGGGGGCGCCGGTGAGCGCGCGGATGCGCGGCCCCGGCCCCTTGTGAAAGGGTGAGCGCATGTCAGGTTCTCCGGGAGGGGGAAGGGGTCAGGGACGCTCGTCGAAACGGGCGTTGAAGCGGGCGAGCTCGCGCACGAATTCATCCATGCGGGCGCTGGCGCGGGAGACCTCGCCGAGCGCGCGCCACAGCCCGGCGGACGCGGCCAGCGCCCACAGCAGCAGCGCGAGATGCGCAAGATCCCCCCGCTCCGCGAAGGTGCGGATGAGGGTGTCCATGTCGGTCCTTCGGAAGCGCGGGGTCGGCCCGCTCAGGCCCTATTCAGGGTCGTGGCAGCAGGCGCACAGCTTGTTGCCGTCAAGATCGCGGACATAGGCGCCGTAATAGTGCGGGTGATACTCGGGCCTGAGGCCGGGCGGCCCCTCGCAGGTACCGCCATGGGCCAGCGCCGCAGCATGGAAGGCCGCCACCGCCGCGCGCGAGGGCGCCAGCAGCGCCACCATCTGGCCGTTGCCGGCCGAGGCCGGGGCGCCGTCGAACGGGCGCCCCACCAGCAGCAGCGGACGCTCGGCCTCGGCCGGCTTCCAGCCGGACCACGGGCGCCCCGGCTCCACGAACTTCAGCATCCAGCCCAGCGCCGGCAGCACGGCGGCGTAGAAGGCGTGGGCACGGGCGTGATCGCTGGTGCCGATATGGATGTGGGACAGCATGGCGGGACCCGTGGTGGCGTCCTCCTCCATCCCACACCGGCGCACGGGTGGAAAGCCGGCCCCGCCCCTCACCGCCGCATGCGCCCGCCCTCGCCATAGCCCACCGCCACGCGCTTCTCGGTGTCGGTGAGGAAATCGGCGGCGCCGATGCGGCTCCACAATTCGGTGCGCTCGGTGGCGAGCGCCTCCACCTGGTCGAGGTCCGGCAGCAGCGAAAGATCGCCGCCATAGGCCGGGCCGAGCCAGAGGGCGAGCGCATCGCACACCCGCCGCACCAGCGGCACCACGCTCTGCCGCCAGAGGGCGCGGTTGGCTTCGGCATAGTTCGCATAGGTGTTGTCGCCGGGGATGCCGAGGAGAAGCGGCGGCACGCCGATGGCGAGGGCGATCTCGCGGGCGGCGGCATTGCGGGCGGCCTCGAAATCCATGTCCTTGGGCGAGAGCGAGAGCGGGCGCCAGTCGAGCCCGCCTTCCAGCAGCAGCGGGCGGCCGGCGTTCACCGCGCCCTGGAACGAGGCTTCCAGCTCCCCCTTCAGCCGCTCGAACTGCTCGTCCGAGAGCGAACCCGAGCCGCCATAGACCAGCGCGCCGGAGGGCCGGGCGGCATTGTCGATGAGCGCCTTGTTCCAGGCGCTGGCGGCATTGTGCAGGTCCAGCGCCTGCCCCGCCGCCTCCAGCGGGGCGAAGCCGTAATGGTCGTCCAGCGGGTTGAAGGACGCGAGGTGCAGGATGGCGGGCACGTCGCGCCCCGGCACCAGCGTGTCCTGGGAGATGCGCACCGTGCTGCCGGAGAGGGTGTATTCGAACGCATCGGGCCAGCCGTCGGGGCCGGGCACCACGCGCACCCGGTCGGGCCGCAGCACGTGCAGCTCGCGGATGCCGCCATCCAGCGCCACCGCCTCCACATAGGCGTTGCCGGCCACGAGGAGATGGCTGCAGATGGCCTCCATCAGGCCCGATCCGGTCAGGCGCGGGTTGGGCCGGCGCATCAGGTCGAGCAGGGGGTGGGTCTCCATCTCCATCCGCCCGTCCATGAGCACGAGGGGCAGCGACGCCGCGCATTCGCCGATGAGCCGCACCGCGCGATAGGCGATGGCGTTGCGGGCGAACCCTTCCCGCGCCAGCGAGGCATAGTCGCGCGGCGTCCAGCGCGGGCGGCCGCCGGCGAAGAAGGCCACCAGCGAGGCGGTGCGGCTGGCCTTCGCTTCGGGCGGACGAGTGCGGAAAGGTGCGAGAAGCGCGGCGAGCATGACGGGCTCCGAAACGAAAACGGCCGTCCGGAGGGGCGGCCGTGCGGGGAACGGACGGGATGGCGAAGGACGGCCCGGCAGGCGCCGGCCGGGCGGACCGACCTGAGTTGCGAGGGCGCCCTCCCGGCCAATGCGGCGGAACACCACGCATCGGCCGCCGCCGGAAGCGCCGCCCGCATGGCCATGCGCCGGGCGGACGGAACAGGGCGGCGCGGATGCGGCACCCTGTTGGCCTTCCACCGAAGCAGCGGAGGGACCGGCCGCCCCGGAAGACAGCGGGGGCGAGGGGCAGCACCCATGAGGCAACGGCGCTCCGCCGCACGGCAGGCCGGTCGGGCGGCGGCGGGCCGTACGGCCGGCGTCAGGCGACGCGGCGGGGATAGTCGTGGTGGCGCGGCGGCAGGCGATGGTAGATGCTCGCCAGCGCCACCAGAACCACGCTGCCGACGCAGACGATGCCGGCCAGCTCGAACGGGTCGATGGCGCTCGCCATCATCAGGATCGGCACCGCCCCCGCCGGCGGATGAGACACCCGCAGCAGCAGCATGGCGAGGATGGCGAGGCCGACGCCGAGCGCCGCCGCCCACCAGGCGCCGGGGAACAGCACGGCGCAGACGAGCCCCACCATGGCCGCCGTGGCATAGCCGCCGATGACGTTGGCGGGCTGGGCCAGCGGCGTTGCGGGGTGGCCGAACAGCAGCACGGCGCTCGCGCCGAACGGCGCGATGAGCAGCGGCAGATGGGTGAAGGCGGCCGCGCCGCCCACAAGGCCCATGCCGACCATGCCGCCGGCCCCAGATTTCAGGCCGACGCTGAGGGAGCCACAGTGCGGCTCATGACGTGCGAAGAAGGCTTTGATGTGCTGTCTCATGGCTCCGAACGGGGCAGATGGGGCCAAAGGCGAGCAAATGTCTGCACACTTCGTTGTCATGCAGCCTCATTTGTAGGCACGATGATGCACGTATTCTGAATACGACGCAATGGGCTCGCCGCGGCGATCCCCCGCGGGCGTCTCCCACCCCTCCCCCGGCGCCCCCTGCCCCGGCCACGCCGGCCCCGTGCGGCCCGACGCCGCCCGGCGCCGCGACGGCGCAGGGCTGGTCTGGAGCGCCGTCGGGGCGCGGCCGCCGGTACCGCCTCGGCCATGAAGCCGGGGCATGGCGCGCCATCGACCCGCGCGGCCACCGCCATTCCGGGCCGCGCCGATCGGGCGTAATGTGTTCGTCCGCACTGCCCTGCCCCGCATCGGCCGGTGCGCCGGCAGGGATCGGCAGAAACCCCGAGGCGGCGGGCGCCGGCGCACGGCATGCGCGGCGGCGTGGAACATCGCGGGCCCGGTGCCGTGGCCACGGGCCAGAGCCACGCGGTTCCAGCGGCGAGGGGCGGGTCTGGTGTCCTCAGGCCGCGCGCCTCGGCCGCGCTTCGGTTGCGTCAGGCGCGTCCCCTGACTGGACGCCGTATCGCGTCGGCTGCGCCCCCTGATGGGGCGATCGGGGGAAACGAGGGGGCGGCGGGGGCGCTCCCGGGAGGGCGTCATGCTCTATGCCCTGGTGCTTATCGTCACCACCACCACGGTCCAGCCCTCGGGCGCGGCCATGGGATATGCCGGCACGCCTTATGCCGTGTCGCCCCTCGTCTCCACCCAGACCTCCCAACAGGTGGTCGGCTATTACCGCACCGAGCGGGGCTGCCTCGGCGCCAGCCTGAAGCGCAACCAGAACTGGCCCGATTTCGCGCCGGGCCAGAGCGTCACCGGCATGTGCGTGCAGGTGGAGATCCCGGTCGGCGCCGATTTCGTCGGCGGCAGCTGATCCGCCGGGCAGCGCGCGGCGCGGGGCGGCGCCCGATTGAAAACGAACAGACGGCGTCCCGCCTGGGATCGGCCGGCGGGGAACCCGCGTGCGGTCGACCGGCACCCGCCGCGCAATCAAAGCGTTGAACCGATGGCGCACCGCATCAAGGCGGCGGCTGCGAACCGGATGCGGCGAGATGGCCGATGGCCCGGGGCGGCCCGCAACTCGGCCCGCTTCCCGAACCTGCCGGCCGGAAAGGATCTGGACCGGTAGTCCGCCGCGCCAAGCCGGCGGGAGCGAACCGGATGCGGCGCGACGGCCGATGGCTCGGGGTGGCCCGCAGCCCGGCGCGCGTCCGCAACCTGCCGGCCGGAAAAGCGGCGGCACGTGTGCGGGCACCGCCGCACCGCGTACGGACCCGCAGCCGGCAATTCCTTCCGGACCACCGCCCTTCCCTGCCCTGAAGCCCGCGCACGGGCGGTGCGCCGGAGCCTGCCCGGCATGCACAGGCAGCGCCCGTCCGGGTGCCTAAAGCCCGCGCACGCGCGGCGCGCCGGAGCGGGGGCCGAGGGCCAGCGCCGTCACCGCCCACACCAGCGCGTCCAGCCGGTCCGGCGAGCGGCCGGAGGTGAGGCCATCCGTGCCGAAGTCACACAATTGGTCGTGATCGAAATTTCCCTAAGACTGGCAACGGTATGCGTTTGCAGCGGATGGCCCGAAAAACCGTGAACGGAATCGGAACATCACGCCACATTGTAAAACGTTTTGGCCGGTTCCGGGGATGTTCTGGAAGCGTGAGGAGGAGAGGGATGGAGAAGGAAACCACGATCCTTTGGTGCGCCCATGTGCGCGGACCTGACGATGTGGTGGCGGCTACGAGCTATGCCGACGCCACCGCACTCTGCGATGAGATCAACGGAGTCGCGAAAAAGGTCGCGCACCTCGACGTGATGTGCGTCGCCTACCCGGCGGTGTGGCCTTGGGACGAAGCGAGCCACACCGCATCCCTTGCCACGGGGAATGGATATCGCGGCCCAATGAGGAAGGGCCAGACCAATGCGTGACGCCGACAATGCTGCCTTCCAAAAGGCGTTGCGCGACCACATCAAGGATGCCGTCCACTACGACGGCTATTCGTTTCAAGCCGGCTGGCAGGCCGCCCTTGCCTATGCAAGGGAGGGGACGGCACAGAAGCCGGTGGCGGTCACCGAATGCCGGGTCAACGGCATGTCCCATTGGGGTAGATTCGACAAACCGGAAGGATGGCTGGAATTCCGCTCCACGGGAGGAGCTTGTGTCGTTCTCGCTCCCGGTTCAGCGCTGCACGACGTGACGATCTCTGCCGGAGGCCTGCTTACTGGAGATAAAGACCAGCCTTTTAAGCTTGAAAATGGCAAATACTATAGACTGCGCAACGGCGCCAAGGTTGGCCCGATTGCAGTTTGCGTTGATGTTGGCCTAGGTGAAATGCCAACCCCTGCTTCTTGGGTTAGCCCCAGCGGGTGGCGATTTCGATGGCGACTTGATGGACGCGAGACCGCCCCATCAGGGCTGAATCTAGGCGAGTACGATATCGTTGCTGAGTGGACCAATGATCTGCCACGGCTGGAAGTTCCAGACGGGTACTGGCTTGCGCCTATGGCCCTCACGCCAGCGCTGCGCGCGGCCGGCGCAGAGGGCTCAGGAGAGGATAGCGAGGCCGTGGCAGAGGGAGCCTATGAGGCGATCCGGGATGCCGCGCTTGGGGCGTTCTCCCCGGCCGCAGGAGGCTATGTCGAGCGGATGGCCGCTGTCACCGAAAGCAGCGGCGACGTGTTCCGCGACCTCAACGTGTCTCCGCCGGAGAAGGAGTGAATGAGATGCGCAGGGCTTGGAAGAACGTCCTTGAGGCTCTTGCTGATCGCGGGGGGTATCATCTAGCGCACACTCTGCCCAACGGCCATGGGCACGCCTGCAATGGCAAATATGCCAGCATCCGGACAATGTGGGAGCTAGAGCGAGAAGGGTACATCAAGCACGGGGAGCACGAGCGCATCCCAGTGATGGGGTGGTGTATCACCGACGCCGGCCGCCGGGCTCTTGCTGAGAATAAGGGAGAGTGGTGAATGTCCGATATCGACCCTATCGTGAAAGCAGCAGTGGACGCATGGCTGGGCCAAGTGGAGAGCTTCTCCGTGAGAGCAGAGCGTGTTCCCGAGGGCGCGCTGCCGTGGCTCTATGAGGCGGCGATGGTGGGGGCCATTGCTTCCAGACGCTCCGGAATTCAGGAGTTCGTCACGGCTTGGCGCGAGCGCTTCCCCATTGTCATGGCAGCGCTAAAGGACGCCGAAAAGGGCTAGCCAATCGCCACTTGTTCCCCGTTTGTTCTGACATATAATCCACCCCATGCTCGCCATGGACGCCACTCCAATTGACGCACTACGGTTCGAATATGAAGCCGTCGAGGTGTACCATTGCAGGCTGGCGGTGCAGTTGCCGTTGGGGTTTCTGCCGGACAAGCCGCTGCGTGAAATGCGGTTCCGATGCCGGCGATGCGGGGCGCTATTATCCCATCAGGAGGCGCGGGCGAAATGGACGCGGCAATCGGATGCGGTTGGTGTTCCCAAGTCGGGAAATGCAAAGCCCGTGTTTGAGGTGTGAGCGATACAGACAGGGTGACAGGATGTGTCTGTAGGCCCTATTTCTCCCGCTCGCGCAGCAGCAAAATAGCCGCGGCCGTGTAGACGATAGAGCCCAGCAATTCGCGGATGGCGGCATCCACCTGCCCCCGCTCGATCATGCCTTGGGCCTCTTCCGATTTCTTGTCCGCCTGTCCGAGGGGGAAGCCAATGCCGCGCTTGCGGGCGATGTGCATGATGGGCTGATCGTGGAACGGCCTGTCGTTCGCGTGCCGTTCCTTGCCCTTCCCCGCCGAAGCCTGCTTATAGGCCGAATCCAGAATGTCGCGCAGGATCTCGTAACCATCGCTCACGGCAGCGGCTCCATTTCGACAATCGGCTTTCCGGCTCGCTGGAAGTATTCGGCCTCCAACGCCATTCCAACGCTGGACTTCCACCCCGGCAACTTCACCGCCACCATAGCAAAACATGCCTGCATGAAGCGATCATTTTGCGCCATCCATAGCTCATGTGAGCAGGGATCTATCCCACCCACGCGGGCAATGGGATGGCTATGCGAGATGGGGGAGAAGATGACGAAGCCCATTTTGATGAGGTGGGCAGCGTGTCGGTCTGCGTCATGGGCGGCGCATGATAGGCCGTAGGGGTGGGCGGTATACGGGACAGAAACATAGACTATCCCATCAATATCTAGAATATCATCTACTTGGATAGCCATGACCAGTTCCTTCCACTGCGAATGGCATAGACGGTTGGTATACTAACACTGTAAACTTTCGCACATTCCGACGCCGACAAAGACCCAAATTTTATTTGCCTAGCTTCATCTTCCTTCAATCTTGCGTACCCATGGTCCTCTCCAATCTTTCGTGGCGGGCGGGCCTGGGTTCCAGCCGCAATCCGATCTGCGGCGTTATCTAGATTGGTTCCGAGATAAAGATGATCCGGGTTAACACATGATGGCGTGTTGCACCTATGAAGCACATGTAGCCCGTTCGGAATATCTCCCTTAAATGCCATCCAAGAAGCGCGGTGCGCCTCCATATGCTTCTTGCGGTATATAATTTGACCATACCCGCTCCGATTTCCAGATCTAGTCCATATCCAGCACCCACACTCGGTAACCTGCTCAGAGTGCGCCACAATGCGCTCTGGTAATGGTTCATGACCTCTAAAGCAGGAATACCTTCGTTCTTTTTGGCTATGCGATCGGCTAGCCGTTTCCTTCATACATTGAACACATCGCCTGAACCCAGCATACCAGATAGGGGGGTGGCCATTTTTACAGGATTTATCCGATATATATTTATTATACCCGATGCTTAGCGCCACTTCTTTGGAAGGCGGGAATGGACCTATCATGTTCATCTATTCCAAGGATGTCTCTTGGAGATAGATTATACGGAACATACACCACATATACAATAAGCTAGCCTTCTTTCCCGAGGAGCTTTTCCAGCGTCACAGCGGCTGCTCCTTCGCGATTTTCCCTGTACTTGGAACGAGTGCAACAACCGTGGCCTTCGGAGGCTCCAAGTGCTGCATAAGGAGTTCTGCGGTGCGGTTTAGGATGCGCCGGCCGTCGCGGTTCTTCGCAGTCTCCAGATCGGACGCAATATCGCGGAGGGCTTGAGCGCGGGCAGGGATTTCATCGAAGACCGGTTCCAAATCGTCTTCTTCCACGGCGCGCTCCTATGCGATGTTCACGCGATGACGGCCGATCTCACCTCGATCCTTGTGGAAGGTGAGCGCGACTAGGGAGCGTCCGGAGCGCCAGCCGCCGCCGTTGGCATGGGCATCCTTGGCCGCCGGGGAGTTGAAGGACTCGACCCGGACGGTTCCGATCTCCTTCACGCTTTCATGATGCACGTGACCGAATAGGAGGTGGCGGAATTCGCTCTTGCCCCAATCCTCCGGGCGGTCGGCCGCCAGCATCATCGCCATGCGCTCCGGCTTGACGGTGTGCCCGTGCGTCGCGCCAAGCAGCACCTTCCCAAATCTCCGGTAGTAATGGAGCGATGGAGAGTCGTTGACGGATATCCTTTTGTGCCCATCGAAATAGAGCGCCATTGCCACGGTGAGTGTAACGGCCGCGTCCGGGTCATGATTGCCGGCGAGGAACCGTACCTCGACTTCATGATGACGCTCAGCGACCATGGACACAAGTTCTACAGCGAGTTTTGCACCGGCCTTATAGACTTTCGGCCATCTCCCATCCACATCCAGGATGTGCCCAGACCGAGGCGTCATGTTCGTCCGGTCGTTCATATGGAAGAGGTCGCCTAGACCGAGTACAATAGCGTGTCGCGTCGGGCGGGACTGGCTCACGAGGTCGCGAATTGCTTCCCTGATGGTCTGGCACGCGATGTCCAGATCCCAATTCTCCCCCGTCTCTTTTCCCCAGGACAGTGCGCCGAGGTGCAGGTCAGGAAGTGTGTAGACAGTCAGTAAATGGTCGTCGGGGTCTTTGGGTGGGGCGCGCAACCGGGCGGCGCCCTTCAGATCGGAGAAAGCCTGTTTGATGGCATCCAGATTATCGAGTGCCGTGTCCCCCTCGCGGGTTTTCACCCAGCGCTGGATTTCCCGCCCATCTGCGCCGATGAGGGACGACACGCCTTTAACCACATGGCCGTCAGGAACAGAAAACGGCTCGCCACGTTCGGGGCGCTGGTACACTGTCTTGCGGACCAGATCCCCGTCTGCATTGTAGATCGCGGTCGTGTGCCCAATCTCATATCCGGGAAGGACGGGATCGGTCCCGAGCATTCCGCGTTGAGCTGCGAGGCGCCTCCACCTGCGCGCGGTTGTTTCAGCGAGGCCCAATTCCCGTGCGGCATGAGCAACGACGCCAGCGTGCCCCGCCAAAGCGGAGACGAGGCGCGCCAGATCGTCGTCTGACGGCAGTGGCATAGAGTGCCCCTAGTTGTGGAGGGATGATACTTGGGTCCAACCGGGCGAGGAGGGATTGTACTTAGAGGCCGGTTGTGTAGAATCGGGAGGTCGCGGCGGCACGGAAGGACGTGCGAGTCGTAGTTTTGGTACATCCTCGCCCCTAGGCGCCTAGGCCGAGGCTCTGCGAAGCCCAAAACAGCAGGTATCAAGCCCTGCCCGCGACTACTTCCCAAGCACCTTGAGAAACTGCAGCGCATATGTCGCCGCGCTGCCCACGCCCAGCCAGACGACGATAAAGAGCCACTTGGCCCCCCTCGCCTGCTGAAGCATGTCATGCATGGCGGTTACCTTCGTGGACATGTCGTCCATCGTCTTCTGGAGGTGCGCCACTTCGATCTCTAGAGCGATCACCCTGTCTCGGGTGTCGGATTCTGCCGGGCTCACGCGCGCCCCCGCATCACGGCGTTCATCGCCTGCTCATGCTGAGGGAGGCCAAGCGTCACCGTCTGGCACACCACACCACCCTCAACGAGGGCGATAATAACCGCCCTCTGCCCTACGCCAATATAGAGCCGCTCAGGGGCATGATTGGACACAGGGGGGATGGCATTCACGACGGAGATATAGGCATCCACATCCACCTTGTCCTTAAGGACCAGAATAGGGATGCCGGCGGCTAGAACAGGAGCGACCTGCAATGCCTCAAAGTCAGCCACGGACTGGCATTGAGACTGAGCCGGACCGGCCCACGGGGCGGATGATACAATGGACGTGGCATAGGCCACAGCAGCACAGAATGCCGCCGCTTGCAGGAAGCGCATGAGGGGATGTCCAGAGAGGGGGATTAGCGCCAGCCGCAGAGCTTCTTGCCCGCTGCGTTGTGGGCTTTAGCCTGCCGGATCGTTTCGTCGGTGTCCTTCGCAGACCACCGGATCGGCTTGGACGAAGCGCAGTAGACGCTAGTCGCGCCGTTTGAACCCGTCGTCGTCACGCAACCTGTCAGGGTCAGCGTTGCGGCGGTCAGCATCAGCGCGAGCTTCGTTCGCCCGCTGGACAGCACGGTCGGCATTGGCTTTATCCTTCTGGATCTGGATGGAGGCCCCGGCCTTTTCACCGGAGCGGCGAGCGATGAGGACGGCGCCCGCGGCGAGGGCGCCAAGCGCAGGCTTGAGGCCGACCATCCGCCAGAGGAGCACGAACCCGCCGAGGGACACCGCTGCAATGAGAGCGAGCATCCAATCCCCGCCGAACACGCCTCCAACGATGAGGCCGGCCACGGCAGCGGCGGTCGGCAAGAACCAGGCGGACGCGGCGGCGCTTGCCCACAGAGCGAGAATGGAAGCGATCATGCTGCGGCCTCGCTCGCGTCTGTGTGGTTATCGTTGGCGAGGGCAGGAGGCGGGGCGATATCCAGCGCCTCCGCCATCTGCTTGCTCTTGCGATTGGCCCACCAAGCCCACGCTGCACCCGCTAGGGTGAGCACGATGCCAAGTACGATCAGGAATTGCAGCACGGCATCAAGCGTGGGAGACATGCCCTGCGCCGGCTGGGCAGCAGTGGTGACCGTCGAGACCCCGGACGACGCGGTGCCGATGGTCGTGGTGACCACGCCACCCGTCGCGCTCGGAAGAGGCTTGGCGTCGCTCTGGAATGCCTTCGGCGACGTGGGCGAGCCACCAGCGGCGATAGGCGCCTTATCCGGGGAAGTGACCCACCCGGCGGGCGTCGGGGCCGGCACCGAGCCGCGTGCGACAGCCTGTCCGAGCTTCTTGACCTCGGCGACACGACGGCCCCATCCACGGCCGAAATATTTCCACGTCCGGAGTTCCTGTAGCATCGCAAGCCGGCGGGCCTGCATCCGCTCGATCACCGCGTCCGTGTCGTCAATCGCATTGGCCGCCGCAATGGTGTTGGTGCCCATCTGAGCATCGACAGAGATGGGGCCTTGGCCGGTCTTCGCTCGCACATCGTTGAGGGAGCGCTGAAGCCACCTGATGGCCTGAGCCGGGCCGGAGTTCACCGCAGCATCGAACACCACATAGTCGAGGCCGGCGGGCAGATCATCGGCGCGCACCACGTTCCAGTAATAGGTGCGCCAGATTTCCTCCCGCTCGGGAACGGTGATGCTCCACACGTCTGCGCGGGGGCGCCCCTTGTCGCGGAGATACTGGTTGTACCGAGCCTGAGTCACGCCATAGGCGGTGCGGCCACCGGGGTCGTTCTTGTCGTCGTCCTTGCCGCCTTCGTGGACATTGACGCAGGCAAGGGAGGGCTTGAAGTTCGCTGCAACCATCAGACCGCCTCCTGCTTAAACCAGAACACGCGAGGCAACAGCCGCCGCAAGATACTGGTTTCCTGCGTAGTTCTCGTGGACAGAGTCGTAGAATAGATTGGAGGAGTACCCGTTGAACTCCTGCTCGGCATCGATAACTTCACAGCCATAGGCCGATCCAAGGTCGATCAACGCCTGCCGATATGCGGCCCGGAGTGCGGCCGAGCCGTAGCCGGGGCTCCCCACGGTGGGGTACATGAGCAGCACGTCGGCGCCCGCCGCCTGAGCCGCCACGATGAGCTGCTCTACGTTCGCCTTGTAGGTGGCAGCCGTAACCGACGTATTCAGGTCATTGGTTCCGATCTGGATCACCACGAGGCCGGGGCTGATCGCCGCCAGCATATTGATGGCGCTGAGCGGGTTGGAGGGGGCCGCATGGTCCGCCGATACGGAGCCGCGCCAGCCCGCGTTGATCACATCCACGGCCGGAGCGGCCGAATTGTAGGCGATCAGCCCGAGCGTGGTGACGCCCTGCCCGCTGGTGCGCTGGATGTTGATCTTGTGGGCACCGAGCGTAAACGTTGGCGTGTTCTTGACAATGACTTCCGTCGCCGACACGAGATCGTACGTTCCGATCACAGTCGGATCGGCATCTAGCGTTACCGTGAATACGCGGGAGTTCGCCTGACCGCGCGAATAGATCTCGACGGTGTCTACCTGACCCGCAGGCTGAAACGACCGAGGGTTAGAGTTCGTGCTGTTCTGCCAGCCGTAGCCCCCGAGGGTCACATATGCATAGCCCCACCCGGTAGAGCCGCCGGTATTGCGCGGGTCGTAGGCCGCGAAATCCGAATAGGCCGCCAGTCCCTTGTTGCCAAAGCAGCTGTCCCGGCTCGCCGGGAGCCCCCGCGCGGTGAGCATGCCGGCCAGCAGGTCCGGCCACGACTTGGGCGAAGCCCCAGCGGAGGCGCCGGCGCCAGCGAGGTTCGAGCCGGCCCCGAACCCCTGCGTTTTGCTGTCACCAATGCACACGAGGCGGGTCCGAGCCGCCCCCGCACGCACGAGAGCGGCGGCCTTTTGCCAGCGTCGGAGATTGATCCGAGCAAAGCCTTTGGAGGTGGACGCGAGGTCCGCCAAGGTCGCCTGAACATGGGCACCTGAGGCATCAACGCCCCAGACCTTAGACGGAGAGTTGGACGCGGCTGCATTGACGCGCATCGCCTCGGTCTGAGGCAAAATGCCATCGGCCCCGTCAGATGGGATAAGCACAACAGACTTTGAAGGAAATGGACCGGGCATGTAAAATCCTCCTCAGCCGGCCCTGCCGGTGAAGTTCAATTCTTGGATTAGGAGTGATGCGTAGTTAACTGGTCGGACCGTAATCCGGCGCCCAATCGGGACCAGTCGCGCTTGACACATGGTTGCTGCCAAGGGTGAGGCGGGTCCACCCACGCAGCACCTTGCCCCCGGAAACCGCCGGGAACAGGCTCTTTACGTAGTGCCCCGGAGAGTATTTTCCGCTTGTTGGGACCGCCGTCGCGGCACGGACGCACGTGTTCAACACTTGGCCGTAAGTAGCGGACGCTGGGTTGCCATCTTCGACCAAAAGCGTCCCGTAGAAATCCGGAACATAAATGTCACCAATGCCGATGTTGTTAGCGTCATACCCGATAGCAGTCGGGTTGCAGGCGATCACATTATCCTGCCAAACCTGCTGGCTTGCGCCAGACCCGAGATATACTGAATATAGATTTCGGAATGTATTGTTGGAGATGATGCAGCGGATGGTGTCGGTCCATACGCCGGGGAGCGTCGCGCCGCTGGTCCATTTTCCATTGGCCAGACGCCCCGAATGCACATGGAGCGGGTCACCGTCGAAGATGTTGTTTTCAACATTCACGGTGCCCTTGCCCAATGCGTAGAAACACCCGCCGCTCACATTGCCGACGTAGTTTCCTCGCACCGAGAGGTTTGCATATGCAATGTAGGCGTTGGCCGATGCCCCGTTAAGGTGGATGCCAATCGCCCCGCCCCACAATACGTTGTCGCTGATCGAGGAATTGCGCAGCGAGCCGCCAAGAACATAAATCTGTGTCCCAAGAATATCCTGCGACCGGATAGAGGGATCAACAGGGCCGGTGCGGGAGTAACGCTGCCCGTAACCATAATCCGAATAGGCGCTGGTCGGCGCAAGCGTTCGTACGCAAATGTTGTCCGAGACGTTAAACCCAAAGGCGCCGAGTTGGGTCCCCCCGGCCGCATCCACGTTGTTTGCGTAGAAGTACGGGAAGGGAGCAACAATGCCGCCAGCGCCGTCAGGACCAAACACGTAATATCCGCCTGGCGTAGTGCTCGGAGACGTGTCACCTAGAACAATCCACCCGACAAAATCGGCGGAGCTTGCCGAGAACCGGCGCCCGTTGAACACGTCAACAATTACGTTGTTCTGCACGCTGACATTCAGAAGCGCGGTAACCCCCTCAGTAGAACCAACGGAGCCGCACTGCACCGCAATCGCATGACCCTGGCACCGGATCAATGTATTATCGCTGATTTTGGCCGTCTTTGCCCCAAGCACGCGAATGCCTTGACAGTCAATCAGCGTGTTGTCGGTGATGATTACGTTCTGTTTTGCAGGGAACCCGGCGCTATCCAGCGTATGGACGGCAATCGCATCGTCATTGATCGCCGAAAGCCTATTATTCTGGACGGAGACAATGCCGCAATCGATCAAGCGAATGCCATCGGCGACGCCCTTATCGAGGTAGCAGCCGGACACTTCAGCATGCGCCGCCCCGACCACCGTCAATGACAGGTAAGACGAATTGCGGAACGAACAGTTGAGTATTTTTGCCGTGCCGCCAGTAGGCTGGAACCCGGCAAGCGGAGACCGCTGCGCCCAATCTCCGCCGACACCCCACGTGCCCTCGAAACCAATCCCATCAAGATACACGCTGCTGATGATGGAGGTTCCAAGGAACAAGTCGTTCCGCGTGGTCTGAACTGTATCATCGTGATAAATGATGCTGGACCACATCCCATCTCCGATGATGCGAATGTTGCCAGTAAGCGTCAAAGAAGACGTGTTGTTCGGCTTGCGGAACCGACCCTTTGGGATATATCCGACAAGACCGGTTGAACCGATGTAGGTCAGCCAAGCTTGAAGCGCTGCGGAGTCATTGGTGGTGCCATCGCCTTTGGCGCCAAACCACCCGAGAGAAACAGGACCGCTTCCAACGGACAATTGGAACCAGCGACCTGTACTGTCTTGGATCGCCATCGGGCCGGCGCTGGTGCCGAGCACATAGATTGCTCCGGCACCGAGATCACCATCAGTGGAATAGCCGGTCACCATGAACGCCTTGACCTGGATATCTGTCGAAGCGATCTGCGCCCGCGTAATATTAAGCGTCACAAGCGGGCGAGTGACTGCGGCCGTGACGCGCCCAGCGGAATTAATTTGCAGACGCGGGATGGAGGCCCCATCGCCGTACGTACCGGCCGCGACGCCCGTGGTCGCGAGATTGATCGCCACGTCTGATGTGAGTGGGCCGCCCCCGGTCAGGCCAACGCCGACCGTCACCTGCCGCGTGTTCGGGACAGCCGCAGCCGCGAGCGCCCTTGCCGCCGCAGCGACCCGGAGCGCAGTATCATGCACGCTCATGCGCTCAGCCTATAGGTAATGGTGCCAGAGGTGTACGCGGTGCACTGAAGGGAATACTGCACGCCGCTCTCGTCTTCAGTGTAGGATTCACTGAACGGGCCGGTGAACGTGTATAGTGCAGATCCAAGCGCCGTCAGAGGAACCTTGGTCGCGCCGCCGTCAAAGGAGCGAACGAGAACAATCGTGGCGACGAATGTGCCAGTGGCCGTGAAGTTGAACGGCCGGCCGGGGATTGGCGTAAATGGGGAGCTATACCCCGTCGCGCCCAGCGTGCCGGTCACAGGAGCGATGCCGCTTGCGCCGTTTGCGAGCGTCACGGGGGCGGGGTTGGTGACAGAGAGGGCAGACGATCCCACCTTAAGACCGACGCCGCTGAGCTTGGTCCAGATGGCCTTGAGGACAGAGATCACCCCCCCCGAACTGGTGCCATCCCAAGAAGCGTCAGAGGTCTCGCCAATCTCCGGGATAAAAGGCGCAAGGGCGCGTGCCCCATCCTTGTTATACGCGCGCTGCCAGATGGTGAGCCCGGACGCATCACGAACCGACACATTGTTTTGCGTTGCCATGGGCTATCTCACGTGTTGGAGGGCCACGGCGCAGCGTCGATCTGCGCGTAGGTGGTCACGGCCTCGGACTGGATTTCCTCCTGCACAAGGCGGAGGGTGGAGAAAGCCGCCTGCACATGCCGCCCGACCGCGACGCCGATGGCGCGCATGGACGTGGCATCAAGGGCCACCCATTCGCCCGGCTGGGCTTCCCAATCGATCTGCGTCAGGGTTTCGTCGGCGGTGAGAAGCTGGATCGCCCCGGCAATCTTGGACTGGCTCTTTTCATCCGTCCGTACCGATGTGCCCCCGACGACGATCCCGCCGGTTTCCACCGCCCATCGTTTGGCGGAGGCGTAGGACAGGAGGTCATCTTTCGACGGAGGGGGCGGAGGGGGCTGGACCAGCTTTTCGCCGTCCCACTCATCGCCGACGCGGGCCTCTTCGCTTTCAAAGCCGAACTCATCGGGCCACAGATCCTGCCAGCCCTCAGCGCACCTGCGGACGCAGACAACCGGCCCGGTGGCAGCACCAGGCGCAAGGAATGCAACGCGCATTCGTCAACCCTCCAGAACCAGAACGAAACCGTCGCCGCCAAGGCCGCCAGCGAGGGGGCCGCCGTTGGAACTGCCGCCGCCGCCGCCGAGGTAGCCGTTGCCGCCCTGCGGCCGGCTGTTGGACGCCGCTCCCGCCATGCCGGCGCCGCCGAAAAGGCCCGCGCCACCCATGCCCGGCAGGTAGCCGCCAGCCTTGAAGCCGGGCGAGCCATAGCCGGTGATCTGCCCCGTCGCCGCCGCGCCGACCTTGGACCCGTTAGCGTCAGTGGAGCTGTTCACGCGCCCGCCCCGGCCCGGCTTGCCGATGACCAGCGAGCCGAAGGACGAGTCGCCCGCGCCGTCCGCGCCATCGCCCGCGCTGGAAGAGGAGCCGCCCGCGCCGATTGCGACCGTCTGCGTGGTCATGCTGGTCGTGCTCAGGAGGGATATCGCCCACGATCCTGCGCCGCCTCCATCGCCGAACTGATTGGTGCCAAAAGCCGCCGAGCCTGCACCTCCACCTCCAGGGCCATGAGCAAGGACGAACGCCCAAGAGCCCCCCGTCGCCTTGGTCCACGTGCCACTGGTCGTGAAGAAGGAAAGCTTGGGCAGGGAGGTGTTCGGGACAGTAGTTGAACTGACCCTGATCCAGTTGTAGCCGTCCGCCCGATAGAAGATGACCGCACCAGCCGCGATGGATTCCGTCCCCACGCCGGAAGAACCCGGCCCCTGGAATACACCGGTTGCGGTCGATAGCGTGTGAGAGACGACCGAGGCGTTGTACACCGCGAGGTCGGCGCCGGCCGTGGGTGTCGGGAAATTGGTGGTCGTGGTGGACGTGCCTGTGAGCTTGATGAATTGGCCGAAATGCGCGGCCGTGAGCGTGCTGGACGTCGAGACGATGGTGGCCGAGGTGTTAAACCCGACAGGAGCGTTGAACGCGCCGGTCATCGTGTCGCCGGCACGGAGCACGTAATTGCTCAGATCGATGGGAGACGACCCGCTGGCGATCCACGCGGCGAGGGCCGCCTTGAAATTCGCCTCAAAGGTCGGGATATCGCCATTGTCCAGCGCATCGCCGCCATAATCGGCGGTGAACTGCGCAATCATGGACGCGACAAAATTCGCCTGCCGCAGCGCCTTGTTTACCGAGGTCGGATCAGCGACGCCGACCGCGAAGCCGTTCAGGCGGTCGGCAAGGGCGGCATAGGCGACCTGCGACATGACATTGGCGCCGGCACCCGTGCCGAACGGCAGAATTTCATTTGTTGCCATGGGGGCTCCAAGTCAATACGAAGCCTCCGCCCGCTTTCGCGTGCGCGTGATCTTCGATAGAATGTGGTGTGTCGGTTAGACCGAAAGCTCTTCGATCATCGCTTCTTCAGCGTCCCGGACCCATGAGCCAGACCCCCAGCCGGAGATGTACTCATTACTGACACCAAAGCCGAAGGCCGGTGTATTGGGCACAGATGGGACAACATTTTGAAGCCGCACGGCCGCCGGCTTGAACTCCACATACCGGCCGCCGAAGATGGCGAAGAGAAAGGACGGAGGACGGGCGCCGGAGATGCACACCGTCATGGTCATGTTCTGGTTGTCGAGGATGAAGGGGTAGCACCCCTCGGAAGCGTAGAAGGCTTCTATCGCTTCCGAAGCCGTCTCCCGAAGGCCATCCCAATTGTTGACCTTGATCTTCAGCCGGATCAGGCTCCGATAGGTGTCGTCGTCCAGTTCATAGATGCCGGTTTCCGGGTCGTATGGGCCTTTCCAGATGCCCTGCCCCCAGCCTCTCCCGGCGATGCCCCATGAGAACCAGACGTTGATGAGCGGGATGGAGATGACCCGCGAGATTCCAGCCCACGCGCCTACGGCATCAAGCTGGACACCGATGGCCGTATCGAGGTCGAACACCTCGGGAAGGTCGGCGAGAAACGCCTGTTCATCAGATACGGGCGTCGCAGTGACGGAGACCGTCTCGACAAAGCGCGCTTTGGCCCTGTGCTCCGACGTGATGAGCGACAGATAGTCATTCGGGGAGAATGGGGCTTCTGCCATCAGGTCACCGTGATCGCGATGTCATCCACCGAACAGGCCGGGGCCTCATGATAGGCGAACAACAGATTGGCAGATCCAAGCGAGCCGAGCCCCTTGGCAATCTGGAGATTGGTGATGTCGAAAGTCGCGCCATCCGACCCAGAGAGGTTGGCCGGGCTGAACAGTCGCGTCAGATACACTTCATCGCCGACGTTCAAGGCGTTGATGTAATCTACCACGGCGGACTTGATCTTGGCGCCGATGTTGGTGGTATAGCCGGTCAGGGCCTTCAGTGTGATCGCGACCTTCACGGACACATTCGTCGGCCGCATGAAGCGGATCGTGTGGGGGACGCCGTAGCTGTCCACAACGACTTCAGAGGTCGTGCCGAACGTGCCCGCCCCCGGCCCCTTCTTCACATAGACCGTCTGGGCAATGGTCTGCGCGTCTCCCCCCTCAATCACGAGGGAGAAGCTATGACCGGGTATGCCGTTTTCGTCCGTGGCATCCCCGTCATTGTCAACGCCGCCGAAGCGCGTCACGCCGGGGATTGCAGCAACAGCCCCCACGAGCCCCTCAAAGAGGGTCTGGGAGGGAATTTCAGTGGAGACCGCCTGACGCCTGCGAAGCGCCACATCCGTCTCCACAGGATCGCCCTCGACCGCCGCGAGGATGTTGGTCACCGTCTGCCAGCCCCGCGTTGGGGTGCCGATGATCGAGATGGCGCCCGGCGCAGCGGAGACGGCGCCGGGCGTGGATGCGGTCGCCGTGACAGTGATCTGACCGGCCATGCCGATCACCACTTCCTCCGGCAGCATCCACTTGTTGCCCTCGCTGTCCGTCGCATACCCATTGGTGATGACGGTCCCGACCGTTCCGCCCAAGAGCAGGTCTGCCGTGGACTTGGACGCGATATGCCGGGCGATGCCGTTGATCTTGACCATCCGGGACAGGCCCTCGCCCTGCGCCGTGGCCGGAGAGAACGCGTTGTAGACGGAGACCGCCATGGCATTGCAGTCGTGGATGGCCGTCGCGAGGATGCCGATCCACTGCCCATCTTGGCTGTCCGGCTCCAAGTATACGTCGGTGCCGTAGATGGCCTGAAACTGCGTCACGAGCTGCGCGCGGATCTCCTCCAATGTCGGAGAGGAAATGCCATAGCGGTCAACAGTGCAGGTGTAGGCCATCAGGTGATAAGCCCCGACTGGTACGGGTTCGAGAAGTCGAGCTGCCCATAGACGGCATCGATCACGTTCTGAGCGATCTGCTGTTCAGCCGCTTGCTGGTCCGCCGTCTTTGGCGTCCCGCTGGTATAGGTCACGGACACAGGGCCATATGCGGTCGTCACAGTGGCCGAGACCGAGAAGAACCGCAGATTTGGATCGAAGGAGGAAGAGAAGGCATCAAGCGAGATGATGCCCTGCGTACCCTCGATCCGCTCCCGAATAGCCGCATCGCGGGTGTTCTGCGTGTGGGTGCCAAGGATTTCCGTGTCGTATGGGGTCCCGTCCGTCACGTCGAGAAACCACTCTCCCAACCGAAGGGCGAGGCGGGTCTTGACCGCCTGCGCTGGCGCCTCGGGAACGTCACGGTAATAGTCCGCCTGCCCCCGGCCGAACATCATGTCGCCGCTGGCATCGAGCTTCCGATAGCGCATGGCTCAGGTTCCGATTTTCAGGGAGCGCGTGACCCCCTGCACAAGGTTCTTTTGAGCCGACAGGAAGGTCGTGAACGTGCTGATCGTGTTGGTGAGCGTCGCGATCTGGTTGCGAAGGTCCGCCACCGTGTTGATGATGGGGTTTGCGCTGGTGATGCTCGCGACCTGGGCCTGCAAGTTGGTGATCTGCGCCGCGATTTCCGGCGTCGAGGGCAGGCTCTGAAGGTGCGCGATGTTGCCGTTCAACCCGTCCACGATGGAGATGATCGGGTTGGCCACGATGTGCGAGATGATCTGGTTGGCGATGCTCTGAAGCTGGCTTTCCAGAAGCGCACCGGCTGCGTCCGTAATCATGTCCAACGTCGGCGCGGTGAACTTGGAAAGCGTCTGGTTCAGGATCTTCTCCACGTAATCGTGGAGCTGGCCTTCGACGTTCGCCGCGACCTGATCGAGGCCGGCGGGCAACCCATTGAGGAGAGGCTGAACCGCCGAGACGGCAGGGATCGCGGTCTGCACGATTTCCCGGAACTGCGACGTTGCCTTGTGGAGGCCGGAGATCAGATGCTCCGCCTGCATCAGGCGCGCATTGATCCCCTGAAGCTGGCGGTTCAGTTCGCCCGGCACGTTCAGATTGTCAGGCAACGTAGGGGTCTCCCGACACCAGGAGCACGCTCGTTGCGGTCACCTTGACCTTCGTCCCCTCGGCGGTGACGGTCGTTCCAGTGAGCGGGTTGTGGTCTACGACATGGGTGGCAGCGTCATTTCGGATCTGGCCAGAAATGGTCGATACCGCAGGCAACGCTTTCGGGTCGGACTTGAAACCAGGGATGCAGAAGGCGTTCGACAGGTCGTGCAGCCGAGTATCAATAATCTGCTGGTCGCCCCCGCTTTGCTGCCACACATCAGGCGAGCGAGACGCCATCACGAGTAGCACCTCATCGCCTTCGACAAGCGGATGGGTGAATGTTACCCCACCGCCAGACGGGTAGTGGACTTTAACGTCCGGCACCTGGGGCATCTGCACCCACTCTTTTGTGCCGTCAGGCTTTCGGAGCAAGGCCTTGCTGGTCGGCTGCCCCACCATCGTTTGCTTCTGCGGGTCCCATGACGCGACGTTCGAATGTTCCGCAGTCCGAAGCTCGACCAATCGGGCCTCCACCACGGTTTCCATCGCTTCGCGAAAATCCTCGTACCGGGTGCGGTAGTCCATTTTAATTGCCTCCGCTCGTGTCTCCAAGGCCGCGCGCAGACGCAGCAATCGACACCCCATTGTTGTATGACGCGCACAGCATATCCGTGTAGAACTCAGTTCCTCGCGTGTCCCCAATGTGCGTAAGCTGCAACACTTTGTATATGCCGTCAGCGTCAATATTGCGGTCTAGCAATGACTTTTGAGTACTTTGCCCGCCAGCCGCTGCGGCCGCATTGTCAACCGTGATTTTCGACATTTGTATGCTTGCCTCATCGATTTTGATGAGGCCGTTCACTTTGATTTTTGGGTTTAGAAGACAGCGCGCCTCGACGCCCTCGATAGTCTGGGCGGGCATGCCGATCATGCCAGTATCTGAATTGATGACGATTACCCCCCCGGGAAGGGCGTCCTTATACTTTACGATGTTCAGCTTATTGCCATCGATGAAGCACGCGGCCCCGACAGACATGCAGATCGCCCGGAGATGATTGCGAGCCATGCCGAACATCGCCCGGCCGCGCGGCATCTTCACATTGCCTAGATCAGCGATATGACCAGCGACAACGCCGTACGGTTTGAGGGCTTCAAGGCAGGCATCCACCTGATCCTTAAACGTGTGCCCCTTGGCCAGCGTCTTATTCACAACCGCATAAGCATGCGCATCCGGAGAGGCCGCCGCTTGGATATTGAGGTAGGTGTCGGTCGGGTTCTCTCTCCCCGGCCCGCGCACCTGCACCACTTTCCCGCGGAAGATCTCTTCCGAGCCCCCATCCTCATAGCCAGCCTCAAGGTATACTTCCTCGTACTCCTTCTTGCGGATCTTGGTCGCCGTCGCATTCGACAAATTCGTGATTGTGATATCAGCCTGCCACGGGGTTTGGGTGTCTTGCGTCCGGACCATGAACCGGATGCGCAAATCCGACAGGTCGATACCCTGAGACCCGTTCCCGACGACAAGGCGGACCTTGCGAATCCACTGCCGCGTCATGCCGTGACCCAATAGAGGTGGGCGGTTTCGCCCAGGTTCAGAAAGCTCGGGGGCGTCTCGGGTTCGCCGTCCGTGACGACATAGAGGCCGCCGGGGATCTCAAGGTGCTTGAACGGGGCGAGGATGTCGCCGCCGGGGAGGAGCGGAACGCCGTTCACCATCTGGTTGCCGTCCGCGTCGGCGATATCGATGGTCCATCCTCCGTCCACAGCGTTCCGCCAAAAGAGGGATAAGCGGTAGATGGTCCCGCCAAGGTCAGTCGAGAACGTCTGGTTGCCGCCGCCGGGCGTGACGGGGATTTCATAGATTGTCGGCAAATCGTGCCCCAACGAAAAAGGCCGCCCCGATGGAGCGGCCTGTGCGAAGACACCGACAAGCATGGCGGCAAACGCCCACCATGAATTTCGGAACATTTATAACTTGCCGGGGCGCCGCCGTCTAGCGGCGCCCTCTTTTTCTACAGCGTTTTCTAATGCGGCTTCTCGTTGAGAAGCGCAGAGAGCTTCACAAGCCCCTTGCCGGTCACCTTCACCTGCGTGGAAACGCGCTCGCGCCCTTCCTTGTCAATGTAGAGGTGATCGTCATGCTCCAGAAGTCCGCCCGCGATCTTGTCGTGGTAGCCGATCCAGCTGCGGTTCTGGGGGCGCTTGTAGATCCAGCGCCGGCTGTCCATGAAGCGGATGAGGTCGATGGGGCGCACCTTGAGCGTCTTCGCCGCGTCCGTCAGGCACATGGACCCGTCCGCGCCCTCGATGCGCTCCAGCGTCGCCACCTTGACGCTCTGTTCCTCGACGCGGGCTTCCAGCGCGAGCACCTTCTCGGAATAGGTGAGAAGCAGGCCGCGCATGGCCGCAGGGTCGTTGAGCACCTGCATGGGGTCAAGATGGTTGGCGACCACAGTCTCCAGCTCCATCCACCTGTCGATGATCCGGGCGCGCATCTCGACGCTATAGCCGGAGACGAGAATCAGCGTCTCGCGCTTGGGGAGGTGGTAGCACTTCGACCGGATCGAGGCGCCACCACTCGGATTGGGGCGCTCCACCGTCCCCTCAAAACTGAGGAGACGGTCTACCCCATGCAGTTCGGTCAGCATCGCCTTGGCATCGCGCATCACATTGTCATGGCGCTTGCCAGTCAGCTCGGCGATTTCGAGGCTGGACATGGTGAGCGTTTGGCCATTGCCTTCAGTGGCAAAAGGCACGATATCAGTTGCAATCATCTGGGCACTCCTAATGCCTTGGTGATGAGGGCACCGCGCAGAGAACGCGGTGGTCGAAATGACGGCGGGGCTGTTGGCCTAGAGAACCTTGCCCCGCCGTCGCCGGCTGCCAGAGCCGAACTTGGACGCCCTTACGTCCGTGGAAGTCCACAGTTGATGATGAATTCGCGGAATCAAGCAAGGGGCGGGGCGCCCCCATGCCCGGCATTCTCGTTATCCACAAATTGTCCACAGGGGACGCGGGGCGGGGGAAGATCAATGGGCCGGAACGACCTTTCGGGCCGCCGACAGGTTGACGTTCTCGACGCCCTTGATCCGATCCCAATTATAGTCGCCGAAATACTTGCCGCTGGGCTTCCCGCCGCTCGCCTTTGTCACGAGGTCGGCAAACACGCTTTCCAGCGCCTTGCCGAAATTCGGCTCCTGCCCCTCCTCTACCCGCAGGTTTGCGCTCATAACCGTGGTGTAGAGGTCGCGGAGGAAGTCCGATCCCGGCTGAAAATGGAGCGGCACAGATCCGGTCTTGGGGTTGGGCAGGGTCCGCCGATGCGGGCGCACCTTTACCGGCTTGCGCTGTTCGTCCAGATAGGCCCGGAACACCCGGACCATTTCCACCGTGATCTCCGCCGCCTTCGGGGTGTCCGATTTGGCGGTGATGAAGATGGCCTGTTCTTCGTTGAGGTAGAAGACCGTTGAAGGGCGCCCGCCCTTGGCGCCGGGTTTCCGTTGGATAACGGAAACCGTGCCAAACTGTTGCAGCGCCTCAATATGCCGCTTGATGAGCGTGCGGATCATGTGGATGTCGGAGAACCCGAGGGCTTTCGCCAGTCTCAGGTCTTCAACCCGCGCAACGCCATCGCGCACTTCCAGATCGGAAACCGTGATGAGGGCGCCCATCACGCGATTTCCTTCACCGCCTTGGCCGCGCCATCGGTGAGAACCGGCCGCCGGGGATCGGCCGTCACGAGCGCGGGCTCGTCGCCGGGACCGAGAATGGCGGCCTTCAGAAGCATGAGGGTAAGCGTCGCGGCGTCTTCGGCGCGCCGGGAAACTGTGATAACAGTACGGGTAGCCTTGGGCATGGCTGCATTCCTTGCCTGGGTTAGAGCCGGGCGGGAAGTTGCCGCTTCCCCTCGGCTCGACAGAAACCACGGTACCGCAGTTCTACACGCCATGCAAGAAACTTCGCATCCCAAAAAACGCCGAGGCCCCAAGCCCACAGGATGGGGCACGCCCGTGCAAGTTCGGCTGCACTCCGATGTTCTTTCTGCGTTGGACGCGTGGATCGCCGAGCAACCAGAGCCGAAACCTACCCGGCCTGCGGCCATCAGGGGGTTCGTAGAAGCCGGCCTGCACATTCCCAGCAAGGGGCGCGCGACATGAATAGAATGCGAAAGGTCGCCGCGCGCATGCTCTTGGCTGCCAGCGCTTTAATCCCCTGCCTTCCGGCTTTGGCTCAGTCCAGCCAGCAGCCTTCATGCCGAGGCGCGGACCTTGACGACTCTTCTGATCCAGTTTGCGGCAGGAAGGAAGCGAGCATCAACAATAATGTTGCATATTCTTATATTGAAAGTATGGACCAAGCCTCTAGGAATGAAGCCGAGTTATTCTATCTAGTTCAGGCTCAGAGATGTACAGCCAGAGCAATCTGGGTTGATTATCATGGCGTTTCAGGGGCAGAAGCGTTTTTCTCTGAAATATCTCAGAAACAGTGCGCCAATGAATTTATAAGATTCCTAAGGCTTTGCCTGTTTAACAACACCGGAAAAGTCCCGGTTAAAGGCCCGGCGTATATGAAAGAGTTCGAGATTTGCTGGAACCCATTTTTCCGTGGGTCTTGGGAGTTCGCGTCCGGCCGGTCTCCACTGCCGTCCGGCCCAGACGATATCAGATACTGGTATCGTAATGAGATGATATACGCCGGCCGGCCCCGGAACTGAACCCGTCAAGCCACAGTAGGCCCCGGCGCGTATCCCGTCTCAAGGTTCTTCGGCACCGGCTGGCGCTGCCCTCCGTCAGTGGTCCCACCCGTCCGTGCAGGGTCCGCCCGCGTGCCGGCGGATGATCCCGTCGATACAGTGCTGGTGCTGACGATAATCACCTCCCTCAGCAACACGCGCACGAACAGCGCATATTCCGTCGCGGCTGAGGTGGTGATCTCTATGCCGGCAATGAGCATGTTCCTGTAGGTGCGCTTGCCGGTGGTGACCGTGAACGGCTGGCGCTTGGACTGAAGCGACTGGAGCGCCGAATAGATCGCGCGGGAATACCCCTGATAGTTCCCGCTGTCCGACCATGCGCACCGCATCTCGCACTCGGCGGGAAGCTTGAACGCATGATCCGAGATGGCGGCACCCTTCTCCACCGGATGGTTGGTGATGAAGAGGCTATCGCGCGCCGTCTCTTCAACCACCACCTGGGGGCGGATGCCGCCGATGGAACGGCCCGAGCCCACGAGGATCTGGGACACGGTGCCGGTGACGGCTTCCACGATATCGACCATTACGCCACCTTGGATGCCTGAGCGACAAAATCCGTGTTCACGCGGGACTGCGCCGCGCCGACCTCAGAGGCCGTGCGCACGGGGTCCGGGTCGCCATGGACGACAATCTCCGTCTCCTGATCTGCGGACAGGGATGCGCGCTGATCCGACCCGCCGAGGGGTGGAGCATCAAAGAACTGGTTCGGGTCCACGTTGAAGTTGGCGCTTCCATCCCATGCAGGCGGAGCCGCCCGGTCCTTCTTGTCCAACTCCATCATGCGACGCGCCCACGCAGAGTCAGGACCTTCGATGCCGAAACGCTCGCCGCCATAGGCCGCCGTCTGCGGCCCTCCAGCGAACATGACGTCCTCCGAGGCGTTGCCCGTAGCGTATCCCGAGATGTTCGACCCTTCTATGGCCGCCCGGAACAGATCCTGGTACTTCCCCAACACCCGCTTGTCGTTCTGGTACCGCCGGGCTTTCTGGTGCGTTCCATTGGGGAAGTACGGTCCATCCAGTGTTTCACGCAGGCTCTTCCCCCGTGCCGCAGCCCGGTTGAAGATGGATTCGACGAAAGCCTGCTGCGCCTTGGCGCCCTGCCCTCCGACCTCCGCCTCGACATAGGCCGCGAACCGGGCCGCAACCTCCGGGTCTTCAAGCTCCTTCTTGAACCGCTCGCGAGCACCCGCAAGGGCAGAGGAGTTCTCGGAAGATGGAGCGGGGACAGCCCCCTCCCACTTCCCGCTCCCACGCGAGCCGCCGGACCCACCGGAACCACCGCCCGATCCACCCGCCCCGGCCCCGCCGGCCGCACGAGACCGTCCGCCGCCGAAGAGGCCCCCGAACCAAGAGCCGGATGCACCACGGGAGGAGGAGCCCCACGAGCCAGAGGCCCCGTGTGACCCGCCAGCGCCGCCGCCCGGCGCCTGACCGGATGGCTTCGCTTCGCCCGCCTGCGCCTTGCTGGGTGTGAGCATGGCGACCAGCGCCACTATCCCAGCGATGACGACGCCGAGCGGCCCAACGACCCCCGCCACAGCCCCCGCAACCGACAGGGCGACGAAGGCTTCTACCGCGCGGATGATGCCGTTCGACCCGGCCGCCCATTCGATGAAGTCCAACAGGCCATCGTCCGAGCCGAACAATATCCGGGCGAGCGCCCCGAGCCATTCCACCAGCTTGGCGCCGGCCGCGACCACGGCCTCGCACGCCGAAACGATCCCGTCCTGATGGCGTTGGAGCCATGCTCCGATCTCGCCCAAGAGAGGGGTAATGGACGGGCCGATGGAAACGGCAATCTTCGCAAGCATCGCGTCCAGCGTCATCAACGCTTCGCGCCACGCAATCCCAAGCAGGGCAGAGTTTTGCCCCGCTTGATTGGCATCGATCCCGAACCGGGCGAAAATGTCCTTCTGTTCCTGCGCCAGCCGGTCGATATTGTCCACGTTCTTCCGCAGGACGTTGTAGTCGTCCTCGGAGATGCCCAGCGCTTCAGCGAACCGCGCCGCCAGCGGGTAGCTCAGCTTGTTGAGCGCCTGAATGGTCTCGCGGAACACGACGGTCTGGTCGCGCGCCTGCCCGTTCCGCGTGGCCTGCACCCCGAGGCCGGACAGGAGCGAAGCCATCGCAGGGAAGCGCCGGAGACGCTCGGCGAAGCTGCCGATGACATCTTCTGCGCGCCGCCCGCCAAGGCCCACCTGCTGCATCGCGTAGGTGAGCGCCCGAAGCTCATCAACCGATGTGCCCGCGCGCTGTGCCGCGAAATTCAGCCGCTCCAGATCATCCGTCGCAGAGGCGAACAGAGCCTTCGCCTTGCGCTCGAACTGGTCGAGTGCCACGCCGAGCTTGGCGACCCACCCGTCAACCTTCTTGAGCGTGGTTTCCCAGGATGCAACCTCGTTCTCGCGAACCGAGTACCCGATGGAGACCAAGAACTCTTCGATGGTCGCCATTAGACAAACGCCGATTGAGCATTCCGAATAAGATCAGAGGCAAGGCGGTTCTGAGCACCCGAGAGGTTGGCCCCGGTGCCGGCCGGATCGGACGACCCATAGATGGTGATGTTCGTCCGGTTGGAGAGCGACGCCATGCGGGTGCCGCCAGCCCCCAATGGGGTGCCGCCGAACAACTCGGACTGCTTGTCCTTCAGGCGTTCGCGCTGCTCTTCCTGGAGCGCCTTTAGCTTATCGGGGTCCATAAGCCCCCCGCCCTCCCCAGGGCGCAGCGAAAAGTGGCCCCAGTCCTTGCGAGAGGACCAATTCCCCCCCCATCCGAGCCCCCACTTCTTGGCTAGCTCGGCAGTTTCAGGAATCATTGGCCGCGTGACATCGAAGGGGTTCGACGGGGCCGGATTGATATCAATGGCACCCTCTCGCCCATGGGCTGACTTCACCCCGGGCATTCCCCGGATATCCCGGTCATTGAAGCCCTGCAAGTCGTCGATATTGCCCCCGGCGGCCTCATAGTCATTCAGGAATCCCTGGAACTGCGCGGCCCCAGCGGTTGGGACCCACGCGGTTTTCCCGGATTTTGTCGTGACCTTTGTCAGGCCCGGAGGTGGTGCCGATCCCGATCCACCACCACCACCTCCTCCAGACGCGCGCGGCTGGCCTTTGTTATCCACCTCAGGCATGCCGAAGGTGCGGCGAACGGCATTCTGGCTCCGCGTCCACCAATTGTCCGGGTCGCTTGCCTTGCCGTTTATGGCATCGTTCACCTTGCCGCCAATTTCCAACTTCTCCTGATCCGTCGCGAAGAACATATCCCAACCCATAGCGGTGAGAACCGCGATGAGCGGGGCGTACTTCGCGAGCATCCCGAAAAAGATGGCCCACTTCGCAACGAACGCCGCAAGGGCACCGGCCGTGACAACAAGAAGGGCGGCTTCAAGCCCATTCTTCCCTGTCAACGCCTCGACCATCTCGACAAACTTCTCGACGACCGGCTGAAGAGCCCGGCCAAGCGCGATGATATCCGACACCAGCCCCTGAACCGCCGCGAGGATCTGGTCCAGGATGCGGACGATCTGGTCCTGATGGCGCTGAAACCAGTCGCCGATGTCCTTCAGGATCTGCGTGAGCTGCGGCTGAAGCGCGACGACGATCTTGGTCAGGAGCGCGTCCACGTTCGCCATAAGGCCCCGGAACGCGGTCATCAGCTCGTTCGAGCTTTTCGCTGCCCTGTCGGGGTCTACGCCGAACTTGCGCTGGGTCTCCTCATACTCCTTGACGAACTTCTTGACCTGATCCCACTGCTGAGAGGCCTTATTGAAGGTGTCTTCGGAGATGCCGGCAAGCTGCGCAAACTGCGCCCCGATATAATACGGTTTCTTCTTGAACTGCTCAAAGATGTCGCCGAGGACTTCCTCGGTCTTGCGCCCCTCGGTCGCGATGCCCTGTGAATTGAGCCACTTCCCGATGCCGGGATTGGTCCGCATCGCCTTCGCCAGCCCCTCAAGGGCGGACTGCGCCTCATTGCCCGACGAACCGATTTGCCCGAATGCATAGGACAGGGCCTTGATGCCGGCGACCGTAGAACCCGTCCGCTGGGCAGCAAAATACAGGTTGTCGAAGCTCTTCGAAACCGCGACGACCGTTGCCTGAATAGCCGTAGCAGCGGCCGCAAGCCCGGCCGCCATGGCAGTCAGGGTCTTGCTGAGGTTGTTCAGCGAGGAGTTGAAGCGCTGCTCTTGGGCCTTGTCAACATGAAGCCCAAGCTTGACGAGGTAGTCGCCTATGGTTTCTGCCATATCACTGCCTCTTCATCGCGTCCTGAATGCGCCGTGTATTCAGGTCGCGCACAGCAATGGCCTCGTTCATCAATGCGATGTCCCAGAGATCGAGCGTCCCATCCTTCAGGCTTTCGTATTTGCAGAGCCCCTGCATGACCGGCTGCATGAGCCAGTCCAGACCATCGGGGAGGCTGACCAGCTCTACGTCTGGAAGAGCCCCGCTCCCACGGTCGAGCCGGAGAGAAGGGCGCCGGTAAAATTTCCCAGATCTTTCTTGACCACATGCACCACCAGCGTGAGCATGGTCATGAGGTCCATGTCGAACATGGGTCGTCCCGCATCCACAGACCAGACGTTCGCCCACGACGTGCCGGCGGGACTGACGGACCCGCGCTGCACATGGGCGAGGCACCGGGCGATCAGCGCGTTGGTGTCCTCTTCCGGCAGGCTGGCGATGCCCTGTGCGAGCGGGGCGAGCTGCGCTACGTCGAGCGACATGATCGCCGTTGCGACCGTTCCGCCGCTCTGCACCTGCCGGGCCGCAGCCTGAATCAGGGGCACGAAGGTCCCCACAATGGGGGTCAGCTTCCGGGCGACAAAAAGCTGGTCCATCGCCGCCATCTTGCGGGCGCGGTACTTCACGCCGTCAAGATCAAATTCCTCGAATTCCATGCGCCTCACCCGTTGCCGAGATTGGAGTCGATGACGCCCACGTCGAACACCCATTCCATGACGCCGCCGGTCTTGGAAAAGGCATTGTCCGGCAGCTTGCGGAAAGCCGCGCTGGAGCCGACGATGATGTCGCCCCGCACGCTGTCCACGATGCGGATCACGTTCTTCCCGTGGTTCGCCGGGCTGGAGGTCTGGAACCGGTACGCATCATTGAGCTGCTTGTTCACCGGGCTGGTCTTGAGCAGACGAACAGTGATGGTGCCGGAGCGGCCGGCGTGCATGGAGTGCATCACACCCCCATCCGCGCCGACCGTCATGGTGTTCTTGTCCTCGGTCATGGCAACCGAAATGCCCTCTTCTGCATTGTCCGAGCCATAGCCCAGATAGAATGCAGCGCCCGGCCCCGTGATCGAGGCCGAGACATTCACAAACGAGTAAGTGCCCACGGATATCTCCTAGATCACCGGTTGACGTTCACGTCGATGCGCACAGAGTGGACCGCACCAGCGAGCTTCACGGCGATCTGGAAGGACACGGACTTGCGCGCCTCGCGATCAGCCTGCGACTGGAGGGAAATGTCGGGGTGGTAGACGTAGTATCCACGCTCCAGATAATCGCCGTTCTCCAGCGTGCCGAAGCCGTCAGCGTTCCACTGCCCCGGCGCGATCAGGCCATTGATGACGCCCTGTTCGATGCAGCCCACGATCTTGTTTGCGATCAGGTCCATGCCGGCATTGGTCTGCGGCACCTTGGTCTTGCTGGTGTAGAGCAGGTTCCACACCTCGGTCTGGATGTAGTTTTCCAGCCAGTCGAGACCATGCACCTCATCAAAGAAGTAGCCATTGGACATGACTCCTTCCTGGATGATCGCCGTCGAATTGTCGTAGTTT
Organism: Xanthobacter lutulentifluminis; assembly: GCF_043194675.2. Lineage (NCBI taxonomy): Bacteria > Pseudomonadati > Pseudomonadota > Alphaproteobacteria > Hyphomicrobiales > Xanthobacteraceae > Xanthobacter > Xanthobacter lutulentifluminis. The sequence goes on along the minus strand of NZ_CM195525.1, from coordinate 3,954,071 downwards.
ACGAAGACGTTGCAGTTCTTCGTCTTGAGCGTGGTCGCCTGCGTCTCCGTCAGGGTTTCAGCCACAACCCCCGGCTCGGTCTTGAACTTCATCGTCAGCGTGGTCTTGCTGCCCGTGAAATCCACCGTGGACGCCCGGCCAAAGAAAGAGGCGATGGCGTAGCTGGACGCCGAATACTGAAGGAAGGTCCGCTTCAGATTGTTGGCCTTGCAGACCGAGGCGAGGTCCGTGGTGACCGTATTGTCCAGCACCGTGGACGACGTGAGCGTGGTCCCGATGATGCGCTTTTTGCCGAGGGCTTCCACATACTGAGACGCCGCCAGCATCACGTCATTCGCAACGGTCGGTAGCACGACTGCGGCATACCAGTCGCCGGAGGTGTCCACAAAGGCCTGCACAGCCTGCGTCAGCGTCTCCGCCGCGATGCCCGGCACAGGGGTGCCAGCGAGGCCCGTGGTGAGCTTCAACTGAGCCGAGATGTCGGTTCCCGAGACGGGGGCGACGGCATAGGCCACCGTGGACGATGTGCCCGTGCTGTCCGACTTGACGACAAAGCGCCCGGAATTGGCATCCCAAGCCACAGACGCGCCAGTCAGCCCCGCATCGATGATCGCGGCCACGGCCGGAAGGTTGGCCGCCGTCGAGAAATTGAGGCCGGACACCGACTTGGTGGTGCCGTCAATGTCGATCCGGAAGGCGCCAGCGGTGATACCAGTCCATGCGGACATGAGCTGCTGTGCGGCCGTCAGCACGCCACCCCGAAGGGTGCCATGGGTCGCAGTCTGCGCCCAGCGGCCAATGTAGAGCAAGGCCGGCTGCGGCGACTGAGAGAAGAAGCGGGTAGCCGCGATATACTCGGGATCGGTCGTCCCGAAATCACCCCCGACGCCAGTCATGTTCGAATAGGCGCGGATGCGTTCCCCCACATCGATCACATCGGTTGAACCGATGAGAAGGCCGGCGCCAAAATTGCGGGTGGCGGCGGCAATCGGGGAGATGCTGACGGTGACGTTGACAACATCACTTACGGCAAGTCCTTGGGCCATTAGGTGTTCTCCGTATCCCAATTGTTGGTGTCGCCGTTTTCAGCGGTGATGGAGCCTTCGGCCGACAGGAGGTTGCGGATCTGATAGGTGCGCGAGGTCGCGCGGCGCAGGCGGACAATGGTGTCCTGACGCTGCACCCATTGATTATTCACGTATTCGGGGGCCGCCCGCGTGGCGCTGGTCTCAAGAAAGCGGATGCCCTGAGCCTGAAGCGCTTCCATGTTCTGAGGGATCAACATCCCATCACGAAGCACGGCAGCATAAGCACTGGCGTTCGGCCCGTAGAAGCTCACCAGAGCCTCAATCGTCTCGTGGCGGATCAGTTCGTCGGTCCCCTGCCCTTCCGGGTGGTGGACGATGGCGCCTGTCCAATTTGGCGTGATCGACGCGACACGATAGGCGCACCAATCAACGGTGAGGTCTTCCTTGGGCGGCGGATTGGGCTGCCACGCGGGGCGGACCATCTTGCCCTGAAGGCCGGTGATGCCGACGATTGCCGCCTGGATCTGATCTTCTAGGGATGTATCCTGTGCAACGACGCCGGACGGGGCGAGATACCCGCCCGTTGAGCTATCCGTCATGGGGGAGACATGCCCTTGAGCGACGCCGACGCCTCAACGAACCCAGCCCCATATCGGGAGCAATCGCCAACGGCCACGACCACATATCGCTTGCCGTTCCACAGGATCTCATCGGCGTCATAGCCATCCGTGGAAGAGGTCAACCGAAACTGCGTGATGACGGTGATCGTCTCGGATGCGTTCGAGCCCTCGGCCGCGCGCTGAAGCGTGGACCACATGTCCGGGGTGATGACCGCGACGACATTGGGGAACGTCGTCTGCGTGCGCACCGCGCGGCCTTGGTCGGAAAGGCTTTCGGCCTGACGATAGACGGTGATGGTGTCTGCGAAATCTGGGTCCAAGAGAATGTCCGACACGTCAAGCAAAGGCATCAGTCTTCACCCTTCGGACGGACCACATAGGTTTGCGCGTTTCGATAAGCGCCGGTGTCTATGAGCGGCTTGGTCCCTGTCCTGCCTCGCGCCTTACGCTTGGCGATGGTCATAGGCGCGAGCGGCACAAATGGCCCCTCGGTGATCTTATTGCGCACCGCGTTCTGCCCGATCAGCCCAGCGGTGTGCAGCGCCTTGTCGGCCGCGTCCTTGTCGCCCTGAAGAGTGCCCCTCACGCCGCGCCCCAGCGCCTTCGCCAGATTATCCCGAGCATCTTCGATGCCGGGGATCAGATGAGGACGCGGGGGAATGGCGAATGCCTGCCCATTCGGCCCTTCGATGGTCGAGCCGAACTCCTGCACGTAGCCGATCTCGGCATTGTTCAGGGGGCGCTCTTCCCCCGGCTCGGGTTCGCGTCCGGCATTCTCCGCCGGCACTCCGACCAGCACCTCGTTGCGGGTCAATCCTCGCAACGCAACCATCATGTCGGGGTTAGGCTTCTTGCGGATTTCGACTGGCATCAGAGCTGAACGCCGCCAGCCCCGATCATGCTCGCGAGCTGGATGTACCGGGTGCCGTAGGTGGTGAGGTTCCACTGCCCCGCCCCCGCAATCGTCACGGCGCCCGTGTCGTAGGATGCGGACACCTTGTCCACGGCCTTGGCGGAGAGAAGGCCTGAAGCCGAGCCCCCTACCCCTCCGACCGAAGCTGCCTTGGCATCGCGCGCTGCAATGGACAGGTTGTGAGCCATGAACAGCTCGACGCCATAATCCAGAAGGTCGCCCCACCTGTCCGCCGAGTGCAGCTTCCCCGCCAGCCCAAGCCAGAACGCAACCTGCGTATCGGGATAGGTGACGAGGCTTGCGAACTCGGGGAAGTCCGCTCGGAACGACGATACTGTGACCGTCATCCGGCGACCTTGGCGATTTCCGCCTTCAGACGGGCGACGCCCCACCGGCCATCGACGTTGATGCCGAGCGCCTCAGCCTGAGCGACGAGCGCGTCATGCTCGGACACGTCATCGTCCGGCCCTGTGGCGTCAGGGTCAGGCTCGGCCGCCGGGGGCTCAGGGGCCGGTTCCGGGTCAGGGATGGGTTCCGGGGCCGGCTCCACGATCGCCTCTTCCACGCGCTCGCCATTGGCGGCAAGATACGGGTGGTCCGCGAGGTCATCGGGCACGTCCTGCGCCCCCTTCTGGAACCGAATACGGGTTCCATCGTCCAGAAGGAGATAGAAGCCGCAGTTGAAATTGAAGGTCGCCATGATCGCCCTCTGAAAAAAGAAAGGGCGGCGCAGATCAGATCGCGCCGCCCTTCATTCCTACATATCAACTAAAGCATCAGTTGATATTTTACGCTAGTCCGTCCCGATAACCTACCGTCTCGGGATAGACGATCTCGACCACGCCGAGCTTGCCGTAGTACGGAACGCGCACCCAGATGCCCTCGTACTGCGTGGTCGCGGGGACCAGGGGCACGAAGGGGAAGCGCACGTACTCGGACTGCTGCGAGTAGGCGACCATGCGGTCATAGGTGGCGCCGGAGCGGTTGGCCTTGTCGAGCCACTTCACCGACACGATGTCGAGCGGGATGCCCTTCTCCGCCGTCAGGATGTTGTTCTCCTTCAGGAAGGTCAGGATCGTGGCATTCGCCGCGCTCGACGCGATGGTGGTCGAGATGTAGCCGAAGGTGGTCGGCGACAGGGCGAGCTTGGTCGGAGGCGCCACGTAGCCCGAGGACGCCCACACGGAGATGAGCAGCTCGTTCACGTCCTTGCGGATCTCATCGGCGGTCTTGGAGGCCCAAGCCATCGAGGTGGAGGCGCCGGCCGCGACGTTGGACACGTTGGTCACGCTGGCAGAGTTGAGCAGGCCAGTGGTGCCGATGGTGGTGTCACCGATATAGACCACCTGATCGGTGTCCATCTGGTGCTTGCGGTTGAGCGCGGAGAGCATCTGCGTGTCGATGGGGCGACCGGTCAGGCGGGCGCTCTCAAGCTCCGGCAGGGTGTACGCCACGTCCTGAGACCACAGGGCGAGGGGCGACACGATCTTGCCGATGTCGAGCACGGAGCGGGGCCGCGCGGTTGCCTCAAGGGAGGCCCACGAGATGCCGGTGGGGGTCACGCCGCCGGCAGCGCCGAAGGTCGAGACCGTGTAGGACGAAGAGGTGTCGCCCATGGTCACGTCGGTACGCAGATCGATGTCACGGGTCCACGTGGTCGCGATGAGCGGCTCGTGGATCATCGGGTCGAGCCGCTCAAGCTCGCCGATCAGGAACGCGCCAGCGCTGTCGTAGGTGGCGCGGTCATAGCTGACGAAGCCATCCCGCAGGTAGCGACGACGGACGGCGCCAAGGGGGGTGGCGGGAGCCGGGACGCGCGTCACCGGCCCCGCGATTTCACGCGAGAGAAAAGACATGGATTGAAGTCCCTCTGAGGGCTGGGCGCGAGGCGCCGAATGGTGGTGAGCGGGGACTAGCCCCGCCCGGATCAGATGTTGAAGGCCACTTCCACGACGCCGTTCGCGTCGGCCGGACCCATGAAGAAGGCGCCAGTCACGGCAACGCCGGTGCCGCCGCCAGCGGGCGAAGTCGAGGTGACGATATCGCCCACGACGACGGAGCCGCCGGCCGTGGTCACGACGTAGACCTGACCGTTCTTGGCAGCGGTGCCGACGACCAGCTTCACGTTGAGGTAGCCGCGCTTCATCACGGTCACGACACCAGAAGTGGGCGGCGTCGCCGCAGTGCCCAGACCGTTGGTCGAGGACTGGTGCGGGTAGGGGTTGACCAGCAGTCCGTAGGTGACCGAGCCAGCGTCGCCGGAGGCCACGGGCTGCACCTTACCGGAGACCAGCTTGACCACGGAGCCGAACGCGGTCGGCGGGGTGGAGCTGTCCACGATTTCGGGCTGGGTGGTGATCGAGTCAAAGCGGGAGACCTGGCCGACGAAACCCGCCGGCACCCGCGTCACATAAGCAACCATGGGTTATTCCTTTTTGGTGCTGGTGGGAGGGGCTCAGTTGCCCCGGCGGGGCTTGATGAACCGGTCGGAGTACTTCGCCGCCGTCATTGCTCCACCGATCTGAAGGGGGGCGGCGGTATCGCCACCTCGGGTGTTCGCGACCTTGGCAAGCTCGGACGCGCCCCGGAAAACAAGGGCCGCCTGATCGCAGGTCATCTTCTTGAAGTCCGGCTTCGCGCCGGCAATGGCGGCCACATGCGGGCGCATGGACTCGTTGTCGAATGCAGTCGAGAGCGCCTTCACGCGAAGCTGGCACATGGCATCCACCATGAGCCGGGGAGACTTCGCGTCGAACTTGGGCAGAGACAGGCCGGGGGCAAGGATCTCGGCGCGGGAAATGGTGTCGCGGAACTGCTCATTGAGCGCGGCCGCATCCATGACCGGCTTCTTCTCTTCCTCCTCCTCCGGCTTTTCGTCCTTCACCTCGGACTTTTCCTCTTCCTCCTTTTCAGGGGCGGGGTCTTCGTCCTTGATGGGCTCTTCAGCCCCGGCGCGCTGCATCTTGGCGACCTGCTCGGCGATGGCCGCAATGGCGGCCTCCATCCGGGTCTTCCAGTCGTCAGGCTCGGCCGTCTCGGCTTCGTCCTTCTTCGGCTCTTCGGCTTCGGGCTGGCCATTGACATGCACATGAATGTGCTGGCCTTCGTTCTCGCCCTTGGCGGCTTCAAGCTCCTCCTGGAATGCGGCTTCGTCGTTGGCCTTGAAAGCCGTCACGAGCCGATCCCATACGGTGCGCTTGGCTTCCTTTGCCATCGCTGTGTCCTCATCCAGAATTGCACATGAAGGGCCACACCGGCCCCGGTCCACGAGGGCAACGTGATTGCCCACGATCTTCGTCACGCGGCCAAGGCCGGGAGAGACGGTCTCCGCCTCTGTGTCGTAGCCGCAGGAGACCTCCCGCTTGCCGGCGCGCACGTCGGCGATGCAGCTTGCGTCCGTGACTAAAAGGTCCGCCACGAGGTGCTCACTGTCGGCGCCCTCGCCCCTGCGGACGTTCAGCACCACACCGCCCGACACATCCCGCCACGTGTCAGGCCCGACCAGCTCGCTTGGGTGGTCGTTGGTGACAGGCTTCCCGACGAACGACGCAATGGTTTCGGGAGCGAACAAGACATCCGCATCCCGCAGGAGAGTGACCATCGCCCCGTTCGGGTTCGGCTCGATCTCCGGCACCTCTTCCGGGCGGTAAAGCATCGGCCCCGTGCGGGCGATCCTGACCCCCTCGCATAGAAGGAACCCGTCCGGGGTCACAGACTGGGAGCGCCCGATCTGTTCTGCAACCAGCGTGACAGGCGCGCGGTCGAGCGTGTACCGTGTCATTCTGCCCCTCGGTCGCGAGTGCTCATGAAACTGCCCCGCTTGACGCCGGAACAACTGGTTGAAGAATTGCGTGAGAAAGCGCGCGATGAGGCGGAAGATCTCAACATGGAAATCTCCGTAACCGCGCTGAAGATCGGCGCCGCCAAGCTATGGGCGCCAGAACACATGCTTGAATGGGAAGCCGCTGATATGATCGAGGACTTAGTCAAGAAACTCCGCGGGAAATAAGAGCGCGTCTCTTGGTCTTGGCCTTTTTCGCGGTTTAGGCATCCGCAACTTTCTGACTTCGCCCCGCGAAGTGCAGCGCACAAGACCTCCCTATGGACCCCGCATTCACAGACGCAGGGGGCCACGCGCCGGGGCTTTCCTGAAGTTGGAACAGACCGTGATGGGCCAACTACAGTCCACCGCCCGAACCTATCGCCAACCTGGATATCGCCATGTAAGATGTGCGCAGCCATTTCGATCCTCATATGATCGGTTGGTTAGAGCCGCCGCAGGTGTTACCAGCACCTCGGCGGCTCGCTTATTCTATCAGCTATTGTCCAACGCTACATCGCAAAAGCATCGACAGTTGGGCAGTTGCCCCGCATGGCCCGTCATCCCGTCCAGTGTCGGCGGGTCGTTCCAAGCGATGAACTTGCCGTTCATCTTCCGGTGGGACTCTCGCACATCGGAATCCCCTGCCGTGCGCCACCAATAGCCGGGCGACCCCACATGCTCGGCACGGGCGCGGGTTAGCTCAGTCGCTGTCCGGCTCGTCTCGGTTCGGGCAATCAGGATGGCGCGGGATTCCGTCACCTCTCCCGTGCGCATGATCTCCTTGGCAAGCTCAGCCGGGCGCGTCCCCTGAACTATCGCCTCATTGGCAAGAGACCGAACCCGCTGTGCCGCCTCACGGGGGAGAGAGGTGATGAGCCTCACCTGATCTGCAAGGCGCTCGCGCATGATAGTCCCGGTCGGTGCCGTCGCGATCTCCTTGCGCAGCGCCCGGCCCATCTTGCGGGACACATCGAACCACGTCGCCTCATCGCGGGCGGCCACCTCAGCGATCATGCGGGAGGCAACAGCCTTGGACCACGGCTCAATCACGTCAGCATAGCGGTTCAGCGCCGCGTCGATTGCCGTCGCCACCTCAGGGGTGACAGACCCATCAGGGCTGATCGATGCCACGATATCGCCGATGTGTCGGGCAACCCGACGCAGGGATGCCGTGTACTGGCGCTCGACCTTCCGAGAAGATTTGTAAGCGCGCCTCGGGCTCTCCTTGTCGAAGAGCTTCAGAACAGCGCTCATACGGGGCGCGGCTCCGGCTCGACCGGAGGGGCGTATTTCTGCTCTTCCGGAGCGGGGATCTCAGGCACCGGGGGCGGCTCATTCACGGCCGCCTCGATCTCCTCATCCGTCACGTTGGACCACACACCGGTCACGTCCGAGGACTGGCGGAGTTCCTTCAGCGCAGCCGGGCGGCTCACAAGGCCGCTGCCCTCCGCCGTCACAACGGCATTCGTGATGTTCGCGGCGATGGTGGCCTTGTCCGCTTCCGACATGCGCCAGAGCGGGTTGAACGTGAACGACAGATCGTCGGGCGGGTCGCCCCCCACATCCGAGCGGTAGACGACCTGAACCAGCTTCTCCACCCCCGCGCGCAGCTTGGCTTCCTGCTGCTGTGCGATCAGGTCATAATAGGTCCGAATGTCGCTTTCGCCTGTTGCGTTCAGGCCAGCCGGGGACTGCCCGAACAGACGCACCAGCGGGATTTGCAAGGCGCCAGAAAGCTGCTGCGAAAACTGCAACAGAACATCCGACAGGCCAGAGAACGTGTAGGTGTGCGTATTGAAGTCGTCTTCGGCGTCAATGAGGGTAAGGCCCTCGCTCGACTGAAAACGCCGGATCATCTCCATTTGTTTCAGAAGAGCGTCTTCCACCGCCCCGCCCGAGGCAAGGATGCGGCGCAGGTCTTTCACCTTCATCGTCCGGAGGTGAGCCTTGAAGACGAGCTGCGCCGCGCCCTGCGTCGTGCTATCGAAGGCGAGCAGCCTGTCGTAAAGGCGCTCCACAACGGACAGGCCCCACCCCTGTTCTGAAAGCCTTTGCCAGTACGGGAGGGAGATGCCCTCCGCCCGAATGATCCGGCTATGGTGGATCGACTGACGACCAAGCGCCGGAGCGTCTACCGTGACCGTGTATCGGCTGGGCTGGCCAAGCTCAGGCCCCAACTCCTGCACCGGGTTCCCATAGTCCGGCATGACGCACCAGCGATCCAAGGGGTAGAGGCCCTTGAACTGCCCCCGGCCGATGGTCTCGACCCGAAGCGGCGTGTCGAGCTTCTGCCCCTCGATCATGATGACCGCGAGCGCCCCACCATAGAGGCGGGACCACTTGATGGTGTCGTTAAGCGCCTGCCACACCTTGTGGCGCTCAAAGCCAGCCTGCACCGTGTCGATATCATCGGGGGCGATATCCGATGTGATATCGATACCCTCGCGGGTCATGTCCTCGGCGACGCAATCGACTGCCTGCCCGACAATCCATGACCCCCGGTACATGAACTCAAGCTGCTGGCGGGACCGCGTGACCGGGTTGAACCCATAAGCCGCGCCGGACGACTGGTTATCCGTCCCAATCCCGAGGCGCGCCTCTACATTCTGATAGCTGTCAAGCTTCGGCGCTTTCGGGGCGGCATCCTGCATGGGCGACCCCGCCCGCATCTGTGCCCTGCGCGCCTTGCGATTCATCCGAAAGCCTTGATCCATTGTCCGGGGTCAAACCCGTCCGGGTCGAGCATCAGCTCAGTCAACGCCCATACCAGCGCGTCGCCGCGATCCGGGGATCGGCTACCGACGTATCCGGATGTCGAGAAATTCGTGAGCTGGTCTTCCATCTCCGGGAACCGCCCCGCATGGCAGACCCTGCCTTGTTCATAGAGCGCCGCGACAGGCTCCGCCCGGACATGCTTGCCACGCGATGCAGTGATGACCTGCACAGGGATGTTCTTGTCCGCCGTCAGGATCACGAACTCAACCATCGCCCCGCCATAGTTCCGCTCGGCGATGACCTTGTCCGCACCCCACTTCCGGAACAGTCTCGCGACCAATCCACCCCAGCCGGAAGGTCCATCCCGGACAGTCGCATCCTCAAGCACAACAGCCGTGCCATCGTCCAACTTGCCGGCGACGACGACGCCGATTTCATCAGACCGCTCGTCTTCCTTCGCCGAGGCCCCCGATGGGTCAACCGCGATGACGATGCGGCCCAAGCGGGCGTCGCCCGGCTGGATCGGCTCCATGCGGCAACGCTCAATCAGGTCAAGCGTCCACAGCGCCCCGTCAATCTCGGCGACGTAGCGGCCCTCAAGGAACCGGCGACGCTGCTTTTCAGGCAACGCCTCAAGGCTCTTCAGGAACTCTTCAGACAGGTTCGCGGCGTTGTCCCCCGGATTGAGGAACATGTGCTCGAACTCTTCAGGGCTAGACAGCGGCGCCCCACTGATCGGGTCGCGCCCTTCGATGAACTCACGGTACGTCCAGTGCCCCGTCCCGGACGGGTTCAGATCATAGAAGGCCCGTTGCTTCAACCCCGGCACCACCTGCGCCAAGCGGGTGCGGGCCACCAGGATCGAGCTATACGGGATCTGCGAGCACTCGTTGAAATACAAACTGCAATATTCTTGACCGAGGATCTTCTCAACGCGCTCCTTGTCGTCGAGACCACCAAGCCAGATCTGCGAGCCGTTCGGAAGCTCAAAGAACCCGTCCTGCCTGTGCTCCACCAGCTTCAGGCCAGGGAAGCAGGACCGCACCACCTTTGGCAACGTGTCCAACGCAATCGAGGACCGCACCGCGTTCGCCCGAAACCTCAGGACCGCGTGCCGGCTCCCCGCCCCCCTCAGAGCCCGCGTCACAACAGACCGGGTGATGAGGAAGGTCTTCCCAGACCGCGCCCCGCCAGCCAACAGCGTATGCCTCTGCGGCCCGCCCATCAGCCGCAGGCCATCCATCTGGCGCGGCGTCAGGTCAAACGGCTTCATCCTCGGCGTAGATGACGAGTTTGAGAGGCCCATCATCCGAACCCGTCACCTGTAGGGGCAGCACCTTCCCAAGCAAGGTCGAGAACGCCTTCACGTCCTCTTTCGCCACGCGGCGCAGATAGCCGACCAGGCCGGAAGCCCCAAGCCCGTCCTCTCCGACCTGCTCAGCGGCCAAGAGGATGGCCTCCTTGAGCGCAGTCGTCGTTTTGTTTGGGGTGCCTTTCTTTCGTCCAGTCTTGGACCTATCAAGGCCTACCTTAGGCGCCTCAGTCATCACCCTTTACCTAATGAGTCATCTCGAACCGGCCCACCTCTACAGTGGACAGGCGGCCATCAGACCACTCGACCATCACGACAACCGCATCATCTGCGCTGTCTACGTCTTCACCGTCTGCGTCGAACCATTCGGTGATCTTGCCGGGGACCCCATCGGAGCGGAGCATTACGCCCTCGCTCATGCTCGCCCAGATGATGTCGAGATGGGCGCCTTCAGATTCAGGCATTGAAGAGCTTGTGGTAGGCCAGCCAACAGAAGCCGGAGAGAATAGCGACAAGGCCAATCCACGGGAGGATGCAGAGCATTACTCGGATTTCCTGAACCGGCCGCGCTCGTCACGGGGCTGGGGGGGCTTGATACCCCAAGATGCAGCCGCAGCACCGCAGGCGTACCCGATCAGGAACACGCAGAGGATGCAGATGGCTGCTTGTAGATCGGTCACCGGGCACCAGCCGCACGAAGCATCTTGTGGGCGAGGGCGATGATGGAGGACCAGAACATGTTCTTCATGGCTGTCACTTCCTCATGTCCTTCGCCTCGGCGAGGCGCCAATGCATCTTGCTGGCCGGGCGCTACACCGGGGCAGGGCTGGCCGACATCGAAGGCCACATGGCGGGTTCACTTCCCGCACCACAGCAAGATCAGAAGACCGCGCCGTACCGAAGCAGAGGACGCGGCCATACTGAATGGAGCGGAGAGCGGGGATCGAACCCGCCTTGGAGGCTTGGAAGGCCCTTAGGTCGCCGAGACCACCCCCGCGAAGTTGGAGCGCTAGACTGGATTTACACCAGCCAGAGAGGTTCACCCTGATCCGTTGCAGACCGGTGTCAGGCTCCCACCCTTCTAGGGTCGCGCATAGCGCCGGAGATCATCCCGGCGGCCGTGGCGGACCACGGGCTTCAAGCCCGACTAGCGGGTGACATGCTTTCGAGAGCCTCGGCGGACCCGGCCGGGATACCCAAACCATCGGCGAGGCGCAGGCTTACGCGCCCCATTAACCGCCTATCCATGGCAGCGCAGAGCATGGACCGCCCTGTTATGCTGCCCTTCCCTCGAAATGCTTCGGCGCTGCCCGTCAGCCTGGTTTCCCTCGGCTGCTCCATGGCCTTTCGGCTTTAGGCGTCCACCCGGCAGCGCCAAACTCATGTGCGCCGTAGCGCAGAACTGGTTGCAGGGGTCGGGATCGAACCGACGCATAATCCGGTTATGAGCCGGAGGCCTTACCACTTGGCTACCCTGCGTCCAACTTGGTGCCCGAGGCAGGACACGATCCTGCACTCCCGAAGGAAGCCGGTTTTGAGGCGGCCGCGTCTTCCAATTCCGCCACTCGGGCTAAACTCTTAGCCGGCGCTATGCGCCCAGCATCTATTTCGGAACTTACACGCGGGGCCGACCTTCGTCAACAGGCTCAGCCGGAATTTTGAAGAAATCCGCCAGCGCATCCAAGCCGAGCCGCAGGTTATCCACATCCACAACGCTCAGATCCTCTACGCATACCTGTCGCACCAAGATCTGAGCCCGCCTGCCCGCGTCCGACAAGGCCGTCATCATCTTCATGTATTCCTCCGTCCGGCGCCGCACCCGATCTGCGTCAATCTCCGCCTGAATAGACAGGCCCCGCACAGCGCCATAATCCATGCTGGCAGGGAACGGAGACGGGAGGCCCATCATCCGTTGCCAGTCTCCCACAATGCTGGCAAAGTCGAATCCGGCGCGATGCTGGCGGGCTGTGACGCGGCCCTTGAGGAACATCCTGCCCAGCTCGTAGCCCGCCTCGTTGCGCTTGGCGTTGTCCACCCCCACAACCCGTGCCCGGTGCGCGATTGCCGTGGCCATGGCCTGAACCTCCGTTTCCCCGCGCGGCTGGCGGGCGCTGGGCTTGATCTTCCCGCAGGGGTAGCGGGGGACGGTGAGATTGGACGGGCGGCCCTTGCGCTTGCGGTTCCTCATTCATCTGCCCCTGTGATGGTGTGGGTGCTCCCGAGGGTGTCGCGGTCCTCGGGCGTTAGGCGTTACGACCTGTGATCGACAGTTACGCTGATCGTCGCGTCGTGGTCCGTTTCGATTAGATCCAAAATCCTCTCACCCCACCGGGAAGCTTCCCGAGCCTTCGCGCAATCAGCAGCCCATCGGCCGGCCGAACAGCAAAGCACAACACCGAAGAGCGACATCCAATACGCCCCGATTGCGCCGCAGATGTACGCCCACTGGACGCCAGCCACGCACATGATGGCCGGTCCCCAACCATCACCATCCATCGCATAAGCCCATAGCGCGCTGAGCTTTTCTCGAAACGATGAGAGAAGAGTCATGCCACCTCTCCCTCTTCACCAGCCGCCACACGACGGCGCCATTCGTCCGTGATCTTGCCCTTCGCTTCTGCCCTCCACCTGTCTCGGGAGGCAGTCATGCAGGACAGAGCGTTCTGTAGCTCCTGGTTCTGCTTGCGGAGACCATCAGCTTCGGCCGCTGGCACATAGGCGTGCCCCTTGATCGTCCATCGTCCGGCCGGCATCTCGCCGCGCGCGATTGCTGCGGCCTCGTGAGCGGCTTCCATGATCTTGCTCTGTTCGGTGGCGTCGGTCATGCCATGTCCTCGGTCAGAAGGGGATCGAATCTGAAAGGTCGTCATCCAGCGGCGGGCTCGCCCTCGTACCCGCCCGCCCCTGATCGCCTGCGGAAGCCCGTGACGGGCGTTCTGCGCCTCCGCCATACGACCCCGCAAAACCCCCATCATCGCCCGCCTGTGACGCTCCCTCACGATCTGACGGGCCGTCGAGCAAGGTCAACTCCCCGCGATAGGGGCGCAGCACGATCTCCGTCGTGAACGCCTCCCGGCCGTCCTTCTCGTACTTCCGCGTCTCCAACTGGCCTTCGATGTAGACTTTCGATCCCTTCTTGAGGAACCGTTCGGCTACACCCACAAGGTTCTCATTGAAGATTACCACGCGGTTCCACTCTGTGCGCTCCCGCCGATCACCTGTACCCTTGTCTTTCCACACCTCTGATGTGGCGACGGACAGATTACAAACCCGGCCGCCGTTCTGGAACGACTTGATCTCGGGATCACGACCGAGATTGCCGATCAGGATCACCTTGCAGACACTACCGGCCATGACTCACTCTCCCTTGACGTTGAAATAGTACGGCGCAGAATGGTCCACGCCTGACGGATTTCCGGGATGACGGCGGCGGACGCGCTCGCCCTCCTTGGGCGCGAACATCTCGACCAACGCAGCCATCGATCTCAGCGATACCCTCGGCTCCAGCGGGGCGATCTCAGCCACCTTCGGCCCGGCGACCTGGGCAGCGCGCACCTCTCGCGCCCGCCACTCGTAGTACCGAAGCCGGCCCGTCTCCCGATCCAGCCACTCCCGCACCTCCTGCACCGTGGGCGGGAACTTCACCTCGGACGGCAACCCGACCATCGGATCGATACACAGGCGGCACAGCGTCCGAGGGAAATGCTGGAACACGGTCGCCAGAGAAGCCGCGAACGTCTCCGCATCCACGAAGTCCCTCGCCCGGTACTGCCCCATCAGCCCACGAGCAAACTCCACCGATTGCGTAGGCGTCGCCAAGCGGTCACGAGCGACCGCTCGAACGACCTCAATGGCGTGCTCCAGGCTTTCCGCCGGGAAGCAGGCCGCAGCGTCCTCATGTGGGCCGCCAACCCTCAGTGCCGCCAGCGTCTTCCATGCGTCGCGCATGGTCGGCGAGCCGGTCGAAGGCTGCGGCAAGGTCGTGCTGGGCAGGCTGTCCGGCGCTTCGGTGCAGTGCTGGGGTGCTCGGTTCATCGTCCCACCGTCCTTGGTTCAGCCACGTTGCGGGGTTGCACCACTGGCGGTCAGGCGGTTTGCTGGCGATGTAGGCGTCCAGCCCGGACATGAGCTTGTCGAAGCTCACCCGGCGGGATTTGCGGATGCGGTCCAGCTTGGCGAGGGCATCGCTCTTGCCGACACGATGCGGATAGACCGACCAGAACCGCTCCCGGTAGTCCTTCGGCCATCCGTCATCGGCTGGCATCGCGAACGCGCTCGCGTCAGATGCGTCAGCATCTGAGTTCCTAGGTACTAGGTCCATGGTCCTAGGTCCTAGGTCAGGCGCGAGGCTTCGCGAGGGCTCGCGAGGTTTCGCGAATTCCTCTGAAAACGGAGGGAGGCGAGAGGCCGATTTGTGGTCAACCTTTTGATGTTTCGACCAATTCGGAATATCGAGGTATGTTGTGCCTTCAACCTCATATCGGCGAATGCATCCCTCGCGCTCCAACTCTTCCAGCCACCCATCAATGAGCATCGGGGCATCATCATCATAGGGGAAAAGAAGGCTCGCGAGCATTCGCGAGGCCGCGCGAGACCGCCCGTCATCATCCGCAAGGGTCCATAGCTCGATGAAAAGCAGCCGCGCGTCGCGAGACAGCTTTCCGATGGTTTCCGATTGAGGGAATTCGGGCTTAATGGTGCGGATGCGGGCCATTATTCGCCATTCCTGATCGTCAGCACGGTCGTATTGATGTTCGTACCGCTCTCGGAGAACGAGCCCACCGGAAGGTCGCACCAAGAGCCATCAAGCAGCCCGTGGTCGTAGCGGGCGGTTGCCGGCAGGATGGCCGTCAGATGGCCGCCCGGGCGCAGGAATCGGGCCGCGTGCTCGACGTGCTTGGCGTAGTGCCGCCCATAGAAGGGTGGGTTCATCACCACGTGGTCGAAGTCGGCGGTTGGCTCGGTCTCCAGGAAATTGGCCGTCAGGACGCTGTGCCCCCGCGCCCGGCATTGCGCTGCCCGGCCGGGATCAACCTCGATCCCGAACACCCGCGCGCCGCGGGCGCGTAGCGCATCCATGAACCGGCCGCATCCACAGGACGGCTCCAGCACGCGGGCGCCGGCGTCGATGCGCAGGTCTTGCAGCACCATGTCCACCACACGCGCCGGCGTCGGGTAATACTGCAGGTCCTTGGCCACTGCGGTGCCAGCGCGCGGGGCCGCCGGCCGCGCCTCCGCCGCATCCGGCAGTACGTCGCCGTAGAACTCCGCCAGCGCGCGGTTCACGTCGCGCAGGGCCTCGGGGCCGAAGAACAGGTGGCCGCGACCGTTCTTGAAGCGCTTCAGCCAGATGCCGCGACCGACGACGTCGATGGTCTTGTTGTCGTACCGACCATTGAAGGGGCTGGGGAATGTCCCACCGGAATTCAGGGCGTCGCCGTCCTTTTCCAGCAATGCCAGTTCCGGCCAGGTGAGGAGCGGCTTGCCCTGATAGGCCGCCAGCGCGTTGACGATGTCGCGTGTCCGCTCCATCCCGTAGCACGACGAATAGCTGTTGAAGCCGTGCAAGATGACCCGCTTCGGCAGGCCCTTGACCCCGATCTTCACCTTCTCGTGGGACTTGAACGCAGGGTCCAGGTCCGCAAACTGCTCGGCGAGCCCACGCAGGATCGAGCCCCATGGGTCCATGATGTAGGTGCCGAACCGCTCCCGGATGTTCTCGACGGTGAACGGCGGCGGGTCCGCGAACATCTGCTCGATGCGCTTCTTCTCCGCGGCGGAGGCGAAATTCTCCAGCGCGTAGAGCTGATAGGTGTGCCGCCATGCCGAACTCAGCAGGGCCGCCAACATGTCGCGTTCGCCCAGCCGGCCGGTTTCGAGCGTGCGGTTGCCCCACGTCCCGCCGATTGACGACGCCATTTTCACCGCATCCCGCGCCGCCTCGAACTCAGCCAGCGCCGCCGGCACGCCGGCCACCTTCATCTCGTATTCGGCCACGAGGTCTGAGGGCTTGCGCCGGCCGGTGGTGACTTCACCGCCGGTAAGGATGTGCATCGTCATCCAGCAACCCTCCCCCGCTCTCGCATCACCCGCGCCCCGTCAAAGAGACGATTGGCCCCGCGACGCACCTTGGCCTCGTCGTATTGCGCTGATGACTTCGTGGCCCTCTGGTTTAGAGCTAGGTCAAGCACACGGAGGATCGCGGCAGCTTCTGCTTCCATCTCGTCGGGCTTGTAGGTCATTGCCCGCCTCCAATGATTTTCAGCAGGCTTTGCACTTCCCGTTCGATCTCTGGGTCGTCCTCACGCAAGTTGGTGATCTTGCGCTCCGCGTGGCGCACACTCATGCCGACCTCCCAAATTCGCCGAAATACTCCCGGCATGCCATGGCATATTTGGCATGCGCTTCTTCTGCCGTATGGAAATATCCAAGGAACACGACACGCCCGTTAGCTTTAATCTGAGAACGCCACTTCTTCCCTCGGCGGCACTCGTGATAAAATGCCCCCTTCAATCCTGACCTGTTGTTTGCCTGTACCCGTTTGTTCATTTTTTGTTGTGTAGAGGTGGCAAGGCGCAGGTTAGAAATGCGATTGTTCGATGGGTCGCCATCGATATGATCTACCTCTAGGCCGGTAGGTATGCCGCCAAACATGTAGACCCACGCCAGCCGGTGCGCCCCAATTTGGGGATATCCCCTAGCTTTGATAAAAATGTACCCCGAAGATCGTCGCGTTCCCGCTTCCTCCCCGAGAAGAGGCCTGCACGCGCGGGGCTCTTTGCGCCAACGAAATACGCCAATGTCAGGGTCGTATACCAACCACTCCCGGAGGAGTTCCTGAGGGGGTATATTGTTCATCACGCCGCGCCCCCGAAAATCGCGATCAACGCCTTGATTTCATCGGCGGCATCGTCTCCCTCCTCAATGAGGCGGGAAACCTTTTTCACTGCATGGTGGATCGTTGAATGGTCGCGCCCGCCAAAGCGTCGACCGATCTCCGGCAAAGAACGTGAGGTGAGGGTCTTTGCCAGATACATCGCAATGTGCCGCGCCCGCACCACAGGGGCGGTGCGGCGGGGCGAAATCAGTTCAACGGCAGGCACTCGATAAAACGCGCAGACTGCCTTGATGATCTCGGCGACCGTGACACGCGGGTTTAGCCCCTCGTGAAGCAGGACCAGATACAGCCTGTATGCGTCGACATGCGCATCCAACTGCCGCCCGATCTTAACGCGAATGGGGTCTTTCTGCTTGGCCTCGCCGATCTTCAACTCTCTGAATTTAGAGAGAATAAAGTCGCCGAAATGTGCCGAGTAATCTTCAATCCCAATCGACGCGACCGGGGGGACGCGCCCCCTCATCAGCCGCTCGCGACGGAGCTTCGCAGCGTTGTTCTGGCGACGAAGCTCTTCCGCGTTGATCAAAGCATGCGCGGACATCATGGGACCATATATCCAGTAGAGGAGTAGAGTGGAGCCGGCTGGCTGCGGAGCGGGACCATGCGGGATGGAATTGTCACCTTGCGCAGCGGCGTCTCACGATCATGGTGGTGCTCACGCATGGCCGCGCAAAACGCTTCATCCGCAGTGACATTACAGATGACGCGCTCCCGAGCCGGGTCTTCAGGCTCCGCCGCAACAGCCTTCTCCATCGCGTTCTTGACCCGCCGAAACAGCCGGAGGTAGGACCGCCGATCTCGGATGGAATGAGCCGACCGCTTCACGCCAAGCTCGGAAAAACGCTCAGCGATTTCCAGGTCGGTAAGACCCTCATCGAACGCTTCGATAATCATCGCATCGTCCGTGGTGCTATACATGCGGCTCATGACCTCTTCCCCTCCTTGATCTGCCGTTCCCGCCAGCGAGTGATGATGTGGTGGCACCACGCCTCGCTAAAGCCGACCACGCGACTGATCTCTTCCGTGTCCATGGCGTTCTCCGTCCACAACCGGATCACGTCGTCCTTGACGCGCTCTAGACTTTCCGCAGTTAAGGGCTGGCGGATGTCGATGCTGTTCATTCGACCCCGACCTCCTTCACTGTGATGATCAACGCCGGCTTCTCGTGGTAGACTTTCCGGACGGCAGCCTCGACAATCTGCCGATCATCGTTGAACACCACATGATTAAGTGCGTCCCAGGTCTTTACGATGTTATCGATGTCCGGCTTTGTCGTCGGGCGCACTTCTCCGCTCAGTGCAGATTGGCGCTTCTTCTGTGACCACGACGCCGGTACAGGCACCCGCGCCTCGATATTCACGACCACGGGGCCTTCAATCGGCCGGCGCGCCCCCATCGCATCCATCGCCGCGATGCGCAGCGCAGCCTCGTAGTGCTGGGTCTTCGCATCCATGTAGGAACGGCCATTGCCAAAGCGAGGACGCCCTTTGCCGCGGGGCTCGCCCGCGAGAATGATGGTGATGGGAGCGCTCATGCCGGGGGCCTCAGAAGATCATCCCGAGGGCCTGCATGTAGATATCGACGATGGCCTCATGCTCCTTGAGGTCGTCGGCATCCGCTTTGCGCCGCTTGAGGATCTCCTTCAGCGCGGCCACGTCGAAGCCGTTGGCCTTGGCTTCCGAGAACACATCCTTGATGTCCTCGGCGATTGCCTTCTTCTCTTCCTCCAGACGTTC
Source organism: Xanthobacter lutulentifluminis (assembly GCF_043194675.2). NCBI lineage: Bacteria > Pseudomonadati > Pseudomonadota > Alphaproteobacteria > Hyphomicrobiales > Xanthobacteraceae > Xanthobacter > Xanthobacter lutulentifluminis. The sequence continues at coordinate 3,935,026 of NZ_CM195525.1, read as the reverse complement.
CACCCTCTCAACAAAGGACTTCAACTGCTCCTTCGCAAAGCCGGCCGGGGCGTCGGAAACCTGATCGGGAGCGGACTCGTAGTGGGTGTCGGCGAACATGGTCGTCTCCTGTTGAAAATAAACAGTCAGGCGTCGCGCTCTGTGACTAAAAGCCCTCCTGGCGCCTGATGGCCGGAGCTAATCGTGGGCGCCTTAAGACGCTGTTGGTCGGAAAGCTTGGACTGCTCAATAGCAAAACGAGCGTCGTATACGTCCTTGATAAGGATGTACTCTGCGGCGGTAATGGCCTTCGCCTCTAGCCCCCAAATACCTCGCATGCGGCGAAGGCCCAACCCGGTGCGAGATGCAGCCCGCTCCAGAATGTCATAAACCTTGTCTCCCGCGCGAAGAGGCTCCGCGATGCGGCCAATGTAGAATTTCGCCCGGTGTTTCACCTCCTCATCAGTCGGGAGGCGGGGGGCGAGTTCAATTTCTTCAGCGCGAAATGTTTCGGGGACAACAAGGTTCCCCTCTCGCTTCACCCGCTCAATGAAGTCCATAAGCTCGGGGTCTGGCCGGAACCACTCTCCCGATACGCGAAGATTGGAAAACTTGCGGTGACACCATGCTTCTGCGTCTGGCGTCGAAAGGAACGAAGCCAATAGCGTTACGCCTCCGGGAACGGCATAGAATAGCTGGCCCATGCGTTTCGCCACATCGGTGCTGAAGCCAATCTTGATGTCTCCGGTGGACATGGCCGCGAAATAGACTTCACCCTTCATCAGTCATTCCTCCCCATCCACTCGGAAAACGATATCCAGCGATCTCCGCACCTATTGGCCCGGCGCCGCACAAGCTGTCGCCATTTCGATGGCAAGCTGTTCCTCAAGGCGCGCAAGACGCTGCCGCAGCTCAGCGATTTCCACATTGATGGCCTCTTGTTCTTTTGCCTGAAGGAGCCGCCGCACGCGGTCCATTTCATCCGCGCGAACCCGCGCGCGCCCATACCAGCACTCATAGGCGCGGCTATACGACAGGCCAGCACGGCGGGCGGCCCGGCCGATCAGACCCTTGATGCTCTCGCCCGCGCTCACCGGCTCGGCGAGGCGCCGAAGTCCAGTGCTCATCTCGGCAGAGACAGTCAGCGTCGTCATTTCGCGCTCACATGATTTATGTGACATCTCACAACGGCTCCCGAGTACCTTGCGGATGTCGAGAGGGAGTTATGAGAATGCTGGCTCGCGCGGAAATCCTGGCAGATCACGCCGCGCTGGCTCGTGGTGGAGCGACCGGCATTGGCGTGCCGGACGTGGAGACGTGGACCCCAATTGGCGCCTTGGCGGGCGCAATCGTTGATCGACTGAGGATGCGAATGCAGAACAATCGCGCGCTGGTGGCCTTCCTCGCTGGGATGGCAATGGGAGACGCCTACCGGGAGCTGCTGCGTATCGCGGCAGTGGATCGGCCAGGGCTGAAAGACATGGCGCAGGAAATCGAAGAGGACGCGTTGGCGCGTGTCGCTTCGTTCGCTGCCCTGCCGCTGGAAGGCGCGGCGGAAATCGATGGCATCATGGATAGCGTGCGGGAACTCGCCCGTGCGCACTGGCAAGGCTCGGCGCGCACTGTCGCCCCTCGCGCGGTCGAGCCCAGTCCCGGCGGCGCGCTCAACGTGCCTCAGTCGCGCCGCCGGGGCCGTCCACCCATGGCTGCGGAGTGATCCATCATGCCGACCATCGGAGAGACGCATTTCTTCGCAACCGTCCTCGCGGCAATTGCGCGGGATCGAAAGGACAGGGGTGAGCCCATCCTGCAATTCGTCGAGGCCGAAGCCGGATACCTGCGCGAGTGCTGGCCCGGCACAGCAGACGCCATGCGCACCGCGTGCAATGACGCGCGCCGCATGCGTGGACGGGTGAGGGATGCCGCCGAATAGAAGGGTCATGATCCCTCCCATCCGTCTAGGATGGACAGGCGCGGGAGCGTGATGCGCACACGGATGCGCGAGCCCTGCCCATCCTTGATGTCGGTCGGGATGGAGACGGACATCGTGTCCGGACGGAACTCACGGGCCGGCTTGGGCGCGGTCTTCCGAGGCGCGATGGTGCAGGCGTCATCCATCACGCCACCTCTTCCGGGATGGGAGAGGACTCACAGTCAAGGAATGCAGCTATGACTTCTGCAGCGACTTGCGGGACGATCGCGTTCCCGTACCCGCGCAAGCGTCCCACGCGGCCGGGTAGCCCATCAGCCAGCGGGAATGTGCCGGGTTCAACTGGCCGCCACTTTCCATCCCGGCAGAACAGCCAGTCAGCATCTGACCAGAGGCCGTTCGTCGGGCTGGTCCCGCCAACTGCACCGCATCGTCCAAGTTCCGCTTGCCCTGCGCGAAGCGCTTCATGGCAGTCTGAGGTGTTGCTGTTCTCCCGTTCGTGTCGCCGTCCCTCGCTTGACAGGTCGGCCACCCAGCCAAGTTCGCCTGTCGCGGAAGCTGATCGAAGCGCTCTTTCCCCGTGTCCGGGCGCGGAGCCAGATCGGTCCCCGTGTCCTTCCAATCGCGAGCTGAGGCCGTGGACCAGCCTGCCAGAGGCGCGGTTTCCGATAGTCCCATCGCACCGGGTCGTGGGCTCACATTGCCCTGCTTCAAGGCGTCGGTTGCTGTGCACGTCGGCCAGCCGTTTTCCGACCCACCACTGCCGCTGTCGGATATGGGGCGCGCCGATGCCCGCAGCGCAGAGATCAGCCGCCCCGCAGGCGTAGCCCGATCCTTCCAGGTCAGCTTGTACAAGGTCGAGCCAGCCAAGGCCGTCCTTGCTCGCAACTTGCTCGCCAAAGACGACTGGAGGGCTGCACTCGCGGATGAGATGGAACCAAGACGGCCATAGGTGCCGCTCGTCAGCAAACCCGCCTCCTTTGCCTGCCGTGCTGAAAGGTTGGCAGGGGCAGGAGCCGGTCCAGACGGGGCGGTCATCGGGCCAGCCGGCAAGGCGCAAGGCGAATGACCATCCGCCAATGCCGGCGAAGAAGTGACACTGGGTGTAGCCGGCGACGTCAGAAGGTCGAACATCGACAATTGAACGTTCATCAACGTCACCGTCTGCGATATGCCCAGCCGAGATGAGATTTCGGAGCCATTGAGCCGCGAATGGATCGATTTCGTTGTAATAGGCTCGCCCCATCACGCGCATCCTCCCATATCGGGGGCGGGCGCTGCTTCCTGCTTGTGGTCGGGGGCGGGTTGGGGGAAGAAATCTTCGGCCGCGACCGCGCCATTGGTGGCAGCGGCAATGCGCGCCACGAGATCAATGCCCGGCTTGCGCTCGCCCCGGATCAGCCGCGTGATGGTGGAGACTGGGACGCCGATCTCGCCAGCGAGCCGGGATGCCGTCGTCTGCTTTTCGGTGATGTATTCGGCGAGCTTCATGCTCCTTATTTGCCATATGGCAAACGCTGCTGCAACACCTTTTTGCCAATAGGCTCTGGCCTGAAGTTTGCCGCATGGCAAAACAGAGGTATGAACGGCGACCTACTCCGATCCCTACGGACCGCTTTGAACCTGACGCTTGAGCAGGTTGCCGAGCGCGTCGATCTATCTGTTTCGCAGATCCAACGGTTTGAGACGGAGAATAGGGAACCCCGCCAGAGCGAGCTGCTCCGGCTCGCCAAGCTCTACAAGGTGCCGATTGAAACGCTCTTTGGAGAGGAGCCAGGCGGCGGGCTTGTGCGCCAAGTCCCGCGCCTATCTTGGGTGAGCGCCGGCGACTGGTGGCTTCCCGAACAGGTGGTGGAAGGCGACGACCTCCCCACTATGACCGTCTCAGGCCTGCCGGATGGCGACTGGGCTGCGCTTACGGTGGATGGGTCGTCAATGGATCGGATTTCCCCGCCCGGCTCCATCATCATCCTCAATCGTCGGGACAAGACGTTAGCGCCCAACGCCTGCTACGTCATCGCCGATGAGGAGGGCCGGGCCACCTACAAGCGGTATAGGCCCAGCCCGCCACGATTCGAACCCGTGACCTTCACCGAGGGGCACGAAACGATTTTCCCAAAGGGGCCGGTCAATGTGATCGGCCGTGTCCGCCGGTCCATCATTGATATGTGAGGGGGGCGCCCATGCGGCAAGACGACAGGCACAACGGCGCGATGCTACCGAACATCGCTCGTGAATTGGATCGCATCGCTCGCGACGTAGCCAACCTGACGGCATCCGTAAATCGCCTGTCCGGACGCATTACGCCTTTCGATGACGAAAGAACTCACACGCCCACCTATATCCCACTTAACGTACCGAGAAAGCCGCAGCCGGAGCCGACGATAAAAACTGTGCTTGAGGCGGTTCGGGCACTTTCAAGGCGCATGGACGCGCCCATAAGGGAACTTCAGTTTATTGCAGCCAGAATCGATCAGATATCGAATGATGCGTGGTCTCGGGATGATCTGAAGCAATATCTTGATCTAGATCGTCCTCGTAAGAAATAGGCTCCCACGACCAACGGGAGCCAGCTATTCGTTCGTATAGGTGCTTCATCATCCGCATCTGGATGAACAGGCAGATCGCGTTCCCGGCAAGCGCCGCACCTGCGACCGCAGCAATTCCCCACCACATAAGCCACCTCTGCATTATTTGAAACTGGCATACCGCGGCCGGGGTTGTGCGTGCCGCTACTTGGCTCCACCATCATTGATGGGCGGATCAAAAATACCCATGTCATCAATCCAGGCGCTCCGCTCACGAATGGCATGATCCGTCAAGCGCTGCCCAATCGAAGAGCGCCAGAACCACCGGCATAGAGCTTTCCACATCCTGCGTCTCCGGCCCGGCCCAGCGCCGGGCTTTTTCATGCGCCCACCTAGAGCCCGAGAACAAGATAGCAGGATTTTTTGCCAAACGGCAATTTCCTGTTGACGGCAGTTTTGCCAAATGGCAATGTCTCCCCATCAGAACGACGGGGACGACGACATGACCACCAAGACCCACACTTACAGCGACGGCAGCGTGATCGAGCAGGGCGCGGACAAGGGCAAAGGCTGGCTCGCCAAGCTGACGACCAAGGACGAGGCGCAAAAGCAGTCGAGCTGCGAGTTTAGCGAATACATCGTCAACATGCACTTCGAGATGTTCGAAATGCAGCACCCACCCCGCAAGCGCCAGATCATCGGCCGCAAGGCGATCCGGGTGGGTGCAGTAGATGGGAAGGGGTTCTAGGCGATGCCTGCCCAGACTTTTCCCAAATCCACCCCTCAGCGCCGCTGGGTTTGTCCGAAGTGCAGGGCCAGCGGATGGAATATCCGGGGCGAAATAGTTCCGCATCAACACTTTAGCCGATTTGGGTTTGAATGCAACGGACGCTCAATCCGCAAATATGCAAAAGGCGAATGACGGACTCTACTATAACATTACTACCCGCCCTTCTCTCCAATAGGGGGAACAAGATCATGTCCGAGACGAAGTTCGCGCCGGGGCCATATCGCGTCGTTCATGGCCATCCGCTCAATGCGTGCCTTTACCTGCACGACAGTGACGGCCACGAAGTTGCGGTTCTGTACGGTGGACAAGACAGCGGCGCCGAAGCGGATGAAGACGGGCGCTGGTCCGATCAACCGATCCGCGATGCGACGGCGCATCTTCTATCGGCATCTGCTGATCTGGTAGAAGCGCTCCAATACTGTGTCGAGCGCGATCCCGGCCTCAAGGCGCACGCGAACGTCATGGCCGCCCTCTCCAAAGCATCCGGCAAGGGAGAGTGACATGTCCGAACCTGAGAAGCTGCACCTCATCGTCATCACTCGCGACATGAAGACTGGCGCGGTGACTTCGCGGAAGACCATCGACCACAACGACAAGGAAGATCGCGTGTGGCTCGGCAGGCATTGCTTCTGGGCTTTTCGCAATGGCCATTCGGTCGAGACGTTTAACCGCTCCGACCTGCCTTCCAAGGAGGCGTGACATGCTCGACATCACCCGCTCCAACGACCGCGAACGCTTTGCCGACCCGCATGCCGCCGCCCGCGCCAAGGAACGCGCCGAGCACCTGCGCGGTGTCCTCGCCCGGATCGAGGACTTCAAGGGCCGCACCATCGCCGAGGGCCAGCGCCTGTTTGAGGACGCGCACTACTCCGGCGCCGACTTCGGCCCGCTTGGGTACGCCCACGCGATGCGGGACTTCCGCGTCGCAATCGAGGACGCGCTTTCCGGAGTGATCCCGGCTGCGCGCCTGAGCGTGGAGGACGACCGGTGAGCACGAACCCGTTCTTCAGCATGCATGTCCATGGGACGGTCCATCTGGCCAGCGTCGCCGCCGAGGCCCTGGTTCTCGACATCGGGCGCGCCAACGGCCCCGACATTCTGATCTTCACGGGGGATCGTGAGCTTTCGCAGAAGCTCGCCGCCGCGATCAATGCGACGCTCGCCGCGCACCGCGCGCCCATCAGCATTCAGGAGGCGGCGGAATGAAGACCGTCACCTGCAACGGATGCGCCTTCGACGGTGCCTGTGGCGTCCAGAAAGACCGGCGCAAGACGCTGCGCGGCATGGGCATTACCGCCGTCAGGTTCATCTGCCGCGACCGGGCCGATGTGTTCCAGCCCGGACAGGCTGTGATCTTCACGACGTTCATCGCGGACGAAGATGAGGGGTATCGCGGCGGCGTGGTCCAAGTCAGCTATGCCGGATATGCCATCAAGCAGATGGGGACCAAGCTGTTCGGCTACATCAAACCGGACGCAGAAGATGTTGCGGGCGAAGGCATTCCGTTTGAAGCCCGCAGCGGCGGCTTTGTGAAGATGCCGATCAAGCGCGTGAAGGCTGACAACAGCCGCCCTTCCGTAGACCTCTCACTTTGCCGGTACTGCGGCGGATACGTCAATTTCGGGCAATGCCTCAAAGACCCAACATGGCCCCCGCCACCCGGCTCATGTGCGGCTGAGAACGCAAAGTCTAGCATTCAGGAGGCGGCGGAGTAGTCATGAACACGTTCTGGAATAACATTCGTCGGGTCGATGATGAAGCCGAGCGCGTCGCGAAATTCGTCTTCACGAAGGGCGATGCCGTCGCCGAAGCGGTGCTCTACCGCTACCCCGATTATCAGACGCGCACCGTCATCTGTTGCTCGACGCAATCCGGGTGCCCGATGGGATGCCGGTTCTGCGGGGCCGGAGATCACTTCGTACGGAACCTCACGGCGGAAGAGATCGTGAGCCAAGTGGCGCACTGCCTCGATCAGGTGGACTGTAATCCGCAGGACATCGGCCGGCTCCAGATCATGTTCATGTCGATGGGTGAACCGTTGCTCAATCTCGCGGCGCTCATCCCGGCCCTTCGCGCGCTGCATGGGACATGGCCGAAAGCCGCCCTACTGATCAGCACGTCCGGGCCGCGCGTCGATATGGCGCCGGTCATCAGCATCAGCCGTGAGATCCCGACTATCGGGCTCCAGTTCTCGGTGCATGAAACCTCCGACGCCGCGCGGGATCAGCTTGTGCCCTTCCGGGCTAAGATGGGGCTGCATGACATGGCTCTTGCGGGGAACCTCTGGTTTCAGGAGGTCGGGCGCAATCCGTTCTTCAACTACTGCGCCCACGACCGCAACACCTCGGATGACGACGCGGACTTTCTCCGCCGCTGGTTCGTGCCGGAAGTCTTCGAGGCCACGGTGTCTGTCGTCTGCGAGCGCAGCGATGGCCTTCCCGCGACGAACGATCATCAGCGCGCGCTCGCCGTCGATTTCTCCAGCAAGCTGCTCCAGCGCGGCTTCAACGTCCGGGTGTTTGACCCGGCCGGGCAAGACACCATCGGCGGCGGGTGCGGGCAGCTCTGGTTCGTTCAGGACTGGATGACCCAGCACCCCGACATGGCAAAGCCGTCCATCGGCTGCGGCAAACCGGAAGTTCACGCGCCTGTTCCGGTGACGGCCGATGCCTGACATTCTCCCCTTCCCATCCCGACGCGCCGCACCCCCAGCGGCGCCAGAACAGCCGGCCGGCATGTCGTCCCCCAAGACTGTCGTGCCGGCTGTTCACCCCAACAACGTGGTGAGCCTGGATGAGAGGCGGCCAAAGGCTTCTCCCATCTTCCCGATCTATCCGTTCTTTCCGTGGGGTTTCTGATGACCAGCGCAGAACAGACCGAAGCCATCAAGAAGACCATGCAGGACGAGAAGTGTGGGAAGGATGAAGTGATCCGCGAGTTGGTGGATGCTCTGAACGATTGCGCAGGCTGGATTCGTCGATACCACTTTGAGGACCGTCCAGATCTTCTCGTGAATGCTGGCGCCGCCCTCCGCAAAGCAGGAGCACTCTGACCATGGCTCTCGACATCCTCACTGCCGCAGCCTTGTTCTCCAGCGCTGCCGCGGGCTCTCTGGTGACTGGCGCCATCATGTCCCGCCGTACGTCCGAACTGTCCTACCGCGTCGCGTGCCTGCGTGGGACGCTCGCTCTTGTCCTGTCTGGCCTCAAGAACAAAGAGGCCCGATGGCACCTTGAGCGAACCATTGAGCATGTGTTGGAGCTGACAGACGAAGACGAGGCTGTCGGCGACTTCACTGTCCCTCCGGTAATGCCGGTGCATGTTGTGGGAGATGCGAACAATGCATCACGCTGAAATGATGCTATCTCGGATCACCGACCGCATCCACGGGAAGTGTTCAACTCTCGCGATCGATGCACGACCTCTTTCCGAATACGCGCGAAAGGCATCGAAAGATCAGTTCAAGACCGTGCAGGAATACGACCTTGAGCGCGCCTTGGCTGCTCTGGATCGAGCGCGCGCCGACATCAACGAAGCACTGGCGGAACTGCGTTCACATCGTGTGGAGCGCGCCGCTCATCTGGAGGCTGCGGAATGAGCGCGTTTGAAAAGCATGGCATCCGCCACCTGTCCGCGTCCTCTCTTGGGCTGTGGCGCGAAAACCCCGGCCTGTGGTCGTTGAAGTACCTCGGCGGCATGAAGGACGATGCCGGCCCGGCGGCGTGGCGCGGCTCTGCGGTCGAAGGCGGAATGCTCGCGCTCCTGCATGGCCGGGAGCTTGCCGAAGCCAAGGAAAAGGCTCTGTCGGCGTTCGATGCCACCTGCCAAGGCGAGCTGTCCGATGAGATCGCCGCCGAGCGCGCGCTGATCAGCCCTATGCTGGACGTGATCGCCACGATGCCCAAACAGCCGTCGCCCCTGGTGGCCTCTCAGATCAAGGTCGAATGCTGGCTGGACGAAGTGGATGCGCCGCTCATCGGCTACATCGATTTCGTCTTCGAGGATGGCACGGTTCTGGACCTGAAGACGACGAAGGCGTGCCCATCCTCAGCCAAGGCCCCGCATGTGCGTCAGGTGTCGGCCTACATGCTGGCGCGACGCACCGACCTTGGCGGCTTGGTCTACGTCACCGGCAAGAAGTTTGCCAACTACGGCATCACGCCGGAAGAGCGGGATTTCGCCATCAAGGATCTCACGCGGGACGCCCTGTCTCTACAGCGGTTCCTTGAGCGGTTCGATACGCCCATGCAGGCCATGGACGTGCTGCCCATGAACACCGACGACTTTCGGTGGTCCGACGCGGCGACGGAATTCCTCATGAAGCTGGAGGCGGCCTGACATGAGCAACGACCTCTTCGTCGCCCTCGCGGCGCCATTCCATCCAGAGCGTGTGTCGTGGCGCGTCGGCTCCACAACCGGCGACAAAAAGAAGGGCATGGCACTGGCCTACATCGATGCCCGCGACGTGATGGACCGGCTGGATTCCGTCGTCGGACCGGCCAACTGGCGCCGCGTCCACCCGCACGCCAATGGGCGCACCCTGTGCTCGCTGGAGATCAAGATCGGCGGCGAGTGGGTGGCGAAAGAAGACGGCGCCGGCGACACCGATGTGGAGGCTGAGAAGGGCGCACTGTCCGACGCCTTCAAGCGCGCGGCCGTGAATTGGGGCATCGGCCGATATCTCTACGATCTGCCGTCTCCGTGGGTGGAGATCGAACAGGCCGGGAAGTCCTATCGGATCGCCGAGAAGGAGCACGAGAAACTAGAGGCTATTCTGAAGCGCGATGCGCGCGAGTTTGTTCCCGCCGCTGCGTCCGCCCCGAAGTCTCAGGAGAAAGCACCGCCGGCCGACCCGCCTCCGAATGTGGACGCGCTCCTGCACAGCGTCAGCCTGATGGAGACGCTGGACGAATTGAAGGCGTGGGCGGCAGATAACAAGGCTGGAATTGATGCCTTGGATGACATCACCAAGGCCCGAGTGCGCGGCGCCTATGGAGAACGGCAGAAGGCTCTTGCCGGAGGTGCCGCAGCATGAGCCGTGTCCTCCTCATTCTCCGCAGCAAAATGGACCGCGAACTCGCCGCTTCATGGGTGAAGAATGCCCCCTACGGCACGCGCCTGGAATTCAAGGAAGCAAAGAGAACCGTACCGCAGAACGACCGCATGTGGGCGCTTCTGACGGATGTCGCCCGGCAGGTGGACTACCACGGACTGCGCCTGTCTCCGGCCGACTGGAAGCTGATCTTCCTCGACGCGCTGAAGCGTGAAGTGCGGATGGTGCCGAACCTCGACGGAAATGGCTTCGTGAGCCTCGGCCGGTCATCGTCCGATCTGTCGAAAAGTGAAATGTCCGATTTGATGGCGCTGATCGAAGAATTCGCAGCGCGGAATGGTGTGGTGTTCACGGACGATGGTGCCGTGGGTAAGGGAGCGGCAGCATGAGCGGCAACGATCCCCACGACATCATCCGCACCATGACCCCGGAAGAGGCGGATATGTTCCGCGAGCGCCTTGCGAATGCACTTCTCGACAGGCTGGCAACTGCCGAGGAAAAGGTGCCAGTTCTGGAGGTGGAGTTGGCGCACACGCGCTCATATCTCGCCGAGGCCCGCGCCGAGAATTACCGCCTGACGGCTTCCATGGGTGACGACGCCATCCCTGTAATCGCACTCGCCATGTCCGAGCGGAGGAAGGTGCTCATCGCCCAACCCATGTCTCAGATCTGGCGACCCCTTGCCGAGGAAGCTGTCCGGGTAATCAGGGAGAGGGCCTATGGCAAGAACCGTTGAGGAATGGGTCGGGCCAAATCCTGACAGCTCCATCCCGCCTCGGGTACGCCTACGCGTATTCGAGCGAGCCGGAGGCCGATGCGAGGAATGCACCCGCAAGCTCGGTCCCGGAGACGCATGGCAGGCGGACCACATCGTCGCCCTAGTGAACGGAGGCGAGAACCGCGAGCGAAACCTGCGCTGCCTGTGCTCATGGTGTCACGCAAAGAAAACCGCAGGCGACGTTGCGGAAAAGGCAAGGGTCGCTGCTGTTCGCAAGAAGCATGTCGGGATCAAGCCCCCGTCACGCTGGCCCACGGCTCGAAACGGGAAATACAAGCAAAAGATCGGAGGCAAGGTCGAGTTGCGCTGACCTATTCCGGCCTGTCCGGCTTCTGGCGCTCACGGCGTTTCAGTTCGGCCTCGACAGCGGCGCGCATGAAGTCGGACTGAGTTTCGCCATTCGCAATTACGGACTTGATCCGAATGAGCGTGCCAGCGGCAAAGTTCGTCCGCGCCCACTCTTTGTGGCCGAGGTTTTTGTCTCTCCCGGTAACAGGCGGGATCATGGAGAATTCATCATGAGCCTTAAGCGCACCGGGCGAGAGAGCCTGACGAACGGCGGCTTCGGCCTCCTCCTGCGTGACGTTGAACCATTCCTTTTGAAGGTGCTTGTCTCGCAGAATCCAATGAACGTATCGCTCGGCGGCTTGAACAATCGCCGCGCCGGCAGGCCATTTCCCAACCATGAATATAGCGGCGTGCCCGTCTCGGACGTGGTCTTTCATCCGCTTGTCGGGATTGTACGCATAGCCAATTTTAAATGGACCGCCCTCGTATCCGCATACGTAAAGGTAGGCGTTAAGCTTGCTAAGGTCGGTCATTTACTTGACCCCCTTGGCGTAGTTTTCAACCATGATCCGGATCGCCTCAGACCGGGTGGGGATCTTCGGCTGAAGCCTGCGCCACTCGTCCACAAGATCGATCCACGAGTCGGGCACCATGACCTGCACTCGCTTGGTTTCAGACCCGGCCTTCAGCTTCGGAGGCATCGGCTTGCCCATGTTCGATTTCGCCTTCGCGTTCATAGCAGCCCCTTGCGATCGACACCATTATGAGTAAGATACTCATCAAGCGCGTTATGCGCAAGACGCAGGCGCGAAGGGAGCGCAGACATGCCGAAAATCACGATCCGCAGCACCAAGGAAATCGAGGCCGCCTATCTTCTGGTGGAGGCCGGCGTCCGCTACTGGGGCGATGCTGAGATCAATGGCGAGTTGGACACGGAGGACGGCGACCGCATGCCGTTCAATGTCCACGGGACTTGGAATCCCTTGATTGACCTCTCTGCCGGCAAAATCGAAGGGTGGCCGGGAGGCACGACCGCCAGCGTCCACTACAAGGTGTGCGACAATGGCGTTTATACGCTGCTGAACGCCCAGCGCGAGGAAATCGCCAAGATTAGCGGATACGTTCCGAAGATCATGTGCCCCGCAGGACGGGGCTATGGTGATTACATCATCATGGAAATCGGCCCGGATGGCACAATCAAGGATTTTGATTGTGACCTCGCTGCATTTGAGGAGGCCGCATGACCACCCCCGAACACCGCGCCCCTGAGGGCGGAAATGTGTGTTTGCAGTGCGGTGGCGATATCGGGCGCGGCATCCCGGATCGCGCTCCGCGCTACTGTTCCGCGGCCTGCGAGCGAAGGAGGCGCCCTTACGCTGAGCGGAATAAGCATCAGTGCGACAAGCACGAACGTTCTACCAGCGAGAAGACCGATGACTGACACCACTTCCCCTAAGGGCGGCAGGCCCGTGAGCGAGATGCAGACTTTCCAAACATACACGGAAGGCGGCGGCATCATTTACTTCATGATGCCGCGCGAGATGACCGAGAACGACCTGAGCGACCTTGAGGCTTATTTCGCGATCATTCTCCGGATGAAGCGCCGCATGGTCAAGGACGCCGAAATCTCCATCGCCGAAGGGGGCAAGGATGGCGACTGAACAGAGAGCATTCGCGGCGGTGAGCCCGGAAGGGAAGATCGCCATCCAGACAATTCGATCCACCCCCGATCAGGCCGCCGTTGCTAGCAATTTCTGGCGCGTCGTAGCCGCCGGCTGGCGCATCCGCCCCATCATCATCCGCCTTGAGGAGCAGGACAAATGACCTCTAAGACCAACAAGGAACTGCTGCTGCGGGTGGCGGCCCCGAACACGCTCTGCCCGTTCTGCGGCGCCTATTCTCCCCGCTCCTGCGAGATGGAAGAAGAGATGTGCTCCTGCCCATGGGAGGACAGCGAGCCAGACCCCGACATTCTCCGCGATGACACCCACGAGCGCGCGCGTCTGGCGAAGGAATTTTCCGATGAATGAATTCGAGCCTTCCGTTCATGCTGTCAAGCAGCCGATCCGAGAAGTAATCGTTACCTATGACGATTATCAGAACCACGTCATGGGCCTCGCCTATTGCGTCGGCATGGACGGCGTGACGCGCATCGAGCCATGCCTGAAATCCGGCGAGTACAGCAATATTCCATACCTCCGAATTTGGTCCGGAGACAGATGTATCGCGGAGTTCTGCCAGCACAAGGTAGCGGCTGTCCATTTCGCCAAAGATGAAGCGGAGTTGGCTGATGTCTAATGTCGCGCTCATCGCAGAACTGGACCGCCTGCATCACCGGGCCACCGACCTTCGCGCCCGCGAGGCCCAGCTTGCCGATGCTGGCGAGAACGACCCGGCGTCCGACACATGGAAGACTGCGGCGATCGTCGCGGCATCTGCCGAGTGCGAGTTCCACGCCGCCCTAGTCGCCGCATGGCCCACCATCTCCCGCGTCCTGCGCGAGGCGGCGGAGGGGTGTGCTCCGAAACAGGACACCAAGAGCTATTGGGGCTGGTGGGCAGGGTCCAGCGAAGAATATTGCACAGTCGGCCCGTGCGAAACTCGCGACGAAGTTATTGCCAATGCCACCGATGAGGTCTTAGGCGAATTTGAGGATGACAACGGCGTCTGGAAACTCGGCTTCCACATCTGCGAAGCCGAACAACGCCCGTTGCGTCTTGCCGAATATATTGAGGCGGACCGCTTCCTTGAGCGCGCGGAAGAAGCCTTATCCGACAGCGACCGTGTGGGCTGCGAAGGAGACGATGGCCCTTGGTTCGAAGCGACCGCCGAACAGGAAGCTGACCTGCGGCGCCGGATCGAGGCCGCCTGCGACGCGTGGCAGAAGGCGCACGGGCTCGTCTTCACCTGCAAGACGTTCAGCGACAGCCGGAACCACGAGCACGTGGTTGTCCCGCATCCGCTGCCTGAGGTTACGCCTCCGGCCCGCATCGAAGACGCAGAGGAGCCCAGCCATGACCGCCGCTGATCGAGACCGGGAAGCCTTCGAGGCGTGGTGCGCCGACACTTTCGGGCCCAATTGGGCTACCCATATCTGGCCCCCCGAACGCGACATGTGCCGCAAGACGTGGCAAGCCGCCCTCACCCACGCCCGCGCGCAAGCCGGCGAGCCGGTGGCTGGGCGAAAAGTGCCCGACGGGCAAACCCCGTTGGATGCGAACCTGAAACACCGATACCTCGACGTCATCAAAGAAGGCGAGATGGCCCGTGAAAGTGGGACCGGAAGCCCCTACCATGGGCACTCCTTGGAGCATTGCCTACACGCCGTCGGTTGGGTCCACCGCGATCTGCGAATTGCTCTAGATCAGGCCAAGTCCCACCCCGCCCCCGCGCAGGAGCCGGTGGCGGTGCCGGCGGGGTGGAAGCTGGTGCCGGAGACGCCGACCGAGGAGATGCAGCGAGCCGGCTGGATCGACAAAGAAGATGTAACCCCGGCGGACATCTATGGGGCGATGCTTGCCGCCGCCCCCGTCCCCCCACCCGCCGAGAGCGGGGAGGACAATGGTCGTCTCTACGCCGGTATCCTGAAGCGCGGGGCGGCCTGCGCCGTGACCGATGGTGTGAAAGAAGCCCTCGCCAGCGTCGCCGCCCCGCAGTTTACGCCGGTTGTTCATGTCAACTTCACTTGCCAAGACGGTCCAGTAACCGGCCTCGCTTCCGCCCCCGTGAAATCTGTGACAGTCAATGACGATGGTAGCTTGCGGGTGGACCTTGATTATTGGCCAGCCTCGCAGCCGGCCGATCACCGCCG
This sequence comes from Xanthobacter lutulentifluminis, assembly GCF_043194675.2. Classification (NCBI taxonomy): domain Bacteria; kingdom Pseudomonadati; phylum Pseudomonadota; class Alphaproteobacteria; order Hyphomicrobiales; family Xanthobacteraceae; genus Xanthobacter; species Xanthobacter lutulentifluminis. Next base: position 3,919,869 of record NZ_CM195525.1, on the reverse strand, counting down.
CGTGCAGGACGCCGCTCCGGCCCGCCCCGAGATGGACGCGCTGATTGCCGAGGCGAAGGCGCAGGCCCCGCAGCCGGGCGGGGCGGTGAAGGTCAAAGCGCTGGAGTGGGAAAAGTATTGGGCTGGCGGAGATGACCAAGGCTCGAAGAGCTGGATGGCATGGCGCCCCACCAACGCTATCACCGGCAGCGCTGCGCTCACCATCTACATGGATGGAGATAGTTGGACTGAGGGAACATGCGAGAGCGGTAAATTCCCCGATCTCGATACGGCAAAGCAGGCCCGACAGGACGACTACGAGCGCCGCATCCTCTCCGCCCTCGAACCAACCCCCACCTCCGACTGGAACGCGGGGACGGAGGTAGAAGTCCCACCTTCGGCCCTCGACCAGCCCCGCGCATGGTGGGCAGAGACCGGCACGGCCGGCGCGGGAGAGGGGTGCAACAAGCCCTTCTGGCTGCGGCACGAGGCCATCGATTACGTCCGCCAGCACGGCGGCCATGTCGCCCCGCTGTTCCGCCGCTACGAAGCCCCGCCTCAGGACAGGATGATCCTGATGCCGACCAACGCGACCGAGGAAATGCTGGCCGCGACGCATGATGCAAGCGGGCATATGCGCCTGCTCGAATTCACCATGCCGGAGGAGCGGTCGAAGCCCTTCCTGATCATGCGCGCCTGCTATCGAGCGATGGTGGATCACGTTCGTAAGGGAGGAGCGTGATGCCGTCACCTGGCTACAAGATCGGCGCAGACAATCGCGCAGCCGTGCGTGCGCTGCTCGCCTCGCATCTCGGGATCAGTCGCCGCGAGATTTCCGAGCGACTCGGGCTCAGCCCAATGGCTGTCACGCGTCACGTCGCAGCGATCCGCGCCGAATGGGGTGCGAAGCCTTTGCCGACGCGAGCCGGCCGCGCCCTTCCCCTCCCCACGCCGGCAGGGGAGGGCTGATGATGGCGACTGTTTTTCTAGACGGCCCAAACAACAGCACGCTGTTCACCACATGCTGTGAGGTGGCCATTCTGGACCACCAGAACTTATGCCCTCGATGCCATCAAGATGTTGTCCCATCAGGTGGGCCCGCCCGTTGGAATGCGGCCTACGGGCCGATCCGCCGCAAGCAGCGGTGGTACGGGAATTGGTTCCCGAACCACGGGAAGGGGCGCGGCTATTACGAAAGCCAGCAGGCGAAGAAACCCCGCCCCGCCACCCCATCTCACCCCGAAGGCAGGGAGGGCGCGTGAATGGCGAAGCTGACGAGCGCGCGGCGCCAAGCCCTTGCCAAGATGTCTAAATTTGGAGATGCCGGCTGCGAGATAAAAGACGCCCTTACCTCCCGAAACCAGATGCCGACCCTTGTATTTGCAGGATGGGCTGAGCACTGCGGATGGGCCGACACTCGTGGAAATGTCCCGCTCTTTCGCATCACCCCCGCCGGCCGCGCAGCCCTATCCCAGGAGGACGACCATGCCGGGAAGTGACGATCTGGTGGCGCGGCTCCACAATGCCGAGCGCCACGAGTTTCAGGCAACCGCCTTGCAGCGCGTGCCGGTGCATCGATCGGACGCTCGCAAGCTCTTCATCGAAGCAGCTTCCGCCCTCGCCTCACGAGACAAGGAGATCGAGAGGCTGCGCGACCTATTCCGCGTGGACGGCGAACAGCATGCTGCGCACGTCAAGGGGCTGACAGAGCGGCACGAGGCTCGGATCACGAAATACGCTGACGCTGTAGCTGAACAGCGCGCCCTCGCCGCCACAGCGACCCGCGACCGGGACGAGGCTATCCGCGAGATGTCCGAATGGGCGAAGAAGGCCGGCGAGGCCGAAGGGCGTCTCAAGGCATCGGAGTGGCCCGACGTGGTCGAAGGATGGAGGGAGCGCGCCGAGACAGCAGAGCGCGAGCGGGACGAAGCGCGGGCCGAGGTGGAGCGGCTGCGGAATGCGCTGGAGCCGTTCGCACGGGCCGATCGCGCCATCGGCAATGAGCCTGGACCGTTCCGCTTTGAAACCGGCACGGGATATCGGCTGATAGAGCGCCACGATCTGCGCCAAGCCAGCGCCGCCCTCCACCACGAAGGAGGCGAGCATGGCTAGTGAGCCGCGTGTGAAATCTCCGGCGGAACAGTTCAGAGACACCTTCCGCGCCGGGCGTCTGGCAGGGCTGCGGGAGGCGGTGGAGTATCACGAGGCCGAAGCCGCGAAAGTGCAACCGGCATGGCCCCCGCTTGCATCGGTCGCTGTTCCTGAGGCCGAAGCGCTGGCAATCCGGCGAGACATCAGCGGGCACAACCGATGGAGCGCCATGGTGTTCCGCGCCCGCATCGCGGAGCTGGAAGAGGAGGCGGGACTCGCCCCACCCAAGCGCGAGGAGGCGCCGGAAGGATGAGCCTGACTTCACCGCCCGCCTACCTGAGCAGGGCGACCCTCGCCGCGCAGCTCGATATGTCGGAAAGCACCGTAGACGAGATGGTCCGTCGCGGCGTTCTGCCGAGGCCGCTGCGCCTGTCCAACGGGTGCGTCCGCTGGTCGTGGGCGTCCGTGGAAGCCGCCCTTGCCTCTTTGGCGCCGACTGGCGAGCATAAGGCCCCCGAAGATCCGTTCATAGCCGGAGCACGCCGTGCCGCGCAAATCGCGAAAGAAGGGCGCCGTGGAACTGCCTAAGCACGTGCACCGGGTCGTCTCCCGAGCGCGGGAGTACTTCTATTACCAAGTCGGGCGCGGCACCGCGAACGAAGGGCCCCGCACGCGCCTGCCGGATGACCCGCATGACCCGGCGTTCTGGATCGCAGTCCGCGAGGCGCAGGGCACCGTAGAAGCGGACCCGGTGATGACGTTTGGCGACGTGTGCGATCTGTACGAGACGTCACCGCATTTTGCCAAGCTCGGCGATGGAACCAAGGACCAATACCGGCGTGGGCTGAAGCACGCTCGGAACGCATGGGCCAAGCTGGCGGCCGACCAGCTTCGGCCGGTCTACGTCCGAACGCTCCTTGATGAGCTGGCCGACACGCCAGGGACAGCGAACACCGTATTGGGCGTCCTCCGTGCTCTGTCCGCGTGGGGGTGCGCTCGGGATCACTTCCCGCACTCCATCACGCACGGGGTCAAGCCCTACGCCAAGGATGGCGGCCACAAGCCCTGGACCGACGCGCAGCTCGCCTCCGCCGAGGAGCACCTGACGGGAATGGCCCGGCGGGGGTTTTTCCTCGCGCGCTACACGGGGCAGCGAGGCTCGGATGTGGTCCGGCTTGGCGAGACGTTCATTGACGAAGGCGGGTTCCATTTGGTGCAGCAGAAGACGCGCGCCGAGGTGTGGTGCCCTATTGAGCCCGAACTGGCCGCGGAAATGGCGAAATGGGACAGGGCGCCCGGCCCGTACCTTCGGCAGGATAGCGGCAAGCCATATTCCCGGAAGCTCCTAGACCGGCATTTCGCCGAGCAACGGGACAAGATCCCAGCGCTGGCCGGCGTAACCTTGCACGGCCTGCGGTCCACCCGCGTTGTGGAATTGAAGCGCAGAGGCAGCACCACGAGCCAGATCGAAGCGCAGGTTGGGATGAGCCTCGCGATGATCGATCGCTACAGCCGGTTTGCCGACAAGAAGGCTGACGGGAAGGCGGCAGTGGTAAGCTTGGAGGAACGCCGCAAGAACAAGCCGGTGTAAAATTTTGCAAAACCTATGGACTGAAACAAGCATCTGCGCTAGAAAAGACTAAATCACACATCTCGTCCTCCAACGCCGGGAAGGCACCGGCGTGGCGCACCCGCCCCTGCTCGTAGAGCGCGGCCACGGGCTCGGCCCGCAGGTATTTTCCCCGGGTGGCGCGCACCGCCTCCACCGGAACCTGCGGGTCCACCTCGGCGATCACGGCGCGCACCATCTCGCCGCCCTGGTTCACCTCGGCGACGATCACGTCGGCCTCCAGCCTTGCGAACAGCGCCACCGCCCGCGCCGCCCATTGGGCCGGGCGCAGGCCGCGCGCGCTTTCATCCGCCAGCACATGCACCACGCCCGCCGCATCGATGCCCGCCGCCACCAGCCCGCAGGCGTCGGCGCCGGCGCGGGAGGAGGCGGGCGGGTCCACCGCCACCACGACGCGGGCGAGCGGCGGGGCCGCCGCCTCCCGCAGCGCCTCCAGCGCCGGGCGGGAGAACAGGGCGTCGGGCCGGTCCTCGATCAATTCGCCGTTGAGCTCCTGCCGGCCGAGGCGCGTGCCGCCATAGCGGCTCAGCACCTGGCCGAGGAAGCCGGGGGCGAGATGGAAGGCATTGTCCGCCGTGCGCGCCCGCGTCACCGCCGTGGCCGGGTCCGCCAGCAGGCGACGGATGAGGGCGCCGGGGCGCGGCGTCGTGGTCACCATCTGGCGCGGCCGCGCGCCCAGCCTCAGCCCGAACTGCAGCATGTCGAAGGTCGCCTCGGCGCGCTTCCACTTGGCGAGCTCGTCCAGCCAGGCGGCGGCGAACTGCGGGCCGCGCAGACTTTCCGGGTCCTCTGCCGAAAACCCCTGCGCCACCGCGCCATTGGGCCATTCGAGGCGGCGGCGGGTGGGCTCCCAGCGCGGCCGCTCGGCGCGCGGATGCACGGCAAGCAGGCCGGAGACGCCCTCCACCATCACCTCGCGCAGGTCGGCCATGGTCTCCGCCACCAGCGCGATGCGCGTCACCGGCTCGCTGGCGAAGGGCGGGCGGCCGAGCGCCAGCCCGCGCACCCATTCGGCGCCGGCGCGGGTCTTGCCGGCGCCCCGCCCGCCCAGCACCAGCCAGGTGGTCCAGGGCGCGCCGCCCTGCGCGGCATCCGGCGGCAGCTGGTCGTCGCGGGCCCACAATTCCCAGTCGGCGAGCAGGAGCGCGGCCTCGGCCTCGGGCAGGTCACGCAGCAGGGTCTGCGCCGTCCCCGCCCGCGCGCAGGCGGTCAAGGCGGCGCGCAAGCTCGCGGCGGAAGGTGTCGAGGTCGCGGACGGCGTCATCTTCCTGCTTCACCTTGCGCGATTTGGCGTGCTCGCTCTCCAGCGCGGAGAGCTCCCTGAGGGTGCGGGCGAGGACCGCGAGGGCGCGGGCGTCCTTCTCGGCGTCGGCGGCGGGCCGGGGCCGGGCGGCGTCGGGGTCCGCCTCGGCGGCGATGGCGGCGGCGAGGCGCTGCTCGATCTCGTCGAGCTGGCGCTCGGCGGCGCGCCACAGCCGCGCCAGGAGATGGCCGCGGGCCGGCGCGGCAGCGCGGGTGCCCGGCGCCAGCGTCACCCGCCGGGTGACGGGACGCAGCGTCACCGTGCCGTCGGCGGCGATGTCGCGGTCGATCCAGTAGTACACCTGCGACGGCTTCAGCCCGGTCCGCCGGGCGATCTCCGCGAGCGGCGCGCCGGCCTCGTAGAGCTGACGCGCGAGCGGCGCCATGGCCGGCGCCTTGCGGGGCGGCAACGGTTTGCGCATGGGATGTGTCCGGAAAGGCGGCGCCCGAGCGGCGCCAGAGGGCCGCGGCCCGATCCATCAGGCGGCTTGCGGCCGGGGCGAAGCGAGCGGCGCCCGTCGGGCACACGTCTCGAACATGGCGAAACACTAGCGGGGCAGCGTGACGCTGTCAAGGATATTATTCCTGTAACAGGACCATTTTCCGCAAAGCCGGCCACCGCGACCGGTTCGGCTTGGCGCAAGGCGCGGGGCTGCGCTATGGATGGGGGTCGGCTGAGCCGGCCTCTGCCCAAGGCGTGATGGACGTGATGCTGCTGTTCCCGGCCGTGCTGCCGCTGATGTTTCTGGCCTGCCTGCTGGCGCCCGCCCGGGCGCTGGAGCCGGCCGGGCCGGGCTTCGCCTGGCCGGACACGCCCGCCACCCGCCGCGCCGCGCAGGACCAGCTGGAGACGCTGAACCGCGAGCTGCTCTCCCACCCCAGCGCCACCGCCACGCTGGAGCGCTGGTGCGGCAGCCATGGCATCGGCGCGCCGGCGCTGGTGCGGGCGGAACGGGTGCGCGAGGCCGACGCCACGGTGCCGGACGAGGTGCGCGCCCTGCTCGGCGCCGGGCCCGACACGCCGGTGCGCCACCGCCGGGTGCGGCTGGTGTGCGGCGCCGTGGTGCTCTCGGACGCGGACAATTACTACCTGCCCGGCCGGCTGACGGCGGAGATGAACACCGCGCTCGACACCACCGACACGCCGTTCGGCAAGGCGGTGCGGGCGTTGGATTTCCGCCGCCGCACGCTGGAGGCGCGCCTGCTGTGGACCCCGGCGGAGACGCTCGGCGCCAGCGTCACGCCCGCCGCGGCGACACTCGAGATGCCGGCGTTCGTGCTGATGCACCGGGCGGTGCTGACCCTGCCGGACGGCACCCCGTTCAGCGCGCTGATCGAGCGCTACACCTCCGGCGTCCTCGCCTTCCCCGCCCCGCGCTGAAGCTCGGACGACCGGCGCGCCCCGCCCCCGCGGTCCGGCGGCATGAAAGGCGCTCCCTGCAAGACCGGACGAGGCTCGGGCTCGGCCGCCGGTTCGGCCCGCCTCGGCCCGGTACGGCGGTGGAGCGGCTGCCGGGAGGGCGGCTGGAGGAGCGGGCCGCGATGCGCGCCCGGCGAGGCCGCGACCGAGCCCGCCGCCGCGCGGCAGCACCCGTCGCCGCGGGCCGATCGGCAGCCGTGGCCCATGGAAAGCCGGAGGGTCGGTCCGCTTGGGACGAACGCCCGGCCGAGACGGATGCCCGGCCAAGATACGGCGCTGGCAGGTGGGCGGCGGGGGCCGAAGCCGCTCCCCGGCGCCGCCCCGCCCCGGGAGTGGCGGCAACGCGATGAACCGGGTCGCCGGGCGGGCGAACAGCGAATGACCTTCGCGAGACCGGCACGCCCGTCCGCCCCGCGGAGGTCCGCCCAGAATTAACGCCAGACAAGTGCCCGGCCGGCGGCGGGGGCCGAAGCCGCTCCCCGGCGCGCCCCGCCCCGGGAGTGGCGGCAACGCGATGAACCGGGTCGCCGGGCGGGCGAACAGCGAATGACCTTCGCGAGACCGGCACGCCCGTCCGCCCCGCGGAGGTCCGCCCAGAATTAACGCCAGACAAGTGCCCGGCCGGCGGCGGGGGCCGAAGCCGCTCCCCGGCGCCGCCCCGCCCCGGGAGTGGCGGCAACGCGATGAACCGGGTCGCCGGGCGGGAGAACAGCGAATGACCTTCGCGAGACCAGCAGGCCGGTCCGCCCCGAGGAGGTCCGCCCAGAATTGACGCCAGACAAGTGCCCGGCCGGCGGCGGGGCCGAAGCCGCTCCCCGGCGCCACCCCGCCCCGGGAGTGGCAGCAACGCGACGAACCGGGTCGCCGGGCGGGAGAACAGCGAATGATCGCAGCAAAACCGGCGCGCCGGTCCGCCGGGAATCGACGCCGGGCACGGCCCCTCCGGGCCGGCGGCCGGATCGGCGACGCGGGGGCCCATCTGTCGGCTTGAGTGCCGCTCGTTCAGCGCCGGCGGTGCCGGCCGGGGCAGGCCGGTGTCAGCCGTGCACCAGAAGCGCCGGAGGGAGAGAAGAGCCGGCAGGGAAGGGGTCGCATCCATCGGCAGACCGGGACGGGCCGAGGCGGCGCCGCCGGCACCCATCGGAGATCCGACGCCCTGCCCCCGAGGCGCTCGGGCATCCATCGGCGGGGCGCCCATCGGAATCCCGTCCGCCGGGCGCGCCGCGCGCTCCAGCGGAGCGGGCACGATTGGGGGGCGCGGCCCCGCATCCGGAGGGAAACCGGCGCCCGCCGTGAAGCGCGCGCCGGGTCAGGATCAGTCGACGGTCTGGGCCTCGGCCACGGCCACGGCGGTCATGTTGACCACGCCGCGGGTGGTGACGGTGGGGCCGAGGATGTGCGCCGGCTTGGCCGTGCCCATCAGGATCGGGCCCACCGGCAGCGCGTCGCCCAGCACCTTGATCATGTTGAAGGCGATGTCGGCGGCGTCGAGGTCGGGCATCACCAGCACGTTGGCCACGCCGGTGAGGGTGGAGTTGGGGAACGAGCGGCGGCGGATGTCCTCCATCAGAGCCGCGTCCGCCTGCATCTCGCCGTCCACCACGAGGCTCGGCTCGCGCTCGCGGATGATGGAGAGGGCGGAGCGCACCCGCTTGGCGGAGAGCGTCTCGTGGCTGCCGAAGTTGGAGTGCGACAGCAGCGCGATGCGCGGCTCCAGCCCGAACCGGCGCACGTGGGCGGCGGCCAGCACGGTCATCTCCGCGAGGTCGGCGGCGGTGGGCTCGGTCTGGATCTGCGTGTCGCAGATGAAGAAGTTGCCCTTGGAGGTGATGAGCAGCGACAGGGCCGCCAGCTCCTTCACGCCCGGCGCGAGGCCGATGATGTCGCGCACCTGCCGCAGGTGGCGGGTGAAGCGACCCTCGATGCCGCACAGCATGGCATCCGCCTCGCCGCGCTGCACGGCGAGCGCCGCGATCACGGTGGGATGGGTGCGCACCAGGGTGCGGGCGGCGTCCGGCGTCACGCCGCGGCGGCCGGCCACCTCCACATAGGTGCGCACGTAGTCGCGGTAGCGCGGATCATCCTCGGGATTGATGAGGTCGAAATCCTTGCCGGGGCGGATCGACAGGCCGAACCGCTTGAGGCGGGATTCCAGCACGTTGGGGCGCGCCACGATGATGGGATGGGCGATGCCCTCCTCCAGCACCGCCTGCACGGCGCGCAGCACGCGCTCGTCCTCGCCCTCGGCATAGATGACCCGCTTCACCTCCCGCTTCGCCCGGGCGAACAGCGGCCGCATGATGAAGCCGGAGCGGAACACGAAATGGTCCAGCTGCTCGATGTAGGCGTCCATGTCGGCGATGGGCCGGGTGGCGATGCCGGTGTCCATGGCCGCCTTCGCCACCGCCGGCGCGATGCGCAGGATGAGGCGCGGGTCGAACGGCGAGGGAATGAGCGAATCGGCGCCGAACGAGCGGGTCTCGCCGCCATAGGCGCGCGCCACCACGTCGGAGGGGGTCTCGCGGGCGAGCGCCGCGAGGGCCTCCACCGCCGCCATCTTCATCTCGGCGTTGATGTCGGTCGCCCCGACATCCAGCGCCCCGCGGAAGATGTAGGGGAAGCACAGGACGTTGTTGACCTGGTTGGGGAAGTCCGAGCGTCCGGTGCAGATCATGGCGTCCGGCCGGGCCTCGCGGGCCTCCTCGGGCATGATCTCGGGCATGGGGTTGGCGAGGGCGAGGATGAGCGGGTGGTCCGCCATCTTCTTCACCATCTCCGGCTTCAGCACCCCGCCCGCGGACAGGCCGAGGAAGATGTGCGCGCCGTCGATCACCTCGTCCAGGGTGCGCTTGTCGGTCTTCTGGGCATAGATCTCCTTGTAGGGATCCATGAGGGTGTTGCGGCCGTCATAGACCACGCCCTCGATGTCCGTGACCCAGATGTTCTCCTTCCGCGCGCCGAGCGTGACGAGCAGGTTGAGGCAGGCGAGCGCGGCCGCGCCGGCGCCGGACGTGACGATCTTCACGTCCTCGATCTTGCGGTTGCCCACCTCGAGCGCGTTGCGCACCGCCGCGCCGACGATGATGGCCGTGCCGTGCTGGTCGTCGTGGAAGACCGGGATCTTCATGCGCGCGCGCAGCTGGGCTTCCACCTCGAAGCACTCGGGGGCCTTGATGTCCTCGAGGTTGATGCCGCCGAAGGTGGGCTCCAGCGCGCTCACCACGTCGACCATGCGCTCGACGGTCATGGCGTCGATCTCGATGTCGAACACGTCGATGCCGGCGAACTTCTTGAACAGGACCGCCTTGCCTTCCATCACCGGCTTGCCGGCGAGCGGGCCGATGTTGCCGAGGCCGAGGACGGCGGTGCCGTTGGAGACGACGGCGACCAGATTGGCGCGGATGGTCAGGTCGGCCGCCTGCAGCGGATCAGCGGCGATGGCCTCGCAGGCCGCCGCGACGCCGGGCGAATAGGCGTGGGCGAGATCGCGCTGGTTGCCCAGCGGTTTGGTCGCCTGGATCTCCAGCTTCCCGGGCTTCGGGTTGCGGTGATAGTACAGCGCGCCCGAGCGCAGATCCTCGGAAATATTGGACGCCATACCCGAACCCCCTCCTGGAAACGGTCACCTCGGTCAAACGGGGCTGCAAACTAGCCGCGCAGCCTTTCCATGTCACGGGCGGGGATGAAAATTGCGCTATGTTGCGTCCGCATGGCTTAGCTGCGGTGCAGGATGACCGGGGAGACAGGCATGAACGGGAAAAACGTGGCGCGGATCGCCGGCGGCGTCGCGGTGGTGGCGGCGCTGGGGGCGGCCGGCTGGTTCGGCTTCCTGGAATGGTCCCGCACCCGCGTCCGCGCCGAGGTGGACGCAGCGTTCGCGGGCATTCGCCAGACCGGCGCGCGCGCGGCCTTCGCCGATGCCACCTTCAACCCGCGCGAGATGGGAATCACCGTCACCGGCATCTCGGTCATCTCGCCCGACGGCGGCGCGCGGGTGAAGGTGGACCGCCTCTCCGCCCGCGGCGGCGAGCGGCCGGTGGATCGCCGGGTGACGCTGGAGGCGCTCGACCTCGATGGGGTGGAGATCACCGTCACTGGTGATTCGGCCGCCGGCGGCACCATCACCTATTCCCTGCCGCAGGTGATGATCGACCGCTACAACGGCCCCATGACGCTGATCGCCGCCGGCGAGGGCGACGGCCCCTATGGCGCGCTCAGGGTGGCGCTGCGGCAGCTGGCCGCCACCACCGCCGCCAAGGTGACCGTTCCCGAGGCGCGGGTGCAGATCGCCCCGGCCGGCGCTCCCCAGGCCGAGCTGGCCTATCGCAACTTCGCGGCGGAAGGCGTGAATGCCGGTGCCATCCGCAGCATGGTGGTGGACCGCGTGACCTACGCCTTCACCCCGCCCGCGACCGGCGCGGACCAGCCCGCGGGCACCGGCGCGGCGCAGGGGGATGCCGCGAAGCCGGCCGCGCCGGGCCGCGTCACCGGGCAGGTGGACGGGCTGGTCGCCGCGCAGGTGGACACCGCGCCCCTGCTCCTGATGACCCAGCCGGGCGGGCCCGCGGGCAAGGCGGCGGAGGCCTATGGCCGGCTCTACGGCAAGCTCGTCACCGGTCCCTATTCGGTGAAGCAGGAGAACGGCCCGTCCCACGGGGCGGCGGCGCTCCTGGTGGAGAACCTCGCCATCCGGCCCGCGGCGTTCGACGTCTCCCGCCTCGCGGCGCTGGACGCCCTCGGCCGCAAGGCGCCCAACCTCTCGCCGGAGGACAACCGCCGCCTGACCGAGCTGTCGCGCGATCTCGTCAACGGGATCGCCTTCGGCACCATCGCCATCACCCGCGCCACCTCGGAATTCCAGGGCGAGACCGGGCGCATCGCCTCGCTGCGGCTCGAGGGGCTGACCGGAGGAGTGCTGGACGGCTTCACCCTCGAGGGGGTGGAAGGTGTCACGCCCGGCGCCGGCACCGGCAAGATGGCGCGCTTCGCCGTCCGCCAGCTGGACTTCAACCAGCTGGCGCGGCTGTCCGCCGAGGCCGACTCTCCGTCGCCCCTGACGGCCCTGCTGGTGTTCAAGGCGTTCTCGGGCATCGAGATGAAGGGGCTGGAAGTGCCCCACGGCGAGGGTCCAGCACCCACCGAGACCGTGAAGGTGGGCACCTTCGCCCTGTCGTGGGGCGGCTCGCTGGGGGCGCTGCCGTCCTATCTCGACTTCACGCTGGACGGCGTCTCCGGCCCGATCCGTCCCGAGGACGGCGAGCCGTTCAACACCCTCGCCGCCGCCGGCTTCTCGCGCGCCACCGTCTCCATGGCGCTGAAAGCGCATTACGACATCAACGACCGCCGCCTCACCCTCGCCCCGGTCTCCACCGAGGTGAAGGACGCCTTCCGCGTGAACCTGGAGAGCACGCTGGAGGATGTGCCCGACACGGTGTTCGCCGATCCCTCGGGCATTCTCACGGCGCTGCCGGGGGTGGCGGCCGGGCCGGTGAAGCTGACCATCACCGATCTCGGCATGACGCGCCTCGTCCTGTCCCAGCTCGCCGCCGCGGACGGCGTGAGCGTGGACGCCTATCGGGAAGAGCTGGTGTCGCTGGCCGAGGGCATCGCCGCCGAGCTGTCCACGGCCTCGCCGGAAATCGCGCCGGTGGGCAGCGCTGTCGTGGCCTTCCTGCGCGATCCCGGCACGCTCACCATCACCGCCACGCCGAAGGGGCGCGTGCCGGCGCTGGCGCTGGCGCTGTCGAGCGATCCCTCGGTGCTGCTGGAGGCCTTCACCCTGTCGGCGACCGCCACCAAGCCCTGACGCTTCCGGCCCTGACGCATCCGGCCCGGACGGCAGCCAGCGCCGCCCGGGCCGTGCCGGTCAGCGGGCGGCGTTGGCGGCCGCCACCATCTTCATGATCTGCTGCTGGATGGCCGTGTTCACCTCGGCCGGCTTGTTCTCTTCCACCTGCACCAGCTTCTTGCCCACCGGGCTCTCGAAGAAGGCGACGATGGCCTTCAGCTCGTCGGCGGTGAAGGAGCGCGCGTAATAGCTGGAGAAGACGCTGACCAGATCCTCGCGGATGCCCACGGATGCCTTGGTCAGGTCGGCGCGCGCCTGCGCCTGCTTGTCGGCGGGCAGCTTGGCGACGGCCTCGCCGATCATCCGGCTGATGCGGCCGTCGAGGCCGGGAGCGACGGAAAGGGTCACCGCCTTCTGGGCGAGGCCGGCATCCTGCGCGAGCGCCGGGACCGGCGAGAGAAGCGCCGCGACAACCAGCCAGGTAGAGACATTCCGCATGGGGGCATTCCTCCGGGGAGGGCCGGCCGCGTCGTGCGCGCGGCGCTCGCGTCTCCCCGGAGCGAACACTACACCTTATTTCGGCTGCGGCGCCGGGCGAATGTGAAGCTCGCGCAGCTGCTTCGGGCTCGCCTCGTTGGGCGCGCCCATGAGCAGGTCGAGGGCCTGCTGGTTCATGGGGAAGATCGAGATCTCGCGCAGGTTGGTGGTGCCGCACAGGAGCATGACGATGCGGTCCACGCCCGCCGCCATGCCGCCATGGGGCGGGGCGCCGTACTGGAACGCGCGATACATGCCACCGAAACGCTCCACAACGGTCGCCTCGTCATAGCCGGCGAGCTCGAACGCCTTCACCATGGCCTCGGGGCGATGGTTGCGGATGCCGCCGGAGGCGATCTCGTAGCCGTTGCAGGCGATGTCGTACTGGAACGCCTTGATGGTGAGCGGGTCCTGCGTGTTCAGCGCCTCAAGACCGCCCTGCGGCATGGAGAAGGGGTTGTGGGAGAAGTCCACCTTCTTCTCCTCCTCCGAATACTCGTAGAAGGGGAAGTCGACGATCCAGGCCAGCTCGAAGCGGTCCTTGTCGATGAGGTTCAGCTCTTCGCCCACCCTGGTGCGGGCAAGGCCGGCGAACTTCACGAACTTGTCCGGGTCGCCGGCGACGAAGAAGGCGGCATCGCCGGCCTTGAGGCCCAGCTGGGCGCGGATCGCCTCGGTGCGCTCGGGGCCGATGTTGTTGGCGAGCGGGCCGGCGCCCACGACCTGAGTCGTGGGAATCCAAGCTGCCTCGCCCGGCTTCAAATGCTGTGTGTTTTGCGCGAGGGCACGGCCATCCTCCCCCTTGCCCATCGCCTCAGCCGAAGTTCCTTCCTGCCGCCACATGATGTAGCCAAGGCCCGGCTGGCCCTCGCCCTGCGCCCAGGAGTTCATGCGGTCGCAGAAGGCGCGCGAGCCGCCGCCGGGGGCGGGAATGGCCCACACCTGGTTCTTCTCCACCTCCAGCATGCGGGCGAACACCTTGAAGCCGGAGCCGCGGAAGTGGTCGGAGACGTTCTGCATGACGAGCGGGTTGCGCAGGTCCGGCTTGTCGGTGCCGTACTTGCGCAGCGACTCGGCATAGGGGATGCGCGGCCAGTTCTGCGTCACCGGCTTGCCGCCGGCGAACTCCTCGAACACGCCGGTGATCACCGGCTCCATGGCGGCGAACACGTCTTCCTGCTCGACGAAGCTCATCTCCAGGTCGAGCTGGTAGAACTCGCCCGGCAGGCGGTCGGCGCGCGGGTCCTCGTCGCGGAAGCAGGGCGCGATCTGGAAGTAGCGGTCGAAGCCGCTCATCATGATGAGCTGCTTGTACTGCTGCGGCGCCTGCGGCAGCGCATAGAACTTGCCGGGGTGCAGGCGGCTCGGCACCAGGAAGTCGCGCGCGCCCTCCGGCGAGGAGGCGGTGAGGATCGGCGTCTGGAACTCGAAGAAGCCCTGGTCCTTCATGCGCCGGCGCATGGCGTCGATGATGGCGCCGCGGGTCATGATGTTGCGGTGGAGCTTCTCGCGGCGAAGATCCAGGAAGCGGTACTTGAGCCGCGTCTCCTCCGGGTATTCCACATCGCCGAACACCGGCAGGGGCAGCTCGGCCGCCGGGCCCAGCACCTCGAGGTCGGTGGCGTAGACCTCGATGGCGCCGGTGGTCAGGTCCGGATTCTCGGTGCCCTCGGGGCGCAGGCGGACCTTGCCGTCGATGCGGATGACCCACTCGGAGCGCGCCTTCTCGGCGCCCTTGAAGGCCGGGCTGTCGGGGTCCACCACCACCTGGGTGAGGCCGTAATGGTCGCGCAGGTCGATGAACAGCACGCCGCCATGGTCGCGGATGCGGTGGCACCAGCCGGACAGGCGCACGATCTCGCCCACCTCGGCGGTCGAAAGCGCGCCGCAAGTATGGGAGCGGTAACGGTGCATGGCTCGCCCTTTCAAGGCAGAAGAGAGGCGACGCGGGGCGGCGGGCCCGGTGCCCGGACATCGAGCGCGCTGCCGCTACGGCGCGCGCCGGACGCCCTGGGCCCCGATCCGTCCCGGGCGCGACAAGGCGCGCGCCGCGGCACGGGCATCCGCGTCTGAGGCGGGGGCGAAGGTGCATGCGCCCCGCCCCTTGTCAAGCACGCACTCCTGTTCAGGGTGCGAACGAACATGCTAGCATGGCCAAGGCCAAGCCCTGCAGCTGCTGCGCAGGCGTGGCGGAACGAGGGTGCCATGGACAGGCCAGACCGACCGGAGCGGGCGCCCCGCAGCGCGCGTGAGCGAGGTCCGTCGGGCAGCGCCTGGGCCTATGCGGTGGCCGGCGCGCTCATCCTCGGCATCATCGCCTTCACCGCCGGCTTCGTGAGCCACGCCCGGCAGGACGGCATCGACGACCGCCGCCGCGAGCTCGCCAATCTCGCCCAGACCCTCGCCGAGCACAGCGCCCGCGTGTTCGAGAGCCTCGACCTGATCGAGGACGGGCTGATCGACCAGCTGGAGGAGGAAGGGGTCGACCGCCCCTCGCAGCTGCGCACCGTCATGGGCACGCAGACCATGCACGTGGTGATGCGCGAGAAGATCATCCCCTTTCCCCACGTGGATGCCATCGGCATCGTCGACACCGACGGGCGCCTGCTGAACAGCTCCCGCGACTGGCCCCCGCCCCAGGTCAACCTGGCGGACCGCGGCTATTTCCGGGCGCTCGCGAGCATGAAAGGCCCGCCGTCCTTCATCAGCGAGCCCATGCGCAGCCGCACCACCGATGCGGTCATCATCTACCTCGCGCGGCGCATCGCCACCCGTGAGGGGCGCTTCCTCGGCGTCACGCTGGGTGCCCTGGAGCAATCCGTGTTCGAGCGGTTCTACGCCGCCGTGAAGCTCGGCAGCGACGGCATGATCGCCCTGGTGCGGGACGATGGCGCGCTGCTCGCCCGCGCGCCGGCCAGCGCCGGACCGCAGGTGCCCGACCCCGCCATGCGCGCGCGCCTCGCGGCCGCGGTCTTCTCGCCCTCCGAGAGCGGCAACCTGCCGGCCGGCGCCCTCGACGAGAAGCCGCGCCTCGCCGCGGTCCAGAAGGTGGCCCGGCTGCCGCTGGCGGTGGTGGCGAGCGACAGCTGGTCGGCGGTGGACACGCTGCTGATGCAGCGGGCCATGCCGCAGATGCTCGCCGCCGCCCTGCTGTGCTGCGCCATCGCCGTCATCGGCTACGGCGTCGCCCAGCACCTCGCGCGCGAGCACGCGTTCGCCGCCGCCCAGCACGCCATGGCGCGGCTCGACCCGCTGACCGGCCTGCCGAACCGCCTCGCCTTCACCGAGACGCTGGAGGCGCGGCTGAAAGCCCCCATGCCGGAGCCGCTGGCGCTGCTGTTCCTCGACCTCGACGGCTTCAAGGCCGTCAACGACACCCTCGGCCATGACGCCGGCGACGCGATGCTGGTGGAGATGTCCGCCCGCATCAGCGCCTGCCTTGGACCGCGGGACATGGTGGCGCGGTTCGGCGGCGACGAGTTCGCGGTGGTGCGCACGCAGCCCCGGGACGCCAGCCCCGACAATGTCGCCGCGCTGGCCTTCGCCGATGGCCTGCTGGCCGCCCTGCATGCGCCGTTCGAGCTCGGCCACCACCGCATCGTCGGCGGCGGCAGCGCCGGCGTCGCCCTCGCCCCGCGCGACGGCGCCAGCCTCGTCCAGCTGATGAAGAACGCTGATCTCGCCCTCTACCGGGCCAAGAGCGAGGGGCGCGGCGTCGCCCGGCTCTTCGAGGAAGCGATGGAGCGGCGCGCACGGCAGCGCCGCCAGCTGGAGCTCGACCTGCTGCAGGCCTGGCGGGCGGCGCAGTTCTTCCTCGTCTACCAGCCCATCTTCGAGGCGACCTCGGGCCGCCTCGCCGGCTTCGAGGCGCTGGCGCGGTGGCAGCACCCCGAGCGCGGCCTGATCCACCCCGACGCCTTCATTCCCCTGGCGGAGGAGACCGGCCTCATCGTGCCGCTCGGCGCCTGGGTGCTCGCCGAGGCGTGCCGGGCCGCCGCCACCTGGCCCGACGACCTGTTCATCTCGGTGAACCTGTCCCCCGTGCAGTTCCGCAACGGCCAGGCGCCGGCGCAGGTGAAGGCGGCGCTGGAGGCCTCCGGCCTGCCGCCGCACCGGCTGGAGGTGGAGATCACCGAATCGATCCTGCTCAGCCCGGAGGCCACCGTGCGCGGGGCGCTGGAGCGGTTCCAGGCGGAGGGAATCACCGTCTCGCTGGACGATTTCGGCACCGGCTATTCCTCGCTCGCCTATCTGCGCACCCTCAGCATCGGCCGCATCAAGATCGCCCAGTCGTTCGTCGAGGAGGTGGAGCGCTCCCCCCAGAGCGTCGCCATCGTGCGCGCCATCGTCAGCCTCGCCCGCACCCTCGGCCTCGGCTGCACCGCCGAGGGAATCGAGACCGAGGGCCAGCGCCGCATCATGGTGGCGGAGGGGTGCACCCACCTGCAGGGCTTCCTGCTGGGCCGTCCGGCGCCGCCCGAGGTGGCCCTCCGGCTCGCCCGCACCGCAGCCGCGTGACAAAATCGCGCCACATTCCCTTTTCCCGGCGGCACAGCATGGCTATTGTCCGGCCATGGATCCGATCACCTCGACCGAGGCGCTGGCCGCGGCCTGCGAGCGCCTCGCCCGCCATCCCTTCGTCACCGTCGACACGGAATTCCTGAGGGAAACCACCTTCTGGCCGAAGCTCTGCGTGGTGCAGGTGGCCTCGCCCGACGAGGCCATCCTCATCGACGCGCTGGCCGAGGGGCTCGACCTTGCGCCGTTCTATCGCCTGATGGCGAACAACCGGGTGATGAAGGTGTTCCACGCCGGCCGGCAGGACATCGAGATCATCTGGCATCAGGCCCGCCTCATCCCGCATCCGGTGTTCGACACCCAGGTGGCGGCCATGGTGCTGGGCTACGGCGACAGCATCTCCTACGACCAGCTGGTCCAGCGCATCACCGGCCACAGCCTCGACAAGTCGTCGCGCTTCACGGACTGGTCGCGCCGCCCGCTCAGCGCCCCGCAGGTGACCTACGCCATCGCCGACGTCACCCACCTGCGGGACATCTACATCAAGCTTACGTCCGACCTCGAGGCGCGCGGGCGCGCCGAGTGGGTGGGCGAGGAGATGCACGTCCTCACCTCCCCCGCCACCTACGAGCAGAGCCCCGACACCGCCTGGGAGCGGCTGAAGTCCCGCGTGCGCAAGCCGCGCGAGCTTGCCGTGCTGGTGGAGGTCGCTGCCTGGCGCGAGCGCGAGGCGCAGACCCGCGACCTGCCGCGCGGCCGCGTCATCAAGGACGAGGTGATCGGCGAGATCGCCCTGCAGCAGCCGCAGACCCCGGAACGGCTCGCCGAGCTGCGCTCGGTGCCCAAGGGGTTCGAACGCTCGCGCTACGGCGAGGCGGTGGTGGAGGCGGTGAAGCGCGGCCTCGCGCGCGATCCCAAGTCCCTGCCCCGCATCGAGCGCGACAAGGCGCTGCCCAACGGCGCCAGCGCCACGGTGGAACTGCTCAAGGTGCTGCTGCGCATGACCGCGGAGCAGAATGCGGTGGCCGCCAAGGTGATCGCCACCACCGAGGACCTGGAGCGCATCGCCGTGAGCGACGAGGCCGACGTGCCGGCGCTGAAGGGCTGGCGGCGGGAGCTGTTCGGCGACCGGGCGCTGGCGCTGAAGGCCGGTCGCCTCGCCCTTGCCGTGGACCGGGGCCGCGTCATCGCGGTGGAGAAGTAGGCCGCGCGACGGCAGGCATGCCGGCCTGCGGCCTCAAGACCGGCACGGAGGGAACATGGCGATGCGCCAGGGTGGCTGCCTCTGCGGCGGCGTGCGGTACTCGATTGCGGGCGAGATGACACCGGTGCTCGCCTGCCACTGCTCCCAGTGTGCCCGCACCAGCGGCAACTTCGCCGCCATGACCAGCTGCCGGCACGAGGACCTCGTCCTGACGGCAGACGATACTCTCGGCTGGTTCGCCTCGTCGCCGGGCACCGAGCGGGGCTTCTGCACGCGCTGCGGCGGCAATCTTTTCTGGAAGCGGGCCGGGGACGCAGAGGTCTTCGTCACCGCCGGCACGCTCGACCGGCCGACCGGGGTCCGCCTCGCCGAGCATATCTTCGTGGCGTCCAAGTCCGACTACTACGAGATCACGGACGGACTGCCGCAGAAGCCGGAATGGTAGCGTCACCCGAGCAGGCGACGATCCGACCGCATCGAGAGCAGATCGGTTCTCGCGTTCTCCATCTTCCCGCTAGAGCGCGTCGCGCAGGCCCTTCACGAAGCTGGACAGGCCGGTGAGCCGGCGGCGCTTCAGCCGCTCCGCCTGCAGGATGGCGGTGAGCTTGGCGAGGCTGTCGTCCACGTCGTGGTTGATGATGATGTAGTCGTATTCGGTGTAGTGGCTGATCTCGTCCGAGGCCTTGGCCATGCGCTGGCGCACCACCTCCTCGCTGTCCTGGGCCCGCGAGCGCAGGCGCTGCTCCAGGTCGGCGGCGGTGGGCGGCAGGATGAAGACCTTCACCAGATCCTGCTGCGCGCTCTCGCCCAGCTGCTGGGTGCCCTGCCAGTCGATGTCGAACAGCACGTCGCGCCCGGCGGACAGCGCCGCCTCCACCGCGCCGCGGGGGGTGCCGTAGAGGTTTTCGAAAACGGTGGCGTGCTCCAGCAGCTCGCCTTCCTCGCGCATGCGATGGAAGGTGGGCACGTCCACGAAGAAATAGTCCTTGCCGTCCTCCTCGCCCGGCCGCGGGGCGCGGGTGGTGACGGAGACCGACATGGTGATGCGCTCGTCGCTGGCCAGCAGCCGCCGCGACAGGGTGGTCTTGCCCGCCCCCGACGGCGAGGACAGCACCAGCATCAGCCCGCGCCGTGCCAGCACGCCCGCGCCGGGCTTCCAGCCCGGCAGCGCGAAGTGCGACGACACGGTGGACGAGGTGGAGTTGGGCATCGGGCGGGCGCTCACTCGAGGTTCTGGATCTGCTCGCGGAACTGGTCCACCAGCAGCTTCAGGTCAAGCCCGATCTGCGTCAGCGCCACGGAATTGGACTTTGAGCACAGGGTGTTCGCCTCGCGGTTGAACTCCTGGGCCAGGAAATCCAGCCGCCGGCCGGCCGGGCCGCCGGTGGCCAGCAGCTCGCGGGCGGCGGCGAGATGGGCGGTGAGGCGGTCCAGCTCCTCGCGCACGTCGGCGCGGGTGACGGCGAGCACCGCCTCCTGGTGCAGCCGCTCCGGATCGAGGGCGGCGGCCTCCATCAGCACGCGCACCTGCTCGGCGATGCGGGCCTTCACCGCCTCGACGCCACGCTCGGGCAGGCGCTCGGCGCGGCCGACGAGGGTGGCGATGGCATCCAGCCGCTCGGTGAGGATGACGTTGAGCGCCTCGCCTTCGCGGGCGCGCATCCCGCCGAGCTCGGACAGCGCGCGGTCGAAGCCCGCGAGCACGGCGGACATGAGGGCGCGGTGCTCCTCCTCGCTGTCCTCGGCCTCGGCGATCTCCACCATGCCCTTCACGCCAAGCAGCCCGTCCAGGGTGGGCGCGGGAGCGCCGAGGCGCGCCGCGCTCTCGGTCAGGGCGCGGTAGAGCGCCTCCAGCGCCGGCTGGTTGACGCGCACGGTGCTGGTGTCGCCCTCGCGGGTGGCGGTGAGGGTGGCGGAGACCGAGCCGCGGGTGAGCACCTGCCCGGTGCGGGTGCGCACGTCCGCCTCCAGCGCCTCGAAGCCGGGCGGCAGGCGCAGCCGAAGGTCCAGCCCCTTGCCGTTCACCGAGCGCACCTCCCAGCCGAAGCGCCACGGCCCGTGCGAGCCGGGGACGCGGGCAAAGCCCGTCATGCTGGCGAGAGGGGCATGGACCGGCAGTCGGTCCCGGGAAACGGCGGCACGCTTCATGGTCACTCCCGCGGGCGGCCCGCGCTTGGGATGCTGGGGCATTGTCGCGCGACAATGCCGGGACGGAAAGCGCCTTCCGTTGCGCCGCCGGGATGGCGGGCGGAAGGCGGGGGCCGGAAAGGCGGCTGGCCGGCGGGAAAGCTGCGCTCCGCGCCCGCGCGGAGCCGGGCCGTCCACCTCTAGCAGCGCCGCCGACGGCTGTCGCGGCCGGCCGGCATCCGGCCGCCACCGGCCAGATGAGGCGGTCTCTCCCGGCCTAGTTGGCGGTGCCCTGCCCGGCCGGCGCCACCGGGGGCGGCACCGACTGCGCACCAGGCGAGGCCGGGGCAGCATTGCCCTGCTCGATGGCGCGCCAGCGGGCGACATTCTTGTTGTGGTCGTTCAGCGTCTCGGCGAAGGCGTGGCCGCCGGTGCCGTCCGCAACGAAGAACAGATCCTTGGTGCGGGGCGGGTTGGCCACCGCCATCAGGGCATCGCGGCCGGGATTGCAGATGGGGCCGGGGGGCAGCCCGTCCACCGCATAGGTGTTGTAGGCGGTCGGGGTGGAGATGTCGGTGCGGGTGATGGGCCGGCCCAGCGAGCCACGCCCGCCGACGATGCCATAGATGATGGTCGGGTCCGACTGCAGCCGCATCTTCTTGTTGAGGCGGTTGACGAACACGGCGGCCACCTTCGGCCGCTCCTCGGCAAGGCCGGTCTCCTTCTCGACGATGGAGGCGAGCACCACCAGCTCCTGCGGCGTGCGCACCGGCAGGTCGCTGGCGCGCTTGGCCCAGATGGTGGCGAGCAGCTTGCGCTGGGCCTCGGCCATCTGCTGCAGCACCTCCTCCCGCGGCTGGCCGCGGCGGATGCGGTAGGTCTCGGGCAGGAGCGTGCCCTCGGGCGGGACCGCCGGCGTGCCGGTGAGCAGGTCGTTGTCCATCAGGCGCTTCACCACCTGCTGGCTGGTGAGCCCCTCGGGAATGGTCACCTGATGCTGCACCACCTTGCCGGAGGCGATGGTGTCGATGACGCTCGCGGCCGACTGGCCGGGCTTGAACACGTATTCGCCGGCCTGGAGCTTCGCATCCTCGCGCGTCAGGCGCTGGCCCACCACGAACAGCAGCCAATTGCTGATCACCCCCTCGCGCTCGAGGATGTCGCCCATGTCGCGCACGCCCGCGCCGCGCGGGATGTTCACCACCTTTTCCGCGGTGAGCGGACCGGGATCGTAGAAGGCGCGCTCCGCGTACCAGACCGCGAGACCGCCGCCGACGCCGAGGAACAGAAGGAAGGTGAACAGGCCGCTGAGGATGGTGACGGCCGGATGCCGCGCGCTGCGCGAGGGGCGGAGCGCCTTCGCGGCCTCGGCCTCCGCCTTGCGCGCGGCGCGGCCGGCGGGCTTCGCCGTGGCTTTGCCCGCAGGTTTGGCGGCTGGCTGGGCGGCAGATGCCGGGGCATCCGTGGCCGGCGCGCCGGCAGGGTTGGCGGCAGCCTGGGGCGGCACGGCGGGGGCGGCGCCGGCCGCTGGCTTTGCCTGCGGCAGCAGCGGCGAATGGATTTCCGGCGCGGGCTTTGCCGCGGGGGCGTCATCGGCCGTCGGCACGCGGGGCGTGGGCGCCGCCGAGGCCGCGTCTCCAGCGCCCGGCACCTTCACCTCGGGGGCCTTTACCTCGGGGGCGGCCGCGGGGGGCGCATCGGGACGGGGCGCGGCCGCATGCGGGTCCACGCCGTCCGGCATTGCGGATTTCGGTGATCCGTCGTTGGACTCGGCCATACCGGGTTCCCCTGTCATCGGCGCAGGCTGGCGCCGGGTCATCGCGCCGCAGTTCCGCCGCCCGGATCGCTAGCTAGCGGCACATTCAGGCGCAACGGCGGCACGTTCCCGCAGGTCACGACGAGCGATCGATGACGTGCGCGACATGGTCAACGGGTCATGATCCGGACCGCGGGTCCGCACCGGAGACAGGCGCCGGAGCGGCCGGCCCCGATCCGGGGCCGGGTGCGCGTGGGATCCGGCCCCGAAAGGCGCGGCCGGATCCGTCTGTCGTCACGCGTCGTGGCGGCGGAAGACGAGCGAGGCGTTGGTGCCGCCGAACCCGAAGGAGTTGGAGAGCACCGCATCGATCTTGCGGGGCTTCGCCTTCAGCGGCACCAGATCGATCGGCGTCTCCACCGACGGGTTGTCGAGGTTGAGCGTGCCCGGCGCCATCTGGTCGCGGATGGCGAGGATGGAGAAGATGGCCTCCACCGCGCCCGCGGCACCCAGAAGGTGGCCGATGGACGACTTGGTGGACGACATGGCCGTCTTGCCCGCCGCGTTGCCCAGCACCCGCTCCACCGCCTTGAGCTCGATCTCGTCGGCCATGGTGGAGGTGCCATGGGCGTTGATGTAGTCGATCTCGTCGGGGGTGATGCCGGCCCGCTTCAGCGCCGCCGACATGCAGCGGAAGGCGCCGTCGCCATCCATGGAGGGCGCGGTGATGTGGTAGGCGTCGCCGCTGAGGCCGTAGCCCACCAGCTCGGCATAGATCTTGGCGCCGCGCGCCTTGGCGTGCTCCAGCTCCTCGAGCACCACCACGCCGGCGCCCTCGCCCATGACGAAGCCGTCGCGGTCCTTGTCATAGGGGCGCGAGGCGCGGGTGGGGTCGTCGTTGAAGGAGGTGCAGAGCGCCTTGCAGGCGGCGAAGCCGGCAATGGACAGGCGGTTCACCGGCGATTCGGTGCCGCCGGCCACCATCACGTCCGCATCGCCGAGCGCGATCAGCCGGCCGGCGTCGCCGATGGCGTGGGCGCCGGTGGAGCAGGCCGTGACCACCGCGTGGTTCGGGCCCTTCAGCCCGTGGGCGATGGAGACGTAGCCGCCGGCGAGGTTGATGAGCCGGCCGGGGATGAAGAAGGGGGAGATGCGGCGGGGGCCGCGATCCTTCAGCAGCAGGGCCGCGTCGGCGATGCCCTCGATGCCGCCGATGCCGGAGCCGATGAGGACGCCGGTGTTGATCTGGTCCTCGTAGGTGGAGGGATGCCATCCGGCATCATCCAGCGCCTGGGTCGCAGCGGCCATGGCGAAGACGATGAACTCGTCGACCTTGCGCTGCTCCTTGGGCTCCATCCACTGGTCGGCATTGTAGGTGCCGTCGGTCCCGTCGCCGCGGGGAATGTTCGCCGCGATCTTGCAGGCGAGATCCGACACATCGAAATGCTCGACCGCCTTCACGCCGCTCTCGCCGGCGATGAGCCGCCGCCAGGTCGGCTCGACGCCGCAGCCGAGCGGCGTCACCATGCCGAGGCCGGTGACGACAACACGTCTCATGGGGAAAACTCCGGAAGGCGGGCCGACGCCGCGCGGGGCGCCCGGCCCGGTGCAACAACGGCCGCGGGCGCCATGCGCCGCGCGACCGTCGAATTAGACACGCGTGAGGATCAAGCGGCGTTCTTTTCCAGGAACTTGATCGCGTCACCCACGGTCAGGATGGTCTCGGCGGCATCGTCCGGGATCTCGCAGTTGAAGGCCTCCTCGAAGGCCATCACGAGTTCCACGGTGTCGAGGCTGTCGGCGCCGAGATCGTCGATGAAGGAAGCGCTTTCCGTGACCTTCTCGGCCTCGACCCCCAGATGCTCCGCGACGATCTTCTTCACCCGCTCGGCGATGTCACTCATCGATGCAACCCTCGTTGTTCGGATAAACCCGTTGCCGTTCGGCGGCTGGAGGAGGGCATAATGCCTTTTTTCCGCCGTGCCCAGCCCCTCCATCGCAAGAGAGGAGCGAATTTCGGCCGGATTTTCCCCACCCGGAACGCCGTCGCCGGGGGCTTTCGGACGCGCCCTGCCCCAGCCCGGCAATGCGGCTCGTTAGCACACTCCCCGCGGCAAGGCCAGCAAGGCCGCTCCAGCCGCCGTCTTGCGCCGCCTCCGCCGCGCCGTTACTGCACCTGTCATGTCCGGGACCAACGACCGATCGGATCGCCTCGCCGCCGCGCTCAGGGCCAACCTGCAGCGTCGCAAGACCCAGGCGCGCGCGCGCCGCGCCGGCGAGCCTGCCGGGGGCAACGCGCGGAACGATCCCGCCGCAACCGGCGCCGCGACGCCGCCCGCGACAGCCCCGGCAGCGAAAAGCGGTGAAAACGAGCCGGCGGACGGTAGCGCGGCGCCGTCAGTCCCTGACGCCAAGATTGTGCCGGACGGCGAGGCGGGCTAGAGCTTCTCCCTTAAATCCGCGCTCGGCCGGCTTGGGGGGCACGCGCCGACAGGAGGGACAGGCAGGCATGGACAAGATTCGCATCGTCGGCGGGCACGAGCTCAAGGGCACCATTCCCATTTCCGGTGCCAAGAACGCCGCCCTGCCGCTGATGATCGCCAGCCTGCTCACCGAGGAGAAGCTGATTCTCGAGAACGTGCCGCGCCTCGCGGACGTGGCGCTGCTGCAGCGCATTCTCGGCAATCACGGCGTGGACATCACCACCAACGGCAAGCGCAACGGCGACGATCCGTTCGCCGGCCAGACGCTGGAGATCGACGCGCGCGTCATCGTCGACACCGTGGCGCCCTACGATCTGGTCTCGCGCATGCGCGCGTCGTTCTGGGTGCTTGGCCCGCTGGTGGCGCGCATGGGCGAGGCGCGGGTCTCGCTGCCCGGCGGCTGCGCCATCGGCACCCGGCCGGTGGATTTCCACCTCGATGCCCTGCGCGCGCTCGGCGCCGACATCGAGATCGACGCCGGCTACGTCATCGCCAAGGCCCACAAGGGCCTGACCGGCGCTCGCATCAGCTTCCCCAAGGTCTCGGTGGGCGCCACCCACACCGCGCTCATGGCCGCCGCCCTCGCCCGCGGCGAGAGCGTGATCGAGAACGCCGCCCGCGAGCCCGAGATCGTCGATCTGGCCGACTGCCTCATCAAGATGGGCGCGCGGATCGAGGGGGCAGGCTCGCCCACCATCTATGTGGAAGGCGTGCCGCGCCTGCGCGCCGCCCGCCATTCCGTGCTGCCGGACCGGATCGAGACCGGCACCTACGCCATGGCCGCCGCCATGGCCGGCGGCGACGTGATGCTCGCCGGCGCCCGGCCGGACCTGCTGGAGGACGCGCTCCACGTGCTGCGGCACGCCGGGGCGGAGATCGACGCCACCAACGAGGGCATCCGCGTGCGCCGCAACGGCGCCGGCATCCAGCCGGTGGACGTGACCACCGCCCCCTTCCCCGGCTTCCCCACCGACCTGCAGGCCCAGTTCATGGCCCTGATGACCCGGGCCAAGGGCCGCGCGCGCATCACCGAGACCATCTTCGAGAACCGCTTCATGCACGTGCAGGAGCTGGCCCGGCTCGGCGCCCGCATCCATCTGGACGGCGACACCGCCACCGTGGAGGGCGTGGAGCGCCTGACCGGCGCGCCGGTGATGGCCACCGACCTTAGGGCCTCGGTCTCCCTCGTCATCGCCGGCCTCGCCGCCGAGGGCGAGACGATGGTCCAGCGCGTCTACCACCTGGACCGCGGCTTCGAGAAGCTGGAGGAGAAGCTCTCGCGCTGCGGCGCGGAGATCGAGCGCATCAGCGCCTGACCCGGCCGGACGGACCGGTCGGCGGACGACGGCACGGAGGCCTCAGGTGAGCCTGCCGAACATTCTGACACTGCTGCGCATCCTGCTGGTTCCGGCGGTGGTGTGGGCGATCGCCTCCGGCGAGTACGCCCTCGCCTTCTGGCTGTTCCTGGCGGCCGGCGTCTCGGACGCGCTCGACGGCTTCATCGCCAAGCGCTTCAACATGCAGACCGAGCTCGGCGCCTATCTGGACCCGGTGGCCGACAAGGCGCTGCTCGTCTCCATCTACGTCTCGCTGGCGGTGGCGGAGATGATTCCGCGCTGGGTCGCCATCGCCGTGGTCTCGCGCGACGTGATGATCGTCGGCGCGGTGGTGCTGTCGCTGGTGATGGCGAAGCCGGTGACCATCAGCCCGCTGCTCATCTCCAAGGTGAACACCGCGGTGCAGATCGCCTTCGCCGCCTTCGTGCTGGCCTCCTCCGGCTTCGGGATCGCGGTGCCGGGCCTCACCGGGCTGGGGCAGGTGATGGTCGGCCTCTTGACGGGCCTTTCCGCCGCTGCCTATCTCGCCGCATGGACGCGCCACATGGCCAAGTGACCCGCGGTGAAGCAACCCGCGGCGAAGTGATCGACGGCGAGCGCTCCGGCGAACGTGACCCCCGGCGCCTTCGGGCGGCGGAGGGATCCGCACCGGGCGCGGGCGCGCGGCCGCCCGCCCGCCCGGAACCCGAAGACCGGGGAGATGCCATGCCGGTCCAGTTCCAGATCCGCTTCTGGATCGGCGCCCTGGTGCTGACGGCAGCGTCCCTGTGGCTGCTGAGCGGCATCCTGCTGCCATTCGTGGCCGGCATCGTGCTGGCCTATTTCCTCAATCCCGTGGTGGCGCGCCTCGAGCGCATCGGCATCGCCCGCACCCTTTCCGCCCTGGTGGTGGTGGGGATCATGCTGCTGGTGGTGATGCTGTTCTTCCTCTTGGCGCTGCCCATCCTGTCCTCGCAGCTGTTCGAGTTCATCCAGCGCCTGCCCTCCTACGTGGCGCGCCTGCAGGGTCTGCTGACGGAAGAGAACCGCGAGTGGCTGAGCGGCATCGTCGGCGACCGCCTGCCCGACATGCAGCGCTCCATCTCCGACCTGATGACCCAGGGCGTCACCCACCTGCTGGGGCTGCTCTCCTCGGTGTGGTCCGGCGGGCAGGCGCTCATCTCGCTGTTCGCGCTGCTGGTGGTTACACCCGTGGTTGTGTTCTACATCCTGTGCGACTGGAACGGCATGGTGTCGTTCGTGGACAGCCTGGTGCCGGTGCCGCACCGCCCGGTGGTGCGCGACCTCGCCCGCTCCATGGACATGGCGGTGGCCGGCTTCGTGCGCGGGCAGGCCATGGTGTGCCTGCTGCTCGGCACCTTCTATGCCGTGGCGCTGACCATGGCCGGGCTGAATTTCGGCCTGCTCATCGGCATCGTCTCCGGCGTCATCACCTTCATTCCCTATGTGGGCTCGCTCACAGGCTTCGTGCTGGCCATGGGCGTCGCCATCGTCCAGTTCTTCCCGGACTGGGGGATGATCGGCACCGTGCTGGCCATCTTCATCGCCGGCCAGACCATCGAAGGCTACGTGCTCTCGCCCAAGCTGGTGGGTGACAGCATCGGCGTGCATCCGGTGTGGCTGATGTTCGCCCTGTTCGCCTTCGGCTACCTGTTCGGCTTCGTCGGGCTCCTGCTGGCGGTGCCGCTGACGGCGGTGGGCGGGGTGCTCGTGCGCTTCGCCATCACCCGCTACATGCAGTCTTCCCTCTACCAGGGCGGGGACGATGCCGCCCTGCCCCCGTCCGGGACGCCCTGACCCATGGCGGAGAAAGACGGACGCCCGCGCCAGCTGCCGCTGGAGCTGCCGGCGGCGCTGCCGGCGCTCAGGCGCGAGGATTTCCTCGCCGCCCCCGGCAATGCGGCCGCGCTCGCGCTGGTGGACGCCTTTCCCGACTGGCCGGCCCGCGTGGTCTGCCTCGTCGGGCCGGAGGGCGCGGGCAAGAGCCATCTCGCCGCCATCTTCGCCGAGCGTGCGGGCGCGCCGGTGCTGCCCGCGCGCGCCCTCACGCGCGAGGGAGTGCCCGCCACCCTCGCCTCCGGCGCGCTGGTTCTGGAGGACCTGGAGGGCGGCTCCTTCGACGAGGCGGCCCTGTTCCACCTCCTCAACCTCGCGCGCGAGCAGCAGGCGTTCCTGCTGATGACCGCGCGCACGCCCCCCTCCGGCTTCGCGCTGGCCACCGCCGACCTCGCCTCGCGCCTGCGCGCCATCCCGGTGTTCGAGATCGCCCCGGCCGACGATGCGCTGCTCGCGGCGGTGCTGGTGAAGCTGTTCGCCGATCGCCAGCTGAGCGTGGACGAGGCGACCGTCCAGTACCTCCTCTTGCGCATGCAGCGGACCGTGGCCGGGGCCAAGAAAGTGGTGGATGCCCTCGACGCCGCCGCGCTCGCGGCGCACCGTCCGGTGACGCGGAGCCTTGCGGCGCAGGTGCTGCGCGAGCAGCTTCAGCCGGGCGCCCACGAGGAAGAGGATTGACGCCAAGGAAGCGTCATAGAGTAGTCATGTAACGCGGCCATGGTCCGGCCGAAACGCGGGGGACCGAGTATGGGTGTGAACGAGGCTGTCGCTCTGTCCGAGGCCGAGATCCCGGCCGACGTCGCGGATGCGATTGCGCTGGCGCAATCTCCGGCCCGGTTCATCAACCGCGAGATTTCCTGGCTGCACTTCAACCGGCGGGTGATGGAAGAGGCGGCCAACCGCAACCATCCGCTGCTGGAACAGCTGCGCTTCCTCTCCATCTCGGCCAACAACCTCGACGAGTTCTTCATGGTCCGCGTCGCCGGCCTGAAGGAGCAGGTGCGCGAGGGTGTGCAGACGCCGAGCCCGGACGGGCTCACCCCCTCCGAGCAGCTCGTCACCATCCTCGCCAGCGCCGCCCGGCTGATCTTCGACCAGCAGTCCCGCTGGCGCGAGCTGCGGCGCGAGCTGGCCGGCGCCGGCATCGTGCTGGTGGACGGAGCCGAGGCGACCACCGAGGACCTCGCGGCGCTGGAGCGGCACTTCCTCAACTACGTGTTCCCGGTGCTGACCCCGCTGGCCATCGACCCGGCCCACCCGTTCCCCTTCATTCCCAACCTCGGCTTCTCGCTCGCCCTGCAGCTGGTGCGGCAGACGGACGGGCGGGGCATGAACGCGCTGATCCGCATTCCGGCCAAGGTGGACCGCTTCATCCGCCTGCCCGACACCGCCCCCGGCCTCCTGCGCTTCATCACCCTCGAGCAGATGATCGGCCTGTTCATCTCGCGCCTGTTCCCGGGCTATGCGGTGAAGGGCCAGGGCGTGTTCCGCGTCATCCGCGACAGCGACCTTGAAATCGAGGAGGAGGCGGAAGACCTCGTCCGCCTGTTCGAGACCGCACTGAAGCAGCGCCGCTACGGCGAGGTGATCCGCATGGAGGCCGACGCCGCCATGCCGGAGGAGCTGCGGCTGTTCGTGGCCCGCGAGCTGGGCGTGAACGACGACGAGATCTTCGTGGTGGAGGGCGTGCTCGCCCTCAACGAATTCTCGCAGTTGGTCTCGGTGGACCGGCCGGACCTGAAGTTCCAGGCCTACAACGCGCGATTTCCCGAGCGCATC
This sequence comes from Xanthobacter lutulentifluminis, assembly GCF_043194675.2. Taxonomy (NCBI): domain Bacteria; kingdom Pseudomonadati; phylum Pseudomonadota; class Alphaproteobacteria; order Hyphomicrobiales; family Xanthobacteraceae; genus Xanthobacter; species Xanthobacter lutulentifluminis. Next base: position 3,890,082 of record NZ_CM195525.1, on the reverse strand, counting down.
CGCGACCATGGCGGCGACTGCTTTCTGGCCATTCGCGAGAAGGACATTCTGGTTCACCACCCTTATGAATCCTTTGACGTGGTGGTTCAGTTCCTTCGCCAGGCCGCCCGCGACCCCAACGTCGTCGCCATCAAGCAGACCCTCTACCGCACCTCCTCCGACAGCCCCATCGTGAAGGCGCTGGCCGAGGCGGCGGAGGCCGGCAAGTCGGTGACCGCGCTGGTGGAGCTCAAAGCCCGCTTCGACGAGGAAGCCAACATCCGCTGGGCCCGCGACCTGGAGCGCGCCGGCGTGCAGGTGGTGTTCGGCTTCATCGAGCTGAAGACCCACGGCAAGCTGTCCATGGCGGTGCGGCGCGAGGGCTCGCAGCTCGCCACCTACGTCCATGTGGGCACCGGCAACTACCACCCCATCACCGCGCGCATCTACACCGACCTGTCCTTCTTCACGGCCGACCCGGTGATCGCGCAGGACGTGGCGCGCATCTTCAACTTCATCACCGGCTATGCCACCCCCGGCGAGCTGGACGCCATGGCGGTCTCGCCCACCGGCCTCAAGCCGCGGCTGCTGAAGCACATCGCCGACGAGATCGAGTTCGCCCGCGCCGGCCGCCCGGCCGCCATCTGGCTGAAGTGCAACTCGCTGGTGGACCCCGAGATCATCGACGCCCTGTACGAGGCGAGCGCCGCCGGCGTGCAGGTGGACTGCGTCATCCGCGGCATCTGCTGCCTGAGGCCCGGCATCCCCGGCCTCAGCGAGAACATCCGGGTGAAGTCCATCGTCGGGCGCTTCCTGGAGCACTCCCGCATCTATTGCTTCGGCGCCGGCCATGGCCTGCCGAGCCCGAGCGCGGTGGTCTACATCTCCTCCGCCGACCTGATGCCGCGCAACCTCGACCGCCGGGTCGAGACGCTCTGCCCCATCACCAATCCGACGGTGCACGAGCAGGTGCTCGACCAGATCATGGTCGCCAACCTTATCGACAACCAGCAGAGCTGGCGGGTGTTGCCGGATGGCGCGTCCGAACGCATAGTCCCGGCCGCGGGCGAGGAACCGTTCAACGCCCATCAGTATTTCATGACGAACCCGAGCTTGTCTGGACGTGGAAAGTCTCTCAAAGATTCTTCGCCGCGCAGCCTCTTTGTCCGGCGCTGAGCACGGCGAGGGGCGGGAGCGCGCGCCGGGCCGGCTCGCGTCGACCGCGCCCATCGCCGTCATCGACATCGGCTCCAACTCGGTCCGCCTCGTGGTCTACGAGGCGCTTGACCGGGCGCTGACGCCCATCTTCAACGAAAAGGCCCTGTGCGGGCTCGGCCGGGAGGTGCTCTCCACCGGCCGGCTCGCGCAGGATGCAGTGGACCGGGCGCTGGCGGCGCTGCGGCGCTTTCGCGCGCTGTGCGACGCCATGGAGGTGGGGCAGGTCCATGCCCTCGCCACCGCCGCCGCGCGCGATGCGGAGAACGGCCCCGCCTTCATCGCCGAGTGCGAGGCGATCTGCGGCACGCCCATCGAGCTGCTCACCGGGCGGCGCGAGGCCGAGCTTGCGGCCTGCGGCGTGGTGGCCGGCGTCCATGCGCCGGACGGCATCGTCGGCGACCTCGGCGGCGGCTCGCTGGAGCTGGTGGACGTGAAGGGCCGGGCGATCGGCACCGGCGTCACCCTGCCCCTCGGCGGCCTCGCACTTCAGGACCGCTCGTCCCGCTCGACCCGCAAGGCCGAGAAGATCGTGCGCGATACCATCCCCGAAGCGGAGGTGCTGGGCAGCCTTGCCGGCCGCACCTTCTACGCGGTGGGCGGCACCTGGCGCGCGCTGGCGCGGCTGCACATGTTCACCAAGGGCTATCCGCTGCACGTGATGCACGGCTACGTGATCCCCGCCCGCGAGGCGCTGGACTTCACGCGCATCGTGCACCGGGCCGACGCCGACGCCCTCGCCCATATCGACGTGATCTCCGACGCCCGCCGGCCGTTGCTGGCTTATGGCGCGCTGGTGCTGGAGAACATCGTGCGGCAGGGCAAGCCGGCGGAGGTGGTCATCTCCGCCCTCGGCGTGCGCGAGGGCCTGCTCTATTCGCTGCTCGGCGAGGCCGAGCGCGCGCGGGACCCGCTGCTGGTGGCGGCGGCCGAGATGAACGTGCTGCGCTCCCGCTCGCCGCGCCACGGCGAGGATCTGGTGGGCTGGACGGACGCCTTCTTCGCCTCCGCCCCGGTGCTGGAGGAAGCGGACGACGAGCGGCGCCTGCGCCGCGCCGCCTGCCTGCTGGCCGACGTGAGCTGGCGCGCCCATCCCGACTACCGCGGCGAGCAGAGCCTGAACATGATCGCCCACGCGGCGCTCAGCGGCATCGACCACCCGGGCCGGGCCTATGTGGCGCTGTCGGTCTATTTCCGGCACATGGGCCTCGGGGCGGATGAATCCGAAACGCGCATCCTCGAGCTGCTGACCACCGGCATGCTCGACCGCGCCCGCATCCTCGGGGCGGCCATGCGCGTCGCCTACGTGCTCTCCGCGGCCATGCCGGGCATCCTGCCGCGCATGCCGCTGGCGGTGCGCGAGGACCAGCTGGTGCTGGGCGTGCCGCGCGACCTCGCGGCGCTGGTGAACGACCGGGTGCAGAACCGGCTGCGCCAGCTCGCCCGCCTCATCGGCCGCGAGCCCCTGCTGGAGCACTGCGACTGACCGGCCCTTCGGAACGCGTGCCCTTCTGCACGCGTGCTCGTCTCCGCGCGGGCGCCATGCGGGCGATGGCATCCGCGAACGCGCCCGGGCCACGGCCCGGAGGCCGCTCATGACTCTGCGGAAAGCGCCGGTGCGCTCGGTCGCAAGTCTGCCCCAATCCATCGGCACGCTGGTGCCATGAGACAGCTTCTGAACCTTTTCGGCGGTGTCGCCGGCCTTGCGGTGGCGTGCCTCGCGGGCTTCGCCCTGTTCACGCTCGTGGGCGGGCTGATCCTGATCGCCGGCATCGTCATCACCGCCCTCGTCATCGGCGGCGGCGTCTATGCGCTCATCACCGGCAAGGCGCCGGGCATGGGGCGCGGCGGCTTCGGTGGCGTGCGGGTGTTCGAGATCCGTACCGGCCGCCCCTATGCCGCGCCGGCCGAGAGCGAGATGATCGACGTCACCCCGCCCAAGCCCCCGCGCCGCGACGGCTCCTTCCGGCCGTAAGGGCCGGAGGCGGGCGGAAGCGCCCCCGCCCCTACTTCCGCCGCCTGGGACCCGATAGGCTCGCGCCACGCGCGAGAAGGGGATTCGGGACATGGACCAGGGGCCAAGCCAGGGCATCTATCTGACGCTCGTGGCCGCATGCGTGCTGCCTGTGATGCTGACGGTGATGGTCCATGCGATGGGGCTCGGCATCATCCGGCGACGGCTGACCCACCGCATCGGCGGCCGGGCCTATGACGATCACATGTTCCGCGAGGCGGTCATCATCAGCACCACGGTGGTGAGCCTGAGCCTCGTCCATCTCACCGAGATCCTGGTCTGGGGCATCACCTATACCGCGCTCGACGCCATCGGGAACCTGCCGGACGCGCTCTATTATTCCATGGCCACCTACACCACGGTGGGCGCCGACGGCGTCTCCATCAAGGCGGCCTATCGCGTCGTGGCGGGCTTCGAATCCCTCATCGGCCCCATGATGGTGGCGTGGTCCACGGCCTTCCTGGTGGAATTCGTGGTGCGGATGCGCGGCAAGACCGCATGACCGGCCGCCAAGGCAGGCAGGACCGGCTCGCGGGCAGGAGCATATTGCTCGGGCGGGCCGGCCCGCCGTAGCTCGGGGCAGGCGCGGACTTGCAGGCATGGATTTGCAGGCGCGGACTTGATCGCGTGCAGGGGCGATCTTCGCCCTCCGCCTGCGCCGGTCCGATCGCGCCGCGACCGGGCCGGATGATTGCCCCGGCGCGTGCATCGCGGTTCCCGCCCGGCGGACCGGGCGGGAACGGAGCCATCAGACGCTGGTCGGGTAGTTCGGGCTCTCGCGGGTGATGGTCACGTCGTGGACGTGGCTTTCGCGCAGGCCGGCCGAGGAGATGCGCACGAACTCCGCCTTCTCGCGGAATTCCTTGAGCGTGCGGCCACCCACATAGCCCATGGCGGCGCGCAGGCCGCCGGCGAGCTGGTGCAGCACCGCGCCCACCGGCCCCTTGTAGGCCACCTGCCCCTCGATGCCTTCCGGCACCAGCTTCAGCGTGTCGCGCACTTCCGCCTGGAAGTAGCGGTCGGCCGAGCCGCGGGCCATGGCGCCCACCGAGCCCATGCCGCGATAGGCCTTGTAGGAGCGCCCCTGATAGAGGAACACCTCGCCCGGGCTCTCGTCGGTGCCGGCGAGCAGCGAGCCCACCATGGCGGCGGACGCGCCGGCCGCCAGCGCCTTGGCGAGATCGCCGGAATACTTGATGCCGCCATCGGCGATCACCGGCGTGCCGGTGGCGAGCGCCGCCTCCACCGCGTCCATGACGGCGGTGAGCTGGGGCACGCCCACGCCCGCGACGATGCGGGTGGTGCAGATGGAGCCGGGGCCGATGCCCACCTTCACGGCATCCGCGCCGGCGTCGATCAGCGCGCGGGCGCCCTCGACGGTGGCGATGTTGCCGGCGAGGATCTGGGTGCGGTTGGAGAGCTTCTTGATGCGCTCCACCTGGTCCAGCACCTTGCGGGAATGGCCGTGGGCGGTATCCACCACCACGAGATCCACGCCCGCGTCGATCAGGCGCTCGGTGCGCTCGAAGCCATCCGCGCCCACCGTGGTCGCGGCGGCGACGCGCAGGCGGCCCTGCTCGTCCTTGGCGGCGTGGGGATAGGCCACCGCCTTCTCGATGTCCTTCACCGTGATGAGGCCGACGCAGCGGCCCTCGCCATCCACCACCAGCAGCTTCTCGATGCGGTACTGGTGCAGCAGGCGCTTGGCCTCCTCCTGGTTCACCTGCCCCTCGCGGACGGTGATCAGGCGGTCCTTGGTCATCAGCTCGGCGACGCGCTGCTGCGGATTGTGGGCGAAGCGCACGTCGCGGTTGGTGAGGATGCCCACCAGCGGGCCGGCGATGCCGCCGGTGCCGCGCTCCACCACCGGGATGCCGGAGATGCCGTAGCGCTTCATCAGCGCCAGCGCGTCGGAGAGGGTCTCGTCGGGGTGGATGGTGACCGGGTTCACCACCATGCCCGATTCGTACTTCTTCACCTGCCGCACATGCTCGGCCTGCAGCTCGGGCGTGAGGTTGCGGTGGATCACGCCGATGCCGCCGGCCTGCGCCATGGCGATGGCGAGCCGCGATTCCGTCACCGTGTCCATGGCGGCGGAGATGATCGGCAGGTTGAGGGAGATGGACTTGGTGAGCTGCGTGCCGATCTCCACCTCGCCGGGCATCACCTCGGAGGCGCCGGGCTTCAGCAGAACGTCGTCGAACGTCAGGGCTTCACGGAAGGGGGCGCGGCCGGTGGCGGCTTCCACGAAGGGGGGCACGTTCGCATTCGGGGTCGTCATGGCCAACTCCTTGAGGCGGCACGGTGGCGTGTCGCTGGATCGGGGCCGGAACGGGATGCGTCTTGGCACCCCGTTGCGAGTTGGCAGTGGCCGATACCATGAGTGGACGACGATTAGAAGACCCGTTGCGCCGCTTTCACCGCAACGCTCCCATGCACGACCGGGCGGCGCCCGCCCCCGAGCGTCGCTCAGCGCGTGATGACGATGGCCGTGTTGCCCGGCCCGTAGGTCTGCACCAGCGAATAGAGGGTGGCCGCATTACCCGGATGCAGGCGGATGCAGCCGTGCGAGGCCGGCGCGCCAAGCTGGTTCACCGCATAGCTGCCGTGGATGGCATAGCCGCCGCGGAAGAAGATCGAATAGGGCATGGGCGAGTTGTAATACTTGCGTGAGAAGTACGAACGGTACATGCGCTGGGGCCGGTACACGCCGGTCGGCGTCACATAGCCCCGGCGGGCGGTGGACACCGGCCAGGAATATTGCGGGAAGCCGTTCACCGACACCGTCATGCGCTGGGTGGAGAGGTCGATCCGCGCCACCACGGCGGCCGCCTGGGCCCGGCCGGCGAGCGCGGGCGCGGCGACGAGCGCCACCAGCAGCGCCACCATGGCCGCGACGGCGCGCCACGCGCCGCGCGCTCCGGGACGCGACGGGACACCGGTTCCGGACCTCGACATCGCCCGCATCCTTCTTCCCCCTGCCGCCGCTTCTCCCGGGGCCGTCCCCCGAGCCTGTCTTCCCCTTGGTCATACTGCCACGGTGCAGGTGGCGCGCAAGAGCGGGCCTGCACAACCCCGCCGGTACGTGACAAGCCGCGCCCGCTCGCACTAGTGTCCCGGCACCGGTCGCGGACGCCGGCCGCCCCGAGCGGACGCGCGCGCCGGCATTGGAGATCCGTCCATGGTGATGATGCTGCTGGGCCTGTTCGTCTTCCTCGGCATCCACGTGGTGGCGAGCCTGCGCGGCCTGCGCGGCCGGCTCATCTCCCAATTGGGGGAAGGCCCCTACCGCGGCTTCTTCTCCCTGCTGGCCACCAGCGGCCTGCTGCTCACCGCCTACGGCTATGTGCTGTGGCGGGCCAACGGCGCCGTGGACCTCTGGGTGCCGCCCATATGGGCGCGCCACCTCACCCTGCTGCTGATGCTGTTCGCCTGCATCAGCGCGGTGGCCGCCTATGTGCCGAGCCACATCCGCGCCGTGCTGAAGCATCCGCTGCTGGTGGCGGTGAAGACGTGGGCGGTGGCGCACCTTCTGGCCAATTCCGACCCGGCCTCGCTGGTGCTGTTCGGCTCGGTGCTGGCCTGGGCGGTGTACGACCGGATCGCGCTGAAGCGCCGGGGCGGACCGCTGCCGGTGGCGCCTTCAAATTATGCAGGCGATGCCCTCGTTGTAGGCGGGGGGCTGGTGCTCTATGCCGCGCTCGCCTACCTATTTCATCCATACGTGATCGGCGTGCCCGTCATCTGACGCAAAAGCGCCCGCCGCCCGCCGCCACAACGAGAGGAACGCCATGTCCAGTCAGGCCGATGCGCGCCGCATCACTGCGCCGCAGATCCAGGCGCGCAAGGGGGGCGAGCCCATCGTGTCCCTCACCTCCTACCATGCCCACACGGCGCGCCTGCTGGATCGCTATGTGGACGTGATCCTCGTGGGCGACAGCCTGGGCATGGTCATGCACGGGCTGGAAACCACCGTGCCCGTGACGGTGGAGATGATGATCGTCCACGGCCGGGCCGTGGTGCGCGGCACCAAGCGCGCCCTGATCGTGGTGGACCTGCCCTTCGGCAGCTATGAGGCGAGCCCCACCGAGGCGTTCCACACCGCCGCCCGCGTGCTGAAGGAGACCGGCGCAGGCGCGGTGAAGCTCGAGGGCGGCCGCCGCATGGCCGAGACCGTCCGCTTCCTCGTGGATCGCGGCGTGCCGGTGATGGGCCATGTGGGCCTCACCCCCCAAGCCATCAACACGCTCGGCTCGTTCAAGGCCCGCGGCCGCGACGACGCCGAGGCGAGCCTCATCCTCGACGATGCCCGCGCCATCGCCGAGGCCGGCGCCTTCTCCATCGTGCTGGAAGCCATCGCCGAGCCCCTCGCCCGCCACATCACCGAGGAGGTGGCGCCGCCCACCATCGGCATCGGCGGCTCGCCGGCCTGCGACGGGCAGATCCTGGTGCTGGAGGACATGCTCGGCCTCGGCGACCGGGTGCCGAAGTTCGTGAAGAAGTACGCCAACCTCGGCCCCGACATCGAAAAGGCGGTGGCGAGCTATGCCGACGAGGTGCGTGCGCGCACCTTCCCGGCCCCGGAGCACACCTACGCGCCGCGCCTGGTGGACAAGCCGGCGAAAGCCTCCTGATGGCGCGCGGGCGGATGGCCCCGGCGCGCCGGGGCGCTTCCCGCGCACCCGGGCGCGTCGCGGCGCTGGCCCTCGGGCTCCTCGCCCTCGCCGGAGCGGGCGGCTTCGCGCGGCCGGCGCTGGCGGCGGAGGACTGCTTCATCGCCACCGAGCTGGAAACCGGCAAGGTGCTGGCGAAGCAGGGCCTGTGCGCTACCCGCCATCCCCCGCAGTCCACCTTCAAGGTGCCCCTCGCCCTGATGGGCTACGACGCCGGCATCCTGAAGAGCGCTGACGAGCCCGTCTTCACCCCGCCCGCGGACGCCGACACCGAGCGCCCGCAGACCCGCGGCCCCCAGACGCCGGCCAGCTGGATGAAATATTCCGTCGTCTGGTACTCGCAGGTGCTCACGCGCCAGCTCGGGGCCGAACGCATCGCCGGCTACCTGAAGGGCTTCGCCTACGGCAACGAGAACGCGGGCGGCGTGAAGGGCGACGCGGAGCCGCTCACGCGGTTCTGGCTCTCCTCCTCGCTGCGCATCTCCCCGCGCGAGCAGATCGACTTCCTGCGCCGGATGCTGAAGGGCGAGCTGCCGGTTTCCCCCGACGCCGTGCGCGAAACCATGCGCCTCATGGCGCAGGAGGAGCAGCCGGCCGGCTGGCTCCTGTTCGGCAAGACCGGGAGCGGCTTCGTGCGTACGCAGGACGGCGCCATCGACCGCTCGCGTCCGTTCGGCTGGTTTATGGGCTTTGCCCAGAAGGACGGGCACTGCGTGGTGTTCGTGCGCTTCACCAGCCTCGATGTGGCCTCGCCCGAATCCCTCGGCCTGGTCGCGCGCCGGCAGGTAATCGCGGCGCTGCCGCCTGTGCTCGCTGCCGTCCTGCCCTGAACCGCGGGGCGGCCGCGCGGCGGGGCCGGTCCGCGCGCCGTCCCGCCTGCCCGAGGTCGCCATGGTGCGCACATCCGTTGTCGTCTCCGCCTTCGTCGCGGCGCTGGTGGGATTCGGCGGGACCCTGCCGCTGATTCTGGCGGCCGCCGCCGCCGTCGGGGCGAGCCCGGCCGAGGCCTCCTCCTGGGTTGCCGCCATCTGCCTCGCCATCGCCGGCACCAGCGCCTTCCTCTCGCTGCGCCACCGCATGCCCATCATCACCGCCTGGTCCACGCCGGGCGCGGCGCTGGTGGCCGGCTTCGGCGCCGGCGTGGGGATGGCCTCCGCCACCGGAGCGTTCCTCGTCGCCGGCCTGCTGGTGGTGCTGTGCGCCGCCATCCGCCCGCTCGGCACGCTGGTGGGGCGCATCCCGGTCGCGGTGGCAGCGGCCATGCTGGCGGGCGTCCTCGCGCGCTTCGTCATGGCGCTGGCCGAGCACGCGGCCGCGACACCCGGGCTGGTGCTGCCTGCCATCGTCGCCTTTTTCCTCGCCCGGCGCTTCTGGCCCACGTGGGCGGTGCCGCTGGCGCTGGTCGCGGCGGTCGCCTCGGCGCTGGCCCTCGGCCGGGTGGGCCCGATGCCGGCGCCGGTGCTGTCCGCCCTGGTCTGGACCACCCCCAGCCTCGATGCGGGCGTGGTGGTGGGCCTCGGCCTGCCGCTGTTCCTCGTCACCATGGCCTCGCAGAACCTGCCCGGCTTTGCCGTGCTGCGCGCGAGCGGCTACGAGCCGCCGGTCCGCTCCATCCTGGCAGCGACCGGCCTCGCCTCCATGGTGACGGCCCCGTTCGGCGCCCACGCCACCAATCTCGCCGCCATCACCGCCGCGCTCTGCACCGGGCCGGACACCCATCCCGACCCGCGGGCGCGGTGGATGGCCGGACCGGTCTACGGCGCGTTCTACCTGCTGCTGGCGGCGGCCGGCGCCTCGCTGGTGGCGGTGTTCGCCGCGCTGCCGGCGGCGCTCATCGCCACCATCGCCGGGCTGGCGCTGCTGTCGCCCTTCACCGGCGCGCTGACCGCGGCGCTGGCGGAGGAGCGGCACCGGCTGGCGGCGGCCGCCACCTTTGCCACCACCGCATCGGGCGTGTCCGCCCTCGGCCTCGGCGCGCCGGTGTGGGGGCTGGTCGCCGGACTTGCCATTCTCGGCGTGGACCACCTGCGGAGCCGCTGACGCCGGGCCCCATAAGCAAAAATCCCGCGGAGCCTGAGCCCCGCGGGATCGTTTCACCGCGAACACAGCGCGGTCCGGGACCACGCGCGCAGCGATCAGTTGTTCGCCTTCTTCGCCTTCATCTGCTGGGCGATGGCGATGACCTCGCCCACGAAGCCGCGGCGGAACAGGGAGACGGCGAGGACGAAGATCACGCCCTGGATCACCAGCACCCACTCGCCGAGGCCGGCGAGGTAGTTCTGCATGGTGACGATCACCGCCGCGCCCACCACCGGGCCGAGGATGGTGCCCATGCCGCCCACCAGCGTCATCAGCACGACCTCGCCGGACATCTGCCAGGCGACGTCGGTGAGCGAGGCCAGCTGGAACACCAGCACCTTGGTGGAGCCGGCGAGACCCGCCAGCGCCGCCGAGAGCACGAAGGCGAGCAGCTTGTACTGGTTCGCCCGGTAGCCCAGCGAGATGGCGCGGGGCTCGTTCTCGCGGATCGCCTTCAGCACCTGCCCAAAGGGCGAGTGGATGGTGCGGTAGATGACCAGGAAGCCGAACAGGAAGATCGCCAGCACCAGGTAGTACAGGTGGATGTCCTGGGAGATGTCGATCACCCCGAACAGCGGCCGGCGCGGCACGCCCTGCAGGCCGTCCTCGCCGCCGGTGAACTTCGCCTGCAGGCAGAAGAAGAAGAACATCTGCGCCAGCGCCAGGGTCACCATGGCGAAGTAGATGCCCTGCCGCTTGATGGCCAGCAGGCCGGCGACGAAGCCGAGCACGGCCGCGAACAGCACCCCGGCCAGCAGGCCGAGCTCCGGCGAGAAGCCCAGCACCTTGATGGTGTGGGCGCAGATATAGGCCGACCCGCCGAAGAACATGGCATGGCCGAACGACAGCAGGCCGGTGTAGCCGAGAAGCAGGTTGAAGGCGCACGCGAACAGCGCGAAGCACATCACCTTCATCAGGAACACGGGATAGATGCCGAACGGCGCCACCAGCAGCGCGGCGACGGCGATGACGCCGAAGATCAGCCCGAAGCCGGTGGACGTTCCGGCGGGGGCCGGCGCGGCGGCGGTGGGAGTGGAGGTGGTGCTCATCGCGCCCTCTGGTCTTTCTTCACTTTGCGGTGCCGAACAGGCCGGCGGGCTTCACCATGAGCACGATGGCCATGATGACGAAGATCACGGTGGAGGAGGCCTCGGGGTAGAACACCTTGGTGAGGCCTTCCACGATGCCGAGGCCGAAACCGGTGACGATGGCGCCCATGATGGAGCCCATGCCGCCGATGACCACCACCGCGAACACCACGATGATGAGGTTGGAGCCCATGGTGGGGCTCACCTGGTAGGCCGGGGCGGCGAGCACGCCGGCGAGCGCGGCAAGGCCGACGCCGAAGCCGTAGGTGAGCGTGATCATGCGCGGCACGTCGATGCCGAACGCCTGCACCAGGTCCGGGCGCTCGGTGGCGGCGCGCAGGTACGAGCCGAGCTTGGTGCGCTCGATCACGAACCAGGTGGCGATGCACACCACCAGCGAGGCCACCACCACGAAGGCGCGGTAGTTGGGCAGGAACATGAAGCCGAGGTTGGTGCCGCCCGGCAGCGGGTTGTTGTATGGCAGGCCCGAGGAGCCGTACTGCCGGCGGAACAGGCCCTCGATGATGAGGGCGAGGCCGAAGGTGAGCAGCAGCCCGTACAGGTGGTCGAGGTGGTAGAGCCGCTTGAGCAGCGTGCGCTCGATCACCATGCCGATCGCCGCGACGATGATCGGCGAGAGCACCAGCGCGCCCCAGAAGGGGATGCCGGCATAATTGAGCAGCATCCACGCCCCGAACGCGCCCATCATGTACTGGGCGCCGTGGGTGAAGTTGATCACGTTGAGCAGGCCGAAGATCACCGCGAGCCCGAGGCTCAGCATGGCGTAGAACGCGCCGTTGATCAGGCCCAGGAGCAGCTGCCCGAAAAGGGCCTGCGGGGCTATGCCGAGAAGCTCGAACATCGAAGATCCGTCTCGTCAGGAGGAAGCAGGCCGGCCCTTAAGGTCCGGCCCGCCGTCTATGGAGGGTCAGCCCTTCTTGACGAGGGGGCAGTCGCTCTCGCTCAGGGGCCGGAAGGCCTCGTTCGCGGGAATGGTGGCCTTCAGGGTGTAGTAGTCCCAGGGGCCCTTCGACTCCGACGGCTTCTTCACCTCGAACAGGAACATCGGGTGAATGTGACGCCCGTCGGCCCGCACCTCGCCCTTGCCGAACAGCGGGTCGTCGGTGGGGATCTTCTTCATCTCGGCCACCACGGCGGAGCCGTCCTTGGCGGACTTCAGCGCCTCGACCGCCTTCAGATAGTGCAGCACGCCGGAATAGACACCGGCCTGCACCATGGTCGGACGGCGGCCGCCGTTGGCCGCGGCGAAGGCGTCGGCGAACTTGCGGTTGGCGTCGGTCTGGTCCCAGTACCACGCCTCGGTGAGGGTCAGGCCCTGAGCCACCTTCAACCCGAGCGAGTTCACGTCGGTGAGGAAGATGAGGAGGCCGGCGAGCTTCTGCCCGCCCTCGACGATGCCGTACTCGGCCGCCTGCTTGATGGAGTTGATGGTGTCGCCGCCGGCGTTGGCGAGGCCGACGATCTTGGCCTTGGAGGCCTGCGCCTGCAGCAGGAAGGAGGAGAAGTCGGCGTTGTTGAGCGGCACCTTCACGGAGCCGACCACCTTGCCGCCGTTGGCCTTCACCACCTCGGACGTGTCGCGCTCGAGCGCGTGGCCGAAGGCGTAGTCGGCGGTGAGGAAGAACCAGGTGTCGCCACCGTTCTTCACCACGGCCTTGCCGGTGCCGTTGGCGAGCGCCCAGGTGTCGTAGGTCCAGTGCACGGTGTTGGGCGTGCAGGCCTTGCCGGTGAGGTCGGAGGTGGCGGCGCCGGAGTTGATGAAGACCTTGTTCTTCTCCTTGGTCACGCCGCTCACCGCGAGCGCCACGCCGGAGTTCGGGGTGTCGACGATGACGTCCACGCCGTCCACGTCATACCACTGGCGGGCCACCGAGGTGCCCACGTCGGCCTTGTTCTGGTGATCGGCGAAGATCACGTCGACCTTCAGGCCCTTGGCGGCGGCGCCGAAATCCTCGACCGCCTTCTTGGCGGCCCAGACCGAGCCCTGGCCGCCGAGGTCGGCGTAAAGGCCGGACTGATCGTTCAGCACGCCGATCTTGACGGGCACCTGGGCATGGGCGGCGCTGACGCCGGCAAGGCAGCTCGCGGCCAGAAAGAATGCTGCAAGACGCATGTGTTCTCCTCCCACCGGCTTCAGCCGGATATCTCTGTCTGGAACCCGGCCTTCAGACGCCGAGGAACGCTTCGAGACGCGCCGCGTTTTCCGCGATCTTGTCGTTTTCCACCATGTCCACCACGCGGCCGTGCTCCACCACGTAATGGCGGTCGGCGACAGTGGAGGCGAAGTGGAAGTTCTGCTCCACGAGCAGCACCGTGAACCCCTTCTTCTTGAGGTTCCGGATGATCTCGCCGATGTGCTGCACGATCACCGGCGCGAGGCCCTCGGAGGGCTCGTCCAGCAGCAGGAGCTTGGCCCCCGTGCGCAGGATGCGGGCGATGGCGAGCATCTGCTGCTCGCCGCCGGAGAGCTTGGTGCCCTGGCTGTTGCGGCGCTCCTCGAGCCGCGGAAACAGCTCGTGCACCTCGTCCACGCTGAGGCCGCCGGGCAGGACCACGGGCGGCAGCAGCAGGTTCTCGCGCACCGACAGCGAGGAGAAGATGCCGCGTTCTTCCGGGCAGATGGCGATGCCGAGCCGGGCGATCTTGTTGGGGGCGAGCCCCACCGTCTCCGTGCCCTCGTAGCGGATCGAGCCGGCCCGCTTGCGCAGCAGGCCCATGATCGCGCGCATGGTGGTGGTCTTGCCGGCGCCGTTGCGGCCGAGCAGGGTCACCACCTCGCCGGGGTGGACGTCGAAGGTCATGCCGTGCAGCACGTGGCTTTCGCCGTAGTGGCCGTGCAGGTCCTTCACCTGGAGAAGCGGGGTTCCGTTCGCGGTGGCCATGTCAGTGCGCTCCGTGTCCGGTGCCCATGTAGGCCTCGACGACCTGCGGGTTCTTCGACACTTCCGAATAGGGGCCCTCGGTGAGGATCTCGCCGCGCGCCAGCACGGTGATCCGGTCCGAGAGGTTCGCCACCACGGAGAGGTTGTGCTCCACCATCAGGATGGTGCGGTTGTCCGACACGCGCTTGATGAGGTCCGCGGTGCGGGCGATGTCCTCGCGGCCCATGCCGGAGGTGGGCTCGTCCAGCAGCAGCATCTCGGGCTCGAGCGCCAGGGTGGTGGCGATCTCCAGCGCGCGCTTGCGGCCGTAGGGCAGCTCCACCGCCAGATGCCTGGCGTAGTGGGTCAGATCCACGTCGGCGAGCAGCTGCATGGCGCGGTCGTTGAGCGCGCCGAGGCTCTTCTCCGACTGCCAGAAGTGGAACGAGTTGCCGATGGGCCGCTGCAACGCGATCCGCACGTTCTCCAGCACGGTGAGGTGCGGGAAGGTCGCCGAGATCTGGAACGAGCGGACCATGCCGAGCCGCGCCACGTCCGCCGGCGGCGTGCGCGTGATGTCGCGGCCGTTCAGCTTGATGGTGCCGCGGGTCGGCTCCAGGAACTTCGTGATGAGGTTGAAGCAGGTGGTCTTGCCCGCCCCGTTCGGCCCGATGAGGGCGTGAATCGTGTGGCGGCGGATCCTGAGGTCAACGTTCTTGACCGCAGCAAATCCTTTGAATTCCTTGGTGAGACCAGACGCTTCAACGATGTAGGGCACGTCTGAGACGGTGTCCATGATCGTAATGTGCCCTCGCATTGTCGGCACTGTCCGGCGTTGCTCGGACAGATGGCCTGTTTCCTCCGGGTCGGCACCTTTGGCGGCGCACTTGATCTTGCGACGCAACGTAGCATGGTGCGCCGTGGAGGCGTCAATAGACCGGCCTCGCAACAAATGTCCAGATGGATCTTGCGGTGCGATTATGCTTCTCGCCTACCGCTGCGACATGTCCGGGCCAGAAGGTATTATCAGAGTTGAAAACGCGGCCGCGAAAAGCTGCATCTGGCACCGAGATACCGTCGTAAAGAATTTCACCGGCCCGGCGGGGAGATGTTGTCCACATCTTCGATGGTAAGTCCGATGAGGCGCCCCGCCCCGGCGTCCCGCGCATCGGTGATCTCGAGCAGCGCTTCCCCCGCGGGGAGCCGGAAGCGCAGGCTCTTGCGCACGCCGGGACAGGCGCGCACGCCGGTGAAAGCCTCGGGCGCCAGCGGGCGGCCACCGACGAACAGGTCGACCCACGCCGGTGCCGATATCGTGACCTGCCAGAGCCGCGCGGGGCCGGGCACAGAGAGCCGGAGCACGCCCGCCAGCGGCTCGCCGGGCGGCCGGGTCGGCGCATGGGGCAAGGCGGCGTCGGCGAGCGGCACCAGCCGGAGGGCGACGGCCCCGGCGCGGGGCAGGTGCAGGCTGGCGCCGCTGTCGAGCTCCGGCACGCCGGGCGCGGCCAGCGCGGCGCGGGCGGCGTCGAGGGGCCAGGCGGCGCGCGCGCAATCGTCCGCCGGCTGCGCGCCGGCCTCCGGCGCCAGGGCGAGCGCAATCATCGCCGCGGCCGCGATCACCCCCGCCCGGCCCCGCCGGCTGCTGTCCACGCCCATGCCTGCCTCCCCTGGCCTTGCCGGAAAGATATATCGACAAGGATATATCTTTCCGGATGCGCGGCGAAGCCCGGGGCCGGGCCGGCGCTCACTCCCGCAGGGTGCGGGCCTGGGCGTGGTAGGCCTCGTTGGGCCGCATGTCGGTGGCGCCGGCGATGCGGTTGGACATGTTGAAGAAACCCACCACGGCCGACACGTCCCAGATGTCCCGGTCGCTCAGGCCCACGCGGCGCAGCCCCTCGCGGTCCGCCTCCTCCACCTCCCACGGCCGCTCGGTGAGCTTGGCGGCGAAGTCCAGCATGGCGCGGCGGCGCGGATCGAGACGGGCGGCGCGATAGTTCATCACCATCTGCTCGCCGAGGATCGGATCGCCGGAGAGCTGGCGGACGGCGGCACCGTGCGCCGTGAGGCAGTAATAGCAACGGTTCACGCTGGAAACGACCACCGCGATCATCTCCCGCTCCAGCTTCGAGAGGCCGGAGGGGGCGAGCATGAGGTCGTTGTACATGGCAGCGAAGGCCGACAGCTTCGGCACATCGAACGCATAGGCCTGCAGAACGTTGGGCACGAAGCCGATCTTCTCCAGGCACTTGTCGAAATACGCCCGGTTGGCGGCATCGAGCTCCGCGGGCGGCAGGACCAGCGCGATGGCGGGCAGGTCGTCCCGCTCCCGCGCGGCAGCCGGCACCGGCGCGGCGGGCACCGTCGCGACCCTGGCGGCCTTGCCCGCCTTGGGGGCCCCGGACGCCTTCGCGACGACCGCGGCGGGCTTCTTCGCCGCCGCGGGCTTGGCCGGCGCCTTTTTCGCAGGCGTGCCCTTAATTTCGGCGGGCACGCTTTTGCCCTTTTCCGCGCCCACGCCTGCCTTCACTTTCGTTGCCATAGCGTCGCCTCGTCATTTTCGCGTCGCCGCCCGGGGGCCAGAACGGGTCCGTTGCCGAAAACCGGCGCGGAAGAGACCGGCAGGCCGGCACGCAGCAGTGAGGAAAGGCCATGAACGTCATGGGATTTCAAGCCAGCGCGGAAGCGGGCGACGGCCTGCCGGACATGGCGGAGCTGAGGACGGCGCTCGCCGCCCGGTTGCGGGATGACGCCACCGGCGTGCCGGAGGCTTTCGTCGCCATCTTCCTCGCCGCCGTGGCGCCCGAGGATCTGGCCCACCTGACGCAGGCCGACCTCGGTCTGCTCCTCGCCGCCGCCTGGACCCATGTGGCGGGCCGCCCCAAGGGCCAGCCCAGCGTGCGGGTATTCACCCCACCGCTCGCGGCGGGGGCCGTGACCGTGGTCGAGGCGGTCAACGACGACATGGCCTTCCTGTTTGATTCGGTGGCGGGCGAGCTGGCGGAGCGCGGGCTCGACCTCAGGCTCGCCGCCCATCCGATCCTGCATGTGGAGCGCGGCCCCGACGGGGCGGTGATCGGCCTCGAGCAGGTGTCCGGCCGCGGCGGCCTCTCCGAGGAGAACCGCGAGAGCCTGATCCACATCCATGTCGCCGCCATCGGCGAGGCCGAGCAGGCCCAGCTGCGCGCCGCGCTGGAGCAGACCCTGGCGGACGTGCGCGCGGCCAACGAGGACTTCTCGGCCATGCGCAAGCAGGTCAAGAGCCTCAGCAAGGGCTATCGCCGGGAGAAGCGCCCCTACGAGGCCGACGCCCAGGAGGAGGCGGCCGACCTGCTCGAATGGCTCACCGAGGACAACTTCATCTTCCTCGGCCTGCGCCAGTACGAGCTGACGCCCGACGGCCTGAAGGCGGAGGCCAACAGCGGCCTCGGCATCCTGCGCGACCCCTGCGTGCACGAGCTGCGGCTCGGCGACCAGCCGGTGGTGACCACGCCCGAGATCCGCGCCTTCCTGGAAGGGCCCACCGCCCTGCTCTTCACCAAGGCCAGCCTGCGCGCCCGCGTCCACCGCCGCGACGTGATGGACTACGTGGGCATCAAGACCCACGACGAGAAAGGCCGCCTGACGGGGGAGGTGCGCCTCATCGGCTTGTTCGCCTCCACCGCCTACACCCATTCGGTGCGTGAGATCCCCTACCTGCGCCTGAAGGTGGCCTCGGTCATCAAGGGCGCGGGGCTCGAGCCGGACAGCCACTCGGCCCGCGCGCTCCAGACCGTGCTGGAGACCTACCCGCGCGACGACCTGTTCCAGATCGACGCCCAGACCCTGCTCGGCCACGCGCGGGAGATCCTCTCCCTCTACGACCGGCCGCGCCTGAAGCTGCTGGCGCGCACCGACCGTTTCGACCGCTTCGTCTCCATCCTCGCCTTCCTGCCGCGCGAGCGGTTCGACGCGCAGGTGCGCGACCGCATCGGCGCCATCCTGTGCCGGGCCTATGACGGCGAGGTCTCCTCCCTCGACCAGGCGTTCGTCGCCGGCCTGCCGCTGACGCGGGTGCAGTACATCATCGGCCGCAGCGAGGGCCGCACCCCGCAGGTGGACCGAGCCGCGCTGGAGCGGGAAGCGGCGGACGCCATCCTCTCCTGGGGCGACCGGCTGTGCGCCGCCATCGCCGCCGGCCCCGGCGCGGGCGCGGAAAACGTGGCGGATCTCCAGCGCCGCTATGCCGGCGCGTTCGATCCCGGCTATGTGGCGGCCTACGACGTGGACACGGCCCTCGCCGACATCGACCGGCTGGAGCGCCTGTCGGTGGAGCGGCCGGTGGCCCTCGACTTCTACCGCAGGGCCGGCGACGACGCCGCGCGCATCACCCTGCGCCTGCTCTCCTACGGCGCGCCCCTGCCCCTCGCCACCCGCGTGCCCATGCTGGAGAACATGGGGCTGAAGGCGATCAACGAGCGAACCTACCGCATCGCCCCGGCCGGGGCTGCGGAGCGCAGCTGGCTGCACGACATGACGCTGGAGCGCGCCGACGGCCGCGCCATCGCGGTGGAGGGCTCGGCCGAGCGGCTGGAGGACTGCCTGAACGCGGTGCTGCGCGGCGCGGCGGAGAATGACGGCTACAACGCCCTGGTGCTGGATGCCGGCCTCACCTTCCGCGAGGCGGCGCTGGTGCGGGCGCTGGGCCGCTACCTGCGGCAGGCGGGCATCCCCTTCTCGCAGGACTACATCTGGCAGACCATGACCGCCCACGGCGGCCTCGCGGCGCAGGTGGTGGCGCTGTTCCACGCCCGCTTCGACCCCGCGCTCGATGGCGCGCCCGAGGCCCGCGCTGCGCGGGAGGAGCCGGTGCGCGCGGCCATCGCGGAGGGGCTGGCGGCGGTCTCCAGCCTCGACGAGGACCGCATCCTGCGCCGCTTCGTCAACCTCGTGGATGCGGCGCTGCGCACCACCTATTACCAGCGCGACGCGCAGGACCGGCCGAAGGACGCCATCTCCATCAAGTTCGAGAGCGCGAAGGTGGAGGGCCTGCCCCTGCCCCGCCCGCTGTTCGAGGTGTTCGTCTATGCCCCGCGGGTGGAGGGCGTGCACCTGCGCTTCGGCAAGGTGGCGCGCGGCGGCCTGCGCTGGTCGGACCGGCCGCAGGACTTCCGCACCGAGATCCTCGGCCTGGTGAAGGCGCAGCAGGTGAAGAACGCCGTCATCGTGCCGGTGGGCGCCAAGGGCGGCTTCGTGCCCAAGCGCCTGCCCGCCGGCGGCACCCGCGAGGAGGTGATGGCCGAGGGCACCGCCGCTTACGAGATGTTCGTCTCGGCGCTGCTCGACCTCACCGACAACCTGAAGGCCGGCGCCGTGGTCCATCCGGCCGACACGGTGCGCCTCGACGCGGACGACCCGTATCTCGTCGTCGCCGCCGACAAGGGCACCGCCACCTTCTCGGACACCGCCAACGCCATTTCCGCCCGCCATGGGTTCTGGCTGGACGACGCGTTCGCGTCTGGGGGCTCCGTCGGCTACGACCACAAGGCCATGGGCATCACCGCCCGCGGCGCCTGGGAGGCGGTGAAGCGGCATTTCCGCGAGCTGGACATCGACATCCAGACCACCCCCGTCACCGTGGCCGGCGTCGGCGACATGTCCGGCGACGTGTTCGGCAACGGCATGCTGCTGTCGCCTGCCCTGAAGCTGGTGGCGGCGTTCGACCACCGCCACATCTTCCTCGACCCCGAGCCGGATCCGGCGGTGGGCTTCGTGGAGCGGCGGCGGCTGTTCGCCCTGCCGCGCTCCTCCTGGGCGGATTATGATGCCGGCCTCATCTCGAAGGGCGGCGGCGTGTTCCCGCGCTCGGCGAAAAGCATCGAGCTGTCGGAAGAAGTGCGCGCGCTGCTGCGCTTCCCCAAGCCTCACGCCACCCCGGCCGAGCTCATCAGCGCCATCCTGAAGGCGCCGGTGGACCTCCTGTTCTTCGGCGGCATCGGCACCTATGTGCGCGCCTCCGCCGAGACCGACGCGCAGGTGGGCGACCGGGCGAACGACGCCATCCGCATCCCCGCCGCCGATCTGAACGCGCGGGTGATCGGCGAGGGCGCGAACCTCGGCATGACCCAGCGCGGGCGCATCGAGGCGGCGCGCCGGGGCGTGCGGCTCAACACCGACGCCATCGACAATTCCGCCGGCGTGAACACCTCCGACGTGGAGGTGAACATCAAGATCGCCCTCGCCTCCCCGCTCGAGCGCGGCGAGCTTGCCCCCGACGCCCGCGCCGCCCTGCTGCGCGAGATGACCGGGGAGGTGGCAGTCCTGGTCCTGCGCAACAATTACGAGCAGACCCTCGCCCTCTCCCTCGCCGACCGGCGCGGCGCGGACGACCTCGCCTTCCAGCAGCGCCTGATGCAGATGCTGGAAATGCGCGGCGAGCTCGACCGCGCGGTGGAGTTCCTGCCTTCCGACCTGGAGATCGCCGACCGTCGCTCGCGCGGGGAGCACCTCACCCGACCGGAGCTGGCGGTGCTGCTCGCCTATGCGAAGCTCGCGCTCAACGCCGACCTCGTGGCCTCCAGCGTGCCGGACGACGCCTATCTCTCGGGCGAGCTGGTCGGCTACTTCCCGCGGGAGATCAAGGAGCGCTACCCCCACGCGATCGAGACCCACCGGCTGCACCGGGAGATCATCGCGACCGGGCTTGCCAACGCCATCGTCAACCAGGGCGGGCCGTCCTGCCTCGCCCGCATCGGCGACCAGACCGGCGCCGATGCCCCCACCCTCGCCCGCGCCTTCGCCGCCGTGCGCGACAGCTACCGCCTGCCGGAGCTGAACGCCGCCATCGACGCCCTCGACAACAAGGTGCCGGGCGCCGTGCAGCTGGCGCTCTATTCCGCCGTGCAGGACCTGATGGTGGGGCGCACCATCTGGTTCCTCGGCAATGTCTCCTTCGCCGACGGCATCGCCGGGGTGGTGGAGCGCTATCGCACCGGCATCTCGGCGGTGGCCGCCGTGCTGGAGGAGAGCCTGCCCGCCGCCTGGCGCGCCGAGTGGGAGGGCCGGGCCGCCGAGATGGCGACGCACGGCGTGCCGGACGACCTCGCCCGGCGCATCGCCTTCATGCCGGCCATGGCGGCGGCTTCCGACATCGCCCTCATCGCCGAATCGACCGGTCGCGCCATTCCCACCGCGGCTTCGACCTTCTTCGCGGCGGGGCGGTATTTCGCCATCGACGACCTGATCGTGCAGGGCCGCAGCATCGCCGCGCCGGACTATTACGACCGGCTCGCGCTGGACCGCTCCCTGTCGCAGATCGAGACCTTCCTGCGCCGCATCACCGTCGACATGCTGGCGGGCGAGGGATCGGGCGAGGCGGCGGTGGAGGCCTATGTGGCGGCGCGCCGCGAGGAGGTGGAGCGCATGCGCCGCACCGTCCGCGACATCGCCGCCTCCGGCCTCAGCCTGTCGAAGATGACGCTGGCGGCGAGCCTGCTCGGCGACCTGCTGCGGAGCTGACGCACCCGGCGCCGCGGCCACCCCGGGCGGGAGCCGCGGCGCCCATGCCCCTTGGTCACCGAGCGCCGTCGGCACCGGCCCCATGGTGCGCAAAGCCACGAGCCGGCGAAAAGCCGGCGCTGGCGCATGCCCGCTTCCTTGCTCTTTTCCCCGGCTCCGACCTATAAGGCCGGCTCAGTCAACAAGAAGGGTCCGGGCGGCGCCGCGGCGGCGGGGCGCGGGACCCAAGCCTCGAGGAATGGTGGGCGGCATGGCCGGGCATTCACAATTCAAGAACATCATGCACCGCAAGGGGCGGCAGGACGCGATGCGCTCCAAGCTGTTCTCCAAGCTGGCGCGCGAGATCACGGTGTCCGCCAAGATGGGCATGCCGGATCCCAACATGAACCCGCGCCTGCGCGCCGCCATCCTCGCGGCCCGCGCCGAGAACATGCCCAAGGACAACATCGAGCGCGCCATCAAGAAGGCGGCCGGCGGCGACTCGGAGAATTATGACGAGATCCGCTACGAGGGCTACGGCCCCGGTGGCGTCGCCGTCATCGTCGAGGCGCTGACCGACAACCGCAACCGCACCGCCTCGGAAGTGCGCTCCTATTTCACCAAGTCCGGCGGCAACCTCGCCGAGACCGGCGCGGTGTCCTTCATGTTCGACCGCGTGGGCGTCATCGAGTTCGCCGCCGAGAAGGCGGACGCCGACGCCATGATGGATGCCGCCATCGACGCGGGCGCGGACGACGTGTCGTCCTCGGAAGCCGGCCATGAGGTGGTCTGCGCCGCCGAGAGCCTCGCCGAGGTGCAGCGCGCGCTGGAAGCCAAGTTCGGCGAGCCGCGCAAGGCAGCCCTGGTGTGGCGGCCCCAGAATACCATCGCCGTGGACGACGAGACCGGCGAGAAGCTCCTGCGCCTCGTGGAGACGCTGGAGGACAACGACGACGTGCAGACCGTGACGGCCAATTTCGAGCTGTCCGAAGCCCTCATGGCCAAGCTCAGCGCCGAGTGAGGGACCGTGTGGTGCCCGGGGGCCGGGCACCCGCCGCGCAAGGCAAAAGAAAAGGGGAGCGCGGCCGGGCCGTGCTCCCCTTTTTCGTTGGGTCCGCGCTCAGGCCGCGAGGGCGGCGGCGATGGACTTGAGCTCGTCGATGGCCGCGTCGATCTCGGCGCGCTGGCGCTCCAGCTGGGAGAGCTGGGCGAGGCAGCGCTCGCGGGAGAGCGAGAGGCCGGCTTCCTCGCCGTCATGCGCCGCCACCAGGGCGCGGATCTCGGCCAGGGTGAAGCCGAGGTGCTTGCCCTTGAGGATCACCGCCAGGCGGCGGCGGTCGGCCTCGGAATACAGGCGGGTCATGCCGTCGCGGCGCGGCGAGAGCAGGCCCTTGTCCTCATAGAAGCGCAGGGCGCGCAGGGTGATGCCGAACTCCCGTGCCAGATCGCCGATGGTGAACAACGCGCCATCGCGGGCGGCGTCGGCCACGGCGGCGGCCGTGACGGGGTGGAAGGCCGGGTTCGCAATCCCCTGCTCGAACGTCTTGGCGTCCATAACTGATATCCCCTTCGCAAGTCCCCCCGCGCGGACCGCACGGCGGAAGACCCCCCTCGCCCATGTTTGTGAATCAGGTTTCGGCCACGGCGCCTGCCGTTGCGCCACCATGCCTATCGAACCACGCCCGGCAGCGGGAGGGTTTGCGGGCTACCGTTGGGGAAAGTAACAGTTACAAGCGTTCAATATCATACACTTATGTCTGCCATCGCCCCCGGCGTGTGTCGTCCGCCCGCCACCGTTCAGATGCCCGAGATACCGCCGCACACGTCCCAGGCCCCTCCCGACACGTCCCCTCGCCCACCCGCGAGGTGCCGAGCCGGCCGTCCCCAAGGGCAAGGGCGAGGCATCGGTTAACCGGCCATTTACCAAGATCCGAAACTCTTCCGTCAGAGATCGAGAACGAATCGCCGCGGTATCGGGAAACCCGATCCGCGCGGGGAGGCCGGAATGGAGCGGATGGAACGCACGGCCCGGATGCAGGCAACGGCCCGCCCCGCCCAGATGCGGGTACATGGGCACCCCTACCCCAGCGCGGAAGCCGAGCCCGACGTGCCGGCCTGGGACGTGCTGGAGGTGCCCTCTGCAACCATCGAGAAGCTGCGGAGCGAGGTGGCGGCCCTGCGCGAGCGCCTCGCCACCGCCGCGCCTAAGCGGGCCGTGGTGGAGATGGACAAGGCCATCACCCTTCTGTGCCGTCGCGTCGACGACATCCGCGAGGCCGGCGCCGCCCGCGACGCGCAGGACGGCACGGTGTCCGCCGAGCTCGCGGCCATCCGCGCCGGGCTCGACGAGATGCGCCGCCGCGACCGCTCCGGCGCCATCGAGGGCGCGCTCGACACGCTCGCCCGCAAGATCGACCTGATCGGCGCCCGCGCCGTGGACCCGGTGGAAGTGGCGCGGCTGCAGACCCAGATCGAGGAGCTGGGCGCGCTGGTGACCCGCGCGGTGGCCGGCATTGACGGCAATGGCGCCTTGCAGCGCCTCGCCGAGCGCCTCGCCGCCTGCGCCGTGAACGTCGCCGAGGCCGGCGAGGATGCGGCCCGCCGCGTCGCCGAGGCCACCGGCGTGTTCGAGCGCAAGGCCGAGGCCCTGCTCAGCCGCGTGATGGAGATGGAAGCCCGCGCCCGGGCCGGCGACGATGCCGCCGCCGAAGACCTGCGCCGCTCCCTGCTGGGCGCGCTGGAGGGCGTGCATCATCGTCTCGACGAGATGGCTTCGCTGTTCTCCGGCCAGCTCTCCGCCCTGTCGCCGGCCATCGGCGCCGAGGTGGGCCAGCGCCTCGCCGACCTCACCGCCCGCGTCGCCGCCGCCGAGGCGGCCGGTCACGAGGCCGTCGCGCCGCTGGCCGACGTGGTGGAACGCCACCTGCTCGCCCTCTCGGCCCGCTTCGCCGACACCCACGCCCGCCTCGACCGGCTGGACGACATGGAGCTGTCGCTCCAGCGGCTGGTGGAGGAAATGCGGCAGGTGCGCGAGACCACCCATGCAGCAACGGCCGAAGCCGTCGCGGCTGTGGCGGCCAAGGTGTCGGATGATCCCGCCGGCGCCGCCGTCATCGGGCTGAAGCGCGGCCTTGCCGCCCTCGAGGCGCGGCAGGACCAAATCGAGCGTCGCGCCGGCGAGATGCTCGCCGCCGAGCTGGAAATGGAGCTGGACGGCATCTCGGTGGCGCTGTCGCGCGACGAGGATGGCTCCTACGCCCCCCGGACCGCCGCCCCGCGCCCCGAACGGCCCCGCCCCGCCCCTGCGGCCGGGACCGAAGACGCCGCGCCCGAAGACGCCGCGCCCGCCTCCGCCGCCACGGACACCGCAACCGCGGGCCCGGCATCACCTGCGGCCCCTTCCGCCCCGCCCCGCGGCGAGGGCGCCACCCGCAACGTCCACATTCCCTGGCCCGAGGGCACCCGCCCCGGCGAGCGCCCGGCGGGTGACAACCGCCCCCGCATGGAGCGTCGCAGCCGGGCCAAGCGGCCGGACAAGGCCCGCGCGCCCGGACTGATGGGCCGGCTGTTCCCGCGCGAGATGCTGGCCCGCAAGCGCCACATGGCCATGGTCGCGCTCATCGCCGGCGCCACCACCGTCTTCGCCGGCACGCTGGCCGGCATCGCCTGGCGCAACGGGCCGGACATCCTCTCCGGCGTCACCGGCGCGCTGCGCCGCCTCACCGCGCCTGCCGTGGCCGGCGTCACCGGGGCCGGCCTGCCCGCGCCCATCGGCCCGGCCGCGCTCCAGGCGGCGGCGAGCGGCGGCGATGCGGCCGCCGCCTTCCTGGTCGCCCAGCGCTATGCGGAAGGTCGTGGCGTGGAGGCCGATCCCGAAGCCGCCGTGAAGTGGCTGGCCTTCGCCATGCAGAAGGGTTCCGCCCCGGCCGCGCACCGGCTCGGCGCCATGTATGAGGCGGCCGGCCGCGAGCTGGGCGAGGCCCGGCGCTTCTACGAATGGTCGGCGGAGCACGGCAACGTGCGCGCCATGCACGCCCTCGCCATGCTGCTCTCGGACGGCACCGCGGCTGTCACCGGCGGCAAGCCCGACTGGGCCGGCGCGCTGCGCTGGTTCCGTGCCGCGGCCGAGCTCGGCTACCGCGACAGCCAGTACAATCTGGGCGTGGTCTATGCGCGAGGCCTCGGCGTCGCCGCGGATCTGGGCGAGGCCTACAAGTGGCTCGCCCTCGCCGCCGCGCAGGGCGACGAGGACAGCGCCCGCAAGCGCGACATCGTGGCGGCCGATGCCGATCCGGCGACGCTGGCGCGCGCGCGGCAGGCCGTGTCGGCCTTCAGCCCCGGCACGCCCATCGCGGCCGCCAACACCGTCACCGTCGCGCCCGAATGGAACGACGCCGCCGGCGAGGCGGCCAGCTCCAGCGCCGCACGGGCGAAGAAGCCCACCCGCGTCGCCAGCGCCGCCACGCCGGCGCTCTGACCCGACGCGCCGGATCTGGTGCGCTGGGTCTGGTGGCTGACTTGAACGGCTGACTTGGCCGGCTGACTTGGCCGCCTGACTTGGCCGCCTGACTTGGCCGCCTGACCTGGCGCGCTCACCCGGCGCCCTCTCCCGGCGCGGTGACCGGCGGGCGGGTCCGGCGCCCTTGCCCTCCTCCTCCCGCCTGACGCACGGTGCCGCCATGGAACCGCACGCGATTCGCATCGTCGGCCTCGATCCCGGCCTGAGGCGCACCGGCTGGGGGGTGATCGACGTGGTCGGCTCCCGCCTGAGCTTCGTCGCCTGCGGCACCGTCCTGCCGCCCGAGGGGGCGCCCATGGGCGAGCGCCTCGCCATCCTTCACCGCGAGCTTGCCGCCATTCTGGCTCGCCACGCCCCCGACGAGGCGGCTGTGGAAGAGACGTTCGTGAACATGAACCCCGCCTCCACCCTCAAGCTCGGTCAGGCCCGCGGCGTGGTGATGCTCGCCCCCGCCCAGCTGGGGCTGCCGGTGGCCGAATACGCCCCGCTGCTGGTGAAGAAGAGCGTGGTGGGTGCCGGGCGCGCCGAGAAGGGTCAGGTGCGGATGATGATCTCCATCCTCCTGCCGCAGGCGACCCCCGAGACCGAGGATGCCGCCGACGCCCTCGCGGTCGCGGTGACGCATGCCCACCATCGCGGCGCGGCTGCGCGCGCCCGCGCCGCGCTGTAATGTCCGCGCATATGGGATGTCGGCCGGGGGCCGGATGGCGGAAAGCGTCCCGGCCGGACGCAGGCCGCGCCGGCACGGCCGCCGGGGAGAGCGGGACATGATCGTCGGTCATCTGGCGCTGGTGGTGGCGGCCCTGTTCACGGGCGCCGCCTTCTATATCAATGCGGTGGAGCAACCGGCGCGGCTGGCGCTGGCCGATGGCGCGGCGCTGACGCAATGGAAGCCGGCCTACCGGCGCGGCTTCGCCATGCAGGCGTCGCTGGCGGTGATCGGGGCGGTGCTGGGCGCCCTCGCCTTCTCCCGCGACGGGGACTGGCACTGGCTCGCCGGCGGCGTGCTGATGCTCGCCAACTGGCCCTACACCCTCATCGGCATCATGCCCACCAACCGCGCCCTCCTCGCCACCGAGCCCGGCGCGGCCGATGCCGAGACGCGCCGGCTCATCACCAACTGGGGCCAGCTGCACATGGTGCGCACCGGCCTCGGCGCGCTCGCCACCTTCGTCTTCCTCTGGGCGGCGCTCACCTGAGCCGCCCGCCGAAAGGCCCGTCATGATCGGCAAGCTCAAGGGCGTCGTGGACACCATCGAGGAGGATCACGTCATCCTCGACGTGCACGGGGTCGGCTATCTCGTCCACTGCTCCGGGCGCACCCTGTCCGCCTTGCCGCGCGCGGGCGAGGCGGCGTCCCTCTTCATCGAGACCCATGTCCGCGAGGATCAGATCCGCCTGTTCGGCTTCAGCTCGGCCGGCGAGCGGGACTGGTTCCGTCTGCTGCAGGGGGTGCAGGGCATCGGCACCAAGACCGCGCTGGCCGTGCTTTCCACCCTGAGCGCCACCGAGCTGGCGCAGGCCATCGCCCTCGGCGACAAGACCACCGTCGCGCGCGCGCCGGGCGTGGGCCCCCGTGTCGCCACGCGCATCATCACCGAGCTGAAGGACAAGATGCCCGGCTTCACCGCCTCCGAGCCGCTGGCGGCGCAGCTGGGCATCGCCCCGGCCGGAGCCGAGGCCGCCGGCGGGGCTGCTGCCGACGCGGTCTCCGCCCTCGTCAACCTCGGCTATGGCGCGCCGCAGGCCACCGCCGCCGTGGCCGCCGCCCTGCGCGCCGCCGGCGAGGATGCGCCCACCGAGAAGCTGATCCGCCTCGGCCTGAAGGAGCTGGCGAGGTAGGGGCCGCCCCTATTTCGCATTGAGCCAGATGGCATTGATCAGCCGCGCGTCCACCGGCGCGATATCCTGCCAGCACGGCTCCGTGGTGCACCGCTCCACCTGCTCCATCTTGGTCCACTGGGCCAAGCCGCCACCGGTCGGAATTCGGATGTTGATCTTGCGGTCCTCATCCCAGAGGAGGATGTAGTCGGACGTGAAGCGGCGCTCCTGGAACAGACGGACCGGTGAATCCGAATTACGATAATATTCGACCCACACCCTTCGGTCGTCCACCTTGCGGGTGATGGAACTCTCCCGCAAATCATACGCTTCTATGTTTTCGATCAGCCGTGCCGCTTCCAACCGGGGCGCGGCGCTGATCTTCCTCGGCCAGCCGAAGAAAATACAGGAAATCAGGGCGGCGCTGATGAAGACCAGCACCGCGGAGGCGAACCAGCTCAGCACGCGGGATTGCCATTGCGTGTTGATGTCGTCTTTTTCGAAGCAGAAGAGGACGAAGATCAACAACAGGGCGAACACTGTCGCGATCCCCACGAGGGCGAGGTTCGCAAGATTGAGGCTCGCGATGACCCCCATCACGGCAGAGACGAAGCCGACGGCCGCAACCGCCCATTTGTAGACGCCGGGAGCTTGGCTGGGGAAATCCTTCAGCATGTCGCCGCCGGGCGCGGCCGGGCTGGCGTCCTGGCGCGCCGCGGCCCCTGCATCGCCCGGCTTGGTGGCACCCGGTGCATTTCCGCCCGCCGGCGCATCGACAGGATCGGGCGCGGGTTGAGCCGCGACAGGCGGATTGACTTCGTCCAAGGCCATGAGCTCCCCCCACCGCAGCCCAGATATGCTCCTTTAGGTATATCATTTTTATATCTACAACCAACTGAAAACGGAACCGTGACGTTGCTCCGCCTTGGACACCCCCTCAGGGCATGCGCGACGCGATCTTCAGCACCTCCCCGTCCACGGCGAAGGCGCCGTAGCCGCGGTGGTGGATGGTGCGCGGGTTCTTCTGCGCCGGATCGCGCCACGCCTTCACCGCTTCCAGCACGAACAGGTTGAAGCGGTTGACGAGCCGCGTCTCGATCACCCGGCATTCCAGATTGGCGAAGCATTCGGCGATCAGCGGCGCGCCGACCTCGGCGGCCGGGCGCGGCGTGAGGCCG
The DNA here is from genome assembly GCF_043194675.2 of Xanthobacter lutulentifluminis. Classification (NCBI taxonomy): domain Bacteria; kingdom Pseudomonadati; phylum Pseudomonadota; class Alphaproteobacteria; order Hyphomicrobiales; family Xanthobacteraceae; genus Xanthobacter; species Xanthobacter lutulentifluminis. The sequence continues at coordinate 3,861,161 of NZ_CM195525.1, read as the reverse complement.
ATGGTGGCGAACTTGTCCGTGTCGCGGCCGGAGCAATTGCCCACCGCCACCACCTTCTCCGCCAGATCCACGGCGGGAATGGCGATGACGCATTCGCGGGTGGCGCGCAGGGCGGTGAAGCTGAAGTCCGCGCCCGAGACGATGCAGGCGATCAGCGGCGGGGTGAACTCCACCATCATGTGCCAGGACATGGCCATGACATTGGCCCGCCCCTTGTGGGCGGTGGCGAGCAGCACCACAGGGCCGGGCTCGATGAGCCGGTAGACCTCGGCAAGCGGCAGATCCTTCATGGCCATCCCTCCGCGCCCGGTGAAGCGGGCGCACGATCCTGCCACAGGCGAGGTGCGGCGCGCGCGGGGCGGGATCAATCCCGGCGGCGGCTGCGCGTTCCCCTTCCGTACCCGCCGCCGGCGCTCTAAAGTCGCCGCGACTCGACCATTGCGGCGCCCGGCGCGCCGGCATGCGTCCGCCACGGAGAAGGCCATTCATGAACCCCCGCCTCCTCTCGGGCGAGAAGCGCAGCGAGGATGCCGACGCGACGCTGCGCCCCCAGCTCCTGAAGGAGTTCGTGGGGCAGGCGCAGGCGCGGGCCAATCTGGAAGTGTTCATCAAGGCCGCCCGCGCGCGGGGCGAGGCGCTGGACCACGTGCTGTTCGTGGGCCCGCCAGGCCTCGGCAAGACCACGCTGGCGCAGATCATGTCGCGCGAGATGGGGGTGGGCTTCCGCTCCACCTCCGGCCCGGTGATCGCCAAGGCCGGGGACCTCGCCGCCATCCTCACCAATCTGGAGGAGCGCGACGTCCTGTTCATCGACGAGATCCACCGCCTCTCCCCGGCGGTGGAGGAGATCCTCTATCCCGCCATGGAGGATTATGAGCTCGACCTGATGATCGGCGAGGGGCCGGCGGCGCGCTCGGTGAAGATCTCCCTGCCGAAATTCACGCTGGTGGGCGCCACCACGCGCTCGGGCCTGCTGACCACGCCGCTGCGCGACCGCTTCGGCATTCCCGTGCGGCTCCAGTTCTACACGGTGGAGGAATTGGAGAAGATCGTCGTGCGCGGGGCGAAGGTGCTGGGCATCGCCATCGCCCCCGACGGCGCCACCGAGATCGCCCGCCGGGCGCGGGGCACGCCGCGCATCGCCGGCCGGCTGCTGCGGCGGGTGCGCGACTTCGCGCTGGTGGCCGAGGCCGAGCGCATCGACCGCAGGATCGCCGACCGGGCGCTCTCCGCCCTGGAGGTGGACGCCGCCGGGCTCGACGCCATGGACCGGCGCTACCTCACCGTCATCGCCGAATTCTACGGCGGCGGGCCGGTGGGGGTGGATACGCTGGCCGCCGCCCTCTCCGAACCGCGCGACGCCATCGAGGAGATCGTCGAGCCGTTCCTGGTGCAGCAGGGCTTCATCCAGCGCACCCCGCGCGGACGGCTGCTCACCGCCGCCGCCTTCCGTCATCTCGGCCTGCCCGAGCCGGCGCCGGTGCGGCAGATGCCCCTGTTCGAGGCGGGCGACGAGGCCCTCGACTGATCCCGCCGCCGCCGGGCCGGCCCAAGGCCATCGACGGCGCCTCTCCCATCATGTAAGCCCCCTTCACATGAGCTGGTCCCGAAACGGCGAGACGCGCGGCTATCATCACGGCAACCTGCGGGAAGCCCTGATGCGGGCGGCGCTCGACCTGATCGGCGAGAAGGGCATCGCCGGCGTCACCTTCGCCGAGGCAGCGCGGCGGGCGGGGGTGAGCGCGGCCGCGCCCTACCGCCACTTCCGCGATCGCGACGAGATGCTGGCCGCGGTGGCCGCCGTCGGGTTCGAGCGCCTCGCGCAGGCGCTGGAGGCGGCATGGCAGAGCGGACGCCCGGCACCGGCCGTGGCCTATGAGCGGGTCGGGCGGGCCTATCTGGACTTCGCCCGCCGCAACCCGGCCGAATATGCCGCCATGTTCGAATCCGGCCTGCCGCCCGAGGGGCATGAGGGGCTGAAGCAGGCCGGCGACCGCGCCTTCGGCGTGCTGCGCGAGGCGGCGGAGGCGCTGGTGGCGCAGATCCCCGGCCCCGGCCGCCCCCCCGCGCTGATGGTGGCGCTGCACACCTGGTCGCTGGCGCACGGCGTCGCCTCCTTGTTCGGCCGCGCGGATTCCGCCCGGCGCAAGCTGCCCATGGGCCCGGAAGACCTGCTGGAGGCCGCCTTCCTCGTCTATCTCAAGGGCCTCGGCGCCCCTTCCGCCTGATCCCGCAAGCCTTCCGGCATTGACAAGGCCGGCAGGCGCGCCCATATATGTGAATGTTATTAACATTCACCAGGACGGACGCCATGGAGCTCGCTTACAAGCTCGACAGTTACGGCAAGCCGGCGTGGATCGCGCTCACGGTGCTGGGCTTCATGGCCTGGTGGCCGCTGGGCCTCGCCATCCTCGCCTTCGCCATCGGCAGCGGCCGCTTCGGCTGCAGGCGCGGCGTCAGCCGCTGGCAGGAACAGGGAGCGGAGACGATGCGCAACGGGTTCGGCTGCTGGACGCGTTCTGCCCCTTCCAGCGGCAATCGCGCCTTCGACGAGTACCGGCAGGACACCCTGCGCCGGCTGGAAGAGGAGCAGAAGGAGTTCAAGGACTTCCTCGAGCGCCTGCGGCAGGCCAAGGACAAGGCCGAGTTCGACCAGTTCATGGCCGACCGCCGCCGCCGCGACGACGAGGGCGGCAGCGAGCCGGCCGCCGGCAACTGACCCCAAGCCCGCCGGCCCGGATCACCAGCCGCTGCCGGCGGCTTTCCGACCGCGCCCAGGCCGCGTCCCGTCGATCCGGGGCGCGGCCGTTTCCTTGGGCGGGCGGCAGTTTTCTTTGGCGGGCAACCGGCTTGCGCCGCGCGTTTTGTCGCTGACCAGCCGGCATGCTTCCCCCGCCCTGCGAGGTTCACTTGCGCGCCGGCCTCGGTTATGAGGGCCCCATGATCGAGCGCCCGACCCCCTCCCCGTCCGATCCGCACCTGAGCCTCGCCGGCCGCCTCATCCCCGGCGGGCACAGCCTGATGCTGCGCGTCTATTACGAGGACACGGACTTCTCCGGCATCGTCTACCATGCCAACTACCTGAAGTTCATGGAGCGCGGCCGCTCGGACTACATGCGCCTGCTCGGCGTGGCGCAGGGCGAGTTGTTCGCCCAGGCGGCGGAAGAGGCACCCGGCTTCCATTTCGTCGTCCGCTCCATGCAGATCGACTTCCTCAAGCCCGCGCGCATCGACGACGTGCTGGAGGTGGTCACCCTCTCGAAGGATGTGGCCGGCGCCTCCATCACCTTGCTGCAGCAGGTGAAACGCGGCGAGGAGCTGCTGATTTCCGCGCTCGTGCGCGTCGCCTTCGTGTCGCAGGGCCGCGCCAAGCGCATCCCCGATGCCCTGCGCCAGGCGACGCTCGCCGACGCGCGCGAGGCCGAGGCCACCGGCCAGACCAGCCGCTGAGGCCGCCCATTCCGCTTCAACGGGCCCGGCGCTAACGCCGCATTAAGCGTGATCGTGCAGATCTTGTCGCGTGCGGCGCGGTCTTGCACCGCAGCACGGACGCCGCGCCCGTCAAAGTTTGGACAGACTCACTCGTTCAAAGAGCCGCCGAACACTGAACGGGCATCCGGCCGATCAGCCCCGGCGCGGCATGGCGCCGCTGCGGGGACCGGAGGCTCGGGCCGGGCGTCAGCCTGCCCCGGGCGAAAGTGCGCCGCCCCGCCGGGCGGCAGCGGAGCCGAGAATGACTGACCTGACACGCCGTTCCGGCATCGTGTCCCGCCGCCTCTCCCGCGCGCTTCTCGCCGCCGTGATGACGGCCGGCCTCGCGCTGCTGCCGGCCGCGGGCTTCGCGCAGGATGTGGCGCAGGCCCCCGTCGCCGCGCCGGCCACCGACATTTCCTTCCTCGGCCTGTTCCTGCAGGCCCATTTCGTCGTCAAGCTGGTGATGCTGGGCCTGATCGTGTCGTCGGTCTGGGTCTGGGCCATCATCATCGACAAATGGATGCTGTTCTCCCGCAACAAGCGCGAGATGGACCGGTTCGAGCAGGTGTTCTGGTCCGGCCAGAGCCTGGAGGACCTCTACCGCACCATCGCCGGGCGCACCAACCACGGCATGGCCGCCATCTTCGTCGCCGCCATGCGCGAGTGGAAGCGCACCTACGAGGGCGGCGCCCGCTCCTTCACCGGGCTCAACCAGCGCCTCGACAAGGTGATGAACGTGACCATCGCCCGCGAGGTGGAGCGGCTCGAATCACGCCTGCTGGTGCTCGCCACCGTGGGCTCGGCCGGCCCCTTCATCGGCCTGTTCGGCACGGTCTGGGGCATCATGACCTCGTTCCAGTCCATCGCCGCCTCCAAGAACACCTCGCTGGCGGTGGTGGCTCCGGGCATCGCGGAAGCCCTGTTCGCGACCGCGATGGGCCTCATTGCCGCCATTCCGGCGACCATTTTCTACAACAAGTTCATCTCCCAGGTCGGGCGCCAGGCCCAGCGGCTGGAAGGGTTCGCGGACGAGTTCTCCGCCATCCTCTCGCGCCAGATCGACGAGCGGGGCTGATCCATGGGCATGTCGGGAGGAGGCGCGTCAGGGTGGCAGAGCCGGCGCTCGCGCCGCAAGTCCGCGCCCGTGATGGCCGAGATCAACGTGACGCCCATGGTGGACGTCATGCTGGTGCTGCTCATCATCTTCATGGTGGCGGCGCCGCTGCTGACGGTGGGTGTGCCCATCGACCTGCCGCAGACGCAGGCGAACGCCATCAACCAGGACAACAAGGAGCCGATCACCCTCTCGGTCCGCCAGAACGGGCAGATCTACCTGGGTGACAGCGAGATCAAGTACGACGATCTGGTCTCGAAGTTGCAAGCGGTGACCCAGGCGCGCGGCGGCTTCGAGGAGCGCATCTTCGTGCGCGGCGACAAGGCGGCCAACTACGGCCAGATCATGCGGGTCATGGGCCGGCTCTCCGGGGCCGGGTTCAAGAAGGTGGCGCTCGTCACCGAGGTGGAACAGGGAGGCTGATCGAAGGGTCACATGCAGCTCGGGCTTGCCACATCATCGGCGCTCCACGTGGGCGTCCTGGTCCTCACCCTGGTGTCGTTCTCCGGGGCGAAGCCGTTCGAGCCCATGACCGAGAGCCTGCCCGTCGACGTCATCTCCATCTCCGATTTCACCAAGCTCACCAAGGGCGCGAAGAACGGGCAGAAGACCGAGAAGCCCAAGCAGGTGGCCGAGAAGGTGGGCGACCCGACCCCGGTCGAGGACGCCAAGATCAAGGCCAGCGACAAGGCGCCGGTGGAGGCCACCGCCCCGCCGCCCCCGCCCCCGCCGCCGACCCCGAAGGTGGAGCCGCCGAAGGATCCCGCGCCGGCCAAGGCCGAGCCCACCCCGCCCAAGGAACAGGCGGAGCTGGCGCCGAAGCCCGAGCAGAAGCCGCAGGACCAGCCGCCGAAGGACCAGCCCAAGCAGGAGCAGGCCTCCGCCCCCATGCCGCCGAGGAAGCCCGCGCCCCCGCGCGAGCAGCCCAAGCCGGTGGAGGCGAACACGCCCCCGCGCGAGTTCAACACCGACCAGATCAAGCAGCTGATCGACAAGCGCACCCCCAACCGCCAGCTGGCGAGCGCGGAGCAGGTCTCCACCACCTCCTCCATCGGCGCGCCGCGCGGCGACGGGCAGACCCTGACCGCCAGCGAGATCGACGCCTTCCGGCGGCGGGTGCTGGAATGCTGGTCGAGCGACGGCGGCTTCCTCGACCGCAGCCTGAACATCCAGGTGGACATCCACTTCAACCGCGACGGCACCCTCGCCGGCGCGCCGCAGATCGTTTCCGGGCAGCCGGGTGCGGGGCAGCCCGCGTTCCAGGCGTTCGCCTCCAACGGCATCCGCGCCATCATGGCCTGCCAGCCGTACAAGATGTTCCGGCAGGAAACCTACGCCGACTGGAAGTCCCTTCCGGTCACCCTCAACGACAATCTGTTCCGGCGGTGATCGCCGGCGCAGCCGCGGCCGCCCGCCATCGCGCGGGCGCCCGGCGCGCGGCACCGCCCAGGGAGAACGAGGAACCGACATGAACGGGATGGATCGGCCGGCCGGGCCCGGAATGGGCCGCCGGGCCTTCATCAGGAGCGGTATCGCCACGGCGGGGCTCACCGGCCTGTCCATGGCGGGCGGGTTCGGCGCGGGCCTGATCGGTGGCACCGGTGGCGCCGCCGCCGCGCCGCGCATCGACCTCACCCCCGGCTCGTTCAAGCCGATCCCCATCGCCATCACCGATCTGGTGGGCGAGACCGAGATGGGCCGGCAGATCTCCGGCGTCATCACCGCGGACCTGCGCCGCTCCGGCCTGTTCGCCCCCATCGATCCCAAGGCGTTCGTGGAGCAGATCACCAATCCCGATACGCCCCGCTTCCAGGACTGGCGCGTCATCAACGCCCAGGCGCTCATGACCGGGCGCGTGGCGCGGCAGGGCGACGGGCGCTTCCAGGTGGTGTTCCGCCTGTGGGACGTGCTGGCCGGCCAGCAGCTCGCCGCCCAGCAGTTCGTGGCGCAGGCGGAGAACTGGCGCCGCATCGCCCACATCATCGCCGACGTCATCTATGAGAAGATGACCGGCGAGAAGGGCTATTTCGACACCCGCGTCGTGTTCGTGGACGAAAGCGGCCAGAAGGAGCGGCGCGTGAAGCGCCTTGCCATCATGGACCAGGACGGCGCCAACGTGAGCTACCTCACCCGCGGCGACAGCCTCGTCCTCACCCCGCGCTTCTCGCCCACCAGCCAGGAAATCACCTACATGTCCTACACCCAGGGCGAGCCCCGGGTGTTCCTGCTCAACATCGAGACCGGGCAGCGCGAGATCGTCGGCAACTTCCCGGGCATGAGCTTCGCGCCCCGGTTCGCGCCGGACGGGCAGCGGGTCATCATGAGCCTGCAGCAGGGCGGCAATTCCAACATCTTCGTCATGGACCTGCGCTCGCGCGCCACCACGCGCCTCACCGACACCGCCGCCATCGACACCGCCCCCTGCTATTCGCCGGACGGCCGGCAGATCTGCTTCGAGAGCGATCGCGGCGGCACCTCGCAGATCTATGTGATGAACGCCGACGGCACCGGCGCGCGGCGCATCTCCTTCGGCAATGCCCGCTACTCGACCCCGGTGTGGTCGCCCAAGGGCGACTGGATCGCCTTCACCCGGCAGGCGGAAGGCCGCTTCGCCATCGGCGTCATGCGCACCGACGGCTCGGGCGAGCGCGTGCTGACCGAGGGCTACCATAACGAAGGGCCGACCTTCGCGCCCAACGGCCGCGTCATCATGTTCTTCCGTGATCCGGGCGGCGCCTCCGGCCCCTCGCTCTATACGGTGGACGTGACCGGCTACAACGAGCAGCGCCAGCCGACCCCCAGCTACGCCTCCGACCCCGCCTGGTCGCCGCTGCGGTCCTGACCGGCGGTCGTGCGCCTTCCCGGTTCCGAGCAGCCATCCGGAGATGCCCGCGCGGCGGGTATCGTCCCACCGGGAGCTGCGTCGGCCCGGCGCGAAAGCCTCTGCCGCGCAGGCCCGGCGCATGGCACCCCCGCCCGGCCCGTGGCTTGACGGCCACGCCAAGGGCGGGCACACGCTGCCCCCAGCATTTCCCATTCCGGCCGCCGGCCGGGCTCCGCGCCCGGCGTTCGCGCGCCCAAGCCCAGGTTCCTTCATGATCCGCTCGCCGCTCATCACCGTCATGGTCCAGGCCGTCCGCAAGGCCGGCCGCGCCCTCGCCCGCGACTTCGGCGAGGTGGAGCAGCTGCAGGTCTCCATGAAGGGGCCGGGCGATTTCGTCTCCGCCGCCGACCGCAAGTCCGAGGACACCCTTTACGCCGAGCTGTCGCGCGCCCGCCCCGCCTACGGCTTCCTCATGGAGGAGCGCGGCGCGGTGGAAGGCACCGATCCGGCCAACACCTGGGTGGTGGACCCGCTCGACGGCACCACCAACTTCCTCCACGGCATCCCGCTGTTCTCCATCTCGCTGGCGCTGGTGCGCAACGGCGTGCCGGTGGCGGGCGTGGTGTTCAATCCGGTGACGGACGAGCTCTACGTCGCCGAGAGCGGCCAGGGCGCCTATCTCAACGACCGCCGCATCCGCGTCGCCGCCCGCCGCAAGCTGGCCGACAGCGTGGTGTGCTGCGGCCTGCCGCACATGGGCCGGGGCGACCACGCGCAGTTCATCCGCGAGCTGGAGAAGGTGCAGCCCCAGGTCTCCGGCCTGCGCCGCACCGGCTCGGCCGCCATCGACCTCGCCTGGGTGGCCGCCGGCCGCTTCGACGCCTTCTGGGAGCGCAACCTCTCGCCCTGGGACATGGCGGCGGGCGTCATCCTCGTGCGCGAGGCGGGCGGCTACGTCTCGGACATGGACGACCGCGACCGCATGCTCGAGTCCGGGCATATCATCGCCGGCAACGAGCTGATCCGCCGCGACCTGCAGAAGCTGCTGAAGGCCGCCTGAACGGCTTTCCCCCTGACGCACCAAGCGGACCCACGCCGTGCGGATGGGCGGCGCCCCCTCAGGGGTGCGGACACGGCTGTTCGCCTCCGCCGCGCTCCTGCCCGGATGCAATGCGGGCCCTGCCGCAATGAAGCAGCGCCTTGCGGGCGCCTGCAACGTCCTGCCTGCCTGAACGGGCCCCCTGGGCGGGTCCAGCGCAGCGCCACGTCCGCGGCCAGCACGAAGACCGGGGTGGCAGAAACGATGCGCGGACCCGGAGCGACGGAGCCCCCCGCCCCTAACGCCGGGCGAACAGCTTCTCCACGTCCTTCAGGGAGAGGGTGACGAAGGTCGGCCGGCCGTGGTTGCACTCGCCGGCGTTCGGCGTCTCCTCCATCTCCCGCAGCAGCGCGTTCATCTCCTCCACCCGCAGCCGCCGGCCCGCGCGCACCGAACCGTGGCACGCCATGGTGGCGGCCACGTGCAGGAGGCGCCGTTCCAGCGGCAAGGCGTCGTCCCATTCGGCCGCATGCTCGGCGAGATCGGTGACGAGGCGGGTGACGTCCGCATCCTTGAGCAACGCCGGCACCTCGCGCACCAGCACTGCGCCGTGGCCGAAGGCCTCCAGCGCGAGGCCCAGCGCCGCCAGATCCTCCGCGCGCTCGGCGAGCCGGTCCGCCTCCGCCGGGTCGAGCTCCACCACGACCGGGATCAGCAGCCCCTGCCGCCCCACCCCGTCGCGGGAGAGCGCCGCCTTCAGCTTCTCGTAGACGAGGCGCTCATGGGCGGCGTGCTGGTCCACCAGCACCAGCCCCTCGCGGGTCTGGGCGACGATATAGGTCTCGTGCAGCTGCGCCCGCGCCGCGCCGAGCGGGCGGTCGAGGTCGGCGGCGGCGATGGGCGATGCATCGGCCCGCGCGTCTGCGGACGGGGGGGCAATATCGAGCCGCGCCTGCTCCCCCTCGCCAAGGCCGAACCCCGCTTCCGCCGGCCGGGATGCGGACGTGCGCCAGTCATAATCGAGCGGCGCCGCTGGCCGGAAACCGGCGAAGGCACCCGATGCCGGCGAACCGCCGGCAAACCCGCCCGATGCCAGCGGCCCGCCGGCAAATCCGCCCGAAGCCGGCAGAGACCGCACGGCGCCTCCCTCCAGCTCCGGAGTGCGGGCAAGCGCCACCAGCCGGTCGGCCATGGTCGCGGCGGTGGAGGGCAGGCGCGATCCCAGCGCATCGGTGAGCGTGCGCACGATGAGCGCGCGCACGTTGCCGCCGTCGCGGAAGCGCACCTCGGTCTTGGCGGGGTGGACATTCACGTCCACGTCGCGCGGATCGATGTCGATGAACAGGGCCAGCACCGGAAAGCGCTCCGACGGCAGAAGGTCCGCATAGGCGGCGCGCACCGCGCCCATCAGCAGCTTGTCGCGCACCGGGCGGCCGTTCACGAACAGGAACTGGCTGAGCGAGTTGGCCTTGGAGAAGGTGGGCAGGCCCACCAGCCCCTCCAGCACCACGTCGTTCCTCTGGCCGAACACCGGCACCACATTGCGCCCGGCATCCGCCCCCAGCACGTCGGCGAGGCGCGCGGCGCGGCCCTCGGCATCAAGCGGGCGGGCGGGGAAGGTTGAGGGCGCGCGGTCGTCCAGCACCAGGGTGAAGGCGACGTCCGGCCGCGCCAGCGCGAGGCGGCGCACCACATCGGCCGCCGCCGCGCCCTCCGCCCGATCGGATTTCAGGAACTTCAGCCGCGCCGGCGTCGCATAGAACAGGTCGCGCACCTCGACGCGGCTGCCCCCGCCCAGCGCGGCAGGCCGCGGCGGGGTGACGATGCCGCCGTCCACCCGCACCTCGAAGGCGTGATCGGCCCCCGGCGGCCGGCTGGCGATGGAAAGGTGGGCCACCGCTCCGATGGAGGGCAGCGCCTCGCCCCGGAAGCCGAGGGTGGAGATGGCGAGCAGGTCCTCCCCCTGAAGCTTGGAGGTGGCATGGCGTTCCACGCACAGGGCGAGATCGTCCGGCCCCATGCCCGAGCCGTCGTCGGCGACGCGCACGAGGCGCCGGCCGCCGGCCTGGATCACCACCTCGATGGCGCGGGCGCCGGCATCGAGCGCGTTTTCCACCAGCTCCTTCACCACGGCAGCCGGCCGCTCCACCACCTCGCCGGCGGCGATGCGGTCGATGAGGACGGGGGGCAGGCGACGGATGGCCATGGGCGCTCGGGCACGATTCGGAGCCTGCGATCTTAGGCCCGCGCGCGCCCGCGACGAAGCGCCCTCCGGGCCTGTCCCCCGCCCTGTGCAGGGCCGGCAGGCATTGCGGCGCTTGCTTTGCGGGCGGCTTGGCCTAAATCTGTGGGCAGAAATCCTGCATGCTGGGGCGCGCCGTTCGCTGCCCGAAGGGTACCCTATGACTTATGTTGAGGCGGCAACCGCGCCGCTGCGCAAGACCGGCCACATCAAGCTCTACGGCCCCGAGGGCTTCGCGGGCATGCGCCGGGCCGGCGCCCTCACCGCCCAGGCGCTCGACGCCGTGGCCGAGCTGGTGGTCCCCGGCGTCACCACCGCCGCCATCGACAAGCTGATCTACGAGTTCGCGCTCGATAACGGCGCCTATCCGGCGACGCTGATGTACCGCGGCTATCGCTATTCGGTGTGCACCTCCGTGAACCACGTGGTGTGCCACGGCATGCCCAACGCCCGCCCACTGCGGGAAGGCGACATCGTGAACGTGGACGTGACGCTGGTGCTCGACGGCTGGTACGGCGATTCCAGCCGCATGTATCCCGTGGGCGTCATCCCCCGCCGCGCCGAGCGGCTGCTGGAGGTGACCTACGAATCGATGATGCGCGGCATCGACGCCATCCGCCCCGGCGCCCACGTGGGCGACATCGGCGCCGCGATCCAGGAATTCGTGGAGCCGCAGCACATGAGCGTGGTGCGCGACTTCTGCGGCCACGGCGTAGGGCAGGTGTTCCACGACGAGCCCAACATCGTGCATGTGGGCCGCCGCGGCGAGGGGCCGAAGCTCATGCCCGGCATGATCTTCACGGTGGAGCCCATGATCAACCTGGGCCGTCCGCACGTGAAGGTGCTCTCCGACGGCTGGACCGCCGTCACCCGCGACCGCTCCCTCTCCGCCCAGTTCGAGCACGCCGTGGGCGTGACCGAGACCGGGGTCGAGATCTTCACGCTGAGCCCGAAGGGCTACGACAAGCCGCCCTACGTCACCGCCTGAGGACGCCGGACACCCGCATGGCCGAAGCGCCGGACGACGGCCTGAACGAAGCGCCCCACTTCCACGGGCATCGCGACCGGCTGCGCGCCCGCTTCCGCACCGCCGGCGCCCAGGCGCTGGCCGATTACGAGCTCCTGGAGCTGGTGTTGTTCCGCGCGGTGCCGCGGCGCGACGTGAAGCCCCTCGCCAAGGCGCTGGTGGACCGCTTCGGCTCGTTCGCCGAGGTGGTGGCCGCGCCGCCTGCCCTGCTGGCCGAGGTGCCGGGGGTGAAGGACGCCATCATCACCGAGCTGAAGGTGGTGGAGGCCGCCGCCCAACGCCTCGCGCGCGGGCAGGTGAAGCGCCGCCCGGCCCTCTCCTCCTGGAGCGCGGTGATCGACTATTGCCGCACCGCCATGGCCTATGCGGAGCGCGAGCAGGTGCGCGTGCTGTTCCTCGACAAGCGCAACCAGCTCATCGCCGACGAGGTGCTGCAGACCGGCACCGTCGACCACGCCCCGGTCTATCCCCGCGAGGTGGTGAAGCGGGCGCTGGAGGTGTCGGCCTCTGCCCTCATCCTGTGCCACAACCACCCCTCGGGCGACCCGACGCCCTCGCGCGCCGACATCGACATGACGCGGCGGATCATCGACGTGGCCAAGCCGCTGGGCATCGAGGTGCACGACCACATCATCGTCGGCAAGGACGGCCACGCCAGCCTGAAGGGGCTGAAACTGATCTGACGCGCCGCCGATGGCGCCATGGGCGCCCGTCGGGCCGGTGCGCAAGCCGTGCCCCGGCGGGAACGGAGGCCACGGCCAAGCGTGCTCCCGAGGCACCCGCCGCGGGCCTGATGCGCGGCGTCGCCTCCGGCCTCAGCCGCCCTCGAACGCGATCGCATCCTTCAGGTCGAAGCTGCACAGCTCGTAGCCGCGGCGGAAGTCGACCATGTGGCGCCGCATCCACAGCTCGGCCTCATGGCTGTCGCGCGCCTTGAGCGCATCGATGATGTGCCGGTGCGCCTGCACGAGGCGGCGCGGTCCGGTCTCGCAATTCAGCGGATGGGCGAACAGCTTGGCCAGCGCGGGATAGAACAGCTGGGAGATGGGCTCGCGGGCGAGCAGCAGCGCCTTGTTGCCGGCGATCTCCGCGACGAGGGTGTGAAACGCCACGTCGAGCTCAATGATCGACCGCCCGGCGGCGCGGGCTTCCTCCATCTCGCGGTAATTGCTCTCCAGCGCCTCGATCTGCGCCGCGTCCACATGCCCTGCGGCCCGCGCCGCGGCGCTCGGCTCCAGCGACATGGAGACTTCCCACAGCTCCTCGAACGTCACGCGCTGCATGATGAGCGCGCGGGAGGCGCGGGGGGCGAGGTCGGAATAGTGCGGCGCCTTGACGAACAGGCGCCGCCCGGCCTCGCGGCCGACCAGTCCGCTCTCCTCCAGGATCCGCAGACCCTCGCGCACCGTGTGCCGGGCAAGCCCGAACTGCTCGGCGAGCTCCGTCTCCGTCGGCAACGGATCCCCGGCCTCCAGATGGCCGGACATGATCTGCTTCTCGATGGCATCGCACACGGTGCGATAGGCGGGAACAGGCTCAATGCGTTGAAACATGACGACATCTCGTTCGAGGCCCCTTGGACCTACCACCCGCCGCCCCGTTGTGCAAATGTTCCCTTGTCCAACAATTCAACATGACGTAAGACGGTCCCGGAATGCAGCACGCCGGACCGCGGGGAACACCCTCGCGCCACGCCGAGACAAGGCGGCCGGCGGGATCAGGAAGGGCGGAAATGACACGCGAGATCGTAGTCGTCGGCGCGGCGCGCACGGCCATCGGCACCTTCGGCGGAACCCTGAAGGACGTTCCCCTGTCCCAGCTCGCCACCACCGCGGTGAAGGCCGCGCTGGAGCGCAGCGGCGTCGAGCCCGGCGCGGTGGGCCACGTCGCCCTGGGCAACGTCATCCCCACCGAGCCCAGGGACGCATACCTGAGCCGCGTCGCGGCCCTGAACGCGGGGCTCCCCGAGGCGGTGCCGGCCTTCAACGTGAACCGCCTGTGCGGCTCGGGCCTGCAGGCCATCATCTCGGCGGCGCAGACCATCGCGCTGGGCGACACCGACATCGCCATCGGCGGCGGCGCCGAATCCATGAGCCGCGGGCCGTACATCTCCTCCGGCATGCGCTGGGGCCAGCGCATGGGCGATGCGCGCATGGTGGACTACATGCTCGCCGCGCTGCACGACCCGTTCCAGGACATCCACATGGGCATCACCGCGGAGAACGTGGCCGCCCGCCGGCAGGTGAGCCGGGACGACCAGGACGCGCTCGCGGCCGAGAGTCACCGCCGCGCCGCCCACGCCATCGCCGAGGGGCGCTTCCGCGAGCAGATCGTGCCGGTGGAGATCGTCACCCGCAAAGGCACGCAGGTCTTTGACACGGACGAGCACGTGCGCGTGGACACCACGGTGGATGTCCTCTCCAAGATGAAGCCGGTGTTCAAGGCGGGCGGCACGGTGACGGCCGGCAACGCCTCGGGCATCAACGATGCCGCTGCCGCCGTGGTGCTGGTCGAGGCCGGCGTCGCGGAGCGCAAGGGGCTGAAGCCGCTGGCGCGCCTCGTGGGCTACGCCCATGCCGGTGTGGCGCCCGACGAGATGGGCATCGGCCCCATCCCGGCGACGCGCAAGGTGCTGGAGCGGACCGGGCTCTCCGTCGCCGACCTGGATGTGATCGAATCCAACGAGGCGTTCGCGGCGCAGGCCTGCGCCGTGACGCGGGAGCTCGGGTTCGATCCGGCGAGGGTCAACCCCAACGGCTCGGGCATCTCCCTCGGCCATCCGGTGGGGGCGACCGGCACCATCATCACCGTGAAAGCCATCTACGAGCTGCACCGCACCGGCGGGCGCTACGCGCTCGTGACCATGTGCATCGGCGGCGGCCAGGGCATCGCCGCCATCTTCGAGCGGGTGTGAGGGCGGGCTCGCCCAGCCTCACGGAAAACCGCCCCACCAGAGGGCGGCGCCGTTCAAAGCAAGCAACAAGGGTGCGAGGGAGAAGCAGCCATGAAGGGCCTGATGCAGCGCCGTGACCTGAACGTGTCGGACATCATCCGTTTCGCGGCCAGGTATCATACCCACGCCACCGTCACGACGCGCCGCGCCGACGGCAGCCGCATCGTCCATTCCTATCCCGGGATCGAGCGCCGGGCGGCCCAGCTTGCCCATGCGCTGAAGCGGCGCGGCATCGCCCCGGGAACGCGCATCGGGACGCTGGCGTGGAACGACCACCGGCACCTTGAGCTCTATTATGGCGTCGCCGGCGTGGGCGCCATCTGCCACACAATCAATCCACGCCTGTTCAGGGAGCAGATCGCCTACATCATCGCCGACGCCGCCGACGCGATGCTGTTCGTCGACCCGCTCGAGATGCCGGTGCTGGACGCGCTGGGTCCGCAGCTGAAGCGTGCGGGGGTGGCCACGCTGGTGGTGCTGGGCGACGATCACGACGTGCCCGAGACGGCCCTCACGGCGCATCTCGAGGTCATCTCCTACGAGACGCTGATCGCCGGCGAGCCCGAGACCATCGACTGGCCGCGCTTCGACGAGAACGACGCGGTCAGCCTCTGCTACACCTCGGGCACCACCGGCAGCCCCAAGGGCGTGCTCTATTCGCACCGCGCCGTGGTGCTGCACGGCTATTCCACCAACCTGCCCGACTTCTTCGGCCTGCGCTCGGTGGATGTGGCCATGCCGGTGGTGCCCATGTTCCATGTCAACGGCTGGGGGGTGCCCTACAGCGCCCCCATGGTGGGGGCGAGCCTGGTCCTGCCCGGCCCGCGGCCCCAGGCGGCCGACCTCTGCGACCTGATCGCGACGACGGGTGTGACATGGTCGGCCGCGGTGCCGACCGTCTGGCTCGGCGTGCTGGAACGCCTGCGCGCGACCCGCCCGGCCATCGCCCAGCCCCTGCGGATCACGGTGGGCGGCGCGGCCTGCCCGCCCCACATCGCCACCGCGTTCCACGACGAGTTCGGGATCACCGTCAACCACGCCTGGGGCATGACGGAGACGAGCCCGTGCGGCCTGTTCAACCAGCGCAAGGTGGAGAACAAGGACATGCCGCTTGAGCAGTGGCTCGCCTCCCAGCGCCGCCAGGGCCGCCCGACCTTCGGGGTGGAGGTGGAGGTGGTGGACGATGCCGGCGCGCAGGTTCCCGCCGATGGGGTCGCCACCGGCGAGCTGCTGATCCGCGGGCCGTGGATCGCCTCCGCCTACTTCCAGCGCGAAACCCAGGACGGCGCCTTCACCGCGGATGGCTGGTTCCGCACCGGCGACGTGGTCACCCAGGATGCCTCGGGCTACTTCGAGATCGTCGACCGCACCAAGGACCTGATCAAGTCCGGCGGCGAGTGGATCAGCTCCATCGCGCTCGAGAACATCGCCGTCGCCCATCCGGCGGTGGAGGAGGCGGTGGTCATCGCCGCGCATCATCCGAAATGGGACGAGCGCCCCCTGCTGCTGGTGGTGCTGAAGCCGGGACGGACGGCGGAAAAAGGCGAGATCCTCGACTGGTACAGCGGCAAGGTCGCCAAGTGGTGGATTCCCGATGACGTGGTCTTCGTCAAGGAGCTGCCCCACACCGCCACGGGAAAGCTTCTGAAAGCCGAAATACGCCATCAGTTCTCGAACTACATCGTCGGCAGGCCGTAGCAACAGCCTGCCTCAGCCCAAGATCATCTCAACCATTCAGCCGAAGCCGAAGCCGTTCTGCCCCGCAGTGTCCCGCGGGCCAGGCCGGGCGCGGCGCGCGGAGGGGAGCATCGTGCCGGTCACAGCGCATATCGAGGACGGGGTCGGGATCATCGTCTTCTCCAATCCGCCGCTCAATCCCATTTCGGCCACCGCCGGCATTCCCCAGGCCATCGAGGCGGCGTTGCTCACGCTCGATGCGGACCCGCAGGTGAAGGCGATCGTGCTCGCCGCCGAGGGGCGGATGTTCTCCGCCGGCGCCGACATCGCCGAGTTCGACAAGGATCCGCAGGCCATCGCCGGGCCGGCCCGCCGGCTGGACGACGTGCTCGACGGGCTGGCGAAGCCGGTGGTGAGCGCCATCCAGGGCGGCGCCCTCGGCGGCGGGCTGGAGCTGGCGCTGGCCACGGACTACCGGATCGCCACCTCCGGCGCGAAGCTCGGCCTGCCCGAGGTCACCCTCGGCATCATTCCCGGCGCGGGCGGAACCCAGCGCCTCGCCCGCCTGACCGGGGCCGCGCCGGCCGCGCAGCTGATCTCCTCCGGCAAGACCATCGACGCCGTCGAGGCCCACTGCATCGGCCTCCTGGACGGCCTTGCGGAAGACGATGTGCGGTCCGAGGCCATCGCCTTCGCCCGCTCGGTTGCCGCCGCCGGCCGCCGCAGGAGCCGCGACCGGGACATCGCGGGCGATGGCGGCGCGGAGGCCATCGCCGAGGCCCGCCGCAAGGCGCCCCCGGGCGCGACCGGGGACGCGGTGCGCGGCGCGCTCGAGGCCATCGAAACCGGCATGCGCCAGGGCTTCGACGCGGGTCTCGCCGCCGAATACGCCATCTTCGACCGCCTGCTGGTCAGCGAGCCGGCCCGCGGCCTGCGGCACGCTTTTCTCTCCGAGCGGGCGGTCGCGCGGGTGCCGGGGCTTGATCCCGGGCTGAAGGTCGATCCGGTGCGCGCGGTGGCGATCATCGGGTCTGGCACCATGGGCACCGGCATCGCGCTGGCCGTGGCCCAGGCGGGGCTTCCCGTCACCGTCATCGACGCCAATGCCGCGGCGCTGGAGCGCTCCCGGTCCTCGGTGGACGGCACGATCGCGCGCGCCGTCGAGCGGGGCCGGCTCAGCGCAGCTCAAGGCGCGGCGCAGCGCGGACGCATCGGCTTCTCCCTCGACATGGAAGCCGTGCGCGGCGCCGATTTCGTCATCGAGGCCGTGTTCGAGGACCTGTCGGTCAAGCAGCAGGTGTTCGAGGCGCTGGACCGGCTCGCCGACGCGGGCGCGGTGCTCGCGTCCAACACCTCGACGCTGGATCTGGACCGGATCGCCGCCTTCACCAGCCGGCCGCAGTCCGTGGTCGGCACCCATTTCTTCAGCCCGGCCAACATCATGCGCCTGCTCGAGGTGGTGCGCGGGGCAAAGACCGACCCCGCAACGCTGGCGCGGGCGATGGCCTTCGCCAGGCAGATCCGCAAGGTGGGCGTGGTCTCGGGCGTCTGCGACGGCTTCATCGGCAACCGCATGTTCGAGGAGTACCTGCGCCAGGCCTATTTCCTGCTGGAGGAAGGCGCCCTGCCCCAGCAGGTGGATGCCGCCATGGAGGCGTGGGGCATGGCGATGGGGCCGCTGCGCACCATGGACCTCGCCGGCCAGGACATCGGCTGGAGCATCCGCAAGCGGCGGGCGGTGGAGCAGCCCGACCGGCCATACTCGGTCATCCCTGATCTCATCTGCGCGATGGGCCGCTACGGCCAGAAGACCGGCGCCGGCTACTATCTCTATCCCAGGGGTGGCAAGCCGGAGGTGGACCCCGCCATCGACGCGCTGGTGGTGGAGGAATCGCGCCGCCTCGGCATCGCGCGGCGCCCCATCAGCGATGAAGAGATCGTCGAGCGCTGCGTCTACGCGCTGGTGAACGAGGGCGCCCGCGCCCTTGAGGAGGGCATCGCCGCGCGCCCCCTCGACATCGATACCGTGTGGGTCTGCGGCTACGGCTTCCCGCGGTTCCGGGGCGGACCCATGTTCTACGCCGACCGCGTGGGCCTGCCGCACGTGCTGTCCCGCATCAAGGACTTCGCCGGCGCCTACCAGGGCTGGGCCTGGACGCCCGCCGATCTGCTGCGCCGCGCCGCCGAGGCCGGCACGGGCTTCGCCCCCCTCAACGGAGAGGTCGCATGACCAACGATCTGCATCGCCTGTTCGACCTCTCCGGCCGGGTCGCCATCGTCACCGGCGGCTCGCGCGGCATCGGCCTGCAGATGGCGGAGGCGCTCGGCGAGTTCGGCGCGCACGTCGTCATCACCGCGCGCAAGGCCGACGAGCTGGCGGAGGCGCGGCGCCATCTGGAGGGGCTGGGCTTCGCCTGCACCGCCCTGGCGTCGGACCTCTCGGACCCTGCCGCGATCGCGCCGATGGTGGAGGCGGCGGCGGCGGTGACGGGCCGCATCGACATCCTCGTCAACAACGCCGGCGCCACCTGGGGCGCCCCTGCCGAGGCCTATCCGCCGCACGGCTGGGCCAAGGTGATGGACCTCAACCTCAACCGTCTCTTCGACCTCACCCGCGAGGTGGCGGCGCGGGCGATGCTGCCGCAGGGCTACGGACGCATCGTCAACATCGCCTCCATCGCCGGCCTGACGGGCAACCTGCCCGGCATGGAGGGCACGGCCGCCTACAACGCCTCGAAAGGCGGCGTGATCAGCCTGACGCGCGCGCTCGCCTCCGAATGGGGCGCGCGCGGCATCACGGTGAACGCGCTGGCACCGGGCTATTTCCCCTCGAAGATGACCGCCGGCACCCTCGACCGGCACGGCGAGAAGCTCCTGTCCGTGACCCCGCGCGGCAGGCTCGGCGGCGAGGGCGACCTCAAGGGGCCGGTGCTGCTCCTCGCCTCCGATGCCGGCGCCCACATCACCGGCCAGACCCTCGCCGTTGACGGCGGCATGACCGCGCTCTGAGCGCGGCCGCCGCCCGGCTCTGACCCACGAGGACACCCTATGACTTCCGCTTCGCTCATCCGCCGCGCCGACATGGATTTCCTTCTGCTCGACTGGCTCGGGGCGGACCGGCTGGCGGAGATCCCCCGCTTTTCCGACCTGAGCCGCGAGACGCTGAGCGCGCTCCTCGACCTGAGCGAGACCGTGGCGTCCCGCCATTTTCTGCCCCACTACAAGACGGCGGACATCCGGGAGCCGAGCCTCGACGAGCACGGGGTCCACATCCTGCCCGAGATCGGCGCGGCGCTCTCCGCCTATGCCGAGGCGGGCCTGTTCGGCCAGAGCTTCTCCTACGAGCACGGCGGCATGCAGCTGCCGCTGACGGTGGCGGCCGCCTCCTTTGCCCATGCCCTTGCCGCCAACATCGCCACCGCCGCCTATCCCATGCTGACGGTGGCCAATGCCCGCCTCCTCACCACCTTCGGCAACGAGGCGCTGGTCGACGCCCTCGCCCGGCCGCAGATCGAGGGCCGCTATTTCGGCACCATGTGCCTGTCCGAGCCGCAGGCCGGCTCTTCGCTGGCCGACATCACCACGCGCGCGGTCGCGGACGGGGAGGACGGCCTCGGCCGGCGTTTCCGGCTGTCCGGCAACAAGATGTGGATCTCCGGCGGCGATCAGGACGCCTCGGAGAACATCTGCCACCTGGTGCTGGCGAAGATCCCCGGAGATGGGGGAAAGCTCGTGCCCGGCACGGGCGGCATCTCGCTGTTCGCCGTGCCGAGGACCCTCGTCGCGCCCGGCGCGTTCGCCGGCGAGCGCAACGATGTCGTGGTGGCCGGCCTCAACCACAAGATGGGCTATCGCGGCACCGCCAACTGCCTGCTCAATTTCGGCGAGGGCCAGCGCTACCGCCCGGGCGGCGCGGCGGGAGCCGTGGGCTATCTGGTGGGCGCGCCGGGACAGGGGCTCGCCATCATGTTCATGATGATGAACGAGGCGCGCCTGCAGGTGGGGCTCGGCGCCGCCATGCTGGCCTATCGCAGCCACCGCCTCAGCGTCGGCTATGCGTGCGAGCGGGCCCAGGGACGCCCCCGCGGCGCGGCCGCCGACACCCGCCCGGTGCCGCTCATCGCCCATGCCGACGTGAAGCGCATGCTGCTGGCCCAGAAGTCCTATGCCGAGGGCGCGCTGGCCCTGGTGCTCTATTGCTTCCACCTCGCCGACCGCGCCGAGGCGGCCGACGACGCCGAGGCGCGGCGCCTGCTCGACCTGCTCACCCCGGTGGCGAAGACCTGGAGCTCGGAGTGGGGCCTCGCCGCCAGCGACATCGCGATCCAGATCCACGGCGGCTACGGCTACACCCGCGATTTCGACGTGGAGCAGCTCTATCGCGACAACCGGCTGAACCCCATCCACGAGGGCACGACCGGCATCCAGGCCATCGACTTCGTCGGCCGCAAGCTCATCCGCGACAAGGGCGATGCCTTCGCCCTTCTGGCCTCCCGGATCGATGCGACGACCGCCAAGGCCGCAGCCTCCGCCGCCCTCGCGGAGACCGGACGGATGCTGGCCATGGCGCGGACGGCCGTGGCGGAACAGGTGCGCGAGCTGATCGCCGACCCCTCTGGCACCGGCGCCATGGACAACGCCACCGCCGTGCTCTCCGCCGTCGGCCACCTCGTCGCCGGCTGGCTGTGGCTGGACCAGGCGCTTGCAGCGGAGACGGCGCGGGACCGGCTGGGCGACGCCTTCGTCGACGGCAAGGTGACAACCGCCCGCTTCTTCGCCGCCTATGAACTGGTCAAGATCCCCGGCTGGCTCTCGCCGCTGCGCGCCGCCCCCGGCCTGTTGTCCGGCGCGGCAGCCGAGCTGTTCTGAAGAACACGCCGCTCATTCCATCGCAATCACAAGAAATTCCGAACCACAACGACTTCGGAAGCCAAGGGAGGAATTCATGATCTCAAGCGGAGGTGCAAGGGCTGGTGGATCGATCAGGGCGAGGCTGGGCGCCGCTCTCCTGTCCATGGCGATGGGGGCCGGGGCGATCGGTGCCGGGGCGATTGCGGACGCGGTCGCGGCGGAGCCGTCGAACGGCGTCGTGCGCATCGGCGTGCTGAACGATCAGGCCGGGCCCTATTCCGATCCCCAGGGTCCCGGCTCGGTGGCTTCGGCGCAGCTCGCCATCAAGGATTTCGGCGGCAAGGTGCTGGGCAAGCCCATCGAGCTGGTGGTCGGAGATCACCAGAACAAGGCTGACCTCGGTGCCAGCATCGCCCGCAAGTGGATCGACGTGGACGGGGTGGACGCCCTCGTCGACTTCGGCAATTCGGCGGTCTCGCTCGCGGTGCAGGAGCTTGCGAAGAACAAGGCGGTGATCCTCAACGTCAGCTCCGTCACCGACAAGCTGTTCGGCGAGGCCTGCTCGCCGACCGGGTTCGTGTGGAACTACGATTCCTCCACCATCGCCAACGCCATGGGCCGCGCGACGGTGAAATCCGGCGGCGACACCTGGTTCCTCATCGTTGCCGACTATTCGTTCGGCCATTCCCTGCAGCAGCAGATCGAGCGCGTGGTGGTGCCGGCGGGCGGCAAGATCCTGGGCGTCGCGCGCCACCCGGTGACGACCACCGACTTCAGCGCCTACCTCCTGCAGGCGCAGGCGTCGAAGGCCAAGGTCATCGCCCTTCTCAACGCCGCCGACAACACCATCAACTCCATCAAGCAGGCCGGTGAATTCGGCATCGTGGAAGGCGGCCAGAAGCTCGCCGCCACCGCCTTCTACCTCACCAACGTGCACGCCCTCGGGCTAAAGACGGCGCAGGGGCTCCAGTTCGTGGCCCCCTTCTACTGGGACCAGGACGACGCCTCGCGCGAGTTCACCCGGCGCTGGCGGGCGGAGCGCGGAACCACCAATGCCCCGACGCATCTCCAGGCCGGCGTCTACAGCGCTGTCCTCGCCTACCTGAGAGCGGTGGAAGCGGCCGGCACCGACGATCCGGTCAAGGTATCGGAGAAGATCCGCGAGCTGCCCGTCAACGACTTCTTCGCCAAGGGCGCGAAAGTGCGCGCCGATGGCCGCCTCATGAAGGGCATGACCCTTTACGAGGTGAAGTCGCCGGCCGAATCGAAGGGGCCGTGGGACTACCTCAAGGCCATTCGCGAGATGCCGGCCGAGGAGATCATCCGTCCCCTCAGCGAAAGCAATTGTCCGTACGCGCCTGCCAAGTGAAACACGGCGGAGGTGGAGGCGCGAGCGTCCACCTCCTTGCCGCGCCCGACCAAGCGCCCCGACATCGAGGGGGACGCGCAGATCATCCCCTGCAAGGGCCGGCGGACGATCCCAAGGAAACGGACCCGGACCCGTATGCGGCCTCAGTGCCCCGGGAAGGCGACCAGCGTTCGCACGGCGACCCCGGCCTGCCGCAGCCGGTCCGCGCCGCCGAGGTCCGGCAGGTCCACCACGAAGCAGGCCGCCTCCACCACCGCGCCGCAGGTCTGGAGCAGCTTCACCGCGCCCGTGGCCGTGCCGCCGGTGGCGATCAGGTCATCCACCAGCAGCACCCGCTCGCCGGCCTGAATGGCGTCCACATGCATCTCGATCTCGTCCTCGCCATACTCGAGAGCATAGGCCATGCGCACGGTCTGGTGCGGCAGCTTGCCCTTCTTGCGGATCGGCACGAAGCCGGCGGAGAGCTGGTGCGCCACCGCCCCGCCAAGGATGAAGCCGCGCGCCTCGATGCCGGCCACCTTGTCGATCTTCGCGCCCGCCCACGGCTGCACCAGCTCGTCCACCGCGCGGCGGAAGGCGCGGGCGTCACCCAGCAGCGTGGTGATGTCGCGGAAGAGGATGCCGGGCTTGGGATAATCGGAAATGGTGCGGATCGAAGCGGCGAAATCGGCGGGGGTCATGCATGGCTCCGGAACAGGGCACAGCTTCCTTAGGCAAGGAGCCGCGCGAGGGAAAGCGCTCACATGCCGCCCGCCGATCACGGGCCGGCGAGGCGGGCGCTGACCCGGACGGCGCATGGGCCGCCGGAACGTCAGCCCTTCCGGTGCACCCGCCAAATGAAAAGGGCCCCGCTTGGGGCCCTTGTTCGTCTTGCGCGTCTGTCGCCGGCAGGCCGGACCGATCAGTGCGACACGTTCTGCCAGATCTTCTTCTTGGTGAAGTAGAGCAGGCCCGACAGGACGATGAGGAAGATCATCACCTGGAAGCCGATGCGCTTGCGCTGGTCGAGGTGGGGCTCGGCCATCCACATCATGAAGGCGGAGACGTCGCTCGCATACTGATCCACGGTCTGCGGCGCGCCGTCGGAGTACTCCACCTGGCCGTCGCTGATGGGCTTCGGCATGGCGATCTGGTTGCCCGGGAAATACTTGTTGTAGTGCAGGCCGGGCTGCACATGCGCGTCCGCCGGCGGGTCCACATAGCCCATGAGCAGCGCGTGGATGTAGTCCACCCCGTGCTCCTGGTACTGGATGAAGGCGTCGGTGATGAAGCCCGGGAAGCCCACGTGGTAGGAGCGGGCCTTGGCCAGCACCGAGAAGTCCGGCGGCAGCGCGCCGCCGTTGGCGGCACGGGCGGCGTTGTCGTTCGGGAACGGCGCCGGCCAGTGGTCCGACAGGCGGCCGGGGCGCTGGAACATGTCGCCCGAATCGTTCGGCCCGTCGGTGATCTGGTACTCGCTCGCCACCTGCTTGGCCTGCGCCTCGGTGAAACCGGGGCCGCCGGGCTGGGCGAGGTTGCGGAACGAGAAGAAGTTCGCGGAGTGGCAGGCGCTGCACACTTCCTTGAACACCTTGAAGCCGCGCTGGAGCTGGGCCTGGTCGTACATGCCGAACGGGCCGGCGAACGACCAGGAGAGGCGGGCCGGACGGTTGTCATGGCCACCGCCCTCGGCGGCCGCCACGCCCGTGGCGCCCGAGGCGAGGAGAAGGGCGGCCGCGACCGCGCCGAAGAGACTGCTGCGAATGGTCATTGCATTTCTCTCCGCGCGGCTCACTTGGTCTCGGGTCCGGCCGCGCCGGCGACCACCGTGGCGGCACCCTTGCCCTTGGCGAGCACCGCGTCGGCGATCGAGGCCGGCATCGGCGCCGGACGCTCGAACAGGCCGAGCAGCGGCAGGATGACCAGGAAGTGGATGAAGTAATAGGCGGTGAAGATGCGCGACACGATCACGTACCCGCCCTCGGCCGGCTGCGAGCCGAGATAGCCGAGGCCGACCGCCACCACCAGGAACACCCAGAAGAACTGGCGGTAGAGGGGACGGTACTTGGCCGAGCGCACCTTCGAGGTGTCGAGCCAGGGCAGGAACGCCAGCACCGCGATGGCCGCGAACATGGCCAGCACGCCGCCGAGCTTGTCCGGGATCGAGCGCAGGATCGCGTAGAAGGGCAGGAAGTACCACTCGGGCACGATGTGCGCCGGGGTGGAGAGCGGGTTGGCCGGGATGTAGTTGTCCGAGTGGCCGAGGTAGTTCGGGATGTAGAAGATGAACCAGGAGAAGAAGATCAGGAACACCACCATCGCGAACGTGTCCTTGATCGTCGCGTAGGGGGTGAACGGGACCGAGTCCTTCGCCACGTTCTTGATGTTGATGCCGTCCGGGTCGTTCTGGCCCACGTGGTGCAGCGCCCAGATGTGCAGGCCGACCACGCCGGCGATCATGAACGGCAGCAGATAGTGCAGCGAGAAGAAGCGGTTGAGGGTGGGGTCGCCCACCGAGTAGCCGCCCCACAGCCACTGCACGATCGTCTCGCCGACCCACGGGATGGCCGAGAACAGGTTGGTGATGACGGTGGCGCCCCAGAAGGACATCTGGCCCCAGGGGAGCACGTAGCCCATGAAGGCGGTGGCCATCATCAGCAGGTAGATGATGACGCCAAGGATCCAGAGCACCTCGCGCGGGGCCTTGTAGGACCCGTAGTAGAGGCCGCGGAAGATGTGGATGTACACCGCCACGAAGAACATCGACGCGCCGTTGGCGTGGATGTAGCGGATCAGCCAGCCGTAGTTCACGTCGCGCATGATGTGCTCGACGCGGGCGAACGAGACCGGCGCGTAGGCCACGTAGTGCATGGCCAGCACCACGCCCGACACGATCTGGCAGACCAGCATGAAGGTCAGGATCGCGCCGAAGGTCCACATGTAGTTGAGGTTCTTCGGCACCGGATAGGCGATGGCCGAGGAATGCATCAGCCCGACGATCGGCAAGCGGCTCTCAAACCACTGCGCGATCTTCCCCTTGGGCTGGTAGGTGGAATGTCCTTCCATGGGTCCAACCTTTTTGAAAGCGGCGACGAAGCGCGCGTCAGCCGATCACGATCTTGGTGTCCGAGGTAAACGCGTAGGGCGGGACCGCGAGATTGAGCGGCGCCGGTCCCTGGCGGATGCGTCCGGAGGTGTCGTAGACCGAGCCGTGGCACGGGCAGAACCAGCCGTTGTACTGGCCCTGATGGCCGAGCGGCACGCAGCCGAGGTGGGTGCAGATGCCGATGACCACGAGCCACTGGTCCTTGCCGGGCTTCACGCGGTCCTGGTCGGGCTGCGGATCCTTCAGGTCGGACAGGGGGGTGTCCTGGGCCGTCTTGATCTCCTGCGCGGTGCGGTGGGAGATGAAGATCGGCTTGCCGCGCCACTGCACCGTGACGATCTGGCCGTCGGCGATGGGGGAGAGATCCACCTCGGTGGTGGAGAGCGCGAGCACCGAGGCATCGGGCTGCAGCTGGGAGATGAACGGCCACGCCATGGCCGCCGCCCCGACGGCGCCGACGGCGCCCGTCGCGATGTAGAGGAAGTCCCGACGCGTCGTCGTCCCCGACGTCTCCGTATGTGCCACGGCGCAGTCCCCGATCTGTTGTCGTCTCGACGTGCGCGCCAGCACCCTGTGGATGTAGGCCCGCACGCAGGCGCGGCGGCCGCCGCTGTCACGGGACCGCCACCTTCGAGGGCCTCTAATTGCACCCTCAACCCATCTTGTCCAGATCATGGCCGTGCGGCACGGGGTCCTGCCATAATGCTTTCGACGGGGCGGCATCGCACGGCCCCGCCCGAGCCGGCCCCTCGGCCGGACGCGAAACGGCCTCTTCCGCATGATTCTCGCCCTGTATTGCCCGGATATCGCCCAGAATGCCGGCACTTGCCTGCGCACCGGGGCATGCCTCGGCGTCGAGGTCCATCTCATCGAGCCGGCGGGGTTTCCCGTGGGAGATGCGTCATTCCGCCGGGCCGGCATGGACTACATCGATTCTGTCGCCTGGCGCCGGCATGCTTCGTTCGCGGCGTTCGATGCCCACCGGAAGGCGGAGGGGCGGCGCCTCGTGCTGTTCACCACCCGCGCCGCCGAGCCGCTGAACGACTTCGCCTTCCGCCCGGACGACGTGCTGCTGTTCGGCCGGGAATCAGCCGGTGTGCCGGAGGCGGTCCATGCCACCGCCGATGCGCGGGTGCGCATTCCCATGCGGCAGGGGCTGCGGTCGCTGAATGTGGCGGTCAGCGCCGGCATCGCGGTCGCAGAGGCGCTGCGCCAGACCGGCGGCCTCGCGGCGCTGGCGCTTTCGCAGGACACCGCGCCGGGGTAAAAGCGCGGCTCTTGATCGGGTGCAACCGCGGAGCCGCTCCATGTCCTCGTTCCCTGCCGGTTCCAGCCTTCCCGGACACGAGACTCTGGATCAGCGGCGCGCCACCGCCCGCGCCTGGTTCGAGGAGTTGCAGGGGCGCATCATCGCCGCCTTCGAGGCGCTGGAGGATGCCGCCGCACCCGCGCTCTACGACGGCGCGCCCGGCCGCTTCGCCCGCACCCCCTGGTCCCGCACCGACCACACCGGCGCGCCGGGCGGCGGCGGCACCATGGCGCTGATGCGCGGCCGCCTGTTCGAGAAGGTGGGGGTCCATACCTCCACCGTGTTCGGCGAGTTCGCGCCGGAATTCCGCGGGCAGATCCCCGGCGCGGCGGACGACCCGCGCTTCTGGGCGTCGGGCATCTCGCTCATCGCCCACATGGCCAACCCGCACGTGCCCGCGGTGCATATGAACACGCGGTTCGTGGTCACCACCCGCGCCTGGTTCGGCGGCGGGGCGGACCTGACCCCGGTGCTGGCGCGCCGGCGCACGCAGGAGGACCCGGACACGCGCGCCTTCCATGCCGCCATGGCGGGGGCGTGCGCCGCCCACAAGGTGGCGGACTACGAGCGCTACAAGGCGTGGTGCGACGACTATTTCTTCCTCAAGCACCGGGGCGAGATGCGCGGCATCGGCGGCATTTTCTACGACTATCTCGACAGCGCCTGCGCGGGCACCGGCACGTGGGAGGACGACCTCGCCTTCACCCGCGACGTGGGCCTCGCCTTCCTCGATGTCTATCCCCGGCTGGTGCGCGCCAACATGGACACCCCCTGGACCGCCGAGGACCGGGAGGAGCAGCTGGTGCGGCGCGGGCGTTATGTGGAATTCAACCTGCTCTACGACCGCGGCACCATCTTCGGCCTGAAGACCGGGGGCAACGTGGATTCCATCCTCTCCTCCATGCCGCCGGTGGTGAAGTGGCCGTGATGGGGCCGTCATGAAGGCCGGCTAAGCCATTCCCGCGGCGTCGCGCATCGACGACAGCGGGAGACACAGCCATGGCGTTTGCGCCCGGAGACATCGTTCAGCTCAAGTCGGGCAGCCCGGCCCTCACGGTGGTGACGGCCTCCGATGCCGACGTCTCGGTGGTCTGGTACGCCGAGGAGGACGGGGAGTTCCGCACCCACACGCTTCCGGCCCTCGCCCTCGAGAAGCTCGAGATCGCCGATTTCGACGACGAGGATGAAGAGGACGAGGACGAGGAAGAGTCCGACGAGGACTGACCCGGTCCATTTGGCTCAGCCCTCCGCCACCGCCCGCGCCACAAGGTTGGCGATGGTGGAGGGGTCGTCGGGAAAATCAGCGGCGATCCAGGCCGCCTCCGCCCGCGCCAGCGCCTGCCCCAGGGCGCGGCCCGGCTTCAGCCCCAGCGCCATGAGATCGGCGGCGGCGAAAGGTGGACGCGGCGGCATCCATGCGGCGGCGAGCCGCGCCACCGTTTCGAGCCCATGCCAGCCATGCACGGCGGCGAGCAACGCAAGATCCAGCCCCGCTTCGCCGCCTTCGGCATAAAGGAAGGCCCGCGCCGCCCGCGCATCCCCCGATGCCGGCAGAAGCGGGAACGCCCGCCACCCCGCCGGCATCAGGCCGGAGAAGCCCGCGCCTGCCGAACCCGCGCCTGCGGAAATTGAAGCCCCCGGCCGCGCAGCGCGCGCCGTGCGTTGGCCGGAAGGGCCTGCCCCTTCGGCATATGACGCTGCACCCCCGGCGATCCGCGCCGCCAGCGCTGAACCGCCGCTCCCCCCGAGCGCCCGCGCCATGCCGGCGAGGCGGCGGCCTTCCGCATTGGAGAGCCGGAGCCGTTCGCGCAGCCGCTCGGCATCGTCCGGCACCCTGAGCGCCAACGCGCCGAGGCGGCGGACCGGATCGGGCGACAGGCCACAGCCGGCCTCCAGCGCCGCCATCTTTTCCAGCGCCGCCACGTCGGCGATGCCGGCGAGAAGCGGCTGCAGCAGCCCGGCGTCGCTCATCACCGCGAGCGTGGCGGCGGCGCCCGGCGCCACCAGCAGCTTCAGCATCTCCGCCCGCACCCGCTCCCGGGACAGGGCCGGCAGGCCGGCGCGGCGACGCACGGTGGCGGTGAAGGCAGCCGCGTCCACCGGCCCCGCGCCATAGGCGGCATGGAAGCGGTAGAGCCGCAGGATGCGCAGGTAGTCTTCCCGGATGCGCGCGTCCGCATCGCCGATGAAGCGGATGCGCCGCGCCGCGAGGTCCGGCAGGCCGCCCACCAGATCCACCACCGCGCCGCCAGGGGTGGCGTAAAGCGCGTTCAGGGTGAAGTCGCGCCGCTCCGCATCGTGCTGCCAACTGCGGCCGAAGCGCACCACGGCGCGCCGCCCGTCGGTCTGCGTATCCTCCCGCAGGGTGGTGACCTCGAAGGCATGGTGGTCGGCGACGACGGTGACGGTGCCATGCTCGATCCCCGTGGGCACCGGCTTGAGACCTGCGGCGCGGGCCCGCTCGACCACCACTTCGGGCAGGGCGGTGGTGGCGATGTCCACGTCGGTCACCGGCAGGCCGAGCAGGGTGTTGCGCACCGCGCCGCCCACCACCCGCGCCTCCTCGCCCCCGGCGTTCAGGGCGGCCAGCACGGCGGAAAGGCCCGGCGTGGCCCAGAATGACGCTCCCGCGACCGACGCGCTCATTCGAAACGCCCCGGCACGAACACGCCGTCGCGTGTCTCTGCCGGCACGTAGCGGCTGCCGGGCGCGGCCACCCGCCCGTGCTCGAACACGAACAGGCCGATCACCACCAGCGCCACCGCGCAGGCGGCGGTGATCGCGAGCGCCCGCGCCGACCAGTGCTCCGGCACCACCGAGCCCCGGCTGACCAGCAGCAGCAGCCCGTAGACCACGAACGGCGCGAGGAACAGGGCCAGCTCGATGAGGACGCTGCGCACCATCAGGCATAGACCCTTTCGTAGAGACTGCGGAGCATGCCCGCCGTGGCGCCCCAGATGTGCCGCCCCTCGTAGGGCATCACATAGAAATGCCGCAGCGTGCCCTGCCATTCGCGCGACTGGCGCTCGTGGTTGCGCGGGCTCATGAGGAAGCCGAGCGGCACCTCGAACGCCTCCGCGACCTCGGCGGGGTTGAGGGTGAGGCGATAGGCCGGGTCCACCAGCCCCACCACCGGAACGATCCAGAAACCGGTGCCGGAAAGGTAGCCGTCGAGATAGCCGAGCGGCTTCACCAGACGGGAATCGAGGCCCACCTCCTCGCGCGCCTCACGCAGCGCCGCGTCGAGATCGTCCTTGTCCTCCGGGTCCACCCGACCGCCGGGAAAGGCCACCTGCCCGGCGTGATGTGAAAGGTCCGGCGCGCGCAGGGTCAGGAGGACGGTAGGCTCGGGCCGCGCCACCACCGGCACCAGCACCGCCGCATGGCGCGGCCGCGTGCGCGGCTTCAGGCTCGCCATCTCGGGCTGGAGCGCATGGTCGCCGTTGAGGCCGGTGTAGGCATCATCCGAATAGAAGGGCGGCGGCTCGGGGGAGAGGCGGGCGGTCGCCCGCGCCAGGAAATCCGCCAGCGCATCGCCGGTCGCCGCGCCGGAGGCGCCTTCATAAACATGCGTCATGCGCCAAGATCCAGATCGGCCGCCGGCAGGATGGGAAAGAAGACGCCGGACGACGCCACGCCGAACATGGGGATGCCGTCCGCCTCGCGCACCTCCCCGAGCTCCATCAGGTCGAGATGGGCGGCCCGCGTGAGGCGCGCCTCCAGGCCCCGGCGCACATGCAGATAGGGCACGACCTCGCCGGCCGCCGCGCCGCGGGCGAAGCGCAGGGCGTGGCCGGGACCGCAGCGCACCAGCTCGTCCATGTTGGTGCGGAACACCAGGGTGCGCGCACCGGCGGCATCCGCCTCCACCGCCATCTCCACGGCCAGGAACGGGGCATCCTCCACCGTGATGCCGATCTTCTCCACCGGCGTCTTCAGGACGAAACGCGTGCCCTCCCGGTCCAGCACGGAGGCGAACAGCCGCACCAGCGCCGGGCGGCCGATTGGCGTGCCCATGTAGAGCCAGCTGCCGTCGGCGCGGATGGTCATGTCCATGTCGCCGCAGTCGGGCGGGTTCCATTTGTCCACCGGCGCGGGTCCGCGTCCGCCCGTGGCCCGCACGGCCTGCATCAACGCATCGAGGCGTCCGGGCGCGGCGGCATCCGGGGTTGCGGGCGGGGCGACGGGAGCGGGTCCCGGCATGGCGATCTCCTTCCCTGGGGCAGCGGGGCTCGCGACGACGTGAGCACCCCGTGGTGGACGGGCGCGGCACGGGGCTCGACGCGGACGCATCTTATCGTAAGCTCTGTGTCCGGGTGGCGCGAGGTTTGCAAGACGGCTGCAGGAGAGTTTGCGGTCGCCGGCCATGCGAGAGCGGCGACCGGCCATGCCTTCGGGCGGGCGCGGGGACTTAAGGTGGCCTGCGGGGCGTTTTATTGCCGCTTTTGGCGGCAAGCCTGTCCGGCGGGCGCGTGGTGTTCAGGAGATGCTCAGATGTCGGCTGCCGGCGAGACCTTCGACCTCGACCAGATGATCATCGGCAACGCGGAGGCTGCGGCCGCCCACGTGAAGGCGGCGCGCGCCGCCATCGGCTCGGTCATCTTCGGCCAGGAGGCGGTGATCGAGCGGGCTCTGGTCACCATCCTCGCCGGCGGTCACGCGCTGCTGGTGGGCGTGCCGGGCCTTGCCAAGACCAAGCTGGTGGAGACCATGGGCACGGTGCTGGGCCTCGACGCCCGCCGCGTCCAGTTCACGCCGGACCTCATGCCGTCCGACATCCTGGGCTCCGAGGTGCTGGAGGAGGCGCCCGGCGGACGGCGCGCCTTCCGCTTCATCAAGGGGCCCATCTTCGCCCAGCTGCTGATGGCCGACGAGATCAACCGCGCCTCGCCCCGCACCCAGTCGGCGCTGCTGCAGGCCATGCAGGAATATCACGTCACGGTGGCCGGCGAACGGCACGACCTGCCCCGCCCGTTCCACGTGCTCGCCACCCAGAACCCGCTGGAGCAGGAGGGCACCTATCCCCTGCCCGAGGCCCAGCTCGACCGCTTCCTGATGGAAATCGACGTGGATTATCCGGACCGCGACGCGGAGCGGAAGATTCTGTTCGAGACCACCTCCGCCGAGGAGCAGAAGCCCCGCGCCGCCATGAGCGTGGACGATCTTCTCGCCGCGCAGCGCCTCGTTCGGCGCCTGCCTGTGGGCGAATCGGTGGTGGAAGCCATCCTCACCCTGGTGCGCTCCGCCCGTCCGGGCGCGGAAGGCCCGGAGCAGCGCTACATCGCCTGGGGCCCCGGCCCGCGCGCCAGCCAGGCGCTGATGCTGGCGGTGCGCGCCCGCGCCCTTCTGGACGGGCGCTATGCCCCCTCCCTCGATGACGTGGTGGCCCTCGCCGAGCCGGTGCTGAAGCACCGCATGGCGCTTACCTTCGCCGCCCGCGCCGAAGGCGAGAGCGTCGCCCACATCGTCCGCCGCCTCACCGAGCGCCTCGGGTGAAGGTGGGGCCGACCGTGGCAGACGACGCACAGCACTCCGTCGAACAGGCCGCCCTCGCCGCGGCGGGGCTGGCGGCCGCCATGCCGCGGCTGGTGCTGGAGGCCCGGCGCATCGCCATGAGCGTGCAGCACGGCCTGCACGGCCGCCGGCGCGCCGGATCGGGCGAGAACTTCTGGCAATACCGCCGCTTCGCGGATGGCGAGCCCGCCCACCGCGTGGACTGGCGCCGCTCCGCCCGCGACGACCATCTCTATGTGCGCGAGCGCGAGTGGGAGGCCGCCCACACCGTGTGGATCTGGCCGGACCTCTCTGCCTCCATGGCCTATGCCTCGCGTGGGCAGGCACCGAAGCGCGAGCGCGCGCTCATCCTCGCCTTCGCTTTGGCCGAGCTTCTGGTGAAGGGCGGCGAGCGCGTCGGCATGCCCGAGCTGATGCGCCCCTCCGCCAACCGCCGCATCGTCGAGCGCATGGCCGAGGCGGTGGTGCTCGCGCCCGCCTTGCCGGCCAGCCTGCCCCCCGCGTTCGGCCCCTCGCCTTTGTCCGAGATCGTGCTCATGGGCGATTTCTGGAGCCCGGCGGAGGAGATCGCCGCGCGCCTCAAGACGCTGGCGGCAAGCGGCGCCCATGGCCACCTGATCCAGATCGTCGACCCCTCCGAGGAGACCTTCCCCTTCTCCGGCCGCATCGAGTTCCGCGAGCCCGAACGCGGCGAGCGCCTCACCGTCGGGCGCGCCGAGAGCTGGCGGGCGGATTATGATCTCAAGCTGGTGGAGCACCGCGCCCGCATCCGCATGGCGGCGGAGCGGCTCGGCTGGAGCTTCGCCGTGCATCGCACCGACCGGCCGGCCAGCGAGATCCTGCTCGCCTTGCACGCCCGCATGGGCGCGGGCGGCGGCGGGGCGCTGACGCCCAAGGGCGGCGGCCATGCCTTCGTGGGGGAGCGCACCTGATGCTGCCGCTCGCCTTCACGACGCCGCTGCTGCTCACCGCCTTCATCGCCCTGCCGGTGCTGTGGTTCCTGCTGCGCGTGGTGCCGCCGCGCCCGCGTGAGGTGGCGTTCCCGCCCCTGCGGCTGCTGCTCGGCATCACCCCCAAGGAGGAGAGCGCCTCCCGCACCCCGTGGTGGCTCACCCTGCTGCGCCTGCTGCTGGCGGCGCTGGTGATCCTCGCCGCCGCCGGGCCGGTCTGGAACCCGCCGGCCGCGGCCCCATCGGGCTCCGGGCCGCTGGTGCTGGTGATCGATCAGGGCTGGCCCGCCGCCGCCAGCTGGGAAGCGCGCCGCTCGGCCGCCGCCGCCCTCATCGACGAGGCGGAGACGGGCGGGCGCGGCGTCGCCTTCATTCCCACCGGCGACGTGCCGCGCGAGGCGACGCTGCTGACCCCCGCCGCCGCCCGCGACCGCCTGCGCTCGCTGGAACCGGTGCCCTACGCCCCGGCCCGGAGCGAGGCGCTGGCCGTGGCCGGCCGTGTGCTCGCCGCAGAGCCTGAGGCGGGCGTGGTCTTCCTCTCCGACGGCGTGGACATGGGCGCCGATCCCGACCTTGCCCGCGCGTTCGCCGACCTCGGCCCCGCCGGCCGCCTGCTGGTGGTGGGAGGCGGGGTGGCCGCGCCGCTCGCCCTTGCGGGAGCGGAGAACGGGGTCGAGGCGCTCACAGTCAACGTGCTGCGCCCTGCCGCCGCGCCGCCGCGCGCCGGTCGCGTCATCGCCCGTGACATGCGCGGCCTGACCCTCGGCGAGGCCGCCTTCACCGTGCCCGAAGGCGCCAGCGAGACTGAGGCGCGGCTCGACATGCCGGTGGAGATCCGCAACGAGGTGGCGCGGCTGGAAATCGCCGGCGAGGCCTCGGCCGGGGCGGTGCAGCTTCTGGACAAGCGCTGGCGGCGGCGGGCCGTGGGGGTCGTCTCCGGCACCAGCACGGACACCGGGCAGCCGCTGCTGGCGCCCACCTATTATCTCTCGCGCGCCCTCGGCCCGTTCGCCGACCTGCGCGTGGCCGAGACCGGATCGGCCACCGAGAACATCAACCGCTTCCTGGAACAGCGCCTGCCCGTGCTGGTGCTGACGGATGTGGGCGCCATCCCCCCCGCCACCCGCGCCCGGCTCGCCCGGTTCGTCGAGGACGGCGGCGTGCTGGTGCGCTTCGCCGGGCCGCGCCTCGCCAATGCGCAGGACGATCTTCTGCCCGTGAAGCTCCGGCGCGGCGGGCGCGTGCTCGGCGGCTCGCTGTCGTGGGAGACGCCGCAGAGCCTTGGCGCGCTCACCCCGGAAGGCCCGTTCCGCGACCTGCGCCCGCCGAACGACGTGACCGTGACCCGGCAGGTGCTGGCCGAGCCCGAGGGCACGCTCGGCGACCGCACCTGGGCGACGCTGGCCGACGGCACCCCTCTCGTCACCGGCATGCGCCGAGGCAAGGGCGCGCTGGTGCTGTTCCACGTGACGGGCGACACCTCCTGGTCCAACCTGCCCCTCTCCGGCACCTTCGTGGAGATGCTGCGCCGCGTGATCGCCCTGTCCGACGCCCCGCCCCCGGCCGAGACCGCGCCGGCCGACGCCGCCCACACTGCCGGCCGGCCGGATGTCGCCGCCTTGCCCCCCGCACGGCTGCTCGACGGCTTCGGCGCGTTCCGCCCGGCCGGCCCCACGGTACGGGCGCTGCCCTCCGACTATGCCGGCCGCGCCACCGCCGACCATCCGCCCGGTTTCTATGGCCCGCCGGACGGGCTGGTGGCCGTGAACACGCTTCTGCCCGCCGACCGGCCAAGGGCGCTGGATCTCTCCGCCCTCGGCGGACGGGTGGAACCGCTGCAGGAGAGCGCGCCGCGCGACCTGCGGGGGCCGGTGCTGCTCGCCGCCGTGCTGCTGCTGCTGCTCGACGCGCTGGCCGTGCTGTTCCTCGCCGGCGGCATCGCGCGCCTCGGCGGCCGCGGCACCCGGCGCGGGGCGGCTGCGGTGCTGGCGCTCGCCGTGGTGGCAGGCGCCGCAGGCCTCGCCGCCCTGCCCTCTCCCGCCGTGGCCCAAGGCAGCGTGCAGGCGCGCCCGCAGGCACCGGAGCGGGCGCAGCCCAATGACGATTTCGCCCTGAAGGCCACCCTGCAGACCCGCCTCGCCTATGTGGTCACCGGCGACACGGAGGTGGACGACATTTCCCGCGCCGGGCTCGACGGCCTCGCCACCTTCCTCGGCCAGCGCACCGCGCTGCAGGCGGGCGATGCCATGGGCGTGGACATCTCCCGCGACGAGCTCGCCTTCTTCCCCCTGCTCTATTGGCCGATCCTCGCCGACACGCCGATGCCGCCGCCCGCCGTGCTGGCGCGCATCGACGCCTACATGAAACAGGGCGGCACGGTGATCTTCGACACCCGCGACGCGATCGAATCCACCGGTGCCCCCGGCGCCCCCCTCTCGCCCGCGGGGGCGCGGCTGAAGGAGATTCTCTCCCGTCTCGACATTCCCGAGCTGGAGCCGGTGCCGCGTGATCACGTGCTGACCAAGGCGTTCTATCTGCTGAAGGATTTCCCCGGCCGCTTCACCGGCGGCACCACATGGGTGGAGGCGCTGCCCACGGCCGGCGCCGACGAGGACCGCCCCGCCCGCGCCGGCGATGGCGTCTCGCCCGTCATCATCACCGCCAACGATCTCGCCGGCGCCTGGGCGGTGTCGCGCAACGGCGAGCCGATGCTGCCCCTCACCCCGGGCGAGCCCCGGCAGCGGGAAATCGCCTTCCGTGCCGGCGCCAACATGGTGATGTATGTGCTGACCGGAAACTACAAGGCGGACCAGGTGCATGTGCCGGCCCTGCTGGAACGGCTGGGGCAATGATGCGCCGATCCCTTCTCCCGTTCCCGCCCTGCGCCGGCCTCCTCGCCTCGCCCCTCCCCGGAGAGCGGACGGAGGCGCGGGAAGGGCTGTCCCGCAGCGTCTACTCCCTGCCTTCGACCTCCACGGCCAGTGCAGGCAGCGGGCGACCCCTTCACCGCAGACGATTCCGGGCAGCGGAGCGGCGGAGCCTTGCGGCTGCGGCCATGACCGACCCCGCGGAGCTGCGCCCTCGCGCCAGTGCGGCGCGCTCCGCTGACCCCGGCTCTCCCGCGCCGGCTGCCCGCCCGGCAGTGTTCTGCCATCCCGCTGCCAGCTGGCCGCACGAGCAGCGCCGGCCCTGCAGCGCGACCGCCGCCCGCGTCGGCGGCAGGCACGGCGCCACGCACCGCCCGGGCGCGGAAAGCCGGCCCGCCCCGAACGGCCGCCGCGCGGCCACGACGCCGCGCGCGAGTGAGCGCCCATGAGCTACGGCCTCGCCTTCTCCCCCCTCGTCTCGCTGCCCCTGCTGATCGCCATCGCGGTGGCGGCGCTGGTGCTGGCGGGGCTGCTGCTGGCCTCCCGCACACGCGGCGCCGTGTTCCGCGCGCTGGCGCTGGCGGTGGGGCTGCTCGCCCTCGCCAACCCCTCCTTCACCCGCGAGGAGCGCGAGCCGCTGACCTCCGTGGTGGCGGTGGTGGTGGACAAGAGCGCCAGCCAGTCCTTCGGTGATCGCACGCGCCAGACCGAGGCCGCCCGCGCCGCCTTGGCCGAGCGGCTTGGCAAGCTCTCCGGCGTCGAGGTGCGCACCATCGAGGCCGACGCCGGCGACGGCTCGGCCGATGGCACGCGCCTGTTCTCCGCCCTGTCCGCCGGCCTCGCCGACGTGCCGCCGGAGCGCGTGGCCGGCGCCATCCTCATCACCGACGGGCGGGTGCATGACGCACCGGACAATCCGCAGGCGCTGGGCTTTTCCGCGCCGGTCCACGCGCTCATCTCCGGCCAGCCGGGCGAGCGCGATCGCCGGGTGGCGCTCGAGAAGACACCGCGCTTCGGCATCGTCGGCCAGAAGCAGACGGTGACCTTCAAGGTGACCGACGAGGGCGCCCCCGCCGGGGCGCGCGTGCCCGTCACCATCCGTCGCGACGGCGAGGTGATCGCCCGGCCCACCGTCACCGCCGGCCGCAGCGCCAGCATCGACGTGGACATCACCCATGCCGGCCCGAACATCGTGGAGTTCGAGGTGCCCCCGCTGGAGGGCGAGCTGACGCCGGTGAACAACCGCACCGCCGTCGCCATCGACGGCGTGCGCGACAAGCTGCGGGTGCTGCTCGTTTCCGGCGAGCCCAACGTGGGCGAGCGCACCTGGCGCAACCTGCTGAAAAGCGATGCCAACGTGGACCTCGTCCACTTCACCATCCTGCGTCCGCCTGAGAAACAAGACGGCACGCCCATCAACGAGCTCTCGCTCATCGCCTTCCCGACGCGCGAGCTGTTCCAGACCAAGATCAAGGATTTCGACCTCATCATCTTCGATCGCTACGCCCAGCAGGGCGTGCTGCCGCAGGTCTATTTCGACAATATCGTCCGCTACGTGCGCCAGGGCGGCGCGGTGCTCGTGGCGGCGGGAACGGACTTCCTCGACGTCGGCTCGCTCTACAACACGCCGCTCGAGGAGATCCTCCCCGGCATCCCGCGCGGCGAAGCCACGGATGCGCCCTACCACGCCCGTCTCACCGATCCCGGCAAGCGTCACCCGGTGACCCGCGACCTGCCGGGATCGCAGAGCGAGCCGCCCCAGTGGAGCCGCTTCTTCCGCGTGATCGACGCACAGGCCCGCTCCGGCACCAGCCTCATGTCGGCGCCCGGAGACAAGCCGGTGCTGCTGGTGGACCGCGTGGGCGAGGGGCGCGTGGCGCTGCTGCTATCCGACCACATCTGGCTGTGGGCGCGCGGCTATGAGGGCGGCGGCCCGCACATCGACCTGCTCCGGCGCCTGTCCCACTGGCTCATGAAGGAGCCGGATCTGGAGGAGGAGCGCCTCAAGCTCACCGTCTCCGGCCGCGATCTCGTGGTGGAGCGCCAGACCATGTCCGGCGAGGTGCCGCCCGCCACAGTCACCACGCCGTCCGGCGCCCTGCGCACCCTCACGCTCCGGGAGGCCTCGCCGGGCCTGTGGCGAGCGACCACGCCGGCGG
The DNA here is from genome assembly GCF_043194675.2 of Xanthobacter lutulentifluminis. Classification (NCBI taxonomy): domain Bacteria; kingdom Pseudomonadati; phylum Pseudomonadota; class Alphaproteobacteria; order Hyphomicrobiales; family Xanthobacteraceae; genus Xanthobacter; species Xanthobacter lutulentifluminis. Next base: position 3,822,707 of record NZ_CM195525.1, on the reverse strand, counting down.
ACGAGCTCGGCCTGTGGCGGGCCACCAACGGCACCCTGACGGCGCTGGCCAACATCGGCCCGCTGAACCCGAAGGAGTTCGCCGAGGTCACCTCCACCCGCGACGTGGTGGCGCCTGTCGCGGCGGCAACCGGCGGCGGCGTGTGGCGGTTGTCGGATCTCGGCGGGACGGTGCCGCGACTGGTGCAGGTTTCAGCCTCCGACCGGCTCGCCGGCGAGGACTGGATGGGCCTGCGCACCCGCGACGTCTCGGTGGTGCGCGGCATCGGCCTGTTCCCGGTGTTCGCAGGCCTCTCCGGCCTCCTGCTCATGCTCGGCGTGCTGGCCGCCGCCTGGGTGCGCGAGGGCCGCTGAGCCGCCCGGCTCGGTTGGCGGCGGCCGCGAGGACGCTGGAGCACGCGCCGATCTGATTGCACGACAATCAGATCGGGTAACGCGTTCGATCTCGTGGAGTTGGGGCGCGGCGCCCCAACGTGCCGGACGCGGTGCCCCGCATTCGCCGTTTCCAGCTCTGGCCGGGTCCCTGCGGAGACCGCTTCGGGGCATGACCCCGGCACCCCCGCCGTGACGGCGCCGGTCCGTGGGCGCCGGTCCGCGGGCGCTCGGTTGGCGGATCGTGCGCCGGGCGTCAGTGCTTCACCGGTCCGGCCCCGCGGCGACCGAGGGATGCACGTCCGCAGCGACTGTGCCGCAATGACGCCTGTGCGCTCAGTTGCCGGCGGCGCTCATCAGGCCGAGCGCGGCGAAGGCGGCGCGGAAGTCGCCCGTCAGCGCCCGCGATCCGGCGAAGCTGAGATGGCCGCTGTCGACCAGCGCGATGGCGCCGTCGATGGCGGCGCGGCACAGGTCCGGCCCGCACTGGGTGGGACGAACGGAGACGAGCCGCACCCGCGTCGCGCCCTGCGCCATCGCCGTCAGCGCCCCCTCCACCGTCGCGGCCGCGGGACTGGGCGCGGCAGGGACCGCGCAGCCGTCGTCCGGCAGGCCGACGAAGCGCCGGCGCATCACGCAGCGCCCCCCGCCGTTGGCGAAGATGACCGGCGGTGTCACCAGCACCACCGCGCGCCCGGAGGCCAGGATGCGCTCCACCGCCGCCTTCACGCCCGGCATGGCGCCGGCGGGGTCCGCCATCTGCACCCAGTTGCCCGCCATCACCACCGCGCGAATGGAGGGATCGGCAAGGATGGAGTCCAGCGCCGCCGCGCGGAAGCGGTTGCAGGCCCGCGCCTCGGCTGTTGCGAGCGCGCGTGGCGGCTCGGGCACGCCGGGCGCGCAGCCGGCCTTGGTGAGCTGGACGAGGCCGAGGCCGGCCTCCTTCGCCACCGCATCCAGCGTCACCATGTGATGGTTGGCGAAGGAATCGCCGAACAGTGCCACCGCCGGCGCGCCAGATGCCGTATCGCCGAAGCGGCAGCCGGACACGGGCTCGAAGCGGTTGGGGCCGAGCAGGCAGCGCGGACCGCCGGCCCAGCGCTGCTTCAGCGCCGCCTCGGCGGCGAGCGCCTCGGGGCTGGCGCGACCCGGCAGGCCGTGGAGCGCGGCGAGCGCGCTGCCGGCGCCGAAGAGAAGCACGAGGGCGGCGACGCCCGCGGCCACCGTCCGCGCCTCCTCGCCCTTCGTGGACGGCCGGGTGCGGCGGAACGGCGCCTCCACATAGCGCCATGAGGCGGCGGAGAGGGCATAGATGCCCGCCGTCACCAGCACGAGCTGGACGGGACCGGGGTCCGCATCCACGAACAGCCGGTAGAGCGAGAACACCGGCCAGTGCCACAGGTAGAGCGAGTAGGAGATGAGGCCGGTGAAGGCCAATGGCGGCAGGGACAGGAGCCGCCCGGCGAAGGTGCGCCGCCCCTCCTCCCCCGCCACCAGCACCAGCGCCGCGCCGAGCGTGGGCACCAGAGCGGTAGCGCCGGGGAAGATGGTCTGCTCCGTGAACAGGAGGCAGGCCACTAGGATCAGCGCCACGCCGAGGCCGGCGCACATTTCCGCCGCCCTTTGCGAGGAGATGCGCGGGGCATGGCCCAGCGCCAGCATGGCGCCGATGAGCAGCTCGAACGCCCGGCCGGAGAAATTGTAGAAGGCGCGCTCGGGACGATCGATGGCGTTCTTCGTCGCGAGCCAGAGCGAGACCAGCGCCAGCGCCAGCAGCACGAAGCCACGCGCCTTCGCCAGCCGCGGATGGAACAGCGCCACCAGCAGCAGCGGCCAGAACAGATAGAACTGCTCCTCAATGGCCAGCGACCAGGTGTGCAGCAGCAGGTGCTCGTACGGGCTCGGCGCGAAATAAACGGTGGTGGCGAGGAAATGCCGGTTGGCGAGAAAGGTGGAGGCAGCCGAGAGCGAGCGCCCGTAGGCCTCCAGCATCCCCGGCGGATAGAGCACCAGCGCCGCGACAAGGGTCGCCAGCGCCACCAGCACATAGGCGGGCAGGATGCGCCGCACCCGCCGGTCATAGAAGCGCAGCAGGCTGAAGTGGCCGGATCTCATCTCCTCGGCGATGACCGAGGTGATGAGGTAGCCGGAGATGACGAAGAAGACGTCCACGCCCACATAGCCGCCGGGCATGAGGCGCGGGTCGGCATGGAACAGCACGACGGGAACGACCGCCAGCGCCCGCAGGCCGCTGATGTCCGAGCGGTACTTCATGCCCTCCAGCCTGTCGGAAGTGCGGCGATTGTGCCGACGCTGCGGGAAGCCGCGCGCGGCGCCCCTGCTCTAGAGCATTTCAGCGCGTTCCGGAAACACGGATTTGGCGGCAAGGGGCCGCCCGCCCGCGCTGGCAGTTGCCACGCCGGCCGCCGGGGCCGGCCGGCGATACGGCGACCGGGCAGCGGAGCGCCTGTCCTATCCACACCGCGCCGTGCGGCGCGAGCCAGCGCTCGCTGCCGTCATCCTGCGCCGTCGCCCCCGCCGGCTGCCCGCTGAAGCCTCACAGCTGCCGGCTCACCCCTGCCGGCTCACCCCTGCATGGCCGCCCGCTCCTCCGCCTCGCGCATGCTTTCCGCCCGCTTGGTGAGGATGGAGGCGATGATGACCACCACGGTCACGATGGCGATGAGGATGGTGCAGACCGCGTTGATCTCCGGCGTCACGCCGAGGCGCACCTGGGAATAGATGCGCATCGGCAAGGTGGTGGCGCCGGGTCCGGTGGTGAAGCTGGCGATGACGAGATCGTCCAGCGACAGGGTGAAGGCCAGCATGAAGCCGGAAATCACCGCCGGCAGGATCAGCGGCAGGGTGATCTTGAAGAAGGTCTGCAACGGCGGGCACCCGAGGTCGAGCGCCGCCTCCTCCAGCGTGCGGTCGAAGGTGACGAGGCGCGATTGCACCACCACCGCCACGAAGCACATGGTGAAGGTGATGTGCGCCAGCAGCACGGTCCAGAAGCCGCGATCGAAGTTCACCGCCACGAACAGCAGCAGCAGCGACAGGCCGGTGATCACCTCCGGCATGACGAGGGGCGCGTAGATCATGCCGGAGAACACGGTGCGCCCGGCGAACCGTCCGTAGCGGGTCAGCGCCAGCGCCGCCATGGTGCCGAGCACGGTGGCCACCAGGGCGGAGCAGAAGGCGATGCGCAGCGTCACCCAGGCGGCATCGAGCAGTTGCTCGTTCTCAAGCAGCGACCAGTACCACTGGGTGGAGAAGCCGGCCCACACCGTCACCAGCCGGGACGCGTTGAACGAGTAGATCACCAGCAGCAGGATGGGGATGTAGAGGAAGGCGAACCCCAGCGCGATGGAGGTGACGTTGAACCAGGTGAGCCCCTTCCTCATCTGCCGGCCTCCAGCTCGCGCTGCTGGATGTTCTGGTAGATGACGATGGGCACCACCAGCACCAGCAGCAGCAGCACCGCCACCGCGGAGGACACGCTCCACGACCGGTTGACGGTGAATTCCGTCCACAGCGACTTGCCGATCATCATGGTGTCGGAGCCGCCGAGCAGGTCGGGGATCACGAACTCGCCCACCGCCGGGATGAAGCACAGGAGCGCGCCGGCGGCGACGCCGGGCAGCGAGAGCGGGAAGGTGATCTTCCAGAACGCCTTGGTGGGCGGGCAGCCGAGGTCGGCCGCGGCCTCGAGCAGCGTCAGATCGAGCTTCTCCAGCGCCGAGTAGAGCGGCAGCACCATGAACGGCAGGTAGGAATAGACGATGCCGATATAGACCGCGAGGTTGGTGTTGAGGATCTCCAGCGGCTCGTTGATCACCCCCAAAGCCATCAGCCCCTGGTTCAGCAGGCCCTCGGGCGAGAGGATGCCGATCCACGCATAGACGCGGATGAGGAAGGAGGTCCAGAACGGCAGGATCACCAGCATCAGCAGCGTCGGCTGCAGGGAGCGCGGCGCGCGGGCCATGCCGTAGGCGATGGGGTAGCCGACCAGCAGCAGCAGGATCGTGGAGATGGAGGCGATGACCAGGCTGGAGCCGTACGCCTGGATGAATTCGTTAGAAAAATCCAGAACATAGGCGTAGTTGGAGAAGGACAGGCGGGACACGAAGTCCACGAATCCGGACCAGCCCTGCGACAGGTCGAGCTGCGGCTCGTACGGCGGCTGGGCCACCACGTCCTGCGACAGAGAGATCTTGAACACGATGAGGAAGGGCGCCAGGAACAGCGCCAGCAACCACAGATAGGGAACCGCGATCACCAGCCAGCGGCCCCGTCCTTTTTCCCCGGCCATGGGCATTGGCGCCTCCTCAGCGGGTCAGGAGGACGCCGGCGTGGGGCGCGAACGTCACCCACACCTTGTCCTCCCAGCTGATGGGCCGCTCCACGAGGCGCGACAGGTTCGGCTGCGAGACCTTCACCCGCGTGCCGCAGGCGAGCTCCACATGGTAGATGGAGAGGTCGCCGAGATAGCCGATGTCCCAGATGGTGCCCTCGAGGCAGTTCTGCGCCATCTCCGGCGGCGCATCGAGCGAGATTCGCAGCTTCTCGGGGCGGATGGCGAGGCAGGCGGTGTCGCCCGGCTTGGCCTCGGTGCCCTGCGCAACCACCAGCGGATGCGGGGTGATGGTGGAGGACAGGCGGGTCTCCTCGTGGGAGGCGGCGGTCACGGTGCCTTCCAGCAGGTTCACCTCGCCGATGAAGTCGGCGATGTAGCGGGTGGCCGGCTGCTCGTAGATGACGGCCGGCGGGGCCACCTGCACCAGCACGCCGTGGTTCATGACGGCGATGCGGTCGGCCACCGTCATGGCCTCCTCCTGGTCGTGGGTCACGATCAGGAAGGTCATGCCGAGGCTCATCTGCAGGTCCATGAGCTCGAACTGCGTCTCCTCGCGCAGCTTCTTGTCGAGCGCGCCCAGCGGCTCGTCCAGCAGCAGCACCTTGGGCCGCTTGGCCAGCGAGCGGGCGAGCGCGACGCGCTGGCGCTGGCCGCCGGAGAGCTGGTGCGGCTTGCGCTTGGCGAACTTCTCCAGCTTCACCAGCTCCAGCATCTCGGCCACGCGGGCGTCGATGTCGCCCTTGGACATCTTGTCCTGCTTGAGGCCGAAGGCGATGTTGTCGGCCACGCTCATGTGCGGGAACAGGGCGTAGGACTGGAACATCATGTTCACCGGCCGCCGGTAGGGCGGCACGCCGGCGAGGTCATGCCCGGCCAGGGTGACGCGCCCCTCGGTCGGCTCCTCGAATCCGGCGAGCATGCGCATCAGCGTGGTCTTGCCGCAGCCGGACGGACCCAGCAGGGCGAAGAACTCGCGCTCGTAGATGTCGAGGCTGACATTGTTCACGGCGGTGAAGTCGCCGAAGCGCTTGACCACGTTCTCGAACCGGATCAGCGGCGTCTGCGTGGGATCGGCCCAGGGCGCGAAGGTACGCCGCACGGCGCCGATGGTTTCTTTCCGCGCCTTCTCCGCAGCCATACTGTCCCCCGTGCAGGCCTTGCGGAACGGAGGCTAGCCCTCCCGACGGAAACGCTCAAGATGTGAGCACGCGCAAAATTGCGTCGTGCACCGCACACGCACCGGGCAATCCGGCTGCGGCGCGGGCTCCCGCCGCCCGATCAACCCCCGTCCCCCCCTCGGCCTCCGCCGACAGCCCGCGCGGGCCTCCGCCTCCCGAACGGGACGACCCCGCCGCCACCGGAGTGCCGGCGGCGACGATGCCCGTCCGGGAGCGCGGAGGACATTCTCCCGCGAAAGCATTGCCTTACGCGCCGCCGGCTGCGCCTGAGCCGCCGGCTCCGGGCTTGCGGTCAGACCGGGATCGGCTCGGCCACGAGCTGCGCGTTGAAGCCGTTGACCAGCGCGTGCTCGCCGCTGCCGGGGTTGTCGCGCAGGGCCGACACCTCCTCGACCACCACCTCTTCCGCATCGGTCGCGAGGCCAGCCATGGTCTTGGCAATGAAGGCGTCCAGCGGCATGGCGCGGGGATCGCCGCTCTTGCGGATGAGGTCGGTGTCCACCCACGGCGGGGCGATCTCCTGCACCCGCACATTGGTGTCGCGCAGCTGGAAGCGCTGGGACAGGGCATAGGAATGCAGCGCCGCCTTGCTGGCGGAATAGACCGCGGTGGAGGCCAGCGGCACATAGGCCAGGATCGAGGTGTTGTGGACGATGGTGGCGCGCGGCTGGGCCCGCAGATGGGCGATCAGCGCCGAGGTCAGGCGGATCGGCCCGAGCAGGTTGGTGTCGATGATGCGGCGGGTCACGGCGTCGTCGATGGTGGAACCCGCATCGTCGAACGGCATGATGCCGGCATTGTTGATGAGCACGTTCAGGTCCGGATAGGCGGTAATCAGATGCTGTGCGACGCGCCCGATATCGGCAGGATCGGCGATATCGAGTTCGACGCCGTCGATGCCGGGATTGGCGGCGGCCACCTCGTCCAGCAGCGCCCTGCGGCGGCCGGCGACGATGACCTTGTTGCCCCGCCGGTGGAACGCCTCGGCGAGGCCCTGGCCGATGCCGGAGGTGCCGCCGGTGATGAAGATGGTGTTGCCCGTGATCTGCATGTGCCCGCTCCTGGTGCGTCCGCGCCCGCGGCCGCTCCGGCGCCCTGGGTACGGCGCCGTGCTTCGATGGGCGGATCATGCCGGCAGCTGGGCTTGGCTCAAATGACACTGACCCGTCATTTCCGGACACGCCTGCCCAGCCCCTCCCGCCGTCGGCGCCTGGTCGCGGCCGGCGGGATACGAGCCCGCGGGCGCCGCAGGCCGGCCCTCGCCGGACGGACGGACCCGCGCGCCTGCGGGGAACGGCATCGGTGGCATCGCAGGCGAGGGCGGCCCCGCGGCCGACCCGCGCGCGGTGGAATGGAGCAGAGCGCGGATGACCCCAGCGTTGCCGGCCCGCCCGCGCGCGCCCATCCCGGTAACGCCCCGCGCCCTGTAGCAATGCGGACATACGGCTCTGCTAGCGTTTGCCGAGAGCCGTGCGCCAACCCATGCGGAAACGCAGGAGCAGGCCCGTTCCCCGCGCCCCGGGGGCACGGGCCGGCACGGGCGCGCGCTCCGGCCGGTCCTGGCGGACGTGTCGGGCAGGCCGCGAACCAGAGGGACGCTCCGGTGAGGGAACGCACGACACCCAGGCGCCCCGGCGGGCGACGCACCGGCTCCCCCGGCGCGGGGGCGTCGCGCGCGGCCGGCGCGGCCGTCCACCCGGACCAGTCTCCCCCCGACGCGGGCGGATCAGGAGCCAGCACATGACCGACCACAGCAACGACCCGTTCGACCGGATCCGGGCCGAGATCGCCGACAGCTACGACGAGGAGCTGGAGACCCAGCTGGACGAGGACTATCTGGATGAGCTGGTCGCGGCCGGAATGGGCGAGCCCGGCACGCCCACGATCGAGCGCCGGGTCTATTTCCGCGAGCTGTTCCGCCTGCAGCACGAGCTGATCCGCCTGCAGGACTGGGTGCAGCACAAGAAGCTCAAGGTCGCCGTGCTGTTCGAGGGGCGCGATTCCGCCGGCAAGGGCGGCGCCATCAAGCGGGTGACGCAGCGGCTCAATCCGCGGGTCTGCCGCGTCGTCGCCCTGCCCGCGCCCACCGAGCGCGAGCGCAGCCAGTGGTACTTCCAGCGCTACGTGCCGCACCTGCCGGCCGGCGGCGAGATCGTGCTGTTCGACCGCAGCTGGTACAATCGCGCCGGCGTGGAGCGCGTCATGGGCTTCTGCACGCCGGACGAGCTGGAGGAATTCTTCCGTTCTGTGCCGGATTTCGAGCGGATGCTGGTGCGCTCGGGCATCATCCTCATCAAATACTGGTTCTCGATCACCGACGAGGAGCAGGAGTTCCGCTTCAACATGCGCATCCAGGACCCGATGAAGCAGTGGAAGCTCTCGCCCATGGACCTGCAGAGCCGGGTCCACTGGGAGGAGTACACCAAGGCCAAGGAGGACATGCTGGAGCGCACCCACACGCCGGACGCGCCCTGGTGGGTGGTGCAGGCGGTGGACAAGAAGCGCGCCCGGCTCAACTGCATCGCGCACCTGCTCGGCCAGATCCCCTACGAGACCGTGCCGCGCCCCGACATCGTGCTGCCGGAGCGGGTCCGCAACCCGGACTATTACCGCCAGCCGGTCCCGCCCGAGATGTACGTGCCGGAGGCCTACTGATCCGCCCCGGCGGCGGCGCCCGTCGGGAGGCCGTCGCGCGGTGCCCCTCCGCGGGCCGGCGCGTCATGCGTGCCGGCTGGCCTGCGGGGCGGTTTTCCGGTTAAGTCGCACAGGGATGGAGACAAGCCGGACGATCCGGGCGACCCGGGGACAGCATGATCAAGAACAGGTTTCAGACACAGGACGGCGCCAGCCTCGCCTACTCGGACAGCGGCGCCGGCGCGCCGCTGCTGGCGCTTGCCGGCTTCACCCGCAACGGGCGCGACTTCGACTATATGGCCCGGCACCTGAAGGAGGTGCGGCTCATCCGGCTCGACAGCCGCGGCCGGGGCGAATCCGACTGGACCGGGGCCGACACCTACACCGCCGTGCAGGAGTGCAGGGACGCCCTCGCCCTGCTCGATCACCTGGGCATCCAGCGGGCCGCGATCATCGGCTCCTCGCGCGGCGGCATCCTCGGCATGCTCATGGCGATGACCGCCCACGAGCGGGTGGCGGGTCTCTGCCTCAACGACGTGGGCCCGGTGATGGAACGCGCCGGGCTGGAGCGCATCGGCGCCTATATCGGCATCCTGCCGGCGGTGGACACGCTGGAGGAGATCGCCGACCGCATGGAGCAGGCCATGCCGGGCTTCCACAACGTGCCGGAGCTGCGCTGGGAGGAGGACACCATCCGCCGCTATGTCCAGACCGAGCACGGCGTGACGCTGCCTTATGATCCCGAGCTGCGCACCGCCTTCCAGAAGGCGCTGGCGGCTCCGGCCACGGATGCCTGGCCGCTGTTCGATGCCTGCGCCGGCATTCCGCTGGCGCTGATCCGCGGCGCCAACTCCGACGTGCTGGGCAAGGCGGCCGCCGACGCCATGGCGGCGCGGCGCCCCGACATGATCCGCGCCGAGGTGGCGGACCGGGGCCACACCCCGTTCCTCGACGAGCCGGAGGCGCTCGCCGCCATCCACGCCTGGCTGGAGCGCTGCGACTGGACCGGCGACGCCGCCCCCGCCGCGCCGCCGCGGAGCGCGGCGACGGCCTGAGGCGGCGACCGGCGGCGGGCCCTCGCTCCGCTCCGGCGCCCCGGCGGCTCAGTTGCCGAGGGGCGAGAAGGCGGTGGGGATCAGGATCCGGTTCTCCATGGTCATGATCATGGGGCGGATCTTCTTCAGGCAGCCCTGCCATCCGGGATGCGCCGCGAGCGTCTCGCGCCGCTTGCGGCGGTCCTCCAGATCGCTGTAGCCCCACAGGTGCACCAGCTGGTTGAGGGTGCCGATCTCGCTGGTGAAGTAACCGAGGAAGCCGCCGAGGATCTCGATCTGCGCCGGCAGCCCCTCGGTCGAATAGATCTCAAGATATTCCTTCACGTTGACATGGGTGTGGAGGACGTAGATGCGCTCCTCGACGATCATGCGCCGATACTCCTGCTCAGGGGCCGCGATGGGGGCGCGCCGGCAGCGGCGCCCGGAGGGGCGGCCGCCGGCGGCGCCGGGTCAGTTCTGGGTGGCGAGGTTGCAGCCGCCGTCCGCCAGCGGCTTGAAGGCCTGCTCGCCGGGGGTCTCGGCGACCTTCTCGTACAGGTCCCACGGCCCCTTCGACTGGGCCGGCGCCTTCACGCGGAACAGGTACATGGGATGGATCTTGCGCCCGTCGACGCGCACATAGCCCTTGCCATAGGCGAGATCCTCCGTCGGCAGCTCCTTCATCTTGGCGACGACGGCGCGCCCGTCGCTGTCGCCGTTCACCGCCGCCACCGCCTTGAGATAGTGCAGCACGCTGGAATAGACGCCGGCCTGATAGGCGGTGGGCATGGCCCCGCCCCGGCGCTCGGCGAACTTCTTCGCGAAGGCGCGGGTATTGTCGTTCAGGTCCCAGTAGAACGGCTCGCTGAGATAGAGCCCCTGCCCCGCCTGGAGGCCGAGCGAGCGCACGTCGGTGAGATACACCGCGAGGCCGGCGAGGCTCTTGCCGCTCTGGGTGATGCCGAACTCCGCCGCCTGCTTCACCGAGCTGGTGAAATCGCTGCCGGCGTTGGCGAGGGCGATCACCGTCGCGCCCGAGCCCTGCGCCTGCACCAGGAACGAGGACAGGTCCGCGGTGTTCAGCGGATGGCGCACCTGCCCCAGCACGGTGCCGCCGGCCGCCTTCACGATCTGCCCGGCCTCGCGCTCCATGTCGTGGCCGAAGGCGTAGTCGGCGGTGATGAAGAACCACGTCTTGCCGCCGGATTTCACCACCGCCGAGCCGGTGCTCTTGGCGAGGCTGTAATTGTCCAGCGTCCACTGCACGTGGTTCGGCGAGCAGGCATCGCCGGTGAGGCGGTTGCTGTTGGACGACGAGATCATCGCCACCTTGTTCTTGTCCTTCACCAGGCTCGCGACCGCGAGGGCGATGGACGAGTTGGTGAGATCCGCGATCATGTCGACGCCGCCCACGTCGAGCCACTGGCGGGCGATGTTGAGGCCCACGTCCGGCTTGTTCTGGTGGTCGCCGAACACCACCTCCACCGGCACGCCGCCGACCTTTCCGCCGAACTCCTCGACGGCGATCCGCGCCGCCTCCACCGAGCCCGGCCCGGCCATGTCCGCATAGATGCCCGACTGGTCGTTGAGGACGCCGATGCGCACCACCCCGCCGGTGAACTCGGCATGGGCCGGCACGGCCGCGAGCACCGCGCAGCCGGCCAGAAGGGCCTTCAGTTTCTTGAGCATGTCTTTCCTCCCGGTTGCGGCATGTGTGTCCATGCCTTCTTCTGATCGTCGATGCGTGCTCGCCCCGGCCGCTCAGGCCACCGCCGGCGCCAGCGGCGCGGAGGCGACCGCAGGCGGGGTGCCCTTGCCCTCGGCGCCGAACGAGGCCGCGATGCCGGAGCCGCCGTACAGCCATTCCACCGAGCGGTACCAGTCCTCCGGCGACTTGGAGCGGATCACGGCGTTGCGCAGGTCGGCATGGCCGTCGGCCGGATGGTAGATGTGCTCGCCGATCCAGCGCGACTGGAGCTGCACCCGCGCGGTGCGCAGGCGCCGCTGGTCCTGGTAGGTGCGGAAGGCGGCCTCGATGTCGCTGGTGGCGGCGCAGGCGTTGGCGAGGCCCACCGCATCCTCCATGGCCATGCAGGCCCCTTGCGCGAAATACTGCAGCATGGGGTGGGCGGCATCGCCCAGCAGCACCACGCGGCCATCCTGCCAGTTGGTCACCGGCTCGCGGTCGCACAGCACCCACAGCTTCCAGTCGCGGCCGTGGTCGATGATCCGGCGCGCCCGCTCGTTCACGTGCTCGAAGCCGCGCCGCACCTCGTCCGCCGTCACCGGCTGGCCGGCGACCGGCTCGGGCGCGTCGTTGTGGTAGGTGACGACGAGGTTGAACACCTTCCAGCCCGACAGCGGGTAATGGACGATGTGGCACTTGGGACCGGCCCACAGGGTCGCCGCGTTCCAGCGCAGGTCTTCCGGCATCAGCTCGGTGGGGATCACGGAGCGATAGGTGGTGTGGCCGGAGACGCGCGGCTTGCCGTCGCCCACCACCTTCTTGCGCACGTTGGACCACAGCCCGTCGGCGCCCACCAGCGCCGTGCCGCGCACGCGCTCGCCGTTGGAGAGCATGGCGGTGACGCTGGTGCCGTCCTGCTCGTAGTCCACCACCTCGGCGCTGGTGCGCAGCTCCACCAGGGGATGCGCCCGCGCCGCCGCCAGCAGCACGCCGTGCAGGTCGCCGCGGTGGATCACGCCGTAGGGGTTGCGGAACCGGGCGCGGAAGGCATCATCCAGCGGGATGCGCGTCAGCTCCTCGCCGCTCATGGCATCCATGAGGCGCAGGCTGTCGATGTAGACCGCCATGGCGCGGGCCTGGTCGCCCACGCCGAGCCAGTCGAAGCAGTGGAAGGCGTTCGGCCCCAGCTGGATGCCGGCGCCGATCTCGCCCAGCACCGGCGCCCGTTCGAGCACCGTGACGCGAAGCCCGTGCTTGGCGAGGCCGAGCGCGGCGGCAAGGCCGCCGATGCCGCCGCCGGCGACGAGGATGGAATGGGTGTCGGACATGAGGCTCCCTTTCGGCATGGGCTGTCTTGGTGGCGTGCGGCAGCGGCGGCTTCTTCAGGCCGCCTCGGCGTCCGGCTGGCGCGCGGGATGGGCATCGGCGAAGGCCGGCAGCGCCTCGCAGGCGGCGCGCAGGGCGCGCAGGCGGGGCAGGCCGGACACGTCCACGCCGAACCGGTCGGCGGAGAACATCTGCGGGATCAGGCAGATCTCGGCGAGGCCGGGCCGCTCGCCGAAGGCGAAGGGCGCCGCTGGCTCGCGGGCGAGCAGCGCCTCGCAGGCGGCGAGCCCGTCGCCGATCCAGCGCCGGCACCAGGCGTCGAGCGCCGCCTGATCGGCGCCGAACGTGGATTTCAGATAGGCGAGCACGCGCAGGTTCTGCAGCGGGTGGATGTCGCAGCAGATGGCGAGGGCGAACGCCCGCGCCCGCGCCCGGGCGGCGGCGCCCGCCGGCAGCAGCGGCGGCTCGGGATGGGTCTCGTCCAGCCACTCGATGATGGCGAGCGACTGGGTGAGCGCGCCCTCCTGCGTCTCCAGCGCCGGCACCAGCCCCTGCGGATTGAGCGCCAGATAGGCGTCCGCGCGCTGCTCGCCGCGCCGCAGGTGCACCGGCACGAGCGGCGGCGCGATGCCCTTCAGGTTGAAGGCGATGCGGCAGCGATAGGCGGCCGAGGAGCGGAAATAGCCGTGGAAGGTCATTGCGCCGCCCCGATGGTCAATTCGACCGGGGCGAGCCCGTCGATGGCGCCGAGGATCGCGTCGCCGGCCACCACTGGGCCGACGCCGGCGGGGGTGCCGGTGTAGATGAGGTCGCCGGGCGCGAGGTGGTAGAAGCGCGAGAGGTGGCTGACGAGCTCCGGCACCGACCAGATGAGGTCGGACAGCCGCCCGTTCTGCTTCTCCGCGCCGTTCACGCTCAGGCGGATCTGCTGGTCGGCGATGGCGAAGTCCGCCGCCGGGGTGATGGGCGCGATCACCGCCGACTGCTCGAAGTCCTTGCCGAGATCCCACGGCCGCTGCTTGGCGCGGGCCGCGAGCTGCAGGTCGCGGCGGGTCATGTCGAGGCCGGCGGCATAGCCGAAGACGGCGCGCGGCGCGTCGGCGACGCTCACCTGGAAGGCGGGCGCGCCGATGGCGACCACCAGCTCCATCTCATAGTGATAATTCTCGGTGCCGGGCGGATAGGGAAGGCTTGCGCCCGTATGCACCAGCGTCAGCGGCGACTTGGTGAAGTAGAACGGCGCCTCGCGATCCACCTCGACGCCCATTTCCTTGGCGTGGTCCGCATAATTGCGGCCGACGCAGAAGATGCGGTGCACGGGATACTCCCCGCGCTGGCCGCGCACCGGCACGGCCGGCAGCTCGGCGCGGGGAAAGATCAGGGTAGAGGGCTCGAGGGTGGCAAGGTCGGTCAAGGTCGTCCTCCGAGGTGCGGAGCGGAAGTGTCGGGTCGGTTCGGGACGGGGCGGGGCGGCCTAGCCCTCGTCCCGGGGAAGCGGCATCGCGGGCAGGTCGCCGGACAGGCGCCCGGCGCCCCGGCCGGCGAGCCAGCGCACGAGATCGGCGGCGCGTCCGGACACGGTGGCGCCCGGCGCGGAAACGGCGGCAGCAGGCGGGTCGGCGGCCCGGTCGGTCGCCACCGGCGCGAGCGGGAGGCCGGCCTCGGCCGCAAGCTCCGCCAGCAGCCGGTCGAGCAGCTCCGGCGGGAAGTCCCGCACCGAGCCGCCGCCATCGAGATCGACCGCATGCAGCCACACCTCGCGCGCCCGCAGCCAGGGGGTGGCGCGCACGGCGAGCGGCGCGCCATTGCGGCCGCGGCCCGCGCCGTCCCATCCGGCGTCGGACAGGTCGCGCCACTCCACGTCGAGATGCACCGCCGCATGGCGGAACAGGTTGCGCAGCGCGCGCGGCGGCAGGCTGGCGCCGAGATCGAGCTCGGCGGCGCGGGCCGCCTCGCTCTCGTACATGGGCAGGTCGGCGCCGGTGCGCACGCTCTCCACCACCCGGGCGAGCGCCCGCGCGCCGTAGCCGACGTGGGCGATGACGCGGGCCCGCGTCCAGCCCGGCAGGCGGGAGGGCGCGGCGAACGCCTCGTCGGGCAATCCGTTCAGCACCCGGGCGAAATAGGCCGTGCCGCGGCGCGCGAGGGCGAGCTCGCACGCGGGGGCCAGGGGCGCATCGTAACGCGCGCCCGGCCCCTGACGCGCGCGCAGCGCCGCGCGCGCCTCGGCCTCGGCCGCGCCGCTCACCTTTCCCCCTGATCGACGCTGGCGCGGGCGAAGTGCAGCCGCTCCATGATGGGCGCGTCGGAGAAGCGGAACAGGTCGAACTGGTCCTCGGCCCACAGCGACCACGGCACCCACGAGGGGATGACGAACAGGTCGCCCACCTCGAGCGCGTGCTCCTGCCCGCCGATCACCGCGCCGCCGCGGCCGGAGAACACCTGGAACACGGTGGAGCCCACCTCGCGGCGCGGCGGCGTGACGGTGCCGGCGCGCAGGCGGTGGAACTCGGCCCGCATGGTGGGCAGCACGTCGCCGCCGTTGGTGGGGTTCACGTAGCGCACGGCGGCATGGCCCTGCTCCACGGTGGCGGGCTGGCCCTCCTCCTCCAGCAGCAGCTGCTCGGTGAGGGCGCGGTCGGTGTGCTCCCAGCGATAGGCGCCGATGGGCGAGGAGACGGTCTCCTTCAGCCCGGAGAGCGGCCGCAGCCCGGGGTGCGCCCACAGCCGCTCACCGCGCGAGAAGCGGGGCGTCGCGTAATCGGTGACGCGCTCGGAGCCGAACTCGAAGAAGCCCACGTCGTTCTGGTGGGAGAACGGGATGTCGAGGCCGTCGATCCAGGCCATGGGCTGGTCGGTGTCGTTGTGGTGGCCGTGGAAGCACCAGCCGGGCGTGAGCAGGAAATCGCCCCGGCTCATGCGCACCGGATCGCCGTCCACCACCGTCCACACGCCCTCGCCCTCGATCACGAAGCGGAAGGCGTTCTGGGCGTGGCGATGCTCGGGCGCGGTCTCGCGCGGGCCGAGATACTGGATGGCGGCCCACAGGGTCGGGCTCACATAGGGCCGGCCGCCGAGGCCGGGATTGGCGAGGCCCAGCGCGCGCCGCTCGCCGCCGCGCCCGACCGGGACGAGCCGGCCGGATTCCTGCGCCAGCGGCAGCAGCGCCGACCACTTCCACACATGGGGCACCGCGCGCGGCGCGGGATGCATGGGCATCAGGTCGTCGAGCTGGGTCCACAGCGGCTTGATGTGCTCCGCATCGAAGCGCTCGTAGAGGGCACGCAGGGCGGGCGTGTCGTCCGGCTGCATGGCGTTGGCCACGTCTCCATGAGTCATCATCGACATCTGGCTGAACCTCCCTGTTCGGCGACGGTTGGGTGGCCGCGGTCCGGCCGGTTCCGTCGGTGCGTTTCGGCGTGGTGGTGCTGGACGGAGGCCGGGCCGGATCGCCGGCATCGGGATGGCCCCGGCGGACCCCCGGGGCCCGCAGCGTCTCACAACTCTTATTTAGAACGTATACTGTTTATCAGTATACGTGTCAATTAGCGAAGCCGGTTTCTTCAGATGAGCGACAAGGATTTTTCGCAGGTTCCGGCGCCGTTTCCGGCGCCTGTTCTTGGCGGCGCGCCCGCTTTGCCGCGGGCGCAGCCGCGAGCGTCAGTAGGAGGCGCGCCCGCCGGAGATGTCGAACGCGGCGCCGGTGGTGAAGCTGCACTCCGAGGAGCACAGCCAGGCCACCATGGCCGCCACCTCCTTCGGCTCGCCCACGCGGTTCACCGGGATCTTGCTGCGCGAGGCGGCGACCGCCTCCGGCGACATCTGCTTCAGGAGCTCGGTGCCGATCAGGCCCGGCGTGACGCAATTGACCAGGATGCCCGTCTCCGCCAGCTCCCGCCCGAGCGCCTTGGTGAGGCCGATCACGCCCGCCTTCGCCGCCGAATAGGCGGCCATGGTGGGGTTGGCCTCCTTGCCCGCCACCGAGGCGATGTTGACGATGCGCCCGTAGGCCCGCGCCCGCATGCCGGCGATGACCGCGCGGCTGCACAGGAACACGCTGTCGAGATTGACCGTGACCGTGCGCTTCCACGCCGCGTAGTCGTAGCGCTCCAGCAGCTCCGTCGGTCCGGTGATGCCGGCGTTGTTGACGAGGATGTCGATGCCGCCGAGCACCTCCTCGGCGCGGGCCGCGGCAGCCGCCACCGCCGCCTCGTCGATCACGTCCACCTGCTGGAACACGAAGCCGTCGCGCTCGCCCGCCGTGACGTTGAGATCCCAGATGCTGACGCGGCAGCCGGAAGCAAGCAGCCGCTCGGCGATGGCCCGGCCGATGCCGCCTGCCCCGCCCGTCACCACGGCAGTGCGCCCGTTGAGGTCGATTGAGTTCACGCAAATCTCCCGGGAAGGGCGGGCCGCCGCTGCTGCGCGGCGGCCCGGATGAGGGGATGGGGGCGCCGCGTCACATCTTGCAGTTGGCGTCGGGCGCGGGCATCGCCTCCGCGGCCGAGACCACCATGGTGATCACCGGCTTCGGCTGGCCGTTCACCTCCACCACGTCGCCGAAGAAGTTGGGCACCACCAGCTGGTGGTCCTCCTTGCGCATCAGCGCGGTGCCGAACACCGTGTCGAACGTGGCGCCCTCCACGGCGGCGCTCACGTCGGCCGGCTTCACGCTGCCGGCCTTCTTCACCGCCTGGAAGATGACCTGCATGCCGATGTAGGTCTCGCCCTCGAAGTTGGAGGGCGTCGTGCCCGGATACTTCTTCTCCCACGCCGCCACGAACGCCTTGTTCTGCGGCGACTCGAAGGTGGAGCTGTAGTTGATGACGCCGAGGATGCCCTTGGCGGTGTCGCCGAGGGTCTTCGCCGTATTGTCGGTGACGAAGCTGACGCCCGCCGTCGTCACCTTGCCGAGCAGGCCGAACTGCTTGGCCTGGGTGGCGAAGTTGATGGCGTCGCGGCCGGCGAGCGCCACCCACAGCCCCTGCGCGCCGGAATCGGCGATCTTCTGGATGTAGGGCGCGAAATCGTTGCTGCCGAGGCTGGCGAAGCCTTCCGTCACCACGCTCTTGCCGGTGGCCTCGGCGGCTTTGGTGAAGCTGGCGGCGGAGTTGCGGCCCCAGGCGGTGTCGGAGGCCATGATGGCCCACTTCCCCTCCTTGCGGGTGGCCAGCCACGGGCGCACCACGGCGGCGTCCGAATAGTCCGGATGGTTCACGCGGAACAGCCGGCGATTGCAGGATTTTCCGGTGATCTCGTCGGCCTTGTTGATGGTCGCCACATACATGGCGTCCCAGCGCTCCAGCTGCGGCGCGATGGCCAGCGCCTCGCCGGAGGCGATGGCGCCGGTGAGGATCCTGTAGCCGGAGAGCACCAGCTTCTCGGCCTGCTGGCGCGCGGCCTCGGCCTTGGCCTGGGTGTCGAGGAAGCGGACCTCCACCTTGCGGCCGTCCACGCCGCCGGCGGCGTTGGCCTCGTCCACCGCCAGCAGCACCGCGCGGCGCGCCTGCTCGCCGAGGTCCCCGTAGGGCCCGGTGAGCGCGGTGGGCACGCCGATCAGCAGCGGCTCCTTCTCGGCCGCGGTGGCGGGCCCGCCCAGGGCGAGCGCGGCGAAACCCGTGGCGGCCAGCAATACACGCCTGTTGACCAACATCGTTTCCTCCCGGTCCTGTTGTGCTTGTTTTGAACGGGTCCGCGCGCCCAAGCGGGCGCGTCCGCGCGGCTCACACCGCGACGTGCTTCTTCAGCGTTTCCATGGAGAGGCCGGAGAGCTGCCCCTCCTCCACCACCGCGCCCTTGGAGAGCACGTAGTATCGCTCGGCCACCGTGCGCACGAGGCCGAGGTTCTGCTCGATCAGCAGGATCGAGGTGCCGGCGCGGGCGAGCTTGGCGAGGGTCTCGCCCAGCTCGTCCACCACCACCGGGGCGAGGCCCTCGCTGGGCTCGTCCAGGATCAGGAGATCGGGATTGGCCATCAGCGCGCGGCCGATGGCGAGCATCTGCTGCTGGCCGCCGCTCATGGCGGTTCCCGGCGTGTCCGCCCGCTCGCGCAGGATCGGGAACATGGCGAACACCGCCTCAAGGTGCCACGGCCCCGGACGGCCGGGCGCGGCGCCGAGGATGAGGTTCTCGCGCACGGTCAGCGCCGGCACGATGCGCCGGCCCTGCGGCACGATGGCAAGTCCCGCCCGGGCGGCCGAGTAGGCGCGGATGTCCGACACCGCCCGGCCCTTGAAGGCCACCGTCCCGGAGCGCCGCGTGGCGACGCCGACGAGGGTGTTCACCACCGTGGTCTTGCCCACGCCGTTGCGGCCGAGGATGGCCACCCGCTCGCCCGCCGACACCTGCAGCGAGACGTCGTGCAGCACCCGCGCCGGGCCGTAGCCGGCGTCCACCTTCTGGAGATCGAGCAGGGTCATGCGGCGGCGCTCCCCAGATAGGCCTTCACCACGTCCGTGTTGGCGCGCACCTCGTTCGGCGTGCCGTCGGCCAGGATCTGGCCGAGGTGCAGCACGGTGACCCGGGCGCAGATGGAGAAGATGACTTCCATGTCGTGCTCGACGATGAGCACGGTGAGGCGCCAGCGCTCGGCGAGGTCGCGCAGCATGTGGGCGAGCGCGAGGGACTCGCCCATGGTCAGCCCCGCCGCCGGCTCGTCCAGCAGCAGCACCTTCGGCCGGCCCACCAGCGCCAGCGCGAGGTCCACCCGCCGCTGGTCGCCGTAGGAGATGTCGGCCGCGCGGCGCTCGGCATGGGGCAGGAGGTTGAGCTCGCGCAGCACGTCCTCGGTGTTGTCCACCTCGGCCTTGCGGGCGGCGAGCGCGATCTGCCGGCGCACGGTGAGCTCGGGGAAGATGTTGGTCTTCTGGAACGAGCGGGCGAGCCCGGCGTGGCGGCGGGCACGCTCGTTGAGGGCGCTGATGTCGCGCCCCTCCAGCAGCACCGTGCCGGAGGAGCCGGTGCCGCGCGCCCTGCCCGACAGCACGTCCATGCAGGTGGACTTGCCGGCGCCGTTGGAGCCGATGAGCCCGCGGATCTCCCCCCGGGCCAGCGATATGGACACGTCGCGCAGGGCGGTGAAGCCGCCGTACCGGCGGGTGAGGCCGCGCGCCTCGAGGCTCAGGGTCTCAGCCATGCCGGCCTCCCCGGATGCGATGGACGAGGAGGTGCAGGGCGCCGGAGACGCCGGTGGGCAGGGCCACGGTGACGGTGATGAGCACGATGCCGATCAGCGCCTGCCAGTGCTCGGTGTAGCTGCCGGCGGCATCGCGCAGGAAGAAGAACACCACCGCGCCCAGCGCCGGCCCCCACAGGGTGCGCGCGCCGCCGATGATGGCCATCACCAGCGCCTCGCCCGAGAGGCTCCAGTGCAGCACGTCCGGCGTGACGAAGCCGTTGTAGAGCGCGAACAGCACGCCCCCCATGGCCGCCATGCCCGCCGACAGGGCGAACACGATGGCGCGCGGCAGCAGCGTCTCGTAGCCGATGAAGCGCGCGCGCTCCTCATTGTCCTGGATGGCGAGGGAGAGCGTGCCGAGATGGCTGCGCGACAGCAGCCACAGCCCCGCGAGGATCACCATCAGCACGATCCAGCACACCACGAACATGGTCTCGGGCCGCTGGAAGGTGGAGACCGGCAGGCCGAACAGCGCGCTCGGCAGGCGCACCGGCAGGCCGTCCTCGCCGTTGGCGAGCTCGCGCCAGCGCATCATCAGCTCGTGCAGCGCCTCGGCCACCGCGAGGGTGAGCATGGAGAAGGCGACGCCCGACACCCGCAGCATCACGAAGGCGATGGCGAAGGCGATCACGGTGGGCACCAGCACGGCGGCGACGATCGCCGCTTCCGCCGAGACGATGCCGCTCTGGGCCGCCAGCGCCACGAGATAGGCGGCGCCGCCGAAGAACGCCGCGTGGCCGAAGCTCACCAGCCCGTTCTGGCGGATGAGGAAGCCGACCGATGTGGCCAGCACCGCGCCGATGGTGGCCTGGGTAAGCAGGGTGAGGAGCAGCGCCGAGCCGATGTGGCCGGGCACCAGCGCCCCCGCCACAGCGACCAGCGCCAGCACCACCGGGAAGGCGATGTCGCGCCGCGCCACCGGGGCCGCCACCAGCGGGGCGGAGAGGTTGGAGGTCTCGCTCATGGCTCAGGTCCTCACGATGCCGTTCGGGCGCCAGATCAGGACCGCGACCATGAGGATGAGCGGGATCATGGAGGCGATGTGCGGGAGGTAGACCACGCCGAGATTGTGCAGTTGCCCGATGATGAGCGCCGCCACGAAGGCGCCGGTGAAGGAGCCGAGGCCGCCCGTCACCACCACGATGAAGCTCTCGATCAGGATCGACGAGCCCATGGAGGGCGAGAGCGCCAGCAGCGGCGCGGCGATGACGCCCGACAGGCCTGCCAGCGCCGAGCCCAGCGCCACCACCAGCGCGCTCAGGCGCTCGGTGTCCACGCCCTGCATGCCGGTGGTGAGGGGATCGACGCTGGAGGCGCGGACATGGAGGCCGGCCCGGCTCGTCCTGAGCCAGAAGCTGAGCCCCGCCGCCACCAGCACCGCCACCCCCACCACCACCAGGCGGTAGACCGGGAAGCTCGCATCGCCCAGCGCCACGGTGCCCGAGAACGCTGAGGGCGTGGGAAAGCTCAGGAGGTCGCGGCCCCAGATGGTGCGCACCACGTCCTCCAGCACCAGGAGGATGCCGAAGGTCACGAGCACCGTGACCATGGGGTCTTCCTTCTGGAGCGGGCGGAACACGAAGCGGTCGAGCGCCACGCCCAGCACCGAGAGCACCAGCACGGAGGCCGCCACCGCGCCCCAGAAGCCGAGCACCATGTTGGCGGCGTAGCCCACATAGGCCCCCACCATGAACAGGGCGCCGTGCGCGAAGTTGACCACGCGCCGCAGTCCGAAGATCAGCACCAGGCCGACCGACAGGATGTAGAGCAGGCCGCCGTAGACGAGCCCGTTGAGGATCTGGATCAGCATCGGCCGCCCTCCTGCGGGCGCGCGTCATCGACGCCCGGATGGGCGTGCACACGCGAAGACATGGTCGTTTCCCTCGTTACTGGGCTGCGTCGAGCCCGTGGCGGGCCTCGCGTCCCGATGGCACCGGGATGGCCTTTCCGGCCGCACGCATGGCGGCGCGGTAGGCGAAGACGATGGCCGGCCCCAGCGTGGTGCCCGGCCCCGGATAGGTGCCGGCCATGATGGAGGCCATGTCGTTGCCGCAGGCATAGAGCCCGCCGATGGGCGCTCCGTCCTCGCCGATGACGCGGGCATCCGCATCGGTGGAGAGGCCGGTGCTGCAGGCGATCTCGGCCGGCCACACCTCCACCGCGCAGAACGGCCCCTTGACGATGGGCGCGAGGCACGGGTTGGGGGTGTTGGCGGCATCGCCGTTGAAGCGCGAGAGCTCGCGCGAGCCCTTGCCGAAGTCCGCGTCGATCCCGGTGGCGGCAAAGCCGTTGTGGCGCGCCACGGTGGACTTCAGCGTCGCCGCATCGACCCCGATGCGCCGCGCCAGCTCCTCCAGCGTCGGGGCCAGGGCGATGTAGCCGCTCTGCGCGAACGGCGCGAGGTTGGTAGTTCCCGGATGGATCGCGCCGAGGCCGTACTTGCGCACGAACTCCGCCTCGCAGACGAGATAGGCCGGGATGGCCGGGGTGGTCCGGTTCTCCTCGAACATGGCCTCGACGAAGTCGTGGTAGGAGGCGCCCTCGTCCACGAACCGCCGGCCGGCCTTGTTGACGGCGATCAGCCCCGGCTTCGCGCGGTCGAGCGAGAGATGGGGGAACAGGCCCTGGGTGCCGTCCTTGCGGCGCAGCCGGGAGACCGGTGTCCAGAACGCCCCGGTGCCGTGCTCGCCGGGGGCGATGCGTGCCCCGGCCCCCTGCCCCAGCGCGATGCCGTCGCCGGTGTCGC
Source organism: Xanthobacter lutulentifluminis (assembly GCF_043194675.2). NCBI lineage: Bacteria > Pseudomonadati > Pseudomonadota > Alphaproteobacteria > Hyphomicrobiales > Xanthobacteraceae > Xanthobacter > Xanthobacter lutulentifluminis. The sequence goes on along the minus strand of NZ_CM195525.1, from coordinate 3,800,197 downwards.
CGGACGCCGCCAGCGAATATTGCGGCACGGGCTTCGGCATGAAGGCGGCGCGGAAGGCGGGGTTGTGGGCATAGCCGCCGGTGGCCAGCACCACGCCCCTGCGCGCTGTCACCCGCACCAGCCGGCCGCCCTCCTCCTCCAGCACCGCGCCGGTCACGCCCTCCGGGCCGCGCAGCAGCTCCTTCACCGAGGCGCCGAACGAGATCGGCACCCCCGCCTTGCGCAGGCTGGAATAGAGCCGCGCCACCAGCGCATTGCCCATCACGACGCGGGTGCCGCGCGGATGGCGCAGCCGGTCGGCGAGGTAACGGAAGAACAGGCGCGCAGAATAGCTGAAGTTTCCGAGCGAGCGGAACCGGCCGATGAGGCGGGGAATGTCGTCCTTGCCCACCATCATGCCGCCGAACACCATGAATTCGGGGATGGGCGGGCGCACGCGGGCGAAATCCTTGCCGAGCAGGCGGCCGTCGAACATGCGCGGCACGATGGCCCGCCCGTACACCGCCGCGCCCGGAAGCTGGGACTGGTAGTCGGGATGCTTGCCGCAGGCGACGAACTGCACGTCTGTGCGCGCCATCAGATAGTCGATGGCATCCGGCCCGGTGGAGAGATACGCCTCCCGCAGCACCGGGTCGCCGGCATTGCCGGCGAGCGCCCGCATGTAGACGTCGGCCGCCTCGGCGCTGTCGTCGTAGCCGGCCTCCCGGCTCTGCCGGTTGCCGGGAATCCACAGCGTGCCGGCGGAGGTGGAGGCGGTGCCGCCCACCTGCTGCGACTTCTCGACGAGGAGGACATCGAGCCCCTCCAGCGCCGCGATCAGCGCCACCGTCATGCCGCCCGCGCCGGCGCCGGCGACGAGGAGATCGACCTCTCGGTCAGGGATGGGATTCGACACAGGATGATCCTCGCGTCTTTGTCGACCGGGCCCGGTCAGGCTGCCCTTGAGGCGAGCTGGTCCACCAGCGTCTCGCCGGCGATGAGGCCGAACACGCTGGACTTGGACAGGCCGCCCGAATAGCCGGAGCGGCTTCCGCCCTCCAGGCCGCCGGTGGTGGCGCCGGCCGCGAACAGGCCGGCGATGGGGGCGCCATCCTGCGACAGCACCCGCGCCTGCGCATCGGTGGCGATGCCGCCCATGGTGTAGGTGACGCCGGCGCAGACCGGCACCGCATGGAACGGCGCCTGCGCGATCGGCCAGGCCCGGTAGGGCGCGGTCGTGCGCGGCGGCATGCCGTCCGTGCCCTGCGTGCCGGCGTTGGTCGCCGCCGCGGTGCGGGCGAGGTCGTCGGCCGGAACGCCGATCTTGCCGGCCAGCGCCTCCAGCGTCGGCGCCGAGACCAGCGCGCCGCCGGCGCTCAGGAGATAGGGGTTGGCGGGCAGCAGCCAGTCGGTGCCCGGCCCGTTCCAGATCGCATCGTCGAACACGATCCAGGCCGACAGGGGATCGGCGAGGCGGGCGATGGCATTGGTGACGTGGACGCCGCCGAGCCCCTCGTCGCAGAAGCGCGCGCCCGCGCCGTCCACCACGATGCCCGCCGTGGCGAGGGAATCGAGCACCGGATAGGGCCAGAACCGCTCGTCCTCCATGGCCGCGCGGAACTGGATGTGGCCGTAGAAGCGATCCATGCCGGTGAGCTTCGCGCCCGCCGCCTCGGCCATGCGCACGCCCGAGCCGCGCCCGCTGCGGGCGTTGCGCATCAAGAGGCGCTCGGGCGCCGGCGAGATGAAGCGCCGCATCAGCTCCATGTCGGCCTGGAAGCCGCCGTCCGCCAGCACCACCGCGCGGGCGGCGAGGCGCACGTCCGCCCCGCCCTCGCGCGCCACGAGCCCGGCGCAGCGCCCGTTCTCCATCACCAGCTCGCGCGCCTCGACCCCGCGGGTGAGCACGCCGCCGCGCCGGCGCAGCGCATCGGCGAGCGTGCGCAGCATCACGTCGCCGGCCCGGCCCTGCCAGTGCAGCCCGGTCTGGCGCACGCCGGGCGGGGCGAGCGAGTTCTGCCGCAGCCCGTCCGGGCCGGCCTTGATGAAGCGGACGCCCTGCTGCTTGAGCCAGGCAAGGGTGCGGCGGGCGTTGGCGGCGAGCGTGGTGGCGAGCGCCTCGTCGGTCTCCCCGCCCATGGCGCGGCGGATGTTGTCGGCGACCCAGGCGGGATCGCCCGTCATGTCGTCCATGGCGATGTGGAACAGGCCGCCGGTGTAGCGGCTGTTGCACAGATAGGCCTCGTCCGCGCTCTGCTCGATGACGCGGACGCGCAGCCCGCCCTCCGCGGCGCGCAGGCCGGCGCACAGGCCGGCAAGCCCGGCACCGACCACAAGGACATCACAGGTCTCAGAGGCATTCATGCTGGTTCTGCCTTTCGGATCGTCGCGCCCGGGGCGCGCAAGGTTTCGGCTGCGCGGGCCCGCGCCGTGACTACTTCGGCATCAGGGTATCGGAGATCACCCGCAGGACTTCGATGTAGCTGACGAGCAGCGTCGCCAGCACCACGCTGGCCCCCGCCCCCACCGCGAGCACCCACACCGCCCAGCCCGACGCCACCAGCACGCCCGCCGCGACCAGCGGCAGGATGCCGAGGAGGATCGACAGAATAATTCCGTGGCGGACAAGAAATCCGACCACCGGATATGTGGGAATTTTGTATTCGTTTGAAGCCAACTTGTCCTCCGGTCCTCTCGAGGACGGGGGACGCGACGGATCGTCGAAGGCAGAGCCTGCCGCGCCTTGGGATGCGAGGCAGATTCCGCGAACTCCCCGTGCGTTCCTCGTGCCGCGCCATCGAGGGCGCTTATGATTGCTTGGGCGGACTGGCGTGGGTCCGCTCGGTTATTAGTAAGAATACGTAATTGACGTATGCTGTCAATATCGACGGCGTGTTTTCGACACGCCGTCCAACGTCCTCAGCGGTTCGCGCCCGCAGCATGGCGGCCGGCGAGGCGGCCGGAGGTGAACGCCCAGGCGAGATGGTGGCCGTGACCTTCCAGCAGCAGCCCGCCCTGCCCGGTGGAGCCCACCGCATAGAGGCCGGGAACGACGCTGCCGTCGCCGCGGATCACCTGGTGATCGCGGTTCACGGTCAGGCCGCCATCGGTGAGGATGATCCAGCTCTTCACCGGGCCGAGGGCATAGTACGGCCCCTTGCCCAGCTTCGGGCGGCCGCTCGCCGTCGCGTTGTAGCGCGCGATCTCGGCCGAAAGACGCGCGGCCGGCACGCCCATGGAGGCGGCGAGACCCTCGAGGGTGGAAGACTTGTGGAACAGGTCCGGCCGGCTGCGCTTGTAATCCTGCAGGTAGGCATAGGCGACGCCCGGTGCCGTGGAGATAAAGTAAGGCCACTTGCGGAATTTCCGCGCCACCTCGTCATCAAACACAATGTAGCCGATCTTGTCGGGCTGCTTCCCGAAGGCATAGTTCGGCTTGTCCAGCTCGTCGGCGAAGCGCTCGCCGTTCTTGTTCACCAGGATCGCCCCTTCCTTGAACAGGCTGGGCTCGGGGCTGAGATAGGTGGTCACGAACGACAGGATGAACGGCCGCAGCATGGCCGCCGGCAGGCGTTCCAGCGCGATCCGCATGGCCTTGGTGAGCAGCGGATGCGGCGGCAGGCTCAGCAGCAGGCTGGGCTTGGGCGGCGGCATGAAGCGCAGGTTCGGGCCATAGACCACCTCGCCGAACTTCACCTGCGCGCCCAGCTCCTCGCCGAAGCGGTGGCCGTCGCCCACGTTGGTGGTGTTGACGCCGTCCACGTCCGCCACGGCGGGGTTGAAGCGGCCCTTCCACTCGGGGCTGGAGGAATAATCCCCGGTGGCCAGGATGACGGCGCGGCGGGCGCGGATCTCCCGCTCCTCGCCGGCGATGGAGGCGACGACGCCGACCACCCGGCCGTTCTCCAGCACGAGGCGCTTCACCTGCGCGTTCACCCGCGCATCCACGCCGACCCGCTTCGCTTCCCTGGCGACGAAATAGATGTAGGCGCGGGAATTGGGAATGATGTTGTGCATGCGCGGCTGGCGATGCGGCGGCTCCGGCATCGGTCCGTAGAAGGTCACGCCCAGGCTCATCAGCCAGTCGACGCTCTCGGTGACGTTTTCCACCAGGATGCGCCGCAACTCTTCATTGTCGTTGACCGCGAGGTCTCCGGCGAACTTCGCCATGTCCTCGAAATGCGCCTCGGTGCTGTCCTTGATGCCGGCGCGCTTCTGGTGCCAGGTGCCGGTGGCGGTGATGGAGCCGATGGACAGGCCGGTGCTGCCGCGCAGCTCGGTGTGCTTCTCCAGCAGGATGACGCGCGCGCCCGCCTGCCGGGCGAAGATCGCCGCCGTGAGCCCCGATCCGCCGCCGCCGACCACGACGATGTCCGTTTCCTCTTTGCGCGCGCGAGCGCTGGTGCCGGGCGACATGGTCCCTCCCTTGGGCCCTGATGATGATGGAAGGCCGATCCGCTCCGGCCGGACCAGACGGCCGGCGGGAAGGCGGACCGGACGATCCGCGCGGCACCGCCCGCGGGGGGCGGAAGGCCCCCGGGCGCGATGCCTGGCGAAGGTGTGCGGCGCGTCCCCGAGCCCGCGAATCCCGCGGGCCTCATTTTTTTGACAGAATACAGATGGTAAGTATACGGATCATTTGATCAAGGTCAATGCGCAATGACCCCGGATCTGTGCGGGCGCCCGGTGTCGGGCGCCCCCGCGCCGGGGCAAAGGTCCCGCGCCCGGCGCCGCGGTCTCAGCCCTGCGGCAGCGCGATCCCGGCCTCGACGGAGATGCGCCGCGCGGCGCCGCCGGCCTTGAATCCGCCGTCCACGGCGATGTCCTCGCCGGTGATGAAGCTCGCCTCGTCGGAGGCGAGGAACAGCACCAGATTGGCGGCCTCCTCGATGGTGCCGTAGCGGCCGAGCGGCGTCGCCCGGCGCCACGGCTCCAGATGGGGGCCGCCGGCGTTGAGGCCGGTGACGATGATGCCGGGGCACACGGCGTTGACGCGGATGCCCCAGTCCACGAACTCCATCGCGGCGCAGCGGGTCAGGCCGAGAACGCCGGCCTTGGTGGCGCTGTAGGAGGGATCGTTGTGGCCCACATAGGCCGCGACCGAGGCGATGTTGACCACCGCCCCGCCGCCCGAATCGCGCATGGCCGGCGCCACCGCCTGGATGCCCAGCAGCGCGCCCGTGAGGTTCACGCCGACCACGCGGTTCCACGCCTCCAGCGAGGTGCCCATGATGCCGGTGCGGTTGAGGATGCCGGCGTTGTTGACCAGCGTCGTCAGGCGGCCCTGCCAGGCCATCACGCCGGCGACCACCTCGGCCCAGTTGGCGGGATCGGCCACGTCGAGGTGGAAGTAGCGGGCCTCGCCCCCCTCCGCGCAGATCTCGCGCGCGACCGCGGCGCCGGCCTCGTCCAGCACGTCGCAGAGGGCGACGGCGGCGCCTTCGCGCGCGAACATGCGCGCCTCGGTCTCGCCCTGTCCGCGGCTCGCGCCGGTGATGATCGCGACCTTGCCCTGAAGGCGGCCCATGGCCCTCTCCCTTGGATTATGATGCTTGTGTTTTGCTGGCCGGCAGGCTGGGAGGACCAGCCCCGGGCGCCCGGCGGAACGGCTGCGTTGCCTTGAACGCCAAGCTGGGTCAAAATCGCGATTGTTCAGCATTCTGTCAATCGCATTCGTCAGCCCTGCCTGCCGCGCCAAACGGAGTTGTGTTTCGATGTCCCTGAGCGATCTTTATGAAAAACCGGGCCATCTGATCCGCCGGGCGCACCAGATTTCCTGGGCGCTGTTCCTCGACGAATGCGCGGAGTTCAACATCACCCCGGTCCAGTATGCGGCCATGGTGGCGATCGAGGAGCGGCCCGGCGTCGATGCCACGCGGCTGTCGTCGCTGATCGCGTTCGACCGCTCCACCATCGGCAATGTCATCGAGCGGCTGGAGGCGCGCGGGCTCGTGGTGCGCAAGCCGAGCTCGGAGGACAAGCGCGTCAAGCTCCTGTTCCTGTCGTCGGAGGGCTCGGCCCTGCTGCGCAACGCGGAGGCGTCGGTGGAGCGGGTGCAGGAGCGCATGCTCGCCCCGCTCTCGCCCGCCGAGCGCAAGCAGTTCATGAAGCTGCTGACCCGCCTCGCCACCCTCAACAACGAGGCCACCAGCGCGCCCATCCGCACGGTGGAGGAGACCGAGGGCGCGGAGCGGCAGGCGCGCTCCCCGGCCCGCTGACCCCCGCCACCGGCGCCGCAGGCGCGCCCCCCACCGGCGCCGCAGGCGCGACCTGCCACCAGCGTCGCAGGCGCGAGCTGGCACCGGCTCCGCGCCCAAACGGGAGGGCCGGCATCTCGTCGCAGGGACGATCATCCGCGCGCGCGCCGTGCTAGAAATGATCGCCCGATAAAGACCGGATGGCCGCCTTGCCCGCACCCAGAGCCCCCGCGCCGCCCCGCCGCCGCCTCGCGCCCGCGGACCGCGAGCGGGACATCGTGGCCGGCGCGGTCGCCTTCTTCGCCGAGCACGGGTTCGACGGCGCCACGCGCGACCTGGCGCAGCGGCTCGGCATCACCCAGCCCCTGCTCTACCGCTATTTCCCCGGCAAGGAAGCGCTGCTCGACCGCGTCTACCAGGAGGTCTACCAGAGCCGCTGGCAGAGCGAATGGGAGGCGCAGATCACCGATCGCTCCATTCCCATCAAGGAGCGGCTGAAGCGCTTCTACCGGGCCTATGCCGCGGTCATCCAGACCTATGAATGGGTGCGCCTGTTCATGTTCGCCGGCCTCAAGGGGCTGGACTTCAACGCCCGCTACCTGGCCTTCCTGCGCGCCCGCCTGTTCGAGCCGATGGTGGTGGAGATCCGCGCCGCCAACGGGCTCGACGAGGCCGCGCCGATCACCGAGGCGGAGATCGAGCTCATCTGGTCGCTCCACGCCGGCATCTTCTACATCGGCGTGCGCAAGTTCATCTATGGCATGCCCATCCCCGCCGATCCCGCCGCCGACATCGACGTGAAGGTGAACGCCTTCCTGCACGGCGCCCCGGCCGCCTTCGCGGCCGTGCTGCCGCAGCCGAAGGCAGTCGGAAGGAAGCGCGCGCCGCGGAAATAAGCGATCGATAAATTAATTTGACGCAGGCATCCGTCCGCGCCACTATCTATCATCCGATAAATAATCGGGCAGGTCCCGCCACCACGGCATGGCCGTGCCGGCGGGCACCGGACGACGTCAACATCAACGGCCCGTCCGCTCCGGACCGGCGCGCGCATCGCGCACGCCCGGCCCCGGCGGCGCCGAGGGAGAACATCCATGCCAGGGGAAACCACCGGCGGCGGCATCAGCCGCGCGCCGCAGGAGAAACGCGCCACCAGCAGACGCGCCATCATCATCGGCGGCTCCATCTGCGGCCTGTTCACGGCGCTGCTGCTGCGCCGGGCCGGCTGGGACGTGTCCGTGCGCGAGCGCATCGGCAGCGAGCTCGCCGGCCGCGGCGCCGGCATCGTCACCCATCCCGAGCTGTTCGACGTCATCGCCCGCACCGGCCTCGACGTCACCGAAGCGCGGGTGGGGGTGGGCGTCAGCGGCCGCCGCGTGTTCGACCGCGACGGCCGGCTCGCCGGCCAGCTCGACCTGCCGCAGGTGCTCACCTCCTGGGGCCACCTCTACCGGCTGCTGCGCTCCGCCCTGCCCGACGCCGCCTATCGCCACGGTCGCAATCTGGTGGCGGTGGAGGACGACGCCTCCGGCGTGCGCGCGCATTTCGCCGACGGCGCGATCGAGGAGGCGGACCTCCTGGTGGGCGCGGACGGGCTGTTCTCGACGGTCCGCGCGGCCTTCCTGCCGCAGGCCAAGCCCACCTACGCGGGCTATGTGGCCTGGCGCGGACTGGTGGACGAGGCCGCCCTCTCGCCGCAGACGCGCGCCGCGCTGTGCGGCCACTTCTCCTTCAGCCTGCCCCCCGGCGAGCAGATGCTGGGCTATCCGGTCGCCGGCGCGGACGAGCAGCTCGACGAAGGCAGCCGGCGCTACAATTTCGTGTGGTACCGCCCCGCCGCCAGCGACGGCCAGCTCGGCGACCTTCTGACCGATGGGACGGGCACCCGGCACCCCCTGTCCATTCCCCCGCACCTCATCCGCCCCGAGGTGGTCGCCGCCATGCGGGCCGACGCGCGCCGCCTGCTTGCGCCGCAGTTCGCCGAGGTGGTGGAGCGCACGCCCCAGCCCTTCCTGCAGGCGATCCAGGATCTCGAGACGCCGCGCATGCGGCTGTCCTCCCGTGTGGTGATCCTCGGGGACGCCGCGTTCGTCGCCCGGCCCCACGTGGGCATGGGTGTGACCAAGGCGGCCGCCGATGCGGCGGCTCTGGTCGCGGCGCTCGCCGACGCAACCGACGTGGAGGCCGCGCTTGCGGCGTTCGAGGCGCGTCGCCTCGCCTTCGGCCGGGCCGTGGTGCAGCGGGCGCGGCACCTCGGCGCCTACATGCAGGCGCAGATCCTCGACGCCGAGGAGCGTGCCCGCGCCGAGCGGCACCGCCGTCCCGAAGCCGTCATGAGCGAAACTGCCGTCGCCACGGGGATTGCCGCATGAAACACGCCAGCGTCTGCCCCGCCCGCCCCGTCGCCCCGCCGCAGGATGTGGCGGCCCGCATCGAGGCCATCCGGCGCAACCCGAACTTCCGCCGCCTCGCCGCGGCCCGCGCCCGCCTCGGCCTGTCCATGGCCGCGCTGATGGCCGCGCTCTACTTCGCCTACATCCTCACCGTCGCGCTCAGGCCCTCGGCCCTCGGCACGCCGGTGCTGCCGGGCGCGGTCTCCACCTGGGGGATCGTGGCCGGCGTCGGGCTGCTCAGCCTCGGCTTCGTGCTGACCGCCATCTATGTCGCCGTCGCGAACCGGCATTTCGACCATCTCACCAAGAGCCTCGAGGAGGACCTGCGATGAGCGCCCGCCATACCCTCCCCAGCCTGCGTCGCGGCGCCGTCGCAACCCTGCCCGCGGCGCTCCTCGCGCTGGCGGCCGGGCCGGCGGCCGCAGCCGGCGCCATCGCCGAGGGCGGCGCCCGGCAGCCGCTGAACCCGGTGGCCATCGGCCTGTTCCTGCTGTTCGTGGTGGTCAGCCTGGGCGTGACCTGGTGGGCCGCCCGCAAGGGCACCGGCGGCGCGCAGGACTATTACGCCGCCGGCGGCGGCCTCAGCGGCTTCAAGAACGGCCTCGCCATCGCCGGCGACTACACCTCCGCCGCGACCTTCCTCGGCGTGACGGCGCTGGTCTACACCTCCGGCTACGACGGCATGATCTACGCCATCGGGTTCCTCGTGGGCTTCCCGATGATCCTGTTCCTCATCGCCGAGCCGCTGCGCAACCTCGGGCGCTACACCTTCGCCGACGTGGCGGCCTACCGGCTCTCGGAAGTGCCGGTGCGGGTGGTCGCGGCCACCAACACGCTGGTGATCGTGCTGCTCTACCTCATCGCCCAGATGGTGGGCGCCGGCAAGCTCATCGAGCTGCTGTTCGGCCTGCCCTACTGGGCGGCGGTGGGCATCGTCGGGCTGCTGATGATGGCCTATGTGACGTTCGGCGGCATGCTGGCGACCACCTGGGTGCAGATCATCAAGGCGGTGCTGCTGCTGACCGGATCGGTGGTGATGTCGGTGCTGATCCTGTCGCGCTTCGGCTTCAGCGCGGAGGCGCTGTTCGCCCATGCGGTGACGCTGCATCCCAAGGGCGCCGCCATCATGGCGCCGGGCGGGCTGGTGAAGGACCCGGTCTCCGCCATCTCGCTCGGCGTCGCGCTGGTGTTCGGGACGGCGGGGCTGCCGCACATCCTGATGCGCTTCTTCACCGTCGCCGATGCCCGGCAGGCGCGGTCCTCGGTGCTGGTGGCGACCGGCTTCATCAGCATCTTCTACACGCTGCTGTTCGTGCTCGGCTTCGGCGCCATCGCGCTGGTGCTGGCGGACCCGGCGTTCAAGGATGCCACCGGCGCGGTGCTCGGCGGCACCAACATGGTGGCGCTCCATCTCGCCAACGCGCTCGGCGGATCGGTGCTGCTCGGCTTCATCTCGGCGGTGGCCTTCGCCACCATCCTGGCCGTGGTCTCGGGGCTCACCATCGCCGGCGCCTCGGCCGCGAGCCACGACCTCTACGCCCGGGTGATCCGCCGCGGCAAGGCGACGGAACAGCAGGAGGTGCGCGTCTCCAAGGCCGCGGCGGTGCTCATCAGCCTCCTCGCCATGGGGCTGGGGCTGCTGTTCGAGAACCAGAACATCGCCTTCATGGTGGGCCTCGTCTTCGCCATCGCGGCGAGCGCGAATTTCCCCGTGATCGTGCTGTCGGTCGCGTGGCCGGGACTGACCACCCGCGGCGCGGTGACGGGATCGGTGACGGGGCTCGTCACCGCGCTCGTGCTCGTGGCGCTCAGCCCGAGCGTGTGGACCACGACGCTGAAGCTCGGCCCGGCGCCGTTCCCCTATGACAACCCGGCGCTGTTCTCCGTGCCGCTCGCCTTCCTCGTGTCGATCGCGGTCTCGCTGGCCGATCGCAGCGCGGCGGGGCAGCGGGTGCGGGCGGCCTTCGCCGCGCAGCATGTGAAGGCACAGACCGGCTTCGCCCTCGACTGAGGCGCCGGCACTTTCGGGAGACGCACCATGACCCAGACCACCTACGCCACCGTGGAGGCGCCGGCCGCGTGGCCGGACGCCCTGCGCGCCGACCTCCACGCCAGCCGCGGCAACGGCCGCGTCGGCAGCCGCCTCGTCTCGCAGAGCGAGCGGGTGCGGGTGTGGCACCTCAGCCTCCGGCCGGGCGAGCGCATCGGCTTCCACACCCATGTGCTCGACTATTTCTGGACCGCGGTGACCGGCGGGCGCGCCCGCTCCGTCTATTCCGACGGACGGGTGGCGGAGGTCACCTACGCCACCGGCGACACCCGGCACCACAGGTTCGGCGACGGCGAGTTCATGATGCATGACCTCACCAATACCGGCGAGACCGAGCTGGTCTTCACCACCGTCGAGTTCCTCGACAGCGCCAACCGGCCGCTGGAGATCGGCTAGGCCCCCCCCCGTGGCCCGGAAGGGAGCGCGTCAGCGGCCCCTTCCGGCTTCGGGACGGGGCGCCGTCAGGGGGCTGCGTCGCGGGGCCAGACGATGCTGGCGCGCAGCCCGCTGCGGTCGTCCCGGTTCTCGAGCGCCAGCCGCGCGCCGGCACGGGCCGCGGCCATGCTGGCGATGGTGAGGCCGAGCCCGCTGCCGGAGGCGCTGCGGCTGCGGCCACGGTAGAACCGGCGGGCGACCAGCGGCAGCTCCGCCTCCGGAATGCCCGGCCCCTCGTCCTCCACGCACAGGCCGTCGGCGCAACGCCGCCAGACGATGGCGCCGCCGCCCGCCATGTGCTCCACGGCGTTCTCATGCAGGTTGCGCAGCACCAGATGCAGCGCCTCGCGATCACCGCGCAGCGACAGGGTGTCGAGCTCGGCGGCGACCTCCACGCGGGCGCCGCCGGGGCTCGCCGTCTGCCGCACGATATCGCGCAGGAACGGCCCCGCTTCCACCTCACACGCCGCGCCGGCAGCCGGAGCTGGGGCGGTGCCCTCCAGCTTGGCGAGGGCCAGCAGCTGCCGCACCAGGCGGGTGGTGCGATCCACCGAGACGAGGATCTGCCGCAGCGCGCCCTCCCGCGTCGGCGCATCGGGCGCCGCCAGCGCGATCTGCGCCTGCGTCTTCAGCCCGGCGAGCGGGGTGCGCAGCTCATGGGCGGCGAAGGCGGTGACGTCGCGCTCCTGCCGCCGCGCCGCCTCCACCTTGGCGAACAGGCCGTTGATGGCCTCAAGCAGCGGACGCACCTCGTCGGGAGCCGCGGCCGGCGCGAGCGGGCGCATGTCCTCGCCGTCGCGGGCGGCGATGTCGCCGGCCACCACGTTCAGCGGCTTCAGCCCCTCGCCGAGGCTGACCCAGATCAGCATCCCGAGCAGCGGCACGATCAGGATGACGGGCGCCAGCAGGCCCGCCACCAGGTCGCGCACCAGCCGGTCGCGCAGGCCGATGCGGTCGCCCACCATCACCCGCACGCCCTTGTCGGTGTCGAGGATGGTGTAGACCCGCCACGGCTCGCCGTTGACGATGCGGTCGGAATAGCCTTCCGCCGGGCCGGCCAGCGCCTCCTCCGGCGCGCCGCCGGAGCGTGCCACGAGACGGCCGTCGAGCGACCAGATCTGGCACGAGAGCTGCCGCTCGTAGGCGCCGGGCGCAGGCTCGGCCGTCTGGACCGCCGCCGCGATGTTGCCGCCGGCCACCAGCGAATGGACCATGCGCGCCGCTTCCTGCAGGCGGGTATCGAGCACGTGCTCCAGCTCGCTGCGGCTCGACAGATAGATCCAGGCGGTGGCGCACAGCCAGATGGCGCCGGTGGCGGCGAGCAGGATGACGAACAGCCGGCGCTTGAGCGAGCTCATGCCTCCGCCCCCCGGACCCGGTAGCCGAGGCCGCGCACGGTCTCGATCAGCGCGCGCCCCACCTTGCCGCGCAGGTTGTGGACGTGGACCTCCACCGTGTTGCTCTCCACCTCCTCCTGCCAGCCGTAGAGCCGCGCCTCGATCTCCGCCTTGGAGCGGATCACGCCCGGCCGCTCCATGAGGGCGGCGAGCACCGCGAACTCCCGGCGCGAGAGCGGCACCGGCTGGCCCTCCAGCGTGGCGGAGAGGGTGGCGGGATCGAGCACCAGACCGCCCGCCTTCAGCAGCGGGCCCGCGCGGCCATGGCCCCGGCGGGCGATGGCCCGCACCCGAGCGTTCAATTCGTCGAGATCGAACGGCTTGCCCAGATAGTCGTCGGCGCCGCTGTCGAGCCCGCGCACCCGGTCGGGCGGCTCGTCCAGGGCGGTGAGCAGCAGCACGGGGGTGGCATCGCCGCCGGCGCGCAGGGCCGCGAGCACGTCGAGGCCCGAGCCGTCCGGCAGCATGACGTCCAGCACCACCGCGTCGAACCGGCTGGCGGCGAGGGCGGCGCGCGCGTCGGCGCAGGTGGACACATGGTCCACCGTCGCCCCGGCAAGGCCGAGGCCCACCTTGAGCCCGTCCATCAGGATCGGATCGTCCTCGACGACCAGTACGCGCATGCTGCCCCTCTCGTTCGCCCTCTCTTCTACCCCGAGCTTAAGGCCCGCTTAAGGTAGGCATCCGAGAGGGCGGCCATGGACGCAATACCGCTCCCCTCCCCTGCCCCGGCGGCCCGCGCCACGGGTGTCCGCCGCGTGCTGGCCGCGCTGGCCCTGCTGCTCCCGGTGCTGCTCGGCGCCGCGCCCGTTGCGGCGCAGGGCCGGCCGCTGAAGGCCGACGAGGCGTTCCGCCTCTCGGCCACCCGGGACGCCGACGGCGCGCTGGCGCTGCGCTGGAACATCGCTCCCGGCACCTATCTCTACCGCGAGAGCCTCACCGCACGGCGGGACGGCGCCGTCGTTCCGCTCGCCCTCCCGCCGGGGGAGGAGAAGGACGATCCCAATTTCGGGCTGGTGGAGATCTATCACCAGTCGGCCGAGGCGCAGGTGAGCGGCCTGCCGGCGGCGGGGGCGCTCGACGTCTCGTTCCAGGGCTGCGCCGAGCAGGGCATCTGCTATCCCGCCGTCACCCGGCAGGTGGACCTGACCACGCTCGCCGTCACCGCCGCGCGTCCGAAGCCTGAGCCCGCCGCACCGGCCATCGCAGAGCCCACCCCGGACCTGCAGGCTGCGGAAAAGGCGCTCGCGACGGAGACCGCGCCAGCGCAGGACGAGCCCCCCGGCGTGGTGGAGGCGCTGCTGAAGGGCGCGCCCGGACCGCTGCTCGCCGCCTTCTTCGGCCTCGGACTGCTGCTCGCCTTCACCCCTTGCGTCTTCCCCATGCTGCCGATCCTCGCCGGCATCCTCGGCGGCGGGGCGGCGCGGCCCACGCCGGCGCGCGGCCTCGCCCTCTCCGGCGCCTACGGGCTTGCCATGGCGGCCGCCTATGGCGTGCTCGGCATGGCCGCCGCATGGACCGGCGCGAACCTGCAGGCGGCGCTCCAGGCGCCGTGGGCCATCGGCCTCATGGCGGCACTGTTCGCCGTGCTGGCGGCGGCCATGCTCGGGCTGTTCGACCTCGCCCTGCCCGCCGGCCTCGCAGCGCGGCTGCCCGCCGGCAATCGCGGCACCATCGCCGGCGCCGCCGGCCTCGGCTTCGCCTCGGCGCTGGTGGTGGGCCCGTGCGTGACCCCGCCGCTCGCCGCCGCCATGCTCTACGCGGCACAGACGGGCGATGCCGTGCGCGGCGCATCGGCCCTGTTCATGCTGGGGCTCGGCATGGCCGCGCCGCTGGTGGCGGTCGGCGCGTTCGGCGCGCAGGTCCTGCCGCGCTCCGGCGCGTGGCTGGTGCGGGTGAAGCAGGGCTGCGGCGTGCTGTTCCTCGGCGTCGCCGCGTGGATGGCGGCCCGCGTGCTGCCCGACGCCGCCGGCCTCGCCCTGTACGGGCTTCTCGCCATCGGCCTCGGCGTGTTCGCCGGCGGCTTCGACACCCTCTCCGCCGACAGCGGGCCAAGCCGCCGGATGGGCAAGACCGCCGGCATCGCCGCCGTCGCCTGCGGCCTGCTGCTGATCGTCGGCGCGGCGGGCGGGGCGAGCGATCCCCTGCGCCCGCTCGGCTTCCTCGCCCCGGCCCAGACCGCGGCGGCGCCGCCCCGCGAGGTGCGTGTCGCCTCGCCCGACGCCTTCGCCCGCGCGCTCGCCGCAGCCAGCGCCGGCCGTCCGCGGCTGGTCTCCTTCACCGCCGCATGGTGCACGGTGTGCAAGTCCAACGAGGCGGTGATGGCTGAGCCTGCCGTGGAGACGCGCCTCTCCGGGCTCGAGCGCATCGCCGTGGACGTGACCGCCTATGGCGACGGGGCGCGCGCCCTCATGAGCCGGTTCGACGTGATCGGCCCGCCAACCCTGTTCCTGCTGGATGCGCACGGGCGCGAAGTGCCCGGCTCGCGCCACGTCGGCGCGCTCACCCGCGCCGATTTCGACCGCCTCGCCCGCACGGCGGGCCTCTGACCCCACAGCCGAAGGACGTTTCATGCGACGCAGGGACCTCATCCGCATCGCCGCGCTTGCCCTCCTGTCACCCGCCGTCAGCCTCGGTGAGACCGGCGCCGCCGCGGCGGAAGGCGTGGACGTGGAGGCCATCCTGCATGACCCCGGCGCGCCCACCGGCGGCAATGCGCAGGGCGACGTCACCATCGTCGCCTTCGTCGACTACAACTGCCCCTACTGCAAGAAATCCGCGCCCGACCTCGCCCGCGCGGTGAAGGAGGACGGGCGCATCCGCCTCGTCTACAAGGACTGGCCGGTGCTCACGGAGGCCTCGGTCTACGGCGCGCAGCTGGCGCTGGCGGCGGCCTATCAGGGCCGCTACGAGACCGTCCACGACGCGTTGATGGCCATCCCCGGCCGCCGCATCGACGAGCAGCGCATGCTGGAGGCGGTGGCCGCCTCGGGCGTGGATCTCGACCGGCTGATGGCCGACCTGAAGGCGCACCTGCCGGAGATCTCCGCGCTGCTGAAGCGCACATACGCGCAGGCCGAATCCCTCGGGCTGCGGGGCACGCCCACCTATCTCGTCGGCCCGCTGGTCACCTCCACCCTCGACTACGCCGGCTTCACGCGCGCGGTGGCCGAGGCCCGGCGCCGCCAGGCCGCGGGGAACTGATGCGGCACGCCCCGCTCCCGCCCGAAGCGCGCCCGCTGTCGCGGCGGGCGCTGTGCGCCACCCTGCTGCTGCCGCTGGCGCTCGGCGCCTGCACGACCACGCAGACCACCGCGCCGGCGAAGGCGCCGCCGCGGGTCGCCCCCTCTGATGCCGCGCGCTACGGCGCCCTCAGCGACGGCGGCTTCGCCATTCCCGGCGTCGATCCGGACGACCTCAAGCCGCGCAACGTGCGCCAGCTGGTCGCCGATCCCACCGGGCAGACGCCCGGCACGCTGGTGGTCGATCCGAAGAACCGCTTCCTCTACCTGGTGCAGGAGAACGGCAAGGCCCTGCGCTATGGCGTCGGCGTCGGCCGCGAGGGGCTGGAATTCTCCGGCAAGGCGGACGTGGGCTACAAGCGCGAGTGGCCGGGCTGGCGGCCCACCGACGCCATGATCGCGCGTGAGCCGGCCCGCTATCGCCCATGGGCCGGCGGCATGGCCGGGGGCGCGGACAACCCGCTCGGCGCCCGCGCGCTCTACCTGTTCAAGGACGGCAAGGACACGCTCTACCGCATCCACGGCACCAACGAGCCGTGGACCATCGGCGAGGCCGTCTCCTCCGGCTGCATCCGCATGATGAACCAGGACGTCATCGACCTTTATCGCCGCGTCCCGGACGGGGCGAAGGTGGTGGTGCTGCCGGCCTGACGCCGGGCACGCGACATCCCGTTCCGAGTTCCCGGCCCGTCATCGTCCCGCGACGGGCGGGAGAGGCGGACGCCCGGGCCCTGACCGGCCCGGGCGTCCGCGACTGTCATGGCCGCCTCAGTAGCGCGCGTCGGCCGGCTTCTTGTCCTTCGGCCAGTCGTTGACCTTGGGCGCGAAGTCGGGGCGCGGCATGTGGGTGAAGTATTCGGCCACGTCCACCGCCTCCTGGTCGGAGAGCCCGCCCTGGCCCAGCGGAAAGCCGCCGTGGAAGCCGATGGGCATGTTGCGCTTCACGAAGGCGGCCGCGGTGTAGGTGCGCGCCATGCCGGCACCGATGTTGAACGAGAGATCGCCCCACAGCGGCGGATAGACGAACGCGCCCTTCGCATCCTTGATGCCCTCGCCATTGGCGCCGTGGCAGACCGCGCACTGGGCGGCGTAGATCTTCTGCCCATTCTCCGGATCCGGCTTGATGGCCATGCTGACCTTGCCGACGCCGCGGCCTTCCACCTTGTCCTCCGGTCGGGTCTCGCGCTTCATCCAGTCGAAATAGGCGACCATGGCCTTCATGTCGTCGCCGTCCCTGGCGAGCGGCTTGCCGTTCATGGAGCGCAGGAAGCAGCCGTTGATGCGGTCCTCCAGCGTGATCTCCCGGCCGGCACGCGGCGCGTAGCTGGGGAAGAAGGCCGAGACCCCCACATAGGGCGAGCCATCGGCCACCGTGCCGGCGTTGAGGTGGCAGCTGGAGCAGTTCAGCACGTTGCCCACGTTCTTCGGCAGCAGGGTGTGCGTCTCGGTGTTGAGCCGCATGCCGCGCACCAGCTGGGTGGCGTTGGGCTCGCCCAGCACGTCGGCGATGCGCGGCGTGACGAACCGCGAGGCATCCACCTTCGGGTCGAGCGCGGCGCGGGCCGCCTTCACCTGGTCGGGCGTCACCGGCCCCGCCTTGCCACCCCAGCTGGCGCGGACGAACGTGAGGATCTCGGAGAGCTCCCGGTCGTCCAGCCGGGCGAAGCCGGGCATGGTGAAGACGCGCGGGTGAGCCTGCGTCTGCGCCGTGCTCCACCCGGTCAGGGTGATGTGGACCAGCGTGGACGGGTCCTGCGCCGCCACGGTCGGATTGCCGGCCAGCGGCGGGAACACCTGCGGCACGCCGGCGCCGTCGAGGCGGTGGCAGTCGGCGCAGAACTGCGCATAGGCCAGCCCGCCGCGGGTGGTGAACATGGCCGCCGGCACCGCGTCATCCCCCTTTGGCGGCAACGCCCCGGCGGGGTGGTCGGACGGCAGCGACTTCAGATAGGTGGCGATGGCCAGGAGGTCGGTGTCGGTGAAGTTCTGCGTGGAATTGTGGATCACCTCGGTCATGGAGCCGGACACGGTCGCGAACCGGTTCTGCCCGGTCTTCAGCAGCTCGACCGTATCGGCGACGGTCCACAGGTCGCGCAGGTTGATGGCGTTCCATTCCTCCACCCGGGCGCCGGAGACGAACCGGTCGCCGTCGCGCCCCTTCTCCGACATGGCGACTTCCTGGAAGCCGATGCCGCGCGGGGTGTGGCAGGCGCCGCAATGGCCGAGGCCCTGCACCAGATAGGCGCCGCGGTTCCACAAGGCATCGCGGGTGGCGTCGGCGACGAACGGGCGCGCGTCGAGGAACGCCGCATTCCAGAACGCCAGCGACCAGCGCAGGTTGAAGGGGAAGGCGATCTCGGACGGCTTGTTGGGGCTCGCCGCCGGGCTCACGCCCTGCATGAGATAGGCGTAGAGCGCGTACATGTCGTCCGCCGACATCTTGGCGTAGGACGGATACGGCATGGCCGGATACATGTGGGTGCCGTCGGCGGCCACGCCCTTGCGCATGGCGCGGTCGAAGGCGCCGAAGCTGTAGCCGCCGATGCCGGTGGCGCGGTCCGGCGTGATGTTGGTGGAATAGAGCACGCCGAACGGCGTCTCGAGCGGCCGACCGCCGGCCATGGGGTGTCCTCCCGGCCGGGTGTGGCAGGCGATGCAGTCGCCAAGCTCGGCGATGTACTTGCCGCGCGCCACCAGCTCGGCATCCGCCGCCTGCGGAAGGGTACGCCCGGCATCATCGATACGCGGCGGGGTGACCACCCACCAGAACACGGCCGCTCCCGCCACCGCGGCCATCGCCGCGAGGGCGCCCACCTTCCTCAACACCGGCTTGCGCCGGATCGACCCGTCGTCGCTCATGAAACGACCTCCAGTCGGGGCAGGTTGCCGGATGCGCGCGATCCATCGCCGACCGGTGCTTTCGCATCCGGACCCGGTGTGTCGCGGCAGCCGGCAGCTGCCTCCATGGTCGTCCCGCGCCGACACCCTACCCGGGCGCCGCCGCACGACATTGACATGCCGCAACTGTGGAAATCGACGGAGGGTGATCGACGGAGGGTGAAGGCGCCCGCATCCAGCGCTCCGATTGCGCCGGTCACGGCCAGGCCACGAGCGGACAGGCCGCAAGCCTATCGTCGCCGCTTCGGCGTGGCCAGAGATAGCGTCGAGCCGTGATGGCTTGAAGGAGAAACGCACGCCCCTCTCGAGCGCCAATGCCACCACGCCTCCAGCGCCGACTTTTTCAACGGAATCGGCGCATGGTCGCCGCTAGCCGGCTGGCGGGATCCGGCTGATGGTCGCTTTGCTCACGCCCATGACGCGGGCGATCTGGCGCACGCCTTCGCCCTCGGCGCGCAGCTTGGCGACGTAGGCGCGCTGATCCGCGGTGAGGGCACTCTTGCGGCCGAACTTGACGCCGTTGGCCTTGGTCCGCGCGCGCCCCTCCCCTGTGCGGGTCTTGATCAGCTCGCGCTCGAACTCGGCCAGGCCGCCGAGCACGGTCAGCATGAGGCGGCCGTGGGGCGTCGTTGTATCCGCCCAGGCGTCCGACAACGAGCGGAAGGCGGCTTGCCTGTCTGCGGCTTCGGCCAGCACATTCAGGAGATCGTGGGTCGAGCGGGCGAGGCGATCAAGCCGCACGACGACAAGAACGTCGTCGGCCTTGAGAGAGGCGATACAGCGGCGCAACTCGCGACGATCTGTCTTCGCGCCGCTCGCAGTTTCAGCGTAGATCTTCGTGCAGCCCGCGGATTTGAGGAGTTAGATTTGGCTATTCAGGGTTTCACCATCTGTCGAAACACGCGCGCAGCCAATAATAATGCGTGAATTATGAGACTATATTTCGAGACGTTCAAATATTTGATATCTCACACGTCGCTCGACGTCTCAAATATTTTAAATTTTGAGACAATGTACGTTGAGAATGGCAACTGTCGGCGACCACGCGCCAAGAGCGGTCTTGCGCCGGCCCGCCATTGCCAGACATTCCTCTTGGTCTGCAAAAGCAAATTAAGACCGCGCCATTCCCCCCGGTGCGGTGCGAAGCACCCCAATCGCCGCCATGATCGCCGCACATGGCGCCTCAGGGCTGCCGGCGGCCGGCCGAGGCGATGACGAGGACCGATGCCAAGAAAGCGAAGACCGCGCCGGCGATGAAGGTCGCCTGGGCGCCACCGACGTCCCACAGCAGCCCGGCGGCGAGGCTCGCCGCGAGCGTCGCAAGGCCGGTGGCGAGGTTGAACAGGCCGAAGGCGGACCCGCGTAGCGCAGCGGGCGCGTGCTCGGCCACGAGCTTGGCCAGCAGCCCCTGGGTCATCGCCATGTGGCCGCCCCACAGGGCAATGCCAAGGAAGGCGCCGGGCAGGCCCGGCACGAAGGCGAGGACGACATCGGCCGCGATCAGCAGCGCGAGGCCGCCGACCAGCAGCCGCGCCGGCGGCGCCCGGTCCGACCACGCGCCGGCGGGATAGGCCCCGAGCGAATAGACCACGTTCATGGCCACCAGCACGAGGGGAGCAAGGACCAGCGGCAGCCCCTCGTCATGGGCTTTCAGGACGAGAAAGGCCTCGCTGAAGCGCGCGAGGGTGAAGACCACGCCGACGGCAACGACGCCCCAGAACGGGCGGCCGAGATGCCTGAGGTCCTTGAAGCGCACGGGCGGCGGGCGGCCGCCCTCCGCGACGCCGGCGGCCCTGTCCTCGACGCCCGCCACCACGCAGAGCACGGCCAGGATGCCGGGCACGAGGGCAATCCAGAACACCGTCCGCATATCGTCGGCGAACAACGCCATGAACGCGATGGCGAGCAGCGGCCCGACGAAGGCACCGACCGTGTCGAGGGCTTGGCGCAGGCCATAGGCGCGCCCGCGAATCTCGGACGGCGTCACGTCGGCGACCAGCGCGTCGCGGGGCGCCCCCCGCATGCCCTTGCCGACGCGGTCGGCGAAGCGCGCGGCGAGCACCATCCCCGGCGCGCCCGCGAGGGCAAAGAACGGCTTGGAGGCGGCGCCGAGGCCATATCCTAGCAGAATCAACGGCTTGCGGCGGCCGAAACGGTCCGACAGGTAGCCGGAGAAGACCTTCGTCACCTGCGCGGTGGATTCCCCGATGCCCTCGATCAGGCCCACCATGGCGACGCTCGCCCCGAGGGTGCCGGTGAGGAACAGCGGGAGCAGCGCGTGGATCATCTCGGACGAGATGTCCATGAACATGCTGACGAGGCCGAGGGCCCAGACGGTGCGCGGGATGGCGGGTCGAGCCATCGGCGTGCCGGCATGGCGTTCCCGTCCCGGCGGCTGCACCTCGTTCATGGCCACGCGCCTCCTGCCGCACCCTGTCGGCGCTCGACTCTCCCACTCGGGCGGAGCGATGCGACGGATCTGCCCCTCAGCGTCCTAGATACTTGATGAGCGCGGCGATGCCGAGCACGACAAGCGCCAGGATGAGAAGACCGAAGAGCCACATCCCCCACATGCCGCCGCCCATCATCTGATCGTAGTGCATGACGGTCTCTCCGCTGTGGGATCAGGCAATCTTCACCACCGCCATCATGCCGGTGGCCATGTGGTAGAGGTGATGGCAGTGCAGGAACCACTCGCCCTTCGGCCCGGCGTCGAAGGCAACGGTGACGGGCATGTGCGGGGGCACCATCACCGTATCGCGGACCGCGCCAGAGAAACGGCGCCCGCCAATGCCGACCACCTGGAAGTGGTGGCCGTGCAGATGCATGGGGTGGCTCATGCCGGTGGGGTTCATGAAGGTCATCTCCACCCGCTCTCCGGGGCTAACCACGAAGGGCGCGGCCTCGGCATGGGTTCGCCCGTTGATGGTCCAGCGGTAGCCGGCCTCCTCTCCGAGCATGATCGGGAAGACCCGGTCGGCCTTGCCCGGTGCCAACGGTTTCGCTGCCGCGAGGCGCGCCTCGAAAGTGAGATCGACAAGCCCCTCTGGCCGGTCTGCGATCTCGGCGATACGCGCGACCGACGCTCCGGCAGTCGCCAGGACAAGGCCGGTGCGGCGAGGCGAGGCCTCCACCTGGGCCAGCACGGGGAAAGCGCCGCCGCCCGCGGGAATATCCACCAAAAGGTCGATCCGCTGGCCCTGTGCCATGGGAAAGGCATCCGCCTCGACAGGGGCGCAGGGCGAGCCATCCACTGCGATGCATCTGGGCTTGAGGCCGGGCACGCTGATGAAGAAGGCGGTGGCGGTGCCGCCGTTGATGATGCGCAACCGCACCCGTCCACCCTTCTCCACCCGCACCACTTCGGGATCGCCGAGGGTGCGGCGGTTGGCGAGGAAGGCGTCGTAGTCCACATCATTGGCGTGGGTCATCATCCCGCCGCCCATGACGTGGCCCGTCTGGCCGGCCGCAGGAGACGCCGGCAGTCCCCCGCCCATGGCTCCCATGCCACCCATCCCATGCCCGGAGTGGCTCATACCCGGCATGGCCATCCCCGGCATGCCCTGCATGGTCCCGCCCATGCCGTGGCTGCCATGGGCGCTGCTCCCGCCGAGCCCGGCGAGGATCTCTTCCGGGCTCCTGAAGGAGAAGTCGTGCAGCATCACCACCACGTCCTGCACGTCGCCGGCATCCGTCTCGCGGGTGACGAGGGGCGCGGCGAGCAGCTGCTGTTCGCTGAGCGTGTGGGAATGCATCCAGTGGGTGCCGGGCGTGAGCAGGAAGTCCACCTGGTCGGCCCCGCCGGGCGCGAGCTCGCCGCCGTCGGGGCGCGCGCGGTCCTGGTCCGGCGGGGCGAAGATCTGGCCGTGCCAGTGCATCACTGCCGGGGTGTCGGAGGCGTTGAGCACGGCGCCGGAGAGGCGGTCGCCCTCTTTGGCGAAGATGCCCTCGCCGGCCGGGCCCTTCACCGCGAAAACCTTGGCGGCCTTGCCGTTCACGTCGAGGGTGAGGCTCTCGACGGTGAGGAGTTGGGCGGCGAAGGCGCGGTTCCACCCGCCAGAGACAGCGAGCGCGCCCGCGGCGGCGGCGCCCGCGAGGAAGGCACGGCGGGAGAGGCTGGGAATCGGCATTGGTCGGGTCATGGTCGGCCTCTCGAAGGCATCGCCGGGCAGACGAGGCGAGGCGGGCATCATGGGGATGTCAGTATTTGGCCTGGGCGGAGGAGCCGTCCGGAGCCGTGATCTGGACGGCGCCCTTCACCCCCTTGGGAACGGCCACGGCGGCGGTGCCGGACAGCCGGTTTCCGCCGGCGGGAGCGAGCGGAATGCGCTGGGCCTTGCCGTCCACCACGAGGATTGCGTTGGCCTTGAAGCCGTCGGCCGCGACAGGCTTGTCGGACCCGTCGCTGAGATAGAGCGCGACGGCGGCGGTGCCGTCGGCCACCAGTTCGGCATGATAGTGGCCGGCATCCACCCGCACCCCGCCATTGGCGCCGACGCCGGGCTCGTGCGCGAACACAGGGGTCGCGAGCAGGGGAACAGCGAGGAAGGCAGGAACGAGACGACGAAAGATCATGGGAGGCTCCGTCAGAAGGCGTCCGCGCGAGCGGGCGCCGTGATGGGGGAAGCCTCGCCCGCATCCGCCACGAGCCGTTCGAGCGGGCGGCGGCCGTATCGCAGGACGAGGACGGGAGTGAGAGCGGCATCGAGCAGCGTGGCACTGACGAGGCCGCCGAAGATGGTGATGGCGACGGGGTGAAGGATCTCCTTGCCCGGCACCTCGGCCCCGCTCATGAGCGGCAGCAGGGCGATGCCGGCGGACGTGGCGGTCATCAGCACCGGGGTCAGCCGCTCGAGGCTCCCGCGCATGACGAGGGCCGGGCCGAACGGCAGGCCCTCGGATATGGCGAGATTGATGATGTGGCTGATCTTCAGGATGCCGTTGCGCGCGGCTATCCCGGTGAGCGTGACGAAGCCGATCATGCTCGCCACCGAGAGCGGCTGCCCGGCGAGCCACAGCGCCGCCACGGCGCCGATGAGCGCCAGCGGCACGCTGCCCATGATGACGAGCGCGAACAGCGCAGAACGATAGCGGCTGTAGAGGATGGCGAAGACGAGCAACAGCGACAGCGCGGCGAGGCCGCCGATGGTGCGCATGGACTCTTCCTGCGCCGCGAAGGTGCCCTCAAGGCTCGCCGACATGCCGGCCGGCATGTCTGTCGCGGCGATGACGCGGCGCATGTCGGCGATGATGGCCGCCGTATCGCGGCCGCCGGCGGTGTTGGCCAGCACCACGATGCGCCGGCGCCCGCCCTCGCGCAGGATCTGGTTCGGCCCGTCCGTCTCCTTCACGTCCGCCACCTGCGAGAGGGGGACCGGGCCGGTGGGCGTTTCGATGAGGAGGCGGGCCAGTCCCTCGGCGCTCCGCGTCGCGTCGGGGAGGCGGACGATCAGGTCGAACCGGCGGTTGCCGTCCACGAGTGTCGAGACCACGCGGCCATTCGAGAGCCGCGCCAACGCGTCCGTCACCTGGGCGGGCTGGAGGCCGTAGAGAGCAGTGCGGCCATAATCCACCTGCACGGTGACTTCGGGCACGCGCACTTGCCGCTCCACCTGCAGGTCGACGAGCCCCGGAATGGCGCCGAGGCGCTGGCGCAGGCTTTCCGCCGTGGCGCGCAGGGCGTCGAGGTCGTCGCCGAACAGCTTCAGGGCGATCTCGGCCCGGACCCCGGAGAGCATATGGTCCAGCCGGTGGGAGATGGGCTGGCCCACGTTGAAGGAGGCCGGCAGAACGGAGAGGCGATCGCGGATGTCGGCGGTGATCTCCGCGCGGCCGCGGGCGGAGGGCTGCAGGTCGACCTCGATCTCGGAGGCGTGCACGCCCTCCGCATGCTCGTCCAGCTCGGCCCGGCCGGTGCGCCGGCCGACCGCCTTCACCTCCGGCACCTCAAGGATGATCCTTTCGGCCACGAGCCCCATGCGATGGCTCTCGGCCAGCGAAAGGCCGGGCCGGAACGACATGGAGATGGTCAGCGAACCCTCGTTGAACGGCGGCAGGAATGCGCGCGGCAGGCCGGCGGCAGCAGCGAGGGCGGCGACGAAGAACAAGGTCGTCGTTCCCATCACGAGGCGCTGGTGGCGGAAGGCGGCGGATAGCAGCGCCGCGTAGCCGCGCTTCAGCAGGCGGACGAGCCCGCCGTCCCGCTCCGCATGGCGGCTGAGCGCGGGCAGCAGATAGAAGGCGAGCACCGGCGTGAGCGTGATGGAGGTCGCAAGGCTCGCGAGGATGGAGACGATATAGGCCTGCCCCAGCGGCGCGAACAGTCGTCCCTCGATGCCGGGCAGCGCAAACAGGGGCACGAACACCAGCACGATGATGAGCGTGGCGTAGACGATACCGGAGCGCACCTCCCGGCTCGCCGCAACCACCACGTCGAACACGGGACGGGGCGCGGCAGCGGAGGCATTTTCGCGCAAGCGCCGGAAGATGTTCTCCACGTCCACCACGGCATCGTCCACCAGCTCGCCGATGGCGATGGCGAGGCCGCCCAGCGTCATGGTGTTGATGGAAAGGCCGAAGGCGTGGAAGACGATGGCGGTGCTGAGGATCGACACCGGAATGGCGGTGAGCGAGATCAGCGTGGTGCGCCAGTTGAGCAGGAAGGCGAACAACACCACCGCCACCACCGCCATGGCTTCCATCAGCACCTTCTCGACGTTGCCGATGGAGGCGGCGATGAAATCGGCCTGCCGGAACACGGGCGGGGAGATGCGGATGCCGTCGGGCAGCGTGCGGTTGAGATCGCCCACCGCCTCCTCCACCGCGCGGGTCAGGGCGAGGGTGTCGGCCTCCGGCTGTTTCTCCACGGAGAGGATCACCGCCGGGCGCCCCATATAGCCGGCATCGCCGCGCTTCAGCCGCGCGGCGTAGTCCACCTGCGCGATCTGGCGGAGGAAGACGTTGCCTCCCGCGGGGCGGGACAGCACGAGGGTCTTCAGGTCATCGAGGCTGAGCGTGTGCGCGATGTTCCGGATCAGGAACTCACGCCCGCTTTGGTCGGCGAAACCGCCTCCCGAATTGGTGCCGAACTGCTGAAGCGCCTTATCCAGGGCATCAAGGGTGATGCCATGGGCGCGCATGGCGGCAAGGTCCGGCGCGACGCGGAACTGCCGCACCTCGCCGCCCATGGGAATGACCTGAGCGATGCCGGGAATGGCGAGGAGCCGGGGCCTGATGACGAAATCCGCGGCTTCGCGCACCGCCATGGGGGCGGCCGTGTCGCTGGTCACGGCGAACATCAGGATCTGCCCCATGATGGAGCTGATTGGCCCCATCTGCGGCGAGACGTTCGCCGGCAGGCGGTCCCGTACCAGCGCAAGGCGTTCGGCGATCTGCTGGCGGTCGCGGAAAATGTCGGTCCCGAAGTCGAATTCCACATAAAGCACAGACAGGCCGACGCCGGACACGGAGCGCAGGCGGATGAGGCCCGGCAGGCCGTTCATCGCCGTCTCCAGCGGGAAGGTGACGAGCTGTTCCACCTCCGACGGAGCAAGGCCCTCTGCTTCGGTCATGATGGTGACTGTCGGTCGGTTGAGGTCGGGCAGCACGTCCACCGGCAGCCGCGTCACCGCATAGGCGCCGTAGACCACCAGCACGGCTGCGAGCGCCAGCACCAGCAGGCGGTTGCGGAGGGACTGGGTGACGAGGACTGTGAACATCGGCCGGCCCTCAGCGGATCTGGTCGATAAGTTCGGCGCCGTCGGTGACGACGCGCTGCCCGGGTGCGAGGCCCGCCACCACCAGCACGCGGGCCGCATCGAGGGGCTCGGTCTTCACGTCGATCGAGACGAAGCGCTCAGCGCTGACGTGCGAGTAGACGATGGATTGGCCGTTCGCCCCGCGCACCACCGCAGAACGGGGGATCGCGATGCCAGTGCGCGGGGCGCCGGCCTCGGCGAATACCGTCAGAAACTGGCCGGGGCGCAGCTCCCCGGTATCCGAGGCGACCGAGAACAGGAGGGGGAGCGCCTGGGCGCGATCAGATACTCCCGCCCCCAGAAAGGTGAGGTCCACGGTGCGCCCGTTCGGCAGGCGGCCGGTGGCGCCTGATCGGCCCGCGTCCGGTGAGAAGCCGAGGGCCTCCACCCATAGCCGGTCAGGATCGACGATGCGGAACACCACGGTGTTGGGGTCCGCCATCTGCCCCGCCACGGCATCGGCGGCAGCGATGATCCCGGCGACTGGCGCGCGGAGGGCTTCCGGCTCGCGCTGCACCCGCTCCAGCTTGGCGCGGCGCGTCTTGAGGCCGTTCAGCTCGATTTCCGCCTCCTCCACCTCGCGGCGTGTGACCGCGTTTGGGATGGCCGAGAGCCGCTCGTAACGGCGCTTCACGAGGGCGATCTGCTGGTCCAGTTCGTAGCCCTGCTGCTCCAGGTCCTTGAGGTCTGAGGCGCCGATGGGCGGATGCACGTAGGCGAGGATTTCGCCCGCCGCGACCTTGGTTCCGAGCGGCTTGAAGCCGCCCTCTGGCGGGGCGAGGCGGCCGCCCACCGCGGTCTGCACGAGGCCGCTCGCATTCGCATCCGGCACCAGGCGGCCGGGCAACTCCACCGTGCCAGCGAAGGCGCCCGAGGCAGTGACGAGCGTGCGCACGCCGAGGAGGCGCTGGGTTGGCTTGGGCACGATCACCGAACCGTCGGGGAGGCGCTGGGCCGCATCGCGCGGAGCCGGCTTCGGCGCCTCCGCCCGGGCGTCGCGAACTCCGGCAAGGGCGAGGCAGGCCGCCCCAAGAACGAGGAGGGCCCGCGCACGCCGCCGCGATACGACAAGTGCCCCGGCTAGGAAGCCGATGAGCAGGCCCACCACAACGCCCGCGAGCGCGCCGGACGGCGCTCCGCCGATCAGCGCCAGCGTCGCCGGTGCAGACTGTCTTGCGTCGGATGAAGCTGGGACCGGAGCGATGGCCAAGGTGCCGGCGAGCACGTCCACCGCGTCACCTGCCGTGACGGTGAAGGCGAGGTCGTGCGTGCCCGGCGTCGCCGCGAATGGCGCGGGCAGGACGTAGGAGCCCGGCCCCGAGGGTTTGGCGGCTTGCGAGCCTTGGGGCGTGTCCACCTCGACGGTGGCGCCCTCCACCGGAGCATTGTCGGCGAAGCGGTCGAGATAGATCGTGAGCATGCCGTCGCGCAGCACCGCCACCAGCTCGAAACCGGCGGAGAGGGCTTCGACTCGGGGGGCGAGGGTCGTTACCTGAGGGGGCGGCGGCGCCCCATGGTCGTGGCCTTCGTGGGCCGAGGCACCGGCCGCCAAAGCGAGGGAGGCCAGAAGGCCGCACAGCCCAAGGCTCAGTCTTTGCCAAAAACGCCGCGCCATGCCTCGATCCGTCCGCTCGGAACACCGGTACGGGAGGCACATAGCGTGCGGCGCGTCACGCCGCGTATCGCTTCTGTATCAGTTTGTTTCAGCCTGGACCTTGGGCAGGCGCACCGTCGCGATCAGGCCGCCATCGGGAGCGTTGGCGAGGGTCAGAGTGCCGCCGTGCGCCTCGGCCACGGTAAGCGCGATGGTGAGGCCCAGACCGACGCCGCCGGTGGCGCGGCTGCGCGAAGCCTCGAGCCGCACGAACGGCTCGATCACGGCGGCCAGTTGGTCCCCGGGAATGCCGGGGCCGTGGTCGCGCACCGCCAGCATGGCCGCGGCGCCCTCGTCGGCGAGCGTCACATGGGCGGAGCCGCCGTAGGTGAGGGCATTCTCGACGAGGTTGGACACCATCCGCTTCAGGCTGACGAGCCGTCCCGCCACCACAAGGCGCGGCGGGGCGGCAAGATCGGCACAAAGGCCCCGGTCCCGCGCATCGTCCACGATGGTCTCCACCAGCGCCACCAGATCGAGCGGCCGCACCGGCTCGTCGCTGGCCTCGCCGCGCAGGTAGGAGAGTGTGGCATCCACCATCTGCTCCATTTCCGCGATGTCCTCGGCCATGGCGCGGCGCAGCGTCGGATCGTTCACATCCTCCAGGCGGAAGCGCAGCCGCGTCATCGGCGTGCGCAGATCATGGGAGAGAGCGGCCAGGGCCTGCGTGCGCCGCTCCACCAGCCCGGCGATGCGCGCCTGCATGCCGTTGAACGCATGGGCCAGCTCGCGAACCTCCTTGGGGCCGGTCTCGGGGAGCCGCACGAGGGGGGCCGCGGGCGGCAGGGCCGCAACCGTACGCGCCATGGCCCGGAGCGGGCGGGTGAGCCATGCGGCGATCGCGAGCGAGAGCAGCAGCACGCCAGCCGCCATGAGCGTGGTGGAGAGCAGGGATCCGTGCGCGCCCGGCGCCTGCGGCGCGGAGGCGAACAGGCGGGCGTTCAACCAGCTGCCGTCCGGCAGGCGCACCGCCACGAGACTGAGATGCGGATCGGCCCCGGCACTCACCAGCACGTCACTGGCCTGAAGGTCGGGCGCCAGGGTGCGCACCTCCTCGGCGAGGCGCTGTGCGGCATCGGTGGCGCGGGGGCCGGCCGCAGCCATGGCCTCCCGGCTCCAATGGGCGTCGATGGCGCCGCCCGACAGGTCGTGGGCAACATCCTCGCGGCTTTCCGGTGCCACGGCAGCGAGCGACCGGCGCAGCGAGACCAACTGGTCGGCGAGGCGCACCGCGTGGGCGGCATGG
The DNA here is from genome assembly GCF_043194675.2 of Xanthobacter lutulentifluminis. NCBI lineage: Bacteria > Pseudomonadati > Pseudomonadota > Alphaproteobacteria > Hyphomicrobiales > Xanthobacteraceae > Xanthobacter > Xanthobacter lutulentifluminis. The sequence goes on along the minus strand of NZ_CM195525.1, from coordinate 3,770,949 downwards.
CGCTGGCGCTCCATGGCGTGCTCGTAGGTCCACAGGCTGAGCACATGCACCACGACGATGCCCACCACCGCCACCACGGCGGTGCGCATGGCGAGACTGTCGAGGGCACGGATCACGAGCGCTCCACCTCCGGGGCGAAGAAATAGCCCGCGCCGCGCACTGTCTTCACCATCTCGGGGCTGCCGTGGGACTCGAGCTTCTTGCGCAGCCGGCTCACCTGGATGTCGATGGCGCGATCGAAGCCGGTGGCGACGCGGTTCTTGGCGGCATCCATCAGCTGGTCGCGGTTCAGCACGCGCTGGGGGTGCTCGAGGAAGGTCAGCAGCAAGTCGTATTCCCCGGTGGAAAGGTCCACCACCGCGCCTTCTGGATTGGTCAATTCCCGCCGCCGCGTGTCGAGCGTCCAGCCGGAGAACTTCAGGCTCGATCCGCCGGCGGCGGGGAGGGCGTCCGAGGGCCGGGTCCGCCGCAGGACGGCGTGGATGCGCGCGAGCAGCTCGCGCGGGTTGAAGGGCTTCGCGAGGTAATCATCGGCGCCCAGCTCCAGCCCGACGATCCGGTCCACGTCGCTCCCGCGCGCGGTGAGCATGATGATGGGGACGTTGGAGCTGCGGCGCAGGTCGCGGCACAGATCGAGGCCGCTCACGCCCGGCAGCATGATGTCGAGGATGACGAGGTCCACGGGGCCCGCGGCGATGGCCTCCCGCATCTCGCGGGCATCCTGCGCCGACGTCACCTTGTGCCCGTGCTCGCGCAGGAACTTGCCGGCAAGCCGACGGATCTCGGCGTCATCGTCGACGATGAGGATGTGGCCTTCAGGGGACACGATGTCTCGCACTCCTCGGCGGCGGAGCCCGGCAACGCGGCGTCGGGCGCACCCTTTCTACCGGAGCCCCACGGCATCGCAATGCGGGTTCCGCAGGACTGAGCGCAAGCAGGCTGGCGCCGCGGTTCCGTCTTCGACCTCGGACAGATAAAAGGTTCATGGAGGAGCGCCCATGAACACCGGAATCGTCTTCGGCCTGCTTTCCGCGGGTCTCTTTGGAGCGAGCACCCCATTCGCGAAGCTGCTTCTCGGCGCCGTCGACCCGTGGATGATGGCCGGCCTGCTCTATCTTGGAGCCGGAGCTGGCCTCGCCGCCATCCACCTCTTCCGGGCAGCCCTCCGGCTGCCGGCGGTCGAGGCGCCGCTGCGGCGGACCGATGTGCCGTGGCTCGCGCTCGTGATCCTCGCCGGCGGCGTCCTCGGCCCGCTGCTGCTCATGTTCGGCCTTGCCCGCACCGATGGCGCGAGCGCATCCCTTCTGCTCAATCTGGAAGGTGTGGCGACCATGGCCATCGCCTGGATCGCCTTCCGCGAGAATGTGGACAGGCGCCTCCTTCTGGGCGCGCTCGCCATCCTCGCCGGCGCGGCGCTGCTGTCATGGCAGGGCCGGGCGATGCTCGACCTCGGCGCCGCGCTGATCGCCGGCGCCTGCCTGTGCTGGGGCATCGACAACAACCTCACCCGGAAGCTCTCCTCGGCCGATCCGGTGCAGATCGCCATGCTGAAGGGCCTGATCGCCGGAACCATCAACCTCGTGATCGCTCTCGGCCACGGGGCGGCCTTCCCTTCGGGCGGGGCCGTCGCCGCGGCTGCCGTGGTCGGCTTCTTCGGCTATGGCGTCAGCCTCGCCCTGTTCGTGCTCGCGCTGCGTCATCTCGGCACCGCACGCACCGGTGCCTATTTCTCGCTCGCGCCGTTCGTGGGGGCCATCCTGTCCATCGCCCTGCTCGGCGAGGCCATTACGCCCCAGCTCCTGATCGCGGGCCTCCTGATGGCGCTCGGCCTCTGGCTGCATCTCTCAGAGCAGCATGAGCACGAGCATGCACATGAGGCGCTAGAGCACGAGCACCGCCATCGCCACGACGTGCACCACCAGCACGCCCACGATGCGCACATACCGGCCGGAGAGCCGCACAGCCACTGGCACCGGCACACGCCGATGGTGCATCGGCACCCGCATTACCCGGACATCCACCACCGCCACGGGCACGGGCACGGCGCGTGAGACCTTCTCCTTCGTCAGGGTTGCGCGCGGATCGCCGGTCCGTCTAATCTGACTTCAAGGGGCTCCCGCGATTGCCCCGTGAGGCGCCAGCCTGAAATCGCGTCCTTTCTCCCCTTTGCCCAGGGATGGACGCTCGTGCCTTCAAACACCGAAATCACAGCGGCGCAGCTCGGCCGCCTCGTTGGCCTGCCGGCCGCCCCCATCATCGTCGACGTGCGCACCGACGCCGACTTCGGCGCCGACAGGCGCCTGCTGCCGGCCGCCCGCCGGCATTCCCACGCCGACGTCGCGGCCTGGGGCCCCGCGCTGGCGGGCCGATCCGTCGCCGTGGTCTGCCAGAGCGGCCACAAGCTCAGCCAGGGCGTGGCCGCATGGCTGCGGATCCAGGGTGCTCAGGCGGAAACGCTGGAAGGCGGCTTCGAGGCGTGGCGGGACAGCGGCGGCGTGCTCTGCTCCGAGGCCGCCTTGCCGCCGCGCGATGCCGCGGGGCGAACGGTTTGGGTCACGCGTGCGCGCCCGAAGGTGGACCGCATCGCCTGCCCCTGGCTGATCCGTCGTTTCATCGATCCCGACGCGACTTTCCTCTATGTCGGCGCATCCGAGGTGGAAAGCGTGGCATCGACCTTCGGCGCCGCGCCGTTCGACATCGACGGCGCGTTCTGGAGCCACCGCGGCGATGGCTGCACCTTCGACACCATGATCGAGGAGTTCGGGCTCAGGTCTCCCGCTCTCGACCGCCTCGCGACCATCGTTCGCGCCGCCGATACGGCGCGGCTTGACCTGTCTCCCCAGGCGGCAGGCTTTCTCGCAGCCTCCCTCGGCCTCTCCCGCATGTATCGGGACGACCTGCAGCAGCTCGACGCCGGCATGCTGCTCTACGACGCCTTCTATCGCTGGTGCCGGGACGCTGTGGAAGAAACCCACAACTGGCCCGCGGGCCAGCAGAGGCAGGGGTGAGGGCGCGCCATGACCATCGCACTCGACACGCGCGGCTCCGCCGCCTCCCCCGCGCGCCCGACCTTTCGCGAGGCCGTGAAGGTCTGGGCGAAGATCGGCTGCCTCAGCTTTGGCGGGCCCGCCGGGCAGATTGCCCTGATGCACCGGGAACTCGTGGAGGAGCGCCGCTGGATCGGCGAGCAGCGGTTCCTGCATGCCCTGAACTATTGCATGCTCCTGCCCGGCCCCGAGGCGCAGCAGCTCGCCACCTATATCGGCTGGCTCATGCACCGTACCGCGGGCGGGCTGGTGGCAGGCCTGCTGTTCGTCCTGCCGGGCGCCGTCGTGATGCTGGCCCTCAGCATCCTCTATGCCCTCTATCGCCACGTGCCGCTCATCGACGCGGCATTCCTCGGCGTGAAGGCGGCCGTGCTGGCGGTGGTAGTGGAGGCGCTCTTGCGGATCAGCCGGCGCGCGCTGAAGAACCGCCTCATGGTGGCGATTGCCGGGCTCGCCTTCCTGGCCATCTACGTGCTGCACATCCCGTTCCCGCTGATCATTCTCGCCGCCGGTCTCGCCGGATGGGCGGGCAGCCGCGCCGCCCCGGAGCTGTTCCAGAGCGCTGGCCACGCAGGAGCGAAGGCAGACACCCATGGCGTGGTGGACCAGATGTTCGAGCAGGGGGAACTGGCCCATGCCGAACCGTCATTGCGGCGCGCGGCCGGCATCATCGCAGTCTGGCTGCCTCTGTGGCTCGGCCCGGTCGCGGTGCTGTGGGCCGCCTTCGGCATCGGGAGCGTGTGGACGCAGATCGGCTCCTTCTTCAGCCTGATGGCGGTCGTCACCTTCGGCGGCGCATATGCGGTGCTCGCCTATGTGGCGCAGGCCGCGGTGGACGGCTTCGGCTGGCTCGCGCCTGGTGAGATGCTGGATGGTCTCGGCTTGGCCGAAACGACGCCCGGCCCCCTCGTCATGGTGCTGCAGTTTGTCGGCTTCCTCGCCGCCTACCGTTCGCCCGGCATCCTCAACCCGATGCTGGCGGGATGCCTCGGCTCCCTGCTGACGCTCTGGGTAACGTTCGCCCCCTGCTTCTTCTGGATCTTCCTCGGCGCGCCCTACGTGGAAGCCCTGCGAGGCAACCGCGCCCTGGGCGCAGCGCTTTCCGCCATCACCGCAGCGGTGGTGGGCGTGATCCTGAACCTCGCCTTGTGGTTCGCGGTCCACGTCGTCTTCCAGCAGGTGGTGAGCGTGGACTGGCACGGCATCGGGCCCGATCTGCCCGTGCTCTCCTCAGTCGACTGGCGTGCGGCCGCGCTATCTGCAATGGCCATGCTCGCCATGTTCCGGTTCAAGCTCGGAATGCTCCACACGCTCGGAGTTTGTGGTTTGGCGGGTGTGGCGCTCTCGGCATTCGGCTGATCACGCACCGATGGCGCGACCGAGCGCCTCCGCAGCCCTCCTGCCGATATCACGGGAGAGGCAACGGCACGCTTCGCAGGGGTAGGCGCGTGACCTGCTCCCATGACTTCGTGCCCAGGATAAGTCGGGTCCTTCGATCAGGAGAAGGACGGTGCGGCGCGGTTCGCGACGGTGATGCGCGTCATCGATGATTACGGCTACGGTCGAAAACGTGTTGGCGGAAGACACGCTGGCCGCAACTTTCTCCAGCTTCCTGATCGCGGACGGATCCTCACCGGCGAGGAGCCGCCTTTTGGCCTCTTCCCGCTTTTGGCGCGCCTCGACCAAGGGAACGGTGGGGTATGGGCCAAACGGGAGCTGCTTCGGCTTGCCCGCGAATCGATAGGCTAGGCGCCAGATGCGACTGCCGTTCGGATTGACGAGAAGATGCAGACCTTCGCCGTCAAAGAGCTCGTACAGTTTGTCTTTTTGGCTGGGCGTTGCGCAACGCCAGATCCGTGAGATGCCTACGCGCGCGCGAGATTCAATCGGACCACCACGGACCTTGACGGACCACCAAACGAGGCTAACCGATTGCTCTACCGTCAGAATTGGACGCTGCTAGACGTCTCTGGACGGTAAAATGGTGCCAGGAGAGGCAACTAAAAAACACATCAACTATCTGATATAAAACAAAATAATCTTTTGACGAATTTTTGATACCCCCAAATGTACCCCCAATTGCTCAGGCTACCCCCTCCGCAGCCCGTCGCGCGGGCCAATCATACCCCCTTGTCCCATCCCGGAAACAGCTCCTTGAGCCGCTCCAGCGTGTGGCGCCATTTCGGGGTGCGGGGGGCGCAGACGGTGTTCTGGTTGCCGAACATGCCGGTCTCGTTCACCGCTTGAGACAAGGGCCGGGTCGCCAGCCATTCCATGGGCACGAAATATTCGCACCGCTCCGGGTCGTCGGCGACAGAGCGGTAATGGCCCTTCATCACCTCCAGCGCCGGGCGCTCGATGCCGGTCTCGTCTGTCACGGTGAAGTCGGAGGCCGGGACGGAACTGCCGCGTGCGCGCCCGACGCCGACGAAGCCGTAGCCGGGCGCCTTCACCCACACCAAATCGCCATCCTTGAGCAGCTTGAGCGTGCCCGTATACCATGAGCCGCCGCCCGCACTGATGAAGCCGTAGCGGCGGGCGTCTTCCCAATCGCGTTCGCCATCGTGGCCGAAGCTGGCATAGAACTCGCCGTTCCATGGCTCCTTTTCACCGGAGGCGCTGCTGCTCGATGCGGCCACCTGCGTCTCGACGGGATCGAGCAGCCAGGCGCGGCTCAGCAATTGGCCGGCATCGGTCTCGAACACCTGAAAGCAGAGCACGTTGATGGGAACGTCGCGGCGGTTGAGATAGCCGACGATGCGCTCGCTGGCGGCATCCAGCTCGGATGCCACGATGACGATCTGGTGGTTCTGGTTCAGATTGTCGGGATCTAGCTTCTGACCGAACCTTGCCGCGAAGGCGTCGTCAAGGCTGCCGCCCTTGGAGAAGCGGGCATAGATGCGATTGAGGTCCTGCGCCTCCAACCCTTCGGCCCAGGTGGCATAATCCAGCGCCTGCGCCACCACTTCGCGCGGGGTCTTGCCGCGCTTCAGCTCGATCAGGATCAGCGTGCCGTCTGGAGCGAGGGCGAGGAGGTCGATGCGGCCGGAAAAGCCGGTGTCCTCCTGCTGGCCGATCATCATCCACTGCCGGGAAAGGATTTCCGGCGCGGCGACGATCATCTCCTCCAGCAGCGCCTCACTCGGCAGGCTCGCCTCGCGGAGCGGCTCCGGCTTGGAGCCGACACGCCAGAGACTGTGATGGATGGGCATGCGGCCTCCTCTCAGCGGAAAATCTCGTGGGAGAGCGCCGCCGCCATGGCCTCGGCCTTCGCCGCGGCGGCATCGAGCGCACGCGCGGTGGACTCGATGCGCCGTGCCTGTTCGGCGAAGCCGGTTTGCAGGGGAAGAGGGGGGAGGCCTAGACGGAAGGCGCGCAATTCTTTGCCATTTATATTGGCCTGACCTATCGCGCCGCGGGCCGCGGCAAAGAGCGTCTGCTTCATGTGCGAGGTGTTGAAGAAGGCCCAAATGTACATTGGGTCAACCCTCTCAGGATCGACCCTCATGCGAATGAAGTAGGACGCGGCGACTGCGTTGAAACGCCCATCCCACAGACCTGTCTTTCCAACCAACTCTTTGCTGTTGGTCCGGTTGAATATGAGGTCGCCCGGAAGAAGCTCGACTCTCTCGCGCTCCGCAGCCGGCAACTCAACAAATTTCAGATCATCGGTATTCAGTCGGCCATCGGTTGTGACGTTGCCCATGCGGATCACAGGAATTCCAGCGCCGTGACTGTCGGCTTTTTGGCTCGTCCCGTATGACGCCTGCCTTAGCACATCTGCAACCGACACCACCGCCCACCCCTTCGGATTGGTCCCCGGGTCGCCGAACATGTCGAGGAAGAGGGCGGGGACGATGGCGCGGGCCTTGGCGCGGGCGGCGTCGGCGCGGCGCCGGATGTCTGCCGCACGGTCCAGCAGGCTGACGATCCGCCGCTGCTCGTCGAGCGGCGGGAGGGAAATCGGCATGTCGAGTAGAACGGACATATCCGCCCGCGGCATACGCGCACCGGTGTTTTTCGCCATCAATGTGTCGATGACGGTCTGTCGCCGGACCCAGTGAAACAGATAGCGCCGGTCGAGCCGGCGCGAGTCCGGCAAGAGCGGGATCAACTCCATCGAGGCGCATCCCGCCTGTCGAGGAAGGGCGATTTTGCGAAGGTATGGCCGCAATTTACCGAACAGAACATGACGATCATCGAACAGAAAAGCTTGTCCTTTGCCTTCTCCGGTTCGGGAGCCTTGACCGAGCAAGATTCGCCCGGTTTCAGGATCGACATGCTCCATGCCGACGAATTCAAGCCCTCGGACAATCGCCTCCGAAGCGGCGGTCGCGCGCCGATCCATACGACAAACGCTACCAAGCTCGACAGCCCCCGTACTCACACCACCCGCTCCCGCATCTCCGCCGCCAGCGCCTCGATGTCGGCGAGGAGCGCCGTCACATCCTCCTGCAATTCCTCCAGCAGTTCGCGCGGGTCGCGATGCTCGGCTGCGGCGCGGGTTTCCGGGCGATAGCGGGAGGCGGAGAGGTTCCAGCTTTCCGCAGCGATGGCGGCAGCATCGGCAAACCACCAGTTTTCGCTCCAGGGCTGCGCCGTGTCGCGCGCCTGCCAGTCCTCCCACAAATCTTCGCGGCTGTTGAAGGCGGCGATCAGGCCCGGCAGGTCGTCTGCCTCGATAGGCTGGTCGTGGTTGGCGTCCAGCTTGAAGCCGTCATTGCTGGCGTGCAGGAACATGACACGCTCGGTGCGCCCGCCCTGCGCAAACACCAGCACCGAGGTCTTCACCCCCGAATAGGGCTGAAACACCCCGCCCGGCAAGGAGAGTACCGCCTCCACCCGGTTGTTCTCCAGGAGGATGCGGCGCAATTCCTTGTGCGCGCCAGTGGAGCCGAACAGCACCCCCTCCGGCACGATGACGCCGCAGCGCCCGCCCTTCTTGAGATTGTCGATCATGTATTTGACGAACAGAAGCTCGGTGGCCGTGCTGGTGCCGATCTTCACGTCATCGACGATGCGGTCGCGATCGATGCGGCCGGAGAAGGGCGGGTTGGCCAGCACCACGTCATAGCCGTCGAGCGGCAGGTCGCGCTCCGCCTTCTCCTGCCGGCCGAAGCTGGTGGTGAGCACGTTGCGCTTCAGGATGCGCACATTTGGCAGCCCGCGCAGCGCCAGATTCATGCTGGCGAGACTGACCATCTTCGGGTCCACGTCATTGCCGTAAAAGGTCTCGTTGTGAAGCTTTGCGACTTGCTGCGCCTTTAATTTGTCGCCGAAACCGCGCTCGAACGTCTTGCCGTCGAATTCCGCCACCGTGCGCCCATTGGCCGAGGAATTGGCGAGGCGGATATGCTCATAGGCCGCCACCAGAAAGCCGGCGGTGCCCGCGGCCGGGTCATAGACGGTTTCGCCGATCTTCGGGTCCACCAGATCGACGATGGCGCGGATGACGTGGCGCGGCGTGCGGAACTGGCCCAGCTCGCCCGCCTGCTTGATCTGCCGCAGCACATGCTCGAACAGGTCGCCCTTGGTGTCCGGGTCCGCCTCCTCCAGCTTGAGCGCATTCACCAGAGAGACCACCTGCGTCAGCACAGTCGGCTCGTCCACCACCAGGCGCGCCTGCGCCATGAAGCTGAGGCCGGTGTCGTCACCAATGGACGCGAAGAAGGGAAACACCTCGTCCCGCACGAACGTCACCAGCGGCTCGGCAGACAGGCTGATGGCCCAGCTCGACCACTTCATCCGCTCGCGTGGAATGTGCGTCACGCCCTTGGCCGGCGCATTGCGCGGGTTCTTCAGCTCCCACTCGCCTTTGAAGAGGGACGTATAGCCCTGCCCAGTGGCGCGCGACTGGCGGACGTTCGCCGCGTCGATGCCCTCGATCATATAGAAGAAAAAGAGAAAGCTCAGTTGTTCGGCATTGGACAGCGGGTCCGGATAGCCGCCGCCATAGAGGTAATCACGAATCTGATCGACCTTGCGGCGCATGTCGGGCGTGAACGGCATGGATAACCTTCAGTGTGTCGGCTTGTCGGGACGCGGCGCATCGGCTTCGGCGCCGCCCTCATGATCCGGGGAAAAGACGGCGGCATTCATGGCGGCGAGCACGCGCTCCAGCTCGGCCTCGCCGCCGAACACCGCGCAGGCGCGGGCGAACCCGCCATTCATGGACAAGGGCAGCGTATCGAAGCGCCAGCTCTCGAACTGCGCCCACTCGTTCGCATTGGCCTTGATCTGCTCTTTCACCAGATGCAGGAGGCGAAGCTGGTCGGCATTGAACGCGCCGGCCTCCAGCCAGGCCTCGAACGCCGCACCGACAGCTTCGGCACGGGCCTCCTCCACATCGAGGAAGGCATTGCCGGCCTCGTCCACCGTCACCCACTCGCGCGTCGCCGGGTCGATCTCGTCATGCACGTCGAGGGTGAGCATGCGGCGCGGTCGCCCCTGCGGACGTTCGGCCGGGCGGATCACCACCACACCGCCCTCCCCCGGCGCCTCGTCGTCGCCATGGCGGAGCGTGACGCCGGTGAAATCCCACATGGTGAAGCGATCCTTGCCCGGCGCGAGCCGCGTGCCACGGCCGCGCATCTGCTGATAGAGGATAGTGGAATGGGTGAAGCGCGCCATGACCAGATTGCGGACCTCAGGGCAATCAAAGCCGGTGTCGAGCATGTTGACGCTGACCAGGATCTGCGGAAACGGCTCCTTCTTGAACCTCTTGATCTTGGCCGCACCGTCCACCGTGTCATCCGGCCCGAGGTTGGACACGACGAAATCGGCATAGCGCGTGGTCGGAGTCGGCTTCTTGTCGGCGAAGGCGTCATCGAACATGCGGGCGAGCGTCTCGGCATGGCGCTTGGTCACGGCGAACACAATCGTCTTCCCCCACTCCGGCGCGCGGCGCACGCCGTTGAGGCCGGTATAGCCGTGTTCGAGCACGTTGCGGAATTCCCGCACCATGGCGCGGTTGCGCTCCGGGATCGTGAACCTGCGCTCCAACGCCGTCGGGTCCACGTTGATCGTGTCATCGCCGCCGAACAGGGCGTCCAGCTCCATCCGGGACGTCTCGTCCAAGGCGTTCCAGTCGATCTCGGTGCGCGCCACCTCGAAGCCGTCCGCCGCCGCCGTGCGCACCGTCAGCGCCCGGTAAATCTCATAGGGCACCAGATGCCCGTCGGCGATGGCCTCGGCCATGGAATAGCTGTAGGTGGGGCGATCGACCTCAAAGAAGCGCAGCGTGTCCCGCACCGCCGTCCGGTCTTCCTCGTCAACGTCGGGCGCGTCCTGCATCACGCATGGCGTCGCGGTCAGGCCGATCTTGATCCCATCGAAATGATCGAGCGCCTGGCGCCAATGGCCGTAGATGCTGCGGTGGCATTCGTCGATGACGATGACGTCGAAATAGCCGGATGAATATTTCTCGTATTCGTTCACCAACGTCTGCAACGTGACGATCGTCACCCGCTTTTCATCCTGAAAGCGCCGGCCGGACCTCGGCACGCGATAGCAGGGCAAATGCGGAAGATGCTCGGCAAAGGCATCCTCCGCCTGAATGGCGAGTGTGTTGCGATCGACGACGAAAAGCGCCCGCGTTGCCCAACTCGCATCAAACAGCCGCTTGAGGAGCGCGGCGGCGGTGCGGGTCTTTCCGGTCCCGGTGGCCATCTCCACCAGCATCTTCCGGCGACCCGACACCATGGCCCGGCAAATCGCCTCGATGCAGGCCGATTGATGCACGCGCCCGCCCCCACCGGCGATGCGGGTATCGATGGGAATGTCGAGGGGGCTCTTGCGCACGCCGCGCGCCGCTTTCCTGCGGGCGAGGTCATCCTGCGTGAACAGGGTTTCGACGCGCCGGAAATGGGCGTCCTGATCGCGATCCCGGAACCAGACCTCTTCGCCATTGGACAGGAAGATGAATGGCACGTCGAGCAATTCGGCATAGCGGCGCCCCTGCGCCTCTCCGCTGCTCAGGCTAACGCTGGTGCTCTTGGCTTCAAGCACGGCAAGGGCACGGCCGAGGCGATCAAACAGAACGTAGTCCGCCTTGCCGCCGTCTTCGAGCGGATACTCGTAACGCACGCTGCGGCCGTCCGTCAGGCTCCAGGCAGTATCTTTCAGCAACTGGTCGATCCTGACCCGCGCGAATGCCTCGTTCGCCACCTTCTGCGCCCCCCGCCGAGGATTTTCCTCCGCTGCAATCCCTGCGGGAAGGATAAGAGCCAAAATACCCTCGGATGGCAACGCTTGCGACTCACCTGAACGCAGGCTGACCCTGCCGCGCCAAGAGTGCGCCGATCTGCGCCAGCACGTCGCCAGCCTCGGCATCAGCCTCCCGCCCCATCCGCCCCATCACCTCGCCCTGCCGGTGGGGGTCGATTCGCCCGTAGGAGGTGAGCGTGGTGGCGATGTTTTCGTGGCCGAGGTTCTGGCTCCAGGCCTTCAGCTCCTCCGGGGTCCGGCACATGGTCTGTGCCAGATGGCCGAGGGTGTGACGGAAGGAATGGGGTGGGAAATAGGGCAGGCCCGCGCGCTCGAAGGCCTTGCGGAAAATCTCCCGCACCGGCGAGGCATTGCTCCAGTGTTCCCGCTCGATGCCCACCGGAGCGAAGCCGCCGTCGTCGCCAAGGCCCATGCGCGTGCGGGGGAAGAGCGGATCGGCCGGGCCGAACAGGTGGACCGTGCGCAATTCCTCGATCCAGGCGAGCGCGATATCGGCGAGGTCGTCGCCCACCGGAAAGAAATAGGTGACGATGGCCTTGGCGAACTTGGTCTCGACGCTGTTGGGATCCTGCGCCACCACCGGGGTCTTGCCGGACGTGTCCACATGGCCGAGGGAGAGCGACACCAGCGCACGGTCGCGGATGCCGGTCAGGAGCGTGAAGGCGACCAGGGCGCGGTTGCGCCGGTCAATGACGGTCTCCCCCAGCATGGCGGCAACAGTGGCGCGCACCTGTTCGAGGCTGGGGAAGGCCCGCAGCTTCGCCGCCTTGGCCCGCGCCGCATCCTTGTTGGAGGGCGACAGATAGTCGATATCCGCCATGTGGACCTTGGACTTGAAGCCGGGTTGCCACGACAGCCAAGTGAAGAAGTCCTTCAGCGCGGTGAGCGTGCTGGCCTGCGTGGATGCGCTCAGGCCCTCGCCGGTGCGCACACCCTCGGTCTCGGCCAACCGGGTCTTGAAGCCAATGGCTTGTTCCCGCCGGAAGGTCTTGAAGTCCTTTGCGGCCGTGTATGCCTCATAGCGGGCGAGGGCCTTGCGGACGCCATCGAGCGTTGCCTCGCTCTTGCCCTTGGCTTCCTTCAGATAGCGGATATAGTCCCTCTTCAGGCGCTCATTGGACGGGTTCAGTCTCGTCATCGCGTCACACCTTCTCGAAAGCACGGTTTGCACTGGGGTCGGAACAACCATTCATTCGTTCCGGCGCCAGCGTGTGCAGATCGATCAGGGTGCCGAGGGCAGGCAGGTCGGCCCGCCGCACCGTCCGGTGCATGGGGGTTCCGCAGGAGGCGCAGAGGGCCACAAGGCGCGCGACCTTCTCATTGCGGAATGACAGGTCCGCGGTCCCGCCCCACGGCGCGCGTGGCACCCGACAGCGGAAGCAATAGAACTCGCCGGGGCGGCAGGTGTGGCGCCGGCTCTCCCGCCGCTTGGCAAGGAAAGCCTTGAGGGCAGAGCCGTGAATCAGAAGGGGGCGCCGGTCATCGATCGCACCCAGCCCCTCCTTGAGCCACCGCCGCACCGTGTTGCGGTGGATGCCGAGGAGCTTGGCAACTTCGGCCACTTCATAGGTGGTGCCCTGTTTCACCTTCTGCGGCGAGCACCGGCGCGGCTTGCGGGCGCGCATCGTCTTCACCCCCGCCGTCCCGTGGCGATGCGGTCAGCAATCCAGCCGTCAATCTCCGCCTCGATCCAGGCGACGCACCGCTCGGTCAGGGCCACCGGCTGGGGGAAACGTCCTTCCCGCATATAGGCATAGATGGTGCTGCGGCTGAGGCAGGTGCGGGCCTTCACGGCCTCTAGGCGCAGGAGAGAGGGGCGGGTCGTCGTATCGTTAATGCTCATTGGCTCCATCCGAGTCCGAGTGGACATGGACGGAAGGATGAACGCGACGCGGACGGTAAAATAGCTAGGCGAATTTGAAAAAACTACGCCTTCTCAAGGTACTGACAGAGCCCTAGCCCGACCCAAAGTTACCTAAAAGGGGATGTCATCATCCAGGTCAGAATCAAAGGAACCCGCCCCCTCGCTTGTCGAAAGAGGGGGGACTGTTTTTCCGAACCCCTCCCCGTCTTCACGGCGATCCTTCGGGGTGGTTGGGGCTCCCCCTGCTGGTTTCCAGTTCGCCACCTTGGCGATTTCCTCGATCCCGGTGGCATTTGGCGTTCCGTCTTTGTTCAGCAGCCCGTAGCGGGCCGCGTTCTCTTTCAACCAAACCTCGATCGCCTTTTTGGGGGAGCGTCCCCGAAGCCACGTCTTATCCGACGTAACGGCCTTCCAGGCATCGTTCGCCGCCGCGAGCTTCGGCGCGTAGTAGGGACTGAAGAAGTCACCCGGCCCATCGTCCTCTTCTTCGACGGGCACAAAGAAGCCATCCTTGAAATCCGCAGCTTCCAACCATGAGCGAATATCGTCGACACGGATCAGGCTGCGATCTAGATCAAGATATTCGTCATGCTCACCAGATCTAGATTCCTTTGCCAAAGTTATTGTCCCATCCTCACACGCACTCCGAAGCGCGTGAATAACAGCAGCTGTCTCATTTTTTACATCTGAATGCCATTGATGAGGAAATCTATCCTCGAAATTTGCAGGATTATAGCCCTCGATAAGCAGCGCAGCTTGATGGATCGTAAGCGACTTCGCGAGCCGCCATCTGGATCGGCTGGTCATAGTGCACCTGCGGACTGATTCGTTATTTTTATTGTCGAATCAATTAGCCCGCAGTCCAGCGCCGTCCGAGGATTTCCTCAGCCCGTGCACAATGGGCGAGCGGGCGCCTCTTCACTTATCCGCAGCGCATCCAGATGATCCGCCCACCACGCCATCATCCGCACCCGCTCCTCCCAATGCTCGCCCCGCAGATAGGCGCGGCGTACCTCATTGTTCTCCGCATGGGCGAGTTGGCGCTCGATGGCGTCGGGATTCCACCGCCCGCTCTCGTTCAGGAGCGTCGAGGCGGTGGCGCGGAAGCCGTGGGCGGTGGCGATATCCGGGCCGAAGCCGAGACGGCGCAGGGCGAAGTTCAGGGTGTTCTCGCTGATCGGCTTCTTCGCCGCGCCGATGCAGGGAAAGGCGAAATCCTCCTCCGCCGTCACAGCATGAAGCTCGCGCAGGATGGCCACCGCCTGCGGGGGAAGCGGGATGCGGTGGGGTCGGCGCATCTTCATGCGTTCGGCCGGGATGGACCAAACCGCCTTGTCGAGGTCGAATTCGGTCCACCGCGCGGCGCGCAGCTCGCCGGGGCGGGGAAACAGCAGCGGCATGAGCCGCAGCGCGGCGCGCGTTGCGGGCTGGCCTCGATATCCGTCGATGGCCTTGAGGAGCTTGCCCAGCTCGGTCGCGGTGGTGACAGCGGATCGGTGCTGAACCTTCGGCGTGGTCAGGGCGCCGCGCAGGGCAAAGGTGGGGTCGTTCTCGATTCGCGCGGTGGCGATAGCGTAGCGGAAAACCGAGCCGATGACGGACCGCATCCGCCGCGCCGTCTCGTGGTGGCCCTTGGCCTCGATCTCCCGGAGCGCCACCAGCACGTCGGCCGAGCTGACACCGCCGATATCCCGGTCCCCGAAATGGGGGTATGCGAACCCAAGCAGCCAACGCCGCTTTCCCAGCGTGATATCGGCAAGCCCCTCGCGCTCCAGCTTGGCAAGGTGTTCCTCGGCCACCGCGCGGAAGGTGTTGGCGGGCGCCGCCTTCGCCTCCTCCCGTGACTGCTTCTTGAGGGCGGAGGGATCGGCGCCGTCTATGATCGCCTTCTTGGCGTCGTCGCGCCGCTCCCGCGCCTTCGCGAGCGTCACATCGGGATAGGGGCCTATGGCGAGGAGCTTCTCCTTGCCCTCGATCCGGTACTTCAACCGCCAAAGGCGGGAGCCGGTCGGGTTCACCAGGAGATAGAGACCGCCACCGTCCGCCAGCTTATAGGGCTTGTCGCCGGCCTTGGCCGCGCGGATGGCCGTTCGGTCAGGGGCATTGGGGGGCGCCCTCAATGGGGGTACGTTTCCGATACCCCCAAAAATACCCCCAAATTTGCCGGCTGCCAACGGATACCCCCAGACACTCCCGGAACCTGCTGGACCGGTGAATTGCGCGTTTGTAAGGGTTTTCGGAGCTTTTGGGACCTACCCGGAAGGGTAAATGGTGCCCAGGAGAGGATTGGCCCTGATCTGGCCGCATACCATTGATTTTACTGCGTTTTCAGGCGCCGCAAGGAAGCCGGTGTGTACCAGTGCGGTGGCCACGGCGCAAGCTGCATGAGTTCGAGTCCTGACAGCGTACTCGAACCTCCATACCCTCGTCGTCTCGGCCAAGCTCGGCTGCAATAGGCAGCTGCCCACAAGGGTTGATCGATGCCCGGCAGGGATACCCTTGCCAAGGCCCCCGTCGCCGATTCACTCTCCGGTTGTCAGGGGGACGGGAAATTGAACCAACAGGCATTGTCGGCTTTCATCTGGTCCGTGGCGGACCTGCTCCGGGGCGACTACAAGCAGGCGGATTACGGCAAGGTCATCCTGCCCTTCACGGTGCTGCGGCGGCTCGATTGCGTGCTGGAGCCCACCAAGGCGGCGGTGGTGGCAGAGTTTGCGGCCAAGACGGCGGCGGGGATCAACCCTGATCCGTTCCTGCTGCGCAAGGCGGGGCAGAGCTTCTACAACACGTCGGACCTCGACCTGAGGAAGCTCCTCGGCGATCCCGACCACATCCGGCAGAACCTCTACAGCTACCTCTCTTCATTCTCGGAGCATGTCCGCGACGTTTTCGACCGCTTCGAGTTTGCCGCCCAGGTGGAGAAGCTGGCCAAGGCGGGGCTGCTCTATCAGGTGGCGGAGAAGTTTGCCCGCGTGGACCTCCATCCCAACCGGGTGGACAACCACCAGATGGGCCTTGTCTTCGAGGAGCTGATTCGCAAGTTCGCGGAGCTGTCGAACGAGACGGCGGGAGAGCACTTCACCCCGCGCGAGGTCATCCGCCTGATGGTCAATCTCATCTTCGTTGAGGATGATGCGGCGCTGTCGGTGCCCGGCGTGGTGCGGTCCATTTATGATCCCACAGCCGGAACAGGCGGGATGCTCTCCGTCGCCGAGGAGTATCTGACGGAGCACAATCCCCGCGCCCGGCTCACGGTGGCGGGGCAGGAGCTGAACCCGGAGTCCTACGCCATCTGCAAGGCGGACATGCTCATCAAGGGGCAGGATGTCCGCAACATCGCCTTTGGCAACACCCTGTCGGACGATGGGCACCCTACCACCAAGTTCGACTACATGCTCTCCAATCCGCCGTTCGGCGTGGAGTGGAAGAAGGTCGAGAAGGAGGTGCGCAAGGAATATGAGCGGGAAGGCTTCAACGGGCGCTTCGGCCCCGGCCTGCCGCGCGTGTCGGACGGTTCCATGCTGTTCCTGCTGCACCTCATCTCCAAGATGCGCTCGGCCAAGGATGGGGGCTGCCGCTTCGCCATCGTGCTGAACGGGTCGCCCCTATTCACGGGCGGGGCGGGATCGGGGGAGAGCGAAATCCGCCGCTACGTGCTGGAGAACGACCTTTTGGAGGCCATCATCGGCCTGCCCACGGACATGTTCTACAACACCGGCATCTCCACCTATGTGTGGGTGGTGACCAACCGCAAGCCGGACCACCGCAAGGGCAAGGTGCAGCTCATCGATGCATCTAGCATGTGGCAGAAGATGCGCCGCAGCCTTGGATCGAAGCGCAAGGAGCTGTCGGACGCCCATATCGAGGAGATCACCCGACTGTTCGGCGCCTTCGAGGAGGCGGACCGGGATGGCAAGCCCATCTCGCGCATCTTCGACAATGCGGACTTCGGCTATCGCACCATCACGGTGGAGCGGCCGGAGCGGGATGAGGGTGGCCGCGTCGTGGTTGGCCTCAAGGGCAAGCTGAAGGGCAAGCCCGTGGCCGACACCAAGCTGCGCGACACCGAGAATGTGCCGCTGAAGGAGGATGTGGAAGCCTATTTCCGGCGCGAGGTGCTGCCCCATGTGCCCGATGCCTGGATCGACCACGACAAGACCAAGGTCGGCTATGAAATCCCCTTCAACCGCCACTTCTATGTCTTCGAGCCCCCGCGTCCGCTGGCGGTGATCGACGCCGAGCTGAAGGCGGTCACGGACCGGATCAAGGTGATGATCGAGGGGCTGGACGCATGAGCACGATTGACGCCTTGCGGGAAGGCATCCGCGCCATGCTGAAATCGCACCCTGCCTTGGAGAAGCTTGATGATGGCGTTCGCAAGGCGGACACCATCTATGTCGAGCGCTACGCCAAGGGGCGGGAAACCGGGATCGGACATGAGCCGGGGCGCAGCACGCAGCAGAACCTTTGGGTTGCGCTTGAGGCCATCCAGCTGAGCGAGCTGGAGGACATCCGCCACAACACCAAGCCGGGCTATGCGGAGGGAGAAAAACCCGGCCGGAACAGCAATCTGGAGCAGATCCCCGGCTTCCGGAGGGCTGCGCTTGTGTGCTTCAAGCCGAAGACGATTGAAGAAGCTCGCCGTGTGATCGAGGCTGTTGCGGGGCGAAGCCGATGAGCCGGAAGCCGTACCCCAGCAACAAGGACAGCGGGATCGAATGGCTCGGGCACGCGCCCGCGCATTGGCCTTTGACGCGCTTGCGATTTGTCGCGCGACTGAATCCATCCCGATCAGAGCTCGCAGGGCTTGACCGCAACCTGGAGGTCAGCTTCTTGCCGATGGAGGCGATCGGCGAAGACGGCACGCTCTCTCTGGAGCGGACACGGCCCATCGGCGAAGTCGAGACCGGCTATTCCTATATGCGCGAGGGGGACGTGGTCCTCGCAAAGATCACCCCCTGTTTCGAGAATGGAAAGGGCGCCATCGCCTCAAGCCTCCATAACGGCATCGCGTTTGGAACGACAGAGCTGATCGTGGCTCGACCCCGCCCGGATGTCTGCCTTGGCCGCTTCCTGCATTGGCTGTTTGTCTCGCCCGCCTTCCGGAAACTCGGGGAAGCCTCGATGTACGGAGCAGGCGGGCAGAAGCGCGTGCCGGATGATTTCGTTCGCGACTTCCGAGTGGCTTTCCCCCCTCTCCCTGAACAGCTGGCCATCGCCGCCTTTCTCGACCGCGAGACCGCCAAGATCGATGCGCTGGTGACCGAGCAGGAGCGGTTGATTGCGCTGCTGGCCGAGAAGCGCCGCGCCGTCATCTCTCACGCCGTCACAAAGGGGCTCGACCCCAATGCCCCGATGAAGGATAGCGGCATCGAGTGGCTAGGCGAGGTTCCGGCGCATTGGGAGGTGAAGCGGTTGAAGCACTTATTTGCTTCTTTCGAACAAGGCTGGAGCCCACAATGTGAGGCCTACCCAGCACAGGGCGAAGATGAACTCGGTATACTAAAGGTCGGCTGCGTCAATGGCGGCACTTTTGATCCAAGTGAAAACAAACGACTACCATTAGAACTTGAGCCAGTCGCAAATTTTAGGCTCCAACGCGGAGATTTGCTGATATCGCGGGCCAATACTAGGGACCTGGTGGGAGGATCGGCATGGGTCGAGCGTGACCATCCAAATTTGTTCATCTGCGACAAGCTCTACCGGGCTCGAATGATCTCCGGCGAGGCAGTTCCTTCATTCGTGTCGATGTACCTAGGCTCGGGCGCGGTTCGTAACCAGATTGAGCTTGTAGCGACTGGCGCAAGTAGTTCGATGTTGAATATCGGGCAGTCCGTCATTCTTGATATGCCGATGGCACGTCCTCCAGTTGAAGAACAGGCGGCTATTGCCCTTCATGTGTCCCGCGCGACAGCCAAGCT
This sequence comes from Xanthobacter lutulentifluminis, assembly GCF_043194675.2. Taxonomy (NCBI): domain Bacteria; kingdom Pseudomonadati; phylum Pseudomonadota; class Alphaproteobacteria; order Hyphomicrobiales; family Xanthobacteraceae; genus Xanthobacter; species Xanthobacter lutulentifluminis. The sequence continues at coordinate 3,751,891 of NZ_CM195525.1, read as the reverse complement.
CGGTACCCTTACCACCGAAGCCGAACGCGCCATCGCCCTCCTCAGGGAGCGCCGGGCGGCGCTGATTTCCGCTGCCGTCACCGGCAAGATCGATGTGCGTGATGCGGGCGAGACGGAAGAGGTCGCGGCATGAACGCGAAGGGGCCCCGGCCATGAACCTGCACCGGGAAATCGCCTTCGAGGTGGGTATCTGCGAGGCCCTTGCCGCGCGGGGCTGGCTCTATTCCGAGGGTGATGCGGAGGGCTATGACCGGGCGCGGGCGCTGTTCCCGGCCGATGTGCTGGCATGGGTTCAAGACACCCAGCCCAAGGCGTGGGAGGCGCTGACCAAAAGCCACGGCACCGCCGCGCCCACCGTGCTGCTCGACCGTCTGCGCCACCAGATGGACCAGCGCGGCACGCTGGATGTGCTGCGCCACGGGATCGAGGTGGTGGGCCTGCGCCAGCCCGTGAGCCTCGCCCAGTTCCGCCCAGCCCTCGCCATGAACGCCGAGCTTCAGGCCCGCTATCAGGCCAACCGCCTGCGGGTGGTGCGGCAGGTGCGCTATTCGGCCGCCAGCCAGAACGCCCTCGACCTCGTGCTCTTCCTCAACGGGCTCCCCGTGGCCACCGCCGAGCTGAAGAGCGACTACACCCAGCGTGTGGAAGACGCCGTCGATCAGTATCGGTTCGACCGCGACCCCAGGCCCAAGGGGCAGCCCTTCCCGGAACCGCTGCTGGAATTCCCCCGTGGCGCCCTCGTCCACTTCGCGGTGAGCAATTCGCTGGTGCGCATGACCACCCGCCTTGAGGGCGCGGCCACCCGCTTCCTGCCCTTCGACAAAGGGAACCACGGCGCGGCAGGCAACCCCGTGAACCCCGCTGGCGCCCCCACCGCCTATCTCTGGGAAGAGGTGTGGGAGCGCGAGAGCTGGCTGGAAATCCTCGGCCGCTACATCGTCGCCAAGCGCGATGCGAAGAAGCAGGTCACTTCTCTCATCTTCCCGCGCTATCACCAGCTCGACGCCACCCGTCGCCTCGTGAGCACGGTGCTCGCCGAGGGACCGGGGAATAAATACCTGATCCAGCACTCGGCAGGCTCGGGCAAGACCAATTCCATCGCCTGGACGGCACACTTCCTCGCCGACCTGCATGACGCGGCCAACGCCAAGGTGTTCGATACGGTGCTGGTGGTGAGCGACCGCACGGTGCTCGACAGCCAGCTTCAGGAAGCCATCTTCGATTTCGAGCGGACCACCGGCGTGGTCGCAACCATCAAGGGCGAGAGCGGGGCCAAAAGCAGCCAGTTGGCGGAAGCCCTCTCCGGCGGCAAGAAGATCGTAGTCTGCACCATCCAGACTTTCCCCTTCGCCCTGAAGGCGGTTCAGGAGCTGGCAGCGACGCAGGGCAAGCGGTTCGCCGTGATCGCGGATGAAGCCCACTCTTCCCAGACGGGCGAGGCTGCCTCCAAGCTGAAGCAGGTGCTGTCCGCCGAGGAGATGGCTGAAGTGGCCGATGGCGGAGAGGTGGGGATGGAAGACCTCCTTGCCCTCCAGATGGCCGCCCGCGCGAACGACAACGGCATCACCTACATCGCCTTCACCGCCACTCCGAAGGCCAAGACCCTTGAGCTGTTCGGCAGGCGGCCCGAGCCCAATGAGCCCGCCAGCGACACCAACAAGCCGCAGGCCTTCCACGTCTATTCCATGCGGCAGGCGATCGAGGAGGGTTTCATCCTCGACGTGCTGAAGAACTACACCCCGTACAAGCTCGCCTTCCGCCTCGTGCATGACGGGGAGGAGATGACCGAGGAGACGGTAGAACGCAGCACCGCCGTCAAGGGCATCATGCAGTGGGTGCGCCTCCACCCCTACAACATCGCCCAGAAGGTGCAGGTCGTGGTCGAGCACTTCCGCGCCAACGTCGCGCCGCTGCTTGAGGGCAAAGCGAAGGCCATGGTGGTCGTCGCAAGCCGCAAGGAGGCCGTGCGCTGGCAACTCGCCATCGATCAGTACATCAAGCGCAACGGCTACCGCATCGGGACTCTGGTGGCCTTCTCCGGTGAGGTGGACGACCCGGAGAGCGGAGACGAGCCGTTCACCGAGGTGAGCCGTTCGCTCAATCCGGGGCTGAAGGGGCGGGACATCCGAGAGGCGTTCGCCACCGAGGAGTATCAGATCCTTCTCGTCGCCAACAAGTTCCAGACCGGCTTCGACCAGCCGCTGCTGTGCGGCATGTATGTGGACCGTCGCCTTGCGGGCATACAGGCGGTGCAGACGCTGTCACGGCTCAACCGCGCCCATCCGGGGAAGGACACCACCTACATCCTCGACTTCGTGAACGAGCCGGATGAAATCCTGAAGGCCTTCAAGACCTATTACGAGACGGCCGAACTGGCAGGCGTCACCGACCCGCACATCGTGCTGAACCTCAAGGCCAAGCTGGATGCCTCCGGGCACTATGACGACAACGAGGTTGACCGCGTCGTCAATGTGGAGATGGACCCGAGGGCGACACAGGGCCAGCTCGACGCGGCTCTCCTCCCCGTCGCAGACCGGCTGCTGCGGTCATTCAGAGACCTTCAGATGGACCGCGAGGCAGCCCGCGCCCGAGGTGATGCCCAGGCCGAGCGGGATGCGAAGGATGCCCAGGAGGCCCTGCTTCTCTTCAAGACCGACATGGCGACCTACCTGCGGGTCTACGCCTTCCTCTCCCAGATGTTCGACTATGGGTCCACGGCGGTGGAGAAGCGGGCCATCTTCTTCAAGCGGCTGCTGCCTCTCCTTGACTTCGGGCGCGAACGGGAGGGCGTGGACCTCAGCCGCGTGAAGCTCACCCACCACCGCCTCAACGATCAGGGCAGGCGAACCCTCGCACTTGGTGGCGGACAGGGCGAGCAACTGGCCCCCATGACCGAGACGGGTGCCGGAGCCGTTCAGGAGAAGCAGCGGGCATTGCTCACGGAGATTATCGAGCGGGTCAACGACCTGTTCGTGGGCGAACTGACGGAGGACGACAAGCTCGTCTACGTGAACAACGTGCTGAAGGGGAAGCTACTGGAGTCCGACCTTCTGGTGGAGCAGGCCAGCAACAACACCAAGGAGCAGTTCGCGAACTCGCCTGACCTCGCCACCGAGTTGCTGAACGCCATCATGGATGCCCTCGCCGCACACACCACCATGAGCAAGCAGGCGCTGGACTCAGAGAACATCCGGGCTGGGCTGAAGGACACCCTGCTTGGACCGGGACAGCTCTATGAGGCGCTTCGGGCGAAGGCCCGTTTGGGTGCTGAGGACATGGTCGCTCCACCGAGTTGAAATCCGTGCTCCGATTTACGGACACATATTCCCTCCGTGCAGACGAAACGCTCCCCCCATACCCCCCGACTTGAATGATCGGCGAGAGGGCATTGAGATGTCATAGCGCGATGCGGCAGCAAGATCCAAGCAAAGGGAGCCGCGACCCCTATGATTGGCTTTGTTGGCAGAGCGGACAACCAACGGCAGTGATGAAGACACGCAACGCCCAAACGCGCGCTCAATCCATTTGGAGCGGATTGGTAGATTAAGAGGCCTTCGCTAGCGCCTTAGATTACACTTCGTCGGCGACGTCAGCAGTTAATGTACCGGCAGGACTGGCGGGCGGGCGGTAGGTCGCTGGGATTAATGCGTTTGCCATGCTCGCCCACGTAGAACTCCCAGACATCCTTAGGGGCACGCTCACCCTGGAATGCCAGCCGATGTGGCTCGTCAACCAAGTCGCGAATGTCGGGAAAGTCTGAAGCGCGGGCTGGAGCCCAGCTCAGGGGCTTGAAGACACCGACGACCACTCCGCGGTCGACTGCCAGCACATAATCCACGGTCTCGGCACGCTTCCGACTGAGCGGCCAGCAGTAGCGTATCAGATCGAAAATAACCTCCTGATCGCGCCGACCACGTAGCTTGTTGATAGTGATCGCCAATAACTTCTCTCCGCTCCTGACTTCAAGCGGCGGCAGATTGTATCGCCCAAGAATTTCTTCAACAGTTGCTACGCCGTATATTGAGGCATTATGCCCTCTGATTGAATTCCGCAGCTCCGGGTTAATATCAACATAGGCATCAATAAGGGCTGCTTCAACTTGAAAGGCCGTGTCATCATCCATGCCGTGACGGTGTATGACGTACTTAACCTCATGCCCTGAACGTTGAATTTCCCGGATGTGATTTAGTTTCAACCCCATGATATCGGTCTCTTGTCCCTCAGCGACGTTGGCTTCAATAGCGTGCTGAAAAACGCGGTTACCTCTTCCCTTTCCAACATAGAATGTCTTTTCATCGCGGGGATCGATTAAGCGATAAACGTAAGCCCGCAACTGCTCTGCCACTTCGTAAGAGAAGAATTTATTGACCATCATCGCCCTCGATCTGCAAGCGCCCTACGCTTTAATATTTTAGCCACCGATCGCGTCAATAGCCTGCGCACCGCTCATCTTTCCCCAATAGCGCAAATACACAGGTTTTCAGATGGATGTGCAGAAGATTTCCACCCTCACACTCCCTTTTGCCCCCGGCTCCGCTCACCCTATGCACCACTGAGACGTCAACAGCATATGCGACTCGCCCGGCGACCGTCATCACTCGCCGCCCAATAGACCCTGCCCATGCGGACGCGTCCGGTGACGCGCGCGGTTGCGTCCAATAGAATGGGGTTGACATTCTGGACGGTACCGACTCTCATCTCTAGATCTTTTGGACACTCAAGGTCGGGAGACAGGGCACATGGGGATGTTGGTCGGTTACGCACGGACCTCCACCACCGAGCAGGAGGCCGGGCTTGAAGCCCAGCGACGCGACCTCGACGCGGCGGGCTGCGGCAAGGTGTTTGCCGAGCATGTGTCCTCGGTCGGCGAACGGGACAGGCTGAAGCAGGCACTGGAGTTCGTGCGGGAAGGCGACACCCTCGTCATCACCAAGATCGACAGGCTTGCCCGCTCCACCATCCACCTGTGGGAGATCGTCCGCGACCTCGACGCGAAGGGTGTGGGTCTGCGGGTGCTGAACCTCGGTGGCGAGGTGGTGGACACCAAGAGCGCGACGGGGCGCCTGATCCTCACCATCTTCGCAGGATTCGCCCAGTTCGAGCGTGAGATGATGCTGGAGCGGCAGAGGGAGGGCATCGCCAAGGCGAAGGCAGAGGGGAAGTACCTCGGTCGCAAGCCCACCGCGCGGGCGAAGTCGGAAGAGGTGCTGCGGCTCCACCGCGAAGGGAAGACACCCACCGAGATCGCTGCGGCTGTCGGAATTGGCCGGGGGAGTGTCTACAGGATCGTTCAGGCACAGGGAGCAGAGGCATGAGCGAGCGGCCACAGGATGAAACGCCGCGTCACCTCAGGCGCTACAGTGAGCCGGACATTGGCCCCAAAGGCCGATTTGATGGGGACGACAAAAAAGGACTATGGGCGATTGCGGCCCATATCACCTTCTTCCTTGTCGCCGCAGCGTTGGTGCTGGGGCGATAGACTCGCAGATCGGCTCAGAGGCCCGCAGGAGCCGGAACGGCCGGGGCAGGCAGGACGATGGCCCCTCCTTCAATCTCGACTCCTGCGGCTTCCGCAAGCGAGCGAAACGACCCACCTTCCAGACGCCCGCCTTCGGTCCCTATGGGAACACCTTCCACATCCGCGTGGTGGACATCGGGGGAGAGCCCTGGTTCGTCGCGGCGGATGTGTGTCGGGCTCTGGGAATGCGCGCCGATGCAACGAACGGCTCCTTCCAGAACCACTATCGTCGTCTCGCCACTGACGAGCGGCGGTCAAGCCCTCCTAGTGTTCTGATCACTAGGGGAACCCTCATCTCCGAGTCCGGCCTCTACAAGCTGATCCTCCGCTCGGACAAGCCCCAGGCCAAGCCCTTTCAGGACTGGGTCACTCGCGTCGTGCTCCCCGCCATCCGCAAGGACGGTGGGTACATCGTGGGTGAGGACGGTAGGGCGCTTCGTGGTCGCCAGAACGAAGGACGGCACCGCATACTTCGGGAAGCGGCACGATCACGTCCTCAGGGACATCGAAACGTTGATGCAGCAGGCTCCGGAGGCAGCATCCAATTTTGGATTATGCCCCTACCGAGCCGTAGCCAACGGTCGTGAGTACAGCTCCTTCGACATGACCTGTGATGGCTTCACGCTGCTCGCCATGGGGTTCACCGGAGCCAAAGCGCTTAAGGCCGCGCGAGCAAGATCGACATGGCCCACCGTGAGGTGGTCTACGCCGGGAAGCGCATGCTCCTCTGGGCAGAGATTGCCGGGCACCACCTCCTGAAGGCGAAGGCAAAGGTCCAGCACGGGGAGTTCAAGGCGTGGATCGAAAAGAACTGTGCTGCTCCCTACGACACCGCAGTCCAGTACATGCGTGTTGCGAAGATCGCCTCATCCAAAAATGTGGAGGTCCACACTTTTGACGGCGGCATCCGTGCCTTCCTCGAAGCCCACTCCACGCCCCGTCCCAAGACCACCTGCCCCAACGTCACGACAATCGACCGGGATGACGCGGCTCACGCCCTGAAGCTCTAGGCTCTTATCGAGCGTGGGACTACCGAGGCTGAGCGTGATGTGGCCCGGCGACCAGACACCCCTTCAGATCGACAGAAATGGCCGCTGGAGTCGAGTGACCAACGGAAACCTACCTACCCACCTCGGATAAAGGGGGCGACTCCCACGCCCTTCCCTGTGCATCTGAGGCATCCCTATTAATTGCCTCCTACTGCCCAGAGGGTGAAATATATTAACTCTATGTGTACTCATAGAGTCCCACATCAGGGTCATCTCATGACCACTGACTGTCATACATGCTGAGATAGAACAGGAACGAAGTTCCCCCTACAGCATGGGTTCTCTAGCACTCCGGTTCACCTCGGGATCACTGAGGGAACATCCAATACCCTGAACCCTCGCCATCACCCCGATGGTTTCCTGTCGTTTCTTCTCTCCTACTGAAGAAGTAGCCACCCCGCTCAGGATCACACAGCGCACACCCTGCCAGTCTGGTCCCGTGGGGCGGACATCTTTTTTTCCGAACACGGACGACACACCGGAAAGCTGACCCGCCCCGCTCGCATGACAGTGAGCCGGTCGGGACGGGGCGTCAGCCTCCCTGTGTGCCGCCACCGCGCTCCCCAATCCCATGTCGTCCCGCTCACCACGGGCTGCGTCTGATGACATGGCGCCCCTTCACAGAGCTTTTCGCTCGAAGGTCGATATCTGCGACGACCGAGGGGCATTGTCTTCCCAACCCAAGACCAGACCGGAAGCGTCTCTCCGACGCCACCGCCGTCACTGAGCGCCCCTGCACCGCTCGGGATGCTTCTGGTCTGGCACCCCATCCCGCCCTCACCTATCACCCCCACCGCGAGGCACACCATGAGCACCACCGCGAGACAACGTAGGATCAGCAAGGCCCGCCGTGCGGAGGCCGTCCAGGCCCTTTATGCCGCCCTGAAGGACATGCCCGTCAGGAGCCTCCTGGAGGGTGACGACGATTACGGGTTCGTCACTGTTGTCTTGGGTCCAAGACACCGTGTGATCCTCGCCAAGGGTGGCGCGTCTTGGCTTATCCAGCGACGGGACATCGCTGTCGGGACTGTCTCTCGCAGGGCATGGCGCAAGCTGAGTGCCCACGCGACGCGGGGCGAACTGTTGGTGGCCGTAGCTGGACTGGGATTGACCATCGCCCCCACCGTCATGGAAACGCTTCTGGACCTTCCCGAATGGGCTTCCATGGCCCCGTCCCTATTCTCTGAGATTGGGCTTCGAAGCACTCCAGGCGCCGACACAGACACAGGACCGAGCACTCTGTCGGAACTGATGGCCCGCCGTCGTGGCCGCTTCATGCCCTTCAGTGCGCCTGCCCCTGGTGGGAACAAGGAGACCGAAGACCTGTACCGGAAAGGGGTCTGTCGGCTGAACGATGGCTGGCGGGTGATCCTCACCAAGGATCGAGCCCAGTTCGCCCTTCAGCGGCGCGAGGGGAAGACACCGGACGGGTTTTCACGGTGGACCAGCCGCAGCTTCTGCAAGTCCAAGGCGGTGCTGCTGAGGGACGTTACCCGCCTCGCCGGAAAGGTCGACTCTATGGCCCGGCTGGTGCTGGACGCCCTGCCCAGTGAGGCGGACCACGTCTACGTCCGCGCCTGAGACTCGCTCAGATCGAATAGGAGCCCCGTGGGAGTCAATAGAGCGTCGTCAGGCTACCGGACTAGCCAAGCGATCGCTTTGGACTCCTACGGGCTTCTGAGCCGTTCTGATGGGCTCACCTATTTCCGAGCCCCTGCTTTTCGGTAACACAATATCTAGCGCGATTTTTTTCGTAACACACCATATCTAGGAGATCACACAATCACCCTCAACGCCTACCCCCACCATGTCACGGCGCGCCTCGACGCCACCGACATGTCCACCATCCGGGACATCCACCGCATCATCCGCCCCGGCAAGGTGACGTCCTTCACCGATGTCCTGCGCTTCCTCCTGTCGGAATGGCGGAAGGCCCATCGCGACATCCCTACCTCTCAGGAGCCCGCCGCCTGATGGGTGCGATCATCCCCAGGCATCAAATCAGAGGTCAGACCTCGGTTTCGATCTGATACCTCGGAAACTTGGCGATGCCATCCGCCCGTGCGTTCAACGTCACGTCCCCGTAGGCGGCTCCCACCGTTCGCGGGGCGTGACCACAGATGGCATCCAGCACCCGTTCCGACACGCCCGCTTCCAGCCCCACCGTCTTGAACCGGTGGCGCCATCCATGGTTCGGGGCGACATTGGGGTCTTTGACAACTTCACGGGCAAACTCGGCAAGGCGGTTCTTCACGCCCTGAAGCGGACCGAGAACATCCCCGCTCCGACTCGGAGTGAGGAACAGGTGGCCATTCTCCGCCTGCCTCACGAACTCCGGGAAGCCCATCTCGACAAGGTGCGGATGCAGGGGGACTTCGCGCACCTCCTTGTTCTTCACCGCGCCCGCCTCGGGCGTCAGGGTGAGCACCCAATGGTCGGCCTCCTGCCGGACATCCTGCTTGCGGAGTTGGGCTATCTCACCCACGCGTGCCCCGGTGTAGGCGCACAGCCATGGCACCCACCGTTTGGCCGCGAATGTCTTCGGACGCTCCTGTCCCCGCTGATGGCGGGAGGCGGCTGCGAGAATGGCGGCGGCTTCCTTGTCCGTGAGCCCCTTTCCACGGAGCTTGACCGCCTTCACCCGCTTCACGGTGATGCCCTCGGCCGGGTTCGCAGGGAGGAGGCGGTTGGCGACGGCCCATCCGAAGATGGCCTTGAGCCCCGAAAGGTCGCTGTCCTTCACCGTCTTGGGGCTCACCCCGGCTGCGAGGCGCGCGCTCTTCAGGCCGATGATGTCGTCTGCCGTGATCCGCGCGGCGTCGCTGTGTCCGACATGCTCGGCAAGACGGTCCATCGCGCTGGAATAGGCTTGGTGCGTCTTGCGGGAGAGGCCTGCCGCCTCACCCTCCTTCCACCAGCCCGTCACCAAGCTCGCGAAGGAAACGGCCTTTCCGCCCTCCACTGCCGCCCCCGTCTGCGGAGTGGCCACGAACAGGCCGCCGAAGCGCGCCGCATTCGGGTCCGGCCGGTAGTCGCCAGCCACGTTGCGATCCAACTTCAGAGCCGCATCCTTGAGTGCGATTGCAACCTGAAACAGCAGCGCCTTGCGACTGGTCTGGTCAATTTCCAGATGATGAGCGGACAGCACACGGTCGGTCAGCTTGCCGAACCGCTCTTCCAACAGGATGTCCCGGCGCTCCTGCTGGTCACCGATGATGAGCAAATGTCTACCGCCGCCGACTGGTCCGGCCATCGCTTCGGCGATGCCATCAAGGACAGCTTCCCACAGTTTGGCGGAACCGGGATCGTCTTCCATGCCATCGGCAAAGAGCCGGTAGACCTCCCCCGACAGGGCGACGGTCTGCTTATGGGTGAGGGAGACAGGCCCCTTGCGGATGGCTTCCCAATGCTGAGCAAGGAACGACTCGGCAAAGCCGGTTCGCGCTCTTGCGTTGGCCGGGTCGCGCGCCTTGAGGGAGAACTTGATCTCCGGGCCTATCGTGAACGTGGCTGTTCGCTGCCCTTCGCTATCCGGCGGGAACGCGATGGTGACGACCTGTCCCTTGGCCTTGGCGAGAATGTCCTTGGGGGTGCGCTTGCGGAACGTCAGGAACGACGACTCAGGGCGCCTTGTGGGGCGTGTCATAGGAAGAGCCATGTGGCCGCTCATGTGTACCAGTTTGAGCGGCGAGAAACACAGCTACATCAATATGTTCTGAAGCGTCAACGCTCTAGGGGAGCGATGGTGCCCAGGAGAGGACTCGAACCTCCACGGCTTTCACCACTGGTACCTGAAACCAGCGCGTCTACCAATTCCGCCACCTGGGCCCCGGATCGACCGCGAAGGTCAATCGGGAGCGCGATGTGTAAGGGGGTGTGGGGGGCCTGTCAATGCCGCCCATGAAGAGAAATGTGCAAAGCTGTGCACAGCGTCGCAAAGGCCCGCCCCGCCAGCGTTCCGGGCGGGGCGGGAGGGTGCTCAGCGCTCGAACTTGGGGGCGCGCTTCTCGACGAAGGCGGCCATGCCTTCCTTCTGGTCGGCCAGCGCGAACTGGGCGTGGAACACGCGGCGCTCGAAGCGGATGCCCTCGGCCAGCGTGGTCTCGTAGGAGCGGTTCACGCTCTCCTTGGTCTGCATGGCGACCGGGAGCGACATGGAGGCGATGACCCTGGCCACCTTGAGCGCCTCGTCCACCAGCTCGGCCGCGGGAACCACGCGCGAGACCAGCCCGGCGCGCTCGGCCTCGACGGCATCCATCATGCGGCCGGTGAGGCACATCTCCATGGCCTTGGACTTGCCGACGAAACGGGTGAGGCGCTGGGTGCCGCCGGCGCCGGGCATCACGCCCAGCTTGATCTCGGGCTGGCCGAACTTCGCGGTGTCGGCCGCCAGGATGAAGTCGCACATCATGGCGAGCTCGCAGCCGCCGCCCAGCGCGAAGCCCGCCACCGCCGCGATCACCGGCTTGCGGGCGCGCGAGAGGCGCTCCCAGGAGGTGATGTAGTCGTCGAGGTAGGTCTGCGGATAGGTGTAGTCCTGCATCTGCTTGATGTCGGCGCCGGCGGCGAAGGCCTTCTCGGAGCCGGTGATGACGACGCAGCCGATGCCGGTGTCCTTCTCGAACTCGTCCAGCGCGGAGTTGAGCTCGCCGATGAGCTGGCTGTTCAGCGCGTTGAGCGCCTGCGGCCGGTTGAGCCGGATGAGGCCGACGCGGTCGTACCGCTCCACCAGGATCGTCTCGAATGCCATCCCATTCCCTCCTCGATGCCGGCGTGACGCCGGGTTCGCATCCGCGTGGCGCGGCGCCCGCGGTCGCCCGTGCTCTAACCATTTCGGCGGCGCGGACGGAAGAGGAAAGGCGCCCGCCCACGCGTTCTTGCGCGGCAGCTTCCGCGCCCGCGCCGGGGACGGCGCGAGGGCCGCTCAGCGCTGGCAGGTCGGGCAATAAAAGGTGGAGCGCCCGCCCTGAATGATGCGCCGCACCGTATCGCGGCACCGCAGCGTCTGGCAGGGCTGGCCTTCCCGGTCATAGACCTTGAAGGCGTGCTGGAAATAGCCGAGCGCGCCATTCACCTGGCGATGATCGCGCAGGGACGAGCCGCCGGCCTGGATCGCCTCGCGCAGCACGTCGCGGATCGCGATCACCAGCCGCTCGGCCCGCGCCGTGGGCGTGCCGGCGGCGGAGGCGATGGTGTGGGCGAGGCGCCGGGGCGAGAGGCGGGCGCGGTAGAGCGCCTCGCACACGTAGATGTTGCCGAGGCCGGCCACCAGCTTCTGGTCCAGCAGCGCCGCCTTCAGGCTGGTGTGGCGCCGGGCGCAGGCGTGGGCGAGATACTCGGCATTGAAGCTGTTGCCCAGCGGCTCGGGCCCGAGGCTGGCGAGCAGCGGATGGGAATCCAGCCGGTCGTACGGCACGATCAGGATGGCGCCGAACCGGCGGGGATCGTTGAACGTCACCGTCGCGCCGCCGGCGAGGTGCAGCACGACGTGATCGTGCGGCCCGCCCTCGGCGCGGGGATGGTGGAACACCCCCGGGCGCCCGTTCGCCTTGGTGCCGTCGATGCGGATGGAGCCGGACATGCCGAGATGCAGGATCATCACCTCGCCGCCGCTGAGATCGGCGAGCAGGTATTTGGCGCGCCGGCCCACCGCCTCGATCCGGCGGCCGGCCAGGCGCTCCGCGAAATTCTCGGGCAGCGGCCAGCGCAGGTCCGGCCTGCGGGCCTCGGCGCTCTCGATGACGGCGCCTTGCAGGACGGGCATGAGGCCGCGGCGGACAGTCTCCACCTCGGGCAGTTCGGGCATCTTTTCCTAAGTGTCAGTGGGCGGCCGCAACCGGCGCGCGAATCTTCACAGCATATAGGATCGGACGGGCAAGTGCGCCGCGCAAGATGCCTTGGCGCCTTCTCCCCCTCAATCGCTTGCCTCAATCGCCGGCAGGCGCGAGGTCCGGGGCGGGCGCGTCGAAATCCAGCTGCTCCAGCCTCAGGCCGCGGCGGGCGATCTTGTCCGCCGAGATGAGCACACGGTTCACGTCGTCCCCCACCTGGCCGAAATGGCGCGACAGCTCCCCCACCCGTTCGCGCAGGCGCGCCACGTCGGCCACCAGGGCGGCCACCTCGGCGCGCACCCGGTCGGCCTCGGCGCGCATGCGCGCATCCTTGGCGATGGCCTGCACCACCTGCACCGCCAGCATCAGCAGCGAGGGCGAGACCAGCACCACCCGCAGCCGGAACGCCTCCTGCACCACCGCGTCGAAATGCTCGCAGATCTCGGCGTAGACCGATTCGGAGGGCACGAAGATGAGGGCCACGTCCTGCGTCTCCCCGGGCACGAAATAGCGCTCGGCCACGTCATGGACGTGCTTCAGCAGGTCATTGCGCAGGCGCTGGGCCGCGCTCTTGCGGGCTTCGGGCGAAGGGGCCTCGCGCAGGGCGGTCACCGCCTCCAGCGGGAACTTGGAATCCACCAGCAGCGGCCGCGGGTCCCCCGGCAGGAAGATGGCGCAGTCGGGCCGGCGCCCGTTGGACAGGGTGTGCTGAAACGCAAAGCTGCCGCGCGGCAGGCCGTCGGCGACGATCGCCTCCATGCGGGCCTGCCCGAATGCGCCGCGGGCCTGCTTGTTGGCCAGCGTCTCCTTCAGCGAGAACACCTGCGCCGAGAGGTCGGAGAGGCTGCGCTCGGCCGCCTCCACCATCACCAGGCGCTCGGCGATGCGGGTGAGGCTCTCGTGGGTGGCCCGGGCGGCGGTGGTCAGCGTCTCCCCCAGCCGGTGGGAGGTGGCGTCGAGCCGCTCGGAGACGGCACGGGCGAGCTCGCTCTGTCGCTGCGCCAGCACCTCGCCCATGTTCTGGACGCGCCCGGCAGTCTCCGACTGGATGCGGGCGAGATCGCGCAGGCGGCGGTCGGTCTCCTCGCGCAGCAGGAGCTGCTCGGCCGCGGCATCGGCGCGCGCCCGCGCCTGCCGCGCCAGCAGCACCATCACCAGGAACAGCAGCAGCGCCAACGCGCCCGCCCCGGCGGCCGCAGCCTCGGCCGGGGTGACGGCATGGCCCGCGAGGCTGAAGAGCGCGTCGGACATGCTGTCTTCTAGCGCGATTCCCGCGCCGAACAAATAGCGAACATGTTGACCCGGCCCGCAGCTTCGCTTATTTCCCGAACATGACGACGCGACCCATCCTGATCATCCCCGAGCCCAAGCTGAGGACCCTTTCCGACCCGGTCGAGAAGATCGACGGGCAGATCCGCAAGCTCGTGGAGGACATGTTCGACACCATGTACGACGCCCCCGGCATCGGGCTGGCGGCGATCCAGGTGGGCGTGCAGAAGCGGGTCGTGACCATCGACGTCGCGCGCGAGGGCGAGGCCAAGAAGCCGCTCGCCCTCATCAACCCCGAGATCATCGCGGCTTCCGACGAGACCTCGGTCTATAGCGAGGGCTGCCTCTCCATCCCCGAATACTACGAGGAGGTGGAGCGCCCTGCCCGCGTCACCGTGCGCTTCCAGGACGTGGACGGCGCCGTGCGGGAGGTGGAGGCGGAAGGCCTGTTCGCCACCTGCGTGCAGCACGAGATCGACCACCTCAACGGCGTGCTCTTCATCGACCACATCTCGAAGCTGAAGCGCGACCGCGTCATCAAGAAATTCACCAAGCAGGCGCGGCACCGGGCCGAAGCCTGATCCCGGCGCGCACCCAAGAGCACGGGACACCCCATGCGCATCGTCTTCATGGGCACGCCCGACTTCGCCGTGCCGACCCTCTCGGAGATCGTCGGCCGCGGGCACGAGGTGGCGGCGGTCTATACCCGCGCGCCGGCTCCCGCCGGTCGTCGCGGGCTCGACCTGACCCCCTCTCCCGTGCATCGCGTGGCCGAGCTGTTCGGCATCCCGGTGCTGACGCCGAAGAGCCTGCGCGGCGAGGAAGCCGCCACGGCGTTCCGCGCCCATGACGCCGACGTGGCGGTGGTGGTGGCCTACGGCCTCATCCTGCCGCAGGCGATCCTCGACGCCCCGCGCCTCGGCTGCCTCAACCTGCACGGCTCGCTGCTGCCGCGCTGGCGCGGCGCCGCGCCGATCCAGCGCGCCATCATGGCCGGCGACCGGGAGACCGGCGTCGCGGTGATGAGGATGGAGGCCGGGCTCGACACCGGCCCCGTCGGCCTCGTGGAGCGCATCCCCATCGGGGCGGACATGACCGCCGGCGAGCTGCACGACCGCATGATGGTGCTGGGCGCCGACCTCATGGGCCGTGCCCTGGCGGCGCTGGAGCGCGACGGCCTCGCCTTCACCCCCCAGCCGGAGGCGGGCGTCGCCTATGCGGCGAAGATCGAGAAGGCGGAGACGCGCATCGACTGGTCCCTGCCCGCCGGAGAGGTGCACAATCGCATCCGCGGCCTTTCCCCCTTCCCCGGCGCGTGGTTCGCGCTCGCCGACGGCACGCGGGTGAAGGTGCTGCGCTCGGCCCTGGCCGAGGGCACCGGCGCCCCCGGCACGGCGCTCGACGGCGGCCTCGCCATCGCCTGCGGGTCGGGCGCCGTGCGTCTCGTGGAATTGCAGAAGGCCGGCAAGCAGGCCGGCCCCGCCGACGCCTTCCTGCGCGGCAATCCCGTGCCCGCCGGCACGGTGCTGGACTGACGGGCGGCGATGCCGCGTTACAAGCTCACCATCGAATACGACGGCACGCCGTTCGCCGGCTGGCAGATGCAGGCGGAGCTGCCGACCGTGCAGGGCGTGCTCGCGCAGGCCTTCCGCAGCTTCTGCGGCGAGGCGGTGACCGTCTCCGGCGCCGGGCGCACCGATGCCGGGGTCCATGCCACCGGGCAGGTGGCCCATGTGGACCTCTCCCGCGACTGGCGCGCCGACACCGTGCGCGACGCCATGACCGCCCATCTGCGCCCGCATCCAGTGGCGGTGCTGGCGGCGGAACGGGTGGCGGACGACTTCGACGCGCGCTTCTCGGCCCGCAGCCGCCATTATCTCTATCGCATCGTCAACCGCCGGCCGGACCTCGCCCTCGACCGCGACCGGGCGTGGCGGGTGCCGCAGAAGCTCGATGCCGAGGCGATGCACGTCGCCGCCCAGCGGCTTCTGGGCAAGCACGATTTCTCCACCTTCCGCGCCGCCGAGTGCCAGGCCGCCTCGCCGCTGAAGACGCTGGACCAGCTGGACGTGAGCCGCGCCGGCGACGAGATCCGCATCGTCACCTCGGCCCGTTCCTTCCTGCACCACCAGGTGCGCTCCATGGTGGGCTCGCTGATGCGCGTCGGCGAAGGGCGGTGGAGCGCGGATGACCTCGAAGCCGCGCTGAAGGCCGCCGACCGTTCCCGCTGCGGCCCCATGGCGCCGTCCTGCGGGCTTTATCTGGCGGCAGTGGGGTACTGACGGGCTGCGGCGTCGGCGCGTCGTGATGCCGCTGGGCGCGGGATGCGGGAACGCGAGCCCCGCCTCCGGCATTTCCCCTTTGCTGCGGGGGAAACGAGGATCGCGTCGAGATGTTTGGAATTGGCCTCAGGCTGCGGCGGCACGACGTGCCGGCTTCGACCCACGTGGTGGCGCGCGCCGCGCCGGAGGCGCCGTGCGGCTGGGTCTTCTTCGATGGCAGCGAGACGCACGTGACGGGGGATGGCGGCATCAGCCTCATCCTGCCCGGAGGCGCCTTCTTCCCGCGCGAGGCCCGGCGGTTTTCCAGCGCCGAGGAGGCCGGCCGCGAGGCCACCCGCCTGAACGACGCGAGCCCCTGCCTCGACCGGCCATGGCAGGCGCGGCCGGTGGCCGCGTTCGCCCCCCGCCCCGAGCGCCGTTCGCTCGCCTTCCCGGCCGGCGCCACGCGCGGCGTCTGAACCCACGCTGCAGGCACGAAAAAGCCGCCGGGACCGTGGGTCCGCGGCGGCCTTGCGTCATTGCGGGCGCGGGGGGCGCCCCCGGCTCAGATGGAGCCGTTGATCCACTGCACCAGCTTGGCCTTGGGAGCCGCGCCCACCTGGCGGGAGGCGATCTTGCCGTCCTTGAAGAGCAGCAGGGTGGGGATGGACATGATGCCGTACTTGGATGCCGTCTGCGGATTCTCGTCCACGTTCAGCTTCACGATGCGGACCTTCTCGCCCAGCTCGCCGGACACTTCCTCGAGGATGGGGGCGACCATGCGGCAGGGGCCGCACCACTCGGCCCAGAAGTCCACGATCACCGGCGCGCTGGACTGGAGCACGTCCTGTTCAAAGTTCTGATCCGAAACCTTCTCGACCGACATGGCAGACCTCGTAGGGGGGAAAGGGGGGAACCACTGAATCTTGAGCCCGAACGTAGGGATGCCCTCCCCTCTCCGTCAAGGCGCCGTCACGCCGAGGTGAGGGCGAGCCGCGCCCGTGCCGCCGCCAGCCGCTCGGGCGGCAGCACGTGGACCAGCGGTCCGGCGGTGTAGATGAGCCGCGCCTCGCACGGCCGTCCGCCGAACACCCGCGACAGCAGCGCGCCATAGACGGCGAGCTGCGCCACATAGGTTTCCCCGATGTCCTCGGCCCGCGCGGGCGGGGTGCGGTCGGTCTTGAAATCGGCCACGAGGATGCGCTCCTCAGTCACGGCGAGCCGGTCGATGCGGCCGGAGACCGCGAAATCGCCGCCGTCGCTGGCCGGCAGGCGGCCCACGACGGGCACCTCCGCCCGGCTTCCGGCGCCGAACAGATCCGCGAGCGGCGCATGGCCGAGCACCGCCAGCGCCTCCTCCAGCACCGGCGCGAGCAGCGCCTCCGGCACCCCGTCGGCGGCATGGCGCAGCAGCCGCATCCCGGCGGCCGCCCGCTCCGCCGGGGCGATCTCCGGCAGCCCGGCGAGGAGGCGGTGCACCAGATCGCCCCGCACCAGCGGCGCCAGACCCTCATGAGCGGTGGGGACGGCGGCGCCGGGGGGCAAGGCCGCTGCGGCGGAGGACGGGCGCAGGATGCGCGGCGCAGGCTCCACCGGCGGCGGCCCGGCGAAGGCCGGGAGGGCCCGCGCCTCTCCGTCCGGGGCTGGCGCAGGGGCGGCCGGAACGGCGATGGCGAGCCCCGGCCCCTTGCGCCAGCGCAGCACCTCGCCCTCGAAGCCGAGGGCGGGCTTCAGCTCCGCATCCGGCTCCAGCGCGTCGCGCACCAGGTCATACCAGCAGCCCTCCGGCCGGGCGTGGGACTTGTCCTTGCCCGCCGCGCGGGTTTCCGCGCCGCAGACGATCACTGCATCCTCGGCGCGCGTCAGCGCCACGTAGAGCAGGCGGCGATATTCCTCCAGCTCGCGGGCGGCGGCGGTGGCGCGGGCGGTGGCGAGGGCCTGCGGATCCTCCGTCTTGCGCGGCGCCAGCACCGGCACGTCACCGTCAGCGCCGGGCACGGTGAGGAGGCCGCCGGACACCCGCGCCCGCGGCATGTCCACCGTATCGGCGAGGATGACGAGCGGCGCCTCCAGCCCCTTGGCGCCGTGCACGGTCATCACCCGCACCTCGTTGCGCCCGCTCTCCATGTCGCGCTTGGTCTCGGCGCCGCCCCGGCGCAGGAAGGCGAGGAAGCCGGCAAGGCTCGGCGGCTCGGTGGCCTCATAGGTGCGGGCGAGGGCCATGAACTCGTCCAGCACGTCCGCCGCCTCCGGGCCGAGGCGAGCCAGCACCGCGCGGCGCCCGCCATCTCGGCCGAGCACGCGGGCGTAGAAATCGAACGGCCGCAGCGCCAGCGCCTCCATGCGCCAGCCGGCAAGGCGGGCGGCGGCGGCAAGGTGGCGCGGATCGGTGGCGGCGGCCAGCGCATCGGCGAGGCGCCCCCCGCGCGCCGGGCACAGGGCCATCAGATCGGCATCGTCGAGCCCGAACAGGGGGCTTTTCAGGACGGACGCCAGCGCCAGATCGTCGTCGGGCGAGACCAAAGCGTCGCCCAGCGCCATCAGGTCGAGGGCGGCGATGTGCTCGGCCACCACGAGGCGGTCGGCGCCCGCCACCTGCACCTGATCGTCCTTCAGCTCCTTCAGCGCGCGGATCACCGCCTCGAACAGCCGGCCGCGACGGCGCACCAGCACCAGCACGTCGCCGGCGCGCATGGGCCGGCCCTGCCGGGAGGGCATGGCGAGGCCGGTGGCGATGCCGGCGCGGATGAAGCCGGCGATGCGCCGCGCGAGGCGTTCCACGGGATCGTCGGAGGGCGCCTCGTCCAGCGGGCGGCGCCAGTTGTCCGGCTCGGGCTGGGGCGCGGGGCGGGTGGTGGGCCAGATCTCCACCAGCGCCGGCGCATCGGCGCGGATGGCGGCATGCACCGGCGGGCCGGCATCCAGCGTCAGCCCGTCATGGGCCTCGGCGCGGGAGAAGATGCGATCCACCGCCTCCAGCACGCCGGGGGCGGAGCGGAAGGAATGGGGCAGCTCCACCCGGCGGAAGGCATCGCGGCCGGCCTTGCGCTCGAAGGTGGCGCGCATGGCGCCGAACGCGCGCGGGTCCGCCCCCTGGAAGGAGAAGATGGACTGCTTCTCGTCGCCCACCACGAAGATGGTGCGGCTCACCCCTTCGCGCGCGCCGGCGCCGGCGAAGAAATCGCTGGCGAGGCCGGAGACGACGCGCCACTGCTCGGGGCTCGTGTCCTGCGCCTCGTCCACCAGCACATGGTCGATGCCCTGGTCCAGCTTGTACTGCACGAAGGTGGGCTGCTCGGCCAGAAGCCGGGCGGCCTTGGTGATGAGGTCGTCGAAATCGAGCAGGCCGCGCGCCGCCTTCTCCGCCTCGTAGCGGCGGCAGGCCTCGGCGGCGAGCGTCAGGGCCGCGTCGGTGCGCTCCAGCGCGCGGGCGGCGCGGGCGCTGTCCTCCAGCGCGGCCAGGCGGTCGCGCTCGTCGCGCAGGCGGGCGGCAAGGGCGGGCGCGCGGTCGGCGAAGCCCTTGGTGCAGAGGTTGCGGTCGGAGCGCGGCCCCTCGCTGCCGAAGAACACCTTGCGCCATGCAAAGCGGGCGGAGGCCGCGTCCGGCGCGGCTGCGGCAGCGGCGATGTCCTCGCCGCGGGTGCGGTCGGTGGCCTTGTCGGAGGCGCACAGCTCGGCGGCGGCCGCCGGCCATTCGCTGCGCGGCAGATGCGGGCTTTCGAGCATGTCCGCCTCGACTGCCGCGACGCTCAGCCCCGGCGCGATGCCGAGAACGCGGGCGACGGCGGCGCTTCTTGCGGCCGGCGTTTCGCCCAGCGGCAGGATGCGCGCGCGCAGCGCCACCGCAGCGTCGAGCAGCTCGACCAGCCCGCTGTCGGAGACTTCCTCCGTCAGCCGCGCCACCGCCTGCCCCAGCGCGCTCGAAGGCGCGCGGGCGGCGGCCACCACCAGATCGGTGCGGATGCGGGCCATCAGCTCCTGCCGGCCCACCTCGTCCAGCTCGCCGAAGCCGGCGGCGACGTCCGCCTCGAACGGGAAGCGATGCAGCAGCGCGCCGCAGAAGGCGTGGATGGTCTGGATCTTCAGCCCGCCCGGCGTCTCCAGCGCCGCCGCGAACAGCCGACGGGCGCGGGCGCGCATGGCGGCATCGGGGGCGGTGTCGACGGTCTCGCGGATGGCGGCGTCGAGCGCGGCATCGTCGAGCCGCACCCAGCGGCCGAGGATGGCGAGCACCCGGTTGGCCATGTTGGCGGCGGCGGCCTTGGTATAGGTGAGGCACAGGATGCGCCCGGGCGGCGTGCCGGCCAGCAGCAGGCGGATCACGCGGCGCGCCAGCACATGGGTCTTGCCGGAGCCCGCATTGGCCGAGACCCACGCCGAATAGGCCGGGTGGGAGGCATCCGACTGGCGGCGCGTGGCCTCGGCCTTGGGGCCGGTGGGCGCGGCGGAGGGAGCGGACGCGCTCATTCGCCGTCCTCCCCGCCCAGCGCCCATTCGCGCACCCGCGCGAGGTGGTCGTAGCCGCCGAACCGGCCGGCCCATTGGGGTGCCGCCAGCGCGCGATAGCCCTGCGTTTCGTTCTCGAACGCCTTCATCAGGCTTTCGAGGCCCGCGAGCGCATCCTCGGCAAGGTCCATGGTGCCGCGATCCTTGAGGCGCACGGCCTTCTCCTCGCCTCCAGCGGCACCGCCCTTCAGCTCCACATAGGCGATGTCCGCCACCTCCGCCGCCGGCACGTTGGCGAAGGCGCCGCGCTGCGCCATGGCGGCCTCCAGCGGCAGCTGGGGCGAGAGCGAGGCGGCCTGCCGGGCGGTGGGGGCGGTGCCGGTCTTGAAATCGAGGATGTTGATGAGCCCGTCGCGCCGGAGCTCGATGCGGTCGGCACGGCCGGTGAGGCGGAAGGTTCCGGCGCCGAGCGGGATGTCGAGCCGCCCGCCCGCCTCGGCGACGATGCGTTCGAGATGGGGCCGCCGCTCGCGCTCGAAGCCGATGAGGAAGGCGGCGGCGCGCTCGAACCGCGCCCACCACAAGGCGTGCTCCGCCGGAAAGGCGGCGAGCGGGGCGAAGGCGCGCCGGCCCTCTTCCAGCAGCCGATCGAGGGCATCGGGCGGCAGCGCCTCGGGAAAGGCGGCGGTGAAGCGGCCGATGGCCTCGTGCAGGGCCGATCCGCGCTCCGCCCCGCCCGGCGCGGCGTCCAGCGGATCGAGCGGGATCAGCCCCAGAACGTGGCGGGCATAGATGGAATAGGGATCGCGCAGGAAGGTCTCGATCTCGGTCACCGACAGCCGGCGCGGCCGCAGCGCCAGCGGCGGGGCCGGCGCGGGGCGGGTGGCACGGGGCACGGCGGGGGCGTCGTCCAGCCTGCGCGCGGCCTCCACCCAGAGGTCGCCGCGCTGGCGGGCGGCGTCCCATTCGTCCGGCCCGGCCACGGTGCGCAGGCGCTGCAGGAAGCGCGAGGGCACGCTCTGGGTGCCGCCCACCTTGGCGGCGAAGGAGAGCACCACCTCTCGCGCACCGAGGCTCTGCGCGAAATCGTGCGCGGCAAGGCCGATGCGCCGCTCCGGCAGGTCCAGCCCCAGCGCGGAGCGCATGGGGCGCGAGAGCCAGGGGTCGGTTTCCGCGATCTGCGGCCACACCCCCTCCACCAGCGCGCCCAGCACCACCCGATCCACATGGACGAGGCGCGCCTCCAGCGGGCCGAGGATGCGGATGCGCGCATGGGGCTCGGCGCGCGGGCGCACCATGGCATCGCCGAACAGGGCGCCGCTCGCTTCCGCATAGGCGGAAAGGTCGAGCGCCGGTCCGTCGGACGCCGTCGCGGCGAGCATCTCGAAAGTGCGCGCGAGGGCGGCGGCGCCGGCATCCTCGGCCTCGGGATCGAGCCCGCCGGCCACCGCCACATAGGCCGCGCGGTGGGCCGCCACCAGATCGGCGAGCGCCGACGGGACGCGCGTGGCCCCAAGCGCCAGCAGGGGCCCGAGGGCGCGCTCCAGCCGATCCACCAGATCGAGGGCGCGGTCGAGGGCTGCGGTGTCGATCCGGCGGCGCGGGTCCCCGCCGCGCCATGCCTCGGGATCAAAGGCAGCGATCGCATCGCGCAGGCCAGCGATGCCGGCACGCGGGCGGGCGCCGCGCAGGGCGACAAGCTCCAATGCCGCCACCGCCGGCGCCTTGGCCTCGGGATCAAGGGAAAAGCGCGCCAGCGGATGGGTCAGCAGCGCGAACAGGGCCACCGGCGCCAGATCCTCGGCCGCCGCCGTCACCAGCAGGGCGGAGAGCCGGCCGGCGGCGCTGTCGGCCAGCGGCGTGCCGGCGGAATCGTCCAGCGCCACGCCGAAGCGCGCCATCTCCGCCGCCACCCGGCGGGCGAGGTCGCGATCGGGGGTCACGAGAGCGCAGGTCTCGCCCGGCCGCTCCAGGGCGTCGCGCAGCACAAGGGCGATGGCCACCGCCTCGGCGCGCGGGTCGGCGGCTTCCACCACGCTCACGCCGGCCATGGCGCGGGCCAGCGCCTCCCCCGGCAGCCGCTCCGGCAGGCGGGCCCAGAGATCCGACGTCTCGGCCTGCCGCAGCGCCTCGCTGGCGAGGCGCTCCCGCCCGTGCGACGCCGGCGGGGCCAGCGTGCCGACGTCCGCACGCGTCACGCCCATGCGGGCGATGAGGCGGGACAGGCCGTATTGCGGATGGTCCGGCGCCGGATCGCGCGGGTCGGTGATGCGGGCGAAGGAAGGCTCGTCGAGATCGAGGTCCAGCCCCGGCAGCACCACCGCGCCCAGCGGCAGCTCGGCGATGGCAGCCAAAAGCCGCGCCGTCGCCGGCATGGAGCCGGTGGAGCCGGCCGCGATCACCGGCCCGGCGGCGCGGCCGAGCGCGGTGAGGCGCCGCGCCTCCGCATCCACCAGCGCATCGCGCCGGGCCGCCGGTTCCACCAGCCCGGCGGCGTCCAGATAGTCGGTGAAGGCGCGGCGGGCGATGCGCACGAAATCCAGCCCCACGCGGAAATAGCGGTCGAGCTCATCGGGCACGAGCCCGTCCATGCGCTCCACCGGCAGGCCGGCGGTGGTCAAATCGTCGAACAGCGCGCCCAGCGCATCGGCCAGCGCGAAGGTGGCGCCGGTGCCGGCGGCGACCGCCTCGCGCTCCACCGTGCGGGCGAGGGTGTCGCGCCAGTGGGCCACCAGCCGCGCCAGCACCAGCCGGCGATGCACCGGGGCGATGGCATGGGGCGCGGCGAGCACCGGCGCATCCTCGGAGAAGGCGAGCGCATCCTCGTCCACGTCGCCGAGCGGCACGATCCTCGGCAGCAGGGTGACGCCGCCGCCGGTGGCCGCGAGCAGGGCATCGGCGAACAGGCGGCCGGCGCGGCGGGTGGGCAGGAAGACGGTGGCGCCGGCCAGCGCCATGGGATCGCCGCGCGGGGCGAAGCCCTCCACAAGGGCGCCGTCGAGCAGCGCCTCGGCCAGCGTCGGCAGGAACGGCGCCGAGGGCGGGATGGTCAGCACGCGCGCCATGGCTCCGCCCTCCCCGCTCAGTCGCTGGACCGCTGGATCGCCTCCTCGGCGAGGGCGATGGCGTCCGGCGTGCCCACATGCATCCACACGCCGTCGAGCCGCAGCCCGAACAGGCGTTCGTCCGCGGCGGCCCTGTCGAAGATGCGGTTGAGGGAGAAGGCGCCCTCGGGCGTGCCCGCGAACAGCTCCGGCTTGAGGATCGCGGCGCCGGCATAGACGAAGGGCGCCACCTGCCGCTCGGCGCGGCGGGTCAGCCGGCCGAGCGTGTCCATCTGGAAATCGCCCGTGCCGTCATAGCCGATGGAGAGGGCGGCCGGCGCCAGCAGCAGCAGCGCGTCCATGGCGGCGGGATCGAAGCGCTCCATCAGCCGCGAGAGGTTGGGCCGCATGCCCTCGATCCAGATGGTGTCCGAATTGATGGCGAGGAACGGCCCTGCCCCGATCAGCGGCAGCGCCTTGCGCACGCCGCCGCCGGTCTCCAGCAGCGCGCCGCGCTCGTCGGAGAGGATGATCTCAGGCGCCCCGGCGCGGGCCTTCAGGTGCGCTTCGAGAAGGTCCGCATGGTGATGCAGGTTGACCACGGCGCGGGGGATGCCCGCCTCGGCGACGCGGTCGAGCACATGGTCGATGAGCGCGCGGCCCTCCACCTCCACCAGCGGCTTCGGCCGGGTGTCGGTGAGCGGCCGCATGCGCGTGCCGAGGCCGGCGGAAAGCACCATGGCGGTGGTGATGGCGGGCGGTGCCGGATGGGTCACGCGGAAAGGTCCCTGGATGGAAGCACCGCCTCGTACCACATCCGGAGCGAGCCGAGATCCTGGTGGCCGAGGCAGCGGGCGAGATAGCGCCGGATGCGCGGCAGATGCTTGAGGTAGTGCGGCTTCCCGTCGCGCTCGTTGAGCCGGGTGAAGATGCCGAGGATCTTGCTGGCCCGCTGCGCCCCCATGAGCGCATAGGAACGCGCGAAGCCGCGCACGTCGAAGGTGGGATCGGCGGCGCGGCGCAGCCGCACGTAATGGCCGACGAGATGGAGCTCCAGTTCCTCGGAGACATCCACCCGCGCGTCCTGCGCCAGCGAGGCGACGTCATAGGCCGCCGGACCCAGCACCGCATCCTGGAAGTCGATCAGCCCCACCCGCTGCAGCCCCTCGCGATGGGGCAGCCAGATGAGGTTGGGGGAGTGGAAATCGCGCAGCACCCAGGTGGCCGGCTCCGCCAGCACCGGATTGAGCGCGCTGCGCCAGAGCAGGTGGAACTCCTCCCGCACCACGCCGTCCAGCCGGATACCCCGCGACGGCAGGTACCAGTCGAGCATCAGGTCGATCTCGCACAGCATGGCGGCAGCGTCATAGGGCGGCAGCGCCCGCTCCACCCGCGGCGCCACGTGCAGCGTCTGCGGCAGGTTGCGGCCGTGCAGGGCGGCGAGCACCTCCACCGCCGCCTCGTAGCGCTCGGGGATGGGGGCGGGCGGCGAGCCGGCGACCACGCCCTCGCGGCCGAGGTCTTCCAGCACCAGCAGCCCGGCCTCGAGGTCGGCGGAATGGATCACCGGGGCGGAGAGGCCCTGCGCCAGCAGCGCCCGGTCCATGGCGACGAACGGCTTCACGTCCTCCGCCAGATGCACCAGCTGGCTGTAGGGCAGGCCGCGGCGCAGGGCCGGCCCGTCCGGCTGGCGCGGCGCGTTCATCAGGATGGCAGAGCGCTCCGGCAGCACGAGGCGGGTATAGGAGCGGCTGGAAGCGTCGCCCTGCAGGAACACCCGTCGGGCGGCGGCAAAGCCGCTCTGCTCGATCAGCGCATCGGCGATCTGGAAGCGGTCGAGCCGCGCCTCGACGCTGCCGATGCCGGTGAGCACGGCCACCCGCGCCTCGGGTCCCAGCCCCTCGCCGAACGGCGTGCCGGCGGCGATGAACAGCTCCACCTCCAGCCGGTCGGCCGGCAGGCTGTCCTCGGCGCGGTCGGGCCATTCCACCAGCAGCAGCGCATCCTCGCGCAGCTCGTCCCAGCCGAGCTCGTACAGCTCCTCGGTCTCGAGGATGCGGTAGAGGTCCGCATGGACCACCCGCCCGCGCGGGAAATCATAGGAAATGAGGATCGGGAAGGTGGGGCTCGGCACGTCCACCGCCGGGTCCTCGGCGAAGGCGCGCACCAGGGCGCGGGCGAACTCGGTCTTGCCGGCGCCGAGGTCGCCCCGAAGCGCGATGGTGTCCTTCGGCCCGAACCAGGTGGCGAGCAGCCCCGCGAGCAGCGTGGTGGCGGCAAGATCCGGCAGCACCACGCGGCAGGCGACGGGACGGCCGGGCAGGCGTTCGATGGCGAGGGTCATTCGGCGGCCTCGCGCCGGCCTTCGCCGGTCAAGGGGAAGATGCAGGTGGCGAGCGTGCCGCCGGCGGGAGTGCCATCGGCCGCGCGGACGGCCGGCGCCACCGTGACCGAGCCGCCGTGCAGCGTCATGAACGAGCGCACGATGGCAAGGCCCAGCCCCACCCCGCGATGGCGCGGGCCGGCGCTGCGGCTCTCGAAGCGGTCGAACAGCGTGTCGGCCACCTCGGCCGGAACGCCCGGCCCCTCGTCGCGCACGGTGAACACGAGCGCGCCCTCGCGCCGGGCGGCGCCGAGGCTGACCGTGCCGCCGGGCGGGGAGACGGCGATGGCGTTGGACAGGAGATTGAACAGGATCTGCCGCACCCGCCGCGCATCGGCGATGAAGTGACCGGCATCGGGATCGACGCTCACCGCCAGCTTCAGCCCGGCCTCGGCCACCGGATCGCGCACCGCCTCGGCGACGCCGGAGACGGCCTCGCGCACGTCCACCTCGGTGAGGTCGAGCTCCATGGCGCCGGCGTCGATGGTGGCGAGGTCGAGGATGTCGTCGATCAGCGCGCGCAGCAGGTCCGAGGACAGGCGCATGTGCTCCAGATAGTCGCGCTGGCGCTCGCTCAAGGGACCGGCGAGCCCCTCGCGCAGCATGTCGGCATAGCCCATCAGCGTGTTGAGCGGCGTGCGCAGATGGTAGGAGACATGGCCGACGAAGGCGTTCTTCAGCCGGTCGGCGGCTTCCAGCGCCTCGGCCCGCTCCTCCAGCACCCGCTGCATCTTCACGCTGTCGGTCACGTCGCGGAAGGTCACCATGGTGCCGCCGTCGGGCAGCGGCTGGGTGGCGCCGTCGAGCACCCGGCCGTCCGGCCGCTCCAGCCTCAGCGCCACCGCCTCGCGCGGGCCGATGGCGGTCACCGCGTGGCGGATGCGGGCGAAGGCGGAGGTCTCGCCGTGCAGCGGCCGGCACATGGCGGCCACCGCGTCGACGTGGGGCTTCTCGCCGAGCGCGCGCGCGTCCAGCGACCACAAAGCGAGGAAGGCGTGGTTGTAGAGATTGAGCCGCCCGTCCGAGCCGAACACCGCCACCGCCTCGGCGAGGCCGTCCAGCGTCTCGCCCTGGATGCGGATGAGGCTGTTGTAGCGGCCCTCCAGCGCCAGATGCTCGGACAGATCGTCGAACAGATAGGTGACACCGCCCTCCGCATTGGGGGTGATGACCACGCGCAGCATCTGCCCGCCGGGCAGGTGCCACCAGTCGTTCACCGGCTCGATGGCGCGGTAGGCTTCGCGCAGCTGGGCGCGCCAGGCGCGGAAATCCGCCTGCTCGGGCACCTTCCGGCGGGTGCGCAGGTCATCGAGGATGGCGCCTTCCGCCGGCCTCTGGTCGAGGAAGGCGGGGGAGAGATCGAACAGCCGCTCGTAGGCGGCATTGTGGAACACCAGCCGCTCGTCGGCGCCGAAGATGGCGACTGCGGTGGTCAGCTGGTCGAGCGTGCGCCGATGGGCGGCCACCGCGTCGCGGATCTCGGCGCGGGCGGCCTCCTCGGCGGTGACGTCGATGGCGATGCCGGCGGTGCCATAAGGCCCGGCCACCTCCACCACCTCCATCTGCCGGCGCTGGCCCTTGGTGACGGCGCGCACCCGCTGGTGGAACTGGCCGGCTGCGCCCTCGGCACTGGCGGCGGCGGCGCGGGTCTTGCCATCCAGCAGGTCGAGCCCGAGCGCGCGCGCCTCCTCGGCGGTGGCGGCGCCCACGGCGGCCACGAACGCCGGATTCACATAGGACAGAGCGCCGTCCGCCCCGCGCAGCCAGGCCGGGGCCGGCGCCGCATCGAGCAGCGCGGCGAGGCCGATGGCATCCGGGCCGGGCGATGCCTCCGCGCCCGACGCGCCGGCGGCGGGCTGACCCGTGTCGTCGGAGGCGGCAGGCACGAGCCGGAGGATGCCGGCGCCGTTCGATGCCTCGCCCACCAGCCGCAGGGCGCCGGCCGGCGACGGCAGCGACACGTCGAGCGCAGCCTCGCCGGACCGCAGGCGCGCCACGGCGGCATCGAGGCCGGCGGACGCCTCGGGGCCGAGCGCATCGCGCAGGTTCGCCTCGGCGCAGCCGAACACGGCGGGGGGCACCTCGGGTCCGGTCCAGATCAGGAAGGTGGGCGCCTCGCCCGCCAGCAGAACCCGGCAGGCCTGCGCCTCGGCGCGGGCGCGGGCGGCGGCGGCGCCGGCGGAAATCGCGTCCTGCTCGGCGGCATCCACCCGCTGGCGCAGCGCGGCGGCGACGCGATGGGCGCGCAGAGCCGACAGCCCGGCCACCGCCGCGGCGGCGAGGCCAAGCACCGGCCACAGCGCGTTCGCGGCGCTGAGCAGCAGGTCGGGGCCGGCCGCGAGCGCAGGGGCGGAAAGCTGGGGCACGGCAAGCAGCAGCCCGGCCAGCGCGGTCGACGCACCAAGGGCGGCTGCCGGCCTCCTCGCAGGAGGAACGGCGCCGCGCCAGAGACCCGGCCAGACCACAGCGGAACCGGCGGCATCAGCCGCGCCGCCGGATGACGACACCGCATCGATCCTTGGCAGGGCGCGCGGAAGGGTGCGCGGAAGGGTGCGGTCCGGCCCGCCGCCCGGTCCGGGCACCGCCGGCGCCGGGCCCGCAGGCAGGCGCCGGCCGTGCCGGGCGCCGCTGATCCGGTTGCGCTCCGCCATTCGCCCCGGTGTCCTTCCCCTGCCCCGGCGGGTGCCGCAGCCTCTCTCCGGCAGCCCGCGAATCATCCGCCAACTCTACCCAAGGGGCGGCCGGCATTGAAGGGCCGGAACGTCCCCGGCCACAGGCGCGGGCCGGGGACGGGCGATCTTCAGGACAGAAGGTCGCGCAGCGTCAGGGCGATGACGAGGGTGGCCTTGTCGAGGTCGGCGAGGACGAGGTTCTCGTCCGCCCGGTGGCCGTTGGCCTCCTCGATGGTGTGGGGGCCGGCGCCGTAGAGAACCACCGGCACGCCGGCCTCGGCATAGAGGCGGGCGTCGGTGTAGATGGGCACGCCGGCCTCCTTCACCGTCTCGCCGGTGACGGCCGAGGCGTGCCGGCAGATGGTGGCGGCGAGGGTGTGCGCGCCCTCCCCCGGCACCAGCGGACGGGCGAGGAGGATGCGCCGCACCTCGGCGCGGGCCTTCGAGCCCGTGAGCGCATCGGCGATCACCTGGCGCACCTCGGCCTCCACCGCCTCCGGGCTCTCGCCGGGCACGATGCGGCGGTCGAGCCGGAAGGTGACGCGGTCGGGCACCACATTGGTGTTGATGCCACCGGAGATGAGGCCGACCGTCAGCTGCGGCGCGCCGATGCCGGCGACGTCGGAGGCGCGGTCCTTGAGCGTGTCGCGATAGGCATAAAGGGCGGTGAGGATGTGGGTCGCGGCCTCCAGCGCGTCGATGCCGGTGAAGGGCAGCGCCGCGTGGGCGGACTTGCCGATCACCTCCACCTCCAGGTGCAGGCAGCCGTTGTGGGCCACCACCACCCCGTAGGAGAAGCCGGCGGAGATGGCATAGTCGGGCTTGGTGATGCCGGTCTCCAGAATCCAGCCGGGGCCGACCTCGCCGCCGATCTCCTCGTCATAGGTGAAGTGCAGCTCCACCGTGCCCTTCAGGGGCAGGCCGGATCGCTTCAGCGCGTCGAGGGCGAAGGCGTAGGTGGCAAAATCGGACTTGGAGACGGCGACGCCGCGGCCGTACATGCGCCCGTCCACGATCTCGGCGCCGAACGGGTCGTGGGTCCAGCCCTCGCCGGGGGGCACCACGTCGCCATGGGCGTTGAGGGCGATCACCGGGCCGTCTCCAAAACGGTGGCGGATGATGAGGTTGGTGACGGAAATCATGCCCGCCGCCTTCACCCGCTCCGCCGGCACCGCGTGGCGCTCCACCGTGAAGCCGAGCTGCTCCAGCAGCTCGGCGGCGCGCGCGGCGTGGGGGGCGCAGTCGCCGGGCGGATTGTCGGAGGGCACCTTCACCAGCTCCGCCAGGAACTGGCGCTGGTCGTCCGCGCGCGCGTCGATCAGGCGGGCGAGGGTGTCGGCCTCGGGGGTCGTCATGGGGTGATCCTTGGTTCTGTCGTTCCGGGTGTTAGCGCGGGCGGCGGCGGCGCGCCACCCGCGAGGGGCCCGCCGGCGCGGGCCGGGAACCGGCCCCGGGGACGGGGCCGGTCGGGAGCGCGGCTACTTCGATGCGCCCCAGGCCTTGAGCACCGCGCGGTCCTCGGCGGACAGCTCGGTGATGTTGTTGGGCGGCATCGCGTGGGAGAGCGCCGCCTGCATCACGATCAGGCTGCGGTTCTTGGCGATGTTCTCCGCCGTGTCCAGCATGACCCCGCGCGGGGCGATGACGATGCCCTCGTAGAGCGGCTCGGCCGCGTGGCACATGGAGCAGCGGCCCATGACGATGTTCTGCACGTCGTCCGGCACCTCCACCGGCGGCCCGCTGCGGGCATAGGCGGTGGTGACCAGCGGCGGCAGGCCGAGGGCGATGCGGCCGGCCGGCGTCGTCGTCATGCTGATGAAGATGCCGAGCAGCAGGCACAGCCCCGCCACCAGCCAGCACCACAGCTTGTCGCCGCGCCCCGAGTGCCGCTCGTTGTAGAAATAGCGGATCACCGTCCCCGCGATCAGCGCCAGCGCCACGATGACGAAGGCGTAGGGCGTGGAATAGGTGATGGGATAGTGGTTGGAGATCATCAGGAAGACGACGGGCAGCGTGAAGTAGTTGTTGTGCGACGACCTCAGCTTCGCGGTCTTGCCGTAATAGGGGTCCGGCACCTCGCCCGCCTTCAGCGCCGCCACCACCTTGTGCTGGTTGGGGATGATGACGAAGAAGACGTTGCCGCTCATGATGGTGGCCATGAGCGCGCCGGTGTGGATGAAGGCGGCGCGCGGCGAGAACACCTGCTGGAACAGGAAGGCCGCCAGCACCACGCCCGCGAACACGATGACGCCCACCGCGGTCGGGTTGTTGCCCAGCTTGGAGCGGCACAGCTGGTCGTAGGCGATCCAGCCGGCGGCGAGCCCGCCCATGCCGATGGCGAAGGCGGCGATCGGCTTCAGGTTCATCACCGCCGGATCGATGAGATACAGCGACGACTGGTAGTAATAGATCCAGATCAGCAGGAAGAATCCGGTGATCCAGGTGGCGTAGGACTGCCACTTGTGCCAGCCCAGCTCCTCGGGGAGGAAGGCCGGGGCCACCAGATACTTCTTCACCTGGTAGAAGCCGCCGCCATGGACTTCCCACGCCTCGCCGCCCTTGCCGGCGGGAATGTCGGGGGTCGCCTTCAGGCTGGCGTCGAGATGCATGAAGTAGAAGGACGACCCGATCCACGCCATGCCGGCGATGATGTGCGTCCAGCGCAGCAACAGGCTGCCCCATTCGTGCAGGATTGGTTCCATGTCCGCTCAGGTCCCGTGTCTGGAAGGAGAAGGGGCATTTGCCTCTGCGCGCCGGTCCGTCCGGGGCCATTGGCCCCGCCGTCCGGCTTGCGTATCGTTCATGTGGTTTCGGTCAAGGGGCGCAGCGCCGTGCTGGAGAACATGAAGGCGTTCGTCGCCTCGGTGGAAAGCGAGAGCTTCTCGGAGGCCGCGCGGCGGCTGCGCCTGTCCGCCAACGTGGTCAGCCACCGCATCCAGACGCTGGAGAAGCACCTGGGCTGCCGGCTCTTCAACCGCACCACCCGCCGCATGAGCCTGACCGAGCAGGGCCGCGTCTATTACGAGGCCATCACCGAGGCGCTGCGGATGATCGAGGCCGCCGAGAGCAACGTCACCGAACTCGGCGCCCTGCCGCGCGGGGCGCTGCGCGTCACCGCCCCGCTGCATCTCGGCCGCCGCCTGGTGGCCCAGGTGACGGCGCGCTACCAGGAGGCGCACCCCGAGATCGACGTGCGCCTCCGGCTTTCCGAGCACACGCTCGATCTCGTGGCCGAATCCATCGACGTGGCGCTGCGCCTCGCCACCTTCGAGGATTCCTCCATGATCATGCGCAAGGTGGCCCAGGTGGACCGCATCCTGTGCGCCGCGCCGGCCTATCTGGAACGGGCCGGGGTGCCCCGGCGACCGCAGGATCTGCTTGCCCATCAGTGCCTGCTCCTCAGGTTCGCGAGCCTTCGGGAATTGCGCTGGATGCTGACCGACGAGGGCCGGGACCTCGCCGTGCCCGTCACCGGCCATCTGGAGGCCGACGACGGCGACGTGCTCACCGTGTGGGCGCTCGATGGGCGGGGCATCGTGGTGAAGCCCCGCTTCGAGGTGGCCGACGCGCTGGCCGACGGGCGGCTGGTGCCGGTGCTGGAGGCGCATCCGCCCAAGCCGGCGACGCTCGCGGTGCTCTACCCCGCCCGCCAGCTGGTGCCGCAGAAGGTGAAGACCTTCGCCGACATGCTGGTGGACCAGGGCCGGCGCTACATCGCCCGCGAGCTCGGAAAGCTCGGGGAGCGGCTGTCCGCCTGAGCGCACCGCCGCTCCCCGCCCCCGCACCCCCGCGCGCCTCAGTGCGCCTCGGCCTGCTTGGCGGCCGCGACGATCTCCTCGGTGGAGGTGCCCTTCACGCCGTTGAAGAAGACGTTGAGCAGCACCGCGACGATGGCGCAGAGCAGGATGCCGCTCTCCAGCAGGGGATGCAGCTCGTGCGGCAGGTTCCTGAAGAAGTTGGGCGACACCAGCGGGATCATGCCGAAGCCGACCGACACCGCGACGATGAACAGGTTGAAGCGGTTGGTGCGGAAATCGACGCCGGTGAGGATGCGCGCGCCGGTGGCTGCCACCATGCCGAACATCACGAGGCCCGCGCCACCCAGCACCACCTGGGGCACCGCTTCCACCAGCGCCGCCATCTTCGGCAGCAACCCGAGACCGAGCATGATGATGCCGCCGGTCACCGTCACCCAGCGCGAGCGCACCCCGGTAATGCCCACCAGGCCGACATTCTGCGAGAAGGAGGTGTAGGGGAAGGTGTTGAAGATGCCGCCGATGAGGGTGCCGACGCCGTCGGCCCGCAGGCCCTTGGTCAGCGCCTTCTGGTCCACCGGCTTACCGGTGATGTCGGAGAGCGCGAGGAACATGCCGGTGGATTCGATCATCACCACCACCATCACGATGCACATGGTGATGATGGGCACCAAGTGGAATGTGGGCATGCCGAAGTGGAAGGGCACGATCACGTCGAACCACGACGCCGCCGCCACCTTCTCGAAGTGCATGATGCCGAGGGCGGTGGCCAGCACCGCGCCGGCGATGATGCCGAGCAGCACCGCCACATTGGCAAGGAAGCCCTGGCCCCACTTGATGAGGCCGAGGATGACCAGCATCACGAACAGCGAGATGCCGAGGCCCTGGAGCTGGCCGTAGTTGGGGTTGGCCACCTGCACGGACTGGCCGTTGATGGTCTGGGTGAGGAAAGGCAGGCCCCCGCCCGCCCAGTTGATGCCCACCCGCATCAGCGAGATGCCGATGATGAGGATGATGGTTCCCGTCACCACCGGCGGGAACAAAGGCAGGAGGCGCGAGACGAACGGGGCGACCAGAATGCCGAAGATGCCCGCCGCGATCACCGAGCCATAAATGCCGAGGAGGCCGATCTGCGGATCCTGACCCATGGCGACCATGGGGCCCACCGAGGCGAAGGTGACGCCCATCATCACCGGCAAGCGGATGCCGACGCCGAGGAAGCCCAGGCACTGGGCGAGGGTGGCGAGCCCGCAGGCGAACAGGTCGGCGGAGATGAGGAAGGCCACCTGCTCGGGTGGCAGCTTCAGCGCCCGGCCGATGATGAGCGGCACCGCCACGGCGCCGGCATACATGACCAGAACATGCTGCAGGCCAAGCACCACAAGTTTCGGTGCTGGCAACATTTCGTCTACGGGATGAACGGCTTCGGACATGAGGTCCCCCTGGAAAGGCAGTCGATCGGGTATCGGAAGGGCGTCTTGTTTTTGGCGCCGGCACCAAGGGCGCGGAGCGGTGCCGGGTTGCGGGTTTGCCCAACGCATCGGCATGCCTAATGAAAGATCAAATCCGCCGCTGTGAAAATGGTTGGCTAATCGAAATATCTTCCGATTTTTTTGGAAAATGGATCGGCCCAAGCCGGGTTATGCTGCTCCGCAGCGGAGCGTTTGTCCGCAAGGCTCGCGAGGAAAAGATGGGGCGCCTGTCCACGCACGTACTCGACACCGTTACCGGCGGTCCGGCGGTCAATGTGGCGGTTGAGCTATACCGTTTGGGTGCGGACGGCAGCCGCGCCCTCCTCACCACCCGCCGCACCAACGCCGATGGCCGCACCGACGCCCCCCTGCTCGCCGGGGACGATTTCGCCGCCGGCACCTACGAGCTGGTATTCCATATCGGCAACCATTTCCGCGCCACCGGCGCCCCCGCGGCGGAGCCGCCCTTCCTCGACCAGGTGCCGCTGCGCTTCACCCTCGCCGCGGACGGGCACTATCACGTGCCGCTGCTCTGCTCGCCCTGGAGCTATTCCACCTACCGGGGCTCCTGATCCATGGCCGCACCGCTCGATCCCGTCACCGGCCGCCCCTACCCGCGCGACCTCGTCGGCTACGGCCGCACCCCGCCCCACCCGCGCTGGCCGGGCGGCGCCCGCATCGCGGTGCAGTTCGTGGTCAATTACGAGGAAGGCGGCGAGAACTGCATCCTGCACGGCGACAACGCCTCGGAAGCGTTCCTCACCGAGATCATCGGCGCATCGCCGTGGCCCCGCCAGCGGCACATGAACATGGAGTCCATCTACGAATACGGCGCCCGCGCCGGCTTCTGGCGGCTCCACCGCATGTTCACCTCGCGCGGCCTGCCGGTGACCGTGTTCGGCGTCGCCACCGCCATGGCGCGCAACCCGGAGGCCGTCGCCGCCATGACCGAGGCCGGCTGGGAGATCGCCAGCCACGGCTACAAGTGGATCGAGTACAAGGATTTCACCCGCGCCGCCGAGCGCGAGCACATCGAGGCAGCCATCCGCCTCCACACCGAGGTGACGGGCGCCCGGCCGCTCGGCTTCTACCAGGGCCGCTCCGCCGAGAACACGATCCCGCTGGTGATGGAGGACGGCGGCTTCCTCTACACCGCCGACAGCTATGCCGACGACCTGCCCTACTGGATCGAGGGCCCTTCCGGCCCGCAGCTGGTGGTGCCCTACACGCTGGAAGCCAACGACATGCGGTTCTCGGTGGCGGCGGGCTTCGGCTCCGGCACCGAGTTCTTCGACTATCTGAAGGACAGCTTCGACACCCTCTATGCCGAGGGCGAGAGCGCGCCGAAGATGCTCTCCATCGGCCTGCACTGCCGGCTTGCCGGGCGGCCGGGCCGCGCCGCCGCGCTGGCGCGCTTCCTCGATTACGTCACCTCCCATGAGGGCGTCTGGGTGGCGACCCGGCTCGACATCGCCCGCCACTGGATCGCCACCCATCCGCCGGAGGGGGGCTACCGCCCGTCCTTCATGCCGCGCGGCCTGTTCGTGGAACGGTTCGGCGGCGTCTACGAGCATTCGCCCTGGATCGCCGAGGGCGCCTACGACACGGGCATCACCGTGCGCGAGGACACCGCCGCCGGTCTCAACGCCGCCCTCGCGGCGGTGCTGCGCGCGGCCTCGCCGGAGAAGCAGATGGGTGTCATCCGCGCCCATCCGGACCTCGCCGGCAAGCTCGCCGAGGCGAAGATGCTCACCGCCGATTCCACCGCAGAGCAGGCCTCCGCCGGCCTCGACCGGCTGACGGCGGAGGAGAAGGCCCGCTTCACCGCCCTCAACGACGCCTATGTGGCGAAGTTCGGCTTTGTCTTCATCATGGCCATCCGCGGGCGCACCAAGGCGGAGATCATCGCCGCCTTCGAGCGGCGGCTCGCCCACGACCGCGACACCGAGATCGCTGAAGCCCTCACACAGATCGAGCGCATCGCCCTGCTGCGGCTCGAGCAGATGCTGCCCACAGGCTGACGTCCGTGAACAAGGTGTTCCCCGTGCCCCAAGCTGCCCCAGCGCCCACCCTGCCCCCGCTCGACGGCGACACCATCACCGGCCGCCTGAAGGAGCTGGCGGCCTGCACCGACGTGCCCGGCGAGCTCACCCGCCTCACCCTCACCCCCGCCCACAAGCGGGCGGCGGCCCAGGTCTCCCACTGGATGCGCGAGGCCGGGCTGACGCAGGTGCACATGGACGCCACCGGCTCCATCGTCGGCCGCTATGCCGCCGATCGCGCCAATGCCAAGACGCTGCTCATCGGCTCGCACATCGACACCGTGCGCAACGCCGGCATCTATGACGGCAACCTCGGCGTGCTCACCGCCATCGCCGCTGTGGAGGCGCTGCATAGGCAGGGCCTGCGCCTGCCGTTCGCCATCGAGGTGGTGGCGTTTGCCGACGAGGAGGGCGTGCGCTTCCTCTCCACCCTCACCTCCTCCAAGGCGCTGGCCGGCATCTTCGATCCCAAGAGCCTCGAGGACATGGACGCCCAGGGCATCTCCCGCATCGAGGCGCTGCGATCCTTCGGCGCGCCGGTGGACCGGGTGGCCGACTGCCGGCGCGATCCGGACGACATGCTCGGCTATGTGGAAGTGCATATCGAGCAGGGCCCGGTGCTGGAGGCTGCGGGCGCGCCGCTCGGCATCGTCACCGGCATCGCCGGCGCCTCGCGCGGGTATGTGCGCATAAGGGGCGAGGCCGGCCATTCCGGCACCCTGCCCATGGCCATGCGCCACGATGCGCTCGCCGCCGCCGCCGAGATGATCCTCGCCGTGGAAGCGCGCGGGCGGGCGGACAAGGACGCGCTGGTGGCCACCGTCGGCACCCTCATCATCGCCGGCAGCGCGGTGAACGTGGTGCCGGGCGAGGTGCAGTTCTCCCTCGACGTGCGCACCCTCTCGGATGACCTGCGCCAGCAGGCGGTGGCGGACATCCGCGCGGCGGTGGCCGAAATCGCGGCAAAGCGCGGGGTGCGCGCGGTGGTGGACATCGGCCACGAGGTGCCGGCCGCCCCCTGCCACGGCCCGCTCAAGGACCGCATGGCGAAGGTGGTGGAGGGCCTACAGCTGCCGGTGGTGCGCCTGCCCTCCGGCGCCGGGCACGACGCCATGGTGTTCCGGGGCGTGATGCCCATGGCCATGCTGTTCGTCCGGTCGGAGAACGGCAGCCACAACCCGCGCGAATACGCCTCCCCCGCCGACATCGGCATGGCCGCGGAGGCGCTCTATGCCTTCCTCATGAAGACGGCCGAGGAGATGGCGGGCGAGACGGCGTGAGCCGGTCCGGCGGGGACTTCGGCCCCGCCGGACCGGTCAGCTGTCGGGCGGTCAGCTGTCGGAATGGCCGCCGAGCACTTCCTCGGCGGTGAACTTGTAGGTGCGGCCGCAGAACTCGCAGGTCACCGTGACCTTGCCGTCGTCCTGGATCATCTCCCGCCGCTCGTCGGTGTCGAAGGACGCGAGCACGCCGGAGACCTTCTCCCGCGAGCAGGAGCAGCGCGCCGCCACCGGCAGCGGCTCGAACACCCGCACCCCGCGCTCGTTGAAGAGGCGATAGAGCAGCCGCTCGGACGACAGGTCGCGGTCGATCAGCTCCACGTCCTCCAGCGAGCCGGCGAGCGCGCGGGCCTCCACCCAGGCGTCGTCCTCGTCCAGCGTGTGCGGGCGCGTGCCCTCGGGCGCATCGCCGGGATGGATGTCGGCCATGCGGGCGCGGGAGGGATCGTCCGGCAGGAACTGCGCCAGGAGGCCACCGGCGCGCCAGGTGGAGGCGCCGCCGCCGGCCTTGATCTCCTCGCCCACGGCCAGCCGCACGCGGGTGGGGATCTGCTCGGACTGGCGGAAATACTCGTGCGCCGCGCTCTCCAGGCCGGAGCCGTCGAGGGCGACCACGCCCTGGTAGCGGTTGGTGGAGATGCCCTGGTCGATGGTCATGGCGAGATGCCCGCGCCCCAGAAGGGCTGCGGGGGACGTCTCGTTGCGCCGCTCCGCCTCGGCCACCGCCTCGGCGTCGAAGCGGGCATAGGCGCGGATGCTGTCCGGGCTGACGAAATCCGCCACCACCATATCCACCGGACCGTCGGTCTGAGTCTGCAGGATGAAGCGGCCCTCGAACTTCAGCGAGGAGCCGAGCAGGACGGCGAGCGTCACCGCCTCCCCCACCACGCGCTTCACGGACGGAGGATAGTCGTGGTGGGCCAGCACGGCGTCGAGCGTGGCGCCGAGGCGCACGGTGCGCCCGCGCAGGTCCAGCGCGTCCACCTGGAACGGGGTGACGATGTCGTCCACGGCCGCCGCGGAGGCGGGGCGGCTCGCGGTGCGGGATTGCTCGCCGCTCATGGGAACTCCTTGGAACGATCGGCCGGGCGGGCCCGGCGCCAATGATGCCGGAAACGCGAAGCGCCGGCACCCGCGAAAGCAGGCGCCGGCGACCGCGATGGTTCCGGTTTCTCAGAGCCAGAGATATTCACCCGGCGGCCGGTTTCAACCCGGCCGCGCGTCAGGAGCCCCGCGTCAGCGGGCGACGGCGTCGAAGCACCAGGCGAGGATGCCCTTCTGCGCGTGCAGGCGGTTCTCGGCCTCGTCGAACACCACCGACTGCGGGCCGTCCATCACCTCGTCCGTCACCTCCTCCCCGCGATGGGCGGGCAGGCAGTGCATGAAGATGGCGTCCTTGTTGGCGCGGGCCATGAGGGCGCTGTTCACCTGATAGGGCTTCAGCAGGTTGTGGCGGCGCTCGGCCTCCTTGTCGCCCATGGACACCCAGGTGTCGGTGACGACGCAGTCCACGCCCTCCGCCGCTTCCTCGGGGTCGCGCATGAAGGTGACGTTGGCCTTGGTGCGCTTCACGAAATCCTTCAGCGCCTGGCGTGGCGAGAGCTCCTTCGGGGTCGCCACCTTCAGTGCGAAGTCGAACCGCTGGGCCGCGTGGACCCAGGAGACCAGCACGTTGTTGGCGTCGCCCGTCCAGGCCACCGAGCGCCCGGTGATGGGGCCGCGATGCTCCTCGAAGGTGAGCACGTCCGCCATTACCTGGCAGGGATGGGAGATGCGCGTGAGCCCGTTGATGACCGGCACGGTGGCGTGGTGGGCCAGCTCCATCAGGTCGTCATGGTCGAGGATGCGGATCATGATCGCATCCACGAAGCGCGACAGCACGCGGGCCGTGTCGGCGATGGTCTCGCCGCGGCCGAGCTGCATCTCCTGCCCGGTGAGCATGATGGTCTCGCCGCCCAGCTGGCGCATGGCGAGGTCGAACGAGACGCGCGTGCGGGTGGACGGCTTGTCGAACACCATGGCGAGGGTCTTGCCCGCGAGCGGCCTGTCCACCTCGCCGGCCTTGCGC
Organism: Xanthobacter lutulentifluminis; assembly: GCF_043194675.2. Taxonomy (NCBI): domain Bacteria; kingdom Pseudomonadati; phylum Pseudomonadota; class Alphaproteobacteria; order Hyphomicrobiales; family Xanthobacteraceae; genus Xanthobacter; species Xanthobacter lutulentifluminis. The sequence continues at coordinate 3,712,801 of NZ_CM195525.1, read as the reverse complement.
CGGGCCTTCAGATCCTTGGAGACATCGATCACCCGGCGCAGCTCGTCCGCCGGGATCTCGGACAGGTCGAGAAAATGACGCACACCGTTCCCCTTCATTCCGCCGCGCCCTTCACCGGAGCAGCGGCGAGGTCGCCCTCGATGCGCCGGCAGGCGGCTTCGATCTTGTCTGCGGCGATGCCCACCTCCTCCTCGCTCACCACGAGCGGGGGCAGCAGGCGCACCACGTTGTCGCTGGCGCCGGGCGCGAGCAGCCCCTCGGCGCGCAGCGCGGCCACGAGGTCGCCGGCCGGCACGTTGGCCTTGATGCCGAGCAGCAGGCCCTGGCCGCGCACCTCGGCGATGACCGCGGGATGGCGGTCCTTGATCTCCGCGAGGCGCTGCACGAGGCGGCCGGACATGGCGTTCACGCGGTCGAGGAAGCCCTCCGCCAGCACCACGTCCAGCACGGCGTTGCCGACAGCCATGGCGAGCGGGTTGCCGCCATAGGTGGAGCCGTGGGTGCCGAGCGTCATGCCCCTGGCCGCCTCCTCGGTGGCGAGGCAGGCGCCCATGGGAAAGCCGCCGCCGATGCCCTTGGCCACCGCCATGATGTCCGGCGTGATGCCGGCCCACTCATGCGCGAACAGCTTGCCGGTGCGGCCGACGCCGGACTGCACCTCGTCGAGCACCAGAAGGAGGCCCTTTTCGTCGCACAAGGCGCGCAGGCCTTTGAGGAAGCCCGACGGCGGCACGCGCACGCCGCCCTCGCCCTGCACCGGCTCCACCAGGATGGCGCCGGTCTCGGGGGTGATGGCGGCCTTCACCGCGTCGAGGTCGCCGAACGGCACCTGGTCGAAGCCCGGCATCTCCGGGCCGAAACCTTCCAGATACTTGGCGTTGCCGCCGGCGGCGATGGTCGCCAGCGTGCGGCCGTGGAAGGCGCCCTCGAAGGTGATGATGCGGTTCTTCTCCGGATGGCCGCTGGCGTACTGGTACTTGCGGGCCATCTTGATGGCGCACTCCAGCGCCTCGGCGCCGGAATTGGTGAAGAACATGGTGTCCGCGAAGGTCACCGCCTTCATCCGGTCGGCGAGGGTCTCGCCGCCGGGGATGCGGAACAGGTTCGAGGTGTGCCAGAGCTTCTGCGCCTGGGCGTGCAGCGCCTCCACCAGATAGGGATGCGCATGGCCCAGCACGTTCACCGCGATGCCTGCGGTGAAATCGAGAAAACGTCGCCCGTCCGTCGTGACGAGCCAGCAGCCCTCACCCCGCTCGAATTCGAGGTCGATGCGCGCATAGGTCGGCAGAACGGCGGTAATCACGACATTGCTCCTTGGAAGGGTCAGATCCCCTTGAGGTGGCACGGGTTGACGAACAAGACGCGACGGTTGCCCGCCACAAACTAAAAAAGGCCGCCCAAGCGGGGGCGGCCCGACGGCAGGGATTCTAATGATCGCGCGCACGAGGTCAACTCGGCGGGCGGCCGGCGAAGCACCGCGGGCTGCGGGCGGGCCCGCGAGGAGGTTAACGGAGCCTTAAGGAGCTGGGGAAAACGGCGCGGACACCGTTGCCGACTCTGTTTTGCGGACCAGCCATATTGTAGGTTCTCCCCTGTCAGCCACGAGATGTCGTGCGCCAAAGGCGGCAAGGATCACTTCCAGGGACCTCGATAGTCGGGCCTGACCCGTGCGCGGATGCGTGCGGGAGCGCGGAAGGAGTCCGGCGGCTCGCGCCGCCCCGCAGGTGCCACGGCCCGGCTGGCCTCATGCGCCGCGCGTTCCACGGCGCCCATCCATCGCGGTCGGCGCATTCCTGCCGGCCGGTGTTTCCGGTGCCCGGCGCGGGACCCGCGGAACATTCCACGCGACGCCGGACCACCGGTGCCCGTGGCCCCCAGATGCGGCAAGGAGAAGAGCGATGAGCTGGACAGACGAGCGCGTCGAACTCTTGAAGAAACTCTGGAGCGAGGGCCTGTCCGCGAGCCAGATCGCGAGCGAGCTCGGCGAGGTCACCCGCAATGCGGTGATCGGCAAGGTCCACCGGCTCGGCCTGTCCGGGCGGACCAAGGCCGCCACCCCGGCGCCGGCCCGTCCGCGCACCGAGGTCAAGCGGCCTGACCGGCCCGAGGCCACCCGCCCGCAGCGCCCCGCCACCATCGGCAACACCGCCCTCGCCCAGGATCTGGACGAGGCGCCGGAAGAGGCCCCGGCGCCTGCTCCCGCTCCGGCGGCGCAGGACAACGTGGTGCCCATGGGCCAGCGCTGCACCATCATGAACCTCACCGAGTCCACCTGCCGGTGGCCCCTCGGCGAGCCGGGCACCGAGAACTTCCATTTCTGCGGCGGCAAGAGCAATCCGGGCATGCCCTATTGCCAGACCCACGCCCGCATCGCCTACCAGCCGGTGCAGGACCGCCGCCGCGACCGCCGCCTCGCCTATCTCTGAGGCGGGAGGCGCCGGAAGAGGCCTCCGGCGCCCACGGATCGGATGCGACGCAGATCGGACGCGACACGCACGTGCAGAGGGGCCCTGAAAGGGGCCCCTTTTGCATTGTCAGGGCGGTTTACGGGGCGGAACGAGAGACCGCAGGCTGGATCCGGCAGGTCGATGCACAGACGATCGACCGCAAGCACAGATCGATGAGGGCAGAAAGGCCTAATTGTAAAAGGTGCCGCAGCGGTCAAACACCATCGCCGCCGCGATGTCATTGTGGGAGACGAAGACGATCCACTTGTCCAGATAGCGCGTCTTCCCATTCTCGAAGACCGAGTCTCGGTTGATGGTGCAGCAGTCGGGAAATCTGGCGCGAAGCTCGGCGGCGCTGTGAACGCCAATCCGATGGAGGTGCGCCCGCCACACCTTCACATTGGCGCTCGATCCCCCGGTCCAGCAGGGCGGCCTCAGACATGGGCGCCTCACAGCCCTGGCCGCAGCCCACAAGAGCGCTGCCGCTGGCGAAGAGAAGCGTGGCCGCTGCGAGGGCCGATGCGCCGCGCACTGCCCCCGGCCTGCCCTCAGTCGTCGAGCCCCAGCGAGGGCGCGGCGCGGCGTTCCAGCACGTCGCGGATGGCGGCGATCATCTCGCTCTCCTTCACCGCGAACTGGGCCGGGCGGGCGGCGCGATATTCTGCATTGTCGGCGATGCCGGCGGCGATTTTCGCGCCTTCCACCAGATCCTTGATCTGGACCTCGCCGGCGTCCTTCTCGTTGGAACCCTGGATGATGACCGCCGGGGCGCCGCGCCGGTCGGCATATTTCATCTGCGCCTTCATGCCGGCGCCGCCGAGATACATCTCGGCGCGGATGCCGTTGGCGCGCAGGTCCGAGACCATCTTCATGTAGTCGGCGATGCGGGCCGGCTCCTTGTCCATGGCCAGCACCACCACCGGGCCCACCTCCGCCGCCGCATCCATCTTGCCGAGGAAGGCAAGCGCCGCGAGCAGGCGGGAGACGCCGATGGAGAAGCCGGTGGCCGGCACCTTCTCGCCGCGGAAGCGGGCGACGAGGCCGTCATAGCGCCCCCCACCGGCCACGGAGCCGAAGCGCACCGGGCGGCCGTCCTCGTCCTTGATCTCGAAGGTCAATTCGGCCTCGTAGACCGGGCCGGTGTAATATTCGAGGCCGCGCACCACGGACGGGTCGATCTTCACCCGGTCCTGATAGCCCGCCGCCTGAACCAGGAGGCGAATGTCGTTCAGCTCCGCCATGCCGGCGAGAAAGGCCTCGTTCGCGGCAAGCGCGGCGGCCAGCGCCACGTCGCCGGCGATCTCCACCCGCACACCATCGGCATCGGCGGTCACGCCCTCGCCGGTGAGCATGGCCAGCACCACGGCGCTCTGGCGCTCATCGAGCCCGGCGCCCTTGGTGAAATCGCCGCTCTCGTCCTTGCGGCCGGGGCCGAGCAGCAGGCGCACGCCCTCCACGCCGAACTTGTCGAACTTGTCGATGGCGCGCAGCACGGTGAGGCGGCGGCCGAAATTCTCGTCCCCGCCGAGGCCGATGGCCTCCATCACGCCGTCGAGCACCTTGCGGTTGTTGACGCGGACCACATAGGAGCCGCGCGGCACGCCCACCGCCTCCAGCGTGTCGGCGGCCATCATGCAGATCTCGGCATCGGCCGACACCGAGGGGGCGCCCACCGTGTCGGCATCGAACTGCATGAACTGGCGGAAGCGGCCGGGGCCGGGCTTCTCGTTGCGGAACACGTAGCCCGCCCGGTAGGAGCGATAGGGCTTGGGCAGCTGCTCGAAATGCTCGGCCACATAGCGCGCCAGCGGCGCGGTCAGGTCATAGCGGAGCGACAGCCACTGCTCGTCGTCGTCCTGGAAGGAGAAGACGCCTTCGTTCGGCCGGTCCTGGTCGGGCAAGAACTTGCCGAGCGCGTCAGTGTACTCGATGGCCGGGGTTTCCAGCGCCTCGAAGCCGTACAGCTCATAGACGGCGCGGATCTTCTCCAGCATGGCGCGGGTGGCGGAGAGCTCCGCGCCGGTGCGGTCCACGAAGCCGCGGGGCAGCCGGGCCTTGGGCTTGAAGTCTTTCGCCATGGGTCAAACGAGCCGTTTTCGAGAAGTCCGGAAAGTCGGCGCGTCTTAGAGGACGGGGGCGGGAACGGCAAGGTTCCCGCCGGACGCGCGGCATTGCGCGCAGGGCATGCCGGGGCGAAGGCAGCAGGACGGGCCCGGCCCTCGGCAGCCCCTCGTCAGCCCTTCACGTAGACGCGGGTGCCGAGCGGCACGCGGTCGTAGAGGTCGATGATGTCCTGGTTCAGCAGGCGGATGCAGCCGGAGGACACCTGCTGGCCGATGCTCCACGGCTCGATGGTGCCGTGGATGCGGAACATGGTGTCCCGGTCGCCGTCATAGAGATAGAGCGCGCGGGGGCCGAGCGGATTGGTCTCGCCGCCCGGCAGGCCGGCGGCATAAGGGCCGTACCGCGCGGGCTGGAGCCGCACCATGTTGGCGGTGGGGGTCCAGTGCGGCCACTTCTCCTTGCGCTTGATGGTGGCCCAGCCGCGGAAGGAATAGCCCTGCTTGCCCACGCCCACGCCGTAGCGGATGGCACGGCCGTCCTTCTGGATCAGGTAGAGGAAGCGCTCGTTGATATCGACCACGATGACGCCGGGCCCGTAGCCCGCCGGCGCCGCCACCTCCTGCCGCAGCCAACGGGGATCCACCTCGGAGAGGTCCACCGCGTCCACGGGGAAGGGCTCGCCGTCCACCGCGCCATACATCAGGGAGGCGCGGCTGAGCGGGGCCGGCGGCGCATTGGTGACGCATGCGGCGAGCGCCAGCGGAGCGCCGAGGACGAACAGGCGACGGGCGATGAGGGGGGCTTCGGTCTGCGTCGCGCGCCGCGCGGCGGTCTTGAACACGTTCGGGAACATCGGGGCCATGGTCCGTCCACTCGAAACGATACGATTGCCGACGCGCATCAACGCCCGGCGCCGGCGGAAGTTTCGCCGACACTCATGCGCATTGGACCGGGATAAGGTGGCGTTAAGGTTAACGCGGCCGTGCCGGGCGGGCCGGCAAGGCACTACCCAGCCCTCTACCATCAATGCTGCAGTGCAGGGTGGCCGATGCGCCACACCCGATGGCAGATCGACATCGCGAAATCGTGAGCGAGCGCCATTCCGGGCTGTTGAAGCCAGCGCAGGCACGGCAGTCCGGGCGCGTGCAGCCGCCGACCGCGCGCGTCTTCGGGCGGCCGCGACATGGGAGCGCAGCCCGCCATCGGCTCCTCCGGCGATCAGGCGGCAACGCCACGCCCGCCACCCGAGCCGCACGCTCTCGTCCCGGCTGGCATGATCGACGCCCGGGCACGCCGCGGCCTGAAGCCGGGCCGCGCGCACCCGCCGCGAGCCGGCCTAGGCAATCGGACGGGCGGCAGGCGCGGCCCCGGCCGCCCGGCCTCACGCTCCGGTCAGATCCCCCCGCCGAGATCGACGAAATCGGCCAGCAGGCGGTCCTGCTCCCGCTCCCTGTGGCCGGGGCGCGGCGGACGGGTCAGTTCCTGCGCGAGGCGGTGGACCTGCGCGGAGATTTCCGGCACCGCCGTCACCTCCCAATAGGCCGGCCGGGTCAGCGGACCGAGCGCGAACAGCCAGTCGGAGGGGTGGCCATAGCGGTCGAGCACCGCGCAGCCGCGTGTCTCGATGCCGAGGCCGAGCGCATCGGGGAGAATGCGCCCCGCCTCCCGCAGCTCGCCGAACGGCGCCGCGGAGAGGCCGGCAAAATCCGAGCGCGGACCGGTGCAGTTCACCACCCGCGCCGCCTCCAGTCCCAGCGCCCGGCCACTGCCGCGCCGGCGGATGGCGACGGCGATGCCGCCGGGGCTGCGATCGAGCCCGCTGATGCGTCCCGCCACCACCTGCAGCTGGCCGGACGCGCGCAGCGTCTCCAGCCGGGCGGCGATGCGCGGCGCCATGCGGTGGCGGTGAATGTCCCACAGGGTGCGGCCATGGCGCAGGAAGCGGGCGCGCGCCTCCTGCGGCCAGCCGGCCCACACCCCCGCCAGCGCCGGGCGGGCCGCATCCATCACCCGCTGCCACGGGATGCCGTGTGCGGCGGCGCGCTCGGCCTCGGCCCGCAGCCGCCGCAGGGCGCGGACGGGATCGCTCGCCTCGCGCGGATCGAGGAACGGCTCCACTGCCCTGCCCTGCCCGACACGGGCGTGGACATGCGGCAGCAGGCCGTGGCGCGAGACGCTCCAGATCGGACCGGTGTGTCCGCGCTCCGCCAGCAGCAGCGCCACGTCCACCATGGTGAGGCCCGAGCCGATGAGCAGAACCGGCGCCGTCGCCGGCAGGTCGCCCAGCCAGTCGCGGCTCCAGGGGTCGGGCACGAACAGGGGTGAATCATAGACCCCGCCGTCGCGGCAGCGGGGTGGACGGGGCGCCAGATTGCCGGTGGCGAGCACCACATGGCTGCCCTCGATGCGCCGGCCGTCGGCGAGGGTCACCCCAGGCACCGGGCGGTCGGAGACGCGGGCCACCTCGCCGCGCACGCGGGTGAGGCGGCCGCGCGGCGCCGCCAGCGCCTCCTCCAGCCGCTCGGCCAGATAGGCGCCGAACAGGGCGCGCGGCACGAACGCCTGCGCGAGGTCCCCGCCCGCCTCGGCGAGGGCGTCGGAGAGGTCGGCGCCGGATGCCACCAGCCAGGCGGCGAAGGAGGGGGAAAGGCCCACCTCCATGCGCGCCACCGGCACGTTGAGCAGGTGCCCGCCCTCCCCGCCGGCATAGGCGAGGCCGGGGCCGGCGACGCGGGCCCGCTCCACCAGCACCACATCCACCTCGGACGAGGCGGAGGCGACCAGCGCGAACAGCGTGCCGGAAAAGCCGCCGCCCACGACGACGATGGACTTGCGCGGACCCCACATGTTCAACATGCCGTCCTCCTGCCCGGCGCCATCAGGATGCCGAGGCCCGGCGCTCCTGCGGCGCGATGGCATTGCCGATCATCTCCCCGAACGGACCGCGATGGTTGGTCACGACCGCGGGAGCGGCGGTGCCCTTGGCCAGCGGCAGCAGCGGCAGCACGCTCTCGCCGAAGCGGTAGGCCTCCTCCAGGTGGGGGTAGCCGGAGAGGACGAAGGTGTCGATGCCGATGTCCATGTATTCCCTGAGGCGCGCCGCCACGGTCTGCGGATCGCCCACCAGCGCCGTGCCGGCCCCGCCGCGCACCAGCCCGACGCCGGCCCACAGATTCGGGCTCACCTCCAGCTTGTCGCGCTGGCCGCCGTGCAGGGCGCTCATGCGGCGCTGGCCTTCCGAATCCATGCGCGCGAACACCTTCTGCGCCTCGGCGATGGTGGTGTCGTCGATGTGGGAGATCAGCTCGTCCGCCGCCGCCCACGCCTGGGCGGTGGTGTCGCGCACGATCACATGCAGGCGGATGCCGAAGGTGAGGGTGCGGCCGGCAGCGGCGGCGCGGGCCTTGAGGTCGCGGATCTTCTCGGCCACCTGCGCCGGGGGCTCGCCCCAGGTGAGATACTTCTGCACCTGCCGGGCGGCCACGTCGTGCGCGGGCGCGGAGGAGCCGCCGAAGAACAGCGGCGGATGGGGCTGCTGCACCGGCGGATAGAGCAGCTGGCCGCCCTCCACGCTCAGGTGCTTGCCGGAGACGGTGACCTCCTCGCCCTTGAGCAGGCGGGTGTAGATGTCCAGGAACTCGCGGGTGATCTCGTAGCGCTCGGCATGGTCGGCGAAGAAGCCGTCGCCGCGATTCTCCACCGGGTCGCCGCCGGTCACCACATTGACGAGGGCACGGCCGTTGGAGATCCGGTCCAGCGTCGCGGTCATGCGCGCGGCGACGCCCGGCGAGAGCAGGCCCGGCCGCACCGCCACCAGAAAGCGCAGGCGCTCGGTAAAGCCGGCGAGGGACGAGGCGACGATCCACGAATCCTCGCACGAGCGCCCGGTGGGGATGAGCACGCCGTAATAGCCCAGCTGGTCCGCCGCCTGCGCGATCTGGCGCAGATAGCCGAAGCTCACCTCCCGCGCGCCGTGGGAGGTGCCGAGATAGCGGCCGTCGCCGTGGGTCGGCAGGAACCACAGGACGTTGGCCTCGCGGGCGGGCTCAAGGGCGGCTTCGGCAGCGGTGGCGCTGGACATGCAGGCAACTCCCGATGGATGGGCGCGACTTCCGGAATCATCCGAAGGCCGCGCCGGTTTTTAGTCGATAAATTTTATGGAGTTTATTGACTATCTCGCCGCGCGCTGTCTATCGTTTTCTCGACCCCACCGCCTCCGGGAATGTCCGGAGGCCGTGCCCAGCACATCCGGCACCGCGCAGCGGGCCGGCAGAAAGGTGTCCGATGAACGCCCACGCTTCCGTCGCCTCCCCCGCGACCGTGCCCGAGCTGCCCTCGGCGGCGCTCGCCTTCCGGGCCGCCATGCGCAAGCTGGCCGGGGCGGTGAGCATCCTCACCGTCGGCTCGGGCGAGGGGCGCACCGGGCTCACCGCCACCTCCGTCTCCTCCCTCTCGGTGGACCCGCCGACGCTGCTCATCTGCGTCAACCGCACCGCCTCCTCGCTGGATCCGGTGCTGCGCGAGCGCGCCTTCGCCATCAACGTGCTGCGCCCGCACCACCAGCCCATCGCCGACCAGTTCGCCGGCAAGGGCGGGCTGAAGGGCCCCGAGCGCTATGCCGGCGCCGACTGGACGCGGCTGGAGACCGGCGCGCCGGTTCTGGCCGATGCGCTCGCCGCCTTCGACTGCGAGCTGGAGGACGCCATCGAGCGGCACTCCCACGTCATCGTCATCGGCCGGGTGGTGGCCTCGCGCATCACCGAGAGCGCCGAGCCGCTCCTCTACTGGTCCGGCACCTACCGCAACCTCGATCTCTGAGCGCGCCGCCGCGCCCCGCCATTCCGAGAAGGATCAAGCCCATGACCACCGGCCTCTCCCGCCGCGCCTTCACGCTCCTCGCCGCCACGCTCGCCGGCGGTCTCGCCGCGGCGCCCGCGCTGGCGCAGGAGAAGGTGGTGCGCATCGGCTACCAGAAGTACGGCACCCTCATCCTGCTGAAGAACAAGGGGCTGCTTGAGGCCAGGCTGAAGCCGCTCGGCTACACCGTGAAATGGGCCGAGTTCCCGGCCGGCCCGCAACTGCTGGAGGCGCTCAACGCCGGCGCGGTGGACTTCGGCAACACCGGCGAGGCCCCGCCGATCTTCGCCCAGGCCGCCGGCGCGCCGCTGGTCTATGTGGGCTACGAGCCGGCCGCGCCGCAGGGCGAGGCCATCCTGGTGCCCAAGGACAGCCCGCTCAAGACGGTGGCGGACCTGAAGGGCAAGACGGTCGCCCTCAACAAGGGCTCGAACGTCCATTACCTGCTGGTGAAGGCGCTGGAGAAGGCCGGCGTCGCCTATTCCGACATCAAGCCCGCCTTCCTCACCCCGGCCGACGCCCGCGCCGCCTTCGAGCGCGGCTCGGTGGACGCCTGGGCCATCTGGGACCCCTTCCAGGCGGCGGCGGAGAAGACCATCGAGGCCCGCCAGCTCACCGACGGCACCGGCATCGTCTCCAACTACCAGTTCTACCTCGCCTCCCGCCCGTTCGTGGAGCAGGCGCCGCAGGTGGTGGACGCGGTGCTGGCGGGCGTCGCCGAGATCGGCGCGTGGGTGAAGGCCAACCCGGCCGCCGCAGCCGCCGAGTTCTCGCCGCTCATCGGCATTCCCGCGCCGATCCTGGAAGTGGCCCTCGCCCGCCAGCAGTATGACGTGAAGCCCATCACCCCCGAGGTGGCGGCGGCGCAGCAGAGGGTGGCGGACACCTTCCACGCGCTGGGCCTCATCCCCAGGCAGATCCGCATCTCCGACGCGCTGCGCGCGCCGAAGTCCTGACCCATCTGCAGGGAGGCGCGCCATGAGCCCCGGCGGTCACACCGAAGCCCTCGCCCTGCCGGCGGACGCGGACACCTTCGCGGGTGCCGCCACCCCTCCGGCGGCGAGCCGGACCGTGGCGGCGCGCCTCGCGCCGCTGGGCCACGCGCTGCTGCCGTGGGTGCTGCCCCTCGGCGTGCTCGCCCTGTGGCAGGCGGCGGCCAGCCTCGGCCTGCTCTCGTCCCGCGTCCTGCCGGCGCCGAGCGACGTGGCGCTGGCCTTCTGGCGCACGCTGAAGGACGGCTCGCTCGCCACCAACATCTCCGTCTCCACCGGTCGCGCGCTCACCGGCCTCGCCATTGGCGGCGGCATCGGCTTCGCCCTCGGCGTGCTCAACGGGGTGTGGAAGCCGGCGGAGACGGCCTTCGATTCCACCCTCCAGATGCTGCGCAACGTGCCGCATCTCGCCATCATCCCGCTGGTGATCCTGTGGTTCGGCATCGGCGAGGAGGCAAAGATCTTCCTGGTGGCGGTGGGCGTCGCCTTCCCCATCTATCTCAACACCTTCCACGGCATCCGCACGGTGGACCGCGGGCTGGTCGAGATGGCGCGGGTCTATGGCCTGTCCCCGGCCGCCCTGTTCACGCGCATCGTGCTGCCGGGGGCGCTGCCCTCGGTGCTGGTGGGCCTGCGCTATGCGCTCGGCATCATGTGGCTGACGCTGATCGTGGCCGAGACCATCTCCTCCACCGAGGGCATCGGCTACATGACCATGAACGCCCGCGAGTTCCTGCAGACCGACGTGGTGGTGCTGGGCGTGCTCGCCTATGCGCTGCTCGGCAAGCTGGCCGACAGCCTCACCCGCGCCATCGAGCACCGGACCCTCGCCTGGCACCCGGCCTACCAGACCGGAAAGGGCGCGGCATGAGCGAGATCTTCACCGTGCCCGACGCCGGGGCGCCGCGCCGCCGCGCCGTCGATATCCGCACCACCTTCGCGGTCCGCCCCTCCCCCCGCGCGCCGGGGCAGGCGGGCGAGATTCGCCTCGACGCGCCCGCAGCCGCAGCGTGGGGCGGTGCCGGCATCCGCCTCGCGGGCGTGGTGAAGGCGTTCGGCGAGCGGCCAGTGCTGCGCCGGCTCGACCTCGACATCCCGGCCGGGCAGTTCGTGGCGGTGGTGGGTCGCTCCGGCGGCGGCAAGACCACCCTGATGCGCCTCATCGCCGGCCTCGATGCCGCCACCGCCGGCACCGTGCGGGTGGGCGAGACGCCCGTCGCCGGCCTGATGCCGCAGGTGCGCCTCCTTTTCCAGGACGCCCGGCTCGTGCCGTGGCAGCGGGTGCTGGGCAATGTGGGCATCGCCCGCGGCCCGGCGTGGCGCGAGCGCGCCCATGCGGCGCTGGCCGATGTGGGCCTCGCCGACCGGGGCCGGGAATGGCCGTTCGTGCTCTCGGGCGGGCAGAAGCAGCGGGTGGCGCTCGCCCGCGCGCTGGTGTCGCGGCCCGGCGTGCTGCTGCTGGACGAGCCGTTCGGCGCCCTCGACGCCCTGACGCGGAGCGAGATGCACCGCCTCACCGAGCGCATCTGGCAGGAGCACGGCTTCACCACCGTCCTCATCACCCACGACGTGTCGGAGGCGGTGACCCTCGCCGACCGGGTGCTGGTGCTGCGGCAGGGGGAGATCGCACTCGACGTGCCGGTCGACCTGCCGCGCGGGGAACGCACAGGTGCCGCGGCGGCCGAGCTCGCGGCGCGCATTCTCGCGGCGGTCTGAACGACACGCGGCGAATTCCTCTTCAGCACTTCTTCACGGGACCCTATGCATTCTGCCGCCGCACCCGGCGCCGGAGGAAGAGGGCCCCATGTCGAACGAGCGTCCGTCGAACGAGCGTCCGTCGAACGCGCCCCGGTCGACCGTCACTCCGCGGAGCACGACCTGGCGGTCCTGGCTGGCCGACCTTCCCCTGCGGTGGAAGGCCGGCGGCATCGTGGCCATCCTGGTCGGCATGTTCCTGCTTCAGCTCGCCGCCAATGCCGTGGTGCGCGAGATCGCCACCAACAACCTGCGCCGCGCCTATGAGGTGAAGCATCTTTCCGGCCTCGGCGCGGAGGCGGCGCGCGAGGTCGGGCGGCGCCAGGCCGAGGCCATGCGCCTTGCCGTCTCGGACCCCCGCAACCTGCCCGCCCGCCTGCCGGCCGCGAACGCGGCCGTGGCCGAAAGCCTGTCCGAGCTGAAGGACGCGGTGGCCGGCGAGCCGGCCCTGTCGCCCCTCGCCGAGCGGGCGGACCGCATCGCCGGCCGCTGGGCCGAGGTGGTGGGCGGCCCGCTGGCTGCGGCCGCGGCGAGCGACGACCCGGCGGTGCGCGCCGGCGCCGTGCGCACCTTCCTGGAGCTGGAGGACAGCGAGCAGGGCGCGCGCGGCATCATCGGCGCCCTCGACGAGCTCTCGGCGGCGGCCGAAGCCCAGATCACCGGCGCCCAGGCGCAGCTGCGGCGCAGCGAGGAGGTGCTGCTCCTCATCGACGCGCTGGCGCTGGTCGCCACCCTCGCCGCCGGCATCGGCGGGCTGATGGTGGGCTCGCGGCTGGTGTCGCGCCCCCTCACCACCCTTGCCGAGCGCATGGAGCGGCTGGCGGCGCAGGATCATTCGGTCGAGGTTCCCTACACCCGCAGGCGCGACGAGGTGGGCACCATCGCCCGCGCCCTGGCGGTGTTCAAGCACATGGCCATCGAGACCCGCGACAACGACTGGGTGAAGGGCAGCGCCAACGCCATCGCCGCGCGTCTCCAGGCGGCCGACGACCTGCCCGTCTTCGCCGATGCGCTGCTGGTGGAGCTGGCCCCCCGGCTGGAAGCGGCGGTGGGCGTCTTCTACGGCTTCGACGAGGCGGCCGGCACGCTCTCCCTCATGGGCAGCTACGCCTTCTCGGAGCGGCGCCACCTCTCCACCACCTGGCGCCTGGGCGAAGGCCTTGCCGGCCAGTGCGCGCTGGAGCGCAAGCCCATCACCCTTTCGCCGGTTCCCGACGACCACATCCGCATCCGCTCCGGCACCGGCGAATCGGCGCCGCGCGCCGTTGCCGCCGTGCCGCTGGTGCTGAAGGGGCGCCTGATGGGCGTCATCGAGCTCGGCTGCCTCTCGGTGCCGGACGGGCGCCGCGCCCGGCTGCTGACGGAGATCCTGCCCCTGGCGGCGCTGGCGTTCGACAATCTTGCCCGGGCCATCGAGACCCGCGCCCTGCTGGAGGCGAGCCAGCGGCAGGCCGGGGAGCTGCGCGTCGCCGAGGAGGAGCTTCGCACCCAGCAGGAGGAGCTGCGCGCCACCAACGAGCAGTTGCACGAGCGCTCGCAGCGCCTCGCCGCCTCCGAGGAGGAGCTGCGGGTGCAGGCCGAGGAGCTCGCCGCATCGAACGACGTGCTGCGCCGCTCGTCCGAGGAGATGAAGGCGCAGAAGGAGCTGCTGGAGGCGCTGAACCACCAGATGGAGGCCCGCGCCGAGGAGCTGGTGCGCGCCAACCAGTACAAGTCCCAGTTCCTCGCCAACATGTCCCACGAGCTGCGCACGCCGCTCAACAGCCTGCTCATCCTGTCCCAGGACCTCGCGGAGAACCGCACCGGCAACCTCGACGCCGACCAGGTGGAGGCGGCGAGCATCATCCACGCCTCCGGCTCCAACCTGCTGCGCCTCATCAACGACATCCTCGACCTGTCCAAGGTGGAGGCGGGCAAGATGGAGGTGGTGCGCGAGCCGGTGAACATCACCGCCTTCGCCCACCGCATCGAGCGCAACTTCCGGCGGCTGGCGCAGGAACGGCGGCTGCGCCTCTCGGTGAACGCCTCGGAGGCGCCGGAGATCGTCCACACCGACCCCGGCAAGCTGGAGCAGATCCTCACCAACCTCGTGGGGAACGCTCTGAAGTTCACGCTTCAGGGCCGGGTCTCGGTGGATTTCGCCACCCTCGACGACGGCAGGACGCTGAAGGTGGCCGTGACCGACAGCGGCATCGGCATCCCGGCCGAGAAGCTCGACACCATCTTCGAGGCGTTCGAGCAGGTGGACGCCAGCACCCGCCGCCAGTTCGGCGGCACCGGCCTCGGCCTTGCCATCACCCAGCGGCTGGCGCGGCTGCTGGGCGGCTCGGTGGCGGTGGAAAGCAAGCCGGGCCAGGGCTCCACCTTCACCCTGCTGCTGCCGGTGGGCGAGGCCCCGCCGGAGGCGGCCGAGGCCGACCATCCGCCGGCGGAGACCGCGTCCCCGGGACCGCGGCCGGCCACTCCCGCCCCCTCGGCTCCGGAGCGCGCGGCCGCCGGCCTCGGACCCGCGGTCACCTCCGCGGCGCCGATTGTGGCCGACGACCGGGATACGCTGATCCCGGGCGGCACGGTGATCCTGGTGGTGGAGGACGACCCGGTGTTCGCCCGCACCCTGGTCGGGCTGGTGCGGCGCAAGGGCCATCAGGCGCTGGCGGCCGGCGACGGCGAGAGCGGCCTCGCCCTCGCCCGGCGCTATCGCCCCACCGGCATCCTGCTGGACGTGATGCTGCCGGGCATGGACGGCTGGACCGTCATCCAGCGCCTGAAGGCCAGCCCGGAGACGCGGCACATCCCGGTCCATTTCGTCTCCGCCCTCGACGAGGGCCAGCGCGGCCGCGACCTCGGGGCGGTGGGCTTCCTGACCAAGCCGGTGAGCGCGGACCAGCTGTCCGAGGCGCTGGGCCTGCTCACCCATTTCGCCGCCGACCGGCCGCGCCGCGTGCTGGTGGTGGACGACGACCCGGCGGCGCGCCACGCGGTGCGCACCCTGCTCGCCCGCGAGGCCGCCGAGATCGTCGAGGCCGGCACCGGCGAGGAGGCGCTCGACCTCGTGGCCCGCACAGACATCGACTGCATGGTGCTGGACCTCGGCCTGCCCGGCATGTCCGGCTTCGATCTCATCGAGCGGCTGGCGGCCGGCAACCATCACGTGCCGGTCGTGGTCTATTCCGGCCACGACCTCACCACCGAGGAGCGGCTGAAGCTGCGGGCCTTCACCGACAGCATCGTGGTGAAGGGCGCGCTCTCGCCGGAGCGGCTGCTGGACGAGGTGACGCTGTTCCTGCACTCCGTGCGCCACGAGCCGAAGGCGCTCGCCGACCATCCCGACGGCGACCTCGAAGGGCGCAAGCTGCTGCTCGTGGACGACGACATGCGCAACATCTACGCCCTCGCCAAGGTGCTCCGGGCGCGCGGCATCCACGTGGTGCTGGCGCAGGACGGCGCCAAGGCGCTGGCCCAGCTGGACGAGCAGCCGGACATCGAGATCGTCCTCATGGACGTCATGATGCCGGTGATGGACGGCTACGAGGCCATGACGCAGATCCGCGCCCAGCCGCGCTTCTCCCGCCTGCCGGTGATCGCCCTTACCGCCAAGGCCATGAAGGACGACCGGGAGAAGTGCATCGCCGCCGGCGCCAGCGACTATCTGGCCAAGCCGGTGGACGTGCCCAAGCTGCTCTCCATGCTGCGCACCTGGCTGCCGGGGAGATGAGCGCCGACGACGACACCCCGCCCGCCGGCCCCGATGCCGCCCGCGCCGCGCTGGCGCTGGAGGACATCGAGGTGGACCTGTTCGTGGAGGCGCTGCACCGCCGCCACGGCTACGACTTCCGCGACTATGGCCGCGCCTCCCTTACCCGCCGCATCCGCAATCTCGCCTCGGCGCTGGGGGCGCCCACCATCACCGATCTGACGGCGCTGGTGCTGCACCGGCCCGAGCGGCTGGCGCAGGTCATCGCCGGCCTTTCCGTGCCGGTCTCCGAATTCTTCCGCGACCCCGGCGTGTTCCTGGCGCTGAAGGAAAAGGTGTTCCCGCTCCTCGCCTCCTATCCGGAGGTGAATGTCTGGCAGGCGGGCTGCGCCCATGGCGAGGAGGTCTATTCGCTCGCCATCCTGCTCACCGAGGCGGGGCTGTATGATCGCGCCCGCATCTATGCCACCGACATCTCGCGCCAGGCGCTGGACCGGGCGCGCGAGGGCATCTTTCCCATCGGCGAGGCGCGGGAGGCGGCGCGGCGCTACCGGGCGGCAGGCGGCGAGCGCTCGTTCTCCGACTATTACCACGCCCGCTACGACCTGCTGCGCATGGACCAGAAGCTGGTCTCCCGCGTCACCTTCGCCGAGCACAATCTGGTGACGGACGGCGTGTTCTGCGAGGCGCACCTCGTGCTGTGCCGCAACGTGCTGATCTATTTCACCACCCCGCTGCAGGACCGCGTGCTGGCGCGCTTCGCCCAGAGCCTCGTGCGCGGCGGCTTCCTGTGCATCGGCACCCGGGAGAACCTCGAGTTTTCCGCCACCCGCGAGCGCTTCCAGGTGGTGGACGGGGCGGCCCAGATCTACCGGCTGAGGTCCAGCGCGCAGCCGTGAAAAATATGCCGCAGCGGCAGCCGTGCCATGACGGCGCCGTCTTCGTGCATGATAGGAGGAACGGGCGCCGGCATCCGCCGCGCTGCTCCCATCACCAATTCCGGGCCGCAGGGCGCCATCGGGCGTCGCCGCGACCCCTTGCCCGCTGGAGGTTGCCCCGTGCCGCATGAGACGCCCCTGATCGCGACCCTCGTCGGGGCATTCGTGCTGGCCTTCATACTCGGCGCCATCGCCCAGCGGCTGAAGCTGTCGCCGCTGGTGGGCTACCTGCTGGCGGGCGTGATGGTGGGTCCGTTCACGCCCGGCTTCGTGGCCGACCAGCACATGGCGCTGGAGCTGGCGGAGATCGGCGTCATCCTGCTCATGTTCGGCGTGGGCCTGCATTTCTCCCTGCGCGACCTGCTCTCGGTGCGGGCCATCGCCATCCCCGGCGCGGTGGCGCAGATCGGCGTCGCGACCGCCATGGGCATGGGCCTCGCCTGGGCCATGGGATGGACCATCGGCGCCGGCCTCGTGTTCGGCATCGCCCTGTCGGTGGCCTCCACCGTGGTGCTGCTGCGCGCGCTGCAGGAGCGCCGCATGATCGAGAGCGAGCAGGGCCGCATCGCGGTGGGCTGGCTCATCGTCGAGGACCTCGCCATGGTGCTCGCGCTGGTGCTGCTGCCGGCCCTGTCCGGCGCGCTCGGCGGGCGCGTGGTGGCGACGCCGACGGTGGAGTGGCTGGGCAGCGGCGACGTGTGGACCACGCTCGGCATCACCCTCGCCAAGGTGGCCGGCTTCGTGGTGCTGATGCTGGTGGTGGGCCGGCGCGTCATCCCCGGCGTGATGCACTGGGTGGCGCACATCGGCTCGCGCGAATTGTTCCGCCTCGCGGTGCTGGCCATCGCGCTCGGCGTGGCGTTCGGCTCGGCCAAGCTGTTCGGCGTGTCGTTCGCGCTCGGCGCCTTCTTCGCCGGCATGGTGCTGAGCGAATCCCCCCTTTCCCACCGCGCAGCCGAGGAGACGCTGCCCCTGCGCGATGCCTTCGCCGTGCTGTTCTTCGTCTCGGTGGGCATGCTGGTGGACCCGTCGATCGTGGTGAAGAGCCCCATTCCGCTGCTGGTCACCCTGCTGATCGTGCTGTTCGGCAAGTCGCTGGCGGCGTTCCTGCTGGTGCGGGCGTTCGGCTACGGCAACATGACGGCGCTCACCATCTCCGCCTCGCTGGCGCAGATCGGCGAGTTCTCCTTCATCCTGGTGGCGCTGGGCGTGGACCTGCAGCTGCTGCCGGAGGAGGGCCGCGACCTCATCCTCGCCGCGGCGATCCTGTCCATCCTCGCCAACCCGTTCTTCTTCCTCGCGCTTGATCGCTACCGGGCGAAGTCTGCGGCGGCACCGCCGGCGGATGCCTCGCCCGCGCGCAAGCCGGAGCCGCAGCCCCATACGCCGCTGACCCCCACCGCCCAGAGCGGCCACACCGTGGTCGTCGGCTATGGCCGGGTCGGCCGCCTGGTGGCGGAAGGCCTGACGGTGGCGAAGGTGCCGTTCCTGGTGGTCGAGGACCAGAAGGACCGCGTGACCGAGCTGCGCGGCGCCGGCATCGAGGTGATCGACGCCAACGCCGCCTCCGCGGCGGCCATCGCTGCCGCCAACATCGCCGGCGCCCGGCGGCTCATCCTCGCCATTCCCGACGGCTTCGAGGCGAGCGGGGTGCTGCGCAAGGCGCGCCAGCTCAACCCCGGCCTGGAGATCGTCGCGCGGGCCCATTCGGATGCGGAGGTGGAGCACCTGCGCCAGAACGGGGCCAACTTCATCATCATGGGCGAGCGCGAGGTGGCGCGCGGCATGCTCGACCACGTGCTGGGCAAGGTCGGCGCAGCCCGGGGCGAGCCGGCGACAGGGCCGGCGACCGACGGAGCAGGCGCTCCCGTCGCTACCCCATCCGCGCCGCCGGCCGCCGAGGTGGTGCCGGTAATCGTGGCTGAGGTCACCCCTGCGGAAGGCACCCCCGCTGAGCCCTCCTCGGAGCCGGCCGGTCCGGTCGAGGCCGGCGCGACACCCGCCGAGACGCCGGCCGCGCCTCCCGTCATCGCGTCCCCCGCCCCGCCGACCGCCCCCCGCGCGGACGAAGCCGCCGAGCCGCCTGCCCCGGCGCCGGCCGCGTCCACCGTTCCACCCCTTGCGGAGAGCGGCGCTGCAGCGCACAAGGAAGGTGGAGCGGCGCGGACTTAAATGCGAATAAGTTGCAATTGCATTTGAGCCACATTATCTTGGTGAAGCGTCGCGGATGGAGCGATTGCTCATGCGGATTTTGCGGTCTCTTCCGGCCCGTTTGCCGGGTCATGCGCGCCGGGCCTTCGCCCTGTGCGCCCTCCTTCTCCTCGGTGCGGCCCTCGCGCTGCCCGCGCTGATGTCGCCGGCCTCGGCGGCAGACGGCAAGCCGTTCAAGGTCATCACCACCTTCACCGTCATCGCCGACATGGCGCGCAACGTGGCGGGCGACGCGGCGGTGGTGGAATCCATCACCAAGCCCGGCGCCGAGATCCACAACTACCAGCCCACCCCCGGCGATCTCATCAAGGCCCAGGGGGCGGACCTGATCCTGTGGAACGGCCTCAACCTCGAGCTCTGGTTCGAGAAGTTCTTCTCCCGGCTGAAGAACGTGCCGAGCGTGGTGGTCTCCGCCGGGGTCGAGCCCATGGGCATCACCGAGGGGCCCTACAGCGGCAAGCCCAACCCGCACGCCTGGATGTCGCCCTCCGCCGCGCTGATCTACGTGGACAACATCCGCGACGCGCTGGTGAAGCACGATCCGGCCAACGCCGCCACCTACAAGGCCAACGCCGAGGCCTACAAGGCCAAGATCACCGCCGAGATCGCCCCCATCCGCGACGCGCTGGAAAAGGTGCCGGCGGACCGGCGCTGGCTCGTCACCAGCGAGGGCGCCTTCAGCTATCTGGCGCGGGATTTCGCGCTGAAGCCGCTCTACCTGTGGCCCATCAACGCCGACCAGCAGGGCACGCCCCAGCAGGTGCGCCGCGTGGTGGACCGCATGAAGGCGGACCGCATCCCGGTCATCTTCTCCGAGAGCACCATCTCGCCCGAGCCGGCCAGGCAGGTGGCGCGCGAGACCGGCGCGGCCTATGGCGGCGTGCTCTATGTGGACTCGCTCTCCGACGCCTCCGGCCCGGTGCCCACCTATCTGGACCTGCTGCGCGTCACCACCTCCACCATCGCCAGGGGCCTCGCCGGCAGCACCGCGGGGGCCGGCAAATGAACGCCCCCCTCGCCCCCTCCCTCACCCGCCAGGACGAGGCCGACTGCGGCATCGCGGTGGAGCATGTGACGGTCACCTATCGCAACGGCCACACGGCCCTGCGCGATGCCTCCTTCCGCATTCCCACCGGCACCATCACCGCGCTGGTGGGGGTGAACGGCTCCGGCAAGTCCACCCTGTTCAAGACCATCATGGGCTTCCTGAAGGCCGGCCGGGGCGAGGTGCGCATCCTCGGCATGAGCGTCGGCGAGGCCTTGAAGCGCAACGTGGTGGCCTATGTGCCGCAGGCGGAGGAGGTGGACTGGTCCTTCCCCGTGCTGGTGGAAGACGTGGTGATGATGGGCCGCTACGGCCACATGGGCCTGCTGCGCATCGCCCGCCGCGCCGACCATGCGGCGGTGGACGCGGCGCTCGCCCGCGTCAACATGCTGGAGTTCCGCAAGCGCCAGATCGGCGAGCTCTCCGGCGGGCAGAGGAAGCGCGTGTTCCTCGCCCGCGCGCTGGCGCAGGATGCCCGCGTCATCCTGCTGGACGAGCCCTTCACCGGCGTCGACGTGAAGACCGAGGACGCCATCATCGCCCTCCTGAAGGCGCTGCGCGACGAGGGGCGGGTGATGCTGGTCTCCACCCACAATCTCGGCTCGGTGCCGGAATTCTGCGACCGCACGGTGCTCATCAAGGGCACGGTGCTGGCCTATGGCCTCACCTCCGAGGTGTTCACGCAGGCCAACCTCGAGAAGGCGTTCGGCGGCGTGCTCCGCCACTTCGTGCTGGACGAGAGCCACGCCACCTCCCCCGGCACCCTTGGCGTGCTCACCGACGACGAGCGCCCCCTCGTGCTCTACAAGGACCGCCCGGCCGCCAGCGGCACCGCCGGCTCAAGCGAGGGACTGGGATGACCGCCCTCCTCGCCGAGCCCTTCACCTACGACTACATGCTCAACGCCATGTGGGTGTCGGCGCTGGTGGGGGCGGTCTGCGCCTTCCTCTCCGCCTTCCTCATGCTGAAGGGCTGGTCGCTGATCGGCGATGCCCTCTCGCACGCCATCGTGCCCGGAGTGGCCGGGGCCTACATGCTGGGCCTGCCCTTCTCCATCGGCGCCTTCTTCTCCGGCGCGCTGGCGGCGGGGGCCATGCTGTTCCTGCAGGAGCGCACCAAGCTGAAGGAAGACGCCGTCATCGGCCTCATCTTCACCTCCTTCTTCGGCCTCGGCCTGTTCATGGTGTCCCTGTCGCCCACCTCGGTGAACGTGCAGACCATCGTGCTCGGCAACATCCTCGCCATCTCGCCGGAGGACACGCTGCAGCTGGCCGTCATCGGCTTCGTCTCGCTGGCGCTGCTCATGGTGTTCTGGAAGGACCTGATGGTCACCTTCTTCGACGAGAGCCACGCGCGCACCATCGGGCTTCGGCCCACGGCGCTGAAGGTGATGTTCTTCACTTTGCTCGCCGCCTGCACGGTGGCGGCGCTGCAGACGGTGGGGGCCTTCCTCGTCATCGCCATGGTGGTGACGCCGGGCGCCACCGCCTATCTGCTCACCGACCGCTTCCCCCGCCTCATCGCCCTCTCGGTGGCTATCGGCGCGGGCACGAGCTTTTCCGGCGCCTATCTCTCCTATTTCCTCGACGGCGCCACCGGCGGCATCATCGTGGTGCTGCAGACGGCCATCTTCCTCGCCGCCTTCGTGTTCGCGCCCAAGCACGGGCTGCTCGCGGCGCGGCGTCAGGCGGCGCTGGCGCTCAAGGAAGGGGGCGCGGCATGAGCGTGCTCCTCGCACCCCTCCAGTTCGATTTCATGCAGACGGCGCTGGTCATCGCCGCGCTGGTGGCGGTGCCCATGGCGCTGCTCTCCTGCTTCCTGGTGCTGAAGGGCTGGTCGCTGATGGGGGATGCCGTCTCCCACGCCGTGCTGCCGGGCGTGGTGCTGGCCTATATGGCCGGCCTGCCGCTGGCGTTCGGCGCCTTCGTGGCCGGCATGGTGTGCGCGCTCGGCACCGGCTATCTGAAGGCCAACAGCCGGGTGAAGGAAGACACGGTGATGGGCGTGGTCTTCTCCGGCATGTTCGGGCTGGGGCTGGTGCTCTACACCAAGATCCAGTCGGACGTGCACCTCGACCACATCCTGTTCGGCGACATGCTGGGCGTGAGCTGGGCCGACATCGCCGAGAGCGCGCTCATCTGCGGCCTCGTCACCCTCGCGCTGCTCGCCACCTGGCGCGACCTCCTGCTCAACGCCTTCGACCCGACCCAGGCGAAGGCGGTGGGCCTGCGCGTGGGGCTCTTGCACTACGGGCTGCTGGTGATGCTGTCGCTGACCATCGTCGCGGCGCTCAAAGCGGTGGGGATCATCCTCTCCGTGGCGCTGCTGATCGCCCCCGGCGCCATCGCCTTCCTCATCACGAAGCGCTTCGGCCGCATGCTGGCGGTGGCGGTGCTGGTGGCGGTGAGTTGCGCGCTCGGCGGCGTCTACCTCTCCTTCTTCCTCGATTCGGCCCCGGCCCCGACCATCGTGCTGCTGATGACGGGGGTGTTCATCGCGGCGTTCGTGGGGGTGCGGGTGAAAGCGCGGCGGGTGGAGAGCAGGTTCTCGCAGTCGCTTTAAAAGAGCCTCTCGTGAAAACTTGAAATATACCGAAAAGGACTCGCGCTTTCAGTTCGCCGCTTCAAAGATGAAGTTGGCCCTATACTGAACGCTGCGGCAGCGCCCGTCAACAACGCGCCAGATGCGCTCAACCCAAGAGAATAGGCGGCAATTGAGGAGCTTACAAAGGCCGGCAGATTCAAATTCGCATCAAAGCTACTCGAAAGGAAGGCTAGCCCAGAAGCACGAGACGCTTTAATATACTTTGAAATTGATAGATCTAATAAATGTATTTCGCGCTCAATCATCTGATTTGAAAAGTCTGACGACCTAATATTGGCATATATTGTATCAAGATACGAACGAATAGACAACAACTCGTCGCGATATTTTTCCTTGAATTCAATCACTTCATTTAATGGAACATCTTTTACTGGAACCGGAATAACATTATGTAGACGCACCGAAATGCCTCGATCGCGCTCTAGGTCTCCGTAATCGAAGTCGATCGAATTTACCCCCTTGCCAAGACTCCAGACGCCAGGCTCGGAACGGTCTAAGGCTCTATAGACGCGCCTATGTCCATCGACAAAGGCCGGCTCCATGAGAAACGCACCTGTCGGCGTTGGCATTTTGGAACGCTGCAGTACCCCGATATCGATAAGATACTGCGCATCCTGGGAGAGTCCAAAAGACAACAACGAGGACTCAGGCCAATCTAATTTATCCCAAAAAAGCAAAGAGAATCGGAGATCCTGCGGATCGAGATTGGTGTCGATCTTTAAGCTTCTCCCTCCCGCCTCGGCCTTGATAGGACAAGAAATCACAAGCCCTCTGCGATCCATGGCCGTTCCGCTCCGCGCTCTTTAGTTGTAAGTCATCATAATTCTCGTTCTAGTTCAATCTCCATCTCACCCTTGACACCCGCCCCCGCCCGGGCGTATCGCCATCCGCGGGACACCTCCCCCCAACGGGAGGCGCCCATCTGTGAGGATGGATACATGACTGCGAATCCTGCCCCGGCCACGCGCCCGGAGAATCCCAATTTCTCGTCGGGCCCCTGCGCCAAGCGTCCCGGATGGACGCTCGAAGCGCTCGCGGATGCTCCGCTCGGCCGCTCTCACCGTGCCAAGGTCGGCAAGACCAAGCTGAAGGAAGCCATCGAGCTCACCCGCGAGGTGCTCGGGGTTCCGGCTGACTACAAGATCGGCATCGTTCCCGCGTCCGATACCGGCGCCGTCGAGATGGCGCTGTGGTCCCTGCTCGGCGCCCGTCCGGTGGACATGCTGGCCTGGGAATCCTTCGGCGAAGGCTGGGTGACCGACGTCGCCAAGCAGCT
Source organism: Xanthobacter lutulentifluminis (assembly GCF_043194675.2). Lineage (NCBI taxonomy): Bacteria > Pseudomonadati > Pseudomonadota > Alphaproteobacteria > Hyphomicrobiales > Xanthobacteraceae > Xanthobacter > Xanthobacter lutulentifluminis. The sequence continues at coordinate 3,688,918 of NZ_CM195525.1, read as the reverse complement.
CAAGCTGGCCGATGCCCGCACTCTCACCGCCCCTTACGGCGCCCTGCCCGACCTGACCCAGGTGGACTTCACCCACGACGTCGTCTTCACCTGGAACGGCACCACCTCCGGCGTCATGGTGCCGGATGCGGAGTGGATCCCGGCCGACCGTCAGGGCCTCACCATCTGCGACGCCACCTCGGCCGCGTTCGCGCAGAAGCTCGATTTCGCCAAGCTCGATGTGGTCACCTTCTCCTGGCAGAAGGTGCTCGGCGGCGAGGCGGCCCATGGCATCCTCATCCTCTCCCCCCGCGCGGTGGAGCGGCTCGAGACCTACAAGCCGGCGTGGCCCCTGCCCAAGATCTTCCGCCTCACCAAGGGCGGCAAGCTGATCGCCGGCATCTTCGAGGGCGAGACCATCAACACCCCGTCCATGCTGTGCGTCGAGGACTATCTCGATGCGCTCAAGTGGGCGAAGAACATCGGCGGCCTTGAGGCCCTGCAGGAGCGGTCCAACCGCAACTTCGAGGCCATCGCCCAGTGGGTGCACCGCACCGCGTGGGTGGACTTCCTCGCCGCCGATCCGGTGACGCGCTCCAACACCTCGGTCTGCCTGAAGGTGGTGGACGCCGACGTGACCGCCCTGCCGGCGGACGCGCAGGCGGCCTTCGCCAAGGCCATCGCCTCGGGCCTCGAGAAGGGCGGCATCGCCTACGACATCGGCGCCTATCGCGATGCCCCTCCCGGCCTGCGCATCTGGTGCGGCGCCACGGTGGAGCGCGCCGACGTGGAAGCTCTGACCCACTGGCTCGACTGGGCCTACACCGAGGCGAAGTCCGCGCTGCCCAAGGCGGCGTGATCGGACCTGCGTGAGGCGCCCGGAATGATCCGGGCCCATCGGTCAAGGTCCGCGTGAGGCGGCGGCGGGTTGGGCCGCCCCGCCTTTCGACGGCCCGGTCCTAAGGCCCGCATCGCCGGCACGCCCCGCAACGCCAGCCGCCTCGGGACCGTCCCGAGCGCCCCACAGACGAAGGCGGCGCGCCGCCTTCCCTCCCCCAAGGTTCCGCCGGGCCGTGCCCGGCCCTTCCCGCGGCCCGATGGCTGCGCCCGAACGGGCGCGCCGACGCCGGTCGCGGATGCCCGGCCGGCTGCCGGGCAGGACGGCACTTCGTTCGGCACCTTCATCCGGCACCCGCCGCGCAATTCCCTTCTCCGGAGGCCCATCATGGCACCCCGCGTTCTCATCTCCGACAAGCTCTCCCCCGCCGCCATCCAGATCTTCAAGGACCGCGGCGTCGAGGTGGATTTCCAGCCCGACCTCGGCAAGGACAAGGACAAGCTGGCCGAGATCATCGGCAATTATGACGGCCTCGCCATCCGCTCGGCCACCAAGGTCACCCCGAAGATCCTGGAGAAGGCCGACCGCCTGAAGGTCATCGGCCGCGCCGGCATCGGCGTGGACAACGTGGACCTGCCGGCCTCCACGGCCAAGGGCGTGATCGTGATGAACACGCCGTTCGGCAACTCCATCACCACCGCCGAGCACGCCATCGCCATGATGTTCGCGCTGGCCCGCGAGATCCCCGCCGCCGACGCCTCCACCCAGGCCGGCAAGTGGGAGAAGAACCGCTTCATGGGCGTCGAGGTCACCGGCAAGACGCTGGGCATCATCGGCTGCGGCAACATCGGCTCCATCGTCGCCGAGCGCGGCGTCGGCCTGCGCATGAAGGTGATCGCGTTCGATCCCTTCCTGTCGGTGGAACGCGCCCTCGACCTCGGCGTGGAGAAGGTGGAGCTGGAAGACCTGCTCGCCCGCGCCGACTTCATCACCCTGCACACCCCGCTCACCGAGAAGACCAAGAACATCCTCTCGGCCGAGAACCTCGCCAAGGCCAAGAAGGGCGTGCGCATCATCAACTGCGCCCGCGGCGGCCTGGTGGACGAGGCGGCCCTGCGCGCGGCGCTCGACAGCAAGCACGTGGCCGGCGCCGCTTTCGACGTGTTCACCGTCGAGCCGGCCGAGACCAACCCCCTGTTCGGCCATCCCAACGTGGTGTGCACGCCCCATCTCGGCGCCGCCACCACCGAGGCGCAGGAGAACGTGGCCCTGCAGGTGGCCGAGCAGATGAGCGACTACCTGCTCACCGGCGCCATCTCCAATGCGGTGAACTTCCCCTCCATCACCGCCGAGGAAGCCCCCCGGCTGAAGCCGTTCATCGAGCTCGCCGAGAAGCTCGGCTCGTTCGCCGGCCAGCTCACCGACACCAACATCAAGACGGTCCGCATCGTCTATGAGGGCGCGGTGGCTCAGCTGAAGGTGAAGGCGCTCACCTCCGCCGCCGTGGCCGGCCTGCTGCGCCCGGCCCTGCCGGACGTGAACGTGGTGTCCGCCCCGTCCGTCGCCAAGGAGCGTGGCATCATCGTCGAGGAGACGACCCGCGCCGCCACCGGCGACTTCGAGAGCCTCATCACCCTCACGGTGGTGACCGACAAGTACGAGCGCTCCGTGTCGGGCACCGTGTTCGCCGACGGTCACCCGCGCATCGTCAACATCAAGGGCATCAAGGTGGACGCCGAGTTCGCGCCCTCCATGGTGTACATCACCAACGAGGACAAGCCTGGCTTCATCGGCCGCTTCGCCAGCGTGCTGGGCGATGCGGGCGTGAACATCGCCACCTTCGCCCTCGGCCGCGACCATGCGGGCGGCGACGCCATCGCCCTGGTGGCGGTGGACGGCAAGGTGCCTGCCGAGCTGGTGTCCAAGCTGGAGGCCCTGCCCCACGTGAAGCAGGCCAAGACGCTCGGCTTCTGAGCGCCCTCGGCTTCTGGGCCCGCTCGGGCTCGGAGCCCTGCGCCTCCCGCGCGAGGAGGCGCCCCCGGTACGCGAAACGGCCGCCCCCTCGGGCGGCCGTTTTTCCTTTGGCGACTACCGGGCCCGGCGCTGTGTCCGGCGAAGACCGTCTCGCGCCAGCGCGTGCCGGTAGCGGCCGGAAGCTCCGGGCGCGGATCTCAGTGCGGCAGGCGGTCGGCGATGCGGGCGAGGCCGGCGGCGGCGCAGGCCTCGTCCTTCTCGCCGCCGGGCGCGCCGCCGACACCGATGGCGGCGACGATCTCGCCCTTCACCTTCACGCCCACGCCGCCAGCCAGCAGCAGCACGTCCGGCAGCGACGCCAGCGCCTGCGTGTTCGGCCCACCGCGGGTCTTCTCCACGAAGGTGGAAAGCGCATCGAACCCGAACACCGGGCCCAGCGTCACCACCGTGTAGGCCTTGCGGAAGCTGGAGACCTTGGTGTGGACGGTGCTGTGGTCGCCCTTGGCCAGCACCTTGGTTTCGCCCGAGGCGTCCACCACCGCCGCGGTCACCGGCCAGCCCCGCTCGGCGCACACGCGCACCGCTTCCAGAGCCGCCTCGCTGGCGAGGGCGAGCGGCAGGTCATAGCCGACGTTGCGCACCTGCGCGCCGGCGGGCCCGGCCCAGCCGGATGCCCCGGCGAGCACGGTCATGCCCAGTATTGCGGAACAGAGCCTGCGCCGCAGCGCGGCCGTCTCATGCGTCATCGGTCTCACCTCCTGCCGGGTCGGTCCGGCAGAGGGCTCATACCAATCTGGAGTAACCTATATAATCAGTTTTTACAGGTTTCACGCGCCTGTGACGTCACCCCCGCTGCCGCCGCCGCCCGCTGCCGTACGCCGGCCTTGGCGGAGGCTGTCGCGAAGCCGATGCCGAGAATGACCAGCGCGTAGCCGAGGAAATGGTACCAGGCGAGGCTCTCCCCCAGCACCACGATCGCCAGCGCTGTGCCGAACACGGGCATGAGATGCAGGAACGGCGCGGCCGCGTTGGCACCCACGAGCTCCACGCCCCGGTTGAAGAACAGGTAGGCCAGAAGCGAAGGCCCGGTCATCACGTACAGCAGCGTGCCTATGGTCAGCCGGTCGAAGTGCAGCACCCGTCCCTCATGCATCTCCCACAGGGCGAACGGCGTCAGCAGCACCGAGCCCAGCGCCATGATGACCGCCAGGAACGACAGCGGCCCCAAAGCCGGCCGCTTGCGCAGGATGGCGGCATAGAAGGCGTAGATGACGAGGGCGGAGATGATCCAGATGTCGCCCACGTTGGGCTTGAGATGCAGCAGCACGTCGAGGTCGCCGCGGCTGATGATGATCATCACGCCCGTCAGCGAGGTGATGATGCCCGCCAGCTGGCCGAGCCGCAGGCGCTCACGGAACAGCACGAAGGTCCACAGCGCCACCAGCAGGGGCGCGATGGACTGCACCATCAGCCCGTTCACCGCCTGGGTATATTGCAGGCCGTAATAGCTCATGGCGTTGTAGCAGGCGATGCCGGTGGCCGCGAGCAGCGTCAGGAGCCAGAAGTGGGCGCGGATCAGCGGCATGTCGCGCCGCAGCTGGCCGTAGGCGAAGGGCAGGATGATCAGCGTCGCGCCGATCCAGCGCAGCCACGCCAGCGACACCGGGGGCACATGTCCGGCGATGAAGCGGCCCACCACCATGTTCACGGCCCACAGCAGCGAGGTCAGCGTGAGCAGCAGGTAGGGCGCATCGAACGCCGCAAGATACAACGGACGCGGGGGCTTCGCCGTCATGGATCCTCCCGTCGCGCCGTTCATGCGGCGCTGACGCTTCGCTGGTCTTGTGCCCGCGCCACGCCTGCCGCGCCCCCCACGGCCCGCCGCGCGCCGGCCCGCCCGCGGACGGGCCGGTTGCACAGCACCCTCTAGCGCCAGACGCGCCGGGTGGGAAATTCAATCTGCCGCCCGCGCCCATCACGACGGGTGATGGGTGCAGGCGCGGGGCTCAGGCCGGCTCGAACCGCGCCGTATTGCCGGAGGGATCGCGCACCAGCAGGGCGCCCGCCTCGATGCGGGTGGCGATGCCGGCGGCAGCGAGCCGGGCCGCCAGCGCGGCGATGGCATCGGCGGGCAGCCGCACCACGAACTGATCGAGCCCGGCCGTGCCGTCTGCCGGCACCGGCGCTCCGGACGACTGCCAGGTGTTGAGGCCGATGTGGTGGTGGTAGCCGTCGGCGCTCAGGAACAGCGCGCCGGGATAGCGCGCCATGATGGTGAGGCCCACCGTATCCACCCAGAACCGCCGCGCCGCCTCGAGGTCGGACACCTTGAGATGCACGTGGCCCATGTCGGTCGCGGCCGGAGCCGGCACCGGCGCGGCGGGCGCCTCGCGGGCAAGGGCGGCCAGATCGAGCGGCAGCGTCGCCATGGCGATGGTGCCGTCGCCGGAGCGCGGCCATTCGCTCTCCGGCCGGTCCCGATAGATCTCGACGCCATTGCCGTCCGGATCATCGAGGTAGAGCGCCTCGCTCACCAGATGGTCCGACGCGCCGAGGCGCAGGCCCAGCCGGTGGATGGCGAGAAGACGGGTGGCGAGGCTCTCGCGGTCGGGCACGCGGATGGCCATGTGGAACAGGCCAGGGGCGCGGCGGGGCGCAAGGCCGGCGCCGGCGTGGCGCTCCAGCACCACCAGCGGCCGCCCGCCGGCGCCGAGCACCGGCGCCTCGCCATCCGACAGCACGTCGAGGCCCACCGCATCACGGTAGAACGGCACCAGACGGGCGGGATCGGCGCTGCGCAGGGTCACGGCGCCGAGGGCGAGATCGTGCGGGCGGGTTTCGGCGGAAGGAAGGGTGGTCATGATGAAGCTCCGGGCCGGCGACGCCTCAGGACGTCGCGTTGGCGTTGTTCCAAATATGGTCGAGCGCGCAGCCGGATGCCATTGCGCTGATGCAAGCAAGTCCCGGCGACGCCGCATGGCGGCGCTCAGTCCGTGGACCACTCCTCGCTCACCGTGCGCAGCTTGCCGCGGCGCCACTCATAGGTCTGGGAGCAGCGCATGTAGCGGTCCGGATTGGGCAGCTTGCAGTGGGCGTAGTGCGAGAACACCTCGAGGCGGGGCGGCTGCCCGTCCTTCGCCTCGGTGATCTCGAAGATGCGGGCGGGCCGGTCGAAGGCGCGTGTCCACCGGCCCGGTCCGGTGGACACGAACAGGATGTAGCGGAAGCCGTCCGAGCCGACCCACGGCGTGACGCCGCCGTCGCAGGCGATGGCGTGGGTGTCGATCAGAAAGTCCGGCCAGCCGTCGGTGGAGACGTTCACCACCTGGTACACGCCGGCGGGAGACCAGTGCGCGGTCCCCTCCTCCTTGCGGCAGGCGGCCTCCAGCTGGCGCACCGCCCGCGCCACCACTTTCGGCAGGCCGCGATAGGGACTGCCCCCGGGTGCGGCGGCCGGCGCAGCCGCGTCCGCATCGGCAGTCGCGGCAGCGGGGGATGACACGGGCGCGGAGGCGGCAGGCGCCGGCGGCACAGCACCGGTGGAGACCGCCGGCGCGCCAGCGGCTCCCGTCGGCGGAGCCCCGGACGCGGGAGCGGGCGAGGCAGGCGCGTCCTTGCCGGGCACGGCCGCAGGAGGGGCGGCATCGCCGGGAGATGCGGGGCCGGCGCCCGAAGCCGCCACCGTCGGGGCGGCCGCAACGGGACCGGACCCGGCGCCGGGAACATCCTCCGCGCGCACCGGTCCGCCGAGGGCGGCGAGCAGGACAATCACACAGGGTACCGGACGCAGCCGCATGGGCCTTCCTGCGCCTCGACAGGTCACCGCGGTGACGGGCGAGGCGGGCCCGTCACCGCGGGATGGCACCTCATGCCCGACCGGCGCGCCGCTCCGGCCGCTGCGACCGGACACAGCCTGTGGGGGCGCATGCCTTGCGGGCGCTACCGCCGCGCGGGGCAAGGCCCCGCGCGGCATGCGGACTCAGGCCGCCTTCTGGTTCTGGCCGTCCACGATGGTGACGATGTCGGCCATGATGCGGTTCAGCTCGAAGTTCTTCGGCGTGTAGACGGCGGCGACGCCGAAGCCCTTCAGCTGGGCCTCGTCCTCCGGCGGGATGATGCCGCCCACCACCACCGGCACGTCGGACAGGCCTTCGGCGCGCATGCGGTCCATCACGTCCTTCACCAGCGGCACGTGGGAGCCGGAGAGGATGGAGAGGCCCACCACGTGGACGCTCTCTTCCAGCGCGGCGTTGACGATCTCCGCGGGGGTCAGGCGGATGCCCTCGTAGACCACTTCCATGCCGCAGTCGCGGGCACGCACGGCGATCTGCTCGGCGCCGTTGGAATGGCCGTCGAGACCCGGCTTGCCCACCAGGAACTTGATGCGGCGGCCGAGCTTCTCGGACACCGCGTCCACGCTCTTGCGCACCTCGTCGAGGCCCTGCGTGTCGACGCGGGCGGCGCGGCCGACGCCGGTGGGGGCCCGGTATTCGCCGAACACCTCGCGCAGGCAGGTGCCCCACTCGCCGGTGGTCACACCCGCCTTGGCGGCGACGATGGAGGGCTCCATGATGTTGCGGCCTTCCTGCGCCGCGCTCTTGAGATCGGCGAGAGCCGCGGCCACCGCCTTGGCGTCGCGCGCCTCGCGCCAGGCCTGAAGCCGCGCGATCTGCTCGGCCTCCACGCCCTCCGGCACGGTCAGGATGGCGCCTTCTCCGGTGGTCAGCGGCGAGGGCTCGCTTTCGGTCCAGCGGTTGACGCCCACCACCACCTGGTCGCCGCGCTCGATGGCCTCGAGGCGGCGGGTGTTGGACTCCACCAGCTGCTGCTTCATGTAGGAGTTCTCGATGGCCGCGACGGCGCCACCCATGGCATCGATGCGGGCGAGCTCGGCGCGCGCCTCCTCCTTCAGCTCCTCCACCTTCTTGGCGATCTCGGTGGAGCCGTCGAAGATGTCGCCGTATTCGAGCAGGTCGGTCTCGTAGGCCACCACCTGCTGCATGCGCAGCGACCACTGCTGGTCGAACGAGCGCGGCAGGCCGAGCGCCTCGTTCCAGGCCGGCAGCTGCACCGCGCGGGCGCGGGCCTTCTTGGAGAGGGTGACCGCCAGCATCTCCAGCAGGATGCGGTAGACGTTGTTCTCCGGCTGCTGCTCGGTGAGGCCCAGCGAGTTCACCTGCACGCCGTAGCGGAACAGCTTCTGCTTGGCGTCCGTGATGCCGTAGCGGTTGACGCAGATCTCGTCCCAGAGGTCCACGAACGCGCGCATCTTGCACATCTCGGTGATGAAGCGCATGCCCGCGTTCACGAAGAAGGAGATGCGCCCCACCACCTCGCCGAACACGGCGCCTTCCGCCTCGCCCGACTTCTTCACCGTGTCGAGGATGGCGATGGCGTTGGCGAGCGCGAACGCCAGCTCCTGCACCGGCGTCGCGCCAGCTTCCTGCAGGTGGTAGGAGCACACGTTCATCGGGTTCCACTTCGGCAGGGCGCCGGTGGTGAAGATGATGGTGTCCTTGGTCAGACGCATGGAGGGCGCGGGCGGGAACACGTAGGTCCCGCGCGACAGATACTCCTTGATGATGTCGTTCTGCGTCGTGCCCTGCAGCTTCGAGCGGTCGGCGCCCTGCTCGTCGGCGGTGGCGATGTAGAGCGACAGCAGCCACGCCGCGCAGGCGTTGATGGTCATGGAGGTGTTCATCTCGGCCAGCGGGATGCCCTGGAACAGGGTCCGCATGTCGCCGAGATGGGAGATGGGAACGCCCACCTTGCCCACCTCCCCGCGCGCGAGCGGGTGGTCGGAATCATAGCCGGTCTGGGTCGGCAGGTCGAAGGCGACGGACAGGCCGGTCTGGCCCTTGGCGAGATTCGAGCGGTAGAGCTTGTTGGATTCCGCGGCGGTGGAATGCCCCGCATAGGTGCGGAAGAGCCAGGGTTTGTCGCGGACTACCATTCAATCTCCCCATCGACTGGATCTTGTGTCGGCGGGATTGTGCGTCGCAATGCGCGCGCCGTCGATGGGAAATTTGTCCGACGGCCGCAACCACCGGCGGGCGATCGCGGCCGATGTGTCCATCCCTTGCCGCGTCAGCGTTTCACCAGCGAGATGACGAACAGCAGGATCACCGCGCCGATGGTGGCGGAGATGATCTGGCCGATCATGCCACCCACCACGAACACCCCGCCGAACAGAAAACCGCCGATGATGGCGCCGACGATGCCGACCGCGATGTTGCCCACGAGACCGAAGCCGTAGCCCTGGAACAGCTGCCCCGCGAGGAAGCCGGCGACGGCGCCGACGATGATCATCCACAAGATGCCCATGTGCCTCTCCCCTGCCCGGCGCCGGACGGGGAAGAGCCCCCGGGCGGCGCGAGCGTCACTTTAGCGGGCGGCGGCGGCCGCGGGAATGGCGGCGCGAGCGTGGCCGTTCGCCGCCCTGCTCAATTTTCCACCCTGTGGGAATGGTTCCAAAGAGGGGTATCGCCATGGAAATTTTCTCTGCTACGCTGCACTGCGATACAGCCCCCAAAAAGCGACCGAAACGGTCCCGAGGGTCAGGAGAGGACGAGCGCTATGGCACAGACGGCAGCCGCCAACACGAACGAGGGACCGGTGAAGGACCTTTATGAGCTTGGCGAGATCCCGCCGCTCGGTCATGTGCCGTCCAAGATGTACGCTTGGGCGATCCGCCGCGAGCGCCATGGACCGCCGGAAGAGTCGTTCCAGCTCGAGGTCGTTCCCACCTGGGAGCTGGGCGAGAACGACGTGCTCGTGCTCGTGATGGCGGCGGGCGTGAACTACAACGGCATCTGGGCCGGCCTCGGCCAGCCGATCTCGCCGTTCGACGTGCACAAGGCCCCGTTCCACGTGGCCGGTTCGGACGCGTCCGGCATCGTGTGGGCCGTGGGCTCCAAGGTGAAGCGCTGGAAGGTGGGCGACGAGGTGGTCGTCCACTGCAACCAGGACGACGGCGACGACGAGGAGTGCAACGGCGGCGACCCGATGTTCTCCCCCTCCCAGCGCATCTGGGGCTATGAGACGCCGGATGGCTCGTTCGGGCAGTTCTGCCGCGTCCAGGCCCGCCAGCTCATGGCGCGCCCGCAGCACCTGACCTGGGAAGAGAGCGCCTGCTACACCCTCACCATGGCTACCGCCTACCGCATGCTGTTCGGCCACCCGCCGCACACCGTGAAGCCGGGCGACTACGTGCTGGTGTGGGGCGCCTCGGGCGGCCTCGGCGTGTTCGGCGTGCAGCTCGCCGCCGCCTCCGGCGCGCACGTGATCGGCGTGATCTCCGACGAGACCAAGCGCGACTACGTGCTCGGCCTCGGCGCGAAGGGCGTCATCAACCGCAAGGATTTCAAGTGCTGGGGCCAGCTGCCCAAGGTCAACTCGCCGGAATACGTCGAGTGGACCAAGGAAGCCCGCAAGTTCGGCAAGGCCATCTGGGACATCACCGGCAAGCGCGACGTGGACATCGTGTTCGAGCATCCGGGCGAGAGCACCTTCCCGGTCTCCACCCTGGTGGGCAAGCGCGGCGGCATGATCGTGTTCTGCGCCGGCACCACCGGCTTCAACATCACGTTCGACGCCCGCTACGTGTGGATGCGCCAGAAGCGCATCCAGGGCTCGCACTTCGCGCACCTGAAGCAGGCCTCCGCCGCCAACCAGTTCATCATCGACCGGCGCGTGGACCCCTGCATGTCGGAAGTGTTCCCGTGGGACCGCATCCCCGAGGCGCACACCAAGATGTGGAAGAACCAGCACGCCCCCGGCAACATGGCGGTGCTGGTGAACTCGCCGCGCACCGGCCTGCGCACCTTCGAGGACGTGCTGGAAGCGCTGCCGAAGAAGTAACACGGCGCCGCCCCGCGCGGCTGCCACACAAAGACAGGGGGGCTGCGGCGTGCCGCGGCCCCCTTTGTTTTGGCGCGCTCTGTTCTGGTGCGGTCTGCTCCGGTGCCGAGGTGCGGCCTGCCGCTCCCCGGAGCCGCCGGTCAGGCCGCCGGCTTGAGGGCGGCCAGTTCCCCCGGCAGGGCATAGGCCCAACCGGAGATGGAGCCGGCGCCGAGGCAGATCACGTAGTCGCCGGGCTTCGCCAGCCCCGCGACGATGCCGGCGAGCTGCTCCGGGCCCTCCAGCGCGGTCACCGAGCGGTGGCCGTGGGCGCGCAGGCCCTGCACCAGATGGTCCCGGTCCGCCCCCTCCACCGGCGCCTCGCCGGCGGCATAGACGGGGGCCACCACCACATGGTCGGCATCGTTGAAGCAGGTGCAGAATTCATCGAACAAAGAGGCGAGACGGGTGTAGCGGTGCGGCTGCACCACAGCGATCACCTGCCCCTCGCTGGCGGCCCGGGCGGCGCGCAGCACGGCGGCGATCTCCACCGGATGGTGGCCGTAATCGTCGAACACCGTCACACCATTCCATTCGCCGGTGCGGGTGAAGCGGCGCTTCACCCCGCCGAAGCCGGAGATGGCCTCGATGATCTTGTCGTCCGGCACCTTCAGCTCGTGGGCGACGGCGATGGCGGCAGTGGCGTTCAGCGCATTGTGCTTGCCGGGCATGGGCAGCTTCAGGCCGCGGATCTCGTGCACGGTCTCGCCCGCACGGTTGCGGAAGACGACGCCGAAGCGGGTGATGCCGCCCTTCAGGTCCACGTCCACGAGGCGCACGTCCGCCTGCGGGTTCTCGCCATAGGTGATGACGCGCCGGTCCTCGATGCGGCCCACCAGCGCCTGCACCACCGGATGGTCGATGCACATCACCGCGAAGCCGTAGAAGGGCACGTTCTCCACGAACGCCTTGAACGCCTCCTGCACCTTGTCGAAGGTCTTGAAGTGGTCGAGGTGCTCGGGATCGATGTTGGTGACGATGGCCACTTCCGTGGGCAGCTTGAGGAAGGTGCCGTCGCTCTCGTCGGCCTCCACCACCATCCAGTTGCCGTCGCCGCGCCGGGCGTTGGTGCCATAGGCGTTGATGATGCCGCCGTTGATGACGGTCGGGTCGAAGTTGCCGGCGTCGAGCAGGGTCGCCACCAGCGAGGTGGTGGTGGTCTTGCCGTGGGTGCCGGCGATGGAGACGCAGCTCTTCAGGCGCATCAGCTCGGCCAGCATCTCGGCGCGGCGCACCACCGGCAGGCGGCGGGCGCGGGCGGCGACCAGCTCGGGATTGTCGCGCTTGATGGCGGAGGAGACCACCACCACGTCGGCGTCGTCCACATTGGCGGCCGCGTGGCCGATCATCACCTTGATGCCGAGCTCGCGCAGGCGCTTCACGTTGGCGCTGTCCGCCACGTCCGAGCCCTGCACCTCGTAGCCGAGATTGTGCAGCACCTCGGCGATGCCGCTCATGCCGATGCCGCCGATGCCGACGAAGTGGATGGAGCCGAGGCCGGACGGCAGCTTCATGCCTTGTTTCCCCTGAAGGTTGCGACCGTGCCGCCGCCCGCCAGGTGCTGGACGAGATCGCCCAGCCGCTCCGCGGCGTCGAGCACGCCCTGGCTTCTGGCGCGATCGGCCATCCGCGTCAATGACATGGGTTCGGTGGCGAAGGTGTTCAGCTCCAGCGCCACGCGGTCGGGATCGAACTCCACCTGCCGCAGCACCAGCGCGGCGCCGGCATCGGCCAGCGTGCGGGCGTTGGCGGCCTGGTCCTGGTCCAGCGCATGGGGCAGCGGCACGAGGATGGAGGGCCGGCCGATGGCCGCAAGCTCCGCCACCGTGCCCGCGCCCGAGCGCGACACCACGAGGTGCGCTGCGGCCATGCGCCGGGGCAGATCATCGAAGAAGGGCGCCACCTCGGCCGCGACGCCGAGCCGGGCATAGGTGGCCTTCACGCGATCGAGGTCCTCCTCGCGCGCCTGCTGGGTCAGAACGAGGCGGGCGCGCAGCTCGGCCGAGAGCCGCTCCACCGCCTCCGGCACCACGTCGGACATCACCCGTGCGCCCTGGCTGCCGCCGAAGACGAGCACCCGCAACGCACCGCCCGGCAGGGGCGGATCATAGGGCGTCGCGGCGGCGGCGATGGCCGCCGGGCGCAAAGGATTGCCGGTCCATACGGCCTTCGCGGAAAGGGCGGGATCGGCCACGACCACGCCGGAAAAGCCGGTGGCGATGGCGCTCACCCGGCCCGCCAGCATGCGGTTGGCCCGGCCCATCACGCCGTTCGCCTCATGCACGATGCTCGGCACGCCGGAGAAGGAGGCAGCGAGCAGCGGCGGCACGGTGGGATAGCCGCCGAAGCCGATCACCGCGGCCGGGCGGATCCGCCGCAGCAACGCGAGGCTGGAGACGAGGCCCGAGGCGAGCGCGAAGCCGGTGCGGGCCAGCGCCACGGGCGAGCGCCCGCGCACCGTGTCGGCCGGCAGCACATGCAGCTCCCGCGCTGGGAAGTGGCTGGCGTAGCGGGCGGCTCTGGCGTCGGTGGCGAGATCCACCTGAAGGCCGCGCCCGGTCAGCACCGCGGCCAGCGCCTCGGCGGGAAACAGGTGGCCGCCGGTGCCGCCGGCGGCGAGAAGAACAAGATTGCCCACATCCACCTCGTTCGGCCGTGCTGCGGCCGCCGGGGCCTCACTGCCCCGGCAATGCGGCGGTTCCGCGATAGGTCAGGCCGGCCCCGGCACCGCGTCCGGCACGGCCGGCTCGATGGGACGGGCGGCGCGCTGCTCCGGCGCCGGCTTCTCGGTCAGCGCCGCCAGCGCCGCCGCGCCCGGCCGCCGCCGCGAAAGCGCGAGCAGCATGCCCATGCCGAAGGCCAGAGAGATGAGCGAGGAGCCGCCATAGGAGATGAAGGGCAGCGTCATGCCCTTGGCGGGGGCGATGTGCACGTTCACCGCCATGTTGATGGACGCCTGCAGGCCGAACAGCAGCGCAAGGCCGGTGATGGCGAAGCGGGCGAACGGGTCCTGCTCCCTGGCCGCGCGGGAGAGCGCGCGCAGGATGATGAAGGCGAACAGGGCGAGGATGATGAGGCACAGGATGATGCCGAATTCCTCGCCCGCCACCGCGAACACGAAGTCGGTGTGCCCGTCCGGCAGCAGGCGCTTCATGGTGCCCTCGCCCGGCCCTTGGCCGAACCAGCCGCCGTTGCGGAACGAGTTGAGCGCGGCGTCGATCTGGTAGGTGTCGCCGGAATCGGGATTGATGAAGCGGTTGATGCGCTTCTGCACGTGCGACACGGTGAGATAGGCGATGAAGCCGCCACCCGCGCCCACGCCGACGAGGCCCACCATCCAGATCCAGCGCAGGCCGGCGAGGAAGAACAGCGACGACCACACGAGGCTGATCAGCAGGCTCTGGCCGAAGTCGGGCTGCTTCACCAGCGGGCCCAGCACGCTGAACAGCAGGCCGAAGGCGAGCAGCTGGGCCGGCATTTCCGGCCGCTTGGTGCTCTCGGAGAACAGCCAGGCCGCGAGGATGACGAACGCCGGCTTGATGAATTCCGACGGCTGCACGGTGATGCCGGCGATGGTGAGCCAGCGCCGCGCGCCCTTCACTTCCGGTCCCACCACCAGCGTCGCCAGCAGCAGCAGGAAGAACAGGCCGAACACCACCACGCAGATGCGGCGGATGGCGCGCGGGGAGAGGAAGGAGGTGGCCACCATGACCACCGCCGCGGGCACCAGGAACAGCACCTGCCGGTTCACGAAGTGGAACGGGTCGGAGATGCTCAGGCGCGCCGCCACCGCCGGGCTCGCGGCGAGGCACAGGATGATGCCGATCACCATCAGGCCGACGAGGCTCGCGAGCAGGGCACGGTCCACCGTCCACCACCACTCGCTCAGCACGGTGCGGTCGGCGCGCGACATCATGGGACGGCAACTCCGGGTACGGGTTCTTTCCCGCACCATGCCCCCGCGAGGGTTGACGGCCGATTAAGGACGTTGCCGCGCCCCGCGCCTGCAGGAGGAGAATGGCGGCGCGGGAACATTCGCTCGCCGGCGCCGGCCGGAAGGCTCGCGGATCGGGCCGGGGCTGCCTACATTCGCCCCGTGTCCAAGGCGAAGCGCAGGGGGGCGCGGCCCCTTCCCGAACCGTTCGAGGGCTGGTTCCGCGCCCGGGGCTGGTCGCCGCGGCCGCACCAGCTCGACCTGATCGACGCCGCCGAGAGCGGGCGCTCCGTGCTGCTCATCGCCCCCACCGGCGCGGGCAAGACGCTGGCCGGCTTCCTGCCGACCCTGATCGAGCTCACCCGGACCGAGGCCGAACGCAAGGCCCGCGCGAAGGCCGCCTTGCCGGCGAAAGCGATCCGCCTCGCCCCCTCCGACGCCCTGCCCGGCTCCGCTCCGGCCGTTGCCGGGGAACAACCGCCCAGCCCCGGCGCGCAGGCCGCGAAGGCGAAGACCAAGGCGAAGGCGAAGGACACGGCGCGCCCCGGCGCCGGCGCGGTGGCGATGCCGAGCGACCTAGCCCCCTCCGGTCCCGCCGAGCCGCCTGCGGCCCCCCTCCCCTTCGCCCGCTGGCAGGCCGAGCGGGAGAAGTCGCCGCTGCACACGCTTTATATCTCGCCGCTGAAGGCGCTGGCGGTGGACATCGCCCGGAACCTGGAGGCGCCCATCGAGGAGATGGGCCTCGACATCCGCGTGGAGACACGCACCGGCGACACGCCCGCCTCCCGCCGCCAGCGCCAGCGGCGCGATCCGCCCCATATCCTGCTCACCACCCCCGAGCAGATCTCCCTGCTGCTCGCCTCCAAGGATGCCGAGCACCTGTTCTCGGGCCTGAAGCGCGTGGTGCTGGACGAGTTGCACGCCCTCGTCACCTCCAAGCGCGGCGACCTGCTCTCGCTGGCGCTGGCGCGGCTGCGGGCCATCGCGCCCGGGCTGCAATGCGTCGGCCTCTCCGCCACCGTGGCCGAGCCGGATGACCTTCGACGCTGGCTGGTGCCGCAGGGCGGCGGCGACGGCGAGGCGGACACGGGCGCCGGGCCGCTCGCCGATCTCGTGGTGGCGCAGGGCGGCGCGGCGCCGGACATCTCCATGCTGGAGAGCCGGGCGCGCATGCCGTGGGCGAGCCACACCGCCCAGCACGCTTTCGGCGAGATCTACGAGATGATCTCGCGCAACACCCTCTCGCTGGTGTTCGTCAACACCCGCTGGCAGGCGGAATTCCTGTTCCAGGAGCTGTGGCGCATCAACGAGCTGAACCTGCCCATCGCGCTCCACCACGGCTCGCTGGCGGTGGAGCAGCGGCGCCGGGTGGAGGCCGCCATGGCAGCCGGCAAGCTCAAGGCGGTGGTTGCCACCTCCTCCCTCGACCTCGGCATCGACTGGGGAGACGTGGATCTCGTCATCAATGTCGGCGCGCCCAAGGGGGCCTCGCGGCTCATGCAGCGCATCGGCCGCGCCAACCACCGGCTGGACGAGCCCTCCCGCGCCGTGCTGGTGCCGGCCAACCGGTTCGAGGTGCTGGAATGCCGGGCGGCGCTGGAGGCGGTGCGGGCCGGGGCGCAGGACACCCCGCCCGAGCGGACCGGCGCGCTGGACGTGCTGGCCCAGCACATTCTCGGCATGGCGTGCGCCGCGCCATTTCATGCCGACGCCCTGTTCGCCGAGGCACGCTCGGCCGCCCCCTACCGCGCCATCAGCCGTGCGGATTTCGATGCCACGCTCGATTTCGTCGCCACCGGCGGCTACGCGCTGCGCGCCTACGAGCGCTACGCCAAGATCCGCCGCACCAGGGACGGCCTGTGGCGCGTCGCCAACCCCATGGTGGCGCAGGCCTACCGGCTGAACGTGGGCACCATCGTGGAAGCCTCCATGCTCAAGGTCCGCCTCGTCTCCGCGCGCGGATCGGCGCGCACCGGGGTCGCCGGACGGGTGCGGTTCGGCGGGCGGATGCTGGGCGAGGTGGAGGAATATTTCGTCGAGACCATGGTGCCCGGCGACACCTTCGTCTTTGCCGGGGAGATCCTGCGCTACGAGACGCTGGTGGAGGACGAGGTCTACGTCTCGCGCACCACCGCCAAGGAGCCGCGGGTGCCGGCCTATGCGGGGGGCAAGTTCCCGCTTTCCACCTTCCTCGCCGACGGGGTGCGGGCGCTGCTGGCGGCGCCGGAGCGCTGGCCGGCGCTGCCGCCGCAGGTGCGCGACTGGCTGGAGCTGCAGCAGGCCCGCTCACGCCTGCCGGGACGTACCGACCTGCTGGTGGAGACGTTCGAGCAGTCCGGGCGGCATTATCTCGTCACCTATCCGTTCGAGGGCCGCCTCGCCCACCAGACCCTGGGCATGCTGCTGACCCGCCGGCTGGAGCGGGCGCGCCTGAAGCCGCTGGGCTTCGTGGCCAACGACTACGCGCTCGCAGTCTACGCGGCCGGCGACATGAGCCTCGCCATCCGGCAGGGACGGCTCTCGCTCGGAGACCTGTTCGACGCGGACATGCTGGGGGACGACCTGGAGGCGTGGCTGGCCGAGAGCGCGCTCATGAAGCGCACCTTCCGCCATTGCGCGGTGATCGCGGGGCTGATCGAGCGGCGGTTCCCCGGCAAGGAGAAGACATCGCGGCAGGTCACCATCTCCACGGACCTGATCTATGACGTGCTGCGCCGGCACGAGCCCGACCACATCCTGCTGCGCGCCGCCCGCGCCGACGCCGCCACCGGGCTGCTCGACGTGCGGCGCCTCGCCGAGATGCTGGCGCGCGTCCGGGGACGCATCGTCCACCAGCCGCTGGAGCGGGTGTCGCCGCTCGCGGTGCCGGTGCTGCTGGAGATCGGGCGGGAGAGCGTCGGCGGCGAAGCCAGCGACGCTCTCCTCGCCGAGGCGGAGGAGGAACTGATTCGAGCCGCCACCGAATGAGGCGCAGCCGCCATCCGGGCCATGTCGGGACAGACTCCCGACCGGCGGCGGATGCCGTCCGGCATCCGTCTCGCAGCCGCGAAGGGGCCGCACAGGCTGTTGCGCAGGAGATACGGGCAACTAGGTACGGCCATCCTTTCATTCACAAGAGCGTGATCGGATGGCGTGCACAAGCCCCGCGCAACGTGCCGGATATCAGAACATCGGAGCCCCGAGCACGGCTGCCGTGGCGGCAGACGCCTCGTGGGGCGCGAAAAACGCAGCAATTCCAAGGATCGTCACCAGCGCACCGGTGACCGCAAGCTTCCGCAGCATGGCCACACTCCCAAGTCGCAGTCTGCATGGTTAACGATGCAGGCTGATTAAGAGTTCCTTAACCAAACCTCTCTGAACCCCATTTGATGCTTGTGTTCAGACAGTGTTCAGGAAAGTCACGGCTGCGTGACGTCCTCCCCCCTCG
Source organism: Xanthobacter lutulentifluminis (assembly GCF_043194675.2). Classification (NCBI taxonomy): domain Bacteria; kingdom Pseudomonadati; phylum Pseudomonadota; class Alphaproteobacteria; order Hyphomicrobiales; family Xanthobacteraceae; genus Xanthobacter; species Xanthobacter lutulentifluminis. The sequence goes on along the minus strand of NZ_CM195525.1, from coordinate 3,670,867 downwards.
GAGGGGCAGGAGGATTGACCTTTGCCCCGCGCAATGCTGCATCGCCACAGGAGCGTGCCGCCCGCCGGGCGGCGCGGCGACGGCGGGAGAACAGGGCCATGACGCAGAACGGCGGCGGGCGCAGCCGGTGGCATGATGTGGAGGCCCCCGGCCTCGATGCCTTCGAGCAGCTGGCGGCGGAGGCCTTCGCCGGCCTGCCCGACTCGTTCCGCGCGCTGTGCCGCGACGTGGTGATCCGGATCGAGGACTTCCCCACCGACGAGGTGCTCGACGCGCTCGACGCGGAAACCCCGTTCGACCTGCTCGGCCTGTTCCAGGGCATCGGCCGCGCCCAGGACGGCGCCGTTTCCCAGACCGGGCAGATGCCGAACATGGTCTTCCTGTACCGTCGCCCGATCCTCGACTACTGGGCCGAGCATGAGGAAACCCTCGGCGACATCGTCACCCATGTGCTCGTGCACGAGATCGGCCACCACTTCGGGCTGTCCGACGACGACATGGAAGCCGTCGAGGACCGAGCCAATTGACCGCAGGGAAAGTGCCCCCAGGCGGCTGGACCTCGGCCGCGCTCCTTTCTTAGAATAGCTCAAAACAAGGAGGCTTCCCGTGCCCGTCGATCCCCAACTTCAGCGTTACGGCGCATCGCTTCGCGCCATCCACTGGCTCACCGTGCTCGCCATCATCACCGTCTATGGCGTCACCTATCTCGAAGAGCTGTTCGCGCGCGGGACGCCTGCGCGGGCGATGGTGTGGTGGGTCCACATGTCGGTGGGCCTGCTGGTGCTGGCGCTGGTGGCGCTGCGCATCCCGGTGCGCATCTTCGGCCGCCACCCGGCGCCGTCGCGGGCGCTGAGCCGGCCGGTGCAGATCGCCTCGGCGGCGGCGCACGGCCTGCTCTACCTGCTCCTCATCGTCACGCCGCTGGTCGGCATCTACCTCGCCTTCCTGCGCGGGGCCGACATCCCCTTCTTCGGGCTGTTCACCATCACCCCGCCGATCCCGGCGGACCGGCCGCTCGCCCGGCAGGTGCAGGAGGTGCACGAATGGCTGGCGAACGGGCTTGTGATCCTCGCCCTGCTCCACGCCGCCGCGGCCATTGTGCATCACGTGATGCTCAAGGACGACGTGCTGAAGCGTATGCTGCCGGCGCCGCGCTGACCGCGCCCGGCCGCCGGGGCCCGCTCCGGCATCGGGGCGCGGCGCTGGGCAAGCGCCGAAACGCCTGATATGGAAGGGGGGACAGGCGCCGCCGGCATCCGCCCGGCCCGCGCCGCCCCCCAACCGTCTCAGGAACGCACAAGGGTCCCATGGACAAGTTCACCGTTCTCGAAGGTGTCGCGGCGCCGCTGAAGCTGGTCAATGTCGATACCGACATGATCATCCCCAAGCAGTACCTGAAGACGATCAAGCGCACCGGCCTCGGCAAGGGCCTGTTCTCCGAGATGCGCTACAAGGAGGACGGCTCGGACGAGCCCGGCTTCGTCCTGAACCAGAGCGCCTACCGCAATGCCAAGGTTCTGGTGGCGGGCGACAATTTCGGCTGCGGCTCCTCCCGTGAACACGCCCCGTGGGCGCTGCTCGACTTCGGCATCCGCTGCGTGATCTCCACGTCGTTCGCCGACATCTTCTACAACAACTGCTTCAAGAACGGCATTCTGCCCATCGTCGTCTCCAAGGACGAGCTGGACAAGCTGTTCGACGATGCCGACCGCGGCTCGAACGCCACCCTCACCATCGACCTGCCGGCGCAGGAGATCCGTGGTCCGGACGGCGGCGTGATCCACTTCGAGATCGACCCCTTCCGCAAGCGCTGCCTGATCGAGGGGCTGGACGACATCGGCCTCACCCTCGAGAAGGCGCCGGCCATCGCCGCCTTCGAGACCGCCAAGGGCGCCGAACGCCCCTGGCTGTGATGACGCGCCGGGCGCTGCCGGCCACGCGCGGGCCCGAGGCATCGCGCCCCCGGACGGCGCGCGCGCCGCGCGGCGATAGCACCCGAGGCGCACGCCGGTGAACCGGCGCCTGCCCGACGCCCTCGACCGGGCCCTCGACCGCGCCACGCGGGAAGGGCCCGCCCGGCGGGCGGTCGTGGTGGGTGCCTCCGCCGGCGGGCCGGCCGCGCTCCAGCAGTTGCTGCCTGGCCTCGATCCCGCGCTGGATGCCGCGGTCGTGGTGGTGGTCCATGTCGGTCCCGACGGGCCCGACCTGCTCCCCTCCCTGCTCGACCGGAGCTCGGCGCTGCCGGTTGTGCTGGCGACCGAGCGTCGCCCCCTGGTTCCCGGGGTCGTGCACTTCGCGCCCAGCGGCTATCACCTGGAAGTGGAGCGGGACCGGCGGTTTTCCCTCTCGACGGACGCGCGGGTATGCTACTCCCGTCCTTCAATCGATGTGTTGTTCACGAGTGCAGCGGCAGCGTATGGCGAAAGTCTCGCGGGCGTGGTGCTCAGCGGGGCCAGCAGCGACGGCGCCGAAGGGCTGGGGACTATTCGCGACCTGGGAGGTCTCGCTCTGGTGCAGACGCCGACTGAAGCCGAGATCGACACCATGCCCGCGGCGGCGCTGGCCCGGGCCGGCGCCGACCTGTGCGCGCCCGTGACGGAGCTGGCGCAGCGCATCAACGCCTTCGGACGGCGCGGATGACGCCGGCCGCGCCCGCAGCCGAGGAGCTGCCCAAGATCCTGGTGGTGGACGACGTCCGCGCCAATCTCGTCAGCATGCGCCGGCTGCTGTCGCCGGTGAAGGCGCAGATCTTCGAGGCCCATTCCGGCAACGAGGCGCTGGCCCTGTGCCTCGACCACCGCTTCGCGCTGATCCTGCTCGACGTGCAGATGCCCGACATGGACGGGTTCGAGGTGGCCTCGCTGCTGAACAACGATCCCGAGACCTGCGACATCCCCATCGTGTTCGTGACCGCGGCCTATCACGACGACATCAACCGCCTGAAGGGCTACACGTTCGGGGCGGTGGACTACATCGCCAAGCCGATCAACGACGCGGTGCTGCTGTCGAAGGTCACGGTCTTCCTCGACCTGCACATCTCCAAGCTGCGCCTGAAGGGCGCGCTGGAGGAGCTGGAGAAGCGCAACCGCCAGCTGGAGGTGGAGATCGAGGAGCGCCGGCGGGTCGAGAAGCAGATCCGCCACATGGCCACCCATGACGCGCTGACCGGCCTCGGCAACCGCATCCTGTTCGTGGACCACCTCTCCCGCGCCCGGGCCCGCGCCCAGCGCGACAAGACCTCGTTCGCCCTGCTCTACATCGACATCGACGGCTTCAAGCAGGTGAACGACCGGTTCGGCCACCTGATGGGCGACCGGCTGCTGTGCGCCATCGCCGAGCGGCTGCGCGGCAGCCTGCGGCACGAGGATTACGCCGTCCGCCTCTCGGGCGACGAGTTCGCCGTCATCATGGTCGGACTTGCTGCCGCCGAGCAGGCGCTGGAGCAGGGCGAGCGCCTGTGCCTGCTGCTGCGCCAGCCCTATGCCATCGACCTCGACGGCGGCACCCCCGCCTTCACCATCGGCGCCAGCATCGGCATCGCGCTGTTTCCCGACCATGCGCGCGAGGAGGCCGAGCTGATCAAGCTGGCCGACGCGGCCATGTACCAGGTGAAGCAGCAGGGCAAGGCCGGCGTCCGCCTCTGCAGCACGGACGCCGCGGCCACGGCGCCCTAGAACGGTCTCGCACGAAGCGGATACTGGTTCGGGACGAGAGCCGCCTGGATCGATGATCGGGCGCGATGTTCGCGCGCCAGGGTGATTGGAAATCACGCTGGAGGACGGTCCGCGCCGGCTCCGGCCCCGGGCGCCCCTCGTCGGCGGCCACGCCCCGCCCGCGCGCCCTTGTGGGCGAAGGGTCGACGCGCGCCCGGGCCGCCTTTCTCGGCTGCCGCGCCCATGCTATCGCAGAGCGATGGGACGGCGCAGCCGGCCCCGCCGTCCGGGAGCATCATGCCGAGTTCGCCGCGCGCCAGCAGATCCGTCGCCGTCGATCTCATCGCCGTGCTCGCGGCCGTCACCGCGGGGGAGCCGCGGGTGATGACCGTGGACCGGGGCAGCGCCCTGCCTTCCGGCCCGTTCGGCCTCGCCCACCGCTCGCTTCAGCAGGGCCTGCGCGACTGGGTGGAGCAGCAGACGCACCATCCGCTCGGCTATGTGGAGCAGCTCTACACCTTCGCCGACAAGGATCGCGCCGGGGCGGAGACCGGCCCGCGCACCATCTCCATCTCCTATCTCGGCCTCACCCGGGAGCAGGGCGATGCCGAGGCCGGCTGGCACGGCTGGTACGAATACTTTCCCTGGGAGGACCACCGCGCCGGGCCGCCGGCCCTCATCGGACGGCAGATCGCGCCCGCCCTCGCCGCCTGGGCGGATACGGCGCCGGGCCCCGGTGCCCGCGCCGAGCGGCGGATGCGCGCCGCCGCCACCTTCGCGCTGGACGGCGCCCGCTGGAACGAGGAGCTGACCCTCCAGCGCTACGAGCTGCTGTACGAGGCCGGGCTGGTGGCCGAGCGGCTGCGCCATGACGCAAGCGAGGCAGGCAACGGCGCGGGCGAGCCGGCCGTCCCCGAACCCCTCGGCGCCGGGCGCCCCATGATCGCCGACCACCGGCGCATCCTCGCCACCGGCATCGCGCGGCTGCGCGCCAAGATCAAATACCGCCCGGTGGTGTTCGAGCTGATGCCCCCCACCTTCACCCTGCTGCAGCTGCAGCGCTGCGTGGAGGCGATCGGCGGGCGCACCCTGCACAAGCAGAATTTTCGCCGGCTGATGGAGCAGCAGGAACTGGTCGAGGAGACCGGCGGCACCACATCCGAAACCCTTGGCCGGCCTGCAAAACTCTTCCGCTTCCGCCACGCGGTGCTGGAAGAGCGGGCGCTGGCGGGAACGAAATTGCCCCTCGCACGCTCTTGACAGTGCTTATGCTCAGTATAAGCATATGACCAACATATGCTCAAACTGAGTATAGACAATGGTTGGATACGCCCAGACTGCGGCCCCGGTTGCCGCCCGAGTTGCCGCCGCCGAGACCCTCGCCCGCACCGCCCCGCTCTATGAGCGGATCCGGCGGGTGGTTCCCCCCGCCGACTGGGCCTTCCTGGCCGATGACGCGGAAGCCATCCTGCGCCTGAAGCGCGAGCGCAACGCGGTCATCCTCGCCCACAATTACCAGACGCCCGAGATCTTCCACTGCGTGGCCGACATCGTCGGCGACAGCCTCGCCTTGGCGCGCGAGGCCATGCGGGTGGATGCGGACGTGATCGTCCTCGCCGGCGTCTACTTCATGGCCGAGACGGCGAAGCTCCTGAACCCGTCCAAGACCGTGCTGATCCCGGATCAGGACGCCGGCTGCTCGCTGGCCGATTCCATCACCGCCGCCGACGTCCGGCTGATGCGCCAAGCCCATCCCGGCGTGCCGGTGATCGCCTATGTGAACACCTCGGCCGCGGTGAAGGCGGAGGTGGACGTGTGCTGCACCTCCGGCAATGCGGCGCGGGTGGTGAAATCTTTCGGCGTGCCCAAGGTCATCATGCTGCCGGACCAGTATCTGGCGCGGAACGTGGCGGCCGAGACCGGGCTCGAGATCATCACCTGGGCCGGCCAGTGCGAGGTGCACGAGCGCTTCACCGCCGCCGACGTGCGCGAGCTGCGCGCCGCCCATCCCGGCGTCACCGTGCTGGTGCATCCCGAGTGCCCGCCGGAAGTGGTGGCGGAGGCCGATTTCGCCGGCTCCACCGCCGCCATGAGCGATTATGTGGGCCAGAAGCGCCCGCCGCGCGTGGTGCTGCTCACCGAATGCTCCATGAGCGACAACGTGGCGGTGAACTACCCGGACATCGACTTCGTGCGGCCGTGCAACCTGTGCCCGCACATGAAGAAGATCACCCTGGCCAACATCCGCAAGGCGCTGGAGGAGAACCGGCACGAGGTGACCATCGCGGCGGACGTGGCGGACCGCGCCCGCGCCTCGGTGGAGCGGATGCTGGCGCTGTGACCGCGCCCGAGCGGCTCGAGGGCCGGCCGATCATCGTCGGCGCCGGCATCGCCGGGCTCGCCGCCGCCCTCTTCCTCGCCCCCGAACCGGTGGTGCTGGTCACCCGCGCCCTGCTGGGCGGTGACGGCTCCAGCCCGCTGGCGCAGGGCGGCATCGCCGCGTGCGTCGGCGCCGATGACGATGCCGACCTCCACCTGTCCGACACCCTCGCCGCCGGCGACGGCCTGTGCGATGCCGATGCGGCGCGCCGCATCCTGGCTGCCGGCCCGGCCGCCATCCAGGCGCTGGAGCGGCTCGGCGTCGCCTTCGACCGCACGGCGGAGGGCACGCTGGCGCTGGGGCTGGAGGCCGCCCACAGCCGGCGGCGCATCGTCCATGCCGACGGCGACGCCACCGGGCGGGAGATCGTGCGCGCCCTCGCGGCGGCCGTGCGGGCCTGCCCATCCATCACCGTGGTGCAGGCGGACGCGCGGCGCATCCTGATGGAGGACGGCGCGGTGGCCGGCCTGCTGGTGGTGCGCGGGGCGGAAGCCCAGGTGTTGCGCACCCGCCGGCTGGTGCTCGCCACCGGCGGCATCGGCGCGCTGTTCGAGCACACCACCAATCCCGCATCCGCCTTCGGCATGGGCCTCGCGCTCGGTGCCGAGGCCGGAGCGGTGCTGGCGGACCCGGAATTCGTGCAGTTCCACCCCACCGCGCTGGCCGCCGCCGCGCGCCCGCTGCCGCTGGTGAGCGAGGCGGTGCGCGGCGAGGGCGCGACCCTCGTGGACGCCGCCGGCCGCCGCTTCCTCGCCCGCGTGCCGGGGGCGGAGCTCGCCCCGCGCGACGTGGTGGCCCGCGCCGTGTGGCAGGAGATCATGGCCGGGCGCGACGTGTTCCTCGATGCCCGCGCCAGCCTCGGCGCGCGCTTTTCCGGGCGCTTCCCCTCCATCGCCGCCGGATGCCGGGCGGCGGGCATCGACCCGGAGCGCGACCTCATCCCCATCCGCCCCGCTGCGCACTACCACATGGGCGGCATCGCCGTGGACGCGGAGGGCCGCAGCTCCATCGACGGCCTGTGGGCGGCCGGCGAAGTGGCCTCCACCGGCCTGCACGGCGCCAACCGACTCGCCAGCAATTCGCTGCTGGAGGCGGTGGTGTGCGGTCGCGCCGTGGCCGAAAGCGTCGCCGGCGCCGGTGCGCGCCCCGCCGCGCGGTGCCGCGCCGCGCCGGCCCTGCCGCCCGCGCCCGATGCCGGCCCGGTGCGCCCCTTGGTCTCCCGCCATCTGGGGGTGACGCGCGATGCCGCCGGCATTTCCACCGCCATCGCCCGCCTGCTGCCTCTGGCGGAGGGCACCGGTCCTGCCGCCGCGCCGGCCCGCGTCGCGCTCATGATGGCAGTCTCAGCCCTCGCCCGCACCGAGAGCCGGGGCGCCCATGCGCGCACCGATTTCCCCGCCCGCGCGCAGGCTGCACGGCGCTCGCGGATCACGCTGGCCGAAGCGCTCGCCGCGGCCCGCGCGCTCACCGCCGAGGCCCACTCCCGGCGCGCCGTCGCGGCGCCCGTGGCCGCGCTCGGCGCCTGAACGCACCTCTTTCTCCCATCCGGACGGACACATCCATGGCCCTCGACCCGCTTCCCGAGCTGATGGTGGAGCCCATCGTGCGCGCTGCGCTCCTCGAAGATCTCGGACGCGCCGGAGACATCACCACCGATGCCGTGGTGCCCGCCGGCCATGTGAGCCGGCTGGTGCTGGCGGCGCGCCAGCCGGGCGTGGTGGCGGGGCTGGACTGCGCCCGCCTCGCCTTCCGCCTGCTGGATGCTTCCGTGCATTTCACCCCGCGGGTCGCCGACGGCACGGCGGTGGAACCCGGCACCGTGCTGGCGCAGGTGGAAGGCCCCTCCCGCGCGCTGCTCACCGGCGAGCGCACCGGCCTCAACCTCGCCTGCCGCCTCTCCGGCATCGCCACTGCGACGGCCGGGCTGGTGGCGGCGGTGGCGGGCCACCGGGCGCAGATCGTCTGCACCCGCAAGACCACGCCGGGCCTCAGGGCGCTGGAGAAATACGCGGTGCGCGCCGGCGGCGGCTCCAACCACCGCTTCGGCCTCGATGACGCGGTGCTCATCAAGGACAACCACGTGGCCATCGCCGGCTCGGTGCGCGAGGCGGTGGCGCGGGTGAAGGCGCGGGCCGGGCACATGGTGAAGATCGAGGTGGAGGTGGACACCCTGGCCCAGCTGGAGGAGCTGCTGTCCATCGGCGCCGACGCGGTCCTGCTCGACAACATGGACCCGCCGACGCTGGCGGAAGCCGTGCGCATGGTGGGCGGACGCATGCTCACCGAGGCCTCCGGCCGGGTGAGCCGCGACACCGCCCCGGCCATCGCCGCCTCCGGGGTGGATCTCATCTCCGTGGGCTGGCTGACCCACAGCGCGCCCATCCTCGACATCGGCCTCGACTGGGTGGGCTGAACTTCCGCGCAAACGAAAACGGCCGGGCAAGAGCCCGGCCGTTCGCATTCAGGAAGCCGCGCGGCGCTCGGAGCACCGAGGGCCGTTCAGAACTCAGGACGCCTTGGGCCAGTGGCGCACGTCCACGAACTTGCCGGCGATGGCCGCCGCCGCCGCCATGGCGGGGGAGACGAGGTGGGTGCGGCCCTTGAAGCCCTGCCGGCCCTCGAAATTGCGGTTCGAGGTGGAAGCGCAGCGCTCCTCGGGCGCGAGGCGGTCGGCATTCATGGCGAGGCACATGGAGCAGCCCGGCTCGCGCCACTCGAAGCCGGCGGCGAGGAAGATCTTGTCCAGCCCCTCGGCCTCCGCCTGCTCCTTCACGAGGCCGGAGCCCGGAACGATCATGGCGTTGACGTTGGCGTTGACGGTGTGGCCCTTCACGATGGCCGCCGCCTGGCGGATATCCTCGATGCGGCCGTTGGTGCAGGAGCCGATGAACACCCGGTCGATGCCGATGTCGGTGATCTTGGTGCCGGCGGTGAGGCCCATGTAGGCCAAAGCGCGGATCTTGGCGGCGCGCTTCACCTCGTCGGCGATCAGCTCCGGATCCGGCACCATGCCCTCCACCGAGATCACGTCCTCGGGGCTGGTGCCCCAGGAGACGATGGGCGGCAGGTTGGCGCCGTCGAGCCGGATCTCGCTGTCGAAATGGGCGCCCTCGTCGGTACGCAGGGTCTGCCAGAACTTCACCGCCGCATCCCAGTCCGCGCCCTTGGGCGACTTGGGACGGCCCTTCAGGTACTCGAACGCCTTCTCGTCCGGCGCCACGAGACCGGCACGGGCGCCGCCCTCGATGGACATGTTGCACACCGTCATCCGCCCTTCCATGGACAGGGAGGTGATGGCGTCGCCGGCATATTCGATCACGTAGCCGGTGCCCCCGGCGGTGCCGATGGTGCCGATGATGGCGAGCACCACGTCCTTCGCGCCCACGCCCTCGGGCAGCGGCCCGGTGACGGTGACGCGCATGTTCTTTGCCTTCTTCTGGATCAGCGTCTGGGTGGCGAGCACGTGCTCCACCTCGGACGTGCCGATGCCGTGGGCGAGCGCGCCGAATGCGCCGTGGGTGGAGGTGTGGCTGTCACCGCAGACGATGGTGGTGCCGGGCAGGGTGAAGCCCTGCTCGGGACCCACCACGTGGACCACGCCCTGGCGCTTGTCGAAGCCGTCGTAATACTCGACGCCGAATTCCCTGGTGTTCTCGGCCAGCGCGGCGATCTGGGCGACGCTCTCCGGGTCCGGATTCGGCAGGGTGCGGTCGGTGGTGGGGACGTTGTGGTCCACCACGGCGAGCGTCTTCTGCGGCGCGCGCACGGTGCGGCCGGTGGAGCGCAGGCCCTCGAACGCCTGCGGGCTCGTCACCTCGTGCACCAGGTGGCGGTCGATGTAGAGCAGGCAGGTGCCGTCATCCTGCCGGGCGACCACGTGGTCGTCGAAGATCTTGTCGTAGAGGGTGCGGGGGCCGTTCGCGGAGGCGGTCATCGGATCTGTCCTGAGGAGAGGCCGGCGCGCGCGGGCGGCCGGTCCGGTGTCTGTGACGGGTGTGCTCGGGCGCGTCAGGCGCGAAGCTGGGCCGAGGCCGCCGTCGTGAAGCGGCCGAAGAAGCGGCCCGGCAGGCGCACGTGGTCGGGCACCGCCGCGAACTCCATGGTGGTGCGCGCGAACGGGCCGGCGGCGCACAGGGCCACCCGGCTCAGGATCTCGATAGGCGCGCACGCATGAGGCATGGGCCGGCTTGTACCAGTTCCAGCCTGCCGCGACAATCCGGCGCGCGGGCATGTGAAAACGTCTTCAGCGCCGCTTTCCCCTTGCCCTGCCGGCCGATGACGGCGAGGAAGTGCCCCCATCGGCACCGGCGGCTGGGGGACATCGCCTTGCGCTTCATCGCGACCTTCGATGCGGTTTCCTTTCTCGACACGATGGTGAGCCTTTTCGCCGCCTTCGTGCTCGGCACCCTGATCGGCGCGGAGCGGCAGTACCGCCAGCGCACCGCGGGCCTGCGCACCAACGTGCTGGTGGCGGTGGGCGCGGCCGCCTTCGCCGATCTCGCCTCGCGCATCGGCGGGCCGACGGATGCCATGCGCGTGGTGGCCAACGTCATCACCGGCGTGGGCTTCCTCGGCGCCGGCGTCATCATGAAGGAAGGCCTCAACGTGCGGGGCCTGAACACCGCCGCCACCCTGTGGTGCTCGGCCGCCGTGGGCAGCTGCGCCGGCACCGACATGCTGGCGGAGGCGGTGCTCATCACCTTCATCATCATCGCCGGCAACACCATCCTGCGCCCGGTCGCCAAGGCCATCGACCGCATCCCCATCGACGACCGGCGCTCGGAAGTCAGCTACGAGGTGCGCGTGACGGTGGACACGCCGCAGCTCACCGCCCTGCGCGACACGTTGATCGAGGCGCTGGAGGCGGCGAAATATCCGGTCGGCGACGTGGAGGAGGCGCCCGGGCCGGACTATACCGCCGTGCTCATCGCCAAGCTGGTGGCCACCGCCGTGGAGCCGGCCGAGCTCGATGCGGTGACGGACCGGCTCGCCGCGCTTCCGGGCGTGCGCCACGCCACCTGGGAAAGCACCACCGAGGAGTGAACGCGCCTCACACCCCGGCCAGATGGTGCAGCACGATGCCGGAGGTTGTGGCCACGTTGAGGCTGTCGAAGCCCGCCGCCATGGGGATGGAGACGGTGCGGGTGCGGGCCATCACCGCATCCGGCAGGCCCGGCCCCTCGGTGCCGAACAGGGCCGCCACCCGCTCCGGGCGTTGCAGCCGGGAGAGCACCTCGCGGCCGGAGGGCGAGAGCGCCACCGTCTCGAACCCCCGCGCGGCAAGAATGTTCAGCAGGCTCGCGGCATCCGCCACGCGGGCGAACGGCACCACGAGGCTCGCGCCCACCGACACCCGGATCGCCTTGCGATAGAGCGGATCGCACGAAGCGCGGTCGATCAGCACCGCATCGGCGCCGAAGGCGGCGGCGTTGCGGAAGATGCCGCCCATGTTGTCGTGGTTGGTGAGGCCGAGGGCCGCCACCACCAGCGCCCGTGGCCCCAGCCTGTCCAGCAGCGCGCCCGGCTCCGGCAGCGGCCGCGCCGCGCCCAGCGCGAGGATGCCGCGATGGATGGGAAAGCCGACGATCGCGTCCATCACCGCCTGCCCGGCCACAAAGACGGGGAGCTCGGCAGGCAGCGCCGCGATCACGTCCGCCAGCCGCTCGGCCTGCTGTTGCGACAGCAGGAGCGACAGCAGCCGGTGCCCGCCCGCCTCCCCCAGCCGCGCGGCGAGGAGGCGCAGCACCACCTCGCCCTCGGCCATGAAGCGGCCGTCGCGGCCCACGAGGTCGCGCTCGCGCACCGCGTGATAGTCGGCGATGCGCGGGTCGTCGGCGTCGGCAACCGGAACGATCATGCGGGCCGGCGCTTCACCGGCACGGGCGGCGCGGTGGTCGAGCGCACCACCAGCTTCGGCGCCATCTCCACCCGCTCCACCGGGCGGGCGGGATCGGCGATGCGCTTCAGCACGAGATCGGCGGCGGCCCGGCCATACTCGGGGATGAAGGTGTGCACCGTGGTCAGCGGCGGATGCCAGAGCTTCGATTCGGCGATGTCGTCATAGCCCACCAGCGAGAAGTCCGTGCCGGCGGTGAGGCCCGCCGCCTGCAGGCCCATGAGGGCGCCGAAGGCGGAGAGATCGTTGAAGCAGACGGCCGCGGTGGGCGGCTCCTCCAGCGCCAGCAGGCGGCCCACCGCCCGGCGGCCCTCCTCGCGCAGGCCGGGCCCCTCCATCACCAGCTGCGGGTCGTAGGCGATGCCCGCGGCCGCCAGCCCCGCCCGGTATCCGGCGAGGCGCTTGCGGCCGGTGGAAATGGCGTCATAGCCGCCCACCATGCCGATGCGCCGGTGCCCCAGCTTCACCAGATGGGCGACGCCCAGCGCCACACCCGCCGTGTCGTCCGAGCCGGCGAAGTCGAAGCCCGAGCCCTCGATCTCGCGCGTCACCTGCACCACCGCGATGCCGGTGGAGGCGAGCGCCCTGAGGTCGTCGACCGTGGAGAAGGCGGCCGGGGAGACGATGAAGGCATCCGGACGATATTCCGCGAGCGTGCCGAGGGTGCGCGTCTGCCGCGTCACATCCTCCTGGCTGACGCCGAGGAGCACCGTCTTGCCGGCGGCGGACAGCGCCTCCTCCACCGCCGCGAGCAGCTCGGTGAAGGACGGGTTGACGATGTCGTGCAGGCCCATGGCCACGATGTTGGTGCGCGCGGTGCGCAGCGCGGCGGCGCCGCGATTCGCCACATAGCCGCGCAGGCGCGCCGCCTCCTGCACCTTGAGGCGCGTCGCCTCCGCCACCATCGGGCTGTCGCGCAAGGCGAGCGAGATGGTGGCAGTGGAAAGCCCGAGCTCGCGGGCGAGGCCCTGGAGCGTGACCTTGCCGAGGGGAGGTGAGGCCTGAGCGGGGATCGTCTCGTCCATGGGCGTTCCCTATAACCGGAACCGATGTGTCTCGCGCCATCCTTATCTTCATGCTAAACGATTTAACCGTTGGGCCAAGACCTATCGGGAGTGGAATTATGACCAAGGCGCGCGTGGGCTTCATCGGCGTCGGCCTCATGGGCCACGGCATGGCGAGCAACATCCTGGCCAAGGGCTTCCCGCTCACCGTACTGGGCCACCGCAACCGGGCTCCGGTGGAGGATCTGGTTGCCAAGGGCGCCGCCGAGGCCACCTCCCCCGCCGACCTGGCGCGGCGCAGCGACATCATCGTCCTGTGCGTCACCGGCGCGCCGCAGGTGACCGAGGTGCTGCGCGGCGAGAACGGCATCCTCGCGGGCGCGCACGAGGGCCTGCACATCGTCGACACCTCCACCTCCGAGCCGACCCTCACCATGGCGCTGGCGCAGGAGCTGGCCGGGCGCGGCATCGCCTTCTGCGACGCGCCGCTCGGCGGCACGCCGATCCAGGCGGAGACGGGCCAATTGTCCGCCATGGTGGGCGCGACCGATACCGCCTTCGCGGTGGTGGAGCCCACCATCGCCGCCTTCGCCAGCCGCATCGTGCGGGTGGGCGCGCCGGGGGCCGGGCACACCATGAAGCTGCTCAACAACTTCCTGTCTCTGGGCTACGGCGCCATCTACGCCGAGGCGCTGGCCATCGCCGCCAAGGCGGGCGTGACGCCGCAGGTGTTCGATCAGGTGATCCGCGGCGGGCGCATGGACTGCGGCTTCTACCAGACCTTCATGGGCTATGCGCTGGAGGGAAACCCCGAATCGCACCGCTTCACCATCACCAATGCGCACAAGGACATGCGCTACGTCACCAACCTCGCCACCAACACCGGCGCGGCCGCCTTCATCAGCGCCACCGTCAAGAATCTCTATGCCACCGCCGACGGCCTCGGCTACGGCGCCAGCAACGTGCCGCTGATGGTGGACGTGGTGGGGCGCATGAACGGCGTCCCGCCGGTGACCGATCGGCGCGAGGCGGCGGAATAGCGCGCCGGGCGCCGCGCGGGGAGGCTCGGGCCCGGATGATCCGAGCGCGTGCCCGACACGGCATTTCGGTTGCCGCCGGGCGCATCCCCTTCACCCGCCTTTAACCCCTGCCCCCCACACTGCAACCCGTGCGTAAGCGTTGCGTAGGGTTGCGTCATGCGTAGTGTGGCCAAGGGGGCGGCCGGGCGGACGGCGCGCCGGTTGGGCGTCCGTCCGGAGTATCCCGAACCTGCCCCCTTGGCGGCCCCCTCCCCCGTGGGGAGCGCCGCCGGGCTGCCGCTCGATCAGGTGATCCTGGGCGACAGCGTGCGCGCCATGGCGGCCCTGCCCGCCGGCAGCGTGGACCTCGTGTTCGCCGATCCCCCGTACAATCTCCAGCTCGGCGGCGAGTTGAAGCGGCCGGACGAAAGCCGCGTCGATGCGGTGGACGACGCCTGGGACCAGTTCGAGAGCTTCGCCGCCTACGACGCCTTCACCCGCGCCTGGCTGCTGGCCGCGCGCCGGGCGCTGAAGCCCGACGGCACGCTGTTCGTCATCGGCTCCTATCACAACATCTTCCGCGTCGGCGCGATGCTGCAGGATCTGGGCTTCTGGATCCTCAACGACATCATCTGGCGCAAGGCGAACCCCATGCCCAACTTCCGGGGCCGCCGCTTCACCAATGCCCACGAGACGCTGATCTGGGCGGCGCGCGACCCGCAGGCCCGCTATACCTTCAATTACGAGGCGTTGAAGGGCGGCAACGACGACGTTCAGGTCCGCTCCGACTGGCTGTTCCCCCTGTGCACCGGGCAGGAGCGGCTGAAGGATGGCGCCGGGCGCAAGCTGCACCCCACCCAGAAGCCCGAGGCGCTGATCGCCCGCGTGCTGCTCTCGGCCACCAAGCCGGGGGATGTGGTGCTCGATCCCTTCTTCGGCTCCGGCACCACCGGCGCGGTGGCCAAGCGCCTGCGCCGCTCCTTCATCGGCATCGAGCGGGAGGAGGCCTATGCCGAGGCCGCCCGCGCCCGCATCGCCGCCGTCGAGCCCCTGTCCGAGGCCGCCCTCATCGCCCCGCCGAGCGCGCGGGAAGCGCCGCGCGTCGCCTTCTCGGCGCTGGTGGAGCGCGGGCTGGTGACGCCGGGCGCGGAGCTCACCGACGCCAAGGGCCGCTTCCGCGCCGTGGTGCGGGCGGACGGCACCATCGCCCTCGCCGAGCCGGCGCCCGGAGCCCAGAACGTCGGCTCCATCCACCGCGTCGGCGCCCTCGCGCAGGGGGCGGAAGCCTGCAACGGCTGGACCTTCTGGCACGTGGAGGAGGCCGGCCGCCGCCACCCCATCGACGTGCTGCGCGCCCGCCTCAGGGCGGAGATGGGCATCGCGGCGGAGTGAGCCCGGCCGGGCTCGCGTCGCACGCCCCCAGACGGCGAGGCGCCGCCCCGCCCTGCGCACCTGCACGGATGACTGCACAGAAGCGCCCTGCGCAGGACGATCCCGCGGCGCCGAACCTTGCGGCCTTAACGCGCCGGCGCATCTCCCACCCGCCCGTGGGCGAGCACCTTGCGCATGAGCGAGGGCAGCGCCTCGGCATCGAAATCCCTCGGCAGCACAAAGCGCGCGCCAGCCGGTGCCGGCGTGCCGGCGGGCAGGTCCGCGCGCCACACGGCCAGCTCCAGCTCGAAATGGGTGAACACGTGCCGCACGCTTCCCGGCAGCGGCCGCCAGCGCGTCTCGAGCGGAGCGTGGACGGCCGGGTCCGCCGGCATCGCCGCGCCGCGTGCAGACCAGGGGGTGGCCGGCACCTCGGTCATCTTCGCCAGCAGGCCCTTGTCGGGGCGGGTGCGCAGCAGCACCGCCCCGTCGGCACGGACCGCCAGGAAGGCGACGCCGGCCCGCCGCGGCTTCTCCCCCTTCGCCGCCTTCACCGGATAAAGCGCCGGCTCGCCCTCCGCCCGCGCCCGGCAGGCGGCGGTGAACGGGCAGAGCGGGCACGCCGGGGAGCGCGGCGTGCAGATGGTGGCGCCCAGATCCATCATCGCCTGCGCGAAATCCCCCGGCCGCGCGTCCGGCGTGAGGGCGGCGGCCAACGCCTTGATGACGGGCTTCGCGCCGGGCAGCGGATCGGCCACCGCATGAAGGCGGGAGATGACGCGCTCGATGTTGCCATCCACCGGGCTCGCCTTGCGGTCGAAGGCGATGGCGGCGATGGCGGCCGCCGTATAGGGGCCGATGCCCGGCAGGGCGAGCAGCGCAGCCTCTTCCTGCGGGAAGGCGCCGCCGTGCCGCTCCGCCACCGCCTGAGCGCAGGCGTGAAGGTTGCGCGCCCGGGCGTAATAGCCGAGCCCCGCCCAGGCCGAGAGCACCTCTTCCAGCGGCGCCGCCGCGAGGTGCGAGACCGTGGGCCAGCGCGCGAGAAAGGCGCCGAAATAGGGCCCCACGGCCTTCACCGTGGTCTGCTGCAGCATGATTTCCGAGAGGAACACATGGTAGGGATCCGCCCGCCGCCCCGGCTCGGCACGCCACGGCAGCCGGCGACGATGGCGATCATACCAGGCGAGGAGGTCGGCGGGATCGGGAGCGTGCACAGGTGCACGGAGGGGCTGCGCGGGACGGGCGACGCCTACCGGCGCGCCGGCACCCTCCCCGCTCGCCCCGGCCTCAACCAAGACAGTGCGCTGGCGGCGCTTCCCCGCACCGACCGCGTCCACGGGAAGCGCGAGCTGATGTTGAAGCCCGACATCCCCCGGCGCGCCGTGCTCACGAAGAACCGGGCGGTCCGCGGCCTCCCCGCGCTCCTCCGAGACCGCGGGAACGGGAGCGGTACCGGCAATGGCAGGCCGGCGGCGGCCGCGGGCGGCCCTTGAGCCGGGCCTGATGCCGGAATCGCCGACGGAATCGCTGGCGGCCTTAGCCCCAACCTGCGTGCCGACCCGTATTTCGGCCCGGACGCCGGGATCGGCGGCGGCTTCGGCGAAGGGATCGGTGCCGGCCCGGGCGGCCTTCCCGGCGCCGGCGGCAGCGGCCCGCTGCGAGCCTTCCCTCGCGGCTTCCCTGGCGGCTTCCTTGGCCCCTGCCCTTGTGGCGGTGCGATCGTCGGGAGAGGATGTCATGGCGCCAAGGTGGCCGCCTCGGCGCCCGCCGGCAAGGGGATGGCGGCAACAGGATGCCGGCCGCCGCCGCACCCGCGCGCCTCTGCGCCCCCATAGATACGCCCCCATGGATACGCCGCCTGCGCCGGTCCACGCGCGGCGCTGCTCCACCGTTGGCATTGATCGATCGGTGGCGTTGATCCACAGTCCCCGGCGCCCGCCGTGCCGGCGCGGCCGCCGTTCCACCACACCCGCAACGATCCGCACAGAGCCGCCCGTGTCCCGCCCCGCTCCTTCCCGCCGCCGCGCCGGCCCCCGTCCCCTCGCCAATTTCGTGGCGCCGGGCATCGCCGACGTGTGCGGCAAGGCGGGTTTCTCGGCGGTGGAGGTGGTGACCCACTGGGACGAGATCGTCGGGCCGGACCTCGCGCCCCGCTGCCTGCCGGTGCGCCTGCAATGGCCGCGCGAGGAGGGCGCCGCCGCCACCCTCGTGGTCCGGGTGGAGGGCGCCTATGCCATCGAGCTGCAATACGCGGCCGGCATCATCGTGGAGCGGATCAACTCCTATTTCGGCTGGCGCTGCGTCGGCCGGCTGCAGCTGCGCCAGGGGCCGGTGCCGCAGCGCCACGCCCGCCCGCCCGCGCCCGTCGAGCCGGACCGGGCCAGCGTCGCGACGGTGCGCGAGGAGATCGGCCGGTTCGAGGACGAGGCGCTGGCCGCCTCCCTCGCCCGCCTCGGCGCGCTGGTGCGGCGCGAGCGCGGGCGCTCCTGATCCTTCGGGCCCGGATGCTGAACGAGCTGTGATCGCAGCGCGGTTTGCCGCCACAAGGGCGACATGTTAGAGCGCGAGGAATGGTGAGGCATTCCCCCGTGCCTGCCGGGTCCGCGCGCGCCACAGGCCGCGCAGCACGATCCGGGAGGCGCGACGGGCAAGGCTTCCGCCACCCGGGCGCCCACGCAGGCGCCGCGACCATTTCTTCCGGTCCTCTCGGAGATGTCCATGATTGTCGATCGCCGCCGCTTCCTGGTCGGGGCCGGCCTTGCCGCCCTCGCCGCCGGCCTGGGCGTGCCCTTCACCTTCGAGCCGGCCGCCGCCCAGACGGTGGAGCAGGCCAAGCTGATGGCGCCCGCGGCCAGCCCGCTGCCGGAGAAGGCGCTGGGCAGCGCCACCGCGCCGGTGACGGTGATCGAATACGCCTCGATGACGTGCAGCCATTGCGCGGCCTTCCACACCACCACCTTCCCCGAGCTGAAGACGAAGTACATCGACACGGGCAAGGTGCGGTTCGTCTTCCGCGAGTTCCCGTTCGAGCCGGTGGCCACCGCCGCCTTCATGCTCGCCCGCTGCATGCCCGAGGACAAGTATTTCCCCATGGTCTCGACCCTGTTCGAGACGCAGAAGACCTGGGCCTTCAGCAACGATCCGGCCGCCGGCCTCCTCGCCGTGGCCAAGCAGGCGGGCATGAGCCAGGCCGATTTCGAGAAGTGCCTGACCGACCAGAAGCTCGGCGAGAACGTGCAGGAAAGCGCGCTCTACGCCAACAAGGAGCTGGGCGTGAACGCCACGCCCACGTTCTTCATCAACGGCAAGAAGATCTCCGGCGCCCTCGGCATCGCCGAGTGGGACAAGGAGCTCGCGCCCCTGCTCGCCGGCAAGTAGCGCCTGCGAGTGATACGCGCGGCCGGTCCTGCGGGGCCGGCCGGTTCTGGATGTGGCGGGTGGCGACGCCCTGCCTCAAGGCGCCGGCGCGCACGCCCGGCGCCTTTTTTTGCTTCTCAGGCGGCGCGCAGCTTGCGCTCCACATAGCGGCTTTCCTGGGTGCGCCCGCCGTAGCCATAGGCATCGGCCTTCACCTCCCGCACCAGGATGTAGCTCTCCGGATGAAGCCGGGGCAGCAGTTCGGCCATGGCGTCGAACACGGACTGAAGGTAGGCCGCCTTCTCGTCCTTGGTGTTGGTGCCGTCCACGATCAGGATGTCGAGGGCGAAGGAGGAAGCGTTCGCCTCCACCAGCGATCGCCCGCCCACGAACCACTGCTCCCCCGGCACGAACGAGACGGCGACGGCGGTGAGCGCCGGGTCCTTGCGCAGGATGCGGGCGGTGAGGTCCGACAGGGTGGCGGCCGCGCGGGCGGCGAGGGCCGGGTCCGGCGCGCCGGAGAGCTTGACGTCGAGAAGGGGCATGGCAGCCTCCGTTTCAGTGAGCACGGCGAGAAGCTAGCGCCGGAATTATCATGAGAAAAATTGAATTCAAAAATCTCAGAGATTGGTTATCCTCATGAAATGATCCGCAACCTCGACCTCGATCTCCTGCGCAGCTTCGCCGCCGTGGCGGACCTCGGCTCCATTTCCGCCGCCGCCCGCAAGGTGGGGCGCAGCCAGTCGGCGGTGAGCCTGCAGATGGACCGGCTGGCCGAGATGGTGGGCTTCCAGGTGCTGGAGCGGCGCGGCCGCGCCGTCTCCCCCACGCCCCGCGGCGCCGCCTTCCTGGACGACGCCCGGCGCCTGCTGGACCTGAACGACCACCTGCTCACCCAGCACGTCCATGGCGCCTTCGCCCAGCCGCTGCGGCTCGGCTTCGTGCAGGACGTGGGCGAGGCGGTGATGCAGCGCATCCTCACCCGCCTCGCCGCGAGCTTCCCGCAGGCGCCCATCACGGTGCGCGTGTGCACCACCTCCACCATGCTGGACAAGCTGAAGGCGGAGGATCTCGACCTTGCCGTGGGGCTGCGCAACGACAGCGATCTGCCCGCCACCCTCATGCTGCGCGAGCCCATGATCTGGATCGCCGCCCGCCACCTGCGGCTCGACCGGGACCAGCCGGTGCCGCTGGTGCTGTTCGAGACGCCGTGCGTGTGCAGGAGCGCCGCCATCTCCGCAATGAATGCGGCCGGGCGGCCGTTCCGCGTCGCCTTCACCAGCCCCAGCCTGCCGGGCCTGATGGCCGCCGTCGGCGCGGGCATCGGCGTCACCGTGCGCTCGCCGCGGGCGCTGCGCCCCGACCTCGCGGTGGTGGCCGACCTCGACCGGGCGGCTCTGCCGGACATGGAATTCATGCTCTATGCGCGCCCCGGCAACCGCCCGCCGGCGCTCGGCAAGGTGGAGGAGATCCTGACGGAGGAGCTCCGGCGCGAGCATCCGCTCTACGCGGTCGCCTGAGCCGGCGGGCGGGTCGGCGCCGCCACGCTGGACATCGCCCGGCCCAGTCCCCACCTTTGCCACATATGGACCGCCCGGGGGTCTGCCCCTTTTCTAGCCCCGGGGGAGATTGCCCGCATGAGCCTTTCCGCCTCTCACGTTGCCGCCGGCGAAGACACGTCGGCCCCCGACCTGTTCCCG
This sequence comes from Xanthobacter lutulentifluminis, assembly GCF_043194675.2. NCBI lineage: Bacteria > Pseudomonadati > Pseudomonadota > Alphaproteobacteria > Hyphomicrobiales > Xanthobacteraceae > Xanthobacter > Xanthobacter lutulentifluminis. The sequence continues at coordinate 3,650,487 of NZ_CM195525.1, read as the reverse complement.
TTCGACAATTCCTATGCCCGCGACCTCGCCGGCTTCTATGCGCCCGCCACCCCGACGCCGGTGGCCGCGCCGGCGCTGATCAAGCTCAACGTCCCGCTCGCCGAGACGCTCGGCCTCGATCCCGTCGCGCTCGCCAGCCCGGCGGCGGTGGAGGTGTTCGCCGGCCAGCGCCTGCCGGCGGGTGCCGAGCCCATCGCCCTCGCCTATGCCGGCCACCAGTTCGGCCATTTCACCCCGCAGCTCGGCGACGGGCGGGCCATCCTGCTGGGCGAGGTGGTGGGCCGCGACGGCCTGCGCCGCGACATCCAGCTGAAGGGCGCCGGCCCCACCGCCTTCTCCCGCCGCGGCGACGGCCGCGCCGCGCTCGGCCCGGTGCTGCGCGAATACATCGTCTCCGAGGCCATGGCCGCGCTCGGCATTCCCACCACGCGCGCGCTGGCGGCGGTGACCACGGGCGAGCCGGTGCTGCGCGAGCGCCCGCTGCCCGGCGGCGTGCTGGTGCGCGTGGCCGCGAGCCACATCCGCATCGGCACCTTCCAGTTCTTCGCCGCCCGCCGTGCCGTGGATGCGGTGCGCCAGCTCGCGGACTACGCCATCGCCCGCCACTATCCCGAGCTGCAGGGCTCGGCCGAGCCGCATCTCGCCCTGCTGGAGGCGGTGATCGCCCGGCAGGCGGCGCTGGTGGCGCGCTGGCTGAACATCGGCTTCATCCATGGGGTGATGAACACGGACAACATGTCCGTCTCCGGCGAGACCATCGATTACGGTCCCTGCGCCTTCATGGACGCCTACGACCCGGAAACGGTGTTCTCCTCCATCGATGAGTTCGGCCGCTACGCCTTTGGCAAGCAGCCGGACATCGCCCACTGGAACCTCGCCCGCCTCGCCGAGAGCCTCGTGCCCCTGTTCGATCCGGACAAGGAGGCGGCGGTGGCCAAGGCCAATGCGGCGCTCTCCCGCTTCCCGGAGCAGTTCCGCGCCGCCTACCACGCCGGCCTCGCCGCCAAGATCGGGCTGCCCGGAGCCACCGAGGACGACACGACGCTGGCGCTGGACCTGCTCTCGGTCATGGCGGCCTCGAAGGCCGATTTCACCCTCACCTTCCGCCGGCTCGGCGCGGCGGCGGCGGACCCGGAGGCGCTCGGCGCGGTGCGCGACCTGTTCCTCGACCGCGAGGCGTTCGACGCCTGGGCGGCGCGCTGGCAGGCCCGCCTCGCCGCCACCGGCCGCCCGGCGGACGAGGTGCGCGCGGGCATGGATGCGGTGAACCCGCTGTTCGTGCCCCGCAACCATCTGGTGGAGGCGGTGATCACCGCAGCGGTGGAGGACGGCGATTTCGGCCCGTTCGAGACCCTCAACCGCCTGCTCGCCCATCCGTACGAAGAGCAGCCCCGGTACGCCCGCTACGCGGAGCTGCCGCCGTCGATGGAAGGGTATCGGACCTTCTGCGGGACCTGAGGGGGAAGCGGCGCCGCGGGACACTCGCCGCCGGCCCCGCACCCTCTCGGCCGAGGGGCTTAGAGGGACAGTCCGCGGGTCGAGCCTTCGGGGGCCGCCATAAGCGGAGGCTCCCTGCGGCGCGCCTCCTGTCTGCCAGAGGGCGGAAGCTGGAGCCCAAGGCATGACGGCAAACGAAAAGGGCGCGGCCAAAGCCGCGCCCTTTCCTTTTCGATCATGACCGGACATGCCCGAAGCCGGCGCCGCCGGCTTCGGTACCGGACACGGACTTCCTCAGAAGTCCATGCCGCCCATGCCGCCCATGCCGCCGCCGGGCATGGCGGGCATGCCGCCGTCCTTCTTCGGCAGCTCGGCCACCAGCGCCTCGGTGGTGACGATGAGGGCCGCGATGGAGGCGGCGTCCTGCAGGGCGGTGCGCACCACCTTCGCCGGATCGACGATGCCGGAGCCGATCATGTCCACATATTCTTCGGTCTGGGCATTGAAGCCGAAGTTCTGGTCGTTGCTCTCCTGCACCTTGCCCACCACGATGGAGCCTTCCACGCCGGAGTTCTCGGCGATCTGGCGGATGGGGGCCTCGAGCGCGCGGAGCACGATCTTGATGCCGGCGGCGATGTCGGGGTTCTCGGAGTTGAGGGCCTCGACGGCCTTCTTGGCGCGCAGCAGGGCCACGCCGCCGCCGGGAACGATGCCCTCTTCCACCGCGGCGCGGGTGGCGTTGAGCGCGTCGTCCACGCGGTCCTTCTTCTCCTTGACTTCCACCTCGGTGGAGCCGCCGACGCGGATCACCGCGACGCCGCCCGCGAGCTTGGCCAGGCGCTCCTGGAGCTTCTCACGGTCGTAGTCCGAGGAGGTCTCCTCGATCTGCGCCTTGATCTGGGCGACGCGGGCCTCGATGTCGGCCTTCTCGCCGACGCCGTCCACGATGGTGGTCTTCTCCTTCTCGAGGATCACCTTCTTGGCGCGGCCGAGCTGGGCGAGGGTCACGTTCTCGAGCTTGATGCCGAGATCCTCGGAGATGACCTGGCCGCCGGTGAGGATGGCGATGTCCTCGAGCATGGCCTTGCGGCGGTCACCAAAGCCGGGGGCCTTCACGGCCGCGACCTTCAGGCCGCCGCGCAGCTTGTTCACCACGAGAGTGGCGAGGGCCTCGCCCTCCACGTCCTCGGCGACGATGACGAGCGGCTTGCCGGTCTGCACCACGGCCTCGAGGACCGGCAGGATCGGCTGGAGGCCGGAGAGCTTCTTCTCGAAGATGAGCAGGAAGGGGTCTTCCAGGTCGGCGATCATCTTCTCCGCATTGGTGATGAAGTACGGAGAGAGATAGCCGCGGTCGAACTGCATGCCCTCGACCACCTCGAGCTCGGTCTCGGCGGTCTTGGCTTCCTCGACGGTGATGACGCCCTCGTTGCCCACGCGCTGCATGGCGCCGGCGATCATCTCGCCGATGGAGGCATCGCCGTTGGCGGAGATGGTGCCCACCTGCGCGACTTCCGCGGAGGAGGAGACCTTCTTGGCGCGGGCCTGGATGTCCTTGATGGCCGCGGCGACGGCGAGGTCGATGCCGCGCTTCAGGTCCATCGGGTTCATGCCGGCGGCGACCGACTTGGCGCCTTCCTTCACGATGGCCTGGGCCAGCACGGTGGCGGTGGTGGTGCCGTCGCCGGCGAGGTCGTTGGTCTTGGAGGCGACCTCACGCACGAGCTGGGCGCCGAGGTTCTCGAACTTGTCCTCGAGCTCGATCTCCTTGGCCACCGACACACCGTCCTTGGTGATGCGGGGGGCGCCGAACGACTTCTCGATCACCACGTTGCGGCCCTTGGGACCGAGGGTGACCTTCACCGCGTTGGCGAGGATGTCAACGCCGCGCAGCAGCTTCTCGCGGGCGTCGGAGGAAAACTTGACTTCCTTGGCAGCCATTCCGGCCTCCTGAATATGAATGTCCGTGCCGACGGGCGCGCGGGATGGGCCGCAGGGGCCGCGCGCGCCCGGACCGGCGCATCAAACGCGTGTCAGGAGCGCATCACTTGGCGATGACGCCGAGGATGTCGCTTTCCTTCATGATGAGCAGGTCCTGGCCGTCGATCTTCACCTCGGTGCCGGACCACTTGCCGAACAGCACGCGGTCGCCGGCCTTCACGTCCAGCGCAACCAGCTTGCCGGCCTCGTCGCGGGCGCCGGGGCCCACGGCCACCACCTCGCCCTCCTGGGGCTTTTCCTTGGCGGTGTCGGGGATGATGATGCCGCCAGCCGTCTTCTGCTCGGCTTCGATGCGCTTGACGACGACGCGGTCGTGCAGGGGGCGGAAGGTCATGGATCTTACCTCTCGGGAGAGAGCGAGCCGGAGCCCGCCGGTTCTGGCACTCCCCAAACAAGAGTGCCAAGCTCGCGGCGGAGATAAGGTCGCCCTCCGCATCCGTCAAGGCGCGTCGCAGCATCTCGCGGAGGGACGCGTTGCGAACCGGAAGCTAGCAAAGCGGTAACCATGCCCGGCGTAGCCTGTGGGCTGCGTCGTCGCGCCTGCCGGCTGGGGGCCGAGCGGCGGGAATCGACGCGGACGGCGCCAGCCTTTATGTTCGGCGCCACCGGCTGACAGGGTGGATGCTTCTATGACTTGTTCCAGGCGGCGGGGAGGCCTCGGAAATCACATGACGAAGATGAATGCGTGGGCAAAGTCGCAGGCAACCACCGTGCGCCGCGCCGGCATGGCGGCCGTCGCCGCCACCGCCCTGGCGCTGGCCCTCTCGGCCTGCACCACCGGCCCGACCGAGGCGCCGCCGCTGGCGCGCCCGCAATACACCAGCCCGATCGCCGCCGACCGCCTGGTGGGCCGCTGGGGCCTTGCCGCCTACCACCGGCCGGACGATGCCACCCGCACCGAGAACCAGGCCCGCGCCCAGTGCTCGAACCCCTACGTGATCACCGCCGGCCCGAACGGCGGCTTCATGATGTACCTCGCCGACGACAACAAGCTGACGGAAGTGGTGTCGAAGCAGGTCGCCGGCGGCCCGGTCTTCATCGGCCCGCCCGACGAGCCGGCCGGCAGCCAGGCCGACCGCCAGGTGGTGCGCTTCGACGGCAACGTTCTGGTGCTGAAGTGGTTGGACCCCGAGGTCTCCCGCCGCTACGGCACCATGGTCTACGTGCGCTGCTCCTGATCCATTCGCGCGCGGCCCGGAGACCGAGCCCGGGCCGTCCGCCGCGCCGCTTCCCCGCCCCTCAGCGCCCGAACGCGCCGAGCAGGGACGAGCCGCGATTGGTGGGATCGAACACGTGCAGGCCCATCTCGTCGGCCAGTTCCCGGAACACGGCGATGCCGCGCACCGAATTGCCCTTGGCATCGAGCCGCGGCGAATAGGTGCCGATCCCCAGCTGCCGGTTGACCACGCCGAGAATGCCGCCACCCACACCGCTCTTCGCCGGGACGCCCACATCGAACGCCCAGTTGCCGGCGAAATTGTACATGCCGCAGGTGAACATCACCGCGAGCGTGGCGCGCACCGCATCCACCGCGAACACGCTCGAACCCGTCAGCGGGTTCTCGCCGATGTTGGCGAGCGTCGCGCCCATGCGGGCGAGATCCGTGGCGGTGACCAGGATGGAGCACTGGCGGAAATAGAGGTCGAGCGTGGCATCCACATCCGCCACCAGCGCGCCCGCATTGGTGAGCAGGTGGGCGATGCCGCGGTTGCGATGGCCGGTCTCCGCCTCCGAGCGATACACCGCCTCGTCCAGCGCGAGGGGGCGGCCGGCGGCGGCCGAGAAGCGGTCCAGCACGGCCGCATAGCCTTCGGCGCCGAGTTGCTCGACGATCAGCCCGGTGACGGTGATGGCCCCCGCGTTCACCATGGGATTGAACGGGCGGTTCGTGTCCGGATCGAACACGATGGCGTTGAAGGCGTCGCCCGAGGGCTCCACCCCCACGCGGGAAAGCACCTTCTCCCGCCCCGCCAGCTCAAGGGCGAGGCAGAAGGCAAATGCCTTTGAAATCGACTGGATGGTGAACGGGATCTCGGCATCGCCCGCCGCCACCACCTCACCCTCCACCGAGACCGCGGCGATGCCGAAGCGATCCGGGTCCACCCGCCCGAGCTCCGGGATGTAGGTGGCGAGCTCGCCCGAGGTGTCGCTCCGGATGCGATCGAATGCTTGGCCGACTACGGATTCAAGCCCGTAGGCGGACAGCCCGGTGCCCTTCGATGCCATGCCCCCTCCCCTTCGCCGGAACGCGACACATGCCCCGCGGCTGCGGCGGCTGGCTGACCGGCAAACCTGTTCCTGGCAGGATTGCTCCTAGCAGGAATAATGCCATCGCTTGGGGAAAGAGGGTGGCAGATTAAGGCAGAATGAGCAGCACGGGCCACCAGCACCGCGCCGGCAAGCCACGCATCCTGCAGGGCCGTGCGATCAGCTCTTGGTCTGATCGTCGACGCTCGCGCCTGCGACGTTCTTCTTGATGGATTCGATGGCGTCCAGGGCCGATGTCTTGGCCTTGTAGCCCTCCGAGGAGAACATGACCTCCCCGTTGGACGCCTTGTAGCGGAACCGGAATTCGCCGGCCTTGTCCTTGTAGACCTCGAACTTCGCCATGGCTGGACCCCCTTGCCGGGTGATACGACCGGAAGACGTGGACGCGGGCACAATGCGCCGATTCGCGCGGGTCGGACAGGGGCCTACTCGTCCATCTTCAGCGCGGCGATGAAGGCCTCCTGCGGGATCTCCACCTTGCCGAACTGGCGCATCTTCTTCTTGCCCTCCTTCTGCTTGTCCAGCAGCTTGCGCTTTCTGGTGATGTCGCCGCCGTAGCACTTGGCGGTCACATCCTTGCGCAGGGCCTTGATGGTCTCGCGGGCGATGATCTTCGCCCCGATCGCAGCCTGGATGGGAATGTTGAACAGGTGCTGGGGGATCAGATCCTTCAGCTTCTCGCACATCACCCGCCCGCGCGCCTCCGCCCGGGTGCGGTGCACCAGCATGGAGAGCGCGTCCACCGGCTCGCCATTGACGAGGATGGACATCTTCACGAGGTCGCCGGTCCGGTAGTCGGTGATCTGGTAGTCGAACGAGGCATAGCCCTTGGAGATGGACTTCAGCCGGTCGTAGAAATCGAACACCACCTCGTTGAGCGGCAGGTCATAGGTGACCATGGCGCGCGCGCCCACATAGGTGAGCTCGATCTGGTTGCCGCGCCGGTCCTGGCACAGCTTCAGCACCGAGCCGAGATAATCGTCCGGGGTGAGGATGGTGGCGCGGATCCACGGCTCGCGGATCTCCTCGATCTTCACCACGTCCGGCATGTCGGCCGGATTGTGCAGGTCGATCACCGAGCCGTCGGTCATCTCGATCTCGTAGATGACCGAGGGGGCGGTGGCGATGAGGTCGAGGTTGAACTCGCGCTCCAGCCGCTCCTGGATGATCTCCAGGTGCAGGAGCCCGAGGAAGCCGCAGCGGAAGCCGAAGCCCAAAGCCGCCGAGGTCTCCATCTCGAAGGAGAAGCTGGCATCGTTCAGGCGCAGCTTGCCCATGGCGGCGCGCAGGTCCTCGAAGTCGGCGGCATCGACGGGAAAGAGCCCGCAGAACACCACCGGCTGGGCCGGCTTGAAGCCCGGCAGGGCCTCGGCGCAGGGGCGCTTGTCCTCGGTGATGGTGTCGCCGACGCGGGTGTCCGCCACCTCCTTGATGGAGCCGGTGAGGAAGCCGATCTCGCCCGGCCCCAGCTCGGCCATGGCCACCATCTTGGGGGTGAACACGCCAACGCGGTCCACGTCATAGACGGCGCCCGAGCCCATCATCTTGATGCGCTGGCTCTTTTTCAGCACGCCGTCGACGATGCGCACCAGCACCACCACGCCGAGGTAGGTGTCGTACCAAGAGTCCACCAGCAGCGCCTTCAGCGGCGCCTCGCGGTCGCCCTTGGGGGGCGGCAGGCGGGTGACGATGGCTTCCAGCACCTGGTCGACGTTCAGGCCGGTCTTGGCGGAGATGCCGATGGCGTCGGAGGCGTCGAGGCCGATCACGTCCTCGATCTGCGCCTTCACCTTCTCCGGCTCCGCCGCGGGCAAGTCCACCTTGTTGAGGACCGGCACGATGTCGTGGTTGTTGTCGATGGCCTGGTAGACGTTGGCCAGCGTCTGCGCCTCCACGCCCTGGGAGGCGTCCACCACCAGCAGCGATCCCTCCACGGCGGCGAGCGAGCGGTTCACCTCATAGGCGAAGTCCACGTGGCCGGGGGTGTCGATGAGGTTGAGGGTGTAGGTCTCGCCGTCCTGCGCCTTGTAGGAGAGGCGCACCGTCTGGGCCTTGATGGTGATGCCGCGCTCACGCTCGATGTCCATGTTGTCGAGCACCTGGTCCGTCATCTCGCGCTCGCTCAGGCCGCCGGTGATCTGGATCAGGCGGTCGGCGAGGGTGGACTTCCCGTGGTCGATATGGGCGACGATGGAGAAGTTGCGGATGTTCTTCTGGGCGGTGGCGGTCATCCGCGCCGCATAGCATCGGCGCCCGGCGGCCACAAGGCATGAGCCGCCGGCGACGGGGGATGACCCGCCGCCGGAAGGCGCATCGCCGGGCCCGTTACAGGCCCATCAGGCGGCGGCTCTTGCCGGTGCCGTTGGTGTCCGGCTCCTCGGGCTCCGGGCCGGGATCGTCCGGCAGGGGCGGCAGGGCGATGATGGCCTCGCCGCGCGGCGAACGGCCGGCACCGGCCGGGCGCGACGCCGGCCCCGCCGTCTGCCCCGACACTTGCCCCGACACTTGCCCCACGTCCCCCCGCGCGCCCTCAGCCGGCCTGGGCCGGAGCGGGGAGGCGGTCTCTCCCGTCGCATCCTTGCCGGACAGGCCCTTGACGACATTGTCCTTTCCGGCGCCATGGGCGTTGCCGGCCGCGCTGCTGCCCGCCTCGGCAGGCGCGGCAGCGGGAGCGGCGGCGACCTTCGGTTCCGGCGGGGGCGGCGTCTCGACCGCGGGCGGCTGAGCCTCCGGCACCGGGATCACGGCGGCTTCGGCGGCGAGAGACGCGGCCAGTGCCGCGGCCTCTGCGGCCTTGGCCTCCTCGCTGGCGCGGACGGCGGCGATGGCCGCCTTCACCCGCTCCGCCTCGTGCTCCAGGATCGGGGTGGCGGAGACGCCGGGGGGCACTTCCCACACGAAGGCGTCCAGCCGGCCGGACACGGGAGACACCGGCGCCCAGTGGTCGGAGACCACGCCGTCGGCGATCCAGGCGGGATCGCGATTGGCCCGGACCGCCCGCGCGGTCCATTCCCGCGCCTTGCCGATATCGGCATGTTCCACGGCTTCGAGTTCGGCCATGAGCAGGCAGACCCGCTGGCTCGGATCGGCGAGCAGCGGCTCCAGCACCAGGCGCGCCTGGCGGAACTCGTGGGCGTCGATGGCGGCGTGGGCGAGGGCGATCGCGCTCTCCCGGTGGCCCGGCGCGCGGTTCACCAGCGTGCGGATGCGCTTCAGCCGGTCCTGGGCGGCGTCACCCGGGCGCAGATGGGCTTCCACGTCCGCCAGCTCGGGGTGGGGATTGGCGGCAAAGGCGGTCTCGACGATCTTGGCGGCCTTGCGCAGCTCCCCGGCGGCGCCCAGCAGGCGGCCGGCGCAGGCGGCGGCGGGCACCAGCGTCGGGGCGAGGCGCACCGCCTCCACCGCCTTCTCGCGCGCCACCGGCGGGTCGGTCTGCTCCAGGGCGATGGCCTCGGCGGCGAGCAGCACGGCCTTGCGGCGGCGGTACTGGGCCTTGTCGATGCCCTTCAGCGCCATCTGCTTTTCCAGCACGGCGCGGGCGCCGGAATAGTCACCCCCGGCGCAGCGGGCCTCGATGACGGCATCCGCGGCCCAGCCCAGCGTCGGCGCGGCGGCCGCCGCCTCTTCGGCGATGGCATAGGCGGCGAGCTTGTCGCCGGCCTTGCGGGCCTCCATGTGCAGGCCGCGCAGGCCGAGCAGGCGGGTCTTGGGGTCGTCCACCATGGCGCGGAAGGCGGCCACCGCCACCTCGTGCTTGCCGTCGAGCTGCGCCGCCTGGGCGGTCAGCAGGTGGGTCAGCGGCTCGTTGGGCAGAAGGCGCGCCGCCTCCATGCGGGCCTGCCGCACCGAGGCATTGTCGCCGATGCCCACCGCCAGCAGGCCGCGCGTCACCGCGTTCCAGCCCTTCTCGCGCCGGCGGCGGCGGGAGAAGCGGGCGATCAGCGCCGGCGAGCGCACCAGCACCGACAAGAGCCGCCACAAGAGCAGCAGCACGCCGGTGACGACGGCGATGATGGCGAGGGCCACCGGCACCGTGGTGCCATAGGCGACGCCCTCCCACACCACGTTCACCTCGCCCGGCCGGTCGGCCAGCCAGGAGACGCCGAAGGCGATGGCGACGAGGAGGAGAAGGAAGAGGACGAGGCGGATCACGGCGTCTTCCCCGAAATGGCGGCAAGCTGCTGCTGGTAGAGGGCGGAGGCGAGGCGCAGCGCATCGGCGCGCGTCTCGATCTGGCGCAGCACGGCGAGGCGCTGGCGCACCGGCTCGGGCAGCGGCTTCAGGGTGGCGAGGGCGGCATCGGCCTGCCCCGCCTTCAGCTGCGCGACGGCGGTGGCGATGAGGCCTTCCGCATCGGCGCCGCCGGACCCGGCGGGCCGCACCTTCACCAGCCCCTCGGCCGAGGCGAGCAGGCGATCCACCAGCGAGACCGAGCCGGCGGGCGCCGGGGCGGTGGCGCCGAGGGCGGCGGCGCCTTCCTGCGCCAGGGTGGCGGCGAGCTGGCCGGGCGCCGGCAGCCCCTGCGCGGCGACGGCCGCAAGGGCATCGAGCTGGGCGGCGCCCGTCCCGAGGGTCGCCTTCGCTGCGGAGAGCTCGGCCGCGAACGGCCGGCCGGAGGCGACCGCATCGCGGAAGGTGGCGAGCACCACCAGACCGGCGGCGGTGCGGTTGAACTGGGTGGCGGCGGCGGTCGCCTCGTCGATCTGCTTGCGCAGCGCATCGAGGCGCGGGCCCACGGCCTGCACCTGCGGCGCCAGCGCCTGCACCTGCGCGCCGGACTGCTGGGCCTGCGCACCGGCCTGCTGGGCGGCGGAGGCGGCGGCGGTGATCGCGGTCTGCAAGCCGGCTTCGGCGGTGCGCACGGCCTCCAGATCGCGCTTGAGGGCGGCGAGCTGCTCGCGCGTCGCGTCGGCGCCGGACTTCAGCTCGTCCACGGACCGGGCGAGGCCGGCCGGAACGGCGGGCTGGGCCGCCGGCGCGGGAGACGCCGGCGCGGCCTTCAGGGCGGAGACGGCGGCATCCATGCCGCGCAGCTGGCTCTCGGCGCGCTCCAGCCGCTGCGACAGGGCGGCGAGCGCGGCGGGATCGGCGGCGGGCTTGCCTTCCAGCGCCGCGAGGCGGGCCTGAAGCGGACCGAGATCCACCGCCGGGGCGCGGGAGGCCGCGACGGGCGCGGGCGGCTGGGGCGCGAGCATGGGCAGGGCGAACCACAGGCCGCCGGCCACCACGCCGCCGCCGATGGCACCGGCCACGAGCGCCGGCAGGATGCCGCCGGAACGGGCGGGCGCAGGCTGAGCCGGCGCGGCGGCTTCAGGCGCAATCGCGGCTTCGGCGATGGCGGCTTCCGCCGCCTGATCGGCGCTCTGCTCCGCCGAAGCCGGCTTGCCGGCGGAGGCGCCCGCCACCGTGGCGGCGGATTTGTCGGGGGTAGTGTTGTCGCGGGTCATCTTGTCGGCGGAGGCCTTGCCGGCGGCGCCGGCCTTGGGGTCCGGGACGCCGGCGGCCGGGGCGGTCTTGTCGCTTGCGGACGTATCCCTGGCGGGCGTGTCCCCGGCGGACTTATGCCCTGCAGCGGTGTCGGCGGAGACGGGTTTTGCGGCGGTGCCGGACCCGGCCGAATCAGCCGCGGGCGCCGCAACCGGTGCCGCATTCGCCGGAGCGGAGCCCGCTTCGGACGGCTTCGCGGGCGCGCCGGATGTGCTGGCGGTGCCGGTGGCGGCCGGCGCAGGGGCAACAGCCGCATGCCCTCCGGCGGCCGGAGCGGGGGCCACGGCCACCTCCTCCGCCTTCAGATCCAGCGTCGGCGGCGTGCGGGGCGTGCGGGAGGCGAAGCTCCCGGCCTTCGGATCTTCGCTCGCCATGGGCCTCCCTCGTGAGATCGGATCCGCTGTCACGGATCGGGATAGACCGCCCCGCGCGCCGCCGCAACCATCCGGGCCGGGACGCCGGGGCGAAGCCGCTTCACGGCATCGTCACAGCAGCGCGAAAAGCGCGTCCTCGTTGGGCGCCGCCGCGATCTCCACAGGCAGGCCGGCTTCGGTGAACGGATCGCCCACCTGCCGCGACAGGCAGAGCTGCCGCACCCCGGCCAGCCGATCCGCCAGCCCCGCCGCGCTGACGCAGCCGAGGAAGGTGCGCGCCGTCCTGTGGGAGAAATGCAAGGCCGCGCCCACGGTTCCGGCGGCGATGGCGGCACGCGCCTCTTCCGACAGGGCGTCGGCCGGGACGGCGGCATAGATCTCCGCCAGCACCACGCCGATGCCGGGGGAGGCCATGAGCTGGGCGAGGTCCGCCGCCCGCTCCTCCCCCGCCACATGCAGCACCCGCGCCCCGGAGGGCAGAGCGGCCGCGAGCGCGGTGGCGAGGGCATGGGCGTCGCCGGCGCAGTCGGTCACGTTGGAAAAGCCGGCGGCGCGGGCCTCCTTCGCCGTGCGGGTGCCCACAGCGAAGGCCGGAAGGGCGAGAAGATCCCGCCCCGCCGGATGGGCGGCCAGCGCCTGCACGCCGTTGATGGAGGTGAAGGCCACCGCATCGAACGGCCCTTCCGGCAGCGGGATGCCGGTGGGGACGATGCGCAGCATGGGGTCGACGATCGCCCCGTGGCCGAGGGCGGCGAGCCGGCGCGCGGTCTGGCCGGCGGCGGGCTCGGGGCGGGTGACGAGTATCTGCATCTGCGCGTCCTTCAACCGGGACCGCGCGCCGCGCGGTCCCATCATGTCCAGGCCGGGGCCGGCGCACCGCGCTCCCGGCAGCGCCCCGGCAGCCGCCGGCGCGGGCGGGATGCGCGGAACGCCGGCGCGGCCGCAGCCAGCGCCTCCGGCTACAGCCCCAGCGCGCGGGCGGGGGCGCTGTCGCGCAGCACCGCGCCGCAGCGTGCGCCGAGCGCGGCGGCCTCGGCGATGGGCGCCACCTCCTCGATCTCGGCGGCATCGGCGCCGTCGGGGGCGAGCACGATGCCGCGCAGGCGCACCTGATCCCCCTCCACCCGCGCGAGGCCGGCGATGGGCGTGCGGCACGACCCGTCCAGCGCCGCGAGGAACGCCCGCTCGGCCTCAAGGGCGATGCCGGTGTCGCGGCAGGCGATGGCGGCGATGGCGGCGTTGGTATCCGGATCATCGATCCGGCATTCGATGGCCACCGCGCCCTGCCCCACGGCGGGCAGGAAGGCGTCGGTGTCGAGCACCGAGCTCGCCACCTCGGCGAGGCCGAGGCGGGTGAGGCCGGCGAGCGCCAGCAGGGTGCCGTCGAACTCCCCGTCCCGCACCTTCGACAGGCGGGTGTGGACGTTGCCGCGCAGCAATTCCACCTTCAGGTCGGGCCGGATGCGCCGCAGCTGCGCCTCGCGCCGCAGCGAGGCGGTGCCGACGCGGGCGCCGGCCGGCAGGTCCTCAAGCCGCGCGCCCTCCTTGAGGATCAGCGCATCGCGCACGTCGGCGCGGGGCAGATAACCGGCAAGGTGCAGCCCCTCGGGCAGATAGGTCGCCACGTCCTTGGCCGAATGGACGGCGAGGTCCACGCGCCCGTCGAGCAGCGCCTCCTCGATCTCCTTGGTGAACAGGCCCTTGCCGCCGGCCTCGGAGAGGGCGCGGTCCTGGATCTGGTCGCCCGAGGTGCGGATCACGTTCACCGCGATCTCCTCCTCCGGCACCTTGAGCGCGCCCGCCAGCGCCGCGCGCACCGCATGCGCCTGCCACAGGGCGAGCGGGCTGCCGCGGGTGCCGATGGAAAGACGAGGGTGGACGGGGATCGCTTCGGATTTCGTATTCTCGGTCATGGGCGCGTACAATGCGCGAGGGAATCGAAATCGAACAGAGCGGCGTTCCGGCGCAGCGGCGGGGCGAAAGGAACAGGGGCTTGGCCGATCTTCTGGTGCTCGGCATCGAGACCACGTGCGACGAGACGTCGGCGGCGGTGGTGGCGCGCTCGCCCTCCGGGGCCTCCGACATCCGCTCCAACGTCATCCGCTCGCAGGTGGAGATCCACTCGCCCTATGGCGGCGTGGTGCCGGAGATCGCGGCCCGCGCCCATGTGGAAATCCTCGACCACGTGATCGCCGAGGCCATGCGCAAGGCCAATGTGGATTATTCCCAGCTCTCCGGCATAGCCGCGGCGGCAGGGCCGGGGCTGATCGGCGGGGTCATCGTCGGCCTCACCACGGCCAAGGCCATCGCGCTCTCGGCCAAGAAGCCGCTGGTGGCGGTGAACCATCTGGAGGCGCACGCGCTCACCGCCCGCCTCACCGACGGCGTCGCCTTTCCTTATCTTCTGCTCCTCGTCTCCGGCGGCCACACCCAGCTGCTCGCGGTGGAGGATGTGGGCAAATACACCCGCCTCGGCACCACGCTCGACGACGCGGTGGGCGAGGCGTTCGACAAGGTGGCGAAGATGCTGAGCCTGCCCTACCCCGGCGGGCCGCAGGTGGAGGCGCAGGCCAGGCTCGGCTACGCCGGCCGCTTCGCCTTCCCCCGCCCGCTCATGGGCCGGCGCGAGCCGGACTTCTCCCTCTCGGGCCTGAAGACCGCCGTGCGGCTGGAGGCGGACCGCCTCGCCCCCCTCACCGACGACGACGTGGCGGACCTGTGCGCCTCGTTCCAGGCGGCGGTGGTGGATGTGATCGCCGACCGGGTGCGCGCCGGCGCCCGCGCCTTCCGCGACAAGCTCGGCCGCGGCCCCACCGCGCTGGTGGTGGCCGGTGGCGTCGCCGCCAACGGCATGATCCGCGAAAGCCTCGCCAAGGTGGCGGCGGAGCTCAACACCCGCTTCGCCCTGCCCGCCCCGGAGCTGTGCACCGACAATGGCGCCATGATCGCCTGGGCCGGGGCCGAGCGGCTCTCCCGCGGCATCCGCGACCGCCTCGACACCAGCCCCCGCGCCCGCTGGCCGCTGGACCCGGCCGCCGCCGCCTCCGCCAACGCCCGGGCGTGATCGTGGCGGCCCATCGTTTCCAGCGCATCGGCGTGATGGGGGCGGGCGCCTGGGGCACCGCGCTCGCCAATGCCGCCGCCCGCGCCGGGCGGGACGTGGTGCTGTGGGGGCGCGATGCCGCCGCCATGGCCGAGATGGCCGAGCTGCGCGAGAACCGCGCCGACCTGCCGGGCCTCGCCCTCGACCGCCGCGTCGCCCCCACCGGCGACCTCGCGCGCATCGCCGATACGGACGCCGTGCTGCTGGTGGTGCCGGCGCAGGCCTGCCGCGAGGCGCTGGGCCGGCTCGCGCCGCTCCTGCCCGCCGGCCTGCCGGTCATTTCCTGCGCCAAGGGCATCGAGCGCGGCACCCGCGCGTTCATGACCGACGTGATCGCCGAGGCCGCCCCTGAGGCGGTGCCCGCCGTGCTCTCCGGCCCGAGCTTCGCGACCGATGTCGCGGCCGGCCTGCCCACCGCCGTCACCCTCGCCTCTTCCGACGAGGCGCTCGCCGGCGCGCTCGCCGGTGCGCTGGGCTCGAACACCCTGCGGCTCTACCATTCCAGCGACGTGCGCGGGGCGGAGATCGGCGGAGCCGCCAAGAATGTGCTCGCCATCGCCGCCGGCATCGTTTCCGGGCGGCGGCTGGGGGCGAGCGCGGCGGCGGCGCTGGTGGCGCGCGGCTTCGCCGAGCTGATGCGCTTCGGCCGGGCCTATGGCGCGCGCGCCGAGACCATCACCGGCCTGTCCGGCCTCGGCGATCTCATCCTCACCACCTCCGGCCCGCAATCGCGCAACTTCGCCTTCGGCCGGGCGCTCGGTGCCGGCGAGGCGGTGGCAGGCAAGCTGGCGGAAGGCGCCTTCACCGCCAGCGTGCTGGTGGAGATGGCCAAGGCCAAGGGCGTCGACGTGCCGGTGAGCGCGGCGGTGGATGCGGTGCTCGCCGGGCGCCTGTCCATCGACGGCGCCATCGAGGCGCTGATGGCGCGGCCGCAGAAGGCCGAGGGATAAGGCGCTTTCAAGCGGTCCGGGACGCGATGGGCCTGGCGCAGACCCGATCCGGCGGGATTGCCCCGCGCCGGGGATCTCCCGCAGCGGCAGGCACAAATCGTGACCCGACGGTCATTCTTGATCCGGCGCAAGACCATGCCGGCGCAGCTGGAATATGGTATTTCAAAACGAACAAGGCGAAAGCGCCGGAACACAATGCCGCTGCCAGGGAGGCGCCAAGGCTCATGTCCACGTTGCTCGTCACTCATCCCGCCGGTCTCAACCACGCGACGCCGCCCGGGCACCCGGAGCGCGCCGACCGGCTGCGAGCCCTGGACCGCATCTTCGAGCAGGAGAAGTTCGCGCATCTGGTGCGTGATCTGGCGCCGCTCGGGGATCGCGAGGATATCATCCGCGTCCATCCGGCCGATTTCTTCGACGCCATGGGCGAGGCCTCGCCCGCCGAGGGGCTGGTGCGGATCGATTCGGACACCGTGCTCTCGCCCGGCAGCTGGGAAGCCGCCATGCGCGCCGTCGGCGGCGCCTGCTTCGCCGTGGACGAGGTGATGGAGCGCAAGGTCAACAACGCCTTCGTCGCCATGCGCCCGCCGGGCCACCATTGCGAGACGCGCAAGCCCATGGGCTTCTGCCTGATGAACCAGGTGGCCATCGCCGCGCGCCACGCCCAGGCGAAATACGGCATCTCCCGCGTCGCCATCATGGATTTCGACGTGCACCACGGCAACGGCACCCAGGACATCTTCTGGGCCGACGACAGCGTGATGTACGCCTCCACCCACGAGATGCCGCTCTATCCCGGCACCGGCGCCCTCAACGAGACCGGCGCGGCCGGCACCATCGTCAACGCGCCGCTGCGCTCGGGCGATGACGGCGCGGTGTTCCGCGAGGCGATGGAGACGCGCGTGCTGCCGCGCATCACCGCGTTCTCGCCCGAGCTGATCCTGATCTCCGCCGGCTTCGACGCCCATGTGCGCGACCCGCTCGCCTCGCTGCGCCTCGTCGACGCGGATTTCGGCTGGGTCACCCGCCGGCTGATGGAGATTGCCGACGCCAAGTGCGGTGGCCGCCTCGTCTCGGTGCTGGAAGGCGGCTACGATCTCGAAGGCCTCGCCTCCTCCGCCTCGGCCCACGTCTCCGCGCTGATGCACGGCTGACGCCGCTCGCCCGCTCGTGCCCGTGCCGTCCGGCGCCGCGCCCGCTCAGCGGCGCTCGCCGGCCGGCAGGTAGGGCGCGAGCGCGTGGGCGAGCTTGGCCGGGGTGAGGGACTGGAACCACACCTTCCCCGGCCCGGACAGGCGGGCGAGGAACAGCCCGTCGCCGCCGAACAGCATGGTCTTCACCCCCGGCACGGTGGTGATCTCGAACGAGACGCTCTCCT
Source organism: Xanthobacter lutulentifluminis (assembly GCF_043194675.2). Lineage (NCBI taxonomy): Bacteria > Pseudomonadati > Pseudomonadota > Alphaproteobacteria > Hyphomicrobiales > Xanthobacteraceae > Xanthobacter > Xanthobacter lutulentifluminis. The sequence goes on along the minus strand of NZ_CM195525.1, from coordinate 3,633,489 downwards.
CGAACATGCCCACATGGCCGGGGTGGACCAGAAGGTCCTGCCCGGCCTCCAGCGTGTAGCTGACGATCTCCCCGCCCAGCTCCAGGAAGGCCGTGCCCTCGCCGGTGATGTGCTGGAGCACGAACCCGTCGCCGCCGAACACCCCCACCCCCAGCGACTGCTGCACCGCCACCCCGATGGCGAGCGTGGGCGCCCCGGCGAGGAAGCCGTGGCGATGCACCAGATAGCCCCGGCCCGGCGCCACCGGCATGGCGAAGATGCTGCCCGGCACGGTGGCGGCGAAGGCCACCAGCGCCGCCCCGCCCCGGGCGGTGAACTCGGTCATGAACAGCCCGCCGCCCCCCAGCGCCCGGCCGATGGCGCCGAACAGGCCGGACCCGCCACCGGCGCCGGTGGTGGTGCGCATGGCCACGTTGGAGGTCATCCACGACAGGCGGTCGGTCTCGGCGAGGATGGTCTCCCCCGGCTCCAGCGTCACCGACAGCACGGGCAGCGTGGTTCCGGAAATCTCGTGGCGCATGGCTTTCCTCCCGGTATGATGGCACGGCAGGATCGGACCGGCGCCGCGGCAGGGCAAGGGCTCCGCGCGGCGGAACCGACCCCAGCGCAGCGAGATCCCATGAACACAGCCGCCGTTCCCGGCTCCGCGATCCCTGCCCCGCCGGACCTGCGCCGGACGCTCCCCATTCCGGCGCCGCCGCCGATGCGGGCGGATATTTACGCCGGCGCGGCGGTCTCGAACCGACTGGTCCGCTCAGCCCTCCCGGTGGCCCGCGCCGGGGGCCTCGCGCGGGTCCTGCGCAGCGGCACCGGCCTCGGGCCCGCCGGCGTGGCGGCGTTCCCCCGGTGGGCCAGGCTTTGCGAGGCGGTCGCCCCTGCCCTCCGGGCGGCCCTCGCCCGCGCGCCGATGGCGATGCGCCTGGTGACCCTCGGGCGCCTGGCGGCTCCCGCCGCCTGCGGTTCCTCCCAGCCGCACGCCTCCCGCAGGGCGATCGCCGGCGACGGGCGCCTCGCCCGGATTGCCCTCGCCCCGGCGCTCCTCGTGCTCGCGGCGGGGACGGCGGCGGCGCAGCAGCCGGTGTTCCTGCCCTATTTCAACGCCCCGGCCGACGGCATGCCGATCCATCGGCCGCCCACGCTCGGCCTCGCCATCGGCGGGGCGGTGCACCGGGCGGTGATGGATACGGGCTCCACCGGCGTCGTCATGGCCGCCACCTCCATCGCCGGCTTCGGGCGCCTGACGCCCCTCGGCCCGGGCGAGATCACCTACACCTCGTCCGGCCGCATCATGCGCGGGGTGAATGTGGAGGTGCCGGTGACCATCGTCGGCGCCGATGGCTCGCAGGTCACCACCCGCCCCATCCCGGTGCTGGCGGTGACGCGCATCGACTGCCTGCGCACCGCCCGCGACTGCCAGCCCGACGCCGCGCCCCGCCGGGTCGCCATGCTGGGCATCGGCTTCGCCCGTGCGCGCGACCGCCAGCCCGGCGCCGGCCCGGCGCGCAACCCGTTCCTCAACCTGCCCGGCATGGGCGCGACTGGAGCCGCCGCCGGCCCGCTCGGGCGCGGCTATGTCGTCACGCGGCGGGGGGTGCAGGTGGGGCTCGCGCGGGAGGATGGCGCGTCGTTCCGGAAGGTCGCGCTGAAGCGGGACGCCGCCGCCGGCGATTTCGCGCCCGTGCCCGCCTGCCTCGCGCTGGACAACCGCACGCCCGCCGCCTGCGGCACGCTGCTGCTCGACACCGGCGTCGCCACCATGTTCCTCACCCTGCCGCCGGCCCAGACGGAGGGGCTGGAAACCCTCGACCCGCGCGGCGCCCGCGTGCTGGCGGACGGCGTCGCGCTCTCGATCCGCCCCGGACCGGATGCCGCCGCCCCCGCCTACGGCTTCACCGTGGGCGACCGGGACGACGCGGTGGTGCCGGAGCGCGTGATCCTGGTGGGGCGGGGCCAGCGCCCGCCCTTCGTCAACACCACCGTGCGGGCGCTGAATGCGTTCGACTATCTGTTCGATGCCGAGGCCGGCGCGGTGGGCTTCCGTCCGCTCCCGGCACCGACGGGCCGGTAACCGAGGCTGGCCGGCGGCGGCGGTTTCTGCCACGCTGCGCGGGTGCGAAAAGAACGCGCGCCGGAGAAGCGCCATGGTCTTCTGGGTTCCCATCCTCGCCTATGTCGCGGTGGTCCTGCTCACCGCTTTCTCATTCATGCGGGCGGCGGCGCCGCGCGGGCCGGGTCTCGTGGCGCGGCTGCTGCTGCGCTACATCTGCCTCGTGCCGGTGGGGCTGATGGGCCTGTGGGGCGCGCTCGGCCATCTCGTCTTCCCGGCCCAGTCCGCGGCCGCCATCGGCTGGACCACCAGCCCGTTCCAGACCGAGGTGGGCCTCTCCAACCTCGGCATCGGCCTCGCCGGCGTCATCGGCGCTTTCTATGCCGATCGTGGCTACCGCCTCGCCCTCGCGGTGATGACGGCGGGCTTCCTCGGCGGCGCCGGCATCAATCACATCGTGGAGATCGCCCGCACCGGCAACATGGCCGCGGGCAATGCCGGCCCCATCCTCTACACGGACCTGCTGACGCCGCTTTTGCTGCTCATCCTCCTCGCCGTGACCCCATCCGACCGGCGCGCAGGCGCGTAGACCTTTCGGACAGACAAGGCGGACAGACAAGGCGGCGCGCGGCATGGCTGACGATGAGCGGAACCGGTTCTCGGCGCGGGCGGCGCGCTATGCGCGAGTGGGGGCGAACGTGGGGGGCGTGGCGGCGCGCATCGCCGGCACCCGCCTCATGGGGCTCGACCGCAACGGCAGCAACGCCGCCGCCCTCGCCTCGGCTCTGGGCGGGCTGAAGGGGCCGCTGATGAAGGTGGCCCAGCTGATGGCCACCATCCCCGACGTGCTGCCCCCCGAATATGCCGCCGAGCTGCAGAAGCTGCAGAGCGACGCCCCGCCCATGGGCTGGGCCTTCGTGCGCCGGCGCATGATGGCCGAGCTCGGCGCCGACTGGCAGGCGCGCTTTACGTCCTTCGAGCACCAGCCGGCGGCCGCCGCCTCGCTGGGGCAGGTGCACCGCGCCGTCACCCTCGACGGGCAGGAGGTCGCCTGCAAGCTCCAGTATCCGGACATGCAGGCGGCGGTGGAGGCGGACCTCGCCCAGCTCGACATCCTGTTCTCCCTGCACCGGCGCATGGACGGGGCCATCGACACCCGCGAGATCGCCGGCGAGATCGGCGAGCGGGTGCGCGAGGAGCTGGACTACCGGCGGGAGGCGCGCCACGCCGCGCTTTATGCCCACATCCTCGCCGGCGAGCCTTCCGTGCGCGTGCCCGGCGTGCGGGCCGACCTCTCCACCGGCCGCCTTCTCACCCTGGACTGGCTGGAGGGCGAGAAGATGCTCGCCTTCACCGACCACCCGCTGGAGGAGCGCAACGCGCTGGCGCAGGCCATGTTCACCGCGTGGTGGCTGCCGTTCTCGCGCTTCGGCGTGATCCACGGCGACCCGCACCTCGGCAACTACACCGTGTTCCGGACCGACGGGCGCCCGGCGGGCATCAACCTCCTCGACTACGGCTGCATCCGCATCTTCCCGCCGCGCTTCGTGGCCGGGGTGGTGGACCTTTATCGCGGGCTCCTCGCCGGCGACGAGGCGCGGGTGGTGCACGCCTACGAGACCTGGGGCTTCCGCGGGCTGAAGCGGGAACTGATCGACGTGCTGAACATCTGGGCCCGCTTCATCTACGGCCCGCTGATGGACGACCGGGTGCGCTCCATCGCCGACGGGGTGGCGCCGGGGCAGTACGGGCGCAAGGAGGCGTTCCGGGTGCACACCGCCCTGAAGGAGCTGGGGCCGGTGACGGTGCCGCGCGAGTTCGTGTTCATGGACCGCGCCGCCATCGGCCTCGGCGCCGTGTTCCTGCACCTGAAGGCGGAGCTCAACTTCCACCGCCTGTTCGAGACCGCCATCGCCGACTTCTCGGCCGAGACGGTGGCGGAGCGCCAGGCCGCCGCCCTCGCGGCGGCGGGGCTCTAGGTTCTGAACCCATAAAGGTTGCGGAATGCTGGCGTCGCTGATTCAAGGTTCCCGGGAGGAGCCTTTGGATGGCGCGTTACGATTTGAGCGAAGGGGAATGGCGGTTGGTCGCGCCGCTGTTGCCGAACAAGCCGCGCGGGGTCGCCCGCGTGGACGATCGACGGGTGATCAACGGGATCTTCTACGTGCTGCGGACCGGCTCGCCCTGGCGCGACCTGCCCGCGCGCTACGGCCCGCACACCACGGTCTACAACCGCTACAACCGTTGGGCGAAGGCGGGCGTGTGGCTGAAGGTCTTCGAGGCGCTGGCGGCCGCCTCGCCCCAATCCCTGCACCTGATCGACAGCTCCATCATCCGCGCCCACCAGCACGCTGCCGGCGGAAAAAAGGGGGCCCGGATCACGCCATCGGCCGGTCTCGTGGAGGACTGAGCACCAAGATCAACGCCCTGGTGAACCAGGACGGCCTGCCGCTGAGGATCGTGCTCTCCGCCGGCCAGGCCTCCGACAAGGCGGCGGTCGCCGCGCTGCTGGAAGGTGTTCCGCCGGCCCCGGCGCTCGTCGCCGACCGCGGCTATGACGCCAAAGCCATCGTCGACCTGGTCGCCGACCACGGCGGGTGCGCCCACATCCCGACCCAGAAGGACCGCAAGGTCCAGCGCTCCGTCGACCCGGCGATCTACCGCCAGCGCAACCAGATCGAGCGCTTCTTCTGCAAGCTCAAACACTTCCGACGCATCGCCACGCGCTTCGACAAGCTCGCGCGAAACTTCCTCGCAGCCGTCCTCATCGCCTCAACCCGCATATGGCTCAGAGCTTATGAGTCCACGCCCTAGAGCGCGCGGCCCTCGATCACCATGCCCCCGTCCTGCGCGCGCCGCACCGGCAAAGGTGCGATGCGGCGGTGGAAATGCACCATGAAGGCCGTGCCGAACACCGGCATGATGAGGTTCAGCACCGGCACCAGCAGGATGGGCGCAATCAACAGGCCGGCGATGAACACCTCCACCGCATGGCTCTGGCGCAGGCGGCGTGCCTCCTCCGGCGTGCGGTAGCGCATGGCGGCGAGCTCGAAATATTCGCGGCTGATGAGATAGGCGTTGGCGACGTAGAACACGATCACGTTCACCCCCGGCACCAGCAGCAGCAGCAGGGCCGCGAGGTTCACCGCCAGCACCAGCCCGAAGAAGCGCAGGGAATAGAGGAGCGAGCGCAGCACCGGCTGCGGCCGGCCGGGGGGATCGGCCGGATAGCTCGCCTGCTCCACCCGCTCGGCCACGTCGTCGAGGAACAGGCCGGCCACCAGCGAGGACACCGCCGGCATCAGGTAGAACACGCCGAACAGCAGCCCGAGCCCGGCCACCACCGCCAGCGTCGTCTCCACCCACGGGTAGGACGGCACGTGGACAAAATGCGTCAGCGCCGCCTCCAGGCCGATGGCCATCACCACCAGCAGCAGCAGGGCGAGCGCCATCGACTTCAGCAGCACGCCGCGCAGCAGCGGCGAGAAGGTCTGGCGAAAGGCTTCGAAAGCGGCCGCGAGCATGGCACCGTCCCGGTTGGAGCTTCCCGACAGTTAGGCGCCCGCCCCCTCCGCCTCAAGGGGCAGCGCAGCGGCGCGGGGCGCCGCTTCAACGGGGCGGGGTCATCGACAGGGCGCCGCCTCATGGGTGCGATCATCGGCGGCGGGCGCCGCCTCATGGGTGCGATCATCGGCGGCGGGCGCCGCCTCATGGGTGCGATCATCGGCGGCGGGCGCCGCCTCATGGGGCGCACCGCGGGCGCACGTCACAGGGTCACGCGCACCGCGTTCGTCACCTGCAGCACGCCCCACTGGTGGAAGCGCTCGGAATAGAGGCGGCGGATGTCGTCCAGCTTGCGCGCGGCCTCGGGCGTGTCCGGGTGGTAGATCAGGACAAGGCGCATGTTCTCCTGCACCACCTGCGCCGTGCCGTGGGCCTCCCCCTTCACCTGCCCGTAGGCGGCGATGACGGTGAGACCGTCCGGGAAGCGCGACGTCACCTCGTTGGCGAGGAAGTGCGTCCATTCCTGCTCGCTGACGCCGCTGCCGTCGGCGGAAGCGAGGCCGAACAGAAGCTTGGTCTCGATCATCACCACGGATACGCCGGGCCGCAGCTCCGCCGGCCGCGCCTCTTCCGCCTGCGCCGGAGCCGCGAGGGCAAGGACGGCCGGCAGCAGCATCGCCGCCCCCAACGCGGCAACCGGGCGCCACGGACGGCGCGCGGACGGGGACCGGTGCAGCAAGATGCGGGCGGCGGTGGACGGAACCGGCTGGATGGGAGACGGCATGGAGGGGCTTCCGGCAGGCGTTGCGGTGATTCCGCCGCCCAGTTGAAGCGTGCGCGGGGCGCGGCGCAACCCGCCTCCAGCCCCTCTTGCGGACACGGCCCGGACCGCGGCGCGGGTGATGGAGCGCTGCGCGCCATGACCCGACGGGATATCGCCGCGCTGGAAAAGGCCGCCGCCGTCTGAGGGGAGCCTGCCCGAATGCCGGAGAGCCCCGACCGGGTGCAGGGCGGCGTCGGCGGCAGCAGCCGTTTTCAGTCAGCCCGCGTCGGGAGCCGCTCCCGGACGCGGGTGGCGGGTCGCTGGGTGACCGCCCTCCTCCCGGACGCCTGGCCTAGCGCGAGCGAACATTCGTTCGCGCTTTTCTCGCCCGGGCGTCCGTGATACATGCGAACGAACATTCGCTCTCACTCCGGCCGGAGCCGCCCATGTCCGCCCGCCCGCCGTCCGCCGCCCCAACGGTACCGGCGCCGAAGACCGACCACCGCGCGGGGCAGCGCCAGCGCATCCTTGCGGCGGCGCTCGCCTGCTTTTCCCGCGACGGCTTCCACGGCGCCTCCATGCAGAAGATCTGCGCCGAGGCGGGCATGAGCCCGGGCGCGCTCTACCGCTATTTTCCGTCGAAGGAATCCCTCATCGCCGCCATCGTCGAGGGCGAGCGGACCGAGCAGCTCGCCTTGTTCGATGCGGTGACGCAGGGCCCCTCCGTGCTCGGCGCGCTCACCGCGTGCCTGGGCGAGATCCTGCGGGACGAGACGCTCTCCTCGGCCCGGCTCGGGCCGGAGATCATGGCCGAGGCCATCCGTAACGCGGACCTGCGCGCCGCCATGGAGCCGCACGAGGCGGAAAGCCGCGACCAGCTGCGCGCGGCGCTGGAGACGGCGGCGGCGCAGGGCGAGATCGATCGCGCGCTCGATCCCGATACGGTGCAGATCCTGATCCAGGTGATCGGCGACGGGCTGATCCTGCACCACCAGCTGCATCCGGAATGGGACATTGCCGGCCGCCTGCCCGCCATCGAGGAGATGGTGCGGCGGATGCTCGCGCCCCCGCCCTCCTCCCCTTCCGCCGCGGGGGATTGACCGCGATGCGACAGCGTGACGCCCGCGTCACCCCCTTCACCTTCCGTCACGGTGCTGCCGTGGTCGGACCGCATTTTCCCGATCCGTCCCGGAACGAGGCCTTTCGCACCATGTCCGCCCCTGCCCGCCTGCCGCTTCGCTTCGCCCTCGCCGCCGCGCTGCTCTCCGCCTGCGCCATGGCGGCACCGGGCGCGGCCCGCGCGTCCGACAAGGCCCCGGCCAAGGCGCCGTCCGCCCTCTCCGTGACCGTGGTGAAGCCCCGGCCGGATACCCTCGCCGACACCCTGCTCGTCACCGGCACGCTCAAGCCGCGCGAGGAGATCGAGGTGGGGCCCGAGATCGAGGGCTACCGCCTCGTGGAGATTCTGGTGGAGGCCGGCGACCGGGTGGAGAAGGGCCAGGTGCTGGCCCGCCTCTCCCGCGAGGTGCTGGAGACCCAGCTCGCCCAGAACACCGCCTCCGGCGCCAAGGCCCGCGCCGCCATCGCCCAGCAGCGCGCGGCCCTCGACCAGGCCGCCGCGCAGGAGACCGAAGCCCAGGCCGCCGTGGAGCGCACCCGCCAGCTGCGCAAGACCGGCACCGCCTCCCAGGAGCAGCTCGACGAGCGCGAGCGCGGCGTGAAGGTGGCGACCGCGCAGGTGGCCGCCGCGCGCGAATCGCTGGTCGCCGCCGAGGCCGAGGCCGTGTTCGTGCAGGCCCAGCGCGACGAGATCGAGGTGCGGCTGAAGCGCACCGACGTGCGCGCCCCGGCCGCCGGCCTCATCCTCTCGCGCGAGGCCCGGCTCGGCGCCATCGCCCTGTCCACGCGCGCCGCGCCCTTGTTCCGCATCGCCGAGGACGGCGCCATGGACCTCGAGGCCGAGGTGCCCGAGAGCGCCATGCCGCGCATGAAGGACGGCCTTGTCGCGCAGGTGCTGCCCGCCGGCTTCGAGACCGCCATCGATGGCCGGGTGCGCCTGGTCTCGGCCGAGGTGGACCGTGCCTCGCGCCTCGGCAAGGTGAAGATCGCCCTGCCCGCCGACCCGCGCCTGAAGTCCGGCGCCTACGGCCGGGCGGTGGTGGGCCTCGGCGAGGTGAGCGGCCTCAGCGTGCCCCAGTCCGCCGTGATGTTCGATGCCGACGGCGCCTATGTGCTGACCGTGGTGGACGGCCTCGTGGCGGTGAAGCGCATCGTGCCCGGCCTGAAGAAGAGCGGCCGCGTGCTGGTGACCAGCGGCCTTTCCGCCGACGAGAGCGTGGTGGCGCGGGCCGGCAGCTTCCTGCGCGACGGCGACCGGGTGACCCCGGTCACCGCTCCCCTCTCCGTGGGCGAGGCGCGCTGATGGCCCTCAACGTCTCCGCCTGGGCGATCCGCAAGCCGGTCCCCCCGCTCGTCCTGTTCTTCATCCTCACGGTGCTCGGCATCGTGCACTTCCGCTCGCTGCCCGTGACGCAGATGCCGAACGTGGACGTGCCCATCGTCATGGTCACCATCACCCAGCCCGGCGCCGCCCCGAGCGAGCTGGAGACGCAGGTGACCAAGAAGGTGGAGAACGCCATCGCCGGCGTGACCGGGGTGAAGCACATCACCTCCTCCATCTCCGAGGGCGCCAGCGTGGTGCTGGTGGAATTCCACCTGGAGACCCAGGTGGACCGGGCGGTGAACGACACCCGCGACGCCATCACCAAGATCCGCGCCGAGCTGCCCCGCGCCATCGACGAGCCGCAGGTGCAGCGCGTGGACATCGAGGGCCTGCCCATCGTCACCTATGCGGTGTCGGCCCCCGAGATGACCACCGAGGACATGTCCTGGTTCGTCGACGACACCATCGCCCGCGCCCTGCAGGGCGTGCGCGGCGTCGCCCAGGTGAAGCGCGAGGGCGGGCTCGACCGGGAGATCCGCATCGCGCTCGATCCCGACCGGCTGATGGCGCTGGGCATCACCGCCGCCGAGGTGAGCCGCCAGCTGCGCGCCACCAATCTCGACGTCTCCGGCGGCCGCGGCGAGGTGGGCACGCAGGAGCAGTCCATCCGCACGCTCGCCGGCGCGCCCACGGTGGAGGCGCTGGCGGAGACCCGCATCGCCCTCTCCAACGGCCGCTCGGTGCGGCTCGGCGACCTTGGCCAGGTGGTGGACGGCGCGGCCGAGCAGCGCGTGTTCGCGCGGCTCGACGGCAAGAGCGTGGTGGCCTTCGGCGTCTACCGCGCCAAGGGCTTCTCGGATGTCACCGTCTACGACCGCGTGACGGAGGAGCTCGGCCGGCTCGTCGCGTCCCATCCCGGCATCACCGTGACGGAGATCGACACCACGGTCCGCTTCACCAAGTCGGACTACGAAAGCGCCATGCACACGCTGATCGAGGGCGCCATCCTCGCGGTGATCGTGGTGTTCCTGTTCCTGCGCGATTTCCGCGCCACCCTCATCACGGCGCTCGCCATCCCCCTGTCCATCCTGCCCACCTTCTGGGTCATGGACATGCTGGGCTTCTCGCTCAACGCGGTGTCGCTGCTCGCCATCACGCTGGTCACCGGCATCCTGGTGGACGATGCCATCGTCGAGATCGAGAACATCGTCCGGCACATGCGCATGGGCAAGTCGGCCTATCGCGCGGCCATCGAGGCGGCGGACGAGATCGGCCTCGCGGTGGTGGCCACCACCCTCACCATCGCCGCGGTGTTCGCGCCGGTGTCGTTCATGGGCGGAATCGCCGGGCAGTATTTCAAGCAGTTCGGCCTGACGGTGGCCATCGCGGTGCTGTTCTCGCTGGCGGTGGCGCGGCTCATCACGCCGTTGCTCGCTGCCTATTTCCTGCGCGAGGCCGGCCACCACGAGAAGCCCGACAGCGCTGTGATGCGCGGCTACATGCGCCTGCTCGGCTGGTCGGTGAAGCACCGCTTCGCCACCATCGGCGCGGGCATCGCCATCTTCGCCGGCACCATCTGGCTGTCCACCCTCCTGCCCTCGGGCTTCCTGCCGGCCAACGACATCTCCCGCGCCTTGCTCTCCATCGAGCTGCCGCCGGGCACCACGCTGGCGGAGACGCAGAAGGTGTCGGACGACATCACCCGCACCCTGCTGAAGCTGCCGGAGGTGAAGAGCGTCTACGCCACCGCAGGCTCCGGCGGCGCCGGTGGCCTGGCGCTGATGGCGGGCGAGGTGCGCAAGGCGCAGATCGTCATCAACCTGAAGCCGCGCTCAGAGCGCGACATGGACCAGAAGACCTTCGAGACCCAGTTCTCGCGGACGCTGGAAGCCATGCCCGACATGCGCTTCTCCTTCAGCCAGAACGGGCAGAACACCCAGCGCGGCTTCCAGGTGGTGCTCTCCGGCAATGACGGCGCCGCCGTCGAGCAGGCGGCGCTCAAGCTGGAGAAGGAGATCCGCGCGCAGATGCCGGAGCTCGCCAACGTGGTCTCCTCCGCCGCGCTCGACCGGCCGGAGATCCGCATCGTGCCGAAGCTCGACGAGGCGGCGGAACTGGGCGTGTCGGTGGACACCATCGCCGAGACGGTGCGCATCGCCACCATCGGCGACATCTCCGCCAACCTCGCCAAGTTCTCCGCCAAGGACCGGCAGATCGACATCCGCGTCCAGCTCACCGAGAAGGCGCGCACCAGCCTGTCCACCTTCGACGCCCTGAAGGTGCCCACCGCCACCGGCGGCGCGGTGCCGCTCTCGGCGGTGGCGGACGTCAACTTCGGCAAGGGCCCCACCGCCCTCGACCGCTACGACCGCGCCCGGCGCGTGGCTGTGGAGGCCGACCTCGTGGGCGACACCCCGCTCGGCGATGCGCTCTCCCGGGTGAAGGCCCTGCCCACCGCCCAGAACCTGCCGGCCGGCGTCACCCTCAAGGAGGCCGGCGACGCCGAGATCATGGGCGAGGTGTTCTCCGGCTTCGCGCTCGCCATGGCCGCGGGCCTGATGCTGGTGCTGGCGGTGCTGGTGCTGCTGTTCCACGACCTTTTGCAGCCCATCACCATCCTGGTCTCCCTGCCGCTGTCGGTGGGCGGCGCGTTCATCGCGCTGCTCATCACCGGGCATGCGGTGTCCATGCCGGTGGTCATCGGCTTCCTGATGCTGATGGGCATCGTGACCAAGAACGCCATCCTGCTGGTGGATTTCGCGGTGGAGGCCATGCACCACGGCGCCGACCGCACCACCGCCCTGCTGGAGGCCGGGCACAAGCGGGCGCAGCCCATCGTCATGACCACCATCGCCATGGTGGCGGGCATGGTGCCCTCGGCCATGGCGCTGGGCGAGGGCGGCTCGTTCCGCGCGCCCATGGCCATCGCGGTCATCGGCGGCCTCATCACCTCCACCGTGCTGTCGCTGGTGTTCGTGCCGGCGGTGTTCACGGTGATGGACGATCTCTCCCACATCTTCGGGCGCCTGTTCGGCCGGTTCATCGGCGGGCGGGACGAGCCGGACGATGCCGCCGGTCACGCCTCCCCCCACGGCGGGCCGGGCCATCCGCGCCCGGCGGAATAGTCCTTCACGATCCGGCGAACGGGGCGGGATGCAGATCCCGCCCCGCTTGACTCGCACCCGCCCATGTACCATTCAGTACATTATTGACTGATCGGTACAGGAGACGCCCCGTGACCCAGCCGCCCGCCCAGCGCCCGCCCTTGCCCCCCTTCACCGCCGAGACCGCCGCGCAGAAGGTGCGCATGGCCGAGGACGCCTGGAACACCCACGACGCCGAGCGCGTCTCCCTCGCCTACACGCCGGACAGCGTGTGGCGGAACCGCTCCACCTTCCTCAAGGGCCGCGCCGAGATCGTCGCCTTCCTGACCGGGAAGTGGGCCAAGGAGCGCGAGTACCGTCTCATCAAGGAATTGTGGGGCCTCAAGGACAACCGCATCGCCGTGCGCTTCCAGTATGAATGGCGGGATGCGGACGGGGCGTGGTACCGCTCCTACGGCAACGAGCAGTGGGAGTTCGACGAGAACGGCCTGATGCGGCGGCGCGAGGCGTCCATCAACGACGTGCCGATCGCCGAGGCCGAGCGCCGCTTCCACTGGCCGCTGGGCCCGCGTCCGGCGGATCATCCGGGGCTCACCGAACTGGGGATGTGATGGCGAAGACGGTGACCGAGCGGGCGGACATCCTGCCCGCGCTGGGCGAGGTGCTCCGCGAGCACGGCTTCGAGGGCGCGAGCCTCGCCCAGATCACGGCCCGCACCGGGCTCGGCAAGGGCAGCCTCTATCACTTCTTCCCCGGCGGGAAGGAGGAGATGGCGCAGGCGGTCCTCGCCGAGATCGACGGCTGGTTCGAGGCGCAGGTGTTCGCGCCGCTGCGGGCCGCCGGCGATGCCCCGCCCGGCACCGCCGCCCGCGCGGCGGCGGAGGCGCATGCCGACCCCCGTGCCGCGGCCGCGGCGGTGCGCGACATGCTCGCCCGGGTGGATGCCTATTTCCGCTCAGGCCGGCGGGTGTGCCTCGTGGGCGTGTTCGCGCTCGGCGAGGTGCGCGACCGGTTCTCCGGACAGGTCGCCGGCTATTTCGCCCGCTGGCGCGACGCGCTCGCCGCCGCCCTCATGCGCACCGGCCTGGCGGAACCGGTGGCTGCGGACCGGGCCGAGGACGCGGTGCTCGCCATCCAGGGCGCGCTGGTGCTGGGGCGGGCGCTGAACGACCCGGCCGTCTTCACCCGCTCCCTCGCCCGGCTGGAGACGCGGCTGCTGGCGCCCGCGGACTGACAATCTATAAACTTCATGGATTATGTTGCGACTTGACGCGTTCGATAAATCGAACGATAGTAGGATCATCACTGCCCCAGCATGGATGGGCGTCGCCATGAAGATGTGTCGCTGAAATCAGCCCCAAGCGCGTGACCCGCACTCCCCTGCCCGGCTCCTGGTAGCCCTTCGGCAGAGTGGCCGGTGTCCGCCCCCGCGATGCAGCCGCACCATGCCGCCTCCCGCTTCCGCACCGACCCAGCGGACGGTTTGGCGAACAGACCGAAAAGCTCCGGAGCTCTCCCCGTGAACGCCCCCCTCACCCTGCCGCCCCAGGATGCGACGCCTCAGGATGCGACGCCCCAGCAGGGCACGCCGCCGAAGGCCGCGCCGGCCGCGAAGGCCATCATCCGCTTCGCGCAGGTGGCGAAATCCTATCCCGCCCGGCGCGGGCAGGCGCCCGTCTCCGCCCTCTCCGACATCTCGCTCGACGTGCCGGAGGGCGCCATCCTCGGCGTCATCGGCCGCTCCGGCGCCGGCAAGTCCACCCTGATCCGGCTGGTCAACGGGCTGGAGAAGCCCACCGCCGGCCAGGTGATCGTGGACGGGGTGGACATCGGCGCCCTCGACGAGGCGGCGCTGCGGGCCGAGCGGCGCTCCATCGGCATGATCTTCCAGCACTTCAACCTGCTGGCGCGGCGCACTGCCTTCGACAACGTGGCCCTGCCGCTGGAGATCGCCGGCGTCCCCGCCCGCGAGATCAAGGCCCGGGTGGAGCCGCTGCTGGAGCTCGTGGGCCTTTCCGACAAGCGCGACCGCTATCCGGCCGAGCTGTCCGGCGGGCAGAAGCAGCGCGTGGGCATCGCCCGGGCGCTCGCCACCCGCCCGCGCGTGCTGCTCTCCGACGAGGCCACCTCCGCCCTCGACCCGGAGACCACCAACCAGATCCTCGCCCTGCTGCGCAAGGTGAACGCCGAGCTGAACCTGACCGTGCTGCTCATCACCCACGAGATGGCGGTCATCAAGGCGGTGGCCGACCGGGTGGCGGTGATCGACGGCGGCCGCATCGTCGAGGAAGGCGCCACCTATGAGGTGTTCGCCCGCCCGCAGCACCCCACCACCCGCTCCTTCCTCTCCGCCCTCACCGGCCAGACCCTGCCGCCGCAGATCGCCGACCGGCTGGTGCAAACCCCCGGCGCCGGGCGCGAGGCGGTGCTGCGCATCGTCTTCACCGGCCACCACGCCACCGACCCGGTGCTCTCGCGCGTCTCGCGCCTTTTGTCGGTGGACGTGAACATCATCCAGGCCCAGGTGGACGAGATCGCCGGGGCGCCGTTCGGCGTCATCGTGGTCTCCGTCCCGGGCGAGCCGGCCACCGTCTCCGCCGTGGTGAGCGCGGTGGAACGGCTTCATCTGTCGGCTGAGGTGCTCGGCTATGTTTGACATCACCTTCGGCCTGCTGCCGCCCACCATCGTCGACCTCATCATCGACGCCACCGGGCAGACCCTGTTCATGGTCGCCGTTTCCGGCGTGCTCGGCACGCTCCTCGGCCTGCCGCTGGGCGTGTTCCTCGCCACCAGCCGGAAGGGCGAATTGTTCGCCGCCCCCCTCGCCAACCAGACGCTGGGACTGGTGGTGAACGCCGCGCGCTCCACCCCCTTCATCATCCTGGTGGTGGCCATCATCCCCTTCACCCGGCTGGTGGCCGGCACCTCCATCGGCACCAACGCGGCCATCGTGCCGCTGACGGTGGCGGCGGCCCCGTTCATCGCCCGGCTCATCGAGGCCGCCATCCGCGAGGTGGACCAGGGGCTGGTGGAAGCCGCCCGCGCCATGGGGGCGAGCCCGCTGCAGATCGTCGCCAAGGTGCTGCTGCCCGAGGCGCTGCCGGCCATCACCCTCGCCCTCACCCTCGCGGCGGTGTCGCTGCTCGGCTACTCGGCCATGGTGGGCGCGGTGGGCGGCGGCGGCCTCGGCGACCTCGGCATCCGCTTCGGCTACCAGCGCTTCATGCCGGAAGTGATGGCCGCCGTGGTCATCGTGCTGATCCTTCTGGTGCAGGGCGTGCAGACCCTGGGCGACGTCCTCGCCCGCCACCTCGACAAGCGCAGCCGCGGCTGACCCGCGGCGCCTCGATCCCGTTCCATCCTTCAAGGAGCAGACCCATGAAAGCCCTCGCCCTCGGGCTGGCGCTCGCCGCCGGCATCACCCTTCCGCTCGCCCCGGCTTCCGCCGAGACCATCAAGGTCGGCGTCACCCCCGGCCCGCACGCCCAGATCCTGGAGAAGGTGAAGGAGATCGCCGCGCCCAAGGGGCTCGACATCAAGGTGCTGGAATTCTCCGACTACGTGGTGCCCAACGCCGCGCTCGCATCCGGCGAGCTGCAGGCCAACTCGTTCCAGCACAAGCCCTATCTCGACAACCAGATCGCCGACCGCGGCTACAAGATCGTGCCGGTGGCGCTCACCGTGAACTTCCCGATCGGCGTCTATTCCAAGAAGTACAAGAGCTTCGAGGAGATCCCGGCCGGCTCGTCCATCGGCATCCCGAACGACCCCACCAATGGCGGCCGCGTGCTGCTGCTGCTCGCCGACAAGGGCCTCATCAAGCTCAAGGACGGCGTGGGCGTGAAGGCGTCCGTGGTGGACGTGGTGGAGAACCCCAAGAAGCTCAAGTTCGTGGAGATCGACGCCGCCCAGCTGCCGCGCTCCCTGCCCGACCTCGCGGCCGCCGGCATCAACACCAATTATGCCAAGGAAGCCGGCCTCGACCCGGTGAAGGACCCGATCCTGCGCGAGGATCCCAAGGGGCCCTACGTCAACGTCATCGCCGTGCGCGCCGAGGACAAGGACAAGCCGTGGGTGAAGGCGCTGGTGGAAACCTACAATTCCCCCGAGGTGAAGGCCTTCGTGCTGGAGACCTTCAAGGGCGCGGTGCTGCCCGGCTGGTGAGGACCATTCGGCCGGGGACCGGTCGAGCGCGGCGCCGCAGGTCCCCGGGCCTGCGGCGCCTTTCTTTTGGACGGCCGGGCCTCAGCGCACCGCCACGATGAACAGGCGCGGGAAGGCCAGCAGCACCTTCCCGTCCACCCGCGCGGGATAGGGCTCCACCAGCCGCGCGGCATATTCCTCCAGGAACTGCACGCGCTCGTCCCCCTCCAGCGGATCGAGGAAGGGGCGCAGGCCCGTCCCCTTCACCCATTCCACGATGGCCGGCACGCCTTCCAGCGCGTGATTGTAGATGGTGTGCCACACATCCACGCGTCGCGCCGCGGGGGCCAGCATGTCATAATAGGTGGCGGGCGGCGGCAGCACCGTGCGCGCGCCGGTGGCCAGCGCCAGCTTGTCGCCCCATGGGCCGGACATGGCGGTCTCGCGCATGGCCACGTGGGACGGCTCGTCCAGATTGTCGGGCATCTGCACCGCCAGCGCGCCGCCCGGCGCCAGCATGGACATGAGCCGCGGCAGCAGCTGCGGATGATCCGGCACCCATTGCAGCACCGCATTGGCGAAGATGAGCCGGGCCGGCCGCGGCAGGGTGAAGGTGGTGGCGTCGGCCAGCTCGAACCGCGCCGCCGGCAGGCGCTTGCGCGCCGCGTCCAGCATGGCGGGCGAGGTGTCGAGGCCGAGGATCTCGGCGCCGGGAAAGCGCTCCGCCAGGAGCTCGGTGGAATTGCCGGGGCCGCAGCCGAGGTCCACCACCAGGCCGGCATCGTCCGCATCGCCGGCGGCGGCCGGCACCTGGGCCAGCAGGTCGCGGGCCGGGCGGGTGCGCTCATCCTCGAACTTCAGATACTGGCGGGCATTCCAATCTGCGGGCATGGGCGGCGGGTCTCCAGTCGCGTGGAGTCTAGCGCAGCCTGTCCCGACGCGCAGCCGCGGCCGCCGGTCTCGCGACGCGGCATGCCGACGCCCGCGCAGGCCGGCTGCGGCTGGTGATGCACCTTTGACCGCCGGCGCATTGGCGCGACCCGCGCCGGTGCCGGTCCGCCGCGCGCGCCGCTCCGGCGCCGGCCTGGCTCGCCCCCACCGGCGAGGGCCGCATGGAGCGCCCCGGCGACGCATCGCGCCCTGCGAGTCGCGCCCAGGACAGTGGCGCACGCCGTCACGCACGGCATCGGCGCCGAAAGTCGGTACTATCCCGGCAGGCATGAAAAAGCCACGGCGCGGTTGCCCGTGCCGTGGCTGATGGCTGAGACCCGGCGTCTCCATGGTCCCGGCGTCGCCCGGAGGCGGCGCCGGTTCCGGACCCGATCAGGCCGCCGCGGAGGAGCCGGCGGAGGTCGGGACGGAGGCGATGGTCTTCAGGATCTGCGAGGCGATCTGGTAGGGGTCGCCCATGGAGTTCGGGCGGCGATCCTCGAGATAGCCCTTGTAGTCGTTCTTCACGAAGGAGTGCGGGACGCGGATGGACGCGCCACGATCCGCAACGCCGTAGGAGAACTTGTTCCACGGGGCGGTCTCATGCTTGCCGGTGAGGCGCATGTGGTTGTCCGGGCCGTAGACGGCGATGTGGTCGTCGAGGTTGGCCTCGAACGCCGCCATCAGCTTCTCGAAATACTCCTTGCCGCCCACTTCGCGCATGTAGGAGGTGGAGAAGTTGGCGTGCATGCCCGAGCCGTTCCAGTCGGTGTCGCCGAGCGGCTTGCAGTGGAACTCGATGTCCACGCCGTACTTCTCGGTGAGGCGCAGGAGCAGGTAGCGCGCCATCCACACCTCGTCGGCGGCCTTCTTGGAGCCCTTGCCGAACACCTGGAACTCCCACTGGCCCTTCGCGACTTCCGCGTTGATGCCTTCGTGGTTGATGCCGGCGGCGAGGCAGAGGTCGAGATGCTCCTCGACGATCTGGCGGGCGATGTCGCCCACGTTCTTGTAGCCGACGCCGGTGTAGTACGGGCCCTGCGGCGCGGGATAGCCGGCCTCGGGGAAGCCGAGCGGACGGCCGTTCTTGTAGAAGAAGTATTCCTGCTCGAAGCCGAACCAGGCGCCGGCGTCATCGAGGATGGTGGCGCGCTTGTTGGACGGGTGGGCGGTGACACCATCGGGCATCATGACCTCGCACATGACGAGGATGCCGTTGGTACGAGCCGGGTCGGGATAGAGAGCGACGGGCTTGAGCACGCAGTCGGAGCTGCGGCCCTCGGCCTGCTGGGTCGAAGAGCCGTCGAAACCCCACAGCGGCAGCTGCTCGAGCGTGGGGAACACGTCGAACTCCTTGATCTGCGTCTTGCCACGCAGGTTCGGCGTGGGGGTATAGCCGTCGAGCCAAATGTACTCGAGTTTAAACTTTGGCATTGCAGTCTCTCATAAGCCGATGACGTGACGTTCTGGCACTCTTGTGGGTGTCCGGCCGCGCAGATCCACAGGCCTCATTTGACCGCGCCAATCTTTGCATTTTGCGTGCCAATTGCCGCAGCGCACGGTTCGGCGGGATGATCCCCAAGGGAAGGCCGGCGCCCTGCCCTTGTCCGCGCCTGCGCTATGCCTATCTGAAGTGCAGCGCGCCCCCGGAATGGGCAGCTGCACGGCTCCGGAAGCCTGCCGGAAGGGACGAGCACGCCGGCGGGAACAAAAGCGCGGCAGATTGGCTTGATGCTCGAAGCCTCGCTGCATTGCGAAAGAAGCCGGGCCGCCATGCTTGCTGCGCACAAATAATTCCGGCAGCTGACGCAAAATCCAGTCCGCCTATTTTTTAATCATTCAACTAACTTTTTAGGCATTTGATGTATTGCAGTCCGGATTTTTCTGCTATGAACGACCCAATGGATGATGGCCAGGAGGCTCATCGAACGGAGTTGGAGTGATGACTGAAGCCCCGAAGCAGAACAGCGCGAAAATCTATATCTTCCCGGTGAAGGGTGGCGCGAATATCGGCATGCCTTCCAATCAGGCGAAGATGGACGCCGAGCTCGCCGCCATGGGCGTGGTGCATGCTGCCATCGGCAGCAGCTGGTACCACGAGGAAGCCGTGAAGGACGCCGAACGGCCGTTCCGCCGCTGAGCTTGGGGCACGGCAGCCGGCGCACGCCCTCCGCAGGCGGGCGCGGCCGCCATCCGGCAGGAGGGCCGCCAACGGCCTCCGGGCGCGCGCTACCGCGCCCATAACACCCGCGATCCACCCCGGAGTGGTGGTGGAACGCGCCTTCGCGACAGGGCGGGCTTCGGTCCGCCCTTTTCTTTTGCGTCGTCCGGTCGCTCCGCCGCCCCCGCGAATCACCTGCGCTGGACCGCTTCTTGCTCCGCCTCCTGCCGGACACCCTTCCGCGTAGGAGACGCGACATGCCCGCCATTCTCGACCTCGCCGGCGCCTGGACCGACGCCGATCTTGCCGCCCTCCTCGCCTCGGTCACGGACGACCGGGACTGGCGGCTGGAGGTGACCCCCGACGGCCTCGCCAGCCTCGCCGACAAGACCGCCAACCCCACCGGCGCCGACTATGACGAGGGCCTGCACTGCTATTTCGAGACCTGGATGGCCGGCACCGATTTCGTCGGCCCCGGCGCCGCCGGCGACAAGACCCTGGTCGGCAAGCTCGCCGGCGCGCTGCGGGCAAACTACCCGGCGCTGAAGGGCGAGCGGTTCGTGTATGTGGATTTGTGAGGGGGCTACCCCTTGAAGCAATGCGCGCGGTGCCAGGACAGAAAGCGAGGATCGGGCCGGTCCAGCGCCCGCGACGGCGAATAGGCGTGCCCACTCTTGTTGACGAAGGCACGAACGCCTTCGACGTCGTTCACCTGCCGGGAAACGAGGATTTCGAGATCGTCGGCGAGGCTGATCAGGCCGCGGTCGAACATCCAGTGGGCCGTTCCCGACAGCGCGATGCCATTGGTCACGATGTCCGGCCCGTTCGCCTCAACGGGCCGAATGTGGGCGGCCTCCACCTCGGCACGACCGCCGCCGTTGATGAGCTTCAGGCCAGAAATGGCGCACCGTTCTCCATACGCACGGAGCACGACCCGGCGGAACACGCGGTCGCGCACGATGCGCGTCATCATCAGGCCGACGCGATCGCGCTCGACTTCCAGGTCGAACGGCGTCTGGTCCTCGTGAAAGCCGTTTGGATCGGAAGGTTCGCCGGAGCGCGGGAGCAGGGTGTCGGTATCGCCCAGCCCGAGGCCGAGAATCCGCTCGAAATCGCTTTGCGAGATTGGGCGCACGGCAGACTGTGCTCGCCCGGAGATGCGCCCGGCGGCGTTCAGAACGCCTCTTTCGACTAGCCCGTCCGGCCCACTGAACGGCACGGGATTTGAGAATTCAAGGTAGCTGCCGGGCTCGATCAAGGCGATCTGCATGCCCGGAGCCGACAGGTCGGGGACGACACGCGCAACCTTCGCTACAGCGAAGTAGCCGCGCGTATCCGTGACCTTTCGTGGCTCGTAATAGATGATCCAGCTGCCAATACAGGCTTGTACGCGGCTCAGATACTGCCGCGGAAACTGGTATCGCTCCGCAGGACTGTCGTCATAGATCGAATCGGAGCGGTGGATAAAAACCCCGTAGCCCATTCGGCACTATACCCTGCCCGCTGGCAGCGGTGTCCAGCGCAAGCGGGAGGCAGCCACGGAACGGGCGCCCTCTATAGAGCGCCCGCCCCTCCCCTCACCTCGAAAACTTCTTGTACTGAATCCGCTTCGGGATCACCGAATCCGTCCCCAGCCGGCGCTTCTTGTCTTCTTCGTAGTCGGCGAAGTTGCCCTCGAACCATTCCACGTGGCTGTCGCCCTCGAAGGCGAGCATGTGGGTGGCGACGCGGTCGAGGAAGAAGCGATCATGCGAGATGATGACGGCGCAGCCGGCATAATCCTCCAGCGCCTCTTCAAGCGCGCGCAGGGTGTCCACGTCGAGGTCGTTGGTGGGCTCGTCGAGCAGCAGCACGTTGCCGCCGCGCTGGAGCACCTTGGCGAGGTGGACGCGGTTGCGCTCGCCGCCGGAGAGCATGCCCACCTTCTTCTGCTGGTCGCCGCCCTTGAAGTTGAAGGCCGCGCAATAGGCGCGCGAGGGGATCTCCTTCTTGCCGACGTAGATCACCTCGTTGCCGTCGGAGATTTCCTCCCACACGGTCTTCTTGTCGTCGAGCGCGTCGCGGCTCTGGTCCACATAGCCGAGCTTCACCGAATCGCCGATCTCGATGGTGCCGCCATCCGGCTTCTCCTGCCCCGTGATCATGCGGAACAGCGTGGTCTTGCCCGCGCCGTTCGGCCCGATGACGCCGACGATGCCGCCCGGCGGCAGCTTGAAGGAGAGATCGTCGATCAGCATCTTGTCGCCGAACGCCTTGTTCAGGTGATCGAAGGCGATGACGTTCTGCCCGAGGCGCTCGGCCACGGGGATGACGATCTGGGTCGCCGAGGGCTGGCGCTCGGAGGCGCGCTGCAGCAGTTCCTCGTAGCGCTGGATACGCGCCTTGTTCTTGGCCTGGCGGGCCTTCGGGGAGGCGCCGATCCACTCCTGCTCGCGGGCGAGCGCGCGCTGGCGGGCCTCGTCCTCGCGGCCCTCCTGCTGCAGGCGCTTCTGCTTCTGCGCCAGCCAGGAGGAATAATTGCCCTCGTAGGGAATGCCGCGGCCGCGATCGAGCTCGAGGATCCAGCCGGTGACATTGTCGAGGAAGTAGCGGTCGTGGGTGACGATCAGGATCGCGCCCGGATAGGTGCGCAGGTGCCCTTCCAGCCAGTTCACCGTCTCGGCGTCGAGATGGTTGGTGGGCTCGTCGAGCAGCAGCAGCTCGGGCTGCTCCAGCAGCAGGCGGCACAGCGCCACGCGGCGGCGCTCGCCGCCCGAGAGGCGGGTCACCTCCCAGTCGTCGGGCGGGCAGCCGAGGGCGTTCATCGCCTGCTCCACCTTTGAATCGAGATCCCACAGGCCCTGGGCCTCGATCTCGTCCTGAAGCTGGGTCATCTCGTCCGCGGTCTCGTCGGAATAGTTCATGGCGAGCTCGTTGTAGCGCTCCATGATGGCCTTCTGCTTGGCCACGCCTTCTTCCACGTTCTGCCGGACGGTCTTGGTGGCATCGAGCGGCGGCTCCTGCGGCAGGTAGCCCACGCGCACGCCCTCGGCCGGGCGGGCCTCGCCGGTGAAATCCTTGTCGATGCCGGCCATGATGCGCAGCAGGGTCGATTTACCGGCGCCGTTGTTGCCGAGCACGCCGATCTTGGCATCCGGGTAGAAAGACAGGTGCACGTTGTCGAGCACCTTCTTGCCACCCGGATAGGTCTTGGTCATGCCGTGCATGTGGTAGGCGTACTGATAGGGGGCCATGGGCCGCCGTCTCCTGAAAAGGGATGCGGGAAAGTTGGCGCCGTTCTAGCCTTGCCGGCAGGGCGCGGCAAGGCGCGCGCGCATGCGCAGGCGCCTCGGCTTCAGGAGGAAGAGATGGGCGCGGACCACACCCATGGCAAGCCGGACTGGCGCACCAGCGGCGTTCAGGTGATCCCCGGCGACAGCCTCGATCCCAATACCGCGCAGACCCCGGGCATGAACCGCGCCGCCGCCATCAACCGCGCCCGCGCCGGGGCGGAGAAGATCTGGGCCGGCACGGTGCACATCCACCCCGACGCCAAGACCGGCGCCCACCACCATGGCGACCTGGAGAGCGTCATCTATGTGGTGAAGGGCCGGGCGCGCATGCGTTGGGGCGAGCATCTGGAGTTCGTGGCGGAGGCCGGGCCCGGCGACTTCATCTTCGTGCCGCCCTACGTGCCCCACCAGGAGATCAACGCCTCGCCCGACGAGACGCTGGAATGCGTGCTGGTGCGCTCGGGGCAGGACCCCGTGGTGGTCAACCTCGACATCGAGCCGGTGGAGAAGCCCGAAGCGGTCAAATGGATCGACCCGATCCACCGGGAGTGAGGCGAAATCCCCCGGCGGCGGCGCGCCGGGGCCCGGATTCGCCCGCCGTCCGCGCTCCCTGCGCGGCCATCGGCGCCGTGGCGACAACGCCGGCGGCAGCCTTCGCGCCCGGCAGGACACATCCACAACGCCTTTCCTCTCAAGGGTTTGAGCGGCTCCGGCGGCGGCGTCATCCACAGGCCGGCGGAGAAAGGATGCAAAGGGGTGTTGCATTCGCCGCCGGCATTTTCTATAGAACCGCACCCGCCGCTGACACACTGTGTCGCCGGCAAATGGATGCGGGTGTAGCTCAGGGGTAGAGCACAACCTTGCCAAGGTTGGGGTCGTGGGTTCGAATCCCATCGCCCGCTCCAATATTCTCAAAATAATCAATAACTTATAGCGACACCGCCGAGAGGCGGTTTTGCCGTTTTCGGTATGGTGACCACTTGGTGACCACCGATGCCGAGAGCGTCCGCCATCTCTCCCCTTGTGGAAAACCGCATGCCTTCTCTCGAACGAGGCGGCTCGCCACCGTACGCAGTTGAATTACGTCCAGCACGGCGAACGAGCCTTTCGGACCTTGCCCGCCTTCCATCGCTCGTGCGGAAGAGAGCGCCGCCTGCGCTGAGATCCAATGCAGCAGCCTAGATCGATCGAGCTCGGCGCGGGACGCTACGCGTTCGAGGTGGGTGTCATATTTCCTGATTCGAGCGCCGTCTCGGCGCCGGATTGGATTATTCTGGATGCTCACCAGAGATTCGGTTCCAGCCATGCACCCTGCCTTACAGCGTCTCGTGAACGCCAACACAGCTCTTGAAAACGCACAGCGCGCACTTGAACTTGCACAGGATCAGCGGCGGCAGGCGGCTCTGGCGCTCATTGAGATCGAGGATGAGGATCAGCGCTGGCAGGCAGCGATCTTTGCGTATCGCGAGTTCGGCCACGGCCTTAGTCTTGCTCTGGCGGAGGCTGCGACGGGTCTTCCGGGCAAGAAGGCGCAGTCGAGGTTCCTGGTTCGCGCAGGCCGGAAATCATACCAGCCCAAAGGCCACGGGTCCGACGCTGGCATGCATATACCGGAGCCGATGTCAGAATGGCCGGCTCCGGACCAACTGGAGCGCGATGTGATCAGCTCGCACATCGCCCATGGCGAACCGTACTGGGTCGACCGAGGCCTCGGTTGGGGCAGGCTGAGGGTGGATCTGCAACCAGACCAGGCGCGAACCTATTTGGAAGACGCGACCGGCGCGATGGCCGCTCGGGTCGGCTTGACGCGGGAAGAGTTCGTCGAGTGGCTTTCAACGGAGGGCTTTGTTCGCTGCAGCGGCGTGACCATGAAGGGCGCGCCTTGCAAGGCGGGGGTCAAAGGCCTCAGCGGCCAGATGGCGATCGGACCGTGGAAAGCCGCGAAGGATCGTGGCGGGTACTGCGCCACGCACGGCGGCTAAGACCAGTGTCGCACACAGCCTATTCGCAGCATTTTGCCCAGGAGCTGGACTTCAAGCAATTGCTGAAGCGCCGGGGCGTCACCGCATCCTTGGAGCAGGTAGACTACGGCCTGAGCCAAGCCGAGCGAGACTGGATGCGTAGCGACTTGCTGTGCCCGTCGTGTCGATGCGGCGGGGCGAGCTTGGTCCGGTCCGATGCAAACGGTACTGGGCGTAACACGCGACAGGCGCACTTCCGGTTTATCGACGCCTCGGGCCACACGGCCCACAAGCTGGGCTGTGATTTCTTCGCAATGGATGACGTGCCCGGTGTTCAGAGAGGCGTCGACGTTCAGTTCTCCGCGAACGACAAGGACACCAAGGTTATCCGGGAGTTGGTCTGCAAGGCCATTGCAATCGGTGAGCTGAGCAAGCCGGCGATTTTCGAGATGCGGTCGTGGTTTCTAGCCCAGCGCGACGCTGACGCATTCGAGGTCAAGGGTACCCCGGCCGTGGCCGACTGGCTGTGGTCCATCAACCGACTGCAGATATACGAAGCCCTGGAGTTCCAGCCCTTCCATCTCATCTTCCCGGGCTTCGACACGCGTCGGGCGGCGCTTCGCGACCTCGCCTTTTACTACCGTGACTTCGTAAAGCGGATCCCTCGCATCGGTTTCGACGCGGCGGTGCGCGATCGGACGAAACGCATTCTGATGGCCAATCAAGGGCAGCGGCTTATCGCCATGGAGCCCCTGCGGTCGAGGTACGAGATGACCGCCAGGCTGGCCGGGCTTATGGCGGCCTATGGAAACCTGTCGCTGACCAGGCGACGGTCACTTGGAAGCATCTACGGCGATACGCCGGAGGCTCTATTGGCCTTTACCGCGACGCTGCTCTTTGTTTCCCACTGGGACGAAAACGCGGCGCTCGGCCGCTTCGCCAAGATCATTGCCGCGGCGACGCCAGATGACCTGACCTTGGGCAACGTCATCGGGCTCAATCCCTTCCACGACTTCGCCGCTCTTGAGGTGGCCCGTTTTATCGCTGGCCTAGCGCCACCGTCGGAGCGTGCTTACGACTTTGAGGCGGAGTTGGCCGGCGCCATCGCCAAAATCAACGCGGCGCGCGGGTAGTCAACACGCGACCCCAGGCAGGGCGTGACCGCATCAATGGCGTGCCCGCACGACACACGCTAAAGCTGAGCTATTGGCCGTTTCAGGAGTCGCCAGCCAGATGTACGTGGCCAGCCTCAAGATCGAGAATTTCCGGCAGTTCGGGGAAAACGAGCACGCGGTCGAGTTTGTCTTCTCGCCCGGCTTCAATCTGCTGGTTGGCGAGAATGACGCCGGCAAAACAACGGTCGTGGACGCCCTGCGTCATCTACTTTGGACCACGAGCCAGGACTACCATCGTTTGACGGTCGACGACTTCCACGTGTCGGGCGCCGAGCGCGCCGAAACTCTCTCAATCTCGGCGATCCTACGTGGCCTGACGACGCCCGAGCAGGCAACGTTCCTTGAGTACCTGACCACCAGCCCCGGCGAGACGCCGCACCTGTCGGTCTCCCTGACCGCGAGCAGGTTAGACGGCGGAACGGCCGCGAAGGGGAGAATCGCCGTCAGCTTCCGCGCCGGCGCCCTGGGCTCTGGTCCGCCGATCGAAGGCACCATACGCGAGTTTCTACGTACGACATATCTTCGGCCACTACGAGACGCAGAGGCAGAGCTCACGGCAGGCCGAGGATCACGCCTTTCTCAAATCCTGGCGTCACATCCCGAGTTCGCGGGCCAGCACGTCAGCGACTACCAAGACGGGGGGCCCCCGCCAGCGACGCTCGTCGGTATCATGGCTCAGGCCGAGGCGTTGATTCAGGCTAACCCGGTCGTCACCAGTGTCCGCGACACGATCAATCGCGAGTTCCTCGCTAGCCTCTCCCTGGCTGCGGACCCCTTGGCGGCGGCCATTTCCGTCGCGAGGCGTACGGATCTGCAACAGGTTCTCGAAAAGCTCGAGCTCGCGTTGGGATCGAGGGCCGGGGTGCAATTGCCGACGCGGCGGGGCTTGGGCCTGAACAACGTGTTGTTCATGGCGACGGAGCTCCTATTGCTTGGAGCCGCCGAGGGCATGCCTCTGCTCTTGATCGAAGAGCCGGAGGCTCATCTCCACCCACAAATGCAGTTGCGGTTGATGGAGCTGCTGGAGCTGCGGTCCAAGCCCGGCCCCGGTCGGGTTCAGGTCATTGCGACAACCCACAGCCCTGCCCTGGCGGCCAAGGCCGATATTGAGGCGATCACTTTGCTCGCCGATCACAAGGCCTTCCCCCTCGACCACAAAAGCACGGCGCTTGAGAAGGCAGACTATGCGTTCCTGCGACGTTTTCTCGACGTCACCAAGGCCAACCTGTTCTTCGCCAGGTCTGTCATCATCGTCGAAGGTGATGCTGAGAACATCCTGCTTCCGGCGCTCGCCGAAGGTTTGGGGCGGCCGCTCGCAAAGTACGGCGTATCGATCGTCAACGTCGGACATCGAGGGCTTTTCCGGTACGCGCGCATCTTCCAGCGCACCGACGGAACGACCTCCCCGATCCGGGTCGCCTGCTTGACCGACCGGGATTTCCCGACTGCGGCTAGCGCGGCTTATGTGCCGCCTCCCGCCCCCCCAGGGCCGGGGGAGGCCGCCCGAAGAAAGTTCGAGAACGATTTCACTGTGGAGGAACTGGAAGCCGCGGTCGCTGGCCTTAAGGCGCGTGACGGCGGTTCCGTGCGGACGTTTGTGTCGCCGCGCTGGACACTGGAGCATGACATTGCGGCGGCCGGACTTGGCCAGCTCAGTCACCGTGCGATCCGCATGGCGAGGCGGGCCAAGGACAAGAACGATGTCCTGACTGATCAGGAAATCGCCCACCAGATTCAGACGGCGGATGCGGAGTTTGCGGGCTGGCAGGCGCAGGAGCTAGCCAGTGACGAGATCGCCGCGCGCATCTATCGGTCGCTCTTTGATAAACGGGCGTCGAAAGTTGAGGCGGCACACTACTTGGCCGCCGAGATTCCCAAGCAGGATTGGGAGCCGGAGAATCTAGCACGGAGGCTGCCGAGATACTTGGTGGAGGCGATAGAGTACGTCACCGAGCCCATCGAGCGGATTGAGGACGTCATCTGATGCCCTTACCGTTTCCCATCGAGCGCAGCGACGTGGCTGAGGTCGAAAGCCTTCTCGGTTGCGATTTTGGGTCCGACGCCCAACTCAGAGCCCTGTGCCACGAGGATAGCGTGGACATCCAGGCGGCTCCAGGTAGCGGCAAGACGACCTTGCTCGTGGCCAAGCTCGCGATCCTCGCGCGAAAGTGGACCTCGCGGTCACAAGGTGTGTGTGTTCTATCTCACACCAACGTCGCGCGGCAGGAAGTCGAAGCCCGGCTCGCCAAGGACGCCCATGGTCGTCGTCTGCTAGGTCACCCTCATTTCATCGGCACATTCCAAGCGTTCGCGCATCAGTACCTTGCCCTCCCTTTTCTACGCGGTTCCGGTCGTGAGCCCCGCTTTATCGACGACGGGCACTTCGCAGCAGCGATCCGGGCTCGGCCGAAGGCTTGGCACATCAACAATTACCTCCAGAACCATCCGGCCACAGCCGACACACTGCTGACGACCCTCCGTTTCGAAGGACCTGACCTGACTGTCGGCTGTGAGGCCACTCTTCCGCAGGCCGGCACGCCGACCGGGCGGGCGTTCCGGGCGCTCAAGTCCGCTATGGCCGACGATGGATATTTCCGGTTCCAAGATATGTTCGCCTATGCCAGCCGGGCCATCCGCGATGTGCCCGGACTGATCGACGTCGTGCGAAATCGGTTCCCCTGTGTCTTCATCGACGAGATGCAGGACACGGATACCCTGCAGCATGCATTTGTCACATCGATCTTTGGAGATGAGACGGTCGTCCAGCGCTTCGGTGACCAGAACCAAGCCATCTTCCACGATGTTGTCGATGCCGATGCCGTCACTGGGTTCCCTCGAGCGGGCTATATCGACTTGGTGCAGAGCCGGCGCTTTGGGACGCACATTGCACGAGCGGCTTCGACCATCACCGTGCGCGCACCACAGGAAATCCAGGGAACCGTCCGCGAGCCCGAGAAGCGTCACACCATCTTCGCCTTCGAGCAGGGCGCGATCGGCCAGGTCCTCCCTGCATTTGGCGACCTTCTGTTTGAAGAATACCCCGATGGGTTTCCCCGAGGCTTTGTCGCCAAGGCTGTTGCCGGTCGCAAGACTGGGGCGGGCCAGAACATGCCGCGCCACCTTGGCGACTACTGGCCGCCCTTCGCCGCCGGGCACGCCGGCTCGCAGGCCAGCTTCTCGAACCTCGCGGACTATGCGCGCCGCGCGCAGATGTTGCTCACCGAGGCCTGTGATTGTGCGCCGGCGGCCGATGCGATCTGGGACGGCCTGTTGGCACTCGCTCATCGCGGCAACATTGCCCACGGGACACCAAGACTGACGAAGCGGGGCCTTTTGGCCGCGCTTGACGCCGCCGATCCGGCTGCCGGATTGGCATTACGCTTGGTGGCTCACCGCCTGTGTTTCAGCGTGGATTCGGGCGATGCAGACGCTTGGCCGCAGACCGCCCAGGAGATTGAAAACGCGCTCAGGCTCTTGATGCTTGCCCCGCCTCCTCAAGCGTTCGCCGACTTCCTCGCTTGGGTGCCCGACGGCGCTGCCGCCGCGGTCGTCGGCCGCTCACGGCAGAACATCGTGCGCCACGTCAGTGACGATCGCTCAGTTGAGATTGCCCTTTCGACTATTCACGGTGTGAAGGGCGAGACGCACAGCGCTACGCTCGTTCTATCGACGCCGAGCCGAAGGATGTTCGATTTGAAGGAAGCCATCGGCCCGCTCACAGGCACGGGCGATGCACGGCGGCGCGAGAGACAGACTGTCGCCAGGCAACTGACCCTCGTTTTCGTGGGGATGACTAGGCCTTCCCAACTGCTCTGTCTTGCGATGCCTCTCGACCACCTAGAGGCCAATGAGATCGCGGCGCTCGAAGGTAACGGCTGGCGAGTTCATACGCTCCGGGCTGGCTGACATCATCGGTTTAAATTCGCTCAGCAACGATCAGAGCCGGTCGTAGGCGTCGATCCGACGGAGAACGGCTGAGCTCCTCACCGCCTGCACCGTCCCAAGACCATACCGCGAGCTGCGCTCGCTTTGTCCTGATCGGCTGCGGCTGAAGCCTTGCCGATCCCGAAAGGGGAGAGATGGTCTTAGCCCTCTCTCCCCCGCGACCGCCGCCTGCGCGAGGGCGGGGCCGCGCGCTCGCAAGGCGGCGCATGGCTACCATTGTCCCAACCGTTCCGATCCACCCCGCTCGCGGCGCAGCCCAGCCCTGCTCGCCGGCAGCCGCCCCCCTCTCTGCCGCGCGCTCACGCGCCCCCGGAAGGCATGTCGGAGGACATGCCTTCGGCATTTACGGAGAAAGGATCGGAACAATGGCCAGAACATCGAAGAAGGCACGGGCCGTCACCGAGACGATGGCGGATCAGGTTGCGGATGCGGAAGTCCGTAGCATTGGGGAAACGGCGAAAGAAATCGTCGGCGCGCTGCCCGCACCGGAGGCGGAGGCCGCGAGCGGCGCGGCGGATTTCATTCCGCTCAACAAGTTGAAGAAGTCGCCGCGCAATGCCCGCAAGACCCCGCACAGCGAAGCGACCATCGAGGCGCTGGCCGCCAGCATCGCCGTCAAGGGTATGCTGCAAAACCTTGTGGTGGAGCCCGAGCTTGATGCAGCGGGAGAGCCCACCGACAGCTATTTCGTGACGGTGGGCGAAGGCCGCAGGCTTGCCCAGCTTCTCCGCGTGAAGCGCAAGGAGATCAGGAAGACCGAGCCGGTGCGCTGCGTCATCGACACGGCGAATGACCCGCACGAGATCAGCCTTGACGAGAACGTCACCCGCGAGGCGATGCATCCGGCCGACCAGTTCGAGGCGTTCCGCGAGCTTGCGGAAAATCGCGGGTGGGGAGCGGAGGAGATCGCCGCCCGCTTCGGCGTGACGGCGCATGTGGTGCGCCAGCGCCTGCGGCTCGGCGCTGTCAGCCCCAAGCTGTTGCAGGTGTACCGCGACGGCGGCTTGAACCTCGACCAGTTGATGGCCTTCGCCCTCACCGAGGATCACGGGCGGCAGGAGCAGGTTTTTGCGAACCTCTCCTACAACCGCGAGCCGTGGATCATCCGCCGCGACCTCACCAAGGCACACATTCCGGCAACGGATCGCCGGGCGATCTTCGTCGGCCCGGAGGAATACACCGAGGCGGGCGGCACCATCCTGCGCGACCTATTCACCGAGGATCGCGGCGGCTTCTACGAGGATGCCGCGCTGCTGGACCGGCTCGTCACCGGGAAGCTGGAGCGGATCGGCGCCGAGGTTCAGGCGGAAGGCTGGAAGTGGGTCTCGGTCCACATCGACTATCCCCATGCCCACGGCCAGCGCCGCGCCTATCCGCAGCCGGTGGAGCTTTCCGAGGAAGATGCCGCCGCCTATGCCGCCGCGCAGGAGGAATACAACCGGCTGTCGGAGGAATGGGACGGCGCAGAGGAGCTTCCCCCGGAGGCGGACGAGCGGTTCGGGGTGCTTGAAGCGGACATGGAGCGCATAGACGCGCTCCGGCACATC
Organism: Xanthobacter lutulentifluminis; assembly: GCF_043194675.2. NCBI lineage: Bacteria > Pseudomonadati > Pseudomonadota > Alphaproteobacteria > Hyphomicrobiales > Xanthobacteraceae > Xanthobacter > Xanthobacter lutulentifluminis. Next base: position 3,602,493 of record NZ_CM195525.1, on the reverse strand, counting down.
TATGACCCGGACGACGTCGCGCGCGGAGGCGTGTTGGTCGTGCTGTCGCATGACGGCACTGCCCGCATCGAGCGCGGCTTCATCCGGGCCGGGGACGAGAAGCCCGAGCCGGAAGAAACCGCAGAGAACATGCGCGTCACCGAGGATGGCGAGATCATCGAGGACGGCACGGATGACAAGGATGGAAACCCCGTTTCCGCGCTCGACGCCGAGGACGAGGATACCGAGGATGCGGGCAAGCCGCTCTCTGACCTTCTCGTGCGGGACCTCACCGCTCACCGCACGCTCGGCCTGCGCCTCGCCCTTGGTGAGCAGCCGGACATGGCGCTGGTCGTCGTCACCCATGCCCTCGCCGCGCAGACCTTCTATCGCGGCGCGGAAGCGACGTGCCTCGAAATCCGGCCGACGAGCAGCACCCTCACCGGGCACGCGGACGGCATCGAGGACACGGCGCCGGCGAAGGCACTAGCGGATCGTCATGCCGGATGGGCAGCGGATATGCCGTGCGATGTGGCTGACCTGTGGGGCTTCATCGCCGCGCTGGATCAGGCGAGCGTGCTGGCGCTGTTTGCCCATTGCGCTTCACTCACCGTCAATGCGGTGAGGCTGCCCTGGGACCGCAAGCCCCGCGTCCATGAGACAGCGGATCGGCTAGCGACCGCGCTTGCCCTCGACATGACGGCGCACTGGACGCCCACGGCACGGACCTACCTCAGTCGAGTGACTAAGGCACACATCGCCGCCGCCGTGCGGGAAGCCGTCAGCGATGAGGCCGCCGACCGGATCGCCGGCATGAAAAAGCAGCCCATGGCGGAAGCCGCCGAGCAGCTTGTCGCCGCCACCGGATGGCTCCCCGCACTCCTGCGCACCGAACGGCCCGCATGGCTGGATGCCCCGGAGGCTGAAGCCGGCGCGGTCCTAAATGCGCCGACCGCAGCCAGTCGCGACGATACCGGCACGGTCGAGGACGGCGCAGCCTTCAACCACGCCGCCGAGTGAGCCCAACGGCCGGAGCCGCTTCGGCGGTTCCGGCCAGTCTCTCGACAGCATCGAGAATTTTCCGGCCGCGCCGGTACGGCGCGGCCGGAGACCTCGACTGCGCGAGAGCAGGAACCATAACCATGAGAAGCTATATCGAGCAGCGATCGCAATGATGATCGCTCCGTTTCCTGAAATCCGCTTTTGCGGATTTCAGGCGGCCTTGACGATGCCGACCACAACGCCCGCCACAGCGCCGGCCTCGTCGGCAAACGGCAAATAGAGCCGGACGATGCGGGCAGACCCACCCGGAAGCTGCGCCTGGTCTTCCATCATCAGCGTGCGCCCGGATGCGAGAACGATGGCCGCCTCATTGTCCGCATCCGCGCTCGACGGCGTGAGCCGGCCGACCGGCTCGCCGGCCAAAGCAACTCCATAGAGCCGGTCGACATCCTTGCCGCTGCGCTCGATCCTCAGCGGCTCATCCGATTCGGACGGGCGCCGGATCACGACGATCACATCATCCAGATCGGCCAGACGCTCGGTGATATTTCCAGCCAGCGGCATGGCTGCGCCTTCACCGCGCGCAAGCCAGACGCGATAAAGCTGACCTAGCGCTGGATGTCGGTCCGCCAACAATCGAGAATCCATGCCGGAATCCGTCGTGCCAAGGCTAACCAGATTTTCTGGTTATCTGTATTTCGGTTTAATTGATCTGCCGGTTTCGTCAATGACCGGCAGGGCATATGCAAAAAACGCTTCGCTCGCCAAGGCATATGCGTCTGGTTCAGCTCATCGTCGACAAGCGCCGGGAGGCCGGCATGAGCCAGTCCGATCTGGCCGAAGCGCTCGGCCGATACCAGTCCGTCGTTGCCGCCATCGAATCCGGCGGCCGTCGCATCGATGTCGTCGAGTTCCTTGAGTTGGCCGAAACGATCGGCTTCGATCCCCATGACGTCATCCGCGAGGTATCTGCAATTGCGACGAAGCGTAAAGCGAAGCGAAAGACGTGATGATCGAACATCAGTGCAATTATCCCAACGCTGACAAATTCTCACCCCCTATATTTTTGAGATGCTAGGCATCGCCCTTCGGGTCGGGCTCTACGCCTCCTGCGGTGGCTCCCGAAGCCCCTTCCGGGTTTTCGCCTCCGGTAACAATCCCTTCTATAATCGGACCTCGGACATCAAGGCACGACCGCCTTGTTCAAATCAGTCAATGAAGAGAGGCACCTGGCCCGAACCTTCGCTTGGTTGAACTGGCTATTGCGGGCATAACCAAGCAGGAATGTGAAGACGGGGCGTTGCCAACATTGGAGAATGAAGCAATCTGGTTGGGGATGGCGTTCCTCGTTATCGCCCTGATCTATGCGGCGGTAGGCCAGGCCGGAGCATCGGGTTACATCGCGGCGATGGCGTTGGCCGGCTTTTCGCCACTGGTCATGAAAACGACAGCACTTGCCCTAAACCTCCTCGTCGCAGCAATAGGCACCTTCTATTTCATCCGGGCGCGGCGGTTGTCTTGGCGGAACGTCTATCCTTTTGCCGTACTCGGTTTTCCCTTCTCTCTGCTTGGCGGTGCCATCCATCTGCCCGAAGGGGTCTATTATCCGGTTGTGGGGATAATCCTCATACTGTCGTCGCTCCAGATGGCGCGATCTGCTATCAGGAAGGGCGGGACAAGGGCAGCCTCACCGTCAGCGCCACCGTTCTGGGGTGCGCTATCGACCGGCGCGGTCATTGGCTTCGTCTCCGGAACTACGGGAACCGGAGGCGGCGTGTTCCTCGCACCAGCGATCCTCGCCATGAACTGGGGAACAGCACATCAAACCGCAGCGACCACGGCTGTCTACAATCTCATGAACTCGGCCGCAGCCTTATTGGGTGCCTATTTCTATTGGGATCAGGTTCCTACTTCCTTGCCGTTGTGGCTTGTTGCTGTCGCCGCAGGTGGGTCGATAGGAGCTTTCGTCGGAAGTCGATATCTCTCGGACCGCTGGCTGCGTGGAATCCTTGCGTTGCTCTTGCTGGTTTCCGGAATCAAACTGGTATTCTAGGGGCTTTCGGGTGTGCCCTTGGGGCAGACGCGCTGTGCGCGATCGTACTCTATCTCCGGCCGCATGCCGCCTACGGCCGAACCCGCCATAGCGGTTTCGGCCCATACGGGTCACGATCACTCTGCCGGTCAGTCCGCATCATGCCTCTATTCGGAGTCGCAGCAACCGCGCTCCATGATGGAGTTCGACGAGGTGGTCCGATTATCCCATCTGACGCGCGGGACAACGGCGGCGGGCATTCCCACGATAAAGCCCTCCGCTTTCGCAGGGTTTCCCTGTGGCGGCCGGCGTCACTCGGCGGCGCGGCGGGACGGGATGAGGACGATCCTGCCTCCCGATGCCGGTCTCGATCATGCCCGCATTGCATCGAACGGATCGGGAAAGCCCGCATCGTCCCTGTGCTTGAGGAGGCGGGGCAGCCACGGCCCCACGCAGGAGCAATGTCGTTTCTTGCACGCCGCTCCGAACTCGGTGGCAGGCAGGGCGCGGAGAGGGTTCGGCCCCCTCTCATTGTCGCCGGCCGATCGTCAGGGAGAACCGATCACTTCCCCCCGCCGGTGAGGCTGAGGGCCTGTCCGGCCCTCTCAGAGAAGCCCTTGGCGGTGGCAGTGAAAGCGTCGTTCCGATTGCAGCTATCGGGCTGTTCCTCCTGTCCGCCTGTCTCAAACCACGTCCATCTCGTCCTCGATAGGCAGGGGTCTGACCGAAGACCGGCGACGCGGGCGTCACCTCGATCTTGAACCCGCAACACGCCGCCTGCGGCTTTTTCCCGCCGCCGGCCAGGGCCGGCTTTGCACCGCGAAGCGAAAAAGTCCTCGCCGGATGTTGCGGGCCGATCGTCCCCGGTCTGCCGACCCCCATCGAGATCCTATGAGTAGTGGCGGCAACCTGTTCTGATCTGGTGGACGTCAATCCCGTTACGGAAAGGAGCAGGAAGATGATGCAGGGTGAAACTCATAGACAGCATACGTATCAGAACTTGGAGGCGATTTTCGTCTCGATCGAATTGAGTAAGAAGACTTGGTTGCTCACGTCGATCTCGCCCGGCACCGGCGAAAAGCTGTCACGGCACACCGTCCCCGGTGGCGATATTGCAGGGCTTCTCGACCGGCTTGTTCACCTGCAGCGCAAGGCGCGAGACCGGTCGGGTCGTGACTATCCTTTCGTCATTATTCAGGAGGCGGGCCTCGACGGCTTCTGGGTCCACCGGGTGTTGCAGGCAGAGGGCCACGAAAGCCACATCGTCGATGCTGCGTCGATTGCAACATCACGCCGCAAGCGGCGGGTGAAGACGGACAGACTGGATGGCGAGACGTTGATCCGTGCCTTGCTCGCGTTCAAGCGCGGCGAACCGCGGGTGTGCTCGATGCTGCGCGTGCCAACTCCCGACGAAGAGGATCGCCGCCGCATCGTGCGGGAGCGCAAGGTCCTAATGGAAGAGCGCATCCGTCACAGCAACCGGATCAAGGGTCTGCTCTTCTCGCAGGGCATTACCGGCTATGACCCTTTACGTCCCAAGCGCCGCGAGCGGCTGGACGCGCTTCGTACTGGCGATGGGCGGGAATTGCCCGAGAACATGAAGCGCCAGGTCCTGCGCGAGTTAGACCGGATGGAGCTGCTGCTCGATCAGATCAGGGTCGTCGAAGCTGAGCGCGATGCCATGCTCGCCGAAGAACGGCAGTCTGCGCGCGAGGTGGTCATGCTGTCGAAGGTCGTCGGCATCGGGCCGGAGTTTGCGGCAGTGCTCTGGGGCGAAGGCCTGTTCCGGCACTTCGACAATCGCCGGCAGGTGGCGGCCTATGCCGGGCTCGCACCAACGCCATGGCAGAGTGGGTCGATCGACCGGGAACAGGGGATCGGCAAGTCCGGGAACCCACGCCTTCGATCAACCTTGCTGGAGATGGCGTGGCTTTGGCTGCGGCACCAGCCCGGCTCTCAGCTCAGCCGTTGGTTCAACGAGCGCGTCGCCCGGAATAGCGGCCGCTTCAAGAAGGTGATGATCACCGCGTTGGCTCGCAAGCTTGTGGTGGCCTTGTGGAAGTACGCCAGCGCCGGCGTGGTGATCGAAGGCGCGGTGGTCCGGCCATGACGATCTGATCGCATACGAGTTCGGCCAGGGCCTGATCAGCCTCGCCGGAACCAGGTGGACGACCGCATTGCGGCATGGCTTTGAACGCCGTCATCGAGACTGGTCTCGTCCTCCTGAGCCCTTGCCGCCGCAGGCGGGATTATGGTGCGGCCGCTCGAGCGGCGACCGGATGTGAGGTTGATACGTGCAAGGCGCGGATCAGGAGTTGGGCTCAGACCTGAAGTTCATGGCGTGGGGCAGATCCCGCCGCTGATGCCAAATGCATAGCTGAAGGGTGATGGTCGGCATCGCTCCCGTGAGACCGATGCAGAATCCCCCTGTACGGCCTCTCTTCTGGCTGGTCTGGCGCCTGTCGGGCCTCGGCCCGCAACGGCTTCGCCAACCTTCTTCCCCTGCGGCTTCGCCACATTCCTCGCGGGACAACAAGCTTGGCTGCCGCCGTCCTCCGCTGACGCTGCGGTCCCACAGGATGCAGTCGGCCCAACCGTCGCCTCACGACCGCTATCGAGGCCGCACAGGGCGGCTTCGGCAAACAGTCAGGAGAACGACAATGGCTACCATCGGCACCTTCCAGCAGTCCGGCAACGAGTTCACCGGCGAGATCGTCACCCTCTCCCTCCAGGCCAAGAAGGTTCGCATCGTTCCTGACGGGCGTGCCAGCGGCGAAAACGCTCCCAGCCACCGGGTCTTCGTCGGCCGCATCGATTATGCGGAGAGCGGGATTATGCGGAACGCTGACCTGTGAGATCTGTGTTGGCGCCGGTTTCGGCGGGGTTCTGCTCCGCATAATTGCGAGGGTGGGCGGCGGGCGCCCCGCTGTGAGCGGAGCGCCCTTGGCCGGTCATCGTGACCAGATGAGCCTGTGCTCGCCCTTGTCGCCCTGAACGAGGGAGGCGTAGACCGGGGCGGTGAAGGACGGATCGTCGAGCTTGAGTGAGAGGTATTCGGCGCCCGTCTCGCGGGCGGTCCGGCTCCAGCCGGCTCCGAACTCGACGCCGTTGGCGGTGACGCGATAGTCGGGCGCCTTGTCGTTGTCGCGGTCGCAGGGCTTGATAGTGGCCTTGACGTTAAGGGTGAGGGTCTTGATCGTGCCAGCGAAGGCGCCGTTGTCGTCGCGGATGAAGGTGCCGATCTGAGCCATTGTCGTATCTCCTGAGAGTTGCCCGAAGCCGCCCAATGCGACCTCGATGGCGGTCGAGAGGCGCCGGACCGGACGGCTGCATCCACCGGGGTCCCCGGCGCGCTTGCGCGATGGGGTGGTTCTTAGGGCCGCAGCGTGAGCGGAGGACGGTGGCAGCCGAGCTTGTTGGCTCGCGAGGAATGACCGCTCGCGGTCAGGGGAAGAAGGTCGGCGGAGCCGTTGCAGGCCAAGGCCGGGCCGGCGCCAGACCAGCCCACAAGAGAGGCCGCCTGGGGGTTTCGCCGCATGATCGGCAGAGGACGATGCTGGCAGTCGGCGCCTCATCAGCATGCTCAGCGCCGCCGGTACGTCACCCTCCCGCCGTCACGGTCATCATGCTCCCGACCCAACGACACCAACCGTGCCCGACACGGCATGGACCATGTCGGGCACGATGCCGGTGCAGGATCAGGCCGATTGGGCGAGAGAGCCGCTTCAGGCGCGGACCCGTTCCGATCCGGCCGGGGCCTCCTCCAGGTCAGCGAGCAAGGAAGCGATCAGCGCATCCGGTGCCTTGAACCGGCCACGCCTCAGTTCTGGCGGGACGACCGCCTCGACCGCTTCCAGCTTTTCAGAAGGGTCCATGCGGAGATAGATCTCCGTCGTGCGGATATCGGCATGACCAAGCCACAGGGCGACCTTCCGGATGTCATGGGTCGCCTGCAGCATGACGACCGCGCAGCTATGCCGAAGCTGATGTGGCGAGACGTTCCGATGACGCAGCGATGCGCAGGTCTCGGCCGCCTTGCCGACATGCTTGTCGAGCACATATTCGAACCCAGCCCGAGTCATCGGCTGATCCTGGGCGTTGACGAAGAGCTCCGACACGCGCACAGCGCCCCTGACGCTCAACCATGCGCGTAGATCCCGTACGGTGTCTTTCCAGAGCGGCAGGCAGCGTTCCTTGCGGCCCTTGCCCCGGATCATCACGCTTGCGCCGTGCTGAAGCGATAGGTTTTCGGTGAGAACACCGACCAGTTCAGAGACACGCAGGCCCCCGGCAAAGCACAGGTGCATCATCGCCCGGTCGCGCACGCCCGAGCGTGTCGCGAGATCAGGGGCGTTGAGGATCGTGCGGACCTCCTCCATCGTCAGATGTCGGATGAGCTTCTGGTCGTGGCGCTTGCTCGGGATCGCATGAACCCGGCCGATCTGCTCCAAGGCGGAGGGCACCTTGTGCTCCACATAGCGCATGAACGTCTTGATGGATGCGAGCCGCAGGTTACGTGTGGAAGCGCTGTTGCCGCGTTCCTGCTCGATATGGCCAAGGAAGGCTATGATCATCGGCGCGTCGAGGTCTTCGATCGTCAGCCGTGACGGACGGGTGCCCAGCCGTTTCGCGGCGAAGTCGAACAGCATCTTGAAGCTGAACGCATATGTCTCGCAGCTCTGTAGACTGTAGCCTCTCTGGAGAGGCATGTAATCGCGCAGGAAGGCGGTGATGAGAGGGGCGATCTTCGTCATGCGACGCTCTCCCCGGCCAGCATTTCTGCAGCCGAAGCGATATCCGCCATCATTTCCGGCGTCGCCTCAAGATACCAGTAGGTGTTCCGGATATCGGCATGGCCCAGATAGGTCGACAGGGCGACGAAGTGCCGGGCGACCACACCCCGCTCGGCGCCGCATTGTTCCAGCACCCGGGTTGCGAAGGTATGACGAAGATCATGGATGCGAGGCTGCCGGCTTCGCTCGGGCGCGATCCCCGCCCGGCGCAGGATGCAACGGAAGGTATAGTTCACAGTCGTCGGGCACAGCTGCCTGTGCTGGACGGATGGGAACAACCAGTCGCTTTCGCCGGCGCGTTGGCGGCGGACCTCGAGATAGCGTTCGAGCGCCCCGATGACCGTCGCGTGCAGCGGCACGAGCCGGCTCTTGCGGAACTTGGTCTCGCGGATGTGCAGCACACCATCAGGCCCAATGTCGTCGAGCCTGAGCGCAAGGGCCTCCGAGACGCGCAATCCCGTGGCGGCGATCAGCCCGAACAGCATGACGTAGAGCTCGCGCCGCAGGGGATTGGGTTTCTGACGCCGGAGCCTGCCGGCGGCATCGAGGACGCGGGCGATCTCGTCGGGCGTGTAGATATAGGGGATCGGCCGCGCTTTCCGGCTTGGCGCGAGGTCGGCGCGCGGGATCTCATGCCGAGGATCTTCAGCATGGAGGAAGCGCGCAAACAGGATGAGGTCCGTCAGACGCCGCTCACGGGCGCCCGGCGTCCGGGCGACTGTCGCCAGCCAGGCGAGAACGGATGCCGTGCGGATATGCGCTTCGCCTCGTTCGGCGGCGAAGCGCGCGAAGGCGCGAAGATGCCGTTCGGCCTTGACCAGCTTGTAGCCGAGCGTGCGGCGCAAAGTGATGTAGCGGTTGGCATCGGCGCTCAGCATGGCAGCCTCCCGCCCCAGGGCTGCGCGATCTCCGACAGGAGGCCGATGCCAACCTTGGCATAGAGTGCCGTGACCGATGGCGAGCGGTGCCGCAGCACGGCGCCAACGCCGGCGAGGCTGACGCCGTTGCGCAGCATGGACGTCGCGGCGGAGTGGCGCAGAACGTGGGCGCCGCGATGGACACTTTTGACGCCGGCCCGGTCGAGGGCGCGGCGCACGATGCACTTCACGGCGATCCGGCTCAGCGGGCGGACAGGCGCGGTGTCCGTCAGGAACACCCGCGTCGTCGCGATCCGTAGCCGCGCCCGCTCGATATAGGCGAGGATGGCGTCCCCGATCTCCTGGGTCAGCGGCAGGCGCTCCTCACGCCGCGCCTTGCCGGCAAGGGTCACACGGCCGTTCGCCCAGTCGATCTCATCGAAGTCGAGGTTGGCGACTTCGCTGGCCCTGAGGCCCAGTCGGGCCAGGAGCAGGATGACGGCCCGATCGCGCAGGCGCTCCTCGCCGTCACAAGCGGCAAGGAGGCGGTCGATGTCAGCTTGCCCGAGGCAGCATGGCGTCGTCGCCAACTGCCAGTTCGCGAAGCTCGGAATCGCCCGTTCCCGCCCGACCGGGCACTGGCCGGTCGCCACCAGATATTTGAGGTAGGCGCGCGTGGCGACGGTGATGCCTTGCGCTCGGCCACGCCCGTGCGGCTTTGCCCGATCGAGCACGAAGTCGCGCACCGCGGCAGCTGTATACGCGGTGGGATCGGTGCCGAGCGAGGCCAACAGGTCGATAAGGATCGCCTGGTAGGTGTCTAGCGTGGAGTCCTGGATACCGCGCTGCTCCTGCATCCAGCAACGGAAGGCGCCAAGTGCCGGCCAAGTTTCCTCTAGCGACGGGTACCGCTCCGGGGGCAGGACGCTCGTTTCCTGCAGATAGGAGAGGAACAGCGCGGCGGCACCCTGAGGGGCCCGAGCTGTCTTGCTGCCCCGGAACACCAACGCCGAAGCCTTGAGACCGGAAGCGAGCGTTTCGATTTCGAAGCCGGAGGTGCGCGCCCAATCGCCCCACAGGGCGAGCAGACGCACCAGCTCTGTTATTGTCGCCGGCGAGTAATTCCTCTGGGTGAGCCAGTCCTTGAAGCCATGGACATGCGGTTGCAGCCAGTTGATCCGGACATCGACACTTCGGCGGTGTCTGCGCTTTCGTTTTGTCACCGTGTTTTCCTTCGGTCTGCTTGTTCACGCCGGGAGCGCCCGGCGCGGCGAGCAAAGCGAAGGTTTCGGCCGTATTCCATTCGACAGGCGATCTGCCTGGCCGATCCGAACGCGGCCATGGTCTGTGCCGTGTCGGGCACGGTTGGTGTCGTTGGGTCGGGAGCATGATGACCGTGACGGCGGGAGGGTGACGTACCGGCGGCGCTGAGCATGCTGATGAGGCGCCGACTGCCAGCATCGTCCTCTGCCGATCATGCGGCGAAACCCCCAGGCGGCCTCTCTTGTGGGCTGGTCTGGCGCCGGCCCGGCCTTGGCCTGCAACGGCTCCGCCGACCTTCTTCCCCTGACCGCGAGCGGTCATTCCTCGCGAGCCAACAAGCTCGGCTGCCACCGTCCTCCGCTCACGCTGCGGCCCTAAGAACCACCCCATCGCGCAAGCGCGCCGGGGACCCCGGTGGATGCAGCCGTCCGGTCCGGCGCCTCTCGACCGCCATCGAGGTCGCATTGGGCGGCTTCGGGCAACTCTCAGGAGATACGACAATGGCTCAGATCGGCACCTTCATCCGCGACGACAACGGCGCCTTCGCTGGCACGATCAAGACCCTCACCCTTAACGTCAAGGCCACTATCAAGCCCTGCGACCGCGACAACGACAAGGCGCCCGACTATCGCGTCACCGCCAACGGCGTCGAGTTCGGAGCCGGCTGGAGCCGGACCGCCCGCGAGACGGGCGCCGAATACCTCTCACTCAAGCTCGACGATCCGTCCTTCACCGCCCCGGTCTACGCCTCCCTCGTTCAGGGCGACAAGGGCGAGCACAGGCTCATCTGGTCACGATGACCGGCCAAGGGCGCTCCGCTCACAGCGGGGCGCCCGCCGCCTACAATCATCGACAGTCAATTGGTGGCACATAAAGCGCGACCTCGCAGAAAGCCGAGCGCATCGCAGGCGGCGCCAGCCCACGAAGCGGTCGGCTCCTCGGAGAACGTAGCCGAGTGTTGTCGGTTCGCATGATATAGAAGACGCTGAAGTGACTTATCAGCGGTCGCAATCGCGACGGCCCACCGACGCTTCTCGAAGGAGGGACGGTGATCCCGTCAACGGTCGTACTGACGGAGCTAGACGGCATGCACAAAACGAGCGAAGTGCTTGATGTGAATATACCGCCGGCCGCACCCGACTCAGCCTGGCACGCCGTCGCGCCCGACGCGGTTCTCGACGCGCTTCACACGAACGTCGACGGCCTCTCCGAGCGCGAAGCAACGCGTCGCCTCGATACCTATGGTCCCAACCGCCTGCCTCAGGGGCCCGCGCAAAGTGCCCTCATTCGTTTTCTGCTGCAGTTTCACAATCTCCTCATCTATGTCCTGCTCGCCGCTGCGGCGCTCGCCGCGGCGATGGGACATGGCACGGATGCTCTCGTGATCCTTGCCGTCACGCTGATTAATGCGATCATCGGCTTTGTTCAGGAAGGTCGCGCCGAGAAGGCTCTGGATGCCATCCGCGCGATGATCGGCCCGCACGCTTCGGTCGTCCGCGACGGCCTCCGTGTAACGGTTGGAGCGGACGCGGTCGTTCCTGGCGACATCCTGATGCTCGAGGCAGGCGACCGGGTGCCGGCGGATCTGCGGCTCGTCAGGGCGCGCAGCCTGAGGGTGGACGAGGCGATCCTGACCGGAGAATCCGTTCCCGTCGACAAATCCGTTCAATCCGTCAATGCCGGCGCCGCACTTGGTGACCGGTTGTCGATGGCATTCTCCGGTACCTTCGTGACCGGCGGACAGGGGATCGGCGTCGTCGTGGCAACCGGCGCCGCCACCGAACTCGGGCGGATCAGCACCATGATCGGAGCGGTGACGCAGCTGACCACGCCCCTCATCCGGCAGATGGACCGGTTCGCCCGCCAGATCACCATTGCCGTGCTCGGCATTTCCGCTCTGGTGTTCGCTTATGCGATGCTGGCCCAGGCCTACGACCTCGATGAAGCCTTCATGGTTGTGGTCGGCCTTGCGGTCGCTGCCATCCCCGAAGGCCTGCCCGCGGTGATGACGGTCACGCTCGCCGTTGGCGTCCAGCGCATGGCGCGCCGCAACGCCATCGTCAGGCGCCTGCCCGCCGTCGAGACGCTTGGCTCCGTCTCGGTGATCTGCTCCGACAAGACCGGCACGCTCACCCGCAACGAGATGACCGTGAGCATGGTGGTCACCGCCGACCGAGAGATCGAGGTCGAGGGCGCTGGCTATGCGCCCTCGGGCTGCTTCCGGACCAAGGCTGGCGCCCCCCTCGATCCCGCCAGCGATCCGATCTTGGCAGATCTGTCGCTTGCCGCCCTGCTGTGCAACGATGCTCACCTGCGTCAACACGGCGAGGACTGGCGCGTCGACGGGGACCCCATGGAAGGGGCGCTGGTCTCGCTGGCGATCAAGGCCGGGCACGAGGCGACGGCCGTCCGGGCCAGCTTCCCCCGCCTTGATGAGATCCCCTTCGATTCCCGGCATCGCTACATGGCGACGCTCCACGGCGGCACCGTGCAGCCGCCGGTGGTCGCCTATGTGAAGGGCGCGCCTGAACGCATTCTCGCCATGTGCAGCCATGTGGCGACGCGCGACGGCGAACAGCCGCTCGATCCCCGCGTCTGGCACGACCGGATCGATGCCCTCGCCGCCAGTGGCCAGCGTGTCATCGCGATTGCATGGCGCCCCCTGGAGGCTGGCACACAAGAGATTTCACCGGCCGAGGTCGCTCATCACCTCACGCTGCTCGGCCTGGTGGGGCTCATCGATCCGCCGCGACAGGAGGCGGTCGCGGCGATCGCCGAATGCAAGGCGGCGGGAATCAGCGTCAAGATGATCACCGGCGACCACGCGGCGACGGCACGCGCCATCGCACGCCAGCTCGGCCTTGGCGACCATCCGGCGTGCGTGACCGGCCAGGACCTCGATGCGATGGACGACGCCTCGTTCCGCAGGCACGCCCGGGAGGCGACCGTCTTCGCCCGCACAAATCCCGAGCATAAGCTCCGCCTTGTCGAGGCGCTCCAGCTGGACGGCTCGATCATCGCCATGACGGGCGACGGGGTAAATGACGCGCCAGCGCTGAAGCGTGCGGATGTCGGGGTCGCCATGGGCGGCAAGGGAACCGAGGCCGCCAAGGAAGCGAGCGAGATGGTGCTCGCCGACGACAATTTCGCCTCGATCGTCGCCGCCGTGCGCGAAGGGCGCACCGTCTACGACAACCTCACCAAGGTGATCGCCTGGACGCTGCCCACCAACGGCGGCGAGGCCGCCACCATCATCCTGGCGATCCTGTTCGGCCTCACGCTTCCCATCACGCCGGTGCAGATCCTCTGGGTCAACATGATCACGGCCGTCGCGCTTGGCCTGACCCTCGCTTTCGAGCCGACGGAACCCGGGGCAATGCGGCGTCCCGTGCGCCCCGCCCGGCAGCCGCTGCTCTCGGGCCGCCTCCTGTGGCGCATCCTGTTCGTGTCGGTCTTGATGGTCGCCGGAACCTTCGGCATCTTTATCTGGGCCACATCCCGCGGACTATCGGTCGAAACGGCGCGCACCATGGCGGTCAACATGCTCGTGGTGCTGGAGGTCTTCTATCTGTTCAGTGTCCGCTATGTGCACGGGGGTGCCCTCACCTGGCAGGGAGTGGTCGGCACCCCTGCCGTCCTGGCCGGTGTCGCCACCGTGATCGGGGCGCAACTCGCCTTCACCTATCTCCCGCCGATGCAGGCGATTTTCGGCAGCCGTCCCGTATCGCTTGGCGATGGCATGGCCATCGTTGCGGTCGGCGTTGCGCTGCTGGTCATCGTGGAGGTGGAGAAGCGGCTTGCTGCCGCTTGGGGTGCGCGGCACGCCTGAAAGGGAAGACTTCGCGCGCGAAGTATGGCATCTGCCGCACCGTGACGCATCCTGGGCTCCGCGTAACGTTGCGTCTCGTGTTAGAAGGACGAAGACGAGGTTTTCAGAGAGATGGCTGACAGCCTGTCCGAAGGGACGACGATCCGCAGAGGGAATCCTCAATGCTGAAAAACGTGCTGGTCCTGCTCGGCGAGAGCCCCTCCAGTGCCGTGGCAAGCGCATATGCCCGGCGGATCGTCAAGGCGCAGGACGCTGGGATCACATCTGTGTCAGGCGTTGATCTGTCCTTCATCGAAGCGCCCATGCCTGGCACCATTGGCGGTGCCGCTTATCACACGCAGATGGAAACGGGCCTCAAGGCTCAGGCCAAGAAGGCGCGCCGGCGTGTCTCGGAAATCTTTGAGAGAGAGTGTGCCGGCGATGGAATCATGCCGAAAAGCATCAGCTTCGACGGCGACCCCTTTGAACAGGTGACGGCCGCAAGCGCGACGTCCGATCTTGTTGTCACTGGCCACGATGTCACTTTTCGCGGCACACAGCGCGAGCGGAACTCCGACACCTTGAACCAATTGCTTTTCACGACCCCACGTCCGGTTCTCGTCTGCCCAGATCAGCTTCCCTCCGAAGGCACCGTCCTCATCGCGTATGACGGAAGCCTGCCGGCCATGCGCGCGCTCCAGCTCTTCGTGCTGGTCGGCGCCTGGAAAGGCCGCCGCGTGCAGGTTTCCTCCGTCGATTCGAACCTCGAGAACGCGGAACGGCTGGCCACCGAGGCGTCTGCCTACCTTCATCTCCATGGATACGAGGCCGATCCGCGCCCTATCGGCTCCGCGGAGCCCCCCGCGGAGATCATCGGCATGCTGGCCACCCATGGCGAGGTCGAGCTTCTGGTCATGGGCGCCTACGGCCATCGCGGTCTCAAGGAATTCCTCTTCGGATCGACGACGCAGAGCCTCATTGGCGCGCCGAAATCCTGTATCTTCCTGTACCATTAGCGCAGCCGCGCCGTCGGTCCTGCCCTTTGAACCATATCGGGGGCGCTCCGACCAAACAGGGTCGCCACATTCCATCGGGGCTCGCAGAGCCTCATCCACCTGACCAAAGCCAGGCGTGACGAGGCGTTCGACGGTGACACTGCTTCTTGTAATCCTCATTCCCTTTGTCGGTGCCCTGATCCCGCCGCTGGTGATCCGCTCCGGGCGGAACATCTGTGCGGCGGCGACCGGCTGCGTGACGCTGCTCGCCCTCGCCCTGCTCCTCTCCCACGCGCCGGCGGTGTTCTCGGGCGCGGCCCCCAGGGCGGGCGTTTCCTGGGTACCGTCCATGGGCCTCTCCCTGTCCGTGTTCGCGGACGGGCTGGGCTTCTTCTTCGCGGCGATGATCCTCGCCATCGGCCTGCTGGTGATCGTCTACGCGCGCTTCTATCTGTCGCGCGAGGACCCCATGGGCCGCTTCTTCGCCTACCTGCTGCTGTTCCAGGGGGCCATGGTGGGCGTGGTCCTGTCCGACAACGTCATCGCGCTGCTGGTCTTCTGGGAGCTGACGAGCCTCACCTCCTTCCTGCTCATTGGCTTCTGGACCAAGCGCGCGGAGGCCCGGCAGGGCGCCCGCATGGCGCTGGTCATCACCGGCGGCGGCGGGCTGGCGCTCATCGCCGGCCTGCTGCTGGTGGCGCAGGCGGCGGGTTCCTACCAGCTCACGGAAATCCTCGCCCGCGGCGAGATGGTGCGCGCCTCCCCGTTCTATCTGCCGGCGCTGCTGCTGGTGCTGGTGGGCGCCTTCACCAAGTCCGCCCAGTTCCCGTTCCATTTCTGGCTGCCCCACGCCATGGCGGCGCCGACGCCGGTCTCGGCCTATCTCCATTCGGCCACCATGGTGAAGGCGGGCGTGTTCCTGCTGGCGCGGCTGTGGCCGGTGCTGGCGGGCACGGAGGCCTGGTTCCTCATCGTCGCGCCGGTGGGGCTCGTCACCATGCTCATGGGCGCGGCCATCGCTTTGTTCCGGACCGACCTGAAGGGCCTGCTCGCCTATTCGACGGTGAGCCACCTCGGCCTCATGACCATGCTGCTCGGCCTCGGCACGCCCATGGCGGCGGTGGCGGCGGTGTTCCACATCATCAACCACGCCACCTTCAAGGCCGCCTTGTTCATGAGCGCCGGCATCGTCGACCACGAGGCCGGCACCCGCGACATCCGCCGCCTGGGCGGCCTCATGGCGCTCATGCCCATCACCGGGACGCTGGCGCTCCTCGCCGCCGCCTCAATGGCCGGCGTGCCCTTGTTCAACGGCTTCCTCTCCAAGGAGATGATGCTGGAGGAGGCGGCGCACACGTCCTATCTGGGCCTCGACTTCCTCTTTCCCGTTCTGGCGACGCTGGCGGCCGTCTTCTCGGTGGCCTATTCGGCCCGCTTCGCCATCGGCACCTTCCTCGGGCCGGCGCGGCACGATTATCCCCACCACCCCCACGACCCGCCGCTGGGCATGTGGCTGCCGGTGGCGGTGCTGGTGGTGCCGGTGATCGCCATCGGCCTGTTTCCCGGTCCCGTGGCCGGGCCCCTGGTGGCGTTGACCGCGGCTGCGGTGATCGGCGGGCCCGTGCCGGACTATCACCTCGCTTTGTGGCACGGCATCACGCCGGCCCTCGTCATGAGCATCGTCGCCTTTGCCGGCGGCGCGGCGCTCGTCCTCGCCTTCCGCGGCGCGGACGGCGTGCGCGCCCGCCTGCCGCGCCTCGATGCCAAGGCCATGTTCGAGGTCGCCGCCGGCGCCCTCGTGGTGGCCTGCCGGCGCAGCCTCACCGCCCTGCACAACGGCGCGCTGTCGCGCTACATGGGCGTGACGGTGGCGACGCTGGTCGTGGTCGGCGGCTACGGCTTCTTCAGCGCGACGCACGGCGCCGGCACCCGGCCGATGCTGCCGGTGACCGCGCCCGCCGCGACGGCCTTTCTCGCCCTCCTCCTGGCGAGCGGCGCGGTGCTGCTGTTCCATGGCGAGCGGCTGACGGCGCTGATCCTCACCGGCGTGGTGGGCGTGGTGGTGGCACTGGCCTTCCTGCAATTCTCCGCCCCGGATCTTGCGCTGACGCAGATCTCGGTGGACGTGGTGACCACGATCCTCATGCTGCTCGCCCTCAACCTGCTGCCCAAGACGACGCCGCCGGAGGAACGGCGGGCCGTACGCTGGCGCGACGGCGCCATCGCCGGCCTCGCCGGGCTGGGCGTCGCGAGCCTCGCCTATGCCGTGATGACGCGCAACGGCACCTCCATCGCCGATTATTATCTTGCCCAATCCAAGCCCGGAGGCGGCGGCACCAACGTGGTGAACGTGATCCTGGTGGACTTCCGCGGCTACGACACCTTTGCCGAGATCATCGTGCTCGGCATCGCTGCGCTCGCCATCTACGCCCTGCTCGATCCGACGCTGAAGGGCGCGGCGGTGCGGCGCATCAAGGCGATGCTGCCGCGGGAGGAATCACGGGATGCCCACCCGCTTCTCCTCGTGGTGGCGACGCGCGTCCTCCTGCCCCTGTCGCTGGTGGTGGGGGCCTACATCTTCCTGCGCGGGCACAACCAGCCCGGCGGCGGCTTCGTCGCCGGGCTCGTCGTCGCCATCGCGCTGATCATGCAATACATCGCCTCGGGCTACGCCTGGGCGGCGGAGCGCATGAAGGTCGACGCCCAGTCCATGATCGGCGCCGGCGTCGCCATCGCCGGGCTCGCCGGCATCGCCGCCTTCGCCTTCGGCCGGCCATTCCTCACCTCGACGTTCGGCTATCTGCACTGGCCCGTGGTGGGCACGTTCGAGGTCGCCTCCGCCATCGCCTTCGACCTCGGCGTGTTCCTCACCGTGGTGGGCGTGATGGTGCTGTCGCTGGCGCAGCTCTCCCGCGTCGCGCGGCGCATCGATCCGGCGCCGCAAAGCGCGGAGCCGATGGACGTCAAGCTCGAAGGCGCCGCGTCCGGCGTCGCCGTCAGGGAGGGCTGAGCCATGGAGCTTCTCGTCGCCGCCGCCATCGGCATCCTCACCATGGTCGGCATCTACCTGCTGCTGCGCGCCCACACCTTCCCGGTGATCCTGGGCCTGACCTTCCTGTCCTATGCGGTCAACGTGTTCCTGTTCGCCATGGGCCGGCTTACCATCGACCACCCGCCGGTGATCTCGCCCGATGCTTCGGGCTACACCGATCCCCTGCCCCAGGCGCTGGTGCTCACCGCCATCGTCATTTCCTTCGGCATGACGGCGCTGATCGTGGTGCTGGCCTTGCGGGGCTATCTGGAAACCGGCTCCGACCACAGCGCGCTCGATGCACCGCGCCGGACCGACGCGGGAGGCGAGCCATGAGCGCGCCACTCGACCATATGGAGATCCTGCCGGTCATCCTACCCGCCATAACAGCGGCCTTTCTCGTCCTTGTTCTGCGCCACCATTTGTGCGGGCAGCGCATCGTCTCCATCGTCGTCACGCTGCTTCTGGTGGGGATCACCGCCTTTCTCTTTGCTCAGGCATCGGATGGAACGGTTCGCGCCTACCGGCTGGGCGATTGGCCGGCGCCCTACGGCATCACGCTGGTGCTCGACCGGCTGTCGGCGACCCTGTTGCTGCTCACCGCCGTGCTCGCCTTATGCGTGGTGGTCTATTCCGCCGGGGGCGTGGACGGGCGGGGGCGGCACTTCCATCCCTTGTTCCAGTTCCAGCTCATGGGCATCAACGGCGCCTTCCTCACCGGCGACGTGTTCAACCTGTTCGTGTTCTTCGAGGTGATGCTGATCGCCTCCTACGGGCTCATGCTGCACGGCGGCGGCCCGGGGCGGTTGAAGGCGGGTTTCCAATATGTGGCCATGAACCTGCTCGCCTCCGTCGTCTTCCTCGTGGGCGTGGGGCTGATCTATGCTGTCACCGGCACCCTCAACATGGCCGATCTTGCCGTGAAAGTGCCGCAGGTGGCGGCGGCCGACGCTGGGCTGCTGAAGGCGGGGGCGCTGCTGCTGTTCCTCGTCTTCGCCACCAAGGCGGCGCTGGTGCCGCTGCACTGGTGGCTTCCCGCCACTTATGCCGGAACCTCGGCGCCAGCCGCCGCTTTGTTCATGATAATGACCAAGGTGGGCGCGTACGCCATCATCAGAGTCTACGGCCTTGTTTTTGGTGCAGGCGCGGGGCCGTTGGCGCTGGCGGCGGCGCCGTTCGTCATTCCTGCGGCCCTCGTGACGCTGGTGGTGGGCACCATCGGCCTTGTTGGAAGCCGCACCTTGCGCGATCTGTCCGCCTTCGCGGTCATCGCCTCCATGGGCACGCTGCTGATCGCCATCGGCCTGTTCGATGCCGCGGGGCTCTCGGCGGGGCTGTATTATCTCGTCCACTCAACGTTTGCCGGCGCGGCCCTCTTCCTCATTGCCGGGCTGGTGCAGGAGCAGCGGGGGGCTGCCAGTGACCGGCTGGTATCGGCCCCCGCCATGGCCGGCGAGACGCTGCTGGGCGGCCTGTTCTTCCTCGCGGCCATCGCCCTCGTGGGGCTGCCGCCGCTGTCCGGCTTCCTCGGCAAGGTCATGATCCTGAAGGCGGTGCAGGCGTCCGTCATCTGGCCCTGGATCTGGGCTCTCATCCTTTCGGCAAGCCTGGTCATGACCTTCGGTTTCGCGCGGGCGGGGTCGGTGCTGTTCTGGGCCAGCGGCCCGGCATCCGAGACCAAGCCGCCGCCGGCCTTACCCTTGGCTGCGGCGGTGGCGCTGCTGGCCCTCACTCTGGCCTGGACGTTGGCGGCCGGGCCCGCGACGGACTGGCTGCAGCTCACCGCGCAACAGGCCCTCGACCGCTCCGCTTACATCGGCGCGGTACTGGGGCCGGACACGCGCCCCCCGGCGGGAGACTGACATGCGCGCGCGCCTCCTCCCCCATCCCTTGCTCACCGTGCTCCTCACCCTCGTCTTCGTCTTTCTGATGAATGAGGTGACGGCGGGTGTGGTGGTTCTGGGGGTGATCCTCGGCCTCGCCATTCCCCTGCTCACCGCGCCCTTCTGGCCCGGCCGGCCCCGCCTGAAGGCGCCCCTCACCATCGCCGAATACGCGCTGCTCGTGATGTGGGACATCGTGGTCTCCAACATCGAGGTCGCGAAGCTGATCCTGTTTCGGCGCGGCGCGAGCCTGCGCACCCGCTATGTCTGCGTGCCGCTCGACCTTGAGACCCCCGAGGCCATTGCCATGCTGGCGGGCACCATCACCATGACGCCCGGCACGGTGAGCGCGGACCTTTCCGCCGACGGCAAGGCACTTCTGGTGCATTGCCTCGACGCCGGCGATCCCGAAGCAACGGTCGCCGCCATCAAGGCCCGCTACGAACGCCGGCTGAAGAGGATCTTCGAATGATCGCCTCCGCCATCATCATCGCGGGGGGGGCCGTCTGCCTCGCGATCCTACTCACGCTCTATCGCCTCGCGGCCGGCCCGGACGCCACCGACCGCGTGTTGGCGCTCGACACACTGGTGATCGAGACCATCGCGCTCATCGTGCTTGGCGGAATCGCCTATGGCACGGCCATGTATTTCGAGGCGGCGCTGCTGTTCGCCATGGTTGGGTTCGTGACCACCGTGGCCTTCTGCAAGTTCCTCCTGCGCGGCAACGTCATCGAATAGGAGACGCCCATGCATCCCCTCGTCGAGGCACTGGTCGCAGCGCTGATCCTCATCGGCGCATTCTTCCTGTTTGTGGGCGCGCTGGGCCTCGCCCGTCTGCCCGATATGATGCGTCGCCTGCACGGCCCCACCAAGGCAACGACGCTTGGCATCGGCGCGCTGCTCATCGCCTCCATGATCTATTTTGCGGCGGTGCGCGGGACACTCTCGATCCACGAGCTTCTGATCACTCTGTTCCTATTCCTCACCGCGCCGGTAAGCGCGCACATGTTGGCAAAGGCCCACATATTGCGAGCGAAGGGAGAACGTGATCGCCTCCCTCCGACCGGAACGTCCACAGGATGGGCAACCCTCGACAGCGGAAAGCAGGAGAAGAGCTGACGGGCCACCCCTTTGCAGACCGTGCAATGTGTTGACGGGCCCTGGCTGTAGAACATTCATATCTACGCCGGACCCGTGGTGGCGTTAACGGCATCCGGCCAGCGTCGGCTGGTCAAAATCTGGAGTACGCACAGAGCCATGGGACACCTCCAGTGCACAATCCTTGCGGGGCTCGTGGCGTTCCTGCCTCTCGCCATCACCATTTGGGCTGTGGGGCTGGTTCTCGATCTCCTATCCGGTGTCGGGCGCCCCATGGTAAATGCGCTGTTGGGCTGGGCCAGGGTCGTCGCGTCTGAGCTCACAGACGTGCTGACCCGTGACGCCGTCGCAGGCATTCTCGCCATCGCGGTGACGATCCTCCTCTTTTACCTTCTGGGCCTGATGACGCGAGCCATGATCGGCCAGCGTCTCGTTGCGCTCATGGATACCGTCATGAACCGCGTGCCCGTGGTCGAAAGCCTCTATCGAGCGGTGCGCAAGCTTCTCGCCTCGTTCGAGGTGAGGGATGGAGCGAGCCAGCGGGTCGTTCTGATCGAGTTTCCCTCACCGCAGATGAAGGCTGTTGGGCTGGTGACGCGTGTGTTCACCGATGCGGAGAGCGGCGCGGAGATTGCTGCCGTCTACGTGCCGACGACGCCGAATCCCACCTCCGGCTACATGGAACTCCTGCCCGTTGAGCGCCTCGTTTGGCTGGACTGGTCGGCGACCGATGCCATGCAGTTTATCGTGTCAGGCGGAACCACCGCTCCGGACACCATCAACTTCAACGGACGACCTCCTTTGACACCGCGAGCCGACTGATGTTTCGGCCGCAGTGGATCCTCGCCGCTGAGGCCCTCCTGCTCGACGAGTGGCATATTCTGCAGGACTTGGAGTAATTCCGGGTCACATTTTAAGACATCAATCCTGGGACAGGCCATGAGGCGATATTGACTGATCGCCGCTAACCACGTCCGCACGTACGCCCGGCTTGGCAGCAGGTGCCCCAGCTTGATCTTTGAGTCCTCGAATTCACCACATCCGTCGATGCACCCAGAGCAGCCATAATGATTTTCGGTCACAATAACTTGGCCAGTGACGCTAGAGGCGACTGGCTTACCCCCCAGTTATGCATAGCAGAACTCACCGAAAACGGCGGAAAACCAGCGCTCACAGGCCAGCGCTCCGCATAATCCCGTTCTCCGCATAATCGGCGTTATGTGGAGCTCCACATAACGCCGAAATCGGCGCCGCCTGGTCCAAGCAGTCCAACGAGGGCCGCAACTACCTGGGTCTCAAGCTCGACGACCCGAGCTTCACCGCTCCGATCTACGCCAACCTAGTCGAGGACGAGGACGGTCAGAGCCACAGCCTGATCTGGTCGCGACCTAACCGCCGCAACAGCGACTGACACCCTCGGCAGGACGCCTCGCACGCCGCGGGGCGTCCTCGAGACCGACCACTCAGCAGCTCGGAACGACAGCTTGACGAGCACCCCCTCATGTGAGGCCGCGATGGGCGCGGCCCGGTCAGCAGAAAGAACCACCGCAATGGCCACCATCGGCACTTTCACCGCCACCGCCAAGGGCTTCAAGGGCGCGGTCAAGACCCTGAGCCTCAACGTCAAGGCGGTCGAATTCGTCCCCGCCGAAGGCGACAACGAGAAGGGGCCGGACTTCCGCATCTTCTCCGGTGCCACCGAGTTCGGAGCGGCGTGGAAGAAGACCTCGCGCGAGGGCCGCGACTACCACTCCGTCAAGCTGGACGATCCGTCATTCCCGGCTCCGATCTATGCGAGCCTGGTCGAGACGGAGACTGAGGGTGAGTTCGCACTTATCTGGTCCCGCCGCGCCGCCGAGTGACACCGGCCGCCACAGGGGGAGCCCCGCGAAAGCGGGGCTTCGCCGTGTTCATGTCCGCCGCCGCCCGAAGGAGATACGGCGAGCCGTGCTCCCTTTGCCCTGATCGGCTGTAAAGCGTCCTAACGGCGCTTCTTCGCCGCCTCATACACCTCAGAACGCTCGCGCTTCCCCACGGCGACGACGACGACCATGACCCTTTCATCCTCGACGCGATAGACCAACCGATAACCGGCCGAGCGCAGCTTCATCTTGTATTGATCCGGCATGCCGCGCAGCGCGTCGGCCTGCACATGCGGTTGGCTCACGCGCTCCGCCAGCTTCTTCTTGAACTGCTCGCGCAGCGTCGCGCCGAGCTTGTCCCATTCCTTGCGCGCGGAGGGCAGGAATTCCAGCCTATAGGTCATCGAGGCTGACCGGCACGCCCTTCTCGTTCGCGCGCGCCTTGGCGATCTCGACGAGCACCTGATCGTCGAGCGCGTCCATCATCGCCTCATAGGTATCGGCCGGCACCATATAGGCCATGACCCGGTTGTGGTTGAGGATCGCGACCGCGCTGCCCCGCGCGCCGTCGACGATGGCAGTCGGGTTCTTCTTCAGGTCGGAAACGCTGACGGCAATTTCGGCTTCCACGCGCTGCATGGCCTCGTCCTCGAATAACGGCATCAAAATCAGGTCAGATTTCGATATTGAATTTCGATCTATATAGCCCATCTCCGCAACGATTGCGAGAGGCGGACGACCATCGGCCGGGGCTGACGAAGGTTCCCACAGCCAGAATCGAGTATGGCGAGCTGCGCTCCCTTTGTCCCGATCGGCCGCGGCCGGAGCCTTGCCGATCCTCGGGGGAGCCAAGGGGGACTTTCCCCTTGCTCCCCGCAAATGCCGCCTGTTGCGGAGCAGGGCCGCCGCCTCGCAAGGTGGTCATGACGGTCATCCTTCCCATCATCGGACCCACCTCGCTCGGCCTGGCAGTCCGGCTCCGCGCGCCGGCATGTGCCCCCTCCATTCCCGCGCGCTCTCGCGCCCCCGGAAGGCATGTCGGGGGACATGCCTTCGGCATCTACGGGAAAAGGAGCAACGACCATGAACATCATCGGCACCAGCCAGAATGGCCAGACTGTTGAAAGCGGCTTCCGCGTGGACATCTCACGTGGCGAGCGGATCGGCCGCGTGTCGTCGGAGTGGTTCTCGCGCCCCGACGACGAACGCTTCCTGTCGCTCACCGAGCTTTACGATGCCGTGAAGGCCCGCGCGGATCGCGCCAAGGCCCGCACCGTGGAGAGCCGCGCCGTACGCGTGGAGGCAAGCCGGGAGGATGCGGAGCGGCTTTCGCTGATCGTTCCCGGACAGGATGCGCCCATCGCCCCGACGCATTGGAGCTTCGGGCAGTTGTGCAGCCTTGTCGGCGCGCCCGCCACCTATATGCGCCAGCTTCCCGCGCCGCTCGCCGGCATCAACCTGCAGCACGGCTTGCTGTCGCACCGCGCCTTATCCTGACTCTGTGATCCTGTCTCAGAATCATGCATTGGAGGCGCCTCACCACGGCTCCGGTGAAGCTCTTCAGACGTCCGGGTCAAGCGTTCCCGCAGCGTAGCGAGGACAACGCTTGACGCGGCGGCGGCACGACAAGCTGTTCATGGGGTGCAGGCTAAGTCCTGCACCCCTGCCACGCGGCGAGCGGGAGAGCGCGAGGGGAACCCCTCGCATTCTAAACAATGAAGTTGCGCCGAAGGCGCTCCGCTTGGGTATCGTGCGTGCATTTGTATTTTACCGATCTTGACACTATTTCGCGTCCGCTTTTCCTTGATGACCTTGCAGTGAGCCTCGCGCCCGGTGCGCTCGACGCGGTCGAGCGCACCGGGCTGATTCACGGCATGCCGTTCATCCTGATGGATGACGGCAGCTACGATCTCGCTCTCAACCGGTTCTTTCGTGCCTGTCCTGCTATGGGAGCGCGATCGCCGAACACGTGGCGCTCCTACGCCCGCGACATTCTCGTCTGGGCGCGCTTTCTTGTCGAACGGCGCGGCGGCAAGACGGTCTGGCAGGCCGGCCGCGACGATGTCCTGGCCTTTCACCGGGCGCGTCGGCTGTCGGCAGCTCCCTACCGCATCTCGGCTGCGAGCTGGAACCGGAGCGTTGCCGCGCTCGACAAGCTCTATCGCTGGGCTGTCGAGGAAGGAATCATTGCGATCTCGCCCTTCAGCTACGGCGCCACCCTTCGCAGGGCCGGCGGTAGCCGCGCAGTGCTCGCTGTGACGACGAACCGTGCCCGCGAGCGCGCCGCGCGGCGCCACGATACCCGTTACATCGATCTTGGCCGCTACCTGCTGTTCCGCGAGGTGGGATTGCGCGGCCGGCTTCCCGACGGCTCGGAGGACGCGACGTGGCGCGGCCGCAACGGCGAGCGCAATGCGTTGTTTGCCGAGCTTCTCGTCACGACCGGCCTGCGGCTGACAGAGGCCGGCAGTCTGCTGCTGAGTGAGCTGCCGCGCCTGACCGATCCCGAATCGCGCTCGGTGCCGTTCGATCTCCCCGGTCCGATCGCCAAGGGCGGACGACCACGGCGCATCCGCGTTCCCCGCCGGGTACTGAGATTGATCGGCGACTATGTCGATCTCGAGCGCACGGTCTCTGCCGCGCGCTCAGAGCCTTCGGTGTCCGATCCGCTCTGGCTGATGCTGGAGGACGGGAAGGCAACAGACGCGGCGGGCAAGCGTGTCCGGCTCGACCGTCTGACGCTGGGCGAACGCCGCCGCGTGCTGGTCGGCACGCCCGGCCAGGCGCAGCATGCCTTGCTCTGGCTGACTGAAGGCGGCAAGCCCGTGCCCTCGGCGACTTGGGAAGCTGCCTTTCGGCGGGCCTGCACCCGCTGCCGCCGTTTCGGCATCGAGGTCGAGGTGACGCCACACACGCTGCGGCACACCTTCGCCGTCAACATGCTCTCCATGCTGATCCGCGAGCAGATCGGATCCGTGTTCGATCCGCAGGACCAGCACGGCGCAGCCTATCGGCGGATTCTCGGCGATCCTCTGCAGAAGCTCCAGCACCTGCTGGGGCATGCGAGTATCACCAGCACCTACATCTATCTCGACAGCCTCGCCGAGGCGCAGGAGCTGGTCGAGGCCGCCGCGGATCGCTGGGCCGAAGACACGGCTGGCGGCGCGGCATGACCGCCGCGGCGGCTCCATCGGTGCGGCGGCCGGGTCGCCGCGCCCTCTTTCCCGAGGCGCTGCCCGATCCCGAGGGCGAGGCCGCCGCTGCGATCGCATCGCTGCGCTTTACCGTCACGCTGGCGGATCGCAGCAAGACGATCGACCTGACGATGCTCGCCGGCCGCAAGGCATTGGCGCGGACCTTTGCCGGCGCGCTCTGGCGCGCCTGCCAGGTCGGTGGTCCGGCCGGCTCGATCTCGACGGCCTACGCCTATGCCAATGCGCTCAAGACATTTTGGCGCTATCTCGATTCCGCCGGATCGCACGTCGCCCGTCTCTCCGACGTCAGTGCCGTCTGCATCGACGGCTTCGATTCCTGGATGGAGGGGAGCGGCCTGCATCCCAATCACCGCCTGCACCGCATGAGCAAGGTGCTCAACCTGCTGCGGCTTGCCGAGGCCGCGGAGCCCAGCCACCTGCCGCCCGATGCCTCACGCCGGCTGATGTACACGAGCGATCGGCCCGGCGTGCGCGCCAGGCCGCGCGATGCCTATGGCGATGATGTCGCCGCGGCATTGCGGAAGGCGGCGCGCACCGATCTCGCCGCCATCATCCGCCGCTTGGGCGAGGCCGATCGTATTCCGGCGGTCGAGGATTCCGATCGGAGCAAGGCGCTGGCAGCAACCCACAAACAGGTAATGGAAGTGATCGACGCGGAAGGCGTCATCGGGCACAGGCACCCTCTCTTCAAGCGACTCTACACGCTCCGCCGCGAGAGTGGCCTGCCGAACGATCGCCTGATCCACGATCTGCATGGCCGCCGGCATCTCATCGCCGCCGATCTCGTGCCGCTCATCGTGCTTATCTCGCTCGACACCGGCATGGAGATCGAAGCGATCAAGGGCTTGCGAGCGGACTGCCTGAAGAACCCGGCGGGCGGCTATGTCGAGATCGAGTATTGCAAGCGTCGGGCGCGCGGCGCCGAGTGGAAGCGGCTGCGTGTGCGCGACGGCGGTTCCTCGACGCCGGGCGGCTTGATCCGCAAGGCGCTGCAGTGGACCGGTCCGGCGAGAAGCCGGCTCGGCGCCGACACGCTCTGGGCGCACTGTGCCTGGGGCCGCCTGACCCCTCGGGTGCTCAGCATGAAGGAGCTCGCGGCTTCATGGACGCGCCGGCACGGCATCCTTGATGAGCGGGGCCAACGCCTTCGCCTCAATCTGACGCGCCTGCGCAAGACGCATAAGGCGGCATGGTACCGGCGCACGGGCGGCCAGCTCGACCGCTTCGCCGTCGGCCACACTGTCGCGGTCGCGGCCGACCACTACGCCGACATTCCCGCGCTTCGTCATCTGCACGAGGCGACAATTGCCGACGCCATGACCGATGCGCTCGACGCCGCGTTCCCCCCCTGTGTCCTGTCGTCGGAGGAGGAAGCGGCCGTCCAGACCGATCCCGACAAGGCGACCGGCCTTCCCGTTGTCGGCGCCGCCGCGGTCAAGGCGCTGTTCGGCGGCGAGCAGGACGTCTGGCTCGCCAGTTGCGGCGGCTTCTACAACAGCCCGTTCGGCTCGGAGGGAGAGGCCTGTCCGTCCCCCTTCTGGGGGTGTCTCGAATGCAGCAATGCCGTGGTCACCGCCCGCAAGGTGCCCGCGCTCCTGGCCTTCCTCAACTTCATCCGGGCGCAGCGGCAGGTGCTGAGCGAAGCCGACTGGATCGCCAAGTTCGGCCGGGTTCACGGACGCATCGCCGAACAGATTCTGCCCCGGTTCGCCGACGCCGAGATCGAGGAAGCCCGTCGGATTGGGTCATCGGACCCCGCGCTCCTCTACCTGCCGCCCGAAGCGAGAGCGCCATGATGCCGGCACCGATCAAGCTGCCGCAGCACGCGTCGCTGCCTTCGGCCATTTATGGCAACGACGAGCCCGTGCTTGCCGGCGTGGCGGTCAGGGACGATGCCGACCGCACGCGACTTCCGCGCTTCGGTGACGATCTTTGGGACCTGGGCGCCGCCATTTTCCGGGTGAACGCCCGCTACAGCAATTACCGGCTGAACCTCGCCCGCATCGCCGATCCCGTCACGCGGCGGCTGGCGAAGGAGTACGTGATCGCCCGCCTGCGCATCCATGTGCCGGGATATCGGGCGCCCTGCGGCGCGACCTCGGCGATCCGCCTGCTGCGCTACATCCAGCATTTCGCCGCGTTCCTCCGCGCAAGGACTGGCGCCGTCGATCTCAGCCGGATCGATCAGGCGCTGCTCGACGCCTATCTGGCGTATGCCCGTGACGGCGGACGGCGAACGCCTCACGAGACGGTGAAGTATGTCGAGGTGCCGATCGACCTGCATCACCTGGCGCCATGGCTAACCGGCGGCGGCATCGGTTTCCTGCCGTGGCGTGGACGTGCGGCGCACCGCGTTGCCGGCCGGCCGCCAGCGCCCGCCGAGAACGCCACGCCGCGCATTCCCGAGCCGGTCATCGGCGCCATGCTGCGCTGGGCGCTCAAGTATGTCGAGGTCTATGCGCCCGATATCCTCGCGGCGCGGGCCGAGCTTGACGCTCTCGAAGCCCGCTGCGCCCGATTGATGGCGCGGGACGCGCGGGCCGGACGGGCCGTGGCCAAGAACTATCGCGCCCGCGTGGCCAAGTGGCTCGACGTGCGCCGGGCCATGGGCCGAGGCGTGCCGATCTGGGAGCACGCGCCCAATGTGGCCCGCCGCATCGACCCGCTCACCGGCGAAGAGACCCCGCCCTACAATCTCCATCTGATGCGCCTTCACGCCGGCGCTCCGCAGAGCGGCCGCATCAGCCAGTCCGAGCCGACTGCACGACTGATCGAGAAGGCAGCCGCCGAGCTCGGAACCGAGATCGGCGGGCTCGATACGCCGATCTCGATCGATCCGGACACCGGACTGCCATGGCGCGAGCGCTTCGACGGCCTCAGCCTCGCCCGCGAAGAACGGATGTTGCAGGGCGCCTGCTATCTCGTCTGCGCCTACCTCACCGGCATGCGCGACAGCGAGGTGCAGGCGATGCAGCCGGGTTGCGTGTCGCCGGTGCGCAGCGCCGACGGCCTGGTCGAGCGGTACCGGCTGCGCAGCACGGTGTACAAGCGCCATGGCGCGCGCGGCGTCACGGCCGACTGGATCACGATCGAGCCCGTCGCTCGCGCCGTCGCGGTGATGGAGGTTCTCTCGGCACGCAATCGCCGAGAGAAGGAACTGTCATCCTTGTGGGTGGCGCTGAAGGACTGGCCCTGGAGCAACGATCATCTCGGGATGGGTGCAACGCCGACACTCAACCTTTTCCGCGAGGGCCTCGACACGCGCTCGGAGGCCGCGCCGGCGATTCCGCGCATCGGCGACGAGCCTTGGAAGTTTACGACCCGGCAGCTCCGACGCACGATCGCCTGGTACATCGCCAACCGGCCGTTCGGCACGGTCGCCGGCAAGATCCAGTACAAGCACGCCTCGGTCGCCATGTTCGAAGGCTATGCCGGATCGGCGCAGGCCGACTTCCGCTTGGCGATCGAGCGCGAACGTGCACTCGGCCAGCTCGACGACATTGTCGCCCATTACGAGGCCTATCTTCGCCGTGAAGGCCCGGCGGGACCGGGTGCTGCGCGACTGCGACGCGAGTTCGGCCGCGTGCAGGAGGAACTTGGCGATCTTCCCGGCCGGATCTTGGACCGCAAGCGGCTGCGCACCATGGTTGCCCATCTCGGGCGGACCCTGCATGTCGGTTTCCTCAACGACTGCCTGTTCGATGCAGCGACCGCGCTCTGCCTCACCGGCGCGCCAGATGCCGAGCGGACGGCGCCGGCCCTATCGCGCTGCAGCCCCGACCGGTGCCCGAACGCCTGCCTGACCGCCCGGCACCGCGAACCGTGGCAGGCCTCGATCGTCGAGGGCGAAGCGCTTCTGGCCGACCGGCGTCTATCGCCGCTGCAGCGCACGGCGATCCTGCGGGACAACGAGCGCAAGTGCCGGCTGATCGCGCCTCTCATGGACGGTGACGCATGACCGCGCTCGGGCCGAAGAGCCAAGCGGCGCTAAGGGCTGCCATGAAGCGGTTGCTCGACGGCCGCCCTGAACGCACCGACGGGGCGCTGACCGTCGCCAACCTGGCGCGCGAGGCCGGCGTCAGCCGAGCGACGGCGAACCGGGCCGGCGATCTTCTCGCCGAGCTCCGCGCGGCCGAAGCCCGCCTGCGGCGATCGTCGCCCAGGGCCCTCAAGGAACGCATCCATGCTCTGGAAGCGGAACTACGCGCCGTGCGTGGTGCCGAGATGGCGGAGCTGCGGGCGCTCACCCGGACGCTCGCGCAGCACATCCAGATGCTGACGTTGCAGCTCGCCGAGCGAGATGCCGTCATCGAAGGTCTGCGAGCGGAGCTGTCTCGATCCGTGGACGCCAGGGTCGTCCCGTTGCGGCGTCCGCCTCTGGACGGCACCGGCTGACAGCCGCGCTTCATCCTGACCGGTCCAGGCGCCGCTCGCCGGTCATGGCTGCCTCCCGTGCTCGCCCGTCGAGGCAGGGCTCGGGTTGTGGCAGACGCTGCCGGCCCATCAACCCTGTTCCGCACCAGCACCGAGAACAGGGTGTGACGGCCCGGCTTCCCGCGTCTGCCCCTGCCGCCTCGCCCTCGACGGAGAGGGCGAACACAGGAGGCAGCCATGACCACCGATCGCACACCCCAGCCCCGGAACGACATCTACGAGCGTGTCACCAGCCAGATCATCGCCGCCATCGAGGCCGGCGCCGACCAGTACCGGATGCCCTGGCACCACGACGGATCGGCCATCACTACGCCCGTCAACGTCGCCTCGCGCAAGGCCTATCGTGGCGTCAACGTCATCGCACTCTGGGCCGCCGCGCACGCCGCCGGCTTTCCCGCCGGCATCTGGGGCACCTATCGCCAGTGGCAGGCGCTCGGCGCCCAGGTCCGCAAGGGCGAGCGCGGGCACCTCGTCGTGTTCTGGAAGACCGTCGATCGCCACGGCAAGGCAGACGTACAGGACGGCGACGAGGATCGCGACGAGCCCGCCCGGCGCATGTTCGCCCGCGGCTACACGGTCTTCAACTGCGCGCAGGTCGACGGCTACACGCCGCCCGAGATACCGGTGCTACCCGAGGCCGAGCGCATCGAGCGGGCCGAACGGTTCTGCGCAGCGCTCGGCATCGACATCCGCCACGGCGGATCGCAGGCCTGTTACCGCCCATCCACCGACCACGTGCAGATGCCCGACTTCGCCTGCTTCCGCGATGCCGCAGCCTATTACGCCGTGCTGCTCCACGAATGCGGGCACGCCTCCGGCGCCAGGCATCGCCTCGACCGTGATCTCTCCGGACGGTTCGGCTCGGCCGCCTATGCTATGGAGGAATGCACGGTCGAGCTCCTGAGCGCCATGATCTGCGCCGACCTCCATCTCAGCGTCGAGCCGCGGCCCGACCACGCCAGCTATATCGCCTCCTGGCTCGAGGTGCTTCGCTCCGACAAGCGCGCGATCTTCACCGCCGCAGCCAAGGCGCAGCAGATCGCCGACTGGCTGCACGCCCAGCAGGGCAACGCTTGCCGGAACGACGTCAGGGGCGCCGCATAGGCGCTCCTCGACCCGATCAGTTGACAGTTCGCTCCCGGAACAGCGCCTCAATCAGCGGACATTCCGGCCGCGTGCCGTCGGCGCATTGCGCGACGACGTCCTTGAGCACCCGCTCCATGCGCTTCAGGTCAGCGATCTTCGCCCGCACATCGTCGAGATGCGCGGCGGCGACCGCGCTTGCCTCGGCGCAGGGCTGGTCGCGTTCGTCGACCAGGCGCAACAGCTCGCGGATTTCGTCGAGTGAGAAGCCGAGCTCGCGTGCCCGCAGCACAAAGCGAAGGCGCCGCTCGTGCGTCGTGTCGTAGCTGCGGTAGCCGGCCGCCGTGCGCGGTGGCTCGGGCAGGAGCCCGACCTTCTCGTAGTAGCGCACAGTCTCCAGATTGCTGCCCGTCCGCCGGGCGAGCTCAGCCCGCTGCAGGCCCTTCACGCCAGCGTGATCGCGCATCGCAAAAATCCCTCTTGACCCTGTAGTTGCTACAGACCGCATGGTACTGCGCAATGAGGATTTCGGCAAGGAAAGCGAGATCGGACATGGATATATCGCGACCCAGCACGGCGGGCATGACGTCCGCCACGACCGACGTGCTCGCGTCGGACCGAGCCGAAGTCGGACGGCAGCGCCTGGTCGCCGTCGGCGGCATTCTCGGCGCGCTTGCCGCCTCCTCGTGCTGCATCGTCCCGCTCATCCTGTTTAGCCTAGGCATTGGTGGCGCCTGGATCGGCAATCTGACGGCGCTCGCGCCCTACAAGCCGCTCTTCGTCGCCGGGACGACGGGCGTTCTCGGCTACGGCTTCTATCTCGTCTACTGGAAGCCGAGGCGGGCCTGCGCCGAGGATGCTGCCTGCGCGCGCCCGATCCCCAGCCGCATTGTCCAGATCGCGCTCTGGTTTGCGACGGTGCTCGTCGCGGCCGCCTTCGCATTCGACTACGTCGCCCCGCTGCTGCTTTCCGCCTGACACCAAGAGGAGACCCGTCCCATGAAGAAGAGTTTGAGTGCTCTTGCTTTGATCATGTCGGTGATGACCGCGCCTGCCGTGTTCGCTACCGAACGCACAGTCACCTTCGCCATCGACAACATGACCTGCGCCTCCTGCCCCTACATCGTGAAGACCTCGATGGCGGCGGTCCCCGGGGTCTCGACGGTGGCCGTCTCGTTCGAAGCCAAGACCGCGACCGTGACCTTCGACGACGCGCAGACGACCCCGGATGCCATCGCGGCCGCCAGCATGAATGCCGGCTATCCGGCCCGCCCGACGCAGGAGCAAGGCAGTTGACATGCATGACCGCGCCCTGATCCGCACCGGCGCCGCAGGCGCCATTGTCGTTGCGATCTGCTGCGCGGCGCCACTCCTTGCCGTGCCCCCGCCGCTGGCCGGCCTCGGCGCGTGGTTGACGGGTTCGGGTCTGGTCGTGCTTTCCCTGATCGCCGCGGGCCTCGGGCTTGTCGCCTGCGGCATCCATCATCGCCGTGCAAAGGTCGTCTGTTCCAACACGAAGATTCTGAATGAAGGCCTGAAGCCATGAACGATTGCTGCACATCCTCCGCGTCCCGCGACAAGGCGACGGTTTCTACATCCGCAACGGTGCCGAGCTTGGCCGTGCGGCCGGGTGTGACGTTTCCGGACTGGTCGGTGGTTTCGTCACCCGTGGTGAAGGAGGCCCTGCTGGCCATGGTCGGCTCCGACCATGTGCTCAACCGCTGGAGCGGCTACGAGGCGGCCACGGATCGCGTGCGCGTTGCGTTGCTACAGCTCTACGCCGAACACGGGCGAGCCCCGACCCCAAGCGCGCTTGCCAAGCGTGCGGGGCTGAGCGAGGAAGCCGTCCGTGCGCTGCTCGAAGAGCTCCGCCGTCGCGACCTCGTCGTACTCGATGGCGACATGATTGTCGGCGCGTATCCCTTCACCGACCGCGACACCGGCCACCGGGTCACACTGGACGGACGCACTCTTACTGCGATGTGCGCGGTCGACGCGCTCGGCATCGGCGCTATGACCGACCAAGACATCTCGATCGTCTCGCGCTGCCGCCACTGCGGCGCGCCGGTCCGGATCACCACGCAGGAACGGGGCCGGGCTCTGGCCGACGTTGAGCCGACGACGGCCGTCGTATGGCTCAGCGTCCATTACGAAGGCGGATGCGCTGCGAACTCGCTGTGCACTGCAACATCCTTCTTCTGT
The DNA here is from genome assembly GCF_043194675.2 of Xanthobacter lutulentifluminis. Lineage (NCBI taxonomy): Bacteria > Pseudomonadati > Pseudomonadota > Alphaproteobacteria > Hyphomicrobiales > Xanthobacteraceae > Xanthobacter > Xanthobacter lutulentifluminis. The sequence continues at coordinate 3,568,956 of NZ_CM195525.1, read as the reverse complement.
TCCGACGATCACCTCGCCGCGTGGCGCCGGCAGCGTCCTGCAGAGGAGCCGGGATTCCGGCTGTCGATCGAGGAAGCTCTCGAAGCAGGTCGGGCGATCTTCGGGCCCAGCCTTGCCGGAATCGGCACAATCGCCGGCCACGGCAACAACGCGGCCGAGACACAAGGTGAGCCTCAATCGTCGGGCGATACGGCATCGCCGGACAGGCCCGTGACGCATCGGCGCCTTGGCACGAATGGCCGCAACAATGGTTCCTACGACCTTGCCATCATCGGCGCCGGCTCGGCCGGCTTCTCGGCCGCGATCACGGCAGCCGATCAGGGCGCCCAGGTGGCCCTCATCGGCAGCGGCACCATCGGCGGCACCTGCGTCAATATCGGTTGCGTGCCGTCGAAGACGCTGATCCGCGCCGCCGAGACGCTCCACAATGCCCGAGCCGCGGCACGTTTCGCCGGCATCACGGCCGAGGCCGAACTGACCGACTGGGGCGGAACCGTCCGTCAGAAGGACGCGCTGGTTTCGGAGCTACGTCAGGCCAAGTACGCCGACCTGCTCCCGGCTTACAACGGCATCGCCTATCGCGAAGGGCCGGCGCGCATCGTGGACGGCGGCGTCCAGGTGGACGGCACGTTTGTCTCAGCCGGCAAGATCATCATCGCGACCGGCGCGCGACCGGCCGTCCCTGTCATCCCCGGCATCGAGACCGTGCCATACCTGACGAGCACGACGGCGCTTGATCTCGAGGCGCTGCCCCGATCTCTGCTCGTGATCGGCGGCGGCTATATCGGGGCCGAACTCGCCCAGATGTTCGCCCGCGCCGGCGTCGAGGTGACGCTGGTGTGCCGCTCGCGTCTCCTTCCGGAGGCCGAACCCGAGATCGGCACGGCGCTGACGGGGTATTTCATGGACGAGAGCATCGCGGTGATTTCCGGCATCACGTACCGGACGATCCGCAAGACCGCGGACGGTGTTGCACTCACTGTCCATCGCGACGGCAAGGACGTCACGATCGACGCCGATCAGGTGCTCGTGGCGACGGGCCGCGCGCCCAATATCGAAGGTCTCGGGCTCGCCGAGCATGGGATCGCTCTCTCGCCGAAGGGCGGCATCTTCGTCGATGACCGCATGCGCACGACAAGATCGGGCGTGTACGCTGCCGGCGACGTCACCGGTCACGATCAGTTCGTCTACATGGCCGCCTACGGTGCCAAGCTCGCGGCGAAGAACGCCCTCAACGGCGACAGCCTGCGCTACGACAACAGTGTCATGCCGGCCATCGTCTTCACCGATCCGCAGGTGGCGAGCGTCGGGCTGACAGAGGCGGCTGCGCGGACCGCCGGCCACGCCGTCCGTGTCTCCACGATCGGTCTCGACCAGGTGCCGCGCGCGATTGCCGCCCGAGACACACGCGGGCTCATCAAGCTCGTCGCCGACGCTGGCAGCGGCCGGCTGCTCGGGGCGCATATCCTCGCACCGGAGGGAGCCGACAGCATCCAGACGGCGGCCCTGGCAATCCGGCACGGCCTCACCGTCGACGACCTCGCGGATACGCTCTTTCCGTATCTCACCACCGTTGAGGGCCTGAAGCTCGCGGCTCTTGCCTTCGACAAGGACGTGGCGAAGCTCTCATGCTGCGCCGGCTGAGCCGTGAAGGCTCGGATGTCGAACGTGACAATGTTGGAGGAGATCTAGTGGCGAAGAGATATGACCTTGCGATCATCGGCACGGGAACGGCTGCGATCGTAACAGCACACAGGGTTCGTGCGGCTGGCTGGAGCGTCGCCGTCGCGGACTTCCGGCCCTTCGGGGGCACCTGCGCCTTGCGCGGTTGCGATCCGAAGAAGATGATGGTCGGCGGCGCCGAGGCGGCTGATCACGCCTGGCGCATGAGCGGACGTGGAATCGAAGGGGACGCGACGCTCGATTGGACGGGACTGATGGCCTTCAAGCGCAGCTTCACCGATCCGGTACCGCAGAAGCGTGAGAAAGCCTTTGCCGACAAAGGGATTCACGCCTTCCACGGTCACGTTCGCTTTATCGGCCCGAATGCGCTCGAGTTCGGAGGAGAGAGGATCGAGGCGGACCGTATCGTGATCGCCGCCGGCGCCGAGGCCGTGCCGCTCGGCATTCCGGGCGAGCAGCACCTGATCACCAATGAAGGCTTCCTGGAACTGGAGAGCCTGCCTGAACGCATCGTCCTTGTCGGCGGCGGTTATATCGCGGCCGAGTTTTCGCACATCGCGGCGCGCGCCGGAGCACAGGTCACAATTCTTCAGCACGGGAAGCGAATGCTCAAGCAATTCGACCCCGATCTCGTCGGCTGGCTGATGGACAAGTTCAGCGAGCGCGGCATCAATGTCCGCACACAGGCAGGGGTGACCGCCATTGAGAAGGTATCAGACGGCTATCGCGTCCGGGCGGACTGTCCTGACGGCGAACTCGATATGGACGCAGATCTGGTCGTCCATGCCGCGGGTCGGGCGCCGGCGCTCGCGACGCTCGATCTCGATGCCGGGAGCGTAAAGCACCATAACGGGCGGCTGGCGTTGAACGGATTTTTGCAAAGCGTCTCCAACCCCGCGGTCTACGCAGCAGGTGATGCCGCCGGCCTAGGACCGCCGCTCACTCCGGTATCAAGCCATGACGCGAAGGTAGTCTCGGCGAACCTGCTCAACGGCAACACGGTCAGGCCTGAATACACAGGCGTTCCGAGTGTCGCCTTCACCATCCCGCCGATCGCAGCCGTCGGCATGAGCGAAGCCAAGGCGCGTGAGAAAGGCCTGAACGTTCGCGTAAAGACCGAGCGCGTGGACGGCTGGTTCACCGCACGCCAGCAGGCCGAGACGGTGTATGGCTTCAAAACGTTGGTCGACGCGGACACTGACCGCATCCTCGGCGCCCATCTTGTCGGTCCGCACGCTGACGAAGTGATCAACATCTTTGCACTGGCGATCAGGCAAGGGCTGACGGCAGAGCAGTTGAAGACCACCATGTTCGCATATCCCAGCGGCGCGTCAGATATCGGCGAGATGCTTTGAGCGTAAGTGAGGTGGTCGACCGGTACGGCCGCGGAGCAGTCTGCACGAAAGAAATCCCTTCACCAGTCGCATTCGGTTCGCTGAGCAGTCGTAAAAACCACGAACCGCAATGCGAAGAGCAGCCCTCCAGATACTCCCGAGTGTCTCACCCGTTCTAAAACCGCGCAACGCCGCCAGATCGGCTGGTTTCGGCTGATGAAAGTCCGCTGAGACAGCTTGACTGTTCAGATAAGTCGCCGAGCTTGTGAAGACGCTTGAGGCGGATGACGGCCGCATTGAGCTTCGCGCCGTGACCGGCCCCGACTATGGCCGCATCTGGGATCACGAGCTTGTCGCCGCCGTCATGAAGATCGCCGGCAACGGCACTGGCGACACCATGTGGAAGGTGCCCGGCGTGCTGGACTGGGCGACCATGACGCACAATCCCTTCGTGGACATCACGAAGGATACGACCACCCTCTATGCCAGCGACCGCGACGTGTTCCTGTTCCTCGTGGACGACACCCACCCCATCGAGGCAGGGCGCCTGCCGAACGGCGAGCCGGATTTGTATTTCCGGGGCTTCTACTGCTGGAACAGCGAAGTCGGATCGAAGACCCTCGGCATTGCGAGCTTCTATCTCCGCGCTGTGTGCATGAACCGCAACCTTTGGGGCGTGGAAGGTTTCGAGGAGATCAGCATCCGGCACAGCAAGTTCGCGGCCCAGCGCTTCGCCCATGAGGCGGCGCCCGCGCTGACGAGCTTTGCCAATTCCTCGCCCGCGCCATTCATCGCCGGGATCAAGGCGGCCCGGGAAAAGATCGTCGCCCGCACCGACGAGGAGCGCGAGAGCTTCATGCGCAAGCGCGGCTTCAGCAAGGCCGAGACCGGCAAGATCATCGAGACGGTCTTGCAGGAGGAAGGCCGCCCGCCAGAAAGCATCTTCGATTTCGTGCAGGGCATGACGGCGCACGCCCGCGCCAAGGCGCATCAGGATAGCCGGCTAGAACTGGAAGCGAAAGCAAAGACCCTGCTGGAGAAGGCCGCATAGCCGCAGATGCCGCGCGGCCTTCTATATCCGGAAATTTTCCGCCGATCCGTAAATCCGGGTCGGCGGCGCGGCCGCGGCTCGCCGGGCTCCGCCCGGCTCGCAAAGTCATAGCTGGTACGGCCTCAACTATCCGAACAAATACCGCCTGCAATCGCCCTCTCCCGACGATGCACGACACCTTAACTTTAGCCGCCTCATTTTGGGGGACACGGTGCGTGCTCTTGAAAATAGAAGCTTTCCGAAACACATGGAGAAAACATGCCCCACACGCAAGACTGGATGGCCAACGCCGCCTATCTCTACATCCTCTTTCTCGACCGTCCGGCCGTCGCCTGGGAGCACCTGCGGCGCAATCCCGGCTATCGGAATGACTGGCGCCGCTTTGGCACGAAGCGGCGTCCATCATTGAGCGCATATGCGCAGAATTGGGGGTTACGATTTCTTCGAGAACCCCAAACACGACGCGCGCGACGCGCTGCCGTTCTGGCGGCCTGATCCAGACATCGCCCTGCCGATCGTGCCGGACGAAGACCCGGAGGCTGGTACGCCGGTCTTCGACCTCTGGACCTTTCCCGGCCGCAAGGCGATCGGCCATGACGGCGGCCGCCTCGCGCTGAAGCTCACCCGGCGCGGCCGCTCCTGGCATATCCATATCGCTGGCGCGCTTGACGCCACCATGCCCTTCACCTTCGCGATCGCACCGGACGACCGGGCCGATGCCCGCTTGCGCGAGGCCAAGGAACTGCTGGCCGTGATCGCCACTCGCCCAGCCGGACTTGCCGGCCGGCGCGGCTCGCCCGAGCCGATCATCACCATGCAGTCCTTGCAGGCCCTCGACGGTCATCTCGCCGGAGCCAGCGAGCGCGAGATCGCCATCGCGATCTTCGGCGCACGCCTCGTAGAGGAGAAATGGCATGGTGACAGCGAGCTGCGCGCCAGGGTCCGCTATCTCGTCCACCGTGGCCGCGCCCTCATGAACGGCGGCTATCGCCGTTTCCTGTGGGGCGCGACCGCGCGTCGGGCCGGCGAGTATCCCATGCCCGCCGCCGCCCCGTGAGGGAGAAAGCCGACCGGCCAGGATTCTCCATACGCAGCAGGACAGGCTTTCCCCAAGCTGCCTCCCAACCGCTGGACCGGGCTTCGCTCGGCCAGCCTGAGACGGAGGCAGCTTCATGGATCGTCCCGAATCCAAACCGGCCAGCCGCTACCTCACCAATGAGGAAGCGGCCGCCTATCTCAAGCTCTCGCCGCACACGCTGAACAAGAAGCGCGTCATTGGCGGCGGACCAAAGTTCCGCAAGCTCGGCTCCCGCGTCGTCTACGCGATCGACGACCTCGAAACCTGGATCGAGGCGCGCGCTTGCAACACCACCTCAGATCCCCGCTACGCCCAAGCCCGCTGACGGCAACGCATGGCGGCGCGCAGACACATATCCGAGCGCGACCAGCTCGAACTGTTCCGATCGCGCCCCGGCGACATGGCGACCCGCGACTCGCAGGATCTCATGGCCTATCCCTTCTTCTCCCTCGCCAAGTCGAAGCGCGTCCAGCCGATTAAATTCGAGGCCGGCGACGTCCGCATCCATGTCGAGGCCCCGGCCGAATTCGGCCTGGCCACCATATGGGACGCCGACATCCTGATCTGGGCCGCTTCGCAGATCGTCGACGCTCGTGACCTCGGCCTGCGCACCTCGCGGCTGATGGCGACGACACCCTATGAAATCCTGACCTTTATCGGCCGCGGCACCTCCGTCCGCGACTATCAGCGCCTCAAGGCCGCGCTCGACCGCCTGCAAGCCACCACCGTCGCCACGTCGATCCGCCAGCCCTCCGAGAGGCGCCGGCATCGCTTTTCCTGGATCAACGAATGGAAGGAAAGGCTCGACGCCAAAGGCCGACCGCTCGGCATCGAGCTGATCGTGCCGGACTGGTTCTACGAAGGCGTTCTCAACAACGCCCTGGTCCTGACGATCGACCGCAACTATTTCGATCTGTTCGGTGGCATCGAACGCTGGCTGTACCGGCTGGTGCGCAAGCATGGCGGCCGCCAGCCCGGCGGCTGGAGCTTCGATTTTCATCATCTCCATGCCAAGTCGGGCAGCCTCTCGCGCTTCTCGAACTTCGCCTGCGATTTGCGCGACATCGTGCGCCGCCAGCCCTTGCCTGGCTATCGGTTGCGCATCGACCGGCTCGACAACGGCCGCGAACTGCTCGTCTTCGCGCCGGCCACACCGCTTCTGTCCGCTCGTTCAAGGGAGGCTGTGGAAAGGCTGTGAATAGTCTCGTGCTATCGAAGGCATTCGGACTCGTGCTATCGGGGGCACGGCTATCGTGCTATCAAAGGCGCGAATGCGCGTTAAGCAATTGCGGCGCTTTGCAAAAATTATCCCCTAACTTCTCTAATATGGAATCTAACTCTCTTTATTTATCTGGCGACATTGTTGATAACTATGACCAATATAAACTGAGAAAAGACGATTATGTCTTAAGTTATACGAATAAGTACGCTTATGAACAATCCCATACGATCGTCGCGCTGCCTATCGCGCCAGCATGCCCCCAAGGGCGACCGATACCCGGACATGACGACCGTGCCAGCCTGGAGGGCGCGTCATGATCGTGGCGCTCCTCAACCAGAAGGGCGGCGTCGGCAAGACGACGCTCGCCACCCATCTCGCCGGTGAGCTGGCGGCCGCTGGCGCGCGTGTCGCCGTCGTCGACGCCGATCCGCAAGGCTCGGCGCTTGACTGGTCGCAGCGGCGCGCGGAAAGCGGCCTGCCGCGCCTGTTCGGCGTTCTCGGGCTCCCCCGCGAGACGCTGCATGCGGAAGTTCCTGACATCGCCCGCGGCGCTGATCACGTTGTCATCGACGGCCCGCCACGCGTAACCGCGCTGGCGCGTTCCTCGATCCTCGCCGCCGACCTGGTGCTGATCCCGGTCCAGCCGTCGCCCTATGACGTCTGGGCGAGTGCCGAGATCGTAGCGCTCATCGGCGAGGCGCGGCTGTTCAAGCCGCAGCTCCGCGCCGCCTTCGTCGTCAACCGCCGCATCGTCGGCACCATCATCGGCCGCGACGTGCGCGCCGCGTTGCCGGAGGGCTTGCCCGCGCTCACCGCCGACATTGGCCAGCGCGTCGTCTTCGCCGAGAGCGTCGCCACTGGCCGTCTGGCCAGCGAGCTGGAGCCCGGCGGCGCGGCCGCACAGGAGATCACCGCACTCGCTGCCGAGATCATGGGAGGCAGCTCATGAGCGGCAAGCGCGTCACCTTCGGCGCGAAACCCGCCGCACCCACAGTCGATGCCTGGGTGCAGCAGGGCAACGGCGTCGAGGTGGCCGTTCAGGCAACACCGCCGACTTCGGCAGCGAAGGCCGAGATCTACACCGCGCGCCTTACCATCGACGTGACGCCGGAACTGCGCGGCCGCGTCAAGGTCGCCGCCTTCAGGCAAGGCGTCACGGTCGCCGAGATGATCCGCGCGCTGCTCGAGACGCGCTTTCCTGAGGGCGGAGCAGACGCATGACCACGCGCCGCTACACTTGCGTCCTGGCCGTCTTTGAGCGCGACCGCATCAATGTCCGGCTGCGCTTCGGCAAGCCGGTGTGCGAGCGTCAGATCGATCGTCGCAGACGCCTCGCGATGTTCACTCCGGGCAGCACATTCGCGCTATTGCGCTGGGAGGCGAACGCTTATGGCACAACCCTCTCCCATCTCGCCATCATGCGCGCGGTTGCGCCGGGTGAAACGTGCTGCATGTGGCCTTATGTGCGTCCCGGCGCGAAAATACTGCTCTTCGTCGCCGGATGGGGTCAGGTCGAGCGCGCCTTGAAGGCGGTCGACACCGTCGAAGCCCTCGGCGTGGCTCCCTCTGACGCCGCGCCGGAATATTGGCAGCAGGTCCACAACAGGCTCTGGGTGCATGAGACACCACGCACCTATTCGCAAGAACAGCATGACGCCTGGCTCCGTCGCCGGGAGCTGCTGTCATGACGGCACGTGGCCTCTTCTTGATGATGACAGCCAGCGGTGTGCTGCTGATCGCAGCACCCGTCTGGTCGGGGCACGCGCCGCGCTTCATCTGGAATGCGTCGGCAAGTGTGCCGGTCGGCCTCTATCGCGTCGAGCCGGCAGACCGGATCGCGGTCACGGACCTTGCCATTGTCATGCCGCCGGAACCGCTCGCCGGTTTCCTCGATGCCCGCGGCTATCTTCCGCGCGGCGTGCCGCTCTTGAAGCGCGTGCTCGCGCTCGCAGGCCAAACCGTCTGCCGTGAGGGCTTCGACATTATCGCTTACGGCTGGCGCTACGGGGCGGCTCGTGAGCGTGACAGTCGTGGCCGACCACTGCCTGTCTGGCAGGGCTGCCGCGTCGTCCCGAGCGACGCCGCTTTCCTCATGAACTGGGATGCGCCGGACTCATTCGACAGTCGGTATTTTGGCCCGCTTCCCCTCTCTTCCATCGTCGGTCGCGCGGTTCCGATCTGGACCAACGACGGCGACATTGATCCGGCTTCAGAGCCGGTTCCCGACGAGCCATAGGCGGCTCGTGTCCGACCCCAGAAGGAGTGTGCCATGCCGCAGATCGGGACTTTCAAGAAGACGAAGGACGGCTTCACCGGCCGTATCCGGACGCTGACGCTCGACGCCGAGCTGGTCATCAGGTCGGCTGAAAATGCGGACGCCGAAAATGCGCCGCACTATCGCATCTTCACCACCGACGATATCGAAACCGGTGCTGGTTGGAAGCGCACCGGCGAGAGAGCCGGAGACTACCTGTCGCTCGCCATAGACGATCCGTCCTTCACCCAGCCGCTCCGCGCTCACCTGTTCCAGTCGGAAATCGACAACGCGACTTGGAACCTGCTCTGGACACGCCCATCGAAGCGTGATGAGCGGACCTGATGTCATGTGTGGGTCGCGCGAACTGGGATTGACCCTTATCCCTCTGATCGATGGGAAACGGGATCATCCCTCCGACCCGATCGCTGGCCAGACAGCCACCGCGCGCAGTGAAGGTCAGGGGCGGTCGCTTTGCGGCCGGCAACGCCTCGCCCTTGACCGGAGCGAGGACGGTGGCAGGCTGTCGGCGCTCGGACAAGGAGCATGGTGCAAAACGTCGTCGCGCTCGCCTCTACGGCGCGTCATGCAAGCGATCATCACCTGTACGCTGATGATGATTTCCGGCGCCGTGGCCCGAGCGGAACCTGCGTCCTCACCGCCGCCTGGGAAAGCGCCCACGAACCATCAACTATCGGCCGATCCGTGGGCTGCACAGATCGCCGAAGTGGCACAACGTTTCGACATTCCGGAGCAGTGGATACGCTCCGTCATGGGTGTCGAAAGTGACGGCGAAACCCGCGTGGTGTCAGCGAAAGGTGCGATCGGCCTGATGCAGATCATGCCCGCCACCTGGGAGGCGATGCGCAGCCGATACGGGCTCGGCGACGATCCCTTCGATCCGTATGACAATATCACCGCTGGTGCTGCCTATCTGCGCGAGATGTACGATCGCTACGGGGCGCCGGGATTCCTCGCCGCTTACAATGCGGGGCCAGCGCGCTATGAGGAACACAAACTCCTCGGTGTGCCGCTTCCTGATGAGACGCGTGCTTATCTCGACAAGCTCGCATCGATCATCGGCAGCCCGACTCCGAGCCTCTTCGCGGGTTCGGAGACGCACACAAACCGCGGTCCGGAAGCACCACTGTTCGCGGTCGACGCGCGCAAGAAATCTACCGTCGGTGCACTCCCCTCTCGACCATCTGCTGGCGCGCTCTTTGTGACCGTCAAGCCACGCGTCGAATACGTCGAACCAAACGACAGCGACAGCTCCGACGTGCAGCAGAAGTGATCCCATAGCCACGATGAAGCACGGATTCGGAGCGCTGAAGGCGCAGGGCAAGATAAAAGGGGACGGCACGCGCCTGTCCCGAAGTTCTTGTCTGCACGTCGGTTGGGGCGGCACGCGGCGGATGAGCCCGCGTGCCTATAGAATCATCAAGCCATTGTTTATGCGTGAGCTTTCGCGTGCTTCATCGCATGGGCTTGTACAGGATTGGCAGGATCGCCGTCATGCCAGATCGTGACGACAACCGCTTCCGGCCAAGGGCCTCGCCACCAAAATCGCGTGGTCGAGCAAGGACGCCTAAGTTCACCGCACGCGTTCTTAAGGCCGTTTCCCATTCCGGTTCGACAAGCGGCCGGTCGTTCAGTTCCGGGCGGGTGCGTTCCGGCGCCCGTCTCGGCCGCGGCCACGTCGCCGCGAAGTTCGCTGGTCAGACCCTGCGCGGCAGTTCTCGCCGCGTGGTCATCAAGACCCGCTTGGTCAAGTTGGAGAAGGCCGGTACGCGCTCGACCATCACCCATCTGCGCTATATCGAGCGCGACGGCGTGACCAAGGATGGCAGCAAGGCCCACGCCTATGGACCCGGCACGGACAAGGCCGATACCACCGCTTTCGAACAGTGCGGCCGCGAGGACCGACATCAGTTCCGTTTCATTGTCTCGCCGGAAGATGCGGCCGATCTTGGCGATCTGAAAGCCTTCACTCGCGATCTCATGGGCCGCATGGAAGCCGATCTAGGAACCAAGCTCGATTGGGTGGCGGTCGATCACTGGAACACCGACAATCCTCACACTCATATCGTGCTGCGCGGTCGCCAGGACGACGGATCGGATCTGGTCATCGCCCGCGATTACATCGCCGACGGCATGCGCAACCGTGCCCGCGAACTGGCAACCGAATGGCTCGGTCCCCGCACTGAGATGGAAATCCACAACTCCATGTTGCGCGAGGTCGAGCAGGAGCGCTGGACCGCCATCGACCGAATGATCCAGCATGAGGCGGAGGCGGGTGTCATCGACCTGCTTAGCGAACCCGCCGACGCCCACGCTCGCTTCCGACGCACGGTGATGATCGGTCGGCTCCAGCGGCTCGTCGAGATGGGCCTTGCCGACCGCACTGGCGGTTGCATCTGGGCGCTGCACGACGACGCCGAAACCGCGTTGCGTGGCATGGGCGAGCGCGGCGACATCATCCGTACCATGCAGCGCGTCATGTCCGGCGAGAAGCGTGAGCTGGTCGTGCTTGACGCGATGTCATCACAAACGCCCGTCATCGGTCGCATCGTCGACAAGGGACTGGCTGACGAACTCTATGATCGAGCCTATCTCGTTGTCGACGGGATCGATGGCCGGGCACACTATGTTCCGCTTTCGGTGAGCGCCGATCTCGAAGCCCTTCCGATCGGCGGTATCGTCGAGACGCGCGCGGTAGTGGAACGCGGGGCGGATAGGACCATCGCCAGCCTCGCTGTTGACGGCGTCTACCGCGCCGAACACCATCTTGCGGTGGAGCGCGCCGAAGCCAAGCCAGGATACGATCCGGAGAGCTTCGTCGCCGCACACGTCCGTCGACTCGAAGCCCTTCGCCGGGTCGGGATCGTCGACCGTACGGAAGACGGCGTCTGGCGCGTGCCGGCCGACCTCGCCGAGCGCGGTAAAGCTCATGATGCCCGCGGCCTTGGTGGTGTCGATGTCGAGCTTCGATCACATCTGCCGCTTGATCGACAGACGCGCGCGATTGGTGCGACTTGGCTCGATCGGCAGCGCTTTGGCGACACCTCCGCACTCGCGCAGACCGGATTCGGCGCCAGCGTTCGAGAGGCCATGCGCGAGCGGGAGAACTTCCTCGTCGATCAGGGCCTGGCCGAGCGGCGTGGGCAGCGTGTGTTGCTCGTCCGGAATCTGCTCGCCACGCTGCGCGATCGGGAAGTCGAAACCGCTTCCAGAAAGATCGTCGAGGAAACCGGCCTGCATCATCGTGCCGTGCGCGACGGAGAACACGTCAGTGGCATCTATCGCCGCTCCGTCATGCTCGCCAGTGGTCGCTTTGCCATGCTGGACGACGGCGTGGGATTCAGCCTCGTGCCGTGGCGTCCGGTGCTGCAAAAGCGCCTTGGCCAGACGGTCGCTGGGGTTGTTCGTGGCAATAGCGTCTCGTGGGAATTCGGGCGGCACAAGGGTCTGGGAATTTGACGTCAACCTTGACGCCGAGCCACGCGACGACCATCTTCGACGTGGGCTTGCCACCTTCGACCTATCGCCGGGTCAAACGGCCTAAATATTGATCTTCATGCCACCTCTCATCGATCCTTGCGGATTGGGCTGGCTGCGTAATCGGCGAACTGCTCGAGCCCGCAACCGAGGACTTGATGATGAGATTGGAAATCACCGCAAACGATGTCGAGGACATGAAGGCAGAGCTGCGTGCAACTCTGCCGGAGGTGAAATCGTCGCATAGGATCGAGGCTCTTGCTCGGGGCCTCGGGTGGAACACCAATGCCGCCATGAGGGCGAGCCTCGCGAATGGCTCAGCCGAGGTTTCCACCAACGAAGGAGCCTTCCTGGGCTATCTCCAAGAGCACGGTTTCGATTCCGAACCTGGACGGATCGCACGCACTTTGGCCAAGGTCGGCATTCGACGTGCGATGGCGCTGGAACCGCTCCTCACTCAATTCGGCTACAATGTTTATCGCGGCCGTTCAAAGACCCCTGAGGAGCGCCGGGCCGAGTTCATGGCAGACCGAGCGTCAATGCTGGGCGATCACGCCGCCGATGAGTTCATCCAAGCATCCCGTTTTCTATCGCAATTCAGCAAACGTAAGACGATCAACCGCAAATCTTCTAGTTATGGTCTGAAACATCAGGCTGAGCGTTTCGGGGATTCGCGGCATTCGCGTGGTTATGTCGCGAATGGAATGCTGATCGCAGCCGCCTTAACCCTTGGTTTCAAGGTCCAGCAGATCGATCCCGATTCTCCAAATGCGTGGTTCAACATCAGCTCCAAGATGACGAACGACGGGGCAAAGCTGGCGTTGGCTGCCTAACCAAGCGGGGAATTGAGAACAGCTCAACTTTATCGTCATTGGCGCTTTCAATTCTTACCGAAAATGCCAATGACATCGATCGGAAGCGCGGGACCGTGATCGATCGCATGAGCCAATGCGAAGTCGGGAATGTCGACATGGCTTCTAAGCTAAGCGGAGTATATACCCGCTTGCATCACCCATTTTGACGCGTTGCACAAATCGTTATCGGGGTAGACGCCTTCCGCGTATACTAAAAGTAGAATGCAGGTACTGTATTGCGCGGCTGTATGCTGCTTGTCTCTGACGCGTCTTGGTGCCCAAGATATTTCTGGCGCTTTACGTGACTCATTGCCGCAATACCAAATTGCCATCAGTAGTAATAAATAGTAAGGAGTAATGTCGGATCGTACTTAGATCATAGTTGCCGCTGTTACGCGCAAGAATGGTCTTTGACTTAACCCCTTCAAGCAACAAGCCTTATGCCTTGTCGGTCGTTCGCACGGCCGAAAACTGCGGCTGTTGCAGGAGCGGGAATGACACCGACGAAGGTGTTGATCGGTCAGATGCTGGTGGTGTTCGGCATCGCGCTTGCCGGCACCTGGGCCGCCACGCAGTGGGTGGCCTTTGAGCTTGGCTTCCAGCGACGCCTTGGAGAACCCTGGTTCTTAATCGATAACTTACCAATTTACTACCCTTGGCGGTTGTTCGAGTGGTGGTATGTTTATGATGCTTATGCTCCGGACATTTTCCAAACGGGGGGTACGGTCGCTGGAGGCAGCGGCGTCATTGCCGCTCTGTCCGCCATCATCGGTTCCGTCTGGCGAGCCCGGCAATCGAAGCTCGTCACCACCTATGGTTCCGCCCGCTGGGCCGATAAGACGGACATCGCGGCGGCGGGCCTGACGAAGCCGGCCGGCGTCTTTCTCGGGCTCATGGCCAGCACCTATCTGCGCCATGCCGGCCCCGAACACATCATGGCGTTTGCACCGACGAGAAGCGGCAAGGGCGTTGGGCTCGTTGTGCCAACGCTGCTGTCATGGCCGTACTCTGCCGTGATCCATGACATCAAGGGGGAAAACTGGACGCTGACCGCCGGCTGGCGCGCGCAGTTCTCCCATTGCCTCCTGTTCAACCCGACCGACCCGAGGAGCGCCGCCTATAATCCTCTCTTGGAAGTCCGCAGAGGCGTCCATGAGGTCCGCGACGTCCAGAACATTGCGGACATATTGGTGGATCCCGAAGGCGCGTTGGAGCGGCGCAATCACTGGGAAAAGACCAGCCATTCGCTTCTAGTCGGCGCGATCTTGCATGTCCTCTACGCCGAAGAGGACAAAACGCTCCGCGGTGTGGCCAACTTTCTCTCCGATCCGGCCCACCCCTTCGAGAAAGCCTTGTGGTCCATGATGACCACGGCGCATCTCGGGGCGCTTGGCCCGCATCCCGTCGTGGCCAGCGCCGCGCGCGAGGTATTGAACAAGAGCGAGAACGAGCGCTCCGGTGTGCTCTCGACCGCCATGTCGTTCCTCGGCCTCTATCGCGATCCGACGGTCGCGACCGTCACATCGCGCTGCGATTGGCGCATCGCCGACTTGATCGCCGCCGATCATCCGGTCTCGCTTTATCTGGTCGTGCCGCCTTCGGACATTTCGCGCACCAAACCGCTCATTCGCTTGATCCTCAACCAGATCGGCCGCCGGCTGACAGAAAGCCTCGACGGCTCGGACGGCATCGCCCGCAAGCACAAGCTGCTTCTCATGCTCGACGAGTTTCCGGCGCTCGGCCGGCTGGACTTCTTCGAGAGCGCCTTGGCCTTCATGGCCGGCTATGGCCTGCGCTCCTTCCTCATCGCGCAGAGCCTCAATCAAATAGAAAAGGCCTACGGCCCGAACAATTCCATCCTCGACAACTGCCACGTTCGAATCGCCTTCGCGACCAACGACGAACGCACAGCCAAGCGCATTTCGGACGCGCTCGGCACGGCGACGGAACTTCGCGCCCAGCGCAACTATGCCGGCCATCGCCTGTCACCCTGGCTGGGGCACCTAATGGTATCTCGGCAAGAGACGGCCCGCCCGCTCCTGACACCCGGCGAGGTCATGCAGCTTCCCGACACTCAAGAAGTCATCATGGTCTCCGGCCATCCACCGGCCAAGGCCACCAAGATCCGATATTTCACCGACAGCAATTTCACTTCGCGCGTGCTGCCAGCACCGGTTCTCTCAGACGATGGATATGCTGATCGGCCGGCTGCGCGAACGGACGATTGGACCGGCCTTCCGCGGTCGAAATCTCCTATCCTCGCTTCTACGGGCGCACAGGCATCCGCCGTGCCCGTAGAAGGCGGACATCAGCTCGTCCCGGAGTTCGACAAAGCCGAAGTCATACGTCTGCCTGATGGTCGCGATGACGATCTGTCCGTCCTCGACGATGAGACAGATAACCCCGTCACACGCGACGGTAAGCTTCCCAAACCGGACCGGCAGTTCCGGCGCGTGGCGCGTCTGGCCTCGCTCGATCCCGATGACGGGATCGCGCTATGAGCAAAACCCGTCTCAACATCTTCATCGAGCCCGACCATGCCAAGCGGCTGCGTCAGCTTGCAGCCCTCAAAGGTGAAACGAAATCAGCGATCGTCGCGGCTGCGCTCTCTTCCTATCTTTCTCCCGATGGTGCCGACCGGCGAGAGGCGGCGCTGGCCTCACGCCTCGACCGACTGTCGAACCAGTTCGGCCGGCTGGAACGCGACCAGACCATCCTGATCGAGACCCTGGCGCTATTCATCCGCTACACGTTGTCGGTTTCAGCTCCTCTTCCGGAGGCGCATCAGAAGGCGGCTCGCGCGCAGGGGCGCCTACGCTTCAACCAATTCGTCGACCAACTCGGCCGCCACCTGCAGCGTGGCGGCAGCCTCGTTCGGCAGGTCCATGAAGAGATCTTCCCTGATGAAGGTTGCTTCTTCGGCCAGGCCGACGACAACGAGGATCAGGGGTCCGCTGGATCGGAAGACCACGATGCCGAGGCGGCGCCACATGATGGATAGGCCGCGCTCCCCGTCCCGGATCGTCAGCGATCGTCAGGTCCGCATGCTGCGCAGTGCCATGGGGCCGGCGATCATCGCCGCGCTCGACGATCCGGACGTCGTGGAAGTCATGCTCAATCCCGACGGAAAGCTTTGGATCGACAGGCTCGGCTCGGGCCGCGAGCCCACGGGCGCCATCCTCTCCCCGGAGGATGCCGCCCGCATCATCAAGGTTGTGGCGAACCATGTCGGCCTGGAGGTCAACCGCGAGCATCCGATTCTCTCCGCCGAGTTGCCGGAAACGGGTGAAAGGTTCGAAGGCGTCCTGCCACCCATCGCCGTCGCACCGATCTTCGCCATCCGCAAGCGCGCCGCCGGCGTCATACCGCTGGCCCGATATGTCACCAACGGCATCTTGACCGAGGTGCAGGCAGAGTTTCTGAGGAGCTCTGTCCTCGACCGACGGAACATCATCATTGCCGGTGGAACGTCGACGGGAAAGACCACCCTCGCCAACGCCCTGCTCCAAGAGATCGCGGCCACTGGCGATCGCGTTCTGGTGCTCGAAGACACGATCGAGCTGCAATGTGTAGCCGACGATCATGTGGCTCTCCGGACAAAGGCTAATACCGTCTCCACCGCCGATCTGGTGCGTTCCACCTTGCGGCTTCGCCCGGATCGCATCGTTGTTGGCGAGGTGCGCGGCGCTGAAGCGTTGGACCTCCTGAAGGCGTGGGGAACCGGGCACCCCGGCGGCATCGCGACATTGCATGCAGGCTCTGCGCGGGGAGCACTCACCCGGCTGGAGCAGCTCATACAAGAAGTCGTCGTCACCGTGCCGCGCGCGCTGATCGCGGAGGCCGTGGACATCATCGTCTTCATCGCCGGGCGCGGTAGCAAACGCCGCGTCGAGGACATCATCCGCGTCATGGGCCTCGACGGCGATGCCTACGCAATAGAGCACTTCACAGGAGATTAGGGATGCCGCCCATCACGTCCGTATTCATGCTTTTCCTGAATGCTGGAACAAACCAGAAACGTAAATCCGCAAGTGCGGATTCGAGCGTTTCCGTAAATCCGGAGACACCCATTTCAGCAAATCCGCTTTCGAGCGTTGCAGGAAAGTTTCGAAACCGGATCTCCGGAACGGCGGCTTTGCTGATGTCCGCCTTTCTGGTTTCCCCAGCTTACGCCGCTGGTTCGTCCATGCCATGGGAAGCGCCCCTGCAATCCATCCTTGAATCGATCGAGGGGCCGGTTGCCAAGATCATCGCCGTGATCATCATCATCGTGACCGGGCTCACCTTGGCGTTCGGTGATGCCGGCGGCGGTTTCCGCAAGCTGGTCCAGATCGTCTTCGGCCTCTCCATCGCCTTCGCCGCCAGTTCCTTCTTCCTCAGCTTCTTCAGCTTTGGCGGCGGAGCGCTGGTCTAATGGCGGTCCATGCCGACGGCTTCGAAGTGCCGCTGCACCGCTCACTGACGGAGCCCGTCCTGCTGGGCGGCGCCCCGCGATCGGTGGCGATCCTCAACGGGACACTCGCCGCCGCCATCGGCATCGGCCTGCATCTGTGGATTGGCGGCATCGTGCTCTGGATGGCGGGCCATGCGCTCGCCGTCTGGGGGGCGAAGGCCGATCCCCAGTTCATGGAGGTCTTCGCCCGCCACCTGAAGCACCGCGCGTTTCTGGAGGCGTGAGTTCATGATGAACCTTGCCGAATATCGCACGCACCCCGCGAGCCTCGCGGATTATCTGCCTTGGGCCGGGCTCGTCGCATCGGGCGTCGTGCTCAACAAGGACGGTGCGTTCCAACGCACCGCACAGTTTCGTGGCCCCGACCTCGACAGCGCAACGGAAAGCGAGCTGGTGGCGACCACTGCCCGGCTCAACAACGCGCTGAAGCGCCTCGGCTCCGGCTGGGCGCTGTTCGTCGAAGCTGAACGGCGCATCGCCGCCGGATATCCCATCTCGGAATTTCCCGACGCGGTGTCGTGGCTCGTAGAGGAAGAGCGGCGCGCGGCGTTCGAGGAAGCAGGCACACATTTCGAGAGCGCCTACTACATCACGCTCGCCTTCCTGCCGCCGTCCGAAAGCAAGGCCCGCGCCGGCCAGCTCCTCTACGAGAGCACCGAGCGGCGCACCGTGAATTGGCGCGACCATCTCGCAGCCTTCATTTCCGAGACCGACCGCTTTCTCTCCTTGCTCGACGGCGTCATGCCGGAGATCCGCTGGTTCTCCGATGAGGAAACGCTGACTTACCTTCACGCTTGCATCTCCACGCAGCGGCACCCTGTCGCCGTTCCCCAGGTGCCGTTCCATCTCGACGCGCTGTTGCCTGACTGCGATTTCACCGGTGGACTAGCGCCGATGCTGGGGGACCAGCATATGCGCGTGCTGACCATTCGCGGCTTTCCGCCCTCGACCTGGCCCGGCGTCCTTGACGACCTCAACCGTCTCGGCTTCGCCTATCGTTGGTCGACCCGTTTCCTGTCGCTCGACAAGGCGGAAGCCGAACGCGAGCTGACCAAGGTGCGGCGGCAATGGTTCGCGAAACGCAAGGGTATCGTCACGCTGCTGCGCGAAACGATCTTCCAGCAGGAAGTTTCGCTAGTCGATTCAGACGCCGCCAACAAATCCGCTGATGCGGACGAAGCATTGCAGGAGCTGGGCTCAGATGCCGTGGCCTATGGCTATGTCACGGCCACCGTTACGGTCATGGACAAAAGTCCGGATCTCGCTGACGAGAAGCTGAAGGCCGTCGAGCGGATCATCCAGGGGCGTGGCTTCGTCACCATTCCGGAGACGCTGAACGCGACGGAGGCATGGCTGTCCTCGATCCCTGGACATGCCTACGCCAATGTTCGCCAGCCGCTGATCTCGACTCTGAACCTCTCACACATGATGCCGGTCTCGGCGGTTTGGGCAGGCCCCGAGAAGAATGGCCATCTCGATGCTCCGCCGCTGATCGTCACCCGCACGGCCGGCGGCACGCCGTTCCGGCTCGTCACTCATGTCGACGATGTCGGCCACACTTTGATCGTGGGCCCTACCGGTGCCGGCAAATCCGTGCTGCTGGCAATGCTGGCGCTCCAATTCCGCCGCTATGCCGGCTCTCGCATCTTCATCTTCGACAAGGGTGGCTCGGCCCGCGCCACCATCTTGGGCCTCGGCGGCGAGTATTACGATCTCGGATCCTCCGACGCCATTGCCTTTCAGCCGCTCGCCCGCATTGAGGATGACGACAGCCGCTCGTGGGCGGCCGATTGGATCGCCGGCTTGCTCGGGCATGAACACGTCGAAATCGTGCCCGATGTGAAGGACGCCGTCTGGTCGGCACTGACCAGCCTTGCATCCGCCCCACGTGAGGAGCGAACGCTCACCGGCTTTTCCACGCTGTTGCAATCGAACCGGCTCCGCCAGGCGCTGCAACCCTACACCCTGTCGGGGCCACATGGCCGGCTGCTGGACGCCGATGCCGATCGGCTTGGCTTCGGCGACGTGCAGGGCTTCGAAATGGAGGAACTGATGCACACGGCGAGCGCCGTGACGCCGGTCCTCACCTATCTTTTTCATCGTCTCGATGAGCGTTTCGACGGATCGCCCACGCTGCTCGTGCTCGATGAGGCTTGGGTGTTTCTCGACGATCCCATCTTCGCTGCGCGCATCCGTGAATGGTTGAAGGTGCTGCGCAAGAAGAACGTCGCCGTCGTTTTCGCCACCCAGTCGCTTGCCGACATCCAGCGTTCTGCCATCGCGCCAGCCATCGTCGAGAGCTGCCCGAGCCGGATCTTCCTGCCGTCGCCGCAGGCGAGCGAACCGCAGCTCCGCACGATCTATGAAGGATTTGGCCTCAACAGCCGCCAGATCGATATCATCACGCGGGCTCAGCCGAAGCGGGATTACTACTACCAATCCCGTCTCGGCAATCGGCTGTTCGACCTCGATCTCGGACCTGTGGCGTTCGCCTTCGCCGGTGCCAGCCGCCCCGAGGATCATCGCCAGATGGACGATGTCCTCGTGTCCCATGGGCGCGATGCCTTTGCCGCAGCATGGCTCGACGTGCGCGGGCTCGATTGGGCAGCCGACCTCATCCGCCAATTCCCGCTTCCGCAAAATCAGGAGACCGCATCATGAGGACACCACTTTGCCTTGCCGGTGCCTGCGCGCTCGGCATCGCTCTCGCGCCGCCGGTCGCGGCGCAGATCGTTTTCGATCCGAACAACTACAGCCAGAATGTGCTGTCGGCGGTTCGAGCCCTGGACCAGGTCAACAACCAGATCAAGAGCCTGCAAAACGAAGCTCAGTCGCTCCTCAATCAAACAAAGAACCTGACGAGCCTCGATTTCTCCGCACTAAACGATCTGAAACAGTCCGTCGCCAAGACGGAGCGCCTTATCAGCGAGGCCGAGGGCTTGAGCTTCGACATATCGGCGATGGAACGGCAATTCCAGCAGCTCTACCCGAAGGAATACGCGGCGTCCGCATCGAGCGATCAGATCCTCGCCGATGTGCGAAAGCGCTGGGAGCAGTCTCGATCCGCTCTGGAAACGGCCATGAAGATGCAGGCGCAGGTCTCCGAAAACCTCGCCTCCGACGAGGCTACTCTCGGCGATCTCGTCACTCGCAGCCAGTCGGCAACGGGGAATCTCGACGCGACGCAGGCGACCAACCAGCTCCTTGCCCTTCAGGCTAAGCAAGCGATCGACGCCTCCCGGCTCAAGCTCTCTCAGGACCGCGCCGTCGCCGCGGAACAGGCCCGTGCCGTCGCGGAGGAGGAGCGGGCGCGTGAGGTTCGCCGCCGATTCATGGGTGATGGCAGCAGCTATACGCCGGCACCCGTCCGGTTGTTCCGCGATTGAGGGACCCGCCATGCTCAGACAAATCATCCGTCTCGCTGTCGTGGCCGCGGTTGCCACCGGCGCCGGACTTCTCGTCCAATCGGCGCGGGCGGCCGACACGGTGGACAGCCTCGCCGCCGATCCGCAACGGCTCCGTGAGGTGCAAAAGCTTTGCAAGGACGACTGGGTTGGGACAGGCGACGAGCTGTGCACCATGGCCAGCAAAGCGCAGCGGCGCCGCTTCATGGGTTCAGGCAGAACGCCGTACACGCCACATCCGGTCGATCTATTCCCGTCACTGAAGAAGAGCGGAACTCCGGAGAAAACCGACCCTATCGCGCCGGACGCGGAGTGATTGTCCATGGACGATCTCTCCGTCATCGACCGCTTCACCGACACCTTCTCGCAGTATATCGACAGCGGGTTTGGCCTGCTTCACGGTGAGATCACTTACCTTTCGGCGACGCTCATCGCCATCGATATAACGCTCGCCGGCCTGTTCTGGGCCTTCGGAGCCGGCAATGACGAGATTCTGGCGAAGCTCATCAAGAAGGTCCTCTATGTCGGTGCCTTCGCCTACATCATTACAAACTTCAATTCGCTGGCCGGCATCATCTTCAGATCTTTCGCCGGGCTCGGCCTGACCGCCTCTGGCTCCGGCCTGTCCCAGGACGATTTCCTGCGTCCCGGTAAGCTCGCCTCTGTCGGCATGGACGCCGGCCGGCCGATCCTCGCGCAGATAGGCGACTTGTCCGGCTTCACCTCCGTCTTCTCCAACATCGACACCATCGCCGTCCTGTTCCTCGCCTGGCTCGTGGTCATCGTCAGCTTCTTCGTGCTCGCGGTGCAGCTCTTTGTGACGTTGCTGGAGTTCAAGCTGACCACGTTGGCCGGCTTCGTGCTGGTGCCCTTCGCATTTTGGAACAAGACGGCTTTCCTGGCCGAACGCGTGCTCGGCAATGTCGTGTCGTCCGGGATCAAGATCCTGGTCCTTGCCGTTATCGTTGGCATCGGCAACGGCCTCTTCGCGGAATTTCGTGCCTCGGCGGGAACAGAGCCGTCCATCGATCACGCGCTGGCGATCATGCTGGCGTCGCTCGCCATGCTTGGGCTGGGCATCTTCGGCCCGTCGATCGCGACGGGTCTCGTCTCCGGCGCCCCGCAGCTCGGCGCGGGTGCAGTCGCTGGCACCGCGCTCGCCGCCGGCGGCATGGCGGTCGCGGCAGGCGCCGGAGCTGTCGGCGCGGCACGGCTCGGCGGGGCCGCTATAGGTTCCGGCGTCAAGGCGGCATCCACCATGTCGGGCGGCGCGCGTGCCGCCTTCGAGCTTGGTGCGGCGACGTCCGGTGCATCGGGCATGGGAGAGGTCGGAGCTGGTCTTGCCAGCGTGGCGCAAGCGGGTGGTGGCGCCGTCATGCAGGCGGGCCGCAGTGTCGTGTCACGCGTCGCGGGCACGGTCGGCGCCCGTGCTTCCGCCGGCGCCCATAGCGCTTGGACGGCTACCGGCGGCAAGCCCATGGGAGCGATGGGTGGGGCTGGGAACGATGCGTCGTTCGCCGGTGCCGGCGGTGCTCCCGCATGGGCCAATCGCGTGAGACATGGACCGCGCAACTCGCGCGTCTCCCACGGAGCAACCACTGCGGCTCACGCCCTTCGCTCGGGGGATCATGGCGGCTCGGGAGCCAACCCATCCCTGCGACAGGAGGATTGAACAATGCGCTTCAAACGCGCTGGCGTGCGCTATTCGCAAACGTCGGAACCCGCCACGCCCTATCAGGCCGCCGGCCAGTTGTGGGATGAACGCCTAGGCTCCGCCCGCGTTCAAGCACGCAATTGGCGGCTCATGTCCTTCGGCTGCCTGACACTTGCCGTGGGCATGGCTGGCGGTCTGCTGTGGCAGGCTGGCCGCTCCACCGTCACGCCCTATGTGGTCGAGGTCGATCAGCTCGGTCAAGTCAAGACCGTTGGCCCGGCCGTGGAAGCTTATCGGCCGACCGACGCCCAGATTGCCTACGCGCTCGCCCGGTTCATACAGAATGTGCGCGCACTGCCCACCGATCCCATCGTGGTGCGGCAGAACTGGCTCGAGGCTTACGACTTCACCACCGATCGCGGCAGCGCCGGGTTGAATGACTATGCGCGCGCCAACGATCCGTTCGGCAAGGTCGGCAAAATGTCGGTCGCCGTCGAGGTCACCAGCGTCGTGCGCGCATCGGACAGCTCCTTCCAGATCCGCTGGATCGAGCGGCGCTATGAGAACAATCAGCTTGCCGGCACGGATCGCTGGACCGGCATCCTCACCATCATCATGCAACCACCGCGCACCGAGGACCGGCTGCGTAAGAATCCTCTCGGCATTTTCGTCAACGGCATCAACTGGAGCCGTGAACTCGGCGCCGGCGGGTCGTGAAGGAGAAAAGGATCATGACCCGCATGCTGCCATTCCGCATTCTCCTCCTCTCGTCCGTCACGTTGCTGGCGGGTTGCGCCGGGAAAACACCGCCGCCGGAAATCTCCCTGGATGAACCCTACGAGGCGAGCCGGATCGTCGAGCCGGCTGGTCCCGTCGAGATAGTCGAGCTGCCGAAGCCATTGCCACTGCCCGGCCAGTTAAAGCCGATGCCAGTCAAGGGCGGAACAGTTGAACCTGCCGATCCGAAGCTACGCGTCACGACGGCCAATGATGCGGCCCGCGTGCAACCGACCCGCACCGGCTATGTCAATGCAACGCAGGTCTGGCCCTACATGGCTGGCGCGCTCTATCAGATTTATGCGGCGCCTGAAAAAGTAACGGACATCGCCCTGCAGAGCGGCGAAGAGCTGATCTCCGTCTCGGCCGGCGACACCGTGCGATGGGTGATCGGCGACACGACCAGCGGTGGGGGCGGAAGCCAGCAGACCCACATCCTGGTGAAACCCACGCGGCCGGATCTGAAGACCAATCTGGTGGTCAACACCAACCGCCGGACCTACCTCCTCGAACTCACATCGACGCCCCAGACCTGGATGGCATCGGTTTCCTGGGACTATCCACACGACCGTCTTCTCGCGCTGCAACGTCAGAATGATCGTGCGGGGACTGCCACGCCGGTCGCAAATGCCGTCGCGCTCGAGCGAGTCCAGTTCCGCTATGAGATCACAGGCGACAATCCATCGTGGCGGCCGACCCGCGTCTTCGATGACGGTGAGAAGGTCTATATCCAGTTTCCCGCCGGTATCGCCCAGGGCGAGTTGCCGCCGCTGTTCGTTGTCGGCCCCACTGGGGAGAACCAGCTCGTCAACTACCGCGCAAAGCCGCCTTATTACATCGTCGATCGCCTGTTCGGTGCGGCGGAGCTTCGTCTCGGCGGCGAGAAGCAGCAGATCGTGCGTATCTCGCGCACCGATGGCAACCGGCTGGGGATCTTCGGGCTATGACCGTGCCACCCAAATCCCCGCCACCCGATCTCGCCATTCGCGCCAAGCCGCGTCCCGTGACCCGTCTCAATCGCTGGACCTTGATGGTGCTCGCCGGCGCCGTCTCTACCGCAGTGCTTGGCGCGATGATTTGGGCGTTGCAAAGCCGGGACAGATCAGCCCGGACCGATGAGGAGCTCTACAACACCGATCGCGTCAACCCGGCGGAGGGGCTGCAAACGTTACCGCGCGACTATACGCAGGTTCAACCACCGAAGCTCGGTGCCCCCTTGCCCGGTGAGCTCGGTGGGCCAGTCGTGCGCACCGAACGGGAGGCGGGCATTCCGCCCATGCCCGAGCGGCCGAGTTTCAGGGCTGATCCGGAAGAGGATGCCAAACGCGCGGCGCGCCTTCGTGCCCAGCAGGAAGCGGAAGCCGCAGCGAAAGCAGCCGTGTTCTTTCAGACGACACGCCCGAAGCAGGAGGTATCGGCAACCGCGGCCGCCTCGCCGGAGCCAAACCGGCTCGATCTCACCGCCATACGCGCTACCGGTGCGGAATCTACCGTTGCTCCGCCCGTCGATGAAATGACCACGCAGAATATGCAGGATCGCAAGCAGGCGTTCGCAAGCCGCGAAGCCGACCAGAAGATTTACGGATCTGGAACTCTCCAAACGCCACGCTCGCCCTATCAGGTAATGGCCGGCACCATCATTCCGGCCGCCTTGGTGACGGGGATCAATTCCGATCTGCCGGGCCAGATCATCGGTACCGTCACCGAGAATGTCTACGACACGGCTACGGGCAGGCATCTCTTGATCCCCCAGGGCACCCGCCTGATGGGCCAGTACGATTCCGGCGTCACCTTCGGCCAGAGCCGTGTGCTCCTGGTCTGGAATCGCCTCATCATGCCGGACGGCTCCTCCATCGTGCTGGATCGTCTCTCCGGCGTCGATACCGCCGGCTATTCGGGCCTTGAAGATGAGGTCGACAATCACTGGCTCCGCCTGATCGGAGGCGCGGTCCTCTCCTCGCTGCTCGGCATTGGCGCCGAACTGGCAGCCCCTCAAAATCAGGGAACGAACGGCGATCAGGTCATCATCGCGACCCGGGATGGTGCCCAGGACACCATCAACGATGTCGGCCAGCAGATCACACGGCGAAATCTCAATATCCAGCCGACCTTGAAGGTGCGGCCGGGCTTTCCGGTCCGCGTCATCGTCAATAAGGATCTCGTCTTGCGACCCTATCGCGCCGCCCCGATGACGGCTGACATCAGGAGGGATGATTGACCAGAAAACTTAGCCTCGGACCGGTGCCGAAAGCTGAAACCGTCAAACTCACCATCACCATGACGGTGCAACTTCGAGCCGACCTCGATCGATATGCCGCTCTTCATTCCGAGCTTCACGGCACGGTTGTCGATGCTTTGACGTTGGCCCCACTCATGCTCGAAACCTTTATTGCTCGTGACAAGGGATTCCGTGCCGCGCGGCCTTGCCGTAGAGGCGCTTTAAATAATGGCCCGGGCTCGCTCGATGAAACGAGATAGTGGCTCGTTGAGTGTCCCCTCACGCACCATCAACCAAGTCTTCAGATCAGCGGGCGCATCGCTCAGGGGCCGGAGGGCAATGCCATCCACCTCGACCGCCTCGAGTTGAGCGGCGGTCGCTATTCCGATGCCATAGCCCGCAAGAACCAGCGTAACCAACATCGGAAGCGTCGTGGTGCGACTAACAATATTGGGGGTCGAGCTTGCGCTTCGAACGAACTGTTCGATCTGGGATTGTTGGCTAAGACCCGTGTCGGGTCTACTTAGAATGAGAGGCTCTTTAACAATCCCAGACAGTTTGATCCGCTTCTTTCCGGCCAGGGGATGACCACTCGGCATCAAAGCGATCGGCGGGTCTCGCCAGACTGCTTCGGACAAAATCCCCTTGCCGTATCCGCTCTCTGGCGTGAGCGCCGCATCAAGAAAGCCGCTTCGCAAGCCTTCGATATTCTGCGTCACTGACGCTTCATGGATATACACGACGACTTGTTGACTTTCCTGTTTTACTTCGTAAATCAGCCGTGCGAGGCGTGCTAGTGGTACACCGTCGCAAATGCCGATGTGCAAATGGCTGATTGTGTCTCCCGTCGTTGCTGCCGTGCGAACGTCTATGCGCGCTTCGTCGGCGGATGCGAGGAGCGCACGCGCATGGACGAGAAGACGTTCACCGGCCGGCGTTAGCTTCGTGGATCGCCGTGTACGCTCGAATAATACCACGCCAAGGCGCCGTTCGAGAGTCTTGATTGATCGAGACAATGGGGATTGCTCGATGCCGGCGCGTTGCGCGCCACGTGTAAAATGGAGCTCTTCTGCGACCGCCACGAAATGCCGAAGATGACGAAGCTCCATTCCCGCTCCCGTTGATATCAAAAGGTTAGCGTCCGAACCCATGAATTGTTTGGCGTTTTCAGCGACGTGCAATTCACTGCTTCGGAGAGGAAGTCGCGATGGATCGGGATCGTTTTTGCCCGGCAAACGCGCAGTCTCACGCATTGAACCTCATTTTCAGAGAGACACGCGAAGCAAGCCGCGTGTCGATGACCGCCGGGTAGCCAGCGACATCGTTCATGTTGAAGTCCGGTGGCCGCTGGATTGACGGATTGCCCAACTACGAGCCGCGCAAAACGCTCTAAAACCGGTATATCCGGTGGGCCAACGAGGGGCGGGATCGATCTCTTCCATGCTCTTGCGAGCGCAGGCGGTCCTCAGGCCCAAGTGCTCATCTCGACCGTTCTGCTGTGAAAGCGCACTGCTCGGCCTCCGGCGGAAAGGGGGAGAGCCCAGTCAAGCAATCGGCCGCTCACGTGGCGGGCGCACGACCAAGATCCACACGCGGACCTCCCAACGCTGGAAGAACTGCTTTTCGCCGGCGCTCTACCGAGACCACAACGCAATCGACCGCATGTTCTGCCGCCTCCGGGAGTTCCGACGTGTCGCCATGCGATATGACCGCCTCGCCGCCAACTTCCTGACCGCGGTCTGCATCGCCGCGACTGTCAGTTACTGCTTATGAACCGGACCCTGGATCGACCTTATTGTCAGGCGCTATCCTCCCGCGGATGTTTGGGAGGCCTCCCAGCCTGCCCCGTCACTGCATCATACCCATCGGTCCCATTGGGCTCGTCATCAGTTGATCAGCCGCGCGCTTCTGCTCATCGCTGAAGCCCGCATAAAGCGGCGCCACCGCTGCTTTGATCTTC
Organism: Xanthobacter lutulentifluminis; assembly: GCF_043194675.2. Taxonomy (NCBI): domain Bacteria; kingdom Pseudomonadati; phylum Pseudomonadota; class Alphaproteobacteria; order Hyphomicrobiales; family Xanthobacteraceae; genus Xanthobacter; species Xanthobacter lutulentifluminis. The sequence goes on along the minus strand of NZ_CM195525.1, from coordinate 3,541,516 downwards.
TCGATCGTTCGGAGGCAGACGGTGAGCGCCTTCTCGGTCTCGTCGATGCGTGCCGGCAGAGATCCGCCGCGCGCATTCATCATGCTCTCGCGCATCCCCATCATTGCCGTCGCACTGGCCCGCGCGGTCTCCGCGAACGTGCTCCACTGGGTCTCCTGCGCTGCCGTGATCTTGAGTTCTGCCTTCAAAAACGCCAGCCGACCCTCGATGTGGTCCGTCATCATTCCCATCATGGGCATGGCGCCGCTGCCCATCATCGACATCATGCCACCCGACGGCATCGGAGGTCCGGGCACATTTATCGATTGGGAAGGAGCCGCAGCGCCGTCAGCCGGATGATGTTCATCGGCCGCCAACGCAGGAGCGCCAACCAAGAGCATGGCGCCGAAAAGAAGATGTGAGCTTATCTTGATCATCCAAGCCGACTCCATGTTGATGTGATGCATTGCCTGCTGGAACCGTCATCAGTCCGTCGTGTTTAATCCGCGAGGCCGAGTCGCATGCCCTTAGCCCTCTCCGGCTTGGCTATGTTTCGGACCGCTGAGCCGTGGAATGAAGCCCGGAACGTCCTGCATGTATCGTTCATAGTCAGAGCCGAATTCGGCAAAGGACTCGCGTTCTTCGGCGCGCGCGAGGCGCACGTACATGAACACCAGCACCGGGAACATCGCGAGTGTCAGCAAGGTCGGCCATTGCAGCAGGAAGCCGAACATCACCAGCACGAAGCCGACATATTGCGGATGCCGCACATAGGCGTAGACACCGCCGGTGGCGAGCGTGCGATGGCGTTGTGCTTGATACAACACCTTCCAGCCGGCCGAGATGAGGATAAAGCCGCCGCCGATGAACACGAAGCTCAGCAGGTGAAACGGCCCGAAATGCGGATTGGCTCTCCAGCCGAACATCTCCTCGAGAAGATGCCCGGCGTCATGGGAAAACCAATCGACACCCGGAAAGCGGCTCTGCAGCCAGCCCGAGAGCAGATAGATCGTGAGCGGGAACCCATACATCTCGGTGAACAGCGCGACCAGAAAGGCGCTGAAGGCGCCGAAGGACCGCCAGTCGCGCTTGGTCTGCGGCTTGAAGAAACTGAAGGCGAAGAAGATGAAGATCGCCGAATTGATAATCACCAGTGACCAGAGGCCATAGGCAGGAACGTCGTCGTGCATGGTCGACCTCCGGACCGTTGATCGCGGCTCAGTGATTGTGGGGCTGGTTCTTGCGAACGTCCGCTGATCCGCTTCCGCTATCGTCTCTGCGCCCATGTCCGCCGTGGCCGCCATGCATGAAAACATGCATCAACGGGCAGGCGAGGATCAGCAGGAACGGCAAATACCCCAGATACGGGATGAGATGCGCGCGGTGCTCGGTCAGAAGATAGAAGGCACCGATCGCGAGAAAGCCGATCAGGACCCAATTTGCGCGGGAGCGAAAGAAGCCACCCTCACTACCATGACCGTCATGTTCCATGGAGACTCCACCCACATCAGACCGGGACGCACCGGCACGCCCTGCAATCGTCTAGAGCTCGCTAGACGATGCAGGCTGGCATCGACCTGGCGCCATCCTCCGAGCGACACGACAGCGCTCGAACCATGGCCGGCCATCTGTTCTGAATCTTTGATCCCGGTTAAACTTGTGCCGGGTATGGGCCGAAGCAGCAGGATCGATCAGATGTTCCGCCTGTCCCGCCCCGCGGCAGCCGGCGTCATGCGGCAACGAGAGCGGGAAAGCAGGCCACGAGCTCCTGGATCGTCCTCACGCATGGCCCGAGCCTCACATCGATCCCGGCAGCACAAAGTCTCTGTTTCTCTGGCTCGCCGATAAAACCGCAAACCAGGCGACCCGGTCTGGCCGCGACAATGAGATCGCATAGCGCGGCGGACGTGCGCTGGGGATTGGCGTGGAACTCTGTCGCGCCCGTAAGCGTATCGACGATCCATATTCCATCGCACTTGCCGAAGAAGGGGCATAGTGCTGGGCCCGCGTCGGTTTTCATCACGATGACCGCAATGCGATTTGCCGGCGGGGGTGGTACGCAGGCGGACCTAGCCATCGGCTCCTCGTTTGAACACCAGCAAAGCGAGCGAATTATATGACCGGCTAACATATCGGACTTTAAACTCGATCAAACATTCGCGTGGGCGGGGCGGCACCTCACAATCTGCAAGGTGTCCGGCGGACAGCGGGAAGGCGCCACGCGCGCAGGGTTCCGGGCGGTCGGTGCGCACCGACCGCCACTTGATTTCAATCAATCTCGTCGAGCCTTTCCCCGTATAGGTTTCCGCCGGGCTAATTGGTAGCTGCGGGGCCGTGTGGTAACTTGCGGCTCAGGCCTTCTTGGAAAGAGGCGGATGCTACGGTTGCTCGCCATATTGATCTTTGCCACGGCGATCTTCACGACGCTGAGCGGGCGGAGTATGGCCGGGACTGTAGCGATCAGCGCCGACGCGACTATGGTGGTCGTAAGCGCTTCTGACTTTCGGCCCCATATTGACGAATGCGATGATTGCCCGGAGTGTCCGAATTCGGACAAGACCTCCTGTCCGATGAGTAGCTGCTCCTGCCCGGCGGCCTGCTCAACGACTTTAGCGCCCCTGCCTGGCAACCTCCCGGCCCATGCGTTCCACCGCTCTTCAGCGGGGATGCGGCCCGAAGAAGCCGATCCAAACTCAGTCGTCCCCGGACTCGACCCCCCAGTTCCTCGGCGCTCGACCTAGCGGGTCGATCGGCCCAGCGGAAGGCGATCCAGCTTCCAACGGTTCACGCCTCGCGTGGACCGGGATGGCGGCTGGATTGACCAATCTCCGCTGGCGTCGCGCCGCCAAGGCGGCCGGCTGAGCCGGGCGACCTGGTCAGATGGATTCAACCTTCCAGGTGAAACCGACCAGATCGAGGACTGTAATATGACTCCGAGCCAAGCGTCTTATTTGGAGAGCACTATCCGAGCGTCGCGGGATCACGCCCATGGCCGATACGAAGGTCTGCAACCCGGCGTGCTCCGGTCCCCAGTTCCCCGGGGAGCCGCAAACACAATCAGTGATGCGGAAAGGAACGCCCGTATGCCGATGCCGGGGAATGGCACGACAAAGCAGCTACCGGGTTGTGAGGCTTGCTTCGCCCGGGTTAACCGGGGTTTGTGCGGGGATTGCCAGCCGGGATCTCCATGTGCGGTCGCGAGTTATAAAACTGCTGATCGGGAATACAAGGTCGGCCAGGATCTCTTCAGCCTGGGCGAACCGTGTGACTCAATATTCAATCTCCTCGAAGGTTGGGTTATTCTTTACAATATATTGGATGACGGTCGGCGACAGATTTTGCACTTCGCTTTGCCGGGCGCTGTGCTCGGATTCCATCCCGGCGGCGGCGCGATGATGACATATGGCGCGCAAGCTCTGACTGACATCGTCGTCAGCACAATTCCGCACAAGGCTCTACAGCCGATTGTCAGCCAGCAGCCCGAGTTCGGTCTGCGGCTTGCCTGGCTGGTCGCGCGGGATTGCACCTTGGCCTACGATCGCCTTACCAGCATTGGCCGGCATTCAGCGCGGGAGCGCGTTGCGCACCTGCTGCTCAAGCTGTTCGTCCGCTGCCGCGCGCAATGGCCGGGCAGTCATATCGAGGAGATGAATCTTCCGCTGACCCAAGAAGATATTGGAGATGCAACGGGTCTGACCTTCGTCCATGTCAACCGGGTGCTGAGGGATCTGCGAAAGGATAGGATCCTAGAATTCCACTATCGACGGCTCCGAATCCTCGATCCGGACAAACTCGTCGACGTTGCAGGTCTTGACCCGCAACTCGTCATGTCCTGGATTCGCTGATGAATGATCGGCCGGGACAATATGGAATGGAGCGCGCGGAGTGTCCGATCCAAGCGCTGCTTCGTGCTGGCGCGTCCCGCTCCTTCGGCTCCATTGTCGCACAAACACAACTGCTGATTTTCCGTCGCCACCGACCCTTGCGTCGCGGCGTCGCCCGTCGCGTCTGCGCCCAAGATGCGATCTCACACCACGACGAGGCTACCTCGAACATCCCCATCGGGCCGCCGAACTTGCCGGGTTTGTCCGGCATGATCTCGACGCAAACCATCTCTCCGGTCGGCAGGTCCTGGCGCTTGTTGACGTCAGCGAAAATGACCCTTTCGGAGCCGGACACCAACTCCTTCCGCCGAAAGCTCAATCGTACCAACTTGCCATGGCGAACGACGATGGTGTCGAGCCTATACCGCCGGTGGCGTTGCTGGCCGTGCTGAGGCGGGAAGATCGTAAAGCGCCTGGAAGACCCGCTCCTCCGCCGTGTCGCGCTGCTTGCGGCCGTTTTCGATAGCCTCGGAGACACGGTCAATCGCCTCCCGCTCACGACGCAGATTGCCATCGTCCTCCGGCAGTGGCTGCCGGCGTTTCTCGATCAGGCGCGCGAGTGCAGCGACGCCATGCATCCATGGACTGAAGGATTCCGACATCAGGTAGCGGCTCGTGCGCATGGGATGGAGCCATTCGAGCGTTGCCGCGGTCCAGGGATTGGAGGCCATACGCACGAATGGGCTGACCATGGTCTTGTAGAACTGCTCGTTCACCTCTGAGCGATGGCGAACCTGCTCGAATGCTGCCCGGGGCGTCTCGAACCGCAGATCCTCGACGGCCCGCTCGTCGAACCGGACCGAGTATTCCGGCTTGCGGCAGTCCGGATCGCCGGTCGGATTGTCGATCTTCATCTCGTAGAGACCGGGAGCGAGGGTCTCGATCTCGCCGAGGCTTTCGAGGATTGCGCGATGTTCGAACCTCGCCACCTTGGCTGACACGAAAATGCCGAGATGGCCGGCATGGGGGTTCGTCAGGTAGATGATGCGCTGACCAGCGGCCTTGAGATCGTCGGTATCTTTGTACACCACCGGGATCCAACCGAGCGCCTGGTGCGGCGGGGTGATGTTGTCGCCATAGGAGGCGAAGATCACCAGCGGATTGCGAATGCGCCGAAGGTCGGCGACGCACCCTTCGCAGATCCGCATCTTTCCCTCCTCGAGGCGATTGCCGATGAAGAGGTTCTCGACGATGGCGACGATCTCTTCCCGGCTGAGCAAATAGAAGCCATTCCACCACCGCTCGAACTCCAGGAAGCGCTCCCGTTCCGTGTCGACATGCGTGAACAGGTTGGCGTATTTTTCCCAGACGGCTTCGGGCTGAAGATTCTCGAAATTGAAGGCGAGCCACGCACCGTCCAGGCGGCCGTCGTTGAGATCGGCGAGAAGATGGGTAGCCCAGACGCCGCCAAGCAGCCCGCCGGCGATCCGCATCGGATTGACGCCTGATTCTCCCGCCCAATAGGAGAGCGGAGAGCCGTTGAGCACGGCCGGGCCGACCAAGCCTTCGCAATCCGCCGAGAGCAAGGTGATCGCCCAGCCGGCCTGACAGTTGCCATAGAGCACCGGAGGCTTGCCGGGGTGGCGTTTGACCACGTCCTCGACGAAGCGCCGGAGCGTGTGCAGCACATCGGCTAGGGTTTGGCCCGCGCAGGGTTCAGGAAAGAAGGAAACGAAATAGACCGGATAGCCCTCGTGCATGGCGATCCCAACCTCGGAGTCGCGCTTGAAGCCGCCGATGCCGGGCCCATGGCCGGCTCGAGGGTCGAGGACAACGACGGGCGGCTTCGCCGGATCGACACAATCCTCAATGCAATCGTCGCCGATCCGGGTAATCCGCAGGAGGGCGTAGTTGACGGGTCGCTCGAAGCGGCGGGCATCGACCAGCGTCTCATAATCGAAGTCGAGAAGCGGCGGCTTGCCGGCCCGCTCATGCGCGATCATGTTGTTGGCGCGCTGGCGCAGCGTATCCCAGAACAGAATCGACCGTTCGAAGAAATCCCGCTGATAGGCGAACGGATCATCGATGTTGATCGGCGGTCCGGCTGGATTCGCCGCGACGGCCGGTTCCGGGCTCTTCAGCGCGGCGGCCGCTGCGATATCCCGCCGAACAGCCAATTGCCGACCCGGCGACGCCTTCGGCTGGTCAATCAGCGCGGAATCCGATCTTGCTTCGGGCATCACCATCTCCATCATCCGATCTTTAGGGCGAGGACGTTGAACAGCGGCCAGAAGTCAGGATGCTGTGTCAGCCATATACCAAGGTCTCGACAAGACCCCGCCGAACGCTCTTCAACCCAGCGTGCGGCTAAGATGCCTTGACGCTGCTTCTGGCGTCAGGGGTTTCAGTTGCTTGCTGACGAATCTCACCTGCGGTCTCCCGTGCCATGTTCGCGCAGTATTGCTGGACCTTCTGCGAGAGCTCGAGCCAGGTCTTCGTCTGCAGCGACGTCTCTTCCAGGATGGCCGCCATGACGCCCGATTCTGCGGCGACCACGTCCTGCGGTCGCCGGCACTGGACGAATTCCAGAAGCGAGCGTCCGATACGCTCGTTGGCGCCGAGGAGAGTGCTCATCTGAGCGCTGTATGTCTCGCCATAGGCCTTCTGCAGATCGGTCGTGAATGCCTGGAACCGTTTGAACTGGCCGTCGAGCTTGCCGGTATTGTCGACGCCCGACAGTCCCCACCATGTGAATACAGCGTTCACGCGATCGAAACCAACGGGCGCTTCACTCTTCGTAGCCATTGTTCTCTCCTTCATTATTTGGTTGCGGCTTCAGGAATTCGACGTTCGGTTTATTGTCACGGGTCGCTTTTTTCGCTCTCGCGGTCAGTGGAGAGCCTCAAGCGCCAACGCGACCCCCTGACCGCCGCCGATGCACAGCGTCACCAATCCGCGCCGGATACCGTCTCGGTGCATCGCGTGAAGGAGGCGGGTCGTCAGCACGGCTCCTGTCGCACCGATCGGATGGCCATGTGCGATGGCGCCGCCCTCGACATTGACGATGTCCTCGGGGAGCCCGAGTTCCCCGATGAGCGCCAAGACGATCGCCGCGAAGGCCTCGTTGATCTCCACGCGCTCGACGTCGCCGAGCGTCCAACCAGCGCGATCCAAGGCCTGCCGCACCGCGGGAACAGGCCCGAGACCGAACAGGCCGGGTTCGACCGCGCCGACCCCGAAGGCCACAAGACGGGCCATCGGCGTCAGGCCATGCTTCTCGGCCCAGCGGGCATCCGCAACGATCATGCCCGCGGCGCCGCTGTTGAGGCCCGGTGCATTGCCGGCGGTAATGGTTCCATCCTTGCGGAAAGCCGGCTTCAGCTTGGCCAGCGACTCCAGCGTTGCGTCCGGGCGGTTGTGCTCATCCTTGTCGAAGATCGTCGGCCCCTTGCGACCGGGGATTTCGATCGGCGCGATCTCGGCATTGAACATGCCGGCCGCCTGCGCCGCGCCAAAGCGCTGCTGCGTCCGCTCCGCCCAGCGGTCCTGCGCCTCGCGCGTCACCTGAAACTTGCTGACGAGGTCCTCGGTCACCAAGCCCGAGTGGTGATCGGAGAAGGCGTCGTTGAGGCCGTCGCGCAGCATGCTGTCGTAGATTTGGGCATCGCCCATGCGGTAGCCCCACCGTCCGCCAGACATCAGGTAGGGCGATTGGTCCATGTTCTCCATGCCGCCGGCGATGGCGCTCTCGGCGAGGCCGAGCATGATCTCCTGCGCGGCGGTCGCGATCGCTTGTGCACCCGAGCCACATACCCGGTTTATGGTCATCGCTGGAACGCCGACCGGAATGCCGGCCGTGATCGCCGCCTGCCGCGCTGGGTTCATCTTGGCGCCGGCCTGGACGACCTGCCCCATCACCACGGTGCCGATCGCGCCGTCTGCGATCTTCGCGCGCGACAATATTTCCCTGATCACCACCGCCCCGAGATCGGGTGCCGCTATGTCCTTCAGCGTTCCGCCATACGTGCCGATGGCTGTCCGCACCGGGGCGCAGAGCACGACGTTCGACTGTGCCATGTGGATGTCCTTTCTATTTCCGGGGGGCGCCATGCCATGAACAGGCCGCCATTGGCGGTGACCTTCGAGCCCGTGACGAACGTTGCCTCCCCGCTCACCAAGAACCGGACGATGCGTGCGACCTCGTCGGCATTGCCCAGCCACCCGACAGGGATTTGCCCCTCGATTTTTGCAAGAGTATCTTCAGACATGGCATCAAGCGTGTCCGTTGCGATGTAGCCGGGCGCGACAACATTCATCTGTGTTCATTGCATTCATCCGTCCTGGGGCGGCGACTTGGTTTCGTCGGCGAGACCGCGAGCTCGTTGGCGAATGCGCTCGGCCTCATCGCACCGGCAATCGAGAAAGCCGTGGACCGGACAGGTCAGGCACATTTCCTCGAGCCTCTTGCGGAGCGCCTGGCGCCCCCTGTGGAGCCTGACCGCGATGTTGTTGAGCGTGGTGCCGAGGCTGGCGGCGATCCGATCACGCGGCTCGCCAAGAATGTCAGAGCGCCAGACGACGTCGGCATATTCGGGCTTGAGCGTCGGTAGCAGCTTATGCAGGCAGTTACAGACGGCCTCGTCGGTTTCTCGATCCGGCTCGATCGGCAGGCTCTCCACATCCGACTGGTCCATGTCGACCTCCTGGCGACGGCGTCTGATGGCGCGTCGCTGGTGATCGACGAGGGTGGTCGCCAGAATGCGCCCGAGCCAACCGCGAACCGTGCGGACGTCCCGCAACTGCCAGGCGCGCTCGAGCGCCCGAAGCGAGAACTGCTGCAACAACTCTTCGGCCTCGTCCCGGCTGCCTACCCGATGATGCAGAAAGACCAGAAATTCTTCGCGTGCCTCGACAAGCGCTCGTCGTACAGCCGCGTCCGCCGGCTTCGCGGCTTCCTGTCCTTCCGCATCACCTTCCGAATGCCGGACATCCTCTTCATGCCTATTGGTCATCGTCCAGCCAAATCTTTCAATGGTTGAGACGTATTCTTAAACTGTCCCTATCAGAACCAGACAGAATTTGACGTTACGACCGCACCCACCCACGTTCTTTAACGCAGATCAAGCTTTCCTCTGCCAACCCTCGTTATGAATTCCTCTTGGATATCTGCCTTTCTGGCTGCGGCGGGCTGCTATCGCGGCGGGTTCGGAACGGAGCGCCCCCCGCCGGTGCTTCGCACGCCGCCGTAGAGCTTTGGCCAGAGGTGGGAGGGCTTACGACCATGCGAGCAAGGAGTGTCGGAGTGGCGCTGAGCTTGCTTCTGCTTTCTGGATTGGCCCACACCACGGCAGCGGCCCCTAGCGGCGACAGCAGGGTCGTCAGCGATGTCCAGATCTATATGGGAATCCTGCTGTCGGAATTGATCCGCGGTCATCCGCAAGGCCACACGGAGAATTCCATGCATAGCGGGCAGCCCGCCACCCGCGGGGAATTCCATATCGTTGGGTCACTGTGCAAAGCCTCCGCTTTTCGCTGGATGGGAAACAGAGTGAGCGGGCACATCGACATCCGCCGCATCAATCTTGTGTAATCGCTCCCAGTTCTGGATGTAATCGCGGGTCAACGGCGCGGCATTGACACGCTTACTCACCTGAATCTGGAAATTGATCAGGCCACCGTGACGAAAGGCTGCTTCGCAACTGGCCAGGTAGAATTCCCACATGAGACAGAACCGCTGGTCATAGATTTCCGCGACGCGCCCACGGTTTGCGATGAAGCGTTGCCGCCACGCCTTCAGCGTTTCTGCATAGTGCAGCCGCAGTATCTCGATGTCGGTGACGTACAGCCCCGCCTGCTCGATGGCGGGCAGAATCTCTGACAGCGCCGGGACGTACCCACCCGGAAAGATGTACTTGTTGATCCAGGCGTTGGCCGCGCCCGGACCATCGGCGCGCCCAATCGTATGGATCATTGCGACCCCGTCGTTCGTCAGGAGGCTCCTGACCTTCTTGAAGTATTCGCGGTAATGTCCCACCCCGACATGCTCGAACATGCCGACCGAGACGATGCGGTCGTACCGGCCTTCTTCTTGGCGATAGTCTTTCAGTAGGAATCTCACCCGGTCCCCCAAGCCGGTCTCGGCAGCGCGGCGTTCGGAGTATGCGTGTTGCTCGGTCGAAAGTGTCAGGCCTGTCACGTCAACAGCGGCGATCTGGGCAAGATAAAGGCTGAGCCCACCCCACCCCGATCCGATGTCGAGAATCCGCTGTCCTGAGCTCAGTAGCAACTTAGCCGCCAGGTGCCGCTTCTTTTGTTCTTGCGCGCGCTCAAGGGTGTCGTCGCTAGAATTGTAGTACGCACAGGAATACTGACGGTCTGCGTCTAGAAATTGCTCATAGAGTGTGTCCGAGAGGTCGTAGTGGTGCGCGACGTTCGCACGTGCGACTGGGATGGGATTGTGCTGAACAAAGCGTCGGACGAGGCGACTCAGGGATGCACGCGCGCGCCTTACCCCTTGGCCAGAACTCGAGCCGATGTTTGAAAAGCAGATATCCAGAAAACCGTAAATATCCCCGTCATCCACCAATAGCGCGCCATCCATGTAGGCCTCGCCGAGGGCAAGATCTGGATTGAGGAGCAGGCGCGGAATCACAGCTGGATCCACAATACGAATCGTAATCGACGGTGTGCCATTGCCGATGTGATGGATGCCTCCGTTCGGAGCGATCACAGTCAATCTACCGTCGTGGATGATCTGCCCGAGCATCTTCCGCAACAGGAGCATTGTCGCATTCGTGCTCACGTTTTTGAGCGACCGAATTGGGCTTGATCGGCTCACTTCGATATCAATCGATTGGTGCCTCTCAGAAACGGCGGAAGCAGACGAAGGATCGGATGGGATGCTCATTCTCGGACCCACGCTGACGACGGTTGGCTGCCAATCAACCCTGCAGGGCGGGCGCGTTCTTTGATTGGAGTTAAACATCGGTATTCGATGATGGCTTCAATCGATCGCCGATGAGAGCGGCCGCGACGACGGCTCGGGTGCCCCGTGAATGCACGATCGACCCAAGGAGATCTTCAATGGCATTGATGAGAGCAGCCGTTTTGTCGAGCCTGGTCGCATTGTCCTTGATGAAAAGGCGATTCCAGAGATTGGTCCGCTCGACGCGCTCATCAGGATTGCGGCCACGACGATCTGTGGAACTGACGTGCATATTTTCAGGGGCGAGTATCCGATGGAAAAAGGCCTGACCATTGGTCACGAGCCGGTCGGAGTGATCGAGAAGCTCGGTTCTGCCGTTTCCGGCTTTCACGAGGGCCAGCGTGTCATCGCCGGCGCGATCACACTAAGCGGTCACAGCAATGCATGTCTTTGCGGCTATCACTCGCAGGACGGCGCGGGCACCAGGCACGGCTGGAAACCGGCGGGCGGCTGGAAATTCGGCAATACGATCGATGGCTGTCAGGCCGAGTTCGTGTGCGTCCCCGACGCCATGGTCAATTTGAGTCCCGTACCGGACGGTTTGACCGACGAACAGGTGCTGATGTGCCGGACATCATGTCGGCAGGCTTCGTCGGTGCAGAGAATGGAGACATCCGCATCGGCGATAGCGTCGTGGTTTTCGCTCAAGGGCCGATCGGGCTTTGTACCACCGCCGGCGCCAAATTGAGAGGCGCCACGATTATCATCGCCGTCGATGCAATCGCCGAACGAATGGCCGTGTCGCACATGCTCGGCGCGGACTTCGTCGTCGATTTCAAGAATGCCGACCCCGTCGAGGAGATCATGAGGATCACGGATGGCCGCGGGGTCGACGTCGCGATCGAAGCGCTGGGGACGCATACAACCTTCGAGGCTGCGTTGGGCGTGCTTCGGCCGGGCGGCACGCTGTCGAGCCTCGGCGTCTACTCGACCAATCTTCGGATTCCGCTCGCGGCGTTCGCCGCAGGGCTGGGGGACCACAAGATCGTCACGGCGCTGTGTCCGGGCGGCAGGGAGCGGATGCGGCGGCTCATGGACGTGATCGCTTCCGGCAGGATCGATCTGACGCCGCTCGTCACTCACCGCTACAAGCTCAACGACATCGAGAGTGCCCATGAGCTTTTCTCCAATCAGCGTGACAGGGTGTTGAAGATTGCCATTACGCCCTAGTCCCTGCAGGGCAGCTTGCGGCTAGTACGTCGAACCCGTCCACGCGTTTTGCTACATTTCTCTATGAGGCGGCGCGACACAGCAGCTACTCCGCGACCAAGCCATTTGTGATCGCCGCTTTGTCGTACAGGAATACGATGTTGGGATCGGGAAGGTCGCGAGCTCGGTCTTTGCCCTCGAAGTCAAAGCGGGTCAGGAGATCTCGGATGACATTGAGCCGCGCGTTCGGCTTGTCATCAGCACGCACAACCGTCCACGGCGCAAATGGCGTGTGCGTGCGCGCCAACATCTCGTTCCGCGCAGCACTGTAATCGTTCCAGTGCTTCGCCGCCGCATCGTCGATGGGGCTGAGCTTCCATTGCTTGAGCGGATCGTCGCGGCGATCCTTCAGCCGGCGCTTCTGTTCGGTTCGTGAAATATCCAGATAGTATTTGAGGATGGTGACACCACAGTGAGCGAGCAATTGCTCGAACAACGGAGCCGTCATGAGGAACTCGTCATATTCCTCGTTGGTGCAGAATCCCATCACCCGCTCGACACCGGCGCGATTGTACCAACTGCGGTTGAACAACACGATTTCCCCGCCTGCCGGTAGGTGCGGCACCCACCGCTGAAAATACCACGACTTCTGATCGCGATCGGATGGTTTACCCAGGGCGACCACGCGGGTCTCCCGTGGGCTGAGATGCTCGATGATTCGCTTGATTGTTCCATCCTTGCCGGAAGTGTCGCGCCCCTCGAAGATCACAAGCACCTTTTTGTCAGAACTGATGAGGTACTTCTGGAGACGCGCCAAGTCTACTTGAAGGTCATGAAGTGCCTCCTTGGCCGCCGCACGCTTCTGTTTTTCGCCCATTTGGAACTCCTGCTGGTATGCGCGCTTTTGATGCTGGTTCCTCGCTGAGGCGATCCAGACTTAGCGAGCGAATTCGATCATGGCGTCGTTTCGAGCAGCCCGCGGCAGCGGCCATGTACCAGAAGCCTCGAAATGCCGATGCTTGCGACGAGACCTCCCACGACGACGACGGCCGCGAGCATGAAGGGTGCGTTCGGCAAGAAGGCGAGGCCGAACAACAGACCTCCGGCGGCCGATCCGCTAGCCTGGCCCAGACTTGCTGCCGCGGTCTGTCTGCCCAACTCGATCCCTTGCCGCTCATCGGCATTGAGCGAAATCCAATAGGTCGCGATGGGGGAAAGGATACCCGCGCTGGCCGCGATCGCCGCCACGACGACGGCGGTGGACATGGTCGCTTCCGCGAATGGCACGGCCGCGACGCTCACCGCCAAGACAGCGAGGGCGGGCGTGAGAAACCAGCGTGTGACCTCTGGCTTCACGAGCGGCGAGAAGACTACCGTTTGGGCGACCAACATGACGAGGCTGCACACGCTGAACATGAGCCCGATCTGGTAAGTGCTCATGTTGAGAATTTGCGTTCCGCGAAGCGCCAGGCTGACTTCGAAGGCTCCCAGAGCCGCGGCGGTTGCGAATGAGATAATAAGCAAGCGTGGCAACGCAGCACCGGCCTCAGGCCCGCTTGCAGTCCCCCCCTCGCCAGGGCTGCGCTGAACAGAGCCGGGCACGAAGATCCATATTGCCAGCGCCACAACGAGCGAAAAGCCCGATATGGCAAAGTAGGGCGAACGAGAGGCCGCAACCTCGCCCGAGCCTGGAACGAGGGCAGCGGTAACAACTACGGTGAAGCTTCCCAGCATCGGTCCGACCAGAAAGCCGATGGCGCCGGCAATGTTGAGCAGAGCAAAGCGGCGCGCGCGCCATTCCCTGGACCGAGCATAGTCGCCGACAAGAGCATAGGCCGCCGGCACAATGGAAGCGGCGAACAGCCCATTCAGGAAGCGGCCGAGATAGAGCAGCGGGAGGCCATCGGCAACCGCAAACAGTGCCAGGGTCAAGGAGAATCCAACCAGTCCCGCGAGCAGCACGGGGCGGCGGCCATGCCGATCCGCAAGGCGGCCCCATAGAGGTGCGAACAGAAACAGCGCGAGGGTGTAGGTGCCAGTCAACATGCCGGTGTGCCGCGACACAACAATGGGATCCGTCGTTCCTGCGAGCCGTTCGATCGCAAGCGGAAGTATCGGCAGAAGGAACCCATAGCCCACGGAAATCGTGAACATTGCGAGCAGCAATGACAATGCCATCCACCATCGCAGTGGCTGGAAGGCGGTTGCCCCAATCACGTCGCCGCCTCGGCCGCGGCTTCCGTTGGTCCGCTTTGGATTCTGCTGCCGCGCGTAATGCCGGCCCGCCACGGGCGGTTGAGCATCAGGACGTTGATCGCCACCAGTACCGAACGGCTGGAGATAGCGAGAGCGCCGATTTCCGGATTGAGCAGCATCGGGCGCTCACGCGGCACCGTCTACCTGGGCCCGGATCGCGGCGTCAGCCACCACCACAGCAACCGGATTTCTTCGGGTGATGACCAGCACTGGAGACCGGTTGGTCCTGATCGCTGGCAGGCACGGCGGTGTCGGGCGCCGCCGCGCTTCCGTGATTCCCGCGGGAGCCAGGGGCATTCGCCTTCTCCGAGGCTTCCGTGCCGGTATGGTCCCCGCCACAGCAGGACGACGCATTCGAAACCGAAGGCTCAGGGGTCGCCTTGGTGTGGTGGACGGAGGTGTTGCTCATTCCGATGGCTCCAGCTTTCGGGGCATGACGATCGAGGGCGGCTTTGCGGGCGCTTTCACCCTATGCCGCCCATGCCCTCCCATTTCGTCATTTTCCAGAGTAGGCGCTGGTCCGGGCAGGCATCTTTAACCTCGATTAAGGTCCGTCGTCATTGGGGCGCCCATTGTTGTCGTACTAGATGCTCCCCCTTGGACTCAACATTCCGGTTGTCTCACTTGGCCGCATTTCGACTTGCATCGCTGCGATACGCGGCGGTTGGAACAGGGAAACCCTCTGGCGCCGGGCTATGTCGCTCGGATCAAGACTCGACCTGGGCTCACGGAACCGGCCACTCAAAATGCGGCAGCGTCGCAAAGGCGGCATAGCCGAGCGCTATTGCCGCCACCGTGGCGCCCGCCAGCGGGAGCCAGAAACGAACCGGTCCCGCGGCGGCAGCGATGGACAGGCGGCCAATGGCATTCGTGGCGAGCGCCAGAAGGACGGCATGTCCGACCGCCTCAACGGTTGCCGACTGCCCGAGCAACCGCAGCGCGCTGAGCACCGCGATGTCGACGTCGAATAGTCCCGAGATGGCAGAGGTCGCCACCATCCCGCCGCTGCTTCCGACCGAAAGGGCGGCGCTCACGGTGGAGACGACTGCGAAGAGCACCGCGAACAGGATCAGCGGCCCCACCTCGAAGGGGTTGCGCGGCGATTGCGCATCTTCACCCGAGACGGTGTGGCGCGACAGCAGGATGAGACTGCCGCAGGCCGCAAAGCCGGCGAATGCGGCCAGGATGGCCAGACCCGCGACGCCCAGCACCGCCGGCGCGATGATGGCGACGATTGCGGTAACCCGGATCGCGGATACGCCCGCCGCAAGGATCGCGGCACCCGCCAACGGCCAGGGATCCCCTCCCGTCCTGGCGGTCCGCGCCAGCGACAGGGTTACCGCGGTGGACGAGATGACGGCCCCGGCAAGACCGCTGACCAGAACACCCCGGGTGGTGCCGAGAACCCGCACCGCGATGTAGCCGAGGAAGGAGATCGCCGCCGTCAGCACGGTGAAGAACCATACCTGCCGGGGATTGAAGCCGCCCCAGGGATCGACCGCTCGATCGGGCAGCAGCGGCAGGATGATCGCCGTCATCACCGCGAGCACCAGAGCCGAACGAAGCTCGATCCAGGAAATTCGCCTGAGAAGCCCGTGCAGAAGCTCGCGACTGGCGAGAACGGCGGCGAGCGCGGCCCCGCCGGCGGCGGCGGCGCGTTGATCCCCGACGACGGCAAGCGCACCCAGGGCGAACACACCCAGCGCGGCGATGGTGCCGGTCACGCTGTAATCCTCGTCGTGGAGGGATTCGCGCGCCTTGTACCAGGCGAAGACCGCGGTGAAGGCGAGGAAGCCGGCGATCAGGATGGAGGGGGCGTCGAGGCGGACGCCGAGAGCTGCCGTCGCGCCGCCGAGCAGTCCGGAAATGCCGTATGTCCGGATGCCCGCCGCGCGCCCGCCCTCCGGTGTGTCGCGCTCACGCCATCCACGCTCCAGGCCGACGAGCAAGCCGATGGCAAGCGACAGGCCGAGTTGCAAGATCAAGACGTCCATGGCTTGGTCCATGATGGATAAGTCACCCGATCTGCATAGCTGATCAGGATTTCTGCCCGTTCATCCGGAGCAGTAGCTTGTCGCACCGATGGAATGAATGCCAAAGCGCTGCCGCGATCCACGTGAGAATCCGTGGCCCTGCACATTGCGTTCAACACGCTAGGGAGCGTAGCAAAGCTGAATTTCAGCTTGGTCGCGGCGGTGCCAATGACTGCGTAGAGGCGATAGGAACCTTGGAGATACACGCCGCAGCGAGCGAAACATCCCGCGCCGCATCCTCATTTGTGCCGCCTGTAGAAACGCAGGAACTGCGCGTTGATGGCGACGATAACGGTGCTGGCGGACATGAAGACAGCGGCGACGGCCGGGGTCATCAGGAAGCCCGTTCCGAAGGTGATGCCAGCCGCCATCGGGATGGCGATTGCATTGTAGCCGGTCGCCCAGATCAGGTTCTGCACCATCTTGCGATAGGTAGCGCGTGACAGGCCGAGGATCGCGGCTACATCGCGCGGGTCGCTCCTGACCAAGACGACATCGGCGGATTCCACCGCGACGTCGGTGCCGGCGCCAATGGCGATCCCGAGATCGGCCACAACCAGCGCTGGCGCGTCATTCACGCCGTCGCCAACCATGGCAACCTGCAGTCCGCGCGCCTGCAACTCCACGATCTTCTCGGATTTCTGATTCGGCAGCACCTCGGCGAAATACTCGGCTATGCCAAGTTCCTCCGACACCGCTTGCGCGACCCCCGTGGCGTCGCCGGTGAGCATCACGGAGTCGATGCCGAGCGACTTCAGTTCGGCGATGGCCGCCTTCGATTCCGGCCGGACGATGTCGGCCAGCGCGAACAGGGCGCGCGGCTCGCCATCGCGGACGAGGATGACCACCGTCTTGCCCTGAGCTTCCAGTTGGTCGAGCCGATCGCGGCCGATCGCCTTGCCCTGCCTTGCGAGATGGCCGGGGCTCACGATACGGATGTCGGCGCCATCGACCTTTGCGACGATGCCCTCGCCGGTGATGTTGCTGACCTCGCTGGCCTTCGGGATGGTCAAGTTGCGAACTCTCGCCTCGGCTACGATGCCGTGGGCGATCGGATGCTCGGACTGGCTCTCGGCCGCTGCGGCGAGGGCGAGTTCCTCGTTCTCGTCACCGCCGGCGAGCAGCACGATGTCGCTGACGCCAAACCGGCCTTCCGTCAACGTGCCGGTCTTGTCGAAGACCACAGCGTTCAGATTGCGCGCGCGTTCGAAGGCCGCGCGGTCACGGATCAGAAGTCCGTTCCCAGCGCTGAGCGAGGTGCTGACGGCGACGACGAGCGGAACGGCAAGCCCGAGCGCATGTGGGCACGCGACCACCATAACCGTCACCATGCGCTCAAGCGCGAACTCGAGCGACTCTCCGAGAACCAGCCACCAGACGAAGAGCGTGCCGAAGCCGACGGCGAGAGCGATATAGGTGAGCCATGAGGCGGCGCGGTTGGCGATGTCCTGCGTTCTGGAGCGCGTCGCCTGCGCCTTCTTCACGAGATCGATGACTTGGGCGAGATAGGTAGCGTCGCCCGTAGCGGTCACCTCGATGGTCACGGCATTGGCGCCGTTGATCGCGCCGCCAATGGCGGTGGCGCCGACCGTCTTGGAAACCGGGCGGGATTCGCCGGTCAACATCGCCTCGTTGAAGCCGGATGACCCCTCAATGATCTTCCCGTCCACGGGCACCTTGGCGCCCGGGCGTACGAGAACCCGATCCCCCGGCTGCAATGCGAAGATGGGAACCTCTTGCATCGAGCCGTCGGCGCCGATCTTCGTAGCGCTATCGGGCAGCAGCCGGACCAGTTCCTCGAGCGCCCGCGAGGCACCCATCACGGAGCGCATCTCGACCCAGTGGCCGAGAAGCATGATCGCGACCAAGGTCACGAGTTCCCAATAGAACGGCTCTCCCGGAAAGCCGAAAGTGGTGGCGGCCGAGAAGAAGTAGGCCGCCGAGATCGCCAGGGCGATCAGGGTCATCATCCCGGGCTGCCCCTTGCGCAGCTCGGACGTGAAACCGGTGAGGAATGGCCACCCGCCATAGACGTAGGCGATGGTCGAGAGCGCGAATAGGACGATGCTGTCGCCCGGAAATGCCATTTTCTCGGCGATGCCAAACCAATGCTGGATCATCGGCGACAGAAGCAAGACCGGAGGCGTGAGAACGAGCGTGACCCAGAAACGGCGCCGAAAGTCGGCGACCATCGCGCCATGATCATGCCCGGCATGCTCGGAATGACTGGAACCGGCTGCCGCCACGATCGTGGGATCGGTGTGACGATCATCCTGCCGCAGGCTGCCAGCATGATCGGCATGACCGTTGTGATCGTGGGCATGTGGCCGGTCGGAGGTCATTCTACGCAATCCTGCTGTTTGTTGCGGCCTTCGGGAGATTGTGGTGCTTACGGAATCGATGAAGTTCGGCCTGCGCACCCCCAACGTGGGCGCACTTTCATGCCGCGCCTGTTTGGTCGCCGGTTGCTCAAGGCATGTCTTTGATCGAGGTTAAGTTCGCCGATGGGCCAAGAGGTCATGGATGAAGCTCAATTTGGCGTCGTGCACCAACGGCCGAGCAGGCACGGCTTGCCGGGCCGAATCGTGAAAGCTCGTGCGGCCAGCGATTTCGGGAAGACAAGCCGGCTCTCGGACAGAGAGTTCGCCCCACGCTTCCATGCGTGCGCTAGGCAAATTCGTCTGGTCACGTTCTTTTCATGCCGACGACCATTCGACGAAGAACCTCGTCGCGCTGGACGAAATGATGCCAGAGGGCAGCGCTCACATGAACGACCGTGACGGCGAGCAGCAGCCATGTGAGAACTCAATGGATTGGGGCGAAGGCCGTGCTGTCCACATACATCGCGACAATGCCACTAATCGGCAGCGCCTTCCGAATGCTCTCCGATCGTTCGTCCATGGCTGTGCGCTCAACTTGGAATCGGGCTGGCGCCGCGGAAGCGCATGAACACGCTCGGCGGTTCGGAACCAAAAGCCATCACGTCGTAGGTCTCGGGTTCCATTCCGGCGACGTCCATGCCGGGTGATCCCACCGGCATGCCGGCAACAGCAACTCCGCGCACGGACGGCCGGGCAGCCAAGAGCCGGGCCAAAGCCGCGGCCGGAACGTGGCCCTCGAGAAGGAAGTTCTCGACCTCGGCCGTGTGGCAGGACCAGAGCGCCGACGGAATCCC
Source organism: Xanthobacter lutulentifluminis (assembly GCF_043194675.2). Lineage (NCBI taxonomy): Bacteria > Pseudomonadati > Pseudomonadota > Alphaproteobacteria > Hyphomicrobiales > Xanthobacteraceae > Xanthobacter > Xanthobacter lutulentifluminis. The sequence continues at coordinate 3,522,115 of NZ_CM195525.1, read as the reverse complement.
AAAGCGAACTTTGATCGCGTTGATCCTCGGCTCCTCGACGATCTTCGTGGGAAAGCCGGCCTTCGCGATGTGGTCGGCCCAAGCGCTGCAGCAGCTGCAGGACGGGTCCTTGTAGACCGTGACCAGAGGTTGGCCAGCGGCCCTGGCAGCCGCCGGCGCGAACAGTGTCGCGCCCGCGAGCAGGAGCATGCGTCTGCGGTCCATGTTCATCGGGCAATCCTCCGGCGGACGGGGAGCGCTGCGGCGCTCCCCGAGACAACGAGATGTTACTTCGACTTGTCGATCTTGGTGACCGTCAGTCGGCCGCTCACCCGATCGGCCTCGAACTTCACCTTGTCGCCCACCTTGACCGCTTTCAGCATGGCCGGGTCGGCGACGGCGAACACCATCGTCATGCCGTCCATGTCGAGGTTCTTGATCGGCCCATGCTTGAGCGTGACCTTGCCTTGGGCCTGGTCGATCTTGGTGATCTGCCCGTCGACCGGCGCGGTTTGCGCCAAGGCGACGGTCGAGAACGCGGAGATCGCTGCTGCTATCATCAGTTTGCGCATGTCTATGCTCCTTTGTTCGGTGCAACTACTTGACGATGATGGTGCCGGACATCCCGGCTTCCCGATGACCGGGGATGAGGCAGGAGAAGTCGAACTCCCCGGCCTTGGTGAATTTCCAGACGATGTCGCCGGTCTTCTTCGGGGCCAGGCGCTTGGCGTTGGGATCGTCATGCTCCATGTCCGGGTTCTTCATCATCTCGGCCATGTGCTTGAGGTTTTCGTCGAGCGTGCCGACGACGATCTCGTGATCGAGCTCACCATTGTTGCGGATGGCGAACTTGACCTGCTCGCCCTTGCGGATGTCGATCTTGTTCGGGATGAACACCATCTTCCCGTCCGCTTCGCGCATGGTGATTTGGATGGTGCGTGCTGGTTTCTTGGGATCTCCGGGTTCGCCATAGGCCCGGTCATCCCCGTGGGAATGACCAGCGTCGGCCAGCGCTGCGGTCGACAGAGTAAGGGCCGCAAGCGCGGCGATCAGGAATCGTGGTTGCACGTAGAAATCCTTCTCAATGATTGCCATGGGGGGATTTTTTGCCGGGTTTCACGACGGTGAACTCGGCAGTTTTCGTCTTGTCGAACGCGGCGGGAGGCTTGCGTTCGGCTTTTTTCGGTTCGCCCTTCCACTCGAAGGCGACCGTCCCTTCCGGGTGCTTGAACCAGCCCGGATCCTTGTAGTCGCCGGATGCGAGCCCCTCGCGCACCTTGACGACCGAGAACATGCCGCCCATCTCGACCGCCCCGAACTGGGCGAAGCCCGTCATCATCGGCAGGGTGTTGTCGGGCAGCGGCATTTCCATCTCGCCCATGTCGGCCATGCCGGCGGTGCCCATCGGCATGTAGTCCGGCACCAGCTTGCGGACCTTCTTGGCAAACTCCTTCTTGTCGACGCCGATGAAGTTGCGCACGTCGTGACCCATGGCGTTCATGGTGTGGTGCGACTTGTGGCAGTGGATCGCCCAATCGCCGGGCTTGTCGGCGACGAAATCGAAAGCGCGCATCTGTCCGACGGCGCAATCGATGGTGACCTCCGGCCAGGCCGCCGCCTCCGGCACCCAGCCGCCGTCCGTGCACGACACCTTGAAGTCGTAGCCGTGCATGTGGATGGGGTGGTTCGTCATGGTGAGATTACCGAACCGGATGCGGACTTTCTCACCTTTGCCGGCGACGATGTGGTCGATGCCGGGGAAAACCCGGCTGTTCCAGGTCCACATGTTGAAGTCGGTCATCTCGGCGACCTTCGGCACATAGGTGCCGGGATCGATGTCGTAGGCCGCCATCAGGAACACGAAGTCGCGGTCGACGCGCCGGAAGGCGGGGTCCTTCGGATGCACCACAAAGAAGCCCATCATGCCCATGGCCATCTGGACCATCTCGTCGGCATGGGGGTGGTACATGAACGTGCCGCTCTTCTGGAGCTGGAATTCGTAGACGAAGGTCTTGCCTGGCCTGATGTGCGGTTGGGTCAGCCCGCCGACCCCGTCCATGCCGCAGGGCAGCAACTGCCCGTGCCAATGGATGGTGGTGTGCTCCGGCAGCTTGTTGGTGACGAAGATGCGGACCTTGTCGCCCTCGACCGCCTCGATGGTCGGTCCTGGCGACTGGCCGTTATAGCCCCACAGGTGGCCGACCATGCCGGGCGAGAACTCGCGCACCACCGGCTCGGCGACGAGATGGAATTCCTTCCAGTCGCCGTTCATGCGCCACGGCAGGGTCCAGCCGTTGAGCGTGACGACGGGCTGATAGTCCGGCCCGCTCGTCGGAACGAGCGGTGGCTGCATGACCGATTCCTTCATGGTTGCGGCTTCGGGGATCGCAGCCGCCTGGGCGCGGCCTGAGACCGCGCTTGCGCTGATCAGCGCCATGCCACCGGAGGCGCCGAGGAAATTTCGACGTGAGATCGTCATGATGGTCTCCCTTTTCCGGTCAGTTCCCGCCTTCGGCGGCCGCGGTTACGACGGAGCCCTCGGCCGAACCGGCTGAGCTGCCTCCGCCGATGATCGCGGTCTCGAAGTCCACGGTGGCGATGAAGAAGTCGCGCTTGGCGGCGATTGCCGCGACGTTGGTGGCGATGCTTTCCCGCGCCGTCGTCAGAAGCTCGAAGACGTCGATCAGCATGCCGTTGTATTCGAGCAGGGCCTGCTCGTTGATCGTCCGGCGCAGCGGCAGAATGCTGTTCTGATACTGGCGGGCAATGTCGTAGCTGCCGCGATAGGTGAGATAGGCCGCGCGCGCTTCCGAGCGCACGTTCACTGCTTTCTCCATCAGGCGGTTGACCGCCTGCATGTAAGTCTCCTGCGATCGGCGCACATTGACTTCGCCGCCGTCGAAGATCGGGATCTGGATTTCAAGTTCGAAGCCGCGCGGGGACGAGCTCTCCCGCACGCCGTCCACGGTTGATCGCTCGTAGTTGCCGCGCCAGCCACCATCGAGCATGGAGATGAACCGCGTCGCCTCGGTCAGCCCAAGGGTCTTGGCCATGGCGTCGAGCTCGAGGCGTGCCGCGATGAGATCGACCCGCTTTCGAATGGCATCGACTTCGACCTGTTGTGCCGTCTGGATGCGGGGCATGCCCGGGAGTTGCCCCGGCAATCTGTAGTCGACGTCGGGCCCCCACAGGCCGAGCATGCGGGTCAGCGCCTCGCGATCCGTGCCGACCCTCAATCGAGCCTGGGCAAGCTCGTTGGACACCTCGGCGTAGAAGGCACTTGCTCGGGCCTGGTCGAGTTTCTTCGCGGCGCCGGTCTCTCCGAGCTTGCGCGTGAGGTCGGCGGCTGCGTCGGCCGAGACCCGCGCCTGTTCGAGGAACGACGCCGTCTGCCGCGAAGCCACGGCGCGGTAGTAGGCACGGCGTGTCTCCGCGGCGGTGCGGAAGGTTGCCTCGATCGCCTTCTGTCGAGCGGCTTCGAACTGCGTCCTGGCGATATCGCTGCGGGCCGGAAGTGTCAGGAGCGCCAGGATATTGGCGATCACGCGACGTTCGATATCCAGCGAGCCGCCGGTGGAGAGTCGCTCGACCCCGATGACCGGATTGGGCGGCAGGCTGGCCTCGACGAAGGCGGCCTCGGAAATGCCGAGCGCATTGTACTCGGCCTGAAGACCCCGGTTGTTGATGAGCGCGAGCTGAACGGCGCCGTCCGCGGTCAGGGGTTTGGTCAAGAGCGCATTGACGCGGCTTTGGACCGCTGACGCCTCGGCCGATGATGCGATCTTCACGGTGTCCTTGCCGATCGCGGCCGAGACCTCCGCCGACACCGGGCTCATGCCACCATCCGGCGTGAATGTTACGCAGCCACCCAGCGTCGCGGCGACGGCGCCGATCGCGACGAGCCGCCTCCAAGGCGGTGCAGGAAGAGGCTTCGCCTGGCTGTCGATTGTGAGCACCATCATTCGCCCCCCGTCTTGGGAGCGACGCGCTCATTGCGTTCAATCCAGGGTTTCGGATCGACCGGACGGTAGTCGACCGTTCCCGCGGTGACGGGCGCGTAGCGCAATGGCTTCACGCTCGAACTCGCGTCGGACGGGCTGGGACCCACCTCAATCAAAGGTGGTCCGGAACATGCGGACAGGACGACGGCGAAGGCCGTCAGGAAGACAGGTTTCATGGAGATCCTCGGAATCGGCCCAGTCGGCCCGAGCGGCATGGCCGCGCGGCATCGAACAGCGATCTTCAGCGGCTGCGGAGACGCAGCAGCAAAAGCCGTCGGCAGAAACCCGAAGACAGAAACGGAGACGGATCTTGTCCGTCAGCGATCAGAGGTCGTGAAGGGAGTCGGCCGACGATCAGACGTCGGCGGATCTCGGCGGGCGTTCAAGGCGCGTCGCGGACGATCCCTTTACACCCGCCTCAAGCGACGGATGATCGATGGTCCGCTCGAAGGCGATAACGACCATGGCGCATGCGCTAGCCGGAATTGCAGTGTGGCAGGCCATAGCGCAGCAGGAACTCGATGTGTCGCTGTGTTGATGCTTAGCAGCGCAGGCTGGGCCGTCCGCTTCCAGACAAGCGGAATTCTGGGCCAAGTCGCTGTCGCCGTGCTCATGCGATCCGCTAGAATGGCTGGCTTCGATCGGCGCGTGGTGCCCTTTCCCACCGCTCGACGCCATCAAGCCGCTCGCAATGCCCCAACCCGTGCTTGCCACCGAAAAGGCGAGCACGGTCAGAAGAATCACGAATGAGCGAAGCGAAGGCATCATATCGCATTGCAAACTACGGGTGACGCCGCGAAATGGCAAGGACCAATTTGGCCTCATATGAAAAAACCCCGAGGCTGGTGTTCGGCAGTCGCACCAATTTTCCCCGCAAGGCTTCCGCTGTGGAACGTCAGCCCGTGAATACGACGTGTTAGACGGCTCAGGATGAAGAAACAACTTTCCACGTGACTTTGACGTGACGACGGCCGTCATTGCTGCCGACTCTGCCAAGAACGTGAACGCGATGCTCTTCCACCGATCAAGATATTGTGAGATTTAGGATATGACGATCCAGTCTTGGCTTTTTCGACTGCTCTCAATCCTGGCGATCGCCGCCCCGTCGCCGCACCTGCCGGTAGCGACATAACAACGGGGGTATGACGGCGGAAACCAGCGGGGTCATGCTGATCTACCTCGACCGCGTTTGGAACGAAGTTGGCACGAAGATCACGGCAACAGGCCGGAGCCTGACGCGCGCCGACCTCCATCACGCCATCATGGAGGGCGCCGTCGAGCGCGTGCGGCCCAAGATGATGACCGTGGTTGCCATCATGGCGGGCCTGATCCCGATCCTGTGGAGCACAGGAGCCGGCTCCGAGATCATGCAGCGGATCGCCGTGCCGATGATCCGCGGCATGGTTTCTCGACCCTGCTGACGCTGATCGTCATTCCGGCGATCTACGGCCTAGTCAAGGGATGGGGGCTGGCGTCGAACGCTGCGGCGGTGAGGTCGGAGTCTGTTGCCGGCCAACTCGCGGCCGAATGAGACATGCGCCGGGACAGAATCGGCGGCCCCAGCCCAAAGGCCTCGCGAAGGGACACGTTCTCGTGACGCGAGAACACCTCACAGAGGCCATTGATGTGGATCAAGGTGGAATTGTGCGGAGGGTGCCTTCTTGAGGAGGCAGGGGTCAGGCATGAGCGTCGGGTTGCAGACGATCGGATGGATGAGAGCGTTGCTGGCCTTTCTGGTCGCGATCGCGCTGCTCGTTGCCCCTGTCGCCAGCGCACAGGCCATGCCGTGTCATGACCTTGTTCGCCACGAGCAAACAACCGTCGTGGAAAGCGGGCAGCTTCGGGCCGTCATCAGCGGCGATGGTCTCCAAGGTCATTTTCACGCCGTCGACCATGCGCTCTGTTGCAGCAGCGTATGCGCATCCTGTGTTGTGGCCCTTGCCGCGCCAGATGCGACTGTCCCGCAGCGCATCGTGCTCACTGCGCGTTACGCACAGCGTGACGAGATCGTCACCGGCGTGGCGTTTCCACCCACCCTCGGTCCTCCCCGAACCCGTGCCTGATCGGACCTGACCTGATGCTCCGTGGGCATCAGGTCGCTCAATGCGCATTCGCATGATCAGTCAGCCGGCCTGCTACCGGCAAGGGAACAAGGACCCACACCATGAATCGTCGTCATTTTCTCAACCGGATGATGGCCGGAGCGGCCGTATTCGGCACCTCAGCTGCCTTTCATCCAATCAACGCCTGGGCGCAGACGGCACCCGACGCCACTCCGCCCGCGTCAAACGCCATACCGCGCCCGCTCGGCGTGGTCAGTCGGACCATCGAGGTCAATGGCAAGGCAGCGCGCGTGTTCGGGCTTGCCCAGACCGACGGCACATTGGGCCTGGCGCTGGATGCCGGGAGCAGCTTCGACGTCGCGCTCTCCAACCGGATTGGTGAGCCGACCCTGATCCATTGGCATGGCCTGACACCGCCCTGGACGATGGACGGCGTGCCGGACAATCCCGCTGCGCTTCTGGGACCCTCCGAAACGCGCCGCTACACCTTCCCGGTCGGCACCGGAGGCACCCACTGGATGCACGCTCATACGCTGCAGGAGCAGAATCTGCTGGCGGCGCCGCTGATCGTGCGGACCGCCGCCGACCGGCAGCGGGACGAGCAGGAGGTGGTGATCCTGCTGCATGATTTCTCGTTCACGCCCGCGGAGGAGCTGCTCGCCAAGCTCAAGGCAAGCTCCGCCGGCGCCATGCCGATGGATCACGGCGCGATGGGCCAAAGCGACGCGATGAAGGGAATGGCGGGCATGATGGCCTCCGGCGCGATGGGCCAGATGCAAAGCATGCCGGGCATGGCGATGGACCTCAACGATATCGACTATGATGCCTACCTCGCCAATGACCGCACGCTGGACGACCCCGAGGTCGTCGCCGTCGACAAGGGCGGCCGGGTGCGCCTGCGGATCATAAATGGCGCGACGGCGACCGCCTTCACCATCAATACCGGAAGTCTGGATGGTGAACTCATCGCGGTCGACGGCCAAGCCGTTCAGCCGGTCGCCGGCCGGTCCTTCCCGATTTCCATGGGCCAGCGCTTGGATATCCGGTTGGCGCTGCCGAAGGCGGGCGGGTCGCATCCGATCCTCGCCCTTCGGGAGGGTGGCGCCGAACGAGCGGGAATCATCCTGGCATCCGCCGGCGCGGTCGTCGGCAAGATTCCGGAGCTCGGAGAGGCCAAGGGACCCGTGCTCGGGCTCGGCCTCGAGCAGAGGCTGCGCGCCATAGAACCGCTCGCGCAGCGTCCCGCCGACCGCCGCTTCGCGCTCACCCTCACCGGCAATATGGCGGACTATAGCTGGGGTATCGGAGGAGGCGACGCGCTACGGATCAAGCGGGGAGAGCGCGTTGAGCTCGCATTGACGAACATGTCGATGATGGCTCACCCGATGCATCTGCACGGCCACGCATTCCAGGTGGTCGGCGTTAACGGCAAGACGCTCGGCGGTGCGCTGCGCGACACTATTCTCCTCCCGCCGATGGCTCGCGTGACCGTTGCCTTCGACGCGGACAATCCCGGACGCTGGCCACTCCACTGCCACCACCTGTACCACATGGCGACCGGCATGATGACGTTCGTCGCTTATGAGGGCGTCGGCTGAAACCGGGAAGCCGTTCACCGGCGCGATCATCACGATCATTAGCCGCCCTCTCCTTCGCGGGGATGATCTCCGCGATCGAACGCGCTCCGCTGCACCCCCATCGGGAGGTGGTGCAGCGAGGGCCGGTACCTGAAGCCGCTATCTTTCGTGAACGACCAGCTCAACGCGTGCATCGGCGTCGGCTGTAGCCAGGACTGCCTGGTATTATGATATTCTCGACGGCCTCCCTCTTTCGGCCATCCCCCGGGTCCAACCACCCAACTAAGACAGTTGCGCGCGATAATTTTTTCCTCCACAAATGAGGCGATGAAAATTATCGTGGGAGTGATTCGATGGCTGCGGTTCGTGTGCTTGCCGATCATCCTGAAGTCGATGCTCGCCTCGCCGAGTTCGGTGTCACGCGCCAGGCGCTGCTTGAGGTCGTGCGCGGCGTGGTCGCTGCGCGTGCCGACGCGATCGCCGATGATCCCGCTTCTGCGGAGGGGCTGCTCGCCTACATCTACGGCACCCGATATGTGCGGCAACTTTTCCGGGCAATCGGCTGGGTCAATTATCGCGAGAACAACGTCGAATCCGTCAAGCATCCGGATAGCCCCCTCAAGGTGGTCTATCAAAGTGTCGACCTTGCCGCCGACAAGTTGCACAAGCCGCAAGCGGTTTCCGGGAAAGGCTCCGGCGCCGACCGTATCATTGCGGTGGGACAGGCCGGGCTGTTCCCCGAGGAAGAGATGTCAGCGGTGCGGGATCAGGGGCTGGCGGAACTCCGGACCGGCGTATGGTTCTTCTGCGTGTCGGTTCAAGGTGATGATGTCCGCGCCGAGCTGTCGCTGCCTTCAGGTATTTCCGGCGGCAATTTCGAGGGCTTTATCGAGCGCATCTTCATCCTCGGTGGTGGTGAATGGCCGGCGGATGCCATCCTTGATAGCGATCGTCCGGATGGCATCGAGTTCGAGCCTGCTGTTCTGCGTCGCTAGGCCATGTTCAACATTGGCAGAATGGAGCTCGCGCGGAAGCGGCAGCGGTTGACCGCCAAGGCCCTCGCCGAGCAAGCCGGCATATCGCCGGTCACCCTGTCGCGTGTCGTCAACGGGCAGCAGGTTCCGGATGAAGACACGGTCGACGGCTTGGTGCGCGCGCTGGGATTCCCGCGGGAGTTCTTCTTCCGGGACGACGCGGCACCGATCAGCGCTGATGCCGCCAGCTTCCGGAGCCTCACGGCGATGTCGGCGCGAGAGCGCGATGCGGCGCTCGCGGCTGGCTCACTGGCCTTCGAGATGTCAGCCTGGGTGCGGGAACGGTTCGTTCTGCCGCAGCCAGACCTGCTCGACCTCAGCCATGAACGCGATCCCGCTGGAGCCGCACGTGCGCTGCGCCAGCATTGGGCGATCGGCGAACGGCCGATCTCGCATATGATCAAGCTGCTTGAGACGAAGGGCGTCCGCGTCTTCTCGCTGGCCGAGAACACGAAGAATGTGGATGCCTTTTCCTGTTGGCACGATGGCGAGCCGTATGTCTTCCTCAACACCTTCAAGACCACGGAGCGCAGTCGGTTCGACGCTGCTCATGAGCTGGCGCACCTTGTCTTGCACAAGCATGGTGGTCCCAATCAAGGGCGCGCTGCCGAACTCGAGGCACATGCGTTTGCATCGTCGTTCCTGATGCCTCACGACGACGTCGTGGCGACGATCCCATTCGTCCGAAGCCTCGATCAATTGGTGCTCGCAAAGAGGCGGTGGGGCGTATCCGTCGCTGCGCTTGCGCATCGCCTCCACCGGATCGGCCGGATCTCCGATTGGAACTACCGGACATTCTGCATCCAGATAAACAAGCGGTTCGGCGTCAACGAGCCTGACGGCCTTCCACCGGAGCGATCTGCAATATGGCAGCGTGTCCTTACCGAACTTTGGCGGGAAGGCGTGACGCGCCGGCACGTTGCGGCCCGCTTGGATATCCCTGAGGCAGAACTCGACAATCTACTGTTTGGGCTTACCGGCGATGTGAATCCGCCATCCGTCGGTGGTTCGTCTCTCCGGCTAGTTCCGTGATTGAGCCCGGTAGCTTCGCCGTTGCGGCGCTTCGCCGAAGAACCTGTTGCGGATTCCGTCGAGCGGCCACGCTCCCAGCTCTCTTCGTATGGCATGGTCTCTTTGCGCTTGCGGCTACCGCTGGTGGGGATCCTGCTTCGCTCCGTGTGACCATCCCCGACATGTGATCCGGCGACGGCGGTTCCGATGCCTTTTCTTCGCCGGCCGCGTGCGTTCGCGATGCACGTCCTCATCCTGAGAATGGCAGTGACGTCCATCTGCCACGAACCTGTGACAACTCCGTACCGCTGCTCGCGTTCCCAAAATGCGTCGCCTATGACATGTTGCGCTGCATGAAGGTCGCCCCTTGGCTACGCAGGTTGCTCCCGATCCTTGCGATCGTGGGGCTCATTGCCGGACCGTTCACCGCGCCGGTGAGCGGCCCCGCGATGGCGGCGGCCTCCGATATGTCCATGTCCGCGATGCCGGACGACATGCCATGCTGCCCAGACAAGCCGGCCGTTCCGGACTGCCAGAAGACCTGCCCATTGATGGCATTGTGCATGGCCAAGTGCTTCTCGGTCGGGCCGATGCTCTCAAGCCTGGCTTTCGTTCTGCGGGCCGAGGGCGATGCCATCCGCCCCGGCAGTGACGCCATGGGCGATGCACTCTCGATAGAGCCTCCGGCTCGACCTCCGCGAACCTAGAACATCGCCGGCGTTTGCGCGCCGGTTCGTGCCGCCCCAGCGAGACTCGGGCGGCCGAGAGCGCGTGGCCGTAGGCCGCGCAACGCCGGGCCATGCGCACGGTGCTCCGATCAATCTGGGATTTTCAGACCATGACAACTTCTTCTATGAAGCGCGCCGCTGTGGCGGCGCTCGCGGCCGCGCTTTCCGTGGCGGCCCTCTCGACGGCGCGTGCCGACATCACGGACTACGAGTTCCGGCTCGTTCAGACGGACATCAAGCAGGGCAACGGCGCCATCGTCGCTGTCCGGCTCGTCGACAAACGATCCGGCAAGGCGGTTCCCGACGCGGTGATCTTCGCGACCCGAATCGACATGGCGCCTGACGGCATGGAGACGATGGTAGCGCCGATCGAGGCTCTCCCGTCGACCGAGCCGGGTGTCTATCGCTTCAAGGCCAATCTGATGATGGCTGGCGGCTGGCGCCTTTCGCTCGGCGCCAAGATCCAGGGTGAGACCGGCACGATCGAGAACAAGCTGGTCCTCAAGGCCACGCCATGAAACGGATCGCCCTTACGGGCCTCGCCCTCGCCGCCATATCGGCGGCGGGGGTCGGAGGCTATTGGGCCGGCGTTCGGGGTCTACCCGCGCCCGGCCTTCGCGAGTTGTTCGATGCCGCAGGCATTCCGGCGGTGGCCGAACCGACCGGCACGGGAACCGTGATCTATTATCAGGATCCCGACGGCAAGCCCGCCTATTCGGCGACCCCGCGCCAGACCGAGGACGGCCGGGCATTCCGCGCCGTTCGCGCCGGCGAGGACGTGAGCTTCGAGGACAAGCCGCCAGTGATGGCCGAGGTGGCGAGCCCGCGGCGCGTCCTCTACTACCGCAATCCAATGGGTCTGCCGGATACCTCGCCGGTGCCGAAGAAGGACTCGATGGGGATGGACTACATCCCCGTCCACGAGGGCGAGGACGACGACGGTACGGTCGTGAAGGTCTCGCTCGGCAAGCTGCAGCGGACGGGCGTGCGTTCGGAGCTGGTCGGGCGGCGTGTCGTCGGCAGGCTGGTGCGGGTGCCGGGAATGGTCCAGCTCGACGAGCGGCGCGTCTCCGTGGTTGCAACGCGGAGCGACGCTTTCATCAACGAGGTGGCGGACGTCACCACGGGCGACCGGGTGACGAAGGGCCAGATGCTGCTCCGGATCTATGCGCCGGATATCGCCACCGCCGGCGCCCAACTCCTCACCGATCTCAATAGCGGCGGCCGCGATAGCGCTCTCGGAGGCGCCCGCCAACGCCTGGAGAATCTCGGCCTCCCGCCCGAGGCGATCGCCGACATTGAGCGCACCCGCAAGGTGCCGCTGTCGATGATCTGGCGGGCGCCGAGCGATGGCATCGTGCTCGAACGCAATGTCGTCGACGGTATGAAAGCGGCGCCGGGCGATGTGCTGTTCCGCCTTGCCGACATCTCGACCATTTGGGTGCTGGCGGATGTGCCGGAGTTCGATCTTGGGGCCGTTCGGCTTGGCGCGCCGGTCACGATAGGGGTGCGGAGCCTACCGGGACGCAGCCTCAGTGGCCGCGTGTCGCTGATCTACCCGCAGGTCGGCGAAGCCACGCGGGCCACAAAAGTGCGGATCGAGATCGCCAATCCCGACGGCGCGCTGCTGCCCAACATGTACGCCGAGGTAGAGATCGGCACCGGCGCTGCCGCTCCAGTCGTCGCCGTGCCGGACGACGCCGTCATCGACACCGGCACAAGGCAAGTGGTGATCCTCGACCGCGGCGAAGGCCGGTTCGAGCCGCGCGCGGTGAAGATCGGCTTGCGCGGCGAAGGCTTCACCGAGATCCGCGACGGCCTCGCCGAGGGCGACCGAGTCGTGGTCGCGGCTAATTTCCTGATCGACGCCGAGAGTAATCTGAAGGCGGCGCTGCGCGGCCTGACACCTGCGAAGGCACAGCCATGATCGCCCGCCTCATCGGCTGGTCCGCCCGCAACCTCGTGCTGGTTTTTGTCGGTACGGCCTTCGCCGTCGCTGCCGGGCTTTATGCACTGAAGACGCTGCCGCTCGACGCCATCCCCGACCTCTCCGACGTGCAGGTGATCGTCTACACCGACTATCCCGGCCAGGCCCCGCAGGTGGTCGAGGACCAGGTCACCTATCCGCTCACCACGTCCATGCTGACAGTGCCGAAATCGAAGGTGGTGCGCGGCTTCTCCTTCTTCGGCGTCTCCTTCGTCTATGTGATCTTCGAGGATGGCACCGATCCTTATTGGGCACGGAGCCGCGTGCTGGAATATCTCAACGCCGCCGCGCAGCGCCTGCCGGCGGGCGTCACCCCGACCCTCGGGCCGGATGCGACCGGTGTCGGCTGGATCTACCAATACGCCGTCGTCGCCAAGGAGATGACGCTTGCCGAGCTGCGCTCGCTGCAGGATTGGGTGATCCGCTTCGGCGCCTCCAAGGCGGAGGGCGTTGCCGAGGTCGCCAGCGTCGGCGGCTTCGTGAAGCAATATTCGATCGTGGTCGATCCGAACCGGCTGCGGGCGCTGGGCATCCCGCTCGACAAGGTGCGCGACGCCGTAAAGGCGAGCAACACCGATGTCGGCGGGCGCACCGTCGAGCTCTCCGAGTTCGAGTTCATGGTGCGCGGCAGGGGCTATCTCCGCAGCGTCGCCGATATCGAGAACGTGGTGCTGAAGACCGACCGCGGCGTGTCGCTGCGGGTGAAGGATGTCGCCCGCGTCGAGATCGGACCGGACGAGCGGCGCGGCATCACCGAGCTCAATGGCGAGGGCGAAGTCGCCAGCGGCATCGTGCTGCAGCGCTTCGGCGCCAATGCGTTGACGGTGATCGAGAACGTCAAGGCACGGCTCGCCGAGATCGCCTCCAGCCTGCCGAAAGGCGCCGAGATCGTCCCGGTCTATGATCGCTCCGGATTGATCGACCGGGCGATCGAGACGCTGAAGGGGACGCTGATCGAGGAGAGCATCATCGTCGCGCTGGTCTGCGTGGTGTTCCTGCTGCATCTGCGCAGCGCGTTGGTCGCGATCCTGATGCTGCCGGTCGGCATATTGATGGCGTTCGCGGCGATGAAGGCGATCGGGCTCGGCTCCAACATCATGAGCCTGGGCGGCATCGCCATCGCGGTGGGCGCCATGATCGACGCCGCCATCGTGATGATCGAGAACGCCCACAAGCATCTGGAGCGCGCGTCACCGGACAAGCCGCGGGTCGAGATCCTGATCGAGGCGGCGAGCCAGGTCGGTCCGGCGCTGTTCTTCAGCCTGCTCGTCATCACCGTCTCCTTCCTGCCGATCTTCACGCTGGAATCGCAGGAAGGCCGGATGTTCGGCCCGCTCGCCTTCACCAAGACCTTCGCCATGGCAGCCTCGGCCCTTCTGTCGGTGACGCTGGTGCCGGCTTTGATGGTCGTCTTCGTGCGCGGCCGGATCATCCCGGAGCACAGGAACCCGATCAACCGCTTCCTGATCTGGGTCTACCGGCCGGTCATAAGCGGCGTGCTCAAGGCGAAGACGCTCACCATCCTCATCGCCCTCATCGTGCTCGGGGTGACGCTCTGGCCGGCGCGCCAGCTCGGTTCGGAGTTCATGCCGAATCTCGACGAAGGCACGTTGATGTATATGCCGACCACCTTGCCGGGTATCTCCATCACCAAGGCCGCCGAGCTACTGCAGGTGCAGGACCGGATCATCAAGAGCTTCCCGGAGGTGGCCTCGGTCTATGGCAAAGCGGGGCGAGCATTGACCGCGACCGATCCGGCCCCGACCGAGATGTTCGAGACCATCATCAATCTGAAGCCGAAGAGCGAATGGCGGCCCGGCGTCACCATCGACAGCCTGAAGGCCGAGATGGACCAGGCGTTGCAGTTCCCAGGTGTCTCCAATGCCTGGACGATGCCGATCCGCGCTCGCATCGACATGCTTGCCACCGGCATTCGTACGCCGGTCGGCGTCAAGGTGTTCGGCACCGATCTCAGCCAGATGGAACAGAGTGCCCGCGAGATCGAGCGGGTGCTGCGGTCCGTGCGGGGCACGTCCAGCGCCTATGCCGAGCGGGTGATCGGCGGCTACTATCTCGACATCGTGCCGGACCGGGAAACGCTCGGCCGCTACGGCCTGGCCGTCGGCGACGTCCAGAGCGTGATCGCGACCGCGCTCGGGGCCGAGACGGTGACGACCACGGTGGAGGGGCGCGAGCGCTATGGCGTGACCATCCGCTATCCGCGCGACTTCCGGAGCGATCCGCAATCGATCGCCCGCGACGTGCAGGTGCCGCTGCCGGGCGGCGGCACGGTGCCGCTCGGCGAAGTCGCCAAGGTCGAGCTGACGCGCGGCGCGACCTCGATCCGCACCGAGAACGGCCAGCTCGCGGTCTATGTCTTCGTCGATATCGCCGGCCGCGACCTTGGCGGCTATGTCGCGGAGGCTCAAGCGGCGGTGGCGAACGAGGTCAAGCTGCCGCCCGGAACCTACGTCTCGTGGAGCGGCCAGTTCGAATATCTGCAGCGCGCCGAAGCGCGGCTGAAGATCGTCGTGCCGGTGACGCTGCTGGTCATTTTCCTGCTGCTTTACCTCAACTTCCGGGCCCTGACGGAAACGCTCATCGTCATGCTATCGCTGCCCTTCGCGCTGGTCGGCGGCATCTGGCTGATGTGGTGGCTCGGCTTCAACATGTCTGTTGCCGTGGCGGTCGGCTTCATCGCGCTTGCCGGCGTCGCCGCCGAGACCGGCGTCATCATGCTGATCTATCTCGAACAGGCGATGGCGGAGCTGAAGGCCGAGCGGGTGGCGGAAGGGCGGCCTTTCACCCGGACCGACCTCTACCAGGCGATCATGCTCGGAGCTGTAGAGCGCGTCCGGCCGAAGATGATGACGGTCATCGCCATTACGGCCGGGCTCGTCCCGATCCTGTGGAGCACCGGCACGGGCTCGGAAGTGATGCAACGCATTGCGGTGCCGATGATAGGCGGCATGGTGTCGTCGACGGTGCTGACGCTGGTCGTGATCCCCGCTGTCTATGGACTGATCAAAGGCTGGCGGTTGCCGCGGACCGTCACCGCCGACGAGAGGGCAATCGAACAGGGGCCAGCCGGCCTCAAGGCTGCCGCCAAATGAGAGGAGGTTCCAATGATGCACGACATGATGGGATCCATGGGATGGGGCATGGGCCTTGCCGGCCTGATCGGCATCCTCGTCTTGGTGCTGGTGATCGCTGCCCTCACGAAATACGTCTTCTTTCGGTGAGGAGCGTCATGCGCAGCTTCGATCGGAAGCTGGACGCGAGGAAACAGCCAGCGAAAGGAGAAGCGCCATGACAACCAGGCTAGGCAACTTCACTTTCTATGGTCTGGTGTTCATATGCACCCGATTGCCCGCTCTGAGCCGGTGTCTCGTTCTTTCCCGCCAGTGCCTCAGCAATCTTTCCCGAAATCCGAGTAGCCGCACGACGCGAAGGATCATGTTGCACATGCGCGTAGATAGCCGTCGAGCGTGCATTAGCATGGCCAAGGATGGCTCCTGTCAGGGGCAAACCCTCGCCATAGGAGACGGCGGTGGACCCCATCGTATGCCTCAGCGTATGGGGGGTAACGCCAGGTAGTTCCGCTTTCGCGACAACCTTAGTCCAAACGCCCTTTGTTCCCTGAAAATGGCCATCTCCCCGTTCCGCCGGGAATACGAAGTCGGAACCCGGCTTCCTTGTCATGCCACGCAGCAGCACGATTGCAGCCGCGCCAAGCGGCCGAATGGACTTTCCAGTCTTGCTGTCGTCCAAAACGAGAAGGCCGTGCTCGAAACTCACCTCATTCCATCGCAGCGCGGCAATCTCGTCGCGACGACAGCCGGTCAATGCCCACAGGCGTGCAATGTTCAATGCTTTGGCGTTGACGCCCTCCTGTTCCAGCGCGTCGAATGCCCTGCCGAGACGGCCGATCTCCTCGAGCGTCAAATACCTATCGCGCCTGTTGTCGGTTTTTTTCACAGCAGCGATGTCGCAAGGATTGGAAGACACGATCTTGCGCCGCACAGCAAAGCTAAAAACGGCGGAGAGATCCTTTACGACCTTCCGTGCGGCTCCCTCGCCGCCGCGAACGATGATGCGTTTGCGGAACCCGATTTTCTCATCCTTGGCGGTCTTGCCGTTGGTCACATCCCGCACGAAGCGTTCGATCTCGCCCGCGCCAACCTCCGACACACGCTTTCGTCCGAGCAGCGGCACAACATGGTGTCGTAGACGCGCGATCGTGTAAGCCTTGGTGCGGGGCTTCATGGGCTCGCCCTGCCGAATGCCGCGCTGAACGAAGCAGCCTTCTTCGTCATAAAGGTCGACCAGCTCGGCCATCAGCATTTCGCGACGCTTTGTCTGAAGCTCGCCGGCAGGATCCTCACCTTTCGCGGCTGCGCCGAGCAGAATCTTCGCCTTCTTGCGTGCCTCGTCGACGGTCAAATTTCCATAGCGGCCGACCGTCTGAAACCGCTTGGGAGCGTTCCGCCCGCCGCCATTGGCGCGGTATCTGATGATGAACGTCTTTGATCCGCTGGGGTCTGCTCGGACACCAAACCCGGATAGCTCACTATCCCAAACGAAACGACGCTCATCGTTCGAGACGATGCCATCGACTACCTTTTTTGTAAGCCTTACGGCATTTTCCTTCGTCATTTCCGTGCCTTTCGATCGGCCGACACCATCGAAATTGGTGACCACCTGGTGACCACCTTGACGGAAAATCTCATACCATGTCAGAAAGGCGAGTATCAATAACTCACTGAATAATATTGACTTTTACAAGTCAGTCCAACTGAGGAAAACCCCAGAAAACCCTGTCCCCAATTTTGCCAAGGTTGGGGTCGAGGGTTCGAATCCCTTCGCCCGCTCCAGTTTCTCCTAAGAAAATCAATGGCATGCCGCGCACGGCGTGTCATTTTTGATGGAGAGAGCGGCCGGGTTGGCGGCTCTTGTCTCCATATTGTCTCCAGGAAAAATCGCAAAAGCGGCTCCTTCCGGAATTCCCGGAGCAGGCTGCCGGCAAGCGCTTCCCCACGGCCCGGGCTATTCTTCCAGCAGTGCCTATCGGACCTGGACCAAATCCTCTCGGACCTGACCCAGTTCGATCGGCTCTCCCAAAGCTCAAGGCCCCCCCGGTCCGCACGCGAGAAGTCAGCGCTTGCGGCTCTCGATCTCTTCCGCGACGCCGATCGCCTCGAAACCGGCCGACACGAACGGCAACATGATGCTGAAGATGCGCTCAATCTCGGTCGATTGAAGCGCGCCGTCGGAGAGATTGTTGGCGCGACCGGTCTCTGCGGCGATCCCAAGCATGGCACTTACCATGAAGGTGAAGCCGGCCGTCAGGTGATCGCGTGAGCTCGCCGGCAAGGTGCGGTGGAGCTCTCCGAGGAACACGGACGCCACCGGATCGTAATAGGCGCTGATGAGAGACGTCCAGCGCGGTGAGTTTGCCACGCTCGAGATGATCTTCGTGTAACTCTTCCATTCTGGCCCGGCGGCATGCGAGAGCTGAAGGAATGGCCAGCAATACGCATAGATAATACGCGAAACGGGAATCGGGCCTGGTGCGTACTTCCGTCTTTCCTGCCCCAGAAAATCCAGCCGGCGCTGACCCACTTCTGATGATCGCCGCTCGATGATCGTCTCGTACAAGGCTTCCTTGGTCGAAAAATGGTACGAAACCAACCCGATCCGCGTCTCTGCCAGCATCGCGATGTCCCGCAGGGACGTGGCGTCATAGCCGTGTTCGGCGAAGAGATTTTCAGCGGCGGCCAGAATGCGATCGCGAGTTGGCGCGGGGGCGTCAGGTACGGGCTTCTTTTTCACTCTTCTCTCACGTCGCACGCGCACGGGCGCTGATGAAAGGAGGATGTCGCATCGCCTGCATGCCCACAAGCCTCCACATCGATCCCATGCATCAACATTGAGTTGGACGTATGACTCATTGGCGGAGGTCGCGGACCTCCTGAAAAAGAAAGCCCCGCCGGACGGGCGAGGCAAGGGAGGGTTCAATGGCTGCACACTGCAGGCGGGCTACGCGGCCTGCCTTGTGGTGGATCAGCCCGGCTTCTTCACCGCAGGACAGGCGCTCTCGGAAAGTGGGCGAAAGGCCTCTTGGCCGGGAATGACCTGCAGGATGTTGTAGACATCCCATTCCGACGTCGATTGCGCCTGCGTCTTCACCTGCAGCAGGTAGGTATCGTGAACCAGCCGGCCGTCCGGCCGCAGTGTCGCGTTGCGGACGATGTCGTCCTCGATCGGAATGTCGCGCATCTTCGCGATCACCGTCTTCGGATCCTTCGAGCGGGTCGCGGCAACCGCCTTCAGATAGTGCAGCGTTGCGGAATAGGCGCCGGCGTGGCTGATGGAAGGCATCCTCCCGCCGCCGAAGGCCTGGCCGAACCGGGCCGACCAGCGCCGGGTCCGGTCATCATAGTTCCAGTAGAAGCTCTCGGTGAGTTGCGTGCCTGCGGCAGCCTTGAGCCCGAGGGCCTTCACATCCTGCAGGGTCAGGAACAAGGCAACAGGCTTCTGCCCACCGGACTGCAGGCCGAATTCCGCCGCCTGACGGATCGAGGTGGTGGCGTCCGCACCGGCATTGGCGAAGGCGACATAATTTGCGCCCGCCCCCTGTGCCTGCAGAAGAAAGGAGGAGAAGTCGCTGGCCTGGAAGGGGTGCCGGACCGCGCCGACCACCTGGGCGCCCTGCGCGTTGATGATCTCCGTCCCGTCCTTCTGGAGGGAATGGCCGAAGGCATAGTCGGAGGCCAGGAAGAACCATTTGGTACCCGGCTTGGCCAGCGGCTTCACCGCGCCCGCCACCTGGCTGTACGTGTCCCACATCCATTGCACTGAGGTGTTGGGAGAGCAGTCCTCATTGGTCAGGCGTGCTGTTCCGCCGGGAAACAGCACCGCGAAAGTCTGCCGTTCCTTGGCCAGGGACTGGATCGCCAGTTGCACGGCCGCATTCACGACGTCGCCGAGCACATCCACGTTTTCAGTGTCCACCCACCTGCGGGCTATGCCAACGGCCACATCTGCCTTGTTTTGGTGGTCCGCGGAGACCACCTCGATCTGCATGCCCTTGCATTCAGCCTTCAGGCAGTCATCCACCGCCATTTGCGTGGCCACCACCGAACCCTTGCCGGCGAAATCCGCAAAGCTGCCGGAAAGATCCGTCAGCACGCCGATCTTGAGCTTGAAGGGCCACTCTTGGGCCCGTCCTGGAGAGGACGAGGCGCAAGCCATGATTACGGCAAGCGCGGTGGCGCAGATTTTTGCTCGCATGTTTCCATCCCTCTTTTGTCGATTCTTGGCGCCGTGCGCAGATCTTCACGGAAGATCGCTTGCATTGAAGGCAGGAACCGTCTTCGGCAGCCCGAATAGATCGCCACCATCCGGCTGAGACAGGTGTCCCCAGGCTCGGTCGGGAGCGCATTTCCTGCGGCCACGTACCCCGCTTCCTCCACCGCAACGCCGCTACCGGCAAGAGCTGCCTTTGCCGCTCTCGTCGCGAGTTGGGATCGGGAGACGTTCTTCCGAAGGTGCCGATGGCCGTGCGTGCTGCATCGACGATCACGATGGCACGCACATGCCCCCTCTTTCGCCGAGATCGCCGTGCATCGACGCGCACCGGGCCTGGTCCTGGCCGTATGTTGCCACGCGGCGGAAACCCGAAGGCACAAGGCCTCCGCCGCGATCTCATCAAGCAACGTCGACGAGGTGCTTCTTGATAAAGGCGGACGCCTGCGCTCCCGCGCGGGACAGGTGATCCTGCTGGGAGTAAAGGCTCATGTGCGAGACCTTCGGGATCACCGCCAGCTCCTTCTTCGCGGAGGGCACAGAATGGTAGGTGGCGATCTCCAAATCCCAAAGCGTGATTTCGTCACCTTCCGCGATCACGAACATGATCGGCTTGTCGTAGATGCGCCGGGCGAAAGGCCCAACGTCGTAGCTCAGCAGCAACTCGGTGCTCTCCACCGTGCTCCAGTGCTCGTGGTTGGGAGCTTCCCGCTCCTTGATCTGGTTGAACACGGTGTGGATCGTCGGGAAAGGCCAGGTCGAGAGTTCCGTCGGGGGCGTCAAGGAGGACATCGGCATGCGACCGTCTTCGCCCTTGGCTCGGGCGCGACGATCTTCCAGCAACAGTTCCTCGAGGTCGTTGAAGCGGATCGACCCATGGGTCCGGCGCATGGTCTCGAAGCCGTCGACCACCGGGATATTGGACACGGCAAGCTTGACACGGCTGTCGATCGCCGCGACCGCGATGACGTGTCCGCCGGCATAGGAGATGCCCCAGACACCGATGCGGCGCGGGTCGATCTCCGGCAGGGTTTCCACATAGGTTACGGCGTTCCGGAAATCCTCAATCTGCTCCCATGGATCGATGTGCTGGCGACGGGTGCCGCTGCTCTCGCCGAAGTTGCGATAGTCGAACATGAGAACAGCCGCGCCGGCAGCCAGGATGCCCTTGGCATAGTGCGGCATGACGATTTCTTTAACGTAGCACCAACCGCCCCCCATCACGACAATCGGCACCGGACCCGCTGCAGCCTCAGGCAAAATCAGGATGCCACTGAGGGTGAAGTCCCCGCTCTTGAATTCGACCTTCTTCGTGTTGCTCATGTTCCTCAAGCCCTTGGCGCTTCCGTTTTTAAGTTGGTCGTACGACCTATTCAATATGGCTGCAGACAAGAGGTGTCAAGACGATGTTTGTCGCCGGATGCTCGCCAAAATGTCCGTTTCCATAACCTTCCGCCAGACCTCTCCCTGTCCGATGCTCGTCCACACGAGCGGGTATATTGGTCGGTCACCCCACTCATTTATCGAGCGAAGGGAGCGCCCAACCGGGCGACAGGGCGCCCGTCGCCGGACGGCCATCCTGCTCAGGTTCGATGCCCGCAACGAAGCTTGATCCTTGGACCAAGTCCATGGCCGCTTGCCATCGACCGCCCCTTCTTCGACCGCCCGTAGGCGTTCCGTCACGCCTGTGCCGGAATGACCGGCAGCAGGACACAAGCATCCTGTCGTGGACCGACGTGCAGCGTGCAGGTTTCGCGGTCTGGATGCCGTGGGCGACCTGCTGGCAGCGCCGGATGCGCCGCGCCCCATCGGGAACACCACCGGAAGATGCCCGAGCGCTCGACGAAAGGGCTGTGGCTCCGAAGGCCGGCGGCGCGGCGCAGACCCGCGCAAGGGAGAAGTTGCGGCAGTGGCTCGGGCCGGGAAGGCAACGCCCTGCCCGCGACAAGGCCAGCGCGTTTACGGCAGCTCGCGGTGGTGTGCGGATGCCTTCAAGGCAATTGCATCCGCAATGTTGCGCAACGCCTCGGAATGGGCCGACAGGGCATCCGCCAGGGAAAGCGCCGACCGGATCCAGATCATCGACACCACCGCCTCGACGTGATCGCCGATCATGACGGGAACGGCGATGCTGGATGTCTTCGGCCTGAACTCGCCGCCGTCGCGCACGGCGATCATGCGCCGCCGGGTCTCCTCGATCATGCGTGCAAGCCACGCCCCATCGAGGAAAGGGCGGTCCTCCGGGTCGTCGATGCGACGCAGATGGTCCAGGATCATCGTGCGCTGCTCCTCCCGGCAGAAGGCGAGATAGGCCCGGCCGGCGGAGGTGCGCAGCATGGGCAGGCGGTAGCCGATCATGCCGCGGTCGATGGAGAGGGGGCTGCGCGTGTGCGTGGTTTCGTGGATCACCATGGCCGCATTCTCATAGACCGTCAGGTCGAGCGGCCAGACCAGACGCGGGCCATATTCGCCCAGCACCGGGCCCGCCGCCTGGCATATGCGGGAATGCGCGGCATAGCTGTCACCGAGGCTGGCGGCGAGGCGGGTGACCCGCACCTGCGTGGAGGAGGCGGAGAAGGCGATGTAGCCTTCCTCTTCCAGGGTCTGCAAAAGCCGGTAGACGGTGGGCCGGGGGATATCCAGGGCGCGCGCGATGGCCGCGGCGCCGGTGCTGCCGACCGAGTTGATGTAGCGCAGCACGGCGAGCCCGCGGCGCAGCGCACGCACGCTGTCGCTGCGGTCCTGCATTGCCGTGCGCTCGTCCGCCAGTCGCGGGCCCATGATCAGAGCCAATCCTCGGCCTGTCCAAGATGATCCGGTTTGGTCCGCATGGTATACATCATGCGCATGTCGTGCCCAGCGGGGCACGACATGCGCCGGAATGTCCCCTGCGGAAAGAGACCTGCGGGCCTGCCCTCAGGCCACTTCGGCGACGATGGGGTTGCGCAGCACGCCGATCGCGCTCACCTCGACCTCCACCACGTCACCGTCCTTCATGAACAATTTCGGCGTGCGCCGCGCGCCCACCCCGCCGGGCGTGCCGGAGACGATCACATCGCCCGGCAACAGCGGCAGGATGGTGGAAGCGTAGGCGATCAAGGTGGGGATCGGCGTGATCATGAGGTCAACGGTGGTGTGCTGCACCTCCTGGCCGTTGAGGCGGGTGGCGAGGGTCAGACGGGTGGGATCGCCGATCTCGTCGGCGGTCACCATCCAGGGACCGAAGGCGCCGGTGGAGGCGAACGTCTTCCCGGCCATGAACTGGCTGGTGTGGCGCTGCCAGTCGCGCACGCTGGCATCGTTGTAGCAGGCGTAGCCGGCGACATGGGACAGGGCATCGGCTTCGCGGATGCGCCGCCCGGCCTTGCCGATGATGACGGCGAGCTCGCCCTCATAGTCGAACTCGTCGGATTCCAGCGGCTTCACCAGCGCCGCGCCGGCACCGACCTGGCTTCCCGGATAGCGCGCGAACAGCATGGGATGCGGGGTGACGGTTCGGCCGGTCTCGTTCACGTGGTCATGGTAGTTGAGGCCCACGCACACGATCTTGTCCGGGTCCGGAATGACGGGCGCGAGCACCACGTCCGCCAGCGCAACATCGGCCGGCGCCTGGGCGAAGGCCGCCGCCCGGTCGAGCCCGCCGGCGATGAAGGCCCGCAACGTGGGGGCGTCCGGGAACCGGCGGGCGAGGTCGACGATCCCGGCGTCGGTCACGAGACCGTAAGCGGCGCGGCCGGCATGGGTGAAGGAAGCAAGCTTCATCGGGGCAAACCTTTTCCTTGAGCGTCTTCTTGGTGGTGAGGTCTTCTGGAACCGGGATCAGGCGGCGGAGGCGCGCCGCGGCTGGTAGGGCGCGATCCAGTCCGCCAGGGCGGCGAGCTCGCCTTCGTCTGCGGCGGCGCCGGCGACGTAGCGATCCGGGCGGATGAGGAGGGCCGGCACCCCGGCATCGCCGAGCAGGCCGGCGAGATCCGGGCAATCGGCCTCGGTGACGACAGGGATGCCGGCCTCCTCGAAGCGCTTGCGCACGCTTTCGCCCGCGCTGCGCCACAGGCGATCGCTGGCCAGCAGGGCAAAGGCATAGCCCGCCGCATCGTCGATGCGTCGCCCGTCGCCGAGCCGGGGCTGGGCCATGCGGCTGCCGGCGAGGTCCGACCGGCCGATGGCGATCCCCGGCCCCAGCCGCGGCACCCGGCTGCGCAGCCGCACCACGCCGTCCGCATCGCGGAAGGCGGCGCTCAGCGCGGCTTCGGTGCCGCAGGTATTGATGAGCCCACCGAGGCGCACCGCCGTCTCGATGTAGGCGCGCGCGTCAGGCGCACGCTCGCTCTGGTAGGTGTCGAGCAGGCCATCGCCGGCGCGGCCCTGCACCACCAGCGCCAGCTTCCAGGCGAGGTTGGCCGCGTCGCGGATGCCGGAGCACATGCCCTGGCCCATGAAAGGCGGGGTCTGGTGGGCGGCATCGCCGGCGAGCAGCAGCCGGCCGGAGCGCCACTGACGGGCGACCGCAGAATGGAAGGTGTAGACCGCGGCGCGCTCCAGCTCGGCGTCATCCGGGGCAAGCCACGCCGCGAGCAGGGACCAGACCTTCTGCGGATGCACCATCGCACGGCTGTCCTCGTCCGCAAGGACGGTGATCTCCCAGCGCCGGCGGTCGCCCGGGCCACGCACATAGGTGGCCGGGCGGGCCGGATCGCAATACTGGATCGTGTGGTCGCCCAGCGCCGGCTTCGGCCGCTTGAGCACCACATCCACCACCAGCCAGCGCTCATGGAAGCCGAGGTCGTCCATGGACGAGCCGATGAAGCGGCGCACCAGCGAGCGCGCGCCGTCGCATCCCACCACGTAGCGCGCGCGGGCCTGGCGCAGCCGGCCGGTGTCGAGCGCCTCGTACCGCACGGTGATGGCGTCGCCCTGCTCCTCGAAGGCGAAGGCGTCGCAGCGCGTCTGCACCTCGACGCAGGCAAAGCGCTTCAGCCCGTCGCGCAGGATCCGCTCCAGATCGGGCTGGTGGAAGCGGTAGCTGGCGTGCCAGCCGAGGGGGCTCACGTCCCGCGGGCGCGGCCAGTCCATCAGCAGCGCGCCTTGCGCGTCCACGAAGCGCATGCCGGGATTGATGCGGGTGCAGGGGGTGATCGCGTCGGCGAGGCCGATGGTCTGGAACACGCGCATCACCTCGTCATCGAAGTGCACTGCGCGCGGCAGATGGTAGGCTTCGGTCTCGCGTTCAAGGACGAGAGTGGAGACCCCCTGGAGGCCGAGCAGGTTGGCGAGCGTCGCCCCAACGGGGCCGAGGCCAACGATGACGACGTCGAACTGATCCTCGGCTGCGCCGGCTGCCTCGGGCATGGGTTCCCCCCCGTGTTGTCTGGCCGTTGGTGGGAGAGACTGATCTCAGAGCGGGTCCCCGCCAGCAATGAAGCCGGCGGGAGCGTCCGCCAGGCGGACAGCGACGCCGGAACCCGTCCGCCCTTGACGCAGGTCATTAGAAGGACGGGGCAATCTGCCGGGAGGTTTCATGCGGCCCATATGCGTGATGTCAGCGATCAACGGCGCCCGCCGCACCAAGGCGGATCATCCTGCCTTGCCCATGTCCGCGGGGGAGATCGCGGCCGAGAGCCGGCGCTGCGCGGCGGCCGGCGCGGCGGCGATCCATCTCCACGTGCGCGACGACACCGGACGGCACAGTCTTGATGCGGGGCGCTATGGCGAAGCCATCGCCGAGATCCGCAGGCAGGCAGGCGACAGCCTGATCATCCAGGTCACCACCGAGGCGGTGGGGATATATCGGCCGCAGGAGCAGATGGCGGTGGTGCGGGCGCTGCGGCCGGAGGCCTTCTCGGTCGCCGTGCGCGAGCTGTTCGCCGATGCCGCGGTCCCGGGGGCCGCCGCGGCATTCCTCGCCGACTGCGCCGCGGCCGGGATGGCGGCGCAGTACATCCTCTATGACGCGGACGACGTGCGGCGCTTCGATGCGCTGCTCGATGCGGGCGCGATCCCCCGCTCCAATGCCTCGCAGCTCTTCGTGCTCGGCCGATATGGGGATGGCCCGCCTTCGGTGCCGTCGGCCATCCTCGGTTTCCTCGCCGCCCGACGGCACCCGCTGGACTGGTCCGTCTGCGCCTTCGGTCCCACCGAGGCCGCCTGCTGCCTTGCCGCCGCGTTGCTCGGCGGCGATGTGCGCATGGGGTTCGAGAACAACATCCACCTGCCGGACGGGCGCCTGGCGCCCGACAATGCCGCGCTGGTCGAGCACTTCACCGCGGTGGCGGGCGCGCTGGGCCTTTCGGCCGCGTCGTCGCGCGACGCGCGGCTTCGCCTGGGATTGCCGGAGCGTTCCTGAAACGGAACGGCCCATGCCGGCGCGCAGGCACGCTCCGGCATGGGGAATGTCCGGCATGGGCAATGGCGGTGTCCGGACCTCGGAGGGAAGCGCGGCGGACGGCGCACCCGTGAGCGGCGGTCGTCAGCCCATCAGCTGGCCGTAGAGCCAGGGGCAGTCCACCACTTCCGGCGCCCTGAGGCCACGCGCGGCTGCCTCCAGACGCATGTTGCGCAGGCGCGCACGGGGCTCCTCGGGCAGATAGAGGCGTTCGTGGCCCCAGAAGCTCGGCCCGGCGAAGGTTTCGTGCGGCTCCCAGGTGGCAGGATCGATCACCCGCCCGCCCCAGCCGTTCTCCACGAAGAAGCCGGAAGGCGAGTTGGCGTAGAAGGAGGTCATGTAATCGTTGGTGTGGCGCCCCAGCGTATAAGCGAGGCGGCCGTCCTGCAGGCCGGCGATGTCATAGCCCTGGCCGACATCGTCGAGGTTGTTGAACTCCACCATGAAGTGGTGAAACCCCGTCTGCCCCGAGCCGACCATGGCGAGGCTGTGGTGGCGACCGTTCACGTGGAAGAAGTACAGCGGATAGGGGGTCAGCCCGTAGTCGCTGATGTGGAAGCCCAGAAGGTCGCGATAGAACGGCAGGAGCGCATCGATGCGCACGGCGTGCAGCACGGCGTGTCCCATGCCGAGAGGGCCCGTGCGAAAGCCGGAGATGGGGCGTCCCGGCACGAACGGCGCGCTGGCCCGCATGGGATTGAAGAACAGCTCGATCCGGTTGCCGTCCGGGTCGGCGAACACGATGAGGTCCTCGACGAAGCGCTGGTCGGCAAGGGCGCGCGCGCCCCGCCGCACCGCGACACCGGCCGCTTCAAGACGGGCGGCGAAGCGGTCGAGATCGTCCTTTTCCTCGACCTCCCAGCCAATCGCGGCAACCACCGGGCCCGGCTCGTTCGTCACGAACAGGCGCTGTCGCTGGTCGTCCATGCGGAACGTGGCGTGGGACCGCGTCGCATCCACCGCCTGCATGGCCAGCAGTCCCGAGGCGAAGGCGTGCCAGTCGTCCATCCTGTCGGAACGGATGCCGAGATAACCAAGCGCAATGACGCCCATGGCGTGCTCCTCTGTGTCGTGTCGCGCGCTGTGTCATGGGGCGGTGGGGCCGGCCCGAACGCCAGCCCCGCCGATGTCCACGGGAGGTCTCAGGCCGGCGGCATGCCCGAGCGTTCGAGGGGCGCCTGAGCGGCGTCGGGCACGGCGCCCTCCCGCGCCCGTCCGGGGACGAGGAAGCTGCACCAGAAGCTCAGGGCCGCGCACAGGGCGATGTAGAGTGCCGGCGCCGCATTCATGCGGGTGTGCTCGATGAGCATCGTGGCTGCGAGCGGGGCGAAGCCCGAGAGGAAGGTGACGCTCACGTTGTAGGACAGGGCGATGCCGGTGAAGCGGACCTGCGTCGGGAACATCCCGGCGAGGATGCTCGGCCAGATGCCGCTGGCCAGCGAGAAGACCAGCGACAGCAGGCCCAGCACGAGGACGATGCTTGCCGCGTGGTTCGCCATCAGCACGAAGAGCGGGACCACGACGATCAGCATTCCCAGCGAGCCGGCCCGCAGGATCAGGCGTCCGGGAACGAAATCCCCGGTCCAGCCGGCGATGATGAGGCCGATGGAGCTGGCCACCAGCGCGACCGTCATCGCCAGCGCCACCTCGGGGGCCGGATAGTGCAGCGTCTTCACCAGGAAGGCGGGCACGAAGCCGTAGAGCATGCCGTTGAAGCCGGCGATGATCGCCGCAACCCCGGCGGCGACCAGCACGGCGCGGCCGTGATTGCGCACCAGCTCGCCCAGCGGATGCTTGGCCGCCTTGCCGTGGAGGTTCACGAACTCCGGCGATTCCTCCAGCTTGCGGCGCAGGGCGAAGCTGATGAGGCCGATGACGCCGCCGAACAGGAAAGCGATGCGCCAGCCGTATTCGGCGACGTCCTGCGGCGGAAGCGCATACTGGATGCCGAGATTGACGAGGGTGGCGATGAGCACGCCGACATTGACGCAGAAGATGATGAAGCCGCATGCAAGGCCGGCGCGCCGGGGCGCCGCCTCCACCGCGTAGGTGACGGCGCCCGGCAGCTCGCCGCCCAGGCAGATGCCCTGCACGAGACGGAAGGCCACCAGCAGCAGCGGCGCCGCGATCCCCCATGACTGGTAGTTGGGAAGAAGACCGATGGCGATCGTGGCGAGCGTCGTCAGGCCGAGCGAGGCGATGAACACGGGCCTGCGTCCATATCGGTCGCCCAGCGTGCCGAGCACCGCGCCGCCGAACGGCCGCGCCAGGAAGCCGAGGGCCAGCACCGAGAAGGACAGGATCAGCGAGACGTAGGGATCATCGGCCGGAAAGAACTGCGCCGATATGTACTGGACGAAGATGCCGTAGATGATGAAATCGTAAAACTCGAGAGACCCGCCAAGGCTTGCAAGACAGATGATGCGCCATTGCGCTTTGTTGAGCGCGGGCGCGGCAAGCCCGGACATGGAACAGGTGGCGTGCGTCATTGGTCCTCGGAGCCTCCCAATGTCTTTATTGGCTGTGTTTTTTTGCAGCAACGCATGCGCGCCGGCGGAACGCCCGCGGCTTTCGCACGCGCGAATGGCGCCCCTGGTCTGGCCAGGCGCATGATCGGAAGTCGTGATGGCGCGCGCTCGCGCGCCTACTGTCCCGCAGCTTGGAACGTGCGCGGATCTTTCGATAACCGCAGGTTGCCCGCACCGTCGATCACGTCATCCTCCCTCTGTTATTTTCTTTTGCTGGGATAGGGCGGCGGATGGGCCTGCAACAGCGGAATATCCCGGATGTCCGCTTGCCGGACACGTGCCGCCAGACGTGGGAAATCGGCCGGCCGGGCGCCGCGCGTCCCCGGCCGTGCGGGTTCAACGTCCGCTTGCAGAAGGACGGAACAGGACCGGAGCGGACGCGGGCGCGCGAACCAAGGGCTGGACGGTCACTCGGGATACGTCTCGCCGTGATCCGGCGCATCCTTATGGAACAGGATGAAGGCCAGAGGATTTCCGGGTTCGGCCATCGCATCGCTGCGCTGGCCGGTCATTTCCCCGGCCACGGCGCTCGTGTATTCCGCCACCACTTCGCCGAAGCTGTTGCGCTGGATGGCGATCTTCTGCCCCGGCGCCACCTTGTCGTTGAGCCTGACCAGATGCTCGACCAGCCCGCCTTCGGTCGCGAGCACCGGAAACGCGCTGTTGCCGACGAAGACGCTCACGTCCTTGCCGGTCCTGCCCATCGGCCCGGGCACGATGCCGTAGTGCTTGAGGACGTTCATCGTGCCCTCCACGAACAGCCCGATCATCTCCGGATCGAGCACGCGCGCGGCGCCGATCTCCGGCGTGAAGGCGGGGATGCCCACGTCCATGAAGGCGTTGTGCAGGACACCCGGATATACATGGTTGTCGAAGATCTGGCCGACGGGGTAGAGCTCAAGCATCGCCCTGACCTCCGGCACGTCCATGCCGCCGATATTGAAGGCCGTGACGTCGAAGCCGGTCGTGCCGGTGTGGAAGTCGATCGCCGCGTCGGCGTTGGGCCGCAGCAGCCGGTTGAACAGCAGACCGGCATGCCGGCTCGGGGCGGTCAGGCCGTTCTCGTTGCCGGGCCATTCCCTGTTCATGTCGATCAGGTCGGCGCCCCTGCCGGCATTAGGCCATCGGCGCTGCATGCCTTCCATGGCCGCGCGGGAGACATCCGTGACCGCCATGACCGTGCCCGACATCCGTGCCGGATCGAGCTGGCTCATCACGGAATGAACCGTGTGAACGGAACTCATCTCGTCGCCGTGCACGCCGCTGACCAGAACCACGCGCTTGCCCGGCCTCGCTCCCCTGGCAACGGTGACGGACACGTACCAATGCTGCCCGGTGGGCATCTCGACACCCTGAAAATACAGGAGATGCTTCCGCCCCGGCTCCAGATCCTGGACATTGAGCGCGCTGACGACCTTCTTTCCCTGGATGACATCGCCGGTATAGACGGTTGCGGCGGCCGCCCCCGATGAAGAGCCGGCAGCGGGGATCGGCGCGCCCTGGGCCAAAGCGGAACCGGCACTGCCGGCGAGCGCAACCGACGCGCCGATCGCGGCGGCTGATGCGATCATGAAGTCGCGGCGATCGAGGCGCTTGTCCGTCCCGTTCGGCATGACGCAGATCCTTTCCGTGGGATCGGCATCGCCTTGCCGCGACCGACCGCCTGATGAGCCCTCGCCAATCTGGCCCAGTCGATCGGCGAGTTTGAGGCGGGAGCGCCGTGATTTCACCGCCGCCTGTGTGCCTGTTCCCTGCGCGCACGCTTGACGCGCATCGCCACCGTCCGTCCGCCTGTCCCTGGCTATCGCGGGCCGCCGCGGGCCCCGCGCCACGCGCCGCCCCTTGCGGTTCCCCCGTGCGGTTCCCCCTTGCGGAGCAGAGCACGATTGGGTACCCCTACCAAAAAGGATATAAAACTTACTCACGAGTTTTGTGGACGCCGGTCCGCAGGCCGATGAGCAATAGCGGGGAGGAATGGGTATGGATCGGATGGTTTCGCACAGGCGTGCGCTGCTCGCGGGCGTCGGCACGGCGCTCGCCCTGCTGCTTGCGCCCCATGGCGCCGCGCAGGCGCAGACGCCGGTGAAGATCGGCGTGGTGGAGGGCCTGAGCGGGCCGCCCGCCATCGTCGATTTCGGCGAAAGCTACCTGCAGGGCATCAAGCTCGCGCTCGAGGACTACAAGGTGAAGGGGGGCAAGACCCCCATCGAGCTCGTGGTCTATGACGACGAGGCCAATCCCCAGCGCGCCGTCTCCGTGGTGCAGCGCCTCATCCAGAACGACGGTGTCGCCGGCGTCATCGGCACGGTGTCGAGCGGCAACGTGATGGCGTTCGCTCCGGTGCTGCAGCGCGCCGGCGTGCCGCTCATCGCCGGGCCCTCGGCCGCGACCGACGTCACCACCAAGTTCATCGACCAGAAGCCCAGCTTCATCTTCCGCTGCTCGATGATCGAGAAGTACCAGATCGATGCGATCCTCGACTGGGCCGTGAAGAACTACAAGAAGATCGGGCTGCTGCACTCCACCACCGGCTATGGCAACTTCGCCGCCCAGGAGGCCACCGCCGGCCTCAAGGCGCGCGGCGTCGAGCTCGCCGCGGTGGAGGCGGCGGCGCCGGGGGTCAACGACCTGACGCCGCAGATGATCAAGATGCGCGACGCCGGCGTCGATCTCATCCTGCACTTCCACGAATCCTTCGAGCTGCCCTACCGCCCGCTGCCGCGGCTGGACTACAAGCCCACCTTCGCCGGCAACTGGGGCCTGTCCTCGCTCAAGGTGAAGGACATCGTGGGCGTGGACGCGATCCAGGGCACCGCCATGGGCCAGGCGCTCGACCTTTCCGATCCGAAGGCGCAGGCCTTCAACACGCGCATGATCGAGAAGTACGGCAAGGACTATCGCTGGCCGGTGGTCGCCGCGCTCGGCTATGACGCGGGGCAGATCATGTTCGCGGCGGTGGACAAGGTGGGCAAGTCCGACCCGGCGAAGCTGCGCGACGCCATCGAAAACATCGACGGCGTTCAGGCCATCTCCGCCACCCCGGCGAAGCCCTTCAGCGCGAACGACCACGAATGCCTCGGCCAGGGCGACATCTTCCTCGGCATCTGGAAGGGCGACACCGTGGTGCCTGCGCCGAAATAGGATGCGCCGCTCCGCCGCCGGCCCCCGTGCAGGGACCGGCGGCGGGCGGGCATTCAGGTCTGCGGCTTCGCCCGGGCACGCTTGCGCGGGGGCGGAGCCGGTGCCGCGAGGCCGGAAATCAGCAGCGCGGCGAAGCTCTCCATGATCTCCTCGGGCGTGTTCGGTCCGGAATCGCGGTACCAGGCCGGAATCCAGTTGACGACGCCCAGGGCGAACAGGCTGGCGAGCTTCGGATCGCACGGCGCGATGGAGCCGTCGGCGACGCCCAGCGCGATCAGGTCCTTTGTCGCGTGGCTGATGCGCTTGCGGCGGGCGACGACCTTCTCGCGGTCCTCGGCGGTGAGCGAATCCACATCGGTGAGCACCGGGCAGTTGCCGAGGTCTCCGAAGATGCCCTCCATGTAGCGGCGCAGGTAGATGATGAGCTTCTCGAGGCCGGTTCCCTCATGGCTGGCGGCCAGCGCGAGGCCGGCCTCGCCGTTGTCCATGGCCACCTGGTGGCAGGCGTAGAGCAGTTCCTGCTTGCTCTTGAAATACTGGTAGAGCGTCGGCTTCGACACGCCGAGCACGGATGCCACGTCATCCATGGACGTGTTGGCGAACCCCCGGCGATTGAAGGCGGAAGCGGCCACCCGCAGCACCGCCTCGCGCTTGCGGCGGCGCTGCTCCTCTCGGTCGAAGGCCGCGCGCCCCGGTGCCGGGCCGCGGGTCGCCGTGCTGGACGTGTCACTCATGAACTGCCGGACCCTGCTTGCGACGGACGAAGGCCGACCCCCGCCGGAATAGCCATCCGGGAAGCTCCCCTCGAACAATTATTGCCCGACATGCTTGCACAAAACCACCAAAACAGCTAGCCTGACTCTTGAGTAAAGAAAACTACTAAACAGTAGGGAGGAATGATGAGCATCGCCACGCTCATCCTGCAGACCGCGCGCCGCCTGCCGGACAATCCCGCCATCACCGACCCCGATGGCACCCTCACCTACGCGGCCCTCGCCGGGCGTTCCGAGCGCATCGCCGGCGGGCTCAGGGCGGCCGGCATCGCGCCTGGCGCCCGCGTCGTGCTGTTCATGGAGAATTCGGGCGCCTTCTTCGAATGCCTCCTCGGCTGCTGGATCGCCGGGCTGTGCGCCGTTCCGGTGAACGCCAAGCTCCACCCGCGCGAGGTCGCCGGCATCGCCGCCGATGCGGGCGCCGAGGCGCTCATCACCACGCCGGGCCTCTTCACCGCCATCTCGGCCGAGGCGGGGTCCCTGCCCGGGCTGCGCGCGCTCGTCACCACCGGCACGCAGGCCTACGCGCGCCTTGCCGCCGCCGAGCCGCTGGCCTGCACGGACGTGGCGCCGGATGAGCGGGCCTGGCTGTTCTACACCTCGGGCACCACCGGCAAGCCGAAGGGGGCGATGCTGAGCCATCGCAACCTGCTCGTGATGAGCCTTGCCTATTACGCCGACGTGGACCCGGTCGGGGCGGACGACACCCACATCGCCTGCGCCCCCGTGTCCCACGGCGCCGGCCTCTACGCCCTGCCTTTCCTCATGAAGGGCGCGCGGCAGGTGGTGCTGCCGGGCTTCGACGTGGAGGACGTGCTGGCCGCCATCGCGCGCTACCGGAAGGTGAGCTTCTTCGCGGCCCCCACCATGCTCACACGCCTGGTCAACCACCCGGCGACCCTGACGGCGGACCTGTCGAACCTCAAGACCATCTATTACGGCGGCGCGCCCATGTATGTCGCCGACCTGAAGCAGGCATTGCGCATGCTCGGGCCGAAGCTGTGCCAGATCTTCGGCCAGGGCGAGGCGCCCATGACCATCACCGCGCTGCCCAAGGCGCTGCACGTGGACGCCGACGGCGCTCCCGCGCCCGACGCCGTGCTCGCCTCCTGCGGCTTCCCGCGCACCGGGCAGGAGGTGCGGGTGGTGGACGAGGCCGGCCGCGACCTGCCTCCCGGCGAGGTGGGCGAGGTCATCACCCGCGGCGACAGCGTGATGGAAGGCTACTGGAACAACCCCGCCGGCACCGCGGCGGCCTTGCGCGGGGGCTGGCTCTACACCGGCGACGTGGGCAGCCTCGACGCCCGCGGCTGGCTCACCCTGCGCGACCGCTCCAAGGACCTCATCATCTCCGGCGGCAGCAACATCTATCCCCGCGAGGTGGAGGAGGTGCTGCTGCTGCACGAGGGGGTGCAGGAGGTCTCCGTCATCGGCGCGCCGCACCCCGACTGGGGCGAGGAGGTGGTGGCGTTCGTCGCCGTGCGGCCCGGCGCGCGCGTCGATGCCGACGCGCTCGACCAGCTCTGCCTCGACAACATCGCCCGCTTCAAGCGACCCAAGCGCTACCGCTTCCTGGAAGCGCTGCCCAAGAACAACTACGGCAAGATCCTCAAGACCGAGCTGCGCCGCCGGCTCGCCGAGGAGAGCACCGACGACCTGGGAGCCGCCTCGTGAGACCCGTCTTCATCGCCGGCATCGGCTCCTCGGCCTTCGGGCGTCATCCCGACACCGCCATCGAGGCCCTCGCCATCCGTGCCGCGGATGCCGCGATCCGCGAATCCGGCCTCGACCGCAGCGACATCGGCGCGCTCTACCTCGGCAATTTCGTCGCCGGGCCGCTGCTCGGGCAGGAGGTGCTGGCGGGGCTGGTCGCCGACGGCCTGGGCCTGCCGCAGATCCCCTGCACCAAGGTGGAAGGCGCCTGCGCCTCCGGCGGCATTGCCTTCCGCCATGCGGTGCTCGCGGTGGCGAGCGGCATGTGCGACATGGCGCTGGCGGTGGGCGCGGAGAAGATGACCCATGCCGACACCGCCGCCGTCACCTCGGCGCTCAACTGCGCCATGGACTTCCGCAGCGACGGCGTGAGCGGGCTCACCTTCCCCGGCCTGTTCGGCCTCGCCTGGCGGCTCTACGAGGAGCGCTACGGCGCGACGCGGGACGACATCTCCGCCGTGGTGCGCAAGAACAAGGGCAACGGCCTCAGGAACCCCCTCGCCCAGATGGGGGCCGACCTGTCGGTCGAGGAGATCGGCGCCGCCCGCCTGATCTGCGATCCGCTGCGCCTGTTCGACTGCTGCCCGGCCAGCGACGGCGCCGCCGCGGCGCTGATCGTTTCCGGCGACCGGCTGCGCGATGTCCTTCCCCCGCCGGTCGAGGTGCTGGCCTCCGCCCAGGCGCGGGGCAGCGCGCGCATCGCCGGCCATCCGGACCTGTGCACCTTCGAGGCGACGGTGGCCGCCGCGCAGGCCGCCTACCGGCAGGCCGGCATCTCCGCGGACGAGGTGAGCTGCGTGGAGCTGCACGACTGCTTCTCCATCGCCGAGATCATCGACGGCGAGGACCTCGGCCTCATGCCGCGCGGCGCGGGGGCCGCCTATGCCGCGGAGGGCCGCACCGCGGTGGACGGCGACCGGCCGATCAATGCCAGCGGCGGCCTGCTCGCCAAGGGCCATCCGGTGGGCGCCACCGGCCTCGGCCAGATCTACGAGAGCGTGCTCCAGCTGCGCGGCGCCCACCCCAACCAGGTGAAGGGCGCGCGGATCGCGCTCACCCACAATCTCGGCGGCACCGGCGTCGCCTGCACCGTCAACATCCTGCGCGCGGCCGGCGCCTGATCGCGCTTCCCGCACAGCATCGGATCACATCCATGGGCGACATTCGCTGCGACCGCCACGGCAGGGTCTGGCTCATCACCATCGACCGTCCGGCGGTGATGAACTCCCTCGACTTCGCCGCCAACGACGAGCTGGTGGAGACCTTCCGCGCCTTCGACCGCGACGACGACGCGCATGTGGCCGTCGTCACGGGGGCCGGCGACAAGGCGTTCTGCGCCGGCGCGGACCTGAAGACCTATACGGTCAACTTCGCCCGCACCCCCGCCCCCGAGTTCCGCACCCGCTACACCAACGGGCCCGGCTTCGGCGGCATCACCCGGACGCTGGAGATCGACAAGCCGATCATCGCCGCGGTGAACGGCTTCGCCATCTCCGGCGGGTTCGAGCTGGCGCTCGCCTGCGACCTCAGGTTCTGCGCGCCCCATGCCGAATTCGCCCTGCAGGACGCCAAGTGGGGCTTCCATGCCTGCGACGGCGGCCTCATCCGCCTGCCCCAGATCGTCGGCCTCGGCCATGCCATGGAGATCATCCTCTCCGGCGACCGGGTGAACGCCGAGCACGCGCTCCGCATCGGCCTCGTCAACCGCATCGTGCCGGCACAGGAGCTGGTGGCCTTCGCGCTGGACTACGCGCAGATGCTGGCGAGGCGCTCGCCGCTCTCCCACCGCTTCGCCAAGGAGGTGATGCGCCGCGCCGTCGGCATACCCATGGGCGAGGCGCTGCGGCTGGAATCCCGCTCCTTCTTCGACCTCGGCCAGAGCAGCGACATCGTGGAGGGCACCACCGCCTTCCGCGAGAAGCGCGAGGCCGATTTCCAGGGTCGCTGAAACACTCTCCCTCGCCTGCCACCGGGATCACCCAACGCCGATGCCTTCCAGCCTCACCTTTCCGCACGACATCGAGATTCTGCGCTGCGCCGCCTGCGGCCAGCTGGATCCGGGCCCGCGCGAGCTCTGCCCCGCCTGCCACAGCCCGCGCATGGAGGCCGTCACGGTGCCCGGCGACGGCCTGCTCGTCTCCTGGACGCTGGTGCGCCGCCCGCCCACGCGGTTCCAGGCGGACGGGCCCTATGCGGTGGCCGTGGTGGATCTCGACTGCGGCGTGCGCCTGACCGGCCGGCTGGCGGCAACGCCGCAGGCCGAGGCGGATGCGCCGCCGCTTGGCACCCGCATGCGGTTCTGCGGCGGCTCCGCCGGCATGGCCCTGTTCGCGCCCGCGGCCGCGCGCCTCTGAGCATCTTGCACCAGGAGGCCGGCGCAAGACCGGCCCGACACCAGCTTCCGGGAGAACGCATGTGACCAGCCCCTGCCCGCCGCCGTCCCTCCAGCCCTGCGGGGCCGGCGCATCATGACCCTGCTCAACTTCTTCCAGCTGCTGGTCAGCGGCATCGCCATGGGCGCCATCTACACGCTCACGGCCAAGGGCCTGTTCATCACCCATCTCGCCACCCACCGGCTGAACTTCGGCCAGGGCGACTTCCTGATGGTGGGCGCCTTCGCCTCCATCGGCATGCTCGCCGCGGGCGTGCCGGCGCCGCTCGCAGTGGTCGGCGTGCTCGTGCTCATGGGCGTGCTCGGCTATCTCCTGGAGCGCTTCGCCATCCGCCCGCTCGACCGGCTGGGCGACCGGGCCGGCGCCTATTCCTGGGTGCTCACCACCGCCGGCGCGGCGCTGATCCTGCAGAACATCGTCGAGCTCGGCTTCGGCAAGTCGGCGCAGTATGCGCCGCCGCTGTTCTCCAGGACGCGCGACAACGTCATCAACATCCTCGGCGTCGGCATCTTCTTCGAGGAGGCGGCGATCATCGTCACCGCCTGCGTCGTGGTCGGCGCCTTCTACTGGTTCCTGTTCGGCTCGCGCTGGGGCAAGGCGGTCTATGCGGTGGCCTTCAACCCGGAGGCGGCGTCCCTGTTCGGCATCGACGTGCGGGGCGTGGTGGTGCTGGTGTTCGTGCTCGCGGCGCTGATGGCCGGCATCTCCGGCGTGCTGGTGGGACCGCTGGTGTCGGTGCATCCGCACATGGGGCTCATCTTCACCATCAAGGCGCTCGCGGTGGCGGCGGTGGGCGGGTTCACCAACCCGGTCGGCATCCTTGTCGGCGGGCTCATGTTCGGCGTCGCCGAGGCCTTCTCCAACTACTGGGACAGCGCCTTCGGCGATCTCTACCCGCTGCTGTTCGTCATGGCCCTCCTCGCGGTGCGCCCGTCCGGGCTGTTCGGCGAGCGACGCGCCGACGTGCGCTGAGGAGGCCAGGATGCACCGGATTCCCCGTCTCGCCGTCTACGGCCTCGCCGCCGTGGCCATCGCCCTGTTCCCGCTGGTCGCGCCCAACCCCTTCTTCGTCCACGTGGGGCAGACCTTCGCCTACACCGCCATCGCGGTGATCGGGCTCAACATCCTGCTCAGCCTGTCCGGGCAGATGTCGCTCGGCCATGGCGGCTTCTACGCCGTGGGCGCCTACGTCTCCGCCATCCTCGCCACCACCTACGGCTGGCCGCTCACGCTCTCCATGGCGCTGGCGCTGGGCGCCAGCCTCCTCGCCGGCCTGCTGGTGGGCGCGGTGGCGCTGCGCACGCGCGGGCTCTACCTCGCCATGGCGACGCTGGCGTTCGGCTTCATCGTGGAGATCGTGGCCCAGCGCTGGGTCTCCGTCACCGGCGGCACCATGGGCCTCATGGGCGTGCCGCAGATCGACTTCGGTAACTTCCGCATGGGGCCGACCTATTTCTTCTGGTTCGCCGCCGGCGTGCTGCTGCTGGTGCAGATCGCCAGCGACTACGTGTTCGGCTCCTCCATCGGCCGGCACCTGAACGCGGTGAAGGAGAGCGAATCCTTCGCCGCCACCGTCGGCCTCAACGTGCCGCTGTGGCGCATCGGCGTGTTCGCGGCGAGCGCGGGGCTGGCGGGAGTGGCGGGCATCCTGTTCGCGCACCAGAGCGGTTTCGTCTCCTCCGACGCCTTCAACATCCGCCTCACCATCTCGCTGCTGATCGCGACGGTGATCGGCGGGCTGGGGCGCTCGGCCGGGCCGCTGCTGGGCACCGCGATCCTGATCGCCATCGCCGAGGCCATCGCCGCGGTGCACGACATCGGCCTGATGCTCTACGGCGGCATCCTGCTGGTGGTGCTGCTGGTGTTCCCCGAAGGCGCCATCGGCCTGTTCGGCCGGCGGCGGACGCGGCCCGCGCCCCTGCCGGCGGCGACACCCGCGTTCCATCCCGCCCACGCCGCACGCGGCGCCGGGGGCCGGCTGGAGGTGGAGGGCGTGACCAAGAGCTACGCGGGCGTGGTGGCGCTGCGCGACGCGACGCTGACGGTGGAGCCCGGCACGGTCCATGCGCTCATCGGCCCGAACGGGGCCGGCAAGTCCACCTTCATCAACGTGGTCGCCGGCCTGTATGCCCCGACCGCCGGGCGCATCCGCATCGGCGGCGAGGACGTCACCCGCCTGCCGGCGCACCGCCGGGCCCGGCTCGGGCTGGTGCGGACCTTCCAGAACCTGCAGCTGATCCAGGGCGTGAGCGTGCTGGAAAACGTGATGCTGGGCATGGAGCGCCGCCGCGGCCTCCTGGCCGACGTGCTCGACTTCCTCGCCGGCGCCCGCCACGAGGCGCGCGAGCGGGCGGAGGCTGCCTCCATCCTCGCCTTCCTCGGCATCGCCGACCTCGCGGACAAGAGCCCCAAGGACCTGTCCTACGGCCACCGCAAGCTGGTGGAGCTGGCGCGTGCCATCGCCCAGAAGCCCGCCATCCTGCTGCTGGACGAGCCGGTGGCCGGCGTGAACCCGCAGGAGGCGCGGGAGGTCGCGCGCATCGTGGCGAAGCTGCGCGACGCCGGCATCAGCGTGCTGCTGGTGGAGCACAACATGGAGTTCGTCATGGGCCTCGCCGACCATGTGACGGTGCTCGACTTCGGCAACCGCATCGCCTGCGGCACGCCGGCGGAGGTGCAGAAGGACCCCAACGTCATCCGCGCCTATCTCGGCGCCGTGGAGGATGCGGCATGATCGAGGTGGAGAAGATCGAGGTGGCCATCGGGCCGGTGGACATCCTGCACGACGTCTCCCTGCGCATCGCGCCGGGGCGGCTGGTGACGGTGATCGGCGCCAATGGCGCGGGCAAGACGACGCTGCTGCGCGCCCTGTCCAATATCGTGACGCCGCGCGCGGGCACCGTCCGCTTCGATGGCCGGCCGACCGCCGGCATCAAGCCGCATCTCTTGGCGCGCACCGGCCTCGTCCATGTGCCGCAGGGCCGGCAGATCGTTCCCGGCCTCACGGTGCGGGACAATCTGGTGATCGGCGCCGACCGCGTGGCCGGCCTCGACGCCGATGCCATCGCCCAGGGGCTGGAGCGGGAGTTCGCCCGCTTCCCGGTGCTGAAGGAGCGCCAGCACATCCTCGGCGGCAACCTCTCCGGCGGCGAGCAGCAGATGCTGGCCGTGAGCCGGGCGCTGATGATGCGGCCCAAGGCGCTGCTGCTGGACGAGCCCTCCCTCGGTCTTGCGCCGCAGGTGGTGACGACCATCCTGAAGGCGCTGCGCGGCCTCGCCGACGGTGGTCTCGCGGTGCTGCTGGTGGAGCAGCTCGCCCTCCTCGCCCTCGAGACCGCGGACGAGGCCCATGTGCTCCAGCGTGGACGCGTGGCGCTGAGCGGGCCGGCGCACGAGCTGCGCCGCGACCGGGCGGTGATCGAGAGCTATCTGGGCTAGGACCGGCGGTGCGGGGGGCACTGCCGCCGCCCGTGCCGGCCCGCGCGGCGCATCCGCCGCGCGGCACCAGGTCTCCATGCCGGTCAGGGGCGCAGCGGACGCGCCCCTCGGACTGCCCCCGCGGCTCAGCCACCGCGGCGCCGCGATGCGGACCGTGGGGCGCATAATGCCCAACGCCCCGGCCTGCGCGGGGGCGGGACCTCAGGCGTCGAATTCCACCTGGAGGATCTCGTTGAAGCGGTTGAACGCTCCGCACAGCGCGGTGCGCCACGTCAGCTCGACGATCTGCGGTTCGGTGAAATGGACTTTCAGCCGGTCGAAGATCTCGTCGCGGGTGCGGTTCCAGGTGTTGGTGACGGCGATGGCATATTCCACTACCAGCCTGTCCACGGCGTCGAGCTCGGGATGGTCGGCATAATCCAGCACCGTCAGGGCGCCTTCCGGAGAAATGCCCTGGATGGCGAGCTTCGGCGTGTGGTGCGCCACGCAGTAATCGCACTTGTTGAGCAGCGACACCGTGACGATGGCCAGCTCCAGGTAGCGCTTCGGCAGCAGCCCCTCTTCCGAAAGCTGGATCAGCAGCCGCCAGGTGTGCTCGAAGATGGGCAGGCGCTGGGCCATGACGCCGGACTGATCCGCGAAGTCGCCATAGCTCTCCATCTTGTCCCAGAGCGGGTGAAGGGCCTCGGGCAGGTCGGCCCGGCGCTTGTGGGTGATGCGGGACATGGCTGTTCTCCTGTCAGGGTGCGCCGGAGCGGAGGCGATATTCGCGCACCAGCCCCTCCGGTCGGTAGATGAGGATGGCGATCAGGCTGACACCCACGAGCACGAGGCGCAGCGCCGCAAGCTGGGCGCCATCGAGGAAGGGAATGACGTCGGAAAGGAACCGGCTGCCCTCCAGCAGGAGGATCACCGTGAAGCCGGCGACCAGCACGCCGATGTGGCTGCCGCGCCCGCCGATGATCACCGCCATGAAGGCATAGGCGGTGAGCGTGGTGCCGAACTGGGTCGGGTCGATATAGGTGTAGTAGAAGGCGTGCAGGCTGCCCGCGACCCCCAGCAGCGCCCCGCCGATGGCGAACACCTTGGCCCGCAGCGCCAGCACGTTCTTGCCCAGCGCCTCCGCCACTGTCGGGTCGTCCCGCGTCGCCCGCACCAGCCGGCCGAACGGCGCGCGGGTGATCCGGCGCAGCAGCAGGAAGGCAAGGGCAAGGCAGGCATAGGCGAACACCAGGAACACCGCGTCCGACCATTGCGGCCCGATCTGGTGGGCGAACGGGCGCGCGATGCCGGGGACGCCCAGCATGCCGCGCGTCAGCCAGTCCTCATAGCTGATGAACAGGCGCAGGCATTCGGCGAAGCCCAGCGTGACGATGGCGAGATAATCCTCGCTGAGGCGGATGGAGATGAGGCTGACCGCAGCGCTTGCGGCCGCCGTCACCGCGATCGCCGCGGCCATGGCCGCAAGGGGCGGCACTCCGTTCACATCCAGCAGCGCGCAGACGTAGGCGCCGAGCATGTAGAAGCCGAACAGGCCGAAGTTCACCAGCCCGCCCAGTCCCCATTGCAGGTTCAGGGCAAGCGCGGCGATGGTGGCGATGGCGACGAGGATGAGCGTGGCAAGAAGATAGGCGGTCACTTCGCGCCTCCCGGCACGCTGAAGAGGCCGGAGGGGCGGAACAGCAGCAGCAGCGCCATGACGGCGAAGGCGACCATGGTGCGGTAATGCGGAGCGAGGACGAGGGTGGCCAGCTCCTCGGTGATGCCCAGCACCACCGCCCCGGCCACCGCCGCCATGGGATTGCCGATGCCGCCGAGGATGGCGGCGGTGAAGACGGGCAGCACGTAGTTCCAGCCCATCTGCGGGTCCACGTTGCCGTCGAGGCCCACCAGGATGCCCGCCAGCGTCGCCAGCACCGAGCACAGCACCCACACCACCGCCACCACCTGCCGGCGCGGAACGCCGCGAACGGCGGCGAGGTCGGGATTGTCGGCCACCGCCCGCATGGCGCGGCCCAGCTTGGTGAAGCGGAACAGGACCCAGACGAGGCCAAGCGCCAGCAGCACGGTGGCGATGGTGACGATCTGCTCGTGATTGACGCGCAGGCCCAGCAGGCGGAGCGGCCGCGCCACCTCCACCACATAGCCCCGCGTGCTCGCGCCGGCGATGAAGCGGACGGCGTTCTCCAGCGCGATGCCGACGCCGATGGACGCCACCAGCAGCGTCACGCCGCCCCGGTCGCGCAGCGGCTCGTAGACCAGCTGATTGACGAGCAGCGCG
Organism: Xanthobacter lutulentifluminis; assembly: GCF_043194675.2. Classification (NCBI taxonomy): domain Bacteria; kingdom Pseudomonadati; phylum Pseudomonadota; class Alphaproteobacteria; order Hyphomicrobiales; family Xanthobacteraceae; genus Xanthobacter; species Xanthobacter lutulentifluminis. The sequence continues at coordinate 3,479,778 of NZ_CM195525.1, read as the reverse complement.
ATCGCGGACGCGGCGATGCAGCCGGCGACGGCCGCCAGCGGCAAGGGCAGGCCGAGGCCCGCGTTGAAGGCATAGACCAGATAGGCGCCCACGGTCAGCATGGCGCCGATGGCGTAGTTGGCGAACCGCAGGACGCTGAAGACCAGGGCCAGCGACAGCGCGGGCAGCGCGATGAGAAGGCCGGTGACGAGGCCGTTGAAGATGAGTTGGCCCATCAGCGGGTTCCCAGATAGAGCTTCTGCATCAGGCCGTCCGCAAGCAGCTCCGCGGCGGGGGCGCAGACCTTCACCTGCCCGGCCACGAGCACCAGCCCCTGATCGGCGATGGACAGGCCGAGGCGGGTGTTCTGCTCGATCATCAGCAGCGTCACGCCGGCCCCGGCGATGCGGGAGATGGCGCCGAACAGCAGCTCGGCGTTGCGGGGCGAAAGGCCGGCAGAGGGCTCGTCCAGCGCCAGCACGGTCGGTTCCGGCATGAGGGCGGCCCCCATGGCCACCATCTGCCGCTGGCCGCCCGAGAGCAGGCCTGCCGCCACCTTCAGCTTGGGCTCGATCTCGGGAAACAGGCCGAGCACGGCGTCCAGCCGGCTGGAGAGCGCGGCACCGCTGCGGGAGGGGATGAACTCGAAGGCCAGCCGCAGATTTTCCCGGACGGTGAGGGAGCGGAAGACGTTCGCTTCCTGCGGCACATGGCCGAGGCCCCTGCGGGCCCGCGCGGGGGCATCGAGGCGGGTGATGTCCTCTCCTTCCAGCAGGATGCGGCCCCGGTCCGGCCGGATGAGGCCGACGACCGACTTCATGAGAGTGGATTTGCCGGACCCGTTGGGCCCGACGACCGTCAGGCTGGCGTGCGCCGGCACGCTCAGGCTCACGCCCTGGAGCACCGGCCGCCCGCGATAGCCGGCGATGACGTCTTCCAGCACCAGCGCGCTCACGCCACGCCTCCGAGATAGGCTTCCGTGACGCGGCTGTTCGAGGAGATCTCCCCGAAGCTGCCGCTGGTCAGCACGCGACCCTCCGCCAGCACATGGATCGGGTCGCACAGGGCGGCGATGAGATCCATGTTGTGCTCGACGATGCCGAAGCTCAGGCCCTCGTCCCGCAGGGTGCGGATGAAGTCGCCCAGCTCCCCGACAAGGACCGGGTTGACCCCCGCCGCCGGCTCGTCGAGCAGCACCACGCGGGGCTCGAGCATGAGGGCACGGCAGAGCTCGAGCAGCTTCTTCTGCCCGCCGGACAACGCATTCGCGGGGGCATCGGCCAGCCGCCAGAGATTGACGCGCTGGAGCAGGGCGCGGGCGCTGGCGATCGCCTCCTCCTCCGCCCGGCGGACGGACGGGCCGTTCAGCAGCGCCGCGAAAACCTGCTCCCCCGGCTGGCGGGGAGAGGCGAGAAGCAGGTTTTCCAGCACCGTGAGGGCGCCCAGCTCGCGCGAGATCTGGAAGGTGCGCGTGAGGCCGTGCCGCGCGCGCGCATGGGGCGGCCGGCGGGTGATGTCCCGGCCGTCCAGCAGCACGCTGCCGCGGTCCGGCCGCAGCTGCCCGCCGAGCACGTTGAAGAGCGTGGACTTGCCGGCCCCGTTGGGGCCGACGATCCCGGTGATGCCGCCGCGCCGGAAGGTGAGGCTGACCCCTTCCAGCGCAACGAACGCGCCGAACCTCAGCCCGATGTCGCGGGCCTCCAGCGCGGCCGAGCCCTCATCGCTCACTTGTTGATGCCGATGAGCTTGCTGACGCCATCCGCGATGCGGAAGTGGCCATAATCGAGGTTGGTCTGGTCGCCATTGGGCGCGAACCGGAAATCGGAGGTCGCACCGGCGTAGCGGATGGCCTTGCCCTCGCGGATCAGCTTCAGGCCCTCCACCGGGTCGGTGACGGTGACGCCGGGGCCGTTGACCACGCCGGCGATTTCCTTGGCGAAATCGGCCGCCTTGTCGCTCTTGGCCTTCTCGATGGCGAGGGCGAGGACGTTGATCTCGTCGAACACGTTGGCGCCGAACGCGACCACGGTGCCCGGCTTCTGATCGGTGAGCTTCAGATAGAGCTGGTAGGTGCCGCTGGTGCCGGCAGGAACCGCCTGCACGTGGTTGATGCCCTCGGCCACCTGCTTGCCCACGTTCTGCACGAACTTGCCCTGGCTGTCGGCGGCGTGGCTGAACGTATAGAGCTTGCTCTCGAAGCCCGAGCGGTAGGCCTCCTTGGCAACGGCGGTGAATTCGGGAATGTAGCTCGGCACGAACACCGCGTCCGGCTTGCTCGCGAAGACCTTTTCGACCTCGGTCCGGTAGGACGGCTGGTTCGGGTTGAAATAGATCACGTCGATGATCTTGCCGCCTCCGGCGGTGAACGCCTCCTCGAACGGCTTCACGGTGCTGAGGGTGAAGGGCGTCTGGAGCACGAGAATGGAGGCCGTCTTGGCGCCGTCCTTCAGGGCGGCATTGGCGAAGGCCCGGCCCCATTCCTTGCCATTGGTCTGGAACCGCCAGACGAGGCCCTTGGTGTCGCCCTGCGTCAGCTCGTCGGCCGAGCCGTTGGGCAGGAGGGCGGCGCCCTTCTCGATGGCGATGGGCCGCACGGCAAGCGCGACGGCGCTGCTCCACACGCCGGCGATGGCAGACACACCGTTCACGTCGATGAGCTTGCGGGCGGCGGCGACGCCGGCGGTGGGCGTGCTCTCGTCGTCCGCCACGAACAATTCGAGCTTGCGCCCCAGCACCCCGCCGGCCGCATTGATGTGCGCGACGGCGGCCTTTGCCGCGTCCTCCTCTTCCTTGCCATAGGGGCCGCCCGTGCCCGTCAGCGGCGCGAGCAGACCGATCCGGATGGGCTCCGCGCTCGCCTGCGCGCTCGCCGGGCCGGAAAGAGCAAGCGTTGCCGTGAGGGAGAGCAGGGACGCGGCGAGGAACGTGCGGCGGGCAAGGGTGGAATTCGGCATGGGGAACATCCGGAACTGAAGGAAGGCCGGGGCACGGGACGCCTGTCGGACCATCGAGGTCGAGGCGCGAGCGACCGGTGAAGCCCGCGATCTTTATCCAATTTCGATTGACTTGATCAACTTATTATTCCACCAGATTCCGACCATTCACAGCCACCCACATCATATTCCCGTGAATTGCGCGCGTCGCGTGCGCAGCGGCGCCTAGGACACCTTGAGGAACGCAGATGGCAAAGCCCCGCGAGCTCAGGCTCAACACCTTCCAGATGGCGGCGCCGTCCCACAACTGGTCGGGGCTCTGGCGCCATCCGCGGGATACCCAGGCCACCTACAACACGCTCAGCTATTGGACGGATCTGGCCCGCACGGCCGAGCGCGGCCTGCTGGACGGCATCTTCATCGCCGACGTGTTCGGCCTCTACGACGTCTTCGGCGGGAGCGGCGACACGGCGCTCGCATCGGGTGCGCAGGCGCCGAGCGCGGACCCGATCATTCCCATCTCCGCCATGGCCCACGTGACCCGCCATATCGGCTTCGGCGTCACCGCCAACCTGACCTACGAGCACCCCTTTCAGTTCGCGCGCCGCTTCTCGACGCTGGATCACATGACGGGTGGGCGCGTCGGCTGGAACATCGTCACCGGCTATCTCGACAGCGGGGCACGGGGCATGGGCCTGAAGGTCGCCCGCGACCATGACGAGCGGTACGACGCGGCCGAGGACTTCATGGCCGCCATCTACAAGCTGTGGGAAGGCAGCTGGGAGGACGGCGCCGTCCTGCGGGATCGGGAGCGCGGCATCTTCAGCGATCCCGCGAAGGTTCACCGCATCGTTCACGAAGGCCCCTACTACCGGGTCGATGGCCGCGCGCTGGCGGAACCTTCGCCCCAGCGCACGCCGGTGCTCTATCAGGCGGGCACCTCCACGCGCGGGCTGGGTTTTGCCGGCCGCCACGCAGAGGCGGTCTTCCTCAACGGCCAGACCATCCCCATCGCCGCCAAGGCCGTGCGCGCCCTGCGGGAGGCCGCCGTGGCGGCGGGTCGGGCTCCGGACGACATCGTCGCCTTCCTCGGCGCCACCGTGATCGTTGCGCCCACTTCCGCCGAGGCGCGCGAGCTGAAGGAGGAATACCGCCGCTGGCTCGACACCGCCGGCCAGCTCGCCCTGGTCTCCGGCTGGACGGGCGTGGACCTGTCCGGCCTCGGACCGGACGACGTGCTCGAGTTCCAGCGCAGCAACGCCATCCGCTCGACGCTGGAGAACCTCACGGTGAAGGCGCAGAGCCTGCCGAAGGTCCGCGATCTGGCGGACTTCACCCCCGCCGGGGCCCGCGCGCCCATCTTCGTCGGCTCGCCGGCTGAGGTGGCGGACGAGATGCTGGCCTGGGTGGAGGGAACCGGGGTGGACGGGTTCAATCTGGTGCGGACCGTCATGCCGGAATCCCTCGACGCCATCGTCGATCTGCTGATCCCCCAGCTGCAGGACCGGGGCGTCTTCAAGACCGCCTACGCCGAAGGCACGCTGCGGGAGAAGCTGTTTCCCGGCGCTGGCGGCCGCCTGCCGGCACGCCATCCCGCAGCCGCCTTCCGGCGGGCAGGGTAAGCCGCACGACGTGGCGCTGGCGGCCGGCGGAACTGCCGGTGCCGCGTCCCCCGGCCCCCGCCGCCGGGTCCGTGCGCGCGCGGACGGTCTATTCCCTGCCCATGCGCTGGATGACCGCCTGCGCCGTCTCGATGAAGGCGGCCATGAGCGGCGATGGCTGCTGCTCGATCCAGGCGAGGAGCACCTGGACGTCCGGCGCGGCCTCCGCCAGCGGCCGGTAGACCACCTGCTCCACCTGGACCCGCCGCACGGACGCCGGGACGAATGCGATTCCGGCGCCCGAGCTGACCAGCCCCAGCGCGGTGTAGACCTGCGCCACCTCCGTCGCGATGCGCGGCACGAACCCGGCCGAAGCGCACATGCCGGTGATCATCGCGTGAAAGTCCGGCGCCGACGTCTGGCTGTAGGCGATGATGTCTTCTTCCGCGCACGCCGCAATCGGAATGATCTCCCGGCGGGCGAATGGATGATCCTCCCGGTATTATGTAGCAAACTCACCTAAAAATAATGACGCCAACGCAATGCGTTGGCGTATGTGAAAAGCCCGGCGCTTGGCCGGGCTTAGTGAGTTCACGATGGGCGCCCGCTATCTCGTTTCGCCTTTCGGAGAAAGATCTCAAGGTAGTCGCCCAACTCCTCCAAGGCAGAGGGGGAAAGGTCGGCTGGGAAAATCAGCGTTACGTCCCCTTCGGTTAGGGGAAAAACCGCCTTTCGCGACCCCTCCGGCACAGAGACCTCCGGGCTTGAGGCCGCCGCGCCGCCACCAGCAAATCGGACGGTAGGCGCGGGTGCCCGCGGCGGGATGTCTTCCATGGCTGGCTCCTCTACGTCATCAGGCGGCCCTATGTCCGCCGCGTCGTCAGGAACCATATCAGAATCGCCCAACCCCGCATAGCTGACCGTCAAATCGTAGACCGTCAGAAACTTCGCGGCGGCTTCCTCGGTAAAGCCCCGCTTGTCGCACAGTTCCCACTTGCAGTCGTTATCAGGAGGGCGGCGGGCTCCCCATTCCGCCCAGTACTCAGAAATTACCTTCGACCCTAGGGCCGCCTGTTGCAAAAGCTGGCGCTTAACGTCCGGAGGTGGCCCGCGCAGAAGGCGGCGGCCGAGATCTGAAACTTGGACCTTACGTTCTTCGTTGCTCCCGCTATCGGTGAGCAGGCCGAAGCTCTTTAGAGCCGCGATGGTCTGAATCCCGCCGCTGCTTTTGGGCTGGTAGCCCCACGCCACAACTGCTGATGCAGTTCGGACAGGGTGCCCCTTGCTGTACTCATAAAGCTTGGCGGCCCGCTCAAGCGCCTTTTCCAGGCTTATGAACGGGAAAGGCGGGCTCCGCCCCTGAAGCCGCCGCTTGGCATCATCTTCCACGTCGCTCATCGCGCCCTCCACTAGGCGCGAGTCATATCCGAAATCAGATATAGCCGCAAGACGTGCGCAACCTGCCCGTCGCCTGCCTCCACGTCTCTACAAGACATAACTCGGACATGCCGTTGACATCGGCGGAGACGTGGACAAGAATGCCTCAGCTGAAGGAGCCGAATCATGCTGAGGAGGGTTTCCAGCCCTAGCGTTTCCGCCGACCGACGCTAGGTGCGAGGACATATAGGAAAGGCCGCTACCCTGGCCCCTGAGAAGGAAAGGTAGCGGCCTTTAATCGGCGCCTTCAGGCACTATGGGAGCGGTTGGCCGGGCCAAGGAACCAGTTGCAGGGTCTCCCCTTGGGGTTCGACTCCCCCCGCCTCCACTTTCCCTCCCTGTGTGAGCAGGAGAGGTCGGAAGGTCCCGTAGAGGGACCGAGTGTTAGGGCTGTCTCGTCTCACCGGGGCGGCCCTTCACTTTTTCTAGCACCTAAAGCGGGATTCGTCCAGCAGAATCAAGCTGCTGCGCCGTTCCGGAACTCGACGCCCAATGTCTCGACGCCATCACCAACGAACCGAGCACCCCGCGCCTCAAGCGCAGCTCTCATTGCCGTTAGATTATTCGCTATCGGGACCCGCCGACCTTTCTCAAAGTCGCGGACGGTCGATAGGGAAACGCTGGCCGCGCGCGCAAGATCGTCTTGCGACCAGTCAATCCAAGCCCTTGCTGCACGGCACTGTTCCGGTGTCATGCCTACCGTATAGCGAACTTTTTCGCGAAGGCCAACGATTTTTGTTGACGCCAACGATCTACGCCATTATCGCTGAGGTCAACGAAAATCGTTGGCACGGACATGGCGCAGCACTTCCTCCTTTCCTCCGCGGCCCGCTCGCTCTCTCTGGCGAAGGTTGCCCGCATGTCGGACGAGGAAGCCCATGACGCCTTCCGCCTGGTCCGTTGGTCTGACACGGACGGCAAGCCGGTTTGCCCGCGCTGCGCCTGCGCCGAAACCCTCACCTACAAGACCCGCAAACTCTATAAGTGCAAGGCGTGCGCGCATCAATTCTCGGTCACGTCCGGGACCATCTTCGCCAGCCGCAAGCTGCCGATCCGCGACTACCTCCTCGCCATCGCTATCTTCGTCAATGGCGCCAAGGGCCACAGCGCCCTCCAGCTCTCCCGTGATCTGGACGTGCAGTACAAGACCGCCTTCGTCCTGGCCCATAAGCTCCGAGAGGCCATGGCGGCCGAAATGGCGGAAATGACCGTCTCCGGCACGGTCGAGGTTGATGGCGCCTATTTCGGTGGCCACATCCGCCCCGCCAACAATGTCGAGAACCGCGTTGACCGTCGCCTTGCCAAGCACCAGACCGGCAAGCGCCGTGTCGTGGTCATCATGCGCGAGCGCGGCGGCCGGACGCTCCCCTTCGTGTTCAAGGCGGAAGGCCAGTCCGTCGAGACCATTGCCCAGCGCGTGGCCCCCGGCTCTGTGATCCATGCCGACGAAGCCGCCCATTGGGACAAGCTTCATGCGCTGTACCTGACCAAGCGCATCAACCATCAGGAGAGCTATTCAGACGGCGAGGCCTGCACCAACGGCGCGGAAAGCTTCTTCTCCCGCATCCGCCGCGCTGAGATGGGCATTCACCACCACATCAGCGGCCCGTACCTCGCCGCGTACTCCGCCGAAATGGCGTGGCGCGAGGATCATCGCCGGGTGAGCAATGGCGAGCAGTACCTGATGACGGTCGGCGCTGCGCTGGCGCACCCTGTGAGCCGCGTATGGAAGGGATATTGGCAACGGTAAAACAAAAGGTGTGGACAACCTTGGCTGGGATTCAAGAATCAAACCGCCATTGATAGGCTATGGCGAGTCGGAGAGGGTGGCCACCACACATTCTTAACCCTGTCAAGTGCCGCGCTTGACTTTGAGCTAAGAATCACCTATCAAGCGCCTATACCCGCCGATAGCATGCTGTCGGCTCAAGGGCCGCCCTCTTCGTGGGGGTGGCCCTTTGCTTTTTTGGGGGGTGGGGATGGATGCGGTCGTCTATATCGATGGCTTCAATCTGTTTTATGGCCAAATGAAGGGTAGGCCAAATAAATGGCTAGACCTTCACCAATTTGCCCAAAAACTAGTTCCTACCGGAACCAACATCGCAAAAATTAAATACTTCACTGCGAGAGTATCCGGGGCACAGGACCCGGATGCTCCAAAAAGTCAGGCTATTTATCTTAAAGCTCTTTCAACACTGTCGGTCGTTGAAGTTCATTTTGGTAGTTTTTTGGCAAAAACGATATGGAGACCATCAATAAATGTCCCGATTGGCGGAGACCCTATAGCGTGCTCTACGCCGAGCGTAACGCTGCCAATAGGTAACCACCCTGTATCCAGTCACAAGCCATCGATACTTCCCGTTGGGATTTTCCCGCCACGGGGAGCGCCGCGCTCTACGGTAGCGGAATCTCCATTGCCTAATGCGACGATCGTTAAAGTCCATACAATGGAAGAAAAAGGCTCCGATGTAAATTTAGCTGCACATCTCGTGAATGATGCCTGTTCTCTTCAATTCGATATTGCTGTTGTTGTTTCAAATGACACAGACCTGATAACGCCAGTACGAATGGCTCGCCAAAAAGGAAAACGAGTTATTATTGCGTGCCCAAGCAAATCAGGCGTGGCCACTAAATTGCAAAGAGAAGCATCCTCGGTAGTTCATATTCACAGCACTATGTTAAGAAATTCTCAGTTCCCGACATCACTCTCTGGCGGAGCAATTCAAAAGCCTACTGCGTGGCTATAAGCTGTCCCCATAGCTGAACGCCGTTGCGTTTTCTTATTGCGCTTATTGCCATTCTTTTTGCTTGCAGCCTTAGCGCCTGCACAATCCGCAGCGCTATCGTCTGCCGTAGCGCCTTGTCGCCTTCGTCCAGGCCCTTCGCTCGGATCACGCGCAAGGCCAGTTCCCGCGTGTCTAGCGCGCCTTCCTGCGCCAAAGCGGCCTTACAGATGGCCGTCATCTCCCCACGCTTGAAGAGCCTGTGTATCTCGACATAGGCTGGGAACTCCCTTGGCTCCCCGTTCACCTCGAAGATGCGGATCGTGGCGTTGATCGCGGATAGATCGCGCTTGGCGGTATCAATCTGCTTTTCGAGCTTGGCGATAAAGCCCTCTACCTCTGAGCGTTTGCGCCGGAGCGTTGTCAGGACTTGGGGATCAGCGGCCATGCCCTTAGCATACCTCAACGCATTGCGTTGGCGTCATTATTTTTAGGTGAGTTTGCTACATAATACCGGGATGAAAGACGGAAGCTCCCGGTGCTTGTAAGGAAGACCTGATCACCGCGGCGAGGCATAGGGGATCTACCGACCTCGTGGTACGCAAGAGTCCGTGGGAGCCAGGGGCGCCAAGCCGCGCGTCTCATACCCTGTCGAATTTTGGAGAAGGCGAGATCCGTATGCAGGTTGGAGCCGCTTTACGACCCTGCCAAGGCGGCCAATCAGCTTTCAGCGGGAGGACAAAAACGGGCGTCTGCCACTCAAATGCCAAAACAACCCTTAGTTGCAATGGCGCACCCGACACGATTCGAACGTGTGGCCTCCGCCTTCGGAGGGATTACTTGTAGCTCCGTCGAAATCACGATGGAGCACGAAGAAATGCGATATCATACTGTTATTAAAAAAGAATTTGTAGCTGGCCATAGCCGAGACTATCCTTCTCTCCGCTACCACTTTCTTCCTGCCGCTTACGTGGCGCTTACGCGAGACGAAGCGACAAGGGCGGAGATTTTCCATGGCTAAGCTCACAAAAAGGGCCGTCGATGCAGCAGAGGCCGGCGCCAAGGATTACGTGATCTGGGACGACGAGCTCCCTGGTTTTGGCCTCCGGGTTTTCACGTCCGGCAAGCGAAGCTACGTCCTTCAGTATCGGTCGGCGGGCCGATCGCGTCGGTTCACGATAGGGCTGCACGGGGTATGGACACCTGAACGCGCGCGCCAGGAAGCCAAAGCGCAATTGGGCCGGATCGCGCAAGGCGACGACCCGGCTGAAGAACGGCTGCTTGATCGCAAGGCGCTCACGGTCAAGGAACTCTGTGACCTCTACCTCGCCGACCTGCAAGCCGGTCTCATCCTCGGAAAAGGCGGGCGCCCCAAGAAGCCGGGCACGATCGCCTCCGATCTCGGCCGCATCCACCGTCATATCGTTCCCCTCCTCGGCTCGCGTCGCGTCAGGGACCTGACGAAAGCCGACATCACGAGGGCCATGAAGGACATCATGGCAGGGAAGACGCGTGTCACCGTCATGACGAAGAACCTGCGCGGCAAGTCCATCGTGAGAGGCGGCGCCGGCACAGCCACGCGGACAATCGGCCTGTTGGGCGGCATTCTCACCTACGCTGTCGAAGCGGGGATCATCGAAACGAACCCGGCGCACGGTGTGCGGCGGCCGAAAGACAATGTCCGCGCCAGACGACTGAGCGAAGCCGAATATCGCGTCCTCGGCGACCTGCTCAAGACGGCTTCCAAAAACGAGAACTACAGGATGTCGGTGGAGATCATCCGCCAGATCGCCCTGACCGGCTGCCGGCGCATGGAGATGGTGACGCTGCGATGGGATGAAGCCGATACGGATTGCAGTTGCCTGCGCCTGAAGGATAGCAAGGAGGGAAGCTCCATCCGGCCCATCGGGCTGCCCGTGGTGGAGTATCTGGAGAGGCGCCGGAATGAGGCGATCGGAGATTACGTCTTCCCCGGCCGGGGCGGCGAGAACGCGTTCGGCAGCTTCCCCAATCACTGGGGGAAGATCTTCGCAAACTCACCCCTGGCCGATATTAGCCCTCACGTCCTCCGCCACAGCTTCGCCAGCGTTGCGAACGATCTGGGTTTCACCGAGGTCACCATCGCCGCCCTGGTTGGCCATGCGAAGGGATCGGTCACCAGCAACTACATCCATACGCTCGACACAGCTCTGATCATGGCCGCAGATACCATTTCGGGCTACATCCAGGGGCTGCTCGACGGGATTGAGTTCAAGCAGACCGCCTATGCGCTCGATCGTGGGTCCCGGAAAGCGGCGCTGGTCCAGTTTCTACAGGGAGCCTCGATCTCTCGGAGCACCAGTCAAAACGCCGGGGAACATGTCGGGCCATAAGCTCAATGGTCCTCATCATAGTCAATCGTTACCGGAGCGCGGGCGATAGCCGTCCGTTGCCCCCCGGAGCGCAACATGCAGCGACCATCAGCGCCGCCCTTCCCCCGTTCTGAGAGCGTGTTTGACAAGGATTCCCAAGGGGCGTGATCATAGGGCGTCGGATCCACGAGACGAGCCGACGCTCCATGCCCCGCAAGACCCCGCCCGGACGGCGCCGCTACGAGACCGACCGGACGGACGGACAACGGGATCTGATCGCGCCGCTGATCCCTGCAGCGCAGGCGGGCGGGCGGGCGGGCGCCCCAGGAAGGCGACGTCGCGCGAACTAGTAAACACCATCCTCTATTTCGTGCGGGCCGGCATGGCAGCTTCTGTCTCGTGACCTGCCGCCGTGGCGGACGGTCTATTATTATCTGCGCCGCTGGCAACGCGAGGGCGTCTGGGAGCGAGTTCACCACACCCTGGTCATGGCCGACCGCGAGCGCAGCGGCAGGGCTGCCTCGCCCTCGGCGGCGATCCTCGACAGTCAGTCGGTGCGCACCGCTGATCAAAAGGGGACGCCAAGAGCTACGACGCCGGCAAGAAAATCACCGGCCGCGAACGGCGCATCCTGACCGACACAGACGGGCGCTTGCTCTGCGTGTGTCTCCACGCAGCCGATATCCAGGACCGCGATGGCGGCAAGCTGCCGCTGACGGCCTCGCGCCAGCGCTACCCGTTCGTCGCCCGCGTCCTCGCCGATGGCGGCTATGCCGGGCGGCTTGCGGCATGGGCGGCGGATAAGGCCCACATCACCCTCGAAATCATCCGCCGTGGCACCAGCGCCAAAGGCTTCGAGGTCCTGCCGCGCCGATGGGTGGTGGAACGCACCTTCGCCTGGATCTTCAAGAACCGCCGCCTCGTCCGCGACTACGAGCAGATCACCGCTGTTGCTGAAACCCTCATCACCGTCGCGGCTTCAGCCACACTGCTGCGCAGATGGCAATGAACCGATGCCCTTCTCAAACACCCCCTCAGCCCTTGCGAATTTATCTGCGAATGCCGAACAACGAGGCTGGAACGATCCTCCAATCCATCGCAATCAGGATTGAAGATCGATGGTCTCCGGTCACAGAAACGTGAGACGCTTGCATCTCGGTTATCTGACGCCACAGCAGCGAAAAGATGATGTGCTGTGTCTGGGATACCCTTGACAGGCGGATTGTCCCGGAGCACTTCAGAAACATGCTTCGTGTCCTCACCCGCATGATGATCGCGTGCCGTGCGCTGGCCTTCCGCCAGGGCGTGGTGCTGGCGCTCGTCATGGGTCTCGTCGCGGGCCCGATGCTCAACACGCTCACCACCCGCCATGCTGAAGAGGCGAAGGCGGCCATTGCCGGTTTGTCGCTGGGCTTTTCCGATCCCGGTGGCGTTTTGCCGGACGTCCTCGCCGCGGAGCATGCTGAGCCGCAGTCTCAGAGCAACGGCAAGTCTTCCCCCCAGGCCGACACATCCACGGTCGATCACAGCTGTCACGGCTGCGTGGCGTTCGTGCTGCCCGTGGTGGCCACCGCGCCGCTCGGCGGCCTGACGCCCGTTCGCGTCGCGATTGAACCGGCGACCGCGTCGAGCCGTACCGTTCCCACCGAAATCCGTCCCCCCTGCGCCTGATCTGACCCCTGTCCGCGCGCGGGCGCCCTGCGCCTGCGTTCAGCTCACAGCCATCGGATCAGATCATGCCGCCTCGTGCCCTTGCGCGTGCGCTTATGGCAGCCCTTGTGCTGCTTCCGGCGTCGCCGACGCTTGCCGAATCCGCGCGTCCCCAATCCACACGCCCTGCAGCCGCGCGTTCTTCAGCCGAGCGCCCTCTCGCCTTGACCAGTGCGATGGCGAGCGCGCTCGCCGCCAATCCCCGCCTCACGGCGGCGGAACGGGACATCGGCATGGCCTCCGGCCGCTCCACCCAGGCCGCCGCACTGCCCAATCCGGCCTTGTCGCTGGAGGTGGACAACGCCATGGGCTCTGGCTCCTACCAGGGGCTGGACCTCGCCGAGCAGACGCTGCAGATCAGCCAGCTGGTGGAGCTGGGCAGCAAGCGCGAGGCGCGCATGGCCGCCGCCGGCGCGGGTGTCACAGTCGCGCGCTGGGAGCGTGAGGCGACCCGCCTGCAGGTGCTGGCGGAAACCACCGCAGCTTTCTCCGCCGTGCTGGGCGCGCAGCAGCGCGTCTCCATCCTCGATCAGCAGGCGGCGGCGATTGCGCGCCTTGCGCCGCTGCTGCAGACGCGGGTGGATGCGGGCGCGTCCTCTCCTGCGGAGATTTCGCGCGCCCGTGTCGCCGCAGATTTCGCGAAAGTCGAGCTGGACCGGGCCAAGGCGTCTCTCGGGACCGCGCGACGTGACCTGGCCGTGCTCATGGGCATGAACGAGGCCCGGTTCGGCCGCGCCACGGGCAATCTTTTCAAAGTCAGCGCGCCGCCAGCGCTGCCGAGCCTCATCAAGCAGGCTCAGGGCAACCCCCAACTCACGCGTTTCACGGCCGTCCAAGGGCAGCGGCGGGCCGAGCTGCGCGCCGCGCAGGCGAAAGCGGTGCCCGACGTGACCCTGGGGGTCGGCTATCGCCACTACAACGAGACCGCCGACAGCGGCATGCGGGTGACGCTCTCAGTGCCGATCCCGATCTTCGACCGCAATGAAGGCGGCATTTACGAGGCACAGGAATCCCTGCGCCGGGCGGAGGCGGAGGAGGCCATCGCCCGCGGTGCGCTGATCGCCCAGTTGGGGCGCGCCCACGACACCCTGAAGGCGGCCTATGACGAGGTCAGCCTGCTGCGCACCAGCACCATTCCCGGCGCGCGCAGCGCCTTCGAGGGCGTGGAGCGTGGCTACGGCGAGGGCCGCTACACGCTGCTCGAGCTGCTGGACGCCCAGTCCGCGCTCACCGATGCGTCGCTGCGCGAGCTCGACGCCCTGGTCAATTTCCACACCGCGCTCGCGACCATCGAGGGCCTGATCGGCCGGCCGGTGAACCTCAGCAAGGGAAAGACGAAATGAGCCGCACGGCGCGACGCGACCTGGCGATGCTCGTGGTCGGCCTTATGGCCGGAGCGGGCGCCATCTATGCTTTTCAGGGGCCTACGGCACCGGTGCCCGGCACGGTGGCCGCCGAAGCCGGACATGGGGCCGAACCGGGCCAAGGCGAGGGCGGCGAATCCCACGGCGAGGGCGCCGTGGAGCTGAACAACGCCAAGCTTGCAGCGGCCGGCATCGGCCTTGAGACGGCGGGACCGGAAAAGCTGCGGCAGAAGCTGCGGCTCAACGGTCTCGTGCAGACCAACCAGGAGACCGTGGTGCAGGTGACGCCGCGCTTTCCCGGCGTCGTCCGCGAGATCCGGAAGCGGATCGGCGACACGGTGCAGAAGGGCGACGTGCTCGCCGTCATCGAGAGCAACCAAAGCCTGACCACCTATGACCTGAAGTCCCCCATCGCCGGCACGGTGGTGGACCGGCAGGTGGCGTTGGGCGAATACGCCTCGGAGCAGAAGCCCGCCTTCGTGGTGGCGGACCTCTCCACCCTGTGGGTGGATCTCTCCGTCTACCGGCGCGACTTCGCCCGGGTGCGGGTCGGCGACAAGGTGGAGGTGGACCCGGACGACGGCGGCGCCCCCATTGCCGGCGAAGTGGCCTATGTCTCGCCCATCGGCGCGTCGGACACGCAGACGGCGCTCGCCCGCGTGGTGATCCCCAATGACGGCCTGCGCCTGCGCCCCGGCCTGTTCGCGGTGGGCACCATCACCCTTGCGGAGAAGCCTGTGGACCTCGCCGTGCGCCCCGGCGCGCTGCAGGCCGTCGACGGGCGCACGGTGGTGTTCGTGCGCAACGGCGACGCCTTCGAGCCGCGCGACGTGGAGATCGGCGACCGCGACGCCGAATGGGCCGAAGTGTTGTTCGGCCTGATGCCGGGGGATGTCTATGCCGCGAAGAACTCCTTCGTGGTGAAGGCCGAGCTCGCCAAGGGGAGCGCCAGCCATGAGCATTGATCTCACGCCCCGGATTGATCCTGCGCCCCAGGAGGATCTGAAGCTTTTGACCGCGCTCATCCATCCCCACCTTGAGGGACGGGTGGTGCAGGCGCTGCAGGAGCTGCCGCAATTCCCCGGCTTCACGCTGGTGGAGGTCCGCGGCCAGGGCCGCGGGCGCGGCGTCGGCGGCACCTATGTGGCGAGCGAATACGACCTCGTCTACCAGCGCCATCTGCGGCTGGAGATCGTCTGCCGCTCCAGCGAGACGGAGGCCATATCCGGCCTCATCGCCCGCGCCGGCTGGACCGGGCGGCGCGGCGACGGCGTGATGTTCGTCACCCCCGTGGAGAGCTTCGCCCGCATCCGCGAGGTGGGCGCGCCGAGCGAGACCGAGGGGGGCGCGCGATGATCGACGCCATTCTCGCCTTCTCCATCCGCCAGCGCTGGCTGGTGGTTCTGGTGTGCCTCATGGTCGGTGCGTTCGGGGCGTGGAACTTCACGCGCCTGCCCATCGATGCGGTGCCGGACATCACCAATGTCCAGGTGCAGATCAACACGTCCGCGCCCGGTTTCTCGCCGCTGGAGGTGGAGCAGCGCATCACTTTCCCCATCGAAACCGCCATGGGCGGCCTGCCGGGGCTGCAATATACGCGCTCCCTCTCCCGCTATGGCCTGTCCCAGGTCACCGTGGTGTTTGCCGATGGCACCGATATCTATTTCGCCCGCCAGCTGGTGAATGAGCGCATCCAACAGGCCAAGGACCAGCTTCCCCAAGGGGTGGAGACGGCCCCCGGGCCGATCTCCACCGGCCTCGGCGAAATCTACATGTACACGGTGGAGGCCAAGCCCGGAGCGAAGAAGCCGGATGGCACGCCTTATTCCCCCACCGAGCTTCGGACCATCCAAGACTGGATCATCAAGCCGCAGCTGCGCACCGTGCCCGGCGTGGTGGAGGTGAACACCATTGGCGGCTTCGCCCGGCAGTTCCATGTGCTGCCGGACCCGGCGCGGCTGATGGCCCACAACATCTCGTTCCGCGACGTGATGACCGCGCTCGCCGCCAACAACGCCAATGTCGGCGCCGGCTATATCGAGCGCAATGGCGAGCAATATCTGGTGCGCACGCCGGGCCAGGTGGCGAACCTGGAGGAGATCCGCGACATCGTCATCGGCAGCCGCGATGGCACGCCGATCCGCATCGGCGACATTGGCGAGGTGCGCGAGGGCCGCGAGCTGCGCACAGGCGCGGCGACGCTCAATGGCGGGGAGGTGGTGCTCGGCACCACCATGCTGCTCATTGGCGAGAACAGCCGCACCGTGGCCCAGCGGGTGGCCGCGCGCCTGGAGGACATCTCCCGCTCCCTGCCGGAGGGGGTGATTGCCCGCGCCGTTTATGACCGCGCCCATCTGGTGGAAGCCACCATCGCCACGGTGGAAAAGAACCTGCTGGAAGGCGCGCTGTTCGTGGTGGTGGTGCTGTTCGTGCTGCTCGGCAATTTCCGGGCCGCGCTCGTCACCGCCTGCGTGATCCCGCTGTCCATGATGCTCACCATCACGGGCATGGTGGAGAACAAGGTTTCCGCCAATCTCATGAGCCTCGGCGCCATAGATTTCGGCATCATCATCGATGGGGCCGTCATCATCGTGGAAAACTGCCTGCGCCTGCTGGCGGAAGAGCAGCACAAGCGCGGCCGGTTGCTGACACGCGCGGAACGTTTTCAGACCATCCTCGCCGGCTCCCGGGAAGTCATCCGCCCGAGCCTGTTCGGCACCCTCATCATCGCCGTGGTGTATCTGCCCGTGCTCACGCTGACCGGGGTGGAGGGCAAGATGTTCACGCCCATGGCGGTCACGGTGCTGATGGCGCTGGCGGCGGCGGCGGTGTTCTCCATGACGTTCGTTCCGGCGGCGGTGGCGCTGCTCGTCACCGGCAAGGTCTCCGAGCACGAGAACATCATCATGCGCACGGCGCGGCGCATTTACACGCCGCTGCTGGACGCCGCCATCAACTATCGCGCGGTGGTGGCGCTCATGGCGATGGGGCTCATCCTTGCCACCGGCGTGGCGGCCTCGCGCATGGGCGGCGAGTTCATCCCCAGCCTCGACGAGGGCGATGCCGCCATCCAGGCCCTGCGCGTGCCCGGCACCAGCCTCACCCAATCGGTGGAAATGCAGGAGGCGTTGGAAAAGCGCCTGCTCCAGGTGCCCGAGGTGAAGGAGGTGTTCGCCCGCACCGGCACGGCGGAGGTCGCCACCGACCCCATGCCCCCCTCCATCTCCGACGGCTACATCATCCTGAAGCCCCGCGCCGAGTGGCCCGATCCGCGCAAGCCCAAGGCCCAGGTGATGGCGGATATCGAGGAAGCCTCCGAGGAGGTCGCCGGCAGCAATTACGAGCTGTCCCAACCCATCCAGCTGCGCTTCAACGAGCTGATCTCTGGAATCCGCTCGGATGTGGGCGTGAAGATCTTCGGCGATGACCTCGACACCCTGTTACAGGTGGCGGGTCAGGTGGAGGCGGTCATCCGCGCCATTCCCGGAGCGGCCGATGTGAAAAGCGAGCAGGTTTCCGGCCTGCCCATGCTTACAGTATCCCTCAACCGTCCCGCCATGGCCCGCTACGGCGTGAGCGTGGCGGAGGTGCAGGAGCTGATCGAGATCGCCGTGGGCGGCCGCTCCGCGGGCGTGCTGTTCGAGGGCGACCGCCGCTTCGACATCATGGTGCGCCTGCCGGAGGAGTTGCGCACCGACATCGAGGCCCTGCGCGCTCTGCCCGTGCCCCTCCCCCCGGCGGTGGCCGACCCGGACAAGCCGCGTCCCGCGGTGTGGGCCTCGGGTGCCAATGCCCAGATCCGCTATGTGCCATTAGCCGCCATCGCCAGTCTCTCCATCTCCCCCGGCCCCAACCAGATCAGCCGGGAGAACGGCAAGCGCCGCATCGTGGTGAGCGCCAATGTGCGCGAGCGCGACCTCGGCTCGTTCGTCACCGAGGCGCAGCGTCAGGTGGCCGAGAAGGTGAAGCTGCCGGAGGGCTATTGGATCGGCTGGGGCGGGCAGTTCGAGCAACTGGTCTCCGCCACCCAGCGGCTCGCCATCGTGGTGCCCATCGCGCTCGCCCTCATCTTCCTGCTGCTGTTCATGAGCTTCGGCTCGGTGGCGGATGCTGCGCTGGTGTTCTCCGGGGTGCCTTTGGCGCTCACCGGCGGCATCGCCGCGCTGCTGCTGCGCGGGCTGCCATTGTCCATCAGCGCCGGCATCGGCTTCATCGCGCTCTCGGGCGTCGCGGTGCTGAACGGGCTCGTCATCATCGCCTTTATCCAGAAGCTGCGTGACGAAGGCCGCGACATGGTGGCCGCCGTGCGCGAGGGCGCCCTGACGCGCCTGCGGCCCGTGCTGATGACGGCGCTGGTCGCCTCCCTCGGCTTCGTGCCCATGGCGCTCGCCACCGGCGCGGGTGCCGAGGTGCAGCGGCCGCTTGCCACCGTGGTCATCGGCGGCATCGTCTCTTCCACCATCCTCACATTGCTCGTGCTGCCGGCGCTCTACGTGCTGTTCCGGCGCGAGACCAAGGCCGCCGAGACCTCGCAGGCGGCGGCGGAAAACCCAGCCTCCTGAACCTTCAAGAACGGAGACCAAGTCATGTTGAAGCCTCTCATCATCGCGGCCAGCCTTCTGGCCGCGGCCCCCGCGCTCGCCCAGGCCCCCGCCGAAAGCGGCCACGCCCACGGCGCCCAGAAGGGACCCCACGGCGGCGCGCTGGAGGATATCGCGGGCGTGCACGCCGAAATCGAGGTTTCGGGCAAGACGCTGACGGTTCATGTGCTCGACGGCGCTGGAAAGGGCGTGGACACCGCCGGCTTCACCGGCTCGGCCATGCTGGTCCTCGGCGGCGCGCGCCAGACGGTCGCGCTGAAGCCTGCGGGCGAGACCCTCGTCGGCGAGGCGGGCGCGCCCATCGCGGCCGGCACCGCCGTCACGCTGGTGCTCAAGACCGCCGCCGGAAAATCCGGCCAGGCCAAGTTCACCACCCACTAAGGAGAGGTCCCATGGCTGGAACACGCATCCTACGGCAGCGTATCGTGCTGCTCAGCACTCTCGCCGCTCTCACGCTGCCGGCAAGCGCCGCCTTTGCGCTCGACCCGCAGCCGAAGACCTACCGCGAGAAGCAGCGCCACGAGTTCCGTGACGTGCAGTTGGGTCTGTCCCATCCCGCTCCCCACGGTCGCAGCACGCTCACTAACGCGGCTGGTCGCAATGACATGAATGGGAACAAGGACAGTACGAGCATGGCTGCGCAAGACAGCCGGCCTCCGGTCGACCAGAGTCCACTACGAGGCGCGTCTCAATGAAGACGCGAGCACTCAACCGGCTGGCGCGAGCGATCAGATGAGCAGGCTGCTACGACTTGCCCTGCTGCGTCTCCTGCTCGCGGTGGGGGTGTGCCTGGCGCCGCTCGGCATCGGCGATGGCCTTTATGCGCAGCCTGTGGCCGGCGCGAGCCTGACCGATTCTGCGCATCACGAGGAACGGGATTCGTCCTCCGGGCAGCCGGTCTGCGCGCTGGTGCGGTGCGAGTGCCATGCCTGCCCGCATCTCGCCGTGACGGCGGCGTCAAGCTGGCCGGTCCGGTGGGATTCGAGGGGCATGTGGTTGCGCGGGGAGCGCATGATGAGAGGCGTCGCCCCGGAGGTGGATCCGCCTCCACCCCGAGCCTGAATGTTGAAACGACATGAACAGTTCAAGACGATATCCAACATTCGAGGTTCAATCATGAAGCGTTACGTCATCGCCCTGGGTTTCGCCCTTCTCCCGGTCGTGGCTTCGGCCGAGCCCTATTCCTCGACGCTGAGCGCAGAGGAGCATGAGCGGCACGAATTCTTCGACGCCCAGAAGAACAACTATCCAAGCGGACGGGCCGAAAGCGGAGTGAGGCCGCCGCGGCTTCAGCCAACCGATGCCCAGAGCACCACGGGCAACTCGACGGGCAGGACGATCAGCACCGCCTCCGGCGCGCAGCAGTAATGCCGAAGGCATGAACCGAGAGGGGCGTCCTCCGCCCCTCTCACCCTTGGATGACCAACAGCTGCGAGATCAAAGCATGAGGATATTTTTGGTCTTGGCCACGCTCCTTGCGGTCACCGCAGGCGCTTCCGACGTGGCGCCGGCGTGGGCGGCAGCCAGTTCCGCCACTCAGCCGGCTCCTGCGGACCTACGGGCGCAGGCCACGGCGCACCTGAAGTTCCTCTACGCAATGTATTTTGCCATCCGGGCCTGCACGGAGGCAGCTGAGGAGCAGTCGGACCCCAGATTTAAGCCGACGCTCAGCTTCGCGGAAGCCCAGAAGGTCCTGCGCGCGGCGGACGCTTCCGCCCGTTCGGTCGGCATCGATATAGATCAGGCGTGGCTCGAGATGAGTTCCATCGGACAGGCGACTGGCGAGGCGCTGAAACATAAAACCGAAGAAAATTTCCAAAAGTGCCGACAGAGCGGAATGTTTTTCAGGACGATTACATCAAAGCTGCAAATGGCGATCAGCCAGCTCAAGGGATCGATTCCTTTGATCGAGAAGGATTTTTGATGTGTCTTCGATTATGGGTGGCTTCGCCGCCTCGCAATCCGCTTCGGAAGCTCTAACCGTCTACACGTCAAGAGCTGGAGATTTCGCGCCCGTCACGCCGGAAAGGCCTGCTCCGCTTTGGAGGGGCAGCGTGAGAGAGAGATCCCAGATGATGACACTGAGGCATCGTCTGGACATTCCGATCTCTTTGCAAAACTTGGCCGATCCGATCTGCGCCTGGATAGCGCCACGGCTCGGGGACTCGCGGGGACGCAACGACTTCATTTCTCCCACTCCCACTCCCTCTCCCTCTCCCTCTCCCTCTCCACGAAACACTCACGATGCAGTTCTTCTCCAGCAGAGGACCCCATCACGAAGACGCTGCGAATTGGTTCAATTCGGCGACGATCTGTCTTGCCTCTCTAGTAACTAGATGGGTCAGGCTCCGGCGCCCCCCCGAAAACCGGAAGACAAACTGCGGAGCGTAACAATGATTGAACCTTCAGCTCAGGGGCTGCTTTGCCCTGTCTGCCGCACCGATCTTGTCATGACCGAGCGGCAGAACGTCGAGATCGACTATTGCCCGAGATGCCGCGGAATCTGGCTTGATCGTGGAGAATTGGACAGGATTGTAGAAAGAAGCATTGCGACGGTGACGTCGAGCACGCCCACCAATGCGCCTCCGAGTTCGACGGCCGGGCAGCCCAGCGCGCCGATGCCGTGGGGGCAGACCCCAGGCGGCTATTCGCCAGCCCCAGGCGCTCACGGTTCGAAGCATCACGGTTCGAGTCACGATTCACACGGCAGTTCGCGCGAGCACGGCGGGCACAAGCGTGGTTTTCTTGGCCGCCTCTTCGATTAGCGTACGATGCGTGGGCAACGCGCCCTGTCGTGCACTTCCAAGCACTTGCCGGCGTATGTGGCGCCGGAGCTGCGGGCCGTCGTGCCAACCTTTAACGAGCAGGAGAGCGTGGAAACGCTCTCCTACGAACTCGACGCGGTGTTGGAGGACTTGGTTTGGGAAGTGAGCTTCGTCGATAACCGCCCCCTTGACGGACCAATACGAGCAGCCCTCGCGAGGTCGCGCGAGACGCGAGTGAACTGTATTTACAACATACGATATATATTCAGAACGGCAGAATGATCGTCGATCCGCCACATTCAATTATTTTCACAATCAATCTGAATAACGATATCGCTCACGAGCATTCGTCATAATGTAACGGCAGATCCACTATTTAATAACATTTTAATTTATATTTTTTAAAATCCATCTCACCAGAAAAATAAGAATTTATATAAAATTATGAAAATAAATATGATGCGACACTTACTTGTATTTGAGATGTGAAATATATACGGAAAAATATGAGGTCTCAAGAGCATGACTGAAAAGCTTCGATTGGACATTCCGATCCTGCTGCCGAAGGTGCGCGATGCTGCCGACGCCTGTGTGGCCCGGCTGATTTCCGAGCTGCAGGGACGCGAGGGCATTGCGTATGTGCATGTCGCTGCCGGAGAACCGGCCCAGCTTTGCGTTCACTACGACGCGGCGGTCATAGCTTTGTCCCGCATTCGGGAATTGGCCGAAGGTGCCGGAGCGCGCCTTACCGCACGGTTCGGCCACGCGAGCTGGCAGGTGGACGGGATTACCCACGAACGGCGCGCGCGCACCGTTGCCGAAAGCCTGCGCAGGCTGCCCGGCGTGCTGGAAGTGGAAGCGAGCGCTTCCGGCGTCGTGCGTATTGAATTCGACCGCGAGACGGCAACAGAGGATGAGATCAGAAAAGCCCTCGCTGAAATGGAAGTCACCGTAGTGGGAGACCCTGCCGCGGGGAGCCAGCATGCAAAGCTGGATTCCCGCCCTGACCACGAACACGGTGCAGGCAGTCATGAGCATGCCAACGCTAAGCATGGGGACGCAGAGGCTGAGCATGACCATGCTCATGGCGGCTTTCTCGGGCCCAATACAGAGTTGATCTTTTCCCTGGCCTGCGGCGCGCTGCTGGCGATCGGTGTTGCCATCGCAAACCTGATTACCGCTGCTCCGGGCTGGCTTCCCGACGCCTGTTTCATCGCAGCATACGTCTTCGGCGGCTTCTACACGGTGCGGGAGGCTGTGGACAACCTGCGCCTGCGCAAGTTCGAGATCGATTCCCTCATGCTCGTGGCAGCCGCAGGCGCGGCGTCGCTCGGGGCATTTGCTGAAGGTGCGCTGCTGCTCTTCCTGTTCAGTCTCGGCCATGCGCTGGAGCATTATGCCATGGGCCGCGCGAAGCAGGCCATCGCTGCGCTGGCGGAACTTGCGCCGCGAACCGCAATCGTCCGGCGCGATGGGGGAAGCATCGAACTGCCTGTCGAGGATCTCCTGATCGGCGATGTGGTGATCGTGCGACCCAACGCGCGGTTGCCAGCGGACGGCTTTGTCGTGACGGGCTCCTCCGCCATCAACCAGGCCCCGGTCACGGGTGAGAGCATTCCCGTGGACAAGCGCCCGGTAGAGGATGTGGCGGAAGCACGCGAGCGCCCGGATGCTGTTGGGGCCAGCTCGCGCGTCTTCGCTGGAACAATCAACGGCGCGGGAGCGATTGAGGTAGAGGTCACTCGCCTGTCGGAAGACACGGCGCTCGCCAAGGTCGTGAAAATGGTGAGTGAGGCGGAGACCCAAAAATCCCCGACACAACGCTTCACCGAGAAGTTTGAGCGGGTCTTCGTGCCAATAGTCCTGGGACTTGCCGTCCTGCTGCTGTTTGCGTGGGTGGTGGTGGACGAACCCTTCAGTGCCAGCTTCTACCGTGCGATGGCTGTCCTGGTTGCGGCGAGCCCCTGCGCACTCGCCATTGCCACCCCGAGTGCCGTGCTCTCGGGTGTTGCACGGGCCGCACGCGGCGGCGTGCTGGTGAAGGGAGGCGCGCCGTTGGAGAATCTCGGCTCCCTCCAAGCCATCGCTTTCGACAAGACCGGAACATTGACGGAAGGCAGACCGCAGATCACCGACGTGATCCCTGCCCCCGGTGTTTCCGTTGAGGACCTACTCATTGTGGCCGTGGCAGTAGAGGCTCTCAGCGACCATCCTCTCGCCGCTGCCATCGCCCGCGACGGGCGCAAGCGGCTCGAAGGGCGTGACATCGGTGAGGCGAGTGATCTCGAAAACCTGATCGGACGTGGGGTGACCGCGACGTTCGCTGGCCAGCGCGCATGGATCGGCAAAGCGGAGATGTTCGGGGGCGAAGGCGTGGCACCTCTGAGCCCCGTGATGGCTCAGGCGATTGAGAAGCTAAGGGAAGAAGGCCGCACCACGATGATCGTGCGGCTTGGAGACCGGGACCTGGGCGCTATCGGCCTGATGGATGCCCTGAGGCCTGAAGCAAAGTTCGCGCTGAAGCGTCTCCGCAAACTCGGCATGACGCGGATGATCATGATATCCGGCGACCACCAGAAGGTGGCGCAAGCCATCGGCCGGGATGTGGGCGTGGACGAAGCTTGGGGCGACCTGATGCCCGAAGGCAAGGTCAAGGCCGTCCAGGCGCTGCGAGATGAGGCGAAGGTCGCGATGGTCGGCGACGGAGTGAACGACGCACCGGCCATGGCCAATGCCACAGTCGGTATCGCAATGGGTGCCGCCGGCTCCGACGTAGCCTTGGAAACAGCAGATGTCGCGCTCATGGCCGATGATCTGAGGCACCTGCCTTTTGCGGTCGGGCTCAGCCGCCACACCCGCGCGATCATCCTGCAAAACGTGTTCATCAGCCTCGGCGTTGTGGCCTTGCTGGTTCCCGCAACTATTTTCGGCCTGGGCATCGGACCTGCCGTCGCAGCGCACGAAGGCTCCACGCTTGTGGTCGTATTCAATGCCTTGCGCCTGTTGAGATACAGCGATCCAGGGGACTGAATACGTATATCAAATATTGAAATACTATAATTAACGTGATAAAATTATACGCGAATCGCGTTGAAAACAGGAATATGTAAAATTATATTATATAGTAATTTTTTGTGGATGTCTGATCAATGAATAATAATCCGCCAAAAACCTCCGGGAGCATGAGACATTTACGTCATTTTATCACCGCTGCAGAGGCAGGAAGCCTTCGGCGCGCTGCGGAGGTGCTGGGTTTGCAGGAATCGACGGTCAGCCGATCGGTGCGAGACCTGGAGGATCAGCTCGGGGCCTCGTTATTTCTCCGGCACCCCAGTGGTGTGACTCTTACGTTGGCAGGACAATGCTTTCTTCACCGCGCACGTCAGGCACTTGTGCAACTTCAGAAAGGCTGGGAAGAGGTCGCGGCAATTGGACGTTCGGAAAACGGGATCTTAAGGATAGGCATTTTCTCAACCCTGGCTTCTGGTTTTATGGGAGATCTGTTTCGCGCGTATGATGTACATCATTCAAGCGTACATATCGAATTTGTTGACGCCGAGGCCAATGAACACGCTGCCTCCATTCGGAGCTTTGACATCGACGCGGCATTCGTCATCGGTCGATTCCAGTGGGCGGAATGCGACTCTCTTCATCTTTGGACCGAGACGGTCTTTATCGCCTTTCCGGAAGGCCATCCATTGACTCGCAATGAAGAGGTCACATGGCAGGATCTCGTTGATGAGAGATTTCTTGTGCGGATCGAAGGTTCAGGGGGCGAGGTGCGGGAATATCTCAGAAGGCGCTTAGCTGTTCTCGGTCGTCGCCCGCTCATCAATGCACAACGGATAGGCCGCTCCAGCTTGTTGGGACTTGTGGCGTCGGGGCGCGGGGTGGCGCCCGCCACCCAGTCTGAAACCGTGATCTCGGTCCCAGGTGTCGTCTACCGTCCTATCGCGGGCGAAACTCTACCCTTCTCGGTGCTCTTCTCGCGACGAAACGACAATCCCGCATTTCGGGCGCTGCTCAGTCTTGCTCGAAGCATGGCTCAGCACTCGGATCGAAGCTGACTGAAATGAAAAACACAATGCTTCACCGGGCTGCGCGACGTACTCTCATAAAGCCGCGGTCCGTCACAATGAAGCGCTCCAGCATGGGCACGATCAGCTTGAGCGGGTCTGCGATTGGGCTTCCTGTCTCTCCGCCCAGCACCCGTGCATAGGCGACAAGATCGCGATGCAGCTTCGCCGGCAGTTCGACGGTCACCTTCACCGGCTTCTCGTCGAGGATCTCGCTGAGCTTCAGCTTCGGCATGTCAGCCTCCATAGGGTTCGAGAACGAGGTCGCGCGTGACGATGACCCGCACCGGATATCCCGGCCGGACGGTGAGCGTCGGTGCGATGTTGAGCTGGCGCTGGACGATCTGGCGGCCAGTCTGGCTGATGCTGTCGGAAGCTCCCTCGCGTAGAGCGCTAGCGAGGTCGCTATCGCTGCCTGACGTGCCAGCACTCGCCCCGACGCTCAGGATGGTGGAGAGCGCTGCCGCCTTGAATAGCTCGCCCCAGTGATAGTCGACGCCATCTTCGAGCCCGGCATAGCCCTCAACGTCAGCTCCGGGCTGGCGCTCCAGCACGATGGAGCGGCCATTGGGGAAGATGAGGCGGTTCCAGACGAGCAGCACCCGGCGCTGTCCGAAACCTACGCCATTGTCGTACTGGCCAATGATGCGGGTGCCCTGGGGGATCAGGAGGATCCGGCCGGTCGGGCTGTCATGGACGTTCTCAGTGACCTGGGCGGTGATCTGACCCGGCAGATCGGAGCGGATGCCGGTGATCAGCGCTGCGGGAATGACCGCGCCGGCCTGCAGGCTATTGGGCGAGGCCGGAGCCGCGACGCGATCTGGCGACACGGTGCGCCGGTCGACTGCCTGGTTAAGGAAGGCGAGCTGCCGCTCCTGGGCCGTTGGTGTCGCCGCTTGCGGACCAAGGCCGAGGGATGCGAGGTCGGGGACAGACGCCGCAGTGGTCACCGAGGCCGCATCCACCTGTTGCGCCACGACGGTGCTCGCAGGCCGCGAGTTGGTCTGGGCGAACAGCCGTCCCGTCCGCGCCGCCTCGCTTTCCTGCTGCTGGCGCTGCTCATCGGGACTGAGGGCAGGATTGGGCATGCCTGCCATAGTCGGCATCGGCGGTTGCGCCGCAGTCTGCGCATTGAGGATGGGCCGGCCGAGGTCGCCGGGCAGCGGCGGCCCCAGCTTCGGGATGCTGGTGTAATCCTTCGGCAAGCCGGCGAGCCCGTCGGGCGTCGCCTTGACGTCGGTGGCGTAGAGCTCCTGGCCCGGCCCGTGGTCCTTGCGGGCCTGGAGGGCGTAGATCAGCGCGCCGCCGATCCCAAGGCCCGCGACGAGCCCCAACCCGGCCAACACCTTGCGGGAAAGGCGGGTCACCCGCGGCGGCTCCGGTCTCAGCCGCATGGCCGCAGCCGCCTCCCCCGCCAGCGGCCGAGCGCCGTCGTCGCCGGTTCGCCCCGGCCTTTTCTCCTTCCCGGGGTCGATGCCGTTCATAGGACAGGTCTCCCGTCGGTGCGGGAGATGCGCACACGCTTCTGGTCCTTGTCGGCGCCAAAGCGCAGCTCGGCTGCGGCGAAGAGGCGATCGACGATCATGTAGGTGCCGCGCACGCGATAGTTCACGAGCTCGGAGGTGTCGCCCTCGGGGCCCACCACGAAGAGCGGCGGCATCTCGCCCTGGCCGATGCCGCGCGGAAACTCGATGAACACCTGCTGGCCGTCGTCGAAGGCCCGCAGCGGCCGCCACGGCGCCCGGTCGCCCGAGACCTCGTAGCGGAAGTTCACCCGCGTGAGGTCGATGCCGGTGGCGGCGGGCTGTACCGCCTGGGCCTCGGCATTCTGACGCCGCAGGGCGATGAGCTGGTCCTGGGGATATTGCCAGGAGACCGAGGCCATGTAGGTCTTCTCGGTGGAGCGCAGCTCCATGTGATAGGTGCGCAGATTGGTGTTGATGACGAGGTTGGTGGTGAGGTCGGGCCGCGTCGGCTTCACCAGGATATGGACCTGCTTGGCAGCCCCTGCTCCGCTCTCAGTGTCGCCGATGATCCAGCGCACCGTATCGCCGGCGGCCACCGGCCCCGAGCCCACCAGTTGCTCACCGGGCTGTAGTGCGATGTCGGTGACCTGCCCAGGCGCGGCATAGACCTGATAGAGGGCACCCTCCACGAAGGGATAGACCTGCATGGAATTGATGAAGCCATTGCGTACCGGCTGAACGCGGGCGGCCGCATTGGCCTGCTTGACGCGGGCCTGCGGATCGGCCGGCTCCGGTTCCGCCTTCCCGTCCCTGCCCACCGGCTTCAATTGGCCCGGTAGAGGCAGAGGCTTCGGCAGCTCGACAATACGCACCGGCCCCGGCGGCTCGGCCTTGAAGACGGCAGGCGGTGCATCGTCATAGGCGATCTCGGGCGGCTTCTCGAAGGTGGCGCAGCCGGCGAGCGCAGACGTGCAAAGCAGCAGAAGCGGCAAGCCGGACTTACGGAAAGCCGGAAAAGAGAGGCCACGGCGCGCCGGCCTCGCGGATGTACGGATGGCAGGCGTCATTGGGCGAGCTCCTTCGACCAGTTGATGGCGTTGACGTAGATCCCGAGGGGATTGGCTCGTAGGCGCTCGGCATCCCGCGGCGCCTGCACCACGACGGTGAGGATGGCGCTCCAGCGGGCGGTGTCGGCGAGGCTGCCGTCCTGGTAACGGCGCTCAGTCCAGGCGATGCGGAAGGACTCCGGCGAGGCGCGGATCACGCTCGAGACCTCCACCACCACCTGCTGCTTGCCGACCCGGGCGAAGGGATCGTCGGCGCGGGCGTAATCGTTGAGGGCGATGGCGCCGGCCTGGGTCGTGTAGGCGTAAGCCCTCAGCCAGTTCTGCCGCACGATGACAGGATCGGCGGAGATACCGCGCACCTCCTCGATGAAGCGGGCGAGGTGGAAGGCGATCTGGGGATCGGACGGGCGGAAGTCCGCGGCGGCGGGCGCCACGGCTTGCGCCTGTCCGAGCTTGTCCACCTGCACGACCCACGGCACCACCGAGCCGCTCAGGGCCTGCCAGGCCAAGGCGCCAGAGAGGCCGGCCGAGAGGGCAAGGCAGCCGAAGGCCATGAGGCGCCAGTTCTTCGCCTGGACCCGGGCGGAACCGATGCGATTGTCCCAGACCTGAGCCGCGCGCTGATAGGGCGTCTCGGGCTCGGGTGCGCGGCCGTAATGAACCGCAGGTCGCTTGAACGGGGTCATGGACGATCGCTTTCAGAGAGGGAGATGGACGATCCGCCGCCATGGCTGTCGCCGGACCGCACCGCATGAGTGGCGGCCTGGACCCCATGGGACATCTGCTGGGAGCGCCGCATGTGCCGGGCCCAATCGGGGGCATCACTGGTGGAGGTGGCGGTCGGAGCAGGAGCGCTCGACGGCGCGGAACTCGGGCCGGCGGCGGCGGATGCCGTCTCGCCAGCTGCGTCAGCGGAGCGCCTCAGGGGAGATGTCGCTGCCGCACCGGCCGCCCTCGCCATGCCGCCAAGGCCACCTGCGACACCGGAAAGACCCGACTGGCCAGCAGCGCCGGCGCCGTACGCGGATGCCGCACTTCCAGCGAGACCCGCCCCCGCTTGTGCGGCGGCAGCGGTCGCGGAGAGTGCCGCGCCAGCCCCGCGAGCGGCGAGGCCCGCGGCACCGAGGCCTGCGAGCGCGACACCACCCGCGGCAAGCCCGGCCCCCACGGCAGCGCCGGCCCCGAGCTGGGGCGCGCCCGTGATCAGTCCCGTCGCGATTCCGGGACCGAAGATGCCGAGGCCCAAGAGCGCCAGCGCGGCCAGGACAGCGGACAGGGCCTGGCTGATGGTCGGCTGGGCATCGCCATAACTGGAGGCGAATTGGGAAAACAGCGTTGAGCCAATGCCGACGATGACGGCAAGCACCATCACTTTCACGCCCGAGGCGACGATATTGCCGAGCACCTTCTCGGCGAGGAAGGCGGTCTTGCCGAAGAAAGCGAAGGGGATGAGCACGAAGCCCACCAGCGTCGTCAGCTTGAACTCGATAAGGGTGACGAAGAGCTGCACCGCCAGGATGAAGAAGGCGATCAGGATCAGGAGCCAAGAGATCAGCAGCACGGCGATCTGCACGGCATTGACGAAGATCGCCACTGGCCCGGTGAGCTGGCTTGCCGCATCGAGCAGCGGCTGGCCGGCCGAGAGCCCCACTTCCGCAAGACGCCCCGGCCGCAGGAAGTCCGCCGTGCTGATGGTCGACCCGCCGGCCTTGAGGCCGAGCCCGGCGAAGCTCTCGAAGGCGATCTGGGCCAGGGAATTGAAGTTGCCGATGATCCAGGCGAAGAAGCCGATGGCGAGGGTCTTCTTGACCAGCCGGCGCATCACATCCTCGTCGGCACCCCAGGCCCAGAACAGGCCGGCGAGCGTGATGTCGAGGGCGATCAGAATGGAAGAGAGGCCCGTCACGTCTCCCTTGATCAGGCCGAAGCCGGAATCGATGTAGCTGGTGAAGGTGTTGAGGAAGGTGTCGATGACCCCTACGTCGTTCATCGGATCACTCCCTCAACGGACTCGCCGAAGAAGCGGCGGCGGTTCTGCTCCCAGAGCGCGGCGCAGCGCGGATCGATGGGGTCGGCCGTCTCGATCTGGGCGCAGCTCTTGAGATCTACCGACGAGACGGGCGCGATCCTCCCTCTTGCGACGACGTTGGGCTCCGGTCGTCGACCTGCGGCGGCAGCGAGCGCAGCCAGCACTGCGCCCACGAGGCCGGCGACGATGAGGGTTCGAAGCGCGGTGTCCCGGTCCATGGCCACGCCTCACTTGCCGTGGAACATGGTGACGGCGGCGGGCTGATAGCTCGACCCGGTGGAGAAGCGCCGGTAGCGCTCCTGCCCTTCCGACACCGCAGTTGCCCGCTCGGCTTCCGACAGAGCCTGCGCTCGGCCGTTGGCCGTGACCACGGCGGTGAGGTCGGAGAGCTGCTGGGCCTGGAGCGCCTGAAGCTGGTTGCCGGCCTGCATGGCCTGCAGCGCGCCGGTTGCCGCCTGGCTCTGGTCCACCAATGTGGAGGACTGCGTCCGGTTGGTGTCGAGATTGCCGACGACACCGGCCTGCACCCGCATCGCATCCTGAAGGCCGGCGAGCGTGGTCTCCCACCGCGTCTTCGCCTGGGAGACGAGTTGTGCATCCGAAGTGCTCAGGGAGACGGAGCCGTATTGACTCTGGAAGGCCTGATCGATGGCGCTGACGTCATAGGCGATCTTCTGGGCCTGCCCGAGCAGTTGCTGGGTACGCTGGGCGGACTGCTGGAGCGCGCTGAGGGAGGAGTATGGCAGACTCGCGAGGTTGCGGGCCTGGTTGATCAGCATCTGTGCTTCGTTCTGCAGGGAGGTGATCTGGTTGGTGACCTGCTGCAGCGCCCGAGCGGCCTGAAGGACGTTCTGGGCATAGTTGGAGGGGTCGTAGACGACGTACTGCGCGGCAGCCGGCGCCAGCGGGCATAAGAGGAGCGGCGCGGAGACGAGCGCCGCCCGCAAAGAGTGGCGGATCATGAGGGTGTCTCCAGATTGTCGAGGGTGGGGATGAGGTCGGCCGCCCAGCCGAGGCCGCGGTACCGCAGCCAGGCGGCGAGGAAGCCATCGCCCCCGTGCTCGGCCAACACCTGCGAGAGCGCAGCCTGGTCGGTCTTGGATGAAGTGGCGCATAAAGCGAGCGCCACCTGCGAGAGCCCGAGCTCAAAGAGGCGGTTGCCGCGCCGGGATTGGCAGTAATAGTCCCGCTTTGGCGTCGCCCGGGCGAGGATCTCGATCTGTCGGTCGTTAAGGCCGAAGCGGCGGTAGATAGCCGTGATCTGGGGTTCCACCGCCCGCTCGTTCGGGAGAAGTAGCCTGGTCTGGCTGCTCTCGATGATGGCGGGGGCGATGGCCGAGCCATCGATATCGGACAGAGACTGCGTGGCGAACACCACGCTGGCGTTCTTCTTGCGCAGGGTCTTGAGCCATTCCCGCAACTGCCCGGCGAAGCCGTGGTCATCGAGGGCGAGCCACCCCTCGTCGATGATGAGGAGGGTGGGAGACCCGTCGAGCCGGTCCTCGATGCGGTGGAAGAGATAGGAGAGCACCGCCGGGGCGGCGCTGGTGCCGATCAGCCCCTCGGTCTCGAAGGCCTGGACGGAGGCCTGCCCCAGATGTTCGGTCTCGGCATCAAGCAGCCGGCCATGGGCACCGCCGATGCAATAGGGGCGCAGCGCCTGCTTGAGGGCATTGGACTGGAGAAGGACGGCAAGGCCGGTGAGCGTCCGCTCTTCGATGGGAGCGGAGGCGAGCGAGGAGAGCGCCGACCAGATGTGCTCCTTCACCTCCGGGGCAGTGGAGACACCTTCGCGGGCGAGGATCGCCACGATCCAGTCGGCCGCCGAAGTTCGCTCGCGCAGCTCGTCCACGCGTGATAGCGGCTGGAGGGCGATGCTGTCCTCCGCGAGACCTCCACCGAGATCATGCCAGTCGCCGCCCATGGTGAGGGCCGCCGCCCGGATGCTGCCGCCGAAGTCGAAGGCGAACACCTGGGCTCCGGCATAGCGCCGGAACTGCAGCGCCATGAGTGACAGCAGCACCGACTTGCCGGCGCCGGTCGGCCCCGCCACCAACGTGTGGCCCACATCCCCCACATGGAGGGAGAAGCGGAAGGGGGTGGCGCCTTCCGTCTTGCCGTAGAACAGCGGCGGCGCGGCAAAATGCGTGTCCTGCTCGTCGCCCGCCCAGACTGCGGAGAGAGGGATCATGTGGGCGAGGTTGAGGGTGGAGACGGGCGGCTGGCGGACATTGGCGTAGACGTGTCCCGGCAGGCTGCCCAGCCAGGCCTCCACTGCATTGAGGGTCTCCACCATGGCCGTGAAGTCCCGGCCCTGGATCACCTTCTCCACCTGCCGGAGCTTCTCGTCCGCGATGCGGGGATCGGCGTCCCAGACCGTCACTGTGGCGGTGACATAGGCGATGCCGGCATGGTCGGCGCCGAGCTCCTGCAAGGCGAGATCTGCGTCCTCCGCCTTGTTGGCGGCATCCGAATCCACCAGTACCGACGCTTCGTTGGTCATCACCTCCTTAAGGATGGCGGCGATGGACTTGCGCTTGGCGAACCACTGCCGGCGGATCTTCGTGAGGAGCCTGGTGGCGTCGGTCTTGTCGAGGAGGATGGCGCGGGTTGACCAGCGATAGGGAAAGGCCAGCCGGTTGAGATCGTCGAGGATCCCGGGCGTGGTTGCCGTGGGAAAGCCGACGATAGTGAGCACGCGCAGGTGCTGGTCCCCGAGCATGGGCTCGAGCCCGCCGGTCAGTGGCTGATCGGCGAGGAGCGCGTCCAGATACATGGGCGTTTCGGGGACACGCACCCGCTGGTGCCGGGTCGAGACACATCCGTGCAGATAGGTCAGGGTCTCCGTGTCATCGAGCCAGCGACACTCAGGCATGAAGGCTTCGACCAGCCTCAGGACGCGGTCCGTGCGATCGACGAAGCCATCTAATGCTTCGCGGGGATCGACACCCTCGTCCCCACGCCCCTCATAGAGCCAGCTCTCCGCCCGCGCGGCATCCTCCGCCGGGGGGAGCCAAGCGAAGGTGAGAAAGTAGCTCGACTCGAAATGGATTCCGGCCTCGGCGAACCCGGCCTTCCGCTCGGCATCCACCAACGCGGAAGCAGGATCGGGAAACAGGCTCTCGGGATAGGCTCCCGCCTCGTGCCGCTGGGCTTCCACGAACAGTGCCCAGCCGGAGCCGAGGCGGCGGAAGGTGCTGTTGAGGCGACCCGCCACCGCCACCAGCTCAGCAGGCACCGCGGAATCGAGGTCCGGCCCGCGGAAGCGCGCGGTGCGCTGGAAGCTGCCGTCCTTGTTGAGGATGGTGCCAGGGCCGACCAGGGCCGCCCAAGGCAGATAGTCTGCGAGCCGGCTCCCGTGTCCGCGATACTCGGCAAGGTTCATCATGGTGCGTCCCCTCCTCAGACTGACAGGTGGGAGGGGATGCGCAGATGCCGGCGCACCACGTCGACGAAGAGCGGATCGCGCTTGCCAGCCCAGACGGCGGCGAGGTGGCCGATCGCCCAGAGGGCAAGGCCCACGAGCCAGAGCCGGAGCCCCAGTCCGACGGCGCCGGCGAGCGTGCCGTTGAAGATGGCCAGCGCCCGCGGCGCGCCGCCGAGCAGGATCGGCTCACTGAGCGCTCGGTGGACCGGAACGGAGAACCCCGGCACCTCGCCCGCATCGCTCGCCATCAGACCAGCGCCCCGCCGCTGAAGGAGAAGAAGGAAAGGAAGAAGCTGGAGGCGGCGAAGGCGATGGAGAGGCCGAACACGATCTGGATCAGCCGTCGGAACCCGCCCGAGGTGTCGCCGAAGGCGAGCGCCAAGCCGGTCGAGATGATGATGATCACCGCCACGATCTTGGCCACCGGCCCCTGGATGGACTCCAGGATCGACTGCAACGGTGTCTCCCACGGCATGGAAGAACCAGAGGCATGGGCAGCGGATACCGCGCAGGCGAAGGCGACGACCACCACGGCGGTTCGCAGCAGGCGGCGATGGCGAGAGACAAAGCTTGTCTTCACAGGGAGGTTCCTTCTTCGGTGGGAGAGATCGCGGGCGAGATCCGGTAGTCACCGTCAGGGCCAAGCCCTTCGACGTGGGCGAGTTCGGTGAGCCGGCGTGCGGCACCGCGGCCCGACAGCACGGCGATCAGGTTGATGGTCTCGGCGAGCAGTGCGCGGGGGACGCTGACGACGGCTTCCTGGATGAGCTGCTCGAGCCGTCGCAGGGCGCCCATAGCGCTGCCGGCGTGAATGGTGCCGATCCCACCGGGATGGCCCGTGCCCCACGCCTTCAGCAGGTCCAGGGCTTCCGCACCGCGCACCTCGCCGATGGGAATGCGGTCCGGACGCATGCGGAGCGACGAGCGGATCAGATCCGAGAGCGAGGCGACGCCGTCCTTGGTGCGCAGAGCTACGAGATTGGGCGCAGCGCACTGAAGCTCACGTGTGTCCTCGATCAGGATGACACGCTCGGAGGTCTTGGCCACCTCGGCGAGGAGGGCATTGGTAAGGGTGGTCTTGCCGGTGGAGGTGCCGCCCGCCACCAGGATGTTGGCGCGGGATGCCACGCCCTTGCGTAGGGCCTCGGCTTGCGCCGCAGACATAATGTCGGAGGCCACGTAGTCGTCGAGCGTGAACACGGCGACGGCGGGCTTGCGGATGGCGAAGGTTGGAGCCGCTACGACGGGCGGGAGCAGTCCCTCGAAGCGTTCTCCCGTCCTGGGCAGCTCGGCGGAGAGCCGCGGGGCACCGGCATGGACCTCAGCCCCGATATGGTGCGCGACGAGGCGGATGATGCGCTCGCCGTCAGAGGGTGATAGCCGCTCGCCCGTAGCGCCGAGGCCTTCGGACAGCCGGTCAACCCAGAGGCGACCGTCCGGATTGAGCATGACCTCGACGACAGTGGGATCATCGAGAAGACGGGAGATCACCGGGCCGAGTGCGGTGCGCAACATACGCACGCCGCGCGTCAGGCCTTCCGAACTGTAAGCTGAAGCCGCCATGTCATCCCCGCCGTGGCCGGGCGCGATGCAAGGGCTTCCCGGACGGGGATGATTAAAGAAGGGGGAATTGGGGGAGATTCAACAACAGGAATGAGCCATCGCAGTGTGGCGTGAAAAGACAGGCAAAAGGGCCAATAGCTCTGACATCACCGTGGTCAGGAAAATAGCGCTGTTGACCCATAGAGGCCCCTCGACGTCGCTTGCAGCGACGTCGGCTTTGCGCCCCCTTCTCCGCCGTAAAACGACCGTGCGACCTATCCCGAAGCCGGCCGTTCGTTCATTTTGTAGCGATAAGACTGATGTGGAGATTATCTGAAATAACCGGCGCATCACTCAGGGACAGATTGGTCACGCGGTGTAGTTTTATTGAGGTATCGTGGGAATATATCAAATATATATGTTGATTTCCGACGCAACGTGGATGATTTTATGCGCTCCAGTGACCGCGCTGTTCACGGCTCGACCCGCACGCGACCTCGATCTATTCGTGATGTCGATCGCCGACTAGTGCCTCTTTGTTAGCCTTCTCGCGCGCTCTAGCCCAGCGCTGGATGGGTCCACTCGCTGACGTAGGCAGAAAGCGAATTGCCGAAGCTTTCTCTTCAGCTTAAGGTTGATCTGGGTCTTGTCTCGCCGCGACGTCCGGCGGTCGAGTTTTTAGGATTGGGGTGTGTTCCTCGACGATCGCCGCTTGGCCGGGGGATGGACGAGGACGGTCCGCAGGTGGGGGGATTGGCTTGCGCGTATTTCATGTGCCGTGCGGGCCGTTCGCGAACGCGAGCGAGTTGAAGGCGTTCAACGCGATTTACCAGGAGCTCAGGCGGCGCGACGGCGAGGGCACCGCCTACGTCTTGACCAACCTGACGCATCCCAACCTGCGCGGGCAGGCCGACGAGATAGACGTGGTGGTCATCGGTCCCGGCGGAGCCGTCGTCGTCGAGGTCAAGCACTGGGACACATCGGCGCTGCGCCGGGTCGACCTGGCGGATCCGGCGGCGGAGCTCATCGTCGCCAAGTCGAAGCGCATCGCAGGGCGTCTAAAGTCCGGCGATCCGCGGACGGGCTTCGTCGCTGCGGCCTTTCTACTCACGAAGGAGGCGGCGAGCCTTCGGAAGGACGGTCGTCTTCCGCGTCATCCCATGGGCGTCGTGGCTTATGGCCTCAAGGACGTTGCCGACCTGGTCTCTAATCCGGCTTCCGCCGGCGCGGTGGACGCGCGGCGGTTGGCCGACCTGCTGGCCGAGCGATACAACCTCGGCGAACCGGACCGACTTAAGCGGTTGGGCCGCTTCGACGAGCTGCGACTACTCACCGATGAGCAGGACCGCTTCCAGCGCATCTTCACGGCACGGGATCCCTGGACGGGGGACCGCGTGCTCTTGCACACCTATGACCTGTCCGCGGCTCCGGTCGGGCAGGCCGCGGTACTCACCGAGCGTCGGGCACGGCGGGAGTTCGACGTCCTCCAGCGCTTCCAGAAGTCCGCTCACCTTCCAAGCCTGGTGGACACCTGGCAGGCGGTGCCCAACTACGCGGGGGAAATGTACTTCTTCAGCGTCGGCGATAGCGCAGCGAACCCAGTCTCGGTTCTTTCGTCCAGCCCCGATTGGACCTCAGCCGAACGTCTCGACTTCGCCAAGCGCTCGCTGCTGGCACTTTCCGAGTTCCTCGACACGGAGGACGGAGCGCTGCTCCACCGCGCGCTTGATGGCGAGAGCCTGCGCGTGCGGGCCGACAACAGCCCGCTCTTCGCCGGCTGGCGGTGGGCCAGGCTCACGCCTGCCCAGACAGTCAGCCCGGATCAGGTGGGCGACGAGACCGGCTCCTACGCCGCGCCGGAGGTCGTGTCCGGCGGTCTTGCAGCTGCTACGCCGAAGTCGGACCTCTATAGCCTCTGCGCCGTGCTCGCCGAGCTCTTCGCCGACCCGGCAGACCACGAGATCCGCGCCGCGTTGCTTCTCGGCTGCGATCCCGATCCCAGCCGTCGTCCGGGAATTGCCGAGCTTCTCGAGTTGATCGAAGTCGATGGCGAAGACGGCATGGACATTTCGCCGGAGCCGACGCCCTCGTCCTCAGATCCCGTCTCGGTCTCTCGCTGGGACGAAGGCCACACCTTCGAATGGAATAGCAACAGGTATCGCGTCGTCGCCGTCCTAGGTCAGGGGAGCGTCGCGCGGACTTTCAAGCTCGAGCAGGTTGATGCCGCGGGGGACCCGATAGGCACCTTCGTCGGCAAGGCTGCTTTCAATCCGGAGTTCGGGCCCACATCGCTGGCCGCGTATCAGCGGATGCGGACCTTCTCCCTGCATCCTGGGCTTTCGAACATCCTGGAGTGCGCGAGCGAGTGGACGGCCAGCGGCCTGATGGCCCTGCTTCGATGGAGCCAGGGCTCGCCGCTCGACGCATGGCGGGGCGATCTCGACTTCATCGCCCAGGTTGGCGAAGCCACCAACACCGAAGGGCTGGTGCTCGAGTGGTTTGAGAGGCTCTGCGAGGCGCTAGAGGCGCTGCACGTCCAAGGCTGGGTACATGGGGACGTCAGCCTATCGAACATCCTTGTAGATGAATCCCACGTCATGCTGATCGACTACGACCTCTCGGGGCCCAATGGACATGTCCCGCGCGGAATCGGCACTCTAATCTACGCTTCGCCAGAGCGACGGGACGGCACCGAGGTCTTGGCGCGAGACGATATCTACAGTCTTGCTGCGTCGTTCTTCCACGCGATAACGGATCGTCCTCCCACCTTGGCCGCCAGCGGAGCGGGCCTCGCTTGGACCGAAAATGAGAAGGCCTCGTTTCCGACGCTGGTGCCAATCTTTGACCGAGCAACCGGACCGGCAGCGGGACGCTTCGCCAACGCGAGCGCCGCGCTAGCGGCCGTGCGCGAGGCGAAGCCCCGCCGGGTGGACGTGGCGAAGACGCAGGCGCGCTTCGCGCCCGAGCCCGCCCAGCTCGAACTCAGGCCCAACGTCGTGCCGCGGGTCAGAGACATCCTGAGTACTTACCCGGGTTCGCGCTTCGGGAATGCCGAGACCCGCGGTCTCGATACCGAGTTCGCGTTTGACACCTACGTCGCGACCGGTCTTGACGAGATCCTTCCGGAAGAGATCAGAGCCGGGAACGTTTCTCTCGTGATCCTGTGCGGCAACGCCGGCGACGGGAAGACGGCCTATCTCCAGCGCCTCGTCCAGACACTCGGAGGCTCTCCGCCACAGTCGAGTGAACGCGTCTGGACTGGGATGCTCGCCGGCCGGAAAGCGATGATCAACCTGGACGGCGCTGCCAGCTGGAAGGGGCGCTCGGCCGACGAACTGCTGGACGAGCTTTTCGCGCCGTTCATGGATCGGGCGCCAGTGAACGGGAGCGTCCATCTCGTCGCCGTGAACGATGGCCGGCTCATGGAATGGATTGAACAGGCTGAGATGCGGCACGGTGAGAGGTCGCTTACGCTGGCGCTCACGGCGGCCCTGACCCAGCAGGACGAGGGCCTCGCCTCGCACGTTCGGCTCGTCGAGCTGAATAACCGCTCGCTCGTTGGTGGCCTGGATCTCGAGCGACGGGAGATCTCGACCCGCTTTGTGGACGAGCTCGTCGCTAGGCTGGTGGGCGGCGAACGCGCTCCCGATATCTGGGCGCCTTGTCGCACCTGCTCAGCCAATGCGCGGTGTTCCATGCGGCGTTCCGCCGACATGATGGGGGCGAGCTCCGACCCGGCGGTGCTGGCGGAGGGTGTGTGGGTGCGCCGACGCCTGACAGAGGCTCTGCAGACGGTCCATCAGCGCAACGAGATCCATATCACCGCTCGGGAGCTCAAGGCCGCAATCAGCTATATCCTGTTTGGTTTGGACTGCTGCGACGATCTTCACGAGAATCCCGAGCTTCTTCCGCACGATCCCGCCGATCATGCTTTCAACCCGCAGTCCCGCGCGAGGCAGGGAGAGCTTCTGAGTGAGCTGGCTCGCCTAGATCCGGCGCTCGAGGGGCACGCGCGGGTCGATAGATACCTCGTTGGCAAGGGCGCACCTCACGCGGCGCACGGCGCGCCGCGCTTCCGGGATGTCGTGGGGCGTCCGCTTTCGCTCAGGAGCGCTCGGCGCCGGGCCTATCTTAGTTGGTCGAAGGATCAGGTCGAGGCAGTCGGTGGTGACGATCACGCGCTCACGCTAAGGGACGGCCGTCGCGCCAGCGAGTTTAGGAATTTTCCGCTTTTTTCGGAGATCGAGCGCGATCGCATCAAGCGACGGCTATGCAGCGGGCTCTCGCGTCTGGAGGCGCTTCCCGAGGTGTCATACCGAGACGCGGACAGGGTGCCGATTCGCGTTCTTCCGCGCACGCCGACCGAGACCGCCTTCTGGGTAGAGAAGGCGGCTTCGAATTTCACGCTAGCGGCGGAGCGGTTCCATTCGGTCGCCGGCCTCGAGACGCTGCACCGCTTCCTCGTGCTCGGATACGAGCGGGATAACGGCGGTGCGGAGCAGCTGACCGTGCCCCTCGAACTCTACTCGCTGCTGATGGATCTCGCCGACGGCGTGCAGATTCTCGACGCGTTCTCGGACGACGTGTTCGCAAATCTCGGAGTATTCACCAGCCGTATCGCCCAGGAGGATGAGCGCAGCCTGAAGGCTTGGAATCCAGTCGAAAGCGGCGCGGTGCGCGAGCTCGGCGTTGCCGACCGCGCGGGCAGACAGACGATATTCCTCACGGGCGGGGCGGAATGATGGCCAAAGGTACGCGGCAGGTGATCGAGTCGGTTCTCGGAAGCCAGATGACGGCGCAGATTTGGACCAGCAACTACTCCCCGGTGTTCCCCTTCACGCCGCAGGACTTCTCGGTCGGCGCCGTACTGCCCATGATGCTATACCTGTTCCGCTGGGGCAGTCGGCGCGGCAAGGGACAGTTCGCTGCCACCTATGGCGGCGAGGACGCGGGCGCGCCGACGATCGCGAGCACAGTCGACAAGCTGATCGAGAACCCGGCCATCGATGGCTTCAACATGGCCTCGGGCAGGGCCATCCTAGGCGATTTCCTTCTTACGTCTATTCTCGAGAACCGGCGGCGTTCAGAATCCCACGGCGAGCAGGTCCAGCGCTGCTTCGCGAACCACTACTATGCGTCATGGATCGACCTTCCTGTGAGCGCGGCGAACCTCCGCGGCGTGCCGGAGATGATCACGGCGCTGCTGAGCGATCAGGAAGAAGGGGAGACAGTCCTGCCCTTCGCGGAACGCGGACGCTACCGCGTCGGCGCGCGGATCCAGGATAACGACCTTTTGCGTGCGTTGGCGCCGGGGACGTCCACATCGGGGACGAAGAGCGACCTCGGATCAGATGAGTTCGACGAGGCGACGGACCTACCGCTTGACCAGCTCGTCACCGTGCGGCTGGCTCAGGGATGCGGCGGTGCGCCATCCAAGGCGGTTGGGCGGAATAACCCCGGTCCTATTCCGAACCAGCGACCCATTGCCGCTAAGGCCGCGGAAGACTTCCGGGACGATCTTCTCGTGTTCCTCGACTGCTACGCTGCCGGGGGTTCCGTGCCACGAGCTGCCCTTCTCCAGATGCTGGAGTCCGCGCTCGCGATCGGCCTGACTAGCGTTCTCACCGCCTCGGTGGAGATAATGAACCGCTGGGCCACCTTGGGCAAGATCCCCGAAGCGGACGACGTGACGCCGTTACCTCTATTCTTCGACTGTTCTAGCGGGTCCGACCCGGACCTTCGCGCCACCTCGGAGGAATCGGGTTTCCTCCTTCGACAGGCGTTGAACCGGCTTCCAGCAGTGCTGATGCATGCAAGGCTCCTAGACCACTACGTTCGCAGCGAGTCTGAGCTAGACCGGCGCAAGCTGCCGCCGACCTCGCCGGACGCGACCGAATGGCTGAATCTGACAGGAAGTCTCCTCAACGGAAGCCACGAGGAGGCGTCGGACGCTCGACGCTTTTTCCGCAAGACCGCGCAGAAGCTTCGCGACGCATCCGACGAAGCCGACGAGCTCGAGCTGCGCGCGCTGCTCGGGGAACAGGCCGCGGACGGCGACGCCGGGCGTGCCCTGGCGGAGGCGCTCAGCGCCGCGTTCGCGGAATCGTCGAACAGCGGCAAGGAACGCCTGAATAACTTCCTCACATCCGCTCTGATGATCGACGAAGTTAACGGCTTGGCAAAGCGGCGGAAGGTCATGCTCCACCAGACGAGGCGGAAGGGCCAGGGGCGCCGGGGCGATGCGCTGTCGTTCGTCCTTACAAACCCGGCAATCGAGTATCTGGTCCACCGTCATGTCAGGCTGACGGGCAAGGGGCGCAAGGAGCGGCCTCTGTCCTATCCGGAGTTCCTGACGATCCTTCGTGAGCGATATGGTTTCCACATCGACCGCGCGCCTCCGAACCTGGCCGTCCCGAGCGAGGTTCTTCAGCGCAATCGCCGCATGTTTGAGCGGCGACTG
Source organism: Xanthobacter lutulentifluminis (assembly GCF_043194675.2). Classification (NCBI taxonomy): domain Bacteria; kingdom Pseudomonadati; phylum Pseudomonadota; class Alphaproteobacteria; order Hyphomicrobiales; family Xanthobacteraceae; genus Xanthobacter; species Xanthobacter lutulentifluminis. The sequence continues at coordinate 3,438,247 of NZ_CM195525.1, read as the reverse complement.
AGGGATCTCGGGCTGCTCGTCGGAGTGAACGACGCAGAGCGCATGAAGAAGATCCGCTGGCGGTATCGCGCGAGCCAGGACCTAGCTGGACAGGAGAATGCGGCGTGATCGGCCCCCGTCATGTCACCCATCTCGCCCAGGCCGTCGCCAACCGCCTCGGACGGCCGACGCCGGGCGCGGTCGCCTTCATGCGATGCCTGACCTCCGAGCAGGTCGACGCGCTCGCCGACAGCGATGCGTTCGAGGTGGCTGGCTGGACCGTGAACGCGGTCATTGACGTCGCCGGGAACCGCCGCATCACTGCCGATCAGGCGGTGGAGCAGCGCGAGGACAAGGCGGATGCCGTATTGCTTCTAATCGATCCACTTCGCGCCGGGGCCGGCTTGGATGGCATCTACAGCGCCGGAAGGGAGATCGGAGAGGCAGAACTGTTCCGCGAGGCCTTGAGGCTCGCGCGAAAGCCGCTTGCTGGGCGCACTGCCGTGCTGGACGGCGCCATGTGGCGCGCCGAGCGCCTTGGCCGCCGCAGGAGGCTCACGCCGTGGTCGAGGTTCGACTTCTGCATCAGCGCCGCTGAGAACATGGGCGGAGCGCTCGCGCGGATCGGTCTTTGGCCGATCGCCAGCAACGAGGATCCGTCTACGAGCGACCTGGATGTGTCGGCCGAGCTTGCTGACCGGCTGCTCTACGTCAGCGATACCCGCGCGATAGCCGAACGCGTCCGAAGCCTCCAATTGGAGAACTCGGAGGATCGGGGTCCTGCGCTGGAGCAGGCGCTGCGTCTCGCCGCTGGAATGAGCCCAGAAGAGGCCGCGAGGCGGATCGAGGATCGCCCGGATCTTTGGCTCGGCGCTATCATGCCTGGTTTCGCCAGCGAGGAGCTGCGGCGTCTTCGGCTGACGTCCTGGCGCGACGCGAAGGGTAACGTGCTCAAGTGGTCCGGGCTGACGAAGCCCGATGGTGAGGATAGCGCGCCGCGACTGGTGCTGGACCGAAATGCCTCCCCGAAGGACCGTGCGCAACTGACCGTGCGCTGGACTACCGATCCCGAAGAGTTGGCCGCAGGGAGCGTCGAGTATCGGGTGTCCGTGATCGCCGGGGAGGACGTGCTGGCGGTGCGATCGGTCCATCATCGCGATCATCGGAACCAGCAAGTCTCGATCACCGTGGACGACTTCGAGGACCTAGAAGGGACTGAGAGGTTCGACGCCGTCGTGGAAATCGCGGCGATCGGCCAGGAGGCCGTCGAGCCTACTCAAAGCGAGCCGTTCATTCTGGAGTTCGGCGAGACGGTCAAAGAACTGACCAGCTCGTCCGGGCAGGAGGTCCGCACGCTCGTCGAAGGAGCTATCGTCGTCGGTGAACGCGCTGCCTTCGACGTCTTAGTCGGTGGGCCAGGAGCGGCGGAGCGCGCGGTCGAGGACAAGAAGGGCTTCCTCACGTGGAAGGGAGAAACGGGGACCCGAGGGTCGCGCGTGTTTCGCCCATCGCTGCTCCGGGCGGTGGAGCAGGACTGGAAGAAGCGCAGCGGGGCGATCGGCTACTGGTCGCAGACCGTCCGCGCCGACGGATCTCCTGTCGGTGAGCTGCAGTTCGTCGAGATCGAGCCGGAGGACCGCAGCGCTGCAACCGAGCGGGCGCGTGACGCGAGCCGCAAGCTCGCGTCGGATCTGGGCGGTGTGGGCCTATTGGGCATCGTGATCGCGTCTGGCTGGCAGGCCGCGGACAATTACATCAATGCCTGGGAGAAGGCGCTGGAAGCGGGCGATCCGGCCCTCGCACGGCACGGAACGGTTGAGGTGCGGACTCAGTCGGAGAAGGTCGTCGGGCTGCTCGTCACACCTCTTCATCCACTCCGCTTCGCCTGGCACGCGCACTACGATCAGGTAGTCGCGCACTCCAGGTTCGAACAGCAGCAGCCGCCGGGACACGTCCTGGAGTCGGTCCGGCCGATCGACTCGGCGTTCTTCCCGTTCGCGCTGCCCGGCGATGGAGGGGCGGGCTTCGTGTTCGCAGACGTCATTGGGTTCCACACCGTTGCGATGACCGTGGATGGCGAGAGCGAGCCGAAGGCGGCGACAGCGCTGCTCGCGGCATGCCTGGGCGCCGGGACAGTGACCGCGCCGTCGATCGGACACGCGAGCGCCGCCGCAATCGCCCGGGAGCTCGGGCACTATCTCGACTGCTATGGCGGCGCGAGCGGTGAACGGCCGGACATGCTGGCTATACAGGCTTGGCGCGCTGGCGACGGCCTGACAGTGGCCCGCGCGCTTGGCAAGACTCTCGAGGCGGCGGGGCTGAACGAGGACGAAGAAGCCAAGTCGCCACTGTGCTTCACGCTAGACCTCTTCCACGCCCCTAGCTCCGGGGGTGCTGGCCACTTCCTCTCCGCCGTGGGGCAGCGACGGCGCATCGGAGGACCACCTGTCGATCAGAGGGACCGCTGGCTCGCCGAGACCGCGGCGCGTCCTGGAGAGGTTCTGATGCCGCGCCTTAGATGGGCCAAGCACGAGGAGCCCGAGATAGACAATGCCGAGGTCTGGAGGCGAATGCGCGCCTCGCATGTCAGCTTGGCGTTCGACCTGTTCGGCACGGGCCTCAGTACTGTTCCGGCCTCGTCGATATCGGACGTCAGGCCGCTGCACGCCTGGGGACTTCTGCGCGCGCTGGAGCGGCGCGCTGTGCCGGACGAAACGCACGAGTGGATGACATATGCCGCACCGGAAGTTGCTGGCGAGGCGGCCCCCGAAAGCCGCACCGCGAGCGATCGGCTTCGCCGCATCGATCGAGCCACGGCTCGCGCGACCGCCCGATCGCTTGGCGGGACGAGCGACGATTGGCCGGTGCTCAAGACGCGCCTGTCGGCAGAAGATCGTCGTCGGATCGAGCTCATGCATGATCAGAGCGACTGGGTGATCACGCTCGATCGCAATGCTGCGCTGGACTACTTCGATTCTCCTCAGGACAGCCCAGACGCCTACGAGCGCTTCGTGATCGACACCGTTCCGGAGCGAACGGACCTCACGGCGATGCAGCTCGTCACCTCCACGTCGAAGCTCGACGCGGTCCGCGACTTGGTCGACGAGGCGCTCGGCGACATGGGCCTGAGCAGCAGCGAGCGGAACAGTCGATTCTTGGTCGCTCAGCTGAAGGCGCTGAGCGGCCGGCTGGCCATAAGGCTAGCCGACGGCGGGACACGCACGGGCGAGCTGATTGCGCTCGCGCTGACGTATGCCCATTGCGTGGCCGGCGGCGAGCAGAAGGGGCCATGGCTCAACATGGCGCAGGGAGTGCTCATTCCGGTCGATGAGATCGCCGACCACGCACCTATCGTCGGGATGCCAGCAGTCGAGGGGGAGTCCGCGCGCCGCGCCGACTTCATCCATGTGAGCGCTCCCCTTCGCGGACCGCTCGAATTCAGGTTCGTCGAGGTCAAACATCGAAGGCACCTGAGGACGGCGAGACAGCCTGAGATGCTCGCGCATATGGTGGCGCAGACACGTGACTTGCGCGAGCGATGGACCGAATGGTTTTTCGGCTCTGGGCTCAAACCGCTCGATCGGGTCGTGAGGCGGGCGCAACTCGCGAAGCTGATGCGCTTCTATGTCGATCGGGCGAGCCGTCACAGGCTATCGCCTTCGGCCTCGACGCGACTGCGCGCAGAGATTGATCAGATGCTGCTAAGAGAGAACTATCAGCCGGGAACCGTCGCCGACCCCGATGTGGGCTACGTGTTTTGCCCCGAGCATCGCTCCGGGCAGGTGGAGCGCGTCTATCCGGAGCGGAGCGACACCGCCCTCTGGCTGTTCGGTCCGACGATTCTTCCGGCCGAGATCGGTGGCGCGCCTGGCATTGTGGTGCTCCCGTTCGCTCCGGCCGACAGCTCAGAGACTGCGGCGATTGCCGATGAAGCGAATGGCGGTGCAGCGGAGCTTGCGGCTTGGGACGCGTGGCCCGACAAAGGCGAGGAACCATCTGAAACAGCGCGGACTGATGGAGTCGGTTATACCGCCGACCCTGAAGCGCCCGAAGCGGCTGCCAGCGCGTCTGAAGAGTTTCAGCCGGCCGTTACCGCGACTTCGAATAATGGACAAAACCTCGCGAGCCGGGAAGCCGGCGGCGAGATGCCGCCGGCGAAGTTAGTAGTGGACCCGGTTGAAATCCGGCTCGGCGAATCGCTCGCTCAGGCCCCAATCGACTGGTCCGTGTCGATCCGCAGCAATCCCCATATGATGATGGTCGGCCTTCCTGGGATGGGCAAGACGACGGCGCTGATCAACATGTGCAGGCAGCTGACCGAGGCCGGCATAGCTCCGGTGATCTTCTCCTATCACGACGACATCGACGAGAAGCTGACCGACGCAATTGGGCAGATGCGGACGATCGACTTCGACGGCCTGGGATTCAATCCGCTCCGCGTCGACTCGGCAAGTCAGACGGCATACATTGATGTGGCGGGAACGTTACGCGACATCTTCTCCTCGATCTTCCCGGATCTGGGCGAGATCCAGCTTGAGGAACTTCGAGGGGCGATCAAGCAGAGCTACGACGATCTGCGATGGAACGAGCGCGGTGTCGGGCGCCCGCAACCGCCGCGGTTTCGCATCTTCCTGGACATCCTGAAGTCGCGGCCGAAGCCAAACCAGAACCTGCTGGCGCGGCTGCAGGAACTGGACGACTATGGGTTCTTCGACGGAGAGGGTGGCGACGCCGGTATCTTGCTCGATCGTCGGCCGACTCTCATACGGGTGCACCTAAGTACCAACGAGATCGTGCAGCGGGCGTTCTCGTCATTCGTGCTCTATAGCGTTTACAAGGACATGTTTCGGCGTGGCGTCCAGGAAAGAATGACCCACGCGATCATTTTCGACGAAGCGCATCGCGCAGCTAAGCTAAAGCTCATCCCTAAGCTGGCGAAGGAGTGCCGAAAGTACGGCCTCGCTCTCGTCCTCGCTTCGCAGGGCGTCCGCGATTTTGACGGCACCCTCTTCGAGGCGGTCGCGAACTATCTGGTGCTTAGGGTGACAGAGGCCGACGCGCGAACTCTTGCCCGCAACACAGGTCCGACTGCCGACCAACAGCGGACCACCGACCGGCTGAAGGCGCTTGAGCCCTATCACGCGATGTTTTTCTCGGCGGTTTCGCAAAAGCCTATCTCGCTTCGTCTAAGCTCCACGTAGCATGAGATTTAGTCAGCGGATGGTGACGCAAGAGACCACTTAATGTCCGTCTCGCTCAAATCGGCGGACCAATCCCGTCTGACCGTTAGCGTCCAAATTTCCACCTCGCGACGTAACTGATGTTTCCTCCGAAGGTCTGCTTCGACGTAAGTCGATCCGAGACCGGACTGTCGGCAATCGGCCCCAAACCGGCCCTTCGTCCTCACCGCAGCGAACTTCTGCTTCTGGCGCACTCCAGAGGTAATGGCAGCATCGCCCTCTCTCGCGTCAATGCGGCGGGATGCCATCCATCGGAGCGACGCGTTTTTGGGGTGGGGAGGTTGAGCCCCTCATCCGCGCGATCGAGAGTGAGAGGTTGGAGCGGATTTCCGTGACGGGTTGAGGGCAGGGAGAGAGGCTCCCGGCGCCCGTCGTGGAGTTTAGTCCCATGACTGAGGTTGAGGTTTTAGATGCGGGCCGGGAAGCGGCCGGCGGTTACAAGGTGGATGCGAGCCGCGGCGAGCGGAACGGCCGTGTGTCCTCCGAGTGGTTTTCCCGGCCGGCGGACGAGCGTTATCTGTCCCTGTCTGAGCTGTATGGCGCGGTGCGCGGTCGGTCCGACCGGAGCCGGACGCGCACCGTGGAGAGCGCCGCCATCCGCGTCGAGGCGAGCCGCGAGGTGCCAGACCGGCTGACGCTCACGCTGCCCGGGGCGGAGGCTCCGGTTGCGCCGACCCACTGGAGCTTCGGCCAGCTTGCGAGCCTCATCGGCGCGCCGGCCTCCTATCTGCGCCAGCTTCCGGCGCCGCTCGCCGGCATCAACCTGCAGCACGGCCTGCTCACGCACCGCGCCGAACAGGTGAAGACACTGGAGGTGGAGGACGGCCGCGTCGAGCTCCGGGCTGTGACCGGCCCCGACTATGGCCGCATCTATGACCATGAGCTGGTGGACGCCGTGCGCCGTATCGCCGGCAACGGCACCGGGGACACCCGTTGGAAAGTGCCTGGCGTGCTCGACTGGTCGACCGGCATCTACAATCCCCGCGTCGATATCACGAAGGACACGACCACGCTCTACGCCTCCGACCGGGACGTCTTCCTCTTCCTGGTGGACGATCTCAACCCCATCGAGGCCGGGCGGCTCCCGGACGGCTCCCCCGACCTGTTCTTCCGCGGCTTCTATTGCTGGAACTCAGAGGTGGGCGCCAAGACGTTGGGCATCGCGAGCTTCTATCTCAGGGCGGTCTGCCAGAACCGGAACCTGTGGGGCGTGGAGGATTTCGAGGAGATCACCATCCGCCACTCGAAGTATGCCGCATCCCGCTTCGCCCATCAGGCCGCGCCGGCCCTGGAGCGCTTTGCCAACTCCTCCCCCATGCCCTTCGTCAACGGCATCAGGGCGGCCCGCGAGCGCATCGTAGCGCGCAGCGACGAGGACCGCACCAAGTTCCTGCGCCGCAAGGGCTTCTCCAAGGCGGAGACGCAGAAGGTGATCGAGACCGTGCTCGCCGAGGAGGGGCGCAAGCCCGAGAGCATCTTCGACTTCGTGCAGGGCATCACCGCCGTGGCGCGGGACAAGCCGCACCAGGACGCCCGTCTCGATCTGGAGGCGCGGGCGAAGAAGCTCCTCGATCGCGCTCCCTGAGATCCGCAAAGCCGGAGATGGGGATTGCCGTGTCTCCGGCTTTGCGTTGTTCCGGATCATCGGCTTTGCGGCGCTGCCCTCAGAGGAAGAGGGTGGCGCCGTGCTTCGTGACGGGTTCGAAGTTGAGAGAGAGGTTCTCCGGCCGCCCGTCGCGGAGAAGCATCCCATGGCCACGTCCGTTCAGAAGATCACCCTTTCGTCCTCGCGGGACATCCCCTTCAACAAGCTGGTGCTCAGCCAGTCCAACGTCCGCCGGGTGAAGGCCGGCGTCTCCATCGAGGAACTCGCCGAGGACATCGCCCGGCGCGGCCTGCTCCAGGGCCTCAATGTCCGCACCGTGATCGATGCTGATGGCGTCGAGACCGGCATGTACGAGATCCCGGCCGGCGGCCGGCGCTACCGGGCGCTGGAGTTGCTGGTGAAGCGCAAGCGCCTCGCCCGGACGGCTCCCGTGCCCTGCATCCTGCGCGAAGGCGGCATTGCCGAGGAGGATTCCCTTGCCGAGAATGTCCAGCGCGCACCGCTGCACCCGCTCGACCAGTTCAGGGCGTTCCTTGCGTTGCGGGAGAAGGGCCAGTCCGAGGAGGAGATCGCGGCCGCCTTCTTCGTCTCGGTCGCAGTGGTGAAGCAGCGGTTGAAGCTCGCCTCCGTCTCGCCGAAGCTGCTCGACGTCTATGCCGAGGATGGCCTCACCCTCGACCAGCTCATGGCCTTCACCGTGTCGGGTGATCATGAGCGGCAGGAGCAGGTGCTGGAGCGTCTCGCCCAGGCTTACGACAAGCAACCCCATGCGATCCGGCGCATGATGACGGAGGGTGCGGTGCGGGCATCCGACAAGCGGGCCCGCTTCATCGGCATCGGGGCCTATGAGACGGCTGGCGGCACCGTGCTGCGCGACCTGTTCCAGGGGGACGACGGCGGCTGGCTGCAGGATGTCACCCTCGTCGATCGCATGGTGGCGGCAAAGCTCGCCATTGAGGCCGACGGGATCCGCGGCGAAGGCTGGAAGTGGATCGAGGTGGCGCCGGACTTTGCCTATGGCCACACCTACGGCCTGCGCCAGCTGCGGGGTGAGCCGACGCCCCTGACCGAGGAGGAGGAGGCAGCTCGGGCGAGGGCCCAGGCCGCATATGATCGCCTCTCCGAAGAATATGCCGATGCCGACGAGCTTCCCGAGGAGGTCGATGCGCGGCTCGGTGAGCTCGAGGCGGTGCTGGAGGCCTTTGAGACGCGCCCCCTCGCGTTCGATCCGGCGGAGGTCGGCCGCGCCGGCGCCTTCGTCAGCATCGCCCAGGACGGCAAGCTCCGGGTGGAGCGGGGATATGTCTGCCCGGAGGACGAGGTGCCGGTCGTGCAGGACGATGAAGCTCCCGCCGGGACCGATGGAGAAGACCATGCGGCCTCGGCCCCTCGTCAGGAAGCAGCCGTAGGTGATGCACCTGCGGAGCCCGAGGAAGAAGACGGCCTCGCGCCGATCTCCGATCGGCTACTTACGGAGCTGACCACCCATCGCACCCTCGGCCTGCGCCATGCCCTGGGCGAGCAGCCCGATGTCGCCTTCCTCGCTGCGGTCCACGCTCTGACGCTGAAGGCCTTCTACGTCTACGGCTCGGACAGCTGCCTTGAGCTCGACCTCAAGAGCGTGTCCTTCAACGCCCAGGCGCCGGGCCTCAACGACAGCGTTTCGGCCGAGGCCATTCGTGTCCGGCACGAAAACTGGGCCAAGGCTCTGCCCAAGGAGCCGGGCACGCTCTGGGACACCTTGAGCGGGTGGGAGCGTGACAGCCAGGCCGCCTTGTTCGCCCATGTGGTGAGCCTCTCGGTCAATGCGGTGCATGAAGCATGGAACCGCCGTCCCCGCGCCTTCGCCCATGCCGACCGGTTGGCGCAGGCGGTAGGGCTCGACATGGCGGCGGCGGGATGGAGGCCCACTGTTGACACCTTCCTCGGCCGGGTCACCAAGGCCCGCATCCTGCAGGCGGTGACCGAGGCGAAGGGGGAACGTGCAGCTGAGCGGATCGCCCACCTCAAGAAGGGCGACATGGCACGGGAGGCAGAAGCCCTCCTTGCCGACAGCGGCTGGCTCCCGGAGGCGCTGCGGAACCAGCCCTCCGACACCGCCGGCGAAGAGACGGCGGAGACCGACGGCGAAACGGCCATGGGCGAAGGGGAAGACCTCGCCGACACTGAGGAGCCCGAAGTGATCTCCTCCTCGATTGCTGCCGAATAATCCTCCCCGGGCAACCTGGCCCGCCGTCCGTGGCTCCGCGATCCCCCCATCGCGTGGCCGGACGGCGGGCTTTTCTCTTGGAGCGTCCCTATGACGGATGCTGCGCACGATCTCGCACGGCGGCTGGGGCGGCAGGCGGAGGCAGTTTGCCGCCATTATCTCTCCGCGGGTCGGCGGCAGGGGCACTATTGGCAGGTGGGCGATGCTCGCAACTCGCCCGGCCGCTCCATGTTCGTGCGGCTGACGGACAGCGTGAAAGGCCATGCCGGCAAATGGACCGATGCGGCGACGGGAGAACACGGCGATCTCCTCGACGTCATCCGGGAAAGCCGAGGTCTGCCCAACTTCAGCGACGTGGTGGCCGAGGCTCAAGCCTTTCTGCACATGCCCCGATCCTGGCAGGTCGCGGAAGCTCCCGTGTTCAGGACGAACAGCCCTTCACGTGACCCTGTCACCTCGGCATGTCGTCTCTTTGCGGCCGCAAAGCCGATTCCGGGCACAATCGTGGAGACGTATCTGCGGAAGCGCGGCATCACGGCTCTGCACGAAACCGGAAGCATGCGCTTTCACCCGCGCTGCTATTACCGCCCGGATCCACGCGAGCCCATTCAACCCCGGCCGGCCATGATCGCCGCCGTCACCGATCTCAGACAACGAGTCATGGGCATCCACCGGACATGGCTCGCTCCCGACGGATCGGACAAGGCAAGCATCGCCACGCCCCGACGTGCCATGGGCCACCTGCTGGAACATGCCGTTCGCTTCGGCAGGCCTGACAACGTTCTGGCCACCGGCGAGGGCATCGAGACCATCCTTTCCGTGCGGACCGTGCTGCCCAGCCTCCCGATGGCAGCGGCGCTCTCGGCCGCTCACCTTGCCGTCGTCGCATTCCCACCCGACCTGCGGCGGCTCTACATCGTCCGCGACAACGATCCTGCCGGCGACAGGGCACGGGACAGCCTTATCGCACGAGCGGCTTCTGCCGGGATCGAGGCCATCGTGCTCTCACCAGCTCTCGGAGACTTCAACGAGGATCTGCGCGCCTTTGGCGTCGACGCGTTGCGAGCGGGACTCCGATGTCAGCTTGCACCTGATGACGTCGGCCGCTTCATGGTGCTGAGCCCGTGAGCTGGAGCGACAGGGAGCGGGAATGCTCTGACGTCACGCTCTGATGCCCACCGTTGCTAGAGGATCCGCAGCCAGGCCTTCCAGAGGGCGATCGGCCGGCAGTCGTTCCGGACCGGCAATGGCTCCGGCCGGTGATTTTCCGGCGGCGGTGTTTCCCCACGACGCAAGCGTCGCGGGTCCCGACACACGCCTTTCCATCGCGAAGCAAAATCGCCGGCCTCCGCCATCCTCCGCTGCCGCTCCGGCCCCGCGTTTCCCGCGGGGTGCAGGTCCGTCCCGCCCGCCGGCTTCGTCGCCATGAAGGCCGCAAGGCTGCGGTCCAATCGACGGAGCCTCCCATGAGCACCGAGCACGACGAACCCCACGCCTCTTCTCCCACTGATCACCTGCTGCAGGAACTTCAGCTCTACGGCTACCGTCCCTTCGGGGACGAGCCCGATTCCCGGCCGCTTCCCGAAACTGACCGTATCACCGGCGCAATCGCCGATATCTTCGATGCGCTGATCGCGACACTGCAGGACACCCGCCTGGAGCCCGACCTTCCCGACCTCCTTTGGTCGACCGTCCATCTCTTCCACCGTGCCGCCGGCCGCATCTCCGGTACCCTCGACGACAATGAGCAGGGCCAGCGCCGTAGCCAGCAGGAGCAGGACGGCAGCGAGGTGCGCTCGGTGGAACTGGAACGTCTGATCGTCGAGGGGCAGAGCCTCATGGAGCGCCGCGATGCCTTCGAGCTGATGCGGGATGAAGCCGCCGATGCCTTCGAGCGGCACACCGGCTCAGCCTGGCGCCCACGCGCCGGATCCCTAGTGAACCATCGGCACCTGACCTCAGCTCTTATCGACAGCCGCGACTTCCTCGCCGCCCGCAGGCGGGCGGAGACCGAGGTGCTGATACCCGCAGGTCCGAAGATCGCCTTCTCCGGCGGCGACACGGTGGACCACAGGCTCATCTGGGCGAAGCTCGATCAGGTCCGCGCGAAGCACCCTGACATGGTGCTGCTGCACGGTGGCTCACCCAAGGGTGCCGAAAGGATCGCCGCCTGCTGGGCTGATGCCCGTAAGGTGCCGCAGGTCGCGTTCAAGCCCGACTGGACACGCCACGCCAAGGCCGCCCCCTTCAAGCGCAACGACCAGATGCTCTCGGTCACGCCCATCGGGGTCATCATCTTCCCCGGCACGGGCATCCAGGACAATCTCGCCGACAAGGCCCGCAAGCTCGGCATCCCCGTCTACCGGTTTGGGTCGGGCGGCGCATGAGCGCTGCCCTTCCTTCATCGTCGGAATCGGATTTCACGGTGCGTCACCGCTTTTCACGAGATTGCGGTTCCCATCATCGGTTTTCAGCGGACAAGCGAGCGGGACCACCGCTTATCACGGGTGGAGCTCAACGCGCCTCCTGAGCCCGACCATGCAGGCAAATGGCTGCACCCGGTGCTCTTCGAGCAAGAGACCACCCCCGCTTTCCTGCGCTGTTCCTTGGTCCGACCGAGGGCCTGACGCCATCAACCCGCAAGGGGTCGGCTACGCACAGCGTGCCGCCGTTGCGGCTTTGCCTCCACGGTGATTGCGGCCCGCGGCCGGACCCGTCGGGCGCCTGTCAGCGGGGGATGTTCCTCCGCTTCGAGCAGGAGCCGGACCCCATGTCCTCCACCGATGCACAGGCCTTCGCCCTCAGCCTCGCCAAGACCTTGATGGTCGTCATCGTGATCTTCCGCGCCGGTGACGGCACTCTGTCCGTTGTGCCTGCCGACGAGTTCGACGGCGACGCCTCCCAGATCATCCGTGAGATCGACCCCTTCGGGTCCTAACAGGAGTGAAACGAGACGCCTCAATCTACTTGGTTCAGGGCTCCCAGTTGGCCGATGATGAAATCAGCGCGGTCGGCAGCCGATACCCTGGGCAGGATCGTCACCTCATAGCCGAGCTTCGGAAAGGCTGCGATCAGGCGCTCATATTCGGCAATCGACGCCGACAAATCGTGCTGGCGCGCGTCATCGCCGCTGAAGATCTCTGGCCATGGGGGTGTCATAAAGACAGTGCGATTGTAGCGATGGGCATTGCAGAGCGTCTCGGAAATGGGCTCCCCGGTTGCGTATTCAAGCGCAACGGCCGCATCGACAAGCCCACGGTCAAAAAAGACCCATCCGCTCTGGGCAAGCGCCGTGGACCTGTCTTCCAGCGCCATGGCGATCGCAAGTCGCGCGAAAGCGGCCAGATCCACCCAAGGCAGATCCGATCCGCCGCCGCTGATCTGCTCGGCGACAATGCGCCGCCCTGGCTCCTCGACCACGGCAAAGCCACGGCGTGCAAGCTCGGCGATCAGTGTCGACTTGCCCCCGCCGGAGCAACCCGAAATGACGACATAACGATCCATACCCACCATCTCATTTGGCGCGGTAACGCGGTGTTTGAACTGACCCGCGGTGCACACGATCTCGGCCTTCGATCCTTGCCTCATGGGGACATCAGGCTGACCAGTGCAGCCTCGCCATACGCTCTGTCCAGCCCCTGGCGCGGGCCTTGGAGCGACACGACCCGATCAGGCAAGAGCAAATCAGCGGGGCGACATTTCCCATGTCGTCGAGGATGCGATGGCGACGGCGAAAGGATCGAGGCACGAGGCCGCGAGTGCGCAAGCATGGCAGGGCTTGGTGACAAGCTTCGCGCGGTTGCGCGCGAGCCATCGCATGGCCGGTGAGGAAAGCGTTCCACCCGTTGGTCCTGTCAGTTCGAAGCACACGCAATGGCCGGAAAATGAAGAGGTCAACACCGGTGAAGGTTGGGCCGCCTTCGTGCAGGGCCCGTGAGAGATCGCCATCTCCTCCTTATCTCCAACCGTTGATCGCGCGCACCAGCTGGCCTCTTCCATGGCCTGATCTGGCCGAAGGCCGGCTGCGCCTCGACCGCCTCTGCCGCAATGGCGGCGTCGGGCTTTCTTCCCCTGAGCGTTCCGCCCATTCCTCGCGGGACAAGAAAGTCCTCCTTGGCCATCAAGCCCCTGCCGGGGTGCGGCGGCAGTCGCCTTCCGCCCTTCGATCGCCATCGAGGCCGCAACGGTGCGGGCTCGGAAACGGAAGACGGAGATCGACAATGGCCACCATCGGCACTTTCAAGAAGATCGGCGCGAACGAGTTCACCGGCGAGATCGTCACCCTCAGCGTTCAGGCCAAAGGTGTGCGCATCGTCCCCGAGCTGCGCGCCAATGGTGAGAATGCTCCCAGCCACCGGGTCCTGGTGGGTCGGATCGAGATCGGCGCCGCCTGGTCCAAGCGCTCCAGCGAGGGGCGCGACTATCTGGGCCTCAAGCTCGACGATCCGAGCTTCAACGCCCCGATCTACGCCAACCTCTTCGACGACGAGGACGGCGACACCTTCTCGCTGATCTGGTCCCGCCCCAGCGGGCGACGCGGCGAGTGAGCCGCCCAACGCCCCGGCCGGCTCCGGCCGGGGCTCTCACTTCGAAGTCAGCAGTTGCCAACCGGTCCCGCGCTTCACTCGACCGGGTTTTCGGGGCCGCTCGGCACGTCCGCGGCGGGTCTCTTCAGCAAGGCGGCGGCGTCGAGCTCAAGGGCGCCGGCCAGGCGATCTACGACATCGATGCTGGCGTTATAGACGCTGCGCTCCAACGAGCTGATATAGGTGCGGTCGATCCCGGCTCGATGGGCGAGCTCTTCCTGCGACAGGCCTTTGGCGAGCCTCGCAGCCTTCAAATTCCGGGCGAACACCTCTCGGATCTCCATGGTCGAGAGAGCATCGCCTTGATGAGTATTTCACCACGGAGTATTCTCTACAAACGCGACCGTGGCAGTGGTGTCATTGGAAGTCGTGTAGGATTTTGGGAAGAACCCGATCTTGAGAGAAGTGGCAGGCAGACATGGTGACTGCGGCGTTCGAGGACATTGCACCGACGGGTCCCGAACTGACGGACTATGACCGGGCCCACATCAGGCTCTATGCCCGTCTGCTTGATGCAACGGCGGATGGCGCCGGCTGGGAGGAGATCGCCGCGGTGCTGTTCGGCATCGACGCGGCTCGGGAGCCCGAGCGCGCCCGTCATGTTCACGACACTCATCTTGCCCGAGCACGATGGATGGCCGCCGGCGGCTATAAAGACCTTCTCCGCAGCCCCGCCTGAGTCGACAGGGGTGATGCCGCAAGCGCATCACGCGATGCCTTTTAGCCGGCTTCTCACGCCCCTCTCAATCCCCGATTGTCTTTGCTCAATGCGCACGCCTCTGATGCGGAGACGAGTGAATGAAGCCGGACACATCGCGCTGGCGGGATAACGCCAGCTACGATTACTTCGACGACCTGTCGGTCGAAGGCCTCGCCTGGGAATGCCTGCGCCGGGACGAAGCCTATCAGGATCATTATCAGTCCATCGTGACCACCGGCACCGACGCCGAGCCGCTCCCCCGGGAGGTGGAGCAGCGCTGGGGGCTGCGATTTCGCAGCACGCCCTGCCATGAGCGCCGTCGAGCAGACCGTTTTGTGGTCTCCCATCGTCGACCCGGCCGTCGTGCTTCTTGGTCCATCGCCGGATTTCTTGGCCGGCGCACACATGAACGTCCTCGACAACGTTTCTGTGGTGCAAAGTAGCCCTGAGGGGAAGCTTGCCATCCTTGGCTTGGCCGCGCGTTCGTCCCAACTCCTTGCCTTGCCGGGCTCTGTTTCTGACGCGCCTATCGCTGCGATCATTCCGCTGGACACCGATATCGTGGGCCGCGTGGAAGCTTTATCCCGCTTTTGGCGCACCATCGAAGGTCGCCCGGCGCTCCCCGACACGCGGATGACCACACAGCAGCGACAGCGCCTGCGCGCCATGATGCTGGCCGCAGACGGACGCACTGACGGCGCCAGCTATCGCGACATCGCATTCGCTCTCTATGACCAGAGGCGCATCGCTGCCGAGCCTTGGAAGACCTCGTCGCTGCGCGATCGCGTCATCGGTCTCGTCAAGGGCGGCCGAGCGCTGATCGCCGGCGGCTATCTCAAGCTCCTGCGTCATCGTCGGCGACCATAACAGCATCGCCGAGACGTTCGGGGTGGGCATTTTACGCCCCTCAACTTCCCCATCCCTCACGACGGCCGCCCTTCGCCACCGTGATCGCCATCCGCCGCTGATGATCAGTGGCCCGATAGCGCCCACGGAGGTTCGATCCATGCGCCCCGATGCTGTCCCGCTGCCGCCGCGCTATCTGCGCACCAAGGAAGCCGCCGTCTTCCTCAGCCTCTCGCCCCGGACGCTCGAGAAGCACCGCACCTACGGAACTGGTCCCGCCTATCGCAAGCTCGGCGGACGCGTCGTCTATTCCGTCGAGGATTTGCAGGCCTGGGTGGCCCGAGGCGCCGTCACCTCCACCTCCGATCCGCGCGGCTCCATCCTGCCGGCCAAGCGTCATTCCATGTCTGGCGTCCTGCCGGGCAGCCTGGCGCGCTGAGCGGCCATTTCGTCATGGCCGCACCGCACCGCTCTCCGCAACCTGGCAGACAGCTTGAGCTCTTCCGCGCACTCCCCGGCGCCTTCGCGCCCCGCGATGCGCAGGATCTCATGGCCTATCCCTTCTTCTCCCTCGCCAAGACCCACCGTGTCGCCCCCATCGATTTTGTCTCCGGCGACATCGCGATCCGGGTCGAGGCGGTGCCCGACCATGGCATGGCCACCATCTGGGATGCGGATATCCTGATCTGGGCGGCCAGCCAGATCGTCGAAGCGCGCGACGCCGGCCTGCGCACCTCGCGCTTCATGGCCGCGACGCCCTACGAGATCCTTCGGTTCGTCGGCCGGGGCACATCGATCAGGGACTATCAGCGCCTGAAGGCCGCCCTGGACCGCCTGCAGTCCACCACAGTGTCCACCTCCATCCGCCAGAGAACGGAGGGCCGGCGCCACCGCTTCTCCTGGATCAACGAGTGGAAGGAGCGCACGGATCGGGATGGCAAGCCCGCCGGGATCGAGCTCATCGTCCCCGACTGGTTCTATTGCGCCATCGTCGAGGACGCGCTCGTCCTCACCATCGACCGGGAGTATTTCGACCTCACGGGCGGGCTGGAGCGCTGGCTCTACCGGATTGTGCGCAAGCATGGCGGGCGGCAGCGCCGGGGCTGGCGCTTCGATTTCCGCCACCTCCACCTCAAATCCGGCAGCCTCTCGCCCTTCAAGCGCTTCGCCTTCGAACTGCGCGACATCGTCCGCCGTCAGCCGTTGCCGGGCTACACCCTGTTCACGGAGGTGGAGATTGGCGGGCGGGTGCTTCTCACCTTCGAGCCGTCGGCGTCCTGTGGAAAAGCTGTGAAAGCCTTCGTGCCATCCGGAACCCGGACTGGCGTGCCATCGGGAACGGGCCTCCCGTGCCATCGGGAACCGAAACAGGTCTCAAGCCCAGGTGATGAAAATGAAAATTGCACCCCTAACTTAGAATCTAACATAGAGTCTAACCTTAAAAGGCGCGCAGGCGATGTGGATAACTGCCATCTCCCGTACGCTTCTCAAGATGATGGTCTTCCGTCTTTCCGTAAAGACGGATTTCACGCTCCCGATCCTTTGACAGCAGGAAAAGCGATGCTTGCCGACACATCGGGAGCATCCCGATGATCGTCGCGCTGCTCAACCAGAAGGGCGGCGTCGGCAAGACGACGCTCGCCCTTCATCTCGCCGGCGCGTGGGCGAGCCGCGGCCAGCGTGTCACGCTCATTGACGCGGACCCGCAGGGCTCGGCCCTGGACTGGTCGCAGCAGCGCAGCCGCGAGGGGTTGCCGCGCCTGTTCGGCGTCGTCGGCCTCGCCCGCGATACGCTGCACCGGGAAGCCCCCGAGCTGGCACGCGATGCCGACATGGTCGTCATCGACGGACCGCCCCGCGTCGCCGGCCTGATGCGCTCGGCCTTGCTCGCCGCCGATCTGGTCCTGATCCCGGTGCAGCCATCACCGCTCGATGGATGGGCGTCCGCGGAGATGCTCGCCCTCCTCAGCGAGGCGCGCATCTATCGCCCGGAGCTTGTCGCGCGCTTCGTGCTGAACCGCTGCGGCGCTCGCACCGTGCTCGCCCGCGAGACCGCCGAGACGCTGGCGGATCACGATCCGCCCGTGCTCGTGAGCACTGTCGGCCAGCGCGTCGCCTTCGCCATGTCCGCTCAGTCCGGACGGCTCGTCGGCGAGCTCGACGAGGGTGGGCCAGCAGCGCGGGAGATCATTGCGCTCTCCGCCGAGATCGCCGGCCTCGCCGGTTCGAGATCTACGCCATGACCCGGCAACGAACGCGCAAGGGCTTTGCCGCGCGTCCGGCCGATCCAGAGCACTGGATCAAGGACGCCGACACGAGGCCGGTTGGCCATGGATCAGCCGAAGCCTTCACCGCGCGGCTCACCATCGACATCACGGCCGACCTGCGCGGGCGCATCAAGATCGCCGCCTTCGGACGCGGCCAGACCGTCGCGGACATGCTCCGCGAGCTCCTCACCCGTGAATTTCCTCCCACCTCAGGAGAGGCCTCATGATGAGCACGCCGGCGCCATACTCCGTTCCCCGACCCATCGCCCCGTCACCGGCCGCGCCGACCGCAGATCCGCTCACCCATGTGGAGCTGACCTGGATCGAGAAACGGATCGAGAACTGGATCCGCTTCGGCCGGCCGGTCCATGCGCAGACCCTCGACCGCAGCCGCCGCATCGTTTCCTTCGCCCCAGGCGCCATCTTCGCGCTCGTCCGTTGGGCTGCGAACGACTTCGGCACCGTGGTGTCGCGCATCGACATCGTGCGGGCCGTGGCGCCGGGCGAGGCTTATCAGACGCTGCCCTTCGTGCGCCCCGGCGGCGAGATCCTGCTGCGCGCGGACGGCTGGCCGAAGGTGGAGAAGGTGCTCCAGCACATGGATGCCGTCGATGCCCTCGGCATCCATGGGGCCGACGTGGCCCCGGATCACTGGCGGCATGTCCACAATCGCCTGGCGGCCGGCCACGCGCTCCGAACCTACACGGTCGAGCGCCATCAGGCCTGGCTCAAGCGGCGGGAGTGCGAACAATGACCCGCTTCGGCTATGCGATGGTGACGTATTTCTCGGTGATGGGGGTCGCGGCGGCCTCCTTCGTTCCGACACCGCTGAAGCTGGTGTGGAACGTCTCCGCCAGCGCACCCATCGGGCTCTACGCCATCGAGCCGGCGCGCAGGCTCGAGGTCACGGACCTCCTCGCCATTACGCCTCCGGCGGCACTCGACCGCTTCCTGGTGGCGCGCGGCTATGTGGGGGCTGGTGTGCCGCTGATGAAGCGCGTGGCGGCGCTTCCCGGCCAGGAGGTTTGCCGGAAAGACCGCTCCATCACCGTGGATGGCGTGTCGTACGGCGAAGCATTGGAGCGCGACCGCATGGGGCGTCCGCTGCCGGTCTGGCGCGGCTGCAGGCGCATCGCCGCAGGCGAGCTCTTCCTCATGAATTTCAACGTGCCCGACAGCCTCGACGGACGCTACTTCGGGCCACTGCCGGCCAGCACCGTGATCGGCCGCGCGGTGCCGATCTACACCGACGAGGCCGGAGACGGACACTTCGCCTGGCGCGCACCGACACGCTGAGCGCGGCCGAGCAAAACCACCATCAGCTTCGAGAGGCCATCATGCTGCAGGCGGATTTGTTCCTGCGTGTCCGTCCCCCGACGGACAAATCAAAAAGAGCGCGCGCCCGCCGCGGCGCGATCGTCTTTATTCTCCTTTCCGGAATGCCTTTCGGCTGGGCGAGTGCTGCCCTGTCGGCAGAGGCTTCGGCAACACACAAGCTGCCGGTACCGAGCGAACCCTACGCGGATCTCATCGCGGAAGCGGCGGAGCGCTTCGACATTCCCTCCGTCTGGATCCGAAGCGTGATGCGCGCGGAAAGCGATGGCGCTGCGCGCGCGACATCGCCGAAGGGCGCCATGGGGCTGATGCAGATCATGCCCGAGACCTGGGCCGAACTGCGCATTCATTACGGCCTCGGCGACGATCCCTATGACCCGTACGACAACATCATGGCCGGCGCGGCTCATCTGCGGGAGCTGTTCGACCGCTACGGCAACCCCGGCTTCCTCACCGCCTACAATGCCGGGGCAGGACGCTATGATGCAGCTCGGAAGGAGCGACCCCTGCCGGCGGAGACGCGCGCCTATGTCGACAAGCTGGCGTCGGACATTGCACACCGTGAAACCGAGCACGACGCGCGGAAGCTGTCCGCTCCTCCGGCGGTCGAAGCGGCATCCTGGGCCCGGTCTTCGATCTTCGCCGTGCCGCCGATCCGGGTGCCGGCTGCAGATCCGGTGTCACCCGATCGTGCACAGCCGGTGCGTGACGTGCGCGATGTCTCGGCGATCGTTCCGCAGTCTGATGGGCTGTTCGTTGCTCGCGGCGGCACGGGAGGCGCGCCATGAGTACGGCCGCGCCTATGCGCACCCTGTCGGGCTTTCTCGTAGTGGGGCGCATGTCTGGAGAGGAGACGCAAGAAACAACCGATCGATGGCAAGAAACAACCGATCGATGGCGAGATAAAAGGGCGCAGGGTGCGCTGCGGTCGGGCGGTTGTTTTTGCTTGGGAATTTTGAGCCAAACGCACATTGCGGCGCTGTTTGGCAATGTGCGTCGAACGCTCAAGCCATTGGTCCTGTTTGCTTTCTCGCACATTGCGGGCGCGCGTCATGGCCGATGAGCATGAGTTCCGCGTCCGGCCGGGCCGCATCCGCTCCTCTCGTGCACAGCGGGCACGCCCTTTCATCGCCCAAGCCCTCGCGGCGGCCCAGAAGGCCGGCGGGCACGTCTCCCGGTCCGGCCGCATCTCCTCGGGCACCCGCTCGCGCTTCGGCCGCGGCCGGGCGGCGAGCATCGTCGCCAATCGGTTCCTCACCGGGCGCTCGCGCGTCGTGGTCATCAAGACCCGCGTGGTGCGGCACTCGGTGCGGGCTGCACCGCTCTCGGCTCACCTCTCCTATCTGCGTCGGGAGGGCGTGACCCGGGATGGGGAGAAGGCCCGCCTGTTCGGGCCGGGCGCTGAGGAGGGAGACGGCTGCGCCTTCGCGGAGCGATGCGCCGACGACAGGCACCATTTCCGCTTCATCGTCTCGCCCGAGGATGCGGCGGACATGGCCGACCTCAGGTCCTTCGCCCGCGATCTCGTCGGGCAGATGGAGAAAGACCTCGGCACGAAGCTGGACTGGGTTGGCGTCGACCACTGGAACACCGACAATCCCCACCTCCATATCCTGGTGCGAGGCCGGACAGATGACGGCCAGGATCTGGTCATCTCCCGCGACTACATCAAGGAGGGTATGCGCGCCCGCGCGCGGGACCTGATCACTCAGGAACTGGGGCTACGCACCGATCTCGACATCCACCGCGCCGTCGAGCGGCAGGTGGAGGCGGAGGGCTGGACCCAGCTCGACCGTCAGCTGCTTCGGGACCAGCGTGAGGCCGGCGTGATCGACGTGGCGCGCCATGCCGATGGCGGGCCGGACGCTTTCCTGCCGCAGAAAGTCGGCCGGCTGCGCAAGCTCGAGGCCCTCGGGCTCGCCGATGAGATCGGTCCCGGCCAGTGGGTGATCGACGAGAAGGCCGAGGCGACGCTGCGGGCCCTCGGCGAGCGGGGCGACATCATCAAGCGGATGCATCGGGCGCTCACTGCCCAAGGCATCGAGCGGGGCACGGCCAGCTATGTGCTCGCCGGCGAGAGCCTGGATGCTCCCGTCATCGGCCGTCTCGTCGATCGCGGCCTCGATGATGAGTTGAAGGGCACGGCCTATGCCGTCGTCGACGGCGTGGATGGGCGTACCCACCACATCCGGCTGCCCGACCTCGATGCGGCAGGCGACGGCGCGCCCGGCGCCATCGTGGAGCTTCGGCGGTTCGAGGACGGGCGCGGCCAGCAGCGGGTCGCGCTGGCCGTCCGCTCCGACCTTGACATCGAACGCCAGGTCACGGCTTCGGGCGCCACCTGGCTCGACCGGCAGGCGCTCAGCCGCGCGCCGGCATCGCTCTCCGAAGGCGGCTTCGGCGCCGAGGTGCGTGAGGCTATGGAACGCCGCGCCGACCATCTGGTCCGGGAGGGGTTGGCCGAGCGCCACGGCCAGCGTGTCACCTTCGCCCGGGACCTGATCGAGACTTTGCGCCGGCGGGAAGTGGACGCGCTGGGCGAGAAGCTCTCCGGGGAGACGGGGCAGCCTTTCAACCGATCAGGATCGGGACACTATGTCTCCGGCACCTATCGCCAGCGCTTCGCGCTCGCCTCTGGCCGCTTCGCCATGATCGACGACGGCCTCGGCTTCCAGCTCGTGCCCTGGACGCCGTCCCTCGAGAAGCAGCTCGGCAAGCACATCTCCGGCGTCGCCCGCTCAGACGGCGGCATCGACTGGTCCTTCGGCCGCAAGCGCGGCCTCGGCCTCTAACTTGCTAATCACTGGAGCACCGCATGTCCGCGACCAAGATCCTTTGGGGCCAGATCCTCCTTGTCCTCGCCATCGTGCTCGCCACCACCTGGGGCGCCACGCAGGTCGTGGCCTGGCGGCTGGGCTTCCAGGACCAACTGGGACCGCCCTGGTTCCTGATGGGGCCCTGGGCCGTCTACCCTCCGCCCGCTTTCTTCTGGTGGTGGTATTTTTACGACGCCTATGCGCCGGCCATCTTCGTTGAGGGGGCGATCATCGCCGCCTCGGGTGGGTTCCTGTCCATCGCCGCCGCCATCGGGCTTTCGGTGTGGCGGGCGCGGGAAGCGAAGCGCGTCGAGACCTATGGCTCCGCCCGCTGGGCCGAGCCGGACGAGATCCGGTCAGCCGGACTGCTCGGGCCCGATGGCGTGGTGCTGGGGCGCCATGGTCGGGACTATCTGCGCCATGACGGACCGGAGCACGTTTTGTGCTTCGCACCGACCCGGTCGGGCAAGGGCGTCGGCCTCGTCGTACCCTCGCTGCTCACCTGGCCCGGCTCGGCCATCGTCCACGACATCAAGGGCGAGAACTGGCAGCTCACCGCAGGCTTCCGGGCGCGGCACGGGCGGGTGTTGCTGTTCGACCCCACCAATGTGCGGTCCTCCGCCTACAATCCCCTGCTGGAGGTCCGCCGCGGGGAATGGGAGGTGCGGGACGTCCAGAACATTGCCGACATCCTGGTGGACCCGGAAGGCTCCCTGGAAAAGCGCAACCACTGGGAGAAGACCAGCCACGCCCTCCTCGTGGGCGCCATCCTCCACGTGCTCTATGCCGAGCGGGACAAGACCCTGGCCGGTGTCGCCGCCTTCCTCTCCGATCCCCGGCGGCCCATCGAGACGACGCTCGCGGCCATGATGACGACGGCGCACCTCGGGGAGGCGGGTCCCCATCCGGTGATCGCCAGCGCCGCCCGCGAGCTGCTCAACAAGTCCGAGAACGAGCGGTCCGGCGTGCTCTCCACCGCCATGTCCTTCCTTGGGCTCTATCGCGATCCCGTGGTGGCAGAGGTGACGCGGCGCTGTGATTGGCGTATCACCGACCTTGTGGCAGGTGCCCGGCCGACCACACTCTACCTCGTCGTGCCGCCGTCTGACATCAACCGGACCAAGCCGCTTATTCGGCTGATCCTGAACCAGGTTGGTCGCCGCCTCACTGAGGACCTGCAGGCGAAGGCCGGTCGCCACCGGCTTCTCCTGATGCTGGACGAGTTCCCCGCGCTCGGGCGGCTCGACTTCTTCGAGAGCGCGCTCGCCTTCATGGCGGGCTACGGGCTAAAGAGCTTCCTCATCGCCCAATCTCTGAACCAGATCGAGAAGGCCTACGGGCCGAACAACTCCATCCTCGACAACTGCCATGTGCGGGTGAGCTTCGCCACCAATGACGAGCGCACCGCCAAGCGCGTCTCCGATGCCCTCGGCACTGCCACCGAAATGAAGGCCATGAAGAACTATGCTGGCCACCGACTCTCCCCCTGGCTTGGTCACCTCATGGTCTCCCGCTCGGAGACAGCCCGTCCGCTTCTGACGCCGGGCGAAGTGATGCAGCTTCCGCCCGCCGACGAGATCGTCATGGTGGCCGGCACGCCGCCGATCCGGGCGAAGAAGGCGCGCTACTATGAGGATGAGCGGTTCAGGGAGCGGGTACTGCATCCGCCGGAGCTCTCGGCTCCTTGCGATCGCCAGACCGACGACTGGACGGTACTTCCGTTGCCCGCGCCATCGCAACTGAGCCTGATGGTCGAGGAAAGTGACGATGAGGACACAACCGGCTCGGAGCAACGGCGCCAGCCGGAGCTTGCACGAGTAGAGACGGTGGAGACGTCGCAGCAAGTGCGGAACGAGTTCGAGATCGATCTGGTCGATGAGACTGAAGACGACGTGGCCCGGACCAGTCGCATGACGGGCGTCATGCAGGGCGTCGCGCGTCAGGTCTCGCTCGATCCCAATGATGGCATGGAGCTGTGATAGCGATGACCCCACGCAAGAAGAAGGCTCAGATCTCGGTCTATCTGGATCCCGCGACGATGGGGCTGCTGGCCGACTATGCCGCGCGGCGCGGCCAGCCTCAGTCCCTGATCGCCGAGGCGGCCATCGCGTCCTTCCTGTCGCCGGACGCCGCGGAGCAGCGGGAAGCTGCAATCGCCAAGCGCCTCGATCAGTTGGACCGACGGATGGCCCGGCTGGAGCGGGACCTCGGCATCTCGGTCGAGACGCTGGCAGTGTTCGTGCGGTTCTGGCTGGCCACCACGCCGGCATTGCCTGAGCCGGCGGCCCAGGCAGCCCGAGCCAAGGCGGGGGAGCGATATGAGGCGTTCGTCGCGGCGCTGGGGCGCCGGCTCGCGAAGGGGCCGAGGCTGGCGCATGAGGTTTCTGAGGACAGCGGCGCTTATAAAACGTGAGAAAGGGGCCCTCCGCCAGAGGACTAAACCGCTGCCGCGGTAGCGGCCCTGCATGAAGGGCGGCTGGCTATTTTCGATGTGGCGCCCGGCATCCGCGGGCGGAGCATCACGGGGTTTCTCAACCTTTGGAGAGCCCCCATGGACGCTTCCGAGCATTCCACCAACACGCGGCCAGCCATCAGCCCGCTGCGGCAGCGGATGATCGAGGACATGACCATCCGCCGGTTCGGCGACCACACCAAGCGCGATTACATCCGCCAGGTCGCCGCGTTCACCGCCTTCCTCGGCCGGGCGCCGGATCAGGCCGAGCCCGAGGACCTGCGGCGCTACCAGCTGCATCTCGCCAGCCTCGGCGCCAGCTATGCCCGCATGAACCTCGCCTGCACGGCGTTGCGCTTCTTCTTCCACGTCACCCTCGGCCGGGCGGGGTTCGGCGACCGGATGGCCCGCATCCCGACGCCCGAACGACTGCCCGTGGTGCTCAGCACCGAGGAGGTGGCGCTGTTGCTCGCCCATGCGCCGAACCTCAAGTACCGGGCCGCGCTCAGCCTCGCCTATGGCTGCGGCCTACGGGTGTCGGAGGTCGCCCACTTGAAGGTCGCCGATATCGACAGCGCGCGGATGCTGATCCGCGTCGAGCAGGGCAAGGGGCGCAAGGATCGCTACGTGATGCTCGCGCCCGACCTGCTCGACCTGCTGCGTCGCTGGTGGAAGGAGCGGCGGCCGCAGGGCTGGCTGTTTCCCGGCCGCGACCCGGGCCAGCCCATCACCACCCGCCAGCTCGACCGGGCCTGCAGGACCGCCGCCTCCGCCGCCCGGCTGGACAAGCGCGTCTCCATGCACACCCTGCGGCACAGCTTCGCCACCCACCTGCTGGAGCGCAAGACCGATATCCGCGTCATCCAGGTGCTGCTCGGCCATCGCAAGCTCGACACCACGGCGGTCTATACCCGCGTCGCCCTGAAGACCTTGCGCGAGGTGGAGAGCCCGCTCTCCTTGCTGACCCCGCCGCCCCTGTGAGCCGTGCCGGTCCGTGGCGCGGCCTGCGCTGGAGGTCGCGGATATCCTGAACGCCCATGGCGATGCCTATGAGAAGGCCCACGCCGGGCATCTCAGCCGCGGCCAGTTGAAGGTGATGTCGGCGATCCGCTCCTGCCGCACGGCGGTGCTCGGCGGGCATGTGGCGCGCTGTGCCGGCTGCACCCATCTGGAGATCGCCTACAACTCCTGCCGCAACCGGCACTGCCCGAAGTGCCAGGAGGCGACCGCCCGGGACTGGCTCGCCGCCCGCCAGGCTGAACTGCTGCCGGTGCCCTATTATCATCTTGTCTTCACCCTGCCGGCCGCAATCGGCGCCATCGCCTACCAGAACAAGGCGGCGGTCTACGACCTGCTGTTCAGGGCCTCGGCCCAGACGCTCACCACCATCGCCGCCGATCCCCGGCATCTCGGCGCCCGCATCGGCATCACCGCCGTGCTCCACACCTGGGGATCTGCGCTCACCCATCATCCCCACATCCATGCTGTGGTGCCTGGCGGCGGGCTCTCGGCAGACGGCGTCCGCTGGATCTCCGGCCGGGCCCGGTTCTTCCTGCCGGTGCGGGTGCTGTCCCGCCTGTTCCGGCGGCTCTTCCTCGACGGTCTGCGCGCGCTGCATGCCGCCGGCCGGCTCGCCTTCTTCGGCGATCTCACACCACTGGCGGAGACGCCTGCCTTCGAGGTGCTGCTCGCGCCCCTGCGCCGCGCCGAGTGGGTGGTCTATGCCAAGCGCCCCTTCGCCGGCCCTGCCGCAGTGTTGGCCTATCTGTCGCGCTACACCCACCGTGTGGCGATCTCAAATAGCCGGCTCCTTGCCTTGGACGACCGCGGCGTCACCTTCCGCTGGAAGGATTACCGCGCCAGGGCCAAGGCCGCGGGCAATGGCTGGATCAAGGCCATGACGCTTCCGGCGGATGAGTTCATCCGCCGCTTCCTGCTCCATGTCCTGCCCGACGGCTTCCACCGCATCCGGCACTACGGCCTGTTCGCCAGCGCGGTACGCGCCGCCAACATCGAGAGGATCCGCGCGCTGCTGGGGCCGCAGGAGGAGAGCACGCACCCGACGCCTTCTGCTGAGCAGGAGAAAGCCGACGAGCGGCCGCGGTGCCGCTGCTGCGGTGGCCTCATGACCATCATCGAGACCTTCGCTCGCGGATCACTACCGCGGACCTGGTCCGCTGAACCCATCAGGATCGACAGCTCATGGGCACCGCGCCCGTTCCCCGGTATCAGGCTCTCGTCGCAGGCCATGCCATCTCCGGCATCGGGGCCGTGTGCGCTCTGCCATCCGCGAGGCCACTTCCATCATCATCGCGGCACCAGAAAGATGTTGCCGCCACGACGCCCCGTGCACGATTGGACTGGGTGGGTACCACCCAGTGCCTGGATATCCGCCCCTCGATCGGTATTTCCCCCGTCGACGCCCGCCTCAAATCCCCATAGCACCGCAAAGACCTCGACCGTCGCGCACGTCGGACCGCGGTTTCCTCCCCTGGGGGCTTTCCGACGCCGGCCCGCGCGCCCAGCCTCACCCTCGTGATCGGGCCGGCATCCGAAACCCTTCACAGATACAGACATTGACGAGGTGTTTAAAGCCGGACGTTGTAGGTCGATCTAATCGAGCGCAACTGCACGTTCGTCCATGCTCCGATCAGATACCAGGCCACTATCGCAATTCGCTTAATCGATCAGTGGATCAATGGCTTGAAAGGCTTTCGCGAGCGATCTCCGTTGTCGAGAAATGCTGCCCGATCCGTGCCATCCTATTGCGTTTTCGGCGCCAAGGAGGAGAAAGTCGCGCCCTTCGTTCCACAATGCATTTCGGCCCCGTGGGTCGCGTGAGCCATAGGACGGCTTTCTATAAATCAGATATCGGCTAATATGCGAGCTATAGAGGGGAGACTCTATCGCTCATGGCATGGAATTGGACGCAGCCTCATTGGCCGCATTTGACCTATGATCCGGCAGCCCTTGAACCGCTGGAGCGGCACTTCCTGCTGCTCTCCGGAGAGGTGATCGGCGCGGTCCGCCACGTGGGCGACGATGACCGCGACCTGCTGCGGATCGAGCTCCTCAGCGAGGAGGCGGTCAAGACCAGCGCGATCGAGGGTGAGGCCCTGGATCGTTTGAGCGTGCAATCCTCCCTGCGCCGGCAATTTGGCCTCGATACCGACGATCGCGCGGTGAAGCCGAGGGAACGCGGCATCGCGGAGATGATGGCTGATCTATACCGGAGTTGGGCGGATCCGCTGGACGACGATACCCTGTTCCGCTGGCACCGCATGCTCATGGCAGATAGCCGGCATCTGGAGACGATCGGCGGCTACCGTCGTCATGAAGACGCGATGCAGATCGTATCCGGTCGCTACGATCGACCGACAGTGCATTTCGAGGCGCCGCCTTCGTCCCAGGTTCCCGACGAGATGACCGCCTTTCTCACCTGGTTCAACGGCTCGGCACCGAACGGCAGCACGCCGCTACCCGCCCTCACGCGTGCCGGGATGGGACATCTCTATTTCGAGAGCATCCACCCCTTCGAGGATGGCAACGGTCGGATCGGTCGCGCCGTCGCGGAAAAGTCCCTCGCGCAGAACATTGGACAACCGACGCTGATCGCACTCGCCCATACCATCGAGCAGCACCGCAAGGCCTATTATGAACAGCTGGAGGTCTATCAGCGGACGCTCGAGATCACCGGCTGGTTGATCTACTTTGCCGAAACGATCATCGCGGCCCAGCAGACGACGCTGGGCCGCGTCGCCTTCCATATCGCTAAGACGCACTTCTACGATCGTTTCCGCGACAAGATGAACGAACGCCAGGAGAAGGTGATCACCCGGCTATTTCGTGAAGGCCCGGGCGGATTCACGGGTGGCCTGAGCGCAGAGAATTACATCGCGATCACCGGCACCTCGCGTCCGACCGCTACGCGTGACCTCCACGATCTGGTCGAGAAAGGCGCCCTGACGCGAACCGGTGAGCGCCGCTATACGCGCTACCACCTGAATCTGCCGGGAACCGCTTCGAAGCCATAGCGCCAATTCGGCTCATGTCACTCACGCGATCCAGGCATAGGCTGGCTCTTTGCTGTGCCGCGCCAGAAGCAGAAGCTCGCTGCGACCACGACGAATGGCCGGTCTGGGGCCGTCTCCGTACGGTCTGCTATCGGGTAGCGAATGCCATTTAGCTGTCGTTCTGCTCCCGACCCCATCACAGCCGTTCAGCATCCGAAAGGCGGGACCCGAAAGCGGACGTTGCAAATGGCTCGCGGTCGCGCGGTCGCGCAAGGCAAGTGGCAGACAGCATCCACGACTGTTGCTCAACTTTGAACAAGGCTCCGTCCTGAACCCGCGATCACCTGATCCGCACTCGGAAGTTCCGCTGCTGAAGGAAGGTGCTATTATTGGCGGATGAGATTGTATTCCGTACTCCTAAGGGCACATGCGGCCTCGACTCTAGGTTCGAATTGGATCGACCACGAGTCGCCGTTTCAAACGAGCCCCGACTACCGGGCCCCATGGAGCGCATAGTCCGCTTGGAAATCGACGAAATGCCGCTCGGGCTCCATCACCCTGGCGCGCTCGACTACATTGGGAGATACGTCGGGGCGGCAGCGCTTGAGCCATTGCTACGGTTCGACGATCTCCGAAAGGCTGCGCTTCCTGGCGTCCTGGTGGATGGTACTTCAACAAAAGGCGGCCTACGGCACCGGTTCCGGGTCGGTCCCCACTTTCGCTGGTCGGACGGACGTGCGCTCGGCGCGGGAGATATTGCCGAACGGCTTCGCCAAGCCCAAGCCAAGCACCCATATTGGGCCCATCATCTGCAATGGATGGATGTTATCGAGGGTCGCGGTGATACTTTGGCAATCGACACGAGGCGGCCGGTTCGCCACCTTCCCGCGCTCCTCTGTGCGGATGAACTGGGGCCGGGCTGGGGTCATCTCTGGGATTCCTGCGCGCCAAGCTTGGGGCCGTACGTCCTCGAACACGTAGACTTCTATCAATCGTGGCTCCGATTCGCCCCCAACCCTTGCTCTCCCGGCGCCTCAGAGCGACCGCACCTTGAGTTCGTTCTCCGGCGAGATGTGAGCGGCGTGCCTGACCGTTTCCTTCGCGGCGCGGTAGACGTCACCTGCAGCACCATGTTCCCACTGTCATCGTTGGCCGAGTGGTCCGGACGCTCCGAATTCCATTCCGGACCCGCGCCTATCTGGATGCAGGTTGAGTTCGGAGCAGCGCTTGATCCAGCCTTGCTGCGGCGCGACGTTCGAGCCCAGCTCTCGGCCGCGCTAGACAGGAACGCTCTTTCAGCTGCGCTTTGCGGCGGAGCGACCTCCCGCCAAAGCGTCCTAGCCACAACGCGGCCACCTGGCGCGCGTTTGAGGCCTCGAACGGCGTCTCAGCGGACCGTTCGCTCACTGCAGGACGGGCAATCTCCGGTCCGCCTTGCGTTCTACGACTATTATCCAAACCGGATAGTCGCGGAGTTTCTGCAGAGGTGTTGGGCAGAAACGCTTGACCTCGTCGTTGCGCTCGAATCGGTTCCATTCGGATCGCCTGCGGGAAGCGGTGCCGACATGCGCCTCGAGCTACGCTACCCATCTTTCCCCGACCCGATCGCCGAGCTCGAGGCTGCAATGGTGATGCTCGCCCGGGTGGGCTCGCCGGACAAAAGAATACAGGTGGCGAAACTCGCCGCAGACTATTTTTACGGCGCGGCGGGCGGCGCGAACGAATGCTTGGCTGCACTCGTAGACCTACTAGATGAGGAGGTTCCGGTGATACCTCTCGTCAATCTTCGTCACCACTGGCTTATGAACTCGCGGATAGTCGGCTTCGATCTCCCGCATCTCGCCAATTTTGACTACAAGAATCTTAGGTTCAGGAACGAAAACAACGAACAGGATGAAGCAAGTGCAGCGACCAGATAGACTAAAGCTAGCCGACCACGTCATCCTGGCACGATCCGGTGCAGATGTCCTGTTCAGCAGTGATGTCATTCTCAAGTTTCCGGACTGCTCGCCCCGCTGCGCCGAACTCGCCTTGTCCATCCGGAAAGGTCTTACCCGCGCAGAAATCGAAGCTGCGGCGGCAGAAGACTCGGAATGTGCAGAGATGGTTCACGCGCTGACACGACTGGGGTTTGTAGTACCCGAGGAAACGAACCCGTGGAACGGTGAGCCATTTGCGGCGAACTTTTCATATTTCGCAGGTATCGGGCTTGACCCGCGTGCAGCTCAAGGGGCGCTGCTCGATGCGCACGTGGTAATCCTCGGCGTTGGAGGTACGGGAACCGTAGTGCTGCAGCATCTCGTTGGTGCAGGAGTTGGGCGGTTTACACTGATCGACCCAGATGTCGTCGAGACCAAGAACCTAAACCGTCAATTCACCTTTGCCAAATGCGATGTCGGGCGCGCGAAAGTGGATGCAGCAGCTGACTACGTGCATACGCGCCTGCCGGACGCGAGGGTAGAGACACGGAGTTATTCGGTCGATCGCGCCAACAACCTTGAAGATCTTGAACTATCGCTGCCCATCGCGTTTTTCGTCAACACCGCAGACCACCCCGCGTGTGAGGTGTTGGAAGCTGTGGCCGAGTACTGCGGATCTCGGAATGTGCCTTTCCTCGGTGGCGGCTGCGGCTTTCTGGACGGACGATATGGGCCGCTGGTTCCGCCTGGCGGCGCTCCAGACTACCTCCGCTTGCAGAGGCTTGCGAGGGCTCGAGCTGCGGCGTTGGGCGCTGTCGAGGAGCCCCTGCAGCCGGTCTCCTTTGCTCCGCTCAACACGATACTCGGTGCGTTGATGGCTCGTGACATCATCGAATACTTGGCGGGTGGCGTCCCTTTCTCTTTGGGCCACAGCGTTTGGATCGACCTTCGACAGACAGCGATCTCGCGAACGCCCGCATGCGCAGAGGGAGAAGATTAGTCGTGAACAATCTTGCAAAATACAGGGAAAAGAACCGTGCGGCGTGGAACGAGGCGACGACGCTCCATCTCCGCAACCCGAACAACCCGCTGGGTCGTGTTCTCCAAGGCGGTTGCAGCCTCGCGCGCGTCGAACGCGAGGAACTCGGCGACGTGCGGGGACGCCGTTTGATCCACCTCCTGTGCAATTGCGGTCATGATACCCTTTCGCTAGCGCGCCTCGGCGCTCGCTGCACGGGGGTTGATATCGCTGACGAAGCAATCGCTGCAGCGCGCAGTGCGGCTGCAGTCCTAGGCCTGCCCGTTCGCTTTATTCGATCTGACGTCTACGATCTCGCGCTCGACGAGCACTTTGACATCGTCTACGTCGGCAAGGGCGCACTCTACTGGCTTGACGACTTCGCCGAGTTCGCTCGAATTGTCGCCCGGTTGCTCGCCCCGGGCGGCAGGGTCTACGTCTACGAAGAACATAGCCTGCTGCCATTCATGCTAGAACTCGATCCGACAGCCTATAACCCCGCTAGCGGTGACCTAAACTATTTTCACGACGTGGAGCCCACCTCGTCCGTCGGCCTCGATTACGTTGGCCTTTCCGGTGAAGGGACGAAGCGAAGCTATGAGTGGCAGTGGACGCTCGGCGACATTGTCACAGGTTTTGCGCAAGCCGGGCTCCGGATCGAGTTCCTGCACGAATGGCCGTTTATTTCGAGCTTCAAATACTGGGACTGGCTTGAGGAGCGGGAGGACGAAGGTGCGTTTCATATACCCGCGGATAAACCGCAGCTACCCTTGTCATTCTCGCTCCAAGCTCGGCGCGATTGATCACAAGGTTTGCTGTCGCATCTAGTCTGCTTCAGTGACTCCGCACTGAACAATTGAAGTGTGGCGGCGACCGCGGAGTACGCAGAGTGAAAGCTCGCCCCAGTCCGCGCCGCCAGTCGAGAAGCCCATTCGTTGGAGAGCAACCCCTCCGCCTGAGGTGGAGCCAGCGAATTACCCAGTGTCTGCCAAAGCTCGCGCTGCCAATCCTTAAGGCGAATTGAGGCAACATCTCCGCCCTCGCGCCGAAATAAATAGCTGACAGGATTCCGCACCGCAGTCTCAATTCGGGGAAGCGCGGCAAACATTAGATGGACCTCATGGTCGATGTCGACGACGACGACGCGCGCTGTCTCGGGATTTTGGGTCGGCCGTGCATATACGTTGCTGATTTCAGCGACAACATCCACGCCCTTTACGGCTTCGATTCCTGCTTCGAAGCAGTAGACACTCCGAAAAGCCGCCAGCTCATCTTGCGATGCTCCCACGTCTTCAGCGAAGCGGCTGAGACGTTCACCGTAGCGAGAAGGCGAAATCTCCCCTGCGACGCCCTCCAGGGCGACACGATACGGAACCCCCATAATCTCTTTAAGGAAGTAGATTGAGCGGAAGAAGTGGCGGGTGAAATAGCGTATGAGTTCTGCCAAGCGAGTATAGTATTCATACGGCATGTTGGCCTGACGTATAAAGCCGAAGCCTGTGAACACGTCACCGTGCTCGGTGATGAGGTCGCGAGCCTCAACGGGGAGGTACGTTTGGAGGCTCCCGAAGGTCGGTTCGATGCGGTCGCGATGAGCCATCGTTACAGGGGCGCCTGGCAACGGCTGCAAGACGCTGACGTCGGCTGTGTATCCTCCGTGCGCGATGGCGTCGAAGACGATTTTTAGCGCCGCCTCGAGGGCGTCATCGTCCTCATTAGGATAGCCGATGATCGTGTTCGTCTCGAAAACCAAGTCGGCCTCTCGCGCGTCGCGAAAAAAACGGTACGACTTGGCGCTCGAGGTCATCTTGCGCATGTCTCGCAGGATCGCTGCGTCTCCTGCGTCCGTGCCACAGAAGAGGAAACGACAGCCTGCAGTCCGCATTCGCTTCATCAAGTCAAGCGGTACGTTGTCGGGGCGAACGGCGCACCCCCAAGAAAAACGCGTGTTGTTCTCCGCAAAATAGGCGACGAACGCATCGATGTAGCGCCTGTCATTCACAAAGTTATCGTGGATGATGTTGAAATCGCTGATGCCATAGGCCTGTGATAGCCGTTCCATCTCAGCGAGAATGGTTCCGGGCGAACGAGCGCTAAAGACATGCTTCCAGAATGGCGCTGTTGTACAGAAAGAGCACTTGTATGTGCACCCCGAGCCCACGTGCAGATCGAAAATGCGCGGGCTGGCGATGGCAAGGTAGGCCGGCACATCGACGAGGTCGTAGGCCGGGAAGGGCAGCGCGTCGATACGGACGCTCGGCGCGGATTGGACCTTGGTCCCACTCCCAACCGTGAGCATGCCCGGCACGTCCCCAAGTAGATCGAGATCGCTCTCAAGGAGGGCGAGGAGTGCGCTCTCGCCATCGGCTATGCAAAGATAATCAACGCATTCTGCAAACCGCGCCGCGACCGCTCTCGCGGTCCCATGTATTCCCGGCCCGCCCAGTACGACCCGTACCTCCGGCCGCACACGCTTCAGATATCGGCCAATAGCTAGCGCCGTTGGAAGCGTGTCCGCAAGCACGGTAATGCCGACTACCGAGGCCGGATGTTCGGCGATCCGATTGACGAACGTTGACACAGGTTCGTCAGGCGCGAAACCACAACCAATCCGGTGTTCAAACTCAAAGTCGATAATTCGGACGCTGTGGCCTGCCGCTCGAACGGCCGCAGCCACGCTCAACAGGCCGACCGGCAAGAAAAAGGGCGAGTTCCGCTCAACATTGATGAATGGACGTACAAGTGTGACAGAGCGACGATATCCGGATCTACCGCAACCGCAAACATCGGGGTGGCCGATCCCCAGGCTACTGTGGTGGTGATCAGTTGACATCAGTCAACTGTCAGCAGCGGCGAGGCCCCATCGCCTCGAAGGTAGCTGCATCGAGGGCGACAACCTCAATATCGAGGTAATCCTTCACATCAGCGCCCTCGGGGACAAACATAATCGCCTTCTTCTTCGAGCCACTTTGCTTAGAGACGGACTTGCCGCCATCCTCCTCGAGCTTAACTGAATATTGTCCAATGCTCTGGCCCGAGCGATTGTCTTCAGCCATGGCGCGCCTCCCGTTCCTTCAACCGCAACAGATTAACTCAACGGCAAGCTAGAGGCAACGCGCTTTAACATCCGATACTGCGGAGCGGGACGCACGCGAAGTCGCTAGAGGCAGGCTGATCCGGAGACCTCCTGGATTCGCTTGAGCATAGCCGATAAGATGGCGCCTCTGGGGAGGGCGGAACCGGCCCCATCCAGAACCTCCCAGGCTGCCGGTCGACACGGTCATGCGGCCGTGCGCATCTATGACGCTTCTTCCCGGCAGCCGACGGGGAAGAAGCGGCCAAGTTCACCCGTTGAGTGAATGTCCACTTTCTTAGTCACCGGCGAGAAAACTGCCCGACGGGTTTCCACCCCAAGACCGACAGGCAGGCAACGTATCCTGCGGGTCAAAGCGGTCATCCGCGCTGCCTCGGATGACCGCCCATCTTCAGATTTCCGTCCGCTCTGCCAACAGCAGTGCGTCCTCCACGTCGACACCAAGATATCGGACCGTGTTCTCAATCTTGGAGTGACCGAGCAAGATCTGGATGGCGCGGATGTTGCCCGTCGCCTTGTAGATCATGGACGCCTTCGTGCGACGGAGCGAGTGAGTGCCATACTCCTCTTGGCGCAGGCCGATCGCGGTTACCCACTCGTCCACTAAGCGAGCATACTGCCTTGTGCTCATGTGGTGCGCGTGATCGATGCGGCTCGGAAAGGCATAGTCCTCAACGGTGCCGCCGCGCCGTTCCAGCCAAACCAGCAGGCTCGCTCTCACGTCGCTGGTGATCTCGAACTGGACGGGCCGCCCCGTCTTCTGCTGGACGACGATCGCGCGAGTCCTAATCCCCGGACCGGCGACCACATCACGGATCTTGATCTTGACCAGGTCGCAGCCGCGAAGCTTGCTGTCGATGGCCAGATCGAACAGCGCACGGTCACGAATGCGTCTTTCGCGATCGAGGAAGAATCGAATTGCCCAGATCTGTTTCTGAGTGAGAGGGCGCTTGGTGCCGACCAGCTTTCCGGCATTCCAAGCTGCACGCTCGCGGCTGGCATCGTCAAATTGAGAATGGCCCATGTGAGTTCTCCCTGGCCTTGATTGGCCAAGGGAGAAACGTCGAGGGAACCTACCGCAGAGGGGCCGTTTCCGGACTGGTAGGTTTAAAGCGCAAACCTCGATGAAGGCGACTGCAGGGGCGACATTTCACCATCTCATGAGCAAAGGTCGCTAATCTCGCGTTCGACAAGCCGGAAACGCTCCCTAACCTCTTCTCCCGCATAGAAAGCGAGCATGTCGTCCTTCGTGAGGGTCCCTTCGGCGAGAAACTTGATGAGGTAGCGCTGATTGAATTCAGCAAGAAGGATGCCTTTCTCGATCTGTACGAGGATCTGCTTCATATTGTCGATATTGGCGTTGACGAGATGCTTCACCAGCGCCATGTCGCGCGCATCCTTGATCAGCCGGTTCACGATGATCTTAAGGACGTCGGTGTCGAGCTCGAGCGTCTTCGCGTTGAGGGCGATGTCGCGCGCTAGCATGTAAGCGATGGCGAGGTTGCGATAATCGCCCTTCTGGGAATCGATAATCGCGATCAGCCCGATACCGGGGAGGAATTTCAGGTCCTGGACGGTGGCGAGTATACTGTTGTCGACGAGCGAGGCGTCGAAGACGATAATTCCGGCCTGCCCCTCGCGATTGGCCTGCGCTTCAAGTAGCTGGCTCCAGGCCGTATCCGCTTTTTTGGTGAAGACATCCTTGGTCTGGATGTCACCGAGGCGGATGCTCTTGTCGAACTTGCATTCGATCGCGATCCGTTTGCCGCTGTCGCCAGCAAGATGGCAAACAATGTCGCCCGTCTTGTTTCGACGGATTGCGCCGGCACGGTCGCCGGTCAGCTCGATACGGTCGGCGAGCTTCTGGCGATTAAAAAACTCCGACAAGAAGTCGGCGATGTCGGCCTCGGCGAGCACGCCCTTCACCGCCGACCGGTAGAAAAGCTCCTTCTTCATATCGAAGATGAGCTTCAGACTTTCGAGCTCAGTCCCGAGTTCGTTCGCTGTCCGCGAGAGGAAGCTCGAGAGCCGGTCCTCCATGAGAGCCAAGACACCGATATAAAGCGCCTTGTGAAGCTGTTCGTCGCGATCGATAGCAGGAACCTTGTTGAAAAACTCGAACAGGACCTTGTTGTCGACCTCGAAGGCACCAAACTGAACGCGACTATTTTTCTGGTCAAGGCTGACAAGTGGCATATTAGACCCGGCTGTAGCGATAGTGACCTTTGATGGTCGACGCGAGGAATGTCCCCTTCGATTCGGCCTGATCGAAGGCCTGCGCAATCTGCGGCGGCACATCGTAATAATGATAGCGGGTGCTGTTGAGAAACTCGACCTCGAGCAGCAGCTGTTTTTCATCGTAGCGGATTGCGGCGATGTTTGACGAGGTGAAGGGGGCGAATTCTTGCCAGGCCATATGTGTTATTCCTTCTTGATCGGTGTGGGGACCGGGTTCTGCTGGAGCCAGGTCTCGACAAAATATTGATAGTCCGTGGCGATGTGCATTTTCAGGTTCCAACCGCCTGGCGTCATCGAATCCTCGGGCGCGGCTTCGTCACAGATCAGCGGATCCTGACTGTCGGGGCGACGATCGCGAGGCGGCGCTTGGATCATTGTCCGCATCGGAAGCCTCACCGCTTCGCCGAGAATGATAGCCTCGCCGGTGCGCAGCACTGGCAACATGCTGGTCAAACCTTCAAGGTTGTCGGAGAGCGCGCTGGTCACATGTGAGCGATCGGTGGCGTTGCTCAGGCGCATCGCAAAGAAGGTTCCGCATTGTGACAGGATCGTGGGATTGATCTCGGCCGGGCGCTGGCTGACGATCATCGCGCCGATCCCATATTTGCGCCCTTCCTTGACGATGCGCTGGGTCGCGATTGAGGCGGCGCTGCTGCCATTGTCGCCAAGATAGCTGTGCGCTTCCTCCATCACGACCAACAGCGGGCGTTCGCGTCCACCCTCCGAGAGGTTCCGCGCCCAGAAGAGACCATCGTACAGGACGCGCAAGATGCTGCCGATGATATCGTTCGTGACCGTCGAGGGAATGCCTGACAGGTCGAGGATCGTGACCGGTTTGTCACTGCCGAGCCATTGACCGACGAGGTCGGCGAGCGTCTTGGTCGTCGTGCCGTCGAGCTCGGGATGCCAATCGCCGGCCTTCAGCAGGAAGTCGTAGCGCGCGACGCGAAGCCGGGCGCCGAGCGCCTCAAGTGGCCCGCGGATGTTGAGGACGTCCGGAAGCCAATTGATCTTCTCCGGATCAGAGGCGACATTCTTGACCTTGCGAAAGCGCGGTGGGACCCCGGCCTGCGCATCCCCCACGATCTTCGCGCCCATAGGATCGCCTTCGTAGGCCCAAGTCGCCTGATCTGATGGGTTTGCGCCACCGGCGCTGAGATAGGTTCCGAACTCCCGGCAATAGAGGTCATGCCAGAGTTTGTTGAGCGAGAAAGGCACCGGGCTATCGGCGGTGATGTTGGCTGAATCGACACCGGCGACCGGCTGCGCCGTTAGGGTTGCGATCTTGGCCTCGAGTATCTGCTCGAGGATGATGTTGCGTGCTTTTCCATCGGGCGGGAGGCTTCCAAACGTCACCCGAATGAGCTCATCGAAGCTAAGCGCCCAGAAAGGGATGCACAGCCGATGCTCATTGGCGTTGCGGGCATTCGGGCTGATCTTGAAGATATTCGCTCGGTCGCCGAGTGCCTTGCCATATTCGCCGTGGAGATCGAGCACGACGATCCGCGCCGACGGGAAGCGCCTTTCATCCGACAGGACGTTCAACAGCCCAGCGACTGTCGTCGACTTGCCTGAGCCGGTCGTCCCAACGACCGCGCTGTGGCGCGTCACGAGTTTGTTGACGTCGACAAGTGCGTCAATCGACTCGCTGCCTGCAACATGACCGACCCGGACCAGATGGTTCTGCTTGCCCGACCGCCCATAGATCGCCTGGAGATCTGCCTCAGAGACGAGATGGACCTCGTCCTCGAAGGTCGGATATTGCGAGATGCCGCGCTGGAACCGGCCTGTCCTGTAGCCTTCGCCGATCAGTTGAACTGTCATCCAGCGCAGCCCGTTGGGCATCGAAAGCGCGGCCTTCTCGGGAACCGCACTGGCGCCTACCTGCGACACGATCCCATAGAGGTCGACATAGCCGATCGGAATTTTAACAAAGCTACCGATCTGGCCGATTTTATGGCCCTGACCGTGGACAAAGCTCAGGCCCGAGAAGCGGTCCGACGTCAAGGTGACGCTGACCGACGTGCCGCTGACGTCTTGGACAGTGCCGATAACTGTTGCCCGGCTGGCTACATCAGGCTGGATCATCGCTCATCCCGTCGCCGGAGAGACCACGCAACAGCGCGCCGAGCGCAGCAAAGTCGCCTAGCCGCACGGTGACCTTGTCGCCATCTTTCACGAGGATGCTGGGCGGCAGTACAAGGTCATCCGCGCCGTCGCCTGTCCAGTCACCCGGTGTGCGGCCAATGATAGCCTTGTCGAAACCCAACAGGCTCAGATTCGGGGTCGCTAGCGCACACTGGCGCGCTAGCTTGTAGCTATCTGTCTCTAGGTCACCATAAACAAAGGCAAAAACATGCGCGGTCGGGTTCGCCTCGAGACTACGGCGTATGACGTCGTTGATATGCTCGTCTGCGAAGGAATAGCCACAGATGAAGAGCAGCGACGACGGCGCGAGCATGAAGGCCTTAAGTCGATCGAGCATCGCGAGATAGGGCATCTTGCGGCTCTGGTCATATTTGAGATGCGACGGATAGATTAGATAGCTCTGCTTATCGGTCTTCTCATCGGTTCGAACGACGACCGTCTCATTCTCCAGGCGCCAGTTGAGCGAGCCATGGATTTTCCACAGCCGGGCCCACCGCGGCGGCAGCAAGCCCTCGTCCTCAACGGCGCCGAGGTCGAAGAAAGCCTTCCGGGCACCGATGAAGCCGTCGAAATAGGGCGCCGAGCTTTCCTCGAGAGCTTGCTCCATCAGCAGGTCGTAATTGGTCGTAAAGAAATGGACGGGCCGCTCACGACGGATCGAGCGACTCCAGATTGCAAGATTGTGATAAGGGCTGTCCTTTTTCGGAAGCGTACGAGTGACCTCCTTGGAGATCACCTTACAGACCTCGGAATCGAGCACTTCGAGCTCTGCTGCCGTGAGGCCTCGCACATTTCCGATGCCGGCGACGCTCGCGAATACGCGGATGCGGCTGAGGATCAGTTCAATATTGCCGCTGTTGCCGCCATCCTCCTTCACGATCTGAACGATCTTGTCCCAGCTCTTGGGGTTCGCGGGGTCCCCGCTGGACAGGGTCTTGGCAATCACCTTCGTCAGTCCAGCCACGTCCCATATCAGCGGGTCGGTGACAGTCTTCCCATCCTCCTCGCGCTCATTGACACGGATCGACAGCGGGCAGCCCGCGCCGAGGAAGAAGCCGATCGGTTTACGGTTCTGCGACAGCGCCTGCTGAATGAAGCTGATCTGTCGAACCGGATCATGTTTATGCATCTCACCCCCTAACCAGAATTCCCTCCCTGGTCCGGAATCATTGGTCCATAATCTTCTACCCGAACAGGCTGGACAAGTCGCGGCCCCGGAGAGTTACGATGAGCAAATGACTGCTTTGGGGCGCAAAGCGGACGTGGCAGCAAGGGGCAGCTATGGGTCATCTTTGCCCTTGCAAACAGGGCTACTCCCTTCGGCCCGATCGTTAGGGTTCGACAAATCCTGAAGTACAATCCCGTTGGAAGCGGAGAGGGGAGCCCCTGCTGCGGGTGCTGTGCCTGTCATTCAGAGCGGCGGGATAGCGCCCTCCTTTGCACGACGCATCCGTCACAGAGAGCGTTCAGATTAGCAACCAGGGAGCGAGAAGTGGAGGCGAGAGCTGGGCGGCGGGATGAAAGACGGAAGCTCCCGGTGCTTGTAAGGAAGACCTGATCACCGCAGCGAGGCATAGGGGGCTACCGACCTCGTGGCACGCCAGAGGCCGAGGGAGCCAGGGGCGCCAAGCCGAGCGTCTCATACACTGTCGAATTTTGGAGAAGACGGGATTCGTATGCAGTAAGGGCCGCTTTACAACCCTGCCAAGGCGGCCAATCAGCTTTCAGCGCGGGGACAAAAACGGGCGCCCCCACCCAACCGTCAAGACAACTATTAGTTGAAATGGTGCACCCGACACGATTCGAACGTGTGGCCTCCGCCTTCGGAGGGCGGCGCTCTATCCAGCTGAGCTACGGGTGCCTGCTGCTTACGCAGTGCTTACTCGGATTTCCTGCG
This sequence comes from Xanthobacter lutulentifluminis, assembly GCF_043194675.2. Lineage (NCBI taxonomy): Bacteria > Pseudomonadati > Pseudomonadota > Alphaproteobacteria > Hyphomicrobiales > Xanthobacteraceae > Xanthobacter > Xanthobacter lutulentifluminis. The sequence continues at coordinate 3,397,884 of NZ_CM195525.1, read as the reverse complement.
AAAGTTAAGCTCCACGAGCCAACCCTCACAAGCCATTGAATTCAAAAACTCTTTTCTTCACACTTTGCGCATCGGCTGGCTTGACACGCGCCTTCGGAGGGCGGCGCTCTATCCAGCTGAGCTACGGGTGCTAGGCACTGGTGGGGCCTTCTTAATGGAAGCGACGGCCGGCGGCAACAGGGGGATGGGAGGGGCGCGGGGTGTCGTCCCCAGGTCCGGCGCCTGCCCGGCATCTCCCTGCGGCTGTTCGGATCATCCGGCAGGGTGACGGAAGGGCGCTCGGGTGAAAAGATCCCCGCATGCGGGCAGGCGCCACCAGGGAGGCGTGGGGCGGCGGACAGTCGGGGATGGCCGCCACGGGAACCGGAAGCCCCGCCGCGGGTCCCGCAGGGCGCGGGCGCAGGGAGCGCATGCGGTCGCGGGCCGGCGCCTCACCCGAAAGAGAGGTATCATCGTTCAACGCCGGCCTTGCCATTGCCCGCTTCCGGTTTTCCCATAGGGCGGGCGCAGGGCGCGGTCCGATACCAGCGGCGGGGCGATGCGATGAGTTCGAACACCTCCTTCTTCGGCGACCTGTTGACCACCATTGCGGAGCGCGGCCGCGCCCTCCTGGAGCGCAACGGGCGCGGCAGCGGTGCCACCAAGGCGGCGACGCTGGTGGAGCGCTGCGAGGCGCTGCTCTCCGGCCAGGGCGAAGCCTCGGGCGTGGCGCTCGCCACCGAGATCCTCGACCGCTACGGCCGCATGAAGACCGGCGAGCGCATCGCCTTCTTCGAGGCGCTGGCGGAGACCTTCGGTCCCGACCGGGCGCGGCTGGAGAAGGCCATCGAGAGCTATGGCCGCACCGGTTCCGACGCGGCGGCGGCCGAGCTCCACCTCGCCAGCGAGCCGCGCCGGCAGGAATTGTTCCGCCGCTTCAATCTCGCCCCGGGCGCCACCCTGTCGCTGGTGCGCATGCGCGAGCACCTGATGGACGCCATGGTGCACCGGCGCGACCTTGCACCGGTGGACCGGGATTTCGGCCACCTCTTCTCGTCCTGGTTCAACAGAGGCTTCCTCGTGCTCCGCCGCATCGACTGGTCCACCCCCGCCAACGTGCTCGAGAAGATCATCCGCTACGAGGCGGTTCATGCCATCCGCGACTGGAACGACCTGCGCGCCCGCGTCGATACCCCGGACCGGCGCTGCTACGCCTTCTTCCATCCCGCGCTGGTGGACGAGCCGCTGATCTTCGTCGAGGTGGCGCTGACGAAGGACATCCCCGGCGCCATCGCCCCGGTGCTGGACCAGGCGCGCGAGCATCTGGAGCCGGGCAAGGCCACCACCGCGGTGTTCTATTCCATCTCCAACTGCCAGCGCGGGCTGGGCGGCGTCTCGTTCGGCAACTTCCTCATCAAGCAGGTGGTGGAGGAAATCTCCCGCGAGATCCCCTCGCTCACCACCTTCGTCACCCTCTCTCCGGTGCCGGCGTTCCGCGCCTGGCTGGAGGCGGAGCGCAAGGCGGAGGCCTCCCCTGCCCTGTCCGCCGCCGACCGCGAGGCGCTGGCCGCCCTCGATGCACCGGACTGGGCCGAGAAGGAGGAGGTGCGCGCCGCGCTGGCACCGGTGCTCGCCGGCGCCGCAGCCTATTACTTCCTCGTGGCGCGCAGCAACAAGGGCAAGCCGGTGGACCCGGTGGCGCGCTTCCACCTCGGCAACGGGGCGCGGCTCGAGCGGATCAACCCCATGGGCGACCTCTCCGCCAAGGGCCTCGCCCAGGCGGCGGGGCTGATGGTGAACTACCGCTACGTGCTCACCGACATCGAGAAGAACCACGAGGCCTTCGCCGGCAAGGGCGAGGTGGTGGCCAGCGCCGCCGTGCGCAAGCTATTGAAGGCGGACGCCGCAAGCCGCGCGCTGGTTCCGCTGAACTGAGCCGGCCCCGGCCGCACGAGACGGAAGACGATGAGCGACAACCACCTCTTCGGCGCCATCCGCGCCGCCATGCCCGCCCTCGACACGCCCCTCGCCGTCCTCGACGACGGGCGGGTGGAAACCTATGGCGACGCGCTCGCCCTGTCCGGCCGGCTCGCCAGCCTGCTGGCGGCGCGCGGCGTGAAGCCCGGCGACCGGGTGGCGGTGCAGGTGGAGAAGTCCTGGCCGGCGCTCGCGCTCTATCTCGCCACCGTGCGGGCGGGCGCGGTCTATCTGCCGCTCAACACCGCCTATACCCTTGCCGAGGTGGAATATTTCCTCTCCGACGCGGAGCCGGCCCTGTTCGTCTGCCGGCCGCAGATCGAGGCCGAGGCACGCGCCCTCGCGGCCCGGCTCGGCGTCGGCTGCGTGGAGACGCTGGGGACGGATGGCGAGGGCTCGCTGACGCAGGCCGCCACCGGCTTTTCGCCCGACTTTGCCGACGTGCCGCGCGGGCCGGAGGATCTCGGCGGCATCCTCTACACCTCGGGCACCACCGGGCGCGCCAAGGGCGCCATGCTCAGCCACGACAACCTCCTGTCCAACGCGCTGACGCTGAAGGACTACTGGCGCTTCACCCGCGACGACGTGCTGATCCACGCCCTGCCCATCTTCCACACCCACGGGCTGTTCGTGGCGTCCAACATCATCCTGCTGGCTGGCGCGTCCATGATCTTCCGGGCGAAGTTCGACCCGCGCGAGGCGCTGGCGCTGATGGCGGCGGGCAAGGCGACGAGCCTCATGGGCGTGCCCACCTTCTACACCCGCCTGCTGGACCAGGAGGGCCTCACCGCCGAGGCGACGGCGGGCATGCGCCTGTTCGTCTCCGGCTCCGCGCCGCTTTTGGCGGAGACGCACCGCGCCTTCCGCGCCCGCACCGGCCACGCCATCCTCGAGCGCTACGGCATGACCGAGACCGGCATGAACACCTCCAACCCCTATGACGGCGAGCGCATCGCCGGCACGGTCGGCTTTCCCCTGCCCGGCATCTCGCTGCGCGTCACCGATCCGGAGACCGGCCGGGAGCTTGCAACCGGCGAGATCGGCATGATCGAGGTGAAGGGCCCCAACGTGTTCAAGGGCTACTGGCGCATGCCGGAGAAGACCGCCTCGGAGTTCCGCGACGGCTTCTTCATCACCGGCGACCTCGGGCGCATCGACGAGAAGGGCTATGTGAGCATCGTCGGCCGCGGCAAGGACCTCGTCATCACCGGCGGCTTCAACGTCTACCCCAAGGAAGTCGAGGGCGAGATCGACGCCATCCCCGGCGTGCTCGAAAGCGCGGTGATCGGCGTGGCGCATCCGGACTTCGGCGAAGGCGTGACGGCGGTGGTCGTGCCCGTGAAGGGGGCCACGCTGACCGAGGCGGACATCCACCACGCGCTGGAGAGCCGGCTCGCCAGGTTCAAGCAGCCCAAGCGGGTGTTCTTCGTGGACGACCTGCCGCGCAACACCATGGGCAAGGTGCAGAAGAACGTGCTGCGCGAGACCTACAAGGACATCTACCGCAGCGTGGCGTGAGGCGGGGCGGCGAGCGCATACCCGCCGGAAGCCGTCCACCCGCTGCGCACTGGCCTCCGCGCGGCGGCGGTACGTCTGACCTGCCCCAGCGCGGACGCCGCTGCGCTTGGCGCGCCTCAGCACGGATTGATTGTTCTTGACGTGCCTCAGCGCGTTGCGGGGATCACCGGCGCCACGTCCACCCCCACGGAGAGGATGTGGTCGCCGGAGGCGACGATGACCCCGTCCACCGGCGACACGTCTGCATAGTCGCGCCCGACGGCGAGGATGATGTGGTCGTCGCCGGCAGGGATGGCGTTGGTGGGATCAAGCCCGATCCAGCCGTGCTGCGGCCCGCACCAGATCTCCACCCAGGCATGGGTCGCGTCCGCCCCCTCCAGCCGCGGCTGGCCCTCGGGCGGGATGGTGCGCAGGTAGCCGGAGACGTAGCGCACCGGCAGGCCGAGGCCGCGCATGCCGGCGATCATCACCTGCGCGAAATCCTGGCACACGCCGGCCCGCGCGGTGAACGCCTCGTGCGGAGTCGTGGCCACATGGGTGGCGCCGGGCTGGTAGGCGAAATCGTCCTTGATGCGATGCATCAGCTCCAGCCCCGCCTCCAGCACCGGCCGGTCGCCGCGGAAGCTGGTCGCGGCCCAGTCGGTGATCTCGGAATCGAGCGGCACGGCGCGGCTCTGGAACAGGCCGTGCGCCGGCGCCTCCGGACCGAGGTCCGGCTGCTCCAGCGCCAGGGTGCGCACATCGTCCACCAGCGGCGTCTCCGCCGGATCGGGGAGCGGGCGGGAGGACACCTCGACACGGCTGCGGGTGGTGATCTGCAGATGGCCGTGCGGCTGGTCGATGGTCAGCCAGGCGAGGCCGTTGCCGAAGAAGTCGTGCCCGCGCGTGAGCTCGGCCGGCTCGGGGTCGATGTCCAGCATGTGGGCGATGACGTGCTGGTGGCCGGGCCGGTCCACCGGCGTCATGCGCAGCACCTGGCGCACCACGCGCACCGGCACCTGGTAGCTGTAGGAGGTGGTCTGGCGGATGTCGTAGAGCATGGCCGCCTCACATGGTCAGGGCGAGCGTCATCTCCGGGGAGTGGCCCTGGAGGAAATAATGGCTCGCGATCTCGTCGGAGAGCTCCATCAGCATCTTCTCCATGGCGTCGAACCATGCCGGCTCGAAGCTCTCGGCCGTGCTGGCGGCAAGCTCGGCCTGCATGCGCGCCACGAGGCGCTCCCACAAGGGCGGCGGGGCATCGGGATCACGTCCGGGCAGCACCTTCAGGTGGTTGCCCATGCGGTGCACCTGGAACGCCACCGAGCGCGGGTTGTCCGGGTCCAGCAGCACGAGGTCCAGCACCGGGCCCCGCGCCTCCATCATCACGTAGCGGGTGCGGTAGGTGATGAGGCTGTCCGCCACCTGCAGCAGCGCGTCGAGCGAGCCTTGCGGCGCGCCCTGCTCGCCGAAGGTGCGGGCGAAGCGCAGGGTGCCGATGGAGCGCTCGATGCGCCGCCCCAGCTCCAGGAAGCGCCAGCCGGTCAGCCGGTTCATGTTCTCGCTGGCGAGGCCCGAGAAGGCAGCGATGATGCGCAGCGCCTGGTCCGCCCGCTCGGCGGCGTCGGCTTCCGAAGGCGCGGTGGCGATGGGCGCGTCCACGCAGGCGTCGAGGTCCACCAGCGCCTTCCACGCATCCGGCGAGAAGCGGTCGCGGATCACGGAGGCGGCGGCGCGGGCGGCCTGCACCAGCTGCGGCAGGGCGCCGGGCACGTCGCGCCGCGTCAGCACCGCCACGGCGTAACGCGCCGGCGTGGCGCGGGCGAGGTCGCGCGGCATGGCGCCCCACGCGCCGAGCAGGCCGAGCAGGCGCGAGACCAGAGGACTGGTGCCGGTGTCGCCGCTCTCGGCAAGGCGGCCCACCAGCACGCGGGAGAGGCGCAGCGTCGCCTCGGCGCGCTCCACGTAGCGGCCGAGCCAGAACAGGTTGTCGGCCGCCCGGCTCGGCAGCGTGCCGGAGGAGCGGCGGACCTTCACGTTGTCCGGGCTCGGCAGCAGGGTGGTGTCCGCCACCTCGCCGTCGGCCAGCACCCAGACGTCCGCCGAGCGGTCGCCCTTCTGCATGGAGACGGCGCGCGCATCCGGCGCCGAGGAGATGCGGCAGAACCCGCCGGGCATCACCGCCCAGCCCTTGTCGGTGGCGGCGAGGAACACGCGCAGCATGAACGGGCGCGGGGTCAGCTTCTCGCCGGTCCAGACCGGCGTGGTGGAGAGGCGGGCGATGTCCTGTCCCACCACATCGGCGCCGCGCCGCGCCAGCAGCGTCGAGAGGCGGCGGCGGTCGGCGGCAGAGAGGTCCGCCCCCAGCACCGAGCCGCCATCCGGCATGCCGGGAAGCGAGCGGCCGAAGGCGGAGGAGATGACGAGCTCGTCCAGATGCTCCATCACCTGCGCGCGCTCGGCCGGCTGGCCGCACCACCAGGTTGCGACATGCGGCAGGCTGAGCGGCCGGCCGTAGACCCGCATGGCCACGCGCGGCAGGAAGGCGAGCAGCGCCGGCACCTCCACCAGCCCCGAGCCGAGCGCGTTGGCGAGCGACACGCCGCCCGTGCGCACCGCCTGCACCAGGCCGGGCACGCCGAGGCGGGACGAGGCGTTCAGCTCCAGCGGATCGGCGAAGTCCGCGTCGAGCCGGCGCAGCAGCACGTCGATGCGCCGCAGGCCCGCCACCGTGCGCACATGCAGCGTGTCGCCGCGCACGGTCAGGTCCTCGCCTTCCACCAGCAGGAAGCCGAGATAGCGGGCAAGGAGAGCGTGCTCGAAATAGGTCTCGTTGAGCGGCCCGGGGGTGAGCAGGCCGATGCGCCCCTCCCCCGTGCGGTCGAGCTTCAGCAGCGAGGTGCGCAGCGCCTGGAAGAAGGCGGCGACCCGCTGCATGTGCAGGTTGCGCGAGACGTCCGGCAGCGCGCGGGTGGAGGCGAGGCGGTTCTCCAGCGCATAGCCGGCGCCGGAAGGGGCCTGCGTGCGGTCCGCCAGCACCCACCAGCGCCCGTCGGGGCCGCGGCCCACGTCGGCGGCGTAGAGGCGCAGGAAGCGGCCGCCCTCGGGCTTCACCCCCACCAGCGGGCGCAGGAACTCGCAGCTGCCCGCCACCACCGCGGCCGGCAGGTCGCCGTCCGACACCAGATGGCCGGGGCCGTAGAGGTCCTGGAGCACGGTCTCCAGCAGCTCGGCCCGCTCGATGAGGCCGGCGGCCAGCACCTCCCAGTCGGCCTTGTCGATGAGCAGCGGCATGTGGCTGAGCGACCACGGCCGCTCGCCCCCGCCGGCATCGTCATAGACACGGTAGAAGACGCCGGAATCGCGCAGATAGCGATCGGCGGCGGAGAAGCGGCGACGCAGCTCCTCCGGCCCCAGCTCGGCCAGCGCGGCCAGGAAGGGCAGCCAGTGACGGCGCGGCTGGCCGTCCTGGTCCATCATTTCGTCGCGGATGCCTGGAAGTGTGCGGTAGCCGCCGATGAGGCTGTCGGCCGCGGCCCTCTCGAACACCTCGCTCCGCTGCTCGGCCCCCGACACCATCGTTCCTTCCGCGCCCAAGGTCCGGACGCTCCATTATGCCCGGCCCGGCGGCGGATGCACCCGTCTTCGGGATGCGCCCGCGCTCGCGCCGCTCGCGTGCCGGGCGAGGCCGGCGCCGCAGGGGCCGCGCCCCGCGAAGGGAGCGGCGTCGGCTCCCGCCGCGCAGCCGGAGCGGCGCGGCGGGGCTGGCGTCACACGCCGATGGGACGGCGCAGGTCGAGGGTGGTCGGGAACTCGTCCGGAGCGGTCTCCGCCGGCACATGGGTGATGCCGGGGGTGTGGCCATATTCCTGGAAGCGGGCGAGGCGGCGCGCCTCCGCCTCGTAGGAGTTCACCGGGAAGGTGTCATAGTTCCGGCCGCCCGGGTGGGAGACATAATAGAGGCAGCCGCCGCGCGAGCGCTCGCTCCAGGTGTCCACCACGTCGAACACGAGCGGGGTATGCACCGGAATGGTCGGATGCAGGCCGGACCAGGGCTGCCACGCCTTGTAGCGCACGCCCGCGACGAAGGTGCCGTTGCGCCCGGTCGGCGCGAGCGGGATGCGGCGGCCGTTGCAGGTGAGCACGTGGCGGGCCGGGTTGAAGCCCTCCACCAGCACCTGCAGGCGCTCCACCGAGGAGTCGACGTAGCGGGCGGTGCCGCCGATGACGCCCTCCTCACCCAGCACGTGCCAGCATTCGAGCGCCTGACGCACCTCAAGGTCGACGCCGGCGCGCTGCACCTTGCCGTAATGGGGGAAGCGGAACTCGTACTGCGCCTTGAACCACTCGGGATCGAAGCTGTAGCCCGCGTCGCCGAGGTCCTCCAGCACGTCGAGGAAGTCCGCCCACACATAGTGCGGCAGCATGAAGCGGTCGTTGAGGATGGTGCCCCAGCGGGCGCAGTTGCCGTGCACCGGCTTGTGCCACAGGCGAGCGATGAGGGCGCGCAGCAGCAGCTGCTGGGCCAGGCTCATGCGCCAGTCCGGCGGCATCTCGAAGCAGCGGAACTCCACGAGGCCGAGGCGGCCGGTGGGGCCGTCCGGCGAATAGAGCTTGTCGATGGAGATCTCGGTGCGGTGCGTGTTGCCGGTGACGTCCACCAGCAGGTTGCGCAGCAGCCGGTCCACCAGCCACGGCGGGGTCGGCAGGTCGGCGCCCGGCAGCGGGATCTTGGAGAGCGCGATCTCCAGCTCGTACAGGCTGTCGTGCCGGGCCTCGTCCACCCGCGGATGCTGGGAGGTCGGGCCGATGAACAGGCCGGAGAACATGTAGGACAGGGACGGATGACGCTGCCAGTAGAGCAGCAGGCTCTTGAGCAGGTCCGGCCGGCGCAGGAACGGGCTGTCGGCCGGGGTGCCGCCGCCCACCACCACGTGGTTGCCGCCGCCGGTGCCGGTGTGGCGTCCGTCGACCATGAACTTCTCGGTGCCGAGACGGGCGAGCCGCGCCTCCTCATAGAGGATGCGGGTGATCTCGACGCAGCCCTCCCAGGTGTCGGAGGGATGCACGTTCACTTCCAGCACGCCCGGATCGGGGGCGAGGCGGATCAGGTTCAGGCGGTAGTCGAACGGCGGCGGATAGCCCTCGAGGTGCAGCGGCGTGTTCAGCTCGATCGCCACCTGCTCGATGGCGGCGATGAGGTCCACATAGTCCTCGAGCATCTCGACCGGCGGCAGGAACACGCACAGGCGGCCGTTGCGCGGCTCCACGCACAAGGCGGTGCGGGTGTCGGCGGTGAACACCTGCGTGTCGTAGCGGGCGATGAACTCGCGCGTCAGCTCCTGCGCCCGCTCGCCCACGCCATAGGCCTCGGTGCGCGCGGCCATCTGGTAGCGGTCACGGAAGTCGGCGGTGGGCCGGCCGTCGGCGCCGGTGCGGTAGCGGGCGGCCAGATCTTCCGCGTCGGGCAGAGGGCCGCGCGGCTCGAAGGGGTCGGTCTCGATGATGTAGGGGTACCGGGTCGGCGCCAGATAGTGCAGCGATTCCAGCGGCAGGCGGTAGCCCATGGGGCTCTCGCCGGGGATCAGGAACATGAACAGGCGACGGTAGGTCCATTCCTCGGAGCGCCAGGCGCGGCCTTCCGGCCCCCAGATGCGGCGCAGCGGCAGCACCGACCCGGTGGGGGTGCCGAGGCCCTGGTTGAAGGTGCGCGCCAGCATGCGCCGCTGCACCTCGTCGGACATGCGCTCGTCGCCGGGCGCGATGTTCTCGGGAAGGTTCTGCTCCTTCCACATGTAATAGATGTTGTCCTCGAACGCCTGCTGGACGAACTGGCTGCCCACCGCGAGCTTCTCGGCGATGGCCTTGCAGAAGCGCTCGGCGTCGGCGGGGGTCGGGTTGTAGTTGGTGCTCTCGTCGGCGATCAGGTCGTCGCGCAGCCACATGGGCTGGCCGTCCTTGCGCCAGAACAGGTCGAACGACCAGCGCGGCAGCGTCTCGCCGGGATACCACTTGCCCTGGCCGTAGTGCAGCACGCCCTGGGTCTTGAAGCGGCGACGCAGGCGGCGGATCAGGTCATCGGCGCGCACCCGCTTCTGCGGGCCCAGCGCCTCGGTGTTCCACTCGGGGGACTGGTAGTCGTCGATGGAGACGAAGGTCGGCTCGCCGCCCATGGTCAGGCGCACGTCGCCGGCCTTCAGGTCCTCGTCCACCTTGTTGCCGAGCTCGTCCAGCGCGGCCCAGGTCTCGTCGGAGAACGGCAGCGTCACGCGCGGCGCCTCGGCCACGCGGGCGACGCTCATCTCGAAGCCGAACTCCACCTCGGCCTTCTCGTTGAGATAGCCGGCGATGGGGGCGGCGGAGCGGTAGTGGGGCGTGGCCGCGAGCGGGATGTGGCCCTCGCCGCACAGCAGGCCCGAGGTGGGATCAAGGCCGATCCAGCCTGCGCCCGGCACATAGACCTCGCACCAGGCGTGCAGGTCGGTGAAGTCCACGTCGGTGCCGGACGGGCCATCCAGCGACTTCACGTCGGGCTTCAGCTGGATCAGGTAGCCGGAGACGAAGCGCGCGGCGAGGCCAAGGTGGCGCAGCAGCTGCACCAGCAGCCAGCCGGTGTCGCGGCAGGAGCCGAGCTTCTTGTCCAGGGTCTCGTCGGGCGTCTGCACGCCCGGCTCCATGCGGATGACGTAGCCGATGTCCGACTGCAGACGCTGGTTCAGGTAGACGAGGAAGTCGACGATGCGGGTCTTGTCGCGCGGGATGGAGGCAAGATAGCCGTCGAACAGCGCGCCCTCGTGCTCGAGCTCGAGGTAGGGCGCCAGCTCGGCCTTCAGCTCGGGCGCGTAGGTGAAGGGGAAATTCTCGGCATATTCCTCGACGAAGAAGTCGAACGGATTGATCACGTCGAGCTTGGCGAGCAGGTCGACCTCGACCTTGAACTCCTCCACCCGCTCGGGAAACACGATGCGGGCCAGCCAGTTGCCGAACGGGTCCTGCTGCCAGTTGATGAAGTGCTCGGCCGGGGTGATCTTCAGCGAATAGGCGGGAATGTCGGTCCTGCTGTGGGGGGCGGGGCGCAGACGGATGGTCTGCGGACCCATCGACGCCGGATGGTCATACCGGTAGCTCGTGACGTGATGCAGGCTCGCGAGGATCGACATTTAAGCACCTGGTCCTGCGGGCAATCGCCCCGTGGGGCAGCCCGTCGATGGGTGAGGCTGGTACCGGCCAAGGTTAGACAAGGCCGCTATAGGGCGAAAGCGCGACTTTGCGGCGACAACTGCCCAGTGCGCGGGCAGTTGTCCCTTCATTGTGCAGCCTGTCCGCGCCGCGATCAGGCAGATGCGGGTGCGGGGGGCACTCCGGGGCCGGCCGCCGGCGGCTCCTGCGGCTCGGGGGGCACATGCCCGGACGGCCGCTGCTTGCGGCCCTTCAGCTTCTCCTCGAAGCGCTGCAGCACCGTATAGAAGGACGGCACGAACAGCACCGCAAGGCAGGTGGACGCCAGCATGCCCGAAACCACGGCGATGCCGATGGACTTGCGGGAGTTGGCGCCGGCGCCGGTGGCGAACACCAGCGGCAGCACGCCGAGGATGAAGGCGAAGGAGGTCATCAGGATCGGGCGGAACCGCAGGCGCGAGGCCTCCACCGCCGCATCCATGATCTCCATGCCCTCGGCCCGTTTCTCGCGGGCATACTCGACGATGAGGATCGCGTTCTTTGACGCGAGCGCGATCAGCAGCACGAGGCCGATCTGGGTGTAGAGGTTGTTCGCCACCCCGAGGCCGAGCAGCGCGCTCACCGTGCCGAGCAGCGCCAGCGGCACCGCCAGGATCACCGACATGGGCTGGATCCAGCTCTCGTACTGGCCGGCCAGCACGAAATACACCAGCAGGATGGCAAGCCCGAACACGAAGTAGATCTGATTGCCGACCGCCTTCTCCTGGTAGGACATGGCGGTCCACTCGAAGCCGGTGCCCGGCGGCAGGGTCGCAGCGGCGATCTGCTCCATCAGCGACAGCGCCTGGCCGGACGAGAAGCCCGCGGCGTTGGAGCCGACGACGGTGGCGCTCGGGTAGAGGTTGTAGAGCGAGATCAGCGGCGGGCCCTGCACCATCTTCACGGTGACCAGCGTGCCGAGCGGAATCATCTGCCCCTGCGGCGTGCGCACCTTCAGGTTCATCAGGTCGGCCGGGGTGACCCGGTAGCCCGACTCGGCCTGGATGTAGACCTGGAAGACGTTGCCGAAGCGGTTGATCTGGTTGACGTAGGTCGAGCCGAGATAGGACGAGATGGTCTGGAACACCTGTCCGACCGTGACGCCCAGCGTCTCGGCCTTGACCCGGTTCACGTCCACCTCGAGCTGCGGCGCGCCGGCCCGGAACGAGGAGCCCACGTGCTGCAGCGCCGACTGCGCGCGCGCCTTGTCCACCAGCGACGTGGTGATCTGCTCCAGCAGCTGGTAGTCGAAATTGCCGTTGCGCAGCTGCGGCTGCATGGTGAAGCCGGCGGCGTTGCCGATGCCCTGGATCGCCGGCGGCACCAGGATCATCACCTCCGCCGCCTCCACGTCCGCCACCGCCTTGTTCAGGTTCTGGTAGAGCGAGAGCAGGTCCTGGCCCTTGGTGGCGTAGCGCTTGTCCCACGGATCGAGGGTGATGTAGATCACGCCCGCATTGCCGAGGGTGGACGAATTGTCCAGCACCGAGATCCCGGAGATGGCAAGCGCGGTCTGCACGCCCGGCACCTTGCGCACCCGCTCCGACACCTCGCCCACCACCTGCTTGGTGCGGTTGAGGTTGGAGGCGTCCGGCAGCTGCACGTGGGCGAGGAAGTAGCCCTGGTCCTCGATGGGAAGGAAGGCGGTCGGGATGCGGGTCAGGCCGTAGGCGGCGACGCCCATCAGCGCCAGCGCGATCAGCACCATGGCGTGGGAGTGGTGCACCATTCGGCCGATGAGCCCGGCATAGGCGTTCTCCGCCTTCGCATAGATGGCGTTGAAGCCGCGATAGATGAAGTTGCGCTTCTCCGGCGGCACCGGCTGGCGCAGCCACAGGGCGCACTGGGTCGGCTTCAGGGTGGCCGCGTTGATGGCCGAGATGAAGGCGGTGGCGGCGATGACCAGCGCGAACTGCTTGAACATCTGCCCCGACAGGCCGGGAATGAAGGACGCCGGCAGGAACACGCTCATCAGCACGAGCGTGATGCCCACCACCGGGCCGAACAGCTCGTCCATGGCCTTCTCGGCGGCCGGCTGTCCCGCCATGCCCTCCTCGATGTGCCGGGCGACGCCTTCCACGATGACGATGGCGTCGTCCACCACGATGCCGATGGCGAGGATGATGGCGAACAGCGTGGACAGGTTGATGGTGAAGCCCATGGCGTCCATGGCGGCGAAGGCGCCGATGATGGTCACCGGCACCGTGGTCGCCGGCACCAGCGTGGCGCGCCAGTCCTGCAGGAACAGCAGGATCACCACCAGCACCAGGATCGCGGCCTCGAACAGGGTCTTCCAGACCTCGTCGATGGAGGCGGTCACGAACAGGGTGGTGTTGAACGGGATGCCGTACTCGAGGCCCTCGGGGAAGTCCTTCTTCAGCTGCTCCATCTTGTCGGCGACGCGCTGGGCCACGCTGAGGGCGTTGGCGGCGGGCAGCTGGAAGATGCCGATGCCGGCGGCCGGCTTGCCGTCCTGGGTGAAGTCCTTCGAATAGCTCTGCGATCCGAGCTCGACGCGGCCGATGTCGCGGATGCGCACGATCCGCCCGCCATCGGTGTTGTCCACCTTGACGATGATGTCCTCGTAGTCCTTCACGTCGTCGAGGCGGCCGGCGATGTTCACCGTGTACTGGAACGCCGTGCTGGAGGGCGCCGGCGGAATGCCGAGCTGGCCGGGGGTGACGATCTGGCTCTGCTTCTGGATGGAGTTGCTGATGTCGGACGGGGTCAGGCCGAACGCCTGCATGCGGTCCGGGTCCATCCAGATGCGCAGGGCGTAGGTGCCGGCGCCGAAGATGGCGACGTTGGCCACGCCTTCGACACGCTCCAGCTCGTTCTGGATGTTGATGATGGCGTAGTTGTTCAGGAACAGGCCGTCAAAGCGGCTGTCCGGCGAGGTCAGGGTCACGAACTCGAGGATCGAGGTGCCCTTCTGCAGGATGGTCACGCCCTGCGCCTGCACCGCCTGCGGCAGCGAGGCGAGCGCGATGTTGACGCGGTTCTGCACCAGCACCTGCGCCATGTTCGGATCGGTGCCGATGGCGAAGGAGACCACCAGCGTGTAGGTGCCGTCCGAGGCCGACCACGACTGCATGTAGATCATGCCCTCGACGCCGTTCACCTGCTGCTCAATGGGCAGGGCGACGGTATCGATCAGCGTCTTGGCCGAGGCGCCGGGGTAGGAGGTGGAGACCGACACCGTCGGCGGCACGATGTTCGGATACTGCGACACCGGCAGGCGTATCAGCGACACGAGGCCGATGAGCACGAACACCAGCGCGAGCACGTTCGAGAGGACCGGCCGCTCGATGAAAAAGCGCGAAATCATGGGCGCTGCCTTTCCCTCGGGAGCGGATCAGTTCTTCGGAGACGCGGGAGCACTCGGGGTGGGCGGCACCGAGGGCGCGGCCTTCGCCGGGGCATCGGCGGGCGCCACGCCGGCGGGCTTGGGCAGCGGCTTGGAGCCGTCGTCCTGCACCGGGGCGGCGGCGCCGGCGATCTTGCCCACCTCCACCTGCACCTTGGAGCCGGGCACGGCGCGCTGGATGCCGTTGATGATGATGCGGTCGCTGGCGGAAAGGCCCTTCTCCACCGCGCGCAGGCCGTCCGCCTGCAGCTGGCCGAGGGTGATCTGGCGCTGCGTCACCACATTGTCCGTCCCAACCACCAGCACATAGGGGCCGAGCTGGTTGGAGCTGATGGCGGCATCGGGGATGAGCACCGTGGTCGCGGCCTGCCCCAGCGGCAGGCGCACCCGCGCGAACAGGCCCGGCAGCAGCGCGAGGTCGTCATTCTGGAAGATGCCGCGCACGCTCAGCGTGCCGAGGTTCGGGTCCACCTGCGGCGCCACGTAGTCGATGCGGCCGACATGGGGGTAGCCGTTCTCGGTCTGCAGGCCGATCTCCACCTTGATGTCCGGCACGTCGCGGGTGAGCGAGACCAGCGATTCGCCGCGCCTGGCCAGCGCCTCCTTGATGCGCAGCACCTCCTGCTCGGACAGGGTGAACCACACCCAGATCGGGTTCAGCTGGACGATGGTGGCGAGCTTGGTGGGGCCGCTGTAGCCGACGAGGGCGCCCACGTCCTGAAGGTGGGCGGTCACGGCGCCGTCGAACGGGGCGGCGATCTCGGTGTAGCCGAGGTTGATCTGGGCGAGCTCCAGCGAGGCCTGGGCGTTGGCCACCCCGGCCACCGCCGAATCGCGCTTGGCGCGGGCCTGGTCGAGGGCCGCCTGCGAGGCGAAGTCCTGCTTGGCCAGCTGGAACTGGCGGTTGTACTCGGCCTCGGCCTGCACCTGTTGGGCCTGGTTGGCGGCGAGCGTGGCCTTGGCCTGCTCCACCTGCGCCTTGTACTGGTCCTGCTCGATCACGAACAGCACGCTGCCCTTCTTGGCGAGGGCGCCGTCCTTGTAGTTGATGCTGGTCAGGAAGCCCTGCACGCGGGCGTTCAGGTCCACCGAATTGATGGCGGCGGTGTTGCCGGTCAGCTCGAGGACGCGGGTAACGGGCTTCTCCAGCACCGTCGCGACGGTGACGGCGGGGGGCGGCGGGGGGACGTAGGTGTTCTTTTCCTCGCAGGCCGCCAGCAGCAAGGCCGCGCAGAGCGCCATTCCGCCACGGGCCGCGCCGGACACCCGGATACCCCCTACCATGCCGCAATCCCCCATTCTGCGATTGCGGCGGATACTAAGCGTGGGGTCATGACCTGTCCATGCAAGGGGGCACATCAAACCGACGCCGGGCAAAGCCATTCCGAACGTGTTGCCCGCGCGCCGCAACCCCGGCTTCCGCTCCCCGCCGGCCGGGTCGGGACCGGCGGGGTCGCAAAGGGGAACCGTTGCCGCAGATGGGACCACGCGCCCGCGCCGCCCCGCGCCAGCCTGCCCCAGGGTCAGACCGTGCCCGGGCGCCCGCGACGACGCCCCCGGCCCCCCTCGCATTGACATTGCACCGACCGGTTCATAAGTGTCCGCGTGGTGTGCTGCCCGCCCTGGGGCGCAGGAATCCGGCTGCGCGTTGGTCGCTGCGGCGGTTCCGGCCTCCTCGGACTTGCTGACGCCGCATTGCGGGTGTCCAACGGCGCCCCAATCCCCCGGAGGGTCCGGCGGCCCGTCTCCGCCCTCCTTGAGACCTGACGGATCGGAACAGAGACACATCCCATGTTAGGTGGACTTGCCCGCAAGCTCTTCGGCTCCGCGAACGATCGTCGGGTGAAGGGATACCGCCCCCGCGTCGAGGCCATCAACGCGCTGGAGAAGGAGCTGGAGGCTCTTTCCGACGACCAGCTGCGCGCCCGCACCGAGGACTTCCGCCGCCAGCTGGCCGAGGGCAAGGCCACGCTCGACGACCTGCTGGTGCCGGCCTTCGCCACCGTGCGCGAGGGCGCCAAGCGCGCGCTCGGCATGCGCCACTTCGACGTGCAGCTGATCGGCGGCATGGTGCTGCATGAGCGCTCCATCGCCGAGATGAAGACCGGCGAGGGCAAGACCCTGGTCGCCACCCTCCCCGTCTATCTCAACGCGCTCGCCGGCAAGGGCGTGCACGTGGTGACGGTGAATGACTACCTCGCCAAGCGCGACGCTGAGTGGATGGGCCGGCTCTACCGGTTCCTCGGCCTCTCCACAGGCATCATCATCCACGGCCTCGACGACGACGAGCGCCGGGTCGCCTACAATTGCGACGTCACCTACGCCACCAACAACGAGCTGGGCTTCGACTACCTGCGCGACAACATGAAGTACGAGCGCGGCCAGATGGTGCAGCGCCCGCACTTCTACGCCATCGTCGACGAGGTGGACTCGATCCTGGTGGACGAGGCGCGCACGCCCCTCATCATCTCCGGCCCGCTGGACGACCGGTCCGACTTCTACAACACCATCGACACCTACATCCCCCGCCTCTCCAAGGAAGACTACGAGGTGGACGAGAAGCAGCGCACCGTCACCATGACGGAAGCGGGCATGGAGAAGATGGAGCAGATGCTCTCGGAGGCCGGGCTGCTGAAGTCCGAGAGCCTCTACGACATCGAGAACGTCTCGGTGGTGCACCACGTCAACCAGGCCCTGCGCGCGCACACCCTGTTCCAGCGCGACAAGGACTACATCGTCCGCAACGGCGAGGTGGTGATCATCGACGAGTTCACCGGCCGCATGATGCCCGGACGGCGCTATTCCGAGGGCCTGCACCAGGCGCTGGAGGCGAAGGAACGGGTGCAGGTGCAGCCCGAGAACCAGACTCTGGCCTCCATCACCTTCCAGAACTATTTCCGCCTCTACGAGAAGCTCGCCGGCATGACCGGCACCGCCGCCACCGAGGCGGCCGAGTTCGCCGACATCTACAAGCTCGAGGTGGTGGAGATCCCCACCAACCTGCCAGTCTCGCGCATCGACGACGACGACGAGGTCTATCGCACGGCGGGCGAGAAGTACGCGGCCATCATCGAGCTCATCAAGGAATGCGCCGAGCGCGGCCAGCCGATCCTGGTGGGCACCACCTCCATCGAGAAGTCGGAGCTTCTGGCCGAGCTGCTCAAGCAGGGCGGCTTCATCCAGAAGGACTTCTCCGATCCGGACGCGTTCACCGGCCGCGACCAGCTGGCCCAGGAGGGCGCCAACAAGGCGTTCGCGGTGCTCAACGCCCGCTACCACGAGCAGGAAGCCTACATCGTCTCCCAGGCCGGCGTGCCGGGGGCCATCACCATCGCCACCAACATGGCCGGCCGCGGTACCGACATCAAGCTCGGCGGCTCGGCGGACATGCGCATCGAGCAGGAGCTGAAGCATCTGCCGGAGGGCGAGGAGCGCGCCGCCGCCGAAGCCGGCATCCGCGCTGAGGTGGAAGAGCTGAAGGCCCAGGCCCTCGCCGCCGGCGGCCTGTTCGTGCTCGGCACCGAGCGCCACGAGAGCCGGCGCATCGACAACCAGCTGCGCGGCCGCTCCGGCCGCCAGGGCGATCCCGGCCACTCCAAGTTCTTCCTCTCCCTCGACGACGACCTGATGCGCATCTTCGGGTCGGACCGGCTCGACGGCATGCTGCAGCGCCTCGGCCTGAAGGAAGGCGAGGCGATCATCCACCCCTGGATCAACAAGGCCCTGGAAAAGGCCCAGCAGAAGGTGGAAGCCCGCAACTACGACATGCGCAAGAACGTCCTCAAGTATGACGACGTGCTGAACGACCAGCGCAAGGTCGTGTTCGAGCAGCGGCTCGAGCTGATGAACGACGAGGACGTGGCCGACACCGTGGTGGACATGCGCCACGCGCTCATCACCGAGACGGTGGCCAAGTTCATCCCCGAGAACGCCTATCCCGAGCAGTGGGACGTGGACGGGCTCGACGCCGCGCTCAAGGAGATGCTGGCGCTCGACCTGCCGGTGAAGGAATGGGCCCGCGAGGAAGGCATCGCCGGCCCCGAGGTCACCGAGCGCATCATCCGCCAGGCCGACGAGATCATGGCCGCCAAGGCCGGCCAGTACGGCCCGGAGATCATGCGCTACGTGGAGAAGTCCATCCTTCTCCAGACCCTCGACCACCTCTGGCGCGAGCATATCGCCATGCTGGACCACCTGCGCCAGGTGGTCGGCCTGCGCGGCTATGCCCAGCGTGATCCGCTGAACGAGTACAAGTCCGAGGCGTTCAACCTGTTCTCCGCCCTGCTCAACCGGCTGCGCGAGATCGTCACCGCCCAGCTCATGCGGGTGGAGATCGTGGCCCAGCCGCCCATGCAGGACGAGCTGCCGCCTATGGAGGCCCACCACGTCGACCCCTTCACCGGCGAGGACGAGATGGCGAGCATCGGCGCGGCGCTCGGCGCCCGGCCGGAGCCGCTTTTGTCCGGCGACGTGGCGGTGCTGGAGCGTGACCCCAACGATCCCGCGACCTGGGGCAAGGTGGGCCGCAACGAGGCCTGCCCCTGCGGCTCGGGCAAGAAGTTCAAGCACTGCCACGGCCGCTACGCCTGACGGCGGCCCGCAGCCTCGCCGAACCGCCAGACGCCCGGCCCAGCGCCGGGCGTTCTGCTTTTCAGGCCCCCTTGCCGGAACGCCACGCCAGCAGCCGGTCGAGGCCGAGGAACACCAGCGCGGTGGCCCCGAACACGGCGGCGAGGAGCACCGTGTTGAGCACGAAGCGCCCATCCCCGAGCTTGGCGGGATCGAGAAACCAGTAGGCGTACCAGCCGTCATCGGCGCCACGCGCCAGGGCATAGGCGAGATAGCCGAGCGGCGGAGCCAGCGCCCAGCCCGCATCCTTCAGCCCGAGCCCGCCATGTCCCGCCAGCACCCAGGTGCCGAGGAACAATAGCGGCGTCGCCTGATGCAGCATCCTGTCCGCCACCAGCTGCCAGCCCGCCGGGTTCCACACATGGCGCAGCAGCGCGGCATAGATGATGCCCACCAGCACGATCGACACCACCGTCGTGAGCCGCGCGGGACCGGCAGCGAGCCGTCCCTCAGGCCGCACCGCGCAGGCAGTCGCGACCACGGCCACCAGCAGGTTGGTGAGCACCGTGAAATAGCCGAGGAAGCGCCAGACCGCGGCGGGAAAGCCCTCGGCGGTCATCTTCTCCACCACGATCGCGAGCTGCAGCGCGAGCGCGATCCATGCCACCGCGGCCGTCACCGCCGCCACCCGCCGCGCCCACACGCCCATCGCCGCCCCCGCCATCGCCCGCGCCGCCACGTCTGCGCTGCCACGTCTGCGCTGCCCCGCCCAAGCCTAGGCGCGGGTTGCGGATGAGAGCAAGGCGGTCGGGCCGCCTGAAGCTTGCGCGACCATCGGACCACCGCGAGGTTGACCAGCGTGGAGCGCCGCCGAGCCGGTGCGCCCCAGGGCAACGGAAGGAGCCCCACCGGATGCAGGCCGGCCGCGGCGACCAGGAGTGGCACGCCCGGCGGACGGGAAGACGATGCGGCCCGGTGGGTCCATGCGGTGGAACAGGCGCGGACGGGAAACCGGCCGGCGTTCCGGTCCCTTTGCGCCGGATCCGGCGCATGGGCGGCCGGCGGGCCCGCCCCCTGCGCCCGCCAAAAGCAAACGGCGCCGGTGGTAGCCGGCGCCGTCTGGCAAAAGGTCTGAAGCGGGGCGGCCGACTAACGGGAGAAGCTGCCGGTCGAGACGATGTCCGAGCCGCCCGACACGGCAGCCGGCGGCGCGAACGATCCGGCGGAGGCGGCGGCCACCGTCGTGCCGGGTCGTACCGGCGGCTTTTCGGCGGTCCCGTTCGCCGGCTTGGCAGCGGCGGAGGCGGGCTTTGCGGGCGGCACCGGCTTGGCCGTGGCCGCGGAATGGGGCGCCGCCGGAGCGGCAGGCGCCGGAGCGGCAGCGGCTGCGGCTGCGGCTGCGGCTGCGGCCGTTGCTGGCGCGGCGGCGCCGTCGTTGTCCAGGGCCACCTTCTCGGGCGTCATGCGCGGCGGATTGACGTATTCCGGCAGCGTGCCGGGCGCCTCGGCGAACGACATCTGGCCGCTCTCGCGCTCCTTGAGCTTGGCGAGGAACACCGGATGCATGCCGCCGTCGCTGTTGGTGCGCACCGGCGCGAGCGGCGAGGAGGAGGCCAGCGCCGCCACCTGCGCCTCGTCCCCACGCTGCTTGGCCGACACGGCCGAGGCGATCTGCGCGGGCACCTGATAGGGCGGGCAGGCGGCGTTGGCGTCGAAGCCGCGGCCGGGTGCCGGCTCGGCGTCGAACACATAGGCGCGGCCGCACACGTTCACCTTGGGCTCCTGCCGGGTGACCTCGAAGTGGTCGTAGCCCTGCTTCAGGTTGCGCCAGAAGGCCATGTTGGGGTTGTTGCGGTGGCGGGCGAGGTTCTTCGGCGTCATGCGGAAGGGATAGGCCTGCACCTGGAAGGCGCGCTGGCCGCCGGCGAAGCTCTCGCGCGCCAGGGAGAAGATTTCCGAGATCTGCTCGTCCGTCATGGCGTAGCAGCCGGCGGAGGAGCAATCGCCGTGCACCATCAGGAACTCGCCCGTGCGCTCGTAGGCGCGGTCATAGGCGTTGGGGAAGCCGAGGTTGAACGAGAGATAGTAGGACGAGTTCGGGTTCATCTGGCCCGGAGTGATCGTATAGAACCCCTCCGGCGCCTGCCGGTCGCCCATGCGCACCTTCGGGCCGAGCTCGCCCGACCAGCGGCAGATGGGATAGGTCTTCAGAAGCGCGAACGACCCGTCGGACGTCGCCTTCCACACCTCCAGCTCGGATTCCTGCTTGAAGATGCGCACCAGCATGGGGCTGGAGGGCGCCATGTCCTTCTGGGACAGGAGCGAGACCATCTGCGGCGAGAGCGGCTTGTTGGCCTTGCGGGCCACCTCGTCGGTCTGGTTGCAGCCGGCAAGCGCCAGCGCCGCCATGGCGGCGAGGGCGGCCATGCGGACGCGGGACGAGAATCCCGTCAACGGACGGCGCGACGCGGAACGGTTCACCGTGCAACTCCCGGGTCCGGATCGGCCATTGGCCGATGGGTCAGGCCCCTTCGTTAGCCCCTTCGCCCTTGCCGGCGCGTTACCGCACCGCCGGGGTGAGCCATGGAGAAAATAAGGCAAATGCGGCCAAGATGAGGAACCGGGCCCCCGCGGCGCCGCCGGCCTTTCGACATGGTTAAAGCCCGCGGCCGATGGCGAGGAACTTGTCGCGCCGCGCCTTGCGCACCGCGGCGCCGTCGAGGCCCGCCAGCGCGCCCAGCGCATCGGCGATGGCGTCGCCCGCGGCGGCGATGGTCGCCTCGGGATCGCGGTGGGCGCCGCCGGCCGGCTCCTTGACGATGCCGTCGATGATGCCGAAGCGCAGCAGGTCCTGCGCGGTGATCTTCATGTTGGTGGCGGCGTCCTGCGCCTTGGCGGTGTCGCGCCACAGGATGGAGGCCGCGCCCTCGGGCGAGATCACGCTGTAGATGGCGTGCTCCATCATCAGCACCTTGTTGGCGGTGGCGATGGCGATGGCCCCGCCCGAGCCGCCCTCGCCGATCACCAGCGCCACGTTGGGCACCGACAGGCCGAGGCAGGCATCGGTGGAACGGGCGATGGCCTCGGCCTGCCCGCGCTCCTCGGCGCCGATGCCGGGATAGGCGCCGGCCGTGTCCACCAGCGAGATCACGGGCACGGCGAAGCGGTCCGCCAGCTCCATGATGCGGGCGGCCTTGCGGTAGCCCTCCGGACGGGCCATGCCGAAATTGTGCCGGATGCGGGTCTCGGTGGTGGAGCCCTTCTCGTGGCCCAGCACGCACACGCTCTCGCCGCGGAAGCGCGCGAAGCCGCCGATGATGGCCTCGTCCTCGCCGAACTTGCGGTCGCCGGCGAGCGGCGTGAAATCCTCGAACAGGCCCTTGGCGAAGTCGGCGAAATGCGGCCGCTGCGGATGCCGCGCCACCAGCGTCTTCTGCCACGGGGTGAGATTGGCGTAGAGGGCGACCAGCGCGTCGCGCGCCTTGGTCTCGAGCCGCTGCACGTCGTCGGAGATGGCGACGCCGTCGCCCGCCGATGCGAGCGCGCGCAGTTCCTCCACCTTGGCCTCGAGTTCGGCGACCGGCTTCTCGAAGTCCAGATAGCTGCGCATGAGGGTCCGTGACAGTTGGAGGTGGTCGCGCGCGGCGAACAGTTGGAGGTGGTCGCGCGCGGCGACAGGCCGTACGGGTCGCGCGCGTCGGTCCGCCGACGGCGCCGGAAGCTGCCCGCGACAGGCCGCCAAGTCAAGCTGTGGCGTCCACTGCCGGGTCAGGCCGCCGGCGCGGCCCCGCCGGGCGCGCGCGCATGTGATGGCCGCTGGCTGCAACATTGCGGCGGCGGGAGCGTTGAACCCCAATCATGGTCACATCAAGGAGACCGACATGACCGCGCCGAAACGCTCCGTGGCGCCGGCCGCATCCCGCTCCGCAGCGCCCGGCAAAAAGGTCCGGAACCCGAAGGCAGGCCGCACGCGGGAGGACGACATGCCGGCCGCCGGCCCCCACGCCAAGCCGCATCTGATGGATCCGGAGCGCACCCCGGGCGCGGGCGCCCTGTCGCGGCCGGGCGACCCGCGCGATTCCGACGCGACCGGCTGACGCAGCCCCGCCGGACGCCATCGGGGCGCCGGCGGCCTTGTTCAAGCCCGCCCCGGGGGGCTATTGCTGACACGCAACTCCCCGGGGACCGTTCCTGCGATGCGCGCGCTGCTCGACGTCATTCTTGTCGTCCTTCAACTCTACGTCTGGGTGCTGATCGCCGCGGCGGTGCTGTCCTGGCTCGTGGCCTTCAATGTGGTGAACCCCTACAACTCGTTCGTGCGGAGCGTGGGCGAGTTCCTCTACCGCATCACCGAGCCGGTGCTGGCACCGATCCGCAACGTGCTGCCCAGCATGGGCGGCCTCGACCTGTCCCCCATGGTGCTGATCCTGCTCATCTTCTTCCTGCAGCAGGTGATCGCCTACTACATCTACCCCTACGTGTTCTGAGGGGCGGGCGGCCTTGGCCTTCCTGAAGCTGCTGGCCGATGGCGTCGAGGCGACGGTGCGGGCGACCCCGCGCGGCGGGCGCGACGCTCTCGACGGGCTGGCGGAGCTTTCCGACGGCCGGACCGTGCTGAAGGTTCGGGTGCGGGTGGCGCCGGAAGACGGGGCCGCCACCGCCGCAGTGGCGCGGGTGCTGGCGGAAGCGGCCGGTGTCGCGGCCTCGCAGGTGCGGCTGACATCGGGCGCCACGGCACGGGTGAAGACGTTCCGCATCTCTGGCGATGCCGCCGCGCTCGCGGCTGCCCTGCGTTTGGCCGCAGCCTCTTCGGGCCGCTGATCCAGGCTGCGCCAGCGCGGCGCGCGTCACGGGCCGGATGCCGCTCGGGCCGACCTCCGCTGGTGGCGCCATCCGGTGCGGGCCGGACCGCTGCTACACATCATCCGTAGCCTCGCGACCCGCTTGTCCTGAGCACCGCGCGAGATGCCCCCTGCCGGCTGGTGCCGGCGGCTGGGGCACGGGCGCTGCCCGGACCTGTCGAGGTGCATCGGCCCTGCGCACGCCCGGGCCCCTTCGCTCGCGCTTGCAGGCTGGTCGGGGCGACAGGGCCGCACGCCCCGCCGTCCGGCACATGCCGTTACGGGCAAGGGGCGGTATGGCGCCGCGCCGGCATCGATGCCGGGCCGGAGAGAGATCGGCCCTCGCCCGGCCGGGCTCCACCGCCCTTCCGCCCGATACCGTGCGGCACGCGACGGCGTGGCACGTCTGCCGATGCGGCGCGTCTGCCGGCGCGGGGACGGGCTCCACCTCTCCTTGCCGGCGCCCGCGGCTGTTCCGACCGCTTGCCTGACACGTCCGCACCGGAATGCCCGGCACCCCGCTGTCAACGAGGCGGCAGCCGCCGGGTGACCAGCGCACGATGCAGGGACAGCGCTGGCACGAAAGCGGGGGCGGGAGAGCGGGGGCGGGAGAGCGGGGCAGCCCATTATCCGGCGGGACACTGCAAAACGGCGCCGCTTGAGCATCGCGCCCGATGGCTCCGGCAGGAGCACAAAAGAAAAGGGCGCCGTGCGTGTGCACGGCGCCCTGTCGCGTCGGGGACGCGGGTTCAGATCACTTCAGCGCGTTCAGGCTGGTGTCGAAGGACAGGCTGGCCACGAAGCGATCGCCGCAAGCGTTCTGCAGACCGGAGATCACGCCGCAGGTGCCGAAGGGCGCGAAGCCCACGCCCTGCACGAAGGCCGGGCCTTCCGAGAGGGTGCTGCCGTAGTAGCGCAGGTCGAGGGTGGCAGCCTTGTAGGTGAAGGCGACGCCCACGTTCCAGGTGGTGTAGGAAGGCAGCTCGTAGTTGACGGCGAAGATGTTGCCCAGGTCGGTCTGGCCAAGCCACTGATAGCCGAGCTCACCCGACACGTAGACGCCGACGTCCTTGACCGGGCTCCACTTGGTGAAGTCCACCTTGAGGGTGCCGGACAGGTAGGTGCCGTCCGAGCCCGAGCCGGCGTAGCTGTCGGTGTAGTAGAGGTTGCCGCCGACGGTGAGCACGTCGTTGATGACGTAGGTCGGCTTGAAGTAGATTTCCCAGTAGTCGATGTTGACCGCCGGGAGGCCGGGGGCCAGCGTGTTCACGCCGATCTCGCCCGGGTAGTAGTAGTACACGAAGCCGACGTCAGCGGTGAAGCCACCCCAGGTGTGACGGATGCCGCCGTACAGGTCGACTTCGGCGGAGGCGTCGGTCAGGCCGGTGAAGGCGCCGAACTGGTTCACGGGCGGGAAGTCGACGTTCGACATGAAGATGCCGCCGTAGACCCAGTCGAACAGGCGCAGCTCGGCATAGCCCTGGATGGCCGGGTTGCCGTCGGTCTGCGTGATGCCGCGGAACACGTAGTCGGTGGCGAGCTTGGCGCCGAAGGCGACGTCCCAGAGCGGAGCCTCGGGAGCCGGAGCGGCCTTCACCGGCATCGGCGAGCTGAGGTCGGCCGCATTGGCGGCTCCGGCCAGGAGCAGGGAGGCGGCGACGACTGCAATCTTCTTCATGTGATAACCCCGCAGCGATTTAGACTGATAAAAATCAGCTGGAGGCCTCAAGTCCAATGTGAAATTTGAGGCAGCAAATGCTCCCCATTTAGGCAAACCCGCATGAACGCTGGATTCTTGTGTTGCGTTTGCGCAACGGACTTTGTCGAAACGATGAAACCGGCTCTCTTGGGAAGAAAACCTGTCACAAAAAAGGGGGTAGCCGAAAGCCTCTGAGAGGCACGCGCGGGCCAGCCTGACGCTGCAAAGCCACAACGCATCGGTGCCGGGAATCACGCTTCACGGAATCACGCCCCACCTGCGGACGGGCCCCGGATCCCGGCGCCGTGCGCCAATTCAGGGCGCCAAGGTCAGGGCCGGGCCCCAAGTCAGGGCCGTGCCCCAGGTCAGGGCCGGGCCAGCCTCACGGGCGGGACATCAGCAGCGGGCGGCCGCGCTCGGGCGTGCGCGCCCAGGCGCCGTCCTCCTGCCGGGCGAAGCGGATGGTGGTTGCCCCGCCCTCCCCGCGGACCAGGATGTTGCCGCCCTCGATGTCCCACGCCACGGGGCCGAAGCGCAGAAGGCCCGAATCGCAGCCGTCGGCGATCACCAGCCCCTTGCCCTTGCCGCCTGAGGCCGGCGTGTCGAGCAGGGTCCAGCGGCATACGGCAGGGGCGCCGGACTGGCGGGCGAGGTCCCAGTCGCCCACCACCTCCTCCACCTTCAGCTCCATCTCGGACTCGGCCGCGAGGGCGGGATTGACGAGGAAATAGACCCCGTCGCCCTCGCGCAGGGCCTCATAGCTGCCGTTGGTGGCCTCGGTGAACTCGGCCACGGTCCGCCCCTGCGCGTTCAGCAGCCGGAGCGATCCGGACGGGTCGGGCAGCCAGGCGGAGACCTGCGGGGAAAATGCGATGATGGCGCAGGCGTCGCGATCGAACTCGACCGCGAGGCCGGGGCCGGAGGGGTCCGCCTTCAGCGCGAACGGACAGGCGCGGCTGCCGTCGGCATTGGTGAGGCGGAAGGGCGCGGCGAGCTTCTGCGCCGTCTCGCGCACGGCGGGATCGAGCTTCGGCCCGGGCGCGGCGGGACGGGGCGCGGCGGCGGGCGGCTGCTGTGCCAGCGCCGGGCCGCCCGCCATCATCCAACCCACCAGCGCAAGACCGAGAAGATGCCTGTGGCGCGCCATCCTGCCCTCGCATGCGGAACACCGGGATGGCGACACTAGCACCTCGCGCGCCCGCGATCACCCGCGCGCGGCAGCCAACGGCCACGGCGTCTCGGCAACGGGGGTCAGCGGCCCCTTGCCATCGAGGACCGAGACGAGGTTGTCCACCACCAGCTGGCCCATGGCGCCGCGTGTATAATGCGTCGAGGAGCCCACATGCGGCAGCAGCACCGCGTTCTCGAGCGCGAGGAAGCCCTCGGGCACATCGGGCTCGCGGGCGAACACGTCGAGGCCGGCGGCGAGGATGGTGCGTCCCTGCAGCGCCTTCAGGAGCTCCGGCTCGTCCACCACGGTGCCGCGCGCCACATTGATGAGGATGCCGTCTGGCCCGAGGGCGGACAGCACCTCGGCATTCACCATGTTCCGCGTGGCCGGTCCGCCGGGCACGATGACCACCAGGATGTCCACCGCGCGGGCAAGGTCCACCAGCCGCTCGAACCAGGGCCAGGGCACGTCCGCGCGCGGGCTGCGGGTGTGGTAGGCGATCTCCACGCCGAATCCCTCCAGCCGGCGGGTGATGGCGCGGCCGATGCGCCCCATGCCGAGGAGGCCGACCCGCCGCCCCCGCAGGGTGGCGCCGAGGGGAAACGCCCCCTCCTTCCACTTGCCGGCGCGCAGGAAGCGCTCGGCGCGCGGGATCTCGCGCACGGTGGCCAGCAGCAGGCCGAGGGTGAGGTCGGCCACCTCGTCGTCGAGCACGTCCGGCGTGTTGGTGACCACGACGCCGCGCGCCGCGGCCGCGGCCGCATCCACCGTATCGTAGCCGACACCGAAATTGGCGACGATGCGCAGCGCCGGCAGGCGGGCCATGAAGGCATCGTCCACCCGCACAGCGCCGCGCGTCGCCACCGCCGGGATGCGCGCGGCGTCCTCTTCGGTGAGGTCGGCGAGGGAGACGAGGCGGAAGCGGCTGGCGAGCTGACGCTCCACCACATTCTCCATCACGGGGCCGGTGAGGAGAATGGCCGGACGGTCCTGGTCGATCATGGGCTGGGCTCGCTGCGGATTGTCCCGGCCGGGCCGGGGCGCGGCGGCGGCGGCCCGCCCTTCGGACCGCCCGCGCCACCGCGCGTCGCATGTGTGTAGCGCCAAGTCTGGTCCGACCTCAATCAATGTTCAATCGTTTTAAATTCCCCCTTGATCCCGATCGCGGCTCGCACCATGATCGCGCCGCGTCCGGAAGGGCGCCGGCCCGGCGGGCCCAACAAGCAATGTCGAAAAGGCAGACGGCGCACGGCAACGTCCGGCGGCCGCGCCAGTGGACGGTGGGGAGAGGAAGCTCGATGGCGACCGTGGACATTCGCGGTGTGAAGAAGGCCTATGGCGCGACGCAGGTCATCCATGGTGTGGATGTCAGCATCCGCGACGGCGAGTTCGTTGTGCTGGTTGGCCCCTCCGGCTGCGGGAAATCCACGCTTCTGCGCATGATCGCCGGGCTCGAGAACATCTCCGGCGGCGAGATCCTGATCGGCAACCGCGTCATCAACGAGATGCCGCCGAAGGAACGGGACATCGCCATGGTGTTCCAGAACTACGCGCTGTATCCCCACATGACGGTGGCGGACAACATGGGCTTCTCCCTCAAGCTGCGCAAAGCGCCGAAGGAGGAGATCGACGGCCGGGTGAAGCGCGCGGCGGAGATCCTCAATCTCTCCAAGCTGCTCGATCGCTACCCCCGCCAGCTCTCCGGCGGCCAGCGCCAGCGCGTCGCCATGGGCCGCGCCATCGTGCGCGATCCGCAGGTGTTCCTGTTCGACGAGCCGCTCTCCAACCTCGACGCCCAGCTGCGCGTGCAGATGCGCACCGAGATCAAGGAGCTGCACCAGCGGCTGAAGACCACCACCGTCTACGTCACCCACGACCAGATCGAGGCCATGACCATGGCCGACAAGATCGTGGTGATGCACGACGGCATCGTCGAGCAGATCGGCGCGCCGCTCGACCTCTACGACCGGCCGGCCAACCAGTTCGTCGCCGGCTTCATCGGCTCCCCCTCCATGAACTTCATCAAGGGCAAGGTGCGGCTCGGCGCCAGCCCGCACGTGGAGACGTCCGGCGGCGTGAGCATGCCGCTGCCGCAGGCCGAGGGCCTCACCGACGGCCAGGGCGTCGTCTACGGGCTGCGGCCCGAGCACATCCGTCTCGATCCCCAGGGCGTGCCGATGCGGGTGGTGGTGACCGAGCCCACCGGCTCGGAGATCTTGGTGGTGGCACGCCTCGGCGACGGCACCCAGGGCGAGGGGCAGGAAGTGACCTGCCTGTTCCGGGAGCGTCTCTCCTTCACCGCGGGCGAAGTGATCCGCATCGCCCCGCAGCCCGGCCTCACACACCTTTTTGAGGAGGCCAGCGGACGCCGCCTCTGACACACTGACGCTGCGAGAAGGCCGCCCGGCGACGCCAGGGTCCCCGCCAGGGGATCAAACGCCAGGGCGGCACCGCTGAAAAAGAACAGGCATCTTCACGGGAGGAAGACGAATGACCTTTTCCAGACGCGACGTGCTGCTGGGCGGCGCCGGCCTTGCGGCGGGCTCCATGGCCCTGCCCTTCGCCGGAGGCATCTTGGGCGCCACGCAGGCCTTCGGCCAGTCCGTTCCCAAGTTCGAGCCGGAGCCCGGCGCCTCCCTGCGCCTGCTGCGCTGGTCGCCCTTCGTGAAGGGCGAGGAGGACGCCTGGGTCGCCAACACCAAGAAGTTCACCGAGGCCACCGGCATCGAGGTGCGCATCGACAAGGAGAGCTGGGAGGACATCCGCCCCAAGGCCGCGGTGGCCGCGAACGTGGGCTCCGGCCCCGACATCGTGTGGGTGTGGTTCGACGACGCCCAGCAGTATCCCGACAAGCTGCTCGACGTGACCGACCTCGCCACCGGCCTCGCCGGCCAGTACGGCGGCTATTATCCGGGCAACGAGGTGTACGCGAAGGTCAACGGCCGCTTCGTCGGCCTGCCGCTCGCCACCATCGGCAATGCCGTGGTCTATCGCGACAGCTGGGTGAAGCAGGCCGGCTTCTCGGAATTCCCGAAGGACACCAAGGCCCTGCTGGAGCTCGGCAAGGCCCTGAAGGCCAACAACCACCCCATGGGCTTCACGCTGGGCCACGGCGTCGGCGACGGCAACAACTACTGCCACTGGGTGCTGTGGAGCCACGGCGGCAAGATGGTGGACGAGAACGGCAAGGTGGTCATCAACTCGCCGGAGACCGTCAACGCCCTGCGCTACGCCGCCGAGCTCTACAAGACCTTCATCCCCGGCACCGAGAGCTGGCTCGACGTCAACAACAACCGCGCCTTCATCGCCGGCGACCTGTCAGTGACCGCCAACGGCGTGTCCATCTACTACGCCGCGGCGAACGATCCGAAGCTGCAGGACATGGCGGCGGACATGAAGTCCACCAACTTCCCGGTGGGCCCGGTCGGCAAGAAGGTGGAGCTGCACCAGACCACCACCGCCTGCATCTTCAAGTACACGAAGTACCCCAAGGCGGCGCAGGCCTACCTCGCCTACATGTTCGCGGCGGACCAGTACAATGCGTGGCTCACCGGCGCGAGCGCCTATTGCTGCCAGACGCTGAAGGCGTTCTCCAGCAATCCGGTGTGGACCTCCAAGCCGATCCACGCCGCCTACGCGGTCGCCTCCGAGACGCTCCAGCCCAACGGCTATGCCGGCCCGCTGGGGCCGAAGTCGGCCGCCGCCATGGCCGACTGGATCGTGGTGGACATGGTGGCGGAGGCCTCCACCGGCCAGCGCACGCCCGAGGAAGCTGCCAAGCGCGCCCAGCTGCGCGCCGAGCGCATCTACCGCTGAGGACGCCTGCCCGCCCGCGGCCCCGGCCGCGGGCGGAGCCCTCCTCGTGCGGCGCTCCCTCTCCCGGCGCGGGAAAGGGCCGCCGCACAGCTCCGGCGCGGCCGCCGCGCCATCCCCTCCCCCGAAGGGCGGCGGGGCAAGATCCA
The DNA here is from genome assembly GCF_043194675.2 of Xanthobacter lutulentifluminis. Classification (NCBI taxonomy): domain Bacteria; kingdom Pseudomonadati; phylum Pseudomonadota; class Alphaproteobacteria; order Hyphomicrobiales; family Xanthobacteraceae; genus Xanthobacter; species Xanthobacter lutulentifluminis. The sequence goes on along the minus strand of NZ_CM195525.1, from coordinate 3,367,604 downwards.
AGGACTTCCGGAGACCCGTTCCATGGCCAATGTCGCAGCGGCTGAGCCGTCCCCCTCGCGGTCCTTCTGGGCCGGCATCGGCCAGGGCCGCCACGTGCTCGGCATCGCCTTCATGCTGCCGGCGGCGGTCTTCCTGCTGTTCTTCCTCACCTATCCGCTCGGGCTCGGGGTGTGGCTGGGCTTCACCGACACGCGGATCGGCCGCGAGGGCGTGTTCGTCGGCCTCGAGAACTACCAGCTCCTGTGGCAGGACAGCCTGTTCTGGCTGGTGGTGTTCAACACCCTGCTCTACACCATCGCCGCCTCGATCCTGAAGTTCGGCCTCGGCCTGTGGCTGGCGCTGCTGCTGAACCAGAACCTGCCGTTCAAGGCCTTCTTCCGCGCCGTGGTGCTGCTGCCGTGGGTGGTGCCCACCGTGCTCTCGGCCATCGCCTTCTGGTGGATCTTCGACAGCCAGTATTCGATCATCTCCTGGGCGCTCATCAAGATGGGGCTCATCTCCGCGCCCATCAACTTCCTGGGCGACGTCTCCAACGCCCGCGCCTCGGTGATCGCGGCCAACGTCTGGCGCGGCATCCCGTTCGTGGCGATCTCGCTGCTGGCGGGCCTGCAGACCATCTCGCCCTCGCTGCACGAGGCCGCGACGCTGGACGGCGCCTCCTCCTGGCAGCGCTTCCGCTACATCACGCTGCCCATGCTCTCGCCCATCATCGCGGTGGTGATGACCTTCTCGGTGCTGTTCACCTTCACCGACTTCCAGCTGATCTACGTGCTCACCCGCGGCGGTCCGCTGAACTCCACCCACCTCATGGCGACGCTGTCGTTCCAGCGCGCCATTCCCGGCGGGCAGCTGGGCGAGGGCGCGGCCATCGCGGTGGCGATGATCCCGTTCCTGCTGGCGGCCATCCTGTTCAGCTATTTCGGCCTGCAGCGCCGCAAGTGGCAGCAGGGCGGGGCGGACTGACCGTCCCCCGCCCCTCCCCGGCCCCCGATTCCGCGAGATTTGCCATGGCGCAGCCCCAGTCCACCCAGATGACCGACAACTCCACCGGCATGAGCTACCTCGACAGCCTGCCGAAGCGGCTCGTCACGGTCATCCTGCCGCTCCTCGTCTTCGTGTTCGTGCTGCTGTTCCCGTTCTACTGGATGGCCATCACCGCCATCAAACCGAACTTCCAGCTGACCGATTACAACAACTACTCGCCCCTGTGGGTGGTGGAGCCGACGCTGGAGCACATCAAGTACCTGCTGTTCGAGACCTCCTATCCGCACTGGCTGTGGAACACGGTGTACATCTCGGTGGCGGCCACCTTCATCTCGCTGGTGACCAGCGTGTTCGCGGCCTATGCCATCGAGCGGCTGCGCTTCCACGGCTCGCCGTGGGTGGGGCTCGGCATCTTCCTCGCCTACCTCGTGCCGCCGTCGATCCTGTTCATTCCGCTCGCCATCATGGTGTTCGGCCTCGGCATCTACGACACCAAGCTGGCGCTGATCCTCACCTATCCCACCTTCCTCGTGCCGTTCTCCACCTGGCTCCTGATGGGCTATTTCCGCTCGATCCCGTTCGAGCTGGAGGAATGCGCGCTGGTGGACGGGGCCTCGCGCTGGCAGATCCTCATCAAGGTGCTGCTGCCGCTCTCCGTGCCGGGCCTCATCTCGGCGGGCATCTTCTCCTTCACCCTGTCGTGGAACGAGTTCATCTACGCCCTCACCTTCATCCAGTCGTCGGAGAACAAGACGGTGCCGGTGGGCGTGCTCACCGAGCTGGTGCGCTCCGACGTGTATGAGTGGGGCTCGCTGATGGCCGGCGCCCTGATCGGCTCGCTGCCGGTGGTGATCCTCTACTCCTTCTTCGTGGACTATTACGTCTCGTCCATGACCGGGGCGGTGAAGGAGTAACGCCCGCCGCCCGCCCGTCCCGGCAAGGGGAACGGACGGGCGTCCCCTGCGAAGCTTTGCCCGCTTGCCCTCACGTCGCGGTCGTGGCACCCCTTGGCCTGTTGCGGCGCATCATGCGCCCCGGCGACCGGGCCGGCGCTGCCGAGGAGGGGTGAGGGATGCTTGAGCGTGCGATCGAGTCGGTGCTGTTCCGCAGCCGCTGGATCATGGCGCCGTTCTATCTCGGCCTCGTCGTCTCGCTGTTCGTGCTGCTGTTCAAGTTCGGCAGCGAGGTGCTGCACTTCGTGGTGCATGTGCCCTCCGCCTCCGAGAGCGACGTGATCCTCGGCATCCTCGCCCTGGTGGACCTGACGCTGACCGGCAACCTGGTGCTGATCGTCATCTTCTCCGGCTACGAGAACTTCGTCTCGAAGATCGATCCCGAGGGCCACCCCGACTGGCCGGAATGGATGACGCGGGTGGACTTCACCGGCCTCAAGCAGAAGCTTCTGGCCTCCATCGTGGCGATCTCGGCGATCCAGCTGCTCAAGGCCTTCATGAATCTCGACAAGGGGAACATGGCCGAGAACACGCTCATGTGGCTGGTCATCATCCACGTGGTGTTCGTGGGCTCGAGCCTCGTCCTCGCCTGGTCGGACAAGCTCTCCGCCAGCAAGCACTGACGCGCCACCTCACCGTCCCGGCAGCACCAGGATGGTGGGGCTCCTCGGCAGCGTCTCGCGCGCCAGGGTGACGGTGGGGGCCGATGCGCGCTCCACCTGCCACTCCCGGCCGAGCCGCCCGAGGAAGCGCTCCAGCCCCCACGCGCTGAAATAGTGCATGGGGATGACGAGCGGCGCGTTGATGGCCTTCAGCGTCTCCACCATGCCCTCGATGTCGAGCGTGTAGGAGCCGTCCACCGGCGCCAGCACCACGTCGATCCGCCCCAGCGCCTCCAGGTGATCGGGCGTCAGCAAATGGTGCAGGTGGCCAAGATGGGCGATGCACAGGCCGGCCACCTCGAACACGAAGATGGAATTGCCGTCATAGTCCGTCCCCGCCCCGCGGCGGATGTTGGTGGGCACGTTGCGGATCCACACGTCGTCCAGCGTCAGCTCGTGGCGGGCGGTGCCGCCCTGCGGGTCCCAGCCGCGCAGCACGTATTCCACCGCCGGGTCGGGCGCCTCGGTGTAATGGGTGTCGTGGGCGTAGTTCATGGTGGCGACGCGCGGCACCAGTGGCGGGCGCACGTAATCGTTGTAGTCGGTGACGATGGTGACGCCGGCCGGACTCTCGATCAGGAAGCTGGCGTGGCCAACGAAGGTGAGTCGCACCATGCGGTCCGCCGCCGCCTCGGCGAAGCGCAGGGCGCCGTCGAGCGCCGCCAGCCGCACCGGCGCGCGATCGGCCACCATGCGCGGGCATTTCTCCGGCTGGGCCTGCGCCGGCGCGGCGGCCAGCAGCATCCCCCCGAGCAAGCCGATGGCGCCCAGCCGCAGACCACGCCAGGCCGATCGTCCGCGCGGGCAGGAGCCGGGGTCCGCCCGCCCGGCGCGGCCTGTGGAAGGCGGCGCGGCGGCACGGGCAAAACGGCGCAGCACGGGCATGGCCTCTCCTTCCGGCGCCGTCCGGCACCCGTTCCCTTGCGGCATATCTGATGCCTCGGACGCCGCGGAGCGTGCCGCCGGCGGCATCCGGGTGGGGATCGATTGTCGCCAGCCGGCGGGTGCGCGGCAACGCCCGGGCGAGTCACGCCGGCGTGAAGACCCAGTGCACTGCGCCGGTACGGCAACCCGGGATGGAATTCCGGAAAGGAATCGCCGATCGTGCCGACCGCGTCAGGCTGGGAGCGCTTTCACAATGTCTTTCAACATGGTCATCATTCAGCCCGCCGTCGCCCTCGGGGCCGGGGTGCTGATCCTGCTGTTTCCGCGGCTTCTCAACGTTCTGGTGGCGCTGTACCTGATCGTTGTGGGGCTGACCGGCCTGCTCGGCCACTGAGCCCTCCGCGGCGCCCCGCTGGGGGCGCGGCGAAAGCCCCTGTTGATGCTTTGTGCGCTGCACGCTAAAGCATCAGCCCATTCTGCACGTCCCAGCTACAGGGATCAGCCACATGACGAAATGGGTCTACACCTTCGGCGACGGCAAGGCCGAGGGCAAAGCCGACATGAAGAACCTGCTCGGCGGCAAGGGCGCGAACCTCGCCGAGATGTCCAATCTCGGCCTGCCTGTCCCTCCCGGCTTCACCATTCCCACCGAGGTGTGCACCTATTATTACGCACACGGCCAGACCTACCCGGCCGAGCTGAAGGGTGACGTGGAAGCCGCCCTGGCGCAGGTCGGGCAGATCACCGGCAAGTCGTTCGGCGATCCGGCCAACCCGCTGCTGGTCTCGGTGCGCTCGGGCGCCCGCGCCTCCATGCCCGGCATGATGGACACGGTGCTCAACCTCGGCCTCAACGACGAGACCGTGGAAGCCGTCGCCAAGCTCGCCGACCGGCGCTTCGCCTACGACAGCTACCGCCGCTTCATCACCATGTATTCCGACGTGGTGCTCGGCGTGGACCACCACCACTTCGAGGAGATCCTGGAGCACTACAAGCTCCAGAACGCCCTGACCCTCGACACCGACCTCGGCGCCGACGACTGGGCCGCCCTGGTGGTGAAGTACAAGGAGAAGGTCGCGGCCGAGCTCGGCAAGCCCTTCCCGCAGGATCCGCACGAGCAGCTGTGGGGCGCCATCGGCGCCGTGTTCTCCTCCTGGATGAACGCCCGCGCCATCACCTACCGCCGCCTGCACACCATCCCGGAGAGCTGGGGCACCGCGGTGAACGTGCAGTCCATGGTGTTCGGCAACATGGGCGACACCTCGGCCACCGGCGTCGCCTTCACCCGCAACCCGTCCACCGGCGAGAACGCGCTCTACGGCGAGTTCCTGGTGAACGCGCAGGGCGAGGACGTGGTGGCGGGCATCCGCACCCCGCAGGACCTGACCGAGAAGGCCCGCAAGGCCGCCGGCTCGGACAAGCCCTCCATGGAGCTGGCCCTGCCGGACGCGTTCAAGGAATTCGAGCGCATCTCGCACATCCTCGAGAACCACTACCGCGACATGCAGGATCTCGAGTTCACGGTGGAGAAGGGCAAGCTCTGGATGCTCCAGACGCGCTCCGGCAAGCGCACGGCCAAGGCCGCGCTGCGCATCGCCGTGGAGCTCGCCGCCGAGGGCCTCATCACCGAGGAGGAGGCGATCGGCCGCGTCGATCCCGCCGCCCTCGACCAGCTGCTGCACCCCGCCATCGACCCCAAGGCCGAGCGGCGCGTGCTGACCACCGGCCTGCCCGCCTCCCCGGGCGCGGCGGCCGGCGCCATCGTGTTCTCGGCCGACGAGGCCGAGGCCGCCAAGGAGCAGGGCCGCAAGGTCATCCTGGTGCGCGTGGAGACCTCGCCCGAGGACATCCACGGCATGCACGCGGCGGAAGGCATCCTGACCGCCCGCGGCGGCATGACCTCGCACGCCGCCGTGGTGGCGCGCGGCATGGGCAAGCCCTGCGTCTCCGGCGCCGGCGCCCTGCGCATCGACAACGCCGCCCAGACCCTGACGGTGGGCGGCGAAACCTACAAGAAGGGCGACTTCATCACCATCGACGGCGGCACCGGCCAGGTGCTGGCGGGCGAGGTGGCCATGCTCCAGCCCGAGCTGTCGGGCGAGTTCGCCACCCTGATGGGCTGGGCCGACAAGGTCCGCAAGCTGAAGGTGCGCGCCAACGCCGAGACCCCGGCCGACGCCCGCATGGCCCGCTCGTTCGGCGCCGAGGGCATCGGCCTGTCGCGCACCGAGCACATGTTCTTCGACCAGGGCCGCATCCTCGCCGTGCGCGAGATGATCCTGGCCGACGACGAGGCCGGCCGCCGCGCCGCCCTCGCCAAGCTGCTGCCCATGCAGCGCGAGGACTTCGTTGAGCTGTTCGAGATCATGAAGGGCCTGCCCGTCACGATCCGCCTGCTCGACCCGCCGCTGCACGAGTTCCTGCCCCACACCGACGAGGAGACCGCCGAGGTCGCCCAGAGCCTCGGCGTGGACGTGGAGCGCATCGAGCGGCGCAACAAGGAGCTGCACGAAGTGAACCCGATGCTCGGGTTCCGCGGCTGCCGCATCGCCATCGCCTTCCCCGAGATCGCCGAGATGCAGGCCCGCGCCATCTTCGAGGCGGCCGTCATCGCCGCCAAGAAGACCGGCGAGATGGTGGTCCCCGAGGTGATGGTGCCGCTCATCGCCACCAAGGCCGAGTTCGACATCGTCGAGAAGGTCATCCGCGACACCGCCGCGGCGGTGGAGAAGGAGACCGGCGCGACCCTCACCTTCCAGGTGGGCACCATGATCGAATTGCCCCGCGCCGCCCTGCGCGCGGAGGAGATCGCCAAGGGCGCCGAATTCTTCTCCTTCGGCACCAACGACCTCACCCAGACCTGCTTCGGCGTCTCGCGCGACGATGCCGGCACCTTCCTCGGCCCCTACGTGCAGAAGGGCATCCTGGAGGTGGACCCGTTCGTCTCCATCGACGTGGACGGCGTGGGCGAGCTGGTGAAGATCGGCGTGGAGCGCGGCCGCAAGTCGCGTCCTGACATCAAGCTCGGCATCTGCGGCGAGCACGGCGGCGATCCGGCCTCGGTGGCCTTCTGCCACGAGGTGGGGCTGAACTACGTGTCCTGCTCGCCCTTCCGCGTGCCGATCGCCCGCCTCGCGGCGGCGCAGGCCGCGCTGAAGAAGTGAGGGCGCGCGGCCTTCCGCCGCGTTCCGCCTGACGAGATCAAGGGCCGCCCCCCCGGGCGGCCCTTTTTCATGGGGGCAGCCTCTCCGGCGCCTTCCCCCCGCGCGCGCTGGAACGCGATGGAACAAGCTGGGCCGCAGGCCGTTTCTCCTGCACGCCGGCCTCCACCCGCGAGGCCGCGGCGGCATAAGGGGCAGTGACGCCATGGGAAATGCGGAAATCGGCTGGATCGCGGCCATCATCATCGGCGGCTTCGCCGGCTGGTTCGCCTCCATGTTCATGAAGAGCGACACCGGCCTGTTCGCCAACATCATCCTCGGCATCATCGGCGCCGCCATCGCCGGCTTCCTGTTCGGGCTGCTGGGCGTGAACTTCGCCGGCTGGCTCGGCTACCTGATCGCAGGGTTCGTCGGCGCCTGCATCCTCATCGCCGGGGCGCGGGCGATCCGGCGCTAGGCGCGCGGGGTCGCCGCTAGATGTAGCCGCGCTGGATGTAGAAATCGCCCGAGAGCAGCACGTCCAGCAGCACCAGCTTGTTGCCCTCGATCCGGTAGGAGCAGCCGAACATGCCCTTCTGCTTCAGGCCGAGGGAGGGGCCGCGGAACTGCGCCACGATCACCAGCAATTCGTCCGCCGGCACCTTGCGCTCGCCGGTCATGATGTCGCTGTAGCGCTTCAGCATGACGATGCGGGCCGCGAGCACCGACGGCGCGAACGCGGTGGACTGCTCCATGTCCTTGATGCGCTCGAGCAGGCGGTCCCGGCACGCGTCGGTGATAGCCGGCGTCAGCAACGCCTCGCCTCGCACGGTGGCGCGCTCGAACGGCTCGTCCCGGCGGCGGATGGCCTCCTCCGAAGCGCAGCCCGAGACCGCCAGCGCGCCGATCAGCGCCCCCAAGGCCGTGACACGCATCGTTTCCCCTTCCCCCGCCGCAGGCCGCGGCCGGCGGAGGTGTACAGCCTCCTCGTCTGCAATCAAGGGTAAAGTTCCGCTACGTGATCCGCGCTCGCCGCTGCGCGCGGGCCCCCTGCCCCGGCGCACCGTCTCCCCGCCGCGCACAGTCACAGCAGCAGGACAATCTCGACCGTCACACTTTCGGCACAGACGTGATTTGCGGAAACAATTCGAGGCTCCTACCGTCGATCAGACGCAGAGCATACTGACGTTGCGTCAAGTATTTCGGAGTTCCCGATGGTCCACACTGCCCCGGCCGGCACCGTTTCAGCCCACGAAGACATCCACGACGTATCCCGCCGCATCCGCGCGATCCTCATCGGATCGGCCGGAAACCTCGTCGAATGGTACGATTTCTACGCCTACTCCGCCTTCGCGCTGTATTTCGCCAAGGCCTTCTTTCCCACCGAGGACCCGGTGGCGCAGTTGCTCTCCACCGCGGCGATCTTCGCCCTCGGCTTCTTCATGCGGCCCATCGGCGGCTGGCTGTTCGGCTACATCGGCGACACCTACGGGCGAAAGCGCTCGCTGATGCTGTCGGTGACGCTGATGTGCTTCGGCTCGCTGATCATCGCCGTGACGCCCACCTATGCCACGGTCGGGGTGCTGGCGCCGGCGCTGCTGCTGCTCGCCCGCCTGCTGCAGGGCCTCAGCCTCGGCGGCGAATACGGCTCGAGCGCCACGTATCTCTCGGAAATGGCGACGGCGGACCGGCGCGGCTTCTATTCCTCGTTCCAGTACATCACCCTCATCGGCGGCCAGCTCACGGCGCTGGTGGTGCTGCTGGTGCTGCAGAACGTGCTGCTGACGGGGGAGGAACTGCGCGCCTGGGGCTGGCGCGTGCCGTTCTTCATCGGCGCCGGCCTCGCGGTGTTCACGCTGGTGATGCGGCGCACCCTGTCGGAGACCGAATCGTTCGAGAAGACCAAGGGCCGCCGCAAGACCAGCGCGCTGCGCGGGCTCATGGACCATCCGCGCGAGGTGCTCACGGTGGTCGGCCTGACGGCAGGCGGCACGCTCGCCTTCTACGTCTACACCACCTACATGCAGAAGTTCCTGAAGCTCTCGGCCGGCCTCAGCGACGAGCAGACCACCTGGGTCTCGGCCGGCACGCTCATCTTCGCCATGGTGCTCCAGCCCATCTATGGCGCGCTTTCCGATGTCATCGGCCGGCGGCCGCTGCTGATCGGCTTCGGCGTGCTGGGAACGCTCGGCACGGTGCCGCTGCTCACCGCCATCCAGCACGCGCAGGGGCCCTGGCAGGCCTTCTTCCTGATCGCCGGCGCCTGGCTGATCGTCTCCGGCTACACCTCCATCAACGCGGTGGTGAAAGCGGAGCTGTTCCCCGCCGCCATCCGCGCCACCGGCGTGGGCGTGCCCTATGCGGTGACGGTGTCGGTGTTCGGCGGCTCGGCCGAATACATCGCGCTCTGGTTCAAGAGCATCGGCCACGAGGAATGGTTCTTCTGGTACGCGACGGCGGTGATCTGCTTCTCGCTGATCATCTACCTGACCATGCCCGACACCAAGAAGACCTCGCGCATCGACGCGGAGCTGCGGGCGGCCGGCTGAGGGGCCGCCGCCGTCGCGCCCCCGCGCGCGACGGCGGCCTGCCTTCACTGCACGAAGGTGTTGCGCAGCGTGCCTACGCCGTCGATCTCCACCACGATCTCGTTCTGCGGCTCCTTCATGGTGCCGACGCCGAGCGAGGTGCCGCAGGCGATGAGGTCGCCGGGGTTCAGGGTCATGTCGCGCGACAGCATCGACACGAGCCGCGCCGGCGGGAAGATCATGTCGGCGAGCGGGTAGTTCTGCCGCTCCTGGCCGTTGAGGATGGTGCGCACATGGGCCGCCGCCGGGTCGAAGCCGGTGACGATCCACGGGCCGAACGGGCCGTAGCCGTCGATGCCCTTGGCCCGCGCCCACTGCGGAAAGGTGGGGTCGCGGTTGAGGATGTCGGCGGCGGTGATGTCGTTCACCACCGTGTAGCCGAAGATGTGCCCGGCGGCCTCCTCCTCGGAGATGTTGGCGGCGGTCTTGCCGATGACGATGCCGAGCTCGCCCTCATACACCGTCTTGCCCGCATAGCCGGCCGGCCGGCGCACCGTGGCGCCCGGCGCGGCGACCGAGGTGGTGGCCTTGAGCAGGTAGAGCGGCTCGGCCGGCTCGGCCACGTTCAGCTTGGCGGCGAGCTGGTGGAAGTTGTTCCACAGCGCCACGATCTTGGAGGGCGCGCACGGCGCCTCCAGTGTCACCTCGGCCAGCGGCAGGCGCGCGCCGGTGGGGGTGGCGCCGGAGAACATGCAGCCTTCGTGCACGGCGATGGCGTCGCCCTCCAGCGTGCCGAAGCCGGAGGTGCCGTTGGCGCTGAAGCGCAGCCAGGTGGTCATGGGTGCTTCCTCGTTGGTATGGGGCCGGGCCCGGCGGGCCCGTGCCGGCATGTGCCGTCTCAGCCCTTGAGCACCTCGACGAGGGTCTTGCCGAGGCGCGCGGGGGAGGGAGACACGCGGATGCCCGCCGCCTCCATGGCCGCGATCTTGTCCTCGGCGCCGCCCTTGCCGCCGGAGATGATGGCGCCCGCATGGCCCATGCGGCGGCCGGGAGGCGCCGTGCGGCCGGCGATGAAGCCCACCATCGGCTTCTTGCGGCCCTTCTTCGCCTCGTCGGCGATGAACTGCGCCGCGTCCTCCTCCGCCGAGCCGCCGATCTCGCCGATCTCGCCGATCTCGCCGATCATGATGATCGATTCGGTCTTCGGGTCGGCCAGGAACAGCTCCAGCACGTCGATGAACTCGGTGCCCTTCACCGGGTCGCCGCCGATGCCCACCGCCGAGGTCTGGCCGAGGCCTTCCTGGGTGGTCTGGAACACCGCCTCATAGGTCAGCGTGCCGGAGCGCGAGACCACGCCCACCGAGCCGGTCTTGAAGATGTTCGCCGGCATGATGCCGATCTTCGACTGGCCGGCGGTGACGATGCCGGGGCAGTTGGGGCCGACGAGCCGCGACTTGGAGCCCGACAGCGCCCGCTTCACCTTCACCATGTCCAGCACCGGGATGCCCTCGGTGATGCAGACGATGAGCGGGATCTCCGCGTCGATGGCTTCCAGGATGGCGTCCGCCGCGCCCGGAGGCGGCACGTAGATCACCGAGGCGTCGGCGCCGGTGGCCTCCTTGGCTTCCAGCACGGTGTCGAACACCGGCAGGCCGAGGTGGGTGGTGCCGCCCTTGCCGGGGGAGGTGCCGCCGACCATCTTGGTGCCGTAGGCGATTGCCTGCTGGGCGTGGAACGTGCCGTTCTTGCCGGTGAAGCCCTGGGTGATGACCTTGGTGTTGACGTCGATGAGCACGGACATCACGCGGCATCCTTCTTCACGGCGGCCACGATCTTCTGCGCCGCATCGTCCAGATCGTCGGCAGGGATCACGTTCAGACCGCTCTCGCGGATGATCTTCTTGCCTTCGGTCACGTTGGTGCCGGCGAGCCGGACCACGAGGGGCACGTTCAGCCCCACCTGCCGCACGGCGGCGATGACGCCCTCGGCGATCACGTCGCACCGCATGATGCCGCCGAAGATGTTCACGAGGATGCCCTCCACGTGGGGATCGGCGGTGATGATCTTGAACGCCGCCGTCACCCGGTCCTTGGTGGCGCCGCCGCCCACGTCGAGGAAGTTGGCGGGCTCCATGCCGTAGAGCTTGATGATGTCCATGGTGGCCATGGCGAGGCCAGCGCCGTTGACCATGCAGCCGATGGTGCCGTCGAGCGCGATATAGGACAGGTCGTAGTGGGAGGCCTCGATCTCCTTGGGGTCCTCCTCGCTCTCGTCGCGCATCTGCAGCACGTCGGAGTGGCGGAACAGGGCGTTGGAATCAAACCCGACCTTGGCGTCGAGGCAGACGAGGCGGCCGTCCCTCGTCACCACCAGCGGGTTGATCTCCAGAAGGCTCATGTCCTTGGCGGTGAAGGCGCGGAAGAGGTCCTGCGTCAGCGCGCCGGCCTGCCTCGCGAGGTCGCCGGTGAGGCCGAGGGCCTGCGCCACCTTGCGGCCGTGCAGGGGCTGGATGCCGGTGGCCGGGTCGACGGAGAAGGTGTGGATCTTCTCGGGCGTCCTGTGGGCCACCTCCTCGATGTCCATGCCACCCTCGGTGGACACGACGAAGGCGACGCGGGCGGTGGCGCGATCCACCAGCATGGAGAGGTAGAGCTCCCTCTCGATGGACGCGCCTTCCTCGATGTAGAGGCGGTTCACCTGCTTGCCCGCGGGGCCGGTCTGCAGCGTCACCAGCGTGTTGCCGAGCATCTCGGCCGCGCTTTCGCGCACGTCGGCGGGGGTCTTCACCACCCGCACGCCGCCGCGGGCGCCCTCGGGCAGCTCCTTGAACTTCCCCTTGCCGCGGCCGCCGGCATGGATCTGCGCCTTCACCACGAAGGCGATGCCGCCCAGCGTGCGGGCGGCCGCCTCGGCCTCCTCCGGCGAGAAGGCGGCGATGCCGCGCGCGACCGGCACGTCGAACTGCCGCAGGATGGCTTTCGCCTGGTATTCGTGGATGTTCATGGGGCTTCCTCCCTCGAGGGGCCGCGTTGGCGCGGCTCTGGCGCAGGCCTTGGGGCCAGTCTACGACTAAAGTCGCAGTCTGCACGCGTTCGTGCGACGCGCACCGGGGCGGCGGCGCGCAAGATGGCCGCAGGCGTGACGCGCTCGGCGGATGATGTTCGGACTGGCCGGGTCCCTCAGGGGCGGCATGGGGACGGCGGCCGCGCGCTCAGCGCTGCGGTTGGCCGTCGGAAGGCGACAGGCGGCGGATCCGGGGGCGCCATCGGGCGCGATCCTCACCGGGGCCGGATCATCGGGGACTGGCGCCGGACACGGGTCCGGCGCCGGGGTCCGCGCCCCTCCCCTCCGAGAGGAGGCGGCGCGGACGGAGCCAACAGGCGGTCAGACCACGCGGTTCTCGTGCATGGACTTGATCTGGTCGGCGGAATAGCCGAGCTCGGCCAGAACCTCGTCGGTGTGCTCGCCGAGCAGCGGCGAGCCGGTGACTTCCACGCTCATGTCCGAGAACTTGATGGGGCTGCCCACCGTCAGGTACTTGCCGCGCTGCTTATGGTCGACCTCGACGATGGTGCCGCTCTTGCGGAGCGACTCGTCCTCGGCGATCTCCTTCATGGTGAGCACCGGGGCGCACGGGATGTCGAACTTGCGCAGGATGTCCACCGCCTCGAACTTGGTCTTGTCGGCCAGCCACGCCTCGATCACCGCGAAGATGTCGAAGATCTTGTCCTGGCGGGCGAGGGCGGTGTTGTAGGCCGGATCGTTGATCCACTCCGGCTTGCCGATGGCCTCGGCCACCTTGCCCCAGGCCTGCTCCTGCACGGTGAAGTAGATGTAGGCGTTGGGATCGGTCTCCCAGCCCTTGCACTTCAGCACCCAGCCCGGCTGGCCGCCGCCGCCGGCATTGCCGCCGCGCGGAACCACGTCGGAGAAGGTGCCGTGCGGGTACTGGGGATACTCCTCCAGGTAGCCCACGCGGTCGAGGCGCTGCTGGTCGCGCAGCTTGACGCGGCAGAGGTTGATGACGGCATCCTGCATGGACACCGCCACCTTCTGCCCCTTGCCGGTCTTGTTGCGGGCGTGCAGCGCGGTGAGGATGCCGATGGCGAGGTGCATGCCGGTGTTGCTGTCACCGAGCGCCGCCGCGGACACGGTGGGCGGGCCGTCCCAGAAGCCGGTGGTGGAGGCCGCGCCGCCCGCGCACTGGGCGACGTTCTCGTACACCTTCAGGTCTTCGTAGTGGTGGCCGTCGGAGAAGCCCTTCACCGAGGCGACGATCATGCCCGGGTTGAGCTCGTTGATGTGCTCCCAGGTGAAGCCCATGCGGTCGAGCGCGCCGGGGGCGAAGTTCTCGACGAGAACGTCGCTCTCCTTGATGAGCTTGGTCAGCACGTCCTTGCCTTCCTGGGTCTTGGTGTCCAGGGTCAGGGAGCGCTTGTTGGAGTTGAGCATGGTGAAGTAGAGCGCGTCGGCGTTCGAGATGTCGCGCAGCTGGTTGCGCGTGACGTCGCCGGAGCCGGGCCGCTCAACCTTGATCACGTCCGCGCCGAACCAGGCGAGGAGCTGCGTGCAGGCGGGGCCGGCCTGGACGTGCGTGAAGTCGATGATCTTGATGCCTTCCAGTGGCTTCGTCGTCATTGTCGCGTTCCCTTTCAACAGTGCCTTTAAGACCAAGGTGAGAGGGGCGCTGGGCCCGTCTCCTCCCGAGAACCCTTGTCGGGCCCGCCGGCGGCTGCCGTGCGCGGACCCCTGTCCCGCCGGTTGGCCCGGTTCTTATGCTTGCGACGTCTCCCGCAGCTTGGCCTCGAGCTCGGCGAGGCGCTTGCGCAGGTCGCGTTCTTCCTTCCACCGCTCCGTCTCGTCGCGGATGACCGCGGCGATCTGGTCGACCTTCCCGTCGGCCGCGAACACGAGGGCGACGGTGAAGGCGATGGACAGGGCATGGCCGTCCTTGTGGATGGCCGGCACGCGCAAGAGGCTGGTCCCGTAGCGGGTGACGCCTGAGCGCATGGTCTCGTGATAGCCGTCCCAGTGCCGCTTGCGCTGGCGCTCGGGGATGATGATGTCGAGCGAGAGGCCGAGGGCTTCCTCGGGGGCGTAGCCGAACATGCGCTCGGCGGCCTTGTTCCACAGGGTGATGGCGCCTTCCGCGTCGCAGACGACGATGGCGTCGCCGACGGCATCTAGCAGCTGAGCAAGATCTAGGGCCGTAGTCATCGAAGCGTCCTCTTCAGCCAATGCCGGCACCCGCGGCGCGGGTACCCTTGCACCGGGCGGCCCCTTGAAGGGCCAGCCGCCCGGCCGTGGGCGTCACTGCCGCGCCGCCCTCACTCGGCCGCCATGCGCCGGGGCAGGCCCAGCGCACCCGACTCGCGCAGCGTGTCGATGCGGTCAGGCGTGAAGCCGAGCACCTGGGCGAGCACCTCCTCCGTGTGCTCGCCCAGCAGGGGCGAGCGCTCCACGTCGACCTGGTTGTCCGACAGCTTGATGGGGTTGCCGACGGTCACGTACGAGCCGCGCACCGGGTGCTCCACCTCCACCAGCGTGCCGGTGGCGAACAGCGAGCGGTCCTCGGCGATCTCGCGCATGGACAGGATCGGCCCGCACGGGATGTCGTACTTGTTGAGGATCTCCATGGCCTCGAACTTGGTGTGGGCCATGGTCCACGCCTCGATGCGGGTGAAGATCTCGTTGAGGTGCGGCAGGCGCGCCGCCGGGGTCGCGTAGTTGGGATCGGTCTTCCACTCGGGCTCGTGGATGACGTCGCAGATCTTCTCCCAGACCGGGCCCTGCGTGATGAAGTAGATGTAGGCGTTGGGATCGTGCTCCCAGCCCTTGCACCGCAGGATGCGGCCCGGCTGGCCGCCGCCGGAATCGTTGCCGGCGCGGGGCACGGTGTCGCCGAACGGCACGCCCTCGCCGTACTGGCTGTATTCCTTCAGCGGGCCCTGCGACAGGCGCTGCTGGTCCCGCAGCTTCACGCGGCAGAGGTTGAGCACCGCGTCCTGCATGGCGCACAGCACCTTCTGGCCGCGGCCGGTGTGCTCGCGCTGGAACAGGGCGGTGACGATGCCGAGCGCGAGGTGGAGGCCGGTGCCCGAGTCGCCGATCTGGGCGGCGCTCACCACCGGCGGGCCATCGCGGAAGCCGGTGGTGGAGGCCGCGCCGCCGGCGCACTGGGCGACGTTCTCATACACCTTGCAGTCCTCGAACGGACCGGGGCCGAAGCCCTTCACCGAGGCGAGGATGAGGCGGGGGTTGATGGTGGAGAGGCGCTCCCAGGTCAGGCCCATGCGATCGAGGGCGCCGGGCGCGAAATTCTCCACCAGCACGTCGCACTGGCGCACCAGGGATTCCAGGACCGCCTTGCCCTCAGGGTTCTTGGTGTCGAGGGTGATGGACCGCTTGTTGGCGTTGAGCATGGTGAAGTAGAGGCTGTCGGCGCCGTCGAGGTCGCGCAGCTGGCCGCGCGTCACGTCGCCTTCGCCCGGCCGCTCCACCTTGATCACGTCCGCGCCGAACCAGGCGAGCAGCTGCGTGCAGCTCGGTCCGGACTGAACGTGCGTGAAGTCCAGGATGCGGACTCCCTCAAGTGCCTTGCCCATCTTGTCCTCGCGTCCTGTGTGCGCCCTGTCCCCGGCCTTCTTGGATTTTTCTCCCGGATTTTTCCGGGTTGGACGGGCGGGGTTGGCCCCGCCCGCCGGTTCGCCCCGCGGGGCGAGATCACTTCTTCTTCTTGACCACGCTCTGCGGGTTCAGCGAGCCGATGTTGCCGCTCTCGGAGCCGGCGGCCGGATCGATCACCGCGTTGATGAGGGTGGGCTTTCCGCTGTCCATCGCGGCGCTGACGGCGCGGTAGAGCTCGTCCGGCGAGGTGACGTTGACGCCGACGCCGCCGAAGGCTTCCATCATCTTGTCGTAGCGGGCACCGGGCACGAACACCGTGGTGCCCGGATCGCGACCGGTCGGGTCGGTGTCGGTGCCGCGATAGATGCCGTTGTTGTTGAAGATGACGATGGTGACCGGCAGGTCGTAGCGGCAGATGGTCTCCACCTCCATGCCGGAGAAGCCGAAGGCGCTGTCGCCTTCCACCGCCAGCACCGGCTTGCCGGTCTCCACCGCCGCGCCGACGGCGAAGCCCATGCCGATGCCCATCACGCCCCAGGTGCCCACATCCAGGCGCTTGCGCGGCTGGTACATGTCGATGATGCCGCGGGCGAGGTCGAGCGTGTTGGCGCCCTCGTTCACCAGGATGGCGTCGGGACGCTCCTTGATGACGTTCTTCAGCGCGCCGAGCGCCGAGTGGAAGTCCATGGGCACCGAGTTCTTCAGCAGCTTCGGCGCCATCTTGGCGATGTTGGCTTCCTTCTTGGAGCGGATGGTCTCGATCCAGTCCGCCGGGGGCGCCTGCCAGCCGGCGGCGATGCGGGCGTTCAGCGCCGCCACCACCGAGCCGATGTCACCCACCAGCGGGGCGGCGATCTCGACGTTGGAATCCATCTCGCGCGGCTCGATGTCCACCTGGATGAACTTCTTGGAGAAGGGCTCGCCCCAGGTCTTGCCCTTGCCGTGGGAGAGCAGCCAGTTGAGGCGGGCGCCGAGCAGCACCACCACGTCGGCATCCTTGAGCGCGGTGGAGCGCGCCGCGCCGGCGGACTGGGGATGGGTGTCCGGCAGCAGGCCCTTGGCCATGGACATGGGCAGGAACGGGATGCCGGAGGTCTCGACCAGGGTGCGGATCGCCTCGTCGGCCTGGGCATAGGCCGCGCCCTTGCCGAGGATGATGAGGGGCTTCTTCGCGCCCTTGAGCAGCTCGATGGCGCGGTCCACCGCCTCGGGGCCGGGGATCTGCGCCGGGGCCGGGTCGATCACCTGCACCAGCGACTTGGCGCCGGCCTCGGCATCCATCACCTGCGAGAACAGCTTGGCCGGCAGGTCGAGATAGACGCCGCCGGGACGCCCCGACACCGCCGCGCGGATGGCGCGGGCGACGCCGATGCCGATATCGGCGGCATGCAGCACGCGGAACGCCGCCTTGCACAGGGGCTTGGCGATGGCGAGCTGGTCCATCTCCTCATAGTCGCCCTGCTGGAGGTCGACGATCTCGCGCTCGGACGAGCCGGAGATGAGGATCATCGGGAAGCAGTTGGTGGTGGCGTTGGCCAGCGCGGTGAGGCCGTTGAGGAAGCCGGGAGCGGAGACGGTGAGGCACACGCCGGGCTTCTTGGTGAGGAAGCCGGCGATCGCCGCCGCGTTGCCGGCATTCTGCTCGTGACGGAAGGAGACGACGCGGATGCCCTCCGCCTGCGCCATGCGGCCGAGGTCGGTGATCGGGATGCCCGGCACGCCGTAGATGTTCTCGATGCCGTTCAGCTTGAGGGCGTCGATGACCAAATGGAAGCCGTCGGTCAGCTCACGCTCCGCCTCGCCGGCGGGGTCGAGATGAACCACATTGTCTTCGATCTTCTTTTCCGCCGTTGCCATTGAGGCGTCTCCTTGCTGTGTAATCCCGGCTCGGCTTTTGGGCTGCCTATTCGGGAAAGACACCGTGCCGCTCCACATGGGCCGCCAGGCCCATGGTGTGTTCCCGCACCAGGCGCTCGGCGAGATCGGGGTCCCGCTTCTCAAGCGCATCGATGATCGCCATGTGTTCCCGCATGGAGATTTCGAACCGGTTCTCCTGCCGAACCGACACCGCGCGAATGGCGCGCATGTGCAGGAACAGGTTCTCGGTCATGTCCACGATCAGCCGGCAGCCGCCCATGCGGATGACCGCCTGATGGAAGGCGATGTTCGCCTCCGAATATTCGTTCATCTGGGCCGGAGCCTCGGCGCGGAACTCGTTGAAGAGCCGGCGCAGGCCCGCGATCTCCTCGTCGCTGGCGGCGGTGGCGGCGAGCCGGGCCGCCATGGCCTCCAGCGCCGCCCAGACCATGATGAGGTCGATGATTTCCCGCTTGGTCTTGCGCACCACGAAGATGCCCCGGCGCGGCACGGAGCGCACGAAGCCCTCCTGCTCGAGCACCGTCATGGCCTCGCGGATGGGGGTGCGCGACACGCCCAGCGTCTCGGAGAGCTGACGCTCGTCGAGACGGAACTCGGCGGCGCTGCCGTAGATGTCCATCTGCGTGATCGCCCGCTTCAGCGCGTCATAGGCGAGCATGCGGAGGCTCGACGCGGCCTCCAGCGGCTCGACGTTGAGCCTCGGAGGATCCGTGACCTGCACGGGGGTCTGATGCACGGGCGATTGATGCACGACCTGGGTTCCTCTCCTCGCTCGGCCTCCTTCTGTCGAGGCGGTCCGATGCCGTGAAATATTGTATACGGTCTGCATTACGCCAACGCAATCCCGGTTCCGGCAAATTGTGTTGCGCGCTGCAGCATGAAGGACTTCCGGCCAGGCCGGACGTGGCGGAGCGGGGCGGCGGGCTCCGGAGGGAGCCGTGCCGCCCCGCTCCGCGCCTTACTCCGCCGCCGCGTGCTTCGCCGGCTTCAGCCGGGCGAGCGCGAGGGAGATCAGCGGCCAGGCCAGCATCACCAGCGCCAGCGTGACGATGGAGCCCACCAGCGGGTTGGACCAGAAGATCGACAGGTGGCCCTGCGAGACCAGCATCGCCTGCCGGAACGAGGATTCGGCCATGTCGCCCAGCACCAGCGCCAGCACCAGCGGCGCCAGCGGATACTGCAGCTTCTTGAACAGGTAGCCGATGACGCCGAACACCAGCATGACCGCGATGTCGAGGCCGGCATTGTGCACCGTGTAGGCGCCCACCGCGCAGATCACGAGGATGATCGGGGCGATGACGCTGAACGGAATGCGCAGGATGGCCGCGAAGATCGGCACGGTGGTGAGCACCACGATCAGGCCGGCGATGTTGCCGAGGTAGATCGAGGCGATCAGGCCCCACACGAAGTCCTTCTGCTCCACGAACAGCAGCGGGCCGGGCTGGAGGCCCCAGATCAGCAGGCCGCCCAGCAGCACCGCCGCGGTGGGCGAGCCGGGGATGCCCAGCGTGAGCATGGGCAGCAGCGCCGAGGTGCCGGCCGCGTGGGCCGCCACTTCCGGCATCACCACGCCCTCCAGCTCGCCCTTGCCGAAGTTGCGCCCGTTGCGGGAGAACTTCTTGGCAAGGCCGTAGCTCATGAAGGAGGCCGGGGTGGCGCCGCCGGGGGTGACGCCCATCCAGCAGCCGACGATGGCCGAGCGCAGGCAGCCGACCCAGTATTGCGGCAGCTTCTTCCAGGTCTCCCACACCACCTTGGGATTGATGGCGGCGCTCTTGCCCTTGAAGGCGAGGCCTTCCTCCATGGTGAGCAGGATCTCGCCCACGCCGAACAGGCCGATGACCGCCACCAGGAAGTCGAAGCCGCGCAAGAGCTCCACCGAGCCGAAGGTCATGCGCAGCTGGCCGGTCACCGTGTCGATGCCCACCGCCGCCAGCGCGAAGCCGAGCATCATGGCCGCGATCACCTTCGCCGCCGGCTCGCGCCCCATGCCGACGAAGGCGCAGAAGGTGAGCAGGTACACCGCGAAGAATTCCGCCGGCCCGAACTGCAGCGCGAACTTGGCGATGACCGGCGCGAGGAAGGTGATCAGCAGCACCGCGAAGAAGGCGCCGATGAACGAGCCGGTGAAGGCCCCGGTGAGCGCCTCGCCGGCTTTCCCCTTCTGGGCCATGGGGTGCCCGTCGAAGGTGGTGGCCACGCTCCACGGCTCGCCGGGAATGTTGAACAGCACCGAGGTGATGGCCCCGCCGAACAGCGCGCCCCAGTAGATGGACGAGAGCATGATGATCGCCGACACCGGCGACATGGAGAAGGTGAGCGGCAAGAGGATGGCGACGCCATTGGCGCCGCCGAGGCCCGGCAGCACGCCGATGAGCACGCCGAGGGCGATGCCGACGAACATGTAGATGATGTTCATTGGGTCGGCGAGCACGCCGAACCCTCCGATCAGGGACGTGAGCGCTTCCACGGGGTTCCTCCGTTGCGCCGCCCCGCCGCCGGTGGATGGGCGGCGCGACGGGGACGGGCGCGTTCAGCTTCGTTCGGGTTGGCCGGACCGCCGCGCGGGGGCGAGGCGGGCCTCGGACCGGGCACAGGTCGGCGCGGGTGGTCGGCGCGGGTGCTGGAAGCGTCGCGGCTGAGCCGGCGCGCTGTCGCGGAGTTCCGGCGCGGCGTCCGGCCGCCCCCGTCCGCAGGCGGGGAAGCGCGGGCGCTGCGCCCGGGATGCGCGGCGAGGCGCGCGCATCCCCGTTGTCGGCGACGCCATCCGTCCTTGCGGGGCGCCGCGGGGCGGGGCCGGCAACGGCGCCGGACCCCTCTGCATCAATAGCCGAGCGCGGTCTCCAGCGGCCCCTTCGGCAGCGGCACGAGGAACCACACCTCGAACATGACGAAGAGGGCCAGCGGCACACCCACCGCCACGGGAATGATCCGCACCGGCGAATACTTGCCCAGCCACCACATGAAGAAGGCGATGAAGATGGCCGAGGCCACATAGATGCCGAGGATGAAGATCAGCCCGACATAGACCGTGGTCGGCACCAGCACCTGCATCACCGACGCCAGCTGGGAGCGGTCGACGAAGTTGCCGAGATCGGGATGCTTGGTGACAAGGCAATGCACCAGCGTCCAGGTGCTGGCGATGAACATGATGAGGCCCACGTAGAACGGGAAGTAGCCCGCCTGCGGACCATCCGAGGCCCAACTCGCGCCGATGCGCCAGCTGTCGCCCATCACCGTGGCGGCGAGCGCCATGAAGAGCAGGGCCACCACCACATCCATGGTGCGGTTGGTGACCGTCCGCTCCTCGCGCCCGGCATGTCCGGTTTCACTGCTCATGACTGAACCTCCTCGAGAACCGGGAAAAGCCTTGTCCGTCTCCCCGGCCTCCCCGCCCCCTGAGGGGCGAGGCGCCGGCGCGGCCACGCGCGGCCTACTTGCGCGCGGCCTACTTGGCGACGAAGCCGGCCTTCTCCATGAGGTCCTTGTGGGTGGTCTCAGCCTTGCCGAGCCAGGTCGCGTACTCCGGGCCGGACAAAGCGGTGGTGTTGAACGCGCCCTTCTGCATGAACTCCTGCCACTCGGGGGTGGCGCGGACCTTCTTGAACAGCTCGACGAAGTAATCGACCTGGTCCTTGCTGGCGCCCGGCGGCATGAAGATGCCGCGCAGCATCAGATATTCGATGTCGAGGCCGGCTTCCTTGCAGGTGGGGATGTCGTTCCAGGACTTTCCGCTGGCGATGGGCTCCTTGTACGGCAGCCGGTTGTCGTCGAACACGCACAGCGGCTTCAGCTCGCCCGCGCGCCACTGGGACACCGCCTCGATGGGATTGTTGACCGAGGAGGTCACATGCCCGCCCACCAGCTGCGCCGCGACATCGCCGCCGCCCTTGTAGGGCACATAGATGAACTTGGCGCCGGTCTTCTGCTCGATGGCGGCGGTGATGATCTGGTCTTCCTGCTTGGAGCCGGTGCCGCCCATCTTGAAGATCTGGTCGCCGGAAGCAGCCTTCAGCGCGGCCAGATACCCCTTCACGTCGTCATAGGGCGCCTTGGCATTCACCCACAGCACGAATTCGTCCAGCGCCAGCATGGAAACCGGCGTCATGTCCTTCCACGAGAAGGGCACGCCGGTAGCAAGCGGCGTGGTGAACAGGTTGGACAGGGAGATGATGATCTTGTGAGGATTGCGGTTCGACCCCTTCACATCGAGGAAACCCTCGGCGCCGGCGCCGCCCGACTTGTTGATGACAACCAGGGGCTGGCTCATCAGGTTGTTCTTCTGGACGATACCCTGGATCATCCGCGCCATCTGGTCGGCGCCGCCGCCGGTTCCCGCCGGCACGATGAACTCCACCGTCTTCGTAGGCTCCCACGCGAACGCCGCGCAGGGGGACAGGGCGGCAGCGGACAGGGCGAGCGCCGCCGCCCCTCGCCGGACAGTTCTGGCGATTGCAGATTGCATTGGTCTTCCTCCCGGATCGTCCGCTTTTTATGGGGTGCGGATCGAATCTTATCGCCTTGTTTTTTCAGGCGATTCTGCCGCTTACGTTAGGGCGGCCGGGAAAGAGTATAATGTATGTCAAAGGTGTCAATGGAATTCTCAATTTGGAATTCCGTGCTTCGTATTCCAAATACAGAAAATATTGTATACCAGTTACGTCAATACTACTTACCGATACGCGGCATAGTCCTGCGACAGGCCCTCGTCCGCGCCGGAGTAGAGGCGGGTCATCTGCTCGGCCGCCGCAGCGACCCGCCGGCCAAGGCGCTGGATGCGATCGTCGCTCATGCGCACCACCGGCGCCGACACCGACACCGCGCCGATGGGATCGCGCCATTCATTGAGGATGGCCGCAGCCACCGCCCGCATGCCCGGGGCGTGCTCCTCCCGGTCCACGGCATAGCCGCGGGTGGCGATCTCGGCCACGTCGTCCATCAGCGCCCGCTCCTCGCGGTGGGTGGCGGTGGTGAACGGCTCGTAGCGGATCTGCGCGAGGCAGGCGCCGCGGAACGCGGGCGAGGCCGCAGCCAGCACCGCCTTGCCGGCGGCGGTGGCGTGGAGCGGCAGGCGCCCGCCCAGCCGGAAGAAGGCGCGCAGCGGCGCATGGGCCTCCGCCTGCGCCACCACCACCAGCTCCATGGCATCGAACATGGCGAGGTTCACGGTCTCCTCGGTCTCGTGCAGCAGGCGGCGGATCACCGGGCGGCCGATGTCCGGCAGCTTGCGGATGCGCAGATAGGCCGAGCCGATGCGGAACAGGCCGAGCCCCACCGTCCACAGCCCGCTGGAGAGGTCGTGATTGACCAGCTGACGCTTCTCCAGCGTGGTCAGCAGGCGATGCACGGTGGACACCGGCAGCTCGGCCCGCCGGGCGATCTCGGCGAGCGCCATCCCGTCCTGGTCGGCCACCACCCGCAGCAGGGCGATGGCCCGGTCCAGCGACTGGACCTCGGCCCCGCCCTCGGAGCCGGTGCCGGACGCCGGACGGCCCCTGCGACGCGGTGCGACCTCGATATCGGGCATTGGCTGGCTCCCCCGCTCTTTCGCCTCGAACAGGGCTACAGGCTAGCCTGCCGCGGGCGCCCGCGCACCCTGTGACAAATTTCCACCTTACGGAATTAATTTCCACTGATATGGTGAGAGTAAGGGTTGCTGGAGGCGTCATTCTGCGCCTTAATCTGGCATACATAATACATCGCACAGCAGGAGGGACGACCATGAAGGTTTGCATCTATGGTGCCGGCGCCATTGGCGGGTACATGGGCGTGCAGCTCGCGCAGGCCGGCGCCGAGGTCAGCCTGGTGGCGCGCGGCGGCCATCTGGAAGCCATGCAGACCAACGGCCTCAAGCTGCTCATCGACGGCGAGGAGCGCGTGGCCCACGTGCGTGCCACCGACGACCCGCGCGAGCTGGGCCCGCAGGATTATGTGATCGTCACCCTCAAGGCCCACTCCGTGCCCGGCGTGGTGGAGCGCATGCGCCCCCTCATCGGCGAGCACACCACCATCGTCACGGCCGTGAACGGCGTGCCCTACTGGTACTTCTACAAGCATGGCGGGGCTCTGGAGAACCGCACCCTCGGCACCATCGATCCGGGCGGCCGCCAGTGGGAGGTGCTCGGCCCCGAGCGGGCGCTCGGCTGCATCGTCTATCCCGCCACCGAGGTGGTGGCCCCGGGCGTGATCCAGCACATCTACGGCGACAAGTTCCCGCTCGGCGAGCCCTCCGGCGAGATCACCCCGCGCGTCACCGCCCTCAGCCAGATGATGGAGAAGGGCGGCCTGCGCGCCCCGGTGATGACCAACATCCGCGACGAGCTGTGGCTGAAGCTGTGGGGCAACCTCTGCTTCAATCCCATCAGCGCCCTCACCCACGCCACCCTCGACATCATCGCCGCCGATCCCGGCACCCGCGCGGTCGCCCGCGCCATGATGCTGGAGGCCCAGGGCATCGCCGAGCAGCTCGGCATCCGCTTCCGCGTCGACGTGGAACGGCGCATCAACGGCGCCGGCGCCGTGGGCGCGCACAAGACCTCCATGCTGCAGGACCTGGAGCGCGACCGTCCCATGGAGATCGATCCGCTGGTGAGCGTGGTGCAGGAGATGGGCCGCATGCTCGGCACGCCCACCCCCACCCTCGACGTGGTGCTGGCGCTGGTGCGCCAGCGCGCCGGCATGGCCGGCCTCGGCGACATCCTCTCGGTGCCTCCGGTGACTGCGGCCGATCTCGCGCCGGCGAAGAAGGTGGCGGCGCACTGACGCCCGCCGGAACCGCGACAAAAGAAAAGGCCGGGAATTGCCCGGCCTTTTTCGCGTCTGCGCCTGATGTGCGACCCGGGCGCCGGCGCGCGCCCCCGGGCGTCAGCTCACTCGGCCTCGATGACCGGCGCGGCCAGCGGCGTGCCCGGGGCCGGCTGGCTGGCGTTCAGCGCCATACCGGTCAGGACATAGCCCAGCACGAGAGCGGCAAACACGGCAATTCGCTTGAACATCGTCATCCCTCAACTTGCGTCGCGGCCCAGAACCGTTCGACGGCCCCCCGTCTCCGACGCGTCGCGGTTCTAAGCCCTGCGCCCCGCACCGGAGATGAAAGCTTCCGTCAGCAACCGTTCATGAAGGCTGAACGGTTCGCTTCCGTTCCCGTGCCGGCACCCGAAGGTGCGGACGGCGGCCGCGAGCCGATCGGCACCGGAACCGCGGCGCCGCCCCGCGCGACTCAAGGTTCCGATGGGCATGGTCTTACACGCCGCAGGAAAGGCTGTCTGTGTCGCGGCGGCCACAGCCCCTCCTCCCGTGTGCACCACGGTAAAGCAAGGGTTTACGCAGACACCTCCGCCATGCAACGGGCGCGGAAGAGGGCTGCCGAGATGCCGGCGGCTTTACTCGCCCGGCGGGACGTTCTAAGCCGGGGCATCCCTACCGCGCTGCAACATAGGGCGCCCATGCTCCGCAAGCTCTACGACTGGATCATCGCCTATTCCGCGAAGCCGTCGGCGCCGTGGGCGCTCTTCATCGTCGCCTTTGCGGAAAGCTCCGTCTTCCCCGTGCCGCCGGACGTGCTGCAGGTGCCCATGACGCTGGCGCGGCCCGACAAGGCCTGGCGCTACGCGCTCATCGCCACCATCGGCTCGGTGCTGGGCGGCCTCGTGGGCTATGCCATCGGCGCGCTGCTGTACGACAGCGTGGGCAAGTTCCTGATCGACCTGTACGGCTACGGCTCCAAGGTCGACCAGTTCCGCGCCGCCTATGCCCACTACGGCCACTGGGTGATCCTGCTGAAGGGGCTGACCCCCATCCCCTACAAGCTGGTCACCATCACTTCGGGCTTTGCCGATTACAGCCTGTTCTGGTTCGTGGTGCTGTCGCTGATCACCCGCGGCGCCCGCTTCTTCCTGCTGGCGGCGCTGCTGCACCATTTCGGGCCGACGGCGCGCGAGTTCATCGAGAAGCGGCTCGGCCTCGTGACCCTGGTGTTCCTGGCGGTAATCGTGCTCGGCCTCGTCGCCGCAGCCTATTTCGCCTGACGCGCCAGCCGTCGCCCACCGCGCCGGCCGTGTCGCGCGCGACCGAGCCGCGCCGCCGGCAGGCGCCCGCGCGGCTCCACCGCCTACAAAGAAGGCCGCACGCAGGGTCACCCCGCGTGCGGCCTTTGATGTTTCCGTGATGTCGACCCGCACGGGCATTCGCAGGCGGGAGGGAACGCTCCACCCACGCCCCGCCGCGTGCTGCCGTGCGATGGCCGGGATCGCCCCCTGCCCGGTCAGGGCGCCTTGGGCCGCGACAGGACCGAGGCGGAGCCCGCGCTGGCGCTGTCGGTGGTGGCGGTTCCCGCGCCGGCCTTCTTGCGCGCAGGGGCCGGGGCAGGCTGAGCCGCCGGCTGGACGGCCGCCGCCTTCGCCGGGTCCGCATGGGCCGGCTCGGCCTTCGGGATCTCCGCTTTCGCCGCCTCGGGACCGGGCACCGCAGGCACGACGCCCGCGCCTGCGGGAGCCGTGGCCGATGCCCCCCCGGGCGCCACGCCGGGCGGTGTCGCGGCGGGAGGCGTTGACGTTGCCGTAGGCGGCGCAGCCGGAACGGCGGGGGCGATGACCGGGGCGGGCGTCACCGCCGCCACGGCGGCCTCGGGCGGGCGGGCCGGGGGCAAAGGCGCGGCCACCGGCGGCGACACGGCGCGCGCGGACGGAGCCACCGGCTGGGGCGCCGGCCGCGCGGCAACGGGCGGGGGCGCGCCATAGCGCGGCGGCACCGAGGGCACGGCGATGGTCGGCCCGCCATAGACGCTGCGGGCGCTCACCACGCGGCCGGTGAGACTGTCGATGCGCAGCACCGCCGGACCTTCCTCGTCCACCGCGGTCAGCACATAGAGGCGGCCGGCGAGACGCGGCGCGGAGACATTGCGATAGCCCATGCCGCGGACGATGGCCCGCACCTCGGCCGGCGCCAGCATGCCGTAGCCGCGCGGCGCGGCCGGATAGGCCGGCGGCGGGGCGGGATAGGCACGCGGCGGCGGGCCATAGGGCCCCTCGTAGATCAGCACCTGCGCGCCGGCGGAACCGGATGACGCAAGGCCAGCGCCCAAAAGAAGGGCAGCAATGGCCATCGGGCGGGCGCGGACGACGGGTCGCGACATGACGCTCCTCTCAGGACGGGACCCCGCGGGGGATCGAAACCCGGCGTGCCGCGCGCGAATATCGGCCGCTCAAGCCTTTTCGCGCGCCCACGGGCGGGGCGATTCCTCACCATATGAGCGCGCCAATGCGGCAGCCGTGGGACGTCGCCGCGCCTCCGGAGGGGCGAGGCTGCCTGCCTCCCCCCCAACCGCGAATGAAACGCCGTTGCGCGGGCGCGGGCCGCGCCGTACCGTTCCTTTCGCCAAGGCCAGCAAGAGCGCAAGATTTCACCCGACTGACCATATTTGCGCCAGCAAGGCGCTTGTGGGTCTGCCTCTTTTCTGGCATGTTCGGCGAGATAGGGAAACCTTACTTCCCTATCTCCCGCGTCGATGGCTTGCAACGGCTCAGCCCGCGTTCCCCCCCGAACGTGGGCCTTTTGTGCGGCGCGGCAGTGGTGCAAAAGTTGCAGCGGCGGGTCCGGAGCCT
This sequence comes from Xanthobacter lutulentifluminis, assembly GCF_043194675.2. Classification (NCBI taxonomy): domain Bacteria; kingdom Pseudomonadati; phylum Pseudomonadota; class Alphaproteobacteria; order Hyphomicrobiales; family Xanthobacteraceae; genus Xanthobacter; species Xanthobacter lutulentifluminis. The sequence goes on along the minus strand of NZ_CM195525.1, from coordinate 3,340,344 downwards.
TTGGGGGGCTCCGTCCGGCGCGACCGGGCCGGCCCGGCCGGCAGGGGGGTCACGATCCGTCAGCGGATCGGCGGCGCATCGGGCAAGTTGGGGCAGGACGGCGGGGGCGCACCCCGGCCGCGAGAAGAGAAGGAACGGACACATGGCAGCGTCAGATCGCAGGGATGGCTTGAACGGAAGCGTGGCTCGGACTGCCGCCGCCGTGAAAGACACGGCGATCGTCGGGCGCCCCGCCGCGTCCGGCCTGTTCGATCCCGCGCACGAGCGCGACGCCTGCGGCGTCGGCTTCATCGCCGACATCAAGGGCCGCAAGAGCCACCGCATCATCCAGGATGGCATCAACATCCTTCTGAACCTCGAGCACCGCGGCGCGGTGGGCGCCGACCCGCGCGCCGGCGACGGCGCGGGCATGCTGGTGCAGATCCCGCACAAGTTCTTCGCCAAGGAGGCCGCCCGCCTCGGCTTCTCCCTGCCCGAGCCCGGGCAGTATGCGGTCGGCCACATCTTCATGCCGCGCGACGCCGAGGGCCAGCAGATCGTCCGCGCGGCCTATGAGCGCGTGGTGGCGGAAGAGGGCCTCGCCCTCCTCGGCTGGCGCGACGTGCCGACCGACAATTCCTCCCTCGGCGTGAGCGTGCTCCCGACCGAGCCCGAGCACGTGCAGATCTTCATCGGCCGCGGTGAGTTCGCCGGCGACGAGGACGGCTTCGAGCGCCGCCTGTTCGTGCTGCGCAAGGTGATCTCCAACACCGTCTACAGCGCCAACGACCCGCGCACCGCCGGCTATTATCCGGTATCGCTGTCGTGCCGCACGCTGGTCTACAAGGGCATGTTCCTGGCCGACCAGCTGGGCGCCTACTATCCGGACCTGCACGACCCGGACTTCGAGAGCGCGCTTGCCCTGGTGCACCAGCGCTTCTCCACCAACACCTTCCCGGCCTGGCCGCTGGCCCACCCCTACCGCATGGTGGCGCACAACGGCGAGATCAACACCCTGCGCGGCAACGTCAACTGGATGGCGGCGCGGCAGGCGAGCGTGGACAGCGAGCTGTTCGGCTCGGACATCTCCAAGCTGTGGCCCATCTCGTATGAAGGCCAGTCGGATACCGCCTGCTTCGACAACGCGCTGGAATTCCTGGTGCAGGGCGGCTACGCGCTGCCGCACGCGGCCATGATGCTGGTGCCCGAGGCCTGGGCCGGCAACCCGCTCATGGACGAGGAGCGGCGCGCCTTCTACGAGTATCACGCCGCCCTCATGGAGCCGTGGGACGGCCCCGCCGCCATCGTCGCCACCGACGGCCGCCAGATCGTCGCGACGCTGGACCGCAACGGCCTGCGCCCCGCCCGCTACATGGTGACCAGCGACGACACCATCGTGCTCGCCTCGGAAATGGGCGTGCTGACGCTGCCCGAGGAGAAGATCGTCACCAAGTGGCGCCTCCAGCCCGGCAAGATGCTCCTGGTGGACCTGGAGCAGGGCCGCCTCGTCCCCGACGAGGAGATCAAGACCGAGCTCGCCCGCGCCAATCCCTACAAGGAGTGGCTGAAGCACACCCAGCTGGTGCTGGAGGACCTGCGCCCCGTGGAGGCGCGCGAGGTGCGCACCGACGTGTCGCTGCTCGATCGCCAGCAGGCGTTCGGCTACACCCAGGAGGACCTGAAGCTCCTCATGGCGCCCATGGCCATCACCGGCCAGGAGGCGGTGGGCTCCATGGGCACGGACACGCCCATCTCCGTGCTCTCCAACAAGTCGAAGCTGCTCTACACCTATTTCCAGCAGAACTTCGCGCAGGTGACGAACCCGCCCATCGACCCGATCCGCGAGGAGCTGGTGATGAGCCTCGTCTCCTTCATCGGGCCGCGGCCGAACATCTTCGACCTGGAGGGCAACGCCCGCCGCAAGCGCCTTGAGGTGCGCCAGCCCATCCTCACCAACGAGGACTTGGAGAAGATCCGCTCCATCGGCTTCATGGAGGAGCGGTTCGATACCCGCACGCTCGACATCACCTACGGCGCCGACAAGGGTGCCGCCGGCCTCCACGACGCGCTGGAGCGCCTGTGCGAGCGCGCCGAGACGGCGGTCCACGGCGGCTACAACATCATCATCCTGTCCGACCGCATGACCGGGCCGGACCGCATCCCGATCCCGGCGCTGCTCGCCACCGCCGCCGTGCACCACCACCTCATCCGCCACGGCCTGCGCACCTCCGTGGGCCTGGTGGTGGAGACGGGCGAGGCGCGCGAGGTGCACCACTTCGCCTGTCTCGCCGGCTACGGCGCCGAGGCCATCAACCCCTATCTCGCCTTCGAGACCCTGCTCTCCATGAAGGACGAGATTCCGGAGGAGGTGGACGACAAGGAGATCGTGAAGCGCTTCATCAAGTCCATCGACAAGGGGCTTTTGAAGGTGATGTCCAAGATGGGCATCTCCACCTACCAGTCCTATTGCGGCGCGCAGATCTTTGACGCGGTGGGCCTCTCCTCGGAGCTGGTCAACAAGTACTTCTTCGGCACCGCCACCACCATCGAGGGCGTGGGCCTTGCCGAGATCGCCGAGGAGACGGCGCGCCGTCACACCCAGGCCTTCTCGGACAACCCCATCTTCCGCATGGCCCTCGACGTGGGTGGCGAATACGCCTACCGCATGCGCGGCGAGGACCACGCCTGGTCGCCCGAGGCGGTGGCGCTGCTGCAGCACGCCGTGCGCGGCAATGCGCAGGACCGCTACAAGGCCTTCGCGGCGATGATCAACGAGCAGGAGAAGCGCCTGCTCACCGTGCGCTCGCTGTTCCGCATCAAGGGCGCGGAGGAGATCGGCCAGCCGGCCGTCGACATCTCGCAGGTGGAGCCCGCCACCGAGATCGTGAAGCGCTTCGTCACCGGCGCCATGTCGTTCGGCTCCATCTCGCGCGAGGCGCACACCACCCTCGCCATCGCCATGAACCGGATCGGCGGCAAGTCGAACACCGGCGAGGGCGGCGAGGAGCCCGAGCGCTTCGTGCCCCTGCCGAACGGCGACAGCATGCGCTCCGCCATCAAGCAGGTGGCCTCCGGCCGCTTCGGCGTGACGGCGGAATATCTCGTCAATTCCGACGTGATGCAGATCAAGGTCGCGCAGGGCGCCAAGCCCGGCGAGGGTGGCCAGCTCCCCGGCCACAAGGTGGACGCGGTGATCGCCAAGGTGCGCCACTCCACCCCGGGCGTGGGCCTCATCTCCCCGCCCCCGCACCATGACATCTATTCCATCGAGGACCTGGCCCAGCTCATCTACGACCTGAAGAACGTGAACCCGGCCGCCGACGTGTCGGTGAAGCTGGTGTCTGAGGTCGGCGTGGGCACGGTGGCGGCGGGCGTGGCCAAGGCGCGCGCCGACCACATCACCATCTCCGGCTTCGAGGGCGGCACGGGCGCCTCGCCCCTCACCTCCATCAAGCACGCCGGCTCGCCGTGGGAGATGGGCCTCGCCGAGACCCAGCAGACTCTGGTGGCCAACCGCCTGCGCTCGCGCGTCGCGCTGCAGGTGGACGGCGGCCTCAGGACCGGCCGGGACGTGATCATCGGCGCCCTGCTCGGCGCCGACGAGTTCGCCTTCTCCACCGCGCCGCTGATCGCGGCCGGCTGCATCATGATGCGCAAGTGCCACCTGAACACCTGCCCCGTCGGCGTGGCGACGCAGGACCCGGTGCTGCGCAAGCGCTTCAAGGGCACGCCCGAGCACGTCATCAACTACTTCTTCTTCATCGCGGAGGAGGTCCGGGAGATCATGGCCTCCCTCGGCTTCCGCAAGCTGGAGGAGATGGTGGGCCGCTCCGAGGTGCTGGACCAGAAGGCGGCCATCGAGCACTGGAAGGCCAAGGGGCTCGACTTCTCGCGCATCTTCGCCAAGCCGGACGTTCCGGCCGACGTGGGCATCCGCCACACCGAGCGCCAGCACCACCCCATCGAGAAGGTGCTCGACCGCACCCTCATCGAGAAGGCGGCGCCGGCCATCGAGAAGGGCGAGCGCGTGGTGATCGAGACGCCGATCCGCTCGGTGGACCGCTCCGCCGGCGCCATGCTGTCGGGCGCGGTGGCCAAGGCCCATGGCGGCCAGGGCCTGCCCGACGACACCATCCACGTCGAGCTCAGCGGCACCGCGGGCCAGGCGTTCGGCGCCTTCCTCGCCGCCGGCATCACCTTCGACCTTATCGGCGAGGCCAACGACTATGTGGGCAAGGGCCTTTCGGGCGGGCGCATCATCGTCCGTCCGCCGGCCAATGCCGCGATCGTGCCGGAGAACTCCATCATCGTCGGCAACACGGTGATGTACGGCGCCACCGAGGGCGAGTGCTACTTCCGCGGCATCGCGGGCGAGCGCTTCGCGGTGCGCAATTCGGGGGCAATCGCCGTCGTTGAAGGCACCGGCGACCACGGCTGCGAGTATATGACGGGCGGCATCGTGGTGGTCATCGGCCAGACCGGGCGCAATTTCGCGGCCGGCATGTCCGGCGGCGTCGCCTATGTGCTGGACGAGGACAAGAGCTTCGCCAAGCGCTGCAACCTGTCCATGGTCGACCTCGAGCCGGTGGAGGAGGAGGAGGATCTCCTCGAGCGCCTGCACCACCACGGCGGCGACCTGGAGTTCAAGGGCCGCATCGACGTGCAGGGCGACATGTCCCGCCACGACGAGGAGCGCCTGCACCAGCTCATCGCCAAGCACCTGCACTACACGGGCTCGGCGCGGGCGCAGGCCATCCTCGACAACTGGGCGGACTACCGCTCCAAGTTCGTCAAGGTGATGCCGGTGGAATACCGCCGCGCCCTGCGCGAGATGGAGAAGCGCCGCGGCCTCGCGGCGGCCGAGTGAGGCAGGCGCGTCCCCTCTCCGGAGGGGACGCCGGCCGGCCCCAGCGGCCGGCGAGCGGGCTCGGCAAGCCCGTGCGGTAACGCGCGGAAAACCGAGTCCTCAAGCTGGAACAATTCTTGTAATGGAACTGCTGGTGCGGCACGCGGAGACATCCGGCGCGCGCGGCGGTTCCCTCAAGGTTCGCCAACGAGGTCATTTATGGGCAAGGTCACGGGTTTTCTGGAGATCGACCGGCGGGAGCAGAAGTACCAGCCCGCCTCGGACCGCATCCGCCATTTCCGCGAGTTCACGCTGCCGCTGCCTGACGCCGAGGTGACCAACCAGGCGGCGCGCTGCATGGATTGCGGCGTTCCGTTCTGCCACGGCCCCAACGGCTGCCCGGTCCACAACCAGATCCCGGACTGGAACGATCTCGTCTATCGCGAGGAATGGGAGGAGGCGGCCCGCAACCTCCACTCCACCAACAACTTCCCCGAGTTCACCGGCCGCATCTGCCCCGCCCCGTGCGAGGAAGCCTGCACGCTGAACCTCGAGGACATGCCCGTCACCATCAAGACGGTGGAGCAGGCCATCGCCGACAAGGCGTGGAAGAAGGGCTGGATCAAGCCCGAGCCCGCCGCCGTGAAGACCGGCAAGAAGGTGGCCGTCGTCGGCTCCGGCCCGGCCGGCCTTGCCGCCGCCCAGCAGCTGGCCCGCGCCGGCCACGACGTGCACGTCTATGAGCGGGAGCCCAAGGCCGGCGGCCTGCTGCGCTACGGCATCCCCGACTTCAAGATGGAGAAGCACCACATCGACCGTCGCGTGAAGCAGATGGAAGGTGAGGGGGTGACGTTCCACTACAACGAGAACATCGGCACCGCCCGTCCGCTGCAGGAGCTGCTGGACGGCCATGACGCGGTGCTGCTCGCCGGCGGCTCCGAGGCCCCGCGCGATCCGCAGCTGCCGGGCCAGGAGATGGAGGGCGTGCACTTCGCCATGCCCTATCTCGTGCAGTCCAACCGTCGCGAGGGCGACGAGCCGGTGAACGAGATCCCGATCCTCGCCGGCGGCAAGCACGTGGTGGTGGTGGGCGGCGGCGACACCGCCTCCGACTGCGTGGGCACCGCCTTCCGCCAGGGCGCGCTTTCCGTGACCCAGCTGGACATCCGCGCCGTCCCCCCCATGAAGGAGGACAAGCTGGCGGTGTGGCCCTACTGGCCGACCAAGTTCCGCACCTCGTCCTCCCAGGCCGAGGGCGCCGAGCGCGAGTTCGCCTGCGCCACCCTCGGCATCGAGGGCCGCAACGGCCGCGTCACCGGCGTGAAGTGCGCCCGCGTGGACCAGAAGCGCCAGCCCATCCCCGGCACCGAGTTCGTGCTGCGGGCCGACCTCGTGTTCCTCGCCATCGGCTTCGCGCATCCGCTCTATGCCGGGCTCATCGCCGAGTCGGGCGTGACGCTGGACAAGCGCGGCAACGTGCAGGCGGACGATCTCGCCTATGCCACGTCGGTCCCCAAGCTCTATGCGGCGGGCGACATGCGGCGCGGCCAGTCTCTCGTCGTGTGGGCCATCCGCGAGGGCCGGCAGGCCGCGCACGCCATCGACAAGGACCTGATGGGCGCCACCACCCTGCCCCGCTGACGCGCGGAGGCACATTGCTGATCGCCAATGGCCGGGCCGCAAGCCCGGCCATTTTGCGTTCACGCCCTGAGGTGGCTTTCCGGCCCTGACGCGGTCGGGGGAACTGCGGTGCGGGGCAACCTGCCGCGGCCCGCGCGCAGGGCGGAAGACGCTTCGCGCGGCGCATGGTTCGGGGGAGCCGGATCACCTGCGAACTTGCCGGCCAACTTGAGAGGGGGCGGCTGACTTGAGGCGCGCCCGCTCCCGCCGACGTGCGCGTCCGGAGGGGCCGCGGAAGAGCGCCACCCGCCGGCCAGCCCCCTGCCCCGCGCGCGCCGAGCCGTGACCGCCCGCGGGCCGTCGCGGCGCGCGCCCTCAGGTCTCGACCAGACCCGTCGTATCGCCGGAGGCGGCGGAATCGGGACGGCCGTGGGGCTTGGCGAGGTATTCGCTGGAGCGCATCTCGTGGATGCGCGAGATAGTGCGCGCGAACTCGAAGGCCTCGGCCCCGTCCGTGCCCACATAGAGCCCGTCCGGCTCGGCCGCGGCGGAGGCCACCAGCTTCACGTTGGCGTCGTAGAGCGTGTCGATCAGCGAGATGAAGCGCTTGGCCTCGTTGCGCTGGTCCTGGCCCATGATGGGGATGTGCTCCACCACGATGGTGTGGAACATGCGCGCCAGCCGCAGATAATCCGGATTGGGCCCCAGCGCCGCCTCGCACAGGTTGGCGAAGGAGAAGCGGGCCGCGCCGTTGGCCATGGCCGGAATGGCGAGCCGCCGGCCCTTCAGCATGACCTCGCCCGGCGCGCCGCCGCCCGGCCCGGCGAGCCGCCGCCACGCCGCCGCCACCGCCGCATCGGCCTCCGGCCCGAGCGGGGTGTGCCAGGTGCTCACCCCTTCCAGCTTCTCCATGCGGTAGTCGGTGCGCGAATCCAGCGTCATCACCCGCATGCGCTGCTCGATCATGTCGATGAACGGCAGGAACAGCGCGCGGTTGAGGCCGCCGGTGTACAGATCGCGCGGGGCGACGTTGGAGGTGGCCACCACCACCACGCCATCGGCGAACAGCTTCTCGAACAGCCGGCCGAGGATCATGGCGTCGGCGATGTCGGTGACGTGGAATTCGTCGAAGCACAGGATCTTGGCCTCGTCGGCCAGCGCCTGGGCCACCGGGGCGATGGGATCGGCCGCCTTGCGGGTGCCCTGCTTCTGCGCCTGCCGCTCGCGGAAGATGCGCTCGTGCACATCGCCCATGAACTCGTGGAAATGGGCGCGGCGCTTCCCGCGCGCCGGCAGCGCCTCGTAGAACAGGTCCATCAGCATGGTCTTGCCGCGGCCGACCTTGCCGTAGACGTACATGCCCTTCGGCACCTCCGGGGCGCGGCGCTGGAACAGCCAGCCCAGCGCGGAGGACTTCTGCGCCATGGCGCGCTGGCGCAGCTCCAGCTCCAGCCGGGCGAATTCCTGCACCACGGCGGCCTGCGCCTCGTCCTCGGAGATGTCTCCGGCCGCGCGCCGCGCCGCATAGAGTTCGCTCACGCGCGCCTGGGTTTCCGCCGTCATTCGCCCGTTCCCGTTCGCCGGCTGAGGATCCGCCGTCCCGCCCGCGCGGGAAGTCGCGCTGGCTATAGAGCAGATGCGGGCAAAGTTGAATGCACCGCCGCATCCGCCATGCTGCGACTGGACACGGCGGGCGACGTGTGAATTCCTCGCCCGGGCCGCACAGAGGGAACCGAGACGTTCGCCATGGGTCTTCGACCGAGCCGTCTTCGACCGAGCCGCCTGCGACCGGACACCCCGCCCGCGTCCGCGCGCCGCCGGCGCCGATTCGCCTGCGCCCCGCGCGGGCGCCTCGTCCCATGACGGGGCGGGCCCGGCCGCGCCCGCTGCTGTGGCGCGTGAAATCCTGGCTGGCCGAGCATGATCCCGGCCGCATCGACCAGGCGCGGGCGTTCCACCTGGGCGTCTCCTTCGTCATCGTCATCCTGGTGGGCTATGCCACCTCGTCCGCCTTCGGGCTGGGCATGGACATCACCTTCCCCATGATGGCCGGGTGCGCGGCGCTGGTGATGATCAGCTTCAATCCGGCCGCCAGTGTGCGGGCCGAGGCGCTCACCATGGCCCGCCTGTTCGGGCTCGGGGTGGCATTCCTGGTGGTGCTCGCGGCGGTGGGGCCCGGCCAGGGCCCCGCCAACGACACGGTGCAGAAGCTGCTGCTGATCCCGCTCGCCTTCATCGCGCTGGTGCTGCGGCGCTACGGCATGGACGGGCAGCGCATGGGGCTGGCGCTGATCGTGGTGGCCACGGTGGGCACCATTCTGAAGCCGACGCGGATGGAGGGCGCGCTGCTGCTGGCCGCCTTCTGCCAGGGGGCGCTGGTGGCCGCGGTGGTGCGCCTGTCGCCGTGGCGCCCCTCGGCGCTCGCCGCCTTCGTGGCCACCACGCTCGACATGCAATCGGCGGTGGCCTCCTATCTGCGCGAGCTGTCCGATGCGGTGCGCTCCGGCCGCCACTTTGCCGACGACGCCAACGAGGCGCTGGAGGATCTCAGGGCGCGGGTATGGAACGCCCTCGCCGCCGCCATCGCCGAGGACCCCGCCGCCCAGCCGGATTTCGAGCAGCTGCGGGTGCGCTTCTACCGGCTGCGGGTGGCAGTGCAGCTGCTCGCGGGCTGCGTGCCGGAAAAGGCGCCCAACACGCTGGACTGGCGCGGCCCCTTCGCCGCCGCCGCCGACCACATCGCTCGCCGATTGGAAGCGGTGGACGTGTCGGACGTGCATGCCGAGGAGCGGTTCGAGCGGGCGGTGGCGCAGCTGCGGCAGGTGGCCTTCTCCCCGGAACTGCCGCCGCAGGCCCGCTTCGCCCTGCTGCGGGCACTCACCGCCTTCGACCGGCTGTCGCTGGTGGTGACCGGCATCGCCGCGGCCGAGACCGCCCCCTTTCCCCCGCCGCACGAGGATGCGCCCCTGCCCGCGCCAGTCCCGCCGCGCGCCGTGCCGCTGCTGGTGACCGGGCCGGATGGACGACGCATGTTCTCGGCGCCGCTGCGGGTGGCGTGCCAGGGCGCCATCGCCACCGTCATCACCACCGTGCTCGATCTGGTGGTGCATCTCGATCACGCCTACTGGGCGACCATGACGGTCATGTTCGTCATCGGCAACAGCGTGGGCGAGACCTTCATGCGGGTGCGCTACCGCACGGTTGGCACGCTCATCGGCGTTGCGGTGGGCATCGGCTTCTTCCTGCTCCTGGGCGAGCACATCTGGCTGCTGGCGCTGTTCTGCATGGCAGCGCAGATGGTGGCGCTCGTCACCCAGAAGGACCGCTACGACGTGGCGTCCGCCGCCGTCGGCTTCTCCGTGGTGCTGGGCCTGCACATCATCTCCGGCCTCGGCACGCAGGGCATGGTGGCGCGGGTCTACGAGACCGCCATCGGTGCCGCCATCGCTCTGGCGGTGTCCTATGTGGTGCTGCCGGTCTACCTCACCGACCAGCTGCGGCCGGAGGTGCGCGCGCTGGTGCGGCGCGGCCGCACCGCCTTCGCCACCTGGTGGCCCCATGCCGGCACGCGCGAGAGCGTCTCCCCTCTCGCGCAGGACGTGCGGGCCATGGGCGCGCGCCTGCCGCAGCTGGGGGCCGAGCAGGTGTTCGGCCATTCCGCCGGCGACGCCGCCAACATGGTGTCCACGCTGGACGTGCTCATCACCTATCTCGCGCTCATGGAGGACGTGGCGCTGCGCCTCGCCGCCGCCGGCGCGCCGGAGGAGGTGGTGGCGGTGGTGGAGGCGGCGCGCTCGCGCACCCTCACCGGCTTCGAGGTGGTGCTGGGCGAGGCGGGTGCCGGCAGCGCCGATGCCGCCACCCCGGCGGTGGACGCCGCCGTCTCCACCGTGCTGGAGCTGGCGGACGATCCCGCGGTGAAGGAGGTGCTGCCGCTGGTGGCGGACTATCTCGCCTATTCGGATTCCATCCTGCGGCCGCTGCGCGAGCTCCACGCCGCGCTGCAGGACGACACGCCCTGGCGCAAGGAGGACATGATCGCCGCCGGCCGCGCGCCCGCAGCCTCCAAAGGCGCTGCCTAGCGAGGGCGCTCGCTTGCCCGGCCGGCCGCCGCCCGGAGCCTCGCGCCCCTCAGAGCGTCACCGGCCTGAAGTGCTTGGAGAGCTTCAGCCCCTGCCCCTGGTAGTGCGAGCGCATGTCGGCGCCGTAGAGCGTGCCCGGGCGCCCGGCCATGCGCTCGTAGACGAGCCGGCCCACCGTCTGGCCGTGCTCCAGGATGAAGGGCACCTCGCGCGAGCGCACCTCCAGCACCGCGCGGGCGCCGCGTCCGCCGGCGGCGGGATTGCCGAAGCCGGGATCGAAGAAGCCGGCGTAATGCACCCGGAACTCGCCCACCAGCGGATCGAACGGCACCATCTCCGCCGCATAGTCGGGCGGCACGTGCACCGCCTCGCGGGAGGCGAGGATGTAGAAGGCGTCGGGGTCGAGCACCAGGCTGGCGCTGCGGTTCGGGCGCACGTGGATCGGCTCCCAGAAGTCCGCCACGTCGAGCACGCCGGCCTCGTCCACGTCGATGACACCGGTGTGCTTCTTGGCGCGGAAGCCCTGCAGCCCGCCCAGCGCATCGCCGGCGAGATCCACCCCGAGCGCGATGCCGCCCGCGGCCACGTCCGGCTGGGCGGCGTCCACCAGGCATTCGGCCGCCTGCAGGTTCAGAAGCTCGAGGTCGGAGAGCCGGGCCACGCCGCGCCGGAAGCGGGCCTGGCTGAGCCGGGAGCCGGTGCGCACCAGGATGGGGAAGGTGCGGGGCGAGATCTCGAGGTAGAGCGGGCCGGTATAGCCGGCGGGGATGGTGTCGAACGCGCGCGCGCCGTCGGTGATGACGCGCACGAATACGTCGAGCCGGCCGGTGGAGCTCTTCGGATTGGCCGCCGCCGCGAGGTCCGCCGGCAGCTTGAACCGCTCGAACAGCTCCACGAGATAGACGCAGCCGGTCTCCAGCACCGCGCCGCGCGTCAGGTCGAAATCGTGCAGAGCGAGGTCGGCCAGCCGCTCCTTCACCGAGACGCCGGCCCCTGGCAGGAAGCTGGCGCGCACCCGCCACGCGGTGCGCCCGAGCCTCAGGTCGAGGCTCGCCGGCTGGATCTGGTCGTCATCGAGGGCGCGGCGGCAGGCGATGGCGCCGCTCGCCTTCAGCGCCGCGATGGCCTCTGCGGGCAGGATCCCGGGCCTCAGATGATCCGTGGCTCGCACCGTCATATCCGCTTTCCCGTCCCTTTTGTTCGCTTTACCGGACGAAACCCTTGACGCCAAGGCCCGGCCCGCGATTAACTGCGCGCGTGGAGAATTTGAGCCGGCCGGCTTGCAGCCACGTTAAACATCCTTGCTAAAAGGCCGGGGACCGACACGCAGGCCCACCGCCGCGCGCCACACGGCGTCCATCGCGGCAGAGCCACGGGCCCGATCCCCTCGGCCTCCCTTCGGAGTCCGTCATGTCCGTGGCGTCCAAGCCCCTTCCCCGTTTCACCCCGCGCGATCCCCTTACACTCCACCCGGAGACCCGCCTAGTCCATGGTGGAACGACGCGCTCGCCGTTCGGCGAAACGTCCGAGGCGCTCTTCCTCACCCAGGGCTTCGTCTACGACAACGCCGAATCGTGCGAGGCGCGGTTCAAGGGCGAGGATCCCGGCTTCGTCTATTCGCGCTACGGCAACCCCACCACCGCCATGTTCGAGGAGCGCATGGCGCTGCTCGAAGGCGCCGAGGCCGCCCGCGCCACCGCCTCCGGCATGGCGGCGGTGAATGCGGCGCTGCTGTGCCAGCTCTCCGCCGGCGACCATGTGGTGGCGGCCCGCGCGCTGTTCGGCTCCTGCCGCTGGATCATCGAGGAATTCCTGCCCCGCTTCGGCGTCGACACCACGCTGGTGGACGGCACCGACCTTGCCGCCTGGCGCGCCGCGGTGCGGCCCACCACCAGGATCTTCTTCCTGGAGAGCCCCACCAACCCGACGCTGGAGCTGATCGACATCGCCGCGGTGGCGGAGATCGCCCACGCCGCCGGCGCCCGGCTGGTGGTGGACAACGTGTTCGCCACCCCGCTGCTGCAGCACCCGTTCGAGCTCGGGGCGGACGTGGTGGTCTATTCCACCACCAAGCATGTGGACGGCCAGGGCCGCTGCCTCGGCGGCGTGATCCTGTCGTCGCAGCAGTTCGTCACCGACCACCTGCAGACCTTCCTGCGCCAGACCGGCCCCTCCATCTCGCCCTTCAACGCCTGGATCATGCTGAAGGGGCTGGAAACGCTGGCGCTGCGGGTGGAGCGCATGCAGGCGAGCGCCGGCAAGGTGGCCGATGCCCTCGCCGGCTTCACCACGGTGGAGAAGGTGATCTACCCCGGTCGCGACGACCATCCGCAGGCCGAGCTCGCCCGCCGGCAGATGAAGGGTGGCGGCACCCTCGTCACCTTCGTGGTGAAGGACGGCAAGGAAGGGGCGTTCCGCTTCGCCAACGCCCTCGGGCTTATCCGCATCTCCAACAATCTGGGGGATGCCAAGAGCCTGCTGACCCATCCCGCCACCACCACCCACCAGCGCTTCACCCCCGAGGCGCGGGCCGAGATGGGCATTTCCGACGGCCTGCTGCGGCTTTCCGTGGGCCTCGAGCACCCCGACGACCTCATCGCCGACCTGAAGGCCGCCGCCGAGGCGGTGTGACCAAGCACCCCGGTGCCGCCGGCGCCAGTTGCGCGCGGGCGGCAACGCGGGTTCACTACGCACGGCGGGGATTTTGCCCCCGCCTTGAGGGGAGCTAGAGCGGGTATGTACCGCGCCATCACTCGCAATATTCAGGTGACCGCGACGCCGCGTTACGTGGCCGAGCGGTCCGAGCCCGACCAGGGCCGTCATTTCTGGGCCTATACCATCGAGGTGGCCAATTTGGGCCGCGAGACCGTGCAGCTGAAGGCCCGCCACTGGGTCATCACCGATGCCAACGGCCGCACCGAGGAGGTGCACGGGGCCGGCGTGGTGGGCGAGGAGCCCACTTTGCCGCCCGGCGGCCGGTTCGAATATACAAGTGGCGTGCCGCTCAACACCGCCACGGGAATCATGCGCGGGGCGTATGAGATGCTCGGCGAGAACGGAGAGACCTTCACCGTGGAGGTGCCCGCCTTCTCGCTGGACGTGCCGGATGCGCGCCGCGTCCTGAACTGACGAGACGCCGGGGAACGGGGGGAAGACGCCATGCACGCGCGCATGCCCACGGTGGAGGCCGAGGCCGTATCGGTGCTCAGCCTGCGCCCGGTTGCGGCGACGCTGGGCATCGTGCTCTCCATCCTCGGCGTATCCATGCTGCTGCCGGCGATTGTGGATTTCGCCGCCCGCTCCGGCGGGCAGGGGGCGTTCGTCGGCGCCTCGGCCATCACCGTGTTCGTCGGCGTGCTGCTGTGGATGAGCGGGCGCAGCGCCGTGGTGCGCAAGCTCGACCTGCGGCAGGCCTTCCTGCTCACCACCTGCGTCTGGCTGGTGCTGTCCGTGTTCGGCGCCCTGCCCCTCATGTGGGGGCATTCGCGCCTCTCCTTCACCGCCGCCATGTTCGAGAGCATGTCCGGGCTCACCACCACGGGCGCGAGCGTGATGAGCGGGCTCGATGCCATGTCGCCGGGCGTGCTCCTGTGGCGGGCGCTGCTGCACTGGTTCGGCGGCATCGGCATCATCGCCATCGCCATCGCCGTGCTGCCGATGCTGTCCATCGGCGGCATGCAGCTGTTCCGCACCGAATCCTCCGACAAGTCGGAGAAGTTCCTGCCGCGGGCGGGCGCCATCGCCAAGCGGCTGCTGGTGGCCTACGTGGTGCTGACCGGCCTGTGCGCCGGCTTCTATCTCGGCGCGGGCATGAAGCCGTTCGATGCGGTGACGCTGGCCATGTCCACCCTCTCCAGCGGCGGCTTCGCCAATTCGGACAGCTCCCTCACCGTGTTCGCCAATCCGGCGGTGGACTATGTGGCCGTGGTGTTCATGCTGGTGGCCGCCCTGCCCTTTCCGCTCTATGTGCGGGCGCTGTCCGGCGACGTGCGGCGGCTGTTCACCAATCCCGAGGTGCGGCTGTTCCTCGCCATCGTCGCGGTGTTCACGCTCCTGTCGTTCGCCCAGTTGAGCCTGTCCGGCACCGCCTCGGGCGAGACGGCGCTGCGCTGGGCGCTGTTCACGGTGGCCTCGCTCATCTCCACCACCGGCTTCATGGCGGCCGACTACACCAACTGGGGCGCGAGCTCGGACGCCATCTTCTTCGTGCTGATGTTCCTCGGCGGCTGCACCGGCTCCACCTCGGGCGGCCTGAAGGCGCTGCGCCTCGCCATCACCGCCAAGGCCATCCGCCAGCACCTCAAGGCCATATCGTTCCGCAACGGCGTGTTCCCGCTGCGCTATGGCGGCGCGCCGGTGGCGGACGACGTGGTGACCTCGGTCCTCTCCTTCGTCTTCCTCTACCTGCTCACCTTCTTCCTGGTGGGCGTCGCGCTGAACCTCATCGGCCTCGACCTGCGCACGGCCTTCTCCGCCGCCATCGCCTGCCTCGCGAACGTGGGGCCCGGCCTCGGCCCGGTGGTGGGGCCGGCTTCCAACTACGGCTCGCTGCCGGACAGCGCCCTGTGGGTGCTCACCGCCGCCATGCTGCTGGGCCGGCTGGAGATCCTGACGGTGCTGGTGCTGTTCCTGCCGCGCTTCTGGGTGCGCTGACCGCGGGGCTTCTGGGCGCGCTGAACGCCGGCCTGCCTGCGCTCGGCCCGGACGGCCGAAGCGGCCTGCGCCTCCCTCAGAAGTGGGCCATGTAGCCACCGTCCACCGCCAGCACCTGCCCCGTCACGTAGGACGCCGCCGGCGAGGCGAGGAACACCGCCGCGCCCGCCACCTCCTCCGGCCGGCCCCAGCGGCCGAGCGACGTGCGCCGCGCCAGCCAGTCGCCCACCGCCTGATCGCGGGCCAGCTCGGCATTCGGCTCGGTGAGGAAATAGCCGGGTGCGATGGCGTTCACGGTGATGCCGTGCGGGCCGAGATCGGCCGCCAGCGCGCGGGTCAGCGCCTCCAGCCCGCCCTTGGCGGTGGTGTAGGCGGCATCCCCCGCCCGCGACAGCGGCCCGGCGATGGACGTGACATTGATGATGCGCCCGCCCGCCCTGCGCGCCACCATGCCCCGCGCCACCTCGCGGGAGATATGGGCGGGGGCGAGCAGGTCCAGCTCCACGAGGCGGCGGAAATCGGCAGCCGGCATGTCGAGGAAGGCGCGCCGGTCGCGGGCGCCGGCATTGTTCACCAGGATGTGGATGGGCGCGGCGGCGGCGATGGCGGCGGTGACGGCTTCTGCGTCGAACACGTCCAGCACGAACGGCTCGGCCTTGCCGCCGGCGTGATGGATGGCGGTGACCGCCGCGCCGAGCCGCCCGGCATCGCGGCCGTTGAGCAGCACGTGCGCGCCGGCGCGGGCCAGCTCCCGCGCGATCTCGAAGCCGAGGCCGGCCACCGAGCCGGTGACGAGGGCGGTCTGTCCGTCCAGCGAGAAGGGATGGGTCACGAAAGGCTCCGCGCGGCGTTGGGCTGCCGGCCCTCAATAGCCGCCCGCGGCGGATCAGGCGAGCAGGTAGCCCAGCAGCGCGCCGCAGACCGCGGCGAAGAACAGCCCGCCGTCATGCAGCGCCAGCGCCAGCCGGCTCGGCACGCCGGCCCGGTAGATCCAGGCCGTGGCCCCGACCGTCGCCACCGACCAGCCGGCACCCACGCAGATCAGCGCGGCGGTGATGGTCTCGGGCGTTCCCAGGCTCTGGAGCGGGATGCCCACCGCCACGAGCAGCGCGCCGCAGAGCGCCACGGCCATGGGCGGCACCCGGTCACCCACCAGCGCCAGCGGAATGGCGGGCGCATACATGGCGGCCACGTGGAGGGCGACGAAGCCGAACACAGCCGCTCCGCCGATGCCGCAGCCGACCAGCGCCAGCGGCGCGCCGGACATGACGGCATTCATGCCGAACCATGCGGCGCCGGCCACCACCGTCGGCCAGACGAGGGCGGACAGCGGCGCGGTGGCGCGCGGATGGAACTGGGTGGTCGGGTCGGCGGCGAGCGTCACCGCGACGCCGAGGGAGCAGGTATGCGCCAGCGCCGCGAGGCCGGCCGCGCCCACGAGGAAGTATGGCGCCGCGAGCTGCTCGGCAAAGCCGGCGAGGGTCGGCCCGGCGAAGGCGGCGAGGAGGCCGCCGGCCAGCACGCCGGCGGTGGCGGCCGCGGGCCGTCCGCTCGCGGCGGCGGCCTCGTGCCGGTAGAAGAAGGAGAAGCCCTGCGCCATGCCAAGCCACAGGGCGCCGAGGCAGGCCCAGGCGAACTGCCTCTGGATCAACGCCGCGATCAGCAGCGCGCCGCCGGCGATGCCGAGGGAGGCACCGAGGGCGAAGCCGGTGCGCCGGCCGAAGGCGTCGCGCAGGAAGGAGGCGGGGAAGGAGGCGAGCGCGGCCCCGAGCAGCATGGCCGCGAACGGCCAGGTCACCAGCTCCGGCCGCGGGGCGAGCATGGCTCCGGCCAGCGGCAGGGCGGCGGAGGCCACCGTCTGCGCCAGCACCGCGAAGGCAAATCCCAGCGTGAGGCCGAAGGTGGAGACGGCGCGCGGGCCGTTGTCATTGGCGGGCGCGTCGAGCTGCGGGTCGCAGACGCAGACGAGCATGCCCGCGCGGGGCTCGGGCGCGGGCGCGGCACGCCTCACGGCCGGGTCCCCCGGGCGGCGGCGTCAGGCGCGGCCTTGCCGGCCAGCTTGCCGGCATCGGGCAGGTCATCGTCGGACAGGATGCGGACGGCGGCGCCGTCCAGGTCGTCATACTGGCCGCTCTTGAGGCTCCAGAGGAAGGCGAACAGGCCGCTCAGGCCGAGCAGCAGCGCCAGCGGCAGAAGATAGACGAGCACGTTCACGCGGCCGCCTCCTCCAGCGCCCCGCCCAAGCCCTCCTGGGGGCGGGCATCGGTTTCCTCATCCTTGCGCCCGGGGCGGGCGGCGCGCAAGGCGTTGACGGTCACGATTATGGAAGAGCCGGACATGGCCAGCGCCGCCACAAGCGGCGTCACCAGCCCGGCGATGGCCAGCGGCACCGCGATGACGTTGTAGAGCACGGCGATGGCGAGGTTCTGCCGCATCAGCTTCGACGCGACCCGCGCGCCATCCACCGCGGCCAGCACGGGGGCGAGGCGGCGGCCGAGGAACACCGCGTCCGCATGGGCCTGCGTCACCGCCGCGCCGGAGGCGGGCGAGAGCGAGACCGAGGCGGCCGCCAGCGCCGGCGCGTCGTTGAGGCCGTCGCCCACCATCAGCACCCGGCGGCCCTGCGCCTTGAGCGCATCGAGCGCGGCGATCTTGTCGGCGGGCTTCAGGCCGGCATCGGCGGCCGCGATGCCCAGCGCCTCGGCCACCGGCGCCACCGCCGCCGCCCGGTCGCCGGAGAGGATCCGCACATCCAGCCCGCGGGCCTGGAGCGCGGCCACCACTTCGGCCGCGTCGGGCCTGAGTGCCTGTTCCACGCCCAGCACGAGCGTGCGCGCGCCGTGGCGGAACGCGATCAGCGAGGCCTCGGCGGGAATGCCCGCCGGCGCCACGGCATCGCAGAAGGAGAGGCTTCCGAGCCGGGCCAGCCGGCCGTCCACCATCGCCTCCACGCCCTGCCCGCTCACTTCCACCACGCCCTCGACGGCCGGGCCATCGGCGCGGGCCGCCACCACGCGCGCCAGTGGATGGCGGCTGGACAAAGCGAGACGGCCGGCAAGGCCGAGCAGGCCGGCATCCGTGCCGCGCGGCAGGCGCAGCGCCGGGTCCGGCAGCGTCAGCGTGCCGGTCTTGTCGAACACCACCGTGTCCACGGCGGCGAGGCGCTCCAGCATGTCGCCGGCATTGATGAGCAATCCGGCGCGGAACAGCCGCCCGGTGGCGGTGACCTGCACCGCCGGCACCGCGAGCGCCAGCGCGCAGGGGCAGGTGATGATCAGCACTGCCACCGCGATCATCACCGAGGCGTGCAGCCCGGCGCCGGCCAGCAGCCAGCCGATGGCGGAGACGAGCGCCGTGAGATGCACCATGGGGGCATAAAGACGCGCTACCCGGTCGGCAAGCCGCACATAGGCGCCCTTCTCGGCGAGCGCGCCGTCCAGCAGGCGCTGCACGTCGTCCACCAGCGTGTTCTCGCCGCCGGCGGTGACGCTGAGGTGAAGCGCGCCCTCCCCGTTCAGGCTGCCGGCATAGACCGCGGCGCCGGCCTTCACCGCGCGCGGCAGCGTCTCGCCGGTGACGAGGCTTTCATCGATGCTGGAGGCGCCGGAGGAGACGACACCGTCGGCCGCCACCCGCTCGCCGGGGGCGACGAGGATCATGTCGCCGGGCTGCAGCGCCTGCACCGGCACCAGCACCGGCACGCCATCGGCGCCGAGGCGGTGGGCCATCTCGCCGCGCAGGGCGGCGATGTTGCCGGCCGTCGCCCGGGTGCGGCGCCGGGCCTCGTGGTCGAGGTAGCGGCCGGCGAGCAGGAAGAACAGCAGCATGATCGCGCTGTCGAAATAGGCGTGCGGCTGGCTCAGAGCGGTTTCCACCACGCTCATGCCCAGCGCCAGCGTGACGCCGATCGTTATGGGCACGTCCATGTTGAGCCGGCCCGAGCGGATGGCCCGGAACGCGCTCTGGAAGAACGGCTGGCCGGCATAGGCTGCCGCCGGCAGCGCGATGAGCGCGGAGACCCAGTGGAAGAAATCGCGCGTCTCGGGGGTGATGTCCGTGACGTTGCCGGACCACACCGAAACCGAGAGCAGCATGATGTTCATGGCCGCGAAGCCGGCGACGCCGAGGCAGCGCAGCAGCCAGCGGGCGTGGCGCGCCTCGCTCTCCTCCGCCCGGCCGGCGAACGGATGGGCCCGGTATCCGAGCGCCTCGAGCTGGCTCACCACCCGGTCGGGGGAGGTCTCGTCGCGCCAGGCGACGGTGAGGCGGTGGGTGGAATAATTGAGGCGGGCGCGTACCACGCCGGGCAGCGCCTTCACGCCGTTCTCGATCTCGGCGATGCAGGCGGCGCAGTCGATGCCGTCGATGGCGAGGCTCATCTGCGCAAGGCCGTCCTCGGACCGCGCGACGAAAATGGAATAGTCGATCGCCTCAGCCATTGCTCCGTCCCCGGGGGCCTCGGGGTCCTGCCGCAGGAGGCGGCGGGAGGGTCATGACCCGAATGAGAGAAGAGTACGACAGGCCGACCGGTGCGACGAGCCGGCCGGCCTGATCGTACTCAAGGTGCGGATGGCCCTGGACGAGCGCCACCCGGCAGTCTCGATGCCGCCTCGGGTGTCCGGACGAAGCCGGCTGCCCGTTGGTAAGCGGCTTACGGAAGCTGCACCCGATTCTTGGACCGGAACAGCCGTTCGTCGCCTTGCGCAAAATCAATCACCAGATCCCACTGGCCGGGACCGGCCTGGGCCAGCGCGCGATAGCGCCCGTCGCCCAGCGGCTTGAGGTCGAGGTCGACGTCGCGCCGGGCGTCGGTGGGATGGGCGAGCCGCCCGTCCGGCACCAGCGCGGACAACGGGGCGCCGCTGGCGTCGAGCACCCGCACGGTGATGACGCGGGAGCCGGCGCCCGGCGACGCCATCTCCACGTTCACGGTCCAGTGCCGCGCCGCCTGCGCCTCGGCCGCGCGATGCTCGGCGGTGAAGGCGAGACCGGCCTTGTAGGAGCTCTCCGTCTCCACCCCCGCGAAGGTGGAGACGGCGTAGCGGGCCATGATGAGGTTCACCGCGATCACCACGCCGAAGAAGGCGAGGAGGATCAGCAGCACCGCGCGGCCGGTGAGCTCGCGCGGACGCCGCGGAATGGTGGCGTCGGCCATGGGCGCCTTCCCTGTGCTGTCGGTCCGCTGTGTCACGGGCCGATGAAGTGGTCTTTGACCGCCGCCGTCAAGCCCGATGCCTTGTCGCGGATGCGGAAGGTGATGGGCAGCGACGCCTGCGGGGCGAGCTTGTCGTGGGTCGTCACCAGCACGCGGATCTCGCGGGTCTGGTCGGGGCCGATGGTGAGACCGTCGGCATTGTCGCCGATCACCTCCATGCTGGCCCCCGGCACGCCGTCGATGGAGAGGATGAAGGTGCGCTCCTCCAGCTTCATGTTGGCGAGGCGGATGGTGTAGGCGTTGCGGATCGCGCCGTCCGACAGGCGCACGAACAGCGGGTTGCGGTCGTGGATGGCGGCGACGCCCTCGGTCGCGCGGCCGATGAGGGCCGTCAGCATCAGACCCGCGACCAGCGTGATGAGCGCCGCATAGAGGAGGGTGCGCGGGCGGATGATGCGCTGCACGAACGGCTTGCCGGCGAGGCGCGCCTCGAGGTTGGCCTCGCTCTCATAGGTGATCAGCTCGCGCGGGCGGCCGATCTTGTCCATCACCGTGTTGCAGGCGTCGATGCACAGGCCGCACTGGATGCACGGCAGCTGCAGGCCCTGGCGGATGTCGACGCCGGTGGGGCAGACCGCCACGCACTGGTTGCAGTCGATGCAGTCGCCCGCCGGCTCGCCCTTCTCGCGCAGCGCCGCCGCCTTCTTCACCGAGCCGCGCGGCTCGCCGCGATCGAAGCAGTAGGTGACGTTGAGGGCGTATTCGTCGGTCAGCGCCGCCTGGATGCGCGGCCAGGGGCACATGTAGGTGCACACCTGCTCGCGCATGTGGCCGGCCAGCGTGTAGGTGGTGAAGGTGAGGATGCCGATGGACCAGTAGGCCACCGCCGGCGCCTGGAACGTGGCGAGCTCCTTCACCAGCGTCGGCGCGTCGGCGAAGTAGAGCACCCAGGCGCCGCCGGTCCACCACGCCAGCAGCAGCCAGATGGAGTGCTTGAGCGTCTTGTGGGCGAACTTCTCCATGGACCACGGCGCGGCATCCGCGCGCATGCGCTCGCGCCGGTCGCCCTCGACGAGGCGCTCCACCGCCATGAACAGGTCGGTCCAGACCGTCTGCGGGCAGGTGTAGCCGCACCACACGCGCCCGGCCACCGCATTGGCCAGGAACAGGATCAGCGCTGCCATGATGAGCAGGCCGGCGACGTAGTAGAATTCCTGCGGCCAGATCTCGAGGAAGAAGAAATAGAACCGGCGGGCGGGAAAATCGATCAGCACGGCCTGATTCGGCGCGTCGGGACCGCGGTCCCACCGCACGAACGGCAGGAAGTAATAGATGCCGAGCGTCACCGCGAGGACGATCCACTTGATGGTGCGGTAGCGGCCGTGGACGCTCTGCGGATAGATCTGGCGCCGGGCCTCGTACAGGGGGATGTCCGCGTCGTCGGCCACGACCGCGACCTGCGCGGCGGGCTTCTGCTCGGGGTTCGTGGACAGGGCAGTCATGGGTCGTTCGCCGGTTTCAGGGCCGACCATGCCGGGTCGGCAATGCGGATGGGGGCCACGCCCCCTCGGGTGTCGATCGCCGCGCGAAGCCTTCGCGTCTCACGACCATCAACATTCATAGGTTAGAATGTTTATCAGGGCGCGCTGGCGAAAGGTCGCGCAGTCGTTTCGCCGCGCGACGTTTTGGCTCCCCCAGGATGGCACTCCGACGCAGCACACCCCGATGTGGCCCGTCCGAAGCTCCCGCGCCGGCCCCCGCCGGCGGCCCGCCCCGGCCACCATTGGCTCGGGAACGGGCAAACGCCCGGCGGCCGAAGGCGCGCCGGGCGTCGTTCAGGTCAGGCCGTCAGCGGCCGCCGCCGAGCGAATGCACGTAGACGGTCAGGGCCTTGATGGTGGTCGGGTCGAGGCGCGCGTGCCATGCCGGCATCACGTTGCCACGGCCGTTGACGATACCGTACTCGATGGTCGCCTTGTCGGAGCCATAGAGCCAGATGCCGTCGGTGAGGTTGGGGGCGCCCAGCTCCTGGTTGCCCTTGCCGTCCTCGCCATGGCAGGCGGCGCAGTTGGCGGCGAACACTTCCTTGCCCTTGGCGAAGTCCTTCCCCGGCTGCGCGATGCCCGACAGGGTGCGCACATAGTCCGCAACCGCCGAGATCTCGGGCTTCTGGAGAATGCCGTCGCGGCCGAACGCGGGCATGCTGCCGGTGTGGGCCTCGCCGTCGCCCGAACGGATGCCGTAGTTGATGGTCTGCTGGATCTGCTCCAGCGAGCCACCCCACAGCCAGTCGTCATCGTTCAGGTTCGGGAAGCCGGTGGTGCCGCCGCCGCCCGCGCCGTGGCACGGAGCGCAGTTGTCGGCGAAGGCCACGCGGCCCTGGGCCCGCGCCAGCGTCAGCAGCGCCGGCGTCTGCTCGATCTGCTCGAGCGAGGCGCTGGTGAGCTTGGCCGCGCTCTCGGCGCGCAGCGCCTTGAGGTCGGCGAGCTGGACCGCCACGGCCGAGCGCGAGTGCCAGCCGAGCAGGCCCGGCGTCGCCGAGCTGATGAGCGGCCAGGCCGGATACAGGAACCAGTAGATGACGGCCCAGACGATGGTGGCGTACCACACCCAGAGCCACCACCGCGGAAGCGGATTGTTCAGCTCTGAGATGCCGTCCCATTCGTGGCCGGTGGTGGAGACGCCGGTTGCGGAGTCCACCTTCCCATGGTGGGTGTCGTTGGTCGTGCTCACGGGATCAATCCTCTTTGAGCGGAATGTTCGCGGCGTCGTCGAAGGCCTTCTTCCGCTCTTTCGAGGGCCAGAAGGCGTAGGCGACCACCAGCAGGAAGCCCAGGACGAAGAGCACGAGGCCCCACGTCTGCGCGAAGGCGGCCAGCCCGAGATAGGTCTCGTGCATCGCTCACCTCACGTTGGCTTGGTTGTCGTAGAGCTTGAAGTCGACCAGCGTGCCCAGCATCTGCAGGTAGGCGATGAGCGCGTCGGCCTCGGTCAGCTCGCCGGCGTTGCCGTCGAAGTCGCGGGCCTGCGCCTTGGGATAGCGCTTGTCGAGGCCCGAGGTGTCGCCGTCGGTGGTGGACTGGGCCTTCAGGTCGTCCAGGGCACTGGCGATCATGTCGTCGGTGTAGGGGACGCCGAGGAGCTGCAGGTCCTTCATGTCCGCGGTGATGTGCTTGGTGTCGAGCTTCGTCTTCGCCAGCCAGGGATAGCTGGGCATGATCGAGGCCGGCACCACGGCGCGCGGATTGTTCAGGTGCTCCTGCTGCCACAGGTCCGAATACTTGCCGCCGACGCGGGCGAGATCGGGACCGGTGCGCTTGGAGCCCCACTGGAAGGGGTGGTCGTACATGCTCTCGGCCGCCAGCGAGTAGTGGCCGTAGCGCTCCACCTCGTCACGCAGCGGGCGGATCATCTGCGAGTGGCAGTTGTAGCAGCCCTCGCGCAGATAGATGTTGCGCCCCGCCAGCTCGAGGGGGGTGTAGGGGCGCATCCCCTCCACCTTCTCGATGGTGCTCTTCAGGTAGAAGAGCGGGGCGATCTCCACGAGGCCGCCGATGGAGATCACGATCAGGATCCCCAGCATGAGCCAGTAGGAGTGCTTCTCGAAGACCTGGTGCTTGGTCCAGATGGAGGTGCCTTGCGATGCCATAGGAGCCTCCCTCATTCAGCCGGCTGGAGCGCGAGCTTCTGCTCGGTCGCCGCCTCGGGCGTGGTGATGGTCTTCCAGATGTTCCAGGCCATGATCAGGGCGCCGGTCAGGAAGAGGATGCCGCCGAGCGCGCGGATCACGTACAGCGGGTGCATCGCCTCCACCGACTCGATGAACGAGTACTCGAGGAAGCCGAGCTGGGTGTAGGCGCGCCACATCAGGCCCTGCAGGATGCCCGCCACCCACATGGAGGAGATGTAGAGCACGATGCCGAGGGTCGAGACCCAGAAGTGCCAGGAGACGGCCTTGAGCGAGTACATTTCACGCTTGTTCCACAGCCAGGGCACCAGGCAGTAGATGGCGCCGAAGGAGATGTAGGCCACCCAGCCCAGCGCGCCGGAATGCACGTGGCCGATGGTCCATTCGGTGTAGTGGCTGAGCGAGTTCACCGCCTTCACCGACATCATCGGACCCTCGAAGGTCGACATGCCGTAGAAGGCGACCGCGACCACCATCATGCGGATGACCGGGTCGGTGCGCAGCTTGTCCCACGCGCCGGAAAGGGTCATCAGGCCGTTGATCATGCCGCCCCACGAAGGCATCCACAGGATGATCGAGAAGGTCATGCCCAGCGTCTGCGCCCAGTCGGGCAGCGCGGTAAAGTGCAGGTGGTGCGGGCCCGCCCAGATGTAGATGAAGATCAGCGCCCAGAAGTGCACGATCGACAGCCGGTAGGAGTAGACCGGACGATCAGCCCGCTTCGGGATGAAGTAGTACATGATGGCGAGGAAGCCGGCGGTCAGGAAGAAGCCCACCGCGTTGTGGCCGTACCACCACTGGAACATGGCGTCCTGCACGCCGGACCAGACGATGTAGGACTTGGACGAGAACACCGACACCGGCACCGAGGCGTTGTTGCCGAGGTGCAGCACCGCGATGGTGATGATGAAGGCGAGGTAGAACCAGTTCGCCACGTAGATGTGGGGTTCCTTGCGCTTCCAGATGGTGCCGAGGAACACCAGCAGGTAGGTGACCCACACCACCGTCAGGAACAGGTCCGAGTACCATTCCGGCTCGGCGTATTCCTTGCCCTGGGTGATGCCCAGCAGGTAGCCCGTGCCGGCGATGACGATGAACAGGTTGTAGCCCAGGACCACGAACCAGGGGGCGAGATCGCCGGCGATGCGGGCGTGCGAGGTGCGCTGCACCACGTAGAACGACGTGCCGATCAGCACGTTGCCGCCGAACGCGAAGATCACCGCCGAGGTGTGCAGCGGGCGCAGCCGGCCGAACGAGATCCACGGCAGGTCGAAGTTGAACATGGGGAAGGCGAGCTGCAGCGCCGCGATGACGCCCACCAGGAAGCCGGCGATGCCCCACACCATGGCGGCGATGGTGCAGAACTTCACCACGTCCATGTTGTAGTTGGGCTTGCCGTCGATCTCCTGCGGCGTCGGGCCGGCGGGCCGGCTCATGTACCGGTTGCCGATGGCGAACACCGCCGCGATGCTCGCCGCGGCGAAGATGTAGGCATGGAACGCATAGGCCGGCGTATAGGCCTTGGCGGCGACGATGATTGCGAAGAAGGCGAAGGCGGCGAGCACCACCATCAGCCCGGCCTCGCCGAACCGCAGCGACTTCGCCGGCGTCCCGACAGGATTTTGCATTATTGACATTTCAGAACCCCTCGCGCCGAGGCATGATCACTGCACCTTCGGAGCCATGGCGCACCATGACCCCGGGGCCCCTTTTCACCTTGACCCAAGTCAAAGGTAACTAGCGCAGACAGGCCGGCATGCGCTGCGACGGGCAGTCGCAATTCCGCCTCCTGCGAGACACCCATGCAACCACCCGGCCCCGAAATCGCCATGTTCCGGAGCCGCTACCGCCTTGTGATACCTACGCCGCCCCGGAGCCGCGGGGCCGGGTTTCTCTAGGCCCGGCAAGCCTCTGGCTCACCCGTTTCGCGACGACGTGACGCATATTCTTTAGTCCAGCGTCTGCCGGAATCTCGCCACGGCAATCACCATGGCCAGTAACATCAGCGCGACCAGGGCCGCCGCGTCAACCGTCAGATCGGAGAATCCCGATCCTTTCAGAAGGATGCCGCGCACCATCCGCAGATAGTGCGTCAGCGGCAGCCCCTCGCCGATCCATTGCGCCCACAGCGGCATGCCCGAGAACGGGAACATGAAGCCGGACAACAGGATCGACGGCAGGAAGAACATGAAGGACATCTGCACCGCCTGCAGCTGGTTCTGCGCCAGCGTCGAGAAGGTGTAGCCGATGGACAGGTTCACGGTGATGAACAGCAGCGTCGCCGCCGCCAGGAGCGCCGGCGAGCCCTCCAGCGGCACCCCGAACAGCAGCATCCCCGCCCCGAGAATCAGCACCGCCTGCAGGATGCCCACCAGCACGTAGGGCGTGATCTTCCCCAGCATGATCTCCACCGGGTGGATCGGCATGGACAAAAGGCTCTCCATGGTGCCGCGCTCGATCTCCCGCGTCACCGACAGGGCGGTGAAGATCAGCATGGTCATGGTGAGGATGGTGCCGAGCAGGCCCGGCACGATGTTGAGCTGGCTGGTGCCGGCCGGATTGTACCGTCGGTGCTGGACGATCTCGAACGGCGCGGTGCCGGGATCGTCCACGAAGCGCTCCCGCGTGAGCGCCGAGCCCACCACCCCGGCGAGCGAGGCCAGGGCATTGGCCGACCCCACCGGGTCGGTGGCATCCGCCGCGACCAAAAGCTGGGGCCGGTCGCCGCGCCGCAGCGCGCGCTCGAAGCCGGCCGGGATCTCCACGAAGAACAGCACCTCCCCGGCGCGGATCATGTGCTCGGCCTCCTCGGCGCTGCCCACCTCGCGCACGAAGGAGAAGAAGGCGGTGTTGCGCAGCGCCGCGAGGATGGCGCGGCTCGCGTCCGTGTTCTCGTGGGAGAACACCGCCGTGGGCAGGTTGCGGGGCGTGGTGTTGATGGCGTAGCCGAACAGGATCAGTTGCAGCAGCGGGATCATGATCATGGTGGCGAAGGTCACCCGGTCCCGCCGCAGCTGGATGAACTCCTTGACGATCATGGCGCGGATGCGCCTGAGGAAGCCGGTTGTGGCGGCGCGCGCGGTCATCGCATCTCGTCCTTCGAGCGCCGCATGAGGTCGATGAACACGTCCTCCAGGGTCGGCGCGTCGTCGCGCACCACCAGCCGAGGATCGGCGCGCAGCGGCTCCACGGCGGCCTGGAGCGCCGCGGCGTCGCGGCCGGAGACGTGGAGCGCGGTGCCGAAGGGGGCCACCATGTCCACCCCCGGCCGGTCCGAAAGCTCGCGCGCCAGCCGGGTCACCAGCAGGCCCGCCTCGTGGCCGCCCGCCGGCACGTCCACCGTCACCGTGGTGAGGCCGGCGGCGGCGATCACCCCCTGCACCGTGCCCTGCGCCAGCAGCCTGCCGTAGGCGATGTACGCGATCTCGTGGCAGCGCTCGGCCTCGTCCATGTAATGGGTGGAGACCAGCACGGTCAGGCCCTCGGCGGCAAGGTCGTGGATCTGCGCCCAGAACTCGCGACGCGCCTGGGGGTCGACGCCGGCGGTGGGCTCGTCCAGCAGCAGCAGGTCGGGACCGGGCAGGATGCAGGCGCCGAGCGCAAGGCGCTGCTTCCAGCCGCCGGAGAGCGAGCCGGCAAGCTGCTTGCCCCGGCCTTCGAGGCCGAGCCGCTTCAGCGCCTCGGTCGCCGCCTGCTCGGGGCGTGGCACGCCATAGAGCCGGGCCACGAACTCCAGGTTCTCGCGCACGGAGAGGTCCTGATAGAGCGAGAAACGCTGGGTCATGTAGCCGACATGCTCGCGGATGCGCCGGCTCTCGGTCAGGATATCCATGCCGAGGCAGGTGCCGCGCCCGGCGTCGGGGGTCAGAAGCCCGCACAGCATGCGGATGGTGGTGGTCTTGCCCGAGCCGTTGGGGCCGAGGAAGCCGTAGATCTGCCCGCGCATGACGCGCATGGAGAGGTCGTCCACCACCCGGCGGCCGTCGAAGCTCTTCGACAGCCCCTCCACCTCGATGGCGACCTCCCGCGCCTCGCCTTGCGGCACCTCCGGCTCCGGCGCGGCGGTCACGGCGCCGCTCCCAGCGTCACGTTCACCGGCTGGCCGGGGCGGGCGCGGGCCGGATCGTCCGGCCGGGCCTCGATGAGATAGACCAGCTTCGCCCGCTCCTCGCGGCTGTAGATGACCGGCGGGGTATATTCCGCCTGCTGGGAGATGAAGGACACGCGGGCCGTGAACGGCTGGCAGCCGTCGCAGGTGACGGTCACGGGGGCGCCCGCCGCCACCTTGGGCAGGGCGGCCTCGGGCACGAAGAAGCGCACCTTCACCAGCCCCGGCGGCAGGATGGACACCACCGGCCGCCCTTCGGGCACCAGCTCGCCGACGCGGAAATAGACGGTCTGCACCGCTCCGTCCGCCGGGGCCTTGAGGGTGCGCCGGTCGAGCCGCACGGTGGCGGCGGCGAGGTTGGCGCGGGCGGCGGCCACCGCCTGCTCGGCGGCGTCGATATCCTGGTTGCGCGAGGCGATGCGGGCGGCGGCGATGCGCCGGCGCGCCTCGTCCAGCGCCGCCTGGTTCTGCTCGTAGGCGTGCTGGGCATTGTCGAGGTTGGCTTGCGAGGAGGCCCCCTTGGGCACCAGCGTCTTCTGGCGTTCCAGCTCGATCCGGGACAGGTCGAGCGCGGCCGCGGCGCGCTTCTCCGCCGCCTCCAGCACGGCAATCTCCTCCGGCCGCTGGAGTGGCGAGCGGGCGTTCTCGAGCCGCGCCTGCGCTTCCTTCAGCTGCGCGTCAGCCGCATCCCGGTCGGCGCGCTGGAGGTCGTCCTCCACCCGCGCCACCTCCTGCCCCTTGGTCACCTGCGTTCCCTCCGCCACCAGCAGCGCGCTGACGCGCCCGGCCTCGGTGGGGCCGATGAACAGCAGGTCGCCTTCCACATAGCCGGAGAACCCGGGATCGCCGCCGCGGCCGCAGCCGGACAGGGCGAGCGCCGCCGCGAGCGCGAGGCAGAAGGGGCGAATGCGTCTCACGTGTCTCTCCATCCGAGACCGCGCAGCAGAAGATCGCGGTGGGCTGCGAGGAACTGGCGCGCGTCGAGGGGATCGACGGCGCCGAACATGCTGTTCCAGACCACCGCGACGATGGCCGGCGACAGCACCAGCTGGGGGTAGCGCACGGCGAGGTCCGAGGTGATCTCGCCACGGTCGAGGCCGCGCTGGACGATCTGGCGCACGAGGCCGAGGGCGCGGGAGATGACTTCCCGGTGATAGAAGGCCGCGAGCTCCGGAAAGCGCGGGCCCTCGGCGATCATCAGCCGGACCAGCGCCTGCGCGGGCGCATCGAGGATGCGCTGGCTGAGCAGGCCGGTGAGCTGTTCCAGGAGATCGCGGGTGTCGCCGGAAAAGAAGGCGACCACCGCGTCCGCATCGGCCAGCACAGGGGCGATGTTCTCTTCCACCAGCCCGCGGAACAGCGCCTCCTTGTCGGAGAAGTGCAGATAGAGGGTGCCCTTGGCCACGCCCGCCGCCCGCGCCACGTCGTCCAGCCGGGTGCCGGCATAGCCGTTGGCCGAGAACACCGTGAGCGCCGCGGCGAGGATCTGCTGCCGGCGCGCGGCCTTGTCCATGGGCGCGGCCCGGCGGCGGCGGGGCCCGGCGGCCGCGCCCTTCCCTTCCCCCTGCCCTGGCTGGGACGCTGGTTGCGACGGCGCGCGCGCCACGATCCGGCCTCAGATTATGACTGACTCGTCAGTCATAACACCGACACGATAGGAACGCCAGTTCCCCCTTCGCCCGGAACGCGGCGCAAGCGCTCGCTTTCGCGCAAGGCCCCGACAAAAGGCCGCACAGAATGACGGTACTCATTCACCGGACGCATTAAGGTTAATAGAAGGTTGACGGCGCAAATGCGGCGGGCTTCGGGCATTATCATTTCATTAACCCGGTCGGACTGCCCGCCATGACGAAGCGCGTTTCGCCTCCCCGCCTGCTGCCGGCCCTCGCCGTCGCGCTGCTCTGCGCCCTCGTCGCAGCGGCCGAAGCCCGTGCCGAGGAGCCGACGCGGTTCGCCAATCTCGCTTCCGCTTTCGCACCGCGGCATCTCGCCGATGGCCGGGTGACCACCTCCCCCACCGGTTATGTCCGCTTCTGTGCCGAGCATGCGCAGGACTGCGGGCCGATGGGGCCGGCGGTGTCCATGATCCGGCTCGATGCCCCTCACTCCGCCGAGCTGGAGCGCATCAACACCACGGTCAACGAGGCGATCCAGCCCGAGACCGACCTCGACCACTACGGCGAGACCGAGCGCTGGGCCTATCCCGACGACGGCCGCGGCGACTGCGAGGACTATGTGCTGGAGAAGCGCCGGCGCCTCATCAACCTCGGCTGGCCGGCCTCGGTGCTGCTCATCACCGTGGTGCGCGACCGCGAGGGCGACGGCCATGCGGTGCTCACCGTCGTCACCGACAAGGGCGACCTGATCCTCGACAACCAGGAAACCGACATCCGCGCGTGGAAGGATACCGGCTACCGCTTCGTCAAGCGGCAGTCCCAGTCCGATCCCTCCACCTGGGTGTCCCTCGGCGAGACCCGCGTGCCCCCGGTGGTGGGCGGCGGGCGCTGAGCCTCCCCATTGCGCCGCGGCTCACCCCGGCGGCAGCAAGACGGGCCGGAACCGACGCCGCGGTTCCGGCCCGTTTGCGTTCTGCCGCGGAGCGCGCTCAGTCGATGCGCTTCAGGCCCTTGGCATAGCGCTGCCAGTTGCGCTGGTAGTGCTCGGCGGTGCCGCGCAGGCGGGTGGCGGTCGCCTCGTCGATGGTGCGCGCCACCTTCGCCGGGGCGCCGACGATGAGCGAGAAGGGCTCGAACGTCTTGCCCTCGGTCACCAGCGCCTTGGAGCCGACGAGGCAGCTCGCGGCGATGTTCGCCCCGTTCAGCACGGTGGCGCCCATGCCGATCAGGCTGCCGTCGCCGACGATGCAGCCGTGCAGCGTCGCCATGTGGCCGACCGTCACGTTGGTGCCAAGCGTCATGGGGAAGCCCGGATCGGTGTGGAGGACGCAGTTCTCCTGAATATTCGTGCCCTCGCCGACCACGATGGGTTCGTTGTCGCCGCGCAGCACGCTGCCGAACCAGATGCTCGCCCCTTCCTTGATGATGACGCGCCCGATGACCACCGCGTCGGGCGCGATCCAGTAGTTGCCGGATGCAGGCAGCTCGGGCGCGACGCCGTCGAGGGAATAGATGGGCATGGCGATCCTCCAAGGGGCAGGGCTTTGGGGCAGGGTTTCGCCTTGCCTATCGCCATCGCTGGCGCGTTGCCAGCGCGTTTTCCACCCCCCGGGGCCGGAGCGGGCGGTCAGTCCCCCGCCATGCCGGGCGCGCAGGGGGCGCGCGCAACCGGCACGCGGGCGCTGCCGGCATCGGCGCGGGCGCGGGCCCTGTCGGCGATCAGCGCATATTCGAGCCGCAGCCGTTCCAGCGTCTCCTCGTCCAGGTCTTCGAGATCCAGCAGCGCCTCACGTGGGCCCTCCAGCCGCGCGATCAGCTCGTCGAGCTTGATCTGGAGCGCCGCCGTATCCCGGTTCTGGCTGTTCTGGATCAGGAACACCATGAGGAAGGTGACGATGGTGGTGGAGGTGTTGATGATCAGCTGCCAGGTGTCGTTGAAGCCGAAGATGGGCCCGGTCAGCGCCCACGCCACGATCACGCCCACCGCGCCGATGAAGGTCGCGGGCTTGCCGGCATAGCTCGCCACGGCCTGGGACACACGGGTGAAGAAGGGGCGCGGCGCCCGGCCGGCCTCCACCTTCCGCCGCAGCTCCGGCATGTCGCCCGGCCCGGACGGGCGCCCCGTGTCGAGGGCACGCACCCTCTCGGCCAATTCAGGTTGCCCGCCCGGCATCGGGTGTCCTCCCGTCGTCCCCCTCCCGTTCGCCCCCCTCGCGTTCGCCCCTGCGCCCGCCGCCCAGGACTGCGGTCCAGACCCGCCGCCCGATCCTGCCGCAACGGCAGGCGCGCGGACGACGGCAAAGCCCGCCCCGACGGCCTCCCGCGCCCGTTCCGCGCGGCACAAGGGGAACGATCCGCCGCCGCGACGGTTCCGGCTGCGGGCGCTGCGGGCGTCGCGACACGGAGGCCGGCATGTCGGTGCAGATGATCCTTCTCCCCCTCTTCGTCCATGTGGCGCTGATGCTGGCGCTCATGGTCCGCGACAGCCGGGCGGAGCCGGCGCGCCCCGGAACCGAGGCCGTGCCCGCCCTGCTCTTCTACACCCTGACCGCCCTCGCCTTCTTCACCCGCAAGGCGGACGTGGCGTTCGTGGTGCTGGCGTGGATCTTCGTCGTCCTCAGCCTCATCCTCGCCCTGCCCGGCCTGCGCGGCGCGCGCATCGGAGAGCGGACGGCGGGGTTGGTGCGGCTCGCCGTGCTCGCGCTGATGTGGGGCCTGTTCGCCCTCGCCATCCTCCTCAACATCTGAACCGCGGCCGGTTGACAGGCGCAGGCCGGCGACGGAGGAGTGGCGAAACGCCCCCTCTGAGTGATCCGATGACCGACATTGCCCGCCACGTCCTGTCCATCGGCGGCCATCCCGTCCTGTTCGTGATGGCCACCGCGCAGGAATATGGACCGCACCTGAAATCCCGCATCGACCCGCTCATCACCGGCGTTGGGCCGGTGGAGGCGGCGGTGGAGACGGCGCAGGCGCTGGCGGCGCTTTCCCATGCCGGGCGGCTGCCGCATGCGGTGTTCACCCTCGGCTCGGCCGGCTCGCGCCGGCTCGACCATGCCGAGGTCTACCAGGTGGCGCGCGTCGCCTATCGCGACATGGATGCCTCGGCCCTCGGCTTCGAGAAGGGGCGCACCCCCTTCCTCGACGAGCCGGCGGTGATCGAGCTTGCCCACCGCATCCCCGGCGTGCCCGAAGCCTCCCTCTCCACCGGCGGCAACATCGTCTCCGGCGCGGCCTATGACGCCATCGCCGAGGACATGGTGGACATGGAGAGCTTCGCGGTGCTGCGCGCTGCCCGCCGCTTCAACCTGCCGCTCATCGGCCTGCGCGGCATCAGCGACGGCAAGGCGGAGCTGACCGGCTACGGCGACTGGACCGAATATCTCCACGTGATCGACGAGAAGCTCGCCGCCGCCCTCGACCTGTTCGCGGCGCAGCTGACCGCGGAGGGGCTCGCCGTCGCCCCCGCCGGCACGGTGCGCGCATGACGCCCGCCGCCCGCATCTCCGCCGCCATCGAGGTGCTCGCCGAGCTCGCCGCCCGCCGGCGCCCGGCCGCCGACGCCTTGAAAGACTGGGGCCTGTCCCACCGCTTCGCCGGATCGGGCGACCGTGCCGCCATCGCCGGCCTCGTCTATGACACCCTGCGCCGGCGCGCCTCGGCCGCCCATGTGATGGGCTCGGAAGAGCCGCGGGCGCTGGTGCTGGGCATGCTCGCGCTCATGCGCGGCCTGTCCGTGGACGCGCTGGCGGCGCTGGCCGACGGCGCCCGCTTCGCCCCCGCGCCGCTCACGCAGGACGAGCGCGCGCGCCTCGCCGGCGCGGATCTGGAAGCTGCCCCGCCGTTCGTGCGCGGGGACTATCCCCAGTGGCTGCACGCCTCGCTGCGCCACGTGTTCGGCGAGGAGGTGGTGGCGGAAGGCGCGGCCCTCGCCACCCGCGCGCCGCTCGACCTGCGCGTCAACACGCTGAAGGCCGAGCCCGACGCCGCCCGCGCCGCCCTCGCCCACATGCGGCCGGAGGCGGGGCGCTTCTCCCCCCTCGCGCTGCGCATTCATCTGGATTCGGAAGGCAAGGCGCCGCCGGTCTCGGCCGAGCCGGCCTTCCTGCGCGGCGAGGTGGAGGTGCAGGACGAAGGCTCGCAGATCGCCGCCATCCTCGCCCGCCCCCTGCCCGGCACCCAGGTGCTGGACCTGTGTGCCGGCGCCGGCGGCAAGACGCTGGAATTCGCCGCCCTCATGGACAACAAGGGCCAGCTCTACGCCCATGACAGCGACATCCGCCGCCTGAAGCCCATGCACGAGCGCCTCGTGCGCGCCGGCGTGCGCAACGTGCAGGTGCGCAGCCCCCGCGGCGCCGAGGACGTGCTGGAGGATCTGGAAGGCAGGATGGACCTGGTGCTGGTGGACGCCCCCTGCACCGGCACCGGCACCTGGCGCCGCAATCCCGACGCCAAATGGCGCGTGCGCCCCGGCGCCCTCGCCCAGCGCATGGCCGATCAGGCGAAGATCCTCGAACAGGCGGCCCATTATGTCCGCCCCGGCGGCCGGCTCGCCTATGTCACCTGCTCGCTGCTGGACGAGGAGAACGGCGCCCAGGTGCGCGCCCTCCTCAACAAGCGGGAGGATTTCGCCGTGGTGCCGCCCAACGAGACGGTGCTCTCTTTGGGCGCCACCGGCGCCGCACTGGCCGCCGCAGCGCTCCTCAGCCGCGAGGGCGTGCTGATGACGCCCCGCCGCACCGGCACGGACGGGTTTTTCGTGAGCGTGATGAAGCGGGCGGGGTGAGGCAACGTCTGAGTCGCGGGGATGGGTGCCATGCCGAGCTACAGCGAAGACTGGAACCCGTTTCCCAAGCTGACGCCGAGATTCCAACTGAAGGTGACGCGGCTGGCGGCGCTGGGATGCCTTCTGATCCTCGGCACCGAGATCGGCATTCTGATGTGGATTGATTCCAGCCGGACCTACTGCCTCGGTTGGGTCGTGGACAAGAACAACAACACCATCGGGATGGCGGTGTTTGGCTTCGGCCTGGCTCCCACGGCCTTCTGGTGCTGGCGCGCTGCGGTCAAGACCGAGCGGAAGTTCCTGAAGGAAGTGCAGGCCAAATACCAAAAGGGGCCGCCCTATCCCATGGGGGAGGATATCGTTCTCACGACGCCGGAGGAGTTCCGGACCTTGGCGTTTGATCAAGCCATCTGCGCGGTCGCGATAGCCTGGACCTTGGTCTGTGCAATCCCCCTCTTCCTCATGCTCGCCTTCTGCTCCCCCCTCGCCCCTCTGTGGCGCTCCGCTCCCGCCCAGCGCCCCGGCGTGAACCTTCACCGCAGCTATGGCGTTTCCGCCTTGTCCGTGATGCGCACGGGCGAAGGGAAAGGCGTCGCGCCATGGGTCTCATCCGCCTGCTGCTCCTGGTGGTCGTCCTCGTCGGCGGCTACTGGGCCTATTATGTCTATGCCTCCGGCGAGCCCTATGACGAGATCGGCACCGCCATCAACTCCCGCCTTCCCGAGAAGGCCCGCGCATTCGCCTGCGCCGAGCTGAAGCGCCGCCACGGCGCCGCCGCCACCACCGCGCCCGCCGGCTGCGAGCCGTTCTGGACCCGCATCTGACCCCCGCCGCGCCCGCTGCAAGGCGGGCCTGCGCAGCGGCCGGCTTTTGGAATCGTGGCTTTGCGGATAAAGGAGGGGGCAAAATCGCCCTCTCGCGCAAGGTCCGCCATGTCCGCAGCCGCTCCCGCCGCCCAGGAAACCGTCCTCATCATCGACTTCGGCAGCCAGGTGACCCAGCTCATCGCCCGCCGCGTGCGCGAGGAGGGGGTGTATTCCGAGGTGGTGCCGTTCCAGAAGGCGGGCGAGGCCATCGCGCGGCTGAAGCCCCGCGCCATCATCCTTTCCGGCGGCCCGGCCTCGGTGATCGAGGGCGAGAGCCCCAAGGCGCCGGACGCGGTGTTCGAAGCGGGCGTGCCCGTGCTCGGCATCTGTTATGGCGAGCAGTGCATGGCCGCCCAGCTGGGCGGGGCGGTGGAAGCCGGCCACCATCGCGAGTTCGGCCGCGCGGAACTCACCGTGACCAAGCAGGTGCCCCTGTTCGAGGGCGTGTGGCGCGAGGGCGAGCGGCACACCGTGTGGATGAGCCACGGCGACCGTGTCACCCGCCTGCCAGAGGGCTTCGAGGTGGTGGCCGTCTCCGACAACGCCCCGTTCGCCGCCATCGCCGATACCGCGCGCAATTATTACGGCGTGCAGTTCCACCCCGAGGTGGTGCACACGCCGGACGGCGCGCGCCTGCTCTCCAATTTCGTGCGCAAGGTGGCCCGCCTCGAGGGTGCCTGGACCATGGGCGCCTTCCGCGAGCGCGCCATCGCCCGCATCCGCGAGCAGGTGGGCACCGGCCGGGTGATCTGCGGCCTGTCCGGCGGGGTGGATTCCTCGGTGGCCGCCGTGCTGATCCACGAGGCCATCGGCGACCAGCTCACCTGCGTGTTCGTCGACCACGGCCTGATGCGCCAGGCCGAGGCGGACGAGGTGGTCTCCCTCTTCCGCGGCCACTACAATATTCCGCTCGTCCACGTGGACGCCGCCGACCTGTTCCTGAAGGAGCTGGACGGCGTCGAGGACCCGGAAGTGAAGCGCAAGACCATCGGCCGGCTGTTCATCGACGTGTTCGAGGCCGAGGCCAAGAAGGTGGGCGGCGCCGATTTCCTCGCCCAGGGCACGCTCTACCCGGACGTGATCGAGAGCGTCTCCTTCGCCGGCGGCCCCTCGGTGACCATCAAGAGCCACCACAATGTCGGCGGCCTGCCCGAGCGCATGAACATGCAGCTGGTGGAGCCCCTGCGCGACCTGTTCAAGGACGAGGTGCGCGCGCTCGGCCGCGAGCTCGGCCTGCCGGAGAGCTTCGTCGGCCGCCACCCCTTCCCCGGCCCGGGCCTCGCCATCCGCTGCCCCGGCGCGGTGACGCGGGAGAAGCTGGACATCCTCCGCAAGGCCGACGCCATCTATCTGGAGGAGATCCGCTACGCCGGCCTCTACGACGTGATCTGGCAGGCCTTCGCCGTGCTCCTGCCCGTGCGCACCGTGGGTGTGATGGGCGACGGCCGCACCTACGACCACGTGCTCGCCCTGCGCGCCGTCACCTCCGTGGACGGCATGACCGCCGACTTCTACCCCTTCGACATGGCCTTCCTCGGCCGCACCGCCACCCGCATCATCAACGAGGTGAAGGGCGTCAACCGCGTGGTCTACGACGTGACGTCGAAGCCGCCGGGCACCATCGAGTGGGAGTGAACTAGGGTGGTTTCAGACCATCCCGCGCCGTGCCTGAAATCGCACGAACTCGTTGACTGACAATGATTATTTTTCCCACCCCGTATCGCTGCGTGTCGTCCCAGCCCGGCAAGCCGACGGACAACGGCTTCATCAGTTCCTTCGAGGGCAAGTTCCGGGCGGAATGCCTGAATACGCACGGGTTCATGAGCCTTGATGACGCGCGGGCGAAAATGGAGGCTTGGCGTAGAGACTACAATGAGGTTCGGCCGCACGGCGCGATCGGCAATAAGCCGCTGATCGCGCTCATGAACGGCTCATGCCGGCGTCCCTGCCGGCATGAGCCCTAACCCCGGAATTTTCCAGCTCCGGATGGCCTAGAAATGGGGAGCGCTTCAAAACCCTCCTCACCCTCCGCCAGCAGTGCGAATGTCGCGACGAGCATCGCGCTATAGATCAAGACCACCTCCGTGAAAATTTCGGAGGTGGTCGGAACCGCTTCGGTCAAGCAGAGACGGGTTGCTTCACCCGGAGGGGGATACGTTGCGACCCGGCCGTTCCCCGGCATCACCCTTCACCCCGCCCTGAAGCTCCTGCGCAACTGGTCACCGATCGGTTTCAGGAGGTAGGACAGGGGCGTGCGCTCTTGCGTGGCAAGATGAGCTTCGACCGGCATCCCGGCCACGAGCTCCAGATTGGAAAGCGCCATCAGGCTTGCGGCGTCCGGCACGATCTCCACCTGGTAGAAGTTCGCCCCCGATCTCTTGTCCGTGATGGTATCCGCCGAGATGCGTGAGACGATGCCGTCGATTTCCGGCGTCGTTTCCTGCTGGAAGGCGCTGAATCGCAACCTGGCCGCCTGTCCGGGATGGACCTGATCGATGTCGATCGGGTCAACATGTGCGCTGACCACGAACACATCGTCGCGCGGCACGATCTTCATCACCTTGTCGCCGGCCGCCACATAGCTCCCCAGGGTGTGGACGGTCAGTTCATGCACAATGCCGCCGCTCGGCGTCCGCACGTCGAGGCGGGAGAGCTGGTCGAGGGCGGCGACGCGCCGCTCGCGCAGCTCGGACAGCTTTCCTTCTATCTCGCCCTGCTCCTGCGTGGCGTCGCTGCGCGTCTGCTGATCGATGGAGAGAATCTGAAGTCCGATCTCCGCGATGCGTCCGCGGGCAGACGCGATGGAGGCCCGCAGTTGGCCGAGCTCACCCTCGATGCGCGCCGCCTCCCGGCGCACGGCGGTGGCCCGGCTCAGGGAAACCAGCTTCTTGGCGACCAGGTCTTCCAATGAGCCGAGCTCGATATGGACGAGGACAATCTCCGTCTCCTTGGCCGCGGCTTGAAGCTCCAGCCCCTGGATCTGCTGGCGGAGCTGGTCGATCTGCTCGGAGAGCTGGGCTCGCTGCCCCGCGCGCATCTCCTTTCGGGCGGCAAGCAGGCGTTCTTCGCCGGTCCAGATGAGTTCCAGCGCCTGTTCCACCCGGCGCCGTTCGATGATGGTCCCGGCCGGCTCGATGGCATCAGCAAGGCCCGCCTCCACCCTGAGACGCGCGGCTCGGGCTTCCAACTCGTCGATCTGTTGCGCGACGATGGCCAGGCTGGCGCGCGCGAGCGTGTCGTCGAAGCGCAACAGCAGGTCGCCCGCCCCGACGGTATGCCCCTCGGCGACGGCGATTTCCTTGATGGTGCCGCCCATGGGCGGCTCGATGCTCTTGACGCTGCCTTTCAAGGTGAGGCTGCCACTGGCCAGCACGGCTCCCGAGAGCGGGGTAAGGGCTGCCCAGGCGCCCCCGCCGAGGATGAAGAGGGCCGCCACGGCCCCGCCGAGCCGAAGGTCGCGGTGGGCACGGGCGAGCGCGCTGGCGGGTGCGCGGCTCTCCCCGGCGGCGGGCGGGCTCATGGCTTACCTCCCGCCAGCGGCACGAGGGATGGTGCCGCGACCGGGCCGGGACCAGGGGCGACCCGCCCAAGCACCTTGTCGCGCGGGCCGAAGGCGGCAAGCCGACCCTCCCGCAGCACAGCCACGTGGCTCGCCGCCCGCATCATGCTGGCCCGGTGCGCGGCCACCACCGCGATGCCGCCGCGTGCGCGAACCCGCTCGATCGCGTGTTGCAGCGCGGCCTCGCCTTCGGCGTCGAGGTGAGCATTGGGCTCATCGAGGATGACGAAGAAAGGATTGCCGTAGAGCGCGCGCGCAAGCGCGATGCGCTGGCGCTGGCCGGCGGAGAGGGTGATCCCACCCTCGCCGATGTGTGTATCGTAACCCGAAGGCAGGCGCAGCACCATGTCGTGGACGCCGGCTTCCCGCGCGGCGGCGATCACGGCATCGCCATCCGGGCATGCATCGAACCGCGCGATATTCTCGGCAACCGTGCCGTCGAGTAGCGCTACGTCCTGGGGAACATAGCCGATGGAGCGGCCCAGCCGGTCCGGCTCCCATTGGTCGAGCCGCGCGCCATCGAGCCGTACGGCTCCCGCCGCGGGCGGCCAGAGGCCCGACAGGACCTTGAGGAAGGAGGTCTTGCCCGCCCCCGACTGGCCGACGAGAACGAGCGCGTCGCCAGCGGCAAGGCAGAAGGCGATCCCCTGGAGCAGCGGGCGCTTTCCGAGGGGAGACATCACCGACACGGCCTCGATGTCCAGCCGCTCGGCCGGAGGCGGCAGCTGCGTGCGTGCGCCCGGCTCGCTCAGGCGGAGCAGGGCGAGCCGGGATGAGAGCCGCCGCCAGCTCTCGCGCGCCGCGAGAAAGCCCTTCCAGTGCGCCGCGGCGAGTTCCACCGGCGCCAGCGCCCGGCCCATGAGGATGGACGCCGCGATCATCACGCCGCCTGTGGCGTCGCCCCGTATGACGAGCAGCGCGCCGATGCCGAGCAGGAGGGATTGGAGCAGGGTGCGGAACGCACGCGAGAGGGCAGCAAGATTGATGGAGGAGACCGCCAGTTGCTCCTGTCCCTTGCGGCTCTCCGCATCCAGCCGCGCGAAGCGGCCGGACAGATTGGCGACCATGCCGAGCGCCCGCGCGACCTCGCAGGCGCGGCGAGAGGCCTCGAGAAAGGCCGTGCGCCTTGCCGCCAGTTCCACGGCTGCCTTCACCCGGGCCTTTGAGCGCGCCTCGCCCGCCAGGGCGAGGGCGATGATGACGACGGCGCCGGCAAGCGCGGTGAGGCCGAGCCAGGGGTGCAGCAGGAAGCACAGGGTGACGAACAGCGGCACGAAGGGCGCATCGAACAGCACTGTCGGACCCGCGCCGGACAGGAAGCCGCGAACCTGGTCGAGGTCGCGCAGGGCGAGGGTGAATTCCGCCGGCGACCCGAGCCGCGCCGTGCGGTGGATGCCGTCGGCGAACAATTGCGGCGCGAGCCGCTCCTCGATGGTCGCCGCGAGCCGCGCCAGCAGCCGCCCGCGGGTGGCATCCAGCAGGCCCTGGACCGCAAACGCGACCACCACGAGTCCGGTGAGCGCCACCAGCGTCGGCACCGAGCGCGAGGGCAGCACCCGGTCATAGACCTGGAGCATGTAGAGCGCCCCCGCCAGCATCAGCATATTCACCGCGACGGTGAAGATGCCGATGCCGGCGAGCAGCGGGGAGAGGCCGCGAAAGGGGGACTTGGCGTTCACCGGACGGCTCTCACGATGTGCCAGCGCGGGCCGGCGGGATTTTCACGGTCTGACAACGATGTTCGCGTGGTCGGAGGCCGGGCTTCAGGCGGGGATGGCCATGCCGTCCGACATTACGATGACGTGGCCGACATCGATGCCACCATGGCCGTCAGAAACAGTATAGGTGAAGCTTCCGTTGATGCTGCCGAACGGGGCTGTGAATGTAATGACATCGCCCGCCAAGGATACCGTGCCGCCCTGAGCGTCGCCGACCTCAGTCACGAACAGCCCACCGGTATGATAGTCCACATCAAGGTCATTGGCGACGAGACCGGCCGCGCCAAAGGTGGAGACGTAGCTCGCTGGGCTGGGGGTGGAGTAGCTCCAGTACCGAACATCATCCACCGCCACCGGCGCGTCGTTCACCGGCGTGACGTCGATGTTGACGGTCGCAGTGTCGGTGCCGCCGCTGCCGTCGGAGACGGTGTAGGTGAAGGAGGCCGGGCCGTTATAGTCATCGTCGGGAAGGAAGTGGATGCGGCCCTGGTCGTCGAGATAGACGTCGCCGTTCACCGCATCGCCGACGCCGGTGATGGTGAGGTTGTCGCCGTCCGCGTCGGTGTCGTTGGCAAGAAGCGTGGAGAAGGTGCGCAGGGAGATCGCAGTGGGCGCAGCCATGCGCACACCACCACCGTCGCCGCCCCCGGCGCCGGCGCCGCCGTCACCGCCGATCGACGACTGGAATACCAGCTCGGTGTCCTCGGCGAGCGTCACCGCATCGTCGCCGGCGACCGGCGCATGGTTGGAGCCATTCACGTTCACCACCACATCCTGGGTGGCCGTCCCGCCATGGCCGTCGTCGAGGGTGAGGGTGAAGGTGTCCTGACGGGTGTCATCGGCACTGAGGGAAGCGGTGAGATCCCGGTCCACCTCATAGGTCCAGACCACCTTGTCCGGGCCGTCCGCCACCGGCACCACATGCGCCGTGAGCGTGCCGAGGGCACCGGGCGCAGCCGCCACGGAGACGGTGTGCGCATCGCCGGTGTCGGCATCCTCGAAATAGATGGCGCCGGTGTCCGAAAGCACGGTTGCCGCCGGGTCGTCGGTGACGGTGGCGACGGTCTTCGAGTGGGCGTCGAGGGTCTTGATGAAGACATCCCAGGTGCTGTTGGTGTCGCCGGCCACGAGGTTGTCGGCTGCGGAGTGGAACACGACCTGCGTGCCGTCGGGCGAGAAGACCGCGTTGTAGTAGCTGGAGCCATCTGCCTGCGTGCCGGCGGCATTGGTGGAGACCCGCGTCACCTCCCCCGTGGCGAGGTCCTTCACGAACACGTCGGTCGCGCCGTTGGTGTCGCCGGCCACGAGGTTGCTGGCATTGGACCAGAACAATATCTTGCCGCTGTCCGGGGAGAAGGTCGCCTCAGAGCTGTCACCGTTCCCCTGCGTGCCGTCTGCGGCAGCATTGACCAGCGTCACCTCTCCGGTGGCGAGGTCCTTCACGAAATAGTCGTAGTTGCCGTTGGTGTCGCCGGCCACGAGGTTGCTGGCATTGGACCGGAACAGCACCTTGCCGCCGTCCGGCGAGAACGACACGTTGTCGATGTAGAGACTATCGCCCTGCGTGCCGTCTGCGGCGGCATTGACCATCGTCACCTCCCCGGTGGCGAGGTCCTTCACGAAATAGTCGGCATTGCCACCGTTGGTGTCGCCGGCCACGAGGTTGCTGGCG
Organism: Xanthobacter lutulentifluminis; assembly: GCF_043194675.2. NCBI lineage: Bacteria > Pseudomonadati > Pseudomonadota > Alphaproteobacteria > Hyphomicrobiales > Xanthobacteraceae > Xanthobacter > Xanthobacter lutulentifluminis. Next base: position 3,297,996 of record NZ_CM195525.1, on the reverse strand, counting down.
TAGGACCGGAACAGCACCTTGCTGCCGTCCGGCGAGAACGACACGGCGTCGACGTAGAAGAGGTCCCCCTGCGTGCCATCTGCGGCGGCATTGACCATCGTCACCTCCCCGGTGGCGAGGTCCTTCACAAAATAGTCGTAGTCGTCGTTGGTGTCGCCGGGCACGAGGTTGCTGGCATTGGACAAGAACAATATCTTGCTGCCGTCTGGCGAGAAGGTCGCGATTCCGCTCGCATCGCTCCCCTGTATGCCGTCGGCACTGGTGGAGACCAGCGTCACCTCCCCGGTGGCGAGGTCCTTCACGAACACGTCGGTCATGCCGTTGGTGTCGCCAGCCACGAGGTTGCTGGCATTGGACGAGAACAATATCTTGCTGCCATCCGGCGAGAAGGTCGCGCTTTCGCTCCCACCGGTCCCCTGTATGCCGTCGGCACGGGTGGAGACCTGCGTCACCTCCCCGGTGGCGAGGTCCTTGACGAACACGTCGTAGGAGCCGTTGGTGTCGCCGGCCACGAGGTTGCCGGCGTAGGATTGGAACACCACCGCGCTCCCGTCCGGCGAGAACGACACGTTGTCGATGTAGACACTATCGCCCTGCGTGCCGTCTGCGGCGGCGTTGACCAGCGTCACCTCTCCGGTGACGAGATCCTTCACGAAATAGTCGTAGTTGCCGTTGGTGTCGCCGGCCACGAGGTTGCTGGCACTGGACCGGAACAGCACCTTGCCGCCGTCCGGCGAGAACGACACGTTGTCGACGGAGGGAAAGTTTCCCGGCGTGCCGTCTGCCGCGGCATTGACCATCGTCATCTTCCCGGTGGCAACGTCCTTCACGAAATAATCGTAGCTGCCGTTGGCATCGCCGGCCACGAGGTTGCTGGCGGAGGATTGGAACAGCACCTTGCCGCCGTCCGCCGAGAACGACACCCTGCCGACGCTGGCACCGTCCCCCTGCGTGCCATCGGCCGAGACGGAGATGCGCTCCACGCTCTGCGCGCCCTCGGCGAGGAAGACAGGGGCAGCGTTCTCCATCACGTCGGTCACGGTGACGGCCACGGCATGGCTGGTCGTGGCCGTGCCGTCGCTGGCCGCAATGACGACGTTGTAGACGTTGTCCGCGCCCGCGTCGGCCGGAGCTTCGAAGTCGGGAGCGGTCTTGAAGCTCAGGGCGCCGTCAGCGCCGATCGAGAACAGGGCGGCGTCGGCGCCGGACAAGCTCCAGGTGATCGCGTCCCCGTCGGCATCGCTCGCCGTGGGGTTTAGGAAATCCCCCGTCCCGTTCTCCCTGAAGCTCGCTGTGGCGGGCGCAACGATCACCGGCGCATCGTTCACCGGCGTGACGTCGATGTTGACGGTGGCCGTGCTCGTGCCGCCGTTGCCGTCGGAGACGGTGTAGGTGAAGGACGCCGGGCCGTTGTAGTTGGCGTCGGGGGTGAAGGTGACCTGTGCGTTCGCCAGCGCCACCGTGCCGTGGCTCGCCCCGCCGACCGCCGTGACGGTGAGGGCATCGCCGTCCACGTCGGTGTCGTTGGCGACCAGCGTGGAGGCGGCGAAGGTGAGCGCGGTGTCCTCGGTGGCCACCTTGGTGTCGGCGACCGCCACCGGGGCGCGGTTGGGATAATCGATGACGAGGCCGACCTGCTTCGTCGTGACGTCGCCCTCGCGGTCTTGTAAGGTGAAGCTTAGGGCGCGCTCGGCCTCCGGCGGCGCGGCGTCGCTGGTGCTGTGCGACACCTGGCGCATAAGCGCCGTCATATTGGCGTCGGTAACGTTGGCGTTGGGCTTGAACTGGATGGTCAGATCCCGTCCGTCCTGCCCATCCGAGGTGACCGTACCGACCACCGTGTTGCCGGAATAAAGCCTGGTGCCGACGATACGGTAGGTTCCGCTGGCAAGGGTGATGTCGTCGCCGCTGGTGGCGCCGTCGAGATGCACGTTCAGCACCCCGCCCTTGAAGCCCGTGCCGTCGGGGTTGGCGACCGACAGGTCGCCGTCCACGATCTGCGGCACAGCGGCATCGGCCAGCGTGTGGGAGACGTGCTCCGCGAGGCCGGTGACGACGGGCGCGTCCCCTTCGGCGGCCACCTTGAGCTTCAGTCTCGCGGTGCCGACGGTGTTTTCGGCGTCCGTCGCCTGGAACGTGACGGCACGCGCCTGAGCGGGCGGGGTGTTGGACGAGGAGGAGTAGGTCACGGCGCGCGCCAGCGCGGTTGCGGCCTCGTCGCTCACCGGACCGGAGCCGAACGTGATTGTCAGCGGCGCTCCAGCCTGCCCCGACGACGACAGGGTGCCGATCTGGCTTCCCTCATAGTAGACCGCCGAGCCCTGGACCGTGATACCGCCCGTCTGGGCGATCCCCAGCGTGTCGGAGGACGTGGCGCCCGCTATGGAAACGTTCAGCTTTCCGCCCGCAAATCCCGTCCCGTCGGCGTTGGTCAGCGTGACGTTGCCGTCAAGCTGAGCCGGTACGGCATTGACCGAATTTTCCTGGACGGTCTTCGAGACATCCAGCGCACCGAACGCGGGCTTTTTCGATCGACCGAACAAACCGCTAAAATCGCCGAAGGCCATGGCACATCCCCCACCCCGCCCGCCAGACACGATCTGCGATTGTGAACGCGCCCGACAATGTATCGCCAGCGCCCTAGGCTAGTTCCGAGTATAATTGAGGACATGACCCAAATGGGTTAGGACCGAGCGGGTAGGGAATCCCGGGCGAAGCGCTCCGGGCGCTCGCGGCTCATGCTTTGATAAGCAGCGCCAGCAGCTTGCGTTGACTGCGCGTGCCCGTCTTACCGTGGATCTTTTTCAGGTGCGCACGCGCGGTTTCATAGGCGATTCCCAGCCGCGCGGGGATCTGCGCAAGCGTGCCGCCGACGCAAAGCGCTTCGACGAAGCGTCTTTCGGCCGGGCCCAGGGACTGCGGCATGGTTAGGCCCCCACGCGGCGGGGAGGGCGCGAAGATCACCTCTGCGCGGCGGAGCACTCCGAGGGCGATGAGCCGGACAAAGCGCTAGTCCAATACCGCCTCCGAGACGTTCTGCGCCACCGGTAGAAGCGACAGCATCCAGTGCGTGGAACCATCTCTGGACACCAGATCCCGCCCCCTTGCCGGTGCCGATGCGGCACAGCGTCTCGACCGCCCTGGCGAATGCGCGGTGATGCGCCTCGGCGCGCAGCCGGAGGGTGCCGCGGGCGTCGGGTGTGAACAATGCGTCTTCCCGCGGCCCGTCGTTGTAGAACTCGGTCTTCTCCAGCTCGCGGATCGGGACGGCGGCGTCGGACGGGCAGGGCACGAGCGTCGGCACGTCCTTCCAGCCCTCGACCCATGGGCTGACGGCGCAATAGCGGTTCACATGGTCAAGAAGCGCGCGGCCGCTGTAGCCCCGCACCGCCAAGGCGAGGGGGAGAGGCAGATCGTCCTCAAGCCCCTCCATGCCGACCCGCAGGTCTGGGAGGACCGCTTGAAGTCCTTCGACGAAATCATTCCAGCGCTCAAGATCCCGCACCGCCACATCAATGCACCATCTGCGTCAGCCGACGATTGACTTGAGTTGTTCTAAGCAACTATGCCAGAATCGCACTCAATTCGCCATGCCAAACGCGCCTTCTTCCGCGTTAAATATCGATCATATATGCATTCACATACTATCTGTACATTTGAATATTCTGAATCATCAATCATGAGCATAGGCTCTTCGGCAGCACATGGCCGCGACGGCACTTGGCCGCGACCTGCTTCTGTCCCTGGGGCAGGTCTGTCTAGCTATGGAATGGAATTCAAAGTAGGGTGCAGGCGGCGCTGCTTCTCGCCTTGGCTGTGCGAGGAACCCGCCTTGCTTCCTGGAGACGCAAGCTGGAGACGCAAGCCATCCGATGCCCGAATCCGCGATTGACCTCATGTACGAGGCCTCGTTCGTACCGGAGAAATGGCCCGCTCTGCTCGACGCGCTGAGCACACAGGTAGACGCGCTTGGCGGATGCCTGTTTGCCGTCAACAACGCATCGGCGGCCTGGGTCTCGTCGGCCTCGTTGACACAGACCATGCACATCTTCGTCACTGATGGATGGATCGGCGCCAGCACCCGCGCCATCCGCGCCGCGAAGCTCAACCACAACGGCTTTCTCACCGATCTCGACGTCTGCACCCGCGAGGAGATCGAGAACGATCCCTTCTACCGGGACTTCCTCCACAAGCATGGGGTCGGGTGGGCGGTGGGCACGCACATTCCCCTGTTCACCGGGGACGTCGTCTCCGTCACCTTCGAGCGACGGCGCGAGCGCGGCCCCGTGGAACGGCGCTTCGTCGAGGCGCTGGACCGGGTCCGCCCGCACCTCGCGCGATCGGCCATGATCAGCGCCCGCCTCGGCCTCGCCCAGGCCGTGACGGCGGCGAACGCAATGGCCGCGTTGGGGCTGCCGGCGGCAACACTCAGCGGCAGCGGCCGGGTGATGGCGTGCAATGCGCTGTGTGAACCCCTTCTCGGCGGCGTCCTGCTTGATCGGCGGGATCGCATCCATTTTGCGGATGCCAATGCGGACCGCCTGCTTACGCAGGGCATTCTCGCCATGCATGCTTCGACGAGCAGTGCGCGGCTGGTTCAGTCGATCCCGCTGCCGGCACCGAACGCCATGGATGCCATGGTCGCGCATCTCATCCCCTTCAGAGGGGGGGCGCAGGACTTGTTCGCCCGGATGGCCAGCATGCTGGTGCTGATGCCGGTGTCCAGAAAGGGCGACTTGAGCGTCAACCTCATCCAGGGACTGTTCGACCTCACGCCTGCAGAGGCCAAGGTCGCGGCCGGGATCGGCGCCGGGAGCAGCCCCGCCGAGATCGCCGCACGCCTTGGCCTGTCGGTCGAGACGGTGCGTGCGCATCTGAAGGCCGTCTTCGCGAAGACGGGCGTCCACAAGCAGGGCACCCTGGCCGCTCTGTTGCGCGGCGTGGGCCTTCCCCGCGCCTGAGCGCGACGCTGCCGGGCAACCACATGTTCTTCCTTGGAGAGACAGGCGCGCGGGAAACCGCGCAGACGCTGAAACGCCTCCGCCAGACCGCGGCGGACGTTGCCGGCGAGATCTCGCGCCTGATGGACTGAAAGGGGTGCGGGGCTTCTCAGCCGGTGATTGTTTCCCCGCCCGCCCTGAGCGCGGTGCGGATGTCGCGCAGGGACGCCTCATGGGCGTCCAGCACGGCCCCGATCTGCGCGACGGACGCCAGGAGGCGGCGCAGGCTGGCGGCACAGGTGGCGCGGGAGGCATCGGCGAGACCCACCACGTGGGCGCGCACCTGCCGCTCCAGCGCGGCATGCAGGCGGCCGTAGTCGATGCCGACCGGCCGTCGCACACCGTCCACCTCCACCGCCAGCTCCTCGAACCCGATGCCGCCGGATGCGAAGTCCGCGAACCCGTCACCCTCCGCCTCGCCTGTGCGGCCGCAGGGCTCGGGGCGATGATCCGGCAGATGCGCGGCGACCGCCCGCGCGAACGCGGCGTCGACGGCCTGCGCCAGCGCGCGGCAAACGCCCCCAACGTCGCGGGCGCCGGCGTGGGCCTCCAGCAGCTCCGGCAGCAGCGGAATGGCGTCGCGCCACACGTCGTCCTGCACCTGCTCGTGCCGGTCGCCGATCTGCGCCAGCGCGTCGTCCAGCATCCGCGCGAGCTGCGCCAGCACCGGCCCCACCTGGAGCCGCAGGTCGCCCAGCACGGTCTCGTCCAGATGACGCAGCAGCACCTCGGCGGGCTTGCGGCGGCCATAAGCGAGCGCCGGCGCCACCAGCGCCCGCAGCGCCGCATAGAGCCGCTCCAGCCCGGCCTCGGCGATGGCATCCGGCGCGGGCGCCCGCGCCATGTGGGCGGAGACCGAAACCGGGGACCTCAGCTGCGCGGGATCCACCCCCATCGCGGCGAGCTTGTCCCGCGCGCGAGCGGCCACATCCGCCTCCTGCAGGGCGCGGTTCGCCGCCGTCTTGTTGCGCAGGCGCCTGACCAGCGCGCCGTCGATCTCGTCCTCCTCGAAGAGGTCGCTTCGGGTCAGAACCGGCAGCAGCGGCTTGGCGCGGCGCAGCTCCTGCGCCAGCTCGTCCAGCTCCTGCACCTGCCCCGGCGCGGCGGAGCTGGTCAGCCACAGCACGCCGTCGGCGCTGTCGGCGAAGCGGCGGGTGAGCGCGGCATTCCCGGCCGTCGCCGAATGCAGGCCGGGCGTATCGAGCAGCACCAGCCGGTCGCCGAGCCGCACCCCCTGAAGCCGCGCGGTGGTCTCGGTGGCGCCCTCGGCGAAGCGCCCTGAGCCCTCCGCCAGCTGCCCCGCCTCCACATGAAAGAAGCCCACCGTCCGGCCCCGCGCGGCGAAGCGGTCGGCTATCAGGTTGCACAGCGAGCTCTTGCCGGCGTTGAACTTGCCGAACACCAGCAGGATCGCCACCCCATCCAGCTGCCGCGCCAGCGCCAGCGCCGGCCCGAGCGCCTCCCTGTGCTGCGGCCAGGCCGCCACGCAGGCCCCGAGCGCCGCGGTGACGGCCGCGACCTGCCGGGCGAGCGCGCCGTCCTCGCACAGTCCCGCCGGGGCAAGGACCGCGCCGGCAAGGCCGTCGCGCAGGCTCGCAAGCCAGTCCTCGAGCCGGGAAAGCACGGCCCGCAGGTCGTCCCGCCCCGGCGCCGCGGCGTCGATCTCGGCCAGGAAGCGCTGCTCCTCGCCCGGCATCTCAGGGGCGGCCGGGACGTGGGGCGATGCGGACATGGCCGCAGGCTTCATGGGGCACCTTCCAGCTGATCGACGCCGGCGCGGGCACGCCCGGCCGCCTCCAGAGCCGATGCGGCATCGGCGATCCGCTGCCGCAGCTCAGTCCGGCGCTTCGACAGCTCGAAATAACGGGCGAACGCGGCGTGCAGGCGGGCCCGGCCGCCTGCCTCGCAGAACATGCGCCGCAGGTCCGCGCGGAACTTCACCGATACGCCCATGACCGCCACCATGACCGTGTTCAGGCTGCCGGCGGCGGTCTCCTGCTCCCGCGGCAGGCCCACGACCCCCTGCCCCGCCAGAAAGGCGTCGATGCGGATGCAGGCGCGCGAATAGGCCACCTGGACGCGGGCGCGTTCGAGCTTCGCGGCTGTGACGGCATAGCGATCCCGCCCCGTGTCGGCCACCAGCGCGAGGTCGGGGCCGGCCACGTCCACCACCGCCTCCATCTCGTGGCCGATGGCGCACAGCAGCGCATCGAGCCCCTGGTCGAACGCATTCCGCTGGCTCGCCTCCTCCTGCCGCAGGGCGGCCAGCGCCTGCGTGCGTGCGCCATGGAGCGCGTCGAGCTCGTCGCGGATCTCGCCCAGCAGCAGCGCGCCCTCATGGGCCCGCGCCCCCGGCACCCGCGCCAGCGCTTCGGCGAGAGCTGCCTCGAGACCGGGAATGCCGCTACGCGCAACCAGCAGCGCCTTGGCGCCCTCGATCCCCTGCCGGTGGCGGCTTGCGGAGACCACATGCAGCGCCGCGCCGTCAGCCTGGACGCAAAGGGCCTCCGCCACACGTCGCAGGGCCTGCTCGTCGGCCATCTGGTCCGCCTGCGTCAGCACCACGAGCGTCTGGCGGCCGGTGCGCCGGCCATCGGCCTGCAGCTCCCCGAGCAGCGCGCGTTCCGCCGCATCGAGCTCGCCCTCCCGCGCCGCATGCACGAACAGCCGGACGTCGGACTTCAGCCACACCGCCCGGAGCGCGTGGCGGTCGTCCTCCCCGCCCACGTCGGCGTCGAGCCCCGGCGCGTCGAGCCAGCGCGCGCCCGCGTGCGCGCATTCGGCGAGCGCCACCGTCTCCCGCCGGTCGGCCACGGCGAAGGCATCGCGCCGTATCAGCTCGTTGAGCAGCCGGCTCTTGCCGTGGTTGTACTTGCCGACGACGGTGACCACCGGCGCCCCGCCGGCGGCGAGCTCGCCGATGCGCTCCAGGTCGCGGGCACGGTGGGGCAGCACGCGGACGATCTCGTCCGGTCCATCCGTCGAGGCCGGCGCCGCGGGCGGCTCAGCCGGCCAGGAAGTCGAGCAGTTCCGCATTGAACGCCTGCGCGGATTCGATGTTGACGATATGGCGGCCGGGCAGCGAGACATGCCGGCCCCGCGCGACGTGATCGGCGATGAACTGCAGGTCGGCGGGCGGGCAGACCGGATCGTCGTCGCCCGAGATGGCGAGCACCGGATTGTCGATGCGGCCGATCTCGGCGCGCAGGTCCGCACCCGCGAGCGCGGCGCAGCAGCCTGCATACCCCTCCGGGTCCACCTGCGCGAAGGTGGCGAGGATGTCGTCCACCTGCGCAGGATGGGCGGCGCGAAAGGCAGGGGTGAACCAGCGCTCGGCGGTTGCGGCGGTGAGCGGGGCAAGCCCGCCCTCGCGGACGGCATCGATGCGCGCCTGCCAGCTTTCGGAAGTGCCGATCCGCGCCGCCGTCGCGCACACGACGATCCTGTCGAACCGCGCCCCGGCATGGATGCCCAGCCACTGCCCGGTCAGCCCGCCGATGGACAGGCCGCAGAAATGCGCGCGCGCGATCCCGAGCGCGTCCATCAGCGCCAGGAGGTCACCGCCGAGATCCGCCAGCGCATAGGGCGGCGGCGCGGTGGTGGACCGACCGTGGCCGCGGCAATCGACGCGCAGCACGCGGAACTGGCCCGCCAGCGCGCGTGCCTGTGGCTCCCACATGCCGAGGTCGGTGCCGAGGGAATTGCAGAAGAGCAGCCACGGCGCGTCCGCCGCGCCCGGAAGGGCGTCGATGCGGTAGCGCAGCCGGTGCGTGGGCCGCTGAAGGAAAGCGTCGGTCATGCTCGCGCTCCACCCGCCGAGACGGCGGACGGGCGGCCAGCGCTCCGGCCGGAGCGGCGACCACCCGTCGTTGAGACCACTTGGCGGCAGCGATCGCGCGCTGCCGCCATCCGGGACGGCTCAGGCCGCGGCGCGGGCGCGCTCGACGATCTGGTTGTCCTTGCCGGCGACCTTCGGGGTCAACTCGATGTTGAACTCGATGTCGCGGTAGGCATCTTCCTCGAAGCCCACGGCCTGTCCACCGGCGCGCTCCACCACGTGCGGGATCAGCCCCTCGCGGGTGGCGAAGGCGAAGTCGTCCCAGATCAGCGGGTCACCCTCGATGTTGAACTGCGTCGTCAGCTTGCGGAACGCGTCCGTGGTGACGAAGAAGTGCACATGCGCCGGGCGGTTGCCGTGGCGGTTGAGCTGGTTCAGCAGCGTCTGCGTCGCGCCGGAGGGCGGGCAGCCGTAGGAGGCGGGCATCCGGGTGAGCACCTCGTAGCGGCCGTCGGCGCCGGTGCGGATGGCGCCGCGCAGGTTGAACTCGCTTTGCCGGCCGGTGGGGTCGAAGTGCGAGTAGAAGCCCTTCGAATCCGAGTGCCACACCTCCACCAGGGCGTCGGCGACCGGCGCTCCGTCCGGACCGGTGACGATGCCGTGGATGCGCAGCGGTCCGGCATCCGGATCGGGGTTCTTGTCGAGCCGCGCCCTGCTCTTCTGCTCAGGGGCGCCGGCCACGTAGAGCGGGCCCTCGATGGTGCGCGGGGTGCCGCCGGTGATGCCCAGCGCCGCGTCCTCGGCATCGAGCCGCATGTCGATGTAGTGCTCGAGGCCGAGGCCGGCCGCCAGCAGCGCCGCCTCGTTCTCGGAGCCGAGCTTGTTGAGGTAGTTGATGCCGACCCACACCTCGTCCGGCGTCATGTCGAAATCTTCGATGGTCTTGAACAGGTCGGACATGATGCGATGCACGATCTTCTTCGCCCGCTCGCTGCCGCCCGCTCCGTCCAGATTGGCAACAACCCGCAGGAAGTCCTGCACATCCTTGCCACCGAAAATCTTCACGCTCATCCTTGTATCCTCCACTCGATTAGGTTTGGCGGGGGTCTTCAACACGCCCTTCACGCCAGTTGGGCAGATCAGGTGTCGTCGTCGCGGATCGACGAGGGATGCCGGCACAGCGGCGTCACCGAAATCTTCATGTAGGGAAACAGCGGAAGACCGACGAGAATGTCGTGCAGCTCGGTGTTGTCCTTCACGTCGAAGATGCTGTAGTTCGCGTATTCACCCGCGATCCGCCAGATGTGGCGCCATTTTCCGCTGCGCTGCAGATCCTGCGAGTAGGCTTTCTCGCGGGCCTTGATCTCATTCGCGACGTCCGCCGGAAGATCCATCGGCAGGTTTACGTCCATGCGCACATGAAAGAGCATTTCGCCCATGTCCTCTTGATGGGGTGACGGCCTGAGGCAGGCCATCCCGGAAAAACCCGCGGCGGACCATCCGGCGCCGCCGCGGGGTCGTGGCCTTCAGGCCGCGGCAACCGCCGCCACGGCGGCCGTGCGGCGTGCGTTGTTCACCGCGAACACCAGCATGGCGATGGCGGAGAGCGCGGCGGGAATGGCGAACATCAGGAAGTTCTGCTGCAGCGAGAGGTGCTGATCCAGCAGCACGCCGCCCAGCGTCGGCCCGACGATGGCGCCGATGCGGCCGACGCCCGAGGCCCAGCCGAGCCCGGTGGAGCGCACCGACAGATTGTAGAGCTGCGCCACGCTGGCATACAGCAGGATCTGCGTGCCGATGGTGGTGGCGCCGGCGATGAAGACCATCACGAACAGCACCGGAGCCGGCAGGCCGAAGCCGATGAGCGCGATGGAGACGGCGGCCGTGGTGAAGAAGGCGACCACCACCCGCGGCAGCCCGAAGCGATCCCCCAGCCGCCCGCCCAGGATCGCCCCCAGCATGCCGCCGAAGTTGAGCGAGAACAGGCTGAGGAGGCTCGCCTTTTCGGCGTAGCCGACTTCCTGGAGCACCTTCGGCAGCCAGGACGACAGCAGGTACACCAGCAGCAGGCAGCAGAAGAAGGACATCCACAGCATGACGGTGCTGACCGCGCGCTGATGGCGGAACAGCTCGAGCACCGAGGCCGACGCGCTCTTCACCTCATTGAACACGAGGCGGTCCTCGGCCCCCAGCCGGGCCCCGGGCGCAACCTTCGCCCAGATCGCCCTGGCCTCTTCCTGCTTGCCCTGGCGGACGAGGAAGCCGAGGGATTCCGGCAGCTTCCACAGCACCAGCGGCAGCAGCAGCAGCGGCACGGCGGCGATGAAGAACATGGGCTTCCAGCCGAACTGCGGAATGAGCCCGATGCCGAGGCCGGCCGCCACCATGCCGCCCACCGAATAGCCGGAGAACATCACGGCCACCATGGTGCTGCGCAGGCGCTTGGGCGCGTACTCGTTCATCAGCGCGACCGCATTGGGCATCAGTCCGCCGCAGCCGAGGCCGGCGATGAAGCGGAAGATGCCGAACTGGGTCGGCGAATTGGCGAAGCCGGCCAGCAAGGTGGAGGTGGTGAACAGGAGGAAGCAGATGGCGATGCCCTTCTTGCGGCCGATCTTGTCCGCGAGCGGGCCGAACACCAGGGCGCCGAACATCATGCCGAACAGCGCCCACGCCTGGAGGGCGCCGGCCTGCGGCTTGCTCAGGCCCCATTCCACCATCAGCGCCGGCAGGACGGTGCCGGCCACGAAGACGTCGTAGCCGTCGACAACCAGCAGCAGGCCGCACAGCGCCGCCACCATCCATTGGAACCGTCCGAATGGCGTGCTGTCGATCGCCTCGGCAATGTCGATGTTTCGCATGTCTGTTCCTCCCCGGGTGCTTTTGCACATTGATTGGGGGTGGCCCGTTCCGTCAGGCCACCGTATTCGCCGTCATGCGCTCTCCTTCAGCGGCGCATTCGGCGTGAATTTTTCGTAGTGGAAGCAGTTGGGCGTGATGCCCGTCTCGTCGAAATACCGGCGCACGGCATCGACCATCGGCGGCGGCCCGCACAGATACACGTCGGGCGCCGCGTCGCGCAGCATGTCCTGCGGCATGTACTGCGTCACCCAACCCTTGCGCGGGTGAGTGGATGCCGCGTCCGCCACCACCGTGGTGAAGCCGAAGCCGGGCAGGCGCGCGGTGTAGGCCTCCAGCGCCTCCACCAGCACGAGGTCGAGATCGCGCGTCACGCCATAGACCAGATGGATCCTCTGCTGCGAGCCGGCGCGGGCCAGCACCTCCAGCATGGACAGGAACGGCGCAAGGCCGGTGCCACCGGCGAGGAACAGCAGCGGCGCGCGGGTCTCGCGCAGGTAGAAGCTGCCCAGCGGACCGGTCAGGCTGAGCCGGTCGCCGGCCTTCGCGCGCGCCAGCCACCCGCTCATCAGGCCGCCGGGGATCATCTTGATCAGGAAGCTGATCCGCCCTTCGCCGGGGGCCGAGCTGAAGGAATAGGACCGGTTGAGGCCGCTGCCGGGCACGTCGATGTTGACGTACTGTCCGGGCAGGAACGCCGGCGCGGCGCCCTCCACGTCGAGGTCGAGCACCACCGCCGCATCGTTGTGCAAGCTCACCTGCGCCACCGTCGCGGCGAACTTCTGCTGGCCGGTCTTGCACGCGAGCGAGGTCACCGGAACGTTGATGACGCAGTCGCTCGACGGCACCATCTGGCAGGTGAGCACGAGACCCTGGGCGGCCTCGTCCGCGGTCAGCGCGTCGTCGATGTAGTCGCTGCCGAGATCGTATGCGCCGCTCTCGGCCCGGCACTTGCACGTTCCGCACACCCCATCGGAACAGTCCATGGGCAGGTTGATCTTGTTGCGGAACGCAGCATCGAGCAGCTTCTCGCCGTCCTTGCAATCGATGAAGCGGGTGACGCCGTCCTCGAAGTTCAGCGCGATGGTGTGGCTGGACATGGAACTCTCCCTAGGCCCGGAACCGATGCCTGTCAGACGTGATAGACATCGATGACCTGGCGGATGTAGTCGTTCTTCAGAACGATCTTCTTGCTCGCGATGAGGATCTGCCCGTCGGCTTCGCGCAGGGTGGCGAACACGGTGCCGAAGAACTGGTCGGTGACCTTGTAGCGATGGCTCAGGGTGTGGAAATTGTATCTGAGGTCCACCGCGTCGGGGCGCTCCGCCAGCACTTCCACATTGGTCACGTTGTGGCTGGTGCGCGGCTCTGGCGTGGAGGCGCCCGAGCGCTCCGTCTTGATGCGGAAGACGCGATCCTCGAGACCGTCGCGATCGGGATAGTAGATCAGCGAGATCTGCGACTGCGGGTCTTCCGTGATCCTGTCGTCATCGTCCCACGCCGGCATCCAGTAGGTGACGTCCGGCGCATAGCAGGTGAGCCACTCGTCCCACTGGCGATCGTCGAGCAGGCGCGCCTCGCGGTAGAGAAAGGCGCGGGCGGCTTCCAGGGAAATGCTCATGCGACGTCTCCGTTCGCGTTGGAGGAGACGGCAGCGCGCATCACCTTGGCCCAGTATTCGTGCTGGCGGACGAACAGACCCTCGTCCTCGCTGCGCTCGCCGGACAGCAGCGGGCGCAGGCCCATCCTGCGGGCATTGTCGTCGGGCCCCTCGATCCACAGCGGCGCGCCGCGCGAGAGGTCGTTCCACAGCGCGGAGATGCCGGCGTAGCCCTGCTGGCAGGCGCGGAACTCCTCGAGGTCATCGGACGTGCCCATGCCGGACACGTTGAAGAAATCCTCGTACTGGCGGATGCGGATGGCCCGGTCTTCCGCGCTCTCGCCCTTGGGCGCGAAGCAGAAGATGCTGATCTCGGTCTGGTCCACGCTGATGGGGCGCGCGACGCGGATCTGCGTGCTGAACTGGTCCATCAGGAACACGTTGGGATACAGGCAGAGATTGCGCGTCTGGTTGACGATGAAGTCCGCCTTCTCCGGACCCACGCGGGCCGCGATCTCCTCGCGGTGGCCGTACACGGGGCGCACCTCCGGGTTCATGGTGTTGGTCCACAGCAGGATGTGGCCGTTGTCGAAGCCGTAGACGCCGGCGACCGAGCGGCTCCAGCCGTTGGCATCGACCGCCTTGGTCCCCTCCACCTTGCGGCGCCCCATGGTGGCCGCATAGTTCCAGTGCACCGAGCTGACGTGGTAGCCGTCGCACCCGTTCTCCATCTGGAGCTTCCAGTTGCCGTCATAGATGTAGGACGAGTTCCCGCGCAGGACCTCGAGCCCGTTCGGCGACTGGTCGACGATCTGGTCGATGATGACCTTCGTCTCGCCCAGATAGTCCAGGAGCGGCGCCACGTCCGCCTTCAAGCTGCCGAACAGGAAGCCGCGGTAGTTCTCGAAGCGCGGCACACGCTTGAGATCATGGGATCCATTCTTGGCGAACTGGGGCGGATACTGGGTGGTCTTCTCGTCCTTCACCTTCAGGAGCTTGCCGGTGTTGGAGAAGGTCCAGCCGTGGAACGGGCAGGTGAAGCTGCCCTTGTTGCCGTGCTTGCGCCGGCACAGCGTGGCGCCGCGATGCGCGCAGGCATTGATGACGGCGTGAAGCTCGCCGGTCTTGTCGCGGGTCACCACCACCGGCTGACGGCCGATGTAGGTGGTGTAATAGTCGTTGTTCTCCGGGATCTGGCTTTCATGCGCCAGATAGACCCAGTTGCTCTCGAAGATGTGCTTCATCTCGAGCTCGAACAGGTCTTCATTGGTGAAGATGTCGCGTCGGCAGCGGAAGATGCCGGCGTCCTTGTCGTCCTGCACCGCGGTGGCGAGCAGGGCGTCGAGGTCCCTCTCTTTTTCGGCACTCGCTGACATCGTGGTCCTCCCTCGAGATGGTGCGCTCCGATCGGTGGCGGGCGGGCTGCCCGGATCGTCGCAGGCTGCGCGTTTGCGCTGTTGCTTGAGCCCGTGGCGCCGTCGCTAGACGGCGACGCTGGTGGTCTTGCGGGGGCGATCCCGCGTGAAGAACGCCACCCGGTCCTCATCGAGCGTGATGCCGAGGCCCGGCCCGGCCGGGACGGTCAGCTCGAAGTCGCTGTAGTCCAGCGGGGTGGCGAGGATTTCCTCGGTCAGCAGCAGCGGGCCGAACAGCTCGGTGCCCCACTGGAGGTTGACGAAGGTGGAAAACAGCTGGGCCGAGGCGATGGTGCCCACCGCGCCTTCCAGCATGGTGCCGCCGTAGAGCCCGATGCCGGCCGCGTCGGCGATCGCCGCGACGCGCTGGGCGCCGAACAGGCCGCCGCTCTGCTCGATCTTGATGGCGAACACGTCGGCGCCGGCGACCCGGGCGATCTCGAACGCGCTCTCGGGCCCCTGCAGGGATTCATCCGCCATGAGCGCTACCGGGAAGCGCCGCACGAGGCGCCCCAGCGCCGCGGCGGAGGCCACCGGCTGCTCGACCAGCTCGCAGCCGGCATCGGCGAGCGCGGCCATGCCGTAGGCCGCCTCGGTCTCGCTCCAGGCCATGTTCACGTCGACGCGCACCGCGCCGCGGTCGCCCAGCGCGCGCTTGATGGCCGCCACATGGGCCACGTCCGCCGCCGGGGCGCGGGAGCCGATCTTCAGCTTGAAGATGCGGTGGCGCCGCAGCTCCAGCATCTTCTCCGCCTCGGCGATGTCCTTGGCGGTGTCGCCCGAGGCCAGCGTCCAGGCCACCGGCAGGCGGGCCCGCAGGCGGCCGCCGAGCAGTTCGCTGACCGGCTGGCCGAGCCGCTTGCCGTGCGCGTCCAGCAGGGCGGTTTCCACCGCGCTCTTGGCGAAACGGTTGTCCTTCACCATCTTGCCGATGCGCAGCATCACCGCCCGCACCGCGGTGGCATCCTGCCCCACCATGAGCGGCGCGAAATAGGTATCGATCGCGAGCTTCATGCCCTCGGGGCTCTCGCCGCCATAGGCGAGGCCGCCGATGGTGGTGCCCTCGCCGATGCCCACCACGCCATCGCTGCAATGCACCCGCACCAGCATCAGCGTCTGGCCGTTCATGGTGGCCACCGACAGCTTGTGCGGCCGGATGGTCGGCAGATCGACCAGCGCCGTCTCGACCCGCTCGATCACGGGGTTCAGGGGCGAGGCCGTCGGGATGGCATGGGGGAAGGTCGCGTTCATGGCGCCACCTTGCGTCGAAGCGGGTGTTTACGTCCAAAACCTTTTGTGTTTGTAATCATGCATTCAGGGTATCATAGCCGAAAAAATGCAATGAAACGGCACCTTCCCGCGCCGCAACATACCAAGAATAGCGTCAATTTTTCGCGCGGATCGGAGCAACAGCATGGACCTTCGCCAGCTTCGCTACTTCGTCGCGGTTGCGCGCGAGCGCAACTTCACGCGCGCCGCCCAGATGCTGCACATCGCCCAGCCGCCCCTGAGCCGGCAGATCCAGGCGCTGGAGGACGAGCTGGGCGTGGCCTTGCTGATCCGCAACAGCCGCCCGGTCCGCCTCACCGAGGCCGGCCGCCTGTTCTACGAGCAGGCGATGCAGGTGCTCGGCCGGGTGGAGCAGATGCGCGCGGCGACGCGGCGGGTGGGGCTCAACCAGAACAGCGTGCTGTCCATCGGCTTCGTCGCCTCCACGCTCTATGGCGGCCTGCCCTCGCTGGTGCGCAAGCTGCGCCACCGCGCGCCGGACATCGAGATCCAGGTGCTGGAGATGGCTTCGGTGCAGCAGATCCCGGCCCTGAAGGAGGGGCGTATCGATGTCGGCTTCGGCCGGCTGCATCACACCGATGCCGGCGTGGTGGGGATCGTGCTGCGCGAGGAGCGGCTGGTGGTGGCGATCCCCAAGGGCACGCCGCTGGCGCAGGAGCGCGGCCCCCTGCCCGTCTCGGCCCTGACGGGGCAGAAGCTGATCGTCTATCCCAAGGAGCCGCGCCCGGGATATGCCGACCAGGTGCTGAACCTGCTGCACGGTCACGATGCGCGGCCGGCGGAGGTGCAGGAGGTGCGGGAGATCCAGACCGCGCTCGGCCTCGTCGCCGCGGAAAGCGGGCTGTGCGTCATCCCCTCGTCGGCGCGGCAGATGCGCAGCGACGTGCATTACCGCCTGCTGGAGGGCGAGCGGGCCACGTCTCCGGTCATTCTCTATCACCGGGTGGGCGACAACTCGCCCTACATCGATCTGGTGAAGGAGCTGATCAAGGAGATGTACGCGGAGAACCCGCCCTGGTTCAGCGCGGAGCACAACCTGCCCACCCGCCCGTCCTTCGCGGAATAGGGCGGGCGGGACCGTCGCCCAAGGGTGTCCCTAGCCCTGCAAGGGCGTCCCTAGCCCTGGTCGCCGCCGCCGGCCGGAATGACGGTGCCGGTGATGTAGGCGGCCTCGTCCGAGGCGAGGAACAGGATGGGGGCGGAAATCTCGCTGAGCTCGCCGTAGCGTCCGAGATGGGTGGCCCGGATGGTCTGCTCGACCACCTCCTGCCGCCAGACCTCGTCCCGCGCCGAGATCGGATCGGTGCCGCGCGGCACGCGGCGGGGCGGGGCCGTCACGCCGCCGGGCGCCACCGCATTCACCCGGATGCCGGTCCCCGACAGCTCGAAGGAGAGCGAGGCGGTCAGCGCGTTCACGCCGCCCTTGGCGGCCGAATAGGGGATGCGGTTGATGCCCTTGGTGGCGATGGACGAGACGTTGACGATGGCGCCGCGCCCGCGGGCCAGCATGTACGGCAGAACGGTGCGGCAGCCCCACAGGGTGGGGAACAGGGAACGGCTGATCTCGGCTGCGATCTGGCGCTCGTCGAACTCCTGGAACGGCTGCATCCAGATGGCGCCGCCGACGTTGGTCACCAGCACGTCGATCTTGCCGAAGGCGGCATCGGCGCGCTGCATGACGCGTTCGTTGCCGGCGTAGGTCTCCAGATCCTCCACCATGGCCACCGCGCGGCCGGGACCGTGCGCGGCCTCGATGGCGGCGGACACCTCCTCGACGATGGGCGAGCGATCGACCACCAGCACGCTGCCGCCCTCGGCGGCGGCATCCAGCGCAACCTGCTTGCCCACGCCCTGCGCCGCGCCGGTGACGATCAAGCTCTTGCCCTCGAAGCGTCGAGAGCGGACGCTCTGGTCTGACACGTGTTTCCCCTTCGCCTGACAATGTTCGTGAAGGGACCGGGCGCGCCCGCAGAGGCGCCCGGTCCGTCCGGCGGCGCCGGTGTGCTAGTGGGTCGCGGCCGGGACGGCGGCGTCCTCGCGGGCGGTGGTGCGCACCGTGAGCGTGGCCAGCGCCGCGAGCGCCAGCGGGATCGCCAGCGTCATGAAGTAGCCGGACGGTCCGGCCCCCGACAGCAGCTGCCCACCGATGGCCGAGCCGACGATGGCGCCGGAGCGGCCGATGCCGATGCCCCAGCCGGTGGCGGTGGCGCGCAGCTGGGTCGGATAGGCGTTGGCGATGAGATAGTTCAGCACCAGCTGCTGGCCGCCGATGCCGAAGCCCGCCAGCGCGATCAGCGTGAACACCACCGGCCAGCGGTCGCCGGCAAGGCCGAGGCCGATCGCCACCGCGATGCCCACCAGGAACATGAAGGACAGCAGCTTGCGCGGGTCCACCTTGGGCAGGAACGAGGACAAAGGAAGCGCCATGGCGATGAAGGCGGCATTGACCGTCACGGTGCCGTAGGCCGCCTGCGCCTTCTCGAGGCCGAGCGTGGTGAGCGCGGTCGGCAGCCACTGCAGCAGCAGGAACCAGGCGATCCAGTTGAACAGGTAGATGGCCGAGATCGCCAGCGTCACGGAGCGGTAGCGGGCCTCGAACAGGCCGGCGATGGAGGCGCCGTGCTCCACCTTGGCGGGGCTGACGAGTTCCACGTCGGCCGGGATGGTCTGGCCGGTCATCTGCTGCAGCAGGCGCCGCGCGGTGCCCTGATCGCCCGCCTTGTTGCGGGAGACGAGGAAGGCCGGCGATTCCGGCAGCAGGAAATGGATCACCACCAGCAGCGCGATGGGCAGCGCGCCGCCCAAGAGGAAGATGCCGCGCCAGCCGAGCACCGGCAGCCAGCTCGCCGCGATGAGGCCGCCGAGCATGGCGCCGGCGGGCAGGCCGAGCAGCACGGCGGTGATCATGATGCCGCGCTTGGGGGCGGTGCTGTACTCGCCGGCGAGGGCGAGCACGGAGGGCGTCGCCCCGCCCATGCCGAGGCCGATCAGGAAGCGCAGCACGATGATCTGCGTCGGCGAGGTGGCATAGGCGCCGGCGAGCGAGAAGACGCCGAACAGCGCCACCGCGATCATGATCGCCTTGCGACGCCCGAACCGGTCGCCGAAGCTGCCGAGGCCGATGGCGCCGATGGCCATGCCGATGATGCTCGCGGTGATGACCCAGGTCATGTCCGCCGGCTTCATCTGGAAGTCCTGCGCGATCGCCGGCCCGATGAAGGCGATCGACTGGGTATCGAAGCCGTCGAGCAGGGCGATGACGAAGCACAGGGCGACGACGGCCCAGCGACGGCCGGTCATGGACCCGGCGTCGATGATCTCCTTGACGTCCCGCGTCAGCGGAAGGCGGTTTGGCATGTGGTTTCCTCGATGGGTCTGTGTTCGTTGGTGATCGCCGGCGCGCAGTCCGGGGGCTGCCTTCGCCGGCGACGGGGACGCAGGATGCTCGCGACGCGCCACCGGGGTCCGCGCACTGCGGCGCAGGCATCCGGAAGCACTCCGGCCGCGTGGGGACCCGACCGGTGTGATGCAGGGGAAGCGGACCTGCCCGCGCGCATCTCGCGCCTCAGGCCCGGCCAGCGGGTCGATCGCCGGCAGTCTTCCTCCCGGCGCCGGCCGCTGTGTTCTGGGCCGGGAGGCATCACCGCCTTCGGCCGGGGTATCGTCCCCAGCGTGAAGCTATACGCCCAAAGCCGCATTCTCTAAGATCAAGTCGGTATATTTTTATACTTATTCAGTATCGAGGCAGCCCGTTCAACGCATGGTTGCCACAGTTCATTTATCAATATTGCATCGCAACATATAAATCTCTGTCCGCCCGCCTGTCCGGCCGGGGATGGACGGGCCAGCGGCGCGATGCCGGGTGGGCGCAGCAGTCGCGCCGCGGGCCCGCAGCCCGAACGGTGGGCGCCTAGCGCAGGATCTTGCGGATCTCCCCCTGCACGCGGGTGAGCGCGGGCAGATAGCGCGTCACCAGCGTCTGCGGATCGCCCGCATGGGCCGGCAGGCCGAGGTTCAGCGCCGCCACCGTCACGCCGCGCGCATTGAGCAGCGGCACGGCGATGGACCGCAGGCCGAGCTCCACCTCCTGGTCGATCACCGCATATCCCTGATCTCGGACGATACGCACCTGCGCCATCACCGCGTCCGGATCGGTCAGCGTCAGCGCGGTGCGCGCCGGCAGCGGCCGGGCGTGCAGGCGACGGAGCGCCTCCGTCTCCGGCAGCGCGCCGAGCAGCACCCGCCCCATGGAGGTGCAGTAGGCCGGCAGGCGCGAGCCGGGCATGAGAGCGATGGACATCACCTTGCGCTGCGCCGCGCGCGCCACATAGACGATCTCGTCCTCATCCAGGATCGACACCGACGAGCTTTCGTCCAGCTCTTCGGACAGGCGGTCCAGCCAGGGCTGCACCATGTGCGGCAGCGGCATCGCGGCAAGGCAGGCTGTGCCGAGCCGCAGCACCCGCGGGGTGAGGGTGAAGAACTTCCCGTCGTAATCGGCATAGCCCAGATGCGCGAGCGTGAGCAGGCAGCGCCGCGCCGTCGCCCGGTCGAGCCCGCTGGCCGCCGCCACCTCGGCGATGGACTGGCGCGGCCGCTCCACCGTGAAGGTCTCGATCACCTGAAGCCCCTTGGCGAGGCCGCCCATGGTGTCGCGCTGGCTGATGCTCATGGCCGGCGCCTCCCCGCGCCCTTTCGTGCGATATACGAACAAATATCCTATATCGCACAAATCCCGTTGCCGTCGAGCGGGCCGTTTCCTATTCCTCGATCATCGGAAACGAACGCCGGCACGGCGCAGCAGAGACATCCATGGACAAGACGATCGCCACACTTGAGGCGGCGGTGGCCGACATCGGCGACAACGCCACGGTCATGATCGGCGGTTTCGGCGGCTCCGGCGCGCCGATCGAGCTGATCCACGCCCTCATCGACCGCTTCGTGAAGACCGGCTCTCCGCGCAACCTCACGGTGGTCAACAACAACGCCGGCAACGGCCATGTGGGCCTCGCCGCGATGATCGAGGTGGGGATGGTGGGCAAGCTCATCTGCTCCTTCCCCCGCTCGGCCGACCCGCGCGTCTTCACCGAAAAGTATCTCGCGGGCGAGA
This sequence comes from Xanthobacter lutulentifluminis, assembly GCF_043194675.2. Lineage (NCBI taxonomy): Bacteria > Pseudomonadati > Pseudomonadota > Alphaproteobacteria > Hyphomicrobiales > Xanthobacteraceae > Xanthobacter > Xanthobacter lutulentifluminis. Next base: position 3,276,944 of record NZ_CM195525.1, on the reverse strand, counting down.
TCGAGCTGGAGCTGGTGCCGCAGGGCACGCTGGCCGAGCGCATCCGCGCGGGCGGGGCCGGCATCCCGGCCTTCTTCACCCCCACCTCGTTCGGCACCGACCTCGCCAACGGCAAGCCGACCGCCGAGTTCGAGGGCCGCTCCTACGTGCAGGAGCGCTGGCTGAAGGCGGATTTCGCGCTGGTGAAGGCGCACCTCGGCGACCGCCACGGCAACCTCACCTACAACAAGGCCGCCCGCAACTTTAACCCGCTGATGTGCATGGCGGCGCGCCAGGCCATCGTCCAGGTGTCGCAGGTGGTGCCCGCGGGCGACATCGACCCCGAGCACGTGGTCACCCCCGGCATCTTCGTCTCGCGGGTGGTCGAGGTGCCGAACCCCGCTCAGGAAGAGCTGCTGAACCGCGCCGGAGCAACCTATCCATGACCGCCAGCGACGACATCAAGCTCTCGAATGCCCAGATCGCCTGGCGCGCGGCGCAGGACATCGCCGATGGCGCCTATGTCAATCTCGGCATCGGCTTCCCCGAGATGGTGGCGCGCTATCAGCCGCCCGGCCGGGACGTGATCTACCACACCGAGAACGGCATCCTCGACTTCGGCGAGGCCCCGCCCCAGGGCGAGGAGGACTGGGACATCATCAACGCCGGCAAGAAGGCGGTGACGCTGAAGCCCGGCTCCGCCATCTTCCACCACGCCGACAGCTTCGCCATGGTGCGCGGCGGCCATCTCGACGTCGCCATCCTCGGCGCCTACCAGGTGGCGCAGAACGGCGACCTCGCCAACTGGAGCGTCGGCGCCAAGGGCGTGCCGGCGGTGGGCGGGGCCATGGACCTCGTGCACGGCGCCAGGCGCGTCGCGGTCATCACCGAGCACGTCACCAAGTCCGGCGAGCCCAAGCTGCTGGACCGCTGCACCCTCCCCCTCACCGGGGTGGGGTGCGTCACGCGGGTCTACACCAGCCTTGCGGTCATCGACATCGAGGACGGCCGCTTCGTGCTGCGCGAGAAGCTGCCCACCATCACGCTCGAGAAGCTCCAGTCCCTCACCGGGGCGGAACTCGTCATCGCCGGCCCCGTGGCCGACCTCATCGTCCCCCAGCTCTAGGAACACGCAATGAAGGACGTCTTCATCTGCGACTATGTCCGCACCCCCATCGGCCGCTTCGGCGGCACGCTGTCCTCGGTGCGGGCCGACGATCTCGGCGCGGTGCCGCTCAAGGCGCTCATGGCGCGCAATCCAGGCGTCGATTTCGGCGCCGTGGACGATGTGATCTTCGGCTGCGCCAACCAGGCGGGCGAGGACAATCGCAACGTCGCCCGCATGTCCCTGCTCCTCGCCGGCCTGCCGGTCACCGTGCCGGGCACCACCATGAACCGGCTGTGCGGCTCGGGCATGGATGCGGTCATCACCGCCGCCCGCGCCATCAAGGCGGGCGAGGCCTCGCTGATGATCGCCGGCGGCGTGGAATCCATGTCGCGCGCGCCGTTCGTCCTGCCCAAGGCGGAGAGCGCCTTCTCGCGCCATGCGGAGATCCACGACACCACCATCGGCTGGCGCTTCGTGAACCCGCTGATGAAGGCGCAGTACGGCGTGGATTCCATGCCGGAGACCGGCGAGAACGTGGCCGAGGACTTCGCGATCAACCGCGCCGATCAGGATGCCTTCGCCCTGCGCTCGCAGGCCAAGGCGGCGGCGGCGCAGGCGAACGGACGGCTGGCGCGGGAGATCGTCCCCGTCACCATCCCCCAGCGCAAGGGCGATCCCGTCGTCGTGGAGCGGGACGAGCACCCGCGCGCCACCACCATGGAGGCGCTGGCCAAGCTCCCCACCCCGTTCCGCAAGGGCGGCACGGTGACGGCGGGCAATGCCTCCGGCGTCAATGACGGCGCCGCCGCGCTGATCCTCGCCGACGCGGAGACCGCGGCGAAGTATGGCCTCACCCCCATCGCCCGCGTGCTGGGCGGGGCGGCTGCGGGCGTGCCGCCACGCATCATGGGCATCGGCCCCGCGCCGGCCTCCAAGAAGCTGATGGCGCGCCTCGGCCTCACCCCGGCCGACTTCGACGTGATCGAGCTGAACGAGGCGTTCGCCTCCCAGGGCCTCGCCACCCTGCGGGACCTCGGCATCGCCGACGACGATGCGCGGGTGAACCCGAACGGCGGCGCCATCGCCCTCGGCCATCCGCTCGGCATGTCGGGCGCCCGCATCACCGGCACCGCGGCGCTGGAACTCTCGCTCACCGGCGGCAAGCGCTCTTTGAGCACCATGTGCATCGGCGTCGGCCAGGGGATCGCCATCGCCCTCGAACGGGCCTGAGCCAGCCTTTCTTCGAGGCAGGAAACGCAGCGGCGAGGGGCCATGCCTCTCGCCGCTGCCGTTTTGGGGGAGTGTCAGCGCAGCCGCTCGGTCCACGCCGCGAGGGCGGTGAGCAACTGGCGGATGAAGTCAGCGGTGGCCTCGTCGGTCAGGGCGCCATTGGCGTCGAACTTGGTCTGGGCGGCGCCGATCATCACCTCCGGCTTGTTGACCGGGAAGGCGTTGAGGAACACCAGCATCTGTCGCAGCTGGTACTGCGCCCGCGCGGTGCCGAGAACGCCCATGCTGGCGCCCATGATGGCCACCGGCTTGTTGTCGAACGGCTGGTTCGGCGGGCGCGAGGCCCAGTCGATTGCGTTCTTGAGCACCCCGGGGATGGAGTAATTGTATTCCGGCGTCACGAACAGCACGGCGTCGGCCGCAGTCAGCTGGGCGCGGAAGCGCTCCACCTCGGCCGGATAGCCGGCGAGGCGCACGTCGTCATTGTAGTGCGGCAGGTCGCCGATCTCGGCGGTCTCGATGCTCATGCCCTCGGGGGCGAGCTCGATCGCCGCCCGGAGGGCCGCCGAATTGTACGAGCCCTTGCGCAGGCTGCCGGAAATACCCAGAACCCGGATCGGGCGGGCGTCGCTGGACATGTGTCGTCTCCGTTGATGGTCGGATGGTCGGGGCGGCCACGGCCCTCAGCCCTGGCGGCGCAGGAAGCCGGCGATGGTCACGCGCGCCCAGATGCCGGCCTTGTGGAACGGGTCGGCGGCGTTGAACGCCTCGGCCGCCGCGCGGTCGGGCGCCTCGATCAGGAACAGGCTGCCGATCATGGTCGCGCCGTCGTCCGCCACCAGCGGGCCGGACATGACGATCTTCACCCCGAGCGCCGAGGTATCCGACAGGAAGGCCTTGTGCGCGTCGTAGTTGGCGAGGCGGGCGTCGAGCGCCCCCTCCCGGTCGACGGCGTGGATGGCGAACAGCATCAGATGGGCTCCTTGCAGACGGGGCGGCATCTCTCCCGGATGCCGCCCCGTCGATGGTGAACAGTATCAGCCGAAGGCGACGTCAGTTGGTCTTGGTCGGCGTCTTGGTGGCCATGGCCGCCGCGTCGGTCCAGCTCGGGCAGGCGCGGGCCTCCAGCGGCACGTCGTAGGGCTGGTAGTTGGAGGCGTTCACCACGGTAGGCTTCAGCACCACCTCGCCCACGATCGGCTCGTTGCGCAGGGCGCGGATGGCCACCATGGTGCCGATGCAGCCCTGCACGAAGCCGTTGTAGTCGCCGGAGGCGAGCAGCTTGCCGGACTTGATGGCGTCCACCGCCTCCTTGGTGCCGTTGATGCCGATGGTCTTGGCCTTGCGGTTGGCGCCGTCCAGCGCCTCGATGGCGCCGATGGCCATGGCGTCGTTGGCGGCGAGCACGCCGTCGATCTGCGGGTGGGACTGCATCAGGTTCTCCATCACCTGCAGGCCCTGCAGGCGCTGGTAGTTCGCGGGCTGGCTCGCCAGCAGCTTCACGTCCTTGAACTCCTTGATGGCGTCGTTGAAGCCGCGCACCCGGTCGATGGAGGTGAGCGAGCCCTTCACGCCCTCCAGGATCACCACATTGCCCTTGCCGCCCATCTCCTTCAGCAGGTAGCGCGCGGTCTCAAGGCCGAGGGAGTAGTCGTCGGCGCCGACGAAGGCGAGGAACTTGCCGCCGGCCGAGCGGTCGGTGACGTTCACCACCGGGATCTTCGCCTCGTTGATGAGCTCGACGCCCGGCACCATGGCCTTGTAGTCCACCGGCACGAAGACGATGGCGCTCGGCTTCTTGACGATGACGTCCTCGATCTGGCTGAGCTGCTCGGGGATCGAGTCCGGCTTGGTGGGGATGTAGTGCACCACCTTCGCGCCCAGCGACTTGGCCGCCGCCTCGGCGCCGACGCGCACCGTCTGGAAATAGGGATTGGTCTGGTTCTTGGTGAAGACCGCGATGGTCTCGTCGGCGGCCAGCGCGCCGGTGGACAGCAGGGCCACCGGCAGGGCGGCGGCGAGCATCTTCAGCTTCGACATCTTGAGCTTCGACATGGGTGTTCCTCCAGTATTTGCGCTTTGCTTGTTTGGTATCGCAATTACGCGTCAGGCCCGGGAGCGCCTGCGGCCGACCATGTCGAGCCACACGGCGAAGATGACGATCACGCCCGTCACCAAAGGCTGCCAGCTGGCGTTGACCGCGAGCAGGTTCATGCCGTTCAGCACCAGCGTCAGGATCAGCGCGCCGACGAAGGTGCCGAACACGCTGCCCACGCCGCCGAACAGGGAGGCGCCGCCGATCAGCACCGCCGCGATGGCCGGCAGCGTCATGGCCTCGCCGATGTCGCCCTCGGCCGAGTTGAGCCGGGCGAGGAAGACGATGGAGGCCACGCCCGCCATGGCTCCGGAGAAGGCGTAGACCAGGATCAGGCGGCGATCGACCGGGATGCCGGTGAGCCGCGCCGCCACCGGATTGGCGCCGATGGCGTAGATCTGCTGCCCCCACACGGTGCGCTGCGCGAACACGGCGCCGGCGACGAGGAAGCCGACCATCAGGTAGACCGGGATCGGGATGCCGAGGAAATAGCCCGAGCCGATCTGCCGGAACCCGGCGGGGAAGCCGTGAATGGTCTCGCCGCCCATGTAGTAATAGGTCATTCCGTGCAGCACCCACAGCATCCCGTAGGTGGCGATGAAGGAGGGGATGCGCAGCTTCGCCACCATCAGCCCGTTGCAGATGCCGATGGCGCAGCCGGTGGCGAGCCCCGTCAGCGTGCCCAGCACCGGCGAGCCGGTGGCCTTGATGACGGTGGCCGCGAGGCAGGCGGACAGCCCGATGTTGGCGCCCACCGAGAGATCGAGTCCGCCGGTGAGGATCACCAGCGTCAGGCCCGAGGCGAGGAAGAACAGGAGGCTCGCCTGCCTGAGCACGTTGAGGATGTTGTTGGCGGTGAGGAAGGCTTCCGTCGCGACGCTCAGCGCCACGCACAGGAGGCCTGCCGCCAGCAGCCGGTACAACAGCTGCTGCATGTCCTTGGAGAGGTGGATGCGGGGCGTGCCCGCGGAGATGTCGCCGGCGAGGCTCATGACTTGTGGCTCCGCATGCCGTCGAGGAAGAGGGCGAAGATGACGAGGGCGCCGATGCAGGCCACCTGCACCGAGGAGGGCACGGCCATGAGGTTCAGCCCGTTGCGCAGCACGCCGACGGTGAGCACGCCCATGAGGGTGCCGAAGATCCAGCCGTTGCCCTTCTCGAACGAGGTGCCACCCAGCGCCACCGCGGCGATGGCGTCGAACTCCATGCCGATGGCGGCGGTGGGATGGCCGGCATTCATGCGCGCCGTCATCAGCAGCGCCGCGACGCCGGCCATGGTGCCGCCCAGCATGTAGACGGCGATGAGCATGCGCCGCCATTTCACCCCGGCCAGCGTCAGCGCATCGCGGTTGCCGCCGAGCGCGCAGATGTAGGTGCCGAAGCGGGTGTGGTAGAGCAGCACGTGGAACAGGGCATAGAAGCCTGCGCCGATGAGGATGGGCGTCGGGATGCCCGCCACCTCGCCGGAATAGACCTGCCGCACGAAGCGCGGGATGCCCACCACGCTCTGCCCGTCGGACACGATGAGCGCGAGGCCCTGCGCCGCGCCGAGCGTGCCCAGCGTGGCGACGAACGGCGGGATGCCGAGCACCGCCACCAGCCAGCCGTTGGCGAGGCCAAAGGCAAGGCCCACCCCCAGCGCGCCGGCAAGCCCGAGCACCAGCGATTGCGTCGCCACCACGATCAGCGCCAGCACCAGCGAGGCGAGGGTGAGCACCGCGCCCATGGAGAGGTCCAGCCCCTCCGTCATGATGATCAGCGTCATGGGCAGGGCGAGGAGCAGCAGGATCACCGACTGCACGAGCACGTTGGAGAGGTTGCCGGCGGTGAGGAAGCCGGGGCTCGCCACCGCGAACAGCACGCCGAGGCCGACGAGCGCCACCGCGACGCCGGGCACGGCCGGGATGCGTGCCCGCGCGGAGCCGGGGGCGGAGGAAAGGGCGTGGTCACTCATCGTGCATCCCCATTCGGACGATGTTTTCCTCGGAGAGATCGGCGCGCGACAGCTCGCCGACGATGCGCTTGCCGCGCATGACGTAGGCGCGGTCGCAGACATGGACGATCTCCGCCTGCTCGGAGGAGATCATGAGCACCGCCGCCCCTTCGGCCACGAGCTGGTCGATGAGGGCGAAGATCTCGGATTTGGCGCCGACATCGATGCCACGGGTGGGCTCGTCGAAGATGAACAGGCGGGTGCCGGCGGCGAGCCACTTGCCGATCACCACCTTCTGCTGGTTGCCGCCGGAGAGGACGGCGACGCTCTGGTTCGGCGAGGGGGTGGCGATGCGCAGGCGCTGGATCAGCTCCTCCGCCGAGCGCCGCGCCTTGCCGGGCGAGAACACCATGTTCGGGAACAGCTTGGGCAGGCCCGCCACGGCCAGGTTGTCGCTGACCGTGCGGATGAGGGCGAGACCCTCGGTCTTGCGGCTTTCGGGGATGAGGCCCACCCCGGCGAAAGCGGCCACATCGGGCCCGCCGCTCCTGGCCTTGCCGAAGATGCGGACCTCGCCGGCGGTCACCTCGTCCGCGCCGAAGATGGCGCGCGCCACCTCCGTGCGGCCGGAGCCGACGAGGCCGCACAGGCCCACGATCTCGCCGGCGCGGAGCTTCAGGTCGATGTCGCGGATGCCGTTGCTGGAAGAAAGCCCCTTCACCTCCAGCACCACCTCGCCCGGCTCGGTGGCGAAGCGGCGGGGGTAGGACATGTCGACGTTGCGGCCGACCATCATCCGCACCAGTTCGTCGGGCGATGTCTCGCCGGGCAGCGCGCGGCCCACCAGCTTGCCGTCGCGCAGCACCGTGATGCGGTCGCCGAGGGCGAACACCTCGGCCATGCGGTGGGAGATGTAGACGATGGCGACGCCCTTCGCCTGCAGCTGGCGCATCACCTCGAACAGGCGCTCGGTCTCGCGGTCGGAGAGCGCCGCGGTGGGCTCGTCCATGACGAGGATGCGCGCGTCCTGGGACAGCGCCTTGCCGATCTCCACCATCTGCTGCTGGGCGACGCCGAGAGCGTGCACCTTGGTGCGCGGGTCCACGTCGAGGCCGATAAGGTCCAGCACCTTCTGCGCCTCGCGATAGAGGCGGCGTCGGTCCATGAGGCCGGGGATGCGCGAGGGGAACTCGCGGCCGAGGAAGATGTTCTGCGCCACGTCGAGATACGGGACGAGGGAGAATTCCTGGAAGATCACGGCGATGCCGAAGCGCCGCGCGTCGGCCGGGTTGCGGATCTCCACCCTCTCGCCGTTGTGGAAGTATTCGCCGGCATCCGCCTGATAGGCGCCGCACAGAACCTTCATCAGCGAGGATTTTCCCGCGCCGTTCTCGCCGAGGAGCATGTGCACCTCGCCCGGCCAGACGGCGAACGACACGTCGTCCAGCGCCTTCACGCCGGGAAAGGTCTTGGAGATGCCCTTCAGCTCCAGAAGCGGGGTGCCGGGCACGGCCGGAGGGGCGGCCGGCTCGAGGCGAGGCGTTGTTGCCATGACCGCCCTCATGGTGCGTCTCCTTGGTTGGGCTTCGGCCGGAAGATCTTGCCGGGATTGAGGATGCCGTCGGGGTCGAGCGCGCCCTTCACGAGCCGCATCACGTCCACCGCATCGCCGAGCTCCAGGGTGAGGAAATCCATCTTGCCGATGCCGATGCCGTGCTCGCCGGTGCAGGTGCCCTCCAGCGCGATGGCGCGGCGGGCGAGGCGGTCGCAGAAGGCCTTGGCGCGGGCGAGCTCCTCGGCGCTTGCCGGATCAAGAAGCACGAGAAGGTGGAAGTTGCCGTCGCCCACATGGCCGACCACCGGGGCGATGAGGCCGCTCTGTTCGATATCGGCCGCGGTCTCCACCAGGCATTCGGCGAGGCGGGAGATGGGCACGCACACGTCGGTGATCATCGCTTTCGCGCCGGGACGCAGCGCCAGGCCGGCGTAAAGCGTGTTGTCACGCGCGTGCCAGAGGCGGCTTCTCTCCTCCGGGGTCGTCGCCCACTGGAAGCCCTCGCCGCCGAACTCCGCCGCCAGCGCCTGCGTCGTCTCCGCCTGCTCGGCCACATAGGCCTTGGAGCCGTGGAACTCGAAGAACAGGTGCGGCATCTCGGGCAGGCCGAGCTTGGCGTGCAAATTCATGCCGCGCATCATCACCGCGTCGAGCAGCTCCACCCGCGCCACCGGCACGCCGGACTGGATGACGGCGATGGCCGTGTCCACGGCGGCCTTCAGGTCCGGGAAGGCGCACACGGCGGAGGAGATGGCCTCCGGCTGCGGATGCAGCTTCAGGGTCACCTGCGTGATGATGCCGAGCGTGCCCTCCGCCCCCACGAACAGGCGGGTGAGGTCGTAGCCGGCTGCCGACTTGCGCGCCCTTTGCGCGGTGCGGATGACGCGGCCGTCGGCCAGCACCACCTCCAGCGCCAGCACGTTGTCCTTCATGGTGCCGTAGCGGACCGCCATGGTGCCGGAGGCCCGCGTGGAGGTCATGCCGCCGATGGAGGCGTCGGCCCCCGGATCGATGGGGAAGAACAGGCCGGTGTCGCGCAGCTGGGCGTTCAGCTGCTTGCGGGTGATGCCGGGCTGGACGGTGACGTCCATGTCCTCCGCATTCACCCGCAGCACGGCATTCATCCGCCCCATGTCGAGGCAGACGCCGCCGTGGAGCGCCGCCGCATTGCCCTCCAGCGAGGTGCCGGCGCCGAACGCCACCAGCGGCACCTTCATGTCGCGGCACAGGCGGACGATGGCCTGCACCTCCGCGGTGGTCTCGGGGAACACCACCACGTCCGGCGGCGGCACGGCGTGATAGGCTTCACTCCGGCCATGGTCGGCGAGCACGCCGGGGGCGCGGGTGGCCCGCTCGCCGACGATCTCGACGAGCCGTGCCAGGACGGCATCCATGGGCCGGCCGCCGATGGGCATATGGGCAGACATCTCTTCCTCCCTCCGCGCGCGTCCCGTTGGCCGGGCTTTCCTGCGCGAGACCTTTGTGCGTTACGCCGCCCGCGAGGCCGCCGCAGCGGCGGGGTTGAGGCGGAAATCATAGGTGAGCCGGCACCACGGCCGGTCCATCACCCGCCCGTCCGGCGCCGGTCCGGCCGGCTGCACGGTGAAGTCGCGGATGAGCGAATCCTTCACGCCGAACACGGAATCGCTGTCGAGATAGGGGTCGCCGGCGACGAACACATGGGTCACGAGCTTCTCGTGGCCGGGCGCCTCGATCATGAAGTGCACATGGGCCGGCCGCCACGGATGGCGCCCCTGCGCCTCCAGCATCTTGCCCACCGGCCCGTCGTGCGGAATGGGATAGGCGGCGGGCTTGATGGACCAGAAGGAGAACCGGCCCTCATCGTCGGTGCGCAGGCGGGCGCGGGCGACGAGGCCGTCCTCCTCGTGCTGCACGTCGTAATAGCCGTCCACGTCGGAATGCCAGACATCGACGATGGCATTGGCGAGCGGCGTGCCGTCCAGCGTCGCGACCGAGCCGGAGACATACATGGGCTCGCCTTCGAGGTGCCCGGAAATGTCGGTGCCGCAGGCCACCTCGGGCGGCCCCTCCACATAGAAGGGACCGAGCACGGTGCTTTCGGTCACCGCGCTCTGGTGATCGTGGGTGATGGCGTCCACCAGCATGGAGACGCCGAGCGTGTCCGAGAGGAGAATGAATTCCTGCCGCGTGCCGGTGCACATGTGGCCGGTGTCGGTGAGGAAGGCGATGCCCTTCTCCCACTCGGCCTGGGTGGGGCGCACCTCGCGGATAAAATCGTGCAGGTGGCGCACCAGCGCCTCGCTGATCTGGCGGGTGCGGGCATCCGGCGCGTTGGCGACGCGCTCCAGCACCGCCTGCGTGATGGAAAACTGATCGAAATTCCTCATGCGAGCCTCCCGTCGTTCTTGTCGAGATTGGGCTCGCTCAGGCCGGCGAGCCATTCCGCGAGGCGGACCGTGGCGATGAAGTCCGTCTCCCCATCGCCGCGCCCGATGAGCGCGCCGTAGATCTCCCGCGTGAGGGTGGCCAGCGGCATGGCCATCTCGGCGGCATGGCCGGCCCCGACGATGAGGTCGAGGTCCTTGGCCATCTGCCGGCAGGAGAAAGTGGAGTTGAAATCGCGCGTCTCAAGGCTCTTGGCCTTGTAGTGGACCATGGGCGAGCCCACCGCGCTGTTGGTGAGCACGTCGAGGATGTCCTGCCAGGCAAGGTTCCCCTTGCGGGCGAGCACGATGCTCTCGCCCATCATCGCGGCGGAGACGGCGATCATCAGGTTGACCGCCAGCTTGGCGTAGCGGGCCTCCTCGGCAGTGCCGAGATACTTCTGGGCGCGGGTGAAGTCCTGCGCCGCCGGCAGGAAGCTCTCGTACGCCTCGCGCGGGCCGGAGACGAAGCAGGTGAGGTTGCCGGTGTGGGCGATGGCGGCATTGCCGGAGACCGGCGCGCGCAGATAAAGGATGCCCCGCCCTTCCGCCGCCTGCGCCAGCTCCGCGGAGATGGTGGGGCTGACGGTGGACGTCTCCACCAGGATCGCGCCCTTGCGCATCACCGCGAGCAGCGGCCCGTCCAGCGCCACGGCCCGCAGCGCCTTGTCGTCGGGCAGCGAGGTGAGGACGATGTCGCGGCCGGCCGCCTCTTCCAGCGTTGCGGCCGGCGTCACGCCGCCGCCGGCGGCCTCGGCGATGCGCTGCTGGTCGCGGTCGAAGCCGGCGATGTCGCGGCCGGCGCCGGCGAGGCGGGTGGCGATGGGCAGGCCCATCTTGCCGAGCCCGATCCAGCCGAGGGTTTGTGTTTCAGCCATCATCCTCTCCTCACGCCGCTTGCCTGCCGAGGCCGAGCTCGTCGACGATCCGCGCGCCCGAGGCGGTGAGCCGGGCGATCTTCCCATCGATGCCGCTCGCGAGCAGCGTCCTGTTCTTCTTCATGAAACGACCGGCGATCATCACCGCTTCCACATCGCCGCGCCCGGCCTGCATCACCACGGTGGCGACCGGATCGTGCACGGGCTGGAGGTGAAGGGCGCGGGCATCGATCAGCACGAGATCCGCCTGCTTGCCGGCGGCGAGCGAGCCGATGCGATGGTCGAGCCCCAGCATCCGCGCGCCCTCGATGGTGATCCATTCCAGCGCCTGGCGCACCCGCACGGTGGAGGTGGGCGGAATGGCGCCGGTCTCGCGGCGGCTGTCCGTATTGTCCAGCACCCGCTGCATGCCGAGCGCGATGCGCGCGACGCCCATCATGTCCCCCGCCAGCACGCTTTCCAGATCCACCCCGAGGGAGGGCGCCGCCCCGCGCTTCAGCAGCCGGCCGGTGACGGGGAAGCCGTGGCCTTGAGTCATCTCGTTTTCCGGCGTCACCGAGAAGGAGGCGCCGAGGTCCACGAGGCGGGAGAACAGCTCGTCGGAGAGGTCGTTGCCGTGCACCACGTTGATGCCGGGGCCGACCAGCCCTTCGGCGATCAGCGTCTCCCAGCCGCCCGGCGTCTTCGCCGTGCCGCCGCCCTGATGCATGGAGGCGACGAGGCCGAGCTCGCGGGCAAGGCGGAAGTCGGCGCGGGCGACATCCATGGTCGAATAGTGCGGGCCGAGGATGGCGAGGCCGAGCGTCATCAGCCCGTCGTCGCTGGCGAACGGGCCGCGCCGCAACCGCTCGATTTCCGCGCGCGGGTGCGGCACCTCGGAGAAATGCGGCTCACCCGGCTTGGGATCGGGCTTGGGCGAGCCATGGAAGAAGGCGGCGCGGATGCCGCTCCCGGCGAGCGCGGCCACGGCGGCGTCCGTGTGGTCCGGCGTCGGGTTGTTGTGGCACCAGTCCACCAGCGTGGTGGTGCCGGCATCGATCTGCCCGAGCGCGCCAACCAGCGTGGCGATGCCGATGTCGTCTGGCCCGAAACGGGTGGCGAGGCCCGCATGGACCCAGCGGAAATATTCCAGCAGCGTCCAGTCGGCGGCGAGGCTGCGCAGCCCGGTCTGCCAGGTGTGCATGTGGGCGTTGACGAAGCCGGGCACGAGGATACGGCCCGCCGCGTCCACCCGCTCGACGTCCGGCGCGTCGATGTGCGGCGCGATAGCGGCGATGCGATCGCCCTCCACCAGAACATCGCCGCGCGGCAGGTCGCCGACGGACGGCTCCATGGACAGGATGGTGGCACCTTCGATGAGGATGCGCGCGCCCATCAGGCCGCCTCCTCTTCAGCCACCGCGGCCATCGGGCGCTCGCCGGCAAAGGCACGGGCGATGAGGGCGCGGATGCCCTCGCGCGTGACGGGGCGCGGGTTCCAGTAGGGGTTCTCCACCGCGAGGTCGGCGGCGGTCTCGATGCCATCCGCCGGCATGCCGATGTCCGCGAGGGCGCGGGGCACGCCGAGCACCCGCACCAGATCGAACAGGCCCTGCGCCGCATCCGGCGCGCCCAGCGCGCGGGTGATGGCCGCCATGGCCTCGGGCGCGGCGGGGGCGTTGTAGGCCACCGCGTGCGGCAGCACGATGGTGTGGGTCTCCGCGTGGGGCAGGTTGAAGGTGCCGCCGAGCGTGTGGCAGAGCTTGTGGTGCAGCGCCATGCCCACCGCGCCGAGGCAGCAGCCGCACAGCCACGCGCCATAGAGCGCCATGGTGCGCGCCTCCATGTTGGCCGGCTCGTGGATGAGGATGGGCAGCGCGGAGGAGAGCGTGCGGATGCCGTCCTCCGCCATCAGCGAGATCACCGGGTTGCGGTCGCGGGCGTAGAGCGCCTCCACCGCATGGGCGATGGCGTTGACACCGGACGTCGCCGAGAGGCTCGCGGGCAGGGTGAGCGTGAGGTCCACGTCGTAGATGACGGCTTCGGGCAGCACGTCGAGAGAGCGGATGGTGGTCTTCCGCCCGTCCTGCGTCTCGCCGAGGATGGGGGTCATCTCCGAGCCGGCATAGGTGGTGGGGATGACCAGCTGCGGCACCCCGGTGCGCAGGGCCAGCGCCTTGCCGAGCCCGGTGGTGGAGCCGCCGCCCAGCGCCACCACGCAATCGGCCTCCGCGGCCTTGAGCGCATCGAGCGCCTTTTCCGTCACCTCCACCGGCGTGTGCATCGTGGCGCCGGCAAAGACGCCCGCGGACGCCTCACCGATGAGCCGCGCCAGCCGCTCGCCCTCCTGCGCCTGCTGCGGCGTGGTGAGGACGAGGGCGCGCCGGGCGCCGAGCCGCGCCACCTCGGCACCGGCCTCGGCGATGGTGCCGCGGCCGAAGCGGACGCGTATCGGCAGGGCCTCGTAGGTGAAGGTCTCGATCATGGTGCAATCCCTTCCGGGGGGGCGCGCGGAACCGATCGCGCGCCGGTTGCTCACTCGCCGGCGATCAGCGCGCCGCGGGGGCGCAGGGCAGGTTCGGGATGGGCGTCCGGCACGCGCTCGGCCGCCGCGTCCGCCAGATAGTCCACCTGGAAGCGGGCGATGCGCAGGTCCGCCAGCTCCTGCCGCACGCGCAGATGCTCGGGATGGGAGGCATAGGCTTCGAGATCGGAGGCGGTGGCGAACTCGGACACGAGCACCACGTCGCACGCATAGTCCACGTCGGAGATGTCGAGCCCGACCTCCACGTGCGTCAGGCCCGCGATGCGGCCTCTCAGGCCCTCGAACGCGGCCTTCACCTTCAGGCGGGCGGCGGCGCGCTCCTCGCGCGTCTCTCCGCTCACCCGCCACATCACGATGTGCCGGACGGGTCCCATCATTGGCGTTTCCTCGACCTGTATTGGTCTTTCGTTGGAAGGGAGTTTTGACTTGCGCGCAGCGGAAATAAACCGGAATTTATGGAACGGTCTTTTGCGCCAAGTGGAAATGTGAGCGCCGGCATGGATCGCCTGACCCAGATCGAGGTGTTCGTGAAGACGGCCGAGCTGCGCAGCCTCTCACGCGCGGCCGAGGCGCTCGGCATGTCGAACGCGGCGGCGAGCCGGCATCTCGCCGCGCTGGAGGAACGCCTCGCCGCACGCCTTGTGGAGCGCAACACCCGCCGCCTCTGGCTGACCGAGGCGGGGCAGGAATTCTACCAGCGCAGCGGCACCCTGCTGGCGGAGCTCAACGAGGCCGAGGAGGCGGTGAACGAGCACACGCTGGCGCCGCAGGGCCTGCTGCGGGTCACGAGCTCGCTCTCCTTCGCCACCATCTATCTCGCGCCCATGCTGCCGGAATTCCGCCGGCTCTATCCCAAGCTGAACGTCCATATCGCGGTCGCCAACCGCTACCTCGACTTCATCGAGGCCGGCATCGACGTCGCGGTCCGCACCCGCCTGCACGAGCCCGACACGAACATCATCGTCCGCCGCCTCGGCCGGATGCGGCGGGTGCTGGCGGCGTCCCCCGCCTATCTGGAAGAGCACGGTCGCCCGCGCGAGCCGGCCGACCTCACGCGGCACGACATGCTGGTCTACAACCTCGCGCAGGACCCCTTCTCGCTACGGCTGACCAAGGGCGACGCGGAGCGCACCGTGCGCATCACCGCCGCGCTCGACTGCAACGACGGGCAGGTCATCCGGACCGCCGCGCTCGCCGGCCTCGGCATCCTCATCCAGCCGCTCTACATCGTGCAGGGCGACATCGCCGCCGGGCGCCTCGTGCCGGTGATGCAGGACTGGCAACTGCCCACGCTCACCATGAACATCGCCTACCAGAACCGCGAGCGCCTTCCGGCCAAGATCCGCGTGTTCACCGACTATCTGGTGAACTACGTGCGGCAGACCTCCTCCAGCGGCATCTGGTCGGCCTAGCGCGGGCGGGCGGCCTGCCGATCACGTTTGCGCGGGACAGGGCGGCCGGTCTGGCGCGATGCGGCCGGATGGCGGAGGCTGCGCCCCCTCCCCCAGGCATCCGCCGGAGTTCCCATGATCAAGGCCTATGTGTTCGACGCCTATGGCACGCTGTTCGACGTGCAGTCCGTCAGCGCCGTCACGGATGCCGCCTTCCCCGGCCACGGCGCGCTCATCACCCAGATCTGGCGGATGAAGCAGCTGGAATACAGCTGGCTGCGCTCGCTCATGGATGATTACCGGGACTTCTGGACCGTCACCCGCGAGGCGCTGACCTACACGCTCGGCCTGCTGGGCCTCAGCCCCTCCGCCCGGCTGTTCGACGACATCGCCGAGGCCTACAACCGCCTGACGCCCTATCCCGACGCAGCCCCCGCGCTTGCCGGTCTCGGCGGGGTGCGGCGGGCCATCCTCTCCAACGGCAGCCCCGCCATGCTCGGCGCGCTGGTGGGCGGCTCGCCGCTGCGGGACCTGATCGAGCAGACCATCAGCGTGGATGAGAAGCGCTGCTTCAAGCCCGACCCGCGGGCCTACGCCCTGGTCGAGGAGAAGCTGGCCGTGAAGCCGCACGAGGTGATGTTCGTCTCCTCCAACGGGTTCGACATCAGCGGCGCGAAGCGGTTCGGCTTCCGCGTGGCGCGCATCTCCCGCGTGCCCGCCGCCGCCCTGTCGCAGGAGCTGGCCGGCGGCGACGCGCTCTCACCGGCCAGCTTCTACAAGGCCCTGCGCACGCAGGAGGAGGCGCTCGGCCACGGACCGGACATCACCGTCTCCTCGCTGGCCGGGCTGCCCCGGCCGGGCACGTCCGGCTGAAGCCCGCTGCACCGTCTACTTCGGCAGGGCCTCGAGGAAGTCCTCCTGGAACTCCTTCAGCTCGACCGTATTGAGATCGGACACGGCCCAGTAGGTGAGCCCGTCCGCGGTCCAGTTGAGCAGGTTGTAGCCATCCCGCGCCTTCGCCATGTGGGCACCGGCCGTGTCGGGCCAGACGAACACGTTGATGGCATGGCCGTGACGCCGGTAGACGAGGGCCGCCACCACCCGACCGCCCACATAGTCGAGCCGCCCGCCCTCCAGCGGGAAGCCGCGCGCCGCGAGGTCCATGACCGGCGGGGAGAAGTCGATCCTGCCGCCGAACCACGGCTTCACCGTATGGCGATCGGAGGAGACCACGTCGGTCAGGTGATCGGCGAGGAGGGAGCGCACGTGGCCGGCGACCAGCTCGTTCTCCAGCGACGAGCCGCCACCGCCCGGCGGCAGCACCACCAGCAGCAGCGCCGCCGCCAGCACCGCGAGCGAGGGCAGCACGCCCCACCCGCCGGCTCCCGCCAGCAGCGCGCCGACACGGGCCCGCGCGAGCGCCCACCGGGAGCGGGCGGCCGGCGCCTCCTGCGCCGCCAGCGCGGCGAGGACGGAGC
Organism: Xanthobacter lutulentifluminis; assembly: GCF_043194675.2. Taxonomy (NCBI): domain Bacteria; kingdom Pseudomonadati; phylum Pseudomonadota; class Alphaproteobacteria; order Hyphomicrobiales; family Xanthobacteraceae; genus Xanthobacter; species Xanthobacter lutulentifluminis. Next base: position 3,260,369 of record NZ_CM195525.1, on the reverse strand, counting down.
CGCGCAGGGCATCCGGCGCGCGCCAGCGCACCGCCTCCTGGGCGATCAGGCGATGGGTGCGCTGCAGCCGCGCCATCTCGGCCGCGCAGGCCGGACAGGTGGCGAGATGGCGCTCGACCGCCACCACATGGGCGGCGTCGAGCTCGCCGTCGACATGGGAATGGAGCAGTCCCTCCCAGTCCGCGCAGGGATCGGCGGCGGGCATGTCCGGTGTCTGCGGCCCCTCGGTCATGGCCGGATCTCCGCGCCGTCGCCGACGGCCGCGCCGCCCGGGCCGCTGTCCCACAGGGTCGCGAACGCGCGCCGCGCCCGCGACAGGCGCGACATGACCGTGCCCACCGGCGCGCCGATGACATCGGCGATCTCGCGATAGGACAGCTCCTCCAGCTCACGCAGCACCAGCACCTCGCGCAGCGCCTCGGGCAGCTGCTGCAAGAGCGCGCGCACCGCATCGGCCTCGGCGCGCTGGAGCAGCAGGCTCTCCGGGGTCGCGCCGTCGGCGAGGAGGTCCACCGCGGCCGGAGCAGGGGCGGCCTCGTCGTCGCCGGCATCCCCGGCGGAGGGTCCGGGCGCATGGCGCATGCGCTCGCGACGGATCTGGTCGCGCCAGGTCAGATGGCAGTTGCGCACGATGGCGAGCAGCCACGCCCGCGCGCTTGCGCCCTTGAAGCCGGGAAAGGCCCGATAGGCCCGCAGATAGGCATCCTGGACGACGTCCCCGGCAGCGTCCGCATCGCGGCACAGGTAGCGGGCAAGGGTGTAGGCGTCGTCGAGATGCGGCAGCATGATCTCGCGGAACCGCGCCGCCTCGGCCGCCGAGAGGGGCCTGCGCTCAGCGGCAGGCGCAGCGTCGGCCGCGGCCGGGTGGGAGGCGTGCGCGACGATGGCGCCCCCGCGCCACGCCTCCCCCGCCCATCGCGCCAGCCGGGCCAGCAGCCCGGAGGACGCGCGGCGGGAGACCGGAGCCCGCGCCGTGCCATTTCCCCCTGGCCATGGCCCTGCCCAGGGCCACGCGCCGGCACGGCCGGCAATGGCCGCCTCCGGGCGCCAGGGAAAGGGGGCGCCGAACATGGCTCCGGTCTCCTGTGCTTGCATCGGGACCGACCGCCTCAACCGGCCGGCTTCACGATGATCTTTCCGACCATGTGCGGGTGAAGGGAGCAGAAATAATTGTAGTCTCCCGCATTCGTGAAGGTGAACGAGTATTTTCCTTCCGTATCGAGAGCCTTCGAGCGGAACGCCTGCTTCTTGTCCACCACCGTGTGCGGAATGTCGTCGTTGTTGATCCAGGTCACGGTGTCACCGGGCGCGACGGTGACTTCCGCAGGGGAAAAGACGAAGTTGTCGATGGTCACCGTGACCTCCGCCGCCGCGGCGGGCCGCAGCGGCAGGCCGAGGCAGAGGGCGAAGGTCGCCGCCGCGAGAAGGGCGAGCGACGGGGCGCGGCGGACAACGCCGCCCGTACGAGCGAATTCGGGCTGGTGCACGATCTGGTTCTCCTTGCAGCCGGGGGCGGGGCGCGTGGCCCTCAGCCCTCCAGCGGCGCGTCGATGATGGCGAGGGGCGCGTTGCCGGCGATGAAGTTCACGGTGGCGATGCCGAGGTTCTTCCTCAGCTCGCCGGCGGGCAGCTTCAGCGGGCCGGGGGAGGAGGCGGTGCCGGGCGCCGGCTGGGGGAAGGCGGTGGAGCGCGCGGTGTGGAAGGAGACGGTGCCCTCCACCTTCTGCATCACCTGGTGGATGTGCCCGTTCAGCACCGTCACCGAGCCGAACCGCTTCAGGTAGGAGAGGGCCTGCAGCCCGTCCGCGGTGCCCCATCCCCATTCGGGGTAGACGGTCCACAGCGGGATATGGGCGAACACCACGATGGGCGTGGACGCCGGCAGGCCCGCCACGTCGCTCTCCAGCCACTCGAGCTGCTCGGGGCCGAGATTGCCGAGGCCGCCGGCCTTCAGGTTCACCACGTTCACCAGCGCGATGAAATGCACGCCGTTGTGGTCGTAGCTGTACCAGCCGGAGCCCTTGGAGCCCTTGCCGTAGCGATCCAGGTAGGCCTTGCCCTGCCCCTCGTCCAGGAGGTCGTGCTCCCCCGGCACGTAGAACACCGGCACCCCGGTTTCCTTGATGATCTGGTCGGCGTCGTCGAACTCCTTATCCTTGGACAGGTGGCTGATGTCGCCGGTGTGGATGATGAAGGCCGGCTTCTCCTTCAGCGCCCGGATGCGGGCGACCGCCTCGCGCAGAGTGCCGAGAGCGTCCGGGTTGGCAGCCTTGTCGAAGCCCACGTGGCTGTCGGAAATCTGCAGGAAGGTGAACGCCTTGGACGGCTCGGCGGCAAGCGCGGAGCCGAGACCCATGCCGCTCGGCAGGCCGCCGGACATGGCCCAAAGGATGCCGGTGCCCGCCCAGGTCATGCATTCGAGGAAGCCGCGGCGGTCGATGCCGTCCGCGTCCGGCGCGGGCGGGGCCTCGTGGCCCTTGCGGTGGGAAGTGCTCATGGATCTCTCCGGATGACGCCGGGCTGCGCCGGCGCGGCGCACCGGCCCCCGCAGGAGCCGGCCGCCTCGTTCAGGACGGTGGGACGCGCCCACACAGGCCAAGACCGGGGAGAGGTCCGGTTTATTCCCGCGCCGGCGGATTTTTTTGCCGCCGGCGCGGAAAGCTCACGCGGCGAGGGCCGGCAGGCGGGCGATGGCGGCCAGCGCGGCCTCCAGCTCGGCCGTCGCCAGCGGCTCGGCGCCGTTGGTGGCCTCCGCCGCGATAATCTCCACCTGCGTGAAGCCGATGAAGCGCAGCAGCTGGTCGAGATAGGGCTTGAGAAAGTCCAGCGGCGCCAGCTGCCCGCCCGGCTTGTAGCTGGCGGCCCCGTAGGCGATGGCGACGAACGCCGGCTTGCCGGTGACCAGCCCGCGGAAGGTCTGGCCGTCATACGCCACGGTGCGGTGGATGCGCACCACATGGTCGATCCAGGCCTTCAGCGCCGAGGGCGGGCCGAAATTGTACATGGGCGTCGTGATGAGCAGCGCGTCCGCCGCCTCCAGCTCGCTAATCAGGCGATCGGAGAGGGCGATGGCCTCGCGCATGGCGTCGGTGCGCTGGTCGGCCGGCGTGAAGAAGCCGCCGATGGTGGTGGGGTCGATGTGCGGGACGGGATCGGCGGCCAGATCGCGGCGCACCACGCCGGCACCGGGCGTGCGGGCGAGCCAGCGGGCCTCCAGGGCATCGCCCAGCTGGCGCGAGCGCGACCCCTCGGCGCGCGCGCTGGAATCGATGCGGAGCAGTGTCGTCATGGAAAGAACCTCCGGGGGGCGGCGCGGACGGCCGCTGATGGGCGGCACCATCACTTGTGCGGCAGGCGTCGAAAAAGCCTGGCGGCAGCAGGTCAATCATGTGATTTTCGCATCAATGGAGCGGACCGGATGAACCTTACCCACCTGCGCCTGTTCGCCCATGCCGCCCGGCGCGGCAGCTTCGCGGCGGCGGCGCGCGACCTCGATCTCGACGCCTCGGCCGTCTCCCGCGCCGTCGCCGCGCTGGAGGCGGAGCTGGGCGCGCGGCTGCTCCAGCGCACCACCCGCACCATGACCCTCACCGAGGCGGGGCAGGCCTATCTCGCCCGCGTGGAGCCGCTGCTGGACGAGCTCGACCGGGCGCGGGACGAGGCCGCCTCCGCCCGCGCCGAGCCGGTGGGCACGCTGCGCCTCACCGCCTCCGTCGCGTTCGGGGAAGCCTGCCTGATGCCGCTGGTGCCGGAGATGCGCGCGCGATTTCCCCGCCTGCGGCTGGAGCTGCGGCTGACCGACGCCACGCTGGACCTCACCGCCGAGCGCATCGACATCGCGCTGCGCCTTGCCCCCGAGCCGCGCGCCGAGCTGATCGGGGTGAAGCTGTTCGCGACCCGCTATCGCGTGGTTGCGAGCCCCGCCTATCTGGAACGTTCCGGGCGGCCGGCGACGCCGGGCGAGGTGGCGGGGCACCCTTCCATCGTCTTCGCGCTGCCGGACTTCCGCTCCCGCTGGCTGTTCCGGCGCGACGGGCGGCTGGAGGACGTGGCGGTGTCCGGCGAGCTCGCCATATCGAGCGGCCTCGCCATCCGCCAGGCGGCGCAAGACGGCCTCGGCCTCGCGCTGCTGCCGGACTGGCTGGTGGGGCGCGACCTTGTCGCCGGCACGCTGGTGGACGTGTTCCCTGCCCACGACGTCACCGCCACCTCGTTCGACACGGCCGCGTGGCTGCTCTACGCGAGCCGGCAATATGTGCCGAAGAAGGTGCGGCTGATGACGCAGTTCCTGCGCGAGCGCCTCACCGGCCCCGCCTCGGCCGTCAGGCCGCCGCGACGGCGGTCGCGCGCCTGATGCGGGGGCGGTGCGGCTGGCCGCACATTCTCAGTCCGGCCAGGAAAAGCGGATGTTGTCGTCGTGCAGGCCCGCCAGCACCACCTCGATGCCGCCAGAGCGGATCATCCAGTCCAGCCGGTGGTCGCGGTATTCGCGCCGACGCCCGCCGGTGCGGTAGAAATCGGGCGCATCGGCCATGCGCGCGGCCGCCGCGTCGAATTCGGCGAAGGTCTGCGCCACAGCCGGCCGCCCCTTCACCCGCGCATGCCAGCGCGCCAGCGGCGAGCCCGGCTGCGGCCCGAGCCCGTAATGCACCGAGCGGTTGACCATGGGCGCGGCTGCCGCATCCGCCCAGCCGAAGCGCGCGCCGCCCAGCCAGTCGGCTGTGCCGAGGCGCTCGGACAGCCAGGCCTGGAGAGTGCGGGTGTCGCGCTCCGCCGCGGCGGTGAGCCGCTCCGCGAGCGCCCCTTCGGCACGACGGAACCACAGGAGCTCGCCGAAGCCCCAGTTCACCGCCTCGTACTGGGTGTCGCACATCTCCTCGATCATCCGCGCCGCCGCCCGTGCCGCGGGGCCAGAAGGCAGCAGCGGCGGCTGCGGCCAGCGCTCCTCGATGTATTCGAGGATGACGGTGGACTCGAAGATCGGGCCGTCCTCCCCCGCCAGCAGCACCGGCACCTCGCCGCGCGGATTGGCGCGGGCGAAGGGCGTGTCGCGGCGGCCCTGCCCGAAATCCTCCGGCAGCGTGCAGGTGAAGGCGATGCCCTTCTCGCGCAGCGCGATCTTCACCTTCTGGCAGTAGGACGACAAAGGGTGGTCGTAGAGGATCACGGCGCGTCTCCCGGCCCGCGCGCCTTCCCCCGGGCGCGTCCGCGGCAGGATGCGCGGAACGCCGCCGCCCGGCCAGCGCTTTCCCGCCCCCGGCTGGCGCCGAAAATGCATGGCCCCGCTTATGCGGGACCCCAGCGCGCGCTTTGGGACAAAAACGGCGCGCGGCTGAGGGTTCCGGGCACGAAGGCGCGTCGGATGACGGACAACGAACAGTGGGTCATCTGGAACGGCTCGCTGGGCGTCCTCGACATGGTGAGCATCGGCCATGTGGAGGAGACGCCCGCGGGCCGGCTCGCCAGCCTTGCGCCGCCCTATGACGTGGTCGGCCCGTTCAGCCTGGACCAGCTGGAGGCGGAGGGGCGCATCGCCTTCGGCGCCTGCCTCGTCATGTCCCGCCGGCGCTGGCAGGAAGATCAGGTTGAGCTGCGCCAGGCCGGCATGAAGGCGCGCCGCGCGCTCATGATGGCGCCGGACGAGGACGACGGGCAGCTTCACCGCGCCGCGCTCGACCTGCCGGCGGAGGGCGCGCTGGAGCCGGCGCAGATCAACGCCGCGTTCCGGCGCATGGCCAAGAGCGCCCACCCCGACGCCGGCGGCAGCGCGGCCGACTACCGTCGCATTTCCGAGGCGCGGGATGCGCTGATGGACCTGTTCGCCGCCGTCTCCTGAAATGCACGGCCGCCGGGCGGGACGTGGAGCGCCCCGCCTGTCCGGGAGTCCGGCGTCGCGCCCGTGTTTGACAGGAAGCAATCCTTGACTCTATATCTCATGAACTATTGAGATATAGAGCATGAACGAGACCGAAGCCCTCTCCGCCTTCGCCGCCCTGTCGCAGGAAACGCGGCTGCGCATCGTGCGCCTGCTGGTGCGCGCCGGTCCGCAGGGGCTGGCTGCCGGCAGCATCGGCGAGGCCATGGACGGCGCCTCCTCCTCCCGCATGTCGTTCCACCTGAGCCAGCTGGAGCAGGCCGGGCTGGTGCGCTCCCGGCGCGAGGGACGCTCCATCGTCTACAGCGCCACGCTCTCCACCCTGTCCGCCCTGGTCGAGTTCCTGATGCGCGATTGCTGCAGCGGGCATCCGGAGGTGTGCGCCCCGGCGGTCGCCGCCCTCGCCTGCGCCTGCGGCCCGGAAAAGGAGGTTTCCCGATGACCGATACGTCGTCCGGCCACGTCTTCAACGTGCTGTTCCTGTGCACCGGCAATTCCGCCCGCTCCATCCTGGCGGAGAGCATCCTGGCCAAGGACGGCGCGGGCCGGTTCCGCGCCTTCTCGGCGGGCAGCACGCCCAAGGGCGAGGTGAACCCGCTCGCGCTGAAGACCCTCGCGGCCTACGGCTATCCGATCGAGGGCATGCGCTCCAAGAGCTGGCTGGACTTCGCCGAGCCCAGGGCGCCCGTGATGGATTTCGTCTTCACCGTCTGTGACAACGCCGCGGGCGAGGCCTGCCCCATCTGGCCCGGCCAGCCCATGACCGCCCATTGGGGCATCGAGGACCCCGCGGCCGTCGAGGGGACCGACATCCAGAAGGAGGCCGCGTTCAACGCCGCCTTCCGCTATCTGAAGAACCGCATCTCCGTGTTCACCGCCCTGCCCCTCGCCAGGCTCGACCGGCTGGCGCTCGGCACGAAGCTGCGCGAGATCGGCCGCCTCGACGGCGCCACCGCGCCCCGCCCCGACGTCGCCTGAAGGCTCCCCATGGACATCGTCATCTACCACAACCCCGATTGCGGCACCTCGCGCAACACGCTGGCCATGATCCGCAACGCGGGCATCGAGCCGCACGTGATCGAGTATCTCAAGACGCCGCCCTCGCGGGAGCTGCTCATCCAGCTCATCGCCCGCGCCGGGCTGACGCCGCGCGAACTGCTGCGGGAGAAGGGCACGCCCTATGCCGCGCTCGGTCTCAGCAACCCCGCGCTCACCGACGCGGCGCTGATCGAGGCCATGATGGAGCATCCGGTCCTCATCAACCGACCCATCGTCGTCTCGCCCCTCGGGGTGCGGCTGTGCCGCCCCTCCGAGCAGGTGCTGGACCTCCTGCCGCCGCAGCAGGGCGCCTTCACCAAGGAAGACGGCGAGCGCGTGGTGGATGACACCGGCCACCGCGTCGCCGGCTGAGCAGGAGAGACCCGTGTCCCTTTTTGAACGGTACCTGACCGTATGGGTCGGCCTGTGCATCGTCGCCGGCGTGCTGCTCGGGCATCTGGCGCCGTCGGTGTTCCAGGCCATCGGGGCGATGGAGATCGCGCAGGTCAATTTGCCGGTGGCGGCGCTGATCTGGCTGATGATCGTGCCCATGCTGCTGAAGATCGACTTCGCGGCGCTGGGCGAGGTGGGCCGGCACTGGCGCGGCATCGGCGTCACGCTGCTGGTCAACTGGGCGGTGAAGCCCTTCTCCATGGCCCTGCTCGGCTGGCTGTTCATCGGCTGGCTGTTCCGCCCGATGCTGCCGGCCGACCAGATCGACAGCTACATCGCCGGCCTCATCATCCTCGCGGCGGCGCCCTGCACCGCCATGGTGTTCGTGTGGTCCAACCTGACCCGCGGCGAGCCGCACTTCACCCTGTCGCAGGTGGCGCTGAACGACGCCATCATGGTGGTGGCCTTCGCCCCCGTCGTCGGGCTGCTGCTGGGCCTGTCCGCCATCACCGTTCCGTGGGGCACGCTGGTCCTGTCGGTGGCGCTCTACATCGTCGTGCCGGTCGTCGCCGCGCAGCTGCTGCGGCGGCGGGTGCTGGCGCAGGGTGGTCCGGCGGCGCTGGAGCGGCTGCTGGCGCGGCTCGGCCCGCTCTCGCTGGTGGCGCTGCTGGCGACGCTGGTGCTGCTGTTCGGCTTCCAGGGCGAGGCCATCATCGCCCAGCCCCTGGTGATCGCGCTGCTGGCGGTGCCGATCCTGATCCAGGTCTATTTCAACGCCGGCCTCGCCTATGTGCTGAACCGGATCGCCGGGGAGGCGCACTGCGTCGCCGGCCCCTCGGCCCTCATCGGCGCGTCCAACTTCTTCGAGCTGGCGGTGGCGGCGGCCATCTCCCTGTTCGGCTTCGCCTCCGGCGCGGCGCTCGCCACCGTGGTGGGCGTGCTGATCGAGGTGCCGGTGATGCTCTCCGTGGTCTGGATCGTGAACCGCTCCAAGGGCTGGTACGAAGCCGGCGCCAACCGGGCCGCCGCATCCGACCTGCCGGCCCGCCCGCGCGCCGCCGGCCCCGGCGAGGGCCACTGAGGCCGGCATCCCCCGCACCGCCTGACGGGGAAGCCCGGAGGAACGCCCCGAGGATCGCCCTCGCGTCGATGGCAGAGAAAGCGCCGGCCGCTCGGCCGGCCTGTCCGGCTGGGCCCGATCGCCTGCACGTGCTCATTTAGAAATCGGCATCCGGTCCGCACGCCCGCGCGCGGATCGGCCCGGACGCTAACGCCCGGCGGGGTAGAGCGGCTGGAGCTGGCGCCCGGCCTTCCGGGCCGGCTTGCGCAGGGCCCGGCGCTCGGCGGCGAACGCCTTGGCCAGCGCCCGGCCGTCCCACGCCGCGGCATCGGCTCCGTAGAGATGCTCCCGCAGGTCCAGCACCGCATCGGCCAGCGCCGGGGTGCGGACGTGCCCGCTCCCGTCCGGATCGACGGCGGAACGGCCGCCGGCCGGCGCCGCATGGCCGCTGGCGCGGCACCAGTCGAGCCATGCCCGGTGCGCGGCGGCGGCATCGCCTCTGGCGCAGGCGGCCTCAAGCGCCCGGGCGGCGGCCTCGGCGGCGGCCGGGGACGGCATCGACCGCCGCGGGCGCAGCGGCACGCGCCGCACCGCAGGCGCGCTCGCGGGCTGCAACGGAGCCGTCGGGCGGTCGCCCGCGCGGCGATGGCCAAGGATGAGCCACACCGCGGCCAGCAGCACAATCACGACGGCGACGGCGAGCAGGTCGCGCCACGGCAGCGCGGCCGAGGGCGCATCCTCCGCCGGCGCCGAGGCGACTGGGGCCGCCGGGCGCGCGGCCGACGCGGGCGGGGGAGCCGTATCGCCGTCGGCGCCGGGCGCCACCGTCAGGGTCACGGCGGGCAGGGTTGCGGCCTCGGCCCGGCTGGTCTGGGTGTTCCACCAGGGCACCTCGACCGGCGGCAACGTCACCGGCCCGGCGCGGGTGGGCACCACGGTGGCGCGCACTTCCAGGACGGCGCCGATTCCGCCCTCGACAGAGGTGGCCTCGGGCCGGCCCTCGTCCACATACTGGCGCACGCCCTCCACGTCCGGCACGGCGATGGCCGGCAGTTGGCCCGGCCCCGCGCCGCGCACCTCCAGCCGGATGGTGCGGGTGAGCGCGACGCCCACCTTGGCCTGCGACGGCGGGCGCGACCAGCTTTCGGTCAGCTTCACCGCGCGCGCCGGCAGGAACCAGCCCTTCACCTCCGCCGGGCGGGGCCGCACCTCCACCTCCACCGGGTTGGAGAGCACGGTGACCTTGCGCGGCGCGTTGAAGCCGCCGCCGAGCCATGGCATCGCGGGCCGGCCGAGGGCGCGGGCCTGCTCCTGCGCGCCGGGGGGCGAGGAGGGAATGGACGCCTTGAGCGCGACGGGTGTGATGGTGAGGGTGCCGCTGCGTTGCGGCCGCATGATGTAGCGCAGCTCCACCACCCGGTAGCGCTGGCGCCCGAACACACGGCTGTAGGTGCGCAGGCCGCCGTCCTGGGTGAAGGTGGCGCCTTCCGCGTCCGGCGCGCCGGCATTGGCCTCCATGGCGCCCACCCGGTCGAACATGCGCACGATCACGGGGATCTCGCTCTGCAGGAAGAAAGGCGGGCTCGCCTGCACCTCGACGGCGAGCGAGACCGGGCCGTCGTCCGGCGGCTCCATGGGCGCGCCGGGGGCGATGGTGAGCTCGATGGGGGCCGTGGCCTCGGTGCCGAGGGTGATCGGCGGGATGGTGAGGCGGCCGGGCCGGCGGGCGGTCAGGGTCAGCACCCATTCCGTCACCTCCACCGGGCGACCGCCGACGGTGTCGGTGCGGCCGCGCTTCACCCGGTCGATGATCTCGAAATCCTTCGTCAGCGGCGCGATGTTGGGCGGCTCCAGGCTGTCGCGCCCGGTAAGGCTCAGCACCAGGTCGAACGGCTCGCCCTGATCCAGCGGCATGCGGGCGATGCTGGCGCGGAACGCCGCCTCAGCGCTTGCCGGCACGAGCAGGGCGCACAGGAGCGCGATGCGCAGCAGAAGGCGGATCACTGCGGCTCCTCCTCGCCCACCCGGGGGGGCGCGCCGGAATAATGCGCCCGGATGCGCGCGCGCAACAGCCCGCCCGGATCATCCAGCACCTGCCGCAGCGCCTGCTCGCGGTTCTGGGCGTCGTCCGAGAGGGTCTCGGCGGCGGACGGCGGCGGCGGGCGGGTGGACAGCGGCGGCTGCGGTTGCTCCGTCTCGCCGCGCGCATCCGGCGGGGGGGAGAAGGCCACATTGGGATTGTCCGAGCCGCCGGGAGGCTGGCCCGGCAATCCCTGCGGCATGGGCGGGGGCATGGGCAGCCGCTGTGCCGGATCGCTCTCCGACGGCGCGCCCGCCTGCTGCTGCCGCGGCTGGGCGGGCGGGGACTGGTCCGGCTGCGGCTGTTGCTGGGATTGCTGCTGCGGCTGCGGCGCGGGAGGCTGGGGCTGCTGCTGCGGCGCGTTCGCCAGCTCCGGCGGCCGACGCGGCGGCAACGGAGCGGGTGGCTGGGCACCGGGAGACGGCGGCGCGCCCCCGCCGCCGGCCTGCTGGTCCGGCTTCGGCGCATCGGGCTTGGGCGCATCGGACTTGGGCGCATCGGACTTGGCGTTATCCGGCTTCGGATTGTCCGGCTTGGGTGGGGCGTCCTTCTTCTGGTCCGGCCCGCCGGAGCCGCCCTGCGGCTGCCCACCGCCGCCGCCACCTGCACCGCCGCCACCGCCAAAACCGGGATCGTCCTTCTTCTTCTCCTCGTCCTTCTTCTTGCGCGCGTCGATGATGCCCTGCACCAGATCACGGTTGAAGCGGGCGTCGGCGTCGTTGGGATCGGTCCTGAGGGCGGAGTCGTAGGCGGCCACGGCCTCCTCCAGCCTATCGGAGCGGGCGAGGGCGTTGCCGCGGTTGTAGTCGGCGCCCGGCAGGCCGGCGTAGGCGTCGGCCGCCGCCGCGTATTCGCCGGCGCGATAGAGGGAGGCGGAGCGCCAGGCCGGATCCTCGAAGGTCCGGGCCGCCGTCGCGTAGTCCTGCGCCGCGAAGGCGGCAGTTCCCTGCTGGTCGGGCCGCCACCACAGATCGTCCCAGCCCGCGGCGGCGGGGCGCGGCGCCATCACGCCCGAGACCGCCGCCAGCGCCAGGACCGCGATCCAGCCGCGGCGGAAGGCGAGTGGCGCCAGAAGCAGCGCCAGAATGAGCACGAGCGGCCCCGCGTCGGCCCAGACATCGGCGCGGAAGCCATCGGTCTCGATGACAGGCGCGGTGGTAGTGGCGCCGCCACCGCCGGCGGGCAGCGTACGCTCGAGGTCGCGGTCATCGGCGGTGAGGGGCGAGAAGGCGCCCTGCCCGGCCGCCGCCACCGCCCCGAGGGCGGCAGCGGGATTGCCGCCCGGCCCGGGCTCCGGCCGTCCGACGCCGATCACGCTGACCTGGTAGCCCTGGGCGGCAGCGGCCTTCGCCGCAGCGGCCGCTTTGCCGGAATCATCGCCGGGGCCATCCGTCACCAGGAGGATGCGACCGGACGTGGCACCTGCGCCCTTGAGCAGCTCCACTGCCTTGTCGATGGCGAGGTCCGGGCGGTTGCCGCCCCCGCGCATGAGGTCGGTGGCGAGGTCGGGCAGCATCAGCGCGATCACGCGGCCGTCGGCGGTCAGGGGCGAGGCCGTGAAGGGAATGTCGGCATAGACCACCAGCCCCACCTCGCCGCCGCGCATGCGGGAGAGCACGTCCGCCACCTTGTAGCGGGCGGCGGACAGGCGGCTCGGGCTCGCGTCCGCGGCATCCATGCTGGGGGAGAGGCTCAGGGCCACCACCACCGGGTCGGGCTGGCCGGCGGTGGGCTGCGGCAGCTTTTCCCAGGTGGGACCGGCCATGGCGACCACGGCGGCGAACCAGCCGGCGAGCAGCAGCGCCACCGGCCAGCGGGCCGGGGCCCGGCCCTGCCCTCCGCCCGCCACCAGATGGGCGAGCAGGTGCGGGTCCACCACGCGGACCCAGTCGGTCGCGCCCTGCTGCAGCGCGCGGACGAGCAGCGCCGCCAGCACCAGCGCCGGCACCAGCGCCAGCAGCCACTCGGGCCGCAGGAAGTGGAAGGACGCCGGCATCAGGCAGGCCTCCCCGAACGCGGCGCCTCGGCCGCCGGGATGGCGGGCCTCGCCGGGGCGCCCTGCCCGGCACGCAGCGCGGACGCGAGCAACACCGCCGCGAAGACGAAGCTGGTGAGCAGCGCCGCGCCGAGCGGCCAGAAGAACAGGGCGGAGGTGGGCCGCAGGTATTGCGGCTCTCCGGCCACCGGCTCCAGCCGGTCGATGTCGGCATAGATGGCGGCGAGGCCCCGGTCGTCGCGCGCGCGGAAATACTGGCCACCGGTAATGGAGGCGATCTGCGTCAGCGCGTTCTCATCGAGGTCGGCGGCCGGATTGATGGGTGCGCCGGGCAGGAACTCCGCCGCATCGCCGCCGACGCCGATGGTGTGGATGCGCACCTTCTCCTTGGCGGCGATGGCCGCCGCCTCCATGGGCTCCAGCACGCCGGTGGTGTTGGCGCCGTCGGTGAGCAGGATGAGCACGCGGTCTTCCGCCGGGCGGGCGCGCAGCGTCTTCACCGCGAGGCCGATGGCGTCGCCGATGGCGGTGTTGCGCCCGGTCATGCCGATGCTGGATTCAGCGAGCAGCCGGCGCACCACGTTGCGGTCGAGGGTGAGCGGCGCCTGCACATAGGCGCGGGAGCTGAACAGGATGAGGCCCACACGATCGCCTGTGCGGCGGGCGATGAAGTCGTCGGCCACCGCCTTCACCACCTGCAGGCGGTCCTGCGGCACGCCCGAGCGGGAGAGGTCGCGCGCCGACATGGAGGCGGAGAGGTCCACCGCCAGCATGATCTCGCGGCCTTCCACCGGGATCGCGACCGGGCGGCCCACATGCACCGGCCGGGCGGCGGCGATCACCAACAGGGTCCAGATGAACGACAGCACGGCCAGCCGCAGGATGCTCCGGCGGCGGCCCGCGGCGGCGGTCCCCGCCGGCGCCAGCGCGCGGAAGAATGGCACTTTCAGCGCCCCCGCGCCGGCATCCGGCGCCCGGGGCAGCAGCAGGCGCACGAGCAGCGGCAGCGGCAGCGCAAGCAGCACGAGGGGCCATTGCAGGGCGATCATGCGCGCCCCCGGATCCAGCGCCGAACGGCGGCCGTCAGCGCCGCCGGAGCGATATCGGAAGCCCCCGTGGCATCGGGCGGCACGGCGCCCGGGGGCAGATAGGGCGCGCGGGCGAGAAAGCGCGCCTGCGTCGCGCTGAAGCCGCGCCGACCGTCCATGAGCAGGGCGATCCATTGCGCCTCGGTGGGCGCTGCGCGATCTTCGCCGGACTGGGCCCGCACCAGCCGCCGCATCACGCCGGCAGCCGCCGCGGCGATCGCCTGGGCGTCCGCGCCGGGGGCGGCGATGGCGGCCTCGAACGCCCGCATGGCCTGGTAGGCCACAGTCTGGCGCCACAGCCATTCACGCACGGCGAGCACGAGCAGCACCAGCACCACCAGCCCCGCCAGCGCGAACCAGCCCGGCGCCGGCGGCCAGAACGGGACGTCGGGGGGCAGATGGATGTCGCGCAGGCCGGCAAGCGCGTCCGCTCCGCTCGGATCGGGAACCGGGGGCAGCGGCGCGAGCGAGGCGGGCGCGAGCGAGGCGGGGGGTGACGCGGGCGCGGCAGGCGTCGTCATGCGGGGCGCCGTCCGGTGAGGCGCGGCGGGCGCAGCCGCTCGGGATGCAGCACGTCGGCGGGGTCGGTGCCGGTCTCGAGATCGAGGAAGGTCATGCCGCGCTCGCGGAACATGCGCTCCACATGGTCGTGGTGGGCGGCGAAGCGGCGGGCATAGACGGCGCGGGCCGAGGCGTCGTCCGCCTCCAGCCGGGCGATCGCCGCGCCATCCGTGACCGGATAGCGGCCCGGGTCCGGCATGGCGGCTTCCAGCCGGTCATAGACGAACAGGCCGGTGACGTGGCTTTCCATCCCGAGCCGCTCCAGCTCGCGCGCGGCGTGGTCGTCGAAATCGGCGAAATCGGTGACGAGGAACACCAGCGTGCCCGGCCGTGCCAACGACCGCAGCCGCGCCAGCGCCTCGGCGAGGGAGGGCTCGCCCGCCGCCGCCGGCCCGGCCACCGGGCCGACCCGCTCGGCGGTGGCGTCGGCGATGGCGCGGACGAAATTGAGGATGCGGCGCCGGCTGCGTTCGGGCCGGTAGGCGCCGACCACGGAGGGGGCGAGCACCACCCCGCCCACCCGGTCGCCGCCGGCGATGCCGACCCAGGACAGCACCGCCGCCGCCTCGGCCGCCAGCACCGACTTGAAGCTGCCGCGCGTGCCGAAGCGCATGCGCGCCCGCGCGTCGGTGAGGATGAGCACCGGCCGCTCCCGCTCCTCCTGGAACAGCTTGGTGTGCGGCTTGCCGGTGCGGGCGGTGACGCGCCAGTCGATGGTGCGCACGTCGTCGCCGGGGTGATAGACGCGCACCTCGTCGAACTCCATGCCGCGCCCCCGGAAGGAGGAGCGGTGGCCGCCGAACTGGTGGGTGCGCACCTTGCCGCCGGGCGCGAATCCGCCGCCCGCGTGGGGCCGTGCCGCCACGAGGTCCGACAGGCGGGCGACGACGCCCTTGAGCGGATCCGACACGGACATGAAATACCGCGGCTCAGCCCACCGGAACCCGGGCGAGCAGCAGATCGATGAAATCGTCGCTCGACACGCCGTCGGCCTCGGCCTCGAACGTCATCAGCACACGGTGGCGGAGCACCGGGCGGACCACCGCCTGCACATCCTCCGGCACCACATAGTCGCGCTTGCGGCGCCAGGCGTGGGCGCGGGCGCAGCGGTCGAGCGCGATGGTGCCGCGTGGGCTGGCGCCGAAGCTCACCAGCCCCTCGAGGTCGGCACCGTAGAGCTCCGGCCGGCGGGTGGCCTGCACCAGCTGGAGCACATATTCCTCCACCGGCTCGGCCATGTGGACGGCGGCGACCTCGCGGCGGGCGGCGAACACCACCTCCTGCGGCAGGGGGGCGCCGAACTCGGGCGTCTCCCCGCGCAGCTCGCCGCGCACGAGGCGCAGGATCTCGCGCTCGGCGTCCACGTCCGGGAAATCGATGCGCACATGCAGCAGGAAACGGTCGAGCTGCGCTTCGGGCAGCGGATAGGTGCCTTCCTGCTCGATGGGATTCTGGGTGGCCATCACCAGGAACAGGTCGGGCAGGCGGTAGGTGACCCCGCCCACGGTCACCTGCCGCTCGGCCATGGCCTCCAGCAGCGCCGACTGCACCTTGGCGGGGGCGCGGTTGATCTCGTCAGCGAGGATGAAATTGTGGAACAGCGGCCCCTTCTGGAAGCGGAAGCTGCCATCCTCCGGGCGGTAGATGTCGGTGCCGGTCAGGTCGGAGGGCAGGAGGTCGGGCGTGAACTGGATGCGCTGGTCGCGCACGTCGATGGCGCGCGACAGGGCCTTGACCGCCTTGGTCTTGGCAAGGCCCGGCGCGCCTTCCACCAGAAGATGGCCATCCGCCAGCACCGCGATGAGCAGCAGCTCCACGAATGCCGGCTGGCCGAGGATGCAGGCATTCATGTAGGCGGCGAGATCGTCGAACGCCCGCGCCAGCCCCCCGCGATCGGCCACGGGCGGGCGCGGGCGGGCGAGAGCGCCTTCCAGGAATGCGGCATCACGGGTGGTGGTCATAGAGGGTCGGGTCCGGTCTCGCGCTGTCGGAAGGCTCCTTATATCCCCGGAAAACCCGCATGGAACAACATTCTGCACGCGATTGTGCGCACCGCGCCGGCTCGCGCAGGGGCAGCGGGCGCGCGCCGGGGCGCCCTGGGGACGGTTGAGCGCACGCCCCGGGCGGGCCAAGATGCGGCGCGCCGCCACACCGGCGCCGGGGCTGCCCCGGCCGTGCGCCCGCCCCCAATCTGACGCAGCGGAGACCTCTCGCCTTGTCCGATCCCCTCCCCGATGCCCGCCGCTCGGCGCCGGCTGTCGCGCGCAACCGCGAGCCCATCGCCGCCCTGCTGCTGCCCCTGCTGCCGCCACGCGGCGTGGTGCTGGAGGTGGCGAGCGGCACCGGCGAGCACATCATCCATTTCGCCCGGTCGGCGCCGCACCTCACCTGGCAACCCTCCGACCCGGCGGAGGACGCGCGCGCCTCGATCGCCGCCTGGGCACGGGCGGAGGGCCTCGCCAACGTCCGCCCGCCCGTCGCGCTCGATGCCGCGGCGGCGGACTGGCCGGTGGGCAAGGTGGACGCGGTGGTGTGCATCAACATGATCCACATCAGCCCGTGGGAGGCCACCGAGGGCCTGATGCGCGGCGCCGCCGCCCGGCTGCCCGCCGACGGCATCCTGTTCGCCTATGGCGCCTACCGGCAGGAGGGGGTGCCCACCGCCCCCAGCAACGAGGCGTTCGACGGTTACCTGAAGAACCTCGACCCCCGCTTCGGCCTGCGTGACCTCGGCGCCGTGGCCCGCTGCGCCGCCCGCCACGGGCTGGCGCTGGCGCGGGTGGAGGAGATGCCGTCCAACAACCTGTCGCTCATCTTCCGCAAGGTCATTGCGGTATCGCCGGGCGGGGCGGACGTGCCATAGTCGGCGCCGGCTGCCCGCGTCGCGGCGCCGTCCCCGGCCGCCCCCGCCGCCCCCCGGACCGGGATTGGGCGGGTGCGGTCCGCGGGAATCTGGTATCAGGGCAGGGTCGGATCTTCCGCACGAGGACCTTTCATGGCGCGCGTCGTCGATCCCTTCATCAAGGTGTCGTCCCCCAAGATCTTCCTGGTGCGGATGGTGGTGTTCCTGGCGCTGTGCGCGGCGCTGGCGGCGGTGCTGCACCGGCAGATCGTGGCCGCCTTCCTCAACAATCCCGGCTTGAACGGCGTCATCTTCGGCGTGCTGGCGGTGGGCATCGTCATGTCCATCCGGCAGGTGACGCGGCTGTTTCCCGAGGTGGAGTGGGTGAACTCCTTCCGCCTCGCCGACCCCGGCCTCGCGGTGGCGCGCCCGCCGACCCTGCTCGCGCCCATGGCGGCGCTCCTGGGCGACCGGGTGGGGCGCATGTCCATCTCCCAGGCCACCATGCGCTCGATCCTCGATTCCATCGGCACCCGGCTGGACGAAAGCCGCGACCTCGGCCGCTACCTCACCGGCCTGCTGGTGTTTCTCGGCCTGCTCGGCACCTTCTGGGGCCTTCTGGAGACGGTGTCCTCCATCGGCCAGGTCATCGGCGCGCTGCAGGTGGGGCCGGATGCCGCCTCCATCTTCGAGGACATGAAGAGCGGACTTGCCGCGCCGCTGGGCGGCATGGGCACGGCGTTCTCGTCCTCGCTGTTCGGCCTCGCCGGATCGCTGGTGCTGGGCTTCCTCGACCTGCAGGGCGGGCAGGCGCAGACCCGCTTCTATACCGATCTCGAGGACTGGCTCTCCACCACCGTGCGCGACCTCGACGAGGCCCCGCGCGAACGCGCCTTCCCGGACCGCTCCCTTGCCGATCGCACCCCTGCCGATCGCACCCCTGCCGAGCGCGAGCCCGCGCGGCTTGCGGCAAGCCCGTCCCAGCCGGTGCCGCCGCTCGCCTTGCCGCCGCCGCAGCCGGCCATCGACCTTGATCCCCTGATCTCCGCCATGGGACGGCTGGAGAAGACCATGGCGGAGGCGGGCTCCCAGCGCGTCACCACCGCCATGGCGCATCTGGCCGAAAGCCTGCAGGCGCTGGTGACGCACATGCGTTCCGAGCAGGCGCTGATGAAGCAGATGATCGAGACCCAGGGCGCCCAGCAGGAGGAGCTGCGGCGCCTTGTCCGGCGGCTGGAGGACGACGCCACGCGTCGCCCCGGCGCCTGAGCGGGGGCTGAGCCATGGCCCTCGGCAGGCGCGGCCGCGACCGCCACATCGACTACTGGCCCGGCTTCGTGGATGCCCTGTCCACCCTGCTGCTGGTGTTCATCTTCCTGTTGTCGGTGTTCATGCTGACGCAGTTCTTCCTGACGCAGGAGATGTCCGGCAAGGACAACGTGCTGCAGCGGCTTCAGGCGCAGATCCGCCAGCTCACCGAGCTGCTCTCGCTGGAGCGGGCCACCGGCCAGACCACCGAGGGCGAGCTCGCCGCCATGCGCGCCTCGCTGGAGGCGAGCGAGAGCGAGCGCGACCGCCTGCGCGGCCAGCTCGCCGCCGCGCCCTCCGCCGCGCCGGACACCGGGCGCGCCACGGCCCTCGCCCGCGAGGTGGACCTGCAGAAGGACGTGGCCGCCCGCGCCGCCGCCCAGATCGAGCTGCTCAACCAGCAGATCGCCGCCCTGCGCCGGCAGATGGCGGCGCTGGAGGAAGCGCTGAACGTGTCGGAGAAGCGTGACGCGGAAAGCCAGGCCAAGATCTCCGACCTCGGCCGCCGGCTGAACGTGGCGCTGGCCCAGCGGGTGCAGGAGCTCACCCGCTTCCGCTCGGAATTCTTCGGCCGCCTGCGCGAGATCCTCGGCAACCGGCCGGATGTGCGGGTGGTGGGCGACCGCTTCGTGTTCCAGTCGGAAGTGTTCTTCGATCCCGGCTCCGCCACCCCCCGGCCGGAGGCGAAGGCGGAGCTGGACAAGCTGGCCGGCGCCATCCTGGAGCTGGAGAAATCCATTCCGCCCGACATTTCGTGGGCCCTGCGCATCGACGGCCACACCGACAGCCGGCCCATCTCCAACGCCCAGTTTCCGTCGAACTGGGAGCTGTCGGCTGCCCGCGCCATCGCCGTGGTGCAGTATCTCATCTCCAAGGGCATCAGCCCGCAGCACCTGATCGCCGCCGGCTTCGGCGAGTATCAGCCCCTCGACACCGGCACCACCGACGAGGCCCGCGCCCGCAACCGCCGCATCGAGCTGAAGCTGACCGAGCGCTGACGGGGCCGGCCGGGTTGCGCCATGCGGCGACAGCCGCGATCGTCCCATGCGGCGACGGCCGCGATCGTTCCAAGCGGCGACGGCCGGCATCGTCCCACGCGGCGACAGCCGCGATCGTTCCAAGCGGCCGGCGGCTGCCATCGCGCGAAGCGGTGAATGCCGCGTCGCGCCGTGCGGCGACCGCCACCATCATCTCCTGTGCGACCGCAGCCTGCTTTCGCGCGCCGGACACAGGGCGGCTGCGCGTTAAGCCTCCGGCAAGCGGCCTGGCGTGAGGATGCGCACTGCCGGCGCCACCTGTGCGGCCGCCCCGCCAGAGAGCCGTCTCATGTCCTTCACCCTCGTCCCCGCCCTGCCCGCGCACCGCCCCGCCATGGGCGACCTGTGGGTGGAGAGCTGGGCGCGGACCCTGCCGGAGATCGATTTCGTGGCCCGCCGACCCTGGTTGGAGAGCCATCTGGACCAGCTCGCCGCCGGCGGGGCGCAGGTTCAGGTGGCGCTGGCGGAGGGCGCGGTGGCCGGCTTCGTGGTGATCCATCCGGGAACGGGATACCTGGACCAGCTGGCCGTCGCCCCGGCCTTCTGGGGCACGGGCGCGGCCGAGGCGCTGATGGCGGAGGCCCGCCGCCTCTCCCCGACCCTCGTCGCGCTGGACGTGAACCAGGACAATCCGCGCGCCGTGCGCTTCTACGAGAAGATGGGCCTTGCCATCGTCTCCGAAGGCGAGAACCCCATGTCCGGCCGCCGCACCTTTCGTATGGAATGGCGGCCATAGGGCCGCCCTGTCGCATGGAATGGCGGCCATAAGGCCACCCTGTCGCACGGAATTGGCGGCCATAAGGCCACCCTGTCGCACGGAATGGCGGCCATAAGGCCGCCCTGTCGCACGGAATTGGCGGCCATAAGGCCGCCCTGTCGCACGGAATTGGCGGCCATAGGGCCGCCCCGTCGCACGGAATTGGCGGCCATAGGGCCGCCCCGTCGCATGGAATGGCGGCCATAGGGCCGCCCTGTCGCACGGGCTGACGGCCATGGCGACGGTTCCGGCAGAGCGGAGCCGGTCCGACGCCATGCGCGAAAGCTGTCGGCGCGGCGTGCCTCGGCGCGGGCGGAATGCTCCGGCCGCGCCTCAGCGCAACCCGGCGGCGAGCCGCCTCACTGGCAGCCGCAGCGATAATCCTTGGCCGCCACTTCCTTGCCGCCATAGGGGATGAAGCAGGCCTTGCTCCAGCTCGGCTGAAGATTGTAGCCGGGCCGAAAGCCGTTGTAGTTGGCCGAGCAGATGTAGAACGCGTCCCGCGTCGGCTTGCCGCCCGGCGCGTGGACGCCGGAGGTCAGCGGCCTCAGCCCGAGGCCGGCGCAGACCTGATCGCATGGCCGGCCTTCCGCCGGCTGCCAGACCAGTTCCCCGGCGCCGGCGGAAGCCGGCAGAGCGGCCAGCAGCGCGGCCGTGACAAGGACAGCCTTCCAGATCTTCATATTCATCCCCCCCGGACAAGCGCGGCATTCCCCAACGCGCGTCGCATCTTGCCCGAGGCTTGGCCGTTGGCAAGCCGCGAATCCCGGCCGTGCTAGGCCGCCTGGCTGAACTGCAGCTGGGCGAGGCGGGCGTAGAGGCCGCCCTTGGCCACCAGCTCCGCATGGGTGCCCTCGTCCACGATCCGCCCGGCCTCCATGACCAGAATGCGGTCGGCGGAGAGCACGGTGGCGAGGCGGTGGGCGATGACGAGGGTGGTCCGGCCCTGCATGGAATGCTCCAGCGCGGTCTGCACCAGCGTCTCGCTTTCGGCGTCGAGGGCGCTCGTCGCCTCGTCCAGCAGCAGGATGGGCGCGGCGCGCAGGATGGCGCGGGCGATCACGATGCGCTGGCGCTGGCCGCCGGAAAGCGTGACGCCGCGCTCGCCCACGGGGGTCTCCCAGCCCTCGGGCAGGCGGGCGACGAACTCGTCCACCAGCGCAGCGCGGCCGGCGGCCTCCACCTCCGCGTCGGTGGCGTCGGGCCGGCCGAGGCGGATGTTGGCGCGCACCGTGTCGGCGAAGATGGCCACCTCCTGCGGCACCAGCGCCATGTGGCGACGCAGCTCGGGCGGGGCCACGGCGTGGATGTCCACCCCGTCGATCGAGATGCGGCCGGCCTGCGGGTCGTAGAACCGCTCCAAGAGCTGGAACACCGTGCTCTTGCCGGCGCCGGACGGCCCCACCAGCGCCACCCGCTCGCCGGGGCGGATGCTGAAGGAAACCGCGTGCAGCGCCGCCGTATCGGCGCGGGTGGGATAGGCGAAGGACACCTCGTCGAAGCGGATCGCGCCGGTGACGGTGGCCGGCAGCGCTTCCGGGCGCGCCGGGGTCGTCACCTGCGGCTCCACCCGCAGCAATTCGCCAATGCGCTCGGCGGCGCCGGCGGCGGCGGCCACCTCGCCCCACGTCTCGGACAGATTGCCGAGGGAGGCGGCGGCAAGCACCGCATACAGCACGAACTGGCTCAGCGCGCCGGAGGTCATGGTGCCGTTCAGCACCGACTGGGCACCCGCCCACAGCACCGCGACGATGCTGGCGAACACGAGGAAGATGGCGACGCCGGTCAGCCAGGCGCGGGCGCGGGTGGCGTCGCGGGCGGCAGCGAAGGCCTGCTCCACCGCGCCGTCGAAGCGGGCGCGGGCGGCGCCCTCGGCGGTGGAGGCCTGCAGCGCGCGCATGCCGTTGATGGCCTCGGCGGCATAGGCGGAGGCGTCCGCCAGCGTGTCCTGCGCGAGGCGGGTGCGCCGGCGCACCTTGCGGCCGGAGGCCACCAGCGGCAGCACGATCAGCGGGATGGCCACGAGCACGAGGCCCGACAGGCGCGGGCTCGTCACCACCATCATCACCACCGCGCCGAGGCACAGCACGAGATTGCGCAGGGCGGTGGAGGCCGAGGCGCCCACCGCGGACTTCAGCTGCGTGGTGTCGGCCGTCAGGCGGGAGGTGAGCTCGCCCGAGCGCACCGAATCATAGAACGCGCCGTCCAGCGTCACGAGGCGCGCGAACACGGCGGCCCTCAGGTCCGCCACGATGCGCTCGCCAAGAGTGGTAACAAGGTAGTAGCGCGCAGCCGAGGCCAGGGCGAGCACCGCCACCACCGCCACCAGCACCGCGAAATAGCGGTCCACGAGGGCGGCGTGGTCGGCGGCGAAGCCGAAATCGATCATCCGGCGCACCGCCACCGGCAGCGCCAGCGTGGCCAGAGCGGCCACCAGGATGGCCCCCAGCGCAGCCGACACCCGCCCGCGATAGCGCGCCAGATGGGGCGCGAGCGCGCCGAGAGGCTTCAGGTTGCGCCGTCCGCGGCCGGCCTCAGGCGAGGCGGGCGCGGTGGAGCTCGGGGCAGATGAGGTGTCGGCTTGTGTCAAAGCATGCACTCGGCTATAGACCCGCCACTTCCGTCAGGAACCGAAATTGGCGCTGCCCGCCCGGGAGCAGGGCGGCGTGGCGATAAAGGATTGAACCAATGAAGAGCGACATCCATCCCGATTACCACTTCATCAAGGTGGTGATGACGGACGGTTCCGAGTACACGACCCGGTCGACCTACGGCAAGGAGGGCGACACCCTTCAGCTCGACATCGACCCGCGCACCCATCCCGCGTGGACCGGCGGCACCCAGCAGCTGATGGACCGCGGCGGCCGCGTTTCCCGCTTCAAGAACAAGTTCGGCGCCCTTCTCAAGGGTTGATCGCGCTGCGGTCCCGGCCGCCGGCCCTGCGCGCCTCGGTCGCAGGGCGCTGGCGCCGCTGACCTTGCGGGTGACGCCCCGGCACACCGGTGCGTCACGATTGCTTGAGCAGGACGGTTGCCCCGACGGATGCCCCGGCCTCACGCCGGCGGGATCAGACGGCAGCCGGACCGGTGCCTTGCACCACACGAAGCCGCGGGCGGCCCTGCCGCCGACGCGGCTTTTCGTTTTGGCGGGGGGCAATCGCGGTCCCATCGCCGGTCTGCGCTTCGAGCTCGGCGCGCAGCCGGGCCAGGGTTCCCGCAAGCGAACCGGCCAGCGTCACCAGTTCCAGAACCCCGAGCCGGGCCGCGGCCGGCAGACGGTCGAGCGGCCCACCGGGCTGGAGCGGGCCCGCCTGCGTCGCGCCCGATGGCAAGGCCTGCGGATCGAGCGCGAGCCGCGCGCTCTCGCGCCGGAACAGATCGCCCGGGACGTCGCCCGCCGCCAGCGCGCGCAGCAGCAGCAGGGCGGACGACAGGTCCATCACCAGCCGGGCCAATGCGGCGGCGGTTTGGGCATCGAGCTGGCCCCGCGCGGCGCCGAGCAGCGCCTCGGCGGCGGCGAGCGTCGCCATGCCGGCGTGCAGCGCCCGCTCGGCCGATCCATCCGCGTCCTGAGGCAGCGCCACCCGTCTCTCCATCCGGTCCGTGCCGGGGCCGGCATCAAGCGGAGGAACGGGCACGGCGTAAAGGGGCTGGCGGGGCACGATGCTGGGGATATCGGGCACGCCGCCCGGCGCTCTCCCGCGATGGCGCCCAAAGAAGAGCCGCCTTGCGGCGGCTCGCAGTCCCACAGGGAGAGTTGCCAGATGTCCGGGAGGGAGGATCCCCGGACAGCAACACCTTGCCACACCTCCCGTTAACGCCGCCTTAACGGCCGGCGGACTACCCGCCGCACCCGGTTCCGGAGGCAGCTGACGCAGGAATGGCGCGGACGCCGGCCGGCCACCTGCCCACCGGTCGTCCGCGCGCCCGTCCCCTGCCCGCCAGCCCCTAGAACTTGAACGCGGCCGCCGCCGCCGCCCGCGAGGCGCGCTTGGCCTCCAGCGCGGCTTCCAGCCGGGCGATCTCGGCCTTCAGGGCCAGGACGCGCGCGGCGATCTCGTCCTCGGACAGGCGGGAGACGTCCACGGCGATGGCGGGATCGCGCGGCGGCGGCGGCGCTTCGTCTTCCATTGGCATTTGGCGGCCCTCTTCCTATTGTCTCGACGCGTGAACCCGCCGCCCCGGTCTCAGGCCGGAGCGGCCGGCGGACATTCTGCCCGTCCCCGTCCTGGATTGAAGCCCCCCGAGCGCAGCCGCCCGCAGGACGGCGCCATCACCTTTCCGGAGCCCTTCATGTCGTCTGTGTCGCTGCCCGAAACCATGACCGCCATCACCATCTCAGCCCCCGGCGGACCCGAGGTGCTGGTGCCGGGCGTCCGCCCCGTGCCCCGGCCGGTGCCGGGCGAGCTGCTGGTGAAGGTGGCCGCGGCCGGCATCAACCGACCGGACGTGATGCAGCGCAAGGGCCTCTATCCGCCGCCGCCCGGCGCCTCCGACATCCCCGGCCTGGAGATTTCCGGCACCGTGGTGGCGGTGGGTGAGGGCGTGACCCGCTTCAAGACCGGCGACCGTGTGTGCGCGCTCGTCACCGGCGGCGGCTATGCGGAATATTGCACCACCCACGAATCCACCGCCTTGCCCGTGCCTGAGGGCCTCTCCGACGCCGAGGCCGCGGCCATGCCGGAGACGGTCTTCACCGTGTGGAGCAACATCTTCGATCGCGGCCGCCTCGCCGCCGGCGAGACGCTGCTGCTGCATGGCGGCGCCAGCGGCATCGGCACCACGGCGATCCAGCTCGCCAAGGCGTTCGGCGCGCGCGTCATCGTCACCGCCGGTTCGGATGAAAAATGCGAGGCCTGCCTGAAGCTCGGCGCCGACGCCGCCGTGAACTACCGCACCAAGGATTTCGTCGCCGAGGTGAAGAGCTTCACCGCCGGCAAGGGCGCCGACGTGATCCTCGACATGGTGGGCGGCCCCTACATCCAGAAGAATTACGAGGCGGCGGCGCAGGACGGGCGCATCGTGCAGATCGCGTTCCAGCAGGGCTCCAAGGCCGAGGTGGACTTCATGCGCGTGATGCTGAAGCGCCTCACCCACACCGGCTCCACCCTGCGCTCGCGCCCGGTGGCCGAGAAGGCGGCCATCGCCGCGGCCATCGTGGAGAAGGTGTTCCCGCTCATCGCCAAGGGCGCCTACCGCCCGGTGATGGACGAGACCTTCCCGCTCGCCGAGGCTTCCAAGGCCCACGCCCGCATGGATGCGAGCGCCCACGTGGGCAAGATCGTCCTGGTGGCGTGACGCGCGCGGGCGCCGTCCCGCACATCAAGAAACGCCCCGGCGGAAAGGCCGGGGCGTCGATAAGCGATCGCACGAAAGAGCGCGCGTTTCAGGCAGCGCCCGGCCGGCCTCGGGCGCAATCCCTCAGGGCCGCCAGCCGGGCGGCGGGGCGCCAGTGCGCTGGATGGCGTCCAGCACCTCGCGCTGCCGGCGGTCGGTGCGCTTCATGTGCACGGCGATCACCGCGTGGGCGGACGGCACCAGGAACAGCAGCGGGAAAATCAGGCCGAGCAGGATGCACGGCACGATCATGATCAGGTTGGCGAGCGCCGAAATGGGCTGCCCGTTCACCAGAAGGCCGAGCGGCGGAAGCAGAGCGGCGAGAATGTAGATCATGATCGTCAAAGGCCCTCCTCGAGGCCCACGCATCCATATGGTGGACCTTCACGACATCGCAAGGATGCCGCTGCGGGCGGTTGATCGGCAGCCCCCAAGCCCCTATTGCGGACGGGAGACTTCGCGCCCCCTTCCGCCCCGCTGCGCGCCGCGATGGAAACGCCCATGCCGCTGAAGGCGCTGCCGCCCCAGGTCCTGATCCCGCTCATCGTCGCCTGCGCCCTGTTCATGGAACAGGTCGACGCGACGGTGATCGCCACTTCCCTGCCCGCCATCGCCGCCGACCTGAAGGAAGACCCGGTGGCGCTCAAGCTGGCGCTCACCTCCTATCTGCTGTCGCTGGCGGTGTTCATTCCGGCGAGCGGCTGGGCGGCGGATCGCTACGGCGCGCGCACGGTGTTCCGCTCCGCCATCGTCATCTTCACCATCGGCTCGGTTTTGTGCGGCCTGTCCACCTCGCTGGCGGATTTCGTGCTCTACCGCATCGTGCAGGGGCTGGGCGGGGCCATGATGGTGCCGGTGGGGCGGCTCGTCATCCTGCGCTCGGTGCCCAAGACGGAGCTTGTCTCCGCCCTCGCCTGGCTCACCATCCCAGCGCTGCTGGGGCCGGTGTTCGGCCCGCCGCTGGGCGGCTTCATCACCACCTATTTCGACTGGCGGCTGATCTTCTTCATCAACGTGCCCATCGGCGTGCTCGGCGTGTTCCTCGCCACCCGCTTCATCGAGAACGTGCGCGAGGAGGACGTGCCGCCCCTCGACCTGAAGGGCCTCGTGCTCTCCGGCATCGGCCTTGCCGGCCTCGTGTTCGGCTTCGCGGTGCTGGGCCAGCGCCTCGTGCCCGGATGGCTCGCAGGCAGCATCGCCGGCGTCGGCCTCGTCTCGCTGGTGCTCTATGTGCGGCACGCCCGGGCAACCCCGCACGCGGTGCTCGACCTCGGCCTGCTGCGGCAATCCTCGTTCCGCGCCGGCGTGGTGGGCGGCTCGCTGTTCCGGGTAGGCATCGGCGCCCTGCCCTTCCTGCTGCCGCTGATGCTGCAGCTCTCGTTCGGCCTGTCGCCGTTCGCCTCGGGCCTGCTCACCTTCGCGGCGGCGGCGGGCGCGCTGCTGATGAAGTTCACCGCCGCGCCCATCCTGCGCCGCTTCGGCTACAAGCCGGTGCTGGTGGCGAACGCGGTGGTGTGCGCCGGCTTCATCGCCCTCAATGCCGCCTTCACGCCGCTCACGCCGCACGGGCTCATCATCGCCGCCCTGCTGGTGGGCGGGTTCCTGCGCTCGCTCCAGTTCACCGCGCTGAACGCCCTGAGCTATGCCGAGGTGCGGCCCGAGCAGATGAGCCACGCCACCTCGTTCGCCAGCGTGGCGCAGCAGGTGTCGCTCTCGTTCGGCGTGGCGCTGGCGGGCCTCGTGCTGGAGACCATGCGCGCCCAGCGCGGCGAGGTGACGGTGACGCAGGCGGATTTCGCCGCCGCCTTCCTGGTGGTGGCGGGGGTGAGCGCGCTCAGCCTGTTCTTCTTCGTGCGCCTGCCGCGCAGCGCCGGCGCGGAACTGACCGGCCGCAAGCCGGAGGTTGCCGACCCGCGCGGCGAGGTTCCGCCGGACTGAGCAACGGCGCCCGTCCTCAGGCGGGGCCGTCCTCGTCCTGCGC
Source organism: Xanthobacter lutulentifluminis (assembly GCF_043194675.2). Lineage (NCBI taxonomy): Bacteria > Pseudomonadati > Pseudomonadota > Alphaproteobacteria > Hyphomicrobiales > Xanthobacteraceae > Xanthobacter > Xanthobacter lutulentifluminis. Next base: position 3,233,017 of record NZ_CM195525.1, on the reverse strand, counting down.
GGGCGCGTCGATGTCGGCCTTGCCCCGGAAGCCGGTGGCCAGCACGTAGAGCTCGGCCGAATCGGCGCGGCTCGCCGCCGGCTTGATGTGCTTCACCACCGCGAAGTCGCGCTTCAGATCGGCCAGAAGGGTGCCTTCCGTTCCACCCTGCAGCACCTTGGCGAGGAAGGCGCCGCCGGGCGCCAGCACCTGCCGGGCGAAATCCACCGCCAGCTCCACCAGCCCGACGATCTTCAGATGGTCGGTCTTCTTGTGGCCGGTGGCGTTGGCCGCCATGTCGGACATGACGAAATCGGCCTGGCCGCCCAGCATCTCCATCAGCCGCTCCGGTGCGTCGGGGGCGAGGAAATCCATCTGGGCGAAGGCGACGCCGGGGATGGGCTCGATCTCCAGAAGATCGATGGCGACGATCTTGCCATGGCCCTCGTCGAGCCCGATCTTGCGCGCCGCCACCTGGCTCCAGCCGCCGGGGGCGGCGCCAAGGTCCACCACCCGCATGCCGCGCTTCAGAAGCCGCGTCTTCTCGTCGATCTCGATCAGCTTGAAGGCGGCGCGCGAACGCCAGCCCTCGCGCCGGGCGCGGGCGACATAGGGATCGTTCAGCTGGCGCTGCAGCCATTTCTGCGAGGAGGTGGTGCGGCCGCGCGCGGTCTTCACGCGCACCTTCAGCGGCCGGCCGTCCGGTCCGCGGGGGGGAGTGGTCACGCCGGCGCCCCTCCCGGAAGCGACGCGCCCTCGGCGCGGTCGCGGCGCCACGCGCCATCGGCTCGCATCAGCTGCACCAGCATGCCTTCCCTCAGCCCGCGGTCGGCCACCCTCAGCCGTTCCGCCGGAAACACGCGCCGCACCGCTTCCATGATGGCGCAGCCGGCCAGCACCAGATCCGCCCTCTGGGCGCCGATGCAGGGATTGGCCACGCGCTCCTCGAACGACATGCACATGAGGCGCTCCACCACCCGCTCGATATGGCTGGCGCCGAGCCAGGCCCCGTCCACCCGCGTGCGGTCGTAGCGGTCGAGGCCGAGATGGATGCCGGCCACCGTGGTGACCGTGCCGGAGGTGCCGAGCAGGTGCAGCCGGGTGGGCGCGCGCACGCCCCAGCTCTGGCGCACCCCGTCCAGCATGGCGCACACCTCGTCCACCATCTCGTGGAAGACGGCGGGGGAGACCACCACGCCGCCATGGCGCTCGGACAGGGAGACGACGCCTACCGGCAGGGACACCCAGGAGCGGATGCGCGCGCGGGGCGGGCCGTCGTCGCCGGCGGAGCGGCGGCCGAGCCAGACCACTTCCGTGGAGCCGCCGCCGATGTCGAACAGCACGGCGCCGTCGCAGCTCGGGTCCACCAGCGGCGCGCAGCCGGTGGCGGCGAGCCCGGCCTCGGTGCGACGGTCCACCACCTCCAGCCTCAGGCCGGTGCGCTCCTCCACCCGGGCGCAGAAGTCCTCGCCATTGGTGGCGGCGCGGCAGGCCTCGGTGGCGACGATGCGGGCGCGGGTGACGCCGCGCAGGTGCATCTTGGCGGCACAGACCTCCAGCGCGGCGACCGCCCGGTCCATGGCCTGGTCGCACAGCCGGCCGGAGGCGCCGAGCCCCTCGCCGAGGCGGACGATGCGCGAGAAGGCATCCACCACGCGGAAGCTGCGGGCGGTGGGGCGGGCCACCAGAAGGCGGCAATTGTTGGTGCCGAGATCGATGGCCGCATAGACCCCGCCGCAGCCGGAGGGCGCGGGATTGCGGGTCTCGCGCGCGGCGCGGCCGGCAGGCCCGGGGACGTGGGCCGGATAGGCCGAGGTGGGCTGGGCGCAGGCGGACAGGGGCGGCGCGGAGGCGGAGCGCGGCGGCGCCGCAGTGTCGGAGGCCGGAGAGTCGGGGTCCAGAGAACCGGAAGCCAGAGTGTCGGAGGCCGGACGGGCAGCGGGGCGGCGCGGATCGCAGGCGCCTTCCGCAGCGGCATGCTCGCTGCAAGACTGCCCCGGGCCTTGCACGGGCCCGTGCGTCTCGTCCCTCATGACCATCCCCTCGCCGCAAGGCGGAACACTGCGCTCAGGCTGCCTGCACGATCCGCAGGCGGCTGCGCCTTACCGGCCAGTCTAACAGCGCCCGCCGCGTGCGCAATGGCGCGGCAGGCCTGTCAGAAAGGCATGGGAGGGGAAAACCGCCTCGATTCAGGCTGCAAGCCGGCTTACTCCGCGGCAGCGCGGCCCTTCAGGTCCAGGGTGAGGCCGGCGGCGAGCGCGTCGGCGCGGAACGCCTTCACCGCGTCGAGCGACAATTCGGCAGCGGTGCGGCTGCCGAGCGCCGGCAGCTTCTTCAGCACGTCGGCCGGGGCGGTGATGATGTGGCAGCCCATCTGGTCGGCCTCGATCACGTTCCACACCTCGCGGGTGGAGGCCCAGATCACCTCCACGTTGCTGGTCTGGTTGGCGAGCTCCACCGCGCGCGAGATGGCGGGGCGGTAGTCGATGCCAAGGTCGGCGAGGCGGCCGGCGAAGACGGAGATGATGGACGGCGCGCCGCCGGCCAGCGCCTTCACGCCGTCCTCCACCTGCGCCACGTCGAAGATGGCGGTGAGGTTCACCTTCACGCCGTCGTCCACCAGCTCGCGCACGAGGCCGTAGAGCGTCTCGCCCTTGGTGGTGGAGACCGGCAGCTTCACATGCACGTTCTCGCCCCAGGTGGCGATGACGCGGGCCTGCGCGCGGATCTCCGGGATCTCGTCGGAGAACACCTCGAACGAGATGTGCCGGTCCGGCACGGCCGCCACCAGATCGCGGGCGTAGGCCTCGTAGTCGGTCACGCCCGCCTTGCGCAGGAGCGAGGGATTGGTGGTGAAGCCGGCGATGTGGGCGTGCTTGGCCATCTCCACGATCTGCGCCTTGTCGGCCCCGTCGGTGAACAGCTTCACCTTGAGGTCGCTGAGCTTCACGGACATGTCTTGCTCCTTGAGGTCCTTGTGCGGCGCATCCTAGTGCAGGCGCGGCGGCGCCCGCAATGCGAGGGCCGGGATAATCGCCGGCCCGTGCGGCAGGCCGATGACGCCGTTAACCCTTCATTTACCATGACGCGCCATCGGGTCGGCCGGCAACCTCCGGTAAAGAAGCCTGCGCCATCATCGAGCCATCCGGGGTCCCGGGCTCGATTGTGACGGCGTTGAAGAGGCGGGGATGGTCTCGACGGACATGGTGGAGCGCATGGCGCGCGCGATGCATGCCTACTCGCGGCAGCGCTATCCCCTGCTCGAGGGGTGGGAGGAGCTGTCCCCCGAGCGCCGCGCCTACCAGCGCCAGCTCGCCGCCCACGCCCTGCAGGCCCTCACCCCCCATGACGTGATCGAGATCACCTCCCGCGCCGCGCCGGAGATCGTCGCCATTCCGGTGGAGCCGACGCCGTGGGCGCTGGCCGAGCTTCAGGAAGCCGCCATCGGCGACAATGGCACCGCCATGGACGCGCGGCGCCGCTATCGCTCCTTCCTCGCCACCGCCGCGCTGCCGCTGGCCACCCGCCATGCCGGCGAGGGCGAGACCGCCTGCTGAGCCGGCGTCCGCCGCGTCCAGCGATCCGCACCTGTCGCTCCTGCGCGACTGTGGGCATGGCCCCCTTGCCCGGCGAGAGTGCCTGAGCCCTCCTCATCCGGTTCGGGTGCCAAGGCCTGTCCGGAAGCGATCTACTCGGCGGCAACCGCCTGCCGCCGGCCGCGGCCGGAGCGGTCGAGATAGCGCAGGCACTGCTGCTCCCGGTCGTAGCCCAGCAGCGTGCCTAGCATGAAATCCTCTTCCGCGGTGAGGGTGTTGAGCGGGCGCGTCACCACCGCCCGCGCCACCGCCACGCACGGGGCGCGGCCGAAGAACAGGTTCACCTTGGCCGCGCTCACCTGCTGCACGAAATGGGCGATGCCCTGGCGCTCCAGCCGGGCCAGCATGGGCGGCAGCTCCCGCGCCTCCAGCGTCATGAGGAACAGCGCCCGGACCCCGCGGCCAAACTCATAGAGATGGTGCAGGAACAGCCGCTGAACGGCGCTCGCCGGCTCGCCCCCAAGGGACGGCGGGGACACCGGATGCGCGGGCGGCCAGCCGGCCGCCCCGTCCGCCGGGCCGGCGAACGGGTCTAGAGGATCGTGCTGAGCCATGCCGTCACCCTCTTGTCTGTCAGGCCGGACTGGGTATCGAGATCAAGCGCGAGGCCGACGAACCGGCCGTCCCGCTCGGCGGTGGAGGCGATGTAGTCGTATCCGGCCGTCTCGGTGAAGCCGACAACCACCGCCTCCAGCGCCGTCACCTCGTCGTAGAGGATGCCCAGCGCGTCCACGAAGGAGGAGGGATAGGCCTCCTGGTCGCCGGTGCCGAACAGCGCCACCTTCCGGCCCTTCAGGCGGGCGGAACGCAGCTTGTCGATGTTCTCTTCCCAGTCGGTCTGGAGGGTTCCGTCGCCATAGGTGGGCGAGCCGAGGATGAGCAGATCGCTCGCCTCGAAATCGGCCGAGGTCGCGGTCTTGATGTCCACCGACCGGCCCTGGCACTTCTTGGAAATCTTTGAGGCAACGCCCTTTGTGGCCCCGCCATCGGAGCCGAAAATCACCGTGACAGTCATATCCCGTCTCTTTATCGAATGATTCAAAATCCGCCGACCGGAATACCCGCGAAAACTACGGGACACTCGGCCGACGCGTGCAAGTTCAGGCGATGAGTATGCATCGCCCGAGCATTGGACTACAGGGATCTTCGAAAGACAACGGGGCCGGCGAATATTGGAACGGGTCGATACTGGCGCGCAAAGACAGGCGTGGGCGACCTGTTCAGATTTGAATTCTTCTCATCTGCGAAAACTGCGCTCGCCTGGCCTCAGCGCAGCATGAAGCCGATGGCGAGCGCGTTGGCGATGTCGATGAAGAAGGCCGACACCAGCGGCAGGATGATGAAGGCGAGCGGCGCCGGCCCGTGGGTGCGCGTCACCGCCGTCATGTTGGCGATGGCGGTGGGAGTCGCGCCGAGGCTGATGCCGGTGAAGCCCGCCGCCAGCACCGCCGCCTGATAGTCCCGCCCCATGGCCGGGAACACGACGAACAGGATGTAGGCGACCGCCACCAGCGTCTGCAGCCCGAGCACCAGCGCCAGCGCCGGGCCGAGCCCGCCAAGCGTCCACAGCTGCATGCTCATGAGCGACATGGCGAGGAAGATCTTCAGCGACAGGTCGGAGATGAGCGCCAGCGCCGGCGTGCGGGCCGGCCACGCGACGCGGGTCAGCACCCGCGGCACCGTGTTGGTGATGACGATGGCCACCAGGAGGCACACCACGAACAGCGGCAGCTTGATGCCGGTCTTCTCCACCACCCCTTCCAGCGAGTAGGCGATGAGGATGACGATGTTGAGCACCAGGAGCGCGCTGAGGATGTTGCGGTAGGTGACCTTGCCCGCGTCAGGCCCCACGTCGTTGTCCGGCAGGCCCACCATGGGCGGCAGCAGTTCCTCGCTCTTCAGGCGGAAGCGGCTGATGAGGATGCCGGCGACCGGGCCGCCCACGAGGCTGGCGATGACGAGGCCGAGGGTGGCGCTGGCGATGCCCACCTCCAGCGCGTTCGGCAGGCCGAAACGCTCGGAGATCAGCGGCGCCCAGGCGATGGTGGTGCCGTGCCCGCCGATGAGCGACACCGAGCCGAGCAGCGGCGCGATGCCCTTGGGCAGGTCGAGCGCCGTGGCGCTCCCCACCGCCACCACGTTCTGCAGGATGAGATAGACCACGGTGAGGGCCAGCAGGATGGCGAGCGGCCGCCCGCCGGTGGCGAGGTCGGAGAGGCGCGCGTTGAGGCCGATGCCGGTGAAGAAATACAGCAGCAGCATGTCGCGCGCGGACAGGTCGAACGAGATGGCAAGCCCGAACACGCGGTAGGCGACGAGGGTGGCGATCGCGGCGATGAGGCCGCCCGTCACCGCCTCGGGGATGTTCCAGCGCCGCAGCGGCGCGATCACGCCGTTCAGTCCGGCGCCGAGGAAATAGACCAGGATGGCGATGGTGAAGGTGAGAAGGCCCTGGGCCTCGAACGTCGCCGGCATGCTTCCCCCTCACCTGCGCGGGTGCGCTCAAGTCCTCGCCGTTCAGTCCGCTCTAGCGGAATCCGGCCGGAAGCACAAAGCGCCCGGCCGGAGCTGCGCTGGCACGGCGCCTCAGAAGCTGCCCACCAGGGTGCCGAGCACGATCACCGCCGCGAGCGCGACCAGAGCGCCGACGACCGCGGCCATGACGATGTCGAGGTAGCCTTCCTTGTGGGTCACGCCGCACACGGAGAGCAGCGTCACCACCGCGCCGTTGTGGGGCAGGCTGTCCAGCGTGCCGGAACCGATCACCGCCACACGGTGCATCAGCGCCGGGTCCATGCCGATCTCATGGGCGATCTTCATGTAGGTGGGGCCGAGCGCATCGAGGGCGATGGTGAGGCCACCCGAGGCCGAGCCGGTGAGCGCGGCAAGGATGTTGGTGGCCACCGCCAGCGACACCAGCGGCCCGCCCTCGATGGAGAGCACCCAGTTGCGCACGTCGGCGAAGGCCGGCAGCGCGGCGACGATGGCGCCGAAGCCGACGAGGCTCGCCACCGAGAGGATCGGCAGCACCGAGGCGTTGGCGCCGGCCGTCATGGTGGCCCGCAGCTCCGGCACGCTGCGGAAGTTGATGGCGATCACCGTCACGATGGCCGCGGCAAGAGCCACGATCACCGACCACACGCCGCCCACCGCCGACAGCGTGACGCCGCCCCACTCGGGCCGGGCCAGGAAGGAGACATCCATCCGCGGCAGGACCACGAACGACATCAGGAGGTTGACCACGATCACCACGATGATCGGCAGGGCCGCGAGCAGGATCGGGGGGCCCTTGGCGTTGGCGTCGCTCGAATGGATCTCCGAGGGGTCGAACGCGCCGGCGGTGGTGGCGCGCTCACGCACGATGGGGTCCTCGGCGGCGATCTCCGCGGACTCGTCCGGCGCCGCGATCAGCGCGCCGAAGCCCTCGCCCCGCGCCCGGGCGGCGTTCTCACGCCGCTTCAGCCACCACATGCCGAACGCCAGCATGATCAGCGAGGCGATGATGCCGAGCCCCGGCGCCGCGAACGGCGTGGTGCCGAAGAACGGCATGGGGATGGCGTTCTGGATGGAGGGCGTGCCCGGCATGGCGGACATGGTGAAGGTGGAGGTGCCGAGCGCGATCGCCGCCGGCATCAGCCGCCGCGGCACCCCGGCCGAGCGGAACAGGGCGACGCCCATGGGCGCCAGCACGAAGAAGGCGACGAACAGCGAGACGCCGCCATAGGTGACGATGGCGCCGGCCAGCACCACGGCGAGGATGGCGCGGCTCGCCCCGAGCTTCACCGTCATGTAGTTGGCGATGGAGGTGACCGAGCCGGAATCCTCCATCAGCTTGCCGAACAGCGCGCCGAGCAGGAACAGCGGGAAGAACTGCGCCACGAAGTCCGCGGCGTTGCGCATGAAGGTCTGCGTCCAGCTCGCCAGCAGCGGCTCGCCGGAGAAGGCGGCCGCGATCAGCCCGGCGATGGGCGCGAGAATGAGAATGGAGGAGCCGCGGAAGGCGAGGAAGATGAGGACGGCAAGGCCGACCAGGATGCCGATCAGTCCCATGGGTCAGAGCTCCGACAACAGCTGGTCGAAATTGACGGTGGACGCCTTGCCGATGTCGTGGCCGTGGTCGGCCAGGAACAGGTCGGCGGCCTTGCGGCCCTCCTCCTTCAGCATGGTGAGGAACTCCCACTCCGCATTGAGCTTGGAGGAAAATCCCAGCGTCGCCATGATCGGGTTGCGCACGATGTGCACCCGCATGCGGGCCCAATTGCAGGCCTCGGTGTCGCCGGAAAGCTCGGCGGCGTGGCGCTGCAGCAGCGCCATCATGTAGAGCTCCTTCACCGCCACCGAATTGAACGACACCTCGTTCAGGCGGTTGAGGATTTCCGCCGGGGTCTTGGGCGTGCCCGGCCGCTCCAGCGGATTGATGGGAATGAGGATGGTGTCGTCGGACTTCAGCTCGCTCACCAGCGGCGCGAGGGTGGGATTGCCGGAATAGCCGCCGTCCCAATAAGCCTCGCCGTCGATCTCCACCGCCTGGAACAGGGTGGGCAGGCAGGCGGAGGCCATCAGTGCCTCGGGGGTGATGTCGGCGTTGCGGAACACCCGTGGCCGGCCGGTGCGCACGTTGGTGGCGGTGATGAACACCTTGACCGGAGAATTGCGCAGGCGCTCGAAATCGATCTGCTTGGCCAGGATGGGGGCCAGCGCGTTGGAGCCCATGGGGTTGTACTGATAGGGCGACATCAGCCGTGTCATGAAATCCATCATGAGATAGCCGGGCGCTGTATCGAGGCTCCAGCGGCCCATCATCTTGTCGAAGGGGGAGCGCTGGAACGGGCTGTAGCGCGCCGCCTCCGACACATGGCTCCAGTAGCTGGCGAGGGCCGAGCGGGCGCCTTCGCGGCCACCGGCGGCATAGCCGTCCGCCAGCACGGCGGCGTTCATGGCCCCGGCCGAGGTGCCGGAGACGCCCTCGATCTCGAGCCAGCTCTCCTCAAGCAGCCGATCCAGCACGCCCCAGGAGAAGGCCCCGTGGGAGCCCCCGCCTTGCAGTGCGAAATCGACGAGGACGGGCGCGCGTTCCATCAGCTTGGTCTCCGATTCATTGCCCGGCGATGACGCCGGAAAGCCTGCCTCGCCCCGCGTGACGCCCGCTCCCTCACTCGGTTTCGGGGGAAGGCCGGGACGAGGGTCTTCTGCGGACCCGCATGCCCCTCGCCGGCGTCAGGCGCCGCTGCCCGCTCCCGCCCCTCGCCCGCTTGCGGGAGAGGGCTCGGCCGCGACCAGAGGGCCGCGCCCGGTCCTGTTCCTCACGCCCTTGCGGCATTCCCGGCCGGAGCCTCCGCCCGCTCCGGCCCGGTGGTGGGGCCGAACCAGGCCACGTACAGCGCCGGCAGGAAGATGAGGGTGAGCAGCGTGCCCACCAGCAGGCCGCCCATGATGGCGAAGGCCATGGGCCCCCAGAACACCGTGGGCGCGATGGGGATCATGCCCAGCACCGTGGAGACGGCGGTGAGCATGATGGGCCGGAAGCGCAGGGAGGAGGCGTGCACCACCGCGTCCCACACGTTGCGGCCCGCGGCGCGGTCGGCCTCGATCTGGCCGATGAGGATCACCGCGTTCTTGGTGATCATGCCGATGAGGGCGAGCACGCCGAGAATGGCGACGAAGCCGAGCGGCCGGCCGGAGGCGAGCAGCGCTCCCACCACGCCGATGAGGCCGAGCGGCGCCACCGACAGCACGATGATCATGCGCTGGAAGCTCTTCAGCTCGAACATCAGCACGGTGAACATCAGCAGCAGCATCACCGGCACCACGGCGACCACCGAGGCGAGGGAGGCGGCGCTCTCCTCCACCGTGCCGCCCACCGCGATGGCATAGCCGGGGGGCAGGGTCTTGCGCAGGGCCTCGATCTTCGGCTCCAGCTTCTCCACGACGCTCTCGGGCAGGACGCCGCGCCGCACGTCGGCCTGCACGGTGAGGGTGGGCACCCGGTCGCGCCGCCAGATGGCGGGATAGTCCTGGTCGTACTCGAAGGTGGCGATCTGCGAGAGCGGCACGGTGCGCCCGCCCGGCAGCGGCACCTGCAGGGTGGCGAGCGAGGCGAGGGAGACGCGCTCCTCGTCGGTGGCGCGGGCCACCACGTTGACGAGATAGATGTCGTCGCGCACCTGCGTCACCGCCTGGCCGGACAGCACCGTGTTCAGCACGCCGGCGAGCTGGGCGGTGGAGAGGCCGAGGAGGCGCGCCTCGTCCTGGTCCACCTTGATGCGCACCTGCCGCGCCGGCTCGATCCAGTCGTAGTTGACCTTGTCCGACTGCGGGTTGGAGGCCACCACGGCGGCCAGCTGGAAGGCGATGGCGCGCACCTTCTCGATGTCCGGGCCGGACACGCGATACTGCACCGGCCAGCCCACGGGCGGGCCGAGCTCCAGCGGCGCGATGCGCGAGACGAGCTGTGGGAAGTCCTCCGCCAGCACCTTCTCCAGCTTCGTCCGCAGCCGGTCGCGCGCCGCCACGTCCTTCGCCACGATCACGGTCTGGGCGAAGAAGTCGTTGGGCAGCTGCACGTCGAGCGGCAGGTAGAAGCGGATGGCGCCGCGTCCCACGTAAGTGGACCAGCGCGCCACGTCCGGATCGCTGCCCAGCACCTTGTCGAACGTCTCCGCCACCTTCTCGCTGGCGTAGATGGAGGCGTTCTGCGGCGAGGCGAGGTCCACCAGCAGCTCCGGCCGGTCGGACGAGGGGAAGAACTGCCGCGGGATCAGCGGCAGCGCCAGCACCGACAGCACGAACAGGCCGAGCGTGACGGCGATGGTCACCCAGCGCAGGCGCAGGCACAGCACAAGGAAAGAATGGTAGAGCCCCATCACCCCGCGCGGCGGCGCGTCGGGATCGGGGATCTTGTCCTTGGCCGGGGGCCGCAGGATGAGCACCTGCAGCAGCGGGGCGAACAGCACCGCCACGATCCACGACACGAGCAGCGCGATCGCCACCACCGCGAACAGGGTGAAGGTGTATTCGCCCGCCGAGGAGGCGGCGAAGCCCACCGGCACGAAGCCGGCCACCGTCACCAGCGTGCCCGCCAGCATGGCGGCGGCATACGCCTTGAAGGCGTAGGACGCGGCTGTCACCTTGTCGTCGCCGGCGGCGAGCCGCGTCAGTGTCGCGTCGGTGGTGGTCATGGCGTCGTCCACCATGAGCGCCAAAGCGATGATGAGCGCGCCCAGCGAGATGCGCTGCATGTCGATGTGCGCGAGCTGCATCAGCGCGAACACGATGGCGAGCGTCAGCGGGATGGCGAGGGCGACGATGGCGCCCGCCCGCACGCCCAGCGCGATGAACGACACCACGAGGATGATGCCCACCGCCTGCCACAGGCTTTCCATGAACTCGGCGATGGCGCTGTTCACCGTCACCGCCTGGTCGGCGACGAGGTGCGCCTCGATGCCTACCGGCAGGTTGGCGATCAGCCGGTTCATGGTGGCGTCGATGTTCTTGCCCATGGCGAGGATGTCGCCGCCGTCGCGCATGGCGATGGCAAGCCCTATGGCCTCCTTGCCGTTCACGCGGAACATGGGCTGGGGCGGGTCGGAATAGGCGCGGCGGATGGTGGCGATGTCGGCGAGACGGATCAGCCGTCCGTTCACCACGAAGTTCACGTTGGCGACGTCCGCCTCGGAGGTGAAGGCGCCTGACACGCGGACCGAGATGTTCTCCGCCCCGGTGCGCACCTCGCCGGAGGGGCGCACGATGTTCTGGCTCTGCAGCGCGGCCAGAACGGCCGAGCGGTCGATGCCGAGGCTCGCCAGCTCGCGCATGGAGAATTCGATGAAGATGCGCTCGTCCTGCGCGCCGAGGATCTCGATCTTCGAGACGTCCTGCACGTGCAGCAGCTCGGAGCGCACGTCCTCCACATAGTCGCGCAGCTCGCGATGGGTGAAGCCGTCGGCGGTGAAGCCGTAGATGATGCCGAAGGTGTCGCCGAACTCGTCGTTGAAGAACGGGCCGATGATGCCCTGCGGCAGGGTGTGGCCGATGTCACCCACGCTCTTGCGCACGTGGTACCAGATGTCCGGCACCTCGTCGGCGGTGGCCGAGCCCTTGAGGTGGACGAAGATGGTGGTGGTTCCGGGCTTGGTGTAGCTCTCCAGATAGTCGAGCTTGGGCACCTCCTGGAGCTTGCGCTCCAGCCGCTCGGTGACCTGCTTGAAGGTCTCCTCCAGCGTGGCGCCGGGCCACGCCGCCTGCACCACCATGGTCTTGATGACGAAGGTGGGGTCCTCCGCGCGCCCGAGGCTGCGGAAGGCCATGATGCCGGCCACCACGGAGATGGCCATGAAATAGATGATGACGGAGCGGTGCCGGAGCGCCCAGGCGGAGAGGTTGAAGCCGCTCACAGCGCGTTCCCCAGGAGGCGCACCTTCTGGCCCGGATGCAGCGCCTGCACGCCGGCCGTCACCACGATCTCGGACGGCTTCACGCCCTCCGACAGGGTGACGGTGGCGGGAGTGAAGCGCAGCACCTCGACCGGCCGCAGCGCCACCGTCTGGGCCTTGGGATCGACCACCCAGACCGCCGGCTTGTCATTGAGGCGGGTCAGCGCGCTGGCGGGCAGCTCGATGACGGGGCCGGTGTCCACCACCACGCGGCCGACCACCGTGGTGCCGAGGCGAAGCGCCTCCGGCGGGTCGATCAGGCCGACGCGCACGCGGAAGGTCCGGGTCACCGGATCGGCCTGGGGCGAGACCTCGCGCACGCGGCCACTGGCGCGCACGGCGGGATCGCCGGCCAGCGTCACCTCCACCGCCGGATCGCCCGGCAGCGAGGACAGGAGCGCCGCCGGCACCTCGAACACCGCGTCGCGGCCGTCCTGCCGTGCCACTTCCACCACCGGCTGGCCGGCCTGCACCACCTCGCCCGGCTCGGCCCGGCGCTGGGTGACGACGCCGGCCGAATCGGCCTTCAGCTCGGTGAAGCCGAGGCGGTCCTCGGCCATGCGCAGGCGGGCCTCGGCGTCCTCCACCTGCGAGCGGGCGTTCAGGAAAGCCTGCTCGGCCTGCTCATATTGCGCGCGCGGGGTGAAGCCGCGGGCGAGCAACTGGCGCTGGCGCTCATACTGGTTGCGGGTCTGGCTCAGATTGGCGTTGGCGGCGGACAGCGCGGCCTGGGCGGAGCGCAGCGCGTTCTGCTCGTCCTGCGGGTCGAGGCGCGCGAGCACCTGGCCGGGCTTCACCCGGTCGCCCACGTTCACCAGCCGCTCGATGACGCGCCCGCCGATGCGGAAGCCGTAGGCCGCCTCGTTCTGGGCCTCCACCTGTCCGGTGAGGGTCACGGCATCGCTGGCCGCGCGGCTCGAGGCCGTCACGGTGCGCACCGGGCGTGGCTCGGGGGCCTTGGCCTCCGGCGCCTCGCCGCAGCCGGCGAGGGCCGCGAGCAGCGCAAGGGCGGCCGCGCCGCCGGCTCGCCGGAGCGCCGGGCGGCTCCGTTTTCCGGAAAGGCATGGCGCAGAGGCTTCGCAGCGCACCAGATGAGCCACCAGACCACTCCCGTTTTGCATCGCGTCAACGTCCCTTTAGCCGAGGTTGTCCGGCCCCGCCAGAGCCTCGCCTGCGTCCGAGAATTCAGGCCGGCCCTGAATTTTCTTCATATACTCACGCTCAAGGCGCGCTCTGGAGCCGCGTCATGAGCACAACCACCAGCAGCACCAGGGCCGTCGCGGCCACCGGCCAGCGGCGCAGGGCGGCATCGGTCGAAACCAGCAGCGCCATGGCGCGGGCGGCCAGCGGACGCGCCCGTTCGGCGACGAGAAGAATGTCGCCGGCGGGCACCTCCGGCACCGGCGGGCAGAAGCGATGGAGCAGCGCCGCAAGCGCCAGCCCCAGCGCCACCGGCCACATCCCCTTGGCGAGCGCGGCGGGCGCCAGCGCCACTTCCGGGCCGGAGCCGGTGACCGCCGCGAACACCACATAGGGCAGCACCAGCGCCGCCACCGCAAGCGTCCCCAGCGGCACCCACAGCCCTGGCCCCGCCGGCCCGCCGTCGCCGCGGGCGCGCGCCAGCAGCAGCACGTAGCGGGCCATGAGCAGCGTGGTGCCCGCCGCCGAAAGGGTGAGGAGGAAGGCGGCGACGCCCTCCCCCGCCAGCGGCTTCACCGCATATTTGGCGAGCGCGCCGCCAGTGGGCGGCAGGCCGGCGAGGGAAAGCCCCATCACCCCTGCCACCACCAGCACCGCCCGCCCCCGCGCGGGCCCCACGGCGGCGACGCCGACCGCGAGGAACATGACACCCTTCAAGAGCATGTGATTGGCGGCATAGAAGGCCGCGAGCAGACCGGTCGTGGCATCCCCGGCCGCGAGCCCCATCCCCAGCACCGCGGCCACCACCCCCATCTGGCTCACGGTGGAATAGGCGAGCGCGCGCTTGGGATGGGCCTGCGTCAGCCCCACCGCGACGCCGTAATAGGCGGTGACGAGGCCTGCGACCGTCAGCGCCGCGCCCCAGTCGGGCAGCGCCACCCCCTGCGGCAGGAAGCGGATCAGGCCGATGACGCCCGCCTTCACCACGATGCCCGACAGCGCGGCCGAGCCCGGCACCGGCGCCACCGCATGGGCGAGCGGCATCCACACATGCAGCGGGAACAGGCCCATCTTCATGCAGAAGCCGAGCAACAGCAGCGTCAGGATGGCGCCCTTCCACGGCGAGGCCGGCAGGGTCGCCACCGCGTCGCGGATGAGCGGGTTGGCATCGCTCGCGCCCGAGGCCAGCATCACGAAGGCGGCGATGAGGAAGGCTTCGCCCAGCACCGTGAGGGCGAGATAGATGTTGCCGGCCCGCCGCGCCTCCCGCGTGTCCTCGTGGGCGGCGAGGCCATAGGCGGAGAAGCTCGCCAGCGCATAGGCGAGGTAGAAGCTCACCACGTCCGCCACCAGGAACACCGCGAACGAGCCGGCCATGGTGAGGAACCACCACACCGCGAACGCCGCGCGGTTGGGGTCCTTGCGCATGTAGCTGGCGGCGAAGGCGCCGGCCGCCATCCACAGCAGCGCCGCCCCGCCCAGCAGCAGCGCGCCGGGACCGTCGAGGGCGAGGGTGAAGCGGAACGGGTCGGGGGCCACCAGCACCGCCATGCCGCGCGGCACCAGCAGCGCCGCCACCAGCGCCGGCAGGGGCGCGAGCACGAACAGGAGCCCGGGCGCCCGCCGCGCCGCCGGCTTCAGCGCCACCAGCGCCATCAGCACCGGCAGCGCCACCGCCGCCAGCAGCAGCGCATCCGGCAGCACGAACGGCCCGGCCGGATCGAGCGCGTGGAAGCCCTCCGGCAGGGCGGCGGCCATGGCTGCGCTCATGGCTGGAACCCTTCCCGGGAGAGGCGACGGCCGCCGCCGACGCGCCGCCGCGCTGCTGCAGCTGGAATGGATGATCGGACCCGCGCGAGGGCGCAAGCCGCCCGGCGCGGCCGCACGCAGACCATGGGCCGGGAGGTGCGCCGGGACACGGGCCGGGACACGGGCCGGGACATGGGCCGGGACATGGGCCGGGACATGGGCTCGAACACCGGCGCGCTCATGGCAGGAACCCTTCCCAGGAGAGCGGGCGGCCGATGGTCAGCAGCGACAGCGGCGTCAGCGGCAGGAAGCCGAGCAGCACCGCCCCGAACGCCAGGGCGAGGGCGATGCCGGCGCGCCAAGCGCATTCGCGCGCCGCCGGCGCCGCATTCGCGTCAGGCCGGCGCAGGGCGATCACGGTCACCTTCAGCACGTATCCGCCCGCCAAAAGCCCGCCGGCCAGGATGACGAGGGCGATCCACCAGGCGGATTGCTGGACCGCTGCGGTCAGCAGCATCACCTTCGCCACGAAGCCTCCGGAGGGCGGCAGGCCCATGAGCGAGAGCCCGCCCAGCGTGAAGGCCGCGACGCTCACCGGCGCCACCCGGCCGATGCCGGAGAGGCCGTCCAGCCGGTCGTGCCCCGCCGCCTCGGCGATGAGGCCCGCGGCCATGAACATGGCGGCCTTGGAGAAAGCGTGGGAGACGAGGTGCAGCGCGCCGCCGGTCCAGGCCACGGCGCTCCAGTAGGCGAGCGGCCCCTCCCCCGGCGCCGCCAGCGGGAACATCAGGAACAGGTAGCCGATCTGCGCCGCCGTGGAATAGGCGATCAGCAGCTTCAGCCGCCCCTGCGCCAGCGCCAGCACGCCGCAGAACACGATGGCCCCGGCGCCGAGCAGCGCCAGCACCGGCGCCACGGCGGCCGCAAGCGGGGCCGGCGACAGATCCGCCCACACCCGCACCATGAGGAACAGCGGCGCCTTGATGACCGCGGCGGAGAGCAGGGCGCTCGCGGCCGGCGCAGCGCCGGCGTGGGCCGGCGGCAACCACAGGTAGAGCGGGAACAGCGCCGCCTTGGCCGCGAGACCCGCCGTCATCAGCGCCAGCGCCGCGGCGGTGGCGATACCCGAGGCCGGCAGGCGCTGGGCGGCGAGCGTGATGTCGAGCGTGCCGGTGAGGCCATAGACCAGCACCACGCCCAAGAGATACAGCACCGACCCTGCCAGCGCGAACATCAGGTAGGTGAGCGCCGCCTCCATCTGCCCGGCCTTGCCGTCGAGGCACACCAGCGGCACGGCGGCGAAGGTGA
This sequence comes from Xanthobacter lutulentifluminis, assembly GCF_043194675.2. Taxonomy (NCBI): domain Bacteria; kingdom Pseudomonadati; phylum Pseudomonadota; class Alphaproteobacteria; order Hyphomicrobiales; family Xanthobacteraceae; genus Xanthobacter; species Xanthobacter lutulentifluminis. The sequence continues at coordinate 3,216,813 of NZ_CM195525.1, read as the reverse complement.
GCAGCTCCAGCGCCACGTAGAGGGTGAAGAGGTCCTCCGCCAGGAAGGCGAGGTTCAGCGCCGATGCCGCGCTGAGCGCCAGCATCCAGAAGACGGGCGGCATGCGCGGCGTCGCCGCCCCACGCGGCGTGCGCGCGAAGGCGGCGGTGGCCAGCAGCACCACCGCGCCCATCACCAGCATCGCGCTGGAGAAGCCGCCGGCGCGAAGCGCGACGCCGAGCGGCGGCGCGAAGCCGCCGATGAAGGTGACGAGCGGGCGGCCCTGCGTCCACACGCTCGCCGCCACCAGAATCGTGAGCAGGACGCCGGTGGCGAGCAGGGCCAGCGCGACCCGCTCCGCAGCCCGGAAGCCGGCCAGCAGGAACACCGCCACCCCCACCAGCGGAAGCACCAGCACCAGCGCGAGAAGATCCCCCGGCACGGCAGCGAAAAACGGCAGGGCGGAGCTCAGCACCCCCTTCATGCCCCTCGCCTCCGAGGGCCCGGACGGAGCGCATGCCCGGCGCGCCTCGCCCGCATGTCGTGTCCGGGTCGAGCCGCCGGCGCGCCGCCCGCTGGGCCGGGTGACCGGCAGCCAAGGCGCGTTCCCGCGATCCGCATTGCATTCCATCGGGCGGGCAACAGGGCGTCTCCGTCCACAGGGCGGGAGGGACGACGCAGGGGGGACCACAGGCGGCGACCACCCGGACGCCGGCGAATGCCGGCCGCACCCGGCGCCGCGGTCTCTGCCCCGGCCACGGACGCAGAAGCCGGCACCGACCCTCTCGGCGTGATGGCCTTCGCAAGGGGCCTTGTTAAGCCATTGGTAAAGCGCGAGAAGCCCAGCTCTCGCGCGCGACCCAGAGGCGCGCCCCCGCCGACTGCATCCGCTACGGACCGGTCCCACCCATGCCCTCTGGCGGCAACGGCCTTGCCGCATGCAGACAGGTGGCGGGTGCCCCGGGCCGCCTTCATCAGGGCGATCCGGATGCCTCCTCTGCCGGCGGGTTGGCGGCCGGAAGGGATGCCCGAAGACGCACGCGCCGCGCCACCCGCGAGGATGCCAGGCCGGCCCGAGCCGCCGGCGGCCGGCGGCCAGGCGCAAGCCGCGCGGGCACGCAGGGTGACGATCCGGAGCGCGCCGGGCCGGCAAGCGGCGGCGGTTTCGCCGCCGGCGCGGCGGGAATGGTTGGAGGCTTGCGGAACCACGGGCCCGCGCTTGGGCCTCGATGCGCCGAAGGTACCCGTCTCGGCGGCCGCGAGGGAGCCGGGCTGCGATCCACGCACCGTCATCGTCGCGATCGTCATGGCGCGCCCTCCGCCCGCCCGGCAGCAGGGGCATCATTGCGGGAAGGGTCCTGCCGCGCAGCTTCGGCGGGCGCGGCCTCGGCCTGCACGGCAGCGAGGCGCATCACGAGGGCGACCGCAAGGGCGGTGGCGCAGAAGGCGACGACGATGCCGGTGATGACCAGCGCCTGCGGCACCGGATCGCCCTTCAGCCCGGCCGCCGCGCCGCGCCGGGCGATGGCGCCGAACAGCAGGAACACGCCGCCGCCGAGCACATTGAAGGCGAGGATGCGGCCGAGCGCGGCGCCGGCGGTCATCAGCCCGTAGAGGCCGAGCCCGACGAGACCGGCACCAGCCAGCGCGAGAAGATCGCCGCCGCTCATGGCGCCCCCCTTCCGTCCGCCGCCGGATCGGCCGGAGGCTCCAGCACCATCAGCGCGAGCGTGATGCCGATGGACAGGGTGATCGCCACCTCCACGGCCACGATCACCGGCTTTTCCCACCCCGCGGGATAGCCGAGGAACACGCCGGCCGTGGCCCAGCCGGTGGCGCCCACGAACAGGAAGCCGAACGGACCGGCGAGCAGCCCCGCCCGCAGCCAGCGACCGCCGGCCAGCGGCGGACGGGCGAGGCCAGCCGTCATCAGCAGCAGCCACATGGCGGCGAGCACCGCCCCGCCCTGGAAGGCGCCGCCCGGCACGTCCGCCCCGGCCCAGAACATGTAGATCGCCACCACCACGCCCAGCGGCGCCAGCACCCGCGCGATGAGATCCTGCGCCGGATGGGGCGCATCCGCCCACAGAGGCGGCGGGGCGCCCTGCCAGCCGCGATCCTTTGACAGCGCCCAAACGGCCAGCAGGCCCACCAGCAGCACCACCGTCTCCAGCAGGGTATCGAGCGCACGGAACACCAGCAGCACGCCGGTGACCGGATTACCGAGCCCCGTCGCGGGCATGTGCTCTGCCGCCAGCGGCGCCAGCGTCGGCGCCGGCTCGGGCAGCGCGAGCACGATGGCGGCGAGCGCCACGGCCACGGCGGCGGAAAGCAGCGCGGCGACCACGCGCAGCCCCGCCGGGGGCCGGGCGGGCGCGGCGGGTGATTGTCCGGCGGCGCGCAGCAGGACCATGCCGGTGATGCCGCCGCCCACCGCCGCCTCGGTCAGCGCCACATCCACGGCGGCGAGTCGGACCCAGGCGAGCGCGAGGGCAAGGCCATAGGCGATGAAGGCGATGGCCGCCGGCACCGGCGCGGGCGTCGCCACCACCCGCCAGCCGAGCCCGAGCACCAGCAGCGCCAGAACCGCATCGAACAGGAGGCTCACGCCGCGCCCTCCCCGTCCCGCGCGGAGGCCGGCGCAGCAGCGCCCGCTTCCGCGTCGGCCGCCGCGGCCATCAGCTGCGCGACCGCGCCGGAGGCGAGCTGCACCAGCAGCCACACCGCCACCATCTTCGCCGCCGCCAACAGGCTGCCCGCCTGCGGCAGGGCGCCCATCACGATGAAGGCGAGGCCGGGATTGTCCGCCTTGGAGAGGGCGTGGATGCGGGTGAAGGTGTCTGGCAGGCGCAACAGGCCGAGGGTGCCGGCCGCGAAGAAGGCGATGCCCACCGCAAGCAGGATGATGCTGGCGAGATCTGCGAGGCTCACCGGCGCCCCTCCCCGTCCGCGGCGGGACGCGCGGCCCGACCCGCCGCCTGCCGGACCACGGCGAGGGCGGCGCAGGCCGCCATGGCCGCCAGAAGGGCCAGGAGCAGGGCCACGTCGAGGATGGCGGGATCCCCGTCAGCGACCGCGAGCAGCACCAGCACGGCGATGCCGCCCGTGCCCACCAGTTGCACGCCGAGCATGCGGTCGGTAGCGGTGCGGCTGGCGCGCGGCGCCACGAGGCCGGCCGCCACCAGCACCACAAGCGCGGCGGCGCAGCCATACAGCACGGCGGTCATGCCCCCTGCCCTCCGGCGGCGCGAAAGGCGCGGGCGTCCTGCGCCAGCTGCGCCGCAGCGTCGCTTTCGGTATCGAGCACATGCACCGCCAGCCGGTCCGCCCCGCCGAGGGGAAGGGTTCCCGGCTGCAGGCTCGCGACGGCGCAGAAGGCGGCGCGGCCGAGGCCCGGCTCCAGCGGACACGCCACATGGGCGACGCCCGGGCGCACCCGCACCGGCGTCGCCACCACGCGCCGCGCCACGTCGATGCCGGCGGCGAGCGAGCCGGCGGCAAACCGCCCGGCGAGACGCATGAGCCCCGCGGGCGACAGGCGCACCGGCGGCAGCAGCGCCAGGCTGAGCGCCGCAGCGAGGGCGGCGGCGACGGCCCCCACCGCCAGGTCGGCCGGCCCCGTGCGCCCGAGGACGACCCAGGCCGCAAGGAAGACAAGCCAGCGAATCACACCCTTCATTCCGTTCCCCCGGCGGCCGCGTCCCTGAAGGGTACGACCGCTGCGGCGCAACTTACAGCCTTGCCGCGACGCTCCGGCAACATGGCACCGCTGCGCCGTCACGCCCCCGCGCCGAGACGCCGCAGGGGGCGGCCGGCGAGGACATCGGCCTCGATCTCCTCCAGCTCCACCTGCCGGGTTTCCGGCACGAAGGCGAGGGCGACGAACAGCGAGGCCACGCAGACGCAGAAGAAGATGCCGATGGTGGCGGCGAGGCCGATGCCCTGCACCACCGAGAGGAAGGTGGCGGCGACGATGGCGTTGAACAGCCAGCTGGTGGCGGACGCCACCGCGATGCCGCGCTCGCGGATGGCGGAGGGGAACAGCTCCGCCATCAGCACGTAGGGCAGCGGGCCGAGGCTGAGGGCGAAGGCGACGATATAGGTGCACAGCCCGGCGAGGGCGATCCACGGCCAGTCGGCCAGCGCCGCGGCGATGACCACGGCGAGGCTCGCCGCCATGGCCGCCGAGCCGGCGATGAGCAGCGGGCGCCGGCCCAGCCGGTCCACCAGCATCATGGCGGCGATGGTGGCGATGACGTTGAACAGGCCGAGGCCGAAGGTGGCAGCCAGCGCCGCGACGCCCTCCGGGAAGCCGAGCTCGGTGAAGATGTGCGGCGCGTAATACAGGATGCCGTCGATGCCGGAGAAGTTCTGCAGCACGAACAGCACGCTGCACAGCACCAGCACGCCCACCGTCGCGCCCCGGCCGAGCACGGCCCGCCAGTCGCCGGGAGCGGCGGCAGCCGCCGGCTCCGCGCCCAGCTCGTCGGCAATGCCGAGGGCGCGCGCGGCGGCCTCGGCGCGGGCGTGCTCGCCCCGCGTGCGCAACCAGCGCGGGCTTTCCGGCAGCACCAGCACCACCGCCCCGCAGAGCACGGCGATGAGCACGCCGCACCCCAGCATCGCCGGCCAGGAAGCCTTGCCCATGAGCGCCAGCGGCACCGCATAGCCGATGAGGATGCCGATGGTGATGGCGAGCTGGAACAGCGACACAACCGCGCCGCGGTGGCGGGCCGGCGTCACCTCGCCGGCATACATGGGCACCACCATGGAGGAGAGGCCGACTCCCAGCCCGATGAGGATACGCGCCGCCACCAGCATGCCCGGCCCCGGCGCCATCTCCTGCCCCACGGGCACGAGGATGTACCCGGCAACCGCCATCGCGGCCGCCAGCAGGCAGGACGGACGCCGACCGATTTGGGCGGAGACCGGCGCGGCGACCGCCGCTCCGACGAAACAGCCGGCAAGCAGCGACGTCACCACCATCTCGGTGGCGCGCGTGGATAGGGCGAATACTTGCGAAATCGTGCCGACGACGCCGGCTATGGAAGCTGTGCTGAACCCGAACAGGATGCCAAAAAGCAGCACCAGACCAGACGTTAGGAGCAGCGTCCGCATGGTTTCGCCTGTAGGGTTCGACGGGGCAGGAAAAATGGCTCGCGCCACAGCAGGAAAGGACTTGTAAGCCGCAGCTGGGCCGGAGCATAAGTAGAAAAAAATCGTCAGGATAGGCGTCCGCGTTCGCAAGCGGCCGGTTCGGCGCGGTTCGCGGGCAGATCGAAGTCTCGAAACATCCAAGTCTCGACACCTTCAAGTCTCGACACCTCCACCTCTCGATACCTCCACGCCTCGCAGGAAACCCTTTCGGAGAGCGCCACGTGACCGTTTCAGCCACGACGCACGAGCACGCCAACCGCCTCGCCATCGAGGGCGGCGCGCCGGTCCGCACCAAGCCGCTGCCGTGGGAGCTGCCCGGTGCGCACTGGATCGGCGACGAGGAGCTGGAGCTGGTCTCGCGCGTGGTGCGCGCCCGCAGCCCGTTCCGCTTCTACGGGCCCGACCTGCAGCACATGGTCGACACGCTGGAGAAGGAATGGTGCGCCGCCTTCGGGCACAAGCACGCCCTCGGCGTCTCCTCTGGCACCGCCGCCCTGTCCATCGCCATGTCGGCGCTCGAGATCGGGCCCGGCGACGAGGTTCTGGTCCCCGGCTATCTGTGGGTGAGCTGCGTGAGCGCGGTGGTCCGCGCCGGCGCCATCCCGCGGCTGGTGGACATCGACGACTGCTTCACCCTCGACCCGGCCGACGTGGAGCGCAAGATCGGCCCCAACACCCGCGCCGCGCTGATGGTGCACATGAGCGGCGCGCCCGGCCGGGTGGCCGAGGTCGCCCGCATCTGCCGCGAGCGCGGCATCGGCCTGATCGAGGACTGCGCCCAGACCGCCGGCGCCAGCCAGCACGGCAAGGCCGTCGGCACGTTCGGCGACGTGGGCATCTTCTCGTTCCAGCTCAACAAGAACATGACCTCCGGCGACGGCGGCATGGTGGTGACCGAGCGCGACGACCTCTACCGCCGCATCGTCGCCCTGCACGACCTCGGCTACCCGCGCAACGCGCAGGGCCGGCTCGACACCTCCGATGCCGAGTGCCAGCTGTGGGGCGTGGGCGCCCGCATGTCCGAATTGACCGGCGCCATGTGCCTCGCGCAGATGCGCAAGCTGCCGAAGATCACGCAGGCCATGCGCGACGCCAAGTGGGCCATCCGCGAGGGGCTGGCGGACGTCTCCGGCATCACCTTCCGCACCGTGCCGGACCCCAAGGGCGACACCGGCCCGTTCCTGCTCATGGCGCTGAAGGACGAGGCCACCGCCCGCCGCTTCGTGGACGCCCTGCGCGCCGAGGGCATCGCCGGCCCGCCCGGCTCGCTCGCCTGCCTCACCATGCGCGAGTGGGGCATGCACTGGTATTCCAACATCCCGAGCCTGGTGAACAAGCGCTCCAACAGCCGCGACGGCTTCCCCTGGAGCCACCCGGCCAACGCCTTCGGCGCGGACTACAGCTACGCCGCCGGCGCGCTGGCGAACTGCGACGACCTGAATGCGCGCGGCGCGCTGCTCACCATCGCCTCGACGCTGACGCAGGAGGACGTGGACGACATCATCGCGGCGATCCGCAAGGTCGCCCGCGTCGTGCTCGCCTGACGCACGAGGGATCCAGGGACCGCCGGCACACTGCAACGATAAACGGGGGGCGCACGTGATTTACCTCATCGCAGCCATTGCCGGCCTCGCCGGCGCGCTGTTCGGATTCGACGAGGGCGTGATCGCGGGCGCCCTCGGGCCGCTGCGCACCGACCTCGGCATCAATGCGGTGGCCGAGGGCATGATGACCGCGGCGGTGCCGTTCGGCGCCTTCATCGGCGCCATCGTCGCCGGGCGGCTCGCCCCCTCCGCAGGACGCCGCAAGCTGCTGCTCGCGGCCGCCGTGCTGTTCGTCGTGGGCGCGCTGCTGAGCGCGGCCGCGGCCGGACTGTGGACGCTCACCGCCGCCCGGCTCATCATCGGCCTCGGCGTCGGCGTCGCCGCCATGATGGCGCCGCTCTACATCTCCGAATGCGCGCCGGCGGCCCAGCGCGGCATGCTGGTGTCCATCTATCAGCTGGCCATCACCCTCGGCATCCTCGGCGCCTATGTGGTGGGCTACGCCTTCGGCGAATCCTGGCGCTGGATGTTCGCGGTGGGCGCGCTGCCGGCGATCGCGCTGTTCCTCGGCATCTACTTCCTCTCCGACACGCCCCGCTGGCTCGCCATGCGCGGCCGCTCCGACGAGGCCCGCGCCGCCCTCGCCGCCATGCGGGAGAAGCCCGCCACCGACCCGCAGGTGAACGCCGAGTTCGAGGAGATCCGCGGCGCCGCCGCCGAGGACCTCGGCCGCAAGGCCCGCCTCTCCGACCTCGTCACCCCGCGGGTGAAGCCGGCGCTGATCGTCGCCATGGGCCTGTTCCTGCTGCAGCAGCTCTCCGGCATCAATGCGGTGATCTATTACGCCCCGACCGTGTTCGAGCTGTCGGGCTTCAACTCCGCCGCCACCCAGATCCTCGCCACCGCCGGCATCGGCGTGGTCAACGTGCTGATGACGCTGGTGGGCATGGCGCTGATCGACCGGCTCGGCCGTCGCCTCCTGCTGCTGATCGGCTTCGCCGGCACGGCGGTGGCGCTGGGCGTGATCGCCATCGGCGCGGCCACGGGCAGCGAGATGATGGGCAAGCTCGCCCTCGGCGGGCTGGTGCTCTACATCGCCTCCTTCGCCATCGCGATCGGGCCGCTGCCCTGGGTGATGATGTCGGAAGTGTTTCCCCTGGACGTGCGGGCGCTGGGCATGAGCGTCGCCTCGCTGGTCAACTGGGGCTTCAACTTCCTGGTGGTGTTCAGCTTCCCGGTGCTGGTGGCCGAGTTTGGCCTTGCCGGCGTGTTCGGCCTCTATGCCGTGGTGTGCGTGGCGGGCCTCGCCTTCACCCAGTGGCTGGTGCCGGAGACGAGCGGCGTCAGCCTCGAGGAGATCGAGCGTCACCTCGGCAGCGGCCGCCCGCTGCGCGATCTCGGCCGGCTCGCGCCGCGCCATGCCTGAGAAGAGCCCCGCCATGGCCTCGACCACCGACACCGCACCGGCGGCGCCCGCAGCGCCGCTCGATTTCGAGGGGCTGGTGAATGCCCTTCTCCCGCTCGATCCCTACCGCCACGGCCTCGAGCCGCTGGTGGCAGACCTTGCCCGCATCGCCGCGCTGAACGTGCAGCTCAACGCCGCCTTCCGGCGCATCGCCGAGCGCTCCGGCTTCCCGCAGGGCGAGGTCGGCCGCGAGCACCTCGCCGAGGACGCCGAGGCGGTCCACACCTTCTTCGAATATGTCTACTTCGCCTCGCCGGGCTTCCTCGGCTCGGTGGGCGAATGGCCCCTGGGAGGCGCGCGTGGCTGAGGCGTCCCATTGCGACGTGATCGTCGTCGGTACCGGCGCGGGCGGCGGCATCCTCGCCTATGAGCTCGCCAAGGCGGGCCTGACCGTGGTCTCCCTGGAGCAGGGCGGCCAGCTGGTAGATGATTACTTCAAGCGCGTCGACCCGCCCGGCTCCGCGCTCGATTTCGGCATCCGCTCCAACACGGTGTGGCCGGCCGAGCCGCACGACAGCCTGTTCGTCCACCCGTTGTTCGAGAAGGGCGACGACGGCTCCACCGGCTGGCCGGAAGGCGGCTTCCGCCACTACCAGATCGTGGCGGTGAACGGCCTCCAGAACCTGTGGAACGGCGTGAGCGTGCGCTTTTCCGAGCGCGATTTCGCCGACTGGCCGTTCCGCTACGCCGAGCTCGCGCCGCATTATGACGCGGTGGAACAGCGCATCACCGTCTGCGGCACGGCGGAGAACCTGGACGAGCTTCCGGACGGCATCTACGTGCCGCCCAAGCCCCTGCGCCCGGCCGACCGCATGATCGTCGACGCGGTGAACGAGCTCGAGGAGCCGTTCTCCCACGCCATTCCCAACCGCAAGGCCATCGACACCCGGCCCGACAGCCCGCAGGCCTGCAAGTCCACCGGCATCTGCACCTCCGGCTGCCCCACCGGCGCGGTCTACAAGTTCACGGCCCGGCTCCTGCCGGAAATCGCGCACCTGCCGAACTACGAGCTGCGCACCGGCGCCAAGGTGACGCGCCTGCTGCGCGAGCCCGGCACGCGGCGGGTGCTCGGCGTCGAATATCGCGACATGGCCACCGGCGAGGCGCGCCTGCTCACCGCCGATCAGGTGGTGCTCGCCACCGGCGCGGTGGAAAGCCCGCGCATCCTCTTCAACTCGGCGGACGACCTCGCGCCCGAAGGCATGGGCAACGCCTTCGGCCAGCTCGGCCTGAGGCTGCAGGACAATCCCAAGTCGGTGCTCTCCACCTCGCTCTGGCGGCTGTGGGGCAAGCACCGGGACTATGACATCGGCTACGGCGACCTGCTGATCCTCCTGTCGCGCGGCCAGATGCCGGACGGCGCGGAGTTCCCCTTCATCGGCCACGCCATCCACGGCGTGCCGGACGTGCCCCACTATCTCGCCGGCATGAAGCGCTTCCCGCCCTTCATGAAGGAGCGCCTCGCGCGGTTCATGTTCCACAGCTACGTCACGCTCGGCCTGTTCTGCGCCGGCGATCCGAACCCGGCCAACCGGGTGCGCCCGGCCGCCACCACGGACCGCTTCGGCATGCGCCACGTGACGGTGGACTTCTCGTCCTCCGACAAGGCGGACGCCATGATGGACGCCATGGAGGCCTGGGGCCGCAAGGTGCTGCGCCACGCCGGCGCCACCTCCATCTACGCCTCGCGCGACAATTCGGGCACCGGCATCCATTATGCCGGCACCACCGCCATCTCGGCGGACCCGGGCAAGGGCGTGGTGGATGCGAACCTGCGCTGCCACGACCTCGACAACGTCTATGTCTGCGATGGCGGCGTGATCCCCGTCCTGCCGGACAAGCACCTCACCCTCACCATCATGGCCATGGCCCACCGGCTCGCCGGCCACCTGGTGGAGAAGACGCGCGCCGGCACCGCGACCGATCGCCAGCCGGCTCACGCCTGAACCGGCGCGGACGAGCGGGCACAGGTGAACGCGCAGAGGTGAATGCGCGCGGGTGGTCCAGCACAAACGAAGTGGCGCAGCTGAGCCGGCGCAGCTGAACCGGCGCAGCTGAACCGGCACAAGCGTTCGCGCCCCGGCGGCTGCAAGCCGGCCGGGACGGAAGCATGTCACGCCCCCTTGGGCGCGGCCGTTGCCATCACCGCGCCGATGAAGCCGGTGATGCGCGCGAACGCGGAGCGCGAGACCTCATTGGCCCGCATCAGCGCCTCGACGCAGCCGTCCATGTCCTGCTCGGTATGGGCGGAGAGCGCCACCACCAGCTCGTTCTGGCCGATGGCGAGATTGCGCAGGGCCAGCAGCAGGTTGTCGAGATCGCCGCGGGTGAGCGCAAGCGCGAGCGGCGCATCCTCCGGCAGGCTGGCCCAGCGCTCCAGCGCGGCGGGCGACAGATGCGGTGTCCCGGCGCCTTCCGGCACCGGCTGCGATGGTTCGGTCATGAAATCCCCGTCGGCCCGAGGGCCCTGAAATGTCCGCGCGAAGGCGGGCTGGATGAAACCGGCTGCAACAGCCGGCCCCATCCTACACCCGGACGGGGCTCTGCGGCATGCAGGCGGCGTCCCCTCAGCCAGCGGCGGCCCTCTCCAGAGCGGCGATATCCAGTTTGGTCATGGCGAGCATCGCCTCCATCACCCGCGCGGCGGTGGCGGGGTCGGCATCGGTGAGGAGGCCCGGCATGACAGCGGGCACGATCTGCCAGCACAGGCCCCAGCGGTCGCGCAGCCAGCCGCAACATTCCGCCACGCCGCCGTCCGCCAGAAGGCCGGCCCACAGGCGGTCCACCTCCGCCTGGTCGGCGCACTCGACGCTGAGGGAGACGGCGTGGGTGTATTCCATCGCCTGGCCGCCGTTGAGCGCGAGGAAGCGCTGGCCGGCAAGCGTGAACTCCACCAGCAGCACCGAGCCGGCGGGGCCGGAGCGGCTCTCCACCACGTTGGGATGCACGTGGACGATGGCGCTGTCGGGAAACAGCGACACGTAGAAGCGCGCGGCATCCTCCGCATCGCCGTCGAACCACAGGCAGGGCGAGATCCTCGCCGCGATGTTGGGCTGGGACAATCGGGCCATGGCCACCTCCATGCCCCAAGGACGCACCCGCGTGGCCCATGCCGACAGTCCGCCGCGAACTTCCTGCGTCCGCCGCAAAGCGACACGAAAGCGTCTCATGGCCGGGCAAGACTGTGCTGCGCCGAACGCCCCGGCGTCCGGGACGACGCGGCCCGGTTGAGCGGGGTCAATGCCGCCGCCCGGCACGAGGCCGAAAGATCGGTCCATGGCCGCCGCCCCGCCCGTGCGCCGGCCCACACAGGAAGGAAACGCCATGACGGATACTTTCGCCCCCGCCGCCGTCGAGCGCCATCGCCCCGGTCGGGCGAAGATGAAGGCGGCCATCTTCGTGGAGAACGGCCGGATCGTCCTCGACGAGAAGCCGATCCCGGATGTGGGCCCCCTCGACGCGCTCATCCGCGTCACCACCACCACCATCTGCGGCACGGATGTCCATATCCTCAAGGGCGAGTATCCGGTCGCGAAGGGCCTCACCATCGGCCACGAGCCGGTGGGCATCATCGAGAAGCTGGGCTCGGCGGTGGAGGGTTTCGCGGAAGGCCAGCGCGTCATCGCCGGCGCCATCACGCCCTCCGGCTATTCCAACGCCTGCCTGTGCGGCTGCAGCTCGCAGGACGGGCCGCGCATGAAGCATGGCTTCAAGCCCATGGGCGGCTGGCGCTTCGGCAACACCATCGATGGCGCGCAGGCGGAATATCTGGTGGTGCCGGACGCGATGACCAACCTCGCCCCTGTGCCGGACCTGCTCAGCGACGAGCAGGTGCTCATGTGCCCGGACATCATGTCCACCGGCTTCGCCGGTGCGGAGAGCGGGAAGGTGAAGATCGGCGACACGGTGGCGGTGTTCGCGCAGGGGCCCATCGGCCTGTGCGCCACCGCCGGCGCGAAGCTGATGGGCGCCACCCGCATCATCGCCGTGGACCGCGTGCCCGCACGCCTCGAGGTCGCCCGCGCCATGGGCGCCGACACGGTGGTGGATTTCTCCAGGGTCGATCCGGTGGAGGAGATCCTGCGCCTCACCGACGGGCGCGGCGTGGACGTGGCCATCGAGGCGCTCGGCCGGCAGGAGACGTTCGAGGCCGCCCTGCGGGTGCTGCGGCCCGGCGGCACACTCTCCTCCCTCGGGGTCTATTCCTCGGACCTGCGGATCCCGCTCGACGCCTTCTCGGCGGGGCTCGGCGACAACGCCATCGTCACGTCCCTGTGCCCCGGCGGCAAGGAGCGCATGCGCCGGCTCATGGATGTGGTGGCCTCCGGCCGGGTGGATGCGCGCGCCCTCGTCACCCACCGCTTCAGGCTGGACGACATCGAGGCCGCCTACGATCTGTTCGCCAACCAGCGCGACGGCGTGCTGAAGGTGGCCATCACGCCCTGACGTGGGGTCTCGCGGCACGAGCGGCGGTTCCCTTCGCCGGCCATCGCCCTAAGATCGTCCGGCCCCGGCACCCCGCCGGGGCTTCTTCCATGCTCGCGCCCGAGGACGTTTGGCCGGCGATGACCGCTCCCGATGATCGCGCCGTTTCCCCGGGAGCCTCCCCGGCGCCGGCCCCCCGACCGAACGGGGGCGACCATGTGGTGGCCGACCAGAGCGCCGTCTTCGCCTTCCTTGCCGATCCCGCCACCCACGGCCTCGTTGAGGAGGTGACGCGCATCGACACCCACGGCGCCGCCGTCTTCCTCGCCGGCCCCCTCGCCTACAAGGTGAAGCGCGCCGTCTTCTTCCCTTTCATGGACTTTTCCACGCTGGAGAAGCGCCGCACAGCCTGCGCCGCCGAGGTGGAGATCTCTGGCGCAGGGGCGCCGGGGCTCTATCTCGGCGTGGTGCCCATCGTGCGCACGCCGCAGGGCCTGGCGCTGGGCGGCGACGGCCCGGCGGTGGAGTATGCGGTGAAGATGCGCCGCTTCGATCCCGACCAGACCCTGGACCGGATCGCCGAGCGCGGCGGCTTCACGCCCGAGCTGACGAAAGCCGTCGCCGCGACGGTGGTGGCGGCCCACGCCGCCGCGCCGGTGCGGCGGGGCTTCGATGCGCCCGGCGCGCTCGGCGCCTATCTGGAAGACAACATCGCCGAATTCTCCGCCCGGCCGGACCTGTTCCCGGCCGAGGACGTCGAGCGGCTGGCGACCGTCTCCCGCGCGGCGCTGGCGCGCGTCCGCCCGCTGCTCGCCGCACGCTCCGAAGCCGGCTTCGTGCGGCGCTGCCATGGCGACATGCACCTGCGCAACATCGCGCTCATCGACGGCAGGCCGGTGCTGTTCGACGCCATCGAGTTCAACGACGAGATCGCCACCTGCGACGTGCTCTATGACCTCGCCTTTCTCCTCATGGATCTGTGGCAGAGAGACCTGACGACCGCGGCGAACGCCATCTTCAACCGCTATCTCTGGGCGCGCGAGGACGCCGAGCTGGACGGGCTCAAAGCGCTGCCGCTCTTCCTCAGCCTGCGCGCCGGTATCCGGGCGAAGGTGGAGGCGGCGGGACTGGCGCATCTCAAGGGAGAGCAGCGGGCGCAGGCGGAGCGACGGGTGCGCGATGAGTTCGCGCATGCGCTGCGCTTTGCCGACGTCGAGGCGCCTGCGACCAACACCGTGGCTTCGCTCTCAGGAACCACGGTATGGAAGACGGCTGGTCCGCCCCGCCCGGCGCTCTGCGCAGTGGGTGGTCTGTCCGGCAGCGGAAAGAGCACCTGGGCGGCAAAGATGGCGTCCGGGCTCGGGCTCGCCCCCGGAGCGGTGGTGCTGCGCTCGGATATCGAGCGCAAGCGCCTCTCCGGCGCAGCTGAAACCGAAAAGCTGCCGCCCGAGGCTTATACGGCGGAGGCAAGCGCGCGGGTCTATGACCGGCTCCGCGCCCTCGCGCGCCGCGTGCTCGCCACGGGACACAGCGTCATCGTCGATGCCGTCCATGCGCGGCCGGAGGAGCGCGACGCCATCGAGGCGGTGGCGCAGGCGGCAGATGCGCGGTTCTACGGTGTGTGGCTGGACGCGCCGGAGGGGGAGCTGATGCGCCGGGTGGAGGCGCGCACCGGCGATGCATCCGACGCCGATGCGCGCGTGGTGCGCCGGCAGCTCGCCTACGATCTCGGCGAGATAAGGTGGCGCAGGCCAGAGCCCGGCATCATCGCCGAGGCCGGGCGCCCCTAGCGGCGCGCCTTTAGCAGCGCGCCTGAGGCTCCGGCTTCGGGTCGGCGCCGGTCACGACCTCCGGCTGGCGGTCGGGCGAAGCCGGTGTGCCCGACTGGGGAGTGAGGCCGGTGTAGGAGCCGCCGGTGCCGCCGGTCCAGGCGGTGGAGCCCTCGCTGCCCGGCCGGGTTCCGGAATCCGCCCCCCGCGCCGGGGGCGTGGCCGGCTCGTGGGGCGGCTGGTCGCATGCGCCCGTCGTCGCCGGCGGGGACGCGCCCTGCGCGAAGGTGGGCGCGGGCACGGCGGAGGCCATCAGGAACATCAGCCCGCCGACGAGGGCGGATGCGCACAGATGCGTGGCGCCCGGAGAGGGCAGCACGAGAACACGCCGTGCGCGGGGCGCCGTCCCGTGAGCAGTCTCAGGCAGATTCGCAGGCATGGCCGTTCTCCTTTCACCGGGAGAACGACCCGCCGGGCGGCGCGGTTCCTCGATTCGTGAACGGCGCGGCCGCGGCGGCGGCCTCAGGCCTCGATCCGCACCCGCCCCGGGCCGGCTTCCGCGAAGCCGATCCGCGCGGCGGCCGGATAGCCGGCGGCGTGGATGGCGGCGAGCAGCCGGTCGGCCTCGGCGGGATCGCAGGCCACCAGCAGGCCGCCGGAGGTCTGCGGATCGGTGAGCAGGTGGCGCTGCCAGTCCTGAAGGCCCTCGGGCAGGTCCACCTCATGGCCGTAGCTCGCCCAGTTGCGGTGCGAGGCGCCGGTGACGAAGCCGGCCCGCGCCAGCGCCTCCGCCTCGGCCAGCACCGGCAGCGCGGAGAGGGACAGGCGCAGCGTGAGGCCGGAGCCGCGCGCCATCTCCAGCCCGTGGCCGAGGATGCCGAAGCCGGTCACGTCAGTCATGGCGTGCACCGCAGCCTCGCGGCCGAGATCCGCCCCCACCCGGTTGAGCCGCGTGACGGAGGCGATCATCTCGTCATAGGCGGCGGGCGAGAGCGCCTCCTTCTTGAAGGCGGCGGAATAGAGCCCCACGCCCAGCGCCTTGGTGAGGATGAGCGCATCGCCCGCCCGCGCCGTGGAATTGCGGCGGATACGCGCCTTCGGCGCGGAGCCGATGACGGCGAGGCCGTAGACCGGCTCGGGGCAATCGATGGAATGGCCGCCGGCCACGGGAATCCCCGCCTCCGTGCAGATGGCCTGCCCGCCGGCGAGGATGGCGCGGACGGTCTCGGTGTCGATCTTGCCGAGTGGCATGCCGAGGATGGCGAGCGCCATCAGCGGCGTGCCGCCCATGGCATAGACATCCGAGATGGCATTGGTGGCGGCGATGCGGCCGAAATGGTCCGGGTCGTCCACCATGGGCATGAAGAAATCGGTGGTGGCGATGATGGCCGTCTGCCCGTCCAGGTCCCACGCGGCGGCGTCGTCGCCGGTCTCGGTGCCCACCAGCAGGCGGGCGAAGGGTCCGGCCCCGGCCTGCCCGGCCAGCAGCTCCTGCAGCACGGAGGGCGCGAGCTTGCAGCCGCATCCCCCGCCGTGGGCGAGGCTGGTGAGGCGAACCTTCGGCACGTCGAGCATGGGTTTCATTCCATCCCTGTTTCGTTTCACACCACCGCCGGGGCGATGCCCCCGCCGTGCGCGCCACCCCGCAGCACGGCGGCGGGGGCCACCCGCCCCGACCGGCGAGGGGTCAGACCGCGATCTCGGAGGCCCGGATCACATACTTGAAATTGTCCGGGTCGAGGCAGTCGAGGAGGCCGCGCGCGGTGGCCGCCTGCGGATACATGAGGAAGCCGAGGTGCGGCCCGTCGAAGCCCGGCAATACCACGTCGTGCGCGGTATTGAAGGCGAACCAGTTGCCCTCCCACGAGCCGAACAGGGCCTTGCGCGCCGCCACCACCTTGGGGTCGTCGAGCGCGAGCTTGCCCGGCGGCTCCTCCAGAACCACCTTGCGCACGTCGGCCGGGTCCATGGGCACCCAGCCGAAATCGGAGAGGAACACCTCGGCCCGGCAGTGCTGGGCCTTGGTGACGATCTCCGCATTGGCGCCGAGGCTCTTGTAGCCGAAGCGCGAGGGCACCACGCGCAGCCCGTAGACATCGCGGGCGGGAATGCCCTGCGCCCGCACCAGGCCCACGAACAGGGCGTTGAGGTCGGCGCACTTGCCGCCAAGGTCGCCGCTCTTCAGCAGCGCCGCGATGTCGCCGATGCCGCAGCCGCGGGTGGCGGGATTGCGATAGGTGTTCTCGACGATCCACTGGAAGATCGCGCCCACCTTGTCGAGCTCGCCCGCCTTGCCGGCGACGATGCGGTCGGAGGTCTCCCGGACGATGCCGGTGGTGGGGATGAGGTCGGTGGCGGCGGTGTTGCGCTGGCGCTCCTCGGCGGACAGCGGCGCCGGCTTGCCGGGACGGGTGAGGTCCACCGCCCAGTCGCGGGTGGTGGCGCGGCTGGTCAGCTCGACCTTCGGCGCGGCCTCGCCCTCGGCGAACTCCAGATGCAGCATCTCGGCGCCGGACCTCTGGTCGCGCACGATCTTCGCGCTGCGGGCGTTGGTGGTCCAGGTGTTTTCGCCGGGCTTGAACCAGTCGGGATTGGTGAAGGAGGCCACCGGCAGCCAGGCCTGCACGCGGCCCTCCGGCTTCAGGATCTCCACCGTGGTGACGATCTGGAAGCTGCGCCACTGGCCCACCTGCGGCGCGAACA
Source organism: Xanthobacter lutulentifluminis (assembly GCF_043194675.2). Lineage (NCBI taxonomy): Bacteria > Pseudomonadati > Pseudomonadota > Alphaproteobacteria > Hyphomicrobiales > Xanthobacteraceae > Xanthobacter > Xanthobacter lutulentifluminis. Next base: position 3,199,771 of record NZ_CM195525.1, on the reverse strand, counting down.
CGGCCGGCGCGGCGGCGCCGGCGGCACCCTGCGCGAATGCCGCGCGGGGCAGCATCGCGGCGGTGGCGGCGAAGGCGCCGGCCTTCAGCAGGTCACGTCGGCTGGTCATGATCTCGTTCCTCCTCTTTTGGTTATCGGATGGCGACGGGAGCCGGGGTGCCGGCGGCGCCATGGGCGCGGCCGATGGCGTCGATGAGGGCGTCGTTCGCCCGGTCGTCCCACGCCACCTCGCCGTCCAGGGCAAGGCGGGCGCGGCCGTCGACGACGACGAAGGTGGCGGGCAGAAGGCTGACGTCGAAGGCGCGGGCCACCGCCCGGTCGGCGTCGAGCAGCACGACGCCCGGGGCCGGGGCGGACGCGAAGAAGCGCCGCACCCGATCCTCCGGCTCGGCCACGTCCACCAGCACCACCGGCATGCGCGGGCGGCGCGCGGCGAAACGGGCGAGGGCGGGCAGCTCCCGCTTGCAGGGGGCGCACCATGTGGCGAAGAAGTGCACGACCTCCACGCCCTCTCCGCCGACGGCGGCGCGGGGCGGCCCCTCCAGCGCGCGCAGGGGGGCGCGGGCCGCGGCCGGAAGGGCCGCCGGAGCGGAGGTGCCGACCGGGGCGAGCAGGCGCGGCGGCGCCAGCTCCTCCCCCGCCGCCGGCATGGCTGCGGCGAGGCCGGCGAGATGGCCGGCAAGCAGCATGGCCGCCATCGGGTGGCGCCGCCGCGGGCGGCGATCGGGCCGCCGCGCGTCCGCAGCCGCGAGTCGCACCGCGCTACCGCCTTTAAAACGAATAGAAAAAGCCGGCCACTGCGCGCCCCGGCCCGGCTCAAGCCGGCCGTGCCGCCCGCACTGTTCTTTCGGGAGGAAAGATGAAATGTGCTGTCCGCCCCGAACCTCGGGAGCCGTGCCGATTTTCACCCTCGCAGAGTGCGACGATGCGCAGGGCCGGTCAACGCTCAATTATGTGACGCCCAGCTGTTTTGCATCGCACAACAGGCGCTCGACGTGCGATTGCGAAAGACGGCCCGACGCCTCGGCGTCCGCACCTTCCCTCCACTGCATCGCAGCACGGCCAGCCCGCTGAAATTCTCGTGCAAACACGGCAAGTTGCTCCAACGTAAATTGACATCCTTCCAGTTCCAAAATACGGTCCACAGCATCCGGAAATCCGGCATCGGGTACCTGCGAACGGGGCCCGCAACAGTCCCCGGTCAGGGGCAAGCGATCGGAGGCTTCCTTCGATGAACATGGAGCTCACGCGCCGCCAGTTCCTGAGAACGGCGGGCGCGGGCGTGGCGGGAACGACGCTGGGAGCGATGGGCTTCGGTGCCATCGAGGAGGCCTACGCCTCCACCATCCGGCCATTCCGTCTCGTCAACACCACGGAAGTCCGCAACACCTGCACCTATTGCTCGGTGGCCTGCGGCATCCTGATCTTTGCCAAGGGCAACCTCGCCAAGGGCGAAAAGGCGGACATCACCCACATCGAGGGTGACACCGACCACCCGACCAACCGCGGGACGCTCTGCCCGAAGGGCGCGGCCCTGCTCGACATCGTGAAGTCCGAAACGCGCCTCAACTATCCGATGGTCCGGCGCGCGGGCTCCGACAAGTTCGAGAAGATTTCGTGGGACGAGGCGCTCGACAAGATCGCCCGGGCGATGAAGGACGACCGCGACGCCAATTTCATCGCCAAGAACAAGGACGGCGTGACCGTGAACCGGTGGACCACCACCGGCTTCCTCGCCGCCTCGGCGACCACCAACGAAACCGCATGGTGCACGTACAAGGCTGTACGCAGCACCGGCATGCTTGTGTTCGACAATCAGGCGCGGGTTTGACACGGCCCCACGGTGTCCAGTTTGGGCCCAACTTTTGGCCGTGGCGCGATGACCAATTCGTGGACCGACATCCGGAACACGGACCTGGTCGTCATCATGGGCGGCAACGCCGCTGAAGCGCATCCGTGCGGATTCAAATGGGTGACGGAGGCGAAAGCCACCCGTGGCGCCAAGCTCGTTGTCGTGGACCCGCGCTTCACGCGCTCGGCCGCGGTGGCGGACTATTACGCGCCCATCCGCCAGGGAAGCGACATCGCCTTCCTCAACGGCGTCATCAACTATTGCATCTCCAACGACAAGGTTCAGTGGGAGTATGTGAAGGCGTTCACCAACGCCGCCTACATCGTCAAGGAAGGCTTCGCCTACCAGGACGGGCTCTTCACCGGCTATGATGCTGAGAAGCGCGACTACAACCGCTCCACCTGGGACTATGAGATCGGTCCCGACGGCTATGCGGTGGTGGACGAGACGCTGCAGAATCCGCGCTGCGTGTGGAACCTCCTGAAGGCGCACGTCGCCCAGTACACGCCCGAACTGGTCGAGCGCATCACCGGCACGCCGAAGGACAAGTTCCTCAAGGTGGCGTCGATGATCGCGGAGTGCTCGTCTCCCACCAAGACGATGACCTCCATGTACGCGCTTGGCTGGACCCAGCATTCCAAGGGATCGCAGAACATCCGCACCATGGCGATGCTGCAGCTGATCCTTGGGAATATCGGCGTGCGCGGCGGCGGCATGAATGCGTTGCGCGGCCACTCCAACATCCAGGGGCTGACCGACGTCGGGCTCATGTCCAACATGATCCCCGGCTACCTCACCCTGCCGACGGAGCGCGAGCCGGACTTCAACGCCTACATGTCGACCCGCGGCTTCAAGCCGCTGCGTCCCAACCAGATGAGCTACTGGCAGAACTACCGGAAGTTCTTCGTCTCGTTCCAGAAGGCCATGTGGGGTGCCACGGCCACGGCGGAGAACAACTGGGCGTTCGACTTCCTGCCCAAGCTCGACGTGCCGGCCTACGACATCCTGCGCGCGTTCGAGCTGATGAAGCAGGGCAAGATGAACGTCTACATCTGCCAGGGCTTCAACCCGATGCAGGCGTTCCCCAACCGGGCCAAGCTCACCGAGGCGCTCTCCAAGCTGAAGCTCCTCGTGGTCATGGACCCGCTCCAGACCGAGACCGCCCGCTTCTGGGAGAACCACGGGGTCTACAATCCCGTGGACACGGCGAAGATCCAGACCGAGGTGATCCAGCTTCCCACCACCTGCTTCGCGGAGGACGAGGGCTCGCTGGTCAATTCGGGACGCTGGATCCAGTGGCACTGGCCGGCCGGCTCGCCTCCGGGCGAGGCGCGGACCGACGTCGCCATCATGTCGGGCATCCACCTGCGGCTGAAGGAGCTGTATCGCAAGGAAGGCGGCGCCTTCCCCGATCCGATCCTCAACCTGACCTGGAACTACAAGGACCCGCACGAGCCCACGCCGGTCGAGCTCACCAAGGAGCTCAACGGCTATGTGCTCGCCGACGTGACCGATCCCAACGACCCCACCAAGAAGATCCTCGAGGCCGGCAAGCAGGTGGCGACGTTCGGCGTCCTGCGCGACGACGGCACCACCGCCTGCGCCAACTGGATCTATGCCGGCTCCTACACCGAGGCCGGCAACATGATGGCCCGCCGGGACAATTCAGACCCCGACAGTACCGGCGCCTATCTGAAATGGTCGTTCGCCTGGCCGGCGAACCGCCGCATCCTCTACAACCGCGCCTCCTGCGACATCGACGGCAAGCCGTGGGACCCCACGCGCAAGCTGATCGAGTGGGACGGGTCGAAATGGACGGGCTACGACGTGCCCGACATCGCCCCCACCGCGAAGCCGCAGGACGTGGGCCCGTTCATCATGAACCCGGAAGGCGTCTCGCGCCTGTTCGCCCGGGGCATGATGCGGGAGGGCCCGTTCCCGGTGCACTACGAGCCGTTCGAGAGCCCGGTCGCCAACCTCATCGCCCCCAAGATCCGGGGCAATCCGGTGGCGCGCGTGTTCAAGGACGACTTCGCCCAGTTCGCCGAGACGGCCTCCAAGGAGTTCCCCTACGCGGCGACCTCCTACCGGCTCACCGAGCACTTCCACTACTGGACCAAGAACAACCACGTGAATGCGGTGCTCCAGCCCGAATTCTTCGTGGAGATCTCCGAGGAGCTGGCGAAGGAGAAGAACATCCAGAATGCCGGCTGGGTCCGGGTGTGGTCGAAGCGCGGGTCGGTGTTCGCCAAGGCCTACGTGACGAAACGCATCCGCCCGCTGATGGTGGACGGCAAGCCCACCCATATCGTGGGCATCCCCATCCACTGGGGCTTCGTCGGCGCGGCGAAGAAGGGCTTCCCAGCGAACGTGCTCACCCCGTTCGTGGGTGACGCGAACATCGAGACGCCCGAGTTCAAGGCGTTCCTCGTGAACATCGAGCCCTCCACCGGGCCGGTGGCGTGACGGAGAGGAGAAAGACCCATGTTTCCTCCGATCCCGAACCCCTCCACCGCCCCGGTCGCGCCGAAGTTCGGCGCGGCCGACCTCCACCGCCGTTCGGCTTCGACGCTCAAGGCGCCGGAGCCGCTCAAGGACGAGGTGGCCAAGCTCATCGACGTGTCCAAGTGCATCGGCTGCAAGGCCTGCCAGGCGGCGTGCCTCGAATGGAACGAGCTCCATGAGGAGATCGGCACCTTCAACGGCACCTACACCAACCCGCCGGACCTGACGCCGAACTCGCTCACGCTCATGCGCTTCACCGAGTGGGTGAACCCCGAGACCGACAATCTCGAATGGCTCATCCGCAAGGACGGCTGCATGCACTGCGCCGATCCGGGCTGCCTGAAGGCCTGCCCGGCGCCCGGCGCCATCGTGCAGTATTCCAACGGCATCGTGGACTTCGACCACGACAAGTGCATCGGCTGCGGCTACTGCGTGAAGGGGTGCCCCTTCAACATTCCCCGCATCTCCAAGGTCGACAACAAGGCCTACAAGTGCACCTTGTGCTCCGACCGCGTGGCCGTGGGCCAGGGTCCCGCCTGCCAGAAGGCGTGCCCCACCCAGGCCATCGTCTTCGGCACCAAGGCGCAGATGAAGGAGTGGGCGCAGGGCCGCATCACGGACCTGAAGTCCCGCGGCTTCAAGAACGCCGGCCTGTATGATCCGCCGGGCGTCGGCGGCACGCACGTGATGTACGTGCTGCCCCACGCCGACAAGCCCTCCATCTATGCGGGCCTGCCGGACAATCCGCGCATCAGCCCCATCGTGGAGGCCTGGAAGGGCGTCACCAAATATGTGGGCCTCGGCGTCATGGGCTTTGCCGCCCTCGCCGGCGCGCTGCACTATCTGGTGAACGGCGCCAACCGGGTGACCCCGGAGGATGAGGCCAACGCCGAGAAGCTCGCGGGCGACAGGCAGGCGAACGGAGGCCGGTCATGAGCAACGCGCCTTATGACGTGGAAGCCGGCGATGCCGTCCATCCCGGCAAGCCGGTGCATGTGGACCGCTACACGGTGGGCGCCCGGATCAACCACTGGATCACGGCCATCAGCCTGATCCTGCTGGCGATCTCGGGCCTCGCCCTGTTCCACCCCAGCCTGTTCTTCCTCACCGGCCTGTTCGGCGGGGGGCAGATGACGCGCACCATCCATCCGTGGATCGGCGTGGTGCTGTTCTTCTCCTTCACCGGCATGTTCCTGAGGTTCTGGAAGGCCAACCTGTGGAAGAGCGAGGACGGCACCTGGATGCGCCGCATCCGGGACGTGATCGCCGGCCATGAGGAGAAGCTTCCCGAGCTCGGCAAGTACAATGCCGGGCAGAAGATGGTCTTCTGGGGCATGTCCCTCCTCATCCTGGTGCTGATCGGCTCGGGGCTGGTGATCTGGAACGCCTATTTCTCCAGCTTCACCAGCATCGAGCAGCAGCGCGTGGCGCTGCTCGTCCATGCGATGGCGGCGGTGGCGATCATCTGCGTGTGGATCGTCCACGTCTATGCCGCCATCTGGGTGAAGGGCACCATCAGCGCCATGACCAACGGCCAGGTCACGGGCGGCTGGGCCTGGCGGCACCACCGGAAGTGGCTCCGCGAGCTCGTGTCCTCACGGGGCTCGCGCGGGACTCCCGCCGAGTAACCCACTATGATGTCGTCCCGGCCGCGCCCTCCCGCGGCCGGGCATTTTCCACGTGACCCGTGAGGTTCGTGAGGTTCCCATGTCGCGTACCGCCGGCCCGTCCGGACCTGTCCTGCCCGATCCTTCCGTGCTCGAGGGCGTCGTCGCCCCGGCCTTCGTGCATCTGCCGGATCCGTCCGCCCTGTTCGCGCGGCGCGCGGCTCGGTTCGATCATCTGGCGAAGGGCCACCCGCTCGGCCCCTACCTCACCTTTCTCGGCGCCCTCGCCCGCGCGCAGCAGGTCGCGGCGGACGCCGCTGCCGCGCCCGAGCCGCCGGATGCGGAGGCTCTGGAGCGCGCCCGCGCCCATGCCATGCCGCCCCTCGACCGCGGCCATTTCACCGCCGACGCGGCGTTCGACGCCACATTCGACCGGCTGCTCGTGGAAGCCGCCGCCATCCCGAAGCCGGCGGCCGCGCATGAGGCGCTCGCCCGCCTGACCGCCGCCTCCGCGGTGGCGCGCGACGAGATGGTGCGGAACGTGCTGGCCGATTCCATTCCGGTGGAGAGCCTTGCCGCGCATTTGTATGTGGCGGCGGCGCTGCAGGTTCAGTTCGCCCGCCTCGCGGCCCGGCTCGACCCTGAACGCCTCGTGCCGGTGGGCGATGGCGTCTGCCCCTGCTGCGGCGGACCGCCGGTGGCGAGCCTGATCGTGGATTGGCCGGCCGCCCATGGCGCGCGCTATTGCGTGTGCTCGCTCTGCTCTACCTTGTGGAATTTCGTGCGGGTGCGCTGCACCGCCTGCGGCTCCACCGGCGGCATCGCCTATCAGGAATTGGAGGGCGAGGGCGCTGGCGTTCCCGGCGCCATCAAGGCCGAGACCTGCGACAGCTGCCATTCCTACGCCAAGGTGATGTATCTGGCGAAGGACGAGGGGATCGATCCGGTGGCGGACGACGTGGCGAGCCTCGGTCTCGACCTGAAGCAGAAGGACGGGCCCTACCGGCGCTCCGCCTTCAACCCCGTCCTGCTCGGCTTCTGAGGGGGCGGCCATGTCGTCCCTTCCCCGCGACGCCGGGAGCGAAGCCCCGTCGGGCGCGCTGCGCCTTCTGCCTTCGGTGGATGCGGTTCTGAAGACCGAGGCCGCCCGCGCCGCGCTGGAGCGCCACGGCCGCCAGTCCGCCACGGATGCAGTGCGCGAGGCGCTGGAGGAGCGCCGCGCCGCCCTGCGCGCCGGTGCCCGCGCGGCCGCGTCCGCGGAGGAGATCGCCGCCGCCGCCCTCGCCCGGCTCGATGCGGCGGCGACGCCCAGCCTGCGGCCGGTCTTCAACCTCACCGGCACGGTGCTGCACACCAACCTCGGCCGCGCCGTGTTCGCGGAGGAGGCGGTGGAGGCGGCGGTCAAGGCCATGCGCAGCGCGGTGGCGCTGGAATACGACCTCGGCGGCGGGCGACGGGGCGAGCGCGACGACCATGTGCGCGGCCTGATCTGCGAGCTGACGGGGGCGGAGGATGCCACCCTCGTCAACAACAACGCCGCCGCCGTCCTCATCGTCCTGAACACGCTGGCCCAGGGCCGGCCGGCCATCGTCTCGCGCGGCGAACTGATCGAGATCGGCGGCGCCTTCCGCATGCCGGAGATCATGCGCCGCGCCGGCGCGCTGCTGCATGAGGTGGGCACCACCAACCGCACCCACCCGCGCGATTATGCGGAAGCCATCACCCCCGAGACCGGGGTGATCCTGAAGGTGCATACCTCCAACTACCGCATCGAGGGCTTCACCAAGGAGGTGGGCGCGCGCGAGCTTGCCGCCATCGCCGCGGCGGGCGGCGTGCCGCTGGTGAACGACCTCGGCTCCGGCACCCTCGCCGATCTCTCCCGCTACGGCCTCGTCCATGAGCCGACCGTGCGCGAGGCGGTGGCGGAGGGGGCGGATATCGTCACCTTCTCCGGCGACAAGCTCCTGGGCGGGCCGCAGGCCGGCTTCATCGTCGGCCGGCGCGAGCTGATCGCCCGCATCAACAAGAATCCTATGAAGCGCGCGCTGCGCGTGGACAAGGTGCGGCTCGCCGCCGTGGAGGCGACGCTTCGCCTCTACCGCGACCCGGACCGCCTGGCCGAACGCCTGCCCACCCTGCGCTTCCTCACCCGCACGCCGGAGGATCTTTCCGCGCAGGCGGCCCGGCTGATGCCGGAACTCGCCGCGCGGATCGGGCGTTCCTACACCGTGGGCATTGTCGCCTGCGCCAGCCAGATCGGCTCCGGCGCCCTGCCGCTGGAGACGCTCACGGGCGTCGGCCTCGCCATCCGGGCGAGCGATGGCGGGGGCGGCGCGCTGCTCCGGCTGGCGGATGCGCTGCGCAGATTGCCGATTCCCGTGATCGGCCGCATTGACGGCAACGCTCTTGTGCTCGATCTGAGATGCCTTGAGGACGAAGCGGCGTTTCTTGCGTCCGTGACCGCTTTGGAGGGGGCTCATGAGCTGGCTTGACCGACTGAAGGGCAAGGGGGGAGCGGCCGAGGACGGCCCGCAGGCCGAAGGCGAGGGCGCCGAGGCGCGGCCCGTCGGCCAGTCCCCTGCCGCGCGCGGCCCGGAAGCGGATGCCGGCCCGGACCTCGACGCGCTCCTGAACGACATCGCCAACGGGCTCGCTGTCGGCCAGCCCCTGGCTGAGCCGGACCCCGCTCCGCGCCGCCCGCGCACGGAGGAGCGGCCCCGGCTGGAGGAGCGGCCCCGCCTGGAGGAGCGCCCGCGTATCGAGGAGCGCCCGCGGCTGGAGGAGCGTCCCCGGCTGGATGACCGTCCCCGCCTCGACGAGCGCCCGCGCCTGCGCGCGGAGCCGGCGCCGCGGCAGGAGCCGGAACCCGCCGGCTTCGAGCTGGAAGATCCGTTCGATCCCCTGCCGGAGGCCGAGCCGGACGTCCCCGTCCGCGCCGAGCCGGTGTTCGAGGAGATCGCCTTCCCCCGTGCCCCCCGCGACGCGGTGATCGCGGAGGCCGGCTTCGTGGAACGCGTGTTCGAGGCCGCGCCCGCCGCCCCGGAACCCGAGCCGGAGGAGCCGGAGCCGGAACCGGAGCCTGAGCCGCCGGTCGACACCCGCTCCCCCGACCAGCAGATGGCGGCCGCCCTCGCCGCTGCCGTCGCCGGCGACTATGAGACCGCGCTCTCCCTGTGGGAGCCGCTGGCGCGCACCGGCAATGCACGGGCGCAGAACAACATCGGCGCCTGCTTCGTGGACGGGCTCGGGGTCGATCGCGACTTCGACCTCGCCCGCCGCTGGCTGGAGCTGTCCGCCGAGAACGGCGATCCGGTGGGCCGGCGCAACCTCGCCACGCTCTATTTCAAGGGCGACGGCGTGGCGCAGGACTACGCCCGTGCCGCCGAGCTCTACCGCGCCGCCGCGGAGGACGGCGACGCCCCGGCGCAGGACATGCTGAGCTGGATGCTCCTCGAGGGCGAGGTGATCGCCGCCGATCCCGCCGAGGCGCGCCGCTGGGCGCTGGCGGCTGCCGACCAGGGGGTCGCCTCCTCCATGACGCGGCTGGGCATGATCGCCCACAATGCCCTCGGCACGGAGCGCGATCCGGTCGAGGCCGCCCGCTGGTGGCGCAAGGGCGCCGAGGCAGGGGATGCCGACGGGCAGGCCATGCTGGGCGCCGCCTACCACATGGGCGCCGGCGTCCCGCGCGACCGCATCGCCGCCTTCGCCTGGCTGCTGCGCGCCCGCGCCGGACGCAGCGCCCTCGCCGACCGCTTCTTCGACGCCGTGCGGGCCACCCTGACGCCCGAGGAGGAATCGGCCGCGCAGCGCCGCGCCGCGATCCCGCTGGGGGAGCTGCCCTGACGTGATCATCGGCACGGCCGGACATATCGACCATGGCAAGACCACGCTGGTGCGTGCGCTCACCGGTGTCGATACCGACCGCCTGAAGGAAGAGAAGGCCCGCGGCATCTCCATCGATCTCGGCTTCGCCTACCTGCCGGTGGGCGAGGCCGAAGCCGGCGAGGTGCTGGGCTTCGTGGACGTACCGGGCCACGAGAAGTTCGTCCACACCATGCTGTCCGGCGCGGGCGGCATCGATTACGCGCTGCTGGTGGTGGCGGCCGACGACGGCGTGATGCCGCAGACGCGCGAGCATCTCGCCATCCTCGATCTCCTGGGCATCGCCGAGGGCTGCGTCGCCCTCACCAAGGCCGATCTGGCCGATCCCGAGCGCCTCGCCGCCGTGGAAGCGGAGATTGCCGGGCTGCTCGCTCCCACCGCGCTCGCCGGCGCGCGCGTGCATCGGGTGTCGGCCCCCACGGGCGCCGGCATGGACGCGCTGCGGGCCACGCTGGTGGCGGCCGCCGGCGAGATCGGCCGGCGGGCGGCGGACGGGCGGTTCCGGCTGGCGGTGGACCGCAGCTTCACCCTCGCCGGCGCCGGCACGGTGGTCACCGGCACCGTGCTGTCGGGCCGGGTCGAGGTGGGCGACCGGGTGGTGGTGAGCCCCTCGGGCCTTGCCGCCCGCGTGCGCTCCATCCGCGCGCAGGACCGGGTGGCGCAGGCCGGCGTCGCGGGGGATCGCTGCGGCCTCAACCTCGCCGGCGACGGCATCAGCAAGACCGCCATCGCCCGCGGCGACGTGGTGCTGGACCCGGCGCTGCATGCCCCCGCCGACCTGATCGACTGCGAGCTCAGGGTCCTGGCCTCGGAGCCGCGGCCGGTGGAGCAGTGGCAGCCGGTGCGGCTCCACCATGCGGCGCGCGAGGTGGGGGCGCGGGTGGTGCTGCTCGGCGATCCCATCGCGCCCGGCACCTCCGGCCGGGTGCAGCTGGTGCTGGAGGCGCCCATCGCCGCGGCGGCGCTGGACCGCTTCGTCCTCCGCGACACCTCGGCCCAAAGGACCATCGGCGGCGGACGCTTCCTCGACCTGCGCGGGCCGCGGCGCAAGCGGCGCACGCCGGAGCGGCTGGCCCAGCTCGACGCCCTCGCCCTGCGCGATCCGGCAGCCGCCTTCACCGCCCTGCTGGAGGTTCCGCCCTATCACGCCGATCTCGCCGGCTTCTGCCGCGACCGCGTCCTGTCGGCGGCGCAGGGGGAGGCGCTGGCCGACGCGCTCGGCCTGGTGCGTCTTCCCACTCCGAGCGCCACGGTGGCGGTGGCGCCGGACCGCTTCGCCGCCTTCACCACGCAGTTGCTGGAGGCGCTCGACGCCTTCCACGCCGCCAATCCCGACCTCCCCGGCATGGGGCGTGAGCGGCTGCGCCTGCAGCTGGAGCCGCGCCTGCCGGCCGCCGCCTTCCTCTCGGCGCTGGAGAGCCTGCCGGCGGGCACCGTGCGACTCGAAGGCGCCTGGGTGCGTCGCGCCGGCTTCGAGGTGCGCCTGACGCCGGCCGACGAGGCCCTGTGGGCGCGCGTCGCGCCGCTCCTCGGCGGGGAGGAGCGCTTCCGCCCGCCGCGCGTGCGCGACATCGCGGGTATGCTGGGCGTCGCCGAGCCGGAGGTGCGGCGCCTCATGAAGCTCGCCGGCCGCGTCGGCCGCGTGGACGAGGTGGCGCACGACCACTTCTTCCTGCGCCCCGTGGTGGCGCAGATGGTGGAGATCCTGCGCGATCTGGGCGGCCCCGGGCTGAAGGCCGAGTTCACCGCGGCGCTATTCCGCGACCGGGTGCTGAACGGCCGCAAGGTGGCGATCCAGATCCTCGAATTCTTCGACCGCCACGGCGTGACCCTGCGCCGTGGCGACCTGCGCCGCATCAATCCGTTTCGGCTGGACCTGTTCGCCGGCTCGGGGAATGATGCGGCGCGCACCGATGCGGCGGCAACGCCCGACGGAGGAAGAGAAGCGTCCCTGGTGGGGCGTCCGGACTTCAAATCCGGGAGGGGCCGCGAGCCGGTCCTTGGTGGGTTCGACTCCCACTCTCTTCCGCCACTTTCCGGGAAGGCACCATGACGCAGGCGCACCAGGCCCCTCCTGAAACTCCCGCGACGGCGGCGGACCCGTCCAGCCCCCTCGCCGCTCCCGCGGCGGCGCGGCTGGCCTTCCTCTCGGCGCTCGATGCCGCCAAGCGCGTCGCGGACGTGGCCGAGACCGATTTCCGCCGCGAGGCCGCCGCCCGGACCGAGGCGCTGGCCGTCGCGCGCGCCCACGCCTATCGCCGCGCCGACCTGATGACCTCGCTTGCCGCCATGGTGGCCGATGCCGCCGACGCGGAGATGGCGGGAGCCGCCGGCCAGGCGCTGCTGCGGGCCCGGCTCGGCTGGAGCGACGACAGCGAGGCCCGCGCCGAGGTGCTGGCGAAGTTCGCCCCGGTGGCGGCGGCGCTGTTCGCGGCCGATGCCGATCCCGCCCCCGCGGCGGCCCTCGCCGCGTTCGAGGACTGGTACCTTGCCACACGGCAGACGCCGTTCTGGTACCTGTTCGAGCACTACATCCCCGACACGCCGCTGGTGGATTTCTAGAGCGTCTGCCGGTCATCCTGGCTCACGCAGAAGGTCATGCCGACCGGTATCCGCGTCGCTCGAAAATGCTCCGAAGGCACGCCATGCCCCTCGCTTCCGCCCCGCCCCGCATTCCCGACACCGATTTCGACCTCTGGCTCGGCCGGACGTTTGCGGACAACGGCGCCTTCACCGCGCTGGTGGTGCTGATGCGCATTTCCGAGCCGGCGCTGACGCCGCTCGCCTCCACCTTCCTCAATGTCATCGGCGACGAGGTGCGCTGGGAGGAGATGGCCGCCCTGTTCACCGGCTCGGGCAAGCAATGGGACGGCGCGGCCTTCTTCGCCCAGACCGACGCCGACGGGCCGCTCGACAATGGCGAGGCCCGCGCCCGCCTCAGGGCGCTGGAGGCGCGCATCCGCGCCGACCGGCTGGTCATCAACGAGGGGGATTTCTTCGACACCCGCGGCCGCCGGCTGGAGGTAGAGGAAATCTCCCCCAACTGAGGCGGCCGCCGCCTATTCGATGGGGAAATCGAAATAGGTGTCCGGGAACGGCTCGTCCTTCAGCGTGAAGTGCCACCATTCCTTGTCGAACGGCTTGAAGCCGGCGCCGCTCATCAGCTCGGCGAGCAGCGCCCGGTTGGCCTTCTGCGCCTTGGTCACCGCATCCGAGCCCGGCCACGAGCGCGGGCTGAACAGGTCGAACGGAGTGCCCATGTCGAGGTCGCGGCCGGTGGCGCGCTCGAACAGGGTAAGGTCCAGCGTGGAGCCGCGCGAATGGCCGGAGCGGGCGGCGATGTAGCCCTCCGCGAACAGGTCCTTCTTGTCCACGTCCGGATAATAGGCGGGCTTGGTGCGGGTGTCGGCGAGGTCGCTCGCCCAGCGCGCGAAATGGGCCACCGCGCGTGCGGGCCGATAGCAGTCGAAGATGCGCAGGCCGAGCCCGCGCTCGCGCGCCGCCGCATCCACCCGCGCCAGCGCTTCCGCCGCCGGACGGGTGAGGAAGCAGCGCGCCGCGCCATAGCCGTCCACCCGGGCGCCGACGAAATTCTCGGTGCCGAAATAGCGCATGTCGAACACGGCGTCCGGCACCAGCGTCGCCACGTCCACGAACAGCGCGGGGCGGTCCGTGCGGGCATCGGCCGCCAGCGGCAGGCCGGCGATGCTGAGGGCGAGGGCTGCGGGCTTCACCAGTCGGTCCATCAGGAAGGAGGGCATGGGGCGTTCGCGGGGGGGGGGGAGCTGATCCCGTGATCCTACGGCCGCGCTGCCGCCATGGCCAGCGGATCGGCGGCGCGTCACGCGAGCCGGTCGGGACGGCGCCGGCGCGGCCCTCTCTGCGGCCCTCTCTCTTGCACGCGCGTATCCGGCCGGCGCTCAGCCCTCCGCCCGGGCGAGCGCGCGGGGCGGATTCTCGGGAAGGTCCGGCGGTGGCTGAACCGGCACCGGATCGGGAAACGGCGGGCGGCGGGGAACCCGGCTCGGGTCATCCTCCGGCAGCACCGGCAGGTCGGGGCCGGGATCGGGCACGCCCGGCGGCTCCTCGAACGGACGCGGCGGCAGGATGGGCGGCTCCGGCGGGCGGACCGGATCGTCGGGCACGATGCCGCTGCGCGCGGCAAGGCCGGCAGCGCGGGACACGGCGGAGGGGGCATTGGCGGACAGGATCATCGGCTCTCCTTTGCCGATGCAACGCCCGCCGGCGCGGCGCCGTTCCGGGCGGGGATGGCCCCGCCCGGCAGCGTCTCAGCGCGGTCGCGTCAGGAGAAGAACTCGGTGATGGACTGCCAGATGCTCTTCTTCGGCGCCGCGGAGGCCGAAGCCTCGGCCGGCTTGGCGTCGGCGGCGATGGTGCCGGGCGCAGCCTGCGAGCGGGCCACCGCTTCGGCCGAGAACACGCCGGCGAAGGCATCGATCTTGGCCAGGGTGACCGGACCGGCCATGCCGTCCGCCTCGAGGCCGTTCTTTTCCTGGAAGTCCTTCACCGCCTTGGCGGTGCCGGGGCCGTAGGCGCCGTCGGCGGTGATGCCGAGGGCGGTCTGCAGCTTCTTCACGGTCTCGCCCTTGCTGCCGTTGGTGAGCAGGATCAGCTCCGGCAGGCCGAGGGCGGCGAAGGTGTCGGGGCCGGCGATGCCGTCCGCGGAAAGGCCATGCTTGGTCTGGTAGGCCTTGAGCGCCTCCTCGGTGCCGGGGCCGAACTTGCCGTCGGCGGCGATGCCGAGCTTGGCCTGGAGAATCTTCACCGGCTCGCCGGACAGACCACGCTTGAGAAGTGCCATGTCAAAAACCCCCGTGCCGAAGGGAAAGGGAAAGCCCGGCAAACATAGGGAGGCTGCACGACAAAGGCACGGCCGGAATGGCGGCCCTGAAAAGAAAAATGCCGGGCCCGATGAAGGACCCGGCAAGTATCGCCGCAGTGCGGCGAACCTTCCAGAGGGGAACAGCTGACACACCAGTCCGGTGCGATCAGCGCTTGGGCACAATGCCCGTCCGATAGGCAGTTTGCAATGCAGACTGACTGCATATCAGTCATGTCCCCAGCGCGCGGCTCGCGAAGGAGGAGGTTGGTGGAAACCTCCGCCAGTCGCGCCTCAGTAATTCCAGCGCTGCGCCTTGGAGATGAGAAAGTCACGGAACACTTGAATCCGCGCCACCGAGCGCATCTCCTGCGCATAGGTGAAGTATGCCTCAAGCTTGGGCGTTTCGCGGTCGGTGAACAGCTGCACCAGCGAGGAGGCATCGTCGGAGAGGTAGTCCGGCAGGGTGCCGATGCCCACTCCGCGCTCCACGGCCCGCTTCAGGCCTAGCACGCTGTTGACCTCGAACGCGGGAACGCGCGGCGTCGAGCCCTCGCGGCCCGCGTGCTCCAGCCAGTTCAGGCCCTGGAAATAGGGCGGGATCGGCCCGCCCAGCAGCAGGATGCGGTGCTTGTCCAGCTCGTCCAGCGTGCGCGGATGGCCGTGGCGCTTGAGATAGTCGGCCGAGGCATAGGCGTGGAAATGCACCGTGAACAGCTTGCGCTGGACCAGATCCGGCTGCACCGGCTGGCGCATGCGGATGGCCACGTCCGCCTCGCGCATGGCGAGATCCAGCTCCTCGTCGGTCAGGATCAGCTGGATGCGGATGTCCGGGAACAGCTCCACGAACTCGCCCACCCGCGCGGTGAGCCAGTGGGTGCCGAGGCCGATAGTGGTGGTCACGCGCAGGTCGCCGTTGGGCTTCTCGCGGCTGTCGGTGAGCTGGGCGCGGGCCGATTCCAGCTTCAGGAACACCTCATGGGCGGTGCGGTAGAGCAGCTCGCCCTGCTCGGTCAGGATCAGGCCGCGCGCGTGGCGGTGGAACAGCGGCACCTTCAGTTCCGCCTCCAGCGCCGAAACCTGCCGGCTCACCGCCGATTGGGAGAGGCCCAGCGTCTCGCCCGCATGGGTGAACGACCCGGCCTCGGCCGCGACGTGGAAGACCTTCAGCTTGTCCCAATCCATGAGGTCCGTGCCCCTCGGGCGTCACCGGCCGCCATCCGGCCGGTCATGCGCCGCCAATCCATCGGTACGTCCGGAACAGCCGGCGCAGCCCCGCGCCCGGCCCTTCCTCAAGCGAAGCGGCGCTGCGGCGCCCGCCGGCTATTCCGCCGCGTGCGCCACGCTCTGGTGGGCGAGGAAGCGCTCCGCCTCCAGCGCCGCCATGCACCCGCGCCCGGCGGCCGTGACCGCCTGGCGGTAGATGTCGTCCGCCACGTCGCCCGCCGCGAACACGCCGGGAACCGACGTCGCCGTCGAATCGGGCGCGGTCCAGACGTAGCCGCTCTCCTTGAGCTTCAGCTGGTCTTTCACCAGCTCTGTGGCAGGCGCATGGCCGATGGCGATAAATATGCCGTCAGCGGGTAGCTCGGTGATGGCGCCGGTACGCACGTCGCGCAGGCGGGCTGTGGTCACCTTGGTCACGGGGTCGTCGATGCCCGTCACCTCCGCCAGCTCGGAGTGCCACACCACATTCACCTTGGGATTGGCGAACAGGCGCTCCTGCAGGATCTTCTCGGCGCGGAAGCTGTCGCGGCGGTGCACCACCGTCACCTTGGAGGCGAAGTTGGTGAGGAACAGCGCCTCCTCCACCGCGGTATTGCCGCCGCCCACCACGATCACCTCCCGGCCGCGATAGAAGAAGCCGTCGCAGGTGGCGCAGGCCGAGACGCCGAAGCCGCGGAAGGCGGCCTCCGACTCGATGCCGAGCCAGCGCGCCTGCGCGCCGGTGGCGAGGATCACCACGTCGGCCACGAACACCGCGCCGGACTCGGTCTCCATCCGGAACGGCCGGTGGGAGAGATCGAGCCGGGAAACGTGGTCGGAGATGATCTTCGTGCCCATGTGCTCGGCCTGGGCGCGCATCTGCTCCATCAGCCAGGGGCCCTGGATCGGGTCGGCGAAGCCCGGGTAGTTCTCCACATCCGTGGTGATGGTCAGCTGGCCGCCCGGCTGGATGCCCTCGAGCAGGATCGGCTCGAGCATTGCGCGCGCCGCATAGATGGCGGCGGTGTAGCCGGCCGGCCCCGAGCCGATGATGGCGACCTTGACGGGTTGGGCAGTCATGAGTGTCCTCGAAAGCAGGCGGGTCTGCGGCCGGCGCGCCCCGCGACGGGGATGACACGCGGGCGTCGCAGCGTGAGCTATGCTCGAATGTAGGGGCTCGACCATGTGGTCACAAGGCACCACGCGCGCCTATCCGGCGGCTTCGCGGGGTGCGACCGTGGCGCAAGATTATTTCGTTGCGTTGCTGCAGGTGCGCACTAAGGTGCGGTACCGCTGTCCCGAGGGAGTCCCCGCCTTGACCGTTCGCCTTGATGCTGTCGACTGGAAGATCCTCGACGAGCTGCAGCGGGATGGGCGCATGACCAATGTGGAGCTCTCGCGCCGCGTGGGCATCTCCGCCCCGCCCTGCCTGCGCCGGGTGCGGGCGCTGGAGGAGGCCGGCATCATCGAGGGCTACCGCGCCCTGCTGGACGAGAAGCGGCTCGGCTACGACCTCATGGCCTTCGCCATGGTCCACCTGATCAGCCAGGCCGAGGCGGATCTCGCCGCCTTCCAGGAGCGGATCGCCGGCTGGCCGCTGGTGCGCAGCGCCTGGATGCTCTCCGGCGACGTGGACTTCATGATGCTGTGCGTCACCCCGGACCTGCGGACCTTCCAGACCTTCGTGCTGGACATCACCGCCGCGCCCAACGTGCGCAACGTCAAGACCGCCCTGACCCTCAAGCAGGCCAAGAACGCGCCCGTGGTGCCGCTGGAAGCCGGCCTGCCGAAGGGCAACTGAGCAGCGCGACACCCCCGGCATCCGCCGCATCGACGCGGGACCGGCCGCAGCTGCGCCCGCAAGAGCTGGCGCCCGCGCACTCTCCAACCTCGCGCCCGACGGCCGGAACGGCCTGAGACGGCACGCCTCCGGCCGGAGGGCGGGACTGCGGGAAAGCAGGGCTTGGGGAAGGCAAGGCTTGGGGAAGGCAGGGCTCCGGCCGGCGCCCCCGTGCCGGGACATCCCGACCATCCACACCCACACGTCCGGCGCGGCGAAGCCGCATCCGGACAAGCCAAAGGCGCCCCCGTTGCCGAGGGCGCCCCGGAAACTGCCGCGCCGGCCGTCAGGCCCAGCGGACGTCCGCGATCTCGAACGAGCGCGGGCCCTTGGGGGTGACCACCTCCACCGAGGCGCCCTTCTTCTTGCCGATGAGCGCGCGGGCCACCGGCGAGGAGATGGAGATGCGCCCGGCCTTGGCGTCGGCCTCGCTGTCGCCGACGATCTGCCAGACCTTCTCCTCCTCCGTGTCCTCGTCCACGAGGGTCACGGTGGCGCCGAACTTGACGATGTCGCCCGACAGCTTGGAGACGTCGATCACCTCGGCGCGGGAGATCTTGTCCTCCAGCTCGGCGATGCGGCCCTCGTTCAGGGACTGCTGCTCCTTGGCCGCGTGATATTCGGCGTTCTCGGACAGGTCGCCGTGGGCGCGGGCCTCGGAGATGGCGCTGATGATGCGCGGGCGCTCCACCTGCTGGCGCTGCTTCAGCTCTCGCTCCAGGGCGGCAAAGCCGCCCGCCGTCATCGGAATCTTGTCCATGGGTCCTTCTTCAGACCTCCCGAAACTGTCCGGCGCGCCGGCCCCGCATGCATCGGGCCATCCGGCGTGCCTGAAAGAAAAAGCCGCGCAGCGGAGCGCTCTCCGCGGCGGCGGCGCCTGACTCTCGACCAGGAGGCGCACTGTGCGCCTCCGGCACCTCATCGGGCCGGCCGGAACCTCCGGTGCACCAGCCTCGAAAACACCGGCGCATGCCATGCGGGTCCGGCCGGGTCTTCACGGGGCTGGACCGCACCTGCTCCGGCGCGCTGCGCCCGCCCTGCGCGGGATTGCGCTGGGCCGGCATGACGAAATCATCCGCGCCGGACGCATCCGCGCGCGGCACAACCCCGGACCGGGGGAATCAGGCGACCGAGGCTGCGCCCCGCGTCCCGCTTTCCGCCCCCTCTCCGGCCCCGAAATAGGCCTGCAGCGGCCGCACCTTGAGATCGCCGCCCACATAGGCCTTGATCCCCTGCGCCGCAGCGATGGCTCCGGACAGCGTGGTGTAATACGGCACTTTCTGCAAGAGGGCGGCCCGGCGGAGCGAGCGGCTGTCCGCAAGCGCCTGCGCGCCCTCGGTGGTATTGAACACCAGCTGGACCTCGCCGTTCTTGATGGCATCCACGATGTGCGGACGGCCTTCCAGCACCTTGTTGATCTTGGAGGCCGGCACGCCGTGCTCCTCCAGGAAGCGCTGGGTGCCGGAGGTGGCGATGATCCTGAAGCCGAGCTCCACCAGCATCTTCATAGAAGGCAGGATGCGCAGCTTGTCGCTCTCCTTCAGCGAGACGAACACCGTGCCGGACTTGGGCACCTTGGTGCCGCCGCCCAGCTGGCTCTTGGCGAAGGCGACGCCGAAATCGGTGTCGAGGCCCATCACCTCGCCGGTGGAGCGCATCTCCGGGCCCAGCACCGTGTCGACGCCCGGGAAGCGGGCGAAGGGGAACACCGCCTCCTTGATGGCGATGTGCCCGATCTGCGGCTGCTCCAGCTGGAAGCCGGCGAGCTTCTCCCCCGCCATCACCCGCGCCGCGATCTTGGCGATGGGCAGGCCGATGACCTTGGCGACGAACGGCACGGTGCGCGAGGCCCGCGGGTTCACCTCCAGCACGTAGATGTCGTCGCCCTTGATGGCGTACTGCACGTTCATCAGCCCGCCGACGCCGAGCGCCAGCGCCATGGCGGCGGTCTGCTTCTCCAGCTGGGCGAGGATCTCGGGGGTGAGCGAATAAGACGGCAGCGAGCAGGCGCTGTCACCCGAATGGATGCCCGCCTCCTCGATGTGCTCCATGATGCCGGCGATGAACACGTCCTTGCCGTCGCACAGCGCGTCGACATCCACCTCGATGGCGTCGGACAGATAGCGGTCGAACAGCAGCGGGTTCTTGCCCAGAACGGTGTTGATCTGGCCGGTCTTGTCGTTGGGATAGCGGGCCTTGACCTCCTGCGGCACGAGGCCGGGCAGCGTCTCCAGCAGGTAGTCGCCGAGCTGGCTTTCCTCGCGGATGATCTGCATGGCCCGGCCGCCCAGCACGTAGGAGGGGCGCACCACCATGGGATAGCCGAGCTCGCCCGCCACCAGGCGCGCCTGCTCCACGCTGTAGGCGATGCCGTTGGCCGGCTGGCGGATCTTCAGGCGATCCAGCAGGGTCTTGAAGCGGTCGCGGTCCTCGGCGAGGTCGATGGCGTCCGGCGAGGTGCCTAGGATCGGCACTTCCGCGTCTTCCAGCGCCTTGGCAAGCTTCAGCGGGGTCTGGCCGCCGAACTGGACGATGACGCCCTTCAGCGTGCCCTTGGTCTTCTCCCGGGCGATCAGCTCCAGCACGTCCTCGGCGGTCAGGGGCTCGAAATAGAGGCGGTCCGAGGTGTCGTAGTCGGTAGAGACGGTCTCCGGGTTGCAGTTGACCATGATGGCTTCATAGCCGGCATCCTTCAGGGCGAAGGCGGCGTGGCAGCAGCAATAGTCGAACTCGATGCCCTGGCCGATGCGGTTCGGCCCGCCGCCCAGGATGATCACCTTCTCCCGGTCCGAGGGCTGCGCCTCGTCGGCGAGGGCGCCGGCGAACGGCGTCTCGTAGGTGGAATACATGTAGGCGGTGGGCGAGGCGAACTCGGCCGCACAGGTGTCGATGCGCTTGTAGGCCGGGCGCACGTCCAGCGCGTGGCGCCGCGCGCGCACCTCGCCCTCGTGGAGGCCGGCGAGGGTGGCGAGGCGGGCGTCGGAGAAGCCCATGCTCTTCAGCGTGCGGAACGCGCCCGCCGTGGTGGGCAGGCCGAGCCGGCGCACCTTCTGCTCCGTCTCGACGATGCCGCGGATCTCGGCGAGGAACCAGGGGTCGATCTTGCAGGCGGCGTGGATCTGCTCGTCGGTCAGGCCGAGGCGCATGGCCTGCGCCACGAACAGCAGCCGGTCCGGCGTGGGAGTGCCGAGCGCGGCGCGGATGGCGTTCTTGTCGTCGCCCTGGCCGAGGCCCTCGATCTCGATGTCGTCGAGGCCGGTCAGACCGGTCTCCAGCGAGCGCAGGGCCTTCTGGAGCGATTCCTGGAAGGTGCGGCCGATGGCCATGGCCTCGCCCACCGACTTCATGGCGGTGGTGAGCACCGGCTCGGCGCCCGGGAACTTCTCGAAGGCGAAGCGCGGGATCTTCGTCACCACGTAGTCGATGGTGGGCTCGAACGAGGCCGGGGTCGCGCCGCCGGTGATGTCGTTCTCGATCTCGTCCAGCGTGTAGCCGACCGCAAGGCGGGCCGCGACCTTGGCGATGGGAAAGCCCGTCGCCTTCGAGGCCAGCGCCGAGGAGCGCGACACGCGCGGGTTCATCTCGATGACGATGAGCCGGCCATCCTCCGGGTTCACCGCGAACTGCACGTTGGAGCCGCCGGTCTCCACTCCGATCTCGCGCAGCACCGCCAGCGAGGCGTCGCGCATGATCTGGTATTCCTTGTCGGTCAGCGTCAGCGCCGGAGCGACCGTGATGGAATCGCCGGTGTGCACGCCCATCGGATCGATGTTCTCGATGGAGCAGATGATGATGCAGTTGTCCGCCTTGTCGCGGACGACCTCCATCTCATACTCCTTCCAGCCGAGCACGCTCTCCTCCACCAGCACCTCGTTGGTGGGGGAGGCATCGATGCCGCGCTCGATGATCTCGATGAACTCGGCCTTGTTGTAGGCGATGCCGCCGCCGGTGCCGCCCATGGTGAAGGACGGGCGGATGATGGCGGGCAGGCCCACCTCCTCCAGCGCCTCGAGCGCCTGAGGCAGGGTCTTGATCTGGCGCGACTTGGGCGTGGAGAGGCCGATCTTGGTCATGGCCTCGCGGAACAATTCGCGGTCCTCGGCCTTGTCGATGGCCTCCGCGGTCGCGCCGATCATCTCCACGTCGAACTTCTCGAGCGTGCCCATCTTTTTCAGCGACAGCGCGCAGTTCAGCGCGGTCTGGCCGCCCATGGTGGGCAGCAGGGCGAAGCCCTTGGAGCGGTCGCCGCGCTCCTTCTCGATGATCTTGGTGACGATCTCGGCGGTGATCGGCTCGATATAGGTGGCGTCCGCCATGTCCGGGTCGGTCATGATGGTCGCGGGATTGGAGTTGACGAGGACGACCCGGTATCCCTCCTCCTTGAGCGCCTTGACCGCCTGCGTGCCGGAATAGTCGAACTCGCAGGCCTGCCCGATCACGATGGGACCGGCGCCGATGATGAGGATGGTTTCGATATCGGTGCGTTTCGGCATATCCGTCTTAAGCCCTCGACCGACGCTGCCGTGCCGCCGCTGAGCGGGGCCCGGAAGCGGGATCCGGTTTCGTCCATGCTTCCGATACGGAACCGGGGACGCTCGCGCCTTTTCCTATCGCGCTCCGGGCGCAAAAAAAGGGCCGCGGGTCACGCGCCCCCGAAAGGATCGAGCATCGCCCCGGGCCGGCCCGGAAGCGTGCGCGCATGGGGGCAGAGGACGTGCCGCGAAGTCACACCTCGGGAATTCTCTTTACCCTGCGCGCTGATGGGCTTCCTTAGACCATAATTGGCGGCGACGGAAGACGTGTCGCCCAACCTTCCGCCGGAGACCCTGACGGTGCCGCCTTCCCTCGCCCGACTGGCAGAAGACTACCGTGATCTGATCCGCCAGATCTCGTCTTTCGTCGGGGTGGGGCTCACCGCCACCGCGGCGCACTTCGCCACGCTCGCGCTGCTGGTGGAGGCGGATTTGTTCGGGCCGGTGGTGTCCTCGGGCTGCGGCTTCGTGGTGGGCGGGATCGTCTCCTACCTGCTGAACCGCCGCTACACCTTCGAATCGAGCCGCTCCCACGCCGGCGCGGTGCCGCGGTTCGCGGTGGTGGCCGGGGTGGCGTTCATCCTCAACGGCGTGCTGATGAATTTCTTCGTGCACGACCTCGGCCTGTTCTACCTTCTGGCCCAGGCCGTCACCACTGGCATCACCATGCTGTGGACCTTCACCGGATACCGCGTGTGGGCCTTCGCCCACCGCCCCGGCGCGCGCGGAGCCTGAATCGTCAGCGGTAGGTCACCCAGAACACGCCCACCGTCGGAGAGGCCGCGCGGACCGCGGCGTCGCCCGACGAGAAGAACTTCTGCCCGGCCAGCCGGCCGGCCGAGGCGGTGGCCGGCAGCGCCAGCTGCACGCCGAGCTCGCAGCCGCCGCCGATGTTGGCAAGCTTGCCGCCGCGCCAGTCCGCCACCACGCCGCCGGCGCTGCCGCTGAAGCCCTGGATGCGGAACGGCTTGCCGTTCGCCCGCTCCAGATCGGCCAGGGTGGAGCCGATGGCGATGCCGTTCACGCTCCAGGCGGAGGATTCGGTGAAGGCGACGCGGCGCGGGTTCGCCATGTCGATGGCGTCCTTCCACGCGATCTCCAGGCTCAGCGCCGGATCGTTGGGCAGAAGCACCAGCCCGGGCGAGGTCGAGCCGTCCGGGGAGATGACATTGCCCGTCACCACACTGGCCTGGCCGAAATCGGCGGCGATGTTCACCGCGGTGGTATTGGGGGCGAACGGCCCGGCGCACTGGAACTGGCGCGGTCCGGCGGTGGGCTTGGGAATGGAGACCACCGTCTCGGAATAGTCGCCGAACGCGTCCGTCTGCTTCACCACGCCGGTGCCCCAGCTGTCGGGGTTGCCCTGGCAGGCGGCGGCGAGCAGGCAGGCGGCTGCCGCCACGAGGAGACGTGCGGAGGGGCGACGCGAAACCATGGCGGCCTTCCTGAGCGAGAGGCGAGAGACGGGAGCCGAGCGACCTCAGGGCGGCTGCCGCGTCGGGCGGGAACGATCTTCTTAGCGTCTCGCCCCGGCCCCCGCCAGATGGCCGGAACGGCGCCTTCAGGGCGCCTCGGCCGCTGCCGGAGCGTACCAGTCCTCCAGCAGCGCCGGCTCGGGCGGGGCGACGACGGCGAGGTCGCCCGCAAAGCCATCCCACTCCGCACGGACGGTGGGGGAGACCGAGGTGAGCACCCGGAGCTCGGCGGCCACCGCCGCATGGAACGCGCTGGTGAGGCCGCGCCCCTCCGCCTCCTGCCGGCCGAACTTGGAGAGCACCACCACCGTGTCGGAGAGGTCGCCGCCCTCGGCGAGACGCGAGGCCACCGCCCGCTCCACGCCCGCCGACGCTGCGGCGAGCCCGGCGGGATCGAGGCTGCACCCGGAGGCACCGGGCCCGAGATCCTGATGCAGGCGATGGGTCTCGCCCGACACGAGATCAAGCAGCAGCACATCCTCGTGCGCGCCGCCGGGGGGCAAATGCTCCACCACGCCGATCACCCGAAGGCCGATCCCGCGCATGCGCTGCGCGCTCGCGGCCAGCAGCGCCTGGATTGTCTCCCGGTCGCCGCCCTGCACCGCGAGGATCATCGATCGAGAAAGGGACCACCCGCCCGCCATCGCCTGATCCACCCTGCCCTGGTCCATCGTGCCCCGGTCCGCCGTGCCCCGGTCCGCCGTGCCCCGGTCCGCCGTGCCTTCGTCCGCCCCGCCTCGACCGCTTCGCCTCAGCCCACCCGCCTCTGCCTCGACCGCCCTCGACCCGGCGGACCTCGCCGGACCACGAGCGCCCAGCGCGGTCGTCGTGCCCGGCCGTCCTGCACCGGCGACCGGAACAGGTATTCCGCAACGCAGCGTTCGGCGCGGCGCGCCACCGAGAGGCTGGCCTGCCCCGGACCTGCCACACCGATCCATTATGCGCGCCTGATCGCGCCTGTCAGCCTTGGAACCGGATCGCCTTGACCCAGCCCTGCCCCGATGCCCGTGGCCGCCTGCTCCGCCGCGCCCTTGCCGGCGCCCTCGCGCTCGCCCTCGCGGCGGGCCCGACCGGTGCCGAGGCCGCGCGCAAGCATCGGCACGAGCACGCTCCGGCGCAGCAGGACGGATCGAAGCCCGACGCCGCCATGCTGCACGTGGACCTGCCGACCCGCATCGAGCAGCGCTGCAATGCCCGGGTGATGGGCGATATCGGCCGCGCCAACAAGGACATGCGGCCCGACGAGACGGTCGCCTACGCCTTCGCCGACCCGAAGCTCGGCGACGCCTCCATCGAGGCGCCCGGGGCCGCCGTGCGCAGCCGCGGACATTGGTACCACCTGTCGTACAGCTGCCGCACCAGCGCCGACGGCATGGACGTCCTGTCCCTCACCTTCACGCTGGGCGACGAAGTGCCGCGCGAGGACTGGTCCGCCCACAGCCTCGTGCCCTGAGGTCATGCGGCATCTGGGCACCGGCGCGGTCCGGGCTCAGTGCAGCGCCTCGGTGTAGACGAACTTGGGCATGCGCCAGCCGAAGCGCAGCGCCAGCAGCCGCAGGCCCAGCCCCAGCGCCATGACGCCGAGGGTGAGCGCATCGTGCGGCAGCTCCAGCACCTTGCCCGCCACATAGAGCCCGCCGGTGACGATGGAGACGGTGCCGTAGAGCTCGGCCCGGAACAGCAGCGGGACATCCGCGCACAGCACGTCGCGCAGCACCCCGCCGACGCAGCCGGTGATCATGCCGGCGGCGATCACCACCACCACCGGCATGTCGAGGCTCATGGCCACGTTGCAGCCGATGACGGTGAACACCACCAGCCCCACCGCATCGAGAAACAGGAACACGTGCCGCAGGTGGCGCATGAACCGGGCGACGGCGATGGTCGCCAGCGCCGCGCCGCAGGTGATGAGCAGGTATTCGGGATGCTCGACCCATGACAGCGGATGCCGCCCCAGCAGCACGTCGCGCACCGATCCGCCCCCGAGCGCCGTGACCGAGCCGAGCAGGCACACGCCCACCCAGTCCATCTCCCGCCGCCCGGCCGCCAGCGCGGCGGTCATCGCCTCCGCGACGATGGCGACGATGTAGAGAACCTTGAGAAGATCCGCCGTCTCCATGCCCCGCCTCCCGGCCCGCTTCGCTCCGCAGGGCGTAGCACGGGGGCGGCGGGGAGGGCGAGCGCGGGCGGCCGGCGGCGCACCGGAGCGTTTCCTTCGCGCGAAGGGGCATCGCCCCGCCCTAGTCGTCCACGCTGTTGACGATGGCGTCCTTGATCTCGGTGATGGCGCCGTTGACCCCGATGGCGGACAGGATGCTCGAGAGCAGGTCGTCGATGGCCTTGATGAGCTTGCGCAGGAAGGGGAAGCCGAACTCCAGGTAGCGCCCGTGCAGGACGCGCACCACCGACAGCTTGAAGCGCAGGGGCGCGCCCGTCAGCCCATGCTCGGCCAGCGCCTGCAGGGACGCCTCGCCCGCACGCTCGGCCGCGATGGAAAACCGCTGCCGCTCGATGGACCAGGCGGCGGACATGTCCTGCACCAGCTCGGGCAGGAACAGCCGCTCGCCCTTCGGGCCGACCCGCGTCGTCACCAGCTCGTCCAGGAAGTCGTGCACCGAGAGGATGAAGCCGCGCAGGGCCCTGCGCGGCTGCTCGGGGTTCAGATCCGCGAAGTTCGCCGGCATGTGGCGCCTCCCGCACTGGAAGATCCAGAACGCAGGCTGCCACCCCGGCACGGGGGGCAGAAATCAAAAGTGCATGACCACGCATCGGCGCGCATAGATTGCAGCAGCAAATCCGGCGCGCCGCCGCGCGGATGGCGGCGGCCTATCCCTTCCGCCGCCCGCCCTTGCGATACCCCTTCGTGCCGGGATCCGGCCGCGGGCCGGGGCGGAAGCCGTCTTCCGGGAGCGGCACCGCGCGGTCGGTGCCCGGCCCCATGTCGTCCAGGGACGGCTTGTGGGCACGGGGGGCATAGAGCGGCATCTCCGACGCGCCGCGCCGCGTTCTGGGGGCCGGAGCCGCCGGGGCTTCGTAGGGCGCCTGCGCCTCCCCCATGCCGCTGTCGTCCTGCGCCCCGCGTCCGGCTCCCGCCTTGCCCGCCCGCCCGCGCGGCGCCTTGTCGGGCGCCGCCTTCTCCGGCGGTGGCAGGTTGGCGGCGCGGCCGTATTTGCGGGCGCCCTTGAAGCCGCCGGCCTTGTCCTCCACCGCCTCCTGCCGGGCGAGCGGATCATCGGAAATGGCGAGCTCGGTGGCCTCCAGCCGGCGGATCTCGTCGCGCAGCCGGGCGGCGGTCTCGAAGTCGAGGTCGGCGGCGGCGGCGCGCATGCGCTTCTCCAGATCGGCGATGACCGTCTTGAGATTGTGCCCGAAGGCCGCGCCCTCCTCCGCAAGGCCGGTGTCCACCTGCACGTGATCGCGCTCGTAGACGGAGTTGAGGATGTCGCCGATGGCCTTCTTCACGCTCTCGGGCGTGATGCCGTGCTCGGTGTTGTAGGCCATCTGCTTCTCGCGGCGGCGGGTAGTCTCCGCCATGGCCCGCTCCATGGAGCCGGTGACGTGATCGGCATAGAGGATCACCCGGCCGTCCACGTTGCGCGCCGCGCGGCCGATGGTCTGCACCAGCGAGGTCTCGGAGCGCAGGAAGCCTTCCTTGTCCGCGTCGAGGATGGCGACGAGGCCGCACTCGGGAATGTCGAGGCCCTCGCGCAGCAGGTTGATGCCGATGAGCACGTCGAATGCCCCGAGCCGGAGGTCGCGGATGATCTCGATGCGCTCGATGGTGTCGATGTCCGAATGCATGTAGCGCACGCGGATGCCGTTCTCGTGCAGGTATTCGGTGAGGTCCTCGGCCATGCGCTTGGTGAGCACGGTGACGAGGCTGCGATAGCCCTTCGCCGCCACCGCGCGCACCTCGCCGAGCAGGTCGTCCACCTGCGTGCGGGCGGGACGCACCTCCACCGGCGGATCGATCAGGCCGGTGGGGCGGATCACCTGCTCCACGAACACGCCGCCGGTCTGGTTCATCTCCCACGGGCCGGGGGTGGCCGAGACATGGACGGTCTGCGGCCGCATGGCCTCCCATTCCTCGAAGCGGAGCGGGCGGTTGTCCATGCAGCTGGGCAGGCGGAAGCCATATTCCGCCAGCGTCGCCTTGCGGCGGAAGTCGCCGCGGTACATGGCGCCGATCTGCGGCACGGTCACATGGCTCTCGTCGATGAAGACGAGGGCGTTGTCCGGCACGTACTCGAACAGGGTGGGCGGCGGCTCGCCGGGCTTGCGGCCAGTGAGCCAGCGCGAATAATTCTCGATGCCGGCGCAGGAGCCCGTCGCCTCCATCATCTCCAGATCGTAGCGGGTGCGCTGCTCCAGCCGCTGCGCCTCCAGGAGGCGGCCCATCTTGTAGAGCTCGTCGAGCCGCATCTTCAGCTCGGCCTTGATGCCGGAGATGGCCTGGATCAGCGTCGGTCGAGGCGTCACATAATGCGAGGCGGCGTAGACGCGCACGCTCTTCATGTCGCCGCTCTTGTGGCCGGTGAGCGGATCGAACTCGGCGATGCTCTCCACCTCGTCGCCGAACAGGGAGACGCGCCACGCGCGGTCTTCATAGTGCGCCGGGAAGATCTCCACGCTGTCGCCGCGCACGCGGAAGGTGCCGCGGGCGAAATCCGACTGGATGCGCTTGTATTGCAAGGCCACCAGATCGGCGATGAGGCCGCGCTGGTCGATGCGCTCGCCCACCTTGATGTCGAAGGTCATGGCCGAATAGGTTTCGACCGAACCGATGCCGTAGATGCACGACACCGAGGCGACGATGATCACGTCGTCCCGCTCCAAGAGCGCGCGGGTCGCCGCATGGCGCATGCGGTCGATCTGCTCGTTGATGGAGGATTCCTTCTCGATGTACGTATCCGTCCGGGGCACGTATGCTTCCGGCTGGTAGTAGTCGTAGTAGGAGACGAAATATTCCACCGCATTGTCGGGGAAGAAGCTCTTGAACTCGCCATAGAGCTGCGCAGCCAGCGTCTTGTTGGGTGCCAGCACGATGGCCGGGCGCTGGAGCTGCTCGATCACCTTGGCCATGGTGAAGGTCTTGCCCGAGCCGGTGACGCCGAGCAGCACCTGGTCGCGCTCCCCCGCCTGCGCCTGCGCGCACAGTTCCGCAATAGCCTGCGGCTGGTCGCCGGAGGGCTTGAAATCGCTCTTCATGATGAAGGAGACGCCGCCCTCGGACTTCTCCGGGCGCGGCGGGCGGTGGGGCACCCAGGTCTGACCGGTGATCTCCGGCCGCCCGTTCTCGATCAGGCTCGCCAGCGCCTGCACCGTGGCGGAGGCGCCGGACGAGGAGAAATCGAGCGCAAGATCCCCCGGGTCCAGCCCGAGGGATTTTGCGAGCGCGGGGTCGAGCGCCTGCTGGGGCGCGGGCTCGAAGTGACGCTGCGAACGCTCACCGAGCTTTCCGGGACGGGATGCCTTGGCCATGCGCCGAATATGGGTGCGATCGGCGGCGGTGAAAAGGCGGGGACGCTTCTTCCCTGCTCTTCCCCTGTGCGCGGGAGGGAGCCGCTGCCGGGTGATGCCGAAAGGACACGCTATGGTTAATTATATATGAATAATCTACTTTAGATTGCATATCGCCAGAGCCCTTCCATCATGGGTTGGGGGGAGGGGCTGATGATGACCATGCGATTCCGGCGC
Organism: Xanthobacter lutulentifluminis; assembly: GCF_043194675.2. Taxonomy (NCBI): domain Bacteria; kingdom Pseudomonadati; phylum Pseudomonadota; class Alphaproteobacteria; order Hyphomicrobiales; family Xanthobacteraceae; genus Xanthobacter; species Xanthobacter lutulentifluminis. The sequence continues at coordinate 3,170,332 of NZ_CM195525.1, read as the reverse complement.
GCCTGCGCCACCTTGATGCTGCTTCTGGCGGGAGGCGCTCTCGCCGGGTGCGAAACGCTGCCACCCTCGTTGCGGGCGCCCATGCGGCCGCCGCAGCTGGCGGACTACAACCTGCGCCTGTCCTATGTGGACCAGCAGACCGGGCGCACCGTCACCGCCACCGGCGCAGCGGCGGCCGCGGAAACGGTCGGCCCGCAGCCCTCCGCGTTTTCCGGTCGCTATGTGCCGCTGATCGACTGGGACATCCTGGAGTTCGCCCAGCGCAGCGCCGCCAATCGCGACTTCGTGCAGGATGCCCTGATGCAGCGTTCCGACGTGCTGTGCGAGGCCTTCATCGACGACCTTTATGTCCGCGTTTCCCACCGCAAGTTCTTCCTGAACGAGATCGCCGGCGTGGCATCCGCCGTGGGCGCCTTCACCGGCGGCGAGGCGGCGCAGGCGCTCGCCCTTGTCTCGGCCATCGCCCAGGGCACCGACACCCTTGCCGACAGCACGCTGATGCAGAACCAGCTGGTGACGCTCATCGCCAACCAGATCCAGGCCAACCGCACCCGCATCCGCGACCAGATCATCACTAACCGCCGCAACGGCCTTCCCGCATATCCGGTGGCGCTGGCGCTGCGAGATGCGCAGTCCTACCACCAGGCGTGCTCGTTCATGTCGGGGGTGACCAGCCTCGCGGTGACGTCCAACAAGCCGGATGCGCAGGCCGCCAACGCCGCCTCCGTCACGCCCACGGCGAAGGAGCAGGAAAAGTCGAAGTAGGCGAGCGGTCATGGGGCGGGGGATTTCGTGCTAGAGGGCGGGCCGGTCGACACCCAGCCGGATGCCCTGCCCATGACGATCCCGCCCCAGATCGCCCCCATCGTGATGCTCGTCGCCTCGAACGTGTTCATGACGTTCGCGTGGTACGGGCACCTCAAGCACAAGTCGGCGCCGCTGGTGCTGGCGATCCTCGCCAGCTGGGGCATCGCCTTCTTCGAATATTGCCTCGCCGTCCCGGCCAACCGCATCGGCTCGGCGGTCTATTCCACGGCGGAACTGAAGACCATGCAGGAGGTCATCACCCTCCTCGTCTTCGCCGGCTTCTCGGTGCTCTACCTGAAGGAGCCGCTGGGCTGGAACCACCTCGTGGGGTTCGCCTTCATCTCCGCCGGCGCCTTCTTCATCTTCCACAAGTTCTGAGCGGGCGCCTCAGCCGAGGGCGCGCCGCACCAGGTCCTCCACCTGCCGCACGGGGGCGCGCAGCCACTCGTAGGCGGGCGGGATGTCGGCCTCGGCCAGTTGGTCGGCGAAGCGCTCCACGTGCCGGCGCGGGTCGGCGCGAAACTCCGGCTGGGCCATGAAGAACTGCACCGACACCGTCGAGCAGGGGTGCTTGGAGGCGGCCGAGAGATAGAGCGGCACGTTGCGCGCCGGCCACCAGAATTTCCGGAAGCGCCGGTCCGCGTGATAGTGCTCGAACAGCCGGCCGTAGCCGTGCCAGTTCAGCGCCCGGCCGGTGATGGCGTAATTGTTGGTGTAGATCACTCGCTGCATGGGCCGCAGCTCGATGATCGGGCTGGTCTGCGACGCCTCGTAGGAGGTGAACGGCGGGCCCACCAGGATCGAGCCCCACCAGATGCCGTTGAACGGGCGCGGGCAGACGGCCTCCAGCTCGTCGAACAGGCCGGGCGCGAGCCAGTCGTCATCGTCCACGAACACGATCAGGTCGTCCGGCGCGCGCCTGGTCTCGCGCAGCGTCTCGTGGGGGATCACCTCCGCCCCGCGCACGGCGGCGAAGCTGGCGCGGGAGAGCTTGGCGATCTCGTCGCGGAAGGTGCGGTAGTCCACCTTCATCTGCCCGTCCCACAGGGCCATGAAGTCCACCAGCAGGTTCTCGTCGATGCGGTGGCGGCGCAGGAACCGGCGGGTGTCGTCGTCGGTCAGGCCCAGCCAGTCGGGACTGTAGCGCACCGCCACGATGCGTTTGCCCTTGCGGCCGTTGCTCATGTCCTGCTCCCGAAACCCCTGCCCTCGCGCGGGCGGGCCGACCTCATATCAAGCCGGGGCGCCGCGCGCCAGTTGCGCCGCCAAGGCGTTGTGGCGGCTGGCGGTGGCGGCGACGTCGATGGTGCGCAGCCGGCCGTCCGCCACCACCACCCGTCCGTTGATGACGCTGAGCGCCACGTCGCGCGGCTGGCAGAAGACCAGCGCCGCCACCGGATCATGCAGCGCGCCGGCATAGCCGAGGGCGGACATGTCGAAGGCGATGAAATCCGCCGCCATGTCGGGAGCGAGCGCGCCGATGTCGTCGCGGCCCAGCACCCGCGCGCCGCCCAGCGTCGCCAGCTCCAGCGCCGTGCGCGCGCTCATGGCGTCCGGCCCGAACGCGACGCGCTGCAGCAGCATGGCCTGCCGTGCCTCCCCCAGGAGGTGGCCGCCGTCGTTGGAGGCGGAGCCGTCCACGCCGAGGCCCACGGGGATGCCCTCCGCCCGGAACCTTTTCACCGGCGCGATGCCGGAGGCGAGGCGCATGTTGGAGCACGGGCAGTGGGCGATGCCGGTGCCGGTCTGCGCAAACAGGGAGATGCCGGCGTCATCCAGCTTCACGCAGTGGGCGTGCCACACGTCCCGCCCCACCCAGCCGAGCTCGCGGACGTATTCCGTCGGCCCCATGCCGAACGTCTTGTACGAGAAGGCGATATCGGAATCGTTCTCGGCGAGGTGGGTGTGCAGCGTCAGGCCGCGGGCGCGGGCGAGGAGCGCCGTCTCGCGCATCAGGTCGTGGCTGACCGTGAAGGGCGAGCACGGCGCCAGCACCACGCGCAGCATGGAGAAGCGGGCGGGGTCGTGATAGGCGTCGATGAGGCGCTCGGCATCGCGCATCACGAAGCCCTCGTCCTCCACCACCCGGTCCGGCGGCAGGCCGCCCTTGCTCTGGCCGACGCTCATGGCGCCGCGCGCCGCATGGAAACGCATGCCGATGCGCCGCGCCGCCCGGATGGAATCGTCGAGCCGCACCCCGTTGGGGTAGATGTAGAGATGGTCCGAGGTGGTGGTGCAGCCGGAGAGGATCAGCTCCGCCATGGCGGTGAGCGTGGCGGTTTCCACCATCTCCGGCGTCAGCCCCGCCCACAGCGGGTAGAGCGTGGACAGCCACTCGAACAGCTCGCCGTCCTGCGCGGCGGGCACCGCGCGGGTCAGGCTCTGCACCATGTGGTGGTGGGTGTTGACGAGGCCCGGCAGCACCACGTGGCCGGCAAGGTCGATGATCTCGTCCGCCGAGGCCGGCAGATCCTCCGCCCGCCCCACGGCGACGATCCGCCCGTCCTCCGCATAAAGCCCGCCGCCCGGGATCTCCCGCCGCTCCCCGTCCATGGTGACGAGAACGAGCGCGTTGCGGGCAAGCAGGGTCGAGGCCATGGGGTCTCCGCGGGCAGGTGCGACGGCAGGTGCGACGCGGGGATGTTAAGGCCCAACGTGGCGGGAGGGAATCGCGCCGGGCGGGATCAGCGCGCCGCGGCGGGCACCACCCGCAGGATCTCGCCGGTATCGTCGGTGAGCAGCCACAGCGCCCCGTCCGGCCCCATGCGCACGTCGCGGATGCGCTTGCCGAGCGGCAGGCGCTCCTCGCCGGTGACGGCGCCATCGCGCACCTTCACCTCCACCAGCGCCTGCCCGGCCAGCGCGCCGACAAAGAGCTGGCCGCGGAAGGCCGGCAGCAGGTCGCCGGAATAGAAGGCCGCGCCGGACGGGGCGATGGAGGGATCCCAGTAGAACAGGGGCTGCTCCATGCCCGCCTTGCGTGTGCCTTCGCCGATCTTGGCGCCGGAGTAATGGCGGCCGTAGCTGATGACCGGCCAGCCGTAATTCTTGCCGGACTCCGGCCGGTTCACCTCGTCGCCGCCGCGCGGGCCGTGCTCCACGGTCCACAGCCGGCCGGTGGCGGGCTCGATGGCGGCGGCCTGCACGTTGCGATGGCCGTAGCTGAAGATCTCCGGCCGGGCGCCGGCCTGCTGGCGGAACGGATTGTCGGCGGGGATGGAGCCGTCCGGCGCGATGCGCACCACCTTGCCGAGGGTGGTGGAGAGGTCCTGCGCCTTGTCCATCAGGTCGAAGCGCTCGCCGAGGGTGATGAACAGCATGCCATCCGGCGCGAACACGAGGCGCGAGCCGAAATGGTTGCCGCCGGAATGGGCCGGCTGCTGGCGGAAGATGACCCGCAGGCCGTCGAGGCGAGCGCCGTCATCGGACAGACGCGCCCGCGCCACCGCGGTCGCGGCGCCGTCCGCGCGCGGCTCGGCATAGCTGAGATAGATCAGGCGGTTGCTGGCGAAGGCGGGATCGAGCGCCACGTCGAGCAGGCCGCCCTGCCCCCGCGCGGCGACCTGAGGCACGCCCTCGACCGGCGCGCCGATGCGCCCTGACCGGTCCACGGGACGCAGCCGCCCGTCGCGCTCGGTGACGAGCAGGGTGCCGTCGGGCAGGAAGGCCATGCTCCAGGGATGATCGAGGCCGGAAGCGAAGGGGACGACCCGCACCTCCTCGCCGGCGAAGCGGGTCGGCGCAGTGTCCTGCGCAAGGGAAAGAGCGGGAAGAAGGACAAGGACGAGCAGCGCGGCGGCTGCCAGCAGGCGGGCGGGCCCTGTGGCCCGCCAGGCGGAGAGAATGTGCGGCGCCGCGGCCCGCACCGCGTTCAACGCCGCTGGCGCTGGGCGCGCACGCGCGCCAGCCGCAGCGCGGCCCGGCGGGCGACGAGCAGGCCGATGCCCGCAAGCGCGATGCCCGCCACCACGGCGGAATTGTCGATCATGCTATGGACGATGAGGCTCGCGGCGGCCGCATGGTCGGCGCTCAGCACGAAGGCGACCGCGCCGATGGCGAGCATGAGGGCGAAGGTGAGCGCGGCCTGCGCCAGGGCGTCGCCGATCTTGTGGGCGCGCACCGCACGGGCGAGCACCTCCGGATCCGCATGCGACGCCGTTACGGCCGGCATGTCGAGCCGGCCGAGGGTCAGGTGCCGAATTTCCATGTCACCGTGATTGGACATGATGATCTCGCTCAAGAAGAACGTGCCCCCGCAACGTCTGGGAAAACGAATCAGTTCCGTCTTCCGCAAAGCAGAGTGGAAAGAAATCATGGCCACACGGCGGCTTGGCCTTCGGCAATAATGGCAAAATGATGGCCGATCCTCACGGGATCGCGATTCATCCCCGCTATGCTGGCGCGACCGAGGGACGCCACCCGATGTCCACATGCCCCGGCTCCCCCGCCACCCGGTCCAGCCAGCCGCGGATGGCCGGGAAGGTGGCGAGCGAGAAGTCCCCCTCCTCCGCCACATGGGTGTGGGCATAGAGCGCGAGGTCGGCGATGGTGAGCGCATCGCCGACAAAGTAGCGCCGGCCGGCGAGGTGACGCTCCATCACCTTCAGGGCGGCGTAGCCCTCCTCCATCCAGCGGTCCACGTCATGGGCGCGCAGCTCGCGCCCGCCGCGCACCTGCTTCAGCCAGAAGCGGGCGGCGGCGATGCCGGGCTCGTGGCTGTGCTGCTCGAAGAACATCCAGCGCAGGGTCTCGGCCCGGTCCAGCGGATCGGCCGGCAGGAAGCGCGAGCCCTCGGCGAGGTAGAACAGGATGGCGTTGGATTCGGCCAGCAGCCGCCCGTCCACGTCGAGCAGCGGCACCCTGCCCTCCGGGTTCATGGCGAGGAATTCCGGCGTGCGGTTCTCGCCGGCGAAGATGTCCACCTCCACCAGGCGGAACGGCCGGTCCAGCATGGCCAGCATCAGCCGCACCTTGTAGGAATTGCCGGAGGTCTGCGTCGAATAGAGCGTCAGCACCTCATTCCTCCCTCGGCGCCGGTTGCGCCCCGCATGTGGCGCGCCTCGACCTTGGCCGCAAGGGCCGCTGCCCGACAAGCCGCCGCGGGCTGCGTCCATTACCGCACGCAAGGGCTGGCATTCATGATCGTTGCTTGTTTGCAGGCTGCGGCTGAACTAGTGTCCGCGCGCGCCGGCGGCCGCCGGCACTCGATCATGCCATTCGCCTAAAGCCCGCGTCGCCCGGCCCCCGTGCGGCGGGGCATGTCCGGAGCCTCAAGGCCATGAGCCTCATCTCGTCCGCGCTGAAGCGCATCAACCCCTCGCCCACGATCGCCATCTCCAACAAGGCGCGTGAGCTGAAGGCGGCGGGCCGGGACATCATCGCGCTCTCGGCCGGCGAGCCCGACTTCGACACCCCCGAGAACATCAAGGAAGCGGCCATCGCCGCCATCCGCCGCGGCGAGACCAAGTACACCGCCGTCGACGGCATTCCCGAGCTGAAGGCCGCCATCTGCCGCAAGTTCAAGCGGGAGAACGGGCTGGACTACAAGCCCTCGCAGGTGTCCGTGGGCACCGGCGGCAAGCAGGTGCTGTTCAACGCGCTTGTGGCGACGCTCGACGCCGGCGACGAGGTCATCATCCCCGCGCCCTACTGGGTGAGCTATCCGGACATCGTGGAATTCTGCGGCGGCAAGCCGGTGCCGGCCATGACCACCATCGAGGACAATTTCAAGCTGCGTCCCGAGGTGCTGGAAGCCGCCATCACCCCCAAGACCAAGTGGCTCATCTTCAACTCGCCGTCCAACCCGTCCGGCGCGGCCTACAGCTTCGACGAGCTGAAGGCGCTCACCGACGTGCTGGTGAAGCATCCCCACGTGTGGATCCTCACCGACGACATGTACGAGCACCTCGTCTACGACGACTTCAAGTTCGTCACCCCGGCGCAGGTGGAGCCCGCCCTCTACGACCGCACGCTGACCATGAACGGCGTGTCCAAGGCCTATTGCATGACCGGCTGGCGCATCGGCTACGCCGCCGGTCCCGAGCCGCTCATCAAGGCCATGGGGACGCTGCAGTCGCAGTCCACCTCCAACCCCTCCTCCATCGCCCAGTGGGCGGCGGTCGAGGCTCTGGACGGGCCGCAGGACTTCATCGCCGAGAACAACAAGGTGTTCAAGGAGCGGCGCGACCTCGTGGTCTCCATGCTCAACCAGGCGAAGGGCCTCACCTGCCCCAAGCCCGAGGGCGCGTTCTACGTGTTCCCCTCCTGCGCCGGCACCATCGGCAAGACCACTCCGTCGGGCGCCAGGATCGCCACCGACGAGGACTTCGCCACCCAGCTGCTGGAGGCGGAGGGCGTCGCGGTTGTCCACGGCACGGCGTTCGGCCTCGGCCCGGCGTTCCGTATCTCGTACGCCACCGCCACCACGGACCTTGAGGAAGCCTGCCGCCGCATCCAGCGTTTCTGCGGCTCGCTCACCTGAAACGCGGCGTCAACGCGAAAAAAGGAACCCGTGGCCTTTAGAAGCGTTGGCGCTGCATTGAAGTCTGGGCTAAGGCTTCGCAGTCGTCGGGCGGAGGGAATCATCCCGCCCGCTTCCCACAGGAGGAACGACATCATGAAGACTGTTCTCAAGGCCGGCCTCGCTGCCGCCGCCGTGCTCGTTGCTGGCGCGATGCCTGCTTCCGCCCAGTCGCGCGTCCAGGTGGGCACCCTCGTGTGCTCGCTCGCGCCCAACATCAGCTTCGTGCTCGGCTCCGTGCGCGAGATGAGCTGCGCCTTCCGTCCGTCGGTGCGCGGCGCCAAGCCCTCCACCTACACCGGCGTGACCCGTCGCTTCGGCCTCGACGTCGGCTTCTCCGGCTCCGGCGAGCTGGTGTGGGGCGTGTTCGCTCCGACCGCCGTCGTCGGCAAGGGCGCGCTGCGCGGCACCTATGTTGGCGCCTCCAGCAACGCCTCGATCGGCGTGGGCCTCGGCGCCAACGTGCTGGTGGGCGGTTCGCAGAACACCATCGCGCTGCAGCCCCTCTCGGTGCAGGGCCAGACCGGCCTCAACATCGCCCTCGGCGTCTCCGACCTCACCCTGCGCTGATTCGGCCCCTGCCGCTGCGGCGTCCGCGCGCCTCCGGCGCGTGCCGCAGCGATATGGCCCTGGAAGCACAGTCGTGCAAAGCGCCCCCGGCCTGCCGGGGGCGTTTTCGTTTTCAAGGGCCTGGACCTGTTTCCCGACAGGCCTTGCCTCACCGCGCCACAATGCGGCAGCGACGGCGTTGCCACCGGCGGCGGCTTGGTCATACCTCTCGCGCAGTGCCGCCTTTCCGGGAAAGATCCATGCGCTTCCTGATCGCCACCGCCCTTGTCCTCGCCACGGCCGCCGCCGCGACCGCCCAGCCCCTGCCGCCGCCGATGCCGGTGACCCCGCAGGCGCCCAAGGTCCAGTCGGGCCTGCTGGTGTGCAAGGTGGCGCCGTCCATCGGCTTCGTGCTCGGCTCCATGCGTGAGATGGGCTGCGAGCTGCGCGACACCACGGTGCAGCCCTATCTGGTGAAATCCCGCTACAAGGGCACCATCGCCCGCTTCGGCATCGACATCGGCGCCCTGGCGGCCGACACCCTGGCCTGGGCCGTGTTCGCCCCCAGCGTCGACGTGAGCCCCAGCGACATCGCCGGCAGCTACATCGGCGTTTCCGCCGACGCCGCATGGACCATCGGCGGCGGCGCGAACGTGCTGCTCGGCGGCTCCAACAACCAGATCGCGCTGCAGACCGTCTCGGTGGAGGGCATGGTCGGCGCGGACGTGGCCGCCGGCATCGCCGATCTCACCCTCACCTTGCTGCCCAACTAAGGCCGCAACCGCGCATTTTTCCGCCTTGCGCCCGGTCCGTTCTTGAAAATGTCGGATCTCGCGCGCCAGATGGGAGGCGCCGGCCACGGTTTCGGGCCGGCGCGCCACCCTGTTGCGGAGGGGTCGTCCAATGTCTCGTCTCGCCCGGCTCATCGCCGGTGCCATCATGTGCCTGCCGGTGACCATTCCCGCCAGCGGCGCGAACATGCCGCAGGTCTCGGCCGGCCTGCTGGAATGCCGGGGCGAGTTTGCCACCGCCTACGGCTTCGGCTCCACCCGCAAGGTCCGCTGCGAGTTCCGCCCCTCCATGGGCATGAATCACTATTACGCCGGCACCCTCGACCGCGTGGGCCTGGACTTCGGCATCTCCGACCAGGCCAGCATGCTGTGGGCGGTGCTCGCCACCGCGCCTCAGGTGGAGCCGGGGGCGCTGGCCGGGACCTATTCCGGCATCTCCACCGGCTTCGCGCTGGGGCCGGGCTTCTCCGCCAACATGCTGGCCTCGCAGGATGCGGCCCGGCAAGTGACGCTCCAGCCCCTCAGCGTTTCGTCCGACAGCGGGCTCAGCCTGTCCATCGCCGGCGCCACGCTGAAGCTCGAGCCGGCCGCGGTCAATCCACACTGAATTGTCAGACGGCTCCGTTCGATCACACGGCCGTTTGAATTGCCCGCCCGAGCCCGCCGCCGCAATCCTGCGCCCCGCAACGCAGGAGAGCACGGCATGTATGTGAAACGCAGGCGGGGCTGGGAAATTCCCGAGTCACAGGCGACGCCGGAACACGTCTACCTGTCCCGCCGCGAGGTGCTGGGGGCCGGGGCGATGCTGCTGGCCGGGGCAGGCGCCGCGGGCCTTGCCACGCCGGCGGCGGCGCAGCGGGTGAGCGACCTGCCGGACCCCTCCTCCGGCCTCTATCCCGCCCCCCGCAACGAGCGCTACACCCTGGACCGGCCGGTCACGCCCGAGGCCAAGTCCAGCACCGTCAACAATTATTACGAGTTCAGCTACGGCAAGAACGTCGCTCCCTCCATGAGCCGGTTCGAGCGCCGGCCCTGGGTGGTGAAGATCGACGGCATGGTGGACAAGCCGCTGGAGCTGGGCATCGACGACCTCCTCGCCAAGGTGAAGCTGGAGGAGCGGCTGTACCGGCACCGGTGCGTGGAGGCGTGGTCCATGGCGGTGCCTTGGACCGGCTTTCCCATGCGCGACCTGGTGGCGCTGGCGGCCCCCTCATCCGGCGCGCGATTCGTGCGGATGGAGACCTTCCTGAACCCGAAAGTCGCGCCGAATCAAAGGGATTTCCGCTACCCTTGGCCCTATGTGGAGGGCCTGACCCTGGCGGAGGCGACCAATGATCTCGCCTTCCTCGTCACCGGGGTCTACGGCAAGCCCGCACCCGGCCAGTACGGTGCGCCGCTTCGCCTCGTAACGCCTTGGAAATACGGCTTCAAATCCATCAAGGCCATCACCCGCTTCACCTTCACCGACACCCAGCCGCTGAGCTTCTGGGAGGAGGTGCAGGGGTCGGAATACGGCTTCTGGGCCAATGTGAATCCCAAGGTCGCCCATCCCCGCTGGAGCCAGGCGACGGAGGAGGACATCACCACCGGCAGCCGCCGCCCGACCCTGCTGTTCAACGGCTACGGCGAGTTCGTGGCCGATCTCTACAAGGGCCGCGAGGGCGAGCGCATCTGGTTCTGAGCCTTCACGAGGTTCGGCACCTTCGGCGGGTTCGGGTTCGGCAACACCCGGCCCGCCGGGGCGGTGGTCCGGGCGCCCGCCTGCCCCTTCCCGGCGCGTCTCACCCCTCCGCCGCCGCCTCGGGCCCGGCCCCGCCCCCGGCGCCGATCGTCGGGTGGGTGCCGCCCCGGCGCTCCGGCTCGGCGAAGCCGGCGGGGGCGTCGCCCGCCTCGAACGGGGTGTCCACCTCCACGAAGGTATCCGGGTAGAAGCCATTGAAGCGGGTGCGCAGGGAGAGGGAGTAGGCCCCCATGTGGCCGATCTCGATCCAGTCGCCCGTGTCCACGCTTCCCGGCAGGTAGAAGGGGCGCGAGAGCACGTCCACGCTGTCGCAGGTGGCGCCGTAGATGCGGAACGGCTCGATGCGGTCTGCCCGGCCGGAGCGGCGGCGGCGCGCCGGGTCCTCGATATGGCGCACCGGCAGGAGGATCTTGCCGGTCCACGAATCGGACAGCGAGGCCCACACCCCGTCGTTGATGTAGAGCCGCTGCCCCTTCTTCAGCAGCACCCGCACGATGACCGAGAACGCCCGCGCCACGATCACCCGGCCCGGCTCGGCCACCAGCGGGGTATCGGCGAAGCCGTGCTCGGCCACGGCCGTGCGGATGCCGGCGATGATGCCCGGCAGGTCCGGCACCGGAGGCGCGGGGCGGCGCGGATCCTGCGCGTAGGTGGCCGGGAAGCCGCCGCCCACGTCGAGGGTCTCGACGGGCACGCCGGCGGCGGCGCGCACCTCGGCGGCCAGCGCGACGGCGCGGGTGTAGGTCTCCTTCTCCTCCACCTGGCTGCCCACGTGGAAGCACAGGCCGCAGCGCATCCCCACCCCATGGATGCGCTGGAGCAGCTCCGCCGCATGACCGGGCGCGGCGCCGAACTTGCGGGACAGCTCATAGGCCGCCTCCCCCCGGGTGGCGATGCGCACGAACAGGGTGAGGTCGGCGGGATCGAGATCGAGCGCGCGGACGATGCGCAGGATCTTCGCCACCTCGTCCTCATGGTCGAGGGCGGTGGCGCGGATGCGGTAGCGCTCCAGCGCGAGGCGGATGTCCGACTGCGCCTTCACCGGGTGCATGTAGAGCAACTCGGCCCCCGGCGCGGCGGCGCGGGCGGCGGCGAACTCGGCCGGGCTCGCCACATCGAAGGCGTTGATGCCCGCCCGCGCCAGCACGTCCAGCACCATGGGCTCGCCATTGGTCTTCACCGCATAGGCGGTCTTGCCGGGGAAGGCATCCACGAAGGCGCGGGCGTCGGCGGCCAGCACCTCGGGGCGGAAGCAGTAGACCGGATGGTCGGGCCGCAGCTCCAGCGCCGCCTCCCGCCCGGAGGCGAAACGCAGGCGCGGCGCCGATGCGGAGGGGGTGGCGGCGAAGCTCGGCTGGTGCAATTCGTCCTCCCGCGCGACAGTCCCGTCAGCATGCCGGCAGTTTCCGGCAGGCGCGCGGCGGCGGACAGCGTTAATTTTCTGCAAAGGTGTGGCCGCCGTGTCATTGACCGGGCGGAAACGGCGCCGCATCGTCCCCCGGATATGCGCCCCGAGGGGGCGGGGGGCCCTGACAGGGAGTGGACCATGCGGGATCGCGCGCGAGGGACGGCGACGGGGACAATCGGCGCCAACCCGCACACGACGGCGCGCGGCATGCGCGGCCTCGCCCGGCTCGCCGCCGCGGCGGTGGTGGCCGGCTGCGGCCTGCTGGCGACCGGCGCCACCGGCGCGAAGGCCGCCAACTGGCTGGAAATGAACTTCTGGCTCTCCGGCCCCAATTATTCCGGCGTGGTGCCCGCCTGCGACAGCCAGGCGGCGCTCGACCTCATCGCCACCCGCTTCGCCGAGACCGAGCGCCGGTTCTGGGCCTCCACCCTCTCCATCACCGATTTCGAGAAGGTGCACGAGATCGCCTTCCGCCCCTGGGGGCCGGAGTATCAGCCGCGCCGCTACTGCAAGGGCACGGTCTTCACCAACGACGCCAAGAAGCGCGCCATCTATTATTCCATCATCGAGGATGGCGGCTTCATCGGCGCCAGCTGGGGCGTGGAATGGTGCGTGGTCGGGCTCGACCGCTCCTACGCCTACGCCCCCTCCTGCAAGATGGCGGGTCCCTGAGGCCCCGGATGCAGCCCCCGGTGCGGCTCCCGCTCCGCGCGCCGGCGCGCCGCGCCGGCCTCATCGCCGCCGGCCCCTTCGCCGCGCTCGCGGCCCTGGCGCTCGCTTGCGTCGTGCTGCTGGGCCTCGCCGGCCCGGCCGCGGCGCAGCACGAGCCGGGGCGATTCGATTTCTACGTCCTCTCCCTCTCCTGGTCCCCCACCTATTGCGAGGACAAGGGCGAGGCCGCCTCCGGCGAGCCCCAGTGCCGCCGGGACCGGCCCTATGCCTTCGTGGTGCACGGCCTGTGGCCACAGTATGATCGCGGCTTTCCCGAGAGTTGCCAGCGCCCGCCGCCCTATGTGCCGAACGGCCTCGTCAATTCCATGCTGGACGTGATGCCGAGCCGCCGGCTCGTCATCTATGAATGGAAGAAGCACGGCACCTGCTCCGGCCTCTCCCCGCAGGGCTATTTCGACCTCGTGCGCGCCGCCCGCGCCAAGGTGGCGATCCCGCCCGAGTTCGTCCGCCTCGGCGACTACCGCATGATCTCCCCCGGCGAGGCCGAGGGCGCCTTCCTCGCCGCCAATCCCGGCCTTGCGCCGGACATGATGTCGGTGGAATGCGACCGGCGGCGGCTGAAGGAGGTGCGCATCTGCATGGGTCGCGACCTCGCCTTCCGCTCCTGCCCCGACGTGGACCGGCGCGCCTGCCGGCTGCCGCGCATGGTGATGCCGCCGGTGCGCGGCGGCAACTGAGGCGCCGGCTTCGGCCTCGCCCATCCGCCGCGACGCCCGCGCCCGGCGTGCTATAGACGCGCCATGAACTACCGCCACGCCTTCCATGCGGGCAATCCCGCCGACGTGATGAAGCACGCCGCGCTCGCCCGCGTCCTCGCCTATCTCTGCCGCAAGGAAGCGCCCTTCCGCGTGCTCGACACCCATGCCGGGGCCGGGCTCTACGATCTCGACGGCGCCAGCGCCCAGCGCACCGGCGAGGCGGAGGCCGGCATCGAGGCGGTGCTCGCCGCGCCGCTGCCGGAGCCGGCGGCCAGCCTGCTTGCGCCCTATCTCGACGCGGTGCGGCACCTGCGCGAAGGCGGCCGGCGGCTTTATCCCGGCTCGCCGGCGCTGGCGCTCGCCCTTTCCCGCCCGCAGGACCGCCTGCTCTTCTGCGAACTCCACAAGGAGGAGCGCGCCAAGCTGGAGAAGCGCGTCGGCGCCGATGCGCGCGCCAAGATCCTGCCCCAGGACGGCTGGCAGGCGCTGGCCGCCCACCTGCCGCCGCGCGAGCGGCGCGGGCTGGTGCTGGTGGACCCGCCGTTCGAGGAGCCGGGCGAGTTCCCGCGGCTGGTGGCGGGGCTGGAAGCGGCCTGCCGGCGCTTCGCCACCGGCATCTTCATGCTGTGGTACCCCATCAAGGACCTGCGCGCGGTGGACGCCTTCCGCCGCGACGTGGCGCGCCTCGGCCTGCCCAAGACGCTGCGGGTGGAGCTCGATTTCGCCACCGTGCGCAGCGTCGATGCCCTCTCGGGCTCCGGCCTCATCATCGTCAACCCGCCCTTCACGCTGGCCGACGAATTGCGCACCGTCCTCACCGCCATCGCCCCGCTGGTGGCCCGTGACGGCTCCGGACGCGTGCGTGTATCCTGGCTTACCGCCGGGGGTTGAGCCCGGCTCGCGGGGGACGGGGCATGGTTGGGCAGGGGCAACTGCCGCAAGGCGAGGGACCGCAAGCCAACACGCAGACAGGAAGCGCGGGCAGAGGGGCGCAGGCCGGGCCGGTCCCGGCGCGGGCGCCCCTGCCGGATCGGGGGTGGCCGGGCCGCGCGGCGGCCCTGTCCGTCTGCGTGACGATCCTAATTGGATCGCCCGGCGCTGCCCGGGCTGCGCCCCAAGAGGATTCGAAGCCGGCGCCGCAGGCCGTGCCGGCGGTCGCCCCGGCGGCCGCGCCGTGGGCCCAGCCCTTCGCCCCGGCGGTGGGCCGCCGATGGCGGATCGTCTCCGAAATCCGCTCAACCACAAAGACGAACGACGCTGAGGAGCAGTATTCGATTACTGCTAGCTATGATCTCGTCTACACCGCGCGCGAGGGCACCGGATATCGCGTCAGGATGGTGCTGCGCGAGGTGACAGTGGACAGCCTCCTCCCCGCCGCCCAAGCCGTCATGATCGCCTTTGAGGTGGTACGCGATGTCCCTGTCCTTGGAATCACCGACGCTGCCGGCCTGCCCCTGACGGTGGTGAACGCGACAGAGGTGCGCACCGCCTCCGCCGCCATGAGCGGGCGCGTGTTAGCCCAATACGCCGACAAGCCGCATCTCCTTCCCATCATGCGGCAGACGCTGGCCGGCGTGCAGGCGATCAGCGACACGCAAGCAGCGACCACCTGGCTCGCTCCGCTGACGCTGCTGGCCTCGGCCCAGAACACGCCCCTGAGGCCGGGGGAAGACACGCGCAGGGTCGACAGCCTGCCAAACCCCTTCGGCGGCCGATTGCGGGGCGAATCCGTGACACGGCTCGCCCCGGGTTCGCGGCCCGAGCACGTGACCGTTCTGTCGAGCAATACGCCTGACCCCGCCGCCCTGGGCGAAATGGCCCTCGGCATTCTCCGCCGGGTTGCCGCCGCTCAGCCGGGGGGTGGCGGCCTCAACGAGCAGAAGGCCAAACTGATGCTCAGCCAGATCCGGATAGACGTGAGCACCAACATGGAGATCGAAGTCGAGGGCGGCATGGCGCGCCACGCGCGTGCCACCTCCGCCTCCCGCATCGCCTTCTCCGGCCTGACCATGGACGTCGCCGCGATCCAAGTCCTCACCGTCAAGCCCGCGCCGTGACGTGGCGGCGCCAATTCCTGATTCCCCTGCCGCCGGAAACGATTTAGGGAAGGGCGTCCTCAAGCGGATGCCCCTCCCATGCTGCTGCGTCATTCCCCCACGTCCCCGTTCGTGCGCAAGGTGCGCGTCGCTGCCGGCCTGCTCGGCCTGAAGCTGGAGCTGGAGCCGGCCGACACGCTGGACCCCAACGATTCGCTTCGCCGCCAGAACCCGCTGGGCAAGATCCCGGCGCTGCTGGTGCCGGACGGCGAGGTGCTGTTCGATTCGCGCGTCATCCTCGCCTATTTCGATCACCTCGCCGGCGGCGACCGCATCCTCCCCACCGAGCCCAAGGCGCGCTTCCGGGCGCTGCGCCGCGAGGCGCTCGCCGACGGCATGATGGATGCCGGCATCCTGCTGCTCTACGAAGGGCGCTTCCGCCCGGCCGAGCGGCACGAGCCCAAGTGGCTGGAGCATCAGGCGCAGAAGCGCATGCGCGCGCTGGACGCGTTCGAGGCCGAAACCGGCGCCTTCGCCGGCCCCATCACCGTGGGCGACATCGCCCTCGCCTGCGCCCTCGCTTGGTTCGATTTCCGCTTCGGCGGCGACTGGCGGGAAGGCCGTCCCAACCTTGTGGCCTGGCTCGACGGCTTCATCGCCGCCTATCCCGCGTTCGGCGAGACGGCGCCGGTGGGCTGACCCGCCCGGCAAACCCGGACCCACATCGACGCGACACGCGCGGGGCGCCCCTTGGGCGCCCCGTTCCATGTCCGGCCGCGGCGGGTCCGCTACTCGACGATGTACACCACCCGGCGCGTGCCCGGCTCGACGATCACCCGGCGGTCGTTGACCACCGTGTACTCGTACTCATTGCTGTCGGGGATCTCGTAGAGCGCCACGCCGGCGGGCAGCGGGCGGCCCACCACCACCTCCTCGCGCACCCGCACGGAAGGCCGGCGCTCCTTCATCACATAGGTGCGGACCTCCATGGGCGGCTCGGCCGCCGCGCCGACGGTCGCCCCCACCGCGCCGCCGACGACGGCGCCCACCGGTCCGCCAACCACCGCGCCCACGGCCGCGCCGCCGACCGCACCGGTGGCGGTGGAGGCCTGGGCGAAGGCCGTGGCGGGCGCCATCAGGCCGAGAAGCACGGTGCCGATCACGATCTTGCTGCGCATGTTCCGTCTCCTGCTGCAATCACTTCGCAGCAGAAACCCTTGTCCATGCGCATTCGTTCCCACGGGCGAGGCCAATGGCGGCCACGCTCAGGTCATGCCACCTGCAAGATGACCCCGGAACGACCACTCATCTTCGGCTTTGCCTGAGCCGCGGGGCAGAACTACTTCCGCCCCGCTCACGCCGCAGGGGAATGCTCAGGCGACGCGGGCCGGCACGCGCGGCACCGGCACCATCAGCCCACGCTTGATCAGCTCCGCATGGGTCAGGTCCAGCACCCGCCAGGCGATGGCGACCAGTTCGTCCGCCTCCTCGTGGGAGAGGGTGAAGGGCGGGGCGAGGATCATGCCGTCGCGCACCGCGCGCATCACCAGCCCCTGCTTGAAGGAGAAATCGCGGCAGATGAGGCCCACCGTCCCCTCCTCCGCGGCGAAGGCGGCGCGGGTGGCCTTGTCCGGCGCCAGCTCCAGCGCGCCGATGAGGCCCACCATGCGCGCCTCGCCCACCAGCGGATGCTCGGCGAGCTTGAGCCAGCGTTCCTGCAGGTAGGGGCCGATGTCGGTCCGCACCCGGTCCACCAGCTTTTCCTCGTGCATGATCCTGAGGTTGGCCAGAGCCGCCGCGCAGCCGCCGGGATGGCCGGAATAGGTGTAGCCGTGATTGAAGTCGCCGCCGTGCTCGATGAAGCCTTCGGCGAAGCGGTCGCCGACGATCACGCCGCCGAGCGGGAAGTATCCGGAGGTCACGCCCTTGGCGAAGGTGATGAGATCCGGCTTCACGCCCATGAACTCGGCGCCGAACCACCGGCCCGTCCGGCCAAAGCCGCAGATCACCTCGTCGCAGATCAGCAGCACGTCGCGCTCGCGGCAGATCTTCTCCACCTCCGGCCAGTAGTTGGCGGGCGGGATGATGACGCCGCCGGCGCCCTGGATCGGCTCGCCGATGAAGGCGGCCACGTTCTCCGGCCCCGCCTCGTCGATGGCGCGGGCCACCTCGCGGGCGCAGTGAAGGCCGAAATCCTCGCGGCTCATCTCCCCGCCCTCGGCCCACCAATAGGGCTGGGCCACGTGGATGATGCCGGGAATGGGCAGGCCGCCCTGCGCGTGCATGGGCTTCATGCCGCCCAGCGAGGCGCCGCCCATGGTGGAGCCGTGGTAGCCGTTGCGGCGCGAGATGAAGATGTGCTTCTCCGGCTTGCCCATGGAGGCCCAGTAGTGGCGCACCATGCGCAGCACCGTGTCCACCGCCTCCGAGCCGCCGGAGGTGAAGAACACGTGGTTCATGTGCGCGGGCGCCACCTCGGAGATGGCGGCGGCAAGCTCCGCCGCGCCGGGGTGGGTGGTCTTGAAGAAGGTGTTGTAATAGTCGAGCTGGTGCAGCTGCTGGGCGATGGCGTCGACGATGGCGCTGCGCCCATGCCCCACCTGCGAGCACCACAGGCCGGACATGCCGTCGAGGATGCGGTTGCCCTCGCTGTCGATGACATAGACCCCCTCGGCCCGCGTGATGACCCGCACCCCTTCCGCGTTCAGCGCCTTCGTGTCGGAGAAGGGGTGGAGGTGATGGGCCGCGTCGAGCGCGCGCCAGTGGGCGGTGGAATTGGAGACGGGGGCCGGGTTGGACGGCGAGGTCACGATTGCGATGCTCCTTCAGGGCCGGGAGGCCAGCTTAGCCCCGGCGGCGCGCGTTTGAAATGTAACAAGTTGTCGGCGCATGGCTTTTCGCCGGCTCACGGTCTCGGTCCCGCCGGCCGCCGCGGCCCTGCGCCCATCGGCCGGATGCCGGCGGGAGGCGCGATCTGCTACGACGCCCCCATTCGCGCCGGCGCGCGGCACAGGAGGAGGCGGCGGATGGAACCCGATTTCTGGCACAAGCGGTGGGAAGCCAACCAGATCGGCTTCCATGAGGGCAGGCCCAACGCCTTCCTGGTCCGGCATGCGGCCAGCCTCGGCCTTGCTCCCGGCGCCCGCGTGTTCGTGCCCCTCTGCGGCAAGACGCGCGACATCTTCTGGCTGCTGGCGCAGGGCTTCCGGGTTGCCGGCGCCGAGCTGAGCCGGATCGCGGTGGAGCAGCTCTTCGCCGAGCTGGGGGTGGAACCGCAGGTGAGCGCGGCGGGCCCGCTGGAGCGCTTCGCCGCGCCGGGCATCGACATCTTCGTCGGCGACATCTTCGCGCTCGACGCCGGGACGCTGGGGAAGGTGGACGCGGTCTACGACCGGGCGGCGCTGGTGGCGCTGCCGCCGGACCTGCGGCCGCGCTATGCCGACCATCTGGTCGCGCTCACCGCCCGCGCGCCACAGCTGCTGATCTGCTTCACCTACGACCAGTCCGTCATGGCCGGCCCGCCCTTCTCGGTGCCGCCGGCGGAGACCCACGCGCTCTACGATGCGGACTTCCGCGTCACCGAGCTCGCCAGCGCCGAAGTGCCGGGCGGCCTCAGGGGCGCCTGCCCGGCGGTCGAGCATGTGTGGCTGCTGACGCCGGCGAGCTAGCGCGGCCACGGCCGGCCCTGCCTGTCAGAGCCGGGTCCAGACGGTCTTGAGATCGCAATATTTGTCGAGCGCGTGCAGGGACTTGTCGCGCCCGAAGCCGGACTGCTTCACGCCGCCGAACGGGGTGGTGATGTCGTCGGCGTCGAAGCAGTTCACATAGACCACGCCCGCCCGGAACCGCCGCGCCACCTTGTGGGCGGCGGCAAGGTCGGCGCTCCACACCGCCGCGCCGAGGCCGTAGACCGTCCCGTTGGCGATGGCGACCGCCTCGTCCAGCCCGTCGAAGCCGATCACCGACAGCACCGGGCCGAAGATCTCCTTCTGCGCCAGCGAGGACGCGGGCGCCACGTCGTCGAACACGGTGGGCGCCACGAAGGCGCCGCCGGTCTCCGCGCGCACCGCGCCACCGCCGGTGACGAGCCGCGCGCCCTCGGACAGGCCGGCCTCGATGGCGGAGAGAATGCGGCCCTGATGCTCGCGGCTCACCACCGCGCCGGCGCGGGCGGCGGGGTCCAGCGGATCGCCCGGCATCCAGCGCGGGGCGATGGCGGCGATGCGCTCCACCAGTTCGGCGCGGATGCGGTTGTCCACCAGCAGGCGCGAGGCGGCGGTGCACATCTCGCCCTGGTTGAAGAAGATGCCGGCAGCCACCTCTTCCGCCACCTTGTCGAGGTCCGGCACGTCGTGGGCCACCACGAAGGCGGTCTTGCCGCCGAGCTCCAGATAGACCCGCTTCAGGTTGCTCTCGGCCGAGTAGCGCATGAAGTAGCGCCCCACCTCGGTGGAGCCGGTGAAGGCGATGGCGTCCACGTCCGGGTGCAGGCCCAGCGCCCGCCCGGCTTCCACGCCGAGGCCGGGCACCACGTTGAACACGCCGGCGGGAATGCCCGCCTCCAGCGCCAGCTCGCCCAGCCGCAGCGCGGTGAGCGGGCTTTCCTCGGCCGGCTTCAGCACCACCGAATTGCCCATGGCGAGGGCCGGGGCCACCTTCCAGGCGGCCATGATCATGGGGAAGTTCCACGGGGTGACGCAGCCCACCACGCCGAGCGGCTCGCGCATGATGAGGGCGAGGTTGTCCGCCGTGGTGGGAGCGATCTCGCCATACACCTTGTCGCAGCACTCGCCGTAATAGGCGAAGCAGTCGGCGGTGGCGCGCACGTCCACGGCGCGGGCGTCCGAGATGGGCTTGCCCATGTTGAGCGTCTCGGTGAGCGCCAGCTCGTCGCGATGGGCGCGGATCAGCTCGGCGAAGCGCTGCAGGGCGCGCTTGCGCTCCAGCGGCCGCTGGCCGGCCCAGCGCCGGTCCTCGAAGGCGGCGCGCGCGGCCTTCACGGCGCGGTCCACGTCGGCGGCGTCGCAGGCGGCCACCTGCGCCAGGACGGTGCCGGTGGCGGGATTGACGGCGGCAAACGTGCGCCCGGAGGCGGCCGGCGCGAACGCCCCGTCCACCAGCGCCTCAGTCCGGAAGGTGGGGTGAGTGTCCGCCGTCCGTTCCGTCACCGCCATGATGTGCTCCTCGTGCGCCTCAGCTCCAGCAACCTCGCGCGCCGCTCATGGCGCCGTCAAGATGGCCGGGAGCGGCGGCGGAACGCGGGGCGCGGCGCTCAGCCCTCGCCGCCCGCCGGGGAGCCGCCGTCCTCGTCCTCCTCGTCGCGGCCGGCGATGGTGTAGCTGCCGGACAGCCACCGGTTCAGGTCCACGTCGGCGCAGCGCTTGGAGCAGAACGGCCGGTAGCGTTCCACCGGCGGCCGACCGCAGATGGGGCACGGACGCGGCGCGGGGGTGTCGCCGGAGGCGGAAGCCGGCGGCGCAGCGGGCTTCGCGGAAGGAGGGGCGGAGGGCTTAGGGGCGGCGGGCTTGGGGGCGGAGGGCTTGGGTGCGGCCGATTTGGGTGCGGCCGATTTGGGTCCACCCGACTTGCCTCCCGACGATTTGGGCCCCGTGGGCTTGGCATCCGTGGACTTGCCATCCGCGGACTTGCCATCCTTGGACTTGGCATCCTTGGATTTGGCATCCCTGGACTTGGCATCCTTGGATTTGGCATCCCTGGACTTGGCATCCCTGGACTTGGCATCCTTGGATCTGCCATCCGCCGATTTCGCTGCGCTCGCCTTGCCCGCGAGAGGCGCGGCCGCAGGGGATCTGGTCGCGGATTTCGACCCGGCGGATTCGGTCGCAGCGGGTTTGGCCCCAGCCGGCTTGGTGCCTTGCGTGTCGGCCGCTGCAGGGGCCTTTTCGGTCGCAGCAGGGCTCCTGCCGACAGCCGTCTTGCCGGCAGTGTTCCCGCCAGCCGGGGCCTCGTCCGCCGTGGCTTTGGCGGCAGGGGTTTTGGCGGCAGGGGTTTTGGCGGCAGGAGCTTTGGCGGCAGGAGCTTTGGCCGCACGGGCTTTGGCCGCAAGCGTTTTGGCGGCAGGAGCCTTGGTCGCTGAGGCCTTGCCAGCAGGAGTCGTGCCAACAGGGCCCTTGCCAGCAGAAGTCCTGGCCGGAGCCTTCCGTGCGTCCGTCTCTCCGGCGGTGTTCGCCGGCCCGTTGGCCGCGGGCGTCCTGCGCCCGCTCACGCGGCGCGCTCCACCCAGCCGGCGCGCACGTTGTAGCCCTGGCCGGAGATGAGGCCCACGGCCTCGGACAAAGGCAGGCCCACCACATTGGTGTAGGAGCCCACCAGCTTCACCACGAACGCCCCGGCGATGCCCTGGATGGCATAGCCGCCGGCCTTGCCGCGCCATTCGCCGCAGGCGAGGTAATCGTTGATCTCGTCGCGCGAGAGGCGCTTGAAGCGCACCCGGCTCTCCACCAGGCGGGTGGAGGCGCGGCCGCGCGGATCCACCAGGCACACGCCGGTATAGACGCGGTGGGTGCGGCCGGAGAGCAGCCGCAGGCAGGCTTCCGCCTCCTCCACCAGATCGGGCTTGGGCAGGATGCGCCGGCCCACCGCCACCACCGTGTCGGCGGAAAGGACGAGCGCGGTCATGCCCGCCTCCTTGGCGCGCTGGGCCACCAGCTTGCCCTTCTCCTCGGCGAGGCGCTGGGCGAGGCGGCGCGGCAGCTCGCCCCGCTCGGGGGTCTCGTCCACGTCGGCCGGCATCAGGAGGTCGGGCTCGATGCCGGCCTGATTGAGCAGCGCCAGCCGGCGGGGCGAGCCGGAGGCAAGGACGAGCTTGACCTGGTCGTTCACGGAAAACACCTTTCGGACCGCAGCGGGCGGGCCCTGTTCCTCTAGCCGAAAGGCGCCCGCCTGTGAACGCCCGCGCCGCCCGGCGCCGCCTTTGCCGGCGTGGCGTCCGGCCGGCGCGCGATGAGGCTGGATCGATCATCGTCCGCCGGCTATCAAGGAAGGAACCGGCCGGATCGGGGATCGGCCTTGGACTGGACCAGCCGCAGCGGGCGCCGACAATGAACGCCATCACCTCGCTCAAGTCGTTCCTGCTCGATCGGGTCGAGCTTCTCGGCTCGCCCTTCTACGCCCAGGCGGAACGCCTCTCCGTGCCGGCCGACGACCCGCACGACGAGCTTTCCGCCGAGCCGGCCGATGACCGCGACCCGGCCGAAGGCCAGTCCTTCGCCATCGACTACGTGGACCATGCCGGCAATCCCAGCCACCGGCGCATCTCGGTATGGGCGCTCCAGCGCAACGTGGAGGGCGTGCCGATCCTGATCGCCAAGTGCCACGAGCGGCAGGCCACCCGCGCCTTCCGGGTGGACCGCATCACCGGCGTCACCGATCTCGACGGCGTGCGGCGCGAGCCGCTCTCGCGCTTCTTCTTCGACACCTTCGGCTTCGTCTGGCCGAAGGACGCCATCGTGCTGCCGCCGCAGGAGGATGCGGACGTGCGCTGGGACCGCGTGCGCGGCATCATCCGCCGCGCCGGCGTGGTGCTGCTGGTCGCCCTCGCCCGCTCCGACCGGGAGATGCGCGCCGCCGAGGTGGAGGAGATCACCTTCTTCTGCGAGCGCGCGTGCACGGCGCAGGACATCGACCTCACCGGCGCCGAGCGCGAGCGGCTCGCCGCCCACATCGCCCGCCTGCGCCCCACCGCCGAGGCGGTGGAAAGCGCGCTCGACACGCTGCTGGCCAGCGGCAACGACGCCATCGCCGACCTGCTGCGCGCCGGCATGCGCGTCATCAGCGCCGACGGCGTGCTGCGGGAGGAAGAGGCGGTGATGCTGGACACCTTCTGCTTCGCCCTCACCGGCCGCCGCGTGCGCTGACCCCACGCCGGCCGCGCTGACCGGCCGGGTGACGGGGGAGCCGATCCCGCGCGGGGCGGGGAACCTGCGGCGCCCCTGAACCGGCACGGCGGGACCGGCAAGACATCGCGTCGTCCCTGCGGCATTGCGGGCCTCCGCGCATTGCGTGCCTCCGCGCATTGCGTGCTTCCGCGCCGCCTCCCGGGCGGGCATGCGCTCCGGGAGGCCGCGCTGGCGCGTCCTCCGCGCGCTGACGCCACCACCGCGCACGCGCCGGCGGACGCATGGAGCTTCCGGGCCAGCTCGGGCGCCGGCGGACGTCGGCCGCATCTGCGCGCCCCCTCCCCCCGCACCTCCCGCGCCGCGATCCATGCCCCGCCGCGCGGCCCGCGCAACCTGAGCGGCGCTGCGGCGTTCTCCTCCCGACGCGGGCCGGCCGCGTCGCAGGGGAGGACCGCACATGAACACCGCCAATCTCCAGATGGAGGGCCTGCTGCTCGCCCTCTCGCGGCTGATCGAGACGCTGCGCCTCAAGGGGCTGCTGACCCAGCAGGAGATCGAGGCCGCCCTGCGCGAGGCGGACGAGGCCGCCCGCACCGACTGCGCGGGCCGCAACATCTCCCCGGCGCAGGCGGAGGGGGTGCGCTTTCCCATCCGCTTCCTGCTCGCGGGCACCCACGCCGGCAGCGGGCCGGTGGCCACCTTCTCCAGCCTCGCCACGCTGATCGGCACCGGGCGCGACCGGCAGGGCTGAGCTTCAGCCCGCCACGACCGCCACCAGAACCGCCAGCAGCACGAGACCGAGGGCGATGAGGCCCCAGGTGCGCCAGTCCGGCGGGGCGCTGGCGGGGGCCCGGTTGTCCTCCTCGCTCAGCGGCTCGTAGAGCGCGCCCACGGAGGGATCGCCGTCGATGATGCGGTCGCCCTCCTGCGGCGGCCGCCAGCCGTCCCCGGGCAGGGCGCGGGTGGGCGTCATGCCCGCCGCCTCGTCGTCGGCGCCGAGGGGAGCGGCAGCGAGATCGGGGGCGCGCACCTTGTCGCCGGTGCGGCAGCTGTCGATGGCGTGGCGGAGCTTCTCGGCCTCGGCCATGGGCTTCTCCTCACATCCGCGAGCCGTGTCCGGCCCTGAGGAGGGAATGCCCAAGCGCCTGATGCGTTCCGCGAGGCAAGGGGCTGCCCGCGTCGGGTGCAAACAAGCCGGGCGCCTCGGCTTCCGCGTGAAGTGGCGCGCGATCGTGACCCGCGATGCGGCGTGCTCCGCCTCCGATGCCCGGCACGACACGGTGCCCGCCATGCCGGAGACCCGCCTGTCGGTTCAGGTGGAGGTTTCCGGCGTGGAGGCGATCCCGGCGCGCCGGCGGCTCAGCGCCGGGTGATGGCGCCGCTCTTCCAGTCGCGCGCGAACAGGCGGGCGCCCTCGCCCGGCTCCTTCAGCAGGAACTTCTGGACCTTCTGGTTCGCCGTCTTCGGCAGCGCCTCGCGCATCTCGATGAAGCTCGGCACCCAGAAGCGCGGCATGGTGGCCTCGCAGAAGGCCCACAGCTCCGCCGCATCCAGCTCGACGCCGGGGCGCGGCACCACCACCACCTTCACCTCGTCCTCGCCGAGATCGGAGGTGACGGCGACCGCGGCGCATTCCATCACGCCGGGATGCTGGTTCACCGCGAACTCCAGCTCGTAGGAGGAGATGTTCTCGCCGCGCCGGCGGATCGCATCCTTCTTGCGGTCCACGAAGTAGAGATAGCCGTCCTCGTCCAGCCGGCCGTTGTCGCCGGTGTGGAACCACAGGTTCCGGAAGGTTTCGAGCGTGGCGTCGGGGCGGCCGTAATATTCCTTCACCATGGAGAAGGGGCGGCGCGGCCGCACCGCGATCTCGCCCACGGTGCCGGCGGGCACGGGCTGGTCACGGTCGTCCAGCACCGCCACCTCGAACGTCTCCGCATTGGGCCGGCCGCATGACTGCGGACGCCGCACCTCGTCGAAATCGTGGGCGGAGACGATGCCGGTCTCGGTGGCGCCGTACACCTCGACGATGCGGCACCCGAACCGTTCCTCGAACGCGGGGTTGCGGTTGCCGATGTAATAGGCGCGGGCCGGCTGGGTGGCGTCGTCGGCCCGCTCCGGCTGCTTCAGCAGGATCGGCACCATGGAGAAGATGCCGTGCACCACGTCCGCCTTCGCGCGGCGCACGTCGTCCCAGTAGGTGGAGGCCGAGAAGCGCGGCGAGACGGTGATGCGCGCCCCGCTCAGCAGCGCCGGCATCACCCCCAGCCACGCGCCGATGGCGTGGAACAGGGGCAGCGGCGTGTAGATCGCCTCATGGGGCCGGAACGCGAGGAAGCGGATCCAGTCGAGCGCGAAGGTGGTCACGTGCGCGTTGAGGCACAGCACGCCCTTCGACGGCCCGGTGGTGCCGGAGGTGAAGCTGATGGCGTGGGGATGGTCATAGCCGACCTCGACGCCGGGATCGCGGTCGGACGCGGTATGGAAATCGGGCAGCAGATTCACCGCCGCGTGCTGGAGGATGGCGTCCGGCACCGTCGCCGGCTGCGTCAGGATGACGTGCCGCAGCTGCGGAATGCCGGCCACCACCTCGGCCAGGACGCCGAGGAACTCGGGGTCGATGACGATGTGCGTGACGTCGGCGTGATGCAGCTGGTAGCGCAGGATCTCGCCCTTGTATTCGGTGTTGATGGGCACGTAGATCGCGCCGATCTTGGCCGCGCCGAACCAGGCTTCGAGAAAGCCGGGAGAATTGCGCGCGAAGATCGCCAGCTTCGCGAAGCCGGCGAGCCCGCACTCCGCAAGCGCGTTGGCGACGCGGTTGGTGCGCAGGTGAAAGGCGCCGTAGCTGGCGACCTCCTCGCCGAACTGCAGGAACGGCGCCTCCGGCGTCCGCTCGGCCGCCGCGCGCAGCCGCGCCGTGACGACCCGCTCCTCAAGCGTCAGGTCCAGCACTCGTTCCTCCCGTGTTGGCGGCCTGCATCGACGGCGGCCGCAGGCATGTGCGATGCGCGCGGGGCGGCGCCCCGGCGCGGTCAGGCGGCCGACGGTTCGCCGTGCGGACGGCGCGGCACGAAGATGAGCACCTCGCCCTCCACCACCGTCTCTGCGTTCACGAGGCAGGCGGTCGTGAGGGTGATGCGCGACTTTTCCCGATCGATGGCGGCCAGGGTGGCGCGCACCAGCACCGCGTCGCCGATGAACACCGGGCGGCGGAAGCGCAGGCTCTGGCTCATGTAGATGCCGTTGCGGCCCGGCAGGTCCATGCCGATGATGCCGGTGATGAAGGACGCCGTGAGCAGCCCGTGCGCGAGCCGCCGGCCGAAGCGCGAGCGCCGGGCGAAATCGTCGTCCACGTGCAGCGGGCTGTAGTCGCCGGTGAGGCCGGCGAACGCCAGGATGTCCGCATCGGTGATGACGTGCCGGCGCTCGGCGGTCTGGCCGGGGACGAAATCGTCGAGATAGAGGTCGGTGGCGGTCGGATAGGCCATGGCGATGTCCTCGGTCCGGGGAGCGCGGCGGCGCGGGAGCGCGCAGGCGGCAGGCGGCAGGCCGCCGCCGGCGCACACCGGCGGCACGCCCGTTCAGGTCCGGCCGGTGGCCGCGGGGACCTAAGGTCGCGTCCCGCGCCCTGCCGCCGGCGCCGGGGGCGACGCGCTCAGCCGGGCGCGCGCGCCGGCCGGCTCGCGGCGGCAGCGGCGGCGCGGCTGATCTTCAGGCCCACCTTCTCGCAGTCCCACGTGGCGTCCGAATTGCCGAGCGCCCGCAGCTCCGTCTTGCGGATCTTCATGGTGGGCGTGCGCGGCAGCTCGCTGCGGAACTCGATGAAGCGCGGCACCATGAAGTAGGGCATGTTGGCCATGGCGTAGTGGAAGATCTCCTCGGCGGTGGCGCTGCCCGGCTCCTTCAGCACGATGATGGCCTTCACCTCCTCCTCGCCCACTTCCGAGGGCATGGGGATGACCGCGCATTCGGAGATGGCGGGGAAGGCGTTCAGCACCCGCTCCACCTCGAACGAGGAGATGTTCTCGCCCCGCCGGCGGATGGCGTCCTTCAGCCGGTCGAGGAAATAGAGATAGCCCTCGGCGTCCATGTAGCCGCGATCGCCGGTGTGGAACCAGCAGTCGGTGAGCACTTCCAGCGTCTTGTCCGGCATGCCGAAGTATCCGGACATCATGGTCGCCGGCCGGCGCGGCCGCACGCAGATCTCGCCTGCCTCGCCCGGCTGCGCGCGATTGCCGAAGGGATCCTGGATCTCGATCTCGAAATGCGGGCTGGCCCGTCCGGCGGCGCCGCGCGGGGTGGGGTCCGTCAGGCGCGAGTAGGCGACGAGGTTGGATTCGGTCGCGCCATAGCCCTCGATGAAGCGGATGCCGAAGCGCGCCTCGAACTGCGCCTTGAACTCCCACGGCACCGGCACCGCATAGATGAGCCGCAGCGGATTGTCGGCATCGTCCGGGCGCGGCGTCTGGGAGTTCAGCATGTGGCACAGCCCGCCCACCGCCGCCGACACCGTGACCTGGTGCGCGCGCACGTCGCTCCAGAAGTTGGAGACGCTGAACACGGAGCGCAGCAGCATGCGCCCGCCCGCCAGCAGGGTGCCGAGCGCGACGAACTTCGCCGCCACGTGGAAGAACGGCAGGAAATTGTAGGTGGTGTCCGCCTCGGTGAGGCCGGCGATCTCGCGGAACGACTGACCGTAGCAGACCTGGTGGCGATGGCTCATCACCACCCCCTTGGAGCGCCCGGTGGTGCCCGAGGTGAAGACGATGCACGAGGGCTGGCGGGGATCGGCCTCGCCGGCCGGCGGCACGAACGGAGCATCGCTCTCGAGCACCTCCGGCAGCACGATGCGGTCGGCGGCGACCAGCCCCTCGGCGGCGGCGCGGAAGGCGTCGATGAAGTCTGCCGCGACGACGCACAAGGACGGCTCGGCGGTCTCGATCAGCTGGCGCAGCAGCAGGCCCCTGTAGGCCGGGTTCACCGGCGTCTCCACCGCGCCCACCCGCGAGATGGCGAACCACAGGCCGAGATGCAGCCGGCCCGCCGGCAGCATCACCATCACCCGCTCGCCGGCGCCGACGCCGGCCTGCTGGAGCGCCGACGCCACGCGCAGCGAGAGGCCGGCGATGTCCGCATAGGACCACGCCGCGCCATCCATCATCGCATAGGTGCGCGCGCCGAGCCGGCCCGCCTGTTCGTCCAGCAGCCGGTGCAGCGTGTCGGGCAATGCATCGAACGCGTAGGTGTCGTGCATCGTTCCTCCCCAATCAATGTCTTGTTTGAATGATGCCATGAGCGGATCACTTACGCCAGCTCGCAAATCCGCGCAACAGAAACAGTGCATCTGCATGGATTTGCGCCGGGATGGCCGCCTTGACATTTGAACGGTCGTTTGATCTTGTGATGGTCGACGGGCGGGCCTGACGGGCCATCGGACGGGCCCGCCGCAGGGCGACGCCGGTGCGCGGCGCGCCGCAATTCTCCAGGGAGGCAGGCAATGGAATTCGCTCTCAGCGAAGAGCAGCGGGAGCTCCGCTCGATGGTGCGGGACTTCGCGGAAACGCAGGTGGCGCGGGCCCAGGAGCAGATGGACGCCGACCACGAGTTTCCCTACGACGTCTGGGCCCGCTGGAGCGATCTCGGCATGGCCGGCATCCTCATCCCCGAGGAGTTCGGCGGCAGCGGCCTCGATTCCCTCACCTACATCCTGGCCATGGAGGAGGTGGGCCGCGTCAGCCAGACCTTCGCGCTGATCTGGCAGGTGCATGTGCTGGTGGCCAACATGTACGTGCAGCTCGGCTCGGCCGAGCAGAAGGCCAAGTGGCTCCCGCACTTCGCCCGCGGCGAGAAGCTCGGCGCCATCGCGCTGACGGAATCCGGCGCCGGCTCCGACACCGCCGGCATGCGCACCCGCGCGGTGCGCGATTCCAACGCGGGCTGGCTCCTCAACGGCGACAAGATCTTCATCTCCAACGCCGGCACCAGGATCAGCGACGGCACCGTGGTGATGGCGGTGACCGGCGAGCGCGCCAACGGGCGCAAGGCCATCTCCTCCTTCATCCTGCCCGCGGGCACGCCGGGCTACGAGCTCGGCCAGTCGTTCGACAAGATGGCCTGGCACGGCATGGACAACCGCGAGCTCGTGTTCAACGACGTCCGCCTGCCCAACGAGTGCCTGCTCGGCATCGAGGGCGAGGGGCTGAAGCAGGCGCTGGGCGGGCTCAATCTCGGGCGCATCGTGTTCGGCACGCTGGGCGGCGCGCTGATCCAGGCCTGCCTCGACGAGGCGCTGGCCTACGCCAAGGAGCGCAAGCAGTTCGGCAAGCCGCTCAGCACCTTCCAGCTCACCCAGGCCAAGCTCGCCGACATGGCCGCCCACGCCGAGGCGGTGCGCAGCTTCGCCCGCCGCGTCGCCTGGATGCACGCCGAGCGGCAGGACTGCCACACCGAGGCCGCCATGCTGAAGCTGGTGGGCACGCGCCTCGCCATCGAGGCCGCGGCCGAGGCCTACCAGATCCACGGGGGCTACGGCTTCATGCACGAATATCGCGTCAACCGCCTCTACCGGGAGGCGCAGATCCTCGCCATCGGCGAGGGCACCAACGAGATCCAGCAGATCCTCGTCGCCCGCGCGCTCGGGTGCTGACATGAAGTCCCGCGCGCTCACCGCTTCCGTGCCCGGCGCCCAGGACGCCGGCATCCCCGCCGAGGTCGCCCGGCGCCTGTACCGCACCATGTGCGAGATCCGGCGCTTCGAGGAGGTCGCCAGCGAACGCTACAAGCAGGGCGAACTGCCCGGCTTCATCCATCTCTCGCTGGGCCAGGAGGCGTGCGCCGCCGGCGCCTGCGCCACGCTGGAGCCGGGCGACTACATCACCAGCACCCATCGCGGGCACGGCCATTGCCTCGCCAAGGGCGCGGACCCTGCGCGCATGATGGCGGAGCTGTTCGCCAAGGCGCAGGGCTACGGCAAGGGGCGCGGCGGCTCCATGCACATCGCCGACGTGTCGGCCGGCGTGCTGGGCGCCAACGGCATCGTCGGCCAGTCCATGGGCCTCGGCATCGGCGCGGCGCTGTCGGCGCAGGTGAAGGGCCGCGACACCGTGGTCATCGCCTTCTTCGGCGAGGGCGCCTCCGGTGCCGGCATCGCCCACGAGGCGATGAACATGGCGGCCATCTGGAAGCTGCCCATCATCTTCTTCTGCGAGGCCAACATGTTCGCCGAGCTCTCGCCGTTCGGCACCCATGTGAGCGTGCCCGACGTGGCCGAGCGCGCGGCCGCCTACGGCTTTCCCGGCATCACCGTGGACGGGGAGGACGTGTTCGCCGTCTACGCCGCGGTGAAGCAGGCGGTGGACCGCGCCCGGCGCGGCGGCGGGCCGGCGCTGGTGGAGGCCAAGACCTTCCGCTGGCACGGCCACTACGAGGGCGACCCGCAGGCCTACAAGTCGGACACCGACCGTGCCCGCGCCGAGACCTTCGACCCCATCCGCCGCGCGCGGCAGCAGGCGGGCGAGGCGCTCGGCCTGAAGGCGCGGGAGCTCGACGACATCGAGAGCCGGGCGCGCGCGCGCATCGACGACGCTGCCGCCTGGGCGGCGGGGCTGCAGAGCCCGCCCGCCTCGGCCCTCACCGAAGACGTCTACGCGGAGGCTTGAGGTGGCCAAGACCAAGTATTACCAGGCGCTCACCCGCGCCCTGCGCGAGGAGATGGAGCGCGACGAGCGCGTCATCCTCATGGGCGAGGACGTGGGCGAGAGCGGCGGCATCTTCGCCCAGACGCGCGGCCTTCACGCCGCCTTCGGCGCCAGCCGCGTGCGCGACACGCCCATCGCCGAGAACGGCTTCGTCTCGGCCGCCGTCGGCGCCGCCATGACCGGCCTGCGGCCGGTGGTGGAGATCGGCTTCGAGGACTTCGTGACCGCCTGCATGGACCCGCTGGTGAACCAGGCGGCCAAGCTGCGCTACATGCTCGGCGGGCAGGTTTCCATCCCGCTCCTGCTCTACACCTTCGGCGGCGGCGGCGTGAACGCCGGGCCGCAGCACTCCCAGAGCCTCGCCGCGTGGTTCGCCCACGTGCCCGGCCTGAAGGTGGTGCAGCCCGCCACGCCGGCGGACGTGCTCGGCCTCATCAAGTCGGGCATCCGCGACGACAATCCGGTGATCTGCCTGCTCTCCAAGAAGCTCATCGGCACCACCGGCGAGGTGCCGGATGCGGGCAGCGAGCATCTGGTCCCGCTCGGCGTCGCGGAGGTGAAGCGCTCAGGCCGCGACGTGACGCTGCTCTGCGTCGGGCAGATGGTGCAGGCGGGGCTGAAGGCCGCCGCCCTGCTCGCCGCGGAGGGGATCGAGGCGGAGGTGATCGATCCGCGCTCCGTCAGCCCGCTGGACATGGCCACGGTGATCACCTCGGTGCGACGCACCGGGCGCCTGTGCGTGGTGCACGAGGCGCACGGCTTCTTCGGCCTCGGGGCGGAGGTGATCGCCGCGGTGAGCGAGGCGGGCGTGCCGCTCAAGGCGCCGCCGCGCCGCGTCACGCCGCCATTCGCGCCGAGCCCGTTCACCCCGGCGCTGGAAGCGCTCTACCTGCCCTCGCCCGAGCGCATCGCGCAGGCGGTGGCGGCCATGCTGGAGCCGGCATGATGGCGTTCGAGACCATCACCGTCGAGGATCGCGGCGCCGCCCGCTGGATCACCCTCAACCGCCCGCGGGTGCTGAACGCCATGAACCGCCAGTGCATCCGCGAATGCATCGCGGCGGTGGTGGAGGCAGGCGACGCGCCGCAGGTGCGCACCCTCGTGTTCACCGGGTCCGGCGAGCGCGCCTTCACCGCCGGCGCCGACATCAGCGAGCTGCGCGGCTTCGGCCCCAACGAGGTGCTGGGCTACAACCGCGACTGGCTGGACCTATTCCGCCGCATCGAGGCGTGCCGCAAGCCGGTGATCGCCGCCGTGCGGGGCTGGGCCACCGGCGGCGGCACCGAGCTGTCGCTGGCCTGCGACTTCGTCGTCTGCACCCCCTCGGCGCGGTTCGGCCTCAGCGAGATCAGGATCGGCGTGATCCCCGGCGCGGGGGCCGGCGTGCGGCTCACCCGCTGGGTCGGGCGGCTGCGCGCCAAGGAGCTGCTGATGCTCGGCCGCCTGCTGCCCGGCCCGGAAGCCGTGGAGTGGCAGCTGGCCAACCGCTGCGTCGCCGAGGACCGGCTGGAGGCCGAGACCGCCGCCCTGTGCGAGGAGCTGTCGCAGATGGCGCCGCTCGCGCTCGGCGCCGCGAAGGCCACCGTCAACACCGGCGCCGAGGCGAGCTTCGACGTGGCGCTCGAATACGAGCTGCAGGAATTCGTGCGCCTGTTCGCCAGCGCCGACCAGAAGGAGGGGATGAGCGCCTTTCTCGAGAAGCGCCCGCCCCGCTACACCGGAAACTAGGGAACGAGAGATGAAGATCCGGGTGAAGGTTCCGAAGGTGGGGCTGACCGTCGAGGAGGTGACCCTCTCGACCTGGGAGAAGCAGGAGGGCGACGCTGTCGCCGCCGAGGAGACGATCGCCACCGTGGAGGGCGACAAGGCCACCTTCGAGGTGACCTCGCCCGCCGCGGGAAAACTGTTGAAAAAGCTGGCCGTTGAAGGTGACGTTGTACCCGTGGGCGGGGAGATCGCCCTCGTGGAGATCGGCTAGCGATGCAGTGTGGGCTTTATTTCGACGAGCTTCGGCAGGGCGCGCAGTACAAGACTGCGCGCTTCACCGTCACCGAGGACGCGATCATCCGCTTCGCGATGGAGTGGGACGCCCAGCCGTTCCATGTGGATTCCATCGCCGCGCAGGAGAGCGTGTTCGGCGCGCTGGTGGGCAGCGGCCTGCATACGCTGATGCTCAGCTACCGGCTCTACTTCGACCACGGGCTGCTCAAGGGCACGGCCCTCGCCGGCCTCGGCATCGACCGCATCCGCTTCCACCGCCCGCTCATGCCGGGCGCGACGATCCAGGTGGAATACGCGTTCGGCGAGGTGCGGGCCTCCACCAAGCCCGGCCGCGGCATCGTGCGGATCGACCTGACCACCCGCGACCAGGACGGGGAGATCATCCTGACCTTCTCGCTCAGCGCCCTCGTGGCCACCCGCCCCGCAACCGATGCGGCGACATAGGAGACGCGTTCCATGACCGACGCCGGCACGACGCCCCGCCTCGGCGTCGCCGAGGCCATCGAGGGGCGCCGCAGCATCCGCGCCTTCCGGCCGGACCCGGTGCCGCGCCCGCTGGTCGAGCAGGTGCTCGCCACCGCCGGGCGCGCGCCCAGCGGCTCCAACATCCAGCCCTGGCGTGTCCACGTCGTCACCGGCGCGCGCAAGGCGCAGATCGAGGGCGAGATGCTCGCCGCCTTCGATGCCGGCGACTTCGGCGCGGACGAGTACCAGTATTATCCCGCGCCCTGGCGCGAGCCGTTCCTCGCCCGCCGCCGCAAGACCGGATGGGGGCTCTACTCCCTGCTCGGCATCACCCGCGACGACAAGGCCGGCATGGCGCGCCAGCTGCGCCGGAACTACCTGTTCTTCGATGCCCCGGTGGGGCTGATCTTCACCATCGACCGGGACCTGCCGGTGGGCAGCTGGCTCGACTACGGCATGTTCCTCCAGTCGGTGATGCTGGCGGCGCGGGGGGTGGGGCTGGAGACCTGCCCGCAGCAGGCGTTCGCGGCCTATCACGCAATCTTGCGGCCGGCGCTCGGCATTGCGCCGGAGCAGCTGGTGGTGTGCGGCATGTCGCTCGGCTACGCCGACTGGTCGGCGCCGGTGAACGGCTTCGTCACCGAGCGCGAGCCGCTGGACAGCTTCGTCACCTTCGCCTGACGCGGACCGCCCCGCAGCCCCGCCCGTCCGCCCCCCGCTAACCGGCCCCGCCCGCCGCGCGAGACCCCATGCGCCACTATCTCCTGTTCTATGACCTCGCGCCGGATTTCGCGGCGCGCCGCGCGCCGCTGCGGCAGGTGCACCTCGACCATGCGTGGGCGGCCAGCGACCGGGGCGATCTGGTCCTCGCCGGCGCGCTCGCCGGGCCGGCGGACGGCGGCATCCTGCTGTTCCGCGCGCCCGGACCCGAGGTGGCGGAGGCGTTCGCCCGCGCCGACCCCTATGTGACCGGCGGGCTCGTCTCGCGCTGGCGGGTGCAGGAATGGGTAACGGCGGTGGGGGCGGATGCGTGCGCGCCCACCAGCCGTCAGCCGCCGGCGACCGCCTGAGACCGCGCCGGCCCGCGCCTTCGCGCGCCCCTCAGTCGGGCCTGCCGGCGGCCGCGACCCGCCAGGCGCTCGGCGTCGTGCCGATCCAGCGCCGGAATGCCCGCACGAAATTGCTGTGGGCGGAGAAGGACAGCGCGGCGGCGATCTCGCCCACCGGCAGGTCGGTGAGGGCGAGCAGCTCCTGGGCGGCCCGCGCCCGCACCTCGTCGCGGATGGCGACGAATGAGGTGCCGGCCTCCAGCAGCCTGCGGTTCAGCATGCGCGGATGCATCTCCAGCCGCTGCGCCACCGCCGCGAGGGAATAGGCGTCCTGCATCAGGAGCGGCTTCAGGCGGTGCATCAATACTGCGACCGGATCGGCCGGATCGACCCGCATCATCGCCGCGACCTGCCGTGACAGCGCCTCATGCCGGGCCGCGTCGGCGTGCGGGTTAGCGAGCTTCAGGTCGGACCGGGGCAGCACCACGCAGGACTGGTACTGATCGAACCGCACCGGCGCCTTCAGAATGGCCTCGAACGCGGCGGGATCGGCCGGCGCGCGGTGGCACAACAGCACCTCCGACACGCTGGCGCGCCCGCCCGTCAGCGTCCGCACGAGATTGACCGCCACCGCCATGGTCAGGCCATAGGCATGGCGCGCGCCGGGATGGTGCCGCGCATAGATGCCGAAGCCGAGGGTGACCGCCTCCCCCACCGGATAGG
Organism: Xanthobacter lutulentifluminis; assembly: GCF_043194675.2. Classification (NCBI taxonomy): domain Bacteria; kingdom Pseudomonadati; phylum Pseudomonadota; class Alphaproteobacteria; order Hyphomicrobiales; family Xanthobacteraceae; genus Xanthobacter; species Xanthobacter lutulentifluminis. The sequence goes on along the minus strand of NZ_CM195525.1, from coordinate 3,135,253 downwards.
CATAGACGGTCGCCCCGCGCGACAGCCCGATCTGCAGCGGGACATAGGCGCGGACCGCCTCGCCCAGGGTTGGGCTCGCGTGCATCAGCGCGCCCACCGGCCCCAGCGAGCGGTGATCGTAGCGCGCGCCCAGCAGCAGGCCGAAGTGCGGATGCCCGCTCAGCCGCGCGCAATTGGCCAGCAATTGCAGGGCCTCGCTGAACGGAATGCGGGAATCCGGCTCCAGGGTCTCGGGGGTGAACGACAGGCCTGCGCAGGCCGCGCCCGGATCGCCGCCCAGCTCCCGCAGCAGGGCCGGCGCCCCGGCGAGCCCCGCTGCCCGTTGCAAAGGAACGCTCTCCGGCTGCATCGTGCCCCACATGATGTCGCGCAAAGATAAACGCTGAACGGGCGACTTCTATAGCATCCCGCCGCGCTGCACGACCGACGATTCGGGGCTCCCGGGGGATGTCGTCAGGGGAGGAAATGATGATGAAGATTTCCAGGCGCTCGGTCTCGGCCGGGCTCGGCCTTCTCGGCGCCGGCACGGCGCTCGGAAGCGCCTCTGCGGAAGGCCTCATCCATGAGCTGGCTTCCGATGTGGAGGACCTGCGCGCGGCCTCCGAGGCCTACATCTACGGCTATGCCCTGGTGACCATGGAGATGACCCGGCGGGTGATGACCAATGTCGCATCCGCGGAAGGCTCCCGCGCCCCCATGGGGCAGTTCGTGCGCATGCGCAGCTACCCCGATGCCAGCTTCCGCGACGTGACCGCCCCAAACGCCGACACGCTCTACACCACCGCGTGGGTCGACGTGGGCAAGGAGCCGTGGATCGTCGGCCTGCCGGACATGAAGGGGCGCTACTTCCTGTTCCCCATGCTCGACGGCTGGACCAACGTGTTCCAGGTGCCCGGCACCCGCACCACCGGCACCGGCGCCCAGACCTATGCCATCACCGGCCCCGGCTGGAAGGGCACGCTGCCCGCCGGCGTGGTGGAATACAAGTCCCCCACCGCCATGGTCTGGCTGCTCGGCCGCATCTACTGCACCGGCACGCCCGAGGACTATGCCGCGGTGCATGCCCTGCAGGATGCCTGCAAGCTCTATCCCCTCAGCGCCTGGGGCAAGGACTACACCGCCCCCGCCGGCCAGGTGAGCCCAGCCATCGACATGAAGACGGCGGTGCGCGACCAGGTGAACGCGCTGAGCGGCGTCGAATACTTCACCCTGCTCGCGCAGCTGCTGAAGACCAACCCGCCCGCCGCGGCGGATGCGCCCATCCTGCCCAGGCTGGCGCAGATCGGCGTCGTGCCCGGCAAGGACTTCGACCCGAAGGCCGCCGACCCGGCGATCCTCAACAAGGTGCCGAAATTCAGCTTCGACCGCATCATGCTGCATTTCGTCACCGGGCCGGAAATCAAGAACGTGAACGGCTGGCGCTTCACCACGAAGACCGGCCTCTACGGCACCGACTACATCCAGCGCGCGCTGATCGCGGCCATCGGCCTCGGCGCCAACCGGCCCGAGGACGCGGTCTATCCCACCTCGCCGAAGTCCGGCGGCGGCGTGCTCGCCCGCAAGTACGACGGCGCCAACACGTATGTGATGCACTTCCCCAAGGGCCAGCTGCCGCCGGTCAAGGGGTTCTGGTCTGTGACCATGTACGACGAGAACTATTTCTTCGTCGCCAATCCCATCAACCGCTATTCCATCAGCGCGCGACAGGATCTGAAGAAGAACCCCGACGGCTCGGTGGATCTCTACATCCAGCACGCGTCGCCCGGCGCGGACAAGGAATCCAACTGGCTGCCGGCGCCCGCCGGCACGTTCGTGCTCATGATGCGCCTGTACTGGCCGAACCCGAAGAAGCCGTCGATCCTCGACGGCAGCTGGACCATTCCGTCCGTCACCGCGGTCTGACCGCCGCGCCGGCCCGGCGCCCGGCCTCACGAACCCGCGCCCGTCCCGGCGGACGGCGCCGCAACAGGATGCCCTGAGGGCGACGGCCTCCGCCGCCGCCCCGGCGACAGCCCGCTCCTGCACACCTCCCGAAAACCGTCCGGCAATCCGCCGGCTTTCCCGGAAAGATGAAGATCATGACCAAGCGCATGCTCCAGCTGGCGGCCGTCGCGGCCTGCCTTGCCGCCGCCGCCCCCGCATCGGCCCAGCCGAAGCCGGCCGCCGTGGACGTGGTGACGCTGCCCGGCGTCGGCACCGCGTCGATCCTCTCCTACAAGGTCCGGTTCGTCTCGGCCGATCCCGCCACCCGCCGCGTGGTGCTGGAGACCCCCTCGGGCGAGCGCTGGGCCGTGATCGCCCCGCCGCTGGTGGGCGACCTCTCCTATTTCCGCGTCGGCCAGAACCTGCTGATCCGCAAGCTGCCGGGCGTGGTGACCGCCGTCGCCAAGCCCGACAAGGGCAAGTCCGGCGACGTGCTCAACGAGGTGGTGGTGGACGCCGGCCTGCCCGGCCTGCCCGAGGGCTTCGGCGTGCGCGAGATCACCCTCGCCGCGCCGGTGGTGTCGGTGGATGCCGCTGCCGGCACCGTCAGCTTCCCCGGCCCGGACGGCTACCTGCGCACCCTGAAGGCCGGCAACGGCGAGGTGCTCGCCAGCCTCCAGAAGCTGCAGCCCGGCGCCGTCGCCAAGCTGACCTACGTGGAAGGCCTCGCCATCAACGCGGTGCAGTGAGCGGCCGGGCGCGCCTTCCGGCCGCCCGCCCCTTCCCGTCGCCCGCGGGGGACGCTTCCTGCCCGGCGCGCGCCGCGGCAGGCTCCGGTGGCCGCGCGCGGCGGGGGATGCGCGCGGCCACCGGCACTCGCGCGCGCCGCCGCGCGGCGCCCGTCCCCGCCCGGCGCCCTGCCGCCCGGTGCCCTTCCCACCCGGCGCTCCTCCCAGCCAGCGCTCCTCGCCGCGCTTCCCCTGCGCCATTGGTCACGCCGCCGCTTCCGCCGGCGCCCGCCCGGCCCTCCGCTTCCGAACCAGCCCGGCCGGGGCGCGGGCAATTTTCTCCCCGGCGCCCCTCGCCGCGCTTCCCTGCCCGCGCTCCCGCTTATGTCAACGCAGCCGGCCGCGCTCCGGGGCAAGATGGCGGCCCCGCCATCCGGCGGCGGCACCGGCGGGAGGGAGGGTGCGATGGACCTGCGCAGGAAGCTCGTGGTCGAGCCCGGCAGCCGCGTGAAGCTGAAGGACGTGGACGCCGCCTTTCACGGCGACTACGCCTCCGGCGACCATGCCAAAGAGGATCTGGCGCGGAACGCCGCCCGCCTCGCCGAGCTGCAGCAGCGCATGTACGGCGAGAAGAAGCACGCCCTCCTGGTGGTGCTGCAGGGCATCGACGCCGCCGGCAAGGACGGCACCTGCTGGCATGTGGTGGCGGCGATGAACCCGCAGGGCACCTCCGTCACCGGCTTCAGGCAGCCCACCGAGGAGGAGCGCCTGCACGATTTCCTCTGGCGCGTGCACCCCCACGCCCCCGGCCTCGGGCAGGTGGCGGTGTTCAACCGCTCGCACTACGAGGACGTGCTGGTGGTGCGGGTGCACGACCTGGTGCCGCGGGAGGTCTGGTCGAAGCGCTACGACCGCATCAACGAGTTCGAGAAGCTGCTGACGGAAAGCGGCGTCACCATCCTCAAGTTCTTCCTCTACATCACGCCGCAGGAGCAGCTCGCCCGCTTCCGCCAGCGGCTGGACGACCCCGCCCGGCAATGGAAGATCAGCGCCGCCGACTACAGGGAGCGCGCCTGCTGGAACCAGTATGCGGAGGCCTACGAGGACATGCTGGAGAAATGCTCCACGCATCACGCCCCGTGGTATGTCATTCCCTCCAACCACAAGTGGTTCCGCAATCTCGCGGTCTCGAGCATCATCGGAAGGACGCTGGAGGACATGGACCTGAAGCTGCCCGCCCCCACCGTCGACCTCGACGAGATCCGCCGCGAGTACCACGCCGCCGCCGCAGGTCCCGCCGCCTGAACCGCGCCTGAGGAGACCTTGCCCGGCCGGGGCGCCGCAGGTGCAGCAGCGGCGGCGCGCGCCACCGGCTGCACGCTCCACCCGCCGCCCCCCGCGCAACCGCCCGCCCCGCAACCGGACGACAAAGCCCCATGGACATCACCCTCCTCATCTTCGTGCTGGTCTACGTGGCCATGGGCGCCGGCAAGCTGCCGGGCACCATGGTGGACCGCACCGGCGCGGCGGTGATCGGCGCCCTGGCGGTGATGGCGGCGGGCGGCATCAGCGCGCAGGGCGCGTGGGACGCCATCGACTACCGCACCATCGGCATGCTGTTCGGGCTGATGGTGGTGTCGGCTGCGTTCGTGGTGTCGAACTTCTATGCCTGGACCGCGCAGCGCGTCGCCACCCTCGAGGTGGGCCCGCCGGCGCTGCTGGGCGTGCTGGTGGCGGTGGGCGGCCTGCTCTCAGCGCTGCTCACCAATGACGTGGTGGTGGTGGCCATGACGCCGCTGCTGGTGTCGCTGACGCTGGCGCGCGGGCTCAATCCGGTGCCGTTCCTGCTGGCCTTCTGCTTCGCTGCCAACACCGGCTCCTCCGGCACCCTCATCGGCAGCCCGCAGAACATGATCGCGGCGCAGGGGCTGGGGCTGTCCTTCAACGGCTTCCTCGGCGCCGCCGGGCTGCCGGCGCTCGCCTCCCTGCCGATCGTGTGGGGCATCGTGTGCCTGATGTACCGCGGGCGCTGGACCCTCGCGCCCTCACCCGCGCAGCCCGCCGGCGGCCGGGCGACGGCCGCGCAAGGAACGGCCGCGCAAGGAACAGCCGCGCGGGAGACGCCCGCGCTCGACCTGTGGGAGACGGCCAAGGCCGGCATCGTCACCCTCGCCGTGGTGGCCGCCTTCATCGCCAGTCCGTGGCCGCGCGAGCTGGTGGCCCTGACGGCGGCGGCCTTCCTGCTCATCAACCGCACCATCGCCTCGTCGGACATGCTGAAGCACGTGGACGGCAACCTGCTCCTGCTCATCATGGGCCTGTTCGTGGTGAACGCGGCCATGGCGGCCACCGGCCTGCCGGAACATCTCCTGGCGGGGCTGCGGGGCGCCGGCATCGACCTGACGCAGCCCCTGTCCCTGTTCCTGGTCTCCGGCGTGCTCAGCAACGCCGTGGGCAACAACCCGGCCGTGATGCTGCTGGTGCCGCTGCTGAAGCCGGGCCCCGAGGCCGATGCGCTCGGCGCGGCGCTGGCGCTGGGCACCGGCTTTTCCAGCAACCTCATCGTGTTCGGCAGCCTTGCCGGCATCATCGTGGTGGAGCAGGCGGCGGCGAGCGGGGTGAAGATCTCGTTCGGCGAATTCGCCCGCGCCGGCGTGCCCGTCACCCTCGCCTGCATGGCGCTCGCCGCCGCGTGGATCGCGCTGATGACTGCCTGAGGGCTCGGCCGCCGTCGCTCTCCCGTCCCGCGCGGCCGGCGGCGGGTCGGCACGCGGTGGAAGGGCGCGAGGGCGCGGGTGGAGCCATGGGCATCGGGCGGCAGGGCGGCGAGCACGGCGCGGCGGCGAAGCCCCATTGCGCCCCTGCCGCCGCAGCGGTGGCGTTGCCCGCGGGCATGGCGGGGCGCTCACGGTCGGGACGCCCTCCGGTTAGGCCGCTCCCGGCGGACCACCGCAGGCCGCGAGACACGCGCCACGGGGCGGCGGCCTTGGCCCCGGCGCGGCGGCCGGGCTTGAAACGCGGGCGCGGCTGGTGTTCCTGAGGTCCGCCCCTCAGCAGGAGACCCGCACGTGCCACTGTCCGCGCCCATCGGTTCCGGCGCCCTGTCCATCGCGCCCAACCTCGCGGTGGCGCTGGTGCTGGGCATGCTCATCGGCATCGAGCGGCAGTGGCGCCAGCGGCACACCGGGCTCAACACCCACGCGCTGGTGGCGCTGGGGGCGGCGGCCTTCACCTCGCTGGCGGTGCTGATCGAGGAGGCCGCCGACGTGCGCATGGGCGGGCAGGTGGTGACGGGCATCGGCTTCCTCGGCGCCGGCCTCATCATGCGCGACGGGCTGAACGTGCGCGGCCTCGCCGGGGCGGCGACCGTGTGGGCCACCGGCGCGGTGGGCACCCTCGCCGGCTATGGCTTCCTGCTGGAGGCGGTGGAGGCGAGCGTATTCGTGCTGCTCATCAACGCCGCGGCGCCGCGCCTCAGCCAGCTGGTGGAGCGCTACGCGCCCGCCGACGACCTCTCGGAGCGGTTCTACATCGTCGAACTCACCTGCGCCGCGCGCGACGAGGCCGCCTTCCGCGCCCGGCTGCTGGAGGCCATGAGCGTGCACAAGCTGCGCCTGCACAGCCTGGAAAGCCACGCCCTGAAGGAGAGCGGCAAGGTGGAGGTGGAGGCCATGGTCTATTCGGCGCGGCAGGAAGACACGCTGGTGGAGCATCTGGTGGGCGAGCTCAGCCTCGACCCCGGCATCTTCTCCACCAGCTGGACCTCGACCGCCCCGCCCGAATAGCCCCGCCCTCAGGGCAGCGCGGAGAGGCCGATGCAGTGGCGCACCCGGGGCGGACCCTCGCCGCGATGCCATTTCAGCGCCTCGGCCTGCACATCCGCATCGGCGTGGGACACGCGGCGGTGCTGGCGCAGGTGCTCGGCCCAGGATTCCACCAGGAACCATTCCACCAGCAGCCCGGGATCGGCGGCATCCTCGGTCACGCCCCAGCCATAGGCGCCGTCGCGGCGGCGGGCGGCCGAGAGGCGGCAGAGCGCATCGAGGAAGGCGGGCCGGTCCTCCTGCGCCACGCGGTATTCCACCAGGATCAGCACCGGCCCGCGATCCTGCGCCACGTCCTGCGCGAGCAGCGGCTCGGGCCAGTGGAGCGAGGGGGTCAGGTCCGCCTCCCCCTGCGGCAGGCGGATGCGGTGCAGCGCCAGCCCCGCCAGCGCCAGCCCCGCCCCGGCCGTCACCAGCGCGGCGGACAGGCCGATCTGCTGGGCGACGATGCCCCAGGTGATGCTGCCCGCCGCCATGGCGCCGTTGAACACCGTGAGATAGACCGCCAGCGCCCGCCCCCGCACCCAGTTGGGCAGGATCGACTGCGCGGTGGCGTTCAGCGTCGTCAGCGCGATGATCCACGCCCCGCCCATGGCCAGCAGGATCGGCACCGCCGCCCAACGCGGCGGGGCAAGGGCAAGGCTCGCCGTGGCCGCCGCCGTCACCAGCGCCGCCACAAGCACCATCCCGTCCGCATCGAGCCGGCCGCGCAGGCGCGGCATCAGCAGCGCGCCGAGGATGGCGCCCGCCCCCACCGAGCCGAGCAAGAGGCCGTAATAGGCCGCGTCGCCCTTCAGAAGCTCGCGCGCCACCAGCGGCAGCAGCGCCCAGACCGCGCTGGCGAAGGCGAAGAAGCAGGCAGCGCGCAGCAGCACCACATGCAGCTCGCGGCTGGAGCGGGCATAACGCAGGCCGGCGCGGAAGGCGCCGGCGAAGCTCTCGGAGAGCGCATCCTCGGCGCCGGGGGCGCGCCGCCACCACCACAGGGCGGCGATGACGAGGAGATAGCTCGCCACATCCGCGCCATAGGTCACCGCCGCGCCGAACGCCGCCAGCAGCACACCGCCCGCCGCCGGCCCGATGGCGCGGGCGATGTTGACGCCCAGCGAGTTGAGCGCCACCGCGCTCTTCATCTCGGCGCGGGGCACCAGCTCCGGCACGATGGACTGCCAGGTGGGCGCCACCAGCGCCGCCCCCACGCCGCCGAGGAAGGTGAGCGCCACCAGCGACGCCACCGTCATGGCGCCGGCAGAGGACAGCAGCAGCAGCGACAGGCTCACCAGCGCCAGTCCGGCCTGGATGACGATGAGAAAGCGCCGCCGGTCGAGGATGTCGGAGAGCACGCCGGCGGGGATGGCGAGCAGGAACACCGGCAGCATGGCCGCCGCCTGCACCATGGCCACCGCCGCAGGTGAGGCGGAGAGGTCCGTCACCAGCCACGCGCTCGCCACGTCGCGCATGAAGCTGCCGGTGTTGCCGAGCACGGTGGCGGCCCACAGCACGGCGAAGGTGGTGCGGCGCAGAGGGGCGAAGGCGCCGGCGGGGGCGGCGGGCGCGGGCGCGCCGGCGGGGGATGGGCTGTGGGTGTGGCTCACGGGGCCTCCTCGTCCGGTCGGTGGGCAGGAACACGGCCGGCAAGATCATGCCACGCCACGAGCACGAAGGCGCCGGCGAGGCCGAGATGCTCGAAGAAGGCGTTGGTGGCGGCGAAGCGCTCCGCCCCCGCCATCTCCCAGAAGCGGTTGGCGAGCAGCATGGCCAGCACCGTGAAGCCGGCGAGCGCGAGCGCCCCCAGCCACCGCAGCCGGCCCGACAGCACCAGCACCGGCGCGCCCAGCTCCAGCACGATCACCGCCAGCGCGAAGGCGGTGGCGGGCTTGAGCCCGAAATGGGCCATCTCGGCGGCGGCGCCCGGCAGGTCGAGCGCCTTGGCGAGGCCGCCGGCGATGTAGGCGGAGGTCAGCGCCAGCAGCGCCGCCCCGCGCACGAACGCGGGGGCGAGGAGGCGCCGGGCGAGCGCCGTCAGGGCCGCTCCCATGCCTCAGAACGCCCAGCAGGCGCAGCCCAGCGCCCCGAAGAAGGCGCCTGCGTCCGTCACCGGCAGGCCGGAGGCCCACGCCTGCGCATGGGCGTGGCCGTGGACGGTGCAGGCGCTGGCGCAGCCGCAGCCGGAGAAGGCGAGCCGGCGGGCGCCCTCCCCCTCGGCCCGGCGCGGCTGATAGCCGCCGAAGGTGCGCACGGGCGACCAGTCCGGCATGGCCGGAGGCAGGTCCGGCGCCAGGGTGCGGAACTCGCCGGCGCCATGCACCACCTTGCCGCCCAGCAGGGTGAGCACCGAGGTGATGTCGGCGATGCGGTCCTCGGGCGCGGAGAAGTAATCGTCCGAGAGCACCACAAGGTCGGCGAGCTGGCCGGCCTTCACCTGCCCCTTCTTCTCCGGCTCGGAGGAGAACCAGGTGTTGGCCCGCGTCCACAGGCCGAGCGCGTCCTCGCGGTCCAGCCGGTTGGCGGGCGGATAGAGCGCGAGCCCGCCCACGGTGCGCCCGGTGACCAGCCAGGAGAGGCAGACCCACGGATTGTAGGAGGCGACGCGGGTCGCATCCGTGCCCGCGCCCACCGGCACGCCGGCCTCCAGCATGCGGCGGATGGGCGGGGTGCGCTCGGCCGCGCGGGAGCCGTAGCGCTCGGCGAAGTATTCGCCCTGATAGGCCATGCGGTGCTGCACGGCGATGCCGCCGCCGAGCGCGGCGATGCGGTCGATGTTGCGCTCGGAGATGGTCTCCGCATGGTCGAAGAACCAGTTCAGCCCGTCGAACGGCACGTCCTTGTTCACCTTCTCGTACACGTCCAGGGCGCGCGAGATGGTCTCGTCATAGGTGGCGTGCAGGCGCCAGGGCCAGCGGTTTTCGGCCAAAAGCCGGATCACCGGCTCGAGGTCGCCTTCCATGTTGGGCGGCATGTCCGGGCGGGCCACCTGGAAGTCCTCGAAATCGGCGGCGGAATAGACCAGCATCTCGCCAGCGCCGTTGTGGCGGTAGAGGTCGTCCCCCTGCCCCGGCTTCACCTGCTTGGACCAGGCGGAGAAATCCGCCAGCTCCGCCTTGGGCTTCTGGGTGAAGAGATTGTAGGCGATGCGCACGGTGAGCTGCCCGTCGCGGTGCAGCTCCTCGATGATGGCATAGTCGTCCGGATAGTTCTGGAAGCCGCCGCCCGCGTCGATGACGGAGGTGACGCCCAGCCGGTTCACCTCGCGCATGAAGTGGCGGGTGGAATTCTTCTGGTATTCGGGCGGCAGCTTCGGGCCGCGCGCAAGCGTGGCGTAGAGGATGGTCGCGTTCGGCTTGGCCACCAGGAGGCCGGTGGGGTTGCCGGCGGCATCGCGCACGATCTCGCCGCCGGGCGGGTCCGGCGTCTCGCGGGTATAGCCCACGGCGCGCAGGGCGGCGGCGTTCAGGAGCGCCCGGTCATAGAGGTGGAGGATGAACACCGGCGTGTCGGGCGCGGCGGCGTTGATCTCCTCGAGGGTCGGCAGGCGCTTCTCGGCGAACTGGTGCTCGGTGAAGCCGCCCACCACGCGCACCCACTGCGGCGCCGGCGTCGCCGCCACCTGCCGGCGCAGCATGTCCATGGCGTCGGCGAGGCTGGTCACGCCGTCCCAGCGCAGCTCCATGTTGTAGTTCAGCCCGCCGCGGATGATGTGCATGTGGCTGTCGATGAGGCCGGGAATGACCCTGCGCCCGCCCACGTCGATGATGGCGCTCTTCGGCCCGGCGAGGCGCATCGCCTCGCGCGTCTCGCCGGCCAGCACCACCCGCCCCTCGCGCACCGCAACGGCCTCGGCCTGCGGGTTCTGGCGGTCGAGGGTGGCGACCTTGCCGTTGAAGAGGATGAGGTCGGCGGTTTCGGGGAGTGCGGTCTCGGTCACGGCTGGCCTCCTGAGGTCGGGGCGGGCTCAAGGCGGAAGGGAGCGACGGGCGTGTCAGGCGCGCGGGGGCGAGCCGGGCGACGATCCGTTTGGCGGCTCGGGCGGGGTCACCGCGCAGACACCTGTCGCGTCCGGGGCCGCCGGCGCGGCGTCGGCGCTGTCGCGGCGGCCGGGCAGCTGGCCGAGGATGTGGCCGGAGCAGTCGGCAAGCCCGATGGCGGCGCGGATGCCGTCGCCGTTCCAGAGATGCCGCGCCACCGGCACGACCTGCTCGCCCACGAGGATGCCGAACAGCCCCACCAGCGCCACCACCGGCGGCGCCGGCGAGCGGACGTGGACGAGGCTGTAGACGATGCCGACCAGCAGGCCGGCGGCAAGCGAGGCGAGGTAGAGCTTCATGCGTCCTCCGCCGGAAACGGGGTGCGGCGCCGGCCGGGCGGTCGGCGCGGGGAACACGGCGCGGCGCCGGCCGGGCGGTCGGCGCCGAAGAGACCCGGAACGATGGCGGCGCAGCGCGCCCCCGCGCGCATCGGCCTGCCATGGTGCGGGGGGCGGCCGGGAAACGTCCGGCCGGCGCATGGCCCGCGGCCGGTCAGCTCTTGATGAAGGCCAGCAGGTCGGCGTTCAGCACGTCGTGGTTGAGGGTGAGCATGCCGTGGGAGAAGCCCGGGTAGGTCTTCAGCGTGCCGTTCTTCAGCAGCTTGACGGACTTCAGCGCGGAATCGGCGATGGGCACGATCTGGTCGTCCTCGCCGTGCAGCACCAGGGTGGGCACGGTGATGGCCTTCAGGTCGTCGGTCTGGTCGGTTTCCGAGAAGGCCTTGATGCCGTCGTAGTGGGCCTTGGCGCCGCCCATCATGCCCTGCCGCCACCAGTTGTCGACGACGCCCGGGAAGACCTTCGCGCCGGGGCGGTTGAAGCCGTAGAACGGGCCGGCCGGCACATCGACGAAGAACTGCGCGCGATTGGCGGCGAGCGCGGCGCGGAAACCGTCGAACACCTCGATGGGCAGGCCCTCGGGATTGACGGGCGTCTTCACCATCAGCGGCGGCACGGCGGAGACCAGCACCGCCTTGGCGGTGCGGCCGGACGGCTGGCCGTGCCTGGCCACATAGCGCGCGACCTCGCCGCCGCCGGTGGAATGACCGATGTGCACGGCGTTCTTCAGGTCCAGATGCTCGACGACGGCGAAGGCGTCGGCGGCATAGTGGTCCATGTCGTGGCCGTCCCACACCTGGGTGGAGCGGCCGTGGCCGCGCCGGTCATGGGCGATGACGCGATAGCCGTTGGCGAGGAAGAACAGCATCTGCGCGTCCCAGTCGTCCGACGACAGGGGCCAGCCGTGGTGGAACATGATGGGCTGGGCGGTCTTCGGCCCCCAGTCCTTGTAGAAGATCTCGACGCCGTCCTTGGTGGTGACGCTGGGCATGGCAGTCATTCCATGGGCTTGAGGGGCAGACGGGGTCGCGGCGAGCGCGCGCGGCCCGAATGGGAGAAAGAGGCCGGCGGCAAGCGCCGCGCCGGCGCCGAGGGCGAGCACCTCGCGCCGCGTCTGGCCGGCGGCGGGCACGGAACCCGCCGCGGGGAGGTCGTCGGGCTCCGGCATGGCCCTCAATGGCCTTCGGAGGCGCCGAACATGGTCTTGGCGTAGATGATGCCGAGGCCATAGGCGCCGCCGAACTTCTTGGCGATGCCGGTGGTCATGTCGTAGGTGCCGGTGCGGGCCCAGTCGCGCTGCAGCTCCAGCAGGTATTGCAGCGAGGTCATGGGCCGGGCGCCAGCCTGCACCATGCGGTCCATGGCGCGCTCGTGCGCCTCTTCCGACACGTCGCCGCAGGCATCGGCGATCACGTAGACCTCGAAGCCCTGGTCGATGGCCGAGAGCGCCGGGCCGACGATGCACACGCTGGTCCACAGGCCGGAGAGCACGATGCGGCTCTTGCCGATCTCGTTCACGCGGGCGATGACGGCGGCATCCTCCCAGGTGTTCATGGACGTGCGATCCAGCAGCGCCTGGCCCGGGAAGGCCTCGGTGATCTCGGAGAACATGGGGCCGGAGAAGCTCTTCTCGGCCACCGTGGTGAGGATGGTGGAGACGCCGAAGCCGGCGGCGGCATGGGCCACGAGGGCTGCGTTGTTGCGCAGGTTCACGGCATCGATGGACTTGGTCGCGAACGACATCTGCGACTGGAAGTCGATCATGATGAGGGTATGATCGGCAGGAGCGAGAAGCATCCCGCCGGGGGCAGCGACGGCGTTGGTCAAGGCTGTGTCTCCAGCTGTGCGAATGGGCGCGACGCTAGCGCCGCCTCGAGTTGATAGCCATTAGTTACTTGCGGGATACCGGTCACCTCCATGTCCGACACTGTGGAAGCCAAGAATAGTTATCCGGGTAACTGTGAAGCCGAGCCGTTCCTGAAGCTTCTCGCGCAGGAATGGATGAGCCACATCGTCGCGGCGCTGTCGCGCGGCGGGCCGCTGCGGTTCGGCCAGCTGCGGCGCGCGCTGCCGGGGCCGATCTCGGCGCGGGTGCTGTCGGCGCGGCTGAAGGAGCTGGAGGCCGGCGGCTACGTCAGCCGGCACGAGCTCCCCGGCAAGGTGCGGCATGTGGAATATGCGCTGACGGCGCGCGGCCGTTCCATCGACAGCGCGCTGAGCGGGCTGGAGGCAGCCATTCCGCACACCATCGCGAGCTGACCGCCCCGGGCGTGCGGCAGAGGCGGCAGGCGGGCGTCCCGGCAGGCTCCCCGACATGGCGCATCTCCCTCAAGCCGCTGGCGATGCGCGCACTATCCGTGTGTGCTGCAGCGCCGTCTTGCCGGAAAGCCGCGCCTCTTGAACAATGGTGCGGCACCCGGATCAGCGGCGCGCAATCGCCCCCGGCACAACCCGTTCGCGCCGGCTCAGCCGCGCCGCCACGCCCCCGGCGCCGCGCCGGTGAGGCGGGTGAAGGTGCGCGTCATGTGGCTCTGGTCGGAGAAGCCGCAGCAGGCGGCCACGTCCGCCAGCGGCAGGCTGGAATTCAGCAGCAGGTCGCGGGCCCGCTCCACCCGCCGGCCCAGCAGCCACTGGTAGGGCGTGGCGCCGGTGGCGGTCTTGAACCCGCGGATGAAGGCGCTGCGCGACAGGCCGCACGCCGCCGCCACGTCGCCGATCAGCACCTGGCCGTCGAGATGGCTGTCGAGCAGCTCCTTGGCGCGCATCAATACCCGGCGTGGCAGCCCGCCGCCGCCCCCGCCGGAGCGCGGGGGGCCGCCGTGGTAGCGCGCGGCAAGATGGCTCTGCATGGCGCACGCCACCTGATCGAGGAACAGGGGCGTCACCCGCTGCGGCGCGGCGAGGGCCGGCACGAGCGCGCCGGCGAGATGGGCCAGCACCGGGTCGGCCGCGCCGGGGGCAAAGCTCAGCCCCTCCGCATCGGCGAGGCCCAGCTCGTCGAAGGCGTGGCGCAGCGCCGGGCGGGAGATCTCCAGCAGGAAGAAGTCGAATTCCGTCTCCGCGTCCGCGCGGTAGGCCTCGGAGAAGGAGCGCACGTAGCAGCTGCCCGCCGCGAACTCATGCAGGGCGGAGCGGTTGCCCTCGAAGATCCGGCGCCGGTGCCCGCCCGCGAGCGCCACCCCCACCAGCAGGCCGCGCCCGCTGGGCGGGGTCTCCAGCCGGCTCATCTGCGGGCCGCCGTAGGTCTTGCGGTAGATGCTGAAGCCCGAGCCGGCCAGCTCCTGCTGGCACGACAGGGCGGCGAGCGCGCAGCCGAGGCCGTCGCGCGGCGGCGTTGGCGTGCCCCCGTTGAGGGCACCCTGTGAGAACCGCATGTCCGCCTCGCCTTGCTCGGTGGGGCAACCCGACCAGACGCTGGGGCCGGCTTTGGCGCACCCCAGGGAAGGCGGAGACTAGCACGCCCGCGCCGGTGCGGCGAGCAATCCCCCCGTGCATGGCGGGGCCGCGCCCGGCGCGCGGCCGCCGGAGCGCCCCCGCCTGCCGCAGCGGGGCGGGGGCGAAAGCGGAGGCGGGGCGGCCTACTCCGCGGCGGCGGCCGGGTAGTTGGAGGGATAGAGCGCGCGGCGCGAGGCCTCGTCGCCCGCCGCCTTGAAGGCGTGCCCGGTGCCCACCGCCCGCGCCCGCACCGCCGCCGGCCGGGCGTCGATGCCCGCGTACCAGCGCCTGATGTTGGGATAGGCGGCGAGCGGCTCCTCCGCCCCCTTCAGGATGCGCGGGGCGCGATCGAGCCAGCCCCAGGCGGACATGTCGGCGATGGAATAGGCATCGCCCACCAGGAAGCTGCGCCCTTCGAGATGGGCATCCAGCACCGCGAAATGGCGCTCCGCCTCGCGCCGGTAGCGGTTCACGGCATAGTCCAGCCCCGCCGGGGCCACATGCTGGAAATGCACCGCCTGCCCGGCGAACGGGCCGAGCCCGGAGGCGATGAACATGAGCCAGGAGAGCAGCTCCGGGCGATGCTGCGGCGTGGCGCCGAACAGGCCGGTCTTTTCCTGCAGATACATGAGGATGGCGGTGGAATCGAACACCCGCGCCGCTGCCCCGCCGGGGCCTTCGGTATCGACGATGGCCGGCAGCTTGCCATTGGGGTTGATGGCCCGGAACTCCGGCAGGTGCTGCTCGCCCTTGGCGGTGTCCACGGGCACGACCTCATAGGCCAGCCCGGCTTCCTCCAGGAACAGGGCGACCTTGGCGGGATTGGGCGTGGGATGAAAATAGAAGCGGATCAAAGGGGACCTCCGCACGGGTGCCGCGACCCGTTGATTTTTAGAGCGATCGATTTAGAATGGAGAGGACAGTCGGGCTTCGCAAGCTCTTTTCGGCGGCGGCTCCGGCATTCGCCCGCCGGCCTCGCGGCGCCGCACAGCGTGGAATGTATTGACATGATCGATCTGTACTACTGGCCCACCCCGAACGGCCACAAGATCACGATGTTCCTGGAGGAGACCGGGCTCCCCTACAAGATCATCCCGGTGGACATCAGCGCCGGCGACCAGTTCAAGCCCGACTTTCTCGCCATCGCGCCGAACAACCGGATGCCGGCCATCGTCGATCACGCCCCGACGGACGGCGGCGCGCCGCTGTCGCTGTTCGAATCCGGGGCCATCCTGCTCTATCTCGCGGAGAAGACCGGCCGATTCCTGCCGGCCGACCTGCGCGGGCGCAAGAGCGTGCTGGAATGGCTGTTCTGGCAGGTGGCGGGGCTTGGTCCCATGGCCGGGCAGAACCACCATTTCAGCCTCTACGCGCCCGAGCGCATTCCCTATGCCACCGAGCGCTACGTGAAGGAGACGAACCGCCTGTACGGCGTGCTCGACCGCCGGCTGGCGCAGAGCCCGTTCGTGGCGGGGGCGGAGTATTCCATCGCCGACATGGCGATCTATCCCTGGATCGTGCCCTACAAGCGCCAGCAGCAGGACATCGACCAGTTTCCCAGCCTGCGCCGCTGGTTCGAGGCGGTGGCGGCGCGCCCCGGCACGGTCGCGGCCTATGCGCGGGGCGAGCCCTTCTCCGGCCGGCCCACGGTGACCGAGGCCGGCAAGAAGATCCTGTTCGGACAGACCGCGGTGCGCAGCGCGGGCTGAGGCGTGGACGGGCCGCGCGTGACGGCGGCGCAACTTGTGGCTAGGCTCGGCGCGCACGCCGGGCCTGAGCCGGCTCAGGGACTGGCGGACCATGGCACGGCCGAGGGCATTCGACGAGGGAGAGGTGCTGGACGCGGCGCTGCGCTGCTTCTGGGAGCGCGGCTACGAGGCCACCTCGGTGCGCGATCTCGCGGCCAGCATGGGCCTCACCGGCGCCAGCCTCTACAACGCCTTCGGCGACAAGCACGCGCTCTATGAGCGCGCCCTCGCGCGCTATGTCAGCGGCAGCGTGGGCGAGCGCATCCAGCGGCTGGAGACGGCCGGGCTGCCGCCGCGCGCCGCCATCGCCGGCTTCTTCGGCGAGGTGGTGGAACGCTCCCTCGACGATCCGCAGATGAAGGGCTGCATGGTGGTCAACGCCGCCGTGGAGCTGGGCCCGCACGATCCGGAAATCCGCGAGGCCGCGGCCGCCACGCTGGGCGAGATCGAGGCCTTCCTGCGCCGCCAGGTGGCCACGGGGCAGGCCGACGGTTCCCTCTCCGCGCGCCAGTCGCCGGACGATGCCGCCCGGATGCTGCTGGGCGTGCTGCTGGGCCTCCGGGTGCTCGCCCGCATCCGCCCGGACCGCGCCCTGCTGGAAGGCGCCTTCCGCACCGCGCTCGCCGCGCTGGACGCCTAGGCGGCCGCATCGAGGCCGCGCTCCCTCCCAAGGATGCGCATTCGCGGTGTTGATCACGGCTGGCACCCGCACAGGAGGTCGGCGTGGCGAGGTCCCGCAGTTCTCGCGAGCGCCGGCGGCCATGACGCTGCCCGAACTGCGCTCGCCGCCTCGACGGCCGCATCGGGGCCGCGCTCCCTCTCAAGGGTGCGCACTCGCGGTGTCGATCACGGCCGGCACCCGCGCCGACCGTCGGTGTGGCGAGGTCCCGCAGTTCTCGCGAGCGCCGGCGGCCATGACGCTGCCCGTACCGCGCTGGACGCCTCGACGGCCGCATCGGGGCCGCGCTCCCTCCCAAGGATGCGCACCCGCGGTGTCGATCACAGCCGGCACCCGTACGGGAGGTCGGCGTGGCCGGGTCCCGCATCCTGCGAGCACCGGCGGCCATGCGCTGCCCGTACCGCGCTGGACGCCTCGACGGCCGCATCGGGGCCGCGCTCCCTCTCAAGGGTACGCACTCGCGGTGTCGATCACGGCCGGCGCCCGCGCCGGCCGTCGGTGTGGCGAGGTCCCGCAGTTCTCGCGAGCGCCGGCGACCATGCTCTCCGCCCGCCAGAAGACCTGCGGGCGCGGCGGGGCTCGCCTGCCGCTGCCGATCCGTCCCGTCTGTCCGTGGCCTGAACGAGGTCACGCCCCCGTTCTCGGCCTGCCGCCCCAGAGCGCGGCGCCCACGCATGACCGTCCCACGGTGACGGCCTCTCAGGACGCGGCTCCTGACCGGTCGGCCGTCGACAGGGCCGCCATTTCCGCCCACGCCGGCCGCCGGCGTGGCGGGGCCCTGCAAATCTCGCGAGCACCGGCGGACAGGCAGCGCGCTCGCCGCGCGATACGCCCAGGCGGCCGCATCGGGGCCTTGATCCCAAGGATGCCCGTCGACGGCGTCGATCACAGCCGGCACCCGCGCGGGAAGTCGGTGTTGGGGGGGGGGCCCGCAGATCTCGCGAGCACCGGCGTCTCTCTCCCTCTCCCGGCCAGACGGCCTCCGGGCGAGGCGTGCCTTGTGTGCCGCTGCCGATCCGGTCCGTCTGTCCGTCGCGCGACCGAGGTCACGGCCGCCCCCTTTACCCGGCCTGCGGCCCCAGAGCGCGGCGCCCACGCATCACCAGCCACGCATGACTGCCCGCGCGGGGACAGCCCCTCAGGACGCTTCCCGGTCGGCCGTGGACAGGGCCGCCAGCCGCGCCCTCAGGCGGGGCACGGCCACATCCACGAACGCCCGCAGCCGCGCCACCGGAAGCCGCGCCGCCGGATAGACCACGTGCACCGGCAGGGGCGCGCCCTCGTACGCCTCCAGCAGCAGCACGAGGCGGCCGGCCGCCAGATCCTCCTCCACCTGATAGGACAGCACCCGCGTGATGCCCCGGCCCCGCACCGCCGCCGCGATGGCGGCCTCGGCGCCGTTGACCCGGAAGCGCGGCGCCACCTGCACCGTCCGCCGCGCCCCGCCGGACGGGCCGGCGGCAAAGGCCCAGCCGTCGGTCTCGGTGATCTGCGAGAAGGAGATCACCCCGTGTCCCGCCAGCTCCGCCGGCGTGGCGGGCCGGCCGCGGGCGGCGAGATAGGCGGGGCTCGCGCACACCACCCGCCGCACCGCGCCGACGCGCACCGCGACCAGGCTGGAATCCGGCAGGGGGCCGATGCGCACCGCCGCGTCGAGCCCCTCGTCCACCAGGCTCGCGACCCGGTCGAGCAGCAGCAGGCGCACCGCGAGGTCGGGATGCACGTCCAGCAGATCCTCCATCACCGGCGCCACATGCAGCCGGCCGAACACCGCCGGCGCGGTCACCGAGAGCACCCCGCGCGGGGCGGTGCGCTCCCCGGCGGCGAGCAGGTCCGCCTCCGCCAGCTCGGCGAGGATGGCACGGCAGGAGGCGAGATAGCGCTCCCCCGCCTCGGTGAGGCGCAGGGCGCGGGTGGAGCGATGCAGCAGCCGGGTGCCCAGGTGCGTCTCCAGCTGCGCCACCGCGCGGGTGACCGCCGCCGGCGAGCGGCCGAGCCGCCGCGCCGCCCGGGCGAGGCTCCCCTCCTCCATGGCGCGCACGAACGCCGTCATGGCGTCGAACCGATCCATGCGGAACCCTCCGAAGCTTGTTTCACATTTCGCAATGATAGCTTTCAAACTCTCATCATTCCGCGAAATTCGTACCGGGCCTAGCCTTCCCCCATCGCGCTCCGTTCCAGCGCGCAGCGAAGGACAGTCCCCATGACCCGCATTTCCCCCGTCGATACCGCGACCGCCACCGGCAAGGCCGGCGAGCTGCTGGCCGCCGTCGCCGCCCGTTTCGGCAGCACCCCCAACCTGTTCCGCGTGGCCGCGCAGTCCCCGGCAGCGCTGGAGGCCCTGATCGGCGTGTCCGGCGCGCTCGGCGGCGGCGCCCTGCCGGCCCGCACCCGGGAGAGCCTCGCCCTCACCGTGGCCGAGGTAAACGGTTGCGACTACTGCCTTTCCGCCCATTCGCTGATCGGCCGTGGCGCCGGCCTGTCGGACGC
Source organism: Xanthobacter lutulentifluminis (assembly GCF_043194675.2). Taxonomy (NCBI): domain Bacteria; kingdom Pseudomonadati; phylum Pseudomonadota; class Alphaproteobacteria; order Hyphomicrobiales; family Xanthobacteraceae; genus Xanthobacter; species Xanthobacter lutulentifluminis. The sequence continues at coordinate 3,116,063 of NZ_CM195525.1, read as the reverse complement.
GGACATCGCCCTCGCCCGCTCCGGCCGCGCCGCTGATTCCCGCACCGAGGCCACCCTCGCCTTCGCCCGCACCGTGGTCGCCACGCGCGGCAATGTGAGCGATGCCGACCTCGCCGCCGCCCGCGCCGCCGGGCTCGACGACGGCGCGCTGGTGGAGACCGTGGCGCAGGTCGCCATGAACATTTTCACCAACTATCTCAACAATGTGGCGGAGACGGAGATCGATTTCCCCGTGGTCCGCACGGCTGCCTCGCAGGCGGCCTGAGCGTGCGGAGGCCGGCCGCTCGCGCCGGCCTCCGTCCCATTCCGGAGGGCTCCGCCATGACCCAGACACCGTCCGCATCCCCGTCCAGCGACATCGCCTTCACGCCCGCCGTCAAGGCCGCGCAGGAGCAGCGCTCGGACCGTCCCGTCCATACGCGCATCGCGGCGGCCGGCGGCTTCCGCACCGGTGTCACGGCCGATCTCGTCGCCTTCCTCGGCACCGTGGACACGGCCTTCCTCGCCACCGCCAGCGCCGATGGCCAGCCCTATGTGCAGCATCGCGGCGGCCCGCCCGGCTTCATCCGCGCGGTGGACGGCAGCACGCTGGGCATCGCCGACTACAGCGGCAACCGGCAATACGTCACCATCGGCAATCTCAGCGAGAACGCCCGCGCTTTCCTGTTCCTGATCGACTATGCCGCGCGGCGGCGGGTCAAGATCTGGGGCACCGCGCAGGTGGTCGAGGGCGATCCGGATCTCGTCGCCCGCCTGATGCCCGAGGGCTATGGCGCCCGGCCGGAACGGGCGCTGCTCTTCCACGTCTCCGCCTGGGACGTGAACTGCCCCCAGCACATTCCGCAGAAGCTGGACGCCGCCCTGGTCCGGCAGGCGCTGGAGACGCGCGAGATCCGCATCTCCGAGCTGGAGGCCGAGGTGAAGCTCCTGCGCGCGCAGCTGGCCGTGCACCGCTGAGCCGGCGCTCACGCGGTCGATCACTCGTTCGTGAGGTGTGTAACGCCGGCGGCACCTGCCGCGAATACCTGATCAGACCCCCACATGCGGAGCCGCCAGACATGAGCGCGTCCCAAAGCGTCCCTGCGTGCGCCATCGCCGTGATGGCCAAGGCCTCGGCGCCGGGCCGCACCAAGACGCGGCTGTGTCCGCCGCTGGAGCCGGTCGAGGCCGCCGCCTTCAACACCGCCTTCATCGCCGACATCGTCGCCAACATCCTCGCGGCCGGCCCCACGCTCGCGCCTTATGTCGCCTACGGGCCTGCGGGCGCGGGGCATTTCTTCGATGCCCTGCTGCCGCCCGGCGTCGGACGCATCGAGGCGGCACAGCCGGGCTTCGGCGCCTGCCTCAGGGCGACGCTCGGCCACCTCCTGGCGCTCGGCCATCCCGCGGCCGCGGTGCTGAACGCCGACAGCCCGACCCTGCCCCCCGCCCTGCTCGCCGAGATGGCCGAGGTGCTGGCGCGACCCGGCGACCGCGCCGTGCTCGGCCCCTCCACCGACGGCGGATATTACGTGCTCGGCCTGAAGACCCCGCACCGCCGGCTGTTCGAGGACATCGACTGGAGCACCGAGCGCGTGGCTGCGCAGACCCTCGAGCGCGCCGCCGAGATCGGGCTCGAGATGCACCTCCTGCCGCCCTGGTACGACGTGGATGACGCGGCCGCGCTGCGCCTGCTCCACGGCGAGCTGGTCGCCGGCGTCCCGTTCGGCACCGGAGACCATGCGCGCGGCCGCGCCCGCGACGCGGAGCGCCTTTTGCGCCGGCTGCTCGACACCCGCGACCTCGGTGCCCGCCTCGGCCTGCCGGACGAACCGCCGGCCCGGCTGCGCGCCTCCTGATCCGGACCTTCCCAGATGCCACGGAACCGAATGCCATGAACGCCATCATCCCGGGTCGCCAGAGCGATGCCCGACGCTATTTCGAGCGGGCCGAGGCCGCGCGCGGCGCCGTGCCGGTGCGCAAGCCGGTGTGCCTCTATCTGGAGACCACCAATCGCTGCAACCTGCTCTGCACCACCTGTCCGCGCACCTATGAGGAGCTGGAGCCCCCCGCCGACATGAGCTGGGAGCTGTTCACCTCCATCGTGGACCAGATCCCCGACCTGGAGCGGTGCGTGCTGCACGGCGTGGGCGAGCCGATGCTCGTCCCCCACCTCGACCGCATGGTGCGCTACCTGAAGGATCGCGGCACCTACGTGCTGTTCAACACCAACGGCACGGTGCTGAACGAGAAGAACGGCCGGGCGATGATCGACGCCGGCCTCGACGAGCTACGCGTCTCCCTCGACGCCTCCAACGCGCATTCCTACAAGGCGGTGCGCGGCAAGAACTATTTCGACCGCATCCTGAAGAACGTGCGCGCCTTCCGCGAGCTGCAGGAGCGCGAGGGCCACACCAATCCCCGCGTCTCCGCCTGGCTCACCGGCCTCAAGGAGACCATCGCCGAGCTGCCGGACTTTGTCCGCGTCGCCGCGCAGCTCGGCGTGCGGGAGGTCTATCTCCAGCGCCTCGTCTTCTTCGAGCAGGAGAGCATCGGCCTCGCCCGGCCGGATCAGGCGCTCTACGAGCAGTTCGACGGCGCCGAGGCGCGCCTGATCGAGGAGGCGTCCGAGATCGCGCGCTCGCTCGGCATGATATTCTCCGCCTCCGGCGCCGCCGCCGAGCCGGGCATGAGCCTGAAGCGGGCGGACGACCCCAACCCCTGGTCCATGTGCCGCCGGCCGTGGACGGTCATGTACTTCACCGCCAACGGGCGCGCCCTGCCCTGCTGCATCGCGCCCTTCTCCCAGCGCGGCTACGAGAACTACACGCTGGGCGACGCCACCCGGCAGAGCCTCGCCGACATCTGGGAAGGGCAGGAATACCGCACCTTCCGCGAGCAGCTCCTGTCCGACTGCCCGCCCGGCGCCTGCGCCAATTGCGGCCTGCGGTGGAGCCTGTGATGCGCCCGCGCGTCGCCCTCGTCATCCCGACCCTCCAGGAGGCGGAGACCATCGCCGCGACCCTCGCCGAGATCCCGGCGGGCGTCGTGGACGAGGTGATCGTCGCCGACGGCGGGTCCACGGACGGCACGCGCGATATCGCCGCCGCCGCCGGGGCGAGCGTGGTCGCCGCCGGGCGCGGGTTCGGCCGGGCCTGCCTCGCCGGGGCGAGCGCGGCGCGCGACGCGGACATCCTCGCCTTCATGGACGCCGACGGCGCCGACGACCCCGCCTTCCTGCCGGCGCTCATCGAGCCGGTGCGGACGGGCCGGGCCGACCTCGTGCTCGCCTCCCGCACCCGTGGCGTGCGCGAGGCCGGAAGCATGGCCTGGCACCAGGTTCTCGCTGGCCACGCGCTGGGGTTCGGCATCCGCGCGCTCTACGGGGTCGCCCTCTCGGACATGTGCACGTTCCGCGTCATCCGCCGCGATGCGCTGGTGGGCCTCGGCATGCGCGAGCTCACCTACGGCTGGAACATCGAGATGCAGATGCGCGCCGCCCGCGACGGCCTGCCCATGCTGGAGCTGCCGGTGGCCTACCGCTGCCGCCGCGGCGGCGCCTCCAAGGTCGCGGGCACCGTGCGCGGCACGTTCACGGCCGGCACGCGCATCGTCTCCACCTTCCTGCGGGTCGCGTCCCAGCCCTCCCGGCCGGCCGCCACCGGCGCCAAGACGTGAGTGCCTTCCATGCTGCTGCAGCCGTTCAAGGACCCCGATGACCCCGCCGGCCGCGAGGCGACGCCCCTGCCCGCCGGCCTGCTGCCGCTGATCGACCGGGCCGATCATCGCGCCCCGTCCGTGTTCCTGCCCGAGAACATGATGCGCGAGGCGCGCCGCCAGAAAGGCCTGTCCGCCGGGCCGGTGCCCCGTGTGGTGCTGCTCGACCCGGACGGGGACATGGTGGACTTCGTGCGCGCCCATCGCGCGGCGCGACGTTCCCCGGTGTGGGCCTGCTACCACACCGACATGTGGGAGTGGGAGGAGGATGGCCTCCCCTTCGGCATCGTCGGCTATGCGGTGGGCGCCTCCTTCGCCGTGCTGGTGGCGGAGCAGGCGTTCGTGTGCGGCTGCGAGCTGCTGGTGTCGGTGGCCTCCGCCGGCCAGATCGCCGAGCAGGCGCCGCCCTCCTTCCACATCCTCATCGACCGGGCGCTGCGGGACGAGGGCACGAGCTACCACTACCTGCCCGCCGCGCCGTTCGCCGCTGCCGACCCCGAGCTGGTGCGGCTGGCGCATGCCGCCTTCATCGATAGCGACGGCCCGGTGCTGACCGGCGCCACCTGGACCACCGACGCCCCCTTCCGCGAGACGGAGGCAGCCATCGCCCGGCGCAAGGCGGAAGGCCTGCTCGCCGTGGAGATGGAGGCCGCGGCCCTCTACGCCTTCGCCCGCGCGCGGCGCCGGCCGGTGCTGTGCCTCGCCCATGTCACCAACCAGCTCGGCTGCGTGGATGGCGATTTCGAGAAGGGCGACCACAACGGCGCGAGCCGTTCCATCGCGCTCGCCTCGGCCTTCGCCCGCGCCTGGGCTGGCGCCGAGGCCCCCGCGACCTGAGGAGGCATTCATGCTGGACCGCACCGCCTACCGCCCCCTCGACTGCGCCAGCCTGCCGGTCCGCCTCGGCGGGCGCGAGGCGCTCACCGACCGCCTCGGCCCGCCGCAAGACTGGCACGTGCGCGAGGTGGGCGACGGCAACCTCAACCTCGTCTTCATCGTTGAGGGCCCGCACGGCTCGGTGGTGGTGAAGCAGGCGCTGCCCTATGCCCGCGTCGTGGGCGAGAGCTGGCCCATGTCGCTCGACCGCGCCTTCTTCGAGCACGAGGCGCTGCGGCGCCTCGGCGCGCGCGACCCGGGCCGCGTGCCGCAGCTGATCTTCTTCGATCCGGCGCAGGCCATGATCGCCATGGAGCACCTGACGCCCCACGTGGTGGTGCGCCGCGCGATCCTGGACGGCCGGTCGCTGCCGCATCTCGGGACCCACCTCGGCCTCTATCTCGCGCGAACTTTGTTCCGCGGGTCGGACTTCGCCATGCCCACCGCCGCCCGCAAGGCAGACCTCGCGCTGTTCGCCGGCAATGTTGAGCTGTGCGGCATCACCGAGGAGCTGGTGTTCTCCGACCCGTTCAAGATCGCCCCCCTCAACCGCCACACGCCGGGCCTTGAGGCCGTGGCCGCCGCCGTGCGCGGCGACCGGGACCTGAAGCGCGTGGCGCTGGAGATGAAGGCCCGCTTCGCCACCGCCGCCGAGACCCTGCTGCACGGCGACCTGCACACCGGCTCGATCATGGCGACCGAGGCCGACACCCGCGTCATCGACGCCGAGTTCGCGCTCTATGGCCCGTTCGGCTTCGACGTGGGCGTGCTGCTCGCCCATCTGTGGATGGGCTTCCTCGCTCGCTCCGGCCACCACGCCGATGCCGCCGGCGCCGCCCGGCAGGGGGAGGAGCTGCTCGCCGCGGCGGCAACGGTGTGGACCGTGTTCCGCGCCGAATTCACCCGCCTGTGGCGCACCGAGCGCGCGGGCATTCTCGGCGGGCGCGACCTGTTCGAGGACCAGGGCGACATGGCGGGCGCGGAAGCGGCGCTGGCCGGTCTCCTCGTGTCCATCTGGCGCGACGCGCTGGGCTTTGCCGGCATCGAGATCCACCGCCGCATCCTGGGCCTGGCCCATGTGGCGGACTTCGAGGCCATCGCCGACGAAAACCTGCGGGCGGCGCTGGAATCGCGGGCGCTGGCGTTCGGCCGGCAGCTCGCCCTCGGCAGGGACGAGATCGGCACGGTGGAGGCGGCGAACCGCCTCGCCCGCGATGCGGAGGGGCGCTGATGCCCCTCCCTCCCTCAGCGGCGGGTGATGGCGATGCGGATGGTCTCGTCCGCCGGCACCATCGCGCCCGATCCGGCGGTCCAGGTGGCCTGCTCCGGCAGGTCCTCCCGGTCGATATCGAGCAGGGCGATCTGCCGGCCGAGGATGGCCACCGCCTCGATCGGCACCGCCACCGGCCGCCCGCCATGGCCGAACCATCCGCCCACCGGCACCACCAGCACGATGCCGCCCTCCGCAGTGCGCGCCACGGCGGTGACGCGACCCAGCGTCCGGTCGTCGAAATCGAGCAGCGGCAGGCCCACCAGATCGCCCACGCGCACCTTCTGGGGGAAGCGCTTCTCCATGCGCTCGGCGGGGGTGAGGCCGTCATCCTCGGCGGGCGCCGTCTGCGTGTGCGCGCCGCCCGCGGCGAACGCCGGACCGGCCAGCGGCAGCACCAGCGCGACCGCTATCGCAAGAGATCTGAAACGGGACATGAAACTCTCCTCAAGATCCATTTGCGTCAAATATTAATTCAGCTACTCCCAATTTCAATACTTCATTCTCAATATTCTTTTCAATCAGAAACCGGAGGGAGGCGGACATGAACGGCAAGCCAATACACGCTCGACGCATGCATCCACTGCCGATCCGGATCATGCACTGGACCAACGCCGCGGCGATGGTGGTGATGATCGGCAGCGGCTGGAAGATCTACAATGACGAGGCGATCTTCGGCTTCCTGCACTTCCCGCAGGAGATCGTGCTCGGCATCTGGGCCCAGCATGGCCTGCAGTGGCATTTCTTCGGCATGTGGGTGCTGGTGCTGAACGGCCTGGCCTATCTCGGCTACGGCCTCGTCACCGGCCGCTTCGCGCGGCTGTTCCTGCCCATCCGCCCGCGCGAGGTGATCGCCGAGATCAGGTCCGCCCTCACCTTCCGCCTGCGCCACGACGACCTCACCCACTACAACGCGGTGCAGAAGCTGCTTTACGTGGGCGTCATCGCCATCATCGCGGTGCAGGTGGCATCGGGCCTTGCCATCTGGAAGCCGGTGCAGTTCTCCGGCCTCGTCAACCTGTTCGGCGGGTTCCAGGGGGCGCGGCTGGCGCATTTCATCGGCATGGCGGCCATCGTCGGCTTCATGGTGGTGCATGTCGCGCTTGCGCTGCTGGTGCCGCGCACCATCGGCGCCATGCTCACCGGCGGACCGGTGGTCGATCCGCCCGAGCCCGCGGTGGAGCCTCAATCCGCGCCCACCGCCAGCCACTGACCGGAGGAGAGAACATGTTCTTCCGCAATCCCTTCGCCCCCGGACCGGCGGCCCGCCCCTCCGTCACCACGCCCGACCGCGGCATCCTCACCGAGCACCGCAAGCTGGTGCAGGCCATCGACCGCCGCAAGGTGCTGAAAGGCTCGCTGAGCCTCGGCGCGCTGTCGCTGCTCACCGGCTGCACGGTCTCCGACGAGCCCTCCGTGCAGAGCGTGCTCAAGGCCTTCTCCGACTTCAACGACGGGGTGCAGGCGAAGCTGTTCGATCCGACCCGGCTCGCCCCCACCTACTCGCGCGATCTGGTGGTGAAGCCGCCCCGCTTCAACGCCTATTACGAGATCGACGAGGTGAAGCCGGTGGACGTGTCCACCTGGAAGCTGGAGCTCACCGGCCTCGTCAAGGACCGGCGGCCCTGGACCCTCGAGCAGATCAACGCGCTGCCGCAGCAGGAAGTCATCATCCGCCACATCTGCGTGGAGGGATGGGACTATATCGGCCAGTGGTCGGGACCGAACCTCCGGGCGTTCCTCGAGCGCGTGGGCGCGGACCTCACGGCCAAGTATATCGCCTTCTACGGCAACGACGATTACATGGAGAGCATCGACATGGCATCCGCGCTCCATCCCCAGACCATCCTCGCGACCGCCTATGCCGGCGAGCCGCTGACGGCGCCGTTCGGCGCGCCCATGCGGCTGCGCACGGCGGTGAAGCTCGGCTTCAAGAACCCCAAGTGGATCCGCGCCATCGAGGTGACCAACACCTATCCCGGCGGCTTCTGGGAGAAGCAGGGCTTCAACTGGTTCGCCGGACTGTGAGGCCGGCGGCCCGCCCGCGCCGGGAACGCTGATGATGGCCGCGCCCGGCCCGATCGCGGCCTGCGTGCTGGTCGCGCTTGTCCTGTGGGGGGTGCCGGGCTTCGTGCTGGCGCGCGCCTTCGGACGACAGCCGGGCCTGCGCCTGCTGGTGGCGCCCGCGCTCGGCTGGGCCGGCCAGACCACGCTGGCCCATGCGCTCGCCGTGGGGCTCGGCCTGTCGGGCGGCGTCGCGCTCGCGGCGGCCGCGCTCCTGTGCCTGCCGGCGGTGTGGCCTGCGGTCCGGCCGGCGATGGGACGCACGGACCCATCGGCGGGCCGGCGCGCGGCGGGCTTCCCCTCGCGATGGCGCGTCGCGCTTGCCGCCCTCGCCTGCGCCGCCGCGCTGGCGCTGATTCCGACCGTGGCGCTGCTGCCCAAGCCGGCGGCCGACGGCGCGGTCCACCTCGCCACGCCCATCTACGACCACGCCAAGATCGCGCTGGTGGACGAGATGGTGCGCGCGCCGCAGATCCCGCCGGCCAATCCGTTCTACGGCGCGGAGGGCTCCACCGGGCGCGTATCCTACTATTACCTCTGGCATTTCGGCACCGCCCAGCTGGCGCGGCTGACGGGCGCGAGCGGGTGGGAGGCGGATGCGGCCGCCACCTTCTTCACCGCCTTCGCAGCCCTCGCGCTGGTGGCGGGCCTCGCGCTGCGGCTGTCGCCGGGCACGGCGGCGCCGCTGCTGGCGCTCGCCGCGGCCGCGACCGGCAGCGTGCGGCCGGTGATGGCGGCGCTGATCGGGCCCGCCCGGCTCGACAGGATGCTGGAGCAGGCCTCGGGCCTCGGCCCGCTGCTGTTCCAGGCCAGCTGGAGCCCGCACCATGTGGCCTCGGCGGCCAGCGTCGTGCTCGCCATCCTGCTGCTCGCGCGCATGCGCTGCCGCGCGGGCCCGGGATCGGCCGCGCTTCTGGCGCTGCTGGTGGCATCCGCCTTCGGCAGCTCGCTGTGGGTAGGTGGCGTCACGCTCGCGGTGGCGGCGGGACCGGTGGCGGCGGTGCTCATCGCCGGAGGACCGGCGCAGGGGCGCTGGCGCTTCCTGCTCGCCGCGACCGGCGCCGGGCTCGCCGCGGCGGTCCTCTCCCTCCCCATCCTGGCCGCGCAGGCGGCCACCGCCATGGCGCGGGGCGGCGGGGTGCCGATCCGCCTCATGCCGGTGTCCGTTCTGGGGCAGGCCGTGCCGGATACGCTGCGCGCGCTGCTGGATCCGGCGGCCTACTGGCTGGTGCTGCTGCCGGTGGAATTCCCCCTCGCGCTCACCGCCGGCCTTGCGGGCCTCGCCGCCCTGCTGCGCGCGCGGGGTGCCAACGCCATGGTCGGGGCGCTCGCCATGCTGGCGGCCGTGTCGCTCGGCGTCGGCGCCCTGCTGGTCAGCACGGCGGGCGACAACAACGATCTCGGCTGGCGCGCGGTGTTGCCGGCGGTGCTGGTGCTGTCCGCCTGCGCCGGCGGCGCGCTGGCGCAGGCGCTCGGCCGCAGGCATCCCGCTGCGGCCGTGGCGCTGATGCTGGCGTTCGCGGCGGGCGTGCCCGACACGGCCGCCCTCGCCACCCGCAATATCGGCGGGCTGGCCGGGCCCGATGGCGCCGCCTTCCGCAATGATCCGCAGATGTGGGCGCGGGTGCGCGGCGCGCTGCCGCCGGAGACCCGGCTTGCCGCCAACCCGGACCGGCTGGCGCATCTCGCGTCCTGGCCCATCAACCTGTCGTGGGCGCTTCTGGCGCGCGGACGCTCATGCTTTGCCGGACGCGAGCTGGCGCTCGCCTTCGCTCCGCTGACGCCGGAGGCGCGCAACGACGTGGCGGACCTGTTCGAGCGGGTGTTCGCGGGCAGGCCGGCGGCGGGCGACCTCGAACGGATGCACGGCCCGCTGGGCTGCGGCGCGGTGCTGGTGACGGCCGAGGATGGCGCCTTCGCCGCCGATCCCTTCGCGCAGAGCCCGCTCTACCGTCTCCGCGACGAGGTCCCCGGACGCTGGCGGCTCTACCGGGCGCGCTAGAGTTTTTCTGCTCATCAAGGCTCACGGGAGAATATTCTACGGCTTGTCGTCTCGCCTCTTCTTCACACGCGCCGGAAACGACTTCACCCGGAGACACTCCGGCGTGCTCCCGACAGGCAGATCCGATGCGATCAGCGACGCCTGACTGCGCGATCGGGAAAGCGTGTGAGGGGAGCGCTACCGCCTGCCTTGCCATGCAGGGGGAATCAAGACGTGCCGCAGCCGCGGCCGGGAGGGGCGCGCGGCAACGGCTGACAGGACTGCGGGCGTATGCGGCCCCTTTTCAACAGGCCGGAGCGGCGCGGACGCCGCCGTCGGCGCCCGGGCCGGGGGGTAGGGCGCCCCCCGCGACCCGGGCTGCGGCCGGCTCAGTTGTTGCCGAGGCCGCGATCCCCGAGAGCGAACAGCGCAGCGTCCGCTTCCGACACGCCTTCCGGACGGCCCGCGCCCTGGAAATGGCCCGCGCCATGGCCCGCATTCGCATAGCCGATGGCGGCCGGCGCATGCAGGGGCGCGGAAATCTCGCCGCGGGCGACACGCTGGGTTTCGCGGTTCACCGCGGTCTCGGTCTCGTCGGCGAGGCTGATGCCCGGCAGGGTCAGGACAGCGCTGGCGAGGGCGATGAAGAACACAGTCTTACGCATGATGTAATCTCCGATATCGAACCTTCGATACCTGGTATTTCGCAGTCGCAGCACGATTGGTTACAGTTCGACATCATTCGTCAATCAACAGATTTTGAACCGCGCACGAAGGACTTCATCCGCACCGCGGGGAGCCAACCTCGCGTCCTCGTGATCCGACAGCCCGTAACACCCCCCGCGCGCGATCCGAACCTGCGGCGACAGGGGGAGTTCGATGCCAGAACCCGAAGCCGATCTTGAACATCTCATGAGCCGCGGGCAGGCGGGCGATGCCGAGGCGCATCGCGCGCTGCTGCGGCACCTCGCGGTGCGGCTGCGCCGCTATTTCCACGGCCAGCTGCGCCGCACCGGCGCGCCCGCCGCCGACGCGGAGGACCTGGTGCAGGACACGCTGCTCGCGATCCACACGCGCCGGCACACCTACGACGGCAGCGCCCCGGTGCTGGCGTGGACCTTCGGCATCGCCCGCTACAAGCTCATCGACCACCTGCGGGCGAGCGCGCGCACCCGGCGCGAGATCCATATCGACGAGGTGGACGACCTCGCCGCCGACGATCCGTTCCAGCCGGTGGACACGGCGCGCGAGCTGCACCGCGCGCTGGAGACGCTGCCCAGCCGGTTCCGGCTGCCCATCGAATACGTGAAGCTCGAAGGCCTCAGCATCGCCGAAGCCGCCGCCCGCATCGGCATCAGCGACTCGGCCGTGAAGATCGGCATCCATCGCGGCATGAAGCGGCTCGCCGTGGCCCTTTCGGAGGCGCGCCCATGAACACCGACGACCTCATCGATTTCCTCTCCACCCGCGTGGAGGCGGTGGACCCGGCGCGGCAGGATCGCCTCGTCGCCCGCGCGGCGCTCGGCGCGCTCGTCCTCGCCATGCTGCTGGTGCTGCTTCTGCTGGGGCCGCGCACGGACATGCCGGGCGCCCTCGCCACCCCCGCGTTCCTGATGAAGGCGATGTTCCTGCTCGCGGTGGTCGCCACCGGGCTCAGGGGCCTGCTGCGGGCGGCCCGCGCCGGGGAGGAGAAGCGCCACGCGCTGCGGCTCGTCCTGCTGCCTCTGGCGCTGGTGTGGATCGCGGCGGCGGCGCAGCTCGCCGGCATGCCGCGCGGCGCGTGGGGGCAGGTGATCCTGTTCCATGAATGGCGGCTGTGCGTGGTGGCGATCCCGCTGCTGTCGCTGCTGCCGCTCGCGCTCATCACCATCGCGCTGCGCGAGGCCGTGCCCACCGAGCTGCCCTATTGCGGGGCGCTGCTCGGTCTGGTGTCCGGCGGCATCGGCGCGCTCGGCTACGCCGCCTACTGCATGAACGACACGCCCGCCTATCTGGGCGTCTGGTACGCCGCCGGCATCGGCATCGCCACCTTCGCGGGGTGGCTGGCGGGGCCGCGCCTGCTGCGCTGGTGAGGGATGGCGCCGCGCCGGTCAGGGCGCGGCGCCGCCGGCTCAGGCCGGGAGGCGGGAGAGGAACGCCGCCACCGCCGCGCCGATCTCGCCGGCGTGGGTCTCCAGCGCGAAGTGGCCGGCGTCATAGCCATGCACCTCGGCGGAGGGGACGAGCGTGCGGAACAGGTCGCGGCCGGCCAGGGTGAAGAACGGGTCGTTGTCGCCCCACACCACCAGTACCGGCGGCTGCTGCGCCTTCAGGTAGTCCTGCCAGGCGGGGTAGGCGCCGACATTGTCCTGGTAGCGGTAGAGCAGCTCCAGCTGAATGGCGTCGTTGCCGGGGCGGTCGAGCCCGGACTGGTCGTGGCGCCAGGTGTCGGGGCTCACCCGGCCGAGGCGGTCGCCGGCGCCGTGCTCATACTGGAAGCGCGTGGTCTCGGCGGCGAGGAAGCCACGCACCGGCGTCTCCGTCTCGGCATTGCGCGCGGTCCAGAACGGGGCGAACGCCGCCGGCGGGCCGGGCTGCCAGCCCTCGAGGTTGACGACCGCGTTCTGCACCACGAGGCCGGTGACCCGCTCGGGATGGCGCAGCGCCAGGCGGAAGCCCACCGGGCCGCCGTAATCCTGCATGTACAGCGCATAGCGGCGCACGCCCAGCTGATCCAGCAGGCCTTCCACCACGTCGGCGAGGGCGTCGAAGCTGTAGGCGAACGCGTCCGGCGCCGGCGCGCTGGAGAAGCCGAAGCCCGGATAGTCCGGCGCGATCACACGGAACCGGCCGGCGAGCATCGGAATGAGATTCCGGAACATGTGGGACGAGGAGGGAAAGCCGTGCAGCAGCACGATCGCGGGGGCGTCGGCGGGGCCCGCGTCACGGAAGAAGATGTCGAGGCCGCGGACAGTGGCGGTGCGATAGGCGATGGCGCCGGAGCGATCGTCGGTACGGGAAAGCGTGGACATGGAGACCTCTGTAACCTGTTTGGAATGAAATATCGGTTACATCGTCGCCCGGAACCGTTCAAGTGATTTTTTATCGGTTATTCTCACCCCTGTTGCGCCTCGCCGCTGAAAGCCTATGTTTCCGGTTACGGAAGGCACCGCCTTCGACGCGTGGCGGCAGCAGCGGGCGGGTCCCGGACCGGACCGGGAAAGCGAGGCAGAGGTGACCACCCAGGACAGCGAGGGCCAGACCGATTTCCGCGATGGCATGCCCTTTCTGGGCGGCCGGCTCTGGATCGACCTCGTGAACTCCGTCTCGGCCGCGCTCGGCGACCAGATCGGCACCGATGCGCTGTGGAGCCGTTGGCTGGCTGCGGCCGACCTGCCGGCGCCGGCCGGCGTGGCCGCCGCGCGCGAGGCGCTGCGGGGCGAGGCGGTGGCGCTGCGCGAGGCGCTGCGCGCGCTGTTCGAGGCGCTGCGCACCGGCGCGCCGCCCGATCAACGCGACATCAACCGGGTGAATGCCTATCTCGCCCGCGCGGCGGCCCATCCGCGGCTCGCCGTGGCGCAGGACGGGCGGCTGGTGGTGGAGACGGCGCAGCTGCGCGCGAGCGATCCGCTGGTGACCATCGCCACCGATTTCGCCGCGTTCGCCGAGCGCTACGATCCGGCCCGGCTGCGCCACTGCGACAATCCCGAGTGCACCCTCGTGTTCTACGACACCGCCCGCAACGGCACCCGCCGCTGGTGCTCCATGGCCGCCTGCGGCAACCGCCACAAGGTGCGCAGCCATCGCCAGCGCGCCGCGCTCAAGTGCTCGTGAGGGCCGGCGCTTTCCTTGCGTTCGGCGGATTGCGGAGGAATGATCGCGCCAAGCACCCCGAAGCGGGCGAGAGAACGGCAGCAGAGGAGACGGACGCGCGATGCGTGACGGTGCGCGGCTCGCGGCTCGCCAGGGCCAATCCACGGATGCCCTGATCGACAGCCTGGTGGACGGACTGCCCGCGGCGCCGCCCGCGGCACCCCTGCGCGCCCTGCTCGCCGCCACCGGCATCGGTGCCGCATGCTCCGCCGCGCTCATGCTTGTGCTGCTCGGCGTGCGGCCGGACATGGCGCATGCGCTCCAAGGCTATTCCTTCTGGGTGAAGCTCGCCTTCCCGCTGGCGCTGGCGCTGGCGGGGCTGATGGCCGCGGACCGGCTCGGCCGCCCGGCGGCGCCGGTGGGCCGCGGGCCGCTGCTGGGCGCGCTGGCCCTCGCTGTCATGGCCCTGCTCGCCGCCGCCGAGCTCCTCACCGCCCGCGGGAGCGAGCTGCGCGCGCTGCTGCTGGGCCACACGCTTGATCACTGCACGGCGCTGGTGGTGCTGTTCTCCCTGCCGGTCATGGCCGGCGGCTTCATGGCCATGCGGCGCATGGCCCCCACCCGCCTGCGCCTGGCTGGCGCGGCTGTCGGCATCCTTGCCGGCGGCGTCTCGGCGGCCATTTACGCGATCGCCTGCAATGAGACGGCACTGCCCTTCGTCGTCCTGTGGTACGGGGCGGGAATCGCCCTCGCCGGTCTCATCGGCGCGCTTTTGGGGCCGCGCGCGCTCAGGTGGTGAGGCCGCCTCTTGAGTTTTGTGTCAATCGTTCTAGAATCCATTTCCGTCCCGGCCGACGCGCATCGCCCGGTTTCGGGGCGCTGGCCTCACCCGGAGCAGGGCCGTGCCGGAAGCGAACCGCGAGCTCGACACCCTGATGATCGCCGCGCAGGCCGGCGACACGGGGGCCTATCACGCCCTCCTGCGGGCGCTTGCCGTGCTGTTGCGCGCGTATTTCGCCCGCCGGATGGGGCGCGATGCCGCCGTGGAAGATCTGGTGCAGGACACGCTCATCGCCATTCACGAGCGCCGCGCCACCTATGATCCGGCCCGCCCCTTCGCCCCCTGGCTCTACGCCATCGCCCGCTACCGGCTCATCGATCACCTGCGCGCCAGCAAGACCCGCGCCGCCCTCTCCCTGACGGATGCGGAGGCGGTGGCCGGCGACGCCGCGGAGGACGCCACCGAGGCCCGGCTCGATATCGAGCGCCTGCTCGCCCATTTGCCCGAGCGCTCGCGCGAGATCGTCCGCCGGGTGAAGATCGAGGGGCGCTCGGTGGCGGAGGCGTCGGCCGATTCCGGTGTCTCGGCGACCGCCATCCGGGTGCTGCTGCACCGGGCCATCCGCACCATGGCGGCCCGCGCCAACCGCTGAGCGCTATCCGTGGCGCAGGAGGAAGCGCTCCGCCAGCGCCAGCGTGCCCTGCGTGTACGGCACGCCCATGGCCTGCGCCGTCGGCGTCTCGGCATGGGAGGCCACCCAGGCGGTGAGCAGGATGCGCCTCAGCATCACCAGCAGCTCCAGCTGCGCCTCGGCATCCGGCGGCAGGGCGGCAATTCCGTCCGCCCGCGCCTGCGCGGCATAGCCTCCCAGCCATGCGGCCTGCAGCTCCGGCACATAGGGCTCGTGCTCCAGGAACGAGACGGCGGCGGCGAAATCGTAGAGGAACCAGGAGAAGCCGCAGTCGTCGAAATCGATCAGCGCAAGCTGCTCGCCCTCCACCAGCAGGTTGGCGAGGCGCAGGTCCGCATGGATCAGCCCGAAGCTGTCCGGCTGCTGGAGCGGCGCGAGCCGTTGCTCCAGCAGCCCCGCCGCCCGCTCCAGCAGTCCTCGCCCGGCCGCATCCAGCCCGAGGCTGGCGCGGAAATCGCCCCACAGCGGCGCGGCGCCGAGGGTCGTCTTGAAATTCCATACCTTGCGGGTGAAGCCCTCCGGCCGCCGCCACCGCCGCGCATGCTCGTGCAGGCGCGCATGGGTGGCGCCCAGCGCGCGGAACCAGCGGGGGAGATCTGCGCCCGCCACCGGCTCCTCGCCCGGCATGAAGGCGAACGCCGCCACATGGCGCGGCGCGCCGCCATCGTCGAGCACCGCGAATGCGCTGCCGTCGCGCAGCGGCACCGGCCGGGGGGTGGTGACTACCTGCCCGGCCCGCAGGGCGGCGATCCATGCCAGCTCGGAGGCGATCTCCTGCCGCGTGTGGTAGCCCGGCCGGTAGAGGCGGAACACGAGGTCGCCGGCGTCGCCCCAGCGCACCCGGAACGTCGCGTTCTCCGAGATGGCGAGGAGGCTCACCTGCGCATCGGGCGCCACGCCCCAGCGCGGCAGCGCCGCGCGCACCAGCGCCTCGTGGCGGCCGAGGAATGCGTCGTCGTACAGCACCTGTTCTCCCTCGCCATCGGCCACGGCCTCCGTGCCGCCCCCGGCGCACGGCGCGCATCTTGGCAAATGACACGGGCGCCGCGCCAGACCCCGCGGACGGGCTCGACAGGCGCGGCAGTGGATGACGACAATGGGCCACGGCCCGCCGCCCCGCCGGCGCGGAAACGGCAGGGCCGCAGCCGCGGGCAGTCTATGGAAGAGGTGGAGTGCATCGTCGCGGGCGCCGGCGTCGTGGGGCTCGCCATCGCCCGCGCGCTCGCCCGGTCGGGGCGCGAGGTTCTGGTGCTGGAGGCGGCAGGCGCCATCGGCACCGGCATCTCGTCGCGCAGCTCGGAGGTGATCCACGCCGGCATCTATTACGAGCCGGGCAGCCTGAAGGCCGGGCTGTGCGTGCGCGGACGCCGTGCGCTCTACGCCTTCTGCGCCAGCCACGGCGTCGGCCACGCGCGGCCGGGCAAGCTCATCGTCGCCGCCACGCCGGACGAGGTGGCGCATCTGGAAATGCTGAAGGCCCGCGGCGCGGCCAATGGCGTCGACGACCTGCGGCTGCTCAACGCCGCCGAGACGCGGGCGCTGGAGCCGGAACTGGTGGCCCACGCCGCCCTGCTCTCGCCCTCCACGGGCATCGTCGATTCCCACGGCCTCATGCGCGCGCTGCTGGGGGAGATGGAGGATGCCGGCGGCATGCTGGCGCTTCATGCGCCCGTGCTTCGCGCCGCGCCGGAGGTGGGCGGCCTGCGGGTGGAGGCGGGCGGGGAGGCGCCGCTCGCGCTCCGCTGCCGGCTGCTGGTGAACGCCGCCGGGCTCGATGCGCCGGCCCTTGCGCGCTCGGTGGCGGGCATGCCGGCCGACCGCGTGCCGCAGGAGCGCCTCGCCAAGGGCAACTACTTCAGCTGCGCGCGGCGCGTGCCGTTCCGCCACCTCATCTACCCGGTGCCGGAGCCGGGCGGGCTCGGCACTCACCTCACTCTCGATCTCGGCGGGCAGGCCCGTTTCGGGCCGGACGTGGAATGGGTGGAGGCGCGCGATTATGCGGTCGACCCGGCGCGCAAGGCGGCCATGCTCGGCTCGATCCGGCGCTACTGGCCGCAGGTGGACGCGGAGGATCTCGCCCCCGCCTATGCGGGCATCCGGCCCAAGATCGACTGGACGGCCGGCTGGCCCGGTGGCGGCGGCCCGGATTTCGTGATCGAGGGGCCGGCGGCGCATGGCGTCGCGGGGCTGATCAACCTGTTCGGCATCGAATCCCCCGGCCTGACCAGCGCCCTCGCCATCGGTGAGCGGATGGCGCAGATGGCAGCGGAGGCAGCGGCCTGAGCGGTGGCCGGGGCCAGCGCATCGGAGCATATCGCGCTCCCGGCGGCTTCGGCCGCCCGGGATTGCAGGACCGGCGGCATCCGGTGACGCGAGAGGAGCGGTGCGGCCGGGGTGCGCCGGCCCGCCCGCAGCCGCTTGCCCGAGAGAGGGATGCGGGCGCGACGCCCATCACCGGCCCGTACGGGCACTGCCTGGGGGCACTGCCTGCGCCTTCGCCCGCACGGCGCACGCGCGCCACCCGGAAGAAGCCGTCCTACGGCTTCACCGACCCCATCCTCATTGATGCCGGCGGGCGCGTGCTCACGGGCCACGGGCAGCAGTGGGGCACGGACAGCGGGGCACCAGCAGCGGCGGCACAAACCTCCTTGAAGGGCGCACCACGAGGCATGGACGGCCACCGACGCGAACCTTGGGAAATATCGCGTGGTACACGGCATCCCGCTGAAAGGCTTCGACTACGCTCGGCCGAGATTCAAGGCCGAACCCCAGCCCGCGGCGCGGCGGCTCCTCTATGTGACCACGCCGGACGCGCCGCGAGACGATGGGGTGCATCTCCAGGCGATCACGGTTCGTGAGAGCAAGGCATCCCCTCTCATGACGTCGGCGCTGGGAAAGGCGCACGGCCATGCTCTACGGCTGCCCATCGGGGCTGACAGAGCTCCTCCAAGGGCAAGAAACTGATCGAGGTGGGGGCAAGGGCGGGATTGTCCGCCTACAAGAAAGCGCTTCCAGATCAATATGTTGCGTTGAGAGCTGGCGGAGAGAGAGGGTGTATAATTTTTCGCCCAAACAATTGATATTTAATGTTGAAAATCAGATTTGTGCCATGTGACCCCAACAATCACCCTAACTCGATCGGGCGCGTTGGGGTGGCGGGTTCCGGGCCGCCGCGGAGCGCCCCCATGATGGCAGTCCGGCTCACAATTTGGTAGGGGGGCGGGTCCGTGCGCGAAGAGGACGAAGCCATGCCCGCCCAGATCATCGTGACGCCCAAGGGCGAGCGCCTCGTGGTCATCCCGGAGGATGAGTTCAAGGCCATCCTGGAGGCGGCCGAGGACGCCGCTGACGTCGAGGCCATCCGCCGCTTCCGCGAGAAGTTCGCGGCCGGCGAGGAGGAGTTCCTCCCCGCCACCATGGTGGGCCGCATCATCGACGGCGAGAATAAGGTGCGGGTCTGGCGCGAGCACCGCGGCCTGACCGGCAAGCAGTTGGCCGAGGCCGCCGGGACCGCGCCCGCGACCCTCTCGCAGATCGAGAAGGGCGTGCGCACCGGCAGCGTCGAGATGCTGCGCAAGATCGCCACCGCCCTGCGGGTGGACCTCGATGACGTCGTTTGAGGTCATTCCCGGAAGCGAACGGCGCGGTATGGCGCCGCGCCGTTCTAAATCCCTCGATCTCCACGAGGTTGATGGTGAATTCCGGTGAGAGCTGGGCCACGACGATCAGCGACGAGCGCTTGTCGAGGAGGAACACCTGGACATCGTGCTTTCGGCCGTGGGAGGTCTCGATTTGATGTTCCACCATCGGTGGGACATCAAAAACGCCTTTATACGCAAGGCGTTCAATGGTGCGCTTGACGCTGTCATGGCGCGGGTTTGCCGGATTGAGAAGCTCCGCGATCTCTCGGCTCGACATGGTCAGGGGCTCGCTCAGGCCCCAACCCCGTGCATCGTCGTCTCAGCGCTGCCTTGCGCGCCACCGTGGCGCGCCTATCGCCCGGCGGGCTCGCGCGGTAGGCTTCTTGACGTCAGCGTAGGTAGCTCTCTTGGGCTCTGTAGCCGGCGACGAGGATCATCGTCTGGCGCTTGGGGAGGTTGAAGACGAAACGGGGTAGGCTGTAGCTGTCCGGGACATTCCCCGAAAATTCGGGAGATGTTTTTTCAAGTTCAACCAACATCTTACGGATGTCAGCGAGAACGTGGTCATGCTGCCTCCCCGTCAGCTCGGCAATCTCCAGGCAGCTCATGGCGAGGCTCATTCGATTTGAGCCAGGAATTTCCGGGTTCCAAAACGTCTCCGATCCCGGTGGGTTCGATGCGCCCCATCGGGGCGCATCCAGGTCTATCAGATAAATTTGTAGCTACACATTTCTTGACGCCGATGAAATCTGTAGCTACAAATTTCATATGGGCGACCAAGGAAGTGGGAATGCGTGGCTTCTACGAGTGGAACCCCACCAAGGCGGCGCGCAACCTCTCCCTCCACAAGGTCCCGATGACCGCCTCCCGCCGTTTCGAATGGGACACGGCAATTGAGCGCATCGACGCCCGCCACCCCTACGGGGAGGTGAGGTGCACCGCGCTCGGGTTCATTGGATCACGCATGCACGTCATGGTGTTCACCCGCCGCGGCGTGAAGATCAGGGTCATCAGCTTGCGCAAGGCCAACATCCGAGAGGTGACTTTCTATGAGCGTTTCTGACCCCCGCGCGAAGGCGCGCGCCAGAGCCCGCGCCTCACGGGCCCTCATCTCGGCCGAGGAGGATGCCGCCATCACGGAGGCCGCGGGACGTGATCCCGATAACCCGCCGCTCAATGAGGCCGACATGGCGGCCTTCAAGGCGATGTCGGAGACTGCCGCGGCGCTGGCCGGCTCCCCCAGGAAGCGCGGACCGAAAACCATCGCGGCCGGGGCCAAGCGGCTCACCAGCCTGCGCCTCGATCCTGATGTGCTGGAGCATTACAGGTCCGCAGGACCAGGGTGGCAGGCGCGCATCAACTCCACGCTGCGCAAGGCCGCGGGGCTGTAGCGCAGGAGCCGCAAGGAGGCGCCAATGGCCAAGCGGACGAAGTTCGGCACCGCCCTCCTGGAAAGCCTCCGGGAGGCTCTGGCCTGGAAGCGGGGAGACGCGACGTTGGACACCGCCGCTCCAAGCCTGCCCCTCGGCCCGTATCGCGGCTTCCATGGAGTGGCCGTCTTCAGCGCGGAAGACGAGGCCCTTGTGGGGCACCTCACGGACATCTCGGACATCGTGGGATTCCATGGCGCGACCGTGGAGACTGTCGAGGCCGCCTTCCGGGCGTCGGTCGATGACTACATCCACGCCATCCGGGACGCCGGCAGGTAGAGCCGCCAAAAGGTGCCCTTGCCCAAGGGGCCGTCCAATCCGCCCACGGCGCACGCCCCCTTGAGGGTGACACGTGCGGTCGTTCGGCGGCATCCGCCCAGGACTGAGGCGGGCCGGGTAGCGGGGCCCCGGTCTCCCGGGGCCCCTCTTGGATTGCTGACCCGCTATCCCTGGCGGACCACGTAGATCGGGCTGCTCGGCGCGAAGGCATAGAACCCGTGGCCGAGCCACCCGAACCCGAAGGCCCGGCGCACGAAGCGCGGCTCCTCGTAGTCCCCCAACTGCTCGAACTCGCCCGCCGGATTGCAGGAGATCAGCTTCCAGCCGATGAACGGCAGGAGCGTCCCGAACAGCGGCAGCGCGCGGTCGTGGCCCATGCGGATCAGGACCTCCCGCGTCGCGGGGTCTCGCTTGAAAACCTGCATCACGAATCCTCGCCGGGCCGGTGCCGCTATCGCTTCTTGAAGGGCAGCACGCCCTGCCCGGCCTGCGCGGCGACGTGCGCGGCGATCAGCGCGTTGCCCTCATGCGCCAGCCAGTCCCGGATCGTGTCCACGTGGAACAGGTAGCGGTTGGTCTCGCGGCTCAGGCGCGGGGGCTTGTCGGTCTCCAGGGCGAACCGCCGCAGGCGGGCCGACACCTTCTGGGAGAATGCCCGCCGCTTGCGCGCCGGCACCTTCTTGTCGATGAGCACCTGCAAGGCCGGCTTGTAGTCCGTCGAGACCACGTGCCCGCCCTCCAGCATCGCGCCCTCGACCATGGCCGGGATCACGCTGGTGAGCTGGGCGTGGAGCACGGACTTCACGATGCCGCCGATGACCGTGCGGGCCTCCTCGTCCAGGACGAGGCGCTGCGGCCCGATGTGCCCTTCCATGTATTGGCGCACCACGGTGTTGCACCAAATATGGAACTCGGGCGAGAGGTACTTCGCGTAAGCTAGGCCAATCTGCCAGTGAGCGTAAGTGCCTCCATTCTTTCCCTTTTTCGTCATAACATGGGAAATTCCCATGTTATGGGCTTCAGCCAAGACCTCGATGAATCTCTTGGCATCAGCGGATCGGAGCCACTCCGCCACATTCCGCGCTGGATCGGAGCCCTGCGCCTTCCACATATCGGTCAGGCACAGCATCTCGCCGCGGTCGTGGATTTCGACCCCGTCGTAGACCAGGGGCGCGCGGCCGCCCCGCGCGCCGCCGGGCGGCAACACGTCGTTCAGCATCATCAGACCTCAGGGGTAGGGGTTCGTCCTGCAAGGTGCCGCGGCGCGGCGGGCGGCCGCCTGTCACATCAGAGCAGGCTGCCCTGGGTCGGCTTGCCCAAGAGGCGCGCGAGCACCGTGAGCCCGCGCGGCGTCACCCGCACCTGCTCGAATGTGTGCTCATCCCCGTCCTTGCCCGGGATCACCTCGACCTTGTGCTCCAGGTAGCCGGCATTGATCCGGGGCTGATGGGCCACATAGCGCCCATTTCCGCCGCGCCGGAAAATCCACCCGTGGTTGCGCATGTAGGTGAACAGCTCGCTGGGCTTCATCTGGAGCGTCTTGGCCGACGTCGAGATGCACGTGCTGCCGTTCGCGGTGGCGATGCGGTCCAGGGCCGCGACCTTGACGCTTTGCTCCTTGACCTTGGCCTCCAGCGCGGCCGCGCGCTGCCGCGCGATCGTCTTGGCCTCGACCTCATCCGCCCAGGCCCGGGCCGCCATCACGGGGTCGGTGAAGTCCGGGAGGACCGGACGGCCAGCGGCCACCTCGGCCTCAAGCTGCTGCCAGCGGTCCACCACCTGGGCGGTGAACTCCGGGGAGAGCTGGGCGACGACGATGAGCGAAGAGCGCTTGTCGAGGTGGTAAATCTCGACGGTCTGGCCCAGGTGGTTTTTAACTTCCGTCGATGGCGGAAGTTCGAAAACGCAACGCTTTGCGAGCCGTTCAATGGACAGCTTGACCGTGTCATGACGGCTCTTGAGAATTCTGGCAATCTCATGAGATGACATGGTCAGGGGTTCGCCCGGGCGCCGGCCGGCGCCGAACGTCAAAACGTCGTTTGACATCTCCATACCTCAGGGTGGGGGTTCGTCCTGCAAGGAGTGCCGAAGGGCGGCAACGGCCGGGCGCGGCGGGCGCGCTACCTCGGGAAATCTGGGGGGCGGGGCGGCTGGTGTGCCGCCGATGGGTTTCGACGCTTCGCCCAGGGCGGGACGTCTCCCGGCCTGGAGCACCGGCTTTGCAACGTTGCCACCATCCGCTTTCGCTGGTGGGCGTAGCCGGCCCTTACTGGAGGCTTTCGCCGTGGGGCAGGTGACGTTCTCGACCCCGCTTTCGCGTCGAACTCGGGCGCGCCGAGGCGCGAAAAACGAAGGGGCGGCCCCTGTTGCGAGGGACCGCCCCTGTACGCTCGACGCCGGGACGAATCGGCGGAGCGAAGATGGTTGCGGGGGCCAGGATTGAACTGGCGCCCTTCCGGTTATGAGCCGGACGCGCTACCGCTGCGCCATGGAACCGGGATCGGCATACGGCGTCGCGCGAAGAATTGACCAATTTCGGGATTGGTCAGCCCGTCCATTGTGTCTCTCAGTGTGTGCCGGCGATCGCTTCGAATTCGTCGTCCGTAAACGACGGCTTAGTCATGATGGCCCTCAACGTTTCCTTCGCGAGGCTGTCGACGAATGTTCTGGAAGAAGACGCGATCCGTCACCCGAGCCATGTCGTCGAAAGATACGGCTATCTGCTCGATATCGAATTCTTGAGCTGTACGCTCGTAGAGGAAGTAGGGCTCAAGTTCGCGTGCGGTGAGCATGATGGCGCGCAGCCTATGCCCATTATTTACGGTCCGGATGAGGTCCACTTCCTCATCTTCAAACGGCGTCAGCCGCGAAAATGCAATGTAGAGGTCGAAAGTGTCAGTAGAAAAAGCCTCAGCGACTGCTGTGAGATTGCGCACGTCGTCGGCGGTGATGGGGTGACGAGTTTTCGTTTCGCCAATGACGATTTGAATTCGGCGAGTCCGACTTCGGCGAGCGACCACTACAAAGTCCGTTTCACAAGGACGAATGGCGGCGCCCGCTGGACGCAACGTCATGCCGGTGGCGTATATGGGATGCCCAAAGCTGTTGAGCTTGACAAGCTGCTGTAGGGTCAGCGCAACTGGGATGCCTCCTGCCTGATGGTCGTTCCGACCAAACAGGCCAGACCGGCGAAATGCCCAATTCTTGTCGCGCAACTGGCTGGAGGCGCCGAAGCGGTGGCCGCAATATTGGCATTCTAACGAACTTTTTGCGTCGTCTAAAGATATCCAGAATGAAAGTCTACAATTAGGGCAGTCAAACTCCAGTCCAGGCCGGAAGACGCCCTTCTCAAGCAGTTGTTTGAGTACCGCGTCATTTGTTAGCGGCGCGCCCAAGCGGCGCGGCTCAATGTAGAGCTGTTGATATTCAGAAAGCAGGCGGCAAGTCCCTTGGCCAAAAATCGTTTGCATCGCTGCGCTGCGGCTAAAGGACTGGTCGGGCCGATGGTTTTCGATGAGTCGGCGAACCCCTTCGATCTTGAAGGCCCGACAGTCGTCGAGCCCACCCATCTGCCGGATAAGAGCCGATACGACCTTGCCCGCATCGCTCGGTTTGGCCTCAATTCCCGCGGTCGCGAAGATCTCGGCGATCAGCTGAGACACCTCGACCGCGCGCAATGACAAGTCACTGTCCCCTGCCTTCGCAACGAGGCCTAGGCTCTCTGGTTCGGCACGGGCAGAGCGCCGGTCGAAATGACAATTCCGCCCGTAGAACTCATTGAGCGCCGGTAGGAATGGTAGATGGAAGGTAGCCTGTTCGTTCCCAAACAAACCGATGCCGGGATCTAGAGAAAGAACGTAGTGCTGCTGGTCTAGTGAGAAGTGCTTCGAGAAAGGCCTGTCCATGATTGCGAACGACACGGTCGTTTTCCCCGACGACTCTCCGAGGGATGCAAGGGAGGAGCTTTCGCCGAAGTACATCATTGGGGCCTGAATGTTGAGCCCGTTCCATAGATGCTCGTCGATCGCGCACACCGCTAGGTTCTCTCCAAACCGCGTGCGATCTTCCAGAGGAAGATCGCGGCGGTGCCACAAGGTGGGGTGCACTTCGTTGGGACCTGCTTTAGGCATCCGGCGACACTCGCCGTCCCAAAACTGGCGGAACTTTTCAAACCTTGGTGCGTGTCTCTCGTCGTAGAAAAATAATTGGATATCGCACGCTCTAAGGTTCCAAAATGTCAGAATGTCATCGAAATTATCGGTGCGCCCAACGTAGAATCCGGGATTGTCCCAAGTGTTTCGCACCACATAGTGCTGCTCGATGTAGGCTCGGTTCAGTGATGCTAGCGTCATCGCGGCCGGGTCGAATATTGGCAACTCCCCTTCTAGAGGGATGATATTCCGTTGCCCCAGAAGATACGTTCTCGCTAACCCGAGATAGTCGGCGCCTGTCACATCGGGCGACGGGACACCCCCATAAGTTGCCAGGAAAACGTCAGCAAGCGGGTCTGCCGAATCCCACTCAAAAAGGTGAAGAGGCGTAGCGAGGTCTGGGTTGCGATTAGTCGTCTCGTCGTAGAGCTTCGCTATCGGATGATGCAGATCGACGACTTGGCAACATACGTCCTCGCCGCGAGGAGTAAACAAGTCATCATGAAACAGCGGCCAGGGCAAATGTGCCTGCTTAGCTACAAAATCGCGAACGGCTGCAGAATCCGACAAGGCGTGAAGGGCATCCACTCGATACAGTCGCATGATGGTCTCGGCATGGGCCTTGTCGCCGATGGGGACGATGGGATTGTAACGCCCCCCCCATTGAACAAATGACATGCGCATCGCCTGTCGCAGAGCACCAAAGTCGCCAACCTCGACGCACCAGCCGATGCGCAGAGGTCGATATCGGAGTTTGATGCTCAGTGTGTTCACAGGCTCTCCTGAGGACTGTCCGGGCCAAGCCAGTGCGGCGATGAGGTGTTGCGGATGTTGGTGACGCCCGGGTCGACAGTGCGCCCCTTCAGCGCAAAGGCGGGGGACCGCATGCCCCAACGCGCCATGACCAGCTCGCGCACCCCGTCCTCGCCCGTGTGCACGATCGGGGCCGCATAGTCGGGGAAGATGCTGGGGAGCGGCGGCAGGTTGCCCGTCCGGTCCCGCATGGCGCGGGACAGCTCCAGGATCGCCGCTTGGCCCTTGGTCATGGAATAGAGGTTGCTCATGGGCCAAGGCTACGGCCTGGCCTCCTCGCGCACCAGTGGCATGCGCATGACTTCCGCGGCGCCAAAGCCGGCGCCGCGGGTCTGCTTCAGGCGTTCACGCTGGAGAGCGGCACGAGCCGAATGGCAGCTCCGCCTCCCTTGGGCGGATCATGGTCCGGTCCTGCCGTCCTCACCCGCCGCCACGGTACCAGAGCGGGCCGCTGCCTTCGCGATGCTGCGGCCCAGCCCTTGTTCGCGTCGGCCTGCGCCTCCTTGGCGGGAATCGCCGCGAGGGCTGCCAGCACGTCCGCCACGGGAACGATGGCGCCGCTGTCGAGACGGCGCAGCGTCGGCGCATTCTCGACGGCGCGGCGGTCGGACGCCCAGGAAGAGAGGAGCGCCCGCTTCTCGTCGTCCATCATGGTCGGGTGGTGAAGGACCTGCTCGGGATGAACCAGGACCGAAGCAGGTTCCAGGGACAGCGGCGCGCCACGGCGCCCGTCATGTGTGGTTCTCATAGCCACATCCTCCATAGAGCAACATGGGTACAAGCACCTCGCACCTGTCGTGCGATGCCAGATTGCCGGGCGATCAGTCCCGGCAAGTGATCGATTTGGGATCGATCTTGCCGCCGTCAAGGGGGCGACCGCAGCGGGCCCGGCGCAGGCTCACGGCCGTCCGCCAAGTCCCATGAGATGCCACAACATCTAGCGGCTTGTTCTCCGTTCGTTCCCGTGGAATCCATAGGGGATCACCGCGGGAGAACGACCATGCCGAGCGAGCCCGCGCCCGCCGAACGCTCCCCTTTTGATGTGAGCGAAGCCGAGATCGATGAGGCCCTCGCGGCTTGTGATGGCGACCCGCGCGCCACGATCCGCGCGCTGCTGATCGGGCAGGCCTTCATGGAGCACCAGATGTCCCGGCTCCTGGCCGATGCGTCGGCGGGCTTCCGCCGCCGCCGTCCCGCGGGGGCGCGGCGATGATCCAGCGGACCAAGAGGAGCTGGCACGAGGCCGACACCGAGCGGTTCGTTGCGGCCGTCATGGAAGCCAAGGGGGAGGTTGTCCAGATGCTCGCCCGGGCGCCGATCGGGTCGCCGGAATACAGGGCGCTCTCGGCCTTCCTGGCCGCGATCCACGAGGCCGCGATTTTCCTGGGGTGCGATTGGGTTGGGCCCACGCCGGCCAAGCAAGATCGGAAGCAGTGATGATGTAATAATCGAAGTATTAACGCGCTCTGAATGCTCTGTGTGGTGCGAATACCAAAAAATATCGCGCACATTCGTTTTTCATCTGGATGATGATCGGGGGCCACTCTAGGAAGATCACGTCGGGACCGGAACCGCCGGGCCCGCTAGACAGGAAAGCCTGATCATGAACAACGTGACCCGCCTCAAGACCAACGCCCCGCGCCCCGCCCGCCCTGCCGCCAAGCAGGCCAAGGACGCGGCGCCGCGCCCCAACATCCGCCTCCGCCGGCAGCGGGTGGCGGCTGGGGCCACCGGCTTCGTGACCCTGGTTCTGATCGCCCTCAGCCTCTCCCATCTTGCCCACGGCATCGGCCTCCTGACCGGCGCCGACTGGCTGGAACGCGGGGCCATGGCGGTCGGCATCGACCTCGGGTTCGTCGCTCTCGAAATGAGCCAGCTCTGCGCGGCCACCGAGGCGGTCCGCCGGAGCGTCGCCCGGTACGCCCTGCCGGCGATCGTCGGAACCCTGGCGGTGAGCGCGGGCCTGAACGCGCTGGCCTTCGCCTCCCAGGCGCCGCTCTGGACCTTCCAGATGTATGCGGCGGCCGCGCTCGGGGTGGCGGTCCCGGCCATGATCTACGCGCTCAGCCGTATCACCTTCGCCCTGGCGACCCAGGGCGCCCGCGCCTAGCGTGATCTCAAGGGGCGCCCTCCCGGGGGCGCCCCTCCCTACGTGGAGGAAACAATGTCTGATCGCCTCATCGCTCGCGTGGGACGGGCGCTCTTCGGGGAGACCTGGATGGGGCCGCTCTCGCGGGAGGCCGACATCCGCAAGCGCACCGTTGACGACTGGGACAAAGGCCGGGCCGAGCCTGGGGTCGGCGTCTACGAGGACCTCCTGGAGATGGCCGAGGCGCGGCTCGTCCTCCTGGAGCAGGTGGTGGTGGACCTGCGCGAGACGATCGCGCGGCGCCGCACGTGAGCATTCGATTTTGTTGAAGAGGAGAAGCAGATGAAGGACGTCACTTTGGATATTCGCGAGTATGAGGTCATCCACACTCAGGAGCTTGAGAGCGGCGAGAAGGTCGAGTACTTCGCCTCGCCGCTGGACGACGTCAACGACACCGCGTGGATTTCAAGCTACGATCTCATGAGGGTCGCCTTCGGCCTGGAAATCACGGGATTCGAAACGAACCGCAGGGGCGACCCCTACGTGTTTCGCGTGATCAAGTCGGACGTCGAGAAGGTTCAGATTATCAGGCAGTCCGCTGCGATCAAGATTCTCCGGACGGCCGCGGACATGGGGCTGATCGATGATTTCTCCATTCGCGGGATCATGCTTGGCTTCTGCCACGCGACGATCGCGGCAAACCATGAGCGGGACCGCTACGACGTGTTCAGGATCATGATGGAGAGTTCGGCCCATTGGGCACGCCGCCCGCGTGTCGGCGCGAGCGCCTGACTTCAGCACTGATGATGCCATGCAAAAAGGGGCCGGTGGGTTGACCACCGGCCCCTTTCTCTTTGCGCCGCCGGAATGGCGGTGTGCTCAGGCGTATGCGGTGTCGTCGAAGGCGCCGCGGTGCGAGCCGCCAACGAAGCGCCCGAGCCGGCGCGATACTTCGCGGGCGATCGCCTCCGGGTCCCCGGTCTGGGCGTGGATCGTGATCGGGGCGTTCACCGTGACGGTGCGGCCGCCGATCTTGTGGTTCGGCGTGATCCCGCCCGAGCGGCCGGGCGTGAAAATCTCAGGCCCGCGCTCACCCACGAGGTAGGTCCGGCCGCCGATCACCGGGCCGCCGGACGCGCGCGCCCCGTCGACCGCCGGGGCCCCGTAATGGGCGCCCTTCGGCTTCCCCCGCCCGCTCGCCGCCGGCCCGCCGCCGACATCACCACCGCCACCGAAGGGGTTGAGGCTGGCCAGCGCGCTGCCGATCTTGAGGATCGCGTCATAGGCGGCCTTCGCGTTGCCGATGATGCTCTGGATGCCATCGGCGACGGTTTTCACGCCGCCGGCCACATATTTCCCGATGGTCTCGCCCCAGGAGCGCCAGTCTTCCTGGCTGGCTTTGAGGGGACCGAGCATGCCAGCGATTGCGTCGTAGAGGCGCTTCGCCGCGTTCGCGATCGGCTCGATGATGGCCCGCGCCGGGCCGAGCCCTTTCATGAAACCTTCGCCGACCCCGACGAACAGCTCCTTGATGCCCTTCCAGTTGTTGTAAATCCACAGGCCCGCCATCGCGAGGCCCACTGCCACGGCGCCGATGCCGGTACTGATGAGCGCGACCCGGATGGCGACGAGCGCCACCCGGACCAGCCGCAGCGGGTTCAGCAGACCGAGCATGGATGCGGCGAGCATCCGAAGGGCTGCCCCGTTTCCGGCAACCGCGGACGCAGCCGCGAAACCGATCAGGGCGGTTCGTACGCCGCCAATCGCCGCCGCCACGGTCCTCATGGCCGGCGCGATCAGAAGGGCCTTGGTGATAGCCCCCAGGCCGCGGGCGGCCCCAATGGCGAGCCCGGCGACCGAGAGGAGGCCGCCCTTCATGAAGAGGAAGGCGTAACCGGCCGCGATCGCGGCGACGCGGGTCGCGATGAGGCCGGACGCCACCATGACGATCGTGCGGGCCAGCTTGGGGTTCTTGTCCGCGAACTGCTCCACGTAGCCGAACATCCGGCCGAGGACGTCCATGAGGTCCACGAACCCCGGCAGTAGGGACGAGCCGATCGTGATGTTGAGGTTCTCCAGCGCGGCCTTGAAGCGCGCCGTCGCGCTCGCGGCCGTCTTGGTCCGTCGCTCAAAGGCCTCCTCGACTAGGTTCTGAACCCATAAAGGTTGCGGAATGCTGGCGTCGCTGATTCAAGGTTCCCGGGAGGAGCCTTTGGATGGCGCGTTACGATTTGAGCGAAGGGGAATGGCGGTTGGTCGCGCCGCTGTTGCCGAACAAGCCGCGCGGGGTCGCCCGCGTGGACGATCGACGGGTGATCAACGGGATCTTCTACGTGCTGCGGACCGGCTCGCCCTGGCGCGACCTGCCCGCGCGCTACGGCCCGCACACCACGGTCTACAACCGCTACAACCGTTGGGCGAAGGCGGGCGTGTGGCTGAAGGTCTTCGAGGCGCTGGCGGCCGCCTCGCCCCAATCCCTGCACCTGATCGACAGCTCCATCATCCGCGCCCACCAGCACGCTGCCGGCGGAAAAAAGGGGGCCCGGATCACGCCATCGGCCGGTCTCGTGGAGGACTGAGCACCAAGATCAACGCCCTGGTGAACCAGGACGGCCTGCCGCTGAGGATCGTGCTCTCCGCCGGCCAGGCCTCCGACAAGGCGGCGGTCGCCGCGCTGCTGGAAGGTGTTCCGCCGGCCCCGGCGCTCGTCGCCGACCGCGGCTATGACGCCAAAGCCATCGTCGACCTGGTCGCCGACCACGGCGGGTGCGCCCACATCCCGACCCAGAAGGACCGCAAGGTCCAGCGCTCCGTCGACCCGGCGATCTACCGCCAGCGCAACCAGATCGAGCGCTTCTTCTGCAAGCTCAAACACTTCCGACGCATCGCCACGCGCTTCGACAAGCTCGCGCGAAACTTCCTCGCAGCCGTCCTCATCGCCTCAACCCGCATATGGCTCAGAGCTTATGAGTCCACGCCCTAGACCGGACGCCTTGAGGGCGTCGGCGCGCAGGCGCCGGTATTCCTCCATATCGTTCAGGATGGCGATGATGCCGAGCTGGGCCTGCCGGTCCTCGAAGAGGTCGCTGATCTTGGCGCCCTTCTTCATGGCCTTCTGGGTCGCGAGCGCCAGGGTCTCAATGGGTGAGACCCCCTTCTTCAATCCCTCGTCCACCGACTTCGAGATGTCGATCCCGAACTTCTTGAAGTTCTTGCGGGTCGTGGGGCTCTGGATTTTCTGGAGGACGTTCAGGAGGTTGTTGGCCGCCTCCGCGGCGTCACCAGCGCCCTTGCGCGCGACCTGGAGGGCCGCCGCGAGGTCCGCCATGCCTTCGCGCCCGGCCATCCCGAGCGCGTGCGCCATGGAGGTGAGCGACGGGAAATGCTGGGCCATGTCGCGAAATTCGAAGCCTCCGGCCGCAGCAGTCGAGGCCAGGGCGTCGAACGTCCGCATCATCTCGCTGAGCGGCACTTTCATGTTCTGGAAGGCCGCATGAGCGGTCTTGGCCATGTCCTCCGTGGAGGAGCGGTAAGCCACCGCGGCTTTGGCGGCCACGGGCGCGAGCGCGGCCGCGGCCTTGATGTTCTCCGCATCCGTCTCCCCGCCCAGGCCCATGCCCAGGAGGAAGTCCATGCCCTTCCCCATTTCCATGGTGGAGACGTTGGTATCACGCGCGAGCTTGCGGATGGTCTTGCCCAGATCGCCCAGGGCGGAGCCGGAGAGGCTGGTCTTCTGCCCGATGTCCTCCATCAACGTCTCGAACTCGACCGCCGCCTCAATGGGCGCTGACAGCGCCTTCTTGAGCGCGTAGCCGCCCGCCACTGCGTCGACGAGCTGGCCACGCATCCCCGCCAGCGCGGCCTTGTTGGCCTCCGTGGCCGCGTTGATGCGGCCCTGGAGCTGGCGCATCGAGTTGCCGACCGCGCGCGAGGGCGCGGTCACTTGGTCGACGAGGCGGACGATGAGGCTGGAAACGTGGTCTGCCATTTGAGTGTCTCCCGCTTCACCGAGCCGTCCGGGCAGCCTGCTTCTCGGCCAGGGCCTTCAGCGAGTTGTGCTTGGGCTCTTTCGGTCCAGCCTCCATCCTGGGGGCCGGCGCCGCAGTCGAGACCGCGGTGGCGTCATCGCGCTCCGCAGCGGTGTTGAGCACGGCCGCGCGCAGCGCCTCCGGGGAGGTGCCGCGCTCGATGGCCTGTGCTGCGTCGACAGTGACGCCCATGCGCTTCGCCATCGCCGCGATGGCGGTGATCTCGGCGGCGCGCGCACGCTCGGCCGCGGCGTCCGCCTGGGAGGCCTTCCCCGCGGCAACGAGGTCGGCGATGGTCTGCACCGGGGCGTCGCTCTCTTCAATGTCGTCGGCGTCGGACCCGTGGGCGTTGGAAATGTGGTTGGACGTCATGATGATCTCCAATTGGTTCAGTGAAGGAAGCCGCCCCGCGCCTCGGCGCCAGACATGTGGTCCTGGAGCGCAGCGAGGCGCTCAAGTGCAATTTTCATCAGGTCGGGCATCGGAAGCGCCGCCTCGTCGGCGGTGATCCGCACCCCGCGCTGGGCGACGAAATCGATGAGCTGGTTGCGGTCCAGCGGCCGGCGATCATCGGTGGCCGCATCGTCGATGTGGTTCTGGCTCATGATGGGCTCTTTCAGGCCAGCTCGAAAGCGAGCCGCGTGCCGCGCGGGGCGACGATGTGATGGGTTTGGTTGGCGCGCAGATAGCGGCGGGGCCCGCTCTCGATGTTGGGCTCCTTGGCGATGACGACCCAGGCCGCGTGGGCGAAGCAGTGGACGGTGAAGACCGACGACAACCTAGGAACATCATTTTCAAACGGCGAAGAGTTCGTCGTGATGCCAGTGTCGTCATCGAAGACCTCCGACCAGAACAACTGCTCGTGAATGTGCGTAGAATAGGAACTCTGCGCTCTGTCCGCGAACATGCCGCACTCAATGACGAGGTTCATCTTGATTGCTCCTTGTCAGATTGCGCTCACTCGGCCGCCTCGGCGGGCGGCTCGATCACCAGCTCATGCTCGACCTCGATCTCCGGCGGCTCAGGAGGCGCGGCGCGGTAAGCGCGCCGCATCGCTTCGTGCTCCTTGATATTTTTGAGGATGGTGTCGGCGGTGTTCCAGGGCGCGGCGGTCCAGTAATTCGGCTCGCCTCCGACGAGGCCAGGGAGGTCAATCGCGGCCAGCTTCTCGCCCCACTCGGTGAAGCGCTCCCTCTCCCACTTGCGCTCGATGAAAGTGTGCCGATCAAAGTGACGGCCGGAGTGTCGACTGATGCCCTCGCCGTTGCCGTGGTCGACGATGTTGTCCTGAGCGGCAGGAATCTTGGTGCCGCGATGGCACCACAGGCGGACCGTCTTTTCCGAGAGCAGCCGGCGCGGCGTCCCGGGCATGGAACGGGCCAGCCGCTCGGCCTGGACCAAGGGCTCCGCGCCGGCCGGCAGGTCGGCGTTCACCGCCTCGATGGCGAGGTCGGCCTCTGCCGACGCGCGGATGAGGTCGACGAAGCCGCCAGCGAGCTGAGGGTACTTTTCCAAGATCAGAGCGACGGTGGCGTCGCGCTTGGCGATGGCGGCATCATAGGCGGCGACACGGCCAGCTTCCGCCGCCGCTTCGCGCTCCTGAGCGAGGCGGGACTGGATGGCGAGGAGCGCCGCCTGGGCGTCCTCCAGGTCGTCGCGCGCCGTCTGGAGCGCGGCCCGGTGAGCGGTCCGAGCGTCATCGCCGCTGATCACGGCCTCGACGCGGCTGGCCTCCAGGCCGACGAGCTTCGCTTTCGCGGCATCGAGCGCCGTCAGGGCGTCGACCTCGGCTTTTTCGAGCGCCGTGACCCCCGGCGCGGGCTTCTTCAGGAGGCGAGAGAGGTTATCAAAAATTGACATTGGGTGGTCTCCGATTGGTTTCAGTTCGTGTTGCCGTTGATGGTGTCAGTTAGGAGCCAGAAACTCCTGTGCGTTTCTGTATATTTCGATCTAAACCAAACAAAACGCGGAAATCATGCGAGCAGAAACGCTCAAAAAGCACGCTGCCGCCGCAGCGCGGTAGCCCGTACGCCAGGGAAGTACCTTGAGGCCCCGGGGGGTGTTGGTGTTGCGATCCCCTTTTCTTTCCGCTCGTGAGGGCGCGTGGTCGCGGGATGGATGTGGTGGGGGGAGGAGAGGGAGGGTGAGGTCATCCCGCACCTCCCCCGATCGTCCAGGTGGTGGGCGCAGTGCTGGGTCTGAACCTCGACACGCACAGGCGGTGAGGATGGTGGGGCAGCCCCGCCAGCGGCGCGGGGTCGATGCCCCGCGCCAGCGCCGCGGCGCGGATACCATCGGCGTGGACCGAGCGGACCTCGGTGCGCCATGGATGGCTTCCGGATGGGTCTGCCTTCTGGAGGCAGTAGAGCTGACCTCGCGCCTCGACGACGCGGTAGCCGCGATCCAGCATGATCGGCTTCAGCCCGCGCCGTTGGCTCATCACACGCGCTCCTTGGTGTTCTGCGGAAGGTGGACGGGGTCACCGGCCGGGCGGGCCAAGGCGTTCGTGGCCGAGAAGTCGATCCGGTCGTTGAACCCGTCCGTGCCATTGGGGACTTCCAACTCGCCACGGTCTTCCAGCAGGCGCCGCGCCATGCGCGCTGCGTGATCGAGGCGATCGAGGAGCCCGAGCACCCTCTTCATCTCCTGCTCACGCAGCTTCGCGATGCGCAGGAACTCTGCCGCCTCCGGCAAGAAGCGGGCGTCCTCCAGCAGTTCCTGTGCGGCCGCCGCGAGTGCGGCGGCACACACCGGACGAACGTCGGCCGCGTTGATCAGGGCGCCTGCCACCGCCTCGACGAAATCGGCCGACCGCACCCTGTCGATGTTCACGCGGCCAGACGCGAACGCAGCCACGATGAGCAACACATCCTCGGGACGCGCGAACTGCTCCACCGCAGCCGACAGCGCATCACGCGCCTCGTCGATCACGCTGGACGGCGGTGCCCGCCGGTAGATTTCGCTGGCGAGATGCGCACGGGTGGCCCGCCACTCGGCGGCCTTCGGATGATCCTCGTCGTAGACGAACTCCACGATCAGCGGGTTCGTGGTGATGGGGCCGAACTTCGCGGCCCACTTGGCGCCGCGCAGCATGGGGCGGAGGGTCGTGACCGGAACCCGGACCTCACAGTGCTCGCGCGTCAGCTCCTGGCCATCGGAGAGGTGGACAAGATCAGCCATCAGAAGGCCCCCGCCGGCATCTGGTAGCCGCCGAACCGGGCCTGCTCGGCCTCGCGCTCGGCGCGCGCCTCCTGGGCCATGCGGACGACGACCTCGGCCACCGCCTGCCCGCGGCCGCTCCACCTGTCGCTCGGTGGGGCCATCGGGCGCGCGGCGTTCGAGGCGTTCATCCAGGCGCCAGCATCGAGCCAGCGCGCCGCCGTCTTCGTGAAGCGCGCCTGATCCGGCCGCTCGCGGATGATCGCATCGCGCTCGGCCGCGTACTTGATGCAGTTTGCGAGGATGTCCGCCGCCGACGCGCCCTCCCGGCGAGCGCGCCCGTAGGCGCGCCGCGCAGCCTTGGGATCGTCACCTCGCGGATACTGCTTCCAGAACGCGGCGAACTCGTCGTCGACCTCATCAACCTCGATCTGGGGCCGGGAAGACCGAACGGGCTCAGGGACCGGATGGTGAGAATCCTCGACGGCGCCGGAGGCGGCCGCGAGAGGGGAGGGGGAGAGAATCTCTCTCTTGTTCCTCTTCTCGGTTTCTTCTTCTCTTGTTTGGGTGACGAATTCGTCATACCCTCCCATGACGTTTTCATCACCCCTCCCCATGACGACTTCATCATGGGGGATGTCGACTTCGACATGGGCGGCCGATGCTTTCTTGAAGTCGATCGAGAAGGCGTTCCTCCCACCACACGTCGGGGAGGTCCGCACCCAGCCTGCCGCCTCCAGCTCACGGAGCGCCGCCACGGCGCGGCGCCGCGAGAGGCCGATGCACTCGGCCAATCGCGCCATGGAAGGGTCGCACTGAGCAGTCTTGAGATTGTGGTGGTCAAGCAGAGCGAAAAGGAGATTCTTCGAGGACGCGGACAGATGGCGATCAGCCATTGCTGCTTTGCTGACCATCCACTTGTCCAAGAGGGTCAGCGTGTGCTTTTTCGCTTGCGTGTCATTCTGAGTGCTGTTAGACATGTGTTATTCCATTGGTGTTCTGAAGTGAAGAGAAGCCCGCCCCCTCCAGAGGGCGGGCTTTTCATTTCATGCGTTGGGTGGGGCGATCCGCGCCGCCGGAGCGGCTTTGATGAAGCGCTCGATCTCGCCGGTCTCGACGAGGGTGCGGCGCCCGATTTTCTTGGCGCGCAGGCTCCCGGTGCTCAGCAGCCTGTACAGCGACGCTCGCGACAGGCCGAGCATGACCTGCGCATCAGGGAGCGAGACGAGACGGACCGCAGGGGCAGTATTCATTGTGGCCTCCAAATGAAAGTACTTGGAGACCCTCCAATGTTCGGCGGGATCGGTCCATTTCAAAAACCCCTGTTTTTTCAACTCGGGTTCAGAAATGCCGGTTTTTTCCCTATTTCTGGGTGCGGTTCCCGAAAGCCTCGGCAACAAGGCGCGTCAACGTAGCGGAGGAGCCGATCCGCAAGCTGCCCCGTCCGCCGGACTGCATCTCCGCCGCTTCGCCCGGCACCAGTTCGTTGTAGATGCCTTCCAGGCCCACCACGAGGTCGCGGAATGCGGAGTGTTCCTTGGTCGACCAACCCTCGGGCGGTTGGTCGGGGTGCCCCTGGAGCCCAGCCAATATGCGCAGGATTTCAATCACCGTGAGATCGCGCACAAGCTCGCGTGGGCGCCCTGGCGCGCCCGCGCGTTCGATTGCACCAGGGATCAACGGTGAGATGTCCGCTGCGTAGGGGACCGGAAACGGCAGGTCGGGCAACGTGGGCACGCGGGCGAATTCGAGGAAGCCGCCGGCTTGCGACATAAGCAGCGCTTCGGCGGCCTGCGGGAGTTCGCCCCAAGCCTTTATCCACCGGTAGCTGTCGCCTGTGGCAGCGGCGTCTCCCAGACGACGCAACGACACGACCGTCGAGCGGCTCTGCGGGCTCCATTCTCGCTTGAGGCCAGATGGTGTGCGGCGGACCGCGAATCCTCCCACGCGGCGGCTTTCAACGAGGCGGACCATCAGCCGGTGGATCGAAAACCCGGCGATGTCGATGTTCTGATCGCTAGCACCCGGCTCGAAATCGCAGAGCAAATCCCCCACATGATAGGGTCGATCGTCAGGGGCCAGCAGCGGCTCGGCCTCGATGGCGGCCATCTCCTCCGTTGCCGTGGGCCTATACCCAAGCGCGATAGGGTCGACGCCGAGGGCCCGGCAACGCGCCAGAAATTTCTCGTGGTCGAAATGGCGGTCGATCCCCTCACCCGAGGTCGCTTCCTCAGAGGCTCGCGCTACCTTCCTCGCGAGACGAACGATGGATGATTCGCTCTGGCGCGGGCGGCGCGTCATGCGAGCTGCTCCGCTGGCTCCACCGTCTCGTCCGTGGCACCGGCCAGGAACTCGCCCCATGCGTCCATGAGCTTCCGGCGCTTCTCCAACGCATCCGAGCGGCGGTAAGCCGCCTCCGTGGCATCGCCCACCGCGTGCGCGAGCGCGGCCTCAGCGACCTCCCTTGGGAAGGCGGTCGCATCGCCGGCCCAATCTCGGAATGAGGACCGGAAGCCGTGAACCGTCACATCCAGCTTCAGGCGCCGCAGGAGGGCGGTGAGGCTCATGTCGGAGAGCGGCGCGCCGCGTTTCTGCCCCGGGAAAATCAGGGCATCTGGCGCATGATCGAGCTGGGCCACGACCTGGAGAACCTCCAGGGAGCGGGCGCAGAGCGGGACGCGGTGCGGCCGGCCCGCTTTCATGCGGGCCGCCGGCACGGTCCAGACCTGAGCCTTCAGGTCAATTTCCGACCAGCGCGCGCCGCGGACCTCGCCAGATCGAGCGGCCGTCAGGATCAGGAACTCCAAAGCGAAGGCGGACATCCCACGGACGAGCCGGAGCCGCTTCAAGAACGCCGGCACTTCCTCGTAGGGCAAAGCCTCGTGGTGCCCGCGCTGGAGCTTTTGTCTCTTGGGGAGGGTGAGAGCGAGATGCCCCTTCCATCGCGCCGGGTTCTCGCCAGTGCGCAGGCCCTTGGCCCTCGCCGCGTCCAGAACCGCCTCGATCCGCCCTCGCAGGCGTGATGCCGTCTCGTTCTTCCCCGCCCAGATAGGGGTCAGGATCGCGAGGACGTCCTCGGTGGTGATATCCGCCACGGCCTTGTCACGGAGCCCGGCGCAGTAGCCCGAATCGACGTAGCCGCCATCATCCCCCCGCTGGAGGCTGAGAGTCGTTCGCCACTGGTCGATGTGTTTCGGGTTCCGCCACCCCGGCGCCATGGTGGCGATATGCGCCTCGGCGACCTCCCCAAAGGTGGGGGCGTTCCCCTTCTCGCGGACCTTCTTCCGAGCGGCAATCGGATCAACGCCGGCAGCGACCTGCTCGCGGGCCGCCGCGGCGAGTTCACGAGCCCGGGCGAGTGAGACGGATTGCAGTGGCCCAAGGCCCAGCTCGCGCAGCCGGCCTGGGCCCGGCGCACTGGGGTCGTCTTTCCACCTGAACAGGAATGCCCACGTCTTGGCGCCCGAGGGGTTCACGACGAGGTATAGGTTGCCTCCATCGGCATGCCGGCCGGGCTTCGTGATGGTTGCGACTGTCTTGGCGTTGAGGCGATTGAGTTGCATGGCCTGCGTTAGGGTCAGTTCCGCGAGGCCGATTTGCCCCTAACATCTACCCTAACAGCAGCTTGAGATTGTGGGAAATTGACTGAGGCGAGGAGAGCCGCAAATGCATAGAAAATGGCTATTTTCTAGCAGTTTATGAGACTTCCGGAGATTGTCTGAAACAGGGTGCTGGCGGAGAGAGAGGGATTCGAACCCTCGATACGGTTTCCCGTATACACGCGTTCCAGGCGTGCGCCTTCAACCACTCGGCCACCTCTCCAGCCGCGCATGCAGACGCATGCGCCGGAACGGGATGACAGGCCTGTAGCGGGCTGGTCGGGGCCCGCAAACCTGTCGCCCCGGTTTTCCGGCCGCGCCGCGGGGGCGGGGCCGGGGTCTCGCCGGTCGTCTCCAAGATGGCTCGGGGAAGGGAGCGCGCCACGAGGGCATCACATCCAGGCGAGGCGGCGGACTATAGCGGCTCGGCCTTGGTTGGCAAGCCGGAATCTCTCTGTTTCCAACAGCCCCGAGCGGATGCCCCACCCCCGTGCCGAAGCAGGCGGAGCGCCGGAACAGGGGTCACCGATCCGAGGGCCCCCGGCCGCGACGGAAGCCGCGGCCGCAGGCCCGGAAGGGCAAGCCTCAGTCGCGCAGCAGGTCGTTGATGGAGGTCTTCGAGCGGGTCTGCTCGTCCACCCGCTTCACGATCACCGCGCAATAGAGCGAGGGGCCGGGGGTGCCGTCGGGCAGCGGCTTGCCGGGCAGAGCGCCGGGCACCACCACCGAATAGGCCGGCACCTCGCCGATGAACACCTCGCCGGTCTGCCGGTCGATGATCTTGGTGGAGGCGGAGATGAACACGCCCATGGAGAGCACGGAGCCGCGGCGCACCACCACGCCCTCCACCACCTCGGAGCGGGCGCCGATGAAGCAGTCGTCCTCGATGATGACCGGGCCGGCCTGCAGCGGCTCCAGTACGCCGCCGATGCCCACGCCGCCGGACAGGTGCACGTTCTTGCCGATCTGCGCACACGAGCCCACCGTGGCCCAGGTGTCCACCATGGTGCCCTCGCCCACATGGGCGCCGAGGTTCACGAAGGAGGGCATCAGCACCACATTGGGGGCGATGAAGGCGGAGCGGCGCACCACGGCGCCCGGCACGGCGCGGAAGCCGGCGGCGCGGAACTCCGTTTCACCCCAGGTGGCGAACTTGGAGGGCACCTTGTCCCACCAATGGGCGCCGCCGGGGCCGCCGGGAATGGCTTCCATGTCGTTGAGGCGGAAGGAGAGCAGCACCGCCTTCTTGAGCCACTGGTTCACCGTCCACGCGCCGTTGGCGCCCTGCTCGGCCACGCGGGCGGCGCCGCTGTCGAGCAGGGTGAGGGCCTCGTTCACCGCATCGCGCACGGCGCCGGTGGTCGAAAAGCCGATCTCGGCGCGCTTCTCGAAGGCGTCGTCGATGATGGCGGAAAGGGCGGCAAGGCGGGCGGCGTCGGCCATCGAGTCCTCCGGTCAGGGGCATCGGGGCGGCGTACGACGCGCCCCGCTTCATGCAGGATGGGAAAGGGGAATCAGCCGCGTTCCTTCACGGCCACGAACTTCAGCTTGGGCCACTCCTCGATGGCGCGGTCCAGCACCCACTGGCTGCGGGCGAGGTAGACCGGCGCATCGTCGCGGTCCCGCGCGGTGGAGGAGCGGCTGGTCTCGAGGAAACGGTCCACCTCGGCCCGATCGCCGACGATCCAGCGGGCGGTGACGAAGGAGGTGGTCTCGTAGCGGATCGGCACGCCGTATTCCTTCTCCAGCCGCGCGGCGAGCACGTCGAGCTGGAGGGTGCCAACCACGCCGACGATGGGGGCGGGGTCGTTCACCGGGCGCAGCACCTGCACCACGCCCTCCTCCGCCATGTCCTGCAGCGCCTTCTGCAGCTGCTTGGCCTTCATGGGGTCGGACAGCAGCACCCGGCGCAGGATTTCGGGGGCGAAATCGGGCAGGCCCTCGAACTTGATGCTCTCGCCCTCGGACAGGGTGTCGCCCACGCGAAGCATGCCGTGGTTGGGGATGCCGATGATGTCGCCGGCCACCGCCTCGTCCACCGTCTCGCGCTCCTGGGCGAAGAAGAAGATGGGGTTGGCGATGGCCATGTTGCGCTTCTCGCGCGGGTTGAACAGCTTCATGCCGCGCTTGAAGCGGCCGGAGCACAGGCGCACGAAGGCCACGCGGTCCCGGTGGTTGGGGTCCATGTTGGCCTGCACCTTGAAGACGAAGCCGGAGACGAGATCCTCCGCCGGCTCCACGGTGCGCGCGCCGGCGGCCGAGCGCGGCAGCGGGCTCGGGCCCACCGAGCCGAGGCCGAACAGCAGCTCCGCCACCCCGGCCTCCTTCAGCGCCGAGCCGAAATAGACCGGGGACAGGTGCCCCTCGCGGAACGAGGCGAGATCGAACGGCGGCAGCACGCCCAGCGCCAGCGTAAGGCTCTCAACCGCCTCGTTGAGGATGCGCTCCTCCACGCCGTCGAGGCCGATCAGGTCCTCCGGCGCCTCGAACGGCACCTCGCGCACCAGAGGCCCGCCGCGCTCGGTGGCGAGCAGCGCACGCTTGTTGGCGATGTCGATGAGGCCGCGGAAGTCCACGCCCATGCCGATGGGCCAGGTGAGCGGGGTGAGGTCCAGCGCCAGGGTGGAGGACACCTCGTCCATCAGCGCGATGGGGTCGAGGCTCTCGCGGTCCACCTTGTTGACGAAGGTGAAGATGGGGATGTCGCGCAGGCGGCAGACCTCGAACAGCTTGCGGGTCTGGCTCTCGATGCCCTTGGCGGCGTCGATCACCATCACCGCCGCGTCGACGGCCGAGAGGGTGCGGTAGGTGTCTTCCGAGAAATCCGAGTGGCCGGGCGTGTCGAGCAGGTTGAAGACGATGCCGTCGCGCTCGAACGTCATCACCGATGAGGTGACGGAAATGCCGCGCTGCTGCTCGATCTCCATCCAGTCGGAGCGGGTGCGGCGGCGCTCGCCGCGCGCCTTCACGTGGCCGGCCATGCGGATGGCGCCGGAGGCAAGCAGCAGCTTTTCCGTGAGCGTCGTCTTGCCGGCGTCCGGGTGGGAGATGATGGCGAAGGTGCGCCGGCGGACGAAGTCGGGCAGAGTGGCCGCGGCCGGGGAAGAGGACTGGTCGAGCATGCCGCTATATAAGGGCAAACGCGCGGGGAATGAACCGGCGATGATGACTGTCCGAGCAGCTGGCGACATCGCCGGGACCGGCACCGACCGGACGCGACGCCGTCTCGCGGCCCTCGCGCTGATGGCGCCGCAATATTACGAGCAGGCGCGGCGCGAGGCCCCGAACGTCATCGTCATCGAGGTGACGAGGGTGGAGGGGCCGGGGCCGGAAGGCTATGGCAGCTGCAGTGTGCGCGGGGTGGTGGCGCAGGTGGAGCGCGGCGCCGCCTACACGCCGGGACAGACTGTCGCCATCGGCGTGCCCTGCGCCCGCGCCGGCGTGCAGCCGCCCATCGGCGGCACCATCTGGCAGGGCCTCGATGCGCTGAAGGCCGCGCCCTACGGCCGGGCCTGGCTGGACGGCGCGGGAAAGGTGGTGCTCTCACAATATGAGCGGCTGGACGCCGCGCCGTAGGCTGGGCGCCGCTCAATATTCGTCAAACCTGAAGAAATGGCCCCAGATGCGATGGACCGAGCGGGGAATGCCGTCTGATTCAGAAGAATCGCGCGGCACCATAGGACAACGCCCCTTGCCCTCCGCCGCGCACGGATCCTCCAAGGCGCCGTCGCTCTCGTCGTAGATGATTTTTTCGAAGTGGTTGGCCGTCACGAACAAGGACAGATCGCGGTCTTCCAGAACCAGCCGGACAGGCATGGTGTTCGGGTTGCGGGCGCGCCATTCGGCGATGCGCGCTTCATATGTGGGAAGGTAGAACTTGAACCTGAAATCGCGCGACGCCTCTGCAAGCGTCGGGACGCTGAGGACAGCCAGCACCAGCATGCCGGCGGCGAGAAGATGCGACACCGCCCTCCGCCACCGCCCGGTCACCAGGAACACGAGCGCCGCAATGCTGCCGTAGGCGAAGCGGCACACCCCCAGAAGGAGAAGCAGGGGAAAAGCGAGCCCAAGAACCACGACAGCGCGCTCGGAAAATTCGCCGAAAAACACCGTCAGCGCCAAGAGAAGACAAAGAGCCGCGCTCGGAGCCAGCGCCATCCACGCCCATCGGTCGCGACGATGTGAGGGTTGTCCCGCCGCAGGAGCCTGTTCCATGCCGGCTCAACCTCTCCGCCCAATTGCATCCGGAGCGTGTATAGCTGGGGCTCGACAGTGCGACCAGAGCCTGACGCCCACAACCAGGCGCCCTCGGACCCGGATGGCTCCTCTGGCGAACATCGGAGCGCAGGCGGGGGTCCGCCCGCATCCCTGTCGGAACCGGCGCGACGGGAGCGCACACGGGCGGCAAGCGCAGACCTTCGGGCCCGCCGCTCAGTCGCCCTGGCCGGACCGCTTCCCGTTCAGTCGCCCTGGCCGGGCTCCGGAGAGAACAGCTCGCCCTTGCCGGGCTTGCCGTCCCACTCCTTGGCGTCGGCCGGGGGATCGCGCTTGAGCGTGATGTTGGGCCACACCTTGGCGTATTCGGCGTTGAGCGCGAGCCACTTCTCGAGCCCGGGCTCGGCATCGGGCTTGATGGCCTCGGCCGGGCACTCGGGCTCGCAGACGCCGCAGTCGATGCACTCGTCCGGGTGGATGACGAGCATGTTCTCGCCCTCGTAGAAACAGTCCACCGGGCACACGGACACGCAATCCATGTACTTGCAGCGGATGCAGTTCTCGGTGACGACGTAGGTCATGGACAATCCCTTTCGGAGGGCTCCGGTAGCGCAGAGGCGCGCGCCGTGCAAGCGCGCGCGAGGTCGCGGCCCCGCAATCCCGTCACGCTTCTGTTATTTCATCGAAAAGCGCGCTGGCGGATGTAGCATCTCCCCGCCGCTCCGAAAAGCCGACAACGCGCAGAATGCGCACCTGCCGGTCGAGGGCGATGGTCAGCACCTGCCCCGGCCGGACGGCGTGCGCGGGGCTGGTCACCCGCGCACCGTCGAGCCGCACATGGCCGGCGCGCACCAGATCGGCCGCGGCCTCCCGGGTGCGCACCACGCGCGCATGCCAGATCCAGCGGTCGAGCCTCTGCCGCTCCGCCGGATCGGACATGGTGCCCCCCTGGCTCAGCCGCCCTTCTTCTCCGCCTCCAGCCGCGCCTTCAGCGCGGCGAGGGCGGCGAACGGGCTATCGGGGTCCGCCGGCTTGTCGCGCCGGCGATCCTGATGAGCGGGCCGATGCTCGGCGCCGCGCTGCGGGCGGTTGCCCTCCCCTTCCCGCTGGGGACGGGGCGGACGCTCGCCACGGGGCGGACGCGGGGGGCGCTCGCCCTCGGCCCCCGCCTCGGCGGACGGCTGCTCGGGACGGCGATGGGGCGGACGGCCCTCGCGACGCTCGCCGCCGCGCTCGCCTTCCTTGCCGCCTTCCCGGCCACCTTCGCGCCGCTCGCCGCCCGGGCGCCCGCCGAACCGGCGGCCCTCGCCCTGCGGACGCTCACGACGCGGCGCGCCCGGCGGACGGCCGGGACGCCACACCTCGATCATCTCCGGCTCGGCCGGCGCGCCTTCAACCACTTCCGGACCACCGGGAACGGCGGCCACACCCACCTCGGCCGCGCTCTCGGCGGCGGTGGGATCGCCGGTCGCCTCGACGACGGCAACGGCCGACTCGGCTTCCGCGGCGTCGGCCATGGCGGCCTCGGCCGGCTCGCCTTCGGGAGCGGCATCCACCGGCGCATCCGCCTCAACCTC
This sequence comes from Xanthobacter lutulentifluminis, assembly GCF_043194675.2. NCBI lineage: Bacteria > Pseudomonadati > Pseudomonadota > Alphaproteobacteria > Hyphomicrobiales > Xanthobacteraceae > Xanthobacter > Xanthobacter lutulentifluminis. The sequence continues at coordinate 3,071,931 of NZ_CM195525.1, read as the reverse complement.
GGGCGGCACGTCGCCCGGGCCCTCGGCCTCGGCGATGAGGGCCTCCGTCTCCGGCAGCGGCTCGGCGGCGACATCAGCCGGCGCATCGAACAGGAGGTCCGCCTCGATGGCGCCCTCGGGCAGCGGGGCGAGCTCCACCGGCGCCGCGGCGGCCGGGGCCTCCGGCTCGGGCGGCGGGGGCAGGCGGCGCTCCATGCGATAGCCCAGCGACTTCAGGATGGAGGCGAAATCCTCCCCCGAGCAGCCGGCGAGCGAGGTCATGCCCACGGTCACGGTGAAGCCGCGCCCGTCCACGGCGCCGGCCGGCTTGGGCCCGGCGGAGCCGGGACGCCAGGCGAGCGCCGGGCGGATCAGGTCGGCGAGACGCTCGAGGATGTCCACGCGCACCGCCCGCTCGCCGCACACGCGGAAGCCGACGGCCCGGTAGAGGCCCTTCTGGATCTCGTGATCCACCGGAATGGAGGTGCGCCCGGAGGCCGCGAGGTGCGGCAGCTCGTCGAGCCCCTTCTGGGCGAGGCCGCCATGCTTGAGCGCATAGAGCTCCGCCGCCAGCGAACGCGGGGCGGGCTTCAGCAGCGCCGGCAGATAGATGTGATGGGCGCCGAAGCGCACGCCATAGCCGCGCAGGGTGGCGCGGGCGGCCTGGTCGAGCCCCTTCACCTCCTCCGACACGCGGGCGCGCTCCAGCACGCCGAGACTCTCGACGATCTGGAAGGCGATGCCGCGGGCGATGCCGGTGACATCCTCGGCCGTGCCGAGCTTGATGAGCGGGCCGAGCAGCTTGTCCACATGGGCGGTCACCCACAGGGCGAGGCGCGCCTCCACCTGGTCGCGGGCGGGCCCCGTGAGGTGCTCGTCGGCGATGATCTTGAAGCGCGGCTTCAGGACCTCGTCGCCGGGGATGAGCTTGGCCACGGCCTCGCCGGTCCAGCGGATGGTGCCGTCGAAGGTGAGGACGAAGGCCTCGTCCACCGCCTGCGACAGGCGCTGGGCGCGCTGCTCGATCTCGCCGGCCAGAGCCTTCTGGGCGGCGGCGCGCAGGGCCTTGGCCTCCTCCCCGCCGGCGGCGGGGTCGGCGGCGAACTGGAAGCCGTGGAGGTGGCCGATGACGTGTCCCTCGACGGTGACGTCGCCGGTCTTGCTGATTTCAGTTTCGAGCATCGTGTTCTCTCGCAGGCGCCGCATGAGCACGCTGGTTCTGCGGTCCACGAAACGCTGGGCCAGCCTTTCGTGCAGCGCGTCGGACAGCTTGTCCTCGACCCCTCTCGTGACGCCTTGCCAGTGCTCCGGATCCTTGAGCCAGTCGGGCCGGTTGGCCACGAAGGTGAGTGTCCTCACCTGCGCGATCCGGTTCGACAACGTGTCGATGTCGCCTTCTGCGCGATCGGTCAAGGCGATTTGACGCGCGAACCAGTCGTCGGGGATGCGTCCTCCCCCCTTTATGTGCCCGAAAAGGGTGCCGACCAGCTCCGCATGGGCGCCCGGGGAGACCTTGCGATAGTCCGGAACCTGGCAGGCATCCCACAGCCGTTCCACGTCGGCCGGGCCGCCGAGACGGCCGGTCACCTCCATGTCACGGCTCATGATTTCAAGCACCGCAACGTCATCGGCGGTGGGCGCCCGGGTCAGCCCCTCCTCCTTCGGCAGCCGCGAGAGGCTGGCGAGCAGGGCCGCGGGCGACTGGAAATCGGCGACGGCGTTGCGCCACTGCAACACCTTGGCGGTGTCGAACGCATGCTCCTCCAGCCGCGCCACCAGCTCCTCCTCGAACGGGGGACAACGGCCGGTGGTGCCGAAGGTGCCGTCCCGCGTCGCGCGGCCGGCGCGGCCGGCGATCTGCGCCATCTCGGAGGCGTTGAGCTTGCGGTATTGCCAGCCGTCGAACTTGCGGTCCGAGGCGAAGGCCACATGGTCCACGTCGAGGTTGAGGCCCATGCCGATGGCGTCGGTGGCGACGAGATAGTCCACGTCGCCGGACTGGTAGAGCTCCACCTGCGCGTTGCGGGTGCGCGGCGAGAGCGCCCCCATCACCACCGCCGCGCCGCCGCGCTGGCGGCGGATGAACTCGGCGATGGAATAGACCTCCTCCGCCGAGAAGGCGACGATGGCCGAGCGGCGCGGCAGGCGGGAAATCTTGCGCTCGCCGGCAAACGTGAGGGTGGAGAGACGCGGGCGCGCCTGGATGGTGACGCCCGGCAGCAGCTTTTCCACCAGCGGGCGCATGGTGGCCGAGCCGAGCAGCAGCGTTTCGTGCCGGCCGCGCCGGTTGAGCAGGCGGTCGGTGAAGACGTGGCCGCGGTCGAGGTCGGTGGCGAGCTGGATCTCGTCGATGGCCACGAACGCCACGTCGAGATCGCGCGGCATGGCCTCCACGGTGGAGACCCAGTAGCGCGGCGCCTTCGGCTTGATCTTCTCCTCGCCGGTGACGAGGGCGACCTTGTCCGATCCCATCCGTTCGACGATGCGCTGGTAGACCTCGCGCGCCAGCAGCCGCAACGGCAGGCCGATGATCCCGCTCTCGTGGCCGAGCATGCGCTCGATGGCGAGGTGGGTCTTGCCCGTATTGGTGGGGCCGAGGACCGCGCTCACCCCCCGCGCCCTCACGGTGCGCGGCAGCACGGCCCATTGGGTGACGTCGTCCATCAAGCTCTCGGGGCGTCCGCTCTCGTGGGGGATGTGTAGCATATCGGGTCACCCCGGCCATGGCGAAAGGGGCGCACGCGAACATTTTGCGAACGCAAGGGGCCCGAATCGCTGCGGCGCCCGCGCTGCCGCCCGTCCCGTTTCGGCACAGCGCCGGCCGACGCGCGGAACGGCCACGGAACACACCGCGCCCGAATCGCGGCCTGTGGATAACAGCGTTCCGTTCTCCTCCCCGGCCCTGTCGGGCGCGGGTTACCGCCGCAAGCCGCCCGGCGTCACCCCGCCATCCCGGCCAGCCGCTTGACGGCACGGGCTTTTCCAGCCCATGGACAAAGGTCTGGCAGGCAGGCGCGGGTGGAGGAGACGGCGGTGTTTCTCAAGTGGGCAGAACTTTCCTCTCCGGCCCTCGCCGCCCTCGACAAGAACCGCCTCGTCGCCGTGCTGCCGGTGGCGGCGGTGGAGCAGCACGGGCCGCACCTGCCCCTCGGCACCGACCTGTTCATCGCCGAGGGCTATGTGCAGCGCATCGCGCCGCTGGTCCCGCGCGAGGTGGACGCGGTGTTCCTGCCGGCGCAGGCCATCGGCAAGTCGGACGAGCACATCTCGTTCGCCGGCACGCTCACCCTCTCCCCCGCCACCGCCATCGCCGCCTGGGTGGAGATCGGCCACAGCCTGGCGCGGGCCGGCGTGCGGCGGCTCGTCATCCTCAACGCCCACGGCGGCAACGTGCCGGTGATCGATCTCGTGGCCCGCACCCTGCGGGTGGACCACCGGATGCTGGCGGTCACCTGCTCCATGCACCGCTTCGGCTATCCGGTGGGCCTGTTCGACGACCATGAGCGCGCCCACGGCATCCACGGCGGGGAGATCGAGACCTCTCTGATGCTCGCCTTCCGCCCCGAGCTGGTGGACATGACCCATGCCGGCGATTCCACGCCCTACAGCGTGGCCATGGAGAAGGAGTTCGCCCGCCTGCGCGCCAACCATCCGGTGGGCTTCGGCTGGCTCGCCGAGGACCTGAGCGCCGATGGCGCCATGGGCGATGCGCGCGGCGCCACGGCGCTGAAGGGCGAGGCGGCGGCCGAATACGGCGCCCGCGCCTTCGTGGAGCTGCTGAAGGATGTTGCGTCCTTCGACCTGGAGCGCTTCGAGCACCACGTCTGACGCGGGCCGTTGCGGCCTCGGCCGCGCGGGAATGAACGTGCCCCCGTGCGTGGAGGGCGGGGTGGCGCGCGCTCAAGGCCATGCTCGTGCCGGGCACGCTGACCCGAACGATCCGGCTCAGGATCGGCCTCTCATGCCGCCTCGTGACTGGCGCCCGTCCGGAAGCCGGGCCACGCGCGGGTCCGCTCCCGGACGCCGCACCACCCGTCGCGCTTCGGTTCAGACCTCGCCGGCGCTCACCTGCGCCTGCGCCGCCGCGATCAGCTGCGGCAGGTTGGGCCGGTTCAGGGCCAGCCATTGCAGCGCCAGGATCAGGAAGCCGTTGACGCAGCGTCCGGCCGCCACCGCCGCCAGCGCCTCGTCCACCGGCACCGCGAACGGCTCGGTGCGCTCCGCCTCATGCTGCGCACCGGCGCGCTCCGGCAGCGCGGAGGCATCGAGGATGCCGAGATAGATGTGCGCGAACTCGTCGGTCAGCCCCGGCGTCGGCGTGAAGGTGAGCATGGGCAGCACCGCACGGGGCGCGACGCCGGTCTCCTCCACGCATTCGCGCACCGCCGCGGCCACCGGGTCTTCCCCCGGCTCCACCAGCCCGGCGACGATCTCCACCATCAGCCCGCGGTCGCGCACCAGATGGGCGCTGAGGCGGAACTGGCGGATCAGAACCACCGCGTCACGCGCGGGATCATAGCCCAGCACGCCCACCACCCGCCCGCCACGCACGATGTCGCGCACCTGCCGGTCGGTGGTGCCATCCTCATGATGAAGCGCGAGGCGGAAGCGCTCATAGGGACGGAAGCCCTTCGCCAGCAGCTCCGGCCCCTCCACATCCACCCGCGCGGGGCGGTCCTCCATCACATCGCTCATTGCCGCACCACGCCCTGTCCGGCGGTCTCCAGATTGAAGGCGGCGGCGAACAGCGCGCGCGTGTAGGCCTCCTTCGGCTGCTCGAACACGGTGCGCGCCGGCCCCTCCTCCACCATCTTGCCGTCGCGCATGACGAGAATGCGGCTCGCCAGCGCCGAGACCACGCGCAGATCGTGGGAGATGAACATGAAGGTCAGGTCGCGCTTGCGCTGGAGCGCACGCAGCAGGTCGACGATCTGCGCCTGCACGATCATGTCGAGCGCGCTCGTGGGCTCGTCCAGCACCACGAAGGAGGGCTCCAGCGCCATGGCGCGGGCAATGGAGATGCGCTGGCGCTGGCCGCCGGAGAACTCATGCGGGTAGCGGTGCCGGCTCTCCGGGTCGAGCCCCACGTCGCCGAGCGCCGCCACGACCCGTCCGTCCCGCTCCTTCGCCGAGAGGCCGCGCTGGTGCACCAGCAGCCCCTCCCCCACGATCTCCGCCACCGACATGCGCGGGGAGAGGGCGCCATAGGGGTCCTGGAACACGATCTGCATGTCCGAGCGGAGCGGGCGCATGGCCTTGAAGGACAGGCCGTCGATGCGCTGGCCGAGGAAGGTCACCGGCCCCTTCGAGGAGATGAGGCGCAGCAGCGCCAGCCCCAGCGTGGTCTTGCCCGATCCCGATTCGCCCACCACCCCCAGCGTCTCGCCGCGGCGGATGGCGATGGAGACCCCGTCCACCGCCTTCACGTGGCCCACCGTCTTGCGCAGGATGCCGCGCTTGATGGGGAAATGGACCTTGATGTCCTGCGCCTCCACCACCACCGGCGCATCGGGCGCCACCTCGGCCGGGTCGGGCTTCGGCTCGGCCTTCAGCAGCGCCTGGGTGTAGGGGTGGCGCGGATGCCGGAAGGTCTCCTCCGCCCCGCCCTGCTCCACGATCGCGCCCTTCTGCATCACGCACACCCGGTCGGCGATCTTGCGCACGATGTTGAGGTCGTGGGTGATGAACAGCATGGCCATGCCGAGCCGCCCCTGCAGCTCCTTCAGGAGCTTGAGGATCTGCGCCTGCACCGTCACGTCGAGCGCCGTGGTGGGTTCGTCGGCGATCAACAGGTCCGGCTCGTTGGCGAGCGCCATGGCGATCATCACCCGCTGGCGCTGCCCGCCCGAGAGCTGGTGCGGATAGGCGGAAAGCCGCTCCTCCGGCTGGGGAATGCCCACCTCGTGCAGCAGCTCCAGCGTGCGCGCGCGCGCGGCGGCGGCGGAGAGGCCGCGATGCAGGATCAGCATCTCCCCCACCTGCCGCTCGATGGTGTGCAGCGGGTTCAGCGAGCTCATGGGCTCCTGGAACACCATGGTGATCTTGTTGCCGCGCACGGCCCGCAGCTCCCGCTCCGGGAGCGTGAGCAGGTCGCGCCCCTCGAACAGGATCTGGCCGGAGGGGTGGCTCGCCGCAGGATAGGGCAGCAGCTTCAGCACGGAGAGGGCGGTGACCGACTTGCCCGAGCCGCTCTCGCCCACCAGCGCCAGCGTCTCGCCCTTGGCGAGCTCGAACGAGACATTGCGCACCGCCAGCGCCGTCTCGCCCTCGCGGCGGAAGGCGACGGAGAGGTCACGGACGGACAGGAGCGGGTCAGTGGCCATGCGAGGCGACCTTCTGGAGGAGCACGCGGACGTTCTCTTCGGTCGGCTCCAGCCTTTCCAAGCCTTCATGCGACTTGATGCGTTGGTCCGACGATAGAAACACGCTGCATTTCATCCCAAGCGCACTGGCAATATGAATGGCGTCGGGAAGCTTAAGTGTCTTGTCACGGGAGCGGAGGAAGGCAGCATCGTGCAAGACTTGACGGAAGACAGGCACGACCTCGATGTGACGGTTCGAGAGCGTCCAATTATCGTAGATCTGGACGAGATCATCCCGTCGCAGTTCCAGGGGCTTCACCAGCAGCTCACTGTGGGTCAGCTCACTGGTTACGAGCGGTGGCACACCCGATTCCCACCCGGAGAGCAGGAGAGAAACGAGCAGTTCGGACACGGGTCCGCGCCCCTCGAATGCTTTGACAAAAACATTGGTATCCCAATAGATCCGGAAGGCCATTGCAGGCTCAGTCTTCCCACTCGTCCCGCAGCTGCCGAATCCGCTCCACCGGGTCGTCGCCGATCGGCTCGACACTCCTCGCGAGCGCAAGCAGTTCCCGGAGTCTTGCCTCCGAAACCGGTGCCGGCACAGCCTCTACGATAACCCGAAGGCCGTCGCCTTTTTCGCCGACGTCCCGCAAATCCTCAGGCAGCTTTTCCACCGGGTAGTTCTGGCGCACGATCCTGTTCATCTCGGTCAACCTCGCGCAACCACCCTACCACATCCGCAGCCTCATCCGAACGTCTTGCGCGGGTCGAAGGCGTCGCGCACCGCCTCGCCGACGAAGATGAGCAGGCTCAGCATGACGGCCACCGTGAAGAAGCCGGTGAGGCCGAGCCAGGGCGCCTGGATGTTGTTCTTGCCCTGGGAGAGCAGCTCGCCCAGCGAGGGCGATCCGGGGGGCAGGCCGAAGCCGAGGAAGTCCAGCGCCGTCAGCGTCATCACCGAGGAGGAGAGGATGAAGGGCAGCATGGTCAGCGTCGCCACCATGGCGTTCGGCAGCATGTGCCGTGTCATGATGGTGAGGTTGCCCACGCCCAGCGCCCGCGCCGCCTGCACGTACTCGAAATTGCGCGCGCGCAGGAATTCCGCGCGCACCAGCCCCACCAGCGACACCCAGGAGAACAGCAGCAGGATGCCGAGCAGCACCCAGAAGCCGGGCACCAGCACCGAGGAGATGATGAGCAGCAGGTAAAGCGAGGGGATGGCGGTCCAGATCTCGATGAAGCGCTGGAACAGAAGGTCCACCCAACCGCCGAAATAGCCCTGCACCGCGCCGGCGGCGACGCCCACCACCGACGAGACGATGGTGAGCGCGAGGCCGAACAGCACCGAGATGCGGAAGCCGTAGATGAGGCGCGCCACCACGTCGCGGCCCTGGTCGTCGGTGCCGAGCCAGTTCATCTCGAGGCCGGAGCAGCCCGACACGCCCTTCTTCTCCGCCGCCGCCTTGCACTGGGCTTCCGTGAGCATCCAGGTGGGCGGCGATGGCGCGGGGGTCGGCAGATCGAGGTTGTGCGTGGAGTAGGAGAAGCGGATGGGCGGCCAGATCATCCAGCCCCCTTTTTCGGCGATCAGCTTCTGCAGGAAGGGGTCGCGATAGTCCGCGTCGGTCTCGAAGTCGCCGCCGAAGGTGGTTTCCGGATAGGCCTTCACCACCGGGAAGTAATAGCCGCCGTCGTAGGAGACGAGGATCGGCTTGTCGTTGGCGATGAACTCCGCCCCGAGGCTGATGACGAACAGCACCATGAAGACGACGAACGACCAGTAGCCGCGCCGGTTGGCGCGGAAATTGGCGAGCCGCCGCCGGTTGAGCGGCGACAGGCGGCCTTCGGCGGCCACCCGGGCCGGCGGCTTGGGCGTCACGAGGGCGGGGCCGGGCGGCGGAGCGCCGGGCGCGGCGACGGGAGCATCCAAGGTTCAGACCTCCCGCGTCTCGAAGTCGATGCGCGGATCGACCAGCATGTAGGTGAGATCCGAGACGAGGCCGACGATCAGCCCGGCCAGCGAGAAGATGTAGAGGGTGGCGAACACCACCGGATAGTCGCGGTTGAGCACGCTCTCGAAGCCCAGCAGGCCGAGCCCGTCCAGGGAGAAGATGGTCTCGATCAGCAGCGAGCCGGAGAAGAAGGCGGCGATGAAGGCGCTGGGAAAGCCGGCGATGACGATCAGCATGGCATTGCGGAACACATGCCCGTAGAGCACCCGCCGCTCGCTGAGGCCCTTCATGCGGGCGGTGGTCACGTACTGCTTGCGGATCTCCTCCAGGAAGGAATTCTTGGTGAGCAGCGTCATGGTGGCGAAGGCGCCCAGCACCATGGAGGTGAGCGGCAGCACCAGGTGCCAGGCGTAATCGGCGATCCGCTCCGGCCACGTCATCTGCCAGAAATTGTCGGAGGTCAGGCCCCGGAGCGGGAACAGGTCGAGGAACGAGCCGCCCGCGAACAGGATGATGAGCAGGATGGCGAACAGGAACGAGGGAATGGCGTAGCCGACGATGATGACGGCGGAGGTCCACATGTCGAAGCGCGAGCCGTCGCGCATGGCCTTGGCGATGCCGAGCGGGATGGAGATGGCGTAGGTGATGAGCGTCATCCACAGGCCGAGCGAGATGGAGACGGGCATCTTCTCGGCGATCAGCTGCAGCACGGTGATGTCGCGGAAGTAGGAGCGGCCGAAATCGAAGGTCGCATAGTCCGCGATCATCTTCAGGAAGCGCTCGTGGGGCGGCTTGTCGAAGCCGAACTGCTTCTCCAGCTGCTTGATGAAGGCGGGGTCCAGCCCCTGCGCGCCGCGATACTTGGAGGCAGCGTCCGCCGCAGCGCCCGCCTGCGCCGCCGCGCCCGCGCCGGTGAAGTCGCCGCCGCCGCCGGAGACGCGGGAGGTGGCCGACACATCCTCGCCGGTGAGCTGGGCGATGACCCGCTCCACCGGGCCGCCGGGCGCGAACTGGATGACCACGAACGAGACCAGCATGATGCCGAGAATGGTCGGCACCATCAGGGCGATGCGGCGGACGATGTAGGCGAGCATTCTCTCTCCGATCCCGCGAGGACGGTGCCGGCAAGCCGGGGCGGCGTCAACCGCCGCGAGCCGGCTCGCTCCCCGTGCTCCACCACGTGTCCAGCGCGCCCAGCTCGTAGCGCGGCTTCAAGGCGGGGCGGGCGAGCTGGTTCCAGTAGGCGATGCGGTGCTCGCCGGAATACCACTGGGGGATCCAGTAGCGCCCGGCCCGCAGCACCCGGTCGAGCGCGCGGCAGGCGGTGACGAGGGCTGCGGCATCCGGAGCCGCCAGCGCCGCGGTGATGAGCGCGTCCACCGCCGGATCGGCGATGCCCGCCACATTGTAGGAGCCGCGGGTGCGCGCCGCCTCGGTGGAGAAATAGGCGCGCAGCTCGTCGCCGGGATAAGGCGCGAAGGAATAGCGCCGCACCACCATGTCGAAGTCGAAGCTCTGCAGCCGCAGCTGGAACTGCGCCGGATCGACGATGCGGAACGAGGCGTCGATGCCCACCTTCTTCAGATGGCCGATGAAGCGGGCGGTGTGGCGCTCCATGCCGCCGTCGTCGTCGAGGAACTCAATGGTGAAGGCCTCGCCCTTGGGGTCCACCAGCTTGCCCTGCTGCACGGTATAGCCGGCATCCTTCAGGAGATTCAGGGCCTGCCGGCGCAGGTTGCGGTCCTCGCCGGTGCCGTCGGTGGCCGGCGGCACCCAGGGCTCACCGAACACCTCCTCCGGCAGGCGATCGCGGAACGGGTCCAGGAGCTTCAGCTCGGCGGGCGAGGGCAGGCCCTGCGCCATCATGTCGGAATTCTGGAAGAACGAGACCGTGCGCTGGTAGCTGTCGTACATCAGGTTGCGCCGGGTCCAGTCGAAGTCGAACAGGATGGCGATGGCCTCGCGCACGCGGCGGTCGAAGAATTTCTGGCGGCGGGTGTTGAAGAACCAGCCCTGCACGCCGGAGAAGCTCTCGTCCGGGAGTGTCTCGGTCTTCACCCGCCCCTCGCGCACGGCGGGGAAGTCATAGGCGGTGGCCCATTCACGCGCGGTGAACTCCTCGCGGAAGAGATAGGCCTTGGCCTTGAAGCCCTCGAGTCCGGCGATGCGGTCGCGGAAATATTCGTAGCGCACCGTATCGAAGTTGAAGCGGCCCTTCATCACCGGCAGGTCGCGGCCCCAATAGCCGGCCACCCGCTCGTATTCGATGAAGCGCCCCTGCTCCAGCCGCTTGATGCGGTACGGCCCCGAGCCGAGCGGCACCTCCAGCGACGACTGGTTGAACGGGTGCTTCGCCAGGAAGGCGCGGGAGAAGACGGGCAGGCCGGCGGCGGTGAGCGGCACGTCGCGCGCCCGGCCGGGGCGGAAGCGCATGACCACGGTCAGCTCGCCCTCGGCTTCCACGGAGGACAGGTCGCGCAGCGCCATGCGAATGGTCTCGTAGCCGTCCGCCTTCAGCGCCGCGAAGGTCGCCACCACATCCTCGGCGGTGACTTTGGAGCCGTCGTGGAAGCGCGCCTGCGGGCGCAGGGCGAAGCGGTAGGTGAGGCCGTCGTCGGCGATGACGACCGAGCTGGCGAGGCGGCCGTACATGGCGCTCTTCTCGTCGCCGGCGGCGGCCATCAGCGTGTCGTAGATCAGCTCGATGCCCTGCGCGCCGTTGCCCCGCTGGTTGTAGGGGTTCAGCGTGTCGAAGGTGTTGAGCGACTGGTTGTAGAAGGTGGTGCGGCCCATCTGGGAGAAGGGGCCGCCCTTGGGCGCGTCGGGGTTCGCATAGTCGAAGTGGGTGAAGCCGGCGGGATAGCGCAGGTCGCCGAAGAAGGAGATGCCGTGGCGCTCCACCGCCGCGGCGGAGGCGCCGCCCTCGCTCGCCGCCGCCTCGCGGCCGGCATCCGCGGTCTGGGCCCGGCCGGGACCGGCGAGGAGCCCGGGCACGAGGCCCGCGGCAGAGGCCGCCGACAGGCGCAGCAGGGTGCGGCGGGAGAGGCTCATTTGCCCGCCCCCGCCTTGGCCGCGCGGCTTGGATCGAACCACCAGATGTCCGGGAAGGCGAAGGAATAGGCCGGCAGCGTGGGGGGATGGGCGAAGCGGTCCCAGCGCGCGGTGCGGGTGTAGTTCAGCGTCCAGGCCGGGATGACATATTCGTTCCACAGCAGCACCCGGTCGAGCGCATGGGTGGCGGCCAGAAGGTCGGCGCGGTCGGTGGCGTAGATCACCTTGTCGATGAGGGTGTCCACCGCCGGATCATTGATGCCGGCGAGGTTGCGCGAGCCTTCGCGCGCAGCCGCCTCCGAGCCCCAGAACTCGCGCTGCTCGTTGCCCGGCGACAGGGACTGGCCCCAGCCGGAAACGATCACGTCGAAGTCCCGCGCCCGCACGCGGTTGATGTACTGGGAGGAATCCACCAGCCGGATGGTCACCTGGATACCGAGCCGCTCCAGCGCCGGCTTGTAGAACACCGCCACCCGCTCCATAGCCGGGCTGGAGATGAGGAATTCCAGCGTGAACGCCTCGCCCTTCGCGTCCACCAGCTTGCGGTTCTTCACCTCGAAGCCGGCCTCCTTGAACAGGCGGGCGGCCTCGCGCAGGTTGTTGCGCCGCGCCTCCTCGGACCCGCTCTCCGGGTTGGTGTAGGCGGTCGTGAACACCTGCGGCGGCACCTTGTCCTTGACGCCGTTGAGGATCTCCAGCTCGCGGCCCTGCGGCAGGCCGGAAGAGGCGAGCTCCGTGCCGGAGAAATAGGAATTGATGCGCTTGTACTGGCCGAAGAACAGGGTGTGGTTCATGCCCTCGAAGTCGAGCGCGTAATTCAGCGCCCGGCGCACCCGCGGGTCCTTGAACTTGTCGCGGCGCAGGTTCGGCACGAACGCCTGCATGACGCCGGAGGCCCGGTTCTCGAACATCTCCAGCACCACGCGCCCGTCGGCGCGGGCGGGGAAGTCATAGGCGGTTGCCCAGTTCTTGGCGGAGCTTTCCACGCGGAAGTCGTACTGGTCGGCCTTGAAGGCTTCCAGCATCACCGTGTCATCGCGGAAATACTCGTAGCGGATCTCGTCAAAATTATCCTTGCCCACGTTGACGTTGAGATCCTTCGCCCAATAGTCCGGCACCCGCTCGTAGGTGATGGAGCGCCCGGCATTGAAGCTCTTCACGCGATAGGCGCCGGACCCCAGCGGGGTTTCCAGCGAGCCCTGGGTGATGTCGCGGGGCTTGCCGGAGGCATCCTTCCCGGTCCACCAGCGCTTCGGCAGGATGATGAGCTGGCCGACGATCTGCGGCAGCTCGCGGTTGCCGGCCTGGTCGAAGGTGAAGGTCACCTCGCGATCGCCGGTCTTCTGCGCCGATTTCACATGGCTGTAGTAGAAGCGCTGATTGGGGTTGTTCTGGGTCAGCGCCTCGAACGAGAACACCACGTCCTCGGGGGTGATGGGCGTGCCGTCGTGCCAGCGGGCGTCGGCGCGCAGGCGGTAGGTGACGGACGAGAAATCCGCCGGGTGGCTCGCCCCCTCGGCGATCAGGCCATACTCGCTCGCCACCTCGTCGCTGGCCGGGGCCATGAGCGTGTCGTAGATGAGGTTGATGCCCGCCACCGGCGTGCCGCGCGGCACCACGAAGTTGAAGGTGTCGAAGGTGCCGTCCTCGGCGAGCCGCACCAGCCCGCCCTTGGGGGCCTTGGGGTTCACATAGTCGAAATGGGCAAAGCCGGCGGGATATTTCGGCTCGCCCATCAGCGACAGGCCGTGCCGGAACGCGGGCGCCTGCCCCCCGCCTGTCTCCGCACCGCCCGGCGTGCCGGTCCCCTGCGCCAGGGACGGCCCCGCCAGCGCCAGGGCGGACAGGGCCAGCGCCGCGAGGCGGGCCAGGGGGCGAACAACGGACAGGCGCATCTGCGTCTCCAGTCAGAACCGGCGTGCTACCGGCAATAGCCGATTATGGCACTGGCCGCGACGGCAGAAACAAGGCGGCGCCGGCCGCCCGGGCTGAGCCGGCGGGGATTGCCCGCGCAAATCGCCGCGAGCCGGCAGGAGAGTTCTGCGGCGGGCCCACGCAGGCCCCATGACAATGGCGTGAAAGCGCCGGGCAACCTGTCTGCCGGGAGAACAAACGAAAACCCGCCCGGAGGCCGGACGGGTTCGTGTCGTCGTCGATTCGCGGACGAAAGGCTGGCAAGGTCGGCCGGAAGGCTCTTCGCCAAGCCGCTTCACGCACCCTTCGCAGGCGGCCGCACAAGGCGCGCCCGGAAGGCTCAGACGGTGTCAGCCGACGCCGTCACCGCCAGCCTGTCCCACTCCGCTCACTTGGCGGCGATTCACTTGGCGGCGGTGGGCAGGGGCTTGGGGCTGTGCGAGAGCGAGTTGAGGTAGGCGATCAGGTCGGCGCGCTCGGCTTCCTTGGGGATGCCGGCGAAGGCCATGGCGGTGCCGGGCACGGCAGCCTTCGGGCTGGTGAGGAAGGTGTTGAGCGCCTGGGGGGTCCAGTCGCCACCCTTCGCCTTCATGGCGGCGGAGTAGCCGAAGCCCTCGGCCGAGGCCACCGGACGACCGACGATGCCGTAGAGGTCCGGGCCCACCTTGGCGCCGGCGCCTTCCTGGAAATTGTGGCAGGCGGCGCACTTCTTCGCGGCGGCCTGGCCCTTCTCGATGGAGGCGGTGGCGAACAGCTGCTCGATCGGCACCTCGGCGGCCTTGGCCGGCGCGCCGGCCCCGCCGCCGCCCTGCTGGACCACGATGTCGAAGCCCGGCTTGGCGGGCACCTCAGGCGTGAACAGGATGCCCGACACGATGCCGAGGCCGAAGGTCAGCAAAAGGGTGCCGAGAATCGCACCTACGATTTTGTTCAATTCAAAGCTGTCCATCGGCGCTACGCCCCTCGGAAATCTCTATCCCGCCGGCCGCGGCGCGAAAGGCGCGACCTAGCCTGTAAGCATGTCGATGAGTGGCGCGCGAAGGGTTTCGCGCACCGCCGGCGACACTAAGCACTTTGATGTGAGCGAAGCAACCCGTATAAGGCGCGCCCCAATGCCACTCCCCACATCGCCCTTCCTGCCGCCCCGCGGCATCACCCCACGGAACCGAGCCCGGCCATGACCAGCCCCAACGCGCTCGTGCTGATTCCCGCTCGGATGGCGGCCACCCGCCTGCCGGGAAAGCCGCTGGCGGACGTGGGCGGGCGGCCCATGATCGTCGAGGTGGCGCGACGCGCCGCCGCAGCCGGAATTGGGCGGGTGGCGGTCGCCACCGATTCCGGGGAGATCGCCGCAGCGGTGCGCGCGGCGGGCCTCGAGGCGGTGATGACCCGCGCCGACCACCCCTCAGGCTCCGACCGCATCTTCGAGGCGCTGGAGGCGCTCGATCCTGACGGGAAGGTGGAGATCGTGGTGAACGTGCAGGGCGACCTGCCCACCATCGCCCCCGCGACCATCCGCAGCGCGCTGGCCCCCCTGGCCGACCCGACGGTGGACATCGCGACGCTCGCCGCCGAGATCACCCATGCCGAGGAGCGCACCGACCCCAACGTGGTGAAGGTGGTGGGCTCGCCGCTTGCGCCCGGCCGCATGCGCGCGCTCTATTTCACCCGCGCCACCGCGCCTTACGGCGACGGACCGCTTTACCACCACATCGGCCTTTACGCCTATCGCCGCGCCGCCCTCGCCCGCTTCGTGGGCCTTGCCCCCTCCCCGCTGGAGCAGCGGGAGAAGCTGGAGCAGTTGCGGGCGCTGGAGGCGGGCATGCGGATCGATGTCGCGGTGGTGGACGCCGTGCCGCTGGGCGTCGACACGCCGGCGCATCTGGAGCGGGCGCGGGCGCTGCTCGCGCAGGAACCGACTGACCTGAAGTGAAAACCGACGCCGCGTGAAAGACGACGCGAAGTGAGGACGCAGATGAACCGCCGCATCACCTTCCAGGGCGAGCCCGGGGCCAATTCGCACATCGCCTGCCGCGAGGTGTTCCCGGATTTCGAGGCGGTGCCGTGCGCCACGTTCGAGGACGCGTTCGCCGGCGTCGAGAACGGCATGGCCGATTACGCCATGATCCCCATCGAGAATTCGGTGGCCGGCCGGGTGGCGGACATTCACCACCTGATGCCGCAATCCTCGCTCTCCATCGTCGGCGAGCACTTCCTGCCCCTGTCCCACCAGCTGATGGCGGTGAAGGGCGCGACCCTCTCCACCCTGCGCACGGTGCAGAGCCACGTGATGGCGCTGGGCCAATGCCGCAAGGCCATCCGCACGCTCGCCCTCACGGCAGTGATCGGCGCCGACACCGCCGGCTCGGCCCGCGAGATCGCGGAGGCCGGCGACCCCGCCCGCGCCGCCATCGCCTCGCGCCTCGCCGCCGAGATCTACGGCCTCGACATCCTGGCCGAGAACATCGAGGACGAGGCCCACAACACCACGCGCTTCATCATCCTCGCCCGCGGCGGGGAATGGGCGCCGGCTGGCCCCGCCCCGGTGGTCACCACCTTCGTGTTCCGGGTGCGCAACGTGCCGGCGGCGCTCTACAAGGCGCTCGGCGGCTTCGCCACCAACGGGGTGAACATGACCAAGCTGGAATCCTACCAGCTGGACGGCCAGTTCACCGCTACCCAGTTCTATGCCGACGTGGAAGGCCACCCGGACGACCGTCCGGTGCGGCTCGCGCTGGAGGAGCTGGCCTTCTTCTCGCGGGAGATGCGCATCCTCGGCGTCTATCCGGCCCACCCCTACCGGGCGCAGGTGCCGGCCCAGCCGGAAGGCATCTGAGGACAAGGGCCGGCGCCGCCGCAGCCGCGGAACCGGCCGCCGGCCTTAGTGGTCGAACCTCAGAGCGATGCGGGCGCGGCCGCCGCTGCGGCCGAAATGCACGTGGTCGGACAGGCGCTTGAGCATCCACGCGGCGAACGCCGCCTGCTCGCGGGCATCGCCCAGCAGCGCCTCCGGCGAGGGCCGCTCCTTCGGCGCCTCCACCACCTCGCCGTCATAGAGCAGGAACACGTCGAGGTGGGTCTCGTCGAAGCGGGCCCGCAGCTCCACCGGCCCCTCGGCGATGCCGGAATCCATCACCAGCTCCAGCGCCTGCGCCACCGTGGGGATGGCGGCGGCGATCACGTCGCGCCGGGCGCCCCAGTTGTCGCCCTGCTGCTCCAGGAAATCGCGCACGAAGGGGAAGGCGTGCGCGGTGTCGGGCACCTTCTCGGCCGCTTCCTGGGCGATGCCGATGCGGAACAGCAGGTTGAGCGCGATGGCGCAGATGGCGCCGGCCGAGAGCGGCGTCGAGAACAGGGGCTGCAGCGCCGCCGGCAGCTGGCGCGTCAGCGGCAGCAGCGCCACCGAAAGCCCCGCCAGCACCGAGAGCCCCACCACGAACACCCGCCGCTCGCTGAGCCGGCGCGAGGTGACGAGATCCATGCCCGCCACCACCAGATAGGCGGAGGTATAGAGCAGGATGCCGCCGATCACCGGCGAGGGGATGAGGGTCAGCGCCACGATCGCCTTCGGCAGGAACGCGATGGCGAAGATCATCACCCCCGCCAGCACGCCGATGACCCGGGCGGTGGACTGGGTTGCGAAGGCGAGGCCCACCGATGAGGACGAGAGCCCGGCCTGGAAGCCGGTGGTCAGCCCGTTCAGGATGTTGCCGATGCCGCAGCAGGTGACCGCCCGCTGCACCGCCGGCATGTCGGCGCGGCGCCAGTCGGCGTCGTTCATCTTCTCCAGCGAGACGGTGACGGACAGGACGTCCACCAGATTCATCAGCACCAGCAGCGCCATCAGCGGGAACAGCGAGGGCGCGAAGGTGAAGGAGGGCAGGGTCAGCGCCGGCAGGGCCACCAGCGGCGCGGCGGCGATGGCCGCGTCCGCGCCCGGCTGGCCCACGTCGAGGAACAGGGCCAGCGCCCAGCCGAGGCCCGCCCCCGCGAACACCGCGAACAGCTTCAGCCGCCGCGGCGCGAACACGGTGACGGCGACGATGATGCCCACGGTGGCGAGGCTCGCCATGGCGGCGGTCTCCATCACCTGGGGGCCGTGGTCGAGGCCGAGGGCCCGCCGCAGCGCCGGGCTCGCCAGCGACACGCCGAGCATGCTCACCGCCACGCCGCACACCTCGGGCGGCAGCAGCACCCTGAGCGGCCGCACCAGCCGCGCCACGAACAGCTGGCAGATGCCCACCAGCAGGGTGGTCATGGCCATCAGCCCCAGCCCGCCGATGGACAGGGCCTGCACCGCGAGCGGAATGGCGCCCGGCGCCGGGATGTGCACCGCCAGATAGCCGCTGCCGAAGCGCGAGCGCAGGCACTGGATGATGGTGGCGAGCCCGATGCTCATGGCGCAGGCCGAGAGCATGGACGAGACCTGGTCCGCCGGCAGCCGCGCCTCGGTGGCCGCGAGCACGGGGTAGATCAGGAAGGTGACCGCCAGCATGGCGTGCTGCGCCGCGAGCGGCACCAGCGCCGGTGCCGGCACCGCATCGTCGAGGCCGTAGACCAGCGACGGCGGCCGGCGGGAGACGCGGCTGCCGCGGGCATCGGGATCGGGCAGGATGCGGTCGAGCACGGCGCGCAGGCGGCGCAGGCCCCGGCGCCCCCGGTGCCGGGCGTGGGCAGGGGATGCGCCGGCCTCTGGCGATGGCGCCTCAGGCATGGATGCCTTCGACGAAGGCGCGGATGAGATGGTGCGCGATGGCGATGGGCGGCGGCACGAACAGGCCGTCGGGATGGGCGCGCCGGAGCATCAGCGCCGCCTCGTCGCGGTCGAACCAGCGGGCGTCCTCCAGCTCGTTGCGGTCGATGGCGATGTCGAGGCTGGCGGCCTCGGCGAGGCAGCCGATCATCAGCGACATGGGGAAGGGCCAGGGCTGGCAGGCGCGGTAGGTGACGCGGCCGGTGGCGATGCCCGCCTCCTCCAGCGTCTCGCGGCGCACCGCGTCCTCGATGGTCTCCCCCGGCTCCACGAAGCCGGCGAGACAGGACCACATGCCGGGCGCGAAATGCGGCTGGCGGCCCATGAGGCAGCGGTCGCCCGCCGCCGTCAGCATGATGACCACCGGATCGGTGCGCGGGAAGTGCTGCGCCCCGCAGGAGGGGCAATCCCGCCGCCAGCCGCCATCGACGATGCGCGTCGCGCTGCCGCAATTGGCGCAGAAGCCGTGCCGGGCGTGCCAGCCGGCGAGCGCCTTGCCGCAGGCGATGGGCGCGAGGTGCCGCGGCTCCACCAGTCCGGTCACCGCGATGGAGCGCAGATCGGTGACGGCGAAGCCCGCCGCCTCCAGCTCCTCGCGCCGGCCGGGATCGAAGGTGACCGCGAATCGCGGCGCGCCGGCCTCGAGGCCGAGGAACAGCGGCTCGGTGCGGCGGAACGGCTCGACGGCCCCGAGCGGCAGGAGCGGATCGAACACCGGCCCCGTCCCGGCCATGGCCACCAGCTCGCCGCCGAGCGCGTAGAAGCGGGCGGCGGGATCGGCCGCAAGCGCCCCGCCCTGCGCGCGCAGATGGGCGGCGCGGTCAAGCGGGCTGTCCACATAGCCGAGGGCCGGCCAGACGCCGAGTTCGGGACGGGTGATGACAGTCATGGAGGGCGACAATTTCCGGCAGGACCGCCACGGGGCGGGCGCGTCGACCGTGGCATGCGCACGGCCGGGAGGCAAGGCGGCACCGCCTCCCGGTTCTCGGGCGCAGTTGCGGCCTTCCCTTGCGTCGGCCGCAGGCGCACGCCACGCGGCGTGCGACCTCGGCGACCCTCGGGGCACGCGGCAAGACACACCGGCAGGACACACCGTATGCAAAGGACGCGGCCGGGCCGGCCCGCCGCTCACGCCAGGCGCAGATGCCTGCCGAGCGCGGCAAGACGTTCGGCGAGTGGCCCCTCCCCCAGCGGCACGCGGGTGCCGGCGCCGAAGACCGGGCCGGGCCATGCCGCATCCCCGGGGGTGCGTCCCACCACGTGGACATGCAGCTGCGACACCACGTTGCCCAGCGCCGCCACGTTGAGCTTGGCGCAGGCCGAAGCCGCCTTCACGGCGGCGCCGGCGGCGGTGATCTCCTCCATCAGCGCCGACCGGGCGGCGGCATCGAGGTCGAGGATCTCCACCAGCCCGGCCCGGCGCGGCACCAGCACCACCCAGAAGAAGCGCGCATCGTCCACGAGCCGCACATGGCACAGGCCGAGATCGCCGGCCGCCGGTCCATCGGCTTCCAGGCGCGGATCGAGACGGAATGCGGGGTCGGTGGCGACGGTCGCAGGACTGGACACAGGGCGCACGGGTGGGGAGGACATGGATGGGGCGGGCTCCGGCTGGAGCCGGCTAGATGGCGGATGGCGGGCTGCCCGGCAAGCGGCGAGGCGGGCAGGCAAGCGCGGGCTTTACCGTCCCGGCGGGCGACCGGACGGCGATCGCGCGCCGGCGCGGCGACGCGGGCAGTTGCCCCGGCGGCCCGATGCCGCTATGGAGGCGCCCCAATATGCCGCGCGAACTTTTGTGGAACCTGCGCGGAAGGACTTCAGGGATGTTCCGCTCGGTCGCCGCCATTTGCCCCGCCCTGCGCGCGCTGCCGCGCCACGCGATGGCGCGCCGGCGAAAATGACGCAGCTCTGAGCCGGCCCCTCGCGCGGGCCAACAGCGTCTCCCGGTGTTTTCAAGTCAGGAAGGGCACGAGCGATGGCTCGGCTGGTGATGAAGTTCGGCGGCACGTCCGTCGCCAATATCGAACGCATCCGCAACGTGGCGCGCCATGTGAAGCGCGAGGTGGAGGCCGGCTATCAGGTGGCCGTCGTGGTCTCGGCCATGGCCGGCAAGACCAACGAGCTGGTGGCCTGGTGCAAGGACGCCTCGCCGCTCTACGACGCCCGCGAGTATGACGCGGTGGTCGCCTCCGGCGAGCAGGTCACCTCGGGCCTCCTCGCCATCGCCCTGCAGCAGATCGGCATTTCCGCCCGCTCCTGGCAGGGCTGGCAGATCCCCATCGCCACCGACGACGCCCACGGCTCGGCCCGCATCCTCGATATCGACGGCACAAGGCTCGGCGCGGCCATCGACGGCGGCGAGGTGGCGGTGATCGCCGGCTTCCAGGGCATCCACCCGGAAAGCGGGCGGCTGACCACGCTGGGCCGCGGCGGCTCCGACACCTCCGCGGTGGCGGTTGCGGCCGCGCTCAAGGCCGAGCGCTGCGACATCTACACCGACGTGGACGGCGTCTACACCACCGACCCGCGCGTGGTGCCCAAGGCCCGCCGCCTCGACCGCATCGCCTTCGAGGAGATGCTGGAGATGGCGTCGCTGGGCGCCAAGGTGCTGCAGGTGCGCTCGGTGGAGCTCGCCATGGTGCATAATGTGCGCACCTTCGTGCGCTCGAGCCTCACCGACCCCGACGCGCCGGAGATGGCGCAGGTGGAGAAGGCCGGTACGCTCATCTGCGACGAGGAGGAGATCGTGGCAAACCAGATGGAACAGCAGGTGGTCACCGGCATCGCCTTCTCCAAGGACGAGGCGCAGGTCTCCATCCGCCGGGTGGCCGACAAGCCGGGCATCGCCGCCGCCGTGTTCGGCCCGCTGGCCGATGCCCACATCAATGTGGACATGATCGTCCAGAACGTGTCGGCCGACGGCTTCACCGACATTACCTTCACCGTCCCCACCGCCGATTTCGCCCGCGCCAAGGCGGTGATCGAGAAGGCCCGCGACGCCATCGCCTTCCAGGTGGTGGAAGGCGCCGAGGACGTGACCAAGGTGTCGGTGATCGGCATCGGCATGCGCTCGCACGCCGGCGTCGCCGCCAAGGCGTTCGAGGCGCTGGCGGGCAAGGGCATCAACATCCGGGCCATCACCACCTCGGAGATCAAGATCTCCTTCCTGATCGATGCGGCCTATACCGAGCTTGCGGTCCGGACTCTCCATTCGCTATACGGGCTCGATAGCTGAGGCAGGGCTCGCGGGGGCGCGCCGCCCAACGAAGATCCCCGCGGGCTTGAGACCCGCCGACATGTGAGGATGCGGCCGATGCGTGGCGCGCTCGGCGGTCCGCGCGTTCTGCTCCGCCGCCTCCGCGAGGTGATGGCCGAGCCGGTCAGCGCGCAGGATCGCCTCGACAAGATCGTGGTGCTGATCGCCGCCAACATGGTTGCGGAGGTCTGCTCGGTCTACGTCCTGCGCGTGGATCAGACGCTTGAGCTGTATGCCACCGAGGGTCTGAACCGGGACGCGGTTCATCTCACCGTCATGAGCGTCGACGAGGGCCTCGTCGGCCACGTGGCGCGCGAGGCCGAGTCCCTCGCTTTGTCCGACGCCCAGGCCCACCCGGAATTCTCCTACCGCCCGGAGACGGGCGAAGAGGTCTACAACTCCTTCCTCGGCGTGCCGATCCTGCGCGGCGGCAACACGCTGGGCGTGCTGGTGGTGCAGAACCGCGCCCGCCGCACCTACACCGAGGAGGAGATCGAGGCGCTCCAGACCACCGCCATGGTGCTGGCGGAGATGATCGCCTCGGGCGAGCTGACCGCCCTCGCCAAGCCCGGCGCCGAGCCGGCGGTGCGCCGGCCGCTGCACCTGAAGGGCGTCGCCCTCGCCGACGGCCTGGGCCTTGGCCATGTGGTGCTGCACGAGCCGCGCATCCACGTCACCAACGTCATCGCTGACGACGTGGTGAAGGAGACCGCCCGCCTCGACGCCGCCATCGGCAAGCTGCGCCACGCCATCGACCTGATGCTGGAAGACGACGGCCTCGCCAAGGCCGGCGAGCACCGCGACATCCTCGAAGCCTACCGCATGTTCGCCCACGATCGCGGCTGGATGCACAAGATGCGTGAGGCGGTGCTGTCCGGCCTCACCGCCGAGGGCGCAGTGGAGCGGGTGCAGTCGGATACCCGCGCCCGCATGATGCGCGCCTCCGACCCCTACCTGCGCGAGCGCCTGCACGACCTCGACGATCTCGCCAACCGCCTGCTGCGCGAGCTCATCGGCACCAGCCGCGAGGGCGAGCGCGAGGCGCTGCCGGAAAACGCCATCCTGTTCGCCCGCAACATGAGCCCGGCGGCGCTGCTTGATTATGACCGGGCGCGCATCCGCGGCCTCGTGCTGGAAGAAGGCGGCACCACCAGCCATGTCACCATCGTCGCCCGCGCGCTCGGCATCGCCGCGGTGGGCCAGGTGGAGAATGCCGCCGGCGTCGCCGATCCCGGCGACCCGGTGATCGTGGACGGCCAGGCCGGCGAGGTGCACCTGCGCCCACCTGCCGACGTGGAGGAGGCCTATGCGGAGAAGGTGCGCTTCCGCGCCCGCCGCCAGGCCCAGTATGCCGCCCTGCGCACGCGCCCTTGCGTCACCAAGGACGGGGTGCACATCGACCTGAACCTGAACGCCGGCCTGCTGGTGGACCTGCCCCATGTGGCCGAGACCGGCGCGGCGGGCATCGGCCTGTTCCGCACCGAGCTGCAGTTCATGATCGCGTCGGCCTTCCCGCGCATCTCCGAGCAGCTCAAGCTGTACCGCGCGGTGCTCGACGCCGCCGGCGCGCGCCCCGTTACCTTCCGCACGCTGGACATCGGCGGCGACAAGGTGCTGCCCTACATGCGCGCGGTGGAGGAGGAGAACCCCGCCCTCGGCTGGCGCGCCATCCGCCTCGGCCTCGACCGGCCGGGCCTGCTGCGCAGCCAGGTGCGGGCGCTGCTGCGCGCCGGCGCCGGCCGCGAGCTGCGCGTCATGTTCCCCATGGTGGCGGCGGTGGACGAGTTCGACGCCGCCCGCGCGATGGTGGAGCGGGAGCTGACGCACCTGCGCAAGCATGGCCATGCCCTGCCCGAGCGGGTGCATGTGGGCGCCATGGTGGAGGTGCCCTCCCTGCTGTTCCAGCTGGACGAGATCCTGTCGCGCGCCGACTTCCTGTCGGTGGGCTCGAACGATCTCGTGCAGTTCCTCTATGCGGCCGACCGCGCCAACATGCGCGTCGCCGACCGGTTCGATCCCCTGTCCGCGCCCACCCTGCGGGCCTTCCGCATGGTGGCGGAGGCCGGCCTGCGCCACGGCAAGCCGGTGACCCTGTGCGGGGAGCTGGCCTCCCGGCCGCTGGAGGCGGTGGCGCTCGCCGCGCTCGGCTTCCGCTCCCTGTCGGTGTCGCCGGCCGCCATCGGCCCGGTGAAGGCCATGCTGCTGGAGCTGGACGTGGCCGCCGCCCGCAAGGTGGTGCTGCCGCTGCTGGACGACCGCTCGGGCCTTGCCAATCCGCGCGCCGCCCTCAACGCCTTCGCCCGCGGCTGCGGCCTGCCGCTCTAGATGACATCCCTGCCCACCGCCAGGCTCAACCAGCTGGTCGCGCGCCATGCCGAGATCGAGGCCGCCCTCGCCGCCGGGGCGGACGGCGAGGAATACGTGCGCCTCGGGCGCGAGTTTTCCGAGCTTTCGCCGGTGGTGGAGCAGGTGCGCGCCCTGCGCACCGCCGAGCGCGACCTCGACGGCGCCCGCGAGCTGCTCGCCGACAGCCAGTCCGACCCGGAGATGAAGGCCCTCGCCGAGGCGGAGGTGGAGCGGCTGGACGCGCGCATCGCCGAGCTGGCAGTGGCGGTGCGCCTCGCGCTCCTGCCCCGCGACGCCATGGACGAGCGCGGCGTCATCCTGGAGGTGCGCGCCGGCACCGGCGGCGACGAGGCGGCCCTGTTCGCCGGCGACCTGTTCCGCATGTACGGCCGCTACGCCGCCGAGAAGGGCTGGAGCGTGGAGGTGCTCTCCGAGAGCGAGGGCACCATGGGCGGCTACAAGGAGATCATCGCCGCCGTCCACGGCAAGGGCGCCTATGCCCGGCTGAAGTTCGAGAGCGGCGTCCACCGCGTCCAGCGCGTACCCGCCACCGAGGCGAGCGGGCGCATCCACACCTCGGCCGCCACCGTCGCCGTGCTGCCGGAGGCGGAGGACGTGGACATCGACATCAACGAGGCGGACCTGCGCATCGACGTGTTCCGCGCCCAGGGCGCCGGCGGCCAGCACGTGAACAAGACCGAATCGGCGGTGCGCATCACCCATCTGCCCACCAACACGGTGGTGGCGGTGCAGGACGAGCGCTCCCAGCACCGCAACAAGGCCCGCGCCATGGCGCTGCTGCGCGCCCGGCTGCTGGACGAGGAGCGGCAGAAGAAGGAGGCGGGCCGCGCCGCCGAGCGCAAGGGCCAGGTGGGCTCCGGCGACCGCTCCGAGCGCATCCGCACCTACAATTTCCCGCAGGGGCGCGTCACCGAGCATCGCATCAACCTCACCCTCTACAAGCTGGACGAGGTGATCGCCGGCACCGCGCTGGACGAGATCATCGACCCGCTTTTGACCGAGCATCAGGCCGCCCTGCTGGCCGCGGCCGAGGAGGCGTGAGCCATGCCGGCGCGCCCTGCCCCGTCCGTCGCCCCATGTCCGGCGCGCTGACCGTCTCGGCCCTGCGCCGGGAGCTGGTGGAGACCCTCGCGGCAGCGGCCATCGAGGATGCCGACCGCGACGCCCGGCTGCTGCTCGCCGAGGCGCTGGACTGCGCCCCCGGCGAGCTGCTGCTGCGCGCCGACGCTCCGGTCGGGGAGGATGCCGCCGCAACCGCCCGCGCCTTCGCCGCGCGGCGGGCGGCGGGCGAGCCGGTGGCCCGCATCCGCGGCCGGCGCGAGTTCTGGAGCCTCGACTTTCTCCTCTCGCCCGACACGCTGGTGCCGCGGCCGGATACGGAAACGCTGGTGGAGGCGGCCCTTTCCGCCTGTCCGGACCGGGCTGCGCCCCTGCGCATCCTCGATCTCGGCACCGGCACCGGCGCCATCCTCGCCGCCCTGCTGGCGGAACGCCCGCACGCCACCGGCGTCGCGGTGGACCGCTCGGAGGAGGCGGCACGCACCGCGCGGGACAATTTCGCCCGCAATGGCCTCGGCGCGCGGGCGCTGGTGGTGGCGGGCGACTGGGGGACGGCGCTGGCGGAGGAATTCGACCTGGTGGTCTCCAACCCGCCCTACATCACGCGCGCCGAAATGGCCGCGCTGCCGGTGGAGGTGCGCCGCCACGATCCCCGTCTCGCTCTGGAAGCCGGGGAGGATGGCCTTGATGCCTATCGCGCCATCATCGCCGATCTGCCCCGGCTGCTGGCGCCGGGCGGCGTCGCGGTGCTGGAGCTGGGCGCCGGGCAGGAGCCCGCCGTGGCGGCGCTCGTGCACGCCACCGGGCTGCGCCTCGACGGCGCCGCGCGCTGCGACCTTGGTGGAATACCGCGCGCCCTCGTCGCCCGCCGCGCCTGATCCCGGCCGCCCCGCGCCTCGCGTTGCGCAAAAAACGCTTGGAACCTCGCGGCGAAATGGCTAGTGTCTCCCGCAGGAATCGAACCGAGGCGCCGGCCCGAGGGGTGCGACGTCGGCTTCCGAAATCTCAAGCGGATGTTTCGGTCGCTCTGGATGCGGTGGCGTGAGGCGCGCTCCGGTGGCGCCCGTGCCGGCATCCTGCGGTTGGATCGTTTCACGGTGTTGAACGCGCGCGGGCTCGATCGCCCGGCAGCGTCTCGTGCGACGATGGCCGTGCTGGGGGGCACGGAGCGGGGCTCGATGATCGGACGGATCAGGACCTAGCAGGCTATCAAGCTTTCGAACCAGCGCGGCTGCCGGCGCAGGCGGCGGTCGCGGATCTGGCGTCACCTCCTGCGAAGCGGGGACCGCGCGCCGACGGCGCGCCGCCGGAGCCGAGCGCCCGGCGCAGACCATGTTTGACCGGCGCGATGCGACCGGACGCAGACGGCGGCGTGAACGCCGGGCGGGTAGAGAACGATCCACATGAGAAATGGTCAGCAGAAGCGCATGCGCGGCCGCAACAACCGGCGCAGCTCGAACCCTCTGACGCGGGTCTATGAATCGAACGGGCCGGACGTGAAGGTGCGTGGCACGGCCCACCACATCGCCGAGAAGTACCAGCAGCTCGCCCGCGACGCCCAGGCCTCCGGCGACCCGGTGGCGGCGGAGAACTACCTCCAGCACGCCGAGCATTACCTGCGCCTCATCGCCTCCCTGCAGGGGCAGTTCGCGCCGCCGCCCGGCTTCGGCCGGGACGACGAGGACGACGAGGACATGGACGACGTGTCCGGCCTCGATGCGCCCCAGCCCTTCCCCCGCGGCGAGCAGCCCTACCAGCCGCGCGAGGCCCGCGAGGATCGCGGCCAGCGCGAGGGACGGCAGGGCAATTTCCGCCGCAACCGCGACGAGGACAGCGGCGAGGGCTACCAGCCGCGCGAGGCGCGTGCCCCGCGTGAGGATCGCGAGCCCCGGGAAGCGCGCGAGCCGCGCGAGAGCCGGGAGCCGCGGGAAGCGCGTGAGCCCCGTGAGGGGCGTGAACCCCGCGAGGCGCGTGAGCCGCGCGAGTTCCGCCGCCGCAATCGCGACGAGCAGGGCGAAGGCTTCGTGCCCCGCGCCGCGCGTCCCGCCCGCAGCAGCGAAGAGGGTGAAGCCCGTCCCGCCCGCGCCCCGCGCGAGACCCGCGAGGAGCAGGACATCGGCCTTCCGTCCTTCATCACCGGCGCGCCGGTGAAGGAGCGGGCCGAGCCCCGCGCCGAGCCCGCCCCGGTCGAGACCGTCGCTCCTGTATCCGCCCCCGTGGCGGAAGCCCCCGAGGCCGCCGAAGCGGCGGAGGGCACCGAGGCCCGGCGTGGCCGCCGCCGCCGCTTCCGCACCCGCGCGGGTGCCGAGGAGGGCGCCGGCGAGCAGGCTGCGGCGGGCGGCGACGCCCCCGCGCCCGAGCAGCCGGCCCTGTTCAACGACTGATCCCCGCCGGAGTCGGGGCTCAACCGAAACCGGAAACGACAAAGCCCCGCCTTTCGGCGGGGCTTTTGTTTTGGGGGGCACCGGCGCCATGGCGGTGCTGGCTCATTGCCTGCGGGTGGACGACGCAAGGCTCGCGGACAAGGATCGGCCCCCCGCCCACGCGCCGCCCACGCCCTGGACGCCGCCCGGCCGGGCCCGGAAGGCCACGCCCCCGGCACCGCCGGCTGAGCGCCGGCGATGCGCCATCCGGTCTCAGCTTTCCTTGAAGCCGTAGTCGGGGATGCCCTGCTCGTTGCCGTAATACTTGTAGGGCAGGAACTTGCCGGACATGGTGATCTGCACGCGGTCGCCCTTGGGGTTGGGCTCGCGCACCATCTCCATGTTGAAGTCGATGGCGGACATGATGCCGTCGCCGAATTCCTCCTCGATCAGGGCCTTCCACGCCGGGCCGTTCACCATCACCAGCTCGTAGAAGCGGTAGATGAGCGGGTCGGTGGGCGGCATGGGCGTGCCGGCGCCGCGCATGGGCACCTCGTTGAGCATGCGCTCCTCCACCTCGGAGAGGCCGAACAGCTCCGCCGCCTTCTTCGCCAGCGGCTTCACCAGCTTCATCTGGCCCAGCAGCGCCCCCACCACGAGGAACGGCGACATGCCGCCGATCTCCTCGCAGATGTACTTCCAGGTCCAGCCCTTCTCGCGCTTGATGTCGAGGATCTTCTCGGTGAGTTGCTCGCGCTTCATGGTCTTTTGCTCTCCACTCTTGTCTGGTCTGAAGGCCACCGGGACGTTTTGAGTTGACGCATTGTCTTCACCCGAACCGGCATCCACCTCGCTCGAAAATGCTTCAGTCTCGCGCCGCGGCGAGGGCGGGAAAGGGGATGGACCGCGCAGGCGGCGCCGCCGCGCCGAGGTGCACCAGCGGCGGATGGCGGGTGTCGAAGCCGGGCGGGATCGCATCGCGAAAGGTGCGGCTGCGGGTGACGAGGAAATCCACCAGATGGTTGCGGACGGTGTAATAGTCCGCTTCACGGTGGATGCTGTCGCGGGCGCGCTCGGTCGGCAGCGGGTTCTCCACCACCTCGGCGATCATGGCCTCCGGGCCGTTGGTCATCAGCACGATGCGGTCGGCGAGGTAGATGGCCTCGTCCACGTCGTGGGTGATCATCACCACGGTCTGGCCGGTGGACTTGCAGATGCGCCGCACCTCGTCCTGCAGCGTGCCGCGGGTGAGGGCGTCCAGCGCCGAGAACGGCTCGTCCATCAAAAGGATCTTCGGCTCGATGGAAAGCGCGCGGGCGATGCCCACCCTCTGGCGCATGCCGCCGGAGAGCTCCGCGGGGCGCTTCAGCTCGCTGCCCTTGAGGCCCACCAGATCGATGAAGCGGCGGGCGCGCGCCTCCACCTCGGCGCGGGGCGCCTTGCGCCAGCGCGAGGAGACGGCATAGGCCACATTGCCCAGCACGCTCTTCCACGGCAGCAGGGCATGGCCCTGGAAGATCACGGCGCGGTCGAGGCTCGGCCCCTCGATGGCCTGCCCGTCCACCACCACCACCCCCTCGGAGGGGGCCTCCAGCCCGGCGAGGATGTTGAGCACGCTCGTCTTGCCGCAGCCGGAATGGCCGATGATGCAGACGAACTCCCCGCGCGGCACCTGCAGCCACAGATTCTCGAAGATGGTGGTCGCCTCGCCCCCCGGCGCGGGGTAGCGCCGGGCGATGGCCTCGATGGAGATGAAGCGGTCCGCGCCCGCCGGTGTTGCGGTGGCCATGGCGCTCACTCCGGGAAGGTCACGCGCTTCTGCAGGCGCGCGAGGATGAGGTCCAGCATCATGCCCACCACGCCGATGAGCAGGATGCCGACGATCACGTTGGCGATGGAGAGGTTGTTCCACTCGTTCCAGACGAAGTAGCCGATGCCGGTGCCGCCCACGAGCATCTCCGCCGCCACGATGACGAGCCAGGCGATGCCGATGGAGATGCGCATGCCGGTGAGGATGGTGGGCGCCGCCGCCGGCAGGATCACCGTGAAGGCGCGCCGCCACGGGCCCACCTCCAGCGTGCGCGCCACGTTCAGCCATTCCTTGCGCACCGCCCCCACCCCGAAGGCGGTGTTGATCAGCATCGGCCACACCGAGCAGATGAAGATGACGAAGATGGCCGAGAGGGAGGAATCCTTGATGGTGTAGAGCGCGAGCGGCATCCAGGCGAGCGGCGAGATGGGCTTCAGCACCTGGATGAAGGGGTCGAGCGCGCGGTAGGCCAGCGGCGACATGCCGATGAGGAAGCCCACCGGCACCGCCACCAGCACCGCCAGCCCGTAGCCCAGCAGCACCCGGCCGATGGAATAGAGCAGCTGCAGGCCGAGGCCCTTGTCGTTGGGGCCGTTGTCGTAGAACGGGCGCTTCAGGTTGTCCCAGAGCTTTTGCGCCACATCGAGCGGCCCCGGCATGGCGGACTTCGCTCCGGCCGTGGAGATGCCCATCAGCTTGGCATATTCCGGATCGAGCGCCGGCCCCGAGCTCGCGCTCGGGGTGACGGCGACCTGCCAGGCCAGGCAGAAGGCGACGAACAGCAGCACCGAGAGGAGGCCGGCGCGCACGCCGAGGCTCTTCATGGCGTCAGCTCCGCTTGATGGCGAAGGAGCTCACGTATTCCGCCGGCTTCGACGGATCGAACAGCTTGCCCATCACCGAGAACGACTTGGAGGTGGTGGCGGGCGGGGTCAGGCCCATCTCCTTCATCACCTTGGCCGCATCGGTGGCGAGGAAGACCTCTGCGGCGATCTTGGAATAGTCCACCTCGCCCTTGATCTGGCCCCACCGCTTCATCTGGGTGAGCATCCACACGGCGAACGAGTGCCAGGGGAAGGGATCGAAGTCGATGCGCTTGGGATCGTCCTTGATGTTGCCGAGGCCGTCCGCGAACTTGCCCACCAGCACCTGCTCCAGCACCACCGGCGGGGCGTTGAGATAGGCCGCCGGGGCGATGGCCTCGGCGATGGCCTTGCGGTTCTCCGCCTTGGACGCATAGCCGGTGGCATCCACGATGGCCCGCAGCAACGCCGCGTAGGTGTTCGGCATGGTGGCGATGAACTCCTTGCTGGCCGCGAACGAGCAGCAGGGGTGTCCGTCCCACATGGTCTTGGACAGGGAATGGATGAAGCCCACGCCGTCGAACACCGCGCGCTGGGCGATGTTGTCCGGGGCGAGGAAGCCGTCGATGTTCTCGGCCCTCAGGTTGGCCACCATCTCCGGCGGCGGCACCACGCGCAGCTGCACGTCGGTGTCGGGGTCGATGCCGTTCTCCGCCAGCAGGTAGCGCAGCAGGTAGTTGTGCATGGAGAAGTCGTAGGGGATGGCGAACTTCAGCCCCTTCCAGGACTTCACGTCCATCTTGTCCTTGTGCTTGATGCCGAGCGTGAAGGACTGGCCGTTGATGTTCTCGATGGCCGCGGCCGCGAACGGGATCGGGTTGGAGCCCAGCCCCTGGCTGATGGCGAGCGGCATGGGCGCCAGCATGTGGGCGGCGTCGTATTCCTTGTTGATGGTCTTGTCGCGGATCACCGCCCAGCCGGCGGTCTTCACCACCTCCACGTTCAGGCCGTGCCGGGAATAGAAGCCCATGGGGTGCGCCATGATGATGGGGGTGGCGCAGGTGATGGGGATGAAGCCCACCTTCAGGTCGGTCTTCTCCGGCTTGCCGGTCTGGGCGAAGGCCTCGGTGGCGGCATCGAGCGGGAAGAAGGTGGCGACCGCCGCCGCCGCCGTGGACGCGCCCACCGCCTTCAGGAAGGCGCGGCGCTGGAGATCCTGCGGAAACAGCGCCCGCATGAGCCCGGAGGCGACCACCTCCTTGTAGCGCGCCTCGTCCGAGAGGGTGGCCGCCCGCTCCGCCGCCGCATGGGCCTCCGGCGAGGCATGCTGCCCGCACTGGCAGCCGCCGAGCTTCGCCTTGGTGGAGAACGGGTTCGAGAACATCGACATCGGCAACTCTCCGGAGGGTGGGTGACGCAGTGGAAGGGCAATGCCCGTGCCACGCCTAGCCGGGCACCGGCACAGGCGGCGGCTCGGCCAGGGCCCGGCGGGCGAGCATGTGGCTTTTGGGATCGTTGACGGAGCACACGGCGACCAGCCGTCCACCCGCGAAATAGCGCACGCAGAAGCGTCCGGCGGCGATGTCGCCCTCCACCTCGGAACGGTCGTGCCCGTCGAGGAGGCCGGCGATCTGCAGCTTCACATCATGCTGATCGGACCAGAACCAGGGCACCGGATCGTATGCAACTACGCCGCCCATGATCGCTTTTGCGGCAGCCTTGGCCTGATCGATGGCATTCTGCACGGATTCAAGGCGCACGCGCCGGCCGTAGAGGCGGCTGGGGAAGGACGCCACATCGCCGGCGGCATAAATGTCGGGCAGGCTGGTGCGGGTGGCGGCGTCCACGCGGATGCCGTTCTCCAGGGCGATCCCGGCGTCCGACGCCAGCTCCGCATTGGGCACCGCGCCCACGGCGGAGAGGACGAGGTCCGCCGGCAGCACCCGCCCGTCCGCCAGCTCCACCCCGGTCACCCGGTCCGTGCCGGTGATGGCGGCAACGCCCATGCCGGTGAGGACGCTGACGCCATGGCCCTCGTGCAGGTCGCGGGCGAAGCGGGAGATGGTGTCGCACGCCACCCGGGCGAGCAGGCGCGGCTGGCCCTCCACCACGGTCACGTCGAGGCCCAGCTTCTTCGCCTTGGCCGCCACCTCGAGGCCGATATAGCCGCCGCCGATGATGACCAGCCGTGCCCCCGGCCGGGCGGCGGCACGGAAGTGCTTCACGTCGTCGATGGAGCGGATGGAGAAGACGCCGGGCAACTGCGCCCCCGGCACCGGCAGGGCGCGGGCGCGGGTGCCGGTGGCGACCAGCAGCGCGCCGTAGGAAAGCCGCGACCCGTCGTCGAGCTCCACCGCCTTCTCGGCGGGCAGGATGCGGGCGACGCGGGTGGAAGGGCGCACCTCCACCGACTGGTCCGCATAGAACTTAGGCGCCTTCAGCTCCAGCCGGTCCTCGGTCATCTCGTCGCCGAGATAGGCCTTGGAAAGCGGCGGGCGCTGGTACGGCAGGTAAGGCTCGTCGCCAAGGAGCACGATGTCGCCGGCGAAGCCTTCCGCGCGCAGGGAAGCGGCGGCCTGGGCGGCGGCCTGCCCGGCGCCGATGATGACGACCGGGCCGCTCATTGTGCCGCCTCCCCGGAGCAGGAGAGGGCCGCGGCCACGAAATCCAGCCGGTCCTGGCCGAAATACATCTCGCCATCCACGAGATAGGTCGGCGAGCCGAACACGCCGGCGTCGATGGCCTCCTGCGTGTAGCGGGCGATCAGCTCGCTCGCCTCCACGCTCTGCGACAGCTCGGCGAGATAGGCGCCGTCGAGCCCCACCTCGCCGGCGAGGCGGACGAGGTTGGCCTGATCGGAAATCTGGATGTCCCGCGCCCAGACGGCGGCGAGGCAGGCGCCGATGAGGTCGGCGGGGTCGATGCCTTCCATCTGCGCCGCCGCGATCAGGCGGCAGGCCGGCAGGGTGTCGGTGGGCCAGAACTTCGGCTCGGTGTTGATGGGGATGCCGGCGAGCTCAGCCCAGCGCACGATGTCCTTCTTGCGATAGACGTTGCGCTGGGGCGACTGCTTCGCCGGGGCGGTGGAGCCGCCCGCGGCGAAGACCTTCAGGATGTCCACGGGCCGCCACAGGATGACGGCGCCGTGGGCCTTGGCGATGGCGCGCAGGCGCGCGTGCCCCAGATAGGCATAGCCCGATTGCGGGCTGAAATAGCAGGTGATCTCGGGCACGGCTCCGGCTCCTCTCGCAGGTCAGGCGAGGGCCACGGCCGGATGTCCCTCCTCGATGGGCAGGGCCGGGTCGCGCGACCACTCGTTCCAGGAGCCAAAATACATCTTCACGTCCTTCACCCCCGCCTCTTTCAGCGCGAGGAAGGTGTTGGAGGCCCGCGCCCCCTTGAAGCAGTAGAGGTAGACCGGGGTCTCGGCCGAGATGCCGACCGTGGCGCATTCCGCCAGGATCTCCGGCACCGACTTGAAGCGCGGCCCCTCGGCGGTCGGCTTCATCATGCGGTACCACTCGATCCAGCGGGCGCCGGGGATGCGGCCCTTGCGGGGGCAGAAATCCTTGCCGTAGGGCGAGGAGCTCTCGCCGATCCACTCGTCCACGTCGCGCACGTCGAGCTTGGCGACGGCCGGGTCCTCCACCGCAGCCAGCATGGCGGCGGCGTCGATGATGACCTCGCCGGCTCCCTCGTCCACCGGGAAGGTGGCGGGCACGGGGGTGGGCACGTCGGTGGAAACGGGCATCCCCGCCGCCTGCCAGGCCGAGAAGCCGCCGTGCAGCACCTTGATCTTCGGGTAGCCGAGGAAGGTGAGCAGGAAATAGCCCCGGCAGGACTGGCCGAAGCCGGTGTTCATGGACTGCTCGTAGATCACCGCCGTCTCCTTGCCGGAGAGGCCGGCCTTGCCGAACGCCTCGGCGAACTTGCCGCGCAGCTCGGCGTAGCCCTCGGGGGTGGAGGTGGCGAGGAAGGTGAAGATCTCGTGCAGGTTCACGGCGCCCGGCACGTGGCCGGCGGCGTAGCGCGCGGGGTCGCGCGTGTCGATGACGACGGTCGGCTCCGACAGGATCAGGGTGGACAGATCGGACGGCGAAATCAGGATTGCGCTCATGGAGATCCCCTCTCGCGGGACAGGAGGACACGTCTTCGGAAGGTACCGGGGGCTTTGCGCCCCTCATGTTTTGAAATCCGGTGCGAAACCGTGAGGACGGCGCTCAGGCCCCCATCTGGTCCAGCATCAGCTTGAGCTGCTTGGTGGCCGGCGTGACGATGGCGACGAAATAGGCCTCGCGCAGGCGGCGCTGGCAGCGGTGGGCGCGCACGTAGCCCCGCGCGCCGCAGTGGAGCATGGCGTTGTGCGCCGCCTCGACGCTCTTCTCCCCGGCGACGAGGCGGGCGGCGACGACCCGGCGCCAGTATTCGGGGCTGGCGTCGTCCGGGGTGGCGGCGAGGGCGTTCACCTCGGCCTCGATGCCGGCGAGGGTCTCCGCCATCGCGTCCGGCTGGGTCTCAAGGTAGCGGTTGACGTGGCCGAGCGGGCCTTCCACCTCGCGCATCATGGCGATGGCGTCGCGCATCAGCCCCACCGCCATGCCCGCCTGCAGCAGGATGAAGCCGGCGCGCATCTTCTTCACGAACGGCATGGCCTCGTGCGCCAGCACCATCTCGTCGGGCACGAACAGGTCGCGGACCTGCACCGCGTAGGTGCCGGTGCCGTCCATGCCGAGGAACGGCTCGCAGGGCTTCAGGGTCACGGCCGGATCGGCGCAGTCGATGAGCGCCATGACCGGCTCGCCCTCGCGGCCCTCCAGCGCGAAGATGGCGCCGAAGAAATGGTCCGGGCCGAGGTTCGACACCCACGGCAGGATGCCCTTGACCCGGTAGCCGCCCTCCACCCGCGTGCCCTTCAGCTTCAGCGTCTCGATGCCGAAGAAGGACTTCATGGGATTGGACAGCGCGGTGCCGCCCAGCACGTGGCCGGTAGCGGCGGCGGCGAGGTACTTCGCCTTGGCGGCGGCGTTGTCGGAACTGATGAGGTACCAGACCAGCGTGTTCTGGCACCAGGCCATGAAGGCGGTGGCGGTGCACACCTCGGAGATGCGCGACATGCCCTCGATCGCCGCGCCGAGGCCGGGACCGCCCGGCAGGTGCAGGCGGAAGGCGCCGGCATCGGCGAAGCGGTGCAGCAGCGTCGCCGGATAGGTGCCCTCGTCGATGGCGCGGGCCCAGGCGGAGAGGTCGGTTACCGCGATCTTGCCGATCTGCGCCAGGA
Organism: Xanthobacter lutulentifluminis; assembly: GCF_043194675.2. Classification (NCBI taxonomy): domain Bacteria; kingdom Pseudomonadati; phylum Pseudomonadota; class Alphaproteobacteria; order Hyphomicrobiales; family Xanthobacteraceae; genus Xanthobacter; species Xanthobacter lutulentifluminis. The sequence continues at coordinate 3,037,041 of NZ_CM195525.1, read as the reverse complement.
CGCTTCCGGCATCGGTTTCGGAGACGGACGGATCGTGCGGGGACAGGGCGGTCACGGGCATTGCGGTCCTCTGGTCCTGTGGCGGGGCGGGCGGCGGCAGGGGGTACCCCCGGCGCGCGGGAGCGGCGGCACGCCCGGACCGGCCGGGCGCGCCGAAGGCGCGGGCTCAGCCCAGCGCGACCTCGAGATTGACGGGACGCACGAAGGTGTTGGCCACCGGCGACCACTTGGTGACGTGGGCGATGAGGGCGTCGATCTCCTCCTTCGGCACGCCGTCGCACTCCATCTCCACCTTCACGCGCACGTCGGTGAAGCCGACCGGCTTCTCGCTGACGTCGCCGGTGCCCCAGACGGCGGTGATGTTCAGGTCGCCTTCCAGCTGCAGCTCCAGCTTGCGCACGGTCCAGCCGCGATGCACCGCATTGGCATGCAGGCCGACGGCGAGGCAGGAGCCGAGCGCGGCGAGCGAGGCCTCGGAGGGGTTCGGGGCGGTGTCGTCGCCGAGCAGGCCCGGGGGCTCGTCCACGATGTAGGGGGCGAGGTTGCGGATGTAGTTGGCGTGCCGGAACCGGCCCTCGGCCACGGTCTTGCACTTGAGGGTCTTGATGACCTTGGGGTCCGCCTTGCCGGCGGCGATGAGCTTCTCGAGGCCATCCTTGTCGATGGGGGCGAGGCAGCCCGTGGTCGCCTCGGGCATCAGGCAGCCGGTCAGAGCGGTTTGGGGCGCGGACATCGGGATCTCCTTGGGTCCAGATAGACAGACCGGTCTGTCTTATGCACGCGCCGTGCCAGATGCCCGTCCGCCGCACTGCTGCGGGCGCGAAGGTGCGTTGCCCCATGAGATGGAACGATTCTCCCGCTTCCAAAGGCAGGATTGCGCGGCATGATTCCTGCCTGTATTTAACAGACAGGTCTGTCTTGATGCCCACATTTGCGGCAGATGGTGAGAAGCGATGCAGCAGGCGAAGACCATGCGGGCACGGCCCGCATCCCGCCCCGGCCCCTCGGCCCCTCTTCCGTCCCCCGCCGTCCCGGCCGAGGCGGAGCCGAAGGCGCGCGAGCGCATCCTATCCGCCGCGACCCGCCTGTTCTGTCAGCATGGCATCAATGCTGTGGGCGTGGATGCGGTGGTCGCCGAGGCCGCCACCGCCAAGGCGACCCTCTACAAGACCTTCGGCTCCAAGGAGCGGCTGGTGGAGGCGGTGCTGGAGCGCGAGGGCGCGCAGTGGCGCGACTGGTTCCTCGGCGAGCTGCTCAAGGGCGAGGCGACGCCGCTCACCCGGCTGCGCCGCATCTTCCCGGTGCTGCGGGAATGGTTCGGCGACGCCCATTTCTTCGGCTGCCCCTTCATCAATGCGGTGGCCGAGCATGACAAGCGCGACGACCGGCTGCGCCAGATCGCCCTCGCCCATAAGAAAGTGGTGCTGGAGACCATCGCCCGGCTCGCGGCAGAGGCCGGCGCCCGCGATCCGGACGGCACCGCCCACCAGCTCGGTGTGCTCATCGACGGCGCCATCGTCGCCGCCATGATCACCGAGGACGCGAACGTCGCCCTGCTCGCCGGCCAGACCGCCGACCTGCTGCTCTCGGGCCTCGCCGCCGAGGCCGCCTGAGCCGCCCTGCTCCTCCCCATCGTCACGCTTGACGCTGCGCGCCCGCCTGCCCGATAGCTGCGCAAACATCGGGAGGAAGAAGATGCGTATCCGCGCCGCCGTGCTCCGCACGTCCCCCATCGACAAGCCCTATGCGCAGACGCGCCCGCTCTCGATCGAGACGATGGAGCTCGCCCCGCCCGAGGCCGGCGAGGTGCTCATCAAGGTGGCGGCGGCGGGCCTGTGCCATTCCGACCTCTCGGTCATCAACGGCGACCGGCCGCGCCAGACCCCCATGGTGCTGGGTCACGAAGCCTCGGGCGTGGTGGTGGAGACGGGCGCGGGCGTCACCGATCTCGCCCCCGGCGACCATGTGGTGATGAGCTTCGTGCCCACCTGCGGCACCTGCCCCTCCTGCATGGAGGGCCGGGCCCAGCTGTGCGGTCCCGGCCAGGCGGCCAACGGCGCCGGCACGCTGCTCGGCGGCGGGCGGCGGCTGCGCTGCGACGACGGCACCGACGCCTACCACCTGTGCGGCATCTCCGGCTTCGGCGAATATGCGGTGGTCTCGCGCCGCTCCATCATCAAGATCGACAAGGAGATGTCGCTCATCGACGCCGCCTTGTTCGGCTGCGCGGTGATGACCGGTGTCGGCACGGTGGTGAACACCTGCGGCGTCCGACCGGGCCAGAGCGTGGCGGTGGTTGGCCTCGGCGGCGTCGGCCTCTCGGCGGTGATGGGAGCGGTCGCCGCCGGCGCCGACCAGATCGTCGCCCTCGACCTGTCCCCGGCCAAGCTCGATCTCGCCCGCTCGCTCGGCGCCACCGACACCTTCCTCGCCAGCGACGCCGACGTGGTGGACGCGGTGAAGGAAGCCACCCGCGGCGGCGTGGACCATGCCGTGGAGATGGCCGGCTCCGCGCCCGCGTTCGAGCTCGCCTACAAGATCACCCGGCGCGGCGGCACCACCACCACCGGCGGCCTCGCCAATCCGAACGCGCGCGTGTCCCTGCCGCCGGTGCATCTCGTGGCCGAGGAGCGCACCATCAAGGGCAGCTACATGGGCAGCTGCGTGCCGCCGCGCGACATCCCGCGCTTCATGGCGCTCTACCAGCGCGGCAAGCTGCCGGTGAACCGGCTGCTCTCCTCCACCGGGCCGCTCGAGGGAATCAACGAGGGCTTCGACCGCCTCGACCGGGGCGAGGTGGTGCGGCACGTCATCGTCTACTGACCCGCGCGGTGAACCGGCGCTTTCCTTCCACGCCGGTTCGCCGTAAGTCCGTGGGTGGAAGAGGAGAAGCCATGCGCGCCGTTATCCGTCTTGCCGCCGTCGCGGTGCTCGCCCTCGGCCTTTCGGGCTGCGACAAGTGCGGCAACTGGTTCGGCCAGGGCCGCCCCGGCGCCTGCCAGAGCGCGACGCCGCGCTAGCGCACGCGCCGGCCGGATCGCGCTCCGGGGCCGCTATCTGGCGTCCGGATTGGGCACGCGGCCCTTCGTCTCCTTCAGCCGGGCGAGCTCCGCGCGAATGGGGGCGAACGGGCCATACTTGTGCTGGCTGGCGGGAAAGCCATCCGCAAAGGGGCCGTAGGGCGTGTCCACCGGCTTGTCGAGAAGGTTCGGGAAGTCGGCGGCGAAGCCGGCCCGCGACGGGCGGGGCTGGCTCACCACATAGGCCGCCACGTCCCAGGCATCCTCGGCCGACAGCACGGGCATCTGCCAGTCGGTGCCGTTGGGCATGTTGTCGTGCACGAAATTGGCGATGGTGATGAGACGGTTCATGCCGGCGCCGTCGTTGAAGCTGTCCGGCCCCCACAGGGGCGGCACCCCGTAGCCGAAGCTCGCATCCACCGGATTGCGGCGCAGGCCCTCCCCGCCCGAGCGATGGCAGAAGACGCAGTTCTGCGCATAGACGCGGGCGCCGCGCTGCGGATCTGCGGCCCGGTCGAGCTCGGGCATGGCGCCCGCCCCGGCACCCTCGATGCGCGCATCCTTCGGCAGGGCGGAGGAGAGCACGCGCAGATAGGCCACCAGCGCCTGCATGGGCGCGGCATCCCGCGGCATGGGGCGCCCGTTCATGGAGCGCATCATGCAGTTGTCGAGGCGGTCCTCGAGGCTTGCCATCTCGCCGGTGCGCGCGGAATAGGCCGGGTAGTCGGCCGCCGCGGCCACCAGCGGCAGGCCGAACTTTTTTTGCCCGGCATCGAGGTGACAGCTGGCGCAGGCGAGATTGTTGCCGGCGAACCGCATGGCCGGGTCCGGCGCATCGGGGCCGATATGGCGCGCCGTCGCTTCCAGGATGGAGCGGCCGAAGCGCACCAGCCGCCCGTGGGCATCGTCGGGCAGGAGGTCCACGTCGGGGATGTCCCACACGGCGATCTTCGCGTTGGCGGCGGCAGGCGTAGCCGCCTCGCTGCCGGCCGGCCCCGTCGCCGGCTGGGCCGAGGCCGCGCCGGCGGCAAGCGCCACCACCGCGACGGCGCAAACCCGCCCCATCCATCCCGCCATCCCTGCGGCCCGCACCCTCATGATCCGCCTCCCATCGGGCTGAAACGCCCGCCATTGTTGCGCTGGCGGCGTGTCGCCGCTATAAGCGCGCCTTCGCTCGCGGCATGCGCCCCCCTGGAGGCGTGCTGGCGCGCGAAGGCGCATGTCCGCTTCCCGGCGGCCACGCCCCTCCATCTCTAACTCAGGACGAGTGCCATGACTGCCATCAAGGAACTGAAGGCTGTGGCGCGCCCGCGGGCCGGCAAGGGGGCCGCCCGTGCCGAGCGCCGCGCCGGGCGCGTGCCCGCCGTGATCTACGGCGAGAAGCAGGAGCCCGTTACGATCTCCCTGAACTTCATCGAGATCAACAAGATCATCTACGCCGGCCACTTTCTCACCACGCTGTTCGAGATCGACGTGGACGGCCAGAAGCACCGGGTGATCCCGCGCGACTACCAGCTGGACCCGGTGAAGGATTTCCCCCTCCACGTGGACTTCCTGCGCGTCTCCAAGGGCGCCACCGTGACCGTCGAGGTGCCGGTGCACTTCGTGAAGCAGGAGGCCTCCCCGGCGCTCAAGGCCGGCGGCACCCTGAACGTGGTGGCCCACTCCGTCGAGCTGGAGTGCCCGGCCGAGTCCATCCCCGAGGCGGTCGAGGTCGACCTGACCGGCGCCGGCTACGGTGACAGCTTCCACCTCTCCGCCATCCAGCTGCCCGCGGGCGTGACCTGGGCCGGCCATGGCGATGACACGCTGGCCACCATCGTCGCCCCGGTGGGCGCCGAGGAGCCGGCCGAGGCCGCCGCGGAGGAGCCGAAGGCCTGAGCCTTCGCGCCCCGCGCTTCCTGACACGCATCGGTTTCGGGCCGGAGATAACGCCACATGTTCCTGTTCGCAGGGCTCGGCAATCCCGGCCCGAAATACGCCGGCAACCGCCACAACGTCGGCTTCATGGCGCTCGACGCCATCTGTCGCCGCCACCGCCTCGGCCCGCTGCGCCGCAGGTTCCAGTCCATGGCGGCTGAAGGCGAGATCGCCGGCCAGAAGGTGATCGCCCTCTTCCCCGAGACCTACATGAACGAGAGCGGGCGCGCCGTCGCCGAGGCGCAGCGCTTCTACAAGATCCCGCTCGACCATGTGTTCGTCTTCCATGACGAGCTCGACCTGCCCCCCGCCAAGATCCGCCTGAAGAAGGGCGGCGGCAATGCCGGCCACAACGGGCTCAGGTCCATCACCGCCCAGTGCGGCAACGATTACTGGCGGGTCCGCCTCGGCATCGGCCATCCCGGCGACAAGGCGCTGGTGCACGCCTACGTGCTCAACGATTTCGCCAAGTCCGAGAAGGGCTGGGTGGATGCCGTGTGCGACGCCTGCGCCGATTATGCCGAGCTGATCGCCCAGGGCCGCCCCGAGGAATTCCAGAACCGCGCCCACCTCTTCCTCGACGCCCAGGGCTTCGGCGAGCAGAAGCGCGTCGGCGAGAAGGGCTGAGGCCCCGAAGGCGCGACCGCCGCGTCCGCGCGGGTTGCGCAGTCCTCCCGTCAGGGGATATGCGAGGGGCCGAGCGGTCTTCCTGCGACCTCCCCCTTTTCCTCCACCCACCCGCCGTCCCGGCCGGCGGGTGAAACACCTGAGCGTTCCATGGGCTTCAAATGCGGCATCGTCGGGCTTCCCAACGTGGGCAAGTCCACCCTCTTCAACGCGCTCACCCAGACCGCGGCGGCGCAGGCGGCGAACTACCCGTTCTGCACCATCGAGCCCAATGTGGGTGACGTGGCGGTGCCGGACCCGCGCCTCGACACGCTGGCCGAGATCGCCGGCTCGGGCCAGATCATCCCCACCCGCCTCACCTTCGTGGACATCGCCGGCCTGGTCCGCGGCGCCTCCAAGGGCGAGGGGCTCGGCAACCAGTTCCTCGCCAACATCCGCGAGTGCGACGCCATCGCCCATGTGGTGCGCTGCTTCGAGGACGGCGACGTGACCCACGTGGAAGGCAAGATCGCCCCGGTCAACGACATCGAGACCATCGAGACCGAGCTGATGCTCGCCGACCTCGAGAGCCTGGAAAAGCGCGTGACGGCGCTGGAGAAGAAGGCCAAGGGCGGCACCGACAAGGAGGCCAAGGAGACCCTCGACCTCGTCATGCGCGCCCTCGTCCTGCTGCGCGAGGGCAAGCCCGCCCGCCTCGCCGAGGTGAAGAGCGAGGAGCGCAAGCTGTTCAACCAGCTGGGCCTGCTCTCGGCGAAGCCCGTGCTCTATGTGTGCAACGTGGAGGAAGGCTCCGCCAAGGAGGGCAACTCCCTCTCGGCGGAAGTGTTCAGGCGCGCCGCCGAGGAAGGCGCCAAGGCGGTCGTCGTCTCCGCCAAGATCGAGAGCGAGATCGCCGTGCTGCCGCCCGAGGAGCAGACGGAATATCTGGAGGCCATCGACCTCGACGAGCCGGGCCTCAACCGCGTCATCCGCGCCGGCTACGACCTGCTCCATCTCCTCACCTACTTCACCGTGGGCCCGAAGGAGGCCCGCGCCTGGACCATCACCGCCGGCACCAAGGCGCCCGCCGCCGCCGGGGTGATCCACACCGATTTCGAGAAGGGCTTCATCCGCGCCGAGACGGTGGCCTATGACGACTATGTGAAGTTCCGCGGCGAGGCCGGAGCCCGCGAGGGCGGCCGCTTCCGGCTGGAAGGCAAGGACTACGTGGTCGCCGACGGCGACGTGCTGCACTTCCGATTCGCCAACTGAGGCCCGCCATGGCGGAAGGCGGCGCACGCGAGATCGGCCGGATCACCTTCACCCCGGAGGAAATCCGGCGCTTCGCCGCGCTGTATGATCCCCAGCCCTTCCATCTCGACGAGGCCGCCGGGCAGGCGACCCATTTCGGCGGGCTGGTCGCCTCGGGCTGGCACACCGCCTGCGCCTGGATGGGCCTGTTCGTGCGCGCCTTCGCCGAGGGCACGGGCGACCTGCCGCGCGACCATGCGGCGGTGATCGCGCCGGTGGGCGTGGGCTTCGGCATGACCGACCTGAAATGGCTCGCCCCGGTGCGGGCAGGCGACACCGTGATCTTCTTCGACGAGATCCTCGACGCCCGCGCCAGCGGCAGCCGGCCGGGCTGGAGCGTCTACCACCGCGCCGCCAGCGCCCGGCGGGAGGATGGGACGCAGGTGATCCGGTTCGAACTCAGGCACCTGGCGCCCGACATCCCGGACCGCGACCGGCCTCAAGGTGCGGGAGAGCCGTCCGGCCCGGCTTGACGTTTGCGTCATCCTCGCCTTCCATCGCACCTCAACGACAGGGAGGCCCGCCTTGCCCGACATCTTCTTCGAAGATTTCATCATCGGTGAGGTGAAGACGTTCGGCTCGCACAAGGTGACGCGGGAGGAAGTGATCTCCTTCGCGTCGCAGTTCGATCCCCAGCCCATGCATCTCGACGAGGCGGCGGGCAAGGCCTCGCTGCTGGGCGGCCTCGCGGCCTCCGGCTGGCACACCTGCGCGATCCTGATGCGGCTGATCTGCGACGGCTTCCTGCTGCGCACCGACGGCCTCGGCTCGCCCGGCATCACCGAGAACAAGTGGCTGGCGCCGGTCTACCCCGGCGACGTGCTCACCCTGCGGCGCACGGTGATGGAGAGCCGCACCTCCAAGAGCAAGCCGGACATGGGGCTCGTCACCTTCCGCTTCGAGCTGCTGAAGCCGGACAAGAGCGTCGCGCTCGATCAGGTCTGCGTCATCATGATCGGCCGCCGCAATCCGGGAGCGCGCCTCGCATGAAATATTTCGAGGAACTGGAAGTGGGGGCCAGCCAGGTGCTGGGCCACCACACCTTCACCGAGGCGGAGATCATCGCCTTCGCGCGGCTGTACGACCCGCAGCCGTTCCACGTGGACCCCGAGGCCGCCCGCCGCAGCCCGTTCGGCGCGCTGGTGGCCTCCGGCTGGCACACCGCCTCCATGTGGATGCACTTCCTCGTCGCCTTCAACAAGCGCGAGGCCGAGGCCCAGATGGCCAAGACCGGCACCACCGTGCGCATCGGCCCCTCGCCCGGCTTCAGCAACCTGCGCTGGCTGAAGCCGGTCTATGCCGGCGACACCATCACCTACGCCACCGAGGTGCGGGAGAAGTCCGCCAGCAAGACCAAGCCCCAGTGGGGCGTGGTGAAGGGCTATGCCTCGGGCACCAACCAGCATGGCGACCCGGTGATCGACTTCGAGACCGTGGTGCTGGTGGGCCGCAAGGGAGCCTGAAGCAGGCGCGCGAGGCGAGGGGCATCAGGCCCCGCGCCTGATCGCAAGCCGGCAGGGCCCGCGTCGCGGACGCTCATCAGCCCTCCAGCTCCTCGCGCAGGATCTCCAGCCGGAGCCATTCCTCTTCCGCCGCGTCCAGGGCGCCCTGCGCCTCGGCAATGGCGGTCGACGCCTTCTGGAAGGCGGCGGGATCGCGGGTGTAGAGGGTCGGATCGGCGATCCCTGCGGCGAGCTTCTCCACCTTCGCGCGCAGGCCCTCGATGGTCTTGGGCAGGCTCTTGAGCGCGTGCTGCTCGTGGAACGACAGCCGCCGCTTCGATGCCGTGGCGCTCTTGCCGCCATCCGGCTCCGCGGTCTCGTTCTCCGCGGCCTTCCCGTCCCTGCCCTTCTGCGCCGGCGCGCCCTTGTCGCGCGCCTCCACGCCACGGCCGCGCTGGGTGACCATGTCGGAATAGCCGCCGGCATATTCGCGGAACACGCCGTCGCCCTCCGCCACGATCACGCTCGACACGGTGCGGTCGAGGAAGTCGCGGTCATGGCTGACCAGAATCACCGTGCCGGGATAGTCGGCCACCATCTCCTGCAAGAGGTCGAGGGTTTCGAGATCGAGGTCGTTGGTGGGCTCGTCCAGCACCAGCATGTTGGAGGGCAGCGCCAGCGCGCGGGCCAGCATCAGCCGCCCCCGCTCGCCGCCCGACAGCACGGAGAGAGGGGCGTTGGCCTGGTCGGGGGTGAACAGGAAGTCCTTGAGATAGCCGATCACATGCTTGGGCTGGCCTCCCACCATCACGGTATCGGAGCCGCCGCCGGTCATGGCGTCCTTCAGCGTGGTGCCGGGATCGAGCGCGGCGCGCTTCTGGTCGAGGCTGCCGATCTCGAGGTTGGTGCCGAGCTTCACGCTGCCGGCGTCGGGAGCGAGCTCGCCGGTGAGCAGCTTGATCAGCGTGGTCTTGCCGGCGCCGTTGGGACCGATGATGCCGATGCGGTCGCCGCGCAGGATGCGGGTGGAGAAATCGCGCACCACGACGCGGTCGTCATAGGCCTTGGCGATGTGCTTCGCCTCGATCACCAGCTTGCCGGAGGTCTCGGCCTCGGTCACCGTGATCTTCACGTTGCCCTGGGCGCGGCGCTCCTCCCGGCGATCCTTGCGCATGGAATGCAGCAGTCCGAGGCGGCGCACGTTGCGCTTGCGCCTTGCGGTGACGCCGTAGCGCAGCCAGTCCAGCTCGGCGACGATCTTGCGGTCGAGCTTGTGACGCTCGGTCTCCTCCTGCTCCAGCACGCCATCGCGCCAGGCCTCGAAGCCGGAAAAGCCCTGCTCCAGCCGGCGCGTCTGCCCGCGATCGAGCCAGACGGTGGCGCGCGAGAGGGTTTCGAGGAAGCGCCGGTCGTGGCTGATGAGGACGATGGCGGACTTCAGCCCGCGCAGCTCCTTTTCCAGCCATTCGATGGCGGGCAGGTCCAGATGGTTGGTCGGCTCGTCCAGGAGGAGGACGTCCGGCTCCGGCGCGATCACGCGCGCGAGCGCCGCCCGGCGGGCTTCGCCGCCGGACAGGGTGGACGGGTCCTCGTGACCCGTCAGGCCCAGCTCTTCGAGAAGATACTGGGCGCGATAGGCGTCATCTCCCGGCCCGAGCCCCGCCTCCACATAGGAGAGGGTCGTGGCGTGGCCGGCGAAATCCGGCTCCTGCGGCAGGTAGCGCACGGTGGCGCCCGGCTGGAAGAAGCGCGTTCCGGAATCCGGCGCGACCAGTCCGGCCGCGACCTTCAGCAGCGTGGACTTGCCGGAGCCATTGCGCCCGACAAGGCACACGCGCTCCCCGGCGGACACGGAAAGCTCCGCGCCGTCGAGCAGTGGCGTCGCGCCGTAGCGCAGATGGATGTCCTGGAGGAGAACGAGGGGAGGAGCCATGCCGCCGGATTAAAGCCCCCCGCGCCGGAACGCAAAGGGGACATGGCCGGCACGGCACCCGCCGCGCGTTTCCCGTCAGGGACACGACCGCCCGCGCCGGACGCAGGAGCGCCCGCTCGGGTGGTCTCGCAATGTCAGTGGACTGTGGTGGATCCGTCGAACCGGGACATCTGGTCCTTGAGAACCAGCTTCTTGCGCTTCAGCTCGGCTACACGCAAAGGATCCGAAGCGGGACTGGAGAGCTCTCGGCTGAGCTCCTGCTCGATGGCTGCATGGCGCCGCTTCAGCTCCTGAAGGTGCGACTGGATGGACATTCTGAGCCACTCCCTGTCTGCAACACTTCATCATCCTGTCATGGGCCCGGCTAAGAGTCGACCGCCTTTCTTGCGTCTCCGGCAACGTCCTATCTTGCAGCGCGGCAAGCCCGTGCCATAGTCATCGGGAATGCGGGGGCGGCGGGCGGCGCGCGACCCACGGTGCGGATGCGGGCTTCGGCCGGCGCGCGCGCCTTGCGCCGCCGGGCCGCACGGGCGGGTGACGCCGCCGGTGACGGAAGTGGGCATGACGAGCGACGACGAACGCGATCTGAGGCTGCTCCTGGAGCGCCTGAAGCAGGAACACCGGGATCTCGACAGCGCCATCGACGCGCTGACCGCGGTTTCAGGGTCGGACGTGCTGCAGATCCAGCGGCTGAAGAAGCGCAAGCTGCAGCTGAAGGACCGCATCAGCCAGGTCGAGGACCAGCTGTTTCCCGACATCATCGCCTGAGGCCCCATCCCGGACACGGTCGGGACGGCCCATTCGCGCCCGCCGCAAGGGTGGCGCGGCGGGACGCGGTGCGACGCATCGGCATGGCTGGGGGCCAGGGCCGGAAAGGCGTCAGGCCCCCACGGGCATCACAGCTGCGACAGCATCGCCTTGGCGCCGGACACCTCGGCCGTGCCGGGCGTCTCCTCGATGTTGAGGCTTTTGACCACGCCGTCCTCGACGACCATGGAATAGCGCTTGGAGCGCACGCCGAGGCCGGCGGCGGAAGCGTCGATGGTCAGGTCCAGCGCCTTGGCGAAGGACGCGTCCGGATCGGACAGGAACACGATCTTGCCGTCGGCGCCGGAGGCCTTCTCCCACGCGCCCATGACGAACGGATCGTTCACCGACACCACCGCGATGGCGTCCACGCCCTTGGCCTTGATGGCATCCGCCTCGTGGACATAGCCCGGCAGGTGGTTGCGGTGGCAGGTGGGGGTGAAGGCGCCGGGAACGGCGAAAAGCACCACCTTCTTGCCGGCGAAGACCTCATCCGTGGTCTTCGGCACCGGGCCGTCCTCGGTGGTCACGCGAAAGGTGGCGTTGGGCAGTTTGTCGCCAACCGAAATGGGCATCGCTTTCTCCGCTGTCTGGGCCGTTGCCGGCCGGCGCCGACAATAGGCGGTTTTCGCGCGGCGAACAGCGCCTGCTCAGCGCGCCGGCACCGTCACCTGCGTCGCCACCGCCTTCGGGCCGTCCACCAGCGTGAGGGTGATCACGGCGCCCGTGGGGTCCACCCCCGCCGGCACGCCGTCCAGCGGCACCACGAAGCGCGCCATGCCGTCCGGCAGCGCCGTCTTCTGCGGCAAAGGCAGCGCCCAGCGCGCGTCCGGCCCCTCGGCGAACAGGTCCGCCTTCGGGCTCATGGCGCGCGCCTCGATGACAAGGCGAGGCGGCGTCGCGGACGTATCAAGGCTCACCGCGCGCACCCCCGGCGTCTCGGCCGCGCCCGGCGGCTGCGGGGCGGGGACCAGCGCCCGCGCGGTGACGATGCGGGCGGCATCGGGCCCGTCGGCGGCGGGCAGGTCGAGCGCGAGATCGGCGCGGGCCGGCATGCACAGCGCCTCGCACACCGCGAAATCGAAGGCGAGGCTGAGCCGGGCGGGCTTTCCGGACTCGGCGAGGCGCACCTTCAGGGGAAACAGCACGGCGCCCTTGTAGCCGATGGCATAGCCGCCGCCGCCGTCGGGAAAGCGGCGCGGCGCCGGCCATTCCATCTCCACGCCGGCGACGTTGGTGGAGCCCGCGAAGGAGACCGAAGGCGGCACGCCGCTGTCGCCGGGATAGCGCCAGTAGGTCTTCCAGCCGGGCGAGAGACGCACCTCGATGCCCGCGTCCACCTCGTTTGCGGCGACGGCGCCGGCCAGCAGCTCCACCTCGGCGCCGGGCACCTTCACCAGCGGCTCCGCGGCGGCGGGCACGGCCCACAGGAACAGTGCGCCGGCGAGGCCCGGCACGACGCGGGCGACGCAGCGGTCACGAAACATCTGCATGCGGTTCATGCCCAAAGCGGGTAACCGCTCCCGGCCCGCGCGCAAAGCCCCCCGCATGCACAAGGCCGTGACATGCCTCCCTGCGCGGGCGGGCGCGGACGCGCCCGGACAAGCGGGGGGACCCGCAAATCACGTTTCCAAACGCCCGGAGGCGCGGTACCCTTTCCATATGACTGCAAGCCAGAAACCCAGCGTTCCGGGTGAGGGGTCGAGCTTCCTCGACGGGCAGATGCTCATCGCCATGCCGACCATGCGCGACGAACAGTTCGCACGCACGCTCGTCTACCTGTGCGCCCACTCGGCCGAAGGTGCCATGGGCATCGTGGTGAACCAGCCGGCGAGCCACATCGACTTCTCCGACCTCCTGGTCCAGCTCGATGTGATTCCCGCCTCCGAGCGCATCCTCCTGCCCAAGAGCGCGGGCGCGGTGAAGGTGCTGCGCGGCGGGCCGGTGGAGACGGGACGCGGCTTCGTGCTGCATTCGGCGGACTATTTCGTCGAGAACTCCACCCTGCCCATCGACAACGGCATCTGCCTCACCGCGACGCTCGATATCCTGAAAGCGATCGCCGGCGGGCGCGGACCGCGCAGCGCGGTGCTGGCGCTGGGCTATGCAGGCTGGGCGCCGGGCCAGCTGGAGACCGAGATCCAGGCCAACGGCTGGCTCAACTGCCCGGCCGACGCGGACCTCATCTTCGGCGAGGGCGTGGACCAGAAATACGATCTCGCCCTGCGCAAGCTGGGCATCCCGCCGGGCATGCTCTCCAGCGACGCCGGCCACGCCTGAGGCGAGCCCGGCTGCCGCGCGGCACGCTCAGCCCGACCGATGGAAGAGGGCATGCGCCGCCACGGGCGGCCGGTCCGAGCCCCCCACGCGAGGCTTCGGGACGCCGCAGGCGCGAGGCGCAGGGATGGCGCGGGGGTGGAGGGCCCCCACCGTCGGGAGGCACAAGGCAAGCCAGCCCGCGGGTGCGAAGCGCACAGTCTCCGCCGGCCCCTGCCCGACCCATTCCTGCCTGAGGGGCCGCGCCGCGATCAGCCCTCGCCCCAGCGGCGCGGGCGGTAGAAGGTGTGCACGCCGATGCGGTCGAGCTTGCGCATCTCCCGCACCCAGCTCGGATGCACCCAATAGGCGTGGTAGTGCGTGGCGCGGCCGACGCTGGTCAGCCACAGCTTGCCGTCCAGCATATCGGCGGCGATTTCCTTGGCCTGCACCCACATGTCGGGCTCGCGCACCACATCGCGCACATCGTCGCAGGCGAAGGTGAACTGGCAGGCCAGATGGCGGTGGGCGTTCTGGTAGACCGCGCCGCACACGTCGGCCGGGTAATAACCGGAGAAGACCCGGTTCACGATCACCTGCGCCACCGCGATCTGGCCGCGCTTAGGCTCGCCACGGCTCTCGAAATAGATGGCTTCCGCGAGGCACTTCTGCGCCCGCGCCAGCTTCTCGCCCCCAAGGCTCAGGCGCTGCGCCGGCGAGGGCCAGATGCCGTCGGGAGCCTGCTCCTCGGCGGCCTCGACCGCCTCGGCGCCGGCGCTGGTGGCGATCTCCTGCGTCACCGCCGGGCGCGCCGCCGGCAGCGGCACGAAGCCCTTGTCGGCCAGCGCGTGATACTCGAAGGCGAGCGCCGGGAAGAGGTTGGGGTCGCGGCCGAACACGGCCACCGGATCATGGTGCAGCGCCGGCTCCACCTCGGCGCCGGCGATGGCCGCGGCGCGCACGGCGGCCGACAGCTGGGCCTCGCCCTCGGCGGCATCGGAGACCGCGGGGGGCGGCGCCTCGCGCAGGGCGGTGCGGTCGGGACCATAGGCCGCGTCCTCCGCGATCGGGCCGGAATTGTCCTGGATCAGCGGCAGCTCGAGCAAAAGGTCGAGGGCGAGCTCCAGATGCGGCTGGCCGGCCTCGGCGCGGGGCGCGGAGGGCGCATCGGATTCGGTCATCACCAGCGGCGGAGGGAAGGCAAAATCAGCGTCGTCGGAGGCGGCGGCATCCTGGGCGACCACCGGCACCGGATCCTCGGCGAGGGGCGCGCCGGCGATGGCGGCGGCGGCGAGCGCCTCGGGCGGTGCGGAGGCGCCGGGCGCATGGCCCGGGAAGGCCTTCGCGGGCATGTCCGCGGTGAGCGAGGCGGTGACGATGGCCGCGCCCTGGATGATGCGGGTCGGCGCGGGCTGCGCTGGCAGTGTTTCGCGCCCGGACACGGGCTGCTGCGGCAGGCCGGTGCCGATGGGCTGGGGCAGGTCCAGCGTCGCCACCTTGAGCGCCCGCGCGGGGCCTCCGAGCACGCCGATCCCGCCCGGTGCGGGCGGCTGGCGGGTGGACGCGCCGTCCGCGCCCGCTCCGGCGGTCGACGCGGCGACGAAAGCGGCGGCGATCAGCAGCGGCGCCGCAACGCGTGCCGCCCGAAGCCCTCGGTCTCGACGAATTCCCATGGCCGGTGCCCTTGACGCCCGTTCATGTCGCCAATAGGGCGCTCCGGCGGCGGAACCACGCTCCCCGCGCGACGCCCGCCGTTGCCCGGCGGCGACACGCAAGAGCATTGTCCGATCAATCTTGCCCGGAGGTTAACCGCGCCGCGAGCTCGGCCTCGCGGGCGAAGGGGGTCGTCGCCGCGAGCGTGATCTGGCGCGCGCGGGCAAGTCCGTGGGTGCCGAAGCGCACGCGGATGGCCTCCTCCACCCATTTCCTCTCCTGCGCGGCGCGGTGATCCTCGCGCCGGCCCGCCTCCTCCAGGAAGGCACGGTGGCCGGACACCGCCGCCTCGAAGGCGTCGAGCCCCTCCCCCGTGGCGGCGGACAGGCGCACCACCGGCACCGACCAGCCGGCCGCCCCAGCCCCCGAAAGCGACAGCGCTCCGGCGACCTCCGAGGCCGCACGGCGGGCGACCTCGGTCATGTCGGCCTTGGTGACGACGATGATGTCCGGCAATTCCATCACGCCGGCCTTCATGAACTGCAAGCTGTCGCCGGAGGCCGGCTGGATGCACAGCACCACCGTATCCGCCACCAGCGAGATGTCCGCCTCCGACTGGCCGACGCCCACCGTCTCCACGATCACGAGATCGTAGATGGCCCGCAGCAGCACCACCGCCGCCACCGAATCATCCGAAAGCCCGCCCAGCCGGTCGCGGGCCGCCATGGAGCGCACGAACACGCCGCGGTCCTGCGGATCGGTCTTCATGCGGGCGCGGTCGCCCAGCAGCGCGCCGCCGGTGCGGCGGGAGGACGGGTCCACCGCCAGCACCGCCACCGTGCGGCCGGCGGCACGGGCGCGCTGCACCAGCGTGTTGGTCAGGGTGGACTTGCCGACGCCGGGCGGGCCCGTCAGCCCCAGCACATGGGCCTTGCCGGCCTTCGCCGCCGCATCGAGCAGCGCCACCAGCGCCGGCTGGCCGCGCGCGGTCTCCACCAGCGCGAGCGCCTGCGCCACCGCGCGCTTGCCGCCGGAGCGGAGCGTCTCGATGGCGGGAACGAGGGGAGCGGCGGCGGATGCGGCGGTGGCAGGCGTCATGAGGCGAAGTCTAGAGCGTTCGCCGCGCCGCGAAAACCGTGAATGCGGCGCACCTTCGACGGCGGCCACAGGGTGCCGCCCGAACGGAAAAAGGCGCCGGCAAAAGCCGGCGCCTTTCCCACTGATCGGATCCGTGCGGGGGAACGGAACCGATCAACAGCTGAATTGGGCGGTCGTCAGGAGCAGTTGGCGCGGGACACGCGCACCACCGCGCCATTGCTCTGGCGCAGGTAGCAGCGGCCGTTGTTGCCCCAGAAGTAATAGGCGCGGCGGCGCTGGTCCTGCTGGTTGCCGATGATGGCGCCGGTGGTGCCGCCGATGATGGCGCCGGCGGCAACGCCGCCCGCGTTCCCGGTGACCGCGCCGCCGATGAGCGCACCGGCAGTGCCGCCGATGAGCGCGCCGCCGACCGTGTTGTTCTGCGCGGCGGCGGTGCCGGCGGTGCCGGCGATGGCGAGGCCGGCGATAGCGAGGGCGGCGAGGCCCGAACGGAAGGTCATCCTCAATCCTTTCCGCACCCCCCGGCCGAAGCCAGGAGCGTGCTGCGATGGGTGCTGATCTAGCAAAGCCAACATGAACGCCAGATGAGCGCGACGTTCGGCCGTCATGCAGCTTCCGCCCCGTTCTGCATCCGCCCGGCGCCAGCGTAAAGGCCTGCCTGCGCACGCCCTGCGGCGGGAGGGCCCTTGCATCGCACGCCGGCTTCGGTGCAGGCTCCCGGCCACCTTCCTTTCAGGATCATCATTCATGAGCGAACGGAACCCCTTTGGCGGGGCCATCACCCATCTTTCCCCGGCCGAGGTCCGACAGGGCCTCGCCGACGGCACCATCCTGCTCGTGGACGTCCGCGAGCCGAACGAGATCCAGGCCGAGCGGATTCCCGGCGCGGTGAACGCGCCCCTCAGCACCTTCAACCCCGCCGCCCTGCCCGACCCGGCCGGCAAGCGCCTCGTCTTCTCCTGCCGCTCGGGCCAGCGCTCGCAGCAGGCCGCGGCCGCCGCCCAGAAGGCGGGCCTTGCCTATGAGGAGCACATGAAGGGCGGCATCATCGGCTGGCGCGAGGCCGGCTTCGAGGTGGAGCGGGGCTGAGGCCCAAACGCCTGCCCGGACACAAAAAAGCGCGCCGCCCGGCTGGCCCGGCGGCGCGCTTTTGTTTGCGGGAGGCCTCAGGCGCTGGCGGCGTCGAGCTCGGCGACGATAGCCTTGCCCATCGCCTCGGTGCCGATGGTCTCCATGCCCGGGGCGGCGATGTCGCCGGTCCGCTTGCCGGAGGCCAGCACGCCGGCGATGGCCTGCTCGATGCGGTCGGCCACATCGCCCTGGTTGAACGAGTAGCGCAGCGCCATGGCGAGCGACCCGATCATGGCGATGGGGTTGGCGATGCCCTTGCCGGCGATGTCGGGGGCCGAGCCGTGCACCGGCTCGTACATGGCGGCGCGCTTGCCGGTGACGGGATCGGCCGCGCCCAGCGAGGCCGACGGCAGCATGCCGAGCGAGCCGGTGGCCATGGCGGCGAGATCGGAGAGGATGTCGCCGAACAGGTTGTCGGTGACGATCACGTCATACTGCTTGGGCCAGCGCACCAGCTGCATGGCGAGCGAATCGGCCAGCTGGTGCTCCAGCTCCACGTCCTTGTAGGCGCGGGCGTGCAGGTCGGTGACGACCTCCTTCCAGAGCACGCCGGAGCGCATCACGTTGTGCTTCTCGGCGGAGGTCACCTTGTTGCGGCGCGTGCGCGCCAGCTCGAACGCCACGGCGGCGATGCGCTCGATCTCGTAGGTCTCGTACACCTGCGTATCGATGGCGCGCTTCTGGCCGTTGCCGAGGTCGGTGATGGTCTTGGGCTCGCCGAAATAGACGCCGCCGGTCAGCTCGCGCACGATGAGAAGGTCCAGGCCCTCCACCACGTCGCGCTTCAGCGAGGACGCCTCGGCGAGCGCCGGGTAGCAGATGGCCGGGCGCAGGTTGGCGAACAGCTCGAGATCCTTGCGCAGGCGCAGCAGGCCCGCCTCGGGGCGCACCTCATAGGGCACGGACGCCCACTTGGGGCCGCCCACCGCGCCGAGCAGGATGGCATCGGCCGCCTTGGCGCGCGCCATGGCCTCCTCGGAGATGGCGGCGCCGTGGGCGTCATACGCGCAACCGCCCACCAGATCCTCCTCGATGGCGAAGGAGGCAAGGCCGGCCTGCTCCAGCCAGGCGGCGACCCGCTTCACTTCGCCCATCACTTCGGGGCCGATGCCGTCGCCGGCGAGGAGGAGGAGCTTGTGGGTGGCCATCTGTCGGATCCTTGGGTCTTGGTCGTGTCTGCGGCGTCGTTGGGGGCGCCTTCCCTGGGGCCGCCCTGAGGGCGACGGCTCGGCGCGGAGTGCTAGGGCCTCGCTCCGCCGATGGCAAGGAAGAACACGCCCCGGCGATATGCCTGAACGCATTCCGCCGGGCGAGCGGGGCCTTTCAGTCCCTACTCCCCTTTCACGAAGGCGGCGAACGCCTCCGCATAATCCGCATGCCAGCGCGAGAGCGGCGGACGGTTCTCGATGATGTCGCCCGCCGCCCAGGCGATGCGCTTCTCGTCGAGGGCGCGCGGCACGTCATTGTCCGGGCACAGGATGTAGAAATCCCCGGCCTCCAGCCGCGCGAGCAGGAAGTCCACCGTCTCGTCCGCCGTCCAGGCCCCCGCCGGCTTCTGCGTGCGCCCGCCGGCGGCCAGGGGCGTGAAGACGAAGCCGGGGATGAACAGGTGGGCGGTGACGGCGCAGCCCGGCAGGTTGCGCAGCTCGTGCTGGAGCTGCTCGGTGAACACCTTCACCCCGGCCTTGGACACGTTGTAGGCGGGGTCCCCCGGCGGGGTGGTGATGCCCTGCTTCGAGCCGGTGTTGACGATGAGGGCCGGCCGGCCCTGCGCGATCATGCCCGGCGCGAACGCCCGGCAGCCATGGATCACGCCCCACAGGTTCACCCCCAGCACCCGCTCCCAGTTGGCGATTGGGCCGAACAGGGCGCTGCCGGGCTGGATGCCGGCGTTGTTCATGACGAGATCGGCGCCGCCGAACCGCTCCGCCACCTCCGCCGCGAGCCGTTCCAGCGCCTCCGGGCGGCTGACGTCGGTGGCGCGGGCGATCACGTCCGCCGCGCCGCCGGGAGCGAGGGCGGTCACCTCGGCGGCCGCCGCATCGAGCTTCTCGCCGCCGAGATCGGCGAGGACGATCTTGAGCCCGCGCGCGGCAAGGCGACGGGCGGCGGCAAGGCCGATGCCGGAGGCGGCGCCGGTGATGACGGCGACTGCGCCGGAGGACAGGGCGGGATGGGGGCTTGCGGGATCGGACATGGCAGGCTCCGTGTTCAGGCGCGGGATCAACGCCGCGTGGCGACGAAGGCGCCGCCGACGATGAGCAGGCAGGCCGCCGCCAGGGTCCATGTGGGGGCGGCAAATCCCGTCGCCACCAGCAGCAGGGTGGAGAGCACCGGCGCGGCATAGGAGGCGACGCCGAGGAAGCGCACGTCGCCGCGCTTCATGCCGATGTCCCAGGCGTAGAAGGCGAGCCCCACCGGGCCGAGGCCGAGCAGCACCACCGCCGCCCATTCCCCCGCGCCGGCGGGCCAGATGGTCTCTTCCCACGCCACGTGGCACAGGCCGGCGAGCGCGGCGGTGGCGAGGCAGAAGCCGGCCACCGCATGGGTGGGCACGCTGGCGAAGTAGCGCGACGCCACCGAATAGGACGACCAGATGAAGGCGCAGGCGAAGGCCGCGAGATAGCCCGGCGCGTAGCGCGCCTCGATGCCGCCGAACCCGCCCTTGCCCAGCAGCAGCAGCACGGTGCCGGCAAATCCCAGGAGCGCGCCGATGACATGGGCGCGCTTCAGCCCGCCGCCGGGCAGCAGGGCCGAGAGCAGCACGATCAGCAGCGGCCAGAGGTAGTTGATGAGGCCGGCCTCGGCCGGCGGCGCCCATTTCAGCGCGGCGAAATAGAGGAAATGATAGCCGAACAGCCCGCCGACCCCGTGCAGCCACGCCAGCGGTCGCTGCCGCAGCACGGAGAGCCCCGGCCCCGCCGCCGCGGCCGCGAGCCCCACCGCCCCGCCGATGGCGAAGGTGAGCGCGGTGAGGAGGAAGGGCGGCACCTTCCCGGTCGCGGCGGTGAGCACCGCCAGCGTGGACCAGAGCAGGATGGCGAGAAGGCCGATGCGCGTGGCGCTGGCGGGGGCCATGGAGCGTTTCCCCGGCTCAGGGCCCGAGCAGGTCGATGAGGGCGGGGATCAGCGGCTCGTCGGCAGGCGGCATGGGGATGTCGCGCAGGCGCGCCGGCCGCAGCCATTGCAGCGCCTGGTGCTCCTTCCTCACGATGGCGCCCTCCCAGCGGCGGCAGATCCATAGCGGCATCAGCAGGTGGAAGGTCTCATAGGGATAGCTGGCGAAGGTGAGGGGGGCGAGGCACGCCTCCTTCACCGTGATGCCGAGCTCCTCGTGAAGCTCGCGGATCAGCGTCTCCTCCGGCCGCTCGCCCGGCTCCATCTTGCCGCCGGGAAACTCCCACAGCCCCGCCAGCGCCTTGCCCTCCGGCCGCTGGGCGACCAGCACGCGGTTGTCGGCGTCGATGAGCGCGCAGGCGACGACGAGGGTGATCTTGAGGGGGGGCGTGGTCATTGCGCGGTCCAGGTGACATCGAGGGAGGCACGCACCTCGACCGGCTTGACGCCCGCCGGAACATCACTGCGGATGCGGACGACATCATCGGCCTGCGGGCCATTCGCCGATGCATTCGTCCCGGCGACAAGCGCAAGCAGGTCGCGGCTGGGAATGGAGATGCGGACGATGGGCCCGAGCTTCAGGCCCGCCATGGCCGCGATCGCCTCCGCCTTTCGCCGCGCGGCATCGAAGGCGGCCCGCCGCGCCGTGTCCGCACCCTCCGCCGGATCGATGACGGTGTAGCGGGCGGGCTGGAGGGCGCTCGCGCCGTTGTCGCGCGCCTGCTCGACAAACTGCGCCGCCTTGGCGAGATCGGCGAAGCGGGCCTCGACACGAGCGGTGGCCAGGAATCCCGGGGCCGCAGGCGAAGCCTTGCCGTCTTCAGGCCCGCCTTCGCCCGGGAGCGGGTAGTTGGTCGGCCGGCTCCGCGGCATGACACGGACCGGCTCGGCCTGGATATCCGTTTCAGCCACGCCGAGCCCCTTCAGGAACGCGACCAGGCGCGCCACGTCACGCCCGGTGCGCTCGGTCGCCGCGGCGGAGGTTTGCTCCGTGCTGGAGACCGTGGCCGCGACCGTCGCCTCATCCGGCACGACCGAAACGATGGCCGCGCCGTTCACCTCGATCACCACCGGCTCCCGCGCCGCAGGCTGCGCCATGGCGCCTGCGGCACCGAGCGCCGCAAGACCCACGGCGAGAGCGACCGCCCTCACGAGCGGTAATCCCCGTTGATCGCCACGTATTCCTTGGTGAGATCGCAGGTGAGCACCCGGTCGGAGCCGCGGCCGAGGCCGAGGTCCACGGTCAGGTCGATCACGTCGTTCTTCATGTATTCGGAGACCGCGGCCTCGTCGTAGGACGGGTCGCGGGCGCCTTCGTGGGCGACGCGGATATCACCGAACGAGATGGTGAGGAGGTCGCGGTCGGCCGGCTCGCCGGCCTTGCCCACGGCCATCACCACGCGGCCCCAGTTGGCATCCTCGCCGGCCACCGCCGTCTTCACCAGCGGCGAGTTGGCGATGGACATGGCGATGCGCCGCGCCGACTTCTTGGAGACCGCGCCGTTGACATGGATGCGCACCAGCTTGCGCGCGCCTTCGCCGTCGCGGGCCACCTGCTCGGCGAGGTCCGCCAGCAGCGCCTCGAGGGCATTGCGGAACGCCTTGAGGGCGGGGTCATCGAGGCTCTTGACCGGCTTCGCGCCGCGCGCCTTGGCGGCGCCGGTGGCGAACAGCAGCAGCGTGTCGGAGGTGGAGGTGTCGCCGTCGATGGTCACGGCGTTGAAGGTGGTCTTCACCGCCTTGGACAGCAGCTGTTGCAGCACGTCGGCGGCGATGGGGGCGTCGGTGAAGACGAAGGACAGCATGGTCGCCATGTCGGGGGCGATCATGCCCGCGCCCTTGGCGATGCCGTTGATGGTCACCGGCACGTCGCCGAGGAGCACCTCCGCCTTCGCCAGCTTGGGGAAGGTGTCGGTGGTCATGATGGCGCGCGCCGCATCCATCCACGGCCAGTCCACGAGGCGGGCGGCCGCCGCCTCCAGCGCGCCCTCGAACTTGGTGGCGTCCAGCGGCTCGCCGATGACGCCGGTGGAGGCGAGGAACACCTCGGCGGGCTTGCAGCCCAGCACCCGGGCGGCGAGATCGGCGGTGAGCTTCGTCGCCTCGCGGCCCTTCATGCCGGTGAAGGCGTTGGCGTTGCCGGAATTGACCACCAGCGCCCGCGCCTTGCCCTTCTTCAGCGCCTCGCGGCACCACTCCACCGGCGCCGAGGGGCACAGGGAGCGGGTGGTGACGCCGGCCACCGTGGTGCCGGGCACGAACGACATGACCAGCACGTCGGTGCGCCCCTTGTAGCGGATGCCGGCCTCGGCGGTGGTGAAGGTCACGCCGGGCACCGGCGTCAGCTCGGGCACGGACTTGGGCGCGAGGGGGGAAATGGCAGACGACATGGCGGCACCCCTGTTATGGCGCGCATCCTGTGCCGCAGCTTCAGGCAAGAGGCAAGGGCAATGGCGGCACCGCGGCCGCCCGTCGCCGGGAGGATCGCCGCGGAACCGCCATGCGGCAGCCCGAACCCGCGTGGCGCGCCGGGCCGGAATGACGCAGACGCGTGGCTCCCCTTCCCGATGCGCACCGCCCTGCGGATGTTCCCCGTCATCCTGCCGATGCGGGCGCCACGGGTTGCGGCCAGAACGCACGGCACATGAAGGGGAGGAGACAGGGGCGCGATCAGTCGCGCCGATGCTGCGTGCGCAGCGCCACCAGGCCCGCGGCGGCGCGCCCGGCCGCCTCGAAATAGGTCGGGTCGCGATGCACCAGCGAGGCGGAGAAG
Organism: Xanthobacter lutulentifluminis; assembly: GCF_043194675.2. Lineage (NCBI taxonomy): Bacteria > Pseudomonadati > Pseudomonadota > Alphaproteobacteria > Hyphomicrobiales > Xanthobacteraceae > Xanthobacter > Xanthobacter lutulentifluminis. The sequence goes on along the minus strand of NZ_CM195525.1, from coordinate 3,013,974 downwards.
GCGCCGTCCAGCAGCAGCAGGATTTCCCGCGCCAGCCCCGCGGCGTCGGCAACGCCGGCGGCGGCGATCTCTCCCGACAGCCAGCTCTCGAACCCGGCCTTGTGCCGCGCCCCGATCTTCACCGCCGGATGACCCGGCAGGGCCGCCAGCTCCGCCGTGGTGCGCAGGAAGCCGCAGCCCTTCCATTTGGGATGCCGCGCCACGCGGGCGAGCGCATCGAAGATGGCAGCGATCTTCTCGCCCAGCCCGCCCTCGGCGGCGGCGAACCAGCCGGCCATCTGCTTCAGGTTGGGCTGGTCGCGGGCATCGAGATAGGCGGCGATCAGGTCGTCCTTGCTCTGGAAATGGTAATAGAGGGTGCGCTTGGTGACACCCGCCTTCTCGGCCACCGCGTCCACGCTGACCCGGCCAATTCCTTCCGCGTAGAACAGCCGCGAGGCTGCCGCGACGATCTTCTCCCGCGTGTCCGTGCGCTTCGCCATGGCGGCAATGTATACCGTACAGTGAGTATACTCAAACGCCCCCTCTCCCCATCCTCCCGCCATCACCGCCGCACATGGGAGATGGCAATGGCGCACGAGGTTCTGCTTCAGGTCGAGGGCGCGATCGCGACCCTCACGCTCAACCGCCCGGACAAGCTGAACGCCCTGAACTACACGACGCTGGATATGCTCGTGACGCTCCTCGACGCCATCGAGGACGACCCCCGCGTGCGCGGCGTCATCCTCACCGGCGCCGGGGAGCGCGCCTTCTCGGCGGGCGGCGACATTGCGGAATTCTCCCGCTCGGTGGCGGCGGGGCCGGATACGGCGGTGCGGGATTTCGTGGTGCGGGGGCAGCGGGCGACGGCGCGCATCGAGGCCTATCGCAAGCCGATCGTGGTGGCGGTGAACGGCCTCGCCTTCGGCGGCGGATGCGAGATCACGGAGGCCGCGCCGCTGGCCGTCGCCAGCGACCGGGCGGTGTTCGCCAAGCCCGAGATCCGCCTCGGCATGCCGCCCACCTTCGGCGGCACGCAGCGCCTGCCCCGCCTCGCCGGCCGCAAGCGGGCCATGGAGCTGCTGCTGACCGGCGAGACCTTCTCGCCGCAGCGGGCGCTGGAGCTCGGCCTCGTCAACGCGGTGGTGCCGCACGCCCAGTTGCTGCCGGCGGCGCGGGCGCTGCTGGGACGCATCCTCACCCACTCGCCGCTCGCGGTGGCGAGCATCCTCACCGCCGTCACGCGGGGCATCAACCTGCCCATCGCCGAGGGGCTGCTGACGGAGCAGGAGCAGTTCGCGCGCATGGCCCCCACCGCCGACCTGCGCGCCGGCCTCGACGCCTGGCTGGCGCGGCGCGAGCCGGCCTATCCGGCCGACTGGTTCACCACGCCCACGCAGGATCGGGACGCGCCCGCGCCGAGCCGGCGCGCCCGACTGACGGGCAGCGTGAGGGCCTAGACCTCCGCCCCCAGCGCGGCGAGGGCGGCCTGCGCCACCGCAACGTCCTCGCTGCCCTTGCCGGAGCCGACGCCGATGCCGCCCACGCACACCCCGCCGATGATGATGGGCAGGCCGCCTTCCAGATTGGTGAGGCGGCCGCCCGCGGCGATGGCGAGCTTCAGCTCCAGCGCCGGGTCGAGCCGGCTGGTGGGCTGGCGGTGGGAGGCGGCGCTGATCGCCTTGGAGAGCGAGGTCTCGCGCGACAGAAGCTTCGCCCCGTCCATGCGCACGAAGGCGAGGAGGTTGCCGCCCTCGTCCACGATGGAGATGTTCTGCGGCACGCCCATTTCCTCCGCCTTGCGCACCGCCGCCGCGAGGGCGACGAGCGCGCCGGCGTGGGTGAGCCGGACGGCGGGGCGGGTGAGCGGGGTATCGTCGGCCATGGCGGGTCCTTTCCCGGGTCAGATCCAGTCGCGCGGCGGGCGGCGGGCATACTCCACGAGGCGCGCCAGCATGGCGTCGCATTGGGCGAGCTCGTCGCGGCCGATCCATTCGTCGGCCTTGTGGGCGCGGGCGATGTCGCCGGGCCCGCACACCAGCGTCGGAATGCCCGCCTCCGCATAGAGGCCGGCCTCGGTGCCGAAAGCGATCGTTCCCGGCGCGCCATTGTCGCCGCACAGACGCGCCACCACGGCCGCCTCGGGCGCGTCCGGCGCGGTGGCGAGGGCGGGATAGGCGGAGAGCGCCTCCACCACGAGGTCGGCTTCCTCCGCCTGCGCCTTCAGCGCGGCGCGGGCTGTGGCCATGAGCCCCTCGATGCGGGCGAGAATGGCGGGCGTGTCGCTCTCCGGCATGGAGCGCAGCTCGAATTCCAGCACCGCCCGGTCCGGCACCACGTTCAGCGCTCCGCCGCCGTGCAGGGAGCCGATGTGCAGGCTCGCCCACGGCGGATCGAACGCGGGATCGCGCGGGCCGGCGGCGAGATCCTGCGCCAGCGCGTCGAGGCCGGCGGCGAGGCAGGCGAGCGCCGTCACCGCATTGGCGGCGCGGTGCGGCAGGGCGGAATGGCCGGTGCGCCCCAGCGCCGTCACCCGCCACGCGCGCTTGCCCTTGTGGGCGCGCTTCACCTGCATGCCCGTGGGCTCGCCGACGATGCACAAGAGCGGGCGCGCCGGCAGCGCCGCCACCGCCGCGACGACGCCTGCCGCGCCCTTGCAGCCGATCTCCTCGTCATACGAAAGCGCCACGTGGATGGGCGTCTCCAGCGGCGCGGCGGCCATCGCTGGCAGGGCCGCGAGCACGCAGGCCACGAACCCCTTCATGTCGGAGCTGCCGCGCCCGTAGAGCCGGCCGTCGCGCTCGGTGAGGCGGAAGGGATCGGAGGTCCAGGGCTGGCCCTCCACCGCCACCACGTCGGTATGGGCGGAGAGCACGATGCCCGGCTGCTCCTGCGGTCCCACGGAAAGCAGCAGCGCGGCGCGGTCGCCGCGCGGGTCCGGCAGGCGGGTGACGCGCGCGTACGGCGCGGCGATCTCGACAATGCGCGCCACGATCTCTTCATTCGCCGTATCCGTGATCGACGGAACGGCGAGGAGTGATGCAAGTATTTCTTCTGACGAATATTGCATTTTACTTTTTCAACCGGTAACAAGACAGAAAAGGGAGACGGGAATGACCTATTCCATCGCCGCACGCTGTCCGGAGACCGGCGCCTTCGGCATTGCCATCACCTCGTCCAGCATCTGCGTCGCCAGCCGCTGCGCCTGGGTGAGCCCGCTCGGGCTCGTGACCACGCAGAACGTGACCGATCCCGCGCTCGGCCCCGCCGGGCTCGCCTTGCTGCGGCAGGGCATCGGCGCGGGCGGCGTGCTCGCGACCCTCCTCGCCGGCACGCCGGAGCCGACCTATCGGCAGGCGAGCGTCATCGACCGCTACGGGCAGGTGGCCTGGCATTCTGGCGCCGAGGCCCTGCCCATCGCCGCGGCGGCGGAAGGGCCCGGCTGCATCGCTCTGGGCAATCTCCTGACCCACGACAAGGTGCCGGAAGCCATGCGCGATGCCTTCCTTGCCTCGGCCGGCCTGCCGCTCGCGGAGCGGCTGATGCGCGGCCTGGAGGCGGGCCTTGATGCAGGCGGCGAGACCGGAGACGAGCACGCCGCCGGATTGCACGTGGCGCGCACCTACGACTGGCCGGTGGTGGACCTGCGGGTGGACTGGGACGAGGCGCCCATCGCCGCCCTGCGCGCTTTGTGGGACCGCTACGGCCCCGAGCAGGCCGCCTTCGAAAGCCGCGCCCGCGCCCCGGCCTCCGCGCCCGCCTTCTGACCCCGGTCCGCCGGTGGCGCCAGCGGCGCGCCGGCGGCCACTTCCGGGTCCCTGCCCGCCCGGATTCCGGCCGGTTCCGAAAGCGCGCGCCTCAGGGCGCATCGCAGGCGAACGCCACCGCATCGCCGGCGGCGAAATCCAGCGCCACACGGCTGCCGGCGGGCCAGCGGATGGGCGCATCGTGGCCCGGCACGCGCACCGTGACCCGCCCGCCCCGCGCACCGGCCACATCCACCAGCACATCCACATGCGAGCCCTGATAGACATGGGTCGCGACCGTGCCGGCGAGGATGCCCTCGCCCTCGGCCATGCGCATGGCATCCGGCCGCACATAGAGGTCCAGCGCCGCGCCCGGCGCCACGCCGTCCAGCGTGCGCGCGCTCACCTGCAGCCGCCCCTCGGCCACCGCCACAGTGGCGCCCTCCCCCAGCCGGCGCTCGAGGCGGGCCGGGAGCACGTTCACATCGCCCACGAAGGAGGCGACGAACGGGTCCGCCGGATGGCGATAGATGGCGTCCGGCGTGCCCACCTGGCGGATGCGCCCCTGCGACATGACGGCGATGCGGTCCGACATGGACAGCGCCTCGCTCTGGTCGTGGGTGACGAAGATGGTGGTGACGCCGAGCTTGCGCTGGATCTCCTTCAATTCCACCTGCATCGCCCCGCGCAAGTTCTTGTCGAGGGCGGAGAACGGCTCGTCGAGCAGCAGCACGCGCGGGCGGATCACCAGCGCGCGGGCGAGCGCCACGCGCTGCTGCTGGCCGCCGGAGAGCTGGCGCGGCTTCCTGTCTCCGAAATCGGCGAGCTTCACCAGCGCCAGCGCTTCTTTCACCCGCGCGTCGATCTCGCGCCGGGGCACGCCGCGCATCCTGAGGCCATAGCCGACGTTCTTCGCCACGCTCATGTGCGGGAACAGGGCGTAGTTCTGGAACACCACGCCGATCTCGCGATCATAGGGCGGGGTCTCGGTCATCAGCCGGCCGGAGACGAATATCTCCCCGCCGTCGGCCTCCAGGAAGCCGGCGATGAGGTTGAGGAGCGTGGTCTTGCCGCAGCCCGAGGGGCCGAGCAGCGTCATGAACTCCCCGTCCTCGATCTTCAGCCACGCCTCGTGCAGGGCGACGGCATCGCCGAAGCGCTTGGTGACGCCGTCGATCTGCACCCCCACGGGGCCGGCGGGCGAGGAAGCGGCCACGACGGGCGTCTCCGGTTGGGTCTGCGGCGGATCGCGGCGTTCAGCGGGCATGCTCAACGTTCAACACCTTTCCGAGGCCGAGGAATGCATTGGCGAGGGTGAGGACGCCGGCCGTCACGACGATGTAGACGACCGACAGGGCCGCGAGCGTGGGGTCGGCATATTCGCGGACGTAATTGTACATGGCCACCGGCAGCGTCTGGGTCGACTGGGCGGTGACGAACAGCGAGGCGGTGAACTCGTTGAACGAGAGGATGGCGGCGAACAGCCAGCCGGAGAACAGGCCCGGCACCAGCAGCGGCAGCGTCACCGTCCACAGCGCCATGCCGGGCTTCGCCCCGAGGCTCGCCGCCGCCAGCTCCAGCCGTCCGTCGAGGTTGCGCAGCGAGACGTAGACCGAGCGCATGACGAACGGCAGCACCAGCACCACATGGCACAGGATCACCAGCCAGTAGGTGCGGGTCGCGTGGATCTGCGCGGCGAGGATGAGGAAGCCGAGGCCGATGGTGAAATGGGGGATCACCAGAGGCGAGGTCAGGATCGCCTCCAGCGTCGCCTTGCCGGTGAAGCGGTAGCGGTCGAGGGCGAAGGCGAAGCCCGCCCCCACCGCCAGCGCGATCGTGGAGGCGAAGGCGGTGATGATCAGCCCGTTGCGGAAGCCGATGGCAAAATCCCGATAGGAGAAGGCCCGCTGGAACCAGCGCGTGGACCAGGCCTGCGGCGGGAAGGAGAGGATGGCGCGATCGTTGAACGCGGAGATGCCGACCACCACCGCCGGCAGGATGATGAAGCCGACGATGAGGGCCACCAGCGTCCAGCCGCCCACCTTCAGCAGGCGCTCGCCGGCGCGGGCGGGGATCAGGCGCCGAGAGGCGGGCGAGGGGCGAGAGGGCGAGGTGCCGGGCATCAGTGGGCTCCGATCCGCTCGAGGGGACGCACCGCCTGCTTGGCCATGGCCAGCACCGCGAAGGTGAGCGCGAGGCCGGTGACGCTGAGCGCCGCCGCGAACGGAAAATTGAAGGAGGCAAATCCCAGCTGGTAGACCAGCGTCGAGATCATGCTGACCCGCCCGCCGCCGATCATCTGCGGGGTGGCGAAGGCCGAGAAGGTCCAGGCGAAGGCGGTGGAGACCCCCGCCACCACGCCCGGCATGGAGAGCGGCAGCGTCACGGTGAGGAACGCCCGCACCGGCCCGGCGCCGAGCGAGATGGCGGCCTTCTCATAGTCGGCATCGATGTGGGAGAGCGCCGCGGCCAGCATGATGACCATCACCGGCAGCGTCACATGCACCAGCGCCACCACCACGCCGAAGGTGGTGAACATCATCTGGATCGGCCGCTCGATGAGGCCCAGCGCCATCATCACCGAGTTCAGGAAGCCGGTGTTGCCGAGCACGATGATCCACGAATAGGTGCGCACCACCTCGCCGAGGAACAAAGGCGTCACCGCGGTGATGAGCAGGAACGACTTCAGCGCCACGTTGCGCGCGCGCACCAGGGCGAAAGCAAGCGGATAGGCGACGATGAGAGTGATCAGCGCGGTGAGGAGGCAGATCCACACCGTCTGGACGAACACCTGGGCGTAGAGCGGGCGCAGCAGCGCCTCGAAATTGGCGAGGGTGAAGCCGCCGGGGTCGAGCGAGCCGGGCACATAGGCGCGGAAGGCGTATTGCAGGATCGCCGCCAGCGCCGCGGTGCAGGCGAGGGCCGCCAGCGTCGCGGGGGCAACGAAGAGCGCAAGGAAAGGCCGCCTGGTCATGATGCTCCGCTCCCGACCCTGGCCGGTGAACATGGACGAAGGCCGCGTCGCCGCGCGCCGTCATCCGCCTTTTATCCCCGGCCGGGCCGGGGACGGAGGGGAGAGTGGGCAGGGGGTCCCTCTCTCCCCGGCCGCCGTGATGCGGTGCCCCTCCCGGGTCAGGGCAGTGATCAGGAGAGGCGCCGCCTCACCCCGGGAGACGCCCCGGGGCTGCGTCGGGATCGGGCGGCCGGACGGACCTCCGGTCGCCCCGGGGCCGGCTCACCGCGCGATCATGTTCTCCGAGAACCACTTGCGCCACTCGGCGGTCTTCTCCGCGCGGAGCTTGTGGTCGATGATGATGGTCTCCTTGTCCCACTGCTCGGCGGTGGTGAACACACCCGGCAGCTTCGCCGTCTCGGGGCTCACCTTGGCGCCGAGCACGGTGGGCGAGCCCTTCTTCAGCTCGGCGATCTTGCCCTGCACCTCGGGATCGAGCGCGGTGTTGATGAACTTCTGCGCCAGCTCCTGGTTCTTGGAGCCCTTCATGATGGCCATGGTGTCGATGCCCAGCACGCCACCTTCCTTGGGGATGACGAGCTTGATCGGCACGCCCTGGGCAATCATGTAGTAGGCGTTCATGGAGAGCATGATCTGCACCGGGGTCTCGCCGGTGGCGATCAGCTGCTGGGAGTTGGCGTCGTTGGTGTAGAAGGCCTTGAAGTTCGGCTTCAGCGCCAGAAGCTTCTGCTCGCCCTTCTGCCAGTCCGCCGGCGAGCCGCCGGCCAGCAGCGCCGACACCGCGATGATGTGGCTCGGGTCGAAATCGGGGGCCGCGATCATGCCCTTCAGCTCCGGGCTCCACAGGTCGGCCCAGGAGGAGAAGGTGATGTTCTTCGGGGTCAGGTCCGGGCGATAGCCGATGGTGTAGACATAGGCCCAGGCGCCGATGTGATAGGGGCTCACCTTCGCCTGCGGCACCAGCTTCGCCGCATTGGGGATCTTGGCGAGATCCAGCGGCTCGAACAGGTCGTCGTTGGCGTAGAGCCAGCCCACATGGGCGGTGGTGAATGTGATGTCGCTCTCCGGCGCGCCCTTGGCGAGCTTGGCCTTGTTCAGCCGGTCGATGGTGCCGCCGGTGATGTATTCCACCTCGACGCCGGTGTCCTTGGTGAACTTCGAGGCGATGGCCTCGGCGATGAGATCGCGGAAGCTGCCGCCCCACGTGCTCACCACCAGCTTCTCCGCCGCGCTCGCCGGCCCGGCCGCAAGGGCCGCCAGCGCGAGGCCGAGGGCAATGAGTTTGCCTTTCATTCTCTTCTCCTCTGGATCCGCCTTTGCGACGGTTGATCTTGAAGGTCCGGGCCGCGCACAGACACAGCACACCGGATCAACTCTACGTAACAGTACGTATATGCCGGTCGATTTCAAACAAAAAGAGCGGCCGTCGTCGTACTTTTTACTTCTAAAAACAATGATTTACATATCAAATACCTTCGCCCCGCGCCCAGGACGGGAGCGGGGGAAGAGGCCGGGCGGCAAGCCGCCCGCGCACGCCGGCGATCAGGCGCGATCGGCGGGGATCTCGGCGATGATGTCGATTTCCATCAGGTATTCGGGCTTGGCGAGGCCCTGCACGATGAGGCCGGTGGAGACCGGATAGACCCCCTTCAGCCACGCGCCGACCACCCGATACACCGGCTCGCGATAGGCCCGGTCGGTGATGTAGATGACGATCTTCACCACGTCCTCGAGCCTTGCCCCGGCCTCCTCCAGCAGCACCTTGGCGCAGGCCATGGCGTTCTCGGTCTGCGCCGCGGCATCGCCGATGCCGACGATGTTGCCGTCGAGGTCCATGGCGGTCTGGCCGCGCAGGTACACGGTGTTGCCGGCGCGGACCGCCATGCACACGTCGTTGTCGAGCTTCTGCTCGGGATAGGCGTCCTTGGTGTTGAACGGACGGATGCGGGTGTGGGTGGGCACGATCAAACCCTTATGCAGCAGACAGGCGCCGGTAGGCGCGGTTGGCGTAGAGCAGCGGCTCGGCCTCGGCGGCGGCGCCGTGGATGGCGCGCACCTCCCCCACCACGATGCGGTGGGTGCCATAGGCATGGTGGGTGGCGAGGCGGCAGTCGAAGCTCATAAGCGCGCCCGCCAGCACCGGCGCGCCACTGGCGGACAGCACCCACTCGGCCGCGGCGAACTTGTCGTCGCGGAACTGCGGCACCTGCCCGGCGAAGGCATCGGCCACCACCGACTGGTGATGGGCGAGCACGTTGGCGACGAACAGGCCGTTGGCCTCGATGGCCGGCAGCGCCGCGCTCTTCTCGTGGATGCACAGGAGGACCGAGGGCGGCTCCATGCACAGCGAGGCGAGGGAGGAGACGGTGAGCCCCGCCCGCCCGGCCGGCCCGTCGGTGGTGATGACCGCCACCCCGGAGGCCATGCGCCGCATGGCCTCGCGGAACAGGTCCGCCTCCACCGGGGCGCTCATTTCAGCGAGCCCGTGACATTGTCGGAAAGGCCCGCCGTCTTGCGCACGAAATCGAGCGGGCCGGAGAAATCGAAGCTCTTGTAGACCGCCGCCAGATGATTGAAGTGCGGCGCCTGCGCGAACTGCACGAAGGCGAGGCGGTGGCCGGCATAGTCGGACGAGACCAGGTCGCGCGCGAAGGCGAGCAGCTTGCGCCGGTCCTCGGACGCCCAGTTGTCGTTGAGGGTGTAGAACTTCTTCAGCCACTCGCCCGTGCCCTCGGCCTCGAAGGCGGCGACGTTCGGCGTCACGCAGATCTGGCCGCCGATCAGCTCGCGGGTGGCGTGCATCATGGCGGGCAGCTGCGAGCAGGCGAGCACGCGGCCGGCGTAGAGGATGGACTGGTTGGGCATCAGCAGGCCCGCCGGGCTCTTCTCGGCCAGCGCGATGGAGGCGGTGAGGTGGGCGTTGATGCCCTCGCGATAGACCGCGAGGTCCGCCAGCTTCTCCTGCACCGACTGGAGCTTGTCGAGGCCGGTCTGCTTGGCGTTCCACAGCGCCGCGCCGATCATCATGTCGGCCACGTAGAGCAGGCGCAGCACGTAAGGATAGGCCGAGTAGCGGTGCAGCGTGCCGCGCACGAACTGGGCCGCCTTGGTGTAGCGGTAGAAGAACACGTCCTCCCAGGGGATCAGCACGTCATCGAAGATCACCAGCGTATCCACCTCGTCATAGCGGTTGGCGAGGGGATAGTCCTTTGGGTCGGTGCGGCCGGCGAAGGAGGAGCGGCAGATGTGCTTCACCCCCGGCGCGCCCATCTTGACGATGCAGCCGAGCGCGTAGTCGCTCTCCTTCTCGTCGGTCCAGGCGCCCACGGTGGGCTTCAGATAGGCCTGGTCGGCATAGGCGGCGGCGGTCTCGTACTTGGCGCCGCGGATGATGATGCCGGCATCCGTCTCCCGGGTGACGTGCACCATCATGTCCGGGTCGCGCTCGGAGATGTGGCGGGAGCGGTCGCCCTTGGGATCGGTGTTGGCGGAGACGTGGAAGGGGTCTTCCTCAACCACCCGGCGGATGTGGTTGTCGATGTTGGCGGCGAAGCGCGGGTCGATGGCAGCCAGCATGTCGCGGCCGTCCTGCAGCGACCACATCTCGCCGATGGTCTCGTCGCCGACGCGGGTGACCACGCCGCCCACGTCCTTCAGGAGGATGTCCACGCCGTTGCGCTTGGCATCCCAGTGGGCGGTGGTGGTGGGCGGCTGGTGGAAGATGGAATGCACCGCATTGTCTTCCACATAGGTCAGCGCCGGAGCGGTGGCCTCCTCGTGGTGGAGGTCGTACATGCGGGCCTTGATATCGACGATCGGCTTGAAGGCGGGATGCGTGGTGACATCCTTCACACGCTCGCCGTCGATCCAGATCTCGCGCCCGTCCCGCAGGCCGTCCTTGTAGGCCGCACCGGTCCTGATCATCTCGCACCTGCTCCCGAATTGGTCATGCCCAGGATTGGTGCAGAGAGTGGAGCGGCCTGTCGGATTGATAAAATATTTTATCTCTGGCGAAAAGATCGGCTTTTCTGATCCAGATCAATGCGCCAGACTGAAGGGCATCACCGGAGCCCCGAACGTGCCTGCCACTGCCCCGTCATCTGCCCTGTCCTCTGCCCCTCCATCCGCGTCCCGCGCCACCGCCCCGAACCGGCGCGCAGCGGCATGAACTTTTCCCTGCGCGCCCTGCGCTACGTGGTGGCGGCGGCCGAGTGCGGGAACGTGACCGAGGCGGCCCGGCAGCTGAACGTGTCCCAGCCGTCCATTTCCGCCGCCATCGCCCAGACCGAGGCCGACCTCGGCATTCCCCTGTTCATCCGCCACCATGCGCGCGGGGTCACCCCCACCCCCGCCGGCCAGCGCTATGTGAACGAGGCGCGGCACCTGCTCGCCCATGCGCGCGACTTCGCCCAGACTGCCGAGGCGCTGGGCGACAGCCTGAGGGGGGAAATCTCGCTCGGCTGCTTCCTCACCATCGCCCCCCGCTTCATGCCGGCGCTGCTGGCGCGCTTCGCCGGGGAGCAGCCCGGCATCACCGTGCGGCTGGAGGAAGGTGACCAGCGCGAGATCATCGACGGCGTGCTCTCAGGCCGGCTCGAGCTTGCGGTCTCCTATGGCTATGCGGTGCCCGAGGAGCTCGCGGGCGAAATCCTCATCGACCTGCCGCCCCTGCTGGTCCTGGCCGCCGACCATCCGCTGGCGAGCCGGCCCGTGGTCTCCCTGCAGGACGTGGCCGACGAGCCGTTCCTGCTCTACGATCTACCCCACACTCGCGACTACTTCTTCTCCCTGTTCGATGCCTGCGGCATCACCCCGCGCATCGCCTATCGCTCGCGCTCCTACGAGCTGATCCGCGGCCTCGTGGGGCAGAAGCGGGGCTACACGCTGCACAATGCCTCGCCCCGCACCACCATGGCCTATGACGGCAGCCGGGTGGCGGTGCGGCCGCTGAAGGAGCGCCTGCCGCCGGTGCGGGTCATGCGCCTGTCGCTGCGCCGCCAGCCCATGCGGCCGGCGGTGGAGGTGTTCGCCCGCTTCCTGTCCGGCGCCTTCTCGCCGGGCGGCATGTTCGCCCCCGGCTCCATCGCGCCGGACATGGACTAGGCGCAAAAAATCCGCGCCGGACATGTCGGCCTGCGTCCGGCGGCGCGTCCTTGGGGAAGGATGCCGGGGGATGCCCCGCCCGGATCGCACGAGGAGACCCGTGATGCGCGTGATGGTGATCGTGAAGGCGACGGCCGACAGCGAGGCGGGCACCCTGCCCTCCACCGAGCTGCTGGAGGCCATGGGCCGTTTCAACGAGGAGCTGGTGAATGCCGGCATCATGCTGTCCGGCGACGGGCTGAAGCCTTCCTCCGCCGGCAAGCGGGTGGCGTTCGACGGTGCGAGCCGCATCGTCATGGATGGCCCCTTCGCCGAGACCAAGGAGCTCATCGCCGGCTTCTGGATGTGGCAGGTGAAGGACATGGAGGAGGCGGTGGCGTGGGTGAAGCGCTGCCCCAACCCCATGCCCGGACCGAGCGAGATCGAGATCCGCCCGCTCTACGAGATGGAGGATTTCGGCGACGCCATCACGCCCGAGGTCGCGGCGCAGGAGGAGCGCCTGCGCGAGAAGCTGACCGGGCGCTGAGGCCGGACCGTCCGGCGGGCGGCCGCGGGCTGCGAACCTGCCACGCGCGACGGGCGCATGCGGGCGGTCCGGCTATGGCCTTGCTTCGGCAGACATTGCCGGCGCCATCCGTGCGCGGAAGCGCCGCGACCCAATGCCGGAACGCGCCCGTCCCGAACGGCGGCGCCCATCGCCTTGCCTCGTCGCGGCCGCAGCCCCGCCGCGCCAGCGCAGCAGGATCGCCGTCCCGGAAGCCCGGCAGGAATGGCGCTCCCGCCAGGCTGGGTCCACGTCAGCGCGGCTCCTGAGGGGTAGATGGACGCCCCTCCTTCCACCCCTCAGTAGCCGCGCAGCGGGTCCACCCGGTTCTCGACCGCCTCGCCCGCATCCACCCGCGCGATGTTGCCGGCGATCTGGGCGGCGGCGGTGCGGGGGATGGCGATGGAGGCGAGGTGCGGGGTGATGAGCACGTTGTCCATGCCCCACAGCGGGCTCTCGGCCGGCAGCGGCTCCACCTCAAACACGTCGAGGGTGGCCTCTCCGATCTGGCCGGAGCGCAGCGCCTCCACCAGCGCCGCCTCCACCACCACCGGCCCGCGCGAGACATTGATGAAGCGCGCCCCGCGCGGCAGCCGGGCGAGCCGCTCGGCATTCATCAGCCCGCGCGTGTCGGGCGTCAGCGGCAGCAGCACCACCACGATCTCGCAGCCGCCGAGGAAGTCGTCCAGCGCCTCGAGCCCGTGGACGCAGCGCACGCCCGCGAGCGTCTTCGGGGTGCGCGACCAGCCGCTGACCTGAAAGCCCTGCCGCGCCAGCTCCAGCGCCGCCGTGGCCCCGAGCTCGCCGAGGCCGAGCACGCCCACGCGGATCTCCTCCGCCGGGCGGGGATGCACATAATGCCAGCGCCGCTCCCGCTGGGCCCGCTCGAAGGTGGGGATCTCGCGGGCGTGGCGCAGCACGCAGAACAGCACGAACGAGGCCATCATCCGCGCCATGTTGGGATCGGACACGCGGGTGACGGGCACGTCCGGCAGGTCGTCCCGCGTCACCAGCGCGTCCACCCCGGCGCCGAGGTTGATGATGAGCTTCAGGTTGGGAAAGCGGGCGAAGAAGCCCTGCGGCGGCTTCCACACCAGCGTGTAGCGCACCCTGGCCGGGTCACCCGGCAGGCTGGCGTCAACCGGGTCGGCGACCCAGACCTCGAGCGCGGGGCAGGCGGCCTGAAGCGCGTCCTTCCACTCCTGCCCCACGTCCACCGCGCTGTAGAAGACGAGGACGCCGGCCGGTGTCGCCTGAAGGGGCGCGGCCTCCTGCGTGCCGTGCTGGATGCTGTGCTGCCCGCTCACTTCGCCCTGCCCTCCGCGCGCTCGGCGGCGAGCCGCGCCGCCGCGCCGATGGCCAGTTCGTAGCCCAGCGCGCCCAGCCCCGCCACCACGCCGGTGGCCGCGCGGGAAACGTAGGAATGGTGGCGGAAGGGCTCGCGCTTCCAGATGTTGCTCATGTGGGTCTCGATGATCGGCCCGTCGAAGGCGAGCAGGGCGTCGAGGATGGCGATGGACGTGTAGGTGAGGCCCGCCGCATTGATGACGATGGCATCCGCCTTGAGCCGCGCCTCCTGGATCCAGTCGACGATCTCGCCCTCGTGGTTGGACTGGCGGAAATCCAGCGTCACGCCGAGGCCGGCGGCGCAGGCGAGGCAGCGCTCGCGGATGGCCGGAAAGCTCTCCCGCCCGTAAGTGCCGGAGGGGTCGAGGCCGTAGAGATTGGCGTTGGGTCCGTTGAGGAAATAGATGGTCAGGCTCACGGGCGGGCTTTCCCTAGACTGGAGGTGATGCCGACTTTCGACGCCGGACGCCGTCGCAGCCAATCGAAAGTTGGGATCGCCCGCATCGGTTTTTCCGATCTTGGCACCGGACCTTGCACGCGGGCGGAACAAGCTCGACCGATGAGCGTTTCTGCAGACGAAACCGCCGGAACCGCCCCCCTCATGTCACTCCAGGGACTTTCGCTCACCCCCGCACCGACGACGCGCACCGTCTTGCTGGTGGAGGACGACGTGCTCGTCCGCATGGTGACGGCGGGCGAGCTGCGCGCGGCCGGCCTCACCGTCATCGAGGCGGCCTCGGCGCAGGAGGCCTATGACGCGCTGGCCGCCGGGCTGGTGGTGGACATCGTGTTCTCCGACGTGCGAACCGGCGGCAATCTGGATGGATACGAGCTCGCGCGCCGGCTCGGCGCCGAGCGGCCCGGTCTGCCGGTTATCCTCACCTCCGGCCATTTCGAGCAGGCGGTGGCGGCGCGGGTGGCGCCCTTCCTCGCCAAGCCGTACCGGATGGAAAGCGTGCTCCAGCTCATCGACGCCCAGCTGCGCCCGGAGAGCGCGGGATGACGCAGGCCGAGGGCGCCGGCGAGACCTCCACTCTCCTGGTGGTGGATGCCGACGTGGTGGTGCGCCACGTGATCGCCGATTATCTGCGCGGCTGCGGCTATGTGGTGCTGGAAGCGGCAAGCGGCGCCGAGGCCGCCGCCCTGCTCGACGCCGGGGGCACGCCGATCGACGTGGTGCTGGCCGATGCGGCGGCGACCGGCGATCGGGAAGGCTTCGCCCTCGCCCAATGGATGCGCGCGGCCCATCCGGATGTGGACATCATCCTCGCCGGGTCCCCCGAGAAGGCGGCAGCGGAGGCGGCGCAGCTGTGCGATGACGGCCCCGCCGTGGCCAAGCCCTACCAGCCGCAGCAGGTGGTGGACCGCATCAAGTGGCTGCTCGCCCGGCGCGCCCGCGCGAAGTGACGGGCCACGGGGCGGCGCTCACCGCAGGGTGTAGCGCACGCCGAGCCGCACCTGCTGGGCGCTGGTGCCGCCCATGGCGGGCCCGCCCGACCAGGACGGCGCGCCGAGATCGAGATAGCGATAGCTCAGGTCGAGGCTGAGATCCGGGCTGAAGGCGTAGGACACGCCGCCCGAGACGGACCACGCGAACCGCCAGTCGTTGCCCGACGGCCCCAGCGCCAGCGGCGCATCCAGCGTCGTGATGGCGAAGCCGGCGCCGGCGCCCACATAGGGCGTGAAGCCGGCGATGGTGGCGATGTCCCAGTACAGGTTGGCCTGCGCGACGGTGGACGCGGCATCGAACTGCCACAGGCCGAGCCGGGTCGAGCCGAGGGAGAGATAATCCAGCGTCGCGTCGGCGCGCAGCGAGGGCAGGAAGCGATAGCCGATGCCGCCGCCGGCGGACCAGCCCGCGCCCGAGACATCGAGCCCCAGCGGCAGGCCGCCGACCGAGAGGCCGGCACCGGAAGCTGCCGAATAGCCGGCATCCGCCCGCACGTACCAGCCGGAAGGGGCGTCCTCCGAGACTTCGGGCGGGGCGAGGGAGAAATCGCCGGGCCGGCCGAGCTTGGCGAGCATCTCCGCCGCCTCCGGATCGGCCGCGCGCGCGCCGCCGCCGAGGGAGGAAAGAAGCCCGACCGCGCCGGCAAGCACCACGCCCCGCGCCACCCAGAACCGCGCCATCGCCAAAACCCGTGCCAGAATCCGTTGCGTGGACCCTGGCACGGGAAGCTTTAAGGCCGGATTAACCCTGACGAACGGTTAAGCCTCCCGGTCGCCGCGCCCTCAGGCGGCGACCTTCTGCAGCACGTCGATCACGTCGTCGACCACGTTCTCCACCAGGTCGCGGTCGTCGCCCTCGCCCATCACGCGGATCACCGGCTCGGTGCCGGAGGGGCGGATCAGCAGGCGGCCGTGGTTGGCGAGGCGGCGCTCGGCGTCGGCGATGACGCTCTTGACGGCCTCGTCCTCCAGCGGCCGGCCGCTGCGGTAACGCACGTTCTTGAGGATCTGCGGCAAGGGATCGAACCGGTGGCAGACCTCGGACACCGGCCGGCCCTGCCGGGCCACCACCGCCAGCACCTGAAGGGCCGCCACGAGGCCGTCGCCGGTGGTGGAATAGTCGGACAGGATGATGTGGCCGGACTGCTCGCCGCCCACGTTGTAGCCGTCCGCGCGCATGCGCTCGAGCACGTAGCGGTCGCCCACCGCGGTGCGGGCGAGGCTGATGCCCTCCCCGGCGAGATAACGCTCCAGACCGAGGTTGGACATGACGGTGGCGACAAGGCCGCTGCGGGCGAGGCGGCCGTCCTCCTTGAAGCTCTCGGCCACCACGGCCATGAGCTGGTCGCCGTCCACCGTGTGACCCTTCTCGTCCACGATGATGACGCGGTCCGCGTCGCCGTCGAGGGCGATGCCGATGTCGGCGCGCACTTCCCGCACCTTGGCGGAAAGCGCGGCCGGCGAGGTGGAGCCCACATCGCGGTTGATGTTCATGCCATCCGGCTCGACACCGATGGCCACCACTTCCGCGCCAAGCTCCCACAGCGCCTCGGGCGCCACCTTGTAGCCGGCGCCGTTGGCGCAATCGACCACCACCCGGATGCCCTCGAACGACTGGTTCCGCGGCAGGGTGCGCTTGGCATATTCGATGTAGCGGGCGTGCACGCCCTCCAGCCGGCGGGCGCGGCCGATCTCGGCGGGCTTGGCGAGGCGCTTGGCGAGGTCCTCCTCGATCAGCGCCTCGATCTCGCGCTCCACGTCATCGGAGAGCTTGAAGCCGTCCGGGCCGAACAGCTTGATGCCGTTGTCGTCGAACGGATTGTGCGAGGCGGAGATCATGACGCCGAGGTCGGCGCGCATGGATCGGGTCAGCATGCCCACCGCCGGGGTCGGCACCGGGCCGAGCAGCAGCACGTCCATGCCCACCGAGGTGAAGCCCGCCACCAGCGCGTTCTCGATCATGTAGCCCGAGAGACGGGTGTCCTTGCCGATCACCACCCGGTGACGGTATTCGCCGCGCCGGAACACGAGGCCTGCCGCCATGCCGACCCGCAGCGCCAGATCGGCGGTGAGCGTCGCGTTGGCGCGCCCGCGCACGCCATCGGTCCCGAAGTATTTGCGCGACATGTTCCCTCTCGCCCAGTTCCCGCGCGCCCGGCACCGCGCGCGATGATTCCACAATCGTTCGTCGGCCTTTACCATTCCCCGGCCCGGCCCGCCGATCACATCTCGTGACGCTCCGACACGAAGCGCACGGCTGACAGGCCGGATTGACGGCGCACGAACGATCCCCGCCGTCGAAATTGGCAAAAACAATGCCTTCGCGGCAAGAGGGTGGCGCAGGAACGGGTCCGCGCGCCGCCAACGCGGTTAAAATGCGCCCGCGCGACACCACAAGATACCTCCGGACCCCTTGCGCGAGGCTTGCGCGGCGATTGCACCGGCCAGCCTGCCAGTGCTACGGCAACGCCGTTCCCTCCGGAGACCGCCGCCCGTGACCGCAAGCGCCCTCGACGTCCTCGCCATCGGCAACGCCATCGTCGATGTCCTCTCCCGCGCGGAGGAGGACTTCCTCGCCGCCCATGGCATGGCCAAGGGCAGCATGGCGCTCATCGACGAGGTCGAGGCGGAGCGGCTCTACGGCGCCATGGGCCCCGGCACGGAAGCCTCCGGCGGCTCGGCCGCCAACACCGCCGCCGGCATCGCCTCCCTCGGCGGCAAGACCGGCTTCATCGGCCGGGTGGCCGCCGACGGGCTCGGCACCGTGTTCGGCCACGACATCCGCGCCGCCGGCGTCGCCTTCGCCACCCCTGCGGCCGAGAACGGCCCGTCCACCGCGCGCTGCCTCATCCTGGTGACCCCGGACGGCGAGCGCACCATGAACACCTATCTCGGCGCCGCCCAGAACCTCACCACCGCCGACATCAGCCAGGTGGACGTGGAGAGCGCCGCCGTCACCTATCTGGAAGGCTATCTGTGGGATCCGCCGCCGGCCAAGCAGGCGTTCCTCGCCGCCGCGCAGATCGCCCATGCCGCCGGCCGCAAGGTGGCGCTCTCCCTCTCCGACGCCTTCTGCGTGGACCGCTACCGCGGTGAGTTCCTGGACCTGATCCGGGGCGGCACGGTGGACCTCGTGTTCTGCAACGAAGGCGAGCTGAAGTCGCTCTACGAGACCGCCGATTTCGACGCCGCCGTGGTGGCCCTGCGCCGCGACGCCAAGGAGGCGGTGGTGACGCGCTCGGAGAAGGGCGCCTCCTTCGTCACCTCCGGCGCGGTGGTGAGCGTGCCGGCCCATCCGGTGGAGCGGGTGGTGGACACCACCGGCGCGGGCGACCTGTTCGCCGCCGGCTTCCTCGCCGCCTACACCCGCGGGCGCGATCCCGCCACGGCGCTGCGCCTCGGCGCGCTGGCGGCGGGCGAGATCATCGGCCAGATGGGCGCCCGGCCGCAGCGCCCGCTCATCGACCTCGCGCGCGAGGCCGGCCTCCTGCCGTGAGCGGCGGGGAGATCACGCCCGCCGAGGCCGGCGACGACAGCGCCGCCCGGGCGCTTGCCGCCATCGACGCCCGAGCGCCGCTGCTGATGGTTCTCGGCGGCGCCGGCACCGGCAAGACCACCTTCCTCCATGCCCTGCGCAAGACCCCGCGCGGGCGTCAGGTGTTCCTCGCGCCCACCGGTGTCGCCGCCCTGCAGGTGGGCGGGCAGACCATCCATTCCTTCTTCGGCATCCCGCCGCGCCTGCTCAACCCGGACGAGGTGAAGCCGCGCGTGCAGGTGCGGCGCCTCTTGAAGAAGCTCGACCGGGTGGTGATCGACGAGATTTCCATGGTGCGGGCCGACCTGCTCGACGCCATCGACATCTCGCTGCGCATCGCCCGCGACAGCTCCGAACCGTTCGGCGGCGTGCAGATGGTGCTGGTGGGGGATTTCCTCCAGCTCCCCCCCGTGGTGCCCTTCGCCGAGCAGGAGATGCTGGGCCGGATGGGATACGAGGGGCCGTTCGCCTTCAACGCCAAGGCGCTGGACGGGCGGGAGGTGACCGCCGTCCCCTTCACCCACGTCCACCGCCAGACCGACCGCGCCTTCATCGCCATGCTGGACGCCCTGCGCCGGGGCCGCGGCGCGCGGGAGGCGGCGGAGGCGCTGAACGCGGCCTGCGTGCGGCCGCATCGCGAGGGCGCGCTGCCCGTGCTCCTCACCCCCACCAACGCCCGTGCCGATGCCTACAACGCCCGTGGTCTCGCCGCCCTTTCCGACGAGGGGCGCGCCTTCGACGGGCTGCTCAAGGGCGAGTTCGGCCTGGAGGGCGACCGCCTGCCGGTGGCGGAGAAGCTGGTGCTGAAGCGCGGCGCGCGGGTGATGGCGCTGCGCAACGATCCGGCGCGGCGCTGGGTCAACGGCTCGGTGGGCACGGTGGTGGGCCTCGGCGCCCATTCCGCCGTGGTGAAGCTGGATGCCGGCCCCACCGTGGAGATCGAGGCCTTCACCTGGGAGCGCATCCGCTACGGCTGGGACGAGCCGGGCGGACGGCTGGAGGCGCAGGTGGTGGGCACCTACACCCAGCTGCCGCTGGCCCCCGCCTGGGCCCTGACCATGCACAAGGCGCAGGGCCTGACCCTCGACGACGTCCGCATCGACTTCGCCGACGGCGCCTTCGCGCCGGGCCAGGCCTATGTGGCGCTGTCACGGGCGCGGACGCTGGAGGGGCTGTCGCTGGTGCGGGCCATTACCGGCCGCGACGTGCGGGTGGACCGGCGGGTGGCGGAGTTCGTGGAGCGCTTCGAGCGGGGGTGAGCCCCCGCTCGTTCCGCCGGGGACGCGACGAAGGCGCCTCACTCCCAGATCTGGAACATGTTGTCGCCCTCGTCCTTCGACTTCGGATTGCCGTACATCACCCCGCCGTGGCAGTTGCCGCGGGCGTCCACGGCGATCCAGGGGTGCGTGCCGAAGGTCTGCTGGATCTTGTGGGAGTCGGGCGCCAGCGTGTGATACTTCTTCCACTGGCCGTTGAAGTCGATCCACATGATGTTCAGCGGGATCTTGGAGAGATTCACGAAATTGACCGTCACCGGCGCGTTGCTGTTCTGGGAGCGGACGCTACCCGGCGCCGGGCAGTTCTTGCCTCCGGCCGCGCTCTGCTGCTGCGGCGGCGGGGAGGGCTTGTTGCCTCGATTGCGGGCGCACTCCAGCGCCTTGCCCATGGCCACGGCGGCTCCGTTGAGCTTCCACGTCTGCTCGCCGCGATCGAGGTTGATGGAGAATTCCGGCAGGGTGCGGAAGGCGTTCAGCTGGTCGGCGGTGATCGGCATGGAGGCCCAGCCGTCGCCCTCCGCGCGGAAGTTGCCCACCTCGGCGGCGGCGCCGAAGCCGTAATAGCCCTCCACCCGCTTCTTGTTGCCGTAGTAGGGCACGCCGATCTGCCACGAGCGCCCGTCCGTACCGATGCGGAACTGCACGTTGCCATTGTCCACGTCGGCCGCGCAGTAGCCGAACTGGGAGCCCGCGAACACGGCGGTGATGGACCAGCGGCCCACCCGGTCATAAGCCGTTTCCTGCGCCGCCGAGGAGGCCGCCGCGCCGAGGGCGCAGACAGCCGCGATCATTCCCGCGAGACCCGAAATCCTGCTCGACACGGCGCCACCCCCGGCTTTTATAGTTAATAATTGCTGAATACTTGCCCCCCTGACGTACTGTCAAGCTCGCGCTCGCCTGCCCGGGGCCTCGGCTTTTTCGGCCCGTGGCCTATAAGGGGAAGACCATCGGAAGGCCCCCCATGTCCGGCGACAGCGCACCTGCCCTCATCACCTTCGACGACTTCCTCAAGGTCGACATCCGCGTCGGCACCATCCTCGCGGCGGAGCCGTTTCCGCAGGCGCGGAAGCCGGCGTTCAAGCTCACCATCGATTTCGGGGAGGAGATCGGGGTGAAGTGCTCGTCGGCGCAGATCACCGTGCATTACACGCCGGAGGAGCTGGTGGGGCGGCAGGTGGCGGCGGTGGTGAATTTTCCGCCGCGGCAGATCGGCCCCTTCATGTCGCAGGTGCTCACGCTGGGCTTTCCGGACGCGGACGGGGCGGTGGTGCTCGTCTCCCCGAGCAAGCCCGTGCCCAATGGCGGGCGGCTGTTCTAGCCAAAGCCTCAGGCGCCGCTCTCCGCCCAGCGCTCGGAACGGAAGGCCGATGCGATGGCCTGGGCACGGGCGAAGGCGAGCGCATCGGCATCCTCGCCCGTGACGCCGGCGCACGCGGCGCGGGCGATCGCCAGCAGGTCCACCTTGGGATGCGCCTCCCCCGCCCGTCCGCCATGGCCGAAATAATCGCAGGTGGCCACCAGCATCAGCCGGGCGAACAGCTCGGGATCGCGGAAGGCGCCGGTGCGCTCCAGCATGGCCGCCACCGGCCCCGCGCGCACGGGCGAGACGCGATGCACCCGCTCGCACTCGTTCAGGGCCAGCAGGGCAAGCTCCCGGCACTCCGGCGCCACCGCAAAGCGGGCGCAGATGTCCTCGATGCGCGGGGCGGCGCGCTCCATGTGGCGGTAATGCACCGGCAGATGCTCGCGCGGGCTGTCGGACTTGCCGGCGTGCATCACCAGCAGGGCGAACCGCACCTCCAGCGGCGCAGCGCGGCGGGCGGCCTCGTCGAGCGATGCGAGGAGCAGCGCGCCGAGGTCCACCTCGTCGGCGCCGTCAGACAATTGGGGCACGCCGAAGATGGCATCGATCTCCGGCAGGATGACGTCCAGCACCCCACCCTCGCGCAGCGCCCGCACCATGGCGGAGGGTACCGCGCCCATCAGGCCGCGCGCCAGCTCCGGCCACATGTCGGCGGGATCGAGCCCGTCGAGCGCGCCGGCCTCCATGCGCTCGAACAGGAGGTCGAGGGTGTCCTCGTCCGCCGCGCCGCCTTCGGCGAGGAGCGCGGCGAGGCGCAGAAGGGCGAGGCCCGGATGGGTCTGCACCAGCGCGTCGAGGAAGAATGGCGTCGGCTCGTCCATCCCTGCAGGGGACCATCACCCCGCCGCGCATGACAAGCCCATGATGTGGGCAAGCCTAGAATTTGGGCGCTTCTAGCCGGAAGTGGACCACCAGCAGCCGTGTCGCCAGCACGCCGGCGAAGGTCGCGACCATGGCCTCGGTCATCACCGCGGCGGCGGCGACCTCGGGCAGGAGGAGCAGGACGGCGGTGAGGACGAACGCCCAGAGAAACGCGATCTCGGCATAGAAGGCCCGCTTCAGCATGGGATTGCCGGCGCCCGGCCGCAGCATGTCGCGCAGGATGCCGCCGCCCGCCCCCGTCAGCGCCGCGAGCAGGGGCGCCCACAGCAGGATCGGGTCCGGCGCGAAGCTGAAGGCGACGCCCGCGCCGGTCAGGGTGAAGGCCGCAAGCCCCACCGCATCCGCCATCTCCAGCGCCATGCGTGGCGAAACCCGGCCCCGCACCCGGACGTACAAATGCACCAGATCGAAGAACAGCAGCGACTGTCCGGCCAACCGGTCCACCAGCCGCAGGAACAGGTAGCTCGCCGCCACCACGCCCATCACGGTCAGGAGCGGCACGGGGCTCGCCACCGAGGCCGGCAGCGGGCGGTTCACCAGGAAGTCGCGCACCATGCCGCCCCCCACCGCCGGCAGCGCCGCCAGCACGAAGGCGCCGAACAGGGAGTAGCGCTCGGTGCGGGCGATGATGACGCCCGAGACCGAGAAGGCGACGATGCCGATGGCGCCGGTGACGGCAAACCAGGGATGCTGGAGCACGGTGTCGAAGGCGAGGGCGAGGTCGGTGGTGTTCCGCATGAAGGGTCCGCGCCGCTGGCGGTAGCCGGAAGTGGGGCGCCCAGCCTCGCGCGGGCGCCGCAGATTCGCCAGCCCCCTCAGACCGGAATGCGCACGCTCGCCCTGAGCCCCCCCAGCGGGCTGTCGGAGAGGATGACGTCGCCGCCATGGGCGCGGGCGATGTCGCGGGCGATGGACAGGCCGAGGCCGGAGCCGCCGTCATCCTGGTTGCGGGCATCGTCGAGCCGCAGGAACGGGCGGAACACCTCCTCGCGCTTTTCCTCGGGAATGCCGGGGCCGTCGTCGTCCACGTGCACGATGAGCCAGCGCGCGTCGCGGGTGCCGGCGATGGCGACGCGGTTGGCGTGGCGCACGGCATTGTTCACGAGGTTGCCGATGCAGCGCTTGAGCTGGTCGCCCTTCACCTCCACCAGCGGCGGACCCATGAAGCTCGCCTCGGCGGTCGCGCCGTCGCGCTCGGCGTTGAGGCGCAGGTCCTCCACCAGCTGGTCCATGTCGGTGAGCGCGACCTGCTCGCCGGGATCGCCGCGGGCGAAGGCGAGATAGGCTTCCAGCATGCCCTGCAGCTCGTCCACGTCCTTCTTCAGCGCGTCGGTGTCGGCGCCCTCGGGCAGGAAGGCGAGCTCCAGCTTGAAGCGGGTGAGGATGGTGCGCATGTCGTGGGAGACACCGGCGAGCATGGTGGTGCGCTGCTCGATCTGCCGCTCGATGCGCCGCTTCATCTCCAGGAAGGCCACCGCAGCGCGCCGCACCTCGCGGGCGCCGCGGGGGCGGAAATTCTCCACGTCCCGGCCCTTGCCGAACGCCTCGGCCGCGTCGGCGAGGTTCTCGATGGGGCGGATCTGGTTGCGCAGGAACAGGATGGCGACGGTCAGCAGGACCAGCGATGTCCCCACCATCCACAGGATGAAGATGTGCGAGTTGGAGGCATAGGCGGCGTTGCGCTGGGCGAGGATGCGCAGCACCGCGTCGTCCATCCTGATGCGGATCTCGATGAGGTTGGAGCGGCCCACCGTGTCGATCCAGAACGGGCGCTTCACCCGCCGGTCGATCTCGCGCGACAGGGCGCTGTCGAGCACCGAGAAGAAGGGCTTGGGCCCCGGCGCCGGCAGCGGCGTCATCGGCAGCACGGAGACGTTGAGCTGCAGGTGGCGCGAGGCGAAGGTGCGCAGCGCCAGATAGTCCTTGTCCTTCGGCAGCACGTCGTAGAGCGCCACCACCGCCGAGATGTCCTGGCTGACGGCGGCCGAGAGCCGGCGCGTCACCGTGTTGTAGTGGCGCTCCATGAAGACGAAGGCCACCACCGACTGCAGGATCACCATGGGCGTGACGATGATGAGCAGCGAGCGCGGATAGAGCCCCTTCGGCGTCACCCGGTTGAACCAGGCGGCGAAGCGGGAATTGGCCTCCTTCAGCCAGGCGCCCACATGGCGCGCCGCATGGCGCAGGCCGGAGGGGCCGCTGTCCGCCACGCTCAAGGCGTCACCACCAGCCGGTAGCCGATGCCGCGCACGGTCTGCAGGTGCACCGGATTGGCGGGGTCGCGCTCCAGCTTGCGGCGCAGGCGGTTCACCTGCACGTCCACCGCCCGCTCGCTGGCGGCCCCGCCGCCGGCGAGGGCGAGCCGGGGCACGGTCTCGCCCGGCTCCTCGGCGAGGGTGCGCAGCATGTCGCGCTCGCGCTCGGTGATGCGGACGATCTCGCCGCTGCGGGTGAGCTCGCCGCGTTCCAGGTGGAAGGCGAACTCGCCGAAGCGGACGCTCTCGATGGCCTTCTGCGGCGGCGGCAACGCCCGCTTGAGGATGGAGCCGATGCGCAGCAGCAGCTCGCGCGGCTCGAACGGCTTCGCCACATAGTCATCCACCCCCGCCTCGAGCCCGGTGATGCGGTCGGCGGTCTCCGAGCGGGCGGTGAGCATGAGGATGGGCACGGCGGAGCCGCGCCTGAGGTCGCGGGCGAGGTCGAGGCCGCTCTCGCCCGGCATCATCACGTCGAGCACCAGAAGGTCGAAGGCGAGCCCCTCCAGCCGGCTGCGCGCCTCCGCCGCCGACGCGGCGGTGGTGACGCGATAGCCGTTCTCGGTCAGGAAGCGCGACAGCAGGGTGCGGATGCGGCTGTCGTCGTCCACCACCAGCAGGTGGGGCGCGTCGTCGGCGAGGGCGACGGGGGCGGCGGCGACGTCAGACATGGCGCACCTTGCGCGCAGGCGCCCACGGGGCGGGGCCGGATGCGGGAAGGGCGGCGGAAGCGAAGGCGGTCTCGAATAGGGTCATGGCCTGGAGACTATGCGCAAAGGCGCGGGATTGGGACAGGCCCGCCCGCATGGCGGAACCGTCGTGCCGGCCGGCATCGGCGTCATCCGGCCGATGCGCCCGCGGCGGGCCCGGTGGCGCCGCCGCGGCTCAGTCCGGACGGGCGCGCGCGGCCCGGTCGGCCCGCTCGATCAGCCGCTCCACCGAGCCGCGATCCTCCTTGTCGATCATGGCAAGAAGAAAGCGGCGCACCGCCTCCCGCCCGGCCGGCCCGCTGGCCTCCAGCGCCCCGGCGATGCGGCGGCTCTGCAGCCCGACGAACTGGCGCGCCAGCATCTCGCCCTTGGCGGTCGGGAACAACAGCCGCTGCCGCCGGTCGGCGGCGCCGGCGCGGCTCTCCACGAAGCCCTCGTCCACCAGCTCGCGCAGCACGCGGCCGAGGCTCTGCTTGGTGATGCGCAGGATGTCGAGCAGATCGGTGACCCGCATGCCGGGGTGCCGGTTCACGAAATGGACAACGCGATGGTGCGCCCGGCCGAAGCCGATGGGCGCCAGGATCTCGTCCGGATCGGCGACGAAATCCCTGTACGCAAAGAAGAAAAGCTCGATGAAGTCGACCAGCGGCAAATCCGCCGCCGCATCCTCGCGAGGGGGGGACACGGGCGCCGGAGCGGGTTCGACGAGAGAATTTATGTCAGCCATGTTGACTTTTTTCGTTTTGATCGTTACCCAAAGAGCCAGTTCAGCGAAATGATCGGTCGCGCACTCCCTGGACACGGTTCGATCATTTCGTGGCTTTGCCGGCTTGATGAGCAGGCGTAAAGATATCCCCATGCGGCACTGCTGGAAAGCGGCGGTTGCGTCGGGGGGAAGCCGCGCGCACGACGCGGTTGAAACAAGGAGTTTAAGATCATGAGCGCTCAGGGTGTCCCCTTCGATCAACGCGACGGCTGGATCTGGTACGACGGCGTGTTCGTGCCGTGGGCCGACGCCAAGCTGCACGTGCTGTCCCACGGCCTGCACTACGGCAGCACCGTGTTCGAGGGCGAGCGCGCCTACGGCGGCCGGATCTTCAAGAGCGCCGAGCACTCCGAGCGGCTGCGCCTGTCGGCGGAGATGCTGGACTTCACCATCCCCTACACCATCCCCGAGATCGACGCGGCCAAGAAGGCCACGCTCGAGAAGAACAATCTCGTGGACGCCTATGTCCGCCCGGTCGCCTGGCGCGGCAGCGAGATGATGGGCGTCGCCGCCCAGAAGAACTCCATCCACCTCGCCATCGGCGTGTGGGAATGGCCGAGCTACTTCGATCCCGAGCAGCGCCTGAAGGGCCTGCGCCTCGACCTCGCGGAGTGGCGCCGTCCCGATCCGGCCACCATCCCCTGCCGGGCCAAGGCCGCCGGCCTGTACATGATCTGCACCATCTCCAAGCACCGCGCCGAGCGGCGCGGCTTCGCCGACGCGATGATGCTGGACTATCGCGGCTACGTGGCCGAGTGCACCGGCGCCAACATCTTCTTCGTGAAGGACGGCGTGATCCACACGCCCAAGCCCGACTGCTTCCTCGACGGCATCACCCGCCGCACCGTGATCGACATCGCCCGTCGCCACGGCATCGAGGTGATCGAGCGCCACATCCTGCCCGAGGAGCTGGCCGGCTTCTCCGAGTGCTTCATCACCGGCACCGCCGCCGAGGTGACCCCGGTCGGCTCCATCGCCGACTGGACCTTCAAGCCCTCCGGCATCACCCACCAGCTGATGGATTCCTACACCGCCGAGGTGCAGCCCAAGCAGCAGGCGGCCTGAGCCGGCCCGGCTGAGCCAGAAAGCGGGCGTCGTCCACCGGACGGCGCCCTTTTTTGTTGCCGCGCAGCGCGTTGGCGTCGCACCGGAAACCACACGAGTTGACGGGGCCGGCAACGCGCGGCACATCTTCCGCGTGAGCACTCCCGCCCCCACCCTGCTCGACCGCCTCCAGCGCCGGGTCGAGACCCTGCCCCTGATGGGGCCCATGCTCGCCGGCGTCAGCCGGATGGAGCGGGCGACCCTCGCCGTCCTCGGCTTCACCGCCCTCGCCTTCTACGCCTTCGTGAAGGTCGCCGACGAGGTGATGGAGGGCGCCCCCGGCCGCCTCGACCGCGACATCCTGCTCGCCCTGCGCAACCCCGCCGATCCCACCGACCCGCTGGGGCCGCCGTGGCTGGAAGAGAGCATGCGCGACTTCACCGCGCTGGGCGGCACCGGCGTGCTGACGCTGCTCACCATCCTGGCCGCGCTGTTCCTGCTGATGACGCGCAAGCGCCACGCGGCGCTGCTCGTGGTGTTCTCGGTGGCCGGCGGCACCGCCTTGTCGCAGCTGCTGAAATGGGGCTTCGACCGGCCGCGGCCGGACCTCGTGCCGCACGGCATGGCGGTCTACAGCCAGAGCTTTCCCTCCGGCCACGCCATGCTGTCGGCCGTGGTCTACCTGACCCTCGGCGCGCTGCTCGCGCGCACGCAGGCGCGCACCCGGGTGAAGGTGTTCCTGCTCGGCGCGGCTGCGGCCCTGACGGTGATCGTCGGCATCAGCCGCATCTATCTCGGGGTCCACTGGCCCACCGACGTGCTCGGCGGCTGGGCGCTGGGCGCGGCATGGGCCGCGTTCTGCTGGCTCGTCATGCTCTGGCTGCAGCGCAAGGGCGACGTCGAGAGCGAGAACAACGGCCGCACGCAGACGCCGCCCGCCGTCTGAGCCGGCGCAGGCCGGCTCCGCTTCGGCCGTCAGGCCCGCAGCAGCAGGCTGTGATCGAACCCGGCGGTAAGGCGCTGCGTCGGCAGCACCTCGATGTCCGCATAGAAGGCATCGAGCCCCGCCTCGTCGCTCGGCAGGGCCGCGAACTCCTCCACGATCCGGCAATAGTCGCGCTGGAGCGTGTCGTTGGACGGGTCGAGATTGGAAATGAAGACGAGCCCCGTGGGCGGCGCGTCCACGCACACGACCTTCAGGTCCGGCCGATACTTGCGCAGGATGGGGATCACCTTCCACACGTCGCCGGTCCACCAGTCCTCGTAGGGCGTGCCACGGGTGATGCGCCGCGCCTCCTCCTTCGATCGCACAGTCATCTGCTCCGCAAGCGGCAGGCAATCATGCAGGGCGATGAGGCCGCGCGGGTTGGCGACGCGCTCGGTGTTGGCGATGTCGCGCAGCAGGTATTCGAACTGGTGCATGCCGTCGAGAAAGGCGAAATCCACCGGCCCGCCGAAAGCCCCGACGACGTCCACCTCGGCGAAGAAAAGATCGCTCGGCATCTGGAACAGGCGGACGTCGGTCTTCCCCGCCGCGATGTTGTGGGAGATCCGAAAGCTGGGATCGACCCCGATCGCCCGCTCCGCCGGAATCTGCGCGAAGCAGGAACCGGTGAACACGCCCACCTCCAGATAGCGCTTCACGCTCCGGACCTTCGCCAGGTGCTGCAGCACCGAAACGTAAGGCTCGCCGCCATGCTTCCGGGACACCGGCGCCACAGCGGGCAAAGGTGCTGACACCGGCACGGTATCGTGCTGGCGGAGCGCGGTTTCATCCTGCATGGCGGGCCTTGCTGATACCGGAATGGCCGGGGCGCGACGACAGATTGCCACGCCACACCATCGCAACCGGACTCGTTGGGAGGGAGCCTAGCCCGCGCGCGGAAGCCGCCGCAAGCGGCCTCAGTCAAACAGGCTGGAGACCGATTCCTCGTGCGCCGTGCGGGCGATGGCCTCGCCGATCAGGGTGGCGATGGACACCACGCGGATATTGCGCGCCACCCGCACCGCCTCGGTGGGCTGGATCGAATCCGTGATCACCAGCTCCTTGAGCTTGGACGCCGTCACCCGCGCCACCGCGCCGCCCGAGAGCACGCCGTGGGTGATGTAGGCGGTGACCTCCTTGGCGCCGCGGGCCAGCAGGGCTTCCGCCGCATTCACCAGGGTGCCGCCTGAATCGACGATGTCATCCACCAGGATGCAGGAGCGGCCTTCCACGTTGCCGATGACGTTCATCACCTCGCTCTCGCCGGGGCGCTCGCGGCGCTTGTCGACGATGGCGAGCTGGGCATCGATGCGCTTGGCCAGCGCGCGCGCGCGCACCACGCCGCCCACGTCGGGCGAGACCACCATGAGGTTGGAGGGGTCGAACCGCTCCTTGATGTCCCGCACCATCACCGGCGCGGAATAGAGATTGTCGGTGGGAATGTCGAAGAAGCCCTGGATCTGCCCGGCGTGCAGGTCCAGCGTCATCACGCGGTCGGCGCCGGCGTGGGTGATGAGGTTGGCCACCAGCTTGGCGGAGATGGGCGTGCGCGGGCCGGGCTTGCGGTCCTGCCGGGCGTAGCCGAAATAGGGCAGCACCGCCGTGATGCGCTTGGCCGAGGCACGGCGCAGCGCATCGATGATGATGAGCAGCTCCATCAGGTGATCGTTGGCGGGGAACGAGGTGGACTGCACCACGAACACGTCCTGACCGCGCACGTTCTCCTGGATCTCGACGAAGATTTCCATGTCCGCGAAACGCCGCACGACCGCCTTGGTGAGCGGGGTGGCGAGATAGGCGGCGATGGCTTCAGCGAGCGCGCGGTTGGAATTCCCCGCGACGACCTTCATGGGACCGTTCTCCGCTGACATGTGAGGGCTCCGCCCCGAGGGTGCCGGGGGCTGGTGGAAAGCGTGAGTGGATCTGATAGGCGGCCCGTCACAAACTTGTAAAGGCCTTGCCGGGCATCCGGCGCCCGCGCACCTCAGTTGTTCGCGTATGCCAGGGCTGCGGAAGGCGCAGAGAGCGCCGCCACCGGCACGCCCGCGGGCTCGGCGCGGGGCGCGGGCTCGGCGGTGGCGACGGCCGGAGCATCGGCCGCCGGGGCAGCGGGCGCGGCCGCCGGGGCCGAGCCGGTGACGCCCAGCGTCTCGGCGAGGCTCGCCATGGAGCTGTTGGCCACGCGCGCCAGCACCGCGTCGTCGCAGGCGGCCCAGCCATTGGCCACGCCGCCCTTCAGCGTCCCGGCCGGTTCCTCGCCGGCGACGCGGGCGATACGGTTCTGGTTCTGGTCGTACACGTCCCAGGCATAGGCCACCGAGGCCTTGTTCTTCTGCACGTGCAAAGCGAGGTAGCCCTTCACCCGGTAGGCGGCATTGCCGCTGCGGGAAACCACCGCCACGCGGCGCTGCTCGGCCTCGCTGGAGAGCTGGCCCACCAGCTTGTCGAAGGTGGCGGGGGGCGGGCCGTCGATGGTGTCGAAGGCGAGGGTGCGGCCGCCCGCGTTGGCCATGCCGGAGCCGTCGGTCTGGCAGGCGCCGAGGGCGAGGCACAGGACCATTCCGGCGAGAGACGCCAGCCTGCGTCCGTTGCGCACGGAGACGGACTCGGGAGCCGCCTTGCGTTCCGGCGCGTGCTCGGCCTCAGATCCCCGCATGGTCGCTCCCGGCGTTACCTCTTCGGGAAGAGGCGTAGCGGGAAACGGGAGCCGGGTCCAGAAAAACGGTTAAGACGCGGTTAACGCGGGCAGGGTCCCCGTCCTGCACCCGTCATCCGAGCGCCTGCAGGAAGCCGAGCAGGCGCATGGAGCCCTCCGGCCAGGGGCCGAAACCGGCCTCGGCATTGATGTGCCCGGCCTCCCCCGCATCCACGAAGGCCGCGCCCCAGTCGAGCGCGAAGCCCTCGGCCCGGGCATAGCTGCAATAGGGATCGGTCCGGCTCGCCACCAGAACCGAGGGGAAGGGCAAGGGGGCGGAGGGCATGGGGCCGAAGGCGGCCAGATCCGCCGGAAGGCCCGGCACGTCGAGGTCCGGCGGAGCGACGAGGAAGCCGCCCAGCACCTTGCCCGCCGGCAGCAGCGGCACCGCGTGCAGCAGGGTCGGCACGCCCAGGGAGTGCGCCACCACCACCACCGGCTTCTCCGCCGCCGCCACCGCCTCCGCGAGGCGACGCGGCCAGTCCTGCCGGTCGGGACGGTCGAAATCCGCCTGCTCCACCCGCCGGGCGGTGGAGAGCTTGCGCTCCCACCGGCTCTGCCAGTGGTCCGGGCCGGAGCCCTGCCAGCCGGGCACGATCAGGAGGGAGACGTCGGAAGAGCGCATGGAAAGGTCCGGAAATCAGGCGAGGGCGATGGCCGCGATCAGGCGGCCGTAGTCGGCTTCCTTGCGGTGGGTGGCGCGGCGGAAGGAATAGAAGCGGGCCTCGTCCGGATAGGTGTCGAGGCCGAGATCCTCCACGTGGCGGATGCCGGCCTGCGTCAACCGCAGCCGGATGAAGCCGGGCAGGTCGAACAGGGCATGGTGCGGCCGGTCGGCCGGGGCGAAGAAGCGGGCGAAGGCCTTGTCCTCGGCGAGGAAGCGGGCGACGAAATCCTCGCCCACCTCGTAGCTCGCCTGCCGGATCAGCGGGCCGATGACCGCGCGCACATTCTCCCGCCGCGCGCCCTGCTTCTCCATCAGGTCGATGGTCGCGGCCAGCACGCCACCGATGGCGCCCTTCCAGCCGGCATGGGCGGCGGCCACCACGCGCGCGTCGGGATCGGCGAACAGCACCGGGCCGCAATCGGCGATGGAGACGGCGGCGCCGATGCTCGGAGTGGCAGTGACGATGGCGTCGGCCTTGGGGGCATCCTCGCGGGTCCAGGGATCGGTCCCGAGCACGGCATCGGCCGAATGCACCTGCCAGCAGGCGAGCAGCCGGTCCGGCGCGACGCCGATCTCGGACGCCATGCGCGCCCGGTTCTGCGCCACGGCGGCGGGATCGTCGTTGGAGCCCATGCCGCCGTTGAGGCTGGCGTAGAGGCCCGTGGAGACCCCGCCCTGCCGGGTGAAGAAGGCGTGGCGGATGCCGGGCAAAGCGGCCAGCGACGGCGCCAAGATCTTCATGGCACGTTCTTCATGAACGGAACTCCTCGGAGGGGTCGAACGCGGGTGGGGCCCCAAGGGCAGGATGGGCGAGGACGAGCACCTTGAACAGGGCGCCCATCTCCCCCACCCCGATGCCGGCGAGGCGGCGGGCGGCGGCGGCGATGGCGTCCCGCGTGGCAGGCTCTTGCTCGCGCATCAGCCGTTCGGCGCGATGGGCAAGGCCCAGCCGGTCGAGAAACACGCCCTGCCCGAAGGGCCCGAACGCCGCCAACCCCGCCGCCCGGCCGAGATGGGCCAGGGCTGCGAAATCCACATGGGCGGTGAGGTCGGCCGCGCCGGGATCGGCGAGCGGGTCGGCGAAACGGTGCTTCGCCACCGCCTGCAGCGTATCCCCATAACCGCCGGCATGGCCGTAATCCACCACCAGCGTCAGGCCGCCCTGAGCCGCCAGCCGCGCCGCCAGCGCGCGGGCGGGGCCGCTTTCCATATGTTCCAGCACATCGCCGTCCTGCGGCGGGGGCAGGTGGGCGGCGAAGGCCTCCGCCACCCGCGCCGGCGCGGGATCAAGGCCGAACGCCAGCGCCCCGCCCGGCCCCAGCCCCACCCGGCGCTCGTGCCAGCGGCCGCCCTGCCGCACATATTGATCCACCGGCAGGGCATCGAAGAATTCATTGGCGAGGACGATGGCCGGCCCTTCCGGCACCTCCTCCACCCGATCGTGCCAGGCGAGGCGGGGCGCGAGGGGGGCGACGGTGCGCGCCTGCACCGTCCTCAGCGCCGGGCTGGTCTCCACCAGATGCACGGACGCGGCAGCCCCGAACGCCGGCACGAGCCGGGCGGCGCGCAGGGCGTCGGCCATCAGCGTGCCGCGGCCGGGGCCGAGCTCCACCAGCCGGAAGTCTCCCGGCGCGCCCATCTGCTGCCATGCCGCCACCGCCCACAGGCCGATGAGCTCGCCGAACATCTGGCTGATCTCGGGGGCGGTGGTGAAGTCGCCGGCGGCGCCCAGCGGATCGCGGGTGATGTAATAGCCGTGGCGGGGATGGCCGAGCGCGAGCGCCATGTAGCGGCTGACGGGGATCGGCCCCTCGGCGGCGATGAGGGCGCGGATCTCCTCGGCGAGCGGGCCCGTCACGGCTGGGCGGGGGTACGCTTCAGGGCGTAGGCGAGCAGTCCCGCGCCGGCCAGCACCAGCGGCACCGACAGCCACATGCCCATGGTGGTGCCGAAGGCGAGATAGCCGAGCTGCACGTCCGGCTCGCGGAAGAACTCGCCGACGATACGGCCGAGGCCATAACCGATGCCGAAGATGCCGGCGGCGACGCCGGGCCGCTTCAGCCCGCCCATGCGCACCACCACGAGCATCACGATAAACAGCACCACCCCTTCCAGCGCCGCCTCGTACAGCTGGCTCGGATGGCGCGGCAGCGGCCCGCCGTGGGGGAAGACGATGGCCCACGGCACGTCGGCCGGCCGGCCCCACAGCTCCCCGTTGATGAAATTGGCGAGCCGGCCGAAGAACAGGCCGAGCGGCGCCACCACGCCCGACACGTCGAGCAGCGACAGCACTTTGATGCCGCGCGAGCGCGCGAACAGCACCAGCGCCACCAGCGTGCCGGCGAGACCGCCGTGGAACGACATGCCGCCCTTCCACACCGCGATGATGTCGGCCGGATTGGCGAGGAAATAGGTAGGATTGTAGAACAGCACGTAGCCGAGGCGCCCGCCGAGGATGACGCCCAGCGTCGCCCAGAACAGGGCGTCGTCGAGGTCCTGCGGCTTCATGGGCGAGACCCCGCCCCACAGCGCCGGCCGCGCCACCAGGGTGCGCGCCAGCAGCCAGCCGAGCACGAGGCCGGCGATGTAGGCCAGCGCATACCAGCGGATGGCGAGGGGGCCGAGCTGCACCAGAACGGGATCGATGGCCGGAAACGGCAGGGCGAAGGTGGTCATCGGATCCCCGGAAGGTGGCGCCTCGGGCGAGCGCCGTCATGTGCCGCGCCGGGGCCGCCTCCGTCAAGCCGCACCCTGCCGGATGGCCTCGCGGCGGGGTGCGGCGCAGCACACTTGCGCGCGCGGGCGCACCTCGCCATGTTCAGGGCCCGGGCAGGGCGCCCGCGAGGAGGCTTTCATGACCCAGACCACCGGCCGCATTTTCGACGAGATGGCGCGTCTCGTGAACGACGCCGCCGGCGTGGCCCAGGGCGTCCGCCGCGAGGCCGAGACCGTCATGAAGTCCCAGATGGAGCGCTTCCTGCGCGACATGGACCTCGTGAAGCGCGAGGAATTCGAGGCGGTGAAGGACATGGCCGCCGAGGCGCGCGCCGAGAACGAGCGCCTCTCCGCCCGTATCGCCGCCCTCGAGGAGCGCCTCAGCGCCCCGTCCGGCACGGTCGATTCGACGGTTAGCGGGGCCTGATTGCGGCCTGCGACTCCGTGACCGCTCGGCGGGCGCTTGGGGAGCAGCCACAATCTGTCGTAGCGGGGAAATATTTACCCGCGATATACTGATTTTCGTGGCGATTCGGAGCCGGTTCGTCGCAGCGTGTCGACTGCGACGGGGCGCAGCCTCGCCAGGATGTCCACCTTCGGGCGGGCGTCCGCCCGGCACGCCGCGTGCATGCCAAGAGGCCTCAACGCCGAATGGCCCGACGCGCGGGATGCTGCGTTCGACCCTCTCCGCGTTCCTCCCACCGCGAGGTCGAGGCCATGTCACTCATCGACATCGAAGCCGAAGCGCCGGCGAACCCAGTTGATCTCGTGGAGCAGCTCGCTGCCCTCAACGACTGGTCGTTCGAGCGCTCCGACGAGGACGAGATCACCCTCTCCCTCTCCAGCCGCTGGACCGACTGCCACGTCTCCTTCCAGTGGATGGACGAGCTGGAGTCGCTGCATCTCGCCTGCGCGTTCGACTTCAAGGTGCCCGAGGGGCGCCGGCCGGAGGTGCTGAAGCTGCTGGCGCTCATCAACGAGCAGATGTGGCTCGGCCATTTCGACATGTGGTCGCAGGAAGGCGTCATCATGTTCCGCTACGCGCTGGCGCTGGCGGGCGGGGCCACTGCCTCCGACCGGCAGTGCGCGGCCATCCTCGACGCCGCGCTCGATGCGGTGGAGCGGTATTATCCGGCGTTCCAGTTCGTGGTCTGGGCCGGCAAGACCGCCCGCGAGGCCATGGACACGGCCCTGTTCGACACCGTCGGCGAGGCCTGAAGCCATTGCCGTGCGCCGGGCTCCGGGGGTGATGCCCCCGGTCGTTCCCGCGCGGCGCGGGTGGGTGGGTCCGGCGTTCCCACCGCCCGATTCCTCCGTTATGGGAGGGGCGAGGCGCCGCTGGCGCGAGCTTCCCGCGAGGCGGAGATGAGTGAGAGCGTTCTGAAGACCCTGTCCGGACCCGTGGTGCTGGTGGGCGCCGGAAAGATGGGCGGCGCCATGCTGGAAGGCTGGCTGCGCCTCGGCCTTCCGGCCGACAAGGCCGTCATCCTCGATCCGCATCTGCCGGCGGACGCCGGTGCCGCCCTGGCGGCGCGGGGCGTCAGCGTCAACCCCGCCCATGCGGCGATTCCCACACCGTCGGTGCTGCTGCTCGCCGTCAAGCCGCAGGTGGCGCCCGAGGCGCTGCCGCCGCTGGCGCCCATCGCCGGGCCGCAGACCCTCGTGGTCTCCATCATGGCCGGGCGGACGCTCTCCTTCATGGCCGACATCTTCGGCGCCGCCACCCCGCTGGTGCGCTCCATCCCCAATACGCCCGCCGCCATCGGCCGGGGCGTCAGCGTCGCCGTGGCCGCCCCCTCGGTGTCGCAGGCCCAGCGCGACCTCACCGCCGCTTTGCTGGGCGCCATCGGCATCGTGGAATGGGTGGAGGACGAGGACCTGATGGATGCGGCCACCGCCGTTTCCGGCTCCGGCCCTGCCTATGCCTTCCTGCTGGCGGAAGCCATGGCCGAGGCCGGCGCCGCCGCCGGCCTGCCCGCCGACCTCGCCGCGCGCATCGCCCGCGCCACCGTGGCGGGCGCCGGCGCGCTCATGGACCAGTCGGACCTGCCGGCCGCCACGCTCCGGCAGAACGTCACCTCGCCGGGCGGCACCACCGCCGCCGCCCTGGCGGTGCTGATGCGCCCCGACACCGGCTTCGGCCCGCTGCTGACCGAGGCCATTGCGGCCGCCACCAAACGGGGCAAGGAATTGGCCGGCTGAAGCCTGCCCCTGCGGCAGGCGCGCCCGGAAGGAGACGCCATGACCTCCGAGACCACCCGCGACGCCTGCCTGCGCGCCTTCCTGGACCTCATCGCCGAGCGGCCGCCCGCCCGCGTCTCGCTGGCCGAGGTGGCCGCGCATTGCGGCGTCTCCCTGTCCGAGATGCGCGCCGCCTTCGCCACCTCCGATGACCTGCTGGCCGCCTTCTTCCGTGCCACCGACCGCCACGTGCTGGCGGAAGGCGGGCCGGACACGGCGGATTTCGCCGGCGAGGAGCCGAAGGAGCGCCTGTTCGAGGTGCTCATGCGCCGGCTCGATGCGCTGGCGCCGCACCGGGAGGCGGTGCGCGCCCTGCGCAATGCCGCGCGCCGCGATCCGCGCCTTGCCTGCACCCTGCTGCGGCTGTCGGAGACCTCCCAGCGCTGGATGCTGGCCGCCGCCGGCATCGATTGCGCCGGCCTCGCCGGCAGCGTGCGGGCGAAGGGGCTGGCGCTGCTGTTCACCCGCGTGCTCGACGTGTGGCTGACGGACGAGGACCCGGGCCTTTCCGCCACCATGGCCGCGCTCGACCGGGAGCTGGACACGGGCGCCAAGCTGCTCGGGATGCTGGACGATCTCGCCTCCATCGCGCTTCCCTGGCGGCGTCGCCGGCGCGGTGCCGGCGGCGGTGAAGGGGAAGCGGACGCGGCAGCCCCGGCGGCGTGATCCGCTCCGCCGCCACCGCCGGACGGACCGGAACCCGTTGGGCGCGGTAGCTGCCCGGCGCGTTCCGCCGAAGGGCAGAGCAGGTCAGCGGCCGTTCCCTCCCCGCCTGTGGCCCTCTCCCGGCAGGCGCGCGACCAGCGGCCGCTTCCCGACCGCGGGCTTCACTCCACCGCGCCCCGGCGGGCAGGGCGGACACGTCCGCCGCCCACCCCGACCTTTCTCCCTGAAAGCCGCCATGAACGCACGCGACCTCCCCATCGCCCTTTATGTCGACGCCGACGCCTGTCCGGTGAAGGAGGAGGCGTACAAGGTGGCGCTGCGCCATGGCGTGGCGGTCTATGTGGTGGCCAATGCGCCGATCGCGGTGCCGCGCCATGAGCTCATCATCCGCTGCGTCGTGGCGGCGGGCCCGGATGTCGCCGACGATTTCATCGCCGGCCGCGCCGTGCGGGGCGACGTGGTGGTGACGGCCGACGTGCCGCTCGCCGCCCGCTGCGTCGCCTCCGGGGCCGACGTGATCGCCCCCAACGGCCGCCCCTTCACCGGCGATTCCATCGGCATGGCCCTCGCCACCCGCAATCTGATGGAGGACCTGCGCTCGGCCGGCGCGGTCACCGGTGGCCCGAAACCGTTCGGCCCGCGTGACCGCTCAGCCTTCCTCTCCGCCCTCGACCTGGCGCTGGTGCGGCTGAAGCGGGCGGGATTTTCGGCCGGGCCGCCGCCTGCGGAGACGTGAAAACGCGGCGCGCGGCGGATCAGCGCCATCGAAACGCCGCGTTTGCCACGATGAAGCCGCATGGATACTTTACGCGCCCTTTGCCGGCGCGCCGGCCCCCATCCCCCGAAGTCGCGGACCCATGACCGATATTTTTCACGAGATCGAGGAAGACCTCCGGCGCGACCGCCTGCGCAAGCTGTGGGACCGCTTCGGCGGGCTCATCATCGCGGCTGCCGTGCTGGCCATCGTCGCCGCGGCCGGGTGGAGCGGGTACAAGTACTGGCGCCATCAGCAGGCGGTTGCCGCCAGCGCCGCGTTCCAGAGCGCCATCACCCTTTATGACGCCGGCAAGTTCCAGGAGGCGGAGGCCGCCTTCGGCGCCATCGCCAAGGACGGGCCGGCCGGCTATCGCACCCTCGCCCTGTTCCGAGGCGCGGCCGCGGCCTCCGCGCGTGACAAGGCGGCCGGCATCGCCGCCTTCGACGCCATCGGCGCCGATGGCCGCCTGCCCCAGCTGGTCCGCGAGCTGGCGCTGCTGCGCGCCGCGCTGATTCTGGCCGATACCGCCGGCCTTGCCGAGGTGCAGCAGCGCGTCGGCGCCATCGCCAGCGGCACCGGCCCCCTGCGCCATTCCGCGCGCGAGGCGCTGGCCATGGCGCAGCTGAGGGCCGGTGACCTCGCCGCCGCCAACAAGACCGCCACGGACATGGCCTCTGACGGCGAGACCCCGCCCGGCGTGCGTTCCCGGGCCGAGCTGATCCGCCGCCTGACCGCCGGGGCCGCCCCCGCTCCCGAGGCGCCGCCCGCCGCGCCGGCCGCGCCCGGCACCGCCACACAGTGAGGATGAGCCGATGACGAAGACGCGCCGCGTTTCCACGTCCGTCAAGCTGGCGCTGGGCCTCGCCCTCGCGCTCGCGGCCGCGGGCTGCGACACGCTCGACAAGCTCAACCCGTTCGACCAGCCCAAGAAGCCGCTGGCCGGCACCCGCAGCCCGGTGTTCCCGCAGGGCGTGCCGGGCGTGGACTACGGCACCCCGCTGTCGCAGCCGAGCAACGCCAACGTCCCGCTGGACCAGCTGCCCCAGCAGCAGCAGGGCGCCAAGCCCCAGCAGCAGCAGCGCTGATCCCTCCGCCGCCCGCTCGCGGGCGGCGCTTCCGACGGCCCCCGACCCTCCCGGCGCAAGAGCCCCTTCCCCATGACCTTTTCTCTCGCCATCGTCGGGCGTCCGAACGTCGGAAAGTCCACCCTGTTCAACCGGCTGGTGGGCAAGAAGCTCGCGTTGGTGGACGACCGCCCCGGCGTCACCCGCGATCGCCGCGAGGGCGACGGCCGCCTCGGCGACCTTTCGTTCCGCATCGTCGACACGGCCGGGCTCGAGGAGGCGGACGCCGCGACCCTCGAGGGCCGCATGCGCGCCCAGACCGAAGCCGCCATCGGCAACGCCGACGCCATCCTGTTCATGATCGACGCGCGGGTGGGCCTCACCCCCACCGACCGCGCCTTCGCCGATCTGGTCCGCCGCTCCGGCAAGCCGGTGATCCTGCTCGCCAACAAGAGCGAGGGACGCGGCGGCGAGGCGGGTGCGATCGAATCCTTCGCCCTCGGCCTCGGCGATCCGGTGGCCCTCTCGGCCGAGCACGGCGAGGGCCTGTCCGACCTCTACGACGCCATCTGCGCCGCCCTGCCCGAGCAGACCCGCCTGCCCGAGGAGGACGAGGACGACGAGGAGGAGGCCTATGCGCCTCCCGCCGACGCGGACGCGGAAGAGGTGCCCGACGAGAAGCCGCGCCGCCCCATCAAGGTGGCGGTGCTGGGCCGGCCGAACGCGGGCAAGTCCACCCTCATCAACCGCCTGCTGGGCGAGGACCGGCTCCTCACCGGGCCGGAGGCGGGCATCACCCGCGATTCCATCTCGGTGGCGGTGACCTATGCCGGCGTCAAGCTGGAGGTGTTCGACACCGCCGGCCTGCGCAAGCGCTCGCGCATCGACGACAAGCTGGAGAAGCTCTCCGCCGCCGACGCCCTGCGCGCCATGAAGTTCGCCGAGGTGGTGGTGCTGCTGGTGGATGCCACCCGCCCGTTCGAGGAGCAGGACCTGCGCATCGCCGATCTGGTGGCGCGGGAGGGACGCGCCCTCGTCATCGGCTACAACAAGTCGGATCTCGTGGCCCGCGGCGGCCTCGCCACCCGCCTGCGCGAGGAGGCGGACCATCTGCTGCCGCAGGTGAAGGGCCTGCCCATCGTGCCGGTGTCCGGCCTCATGGGGCACGGGCTCGACAAGCTGGTGGCCGCCATCGCCCAGACCCACAAGGTGTGGAACAAGCGCATCGCCACCAATCCGCTGAACCGCTTCCTGCAGCAGGTCACCGACAGCCACCC
Source organism: Xanthobacter lutulentifluminis (assembly GCF_043194675.2). Lineage (NCBI taxonomy): Bacteria > Pseudomonadati > Pseudomonadota > Alphaproteobacteria > Hyphomicrobiales > Xanthobacteraceae > Xanthobacter > Xanthobacter lutulentifluminis. The sequence continues at coordinate 2,973,933 of NZ_CM195525.1, read as the reverse complement.
GCCGCCGGCGGTGTCCGGCCGTCGGGTGAAGCTGCGCTACATGACCCAGCCCAAGGCGCGCCCGCCGTCCTTCGTGCTGTTCTGCTCGCGCGCCGATGCCGTGCCGGAGAGCTATATCCGCTATCTGGTGAACGGCCTGCGCGAGACCTTCGATTTGCCCGGCGTGCCGATCCGCCTGACTCTGCGCCAGAAGGACAATCCCTACGCCGATTGACGGCTGCGGGGCCGTCCGCGCCTCCGCCCGGGCCGGCGTCTGCCGCTGCCGGCCTCACCCCGCCAGCGCGGCGATCACCGCGTTGAGCACCGGGAAGCCGCCCTCCGTCACCCTGATGCGGAAGCCATCGCGAGCGACCAGCCCCTGTGCCACCAGATCGGCGATGCGGGCGGGGTCCATTTGTCCGCCCAGCGCCGCGTGGCGGGCAAGGTCCACGCCTTCCTTCAGGCGCAGCCCCATCAGCAGCATCTCGTCGGCCTGCTCGGCGCGCGACAGCGGCTCGTCGGAGACGATGCCGTGGCCGTCGGCCTCCACACGGGCGAGCCAGTCCTCGGGCGAGCGCTCGGTGAAGGTGGCGCGGCGCGCCCCGCCCTCCCCCGAAAGCCGGCCATGGGCCCCGGCGCCGATGCCGGCATAGGTGCCGTAGCGCCAGTACACCAGATTGTGCCGCGCCTCCGCGCCCGGACGGGCATGGTTGGAGACCTCGTAGGCCGGCAGGCCCGCTTCTGCCGTCACCTGCTGGGTCACGTCCCACAGGGCGCGGGACACATCGTCGTCCGGCAGGACGAGCTTGCCGGCGCCATAGAGCCGCTCGAACGGCGTGCCGGGCTCGATGGTCAGCTGGTAGAGGGAGAGATGCTCGCAGCCCTCGGCGAGGGCGCGGGAAAGCTCATCCGCCCAGGCCTCGGGCGTCTGGCCGGGCCGGGCGTAGATCAGGTCGAACGAAACGCGGTCGAAGGCGCGCCGCGCCACCGCCACCGCCGCCAGCGCCTCGGCCACCGAATGCATGCGGCCGAGGCCCTTCAGGGCGGCATCGTCGAGCGCCTGCACCCCCAGCGACACCCGGTTGACCCCGGCGGCGCGATAGCCGGCGAAGCGGTCCGCCTCCACCGAGGTGGGATTGGCCTCCAGCGTCACTTCCGCATCGGCGGTCAGTGGCCAAGCGGCGTCGATCGCCTCCAGGATGGCCGCGACCGTCGCCGGAGCCATGAGGGAGGGCGTGCCGCCGCCGAAGAACACCGTGCCGGCCCGCTTCGGCCCCGACAGCGCGCGCATGTGCGCGATCTCGCGACGGAACGCGGCGATGAAGCGCGCCTCGTCGGGCGGGGCGAAGCGCACGTGGCTGTTGAAGTCGCAATAGGGGCACTTGGCCTTGCAGAACGGCCAGTGGACATAGACCCCGAACCCGCCGTCCTCCGCGCCGGGCGCGGCGTGCGACAGCGGGGGCTGTGTCGCGAGCCCCCTCATGCGTCGAGGCACGCCCGCGAGAGCTTCAGGAACGCCCGCGCCCGGTGCGACAGGCCGAAGCCCTTGGGCGGCATGGCGTGCTTCTCGTCGGCGGTCATCTCGGCGAAGGTCTTCTCGTGGCCCTCGGGGAGGAACATGGGGTCGTAGCCGAAGCCCTTGGCCCCGCGCGGCGGCCACACCAGAGTGCCGTCCACGGTGCCTTCGAACTCCTCGAGGTGCCCGTCCGGCCAGGCGATGCACAGGGCCGAGACGAAGCGGGCGTGGCGCTGCTCCGGCGCCGTGGCGCCAGCCTTGAGCAACTCGGCCTGCACCTTCTCCATGGCCATCTCGAAATCGCGCTCCGGCCCCGCCCAGCGGGCGGTGTGGATGCCGGGCGCGCCGCCGAGGGCATCGATCACGAGGCCCGAATCATCCGCGAAGGCCGGGAGCTGCGCGGCGGTGGCCGCCGCCACCGCCTTCAGGCGCGCATTGCCCGAGAAGGTGGTCTCCGTCTCCTCCGGCTCGGGCAGGTTCAGCTCGCCGGCGGAGACCGCCTCCACCCCGTGGGGCGCAAGCAGCATCCGCATCTCGATGAGCTTGCCCGGATTGTGGGTGGCCACCACCAGGCGGCCCCGCAGGAGACGGTGCGCCATCAGCCCACCGCCTGCTTCTGCAGCGCCACCAGATGGTCCACGCCCGAACGGGCGAGGCCGAGCAGGGAGAGCAGCTCCTCCTGGGAGAAGGGGGTCTTCTCCGCCGTGCCCTGGATCTCGACGATGCCGCCGGTGCCGGTCATGACGAAATTGGCGTCGGTCTCGGCCACCGAATCCTCGGCATAATCGAGGTCGAGCACCGGGGTGCCCTCATAGATGCCGCAGGAGACGGCGGCGAGGTGCTGCTTCAGCGGCATCTCGCGGACCATGGAGCGCGAGCGCATCCAGGAGAGGCAGTCGTGCAGCGCCACCCAGGCGCCGGTGATGGAGGCGGTGCGGGTGCCGCCGTCGGCCTGCAGCACGTCGCAGTCGATGGTGATCTGCTTCTCGCCCAGGGCCACGAGGTCGGTCACCGAACGCAGCGAGCGGCCGATCAGGCGCTGGATCTCCTGGGTGCGGCCGGACTGCTTGCCGGTGGTGGATTCGCGCCGCGTGCGGTCGTGGGTGGCGCGGGGCAGCATGGCATATTCCGCCGTCACCCAGCCACGGCCCTGGCCCTTCAGCCACGGCGGCAGGCGCTCCTCCAGCGTCGCGGAGACGAGCACGTGCGTCTCGCCGAACTTCACGAGGCAGGAGCCTTCCGCGTGGCGCATGACGCCCCGTTCAAAGGAAACGGCGCGCATCTCGTCGGCGGCGCGCTTGCTGGGGCGCATGGGCAGGGTCCTCTCGTCAGATCGTCGGGCGCTCCTTTTAGAGCGCGCGGGCGGCGGAGGGAAGCAACCCGCATTCCGCCGGCAAAAGACGCCGGGCGGCTTGAACCGGAGCCCCTTCGCGGACACATAATGCCGTGTTGGACCTCTCGTCCCGAAGGATGGCGTGACGCCGTGGCGCTTGATCCGTTTCTGCCCCTCACCTCCGGCGGCCTCGCCCAGATCGACGAGCGGGCCCGGGAGATCTTCCGCCAGATCGTCGAGAGCTATCTCGCGACGGGCGAGCCGGTGGGCTCGCGCAACATCTCGCGCCTCATTCCCATGACGCTCTCGCCCGCCTCCGTGCGCAACGTGATGGCGGACCTGGAAGCCGCGGGGCTCATCTTCGCCCCCCACACCAGCGCCGGGCGCCTGCCCACCGAGCGGGGGCTGCGCTTCTTCGTGGATGCGCTGCTGGAGATCGGCGACATCAACGAGCGCGACCGCACCAACATCGAGACGCAGGTGATGGCCGCGGCCCGCTCCACCACGGTGGAAGGGGTGCTGCAGGAGGCCTCCGCCATGCTCTCGGGCCTCGCCCGCGGCGCCGGCGTGGTGACCGCCACCAAGACCGACCCGCGCCTGCGCCACGTGGAATTCGTGCCGCTGGAGCCGGGGCGCGCGCTGGTCATCCTCGTGTCCGAGGACGGGCAGGTGGAGAACCGCGCGCTGGCCATGCCGGCGGGGCTGCCGGTGTCGGCGCTCACCGAGGCCACCAATTTCCTCAATGCCCGCATCCGCGGCCGCACCCTCGCCGAGGCGCGGGCCGAGATGGAGAGCCTTCTCGCCGAGCTGCGCCGCGACCTCGACGCCCTTACCGCCCGCGTGGTGGAAGAGGGCCTCGCCTCCTGGTCCGGCGACGAGCCGAACGAGCGCAAGCTGATCGTGCGCGGGCAGGCGAAGCTCCTGGAGGACCTCAAGGCGTTCGAGGACCTGGAGCGCATCCGCCTGCTGTTCGACGACCTGGAGACCAAGCGCGAGGTGGTGGACCTGCTCGGACGGGCGGAGGAGGCGCAGTCCCTGCGCATCTTCATCGGCTCGGAGAACCGGCTGTTCTCGCTTTCCGGCTCCTCCACCATCGTCGCGCCCTACCGCGACGGACAGGGCCGGGTGGTGGGGGTGCTGGGCGTCATCGGCCCGACCCGGCTGAACTACGGGCGCATCGTGCCCATGGTGGATTTCACCGCCCGCCTCGTCAGCCGCGTGCTGGGCGCGCCAGGGAGCGATGCCGCCTGAACGCAACGGACTGCCCGGTGCCGGCTTGATTTTTCGCGCCATGGCCCCGATATGCGCGGGGAATGTTGGCCTTTGCCCCACGGGGCAGAAACTCAAGGCAGGGGAAGAAACCGGATGAGCGAGCAGAAGCGCGCGCCCGAGACCGGCGGCGACGCAAGCGAAAACGGTGCGAGCAAGGGCATCGGCGAGGCGACCGCGGAAGCCGAGGCGCTCGCCACCGCCGACGCCGAGATCGGCAGCGACGCGGGCGAGAAGCAGCGCCTGGAAGCCGAGATCGCGAGCCTGAAGGACAAGTTCCTGCGCGCCTTCGCGGAAGCGGAGAACGTGCGCCGTCGCGCCGAGCGCGAGGTTGCCGATGCCAAGACCTATGGCATCTCCTCCTTCGCGCGGGACATGCTGACGGTGGCCGACAACCTCTCGCGGGCCCTCGGCTCCGTCGACGAGGCGGCCCGCGCCTCCGCCGATGGCGCCTTCAAGTCGTTGCTGGAAGGGCTGGAGCTGACCGAGCGTGGCCTCTCCACCGCGCTGGAGAAGCACGGCATCCGCCGCATCGAGCCGAAGGGCGAGAAGTTCGATCCCAACCTGCATCAGGCCATGTTCGAGGTGCCGGACCCGAGTGTCCCCTCGGGCACGGTGGTGCAGGTGGTTCAGTCGGGCTACGTCATCGGCGAGCGCGTGCTGCGTCCCGCCATGGTGGGCATTGCCCGCGGCGGCCCCAAGGCGGAAGCCGCCGGCAAGGAAGCCGGCGCGGCCTGAGCCGCGAACACGCGAACGGCTGAAGACGACGACGGCGGGGCGATCCTGATCGCGCCCGCCGTTTCATTTTGCGCAGCAACGTGCGCAGCCTGCCGCCCGCGGACAGCGCTTCAGCGTGAGATCGAGGCGTCCCGGAAGGCGCGTCCCTTGGCCGGGCCGCCGGACAGCAGCTCCTCCAACGCGTCGGCGATCACCCGGCTGGTGTAGGGCTTGGCGACACGGGGCGCGCCGGCGAACTCCGGCGGCATGCGCACGCTGCCGGTGTAGCCCGAGCAGAAGATGAAGGGGATGCCGCGCTCCGCCAGGATGGCGGCGGCGGGGTAGACCGTCTCGCCGGCGAGGTTCACGTCGAGAATGGCGGCGTCCACCTGCTCATGGGCCGCAGCGGCCACGGCGCCGGAAAGATTACCCACGGGCCCCACGACGACGCAGCCGAGGGACCGCAGGTTGTCTTCCAGCCCCATCGCGACCAGGAACTCGTCGTCGACGACGAGGACCCGCTTGCCCGAGAAAATCATGACGGACGCCCTGACTGACACATCTCCGACCCTTAACGGGCTGGCAGCGCAAAAGGTTCCATCGGAATGTTGCACTGCCAACCCGCCTTTGGGCGAATGCCGCGATCAGTCCTTCGCACGCTCCACGTAGGAGGCGTCGGCGGTCATGATGACCACGCGGGTGCCGGCGGAGATGTGCGGCGGCACCATGGTGCGCACGCCGTTGGAGAGCACGGCCGGCTTGTAGGAGGAGGAGGCGGTCTGCCCCTTCACGGTGGGCTCGGTGTCCACGATCTCCAGCACCACGCGGGCCGGCAGCTCGATGGCGATGGGATTGCCGTTGTGGGTGGAAAGCATGCACTCCATGCCTTCCTGCAGGTAGACGGACTGGTCGCCCATCACGTCCTTCGTCACGGTCACCTGGTCGTAGGTTTCCGGGTTCATGAAGGTGTAGCCGTCGGAATCCTCGTAGAGGAAGGTGTGCGGGCGGTCTTCCACGAAGGCGCGCTCCACCTGCTCGGTGGTGCGGTAGCGCTCGGAGATCTTCACGCCGTCGGAGATGCGGCGCATGTCGAGCTGGGTCACCGGCGTGCCCTTGCCGGGGTGGATGTTCTCGGCGGTGAGCACCACGTACAGCTTGTCGTCGATGTCGACCACGTTGCCCTTGCGCAGAGTGCTGGCGATAACCTTGACCACGTCGCGTCTTCCTTGAACTTTGTGCGGCGGCGAGCCGCGCCTGATCCGTCGGCGCGCACCATAGCGATCTTCGCGCGCAACGCCAGCCCGGCGCTGCATTCTGCGCGACCGCGCCTATGCGCAACAGGGATGCTCCAGCCTATGGCGGTATCAAATTCCGGCTCAAGCTCCGGCCCCGCGCCAAGCCCATGGTGGAGCCCGGCCGTCCACGCCGACCGCCGGCCGTTCCTGATGGCGCGGGCACGGGCACGCGCCGCCATCCGGACGTGGCTGGAGGCCGAGGGCTTCACCGAGGTCGAGACGCCGGTGCTGCAGGTATCTCCCGGCAACGAGGCTCACCTCCACGCCTTCGCCACCCGGCTCACGGCGCCGGACGGCACCGCGTCGCCGCTCTATCTTCGGACCTCGCCGGAATTTGCCGCCAAGAAGCTGCTCGCCGCTGGAGAGGAGCGAATCTTCGAGTTCGCCCGGGTGTTCCGCAACCGTGAGCGCGGCATGGCGCACCATCCCGAATTCACCATGCTGGAATGGTACCGGACCGGCGCGCCCTACACCCGGCTGATGGACGACTGCGCCGCCCTGCTCGCCGCCGCTGGAGAGGCGGGAGGGACGCGGCTCTTCTCCTGGCGGGGGCGCAGCTGCGATCCGTTCGCCGCGCCCGAGCGGCTGACCCTGGTCGCCGCCTTCGAGCGGCACGCCGGGATGGATCTGGAAGCTCTCCTCCCGGCCCCCGGCGCCGCGCCAGATGCGGCGGCGTTCGCGGCGGCGGCCGCGGACAGGGGCATCCGCACCGCCCCGGACGACAGCTGGGCGGACATCTTCTCCCGCGTGCTGGTGGAAAAGATCGAGCCGCGGCTCGGCGAGGGGCGCGCCACCATCCTCACCGACTATCCCGTGAGCGAGGCGGCCCTCGCCCGGCCGAAGCCGGAGGACCCGCGCCTTGCCGAGCGGTTCGAGCTCTACGCCTGCGGGCTGGAGCTCGCCAACGCCTTCGGCGAGCTCACCGACCCGGACGAGCAGCGCCGCCGGTTCGAGGCGGACATGGCGCTGAAGGCGCGGCTCTACGGCGAGCGCTATCCCATCGATGCGGATTTCCTCGCCGCCCTCGCGGTGATGCCGCAGGCATCGGGCTGCGCGCTCGGCTTCGACCGGCTCGCCATGCTGGCGAGCGGCGCGCGGCGCATCGAGGATGTGCTGTGGGCGCCCGTGGCGAGTGGCTGAGGGGCCGGCGCGCGAGCGCGGCCGGCCGCGCGGTCAGCTGATCTCGAACAGGGTCGAGAAACCAGAGATGTCGAACACCTCGCGGATCTGCGGCTGCAGCGAGGACAGGGCCAGCTTGCGCTTGGCCGAGCGCATGGCCTTGCCGGCCACCAGCAGCGCGCGCAGGCCCGAGGAGGACACATAGTCCACGCCGGCGAGGTTCACGACGATGCCGCCGTCGGTGGTGGAGACCACTTCCATCAGGCTGGCCTCGAACGGCTTCGCATTGGGCGTATCGAGGCGCCCCGCGACTTTCAGCACCACGTCGGACCCGAGCTGCTCACGTTCGATGTGCATCGGCCTCTACTCGCTTGAGCGCCGCACCCTCCGGCGCGGCGCCCTCCCGATTAGCCTCATTCTCCTGCGCGCGCAACGCCACGGCGGTGCGGCGTACCAGCCAGACGCCGCGCTCGAACAGGCTGGTGGCGAGCAGCAGCTGGCGCGCGTCCGTGCCCGTGCCGAGCGCCGAGGCGCCGAGCTGGCGGCGGATGCGGCTGAGCAGCTCGCTGCGGTCCCCGGCCAGGGTGACGATGAGGTCGAGGTCGGTCGCGTCGCCCTCGGTGGCGTCGGCCAGCGAGAGGATGATGGTGCGCAGCGATTCGGACAGGTTGAAGCCGAGCGGCGGCAGGTCCTCGAAGCCCTCCACCACCTCGGTGAAGCCGTGCAGCGTGTCCTGCAGGGTCCGCACCGTCTCCACCAGCGCCTGGAGGTGGAGCGCGATCTGGAGGCTCTGCCGGGGCATGCCGCGGCTGATCAGGTCGGCGAGGAACTGGTCGATGGCCACCACGATGGCGGTGGCGCCGCGCCACAGGGCTAGCCGCTCGGCCGGGCCGCTGGCGTCCTGCTGGTCGAGGTCGGGCAGGAGGTTCGGCATCAGCTTGACGAGCCGCATGGTCTCCTGCTCGGCGAGGTCGAGGCCGGTGGCGGAATCCTCGAGCGCCCGATGGTGGATGAAGCGCGGGCGGGAGGCGCTGTCCTCCACGGTCGGCGGGCTGAAGCGGGCGGCGATGCCTTCGGTGAGGCTGCGCGCGAACGACACCGGCACCGCGCCGGCGAGCTGGAGCGCCAGGAACAGGATGGAGAGGGAGGCGGAGGCCTGGTGTCCGCCCAGCTGGTCCAGCGCGTCGAGCGGATCGAGGCCGGCCAGATAGGCGCCTCCCAGCAGCGCGCCGACCAGCACGCAGCCCACGCCTTTCACCAGCACATGCACATAACAAAGCTGGCGCCCGGTGCCCTCCAGCCCGCCCGCCGCCGCCAGCGCCGACACGCCGGAGCCCAGATTGGCGCCCATCACCACGAACACCGCGTCGCCGAGGCCCAGCACCTGCGCGTGCATCAGTGCCACCACCAGGATGGTGGGGGTGGACGACGACTGGCTGATGGCCGCGGCGATGAAGCCGAGGGTGAAGCCGAGCCACACCGGCAGCCCGTCCCCCAGCACCGCCGCGAGGGTGGAGACGTCGAGCGCGCGCGGCCCGTGCTTGATGAGGTCGAGCCCCAGCAGCGCCAGCGCGAGGCCCAGCGCCACGCCCATCCATTCCTTCATGGCCGGGCGGCGATCCAGCCGGAACTGGAAGCCGAAGCCCACCAGCGCCACCAGGTAGAGCACCAGCAGGCGGAAATCGATGGCGGCCACGAACACCAGCGCCGCCGTGCCCACATTGCCGCCGGCGACGATGGGGATGGCGTCGCGGGTGGTGAGCACGCCGCCGCGCACGAGGTTGCCGCTGACGATGGCCACCGCGTTGGAGGACTGGGTGGCCGCGCCCGCGAGCGTGCCGCACAGCAGCCCCACCAGCGGGGAGCGCGTGGCGGTGCGCAGCAGGTTCCGCACCCGCCGGCCGGTGGCCTGCTGCAGGTGCGTGGACATCAGCTTGAGGCCGACGAACAGCAGTCCGAGCCCGGCGAGGATTTCCGCAATGATGGCCATGGCAGCGCTGCTGCGTCCTCCGCCGGCAATGTTCAGGGATTGCCGCAGACTAGCGCCCGATTATTGCAGTTCGACGACAGTTACCTCCGCCGCCGTCTCCCGCCCCCTCCCCTGACACCGCCAGCCCCTGAGGCCGCCCCTACTCCGGCCGGGCGACCACCAGCGTCAGCTGGTTCTCGTCGCCGACGCGGTCGTAGGCCAGCGTTTCGAGGAAATGGCGCATGAGCTGGACGCCATGGCCGCCGATGCGCGCGTCCTCGATGGAATCGGGCACCTCGGGCTCGGCGATGGAGGTGGGGTCGAACGGCACGCCGTTGTCCACCAGCCGCACGGCGATGCGGCCCTCCGGCAGGCGGTAGCATTCGATGCGGATGCGCGGCGTCGCGACGTTGCCGGCGAAGCCGTAGGAGACCACGTTGGTCAGCGCCTCCTCAAGGCTCAGCTCGAGGGCGAAGCGGGTGGCCTCGGGCCAGCCCTCCTCTTCCGCGAGGGTGCCGAGCCAGCCGGTGGCGTTGGTGATGTCGTCGATGCGCGCATCGACGTCGAGGGTGGAGATGAGCGTCCCGCCCGGAGGTAGCGCCATGAGCGGTCCGCCGTCAGGTGCCGCTCGCCACGCCCGCGGCCGCGAAGGCCTGGTCGCGCGTGGCGTCGATGGCGACGAGCTGGTCCACCCCGGTGGCCGTGAGCACCTTGCCCACCTGCGGATCGCACCCGAACAGGCGCATGGCGCCGCCCTTGCGCTTCAGCCCCTTGGCCCCGGCCAGAAGGAGGCGGATGCCGATGGAGGCCATGAACGGGGTGTGCGAGAGATCCACCAGCAGCACCTGCGCCGCCTCGCACGCCGCCTTGAACTGCGGTTCCACCTGGGCGGCGCCGGCAATGTCGAGCCGCCCGTCGAGGCTGACCAGGACGACGCCCGGGCCGAGCGCCTTGCTGTCGATCTTCATGCGCGATGCCTCTTGCGAAACGGACGGTGCTCGGCCTCGGGGCGGTCGCCCGTGTCAGGGTGACCCTCGGGTCGCGACATCTTAGTGAAGTCCGCGCCGGGCGGAAATCGCTCGCTCAGGCCGCCCGCGGCGGGGCGTAGAGGACGCCGGCGGCGCCGCTCTCCAGCCGCCCGCGCGCAAAGCCGCGCAACCCCTGCGCGAACAGCTCGCGCTGGCGGTCGGTGTCGAGCGGGTCCACGAGGATGGCCGTCTCCGGATCGTAGTGCGTGCCGTCGCGCACCATCACGTAGCGGGCGTAGCCGCCGAAAAAGAGCTGGATGTCGCGGATGGGGAAGCCCTCGATCAGGAGGCTGGCCCAGCTCGGCGTGTTCACCGGCGCGGCAGTGGAGAACAGCACCATGCCCGCGGGCGCCGCCTGCACCCGCGCGGAGATGAGCACCCGCTGCAGCCCCTGCCCCCGATAGGCCGGATGCACCGAGGCCCCGGCGAGCCGGCCCACCGGCTGCTGCGGATCGAGCCCCAGCATGCGGTGGGGGCCGTCCTTGGGGGTGTGGTCATGCTGCAGGATGCCGTAGGCGATCAGCGCGCCGGCATCGAACAGGCCGGCGGTCCAGCCGCGCCCGCCCAGGATGCCCTCGAAATAGGAGCGGTGCTCCGGCTTCACCACCTCGGGCCGGGCCCGCGGGCCGATGGCGAGGTGATGCAGCCGGTCGACCGCGTCGAGGTCGTCCAGGCCCAGCTCGCGGATGGACAGCGGCGACGCCAGGGCGAGCTCGCGGAGGGCGTTCATCAGGTGATCACTTCCGCATAGTTGAGCATCGCGATGGGCGGATAGACGCCCAGCTTCTTGGCGATGTTCATGTTGATGATGAGCGCGAACCGGCGCAGCGTCTCGATGGGAATATCCTTCGGCGGCACCTTCTGCACCAGGATTTCCACCGCCTTGGAGGCGGCGAGCTGGCCCACCGAGTAGTAGCGGCTCACCAGCCCGACGAGGCCGAGCCCCTCGCGCAGGAAGAATTCGGTGGCGCCGAACGTGGGCAGGCCGGCGGCCAGCGCCGCCGGGCCCACGCGATCGAAGATGGTGGCGAGGAAGGTGTCAGCCGGCAGGTAGAGCCAGTCGGCGCCCTGCGCCTTCAGGTTGCGCACGAAATCCTCCACCCCGTCGCCGGTGGGCCGGTTGCCCACCATGGTGAGCGGCTGGGCGAGGACGCTGGCGTCGATGCCGGCGCAGAAGGACTTCATCTCGTCGATGATGGCGAGCGAGTTGCGCTCGTTGGGCGAGTAGATCACGCCCACCTTGCGGAACGCCTTGTAGCTCTGCATGGCGCGCATCTGCACGTCGGTGGGCACCACATGGACCGCGCCCGTGACGTTGCGGCCGGACGAGGCCAGGGAGGGCGCGATCTTCACCTGCACCGGCGCAGCCACCAGCGCGAACACCACCGGGATGTCGTGCACGTAGGGCGCGTTGGGCGGCGCGTCGTAGGGACCGGCCACCGCCAGGGTGTTGGGCGTGCCGTAGGTATAGATCAGGTCCGGCTTGAAGGAGGGCAGCACCTCTTCCAGGATCGGCTTCACCCGGCTGGCGTCGCGCTCCACGTCGCGGGTGAGGAACTCCACCTTGATCTCGTTGGCGGCGAAATAGTCGCGGAAGCCGCGCTCGACGTCGGTGTCGCCGCGGAAGGTGAGCATCAGCACGCGGAACGGCCCGGAAGGCTGGGCGCCCGGGGCCGGGGTTTCGGCATGGGCCGAGGGAAGCCGGCCGGCGAGCCCCGCGGCACCGGCTCCAAGGCCGAGGGCAAGGAGTGAGCGGCGATCCATCAGGCGGAGCTTCCTTCGGATGCGGCCGCGGACGAGGCGCGGCTCGGATGACGGGTGGTATTGCGACCGGATAGCGCAAACAGCACCGCCCCGGCTACTGCCACGGCGCCCAGCAGCGCGGTGGCCGGGGCAAAACCGATGGCGGCGAGCAGGAAGCCCGCGGTCGCCGGGCCGGCGGCGTTGCCCGAGCGTTCCACCAGCCGGAACAGGCCGAGCGCGCCGGCCGCCTGCCCGCCGCCCAGACCTGCCGCGGTATCGGCCACCAGGGCGGACTGGGAGGCGATGGACAGCGCCTGCCCGAGGCCGAGCGCCACCAGCGCCACGATGATGAGGCCGATGGAGGGATGGAGCGGCACCGCCACCGCCCCGAGCCCCGCCACCAGCCCGCCGGCGATGACGAAGCCGGCGCGCGCGTCCAGCCGGTCGGCCAGCGCGGCGAAGAACGGCACCGCCAGCACCATGATGACCGGGTAGATCATCTGGAAGCGGCCGATGGCGGCGGACGAATAGCCCTCGCGCTGGAGCTCCAGCGGTACCAGCAGGAAGCACAGCGCGGCGAACAGGAACTTGGCCGGGAAGGCGCAGCCGAACAGCAGCGGCAGCAGGCCGGGCGCGCGCGCTGCGCCCTTGAGGTCGGCAAGGCCGATGCCGGCGCCGGCGCGGGCCGCCCGCGGCATCGCCGGCAGGGTCAGGAAGGCGACGGCCAGCGCCACCAGCGCAAGTCCGGCCGAGGCGGTGAATGCGGTCGAGGCGCCGAGGCGGTCGGCGATCACGCCGCCGATGGGCGGGCCGCACAGGCTCGCCACCATGATGGCGCGCACGAACACCGCCAGGGCGGCGCTCCGGGCGGGGCCGGCGGAATGGTCCACAACATGGCCCTGGGCGGAGACGAAGACGAGGGCATAGCCCACCGCCGTGCCGACGCGGGCGAACAGGAACACGCCATAGTGCGGGCTGGCGGCGGAGAGCGCATAGCCGAGCGCCGCCAGCAGCGCGCCGATGAGGAAGCCCGGCCGCCGCCCGAGCCGCTCGGACAGGCCGGCGAACGGCACCTGGCACAGGGCCACCACGGCCATGAAGGCGACGATGGGCAGGCTCGCGGCAAGATCCGGCGAGAGGCCGCCGCCCGGCGCCAGCGACTGGGCGAAGCGCGGCAGGAACGGCCGGGTCAGTTCCTCGGCGAGCATGAACAGGAACAGGGCGGGCCGCACCGCGACGGCGGCGGCGCTTTCCGCCTCCTGCAGGCGGCCCAGGCCGGTGCGCGCCTCCAGCTCGGCGAGGCGGGCCAGCGCGGCGGCGTCGCCTTCGCGCTCGGCGGTCGCGCGGGCGGCGGCATGGCGCTCCGCCAGCGCATCCATGTGGCGGTCGATGGGCCCCACCAGCCGCTCGGCGCCGGCCCCGCCCTCGTGGCGGGCGAGCACCCCCCGGCCGAGGGCGCGCAGGCGCCGCTCCACCGCCATCAGCGTGCCGATGCCGCGCGTGCCGACCACCAGCGCCACCAGCTCCAGCGCCACCAGCAGCGACACCATGCCGATGAACGCCACGTCCACCAGCACCGCGCCGACCTGGGCCGAAACCGCGGTGGGGTCCACCACGATCACCACCTCGCCCACCGGCTTGCCGCCGGGATCGCGGACGGCGACGCGCGCCTGCGGCGGCGCGGTGAAGGCCGAGGCATCGCCGGCGCGGGCCAGCTCCGCGCCCGAGGAGGCGAGGAGGCTGATCTGCGCGAACTCCGGATTGGCCGCGCGCAGGCCGTCGAAATAGACCGGGACGCCCACGAGGTGCTCGAACGGCACCCCCACCGCGCCGGCGCGCTCCACGAGCTCGGCCGCCGAACGGCCCACCGAGTTGGCCTTGGCGAGGATCTCGGGGGCGATGGTGCGCTGCGCCGCGCGCTCGGCGCCCCAGCCGATGAAGGCGAGCGCGGTGCACAGGATGAGGATGATGGCGGCCGAGATGCCGCCGCGCAGGCCGATCACGATGCCCTCCGCGCGCCCGACGCGGTGGCGGAGGGGACTGGAGCGGCCGCTGGCAGGCTGCCGCCGTGGATCGCCTCGGCGGAGGCGAGGGCGGCCCGCGCCGCCTGGGGCCACAGGCCCGGTTCGGCCGCGCGCCGCACCGCCCGGTGCAGGGTCGCGGCCAGCAGCAGGCCGATGAAGATGGTGGCGGCGGCCGCGCCCGCCAGCGCCGGCCAGGCGATGGTGCGCAGGTCGTCGCCCAGCGCCGCGGCGCCGGCGGCGAGCACATTCGGGTCGTAGCGCACCACCACGCGGCCGATAGCCTCGTTCAGGTCGTTGCGGACCGGGCGGGAGAGGCCGCGCGCCGCGCTCTTCTCCTCGGCGGCGCCGACCCGCGCGGCATCGCTGGAAAACAGGATGACGCCGTGCTCGTCGGCGATGTCCATGGAGAGGATGCCCGGCTCCACCCCGGCCTCGCGGTCCAGGAGGCCAGGCAGCGTCACCTGCGCCGGCAAGGCGATACCGAGGGAGGCCGCCTGCTCGGCCACGTCGGCCACCCGCTCGGCGGCGATGCCGAATCGCGCCTCGATGACGCTGCGGTGGGCGTTGAGCAGGGTGACGTACGAGAAATAGGCCCCGAAGGCGACGCAGGCGGCCGCGATGAGCGCGAACACAGCGATCAGCCCGAGCGTGATGCGCGCCATGTGCTTGGTCCGCGTTGCGCCCCTTCCGTCCAGGCCCCTCCGGCCCGGCCCTCCCGCTCCCTTCATGCCACGAAAAGCGGACTGAGATTGAAGGTTTTTTTGAGCCTCCCGGAGTTTTTTGTCTGGTTTGGCCGCGAGCGCGCGGTTAACGTCCGGCCGATCCTTCCACCGAAGTTTTCCGCATGACTTTCGTAAGCCGGCTCATTCTGGTTGCCGTCATCTCCGTGACCGCCGCGGTGGTCGCGGTGGCGGTGATCGCCTTCTCGGCGAGCGACAAGGTGGGCGAGGAGATCGAGCGGGCGCGCGTCGCCAATCTGCTCGGCACCCTGCGCGCCTCCACCGAGGCGAACCTCTCCATCGGCCTGCTTCTGGATCAGATCTCCCTGCTCCAGCCGCGCATCGAGCGCGAGAAGACCAACGATCCCTCCATTCTCGCCATCGACGTGTTCAACCCCGGCGGCCGCGCGGTCTATTCCACCGACCGCAGCGCCATCGGCGAGGAGGTCAGCCAGGACTGGATCCGCCGGCTCGGCACCGACCTCGCCTGGACCGAGGCGGAGCGCGGCGACACGGTGTTCGGCACCCGATTCGAGAACGACCTCGGCGTCGCCGGCGGCATCGCCGTGACGGTCTCCGACGAGGCGCGCAGCGCCCGTTCCGGCCGGCTGGGCCTCGATCTCGCCAGCCGCACCCTGGTCCTGGTGGTGGCGACCTCGCTGGCCGCGGCGCTCGCCGCCCTCGCCTTCACCTACGTGCTGACGCGCCCGTTCGAGCGCATCGCCCGCATCCTGCGCGGCGACGGCGGCAGCGGCGCCGGCGGCGACGACAACGGCCTGACCCAGCTCGCCGAGAGCACCGTCCGCGGCTGGCGGGACGCCGAGGCGCGGGTTGATCGCGGGCTCGGGCAGCTGGGAGCGCTCGACGATGCGGCATGAGCTTCCCGAGGGCGGGCGCGCGCGGCTGCTGACCGGCCTGTTCGCGCTGCTGGTGACCTTCATCCTCGGCGGCATCGCGGCCGCCGTGCTCATCAACGGCTTCCGCGCCCGGGTCGAGGACAGCGCCCGGCGCGACGCGCAGGTGATCGGCTCGTCGGTGGCGCGCACCCTCGCCCAGCAGTTCGAGAAGGCGGCCCGCTTCGGCATCCCGCTGAAGCTCCTGCCGGGCGTGGAGACCCATCTCTCCGAGACCCTCACGCGCACCCCCGGCCTGACCCAGATCGTGCTGCGCGGCGCCGACGGCCGCGAGATCCGCAGCGCCATCGGCGAGCATCCGGGCACCGACGCGGTGTCCGCGCCCGTCATGGTGGACGGCAACACCGTCGCCTCCGTCGAGGTCACCACCAGCCCCGCCGCGCTCGCCTCCTCCTTCGCCGACATCGGCGTGAAGGCGGCCGTGGTGGTGGCGGTCTGCGCCGCGCTGGCGGCCCTCGCCGCCGGCCTGCTGGTGGGCGGCGCCTTCGAGCGCGGACGCTCGCTTCTGGCCGAAGGCATGCAGCGCGCCGCCTCCGGCGATTTCGGCCCGGCCGAGGACGCCCACGACCGGCCGGGACGGCGCATCCGCGGCGCAGTGGGCCGGGCCTTCCGCGCCCTTGACCGCGGCAACCGGCGCGTGGCCGACCGCCGCGCGGTGTTCGAGGCCTATGCGGAGGAGCTGCTGGCGGTGGATTTCGACGGCGGCCTCAGGCCCGACGTGGAGCGTGTGCGGCGCGAGGTGATGGCGCCGCCCGGCCAGGCCGACAAGGGGCGGGGAATGTGATGCTGCTGCGCACCCGCATCACTCTCATCGTCGCCACCGGTTTCGCGGTCCTCATGCTCGGCATCTGGGGCGCCACCCTGCTGCGCGACCGGGTGGCCGAGGCCCGCGAGGGCGAGCTCGCGATCGAAGGGCAGACCGTGCTCTGGCGCGAGATCGTCGCCTTCCAGACAGCCAACCTCGCGCGCATCCTGGAACGGGTGGACACCTCCTCCTCGTTCCGCATCGCCCTCGGCTTCTCCGACCGGCAGGGCGTCGCGGCGGCGCTGCAGGAAACCGGCGTCAACATCGCCGACGACGCCACCTATTTCGAAGTGGTCACCTCGGACCGCGAGGTGCTGTTCTCCGATGGCGGCACCGCCAACCGGGACATCCTCGACGCCGGCAGCCTCGACCGGGCGCTGAAGGGCGAGGTGCTCTCCGGCATGAAGCAGATCAGCGCCACCCAGGTGATCGTGCTCACCACCCGCACGGTGGAGCTGCCCGGCCGCGGCGCCGCCGTGCTGGTGCTGGGCCGCGACGCGGCGCTGGGCATGGAGCGGTTCGCGCGCGGCATCAGCGCCGCCACCACCCTCGTCACCCTGCGCGGGCGGGTGGTCGCCTCCACCGACTTCCGGCTGTGGGAGCGGGCGAAGCTCGCCATCACGCCGCGGCGGCCGCTGGCCGAGCGCATCGTGCTCGACGGGCGGAACTACAACGTCACCAGCATCCCCATCGCCGACATCAGCGGCGGCACGGTGGGCGCCCTCGTCAGCCTCGAGGACACCACCGAGACGGTGCAGGCCACCGCCCTGATCCGCCATGCCGCCGTTGCCGGCGCCATCGGCCTGGTGCTGCTGGGCGTCATCGGCCTCAACGTCTTCCTCTGGTACAGCTTCCGGCCGCTGGAATCGGCCATCGACGTGCTGCAGGCGCTCTCGCGCGGCGACACCTCGGTGACGGTGGGCCACGTCGGCAACGACGAGATCGGCCGCATCGCCTCGGCAGTGCTGGCGCTGCGCGGCAACGTGCAGGCCCTGGCCGAATCCCGCCGCCAGCGCGAGCGGGTGCGCCGCCGGCAGGAAGCCGTCATCTCCACCGAGCTGCAGGCGCTGGCCGACGCCATCGATCCCACCGACCGCGAGGAAGTGCTCGCGCTTCTCGCCAGGGGCGCGGAGGCGGAGCAGGAAGACGAGCTCAAGCGCGTCGCCCGGGTTCTGCACGACCTCTCCCGCCGCATCGTCGAGCAGCACACCCGCCTGTCGTCCATGGTGGTGGAGCTGCGCGAGGCCCTCATCACCAAGACCAAGCTCGCCGGCCTGCAGCAGGAGCTGGAGATTGCCCGCCAGGTCCAGCTCGCCATCCTGCCGAAGGAATTCCCGCCGGACGCCCGGGTGGCCATCCACGGCCAGATGACGCCGGCGCGCGAGGTGGGCGGCGATTTCTACGACTACTTCATGATCGACGACACCACGCTCGGCTTCGTGGTGGCGGACGTGTCCGGCAAGGGCGTGCCGGCGGCGCTGTTCATGGCCATCTCGCGCACGCTGCTGCGCTCCACCGCCTTGTTCGAGCGGTCCCCGGCGGGCTGCATCCGCCGCCTGAACGATCTTCTGGCGGTGGAGAACGAGCAGATGCTGTTCGTCACCGTGCTCTATGGCGTCATCGACCTGTCGTCCGGCCGCGTGACCTATGTGAACGCCGGCCACAACCTGCCCTACCGCGTCACCCGCGCCGGCGAGGTCTCCGCGGTGCCCAGCACCGGCGGCATGGCGGTGGCGGTGCTGGAGGGCTTCGTCTACGTGGAGCACGAGCTGCACCTCGCCCCCGGCGACACGCTGTTCCTCTACACCGACGGCGTGACCGAGGCGTTCGACGTGGACGAGAGCCCCTATGGCGAGGAGCGGCTCGAGGACCTGCTCCGGTCCGGCGCCTCCGAATGGTCGGTGCCCGAGCTGTCCGAGCGGGTGCTCGCCTCGGTCCATGTGTTCGAGCGCGGCGCGCCGCAGGCCGACGACATCACCTGCCTGACGCTGCGCTACTTCGGCGGGCAGGGGCCGCGCCGCACCCGCTGACCCGGCCCCGGACGGGGCGGCGCGCGCGTCGCCAGGAACGGACGCACCTTCAACGGCCGCCCACCCGCGGCCGATGCCGCCGGAGCCACCAAGGCGGCCCCGGCATCCACGGACGGCCCCGCAGGCCGATCCGATCCAGGCGGGACCAACCCGCCGGCAGACCTTCACGAGGGGAGAAACGGCTCCGGCGGATGCCGGAGGGGTCGTCGCGCGCGGCCGTGGCAGGGAGAGGCGAGCAGTGTCAGTGAACGCACGCGTGGCCGGATGGCCGTCGACAGAGGTTTCCACCATCGGCGCCGTGGGCGTCGCCCACTTCTGCAGCCACCTGCTCCAGCTCGCCCTCGCCCCGCTGTTCCTGCTGATGCGGGACGATCTCGGCGTCTCCTTCCTCGCCCTCGGCACGCTGCTGTCGGCCTTCTACCTGTGCTCGGGCCTCGGCCAGGTGGCCGCCGGCGTGCTGGTGGACCGGTTCGGGGCGGACCGCCTGCTGCTCGGCGGCATCGCCCTGCAGGGTGCCGCAACCGCCGCCATGGGGTTCGCGCCGGGCTACTGGGCGCTCGTGCCGCTGGCCGCGCTGGCCGGCCTCGGCAATGCGGTCTACCACCCGGCGGACCTCTCAATCCTCAGCCATCGGGTGGCGCCGGCGCGGCTCGGTCGGGCGTTCGCGGCCCATGTGATCGCCGGCAGCATCGGCTTTGCCCTGTCGCCGCTGGTGTCGGCGGCGATCGCCGCGGCGCACGGCTGGCGCGCGGCGCTGACCACCATGGGCGGAGCGGTGCTGGTGTTCGGCTTCGGCCTGCTGTTCGCCCGCGGGGCGCTGCAGGCGGAAGGGACCTCCGGCAGCGGCGCGGCCCATGCGGCACGCGGTCCGGCGCCATCCTTCCTCGATGTGCTGGCCATGCCGGTGGTGCTGATGGCCTTCCTCTATTTCGTGCTCACGTCGATCTCGCTCACCGGCATCCAGAGCTTCTCCATCGCCGCGCTGCAGGAAGGCTTCGGCGCCAGCGTCGCGCTGGCCACGCTGGCGGTGACGCTCTACCAGGTGGGCAACACGCTGGGCGTGACCCTGGGCGGGGCGGTGGCCGACCGCTCGGCGCAGCCCCATCGCATCGCCATGTCCGGCCTCGCCGCCGGCTGCGTGCTGGCGCTGATGGCCGCGCTGCTGCACGTGCCGCCCGCCGTGACGGTGGGGCTGGTGGCGCTGGTGGGCTTCGCCATGGGCCTCACCACCCCCTCGCGTGACGTGCTGGTGCGCGGCGCCGCGCCGGCCGGGGCGACGGGCAAGGTGTTCGGCATCGTCTATTCCGGCTACGACATCGGCGCGCTGGCGGGACCGCTGCTGTTCGGCCTGCTGCTGGACCACCACCTGCCGCGTCTCGTGTTCATCGGCGCGGCGGTGCCGCTCGGCCTTGCCATTGCCACCGCCTTCGCGGTGCGCCGGCGGCCGGCATGAGGGCTCACCGCCCCGGCAGCACCTTGCCCGGATTGGCGATGCCGCGCGGATCGATGGCGGCCTTCAGCGCCGCCATCAGGTCGAGCGCCACCGGGTCCTTGTAGAGCGCCAGCTCCTCGCGCTTGAGCACGCCGATGCCGTGCTCCGCCGAGATGGAGCCGCCGAGGCTGGCCACGAGATCGTGCACCACCCGGTTGAACATCTCCCACGCGCCGAGGAAAGCGGCCTTGTCCATGCCCACGGGCTGGCTGAGGTTGTAGTGGATGTTGCCGTCGCCCATGTGGCCGAAGGCGCAGACGCGCAGGCCCGGCATCAGGTCCTCGCACAGGCGGTTGGCCTCGGCGAGGAAGGCGGGCACCTTCGACACCGGCACCGACACGTCGTGCTTGATGGAGCCGCCCTCGAACTTCTGCGCGTCCGACAGGGATTCGCGCAGCTTCCACAGGGCGTCCGCCTGGGCGGCGCTCGAGGCGATCACCGCATCCTCGATCTCGCCGGCCTCGTAGGCCTCGGCCAGCACATCCACCACCAGAGCGGAGAGGTCGTCGCCGCGGCGGGTGGAGGTGAGCTCCGCCAGCACGTACCAGGCGTGATCCCCGGTCAGCGGGCGGGTGGTGCCGGGGGTGTGCCGCAGCACCGTCTCCAGCCCGAAGCGGGGCAGGATCTCGAAGCCGGTCAGGGCATCGCCGCCCACGTCGCGCAGGCGGCGGAACAGGGCGAGCGCGGCGTCCGGGGCCGGCAGGCCCACCATGGCCGTCGCCCGCGCGCGCGGCGCCGGATACAGTCGCAGGGCGGCGGCGGTGATGATGCCGAGGGTGCCCTCCGCGCCGATGAACAGGTCCTTGAGGTCGTAGCCCGTGTTGTCCTTGCGCAGGCGGGACAGGCCGTTCCAGATCCGCCCATCGGGCAGCACCACCTCCAGCCCGAAGGTGAGCTCGCGCATGTTGCCATAGCGCAGCACCGCCGTGCCGCCGGCATTGGTCGAGAGGTTGCCGCCGATCTGGCAGCTGCCTTCCGAGGCGATGGAGAGCGGGAACAGGCAGCCCGCATCGGCCGCCGCCGCCTGCACCTGGTGCAGGGTGCATCCGGCCTCGGCCACGACGGTCAGGTCCACCGGATCGAGGTCGCGAATGCGGTTCAGCCGGCGCAGGGAGAGGAGCAGCGCGCCGAACGGCACCTGCCCGCCCACGAGGCCGGTATTGCCGCCCTGCGGTACCACCGGCACGCCGGCCTCGGCGCAGGCGGCAAGGATGAAGGCCACCTCGGCCGTGTCCGCCGGAACCACCATGGCCGGCGTGACGCCCCGGTAGAGGCCCCGCCCCTCCACCAGATGGGGCGCGAGGTCGGCCGCGTCGGTCACCACATATGTGGAGCCGATGCGCGCGGCGATGCGCTCCAGCAGCCCGCCAAGGCGGGCGGCATCAAAGAGCAGGGGTTGCGGCGCGACGCTGGACATGGGGGGAAGGTGCCGCAGCCCCCGCCGGCGCGCAAGCCGCCGGGCGTGTCGCGCCGCAGCGCTCCCGGCTTGCGGTTCCCCGAGTTTGCGGGATGCGGCCACGGCCTGCCACCGGACTTGCCGCCGGACTTGCCGGCCGTGCCGCCCCTGCCTGGAGTCGTTCGCGGAGGAATGGCACCGGCGCGGTGCAACCTGAAAGTCTTCGCCGTGGTGGCATCGCGGCCGGGGGCGGAGCGCCGGTCGCAAGTGCAAGGACAGAGGCGGGGCGCTCCGGACGCGCAGGACGGCCGCGCCCATCCCCGGCCGGCGGCGGCATGCCGAGCGCTGCGCTCGCGCCCTGCACGCCGCGCGGGGGGAAACCGGCACGCAAGCGCCGGCGACCACGGCAGGACCCGGGTGTCGCGCAGGCCGCCGCAAGGCAGACAACGGCGAGGCCGGGCCTTGGCAAGGCCGGGCACCTGGGCTAGAGGCCCCTTTTCCGAAGACCCAAGCCCGGAGGGAGCGCCCATGGCCGAACGCATTCTCGTCGCCCGCATCGGCGCGCCCCACGGCGTGAAGGGCGAGGTCCGCCTGTTCGTCTTCACCGAGGACCCGGGCGCGATCCTCGACTACGACCCCCTCACCGACGCCACCGGCCGCCGCGCGTTCCGCATCGCCGCCCTGCGCGCCGGCAAGGACCATTTCGTCGCCCGGCTGGAGGGCATCACCGACCGCACGGCGGCCGAGGCGCTGACCAACGTGGACCTCTTCGTCGCCCGCGATGCCCTGCCCCCGCCCGAGGACGAGGACACCTTCTACCACGCCGACCTCATCGGCCTTCAGGTGGTGGACGAAGCGGGCGCGGTCATCGGCACGGTCACGGCGCTGCATGATTTCGGTGCCGGCGACATCCTCGAGTACGCCCCCGCCGTCCCCGAGGCGAAGGCGCGCACGCTGATGGTGCCCTTCACCCGCGATGCGGTGCCGGTGATCGACGTGCCGGGACGACGGGTGGTGATCGCCGAGGCTTTCATCGACCGCGGCGGCGGCGAGGAAGAGGCTGGCGAGGGCCCGGACCCAGCGGGAAACACGCCCCCGGCCGCGGGCGAGCGCGACTGACCAGACGCCGCGGCGGCGGGAAACCGGCCGTGGCCTCCGGATGGGATGGCGCCCCTGCCCCCGGCGGAGCGGGCCGAGCGCTCCGCCCGTATGCCCTTTCCTCAGTCGCGCACGCGCCGGCCGAGCCACGCCATTTGACACGCCCGGCGCGCTCGCCCATCACCCGCCCATGACCATTCGCGCCGAGACCATTCGCGCCGAGACCTTTCGCGCCAGCGTGCTCACGCTCTATCCGGAGATGTTCCCCGGCCCGCTCGGCCATGCGCTGGCGGGACGGGCGCTGGCGGGCGGGCTGTGGGGGCTCGATGCGGTGCAGATCCGCGACTTCGCCCTCGACAAGCATCGCTCGGTGGACGACACCCCCGCCGGCGGCGGCCCCGGCATGGTGATGCGCGCCGACGTGCTGGCCCGCGCCATCGATGCCGTCTCCCCGCCGGACGATCCCCGCCCGCGCCTGCTGATGACCCCGCGCGGCGCGCCCCTGACCCAGGCGCGGGTGCGCGAGCTGGCGGCCGGGCCGGGCGCGGTGATCCTGTGCGGGCGGTTCGAGGGGGTGGACGAGCGCATCGTCGCCGCGCGCGGCCTGGAAGAGGTGTGCGTGGGCGACGTGGTGCTCTCCGGCGGCGAGGCGGCGGCGCTGCTTTTGCTGGACGCCTGTGTCCGGCTCATCCCCGGCGTCATGGGCAAGGCGGAGAGCGGGGTGGAGGAGAGCTTCTCCTCGGGCCTGCTGGAATATCCCCAGTACACCCGCCCCCAGCTGTTCGAGGGCGCGCCCATTCCCGACGTGCTCACCTGCGGCGACCATGCCCGCATCGCCCGCTGGCGGCACGAGCAGGCGCTGGCGGTGACGCGGGAACGGCGGCCCGATCTTCTCGCCGCCCACGAACGTGACAGGGCGATGAAGGAAAGGGCGATGAAGGAAAGGGAATGACACGGCCGGTTTTCTGCTGTATGGAGCCGCGTCCCTTAACTTAAAACGACACGATGTGGCGCCGGGGCGTTGAGCCAGCGGTGACCGCTAAAGGTTGGCGACATGAACATCATCCAGACGCTCGAAGCCGAGCAGGCTACCAAGCTCGCCGAGAAGCGGGCCATCCCCGAGTTCCAGCCCGGCGATACCGTGACCGTGAACGTGAAGGTGGTCGAAGGCGACCGTACCCGCGTGCAGGCCTATGAAGGCGTGGTGATCGCCCGTTCCGGCGGTGGCCTGAACGAGAGCTTCACCGTCCGCAAGATTTCCTACGGCGAGGGCGTGGAGCGCGTGTTCCCGGTCTACTCGCCGCTGATCGACAGCATCAAGGTGGTGCGCCGGGGCAAGGTGCGTCGCGCCAAGCTCTATTACCTGCGCGACCGTCGCGGCAAGTCCGCCCGTATCGCCGAGCGGCAGGACCGCTCCGACGCGAAGGGCAAGGGCAAGAAGGCTCCCGCCGCCGCCGAGTGAGGCCGGCCGGGACTTCTCCCAGCAGATTTTGGGCGCCGTCGGCTGGTCCGGCGGCGCCTTTTTCATGCCTGCGCGGCCATGCCTGCGCGGTCATGGCGGCCGTGTCATCGCAGTCGTTTCTTGGCAGCAGCGTCTTGGCGCAGTGTCTTGGCAGCCGTGTCTTGGCAGCCGTGTCTCGGCACCGGCTGTGCGACCCGCGCGCCGAGCCGAGGACGCGCAGGTCGCCGCGGCGCACGGTCCAGTTTGAGGCGGCTCAAGCTCGGGCGAACGGGAACTGGGCACAGCCGGCGCGAGCGACGGCCGGGGCACGTTCGGCGCACGGACCGTCCCCTGCCCAGAGCCCCTACTCGGGTGGCCGGCTCGCCCGCAAGCGCGGGCCCAAGCCGTCCGGATCCGCGTCATAGGCCTGCCGCACCCGCGCCAGCGCCCCGGGCCCACCGCCGCGATGGCCGGCACCGCCCACGTGCAGCCAGCCGTCTGCCAGCAGGAAATGCTCGCTCTCGCCTGTCTCCGGATCGGTGAGAAACACGCGCTGGCGCGTGGCCTGCCGCATCCGGTGCAGATCAAGGCGGCGGTAGAGCACGCTCCAGTTCTGCCCGCCGGTGTCCAATGTCAGCGGCGTGTCGGTACCGAAGTCCATCGGCAGGTCCTTCACTGCCGCATGATCGAACACGCTGTAGCCGGGCCACAGATACCACGCGCCGTTACCCTCGCCCTCGCGCACCATGCCGTAGCAGGGCTGGCCGGCGAGGCGGGCGGCGAGGTCCACCGGCTCCAGCGGGATCAGGTCGTGATCGATCAACGCCACCGCGCGCGGCGCGGCAGGGCGCACGAGGTTGGCCCAGATCCAGTTGAGCGCCACCGCATGGGAGCGCGAGCCGTTGCGGCCGCCGCGATAGGGCGAGGGCGGCAGCGCGCAATAGGCGATGCCGCGCGCGGCGCAGATCTGCGCGATCTCGGCGCGCGCCTGCGGCTCCGTGGAATTGTCGCACACCACCAGCGGCATGCCGGGGGTGAAGCGGGCCATGGCATCGGCGAGGAAGGTGATGGCCTGCGGCATGTTGAAGGCGACGGTGAAGGCGAGCACCGGCGCGCGCTCGCCCTTCAGGCGCTCAACCAGCGCGTCCTGCCCCTCCGCCCGCCGGCCGCGATAGATCAGGTCCACCGCCCGGTTGCGCAGGCGCCGCAGCCGGTGGGCCAGCGGCGCGGCTGCGAGCCACTCGGCGAGGGAATAGTCGGAGAGCGCGCGCATGGCCGTCAGCCCCCCGGCCGATGCGCGAGGGCCCGGATGGCCTCGGTCGGGTCCTGCGGGGCCGTGGGCGGGGGACGCACGGCATAAAGACCCACCTCTCCCTGCCCGTCGGCGCGGGGAAAGGTGCCGATCAGGGCGAACCGCTCAGGGGTCGCGGCCAGCGCCGCGAGGGCGGACGCCGAAGTCGGCGACGGATTGGCGCCGGGGCGGGTCTCCACCACCAGCGCGGTGGCGCCGGTCTGGTCCAGCAGGGCGGCGAAGGCGGCGGCATCGCGCGTGCCGGCGGGCACAACGAAGCTGCGCGCGGCGCGGTCGCGCTGGGCCACGGCGGCGGCGAAGGCGGCATCCCCGGGCGGCGCGGCCGCCACCACCGCCACCGGCGGCGCGGCATCGCGGGCGAGGAAGGCCTCGGCCGCCCCGTCCATGCCGATGGCGCGCTTGCGCACCGGTTCCAGCAGGGACGGCATGGCCGCCAGCAGGAACACGAAGGCGACGGCGAGGCCGCCGATCAGCGTCCAGCCGGAAGCGATAAGGCCGATCAGGCGCAGGGCGCCGAAGGCGGAGAGCATCAGCGCCGGGGCCAGCAGCACCAGCGCATCCAGGGGCTCGCCCCGCCCAGCGCCCAGCGCCAGCGCGCAGCAGGCGGCGGGCAGGAGCGCCGCCACCGGCACCATGGCGCGGCCTTCCGGCTCGCCGCGCCAACCGGACCAGATGGCGAACAGGAACCCGGCGCCGGCACACACCGCCAGCAGCAGGCCGAGGCTTGAGCGCAGCGTCTGCCCTGCGGCGATCAGGCCGGGCACATTGGGCTCGGGCCGCGCGCCGGCCATGCCGTTCACGGCCAGGGCGAGGGCGCCCAGCACCGCGAGCGCCGCCAGCATGGGGCGGCGCACAGGGAGCGCCCGCCCCCCCATCAGGGCGGCGAGGGGCGGCAGCAGCAGCAGCGCCGCGCCGGCCGGGGCGGTGAGTATGGCCGCGCCGGCCGGCAACGCGAAGGCCACTACGCCCCTGTTCCGCCGCAGGATGCGGGCAAGGCCCAGCGCGGCGAGAAGCCCCAGCAGGGCCAGCGGCAGCTCCAGTCCCACCACGAACGCCGCTTCGCGCAGCAGCGGCAGCGCCGAGAGCACCGCGCCCACCGCCACCGCGGGCAGCGGCCCCGTGGCCGGGAGCGTGCCCCAGCCGGCACAGACGGCCAGCAGCGCCACCAGCACGGCGGGAAGAAGCAGCACGGCCGGGGTCGCCGGCGTCAGCGCCAGCATCCAGCCGCCGGACACCACATGGAACAGGGACAGGCGGGCCGGTTCGGGCGCCGTCGGCACATGCAGGCGGTATTGCTCGGCGAAGGGGCCGGGGGGCGGCAGCCCGGCGCGCGCATGGTCGGCCACCATCAGGCCGGCGACGAAATGGCGCGCCTCGTCGGGATCGGCGGCGGAGAATTCGGCGAGATAGGCACCCGAGCCGCGCTGCTGGGAGACGATGACGGCAGTGGCGAGCAGCACGAGGATGAGGAACACCAGCCCCCGCAGGGCCGTGGCGCTCCGGCGCCGGGGCTGGGCCTGCTCGCTCACGCTCATCCTGCCTCGTCCCCCGCGCGGCGGCGCGCCGCATCCGCCCGCCTTCTAGAAGGAGATTGCGGCAACGTCCACGGCGCTCGCGCAAGGCAAGGCGCGCGGCAAGGCTTGACCCCGGCCGCCCCGGCGGGTGAGGTGAGGCGTGTCGGCGCGCGTGCCGGCCCCGTACCTGCCCCGGACACGCATGACCAGCGACCTCCTCCTGCGGATCGTGATCGTGGATGAAAGCCCCGTGCGCGCGGCCATCCTCGAGGAGGGGCTGCGGGAGTCCGGCTTCGAGAACGTGCTGCGCATCGAGGGCCGCAACAACCTTCTGGAGCGCATCTACGCCATCGATCCGGACGTGATCCTGATCGACCTCGAGGACCCCTCGCGCGACACCATCGAGCAGATGTTCCAGGTGAGCCGCGAGGTGAAGCGGCCGGTCGCCATGTTCGTCGACCAGACCGACTCGAAGACCATCGAGGATGCCATCGAGGCGGGCGTCGCCTCCTATGTGGTGGACGGGCTCAGGAAGGACCGGGTGAAGCCCATCCTGGAGACCACCATCTCCCGCTTCC
This sequence comes from Xanthobacter lutulentifluminis, assembly GCF_043194675.2. Taxonomy (NCBI): domain Bacteria; kingdom Pseudomonadati; phylum Pseudomonadota; class Alphaproteobacteria; order Hyphomicrobiales; family Xanthobacteraceae; genus Xanthobacter; species Xanthobacter lutulentifluminis. The sequence continues at coordinate 2,946,642 of NZ_CM195525.1, read as the reverse complement.
GCGCCTTCGCCCGGCTGAAGGCGGAGCTGGAGGAGGCCAAGACCCAGCTGGAGGAGCGCAAGGTCATCGACCGCGCCAAGATGATCCTGATGAAGATGAAGGGCATCGACGAGGAGGCGGCCTACGGCCTCCTGCGCCGCACCGCCATGAACGAGAAGAAGCGCATCGTCGACATCGCCCAGTCCATCATCACCGCCGCGGAGCTCCTGCGATGAGACGGCTTGCCATCGGCTTCATCCCGCTCACCGACGCCGCCGTGCTGATCGCCGCCGCCGAGCGCGGCTTCGCCATGGCCGAGGGCATCGAGATCGAGCTGCACAAGGAAGTCTCCTGGGCCAACATCCGCGACAAGGTGAACATCGGCCTGCTCGACGGCGCGCACATGCTGGGGCCGCTCGCCATCGCCTCCTCGCTCGGGCTCGGCCATGTGCGGGTGCCGCTGGTCGTGCCGTTCGCGCTCAATCTCAACGGCAGCGCCATCACCATCGACAAGCACGTCTATGCCGCCATGGGCGAGGTCGGGGAGGACCTGTCGAGCGCTCCCGCCGCCGCCCGCGCTCTGGGCAAGGTGGTGCGGCAGAGGAAGGCGGAAGGGCGCGAGCCGCTGGTGTTCGCGGCGGTCTATTCCTTCTCCACCCACACCTATCTCATCCGCCATTTCCTTGCCGCCGGCGGCGTGGACCCGGACCGCGACGTGCGGCTCGTGGTGGTGCCGCCGCCGTTCATGGCGGAAAGCCTGCGCGGCGGGCTCATCCACGGCTTTTCTGTCGGCTCGCCCTGGAACTCGGTGGCGGTGGACGCGGACGTGGGCCGAATCGCCGTGCTGGGGGCGGAAGTGTTCGGCTGGGTGCCGGAGAAGGTGCTGGGCGTGCACGCCCGTTTCGCCAATGCCGAGCCGGAGGTGCTGCATCGCCTGGTGCGCGCGCTCCATGCCGCGGCGCGCTGGTGCGAGGACGAGGCCAACCATGCCGATCTCGCCCGGCTGCTCGGCGAGCCGCGCCACCTGAACCTGCCGGCGGACGTGCTGCGCCGGACCCTCGACGGGCGGCTCCACTCGGCGCCCGGCGGGCGCCTGCGCGCGCACCCCGACTATCTCATCCTCAACCGCGACGGCGCCAACCGCCCCGCGCCCGATCATGCCCTGTGGATGTATGCCCAGATCGTGGCGGCGGGCCAGGGCGAGTTCGCGCCCGACGCGGCGCGCGAGGCCATGGGCGTCTACCGGCCGGACATCTTCGACGCGGCGGTGGGGCCGGTGCCGGTGCGTCATCCGGGGCCGGACTGCGTCGCCACCCAGTTCGGCGAGGCGTTCGACGCCGCCGCCTTCCTTGCCCGCGGGCAGTGAAAGCCATCGGCGGCGCCACCGCAGCGCACAATTTGAAAGCAGGCTGCCGCACGCAAATGCACGCCCTTTTGGCAGCCGACTCCCGCGCCTAAATTTGCGCCAGACACTTAAATGTTCTAATTCAATGACATAGTCGATCCACCCCAATTGGCCCGCCGCTTGCATTTGAGAATGCGAGCGCGGTCAACGACGATCGCGTCACCCCATAAAAATTCGTCCCAAAGACGGGACCCGCAGCAAAGCCGCTGACACCGAGGCCTCAAGGCCTTCGCGATGTCGTGCGGCTTTTTTTGTTTCGGGTCCCGTCGCTGCTTTGCCGATCCAGAGGGAAAGAGAATGAGCGACGTTCAGAAGACCAAGCCGGGCCAGTCCGCCGAACCGACCACCGCTCCCGCCGGCGGGGTATCCCGCCGCTCGCTGCTGAAGGGCACCGCGGCGGCATTGGGCACGGCCGCGCTGTTCGACGCCGTGCGCATGGCGTTCCCCGGCGGCGTTCCCTCCGCCTATGCGGCGGCGCCGGAGACCACCAAGGCGACGCTCGGCTACATCGCGCTGATGGATGCCTCCCCCCTGGTGATCGCCAAGGAGAAGGGCCTGTTCGCCAAGCACGGCGTGCCCGACGTGGAGGTGGTGAAGCAGGCCTCCTGGGGCGCCACCCGTGACAACCTCGTGCTCGGCGGCGAGAAGAACGGCATCGACGGCGCCCACATCCTCACCCCGATGCCCTACCTCATCTCCACGGGCAAGGTGACGCAGAACAACGTGCCGACGCCTATGTACATCCTGGCGCGCCTGAACCTCGACGCGCAGGCCATCTCGGTCTCCAACGAATACAAGGACCTCGGCGTCACCTCCGACGCCAAGGCGCTGAAGGAGGCGTTCGCCGCCAAGCGCGCCGCCGGCAAGGAAGTGAAGGTCGCCATGACCTTCCCGGGCGGCACCCACGACCTGTGGATCCGCTACTGGCTGGCCTCGGCCGGCATCGATCCGGACAAGGACGTCTCCACCATCGTGGTGCCGCCGCCGCAGATGGTGGCGAACATGAAGGTGGGCAACATGGACGCCTTCTGCGTGGGCGAGCCGTGGAACGAGCAGCTGGTGAACCAGGGCATCGGCTTCACCGCCTGCACCACCGGCGAGATCTGGAGGCACCACCCGGAGAAGGCGCTCGGCATGCGCGCCGACTACGTGGAGAAGAACCCCAACGCCACCCGGGCCATCCTGATGGCGGTGCTGGAAGCCCAGCAGTGGTGCGACAAGATGGAGAACAAGCAGGAGCTGGCCGAGATCGTCGGCAAGCGCCAGTGGTTCAACGTCCCCGTCGCCGACATCATCGGCCGCCTGAAGGGCGACATCAATTACGGCAACGGCCGGGTGGTGAAGAACTCCGATCAGTACATGAAGTTCTGGATGGATCACGCCTCCTATCCGTTCAAGAGCCATGATGCCTGGTTCATCACCGAGGACATCCGCTGGGGCAAGTTCGAGCCTGCGACGGACATCAACGCCCTCGTCAACAAGGTGAACCGCGAGGACATCTGGCGCGAGGCCGCCAAGACGCTGGGCGTCGCCGCCGCCGACATTCCTGCCACCTCCTCGCGCGGCAAGGAAACCTTCTTCGACGGCAAGGTCTTTGATCCCGCCGATCCGCAGGCCTACCTGAAGAGCCTCGGCATCAAGCGCATCGACGCCTGACACGTCATTGCGGGGCCCAGCGCCCCCCGGCCCCTCCCGCCTCAGGGAGGGGCGCTTCCCGAACCCGCGAACCGGAGCGCCTGCCCATGTCCGTCACCGCCCTGAAGGAGCCGCCGCGCGAGGCCCGCCGCTCCGGCACCGCAGAAGTTCTCATGCTGAAAACCACCGCCGCTCCCCGTCCCTCCCGCTGGCCGGGCTATGCCCGCAGCATCGCCGCCACCGTCATCCCGCCGCTGGTGATGGTGCTGCTGCTCGGGCTCCTGTGGGAGCTACTGTGCTCCGGTCCCGGCGCCACCCTGCCGCCGCCGAGCCGCATCTGGGCGGACTCCAAGGACCTCATCCTCGACCCGTTCTTCGTCGCCGGCCCGCAGGACATCGGCCTCGGCTGGCGCGTGCTGGTCTCGCTCCAGCGCGTGGCGGTGGGCTTCGGCCTCGCGGCGGTGGCGGGCATCGTGCTCGGCGCCGTCGTCGGGCAGTCGGTGTGGGCCATGCGAGGGCTCGATCCGATCTTCCAGGTGCTGCGCACCGTGCCGCCGCTGGCCTGGCTGCCGATCGCGCTCGCCGCCTTCCGCGACAGCAATCCCTCGGCGATCTTCGTCATCTTCATCACCGCCATCTGGCCGATCATCATCAACACGGCGGTCGGCATCCGCAACATCCCGCAGGATTACCGCAACGTGGCGCAGGTGCTGCGGCTGAACCCGATCGAATTCTTCTGGAAGATCATGCTGCCGTCGGCGGCGCCCTACATCTTCACCGGCCTTCGCATCGGTATCGGCCTCTCCTGGCTCGCGATCGTTGCCGCGGAGATGCTCACCGGCGGCGTCGGCATCGGCTTCTTCATCTGGGATGCGTGGAACTCCTCCCGCCTGCCCGACATCATCGTGGCCCTCATCTACATCGGCCTCGTGGGCTTCGTGCTGGACCGGCTGGTCGCCGGCGTCGGCGCCTTCGTCACCCGCGGCACCCAGGCCGCCTGATCCCCGCACATCCTTTCGGAGGCAAGCCATGCCCGCCTATCTCGAGCTCAGCCAGATCGGAAAGAGCTTCACCCGCGGCGCCGCCACCACCGAGGTGCTGCGCGACGTCTCCCTCGACATCGCCAAGGGCGAATACATCTCCATCATCGGCCATTCCGGCTGCGGCAAGTCCACGCTGCTGAACATCGTCGCCGGCCTCACCCCGGTCACCACCGGCGGGGTGATCCTCGACGGGCGGGAGGTGAACGCTCCCGGCCCGGACCGCGCGGTCGTGTTCCAGAACCACTCGCTGCTGCCGTGGCTCACCGTCTACGACAACGTGCGCCTCGCCGTGGACAAGGTGTTCTCCGGCACCCGCTCCCGCGCAGAGCGCGACGCCTGGACCATGCACAACCTCGACCTCGTGCAGATGGCCCACGCCAAGGACAAGCGCCCCTCGGAAATCTCCGGCGGCATGAAGCAGCGCGTGGGCATCGCCCGGGCGCTCGCCATGGAGCCGAAGGTGCTGCTGCTGGACGAGCCGTTCGGCGCGCTGGACGCGCTCACCCGCGCCCACCTGCAGGACAGCGTGATGCAGATCCACGCCAGCCTCGGCAACACCATCCTCATGATCACCCACGACGTGGACGAGGCGGTGCTCCTCTCCGACCGCATCGTGATGATGACCAACGGCCCCTCCGCCCGCATCGGCGAGGTGCTGGAGGTGAAGCTGGGCCGCCCGCGCAAGCGGCTCGAGCTGGTGGCCGACCCCACCTACATCAAGGCCCGCGAGGCGGTGCTGAAGTTCCTCCACGAGCGCCACCGCTTCGTCGAGGCCGCCTGACCCTGCGGACGGGCGGCCGCCGCGCCGCCCGTCCTGCCCTCATTTCAGAGCCAGGGAGACGCATATGACCCCGAACCAGATTGATCTCATCCAGGATTCGTTCCGCAAGGTCGTTCCCATCGCCGACACCGCCGCCGGCCTGTTCTACGGCCGGCTGTTCGAGATCGCGCCCGAAGTGAAGCCCATGTTCAGGGGCGACATGAAGGAGCAGGGCAAGAAGCTGATGGCGACGCTCGGCATCGTCGTCGCCGGCCTGCGCGACCTGCCCTCCATCGTCCCCGCCGCCGAGAACCTCGCCCGCAAGCATGTCGGCTACGGCGTGAAGGATGAGCATTACGCCCCCGTGGGGGCCGCCCTGCTGTGGACGCTGGAGCAGGGCCTCGGGCCGGACTTCACCCCCGAGACCAAGGCCGCCTGGGCGGACGCCTACGGCCTCCTGTCCTCCGTCATGATCCGCGCCGCCGCGGATCAGGTCCCGGCCGAGTGAGGAGGCGGGCGTGAGCGAGCCCCTCCTCGTCATCGGCAACGGCATGGCCGCGGCGAAGCTCTGCGAGGAGCTGACCCAGCGCGCCCTCGGCCGCCATGCGGTCGCCGTGATCGGGGCGGAGCCGCATCTCGCCTATAACCGCGTGCTGCTCTCCGAGGTGCTCGCCGGCCACATGCGCGCCGAGGAAGCCCGGATGAAGCCCGCCGCCTGGTGGCGCGACCGGGGGGTGACGCTCCAGTACGGCACCCCCGCCGTCGCCATCGACCGGGACCGCCGCGAGGTGGCGCTTTCCGACGGCCGGCGCCTTGCCTATTCCCGCCTCGTGCTGGCCACCGGCTCCCACCCCATCCGCCTGCCGCTGAAGGGCATGGAATTGCCGGGCGTCCACACCTTCCGCGACCTGAAGGACGTGGAGGCGCTGCTCGCCGCCGCCGCCGTGCCGGGCACCCGCGCCGTGGTCATCGGCGGCGGCCTGCTGGGGCTGGAGGCGGCGGTCGGCCTCGCCGGCGCCGGCGTGCGCACCACCCTCGTCCATCTCATGGACCGGCTGATGGAGCGCCAGCTCGATGCCGAGGCCGCCGGCTTCCTCCGGCGCGCCGTCGAGGCGCGTGGGGTGGAGGTGCTGCTCGGCGCCCATTCCGACGCCATCACCGGCGAGGGGCACGCCACCGGCCTTGCCCTCAAGGACGGGCGCGTCATCCCCGCCGATCTGGTGGTGGTGGCCTGCGGCGTCACCCCCAATGCCGACCTCGCCCGCGCCGCCGGGCTGGAGGTGAAGCGCGGCATCGTGGTGGACGATCAGCTCGCCACGTCCGATCCCCTGATCAGCGCCATCGGCGAATGCGCGGAACATCGCGGCCTCGCCTATGGCCTCGTGGCACCGGCCTATGAGCAGGCCCGCGTGCTCGCCCGCCGTCTGGCGGGGGAGGATGCGCGCTACACGGGCTCGGTGGTCGCCACCAATCTGAAGGTCTCCGGCGTGCCGGTCCTCTCCGCCGGAGACGTGACCGGCGGCGCGGGCAGCGAAAGCATCGTCCTCACCGACCGTGGCCTCGGCCTCTACCGGCGGCTCATCGTGAAGGACGGCCTGCTCATCGGCGCCGTGCTGTTCGGCGACACCGCCGACGGCCTCTTCTACCTCGATCTCATCACCAACCGCACCCCCATCACCGCCATGCGCTCGGACCTCGTCTTCGGGCGGGACGCGATCGCGGCGGCGGCCTGAGGAGGACATCATGGGCGGCGATTTTTCCATCGACCAGAAGCGCTATCTGGAAGGCTTCGTCTCCGGCGCGAAGGCCGTGCAGGTCACCCGCGGCGCCGTGCCCCCCGCCGCGCCGGCCACAGCCGAGCCCACCGGCCCCGACGCCGCCAGCCTCAAGGCCATGGCCCGGTTCGAGGCCGAGGGCCGCAAGCTCTCCCCCGAGGAGAAGGGCAAGCGCGAGGAGCTGGGGCTCGATTCCTACGACCGCATGCGCGCGGCCGCCGGCGCCGGCGCCTTCCCCAAGGGCCCGGACGTGTTCCGCTGGAAATTCCACGGCCTGTTCCATGTCGCCCCGGCGCAGGACAGCTTCATGTGCCGCCTGCGCATTCCGGGCGGCATCCTCACCCACTGGCAGTTCCGCGGCGTCGCCGACATCGCCGAGGCGCACGGCGGCGGCTACAGCGACGTGACCACCCGCGCCAACCTGCAGATCCGCGAGATCCCGGCCACGGACGGCATCGCCGTGCTGGAGAAGCTGGTGGATCTGGGCCTGACCGCCAAGGGCTCGGGCGCAGACAACATCCGCAACGTCACCGGCACCCCCACCGCCGGCATCGACCCGCGCGAGCTCCTCGACACCCGACCGCTGGCGAAGGCCTGGCACCACTACATCCTCAACTCCCGCGACATGTACGGCCTGCCGCGCAAGTTCAACGTGGCGTTCGACGGCGCCGGCGTCATCGGCGCGCTGGAGGACACCAACGACATCGGCTTCCAGGCGGTCGAGATCGTGGACGGCTACGGCGTCGCACCCGGCGTGTGGCTGCGCCTCGCGCTCGGCGGCATCACCGGGCACAAGGATTTCGCCCGCGACACCGGCGTCATCGTCGGCCCCGACGAGGCGACGGCGGTGGCGGCGGCCATCGTGCGGGTGTTCATCGACACCGGCGACCGCACCGACCGCAAGAAGGCGCGGCTGAAATACGTGCTCGATTCCATGGGCTTCGACGGCTTCCTCGCGCTGGTCGAAAAGAAGCTCGGCCGGGCGCTCACCCGTGTGCCGGCGGAAGCCGCCCTCCCCCGCGCCGAGCCCGACCGCCTCGCCCATCTCGGCGTGCATCCGCAGAAGCAGGCAGGGCTGAACTATATCGGCGTCGGCCTGCCGGTGGGCCGCATGAGCGTCGCCCACATGCGCGGCCTCGCCGACATCGCAGCCCGCCTCGGCGACGGGGATATCCGCCTCACCGTGTGGCAGAACCTGCTGGTCTCCGGCATCCCGGATGCGCACGTGGAGGAAGCCCGCGCCGCCATCGTCGCCCTCGGCCTCTCCTGCGAGGCGACGCCGCTCCAGGCCGGGATCGTCGCCTGCACCGGCTCGCGCGGCTGCCGCTTCGCCGGCGCCGACACCAAGGGCACCGCACGCGCCATCCTCGAGCATTGCGCCGGACGGGTGGAGCCCGACGGCCCGGTGAACATCCATGTCACCGGCTGCCACAATTCCTGCGCCCAGCATTACATCGGCGATATCGGCCTCATCGGCGCGCGGGTGGCCATCAATGACGATGGCGACACGGTGGACGGCTATCACCTCCTCGTGGGCGGCGGCTTCGGCGCCGAGGCGGCCATCGCCCGCGAGCTCTATCGCGACGTGAAGGCCGAGGACGCCCCGGCGCTGGTGGAGCGCCTCATGAAGACGTGGCTTTCCCACCGCGCCCCCGGCGAGGGCTTCGCCGCCTTCACCCGCCGCATCGAACCGGACGCGCTGAAGGCGCTCGCCGACGCCGCCTGACCCCGCGCCCCCGGACATCCGACACAGAGCCCGCCATGAGCCTCCAGACCCGCATCCCCCTCGTCCCCGTGCTGCCGGACAGCGCGCCCTTCACCTCCGAGCAGCGCGCATGGCTGAACGGCTTCTTCGCCGCCATCCTCTCGGCCGACCAGGCGGCGCCCACCGCCCTCTCCGCCGGGGATGCCGCCGCGCTGCTGCCGGAACTGCCCGCCACCCCCGCCGCCGAGGCGGACGACGGCGCGCCCTGGCACGATCCCGCCATGCCGCTCGCCGAGCGCATGGCGCTGGCGGAGGGCCGCCCCCTCGCCCGGCGCATGATGGCGGCCATGGCGCAGCAGGATTGCGGCCAGTGCGGCTATGTGTGCGAGACCTATGCCAAGGCGCTCGCCTCCGGCGGCGAGACCAAGCTGAACCTGTGCGCCCCCGGCGGCAAGGAGACGCTGCGCATGCTCAAGCAGCTCTCCGGCGAGGGCGCGGCGCCGGCCGCGGAAGCCCCCGCCCCGGCCGCGCCCGTGGCGGCCCCGGCCCCGGTCGAGGCGGGGCGCGGCACCCGCGAGAACCCCGGCGAGGTCACCTTCCTCGGCCGCTCCCGCCTGAACAGGGACGGCTCGGAGAAGGAGACCTGGCACATCGAGTTCGATCTCGAAGGCTCGGGCATAGACTATGTGGCCGGCGACAGCTTCGGCGTGTTCCCGGTGAATGATCCCGATCTCGTGGCGTCGGTGCTCGCCGCGCTCCACGCGCCGGCCGACTTCCCCATCGCCGACAAGACGCTGGCGGAGGTGCTGGCGCGCGAGGTGTGCCTCAAATCCGCGCCCGACGCCCTGTTCACCCTCATCTCCTATCTGGTGGGCGGCGAGCGCAAGGCCAAGGCCCGGGCGCTGGCCGCCGGCGAGGACCCGGATGGAGATGCCGGAACCCTCGACGTGCTGGCGGCGCTGGAGAAATTCCCCGGTATCCGGCCCGATCCCGAGGCGCTGGTGGAATGCCTGGAGCCGCTCCAGCCCCGGCTCTATTCCATCTCCTCCAGTCCCGTCGCCACCCCCGGCAGGCTCACCCTGACGGTGGATGCGGTGCGCTATGACCAGTCGGGCCGCACAAGGCTCGGCGTCGCCTCAACCTTCCTCGGCGGACGCATCGCGCCCGGCACGCGGATGAAGGCCTATATCCAGAAGGCGCACGGCTTCGCCTTGCCGGCCGACCTGTCGAAGGACGTCATCATGGTCGGCCCCGGCACCGGCATCGCCCCGTTCCGCTCCTTCCTGCACGAACGTCGCGCCACCGCCGCCCCGGGCCGCAACTGGCTGTTCTTCGGCCACCAGCGGCGCGACACGGACTTCTTCTACGAGGAGGAGCTGGCGGAGCTTTCCACCTGCGGCACCCTCACCCGGCTCGACACCGCCTGGTCGCGCGACGGCGCCAGCAAGGTCTATGTGCAGGACAGGATCCGCGAGGCCGGCCCGGAGCTGTGGGCGTGGCTCTCCGGCGGCGCGCATTTCTACATCTGCGGCGATGCCAAGCGCATGGCCAAGGACGTGGAAGCCGCCCTTACCGCGGTGGCGGCCGAGCACGGCGGACTTTCGGCCGAGGCGGCGGCGCGCTTCATCGCCGAGCTGAAAGCCGCCGGCCGCTATCAGGCCGACGTATATTGAGCCGGCACCGCGCCGTGCCCTTCACGCTCCCGCACCACGCCTCAGGCAGGACCGGCCGCCCATGAACGCTCCGCTCGCCTCGCCCCCGTCGGTGAAGTCCACCTGCCCGTATTGCGGGGTCGGCTGCGGCGTCCGCGCGACGCCCGACGGCACGGGCGGCGCCCTCATCGCCGGCGATGGCGAACATCCGGCCAATCTCGGCCGCCTGTGCTCCAAGGGCGCGGCGCTGGGGGAGACCATCGGCCTTTCCACCCGCCTGCTGCACCCCATGGTGCGCGGAATGGATGGCGCGCTCGTGCGCACTGGCTGGGACGACGCCCTCGACCGGGTGGCGGACGGCCTGCGCGCGGTGATGGCGCAGCACGGGCCGCAGGCGGTGGCCTTCTATCTCTCCGGCCAGCTGCTGACCGAGGATTATTACGCCGCCAACAAGCTGGCCAAGGGCTTCCTCGGCACCGCCAACGTGGACACCAATTCGCGCCTGTGCATGTCCTCCTCGGTGGCGGGACACAAGCGGGGTTTCGGCTCCGATACGGTCCCCGGCGCCTATGAGGACCTGGAACAGGCCGACCTCATCGTGCTCACCGGCTCCAACGCCGCCTGGTGCCATCCGGTGCTGTTCCGCCGCATGGAGGCGGCGCGCAAGGCGCGGGGCACGAAGATCGTCGTCATCGACCCGCGCCGCACCGAGACCGCGGCGGAAGCCGACCTGCACCTGCCCCTCGCCCACGGCACCGACGCCGCCCTGTTCGGCGGGCTGCTGGTGCATCTGGCGCAAAGCCCGGCCTTCGACGCCGCCTATGTGCGCGACCACACCACGGGTTTCGACGCGGCCCTCGCCGCCGCCCGCGCCGCCACGCCGGACGCCGCCGCCACCGCCCGCGTCTGCGGGCTCGATGCGGCGGACGTGGCGCGCTTCTTCGACCTGTTCACGGCCACCGGGCGCGTGGTCACCTGCTATTCCCAAGGGGTGAACCAGGCGGCGGCGGGCACCGACAAGGTCAATGCCATCCTCAACTGCCATCTCGCCACCGGCCGCATCGGCCGGGAGGGGATGGGCCCCTTCTCCCTCACCGGCCAGCCCAATGCCATGGGCGGGCGCGAGGTGGGCGGGCTGGCCAACCAGCTCGCCGCCCACATGGGCTTCGCGCCGGAGGAGGTGGACCGTGTCCGCCGCTTCTGGGATGCGCCGCAGATGGCCGAGCGCGAGGGGCTCAAAGCGGTGGACATGTTCGCCGCCATCGCCCGCGGCGAGATCAAGGCGCTGTGGGTGATGGGCACCAACCCGGCCGTGAGCCTGCCCGATGCGGACGGCGTGCGGGCGGCGCTGGAACGGCTCGACCTGTTCGTCCTATCCGAGAACGTGCGCGAGAACGATACCGCCGCCTGCCGCCCCCATGTGCTCCTGCCCGCCGCGGCCTGGGGCGAGAAGGACGGCACCGTCACCAATTCCGAGCGGCGCATCTCGCGCCAGCGCCCGTTCCTCGCCCGCGCGGGGGAGGCCATGCCCGACTGGTGGGCGCTCGCCCGCGTGGCGGAGCGGCTGGGGCATGGCGGAGCGTTCGCCTGGCGCGGGCCGGCGGACATCTTCCGCGAGCATGCCGCCCTCTCCGGCTTCGAGAACGGCGGCACCCGCGATTTCGACATTTCCGGCCTCGCCGGCCTCGATGACGCGGCTTACGAGACTCTGGCGCCGGTGCAATGGCCGGTGCCGGCCGGCGCCGCGCCCGCCGGCACCGCGCGCCTGTTCGCCCGGGGCGGCTTCTTCACGCCGGACCGCAAGGCGCGGTTCGTGGCGCCGGCGCCTGTCGCCGCCGCCCGCGCCGAGGCGCCGTTCCCCTTCCTGCTGAACACCGGCCGCATCCGCGACCAGTGGCACACCATGACCCGCACCGGCCTTGCCCCGCGCCTCGGCGCGCATGTGCCCGCGCCGTTCGTGGCGGTGCACCCCGATGATGCGGCGGTGTCCGGCCTCGCGGACGGCGCGCTGGCGCAGGTGTCCACCGCCCTCGGCACGGCGGTGCTGGAGGTGCGGCACGACGCCGGCCAGCCGCGCGGCACCCTGTTCGCCCCCATCCACTGGAGCGCGGGCACCTCATCCCACGGCCGCGTCGGCGCGCTGGTGCACAAGGTGACGGACCCGTTCTCCGGCCAGCCGGACGCCAAGGCGACGCCGGCCGCCATCGCGCCCTTCGCGGCGCCGCTGGCCGGCTTCGTGCTGTCACGCCGGCGGCGGATGCTGCCGAAGGGGGCATGGTGGGCGCGGGTGGCGCTGGAGGGCGGTTTCGGCTGGCGGGTCGCGGGCACGGCGGGGCCGGCCGCATGGGCCGAATGGGCGCGGTCGGCGCGCGCCGGAGATGGCGCGCAGGCCGAGGGCGCGGCGGACACGGACCTGGCGGAGCTGGTGGACGAGGCCGGCGGCGTCTATCGCGCGGCGGCGTTCGACGCGGCGGGGCGGCTGGAGTTTGCCGTGTTCGTGGGGCCGGCGCAAAGCCGTCCGGCCTGGGACGGCCTTGCAGCCCTGCTGGCGGAGGAGACGGTTTCGGACGCGGACCGGCGGCAGCTGCTGTCCGGACGGCGGGCGGGGGCGGGCGCCGCCTGCGGGCCGCTGGTGTGCGCCTGCTTCGGCGTGCCGCGCGACGACATCCTCGGCGCCATCGCGTCCGGCGCGCTGGATGCGGCGGCCGTGGGCGAGAAGCTCAAGGCGGGGACGAATTGCGGGTCTTGCCTGCCGGAGATCCGCCGCCTGATCGCGGCCGCGACGGTGGCGGCCTGAGGCGGGCGGCAGCCTCACGCTTCCGGCGACCGCGACAGCCGGCGACCCGAGCGGGGAAGGCCTCAGCCGGGAAAGCCTGCCGCGACAAAGCCGGAACCCGGAAACGCGCCCGTTCGCGGCGCATGGAAGACGCCTTTGGGAGGTCTTTTGGGAGCGCGGCGGCTCTTGCGGCGTCGCCTTGCGGCCTACCTCGGGGGCGTCGCCAGAACATCCCTGCGGACGGAATATCCCGGACGCCGCAAGACAGGAAACCGCCGCAGGACAGGAAACGGCACGGCCGGCCGAGCCCCGCCATGATCCTCGCGAGGCGGCGACCGCCGCGCGCGGAAATGCCCGAGCCCGTCGAACACATCTCCGCACGCCCCCGGGCCCGCTTAAGCCCGCTGCGTGCGGAGATGCCTTGGGGGCTGGATCAGCCCTCCTTGCCCTCGGCCTTGGCGCGCTCGATGCCTTCGAGGATGAGCTTCTGGGCCTCGGCGGCATCGCGCCAGCCGACGATCTTCACCCACTTGTTGGGCTCAAGGTCCTTGTAGTGCTCGAAGAAGTGCTCGATCTGCTGGAGCGTGATCTCCGGCAGGTCGTTGTAGTTCTGCACCTTGTCGTAGCGCTTGGTCAGCTTGGAGGAGGGCACGGCGATGATCTTCTCGTCCATGCCGGCCTCGTCCTCCATCAGGAGCACGCCCACCGGGCGCACCGAGATGACCGCACCCGCCACGATGGCGCGGGTGTTGGCCACCAGCACGTCGCACGGGTCGCCATCGCCCGAGAGGGTGTGGGGAATGAAGCCGTAGTTTCCAGGATACCGCATGGCGGTATAAAGGAAGCGATCGACAAACAGCGTACCGGCAGCCTTGTCGAGCTCGTACTTGATCGGCTCACCCCCGATGGGAACCTCGATCAACACGTTCACATCGTGGGGCGGGTTCTTGCCGATCGGGATCGCATCGATGCGCATGTCACACTCGCTGGAAAGCTAAGCTTCGTTCCACGCGGACGAATGCCCGCGCGGGCGCTACCGCTGCCAAGCGAACGCGGTCTTGTCCAGCGTTTTCGAGCCGAACTGCTCCGTTGAGGATGCGACCGGTTGCCCCCCTAGCGATTGGTAGAATGCCACGGCGTTCTCGTTTTCGGCGAGCGCCCAGACCACGAGCCCCTCCAGCCGGGCGATGGCGAGGTCGCGCCGGGCCACGGAAAACAGCCGCTGGCCGAAGCCAAGCCCTTGATAGAGCGGGTGAAGGTAGATCTCGTAGATCTCCCCGCCATAAGGCAGGGCCTTGGCGCGGTTGCCGCCGTAATTGACATAGCCGGCGAGGTCGTCCCCCACCAGCAGCACCGACAGGCGGCTGCCGCGCCGGATGGCGGCATCCCACCAGCGCGGGCCGCGCCGCTCCACCATGCGCTCCAGCTCGAGGCCCGGAATCAGCCCGCGATAGGCCGAGCGCCAGGCGGCGTCGTGCACCGCCGCGATCGCCTTTGCGTCAGCTGGCTTGGCCCTGCGTATCTCGATAAGGCCCGTGCTCATAGGACGATGGAAGCATCCTGCGCGCCGCGCATCAAGGGGGCATGGCCGCAGGCCCGCTTTTTCCCGGAACACCCGCCCGCCGCCGGCCGGCCGCGCACGGGCGGGGTGCATTCCGCGCCGATCCCGCCTAAAGAGGGGAGCTGTCACAGCCGCGAAGGAGCCGCGTGCCGCCCCATGATCCGCTTCCTGTTCCGCTTCATCGGATTCTGGCTTCTCGCCGGCGGCTTCGTCGCCCTCATCGTGGACGGGACGCGCTCCATCGCGGCCTCCGCGCTCCTGTTCACCTCGGCCGGGGATGCCTGGTTCGCCATCTCGCCCGGCACGCTGGAGCGGATCGAGGCCTCGGGGCGGGCGAGCCTGCCGACGGTATGGAACGTCGCCATCCTGCCCCTGCTCTCGCTGCCGGCCTTCCTGCTGCTGGTGGTGGTGGGGCTGGCGCTGCTCGGCCTCGGCCGGGTGCGCGAGCGTTCGCGATTCGAGGTGAGCTGAGGCGTTCCCTCTCGCGGAACGGGCAGGAACACCCCATATCCGGTGTCCGGCCCGGCCCCTGAGCCGGCGCCTCCCTCTTGAACCGCGACACAGCCGGCCCGGGTCCGATGCCCGCGGCCGCCCGCGCGAGGAGCCCCGCCATGTTCTGGCTGAAGAAGTCCCTCGACCTGCCCACCGCCGAAGAGGCCCTGCCCGGCCGCGCCGCGCCGGTGCCCACGGCCGAGGTCCATTACGTCAACGGCCACGCCCTGAAGGGACCCTACCCGCAGGGATTCCGCACGGCGGTGTTCGCCCTCGGCTGCTTCTGGGGCGCGGAGCGCAAGTTCTGGCAGACCAAGGGCGTGTGGGCCACCGCGGTTGGCTATGTGGCCGGCCACACGCCCAATCCCACCTATGAGGAGGTGTGCTCGGGCCGCACCGGGCATACCGAGGCGGTGCTGGTGGTCTATGACCCCGCGGTCGTCTCCTACGAGGCGCTGCTGAAGATCTTCTTCGAGGCACATGACCCGACCCAGGGCATGCGCCAGGGCAATGACGTGGGCACCCAGTACCGCTCGGGCATCTACGCGGCGGACGACGCGCAGCTGAAGGCGGCGGAGGAAGCGAAGGCCACCTATGAGGCGGCGCTGAAGGGGAAGGGCTTCGGCTCCATCACCACCGAGATCGCGCCGCTCGGCCCGTTCTACTTCGCCGAGGGCTACCACCAGCAGTATCTGGCGAAGAACCCCAACGGCTATTGCGGCCTCGGCGGCACCGGCGTCTCCTGCCCCATCGGCACGGGCGTGGCCGCCACTGCCTGAACCGGCGCGGGCGGGGGCCCTGTCCTCCGCCCGGCCCTGTTTCCGCTGCCTTCCTCCTGTTGCAAAGGCCGCCCGGGCGCGGTTCATTGGGGCCCGCGTTCAACCGGCCCGGATCATGCCCGCAGCACCCTCCCGCACCCTTCTCGCCCGTGGCCACGACGTCCCGCTCGGGCCGCGCACCCTCGTCATGGGCATCCTCAACGTGACGCCGGATTCCTTCTCGGACGGCGGCCGCAGCGCCGCGCCGGAGGATGCGCTCGCCAATGCGCGGCGGCTGGTGGCCGAAGGGGCGGACATCCTCGACATCGGCGGCGAATCGACCCGTCCGGGCCACACCCCGGTGCCGGCGGAAGACGAATGGGCACGCATCGCCCCGGTGGTCGGCCCGCTGGCGGCGGAGGCGGGGGTGCCCATCTCCGTCGACACCTACAAGGCCGAGGTGGCACGCCGCGCGCTGGCGGCCGGGGCAGCCATCGTCAACGACGTGTGGGGCTTCGCCCGCGATCCCGACATGGCGCGGGTGGTGGCCGATCACGACGCCGCCGCCGTGGTGATGCACAATCGCGAGAGCGTGGACGAGAGCCTCGACATCATCGCCGACATGCTCGGCTTCTTCGAGCGGGCGCTGGACGCCGCCGACCGCGCCGGCCTGCCGCGGGACCGCATCGTGCTCGACCCCGGCATCGGCTTCGGCAAGACCTTTCCGCAGAACCTTGCCGCCGTGCGCCGGCTGGACGAGCTGCGCGTGCTGGGCCTGCCGCTGCTGCTGGGCACATCGCGCAAGTCGCTGATCGGCAAGGTGATCGACACCACCCCGGCCGAGCGCCTGCCGGGGACCATCGCCTCCAACGTCATCGGCATCATGGCGGGGGTGGAGATCATCCGCGTGCATGACGTCGCGGCCCATGTGCAGGCCGCCCGCGTGGCCGAAGCCATCCGGGACGCATCGTGAGCCAGCCCGACGCCGCGAAGGTCACGGCCTATCTGTGCCTCGGCTCCAACGTGGGCGAGCGGGCGGCGACCATGGACAAGGCGCTGGACCTGATGGCCGGGGCCGGCATCACCGTGATGGCGCGATCCGCCTTCTACGAGACCCCGCCCTGGGGCCCCGTTCCGCAGGGGCCCTACCTCAACCAGGTGGTGGAAGTGGAGACGGCGCTTCCCGCCCGCGCGCTGCTCGCCCTCGCCCTCGATACCGAGCGGCAGCTCGGCCGGGACCGGCCCCACGAGGTGCGTTTCGGCCCGCGGCGCATCGACATCGACATTCTGCTGTTCGGCACCGAGAAGGTGGCGGACCCGGACCTGGAAATTCCCCATCCGCGCCTGCTGGAGCGGGCGTTCGCGCTGGTGCCGCTGACGGAGATCGCTCCCGACATCACCGTCGGCGGGGTGCGGGCTGCGGACGCTCTCGCGCGCCTCGATCGCAGCGGCATCGTGCGGCTCTGACGCGCTCCGGACGCGCGAATGCGCCCCACGCGGCGGACGTGGGGCGCATTCATGAGGAAAGCGTCACATGGTCCTGATGTTGGTCGACCAGGTATCCACCTGGCGCTTCACCTCATCCTTGGCGTAACCGTAGCGCTCCTGCAGCTTGCCTTCGAGAACCTCGCGGTTTCCGTTGATCTCCGTGAGATCATCGTCGGTGAGCTTGCCCCACTGCGCCTTCAGATTGCCGGTGAACTGCTTCCAGTTGCCTTCGATGCGATCCCAGTTCATTGGCTCATCCTCTGCTGTATTTGACAGATGCAGTCAAAACGCCGAGCCGCGATCCCGGTTCCGCACGCGGCGCAGCTGTCCGGGCGGCGCTTTGTCCCCCGCAAGGCATATTCATTTCCTCCGCAAACGCTCTAGAAGCAGACAGGAGCGGAGGGTTCCGGACGATGACGCAGCGGCATGAGGACGACGAGAAGCTGGCGCAGGGCGTCGCCAATGGCGAGCGCGCGGCACTGGCGCGGGCCATCACGCTCGTCGAATCACGCCGCACCGATCACCGCCGCCGGGCGCAGGCGCTGCTGCAATCCCTGCTGCCGCGCACCGGGGGCGCATTCCGCATCGGCATCACCGGCGTGCCGGGGGTGGGCAAGTCCACCACCATCGATGCGCTCGGCACCTTTCTGACCGGTCAGGGCCACAGGGTGGCGGTGCTGGCGGTGGACCCCTCCTCCACCCGCACCGGCGGCTCCATCCTCGGCGACAAGACCCGCATGGCGCGTCTCTCGGTGGACCCGAAGGCCTTCATCCGCCCCTCGCCTTCCGGCGGCACGCTGGGCGGCATCGCCGCCAAGACGCGCGAGACCATGCTCCTGTGCGAGGCTGCCGGGTTCGACGTGGTGCTGGTGGAGACGGTGGGCGTGGGCCAGTCCGAGACCGCCGTCGCCGACCTCACCGATACTTTTCTGGTGCTGATGCTGCCCGGCGCGGGCGACGAACTGCAGGGCATCAAGAAGGGCGTGCTGGAGCTCGCCGACATCGTCGCCGTGAACAAGGCGGACGGCGACAACATCCCCCGTGCCCGCGCCGCCGCCGGTGAATATCGCGCCGCGCTGCACCTGCTCGGCGCCCGCCTGCCCCACTGGTCGCCGCCGGTGCTCACCTATTCCGCGCTGACCGGCGACGGCATCGCCGATGTGTGGGAGCAGGTGGTGCTGCACCGGCAGAAGTGCGAGGCCGCCGGCACCTTCGCCTCCACCCGGCAGGCCCAGCAGGTGCGCTGGATGTGGACCCTCCTCAACGAGCGCCTCGCCGAGCGCGTCACCCACGATCCGGCGGTGAAGGCCCGCCTGCCGGCGCTGGAGCGCGACGTCGCGGCGGGCACCCTCGCGCCGGCGCTGGCGGCGGCGGAAATCGCCGGCCTGATCGGGCTGTGACGCGGCAGGCCTGACGGGACAAGCGCCGCCTGTCCGCCGGGCGGGGCGTTGCGGACCTGTCTCACCCGGGGACCGTCTGGGCCCGCCGGGGCGCATGGCGTGGCGACGGCCCATTGGCGCGTAGGACGGTGCAGGTCGGGAAACCCGGGAAGAGGCGCAGACTGGGAGGCAACGACATGGCTGCTGGCCCGCACGACGCCCGGCCCGAGGGCCATCTGCGCGACGATGCCCCCCTCAGTGGCAGCGCTTTCGCCACGCCCGCGCCGCCAGCTGGCGGCAGGCCGCTGCGGCTCCTCGTCTGCGCGTTCGGTCCGTTTCCGGGGGTTCCGGTGAACCCGTCCGCAACCGTGGCACGCGACCTCGTGCGGCTGAGCCGGCCGGCGCTGGCGGATGCCGAGCTCCATCTGGTGATTCTCCCCACGCGCTGGGACGCGCTCGGGCAGCTCGACGCGCTGCTCGCGAAGCTGCGGCCCGATGGCGTGCTGCTGTTCGGGGTGGCCGCGCGCCGGCGGCGGGTGTGCGTCGAGATGCTGGCGGTCAATGCCGCCCGCCCGGTGCCGGATGCCGCGCACCGCCATCCCGCCTGTCGCCGGCTCGATGCGGCGGGCCCCTCCGTCCTGCGCTCCACGGTGGGGGCCACGGCGCGGGTGGCGGCGCTGACGCGGCGGCGCATTGCCGCCGCGGCGTCGCGGGACGCGGGGAGATATCTCTGCAATGCCAGCTACTTCCATGCCCTGGCCGCGACCAGCGGCCCTGCCGGGGCGGCGCCTCCGGTGCTGTTCGTCCACCTACCGGGGCGGTCGGGACGTCCGGCCGGCGTGAGCCGGCAGGCGCTGGCGCGGGGCGTCTCGGAGCTGCTGGTGGCGCTGGCGGCGGAGGCGCGACGGGCCCACCGGCGCAGGGCTCAGGCGCGCTGAATCTCGATTCGGTCGCGCCCGGCATGCTTGGCGCGGTAGAGCGCGTCATCGGCGAGCCGCACCGCCTCCTCGCTGGTGAGGGCGGAGACCGACCGCACGGCGCACATGCCCATGCTCACGGTCAACGCCTTCAGGCCCGGATCGACCTGCGACCACGGCTCCATGCGCATGGAGCGCCGGATGCTCTGGCCCACGGCCAGCGCCTCCTCCTCCGTCGCGTTGGGCAGGACAATGACGAACTCCTCCCCGCCGAGGCGCGCGGCGAGGTCGCCGGGACGGGTGACGGCGCTGCGGGTGGCCGCGGCGGCGCGCCGGAGGCACTCGTCGCCGGCGGCATGGCCGAACCGGTCGTTGACCGACTTGAAGCGATCGAGATCCACGATGATCACCGCGAGCGGCGCGCCGGAGGCGGCGCAATCCAGCCAGGCGGCGGCGATGGCCTCGTCGAAGCCGCGACGGTTGGCGAGGCCGGTAAGCCCGTCGGTGGCGGCAAGGGCGGAGAGATCGGCGAGCGCGCGCTCCAGCTCGGCGTGCTGGCGCGTCAGCTCCGCCTGCTGGCGCTTCAGCACCGTGATGTCGGAGTGGGTGAAATAACCGATGCCGGACGCCGTGCGCCGGGCGATCACGCGGCGCCAGCGCCCGCCGGGCAGTTCCACCTCGAACGGCGCGCCGGCAAACCGCAGGTTGTCCTGCACGAACCCGTCGCGCCCGTGCGCCGGCTCGCCCGCCCGCGCCCACGCATCGCGCACGACCTGCTGCAGGGTGGAGCCGATGATGGATTGCCCTTCGGGGATGTCATAGAGCACCCGGAACTCGTCGTTGGTGGCGATGATCCGGTCGTGCTGGTCCAGCACCATGGCGCCGTCGGCGATATGGTCCAGAAGGTCGATGGGGAAGGCATCCCACGGCTGGACGGCCGGCTCGCCGCCCGCCTGCGTCTCCGAGCCGTCCAGCCGCTGCCACAGACGCAGGCGCCCGCCCTCCGGCGTCGGCAGGGAGGCGACCCGCAGCCGCCGGCCGCGATGGGTGAAGACGAACGGCCGCGACTGCGCCCGGTGGCGGGCAATGCCCTCCTCCACGTAGCGGTCGAGATGGCGGCGCTCATCCGGTCCGAGGCGGGAATCGTAGAACCGCCGCAGGTTCTCGCGGTAGGGCTCGCCCGCGCTGACCTGCCCGGCGTGTTCGGGGAAGAACCGCAGGAAGCAGTCGTTCCACGCCAGCGTGCGGTCTTCGCCGTCGAACAGGCAAAGCGCGATGTCGAGGGCATCCAGCAGGGTGCCGATAAAACCGTAGGTGGGCAAGGCCGCGGACAGCTGCATCTCGAGATTGCACGCTGGAATTGCAACCATGGAGTCATCCCAGTTTCAAGAACGACCTTTGGTTAAGCGTACCAGCGGTCCCGTCGCAATGGTAGCAGGGAGCCGGTACGGCGCGGCTTCGCCTTTCATCGGCGCCGTGCCAGCCTTATACGCACCCGCAAGGCCTCGCGTTCAGCGAAAGTTCGTCCGTGACCATCTACCTGCCCATCGCCGAGCTTCCCGTCGCCATCTTCTCCATCTTCGCCATGGGGCTGGCGGTGGGCTTCATCTCGGGCATGTTCGGGGTGGGCGGCGGGTTCCTGATGACGCCGCTGCTCATCTTCACCGGGGTGCCCCCGGCGGTGGCGGTGGCGAGCGTGTCGCCCTACATGGCCGCCTCGTCCTTCTCCGGCGCCCTGTCCTACTGGCGCAAGGGCATGGTGGACCTGCCGCTGGCGGGAGTGCTGCTGGCCGGCGGCCTCACCGGCACGGTGGCCGGCGTCCTGCTGTTCCTCTGGCTGCGGGTGATCGGCCAGGTCGACCTGTTCATCCGCATTTCCTATGCGCTGCTGCTCGGCACCGTGGGCAGCCTGATGCTGGTGGAGAGCCTGCGGGCGCTCGCCCGCACCCGGCGCGGACAGCCCCCCATCGTGCGACGGCCGGGCACCCGCGCCTGGTTCATGCGGCTGCCGCTGAAGATCCGCTTCCGCCGCTCGCGCATCTATGTCTCGGCGCTGCCGGTGGTGGTCATCGGCTTCACCATCGGCCTGCTGGGAGCGGTGCTGGGCGTCGGCGGCGGATTCATCCTGGTCCCGGCGCTGATCTATCTGCTGCGCGTGCCGACCCAGACCTCGGTGGGCACCTCGCTCGTCCTGACGCTGGTGACCATGGCCGCAGCCACGGTGCTGCACGCCGAGGCCAACGGCACCGTGGATGCCGTGCTGGCGCTGGTGATGATGATCGGCGGCACCATGGGCGCCCAGTTCGGCGCCCGCACCGGGCAGATCCTGAAGGCGGAGCAGCTGCGCCTGCTGCTGGGCATCCTCGTGCTCTCGGTGGCGGCACGGGTGGGCGTGGACCTCGTGAGCCGCCCTGCCGACACCTTCGCCGTCACCATGCAGGAGACGCCGCGATGAGCCCGCGCCGCATCCGCGCGGCGGCGCCCCCTCGGGCATGCCGCCTTGCCGCCGGGATGCTGCTGGCCGGCATGGCGGCGCTGCCGGGCGCCAGGCCGGCCGGGGCGGAGCGCCTGGTGCTTTCGGTCTCGCAGCCGCAGGTGCGCATCACCTCGTCCTTCACCGGCGCCGACCTGGTGGTGTTCGGCGTCGCTGAGGGCGCGGACGATCGGCCGGTGGATGTGGTGGTGACGGTGCGCGGGCCGGCGGAGACCTTCACCACCTGGCGCAAGTCGCGGGTGCTCGGCCTGTGGGTCAACACCGACAGCCGCACCTTCATGGAGGTCCCCGCCTTCCTGGCCGTGCTGACGAGCCGGCCCGCGGAGGCCATGGCCAGCCCCGAGACGCTGCGCCTCGAGCAGATCGGCCTCAGCCGGAACATCCTGCTGCAGCGGGTGGGACCCGATTTCGCCGACGTGGTGCCCTCCGACCCGTTTCGCGCCGCCTTCGTGCGGATCCAGGGGCAGCAGGGGCTTTATCGCGAGGACCCGGCCGGCGTCACCTTCCTGGCGCCGCGGGTGTTCCGCGCCGAGGTGAGCATTCCCGGCATCGCACCGCTCGGACGCTACACAGTTTCAGCCAAGGTGCTGCAGGACGGGGTACTGGTTGCGTCCCAGTTGTCGGCGTTCGACGTGCAGAAGACAGGATTCGAGCAGAAGATCGCAGAATTATCCCAGCGTGATGGGTTGCTGTACGGTCTCGTGGTTGCACTCGGCAGTCTCGTGGTCGGCTTTTTTGGCAACCTCCTGTTCCGGAGGGAATGAAAAGCGAAGAGGAGCGCGTGAGCCGGCAAGGCCACACAACCTTGGCTGGCCGCAACTTACGCGGACGCGGTTACCAATCCGCGGGGATTTTCGCATTAATGCGCCACTTTTTTCTTGAAACTGCTTTGTTCCGGGATCAGACAGGAGCGGAGGCCAATCATTCACGTCTGGGTGAAGCGCTGTTCACGCAGTCGCGCGACCACGGCAGAAGCTCAGCTTCGGGTGCCAAGCCCTGACCGGCGCCCGTAGGGACCGGGGTGGCGCGCCTAGCGCCGCCCCGGAACCCTGCACGGTGACCACGCCCCTGCCCGCCCATCGCCACACCCTGCCGGCTTCGGGCCCCGCGCGCAGGGCCGCGCTTTGCCGAAGCGGCCGGCGCTCCGCCCAAAGTCGGCCCGCTTTCCCTCCCGCTCCCGCACGCGGCGGCTTCCCTCCACGGCAGGTTCCGCCTACAGACGACGGAAGGGGGCGGCGATGGCGCCGCAGAGCTCGGAGGCAAGCGTGGCCGGCAGCATCGCCATTTCCGTCGAGGGCGGGATCGCCCGTCTCGTTCTGACCAATCCGGAACGGCGCAACGCCATCTCCAGCGCCATGTGGCGCGCCCTGAGCGCGTTCGCGCACGACGCGGCCAAGCGCGGCGATATCCGCGTCGCGGTGCTGCGGGGCGAGGGCGATCTTGCCTTCTCCGGCGGCGCCGACATCTCCGATTTCGACACCGCCCGCTCCGATGCCTCCGGCGCCCAGAGCTATGACGATCTGGTGGAGAGCGCCTGCTCCGCCATCGAGGGCCTCGCCTTCCCAACCATCGCGCTGATCCGGGGCGCCTGCGTGGGCGCGGGCGCGGCGCTGGCGACAAGCTGCGACATGCGGATCGCAGCGGACGACGCCTTCTTCGCCATCCCCGCCGCGCGCCTCGGCCTCGGCTATGATCCGCGCGGCATGGGCCGGGTGCTGCGGGTGTTCGGCAGCCAGGGCGCGCGCCACCTGTTCTTCACCGCCGAGCGGCTCACCGCCGAACGGGCCTTCGCCATCGGCGCGGTGGACAGCCTCGTGCCAGCCGCCGAAGCCGAAGCCGCGGCCGAGCGCACGCTGGCCCGCATCGCCGAGAATGCGCCGCTCACCCTGAAGGCGGCGAAGCTCGCCATCCGCGCCGCCGAGGGCGGGGCCCAGGCGCTGCTCGCCGACGCCCGCCGCGCCACCACCCTGGCCAACGGCAGCGCGGACTATCGCGAGGGCCGTCTCGCCTTCGCCGAGAAGCGCGCGCCCCGCTTCACCGGCAGCTGAGCACCCGACGACGCCCCGGGGGTTTTCGCCCGAAAGTCCCGCAGTCGCACCCGCCGCGCGACGCGGCGGCGGCGCGGTCCTGGGCGGGAGCGGCGGCCCCGCAGCCGTGCCTGGGCGCAGCTCCAGCCCGCCCATCGCCCGCCCGGAGCCGGACGGGATCGCCACGACCGACCCCTCCGGCGGCATTCGTTCGGTGAAGCCGCACGCCCACTGCTCGCCGGCGGCAGCCGGCTATTTCCCCTGGGCCTTGAGACGCTTGTTGCAGGCGCTCCAGAACTTGGGCCAGGTCTGGCCGGCCGGCACCTTCCCGGCCTCCTTGGCGGCGCGCCATTCGGCGCCGCAGGCCGTCTGCCGCGCGTGCAGCGCGGTCTCCGCCGCCGTGGGCTTCTTCGCATTCGAGGGCGCCGCCGCACCCGGCGTCGGGGCGCCCCGCGCCGAAGTGGACGATGTCGGCGCGGCAGCTGGCGCGCCGGTGGCAGGCGCCGCTGTCGCGGGGGCGGTGCTGGCAGGCGCGGCGGCGCCGGGTTTGGCGGGCGCGGTGCTCTGGGCGAGGGCCGGAGCCCCCGGGATCAGACCAGCGAGCGCAATGCAGAAAGCAGCATGTCGCAAGGTCATCGAACGGCTCTCCCCAAAAAGGCCGAGCATGGCGCGGCTTGCCGGAGAGAGTGCCAGAGCGTCCGGTCCGAGTTCAACCCGTCACCAAACGGCACTCTGCGCCTGGTTGGACAGAAGCCCGGCGCGCCGCTATATGGACCGCCGCCGTTGGGGCGTAGCCAAGTGGTAAGGCAGGGGATTTTGATTCCCCCATTCCCTGGTTCGAATCCAGGCGCCCCAGCCACTTTCCAGTTTTCCTTATAAATCAATGACTTATAATGGACTCCGCCCCTCGTTCTAGTACATCATTCTAGTACAATTCACGTAAATTTACGGGCAATAGGCGAGGGCGTCTTGCGACTCTGAGCGCACGCGCGTCTGCCATTCAGTCGGAGCCATCGTGCGCGCGACTATCAATCGGACCAAAAAACAGGGGCGCGGATCGCCCCGCCCAGCGCAAACGCGCCACGCGAGGGGTCCACGCCCCGGTTTCGAGTTTCGTTTCACCTAGACGAGGAAACAGGGAAACGGAGGCGCGCCCCCCAAATTCCCCTGCTGAAGGGAGCTACGCTCTCCCTCGGCACCCCAATGGCCCCTCAATAGTCGTCGGTGCTGGCCTGCTCCTCCTCGATCGTATCCAGATCGTCCCCGACGCCCTCCTCCCTGAGACGCCGCGCCTTGGCAAAGCAGTCCTTCAGATCCTCGCGGCTGATGAGCTTCCGCTCCACGGCGGTGGCGAGATGCTTGCTCACGGTGCCCTTCGCCAATCCGAGATGCACGGCGACCTCCGACTGACTGACGAACCGCAGCGACCTCACGCAGTGCAGGGCCGCGTTGTCGGCATCCAGATCGACCTCTTCGTCGATCTCCCAGCCGGCCTCCGTCAGCGACCACAGACGAGGAAGCAGCTGCTCATCCTTCTTCTGCCTGAACTTCCCGAAGTGCGGGGAGAAGCAGGCAGCGCCCATCCGCTCGATCTTCGGCTTCCGCAACTCCAGCACGACCTCGAAGGTGACTTCGATGGAGGCGCTACCACGCAGAGCGTTCCCATCCTTCCGCGCGTGGTGGATGAGGATGGTGGTGAGCCCCGCCTGCTTCGTCTGCAACAGGAACCGCTGGATCTTCTTGAACGCGTGCGCAGCGTTCTCATCCTCCAACTGCTCGCTGAGCGTGGTGAAGTTGTCGAGGATCAACACCTCGGCGCCAAGCGTATCGCAAGCACGAAGGATGCTGTCGCGGCCCTCCTCGGTCGTGAGGTCGAAAAAGACCGCATCGCGTGGCTGAGCCTGACGGCTGAAGAAGACGAGGTTGGTGTCCAACAGGTCCGGTGCACCAAGGGTCACGGCGCCGGTGGTTTTCAGCATGTCGACTCGGTCGCGGACATCCTGAAGGTGCATCTCGCCATCGATATAGACCACCTTGCTCGGCTTCTCGGCCCTCCATCCGCCGACACTGCCGCCCGTCGCCATGGCCATCGCCATGCTCAGGCTCAACATGGTCTTGCCGACACCGGAAGCTGCCCAGATCAGGGCCGTCTCTCCTTCCCGAAGCCAAGGATCGACAACGAACCGACGCGGCGGGAACGACTTGAGCAGAAGGGCGCCTGCCGTGATTGCCTCTAGACCGGCAATCTTTCGCAAGTGCAAGGGCGGCGGCGGGGACGGCGGACACCAAGGTACGAGAGCAGTGCAAGAGACGTTGACAGGGATTGCAGCAGGTTCGTTATCGAGCATGGGGGTTCACCTGCGCACGGCGTCGGGCTGCCCATGTGCTGGCAAATCCGCAACGTGCGCCGTTTGGGTTGACGGGGGCCGCGAGCGGTCGCGCGCGCGATGCTGGGCAGTAGGGTCGACAAAATCTCCGATTGCGCCCAACCAACAGCACACGCGACACGCACGTCTGGCAGTAGGAGGCAAAAAACCCCTCCGCCGCCCGCGCAGCCCGCCAATGCCGTCGCTCAACCCATGGCGGCGCCCTGTCCCTGAACGATCCGGTAGACACTCCCCCGGCCGATCCCGACAGCCGCAGCGATCTCCGTGGGCGTCTTCCCTTCTCGGTGGAGCCGCAGCACCTCTTCCGACTTCGCCCGCGCGGTGGGCTTGCGACCGAGGTATTTCCCCTCTGCCTTCGCCTTGGCGATACCCTCCCTCTGCCGCTCCAGCATCATCTCACGCTCGAACTGCGCGAAACCTGCAAAGATGGTGAGGATCAAGCGTCCGGTCGCGCTCTTGGTGTCCACCACCTCGCCACCGAGGTTCAGCACCCGGAGACCCACGCCCTTCCCGTCGAGGTCGCGGACGATCTCCCACAGGTGGATGGTGGAACGCGCAAGCCTGTCAATCTTGGTGATGACGAGGGTGTCGCCTTCCCGCACGAACTCCAGGGCCTGCTTCAGCCTGTCCCTCTCGCCGACCGAGGACACATGCTCCGCAAACACCTTGCCGCAGCCCGCCGCATCAAGGTCGCGGCGCTGGGCTTCAAGCCCGGCCTCCTGTTCGGTGGTGGAGGTCCGTGCGTAACCGACCAACATCCCCATGTGCTCTGTCTCCCGACCTTCGGTGTCCAAAAGGTCTAGAGATGAGAGTCGGGACTGTCCAAAATGTCAAGCCCTATCCTATTGGACACAATCGCGAGCGTCACCGGACGCGTCCGCATGGGCGGGGTCTATTGGACCATGGGATTTGGCTCAAGGACGCCCCCGTGAGGCGTAGATCGAAACTACCGCCTTCCCATACTGAGGGGGCGAAGGGGGGCTGCTGATTGCGGCGCGGGGGGACCAGTGTCGCCGCAAATCAGACTGAATTTTTGAACCCAGCAAGGCCGCCGGAGAGCACCATCGAGCATCGTGGCTCAAGGTCATCACGCCATCAAATGACTTGGAAAAGCCAATATTTGGCCCCCTGAAGTTAATCGATCCAAATATCACACAACTAAACGCCCAGGCTAGATGATAAAACCATGGATACCAGACACGTCCCACTCCTTGGTCGATTGATACAGGCAACAAACTTGTCAACGACTAAGTCGTTAATATGCGATATAGATCTGCATTTTTCAACAGCTCCTCGTTCTGGCGGAAGTGCACAAAGACGGATGGCGCCCCGGAAGCAGGACGGGACTGAACGGATATTAGACCTAGCTCAAACAAGGCATTATATACTGAAGCCCAATCGGGGTGTGTGATAATCCGTCTTCCAGGCGGATCCGCTTCATCAATGTTAGCGCGCAGCCAAAATGTTCTGTACCTCTCAATTCGGCCCAGGAGATCAGCAAGGCCCTCCGGCCAATCAAATTCTCCTGGCTTCTGTTGGTCCCCGTCTGGCGAAAGGATCTCTCTGATGTGACTTTTATTTGCCGTCGTCCCTCTAGGATGGACGAGTATCTGCGGTAATGGCATAAATTCGGGAAGCAGCGTTTGCCGATCAATTTCGAGCGTGTTGATATGAACTCCATCCTCAAATATTACTCGACTAAGGTCCGCGCTCGCAGCGTGTAAGATGCTGATAGTCGTATCTCGAATGGCAATTCCGTTGGGCGCCGCAAATGGGAAATGCATCTCGTTGATCCCGATACCCTGTATCCGCAGATCCGCATTCTCAGGCGCAGTCGCACAAGCAGCCGCAACGCCAAGTACCGCAAGATTTGTATTGGTACGGTCACGCGAGGGCTTGGCTAGGTTCACCCGAACTGCCGACAGAAAGCGCCCAGCCTCTTCCTCTCGCCCCATTGCCACATTGGCAAAGACTTCCAGGGCTTCGCGGCCAAAAAGGTTACGTCGCACATACCGGGGGATCTCACCATCGCCCACCGACCGCAGGGCTTCGCGCGCGAGAAAGTGCTGCAGCAATTGTTCGTGGGCAAAACGAACATGACCTGCACGAAGGTCATTGGCTAGAAATACCACAGTCCGAGCGCGCTGAACGACAGCTGCCACCTGATCGTCAGGCAACAGGCCGTACGCAGCGACCGCCGCAAGTAGGTCAAGAGCGTCCTCAGAAATTGCCTCGGATTGATTTTCAGCCAAATCGCGGGCCAGCTCTTCCAAATAACGCCCGACGTAGATTTGGTATTTGCTGGCTGCCTCGCTCCCGTTCGGGGGATCGAGAACTTCAACAAATTTCTGAGCCTCCCTCTCCGTCATAATATCAACTAGATAGCTCAATAGGTCGGGAGCGGGCAGGGCTTTGCTCGACAGCGCATCGGGCTCTCGCGCGATCACATCAAGGAAGAAAGGACGGAGGGCATAGGAGCCTTCGTCGAAGATTGGCTCAACAAACTCCCCACTCAGCAGTTCACGGCTCCAGCCTTTCTGACGGAGCAGCCAATCCCGCGCCGCGCTCGGGTCCGGGTCGCCAATGGAAAGGGCCGCGAGCCTGTCGCGAGTGCCATCGAAGGACTTCAGCTGCCGCTGTATTAAGTCCGTCGACACGAACGTTTCTCGTCCGGCAAGGATAAATGCCGCCCGACCACGAACACCACCTATGATATTATTCAGTCCGCTCCAAGCCGTTTCGAAACCATTCGGATCGGAAAGCTCATCAAATCCATCAATAGCTAGAATAATCATCCCATGGCGCATCAGAGATAGCAATTGATTTATAGTCAGATTTGACCTGACATCTTGCAAGGCAAATGCAATTAAGTCTGAAATGTTTTGGAGGACGCGCCCGCGGCTCGCAATCTGAAGGATTAAAGGAACCGATCCGTCGTATCTCTCGGCACGCAGGAGAGCTGCCTCACGGACGATAGTCGTTTTTCCGACGCCCGCAGGGCCATCGATTAGAAGAAGGTCCGTTCCATCTGGACTCTGAGATTGCTGTTGTTTACTTAACCACAGACTAAGCTCGGTCCACGGATCTTCATCCGTTGAAAAAATAGAACAGCTTCCAACGATAGACTGTATTTGACTTTTGACAGGGACGGGACGCCCCTCAATACGTTCAGGAGAGAGCAGAACCGTCTGATTTTTTGCAATCCTTCGAAGGTCAGCAAACTCGGCGTCCGAGAGCACGGCACTGGCATTGGCGTAGCACTGGATGTCACCGTCCGAGGTCGTAACGGCGTAACCAGAACCCTGCCTCTCGATCTGAATTCGACTACCGTTCCGTGTCAAAAGGAAGCGATCGCCATCTATCGCGATCGATGTCCCTAGGTCTGCGAATGGTGCGAGGTCCTCGTGAGAAAGGCTTAGCGACGACATATTAATTCCGTCATCATCGGGTTGCTATTGTTAATACCACCACGAGCAAGGAAAATCACACGGCGATTTGTGCCATGCAGCAGCCCTTCCGCGGTGAGAACGCCCGGGACAAGATCTGCATCTTGGCCCACGACAACAAGCCAGCTGCCATCATCCTCGAAAGCAAGATAGAGCAGATCAGAAACCAAAGCCGTATCCACCATTTTCTCCCCAAGGACTCCGGCTGGATTTTTTTGAAAAGTGCTAGGCAGGTGATGATCCCGACGCACCCCACAGAGCCTAACATCCCTCGCGCCCAAAAGTCGATCTCCGAACTCCAACTCCCTCAATACTTGAGATGGACGCGGAGAATACTCGCTAAGCCCGCGGTCCTCAGGGTTGTCCGGATTATAAACTCTTGCAGCCTCCAACGCCATTCGTCGCCCTGTCGGTTGAAAGCCCTTGCGCCAACCGTGGTAGACTCGCAAAAATAGGAAAAATGCCTCGTCTTTTGCCTCGCCATGAAGCCACTTGCCGACACGACGGCAGATTATCTTAAGCGCTCGGCGGGCAACCTCAGCTCCTTCGCCGCCACCAGCACGCGACAATGCTCGAAGCTCGCTATTCCAATCAATGAGAACGTGGACGGGCCTAGGTCGCAAAGCCATTCTACCTACTTGCCCCCCGACTCACGAGCACAGGCCACCCACACGCCAAGCAATTGAGGCGGCCTTCACTTTATAGAACACGCGACGCTTGCCGCAAGCAGGACGCCACCCTAAAATCAAGATGTCACACTTTGCATGGAGAAGCCGACACGGCTCTCTCCAAGCATGGTCGCCCATCAGTCCGCTAGCTTCCGGGCGCGCAAACTTAAAATATTCGGATCGGTCGGAAATTCCTCGCTCAAGGCCCGCTGGGCAACCTCAGCAACTCCACCAGCCCCTGCTTCTGCTCGATCCTGAGCCCGTTCGGCGAATACACTCCGTAGGTCATGCCGGGCTTCTTGTGGCCGATGATCTGAGCCGCCTCCGTCTCGGCGATGCGGTGGCGTTCGAATGCCTGGGCGACGTTCTTGCGGAAGCCGTGGAAGGTGGAGCGCTGCTCGGCCGTGAGTGAACCGGCCTTGACCGCTGCGAGCGTGACCCGCCCGAACTTCTTGCCGATGTTCCACCCGCGCTTCTTATCGGGGCCACCCGGCACTAGATTGGGGAACAGGAAGCCGGACCGGGGGCACAGGTCGAGGAAGGGGGCCAAGGCGCTATGGACTGGCACGACGCGAACGCTGCTTTCCGTCTTGCCCTCGGGAATGTCGAAATAGGTCACGCCCTCCGCCGTTTGCACGTCCGCCCATTCCAGCGAGCAAATCTCGTTCAGGCGCATTCCTGACAGCAGGGCGATGCGGGGGAGCCAATACAGAGGGTTTGGCTTGCCCTCGCTCCCAGGGTTCGACTGCAAGCTCAGCACCACCTTCAGCGCCTCGTCTGTCCACGGGGCGTGGGCGTTTCTCCGGGTTTTCACCTTGGTCCAGTGGCCGGAGAAGGGGTTCTTGCCCGACACCTCCCCCCTGCTGTCCGCCCACTCCCACAACCCGTTCAACGAAGAGACGTAGCGGTTCAGGGTCCGGCTGCTGAGCACCTTGCCGCCCGCCTTCGCATAGGAGGCGAGCAACTGATCGAGGGTCCGCCCTTTCGTGTCCGGCGACCGGCCCCAGTTAGGGTCAAGCCGCTTCACCTTGTCGAAGAAGGCGGCGACCACCTTGCCCTTCACTGTGGCGAGGGGCTTGTTGTCGATGTGGTCCCGAAACAGGCGAAAGACGGCTTCCATCTGGGAGATGGTTTGCATGGTCCGACGGTTCGCCGTGTCCCGCTGAATGTCGGCGATGTAGCGTGCGGAAAGATCAGAGAACGGCGCGCGAAACTCGGCAGACGCCTCCACCTCGCCCGCCCGCGCCGCTTTGATCGCTTCCAGCGCAGCCGCCACCTCCGGATGGACCTCCTCCGGATCGGTCTCGCTCAGTTCGCCCACGCCGAGACGGCGCGCCTCGGGATCGGCATAGCCATCCCAGAGGAGGTCCAGTTGTTCGTCCAGATCGGCGGGATCGCGGAACTTCTGCTTGAGCCAGCTGATGCGCTGGACCACCTCCTCAAAGACGACATGGGGAGGCTGTGTCTCCACCTCCGACGCCCGGAGCAGGTCGAACTGCCGCTTCCAATGAGCCGCCCTTTCAAGCGCCAGATGCTGAGCCAGACGCCTGTCGGCCGTCTTCAGGTTCTCGGCAACCATCTTCTTCCCGACAGCGGGCTGCACCGCCACGGGGACCGCGATCTGAAACCACCAGACGTTCACCCTACGCTTCAGCCAACCCGCCCTTGGCGCCATTTCGTACCACCACAGCCCTTCGTTCTAGTACATCATTCTAGTACATCGGTGGGTCATAACCAACTGATCTTATTGATCTGAAACGACAAGGGAGCGCGACGGCTGGGGATCCAGGCGCCCCAGCCATCGCTTTCCACATCAGGCTCTTGACCCGCGGCGCAGACCGCGCTCCCTTCCGCGGCGTCGCGGCAGCTGTCGTGCGGCGCGGGACGGATCGGATGGGTCTGGAGATCGAGCGCAAGTTCAAGGTCGTCAGCGACGCCTGGCGGCCGCAGGTGACGCGCAGCGAGCGGCTGCGTGACGGCCTCATCGCGCGGCGGGACGGCACCAAGATCCGCGTGCGCATCGGCGAGCAGCGCGCCACCCTGGCGGTGAAATCCAAGCGCGTCGGCCGGGTGCGGGCCGAGTACGAGTATGAGATCCCGCGCGCGGATGCCGAGCGGATGATGGACCATTACTGCGACCACGTGCTCGAGAAGACGCGCTTCTTCGTGCCGCACGCCGGCTTCATCTGGGAGGTGGACGTCTATGACGGCCTGCTGGAGGGGGTGATCCTGGCCGAGGTGGAGATCGAGCGCTACGACGTCAACGTGCCCCTGCCGGACTGGGTCGGCGAGGAGGTGACGTACGAAGCCGAGTTCCACAAGGGCGTCATGGTCGCGACCCGCCTCGCCGATGCGGAAACGACCCCGGCGGAAGGACCGTCGGTCGAACGCGCGTGACGACGGGCGACGGCGCGTGCAGGCCACCGCCCGGCCGGCCCTGGCCGGAGCCAAGCCGGGGCAGCGCCACGTTCCCGCCGTGTCCGCGCGGCAGGAAGGCGCAAGGGCCCGGCCCCGCCCGCCGACCGCCGGCCGCCTGCCGCCCGACCACAGGACCCGAATGCCCCGCCTCCTCGCGCCCCGCCCCTATCACCTCGGCCCGCCGACCGACCATTTCGACGGCCGCCGCTTCTTCAATCCGGACCATCCCTCCACCGACAAGACCGCCGCCGACCTGATGCGCTGGCGCCGGAGCAAGGTGCAGCGCGGCGTCTGGCCGTCCGATCCGCCGATGCACGCGCGCGTCGACACGCCCCCCGCGCATGTCGGCGAGGGCATCCGCGCCACCATGGTCGGGCACGCCAGCGTGCTGATCCAGGTGGCGGGGCTCAACATCCTGACCGACCCGGTATGGTCGGAACGGGCGAGCCCGCTGCCGTTCGCCGGCCCCAAGCGCTTCACGCCGCCGGGCATCGCCTTCGAGGACCTGCCGCCGATCCACTGGGTGCTGCTCTCGCACAATCACTACGACCACCTCGACCTGCCGACCCTGCGCCGGCTCGGCCGCACCCACGCGCCACGGGTGCTGACGCCGCTCGGCAACGAGGTGGTGCTGCGCGGCGCCGGGCCGGGGCTCCAGGTGACCACGGGCGACTGGGGCGAGGGCTTCGACCTCGGCGCCGGAGTGGAGGCAATCATCCATCCCGCCAACCACTGGTCGGCGCGGGGCGTGCGCGATCGCCGCTTCGCCCTGTGGGGCGGCTTTCTTCTGCGCACGCCGGCAGGACTGATCTATTTCGCCGGAGATACCGGCTATGGCACCGGCGCCATCTTCCGCGCGGTGCGGCGCGACTTCGGCCCGCCGCGCCTCGCCTTCATCCCCATCGGCGCCTATGAGCCGCGCTGGTTCATGGCGCCCCAGCACACCAATCCGGAGGAGGCGGTGCGCATCCTGGAGGACACCGGCGCGGAGCAGGCGCTCGGCATCCACTGGGGCACCTTCCGCCTCACCGACGAGGCGCAGGATGCCCCGCCCCGCGCGCTGGCGCAGGCGCTCGCCTCGGCCGGCATCGCGGCGACGCGCTTCCGCGCGTTCCATCCCGGCGAGGTGTGGGGGGCGGAGTGAACGCGGGGGGACGGGCTCACCCCAGCGCCGCCTCCAGCCGGTCGGCGATGGTGGTGAGCACCTTCACCCGGGCGAAGTGCTTGTCCTCCGCCTCCACCAGCGTCCACGGCGCCTCGCGGGTGGAGGTGCGGTCCACCATCTCGGTCACCGCGGCCTCGTAGAGCGGCCATTTCTCGCGGTTGCGCCAGTCCTCCGGCGTCAGCTTGAAGCGCTTGTAGGCGATGGTCTCGCGCTCCTCGAAGCGGCGGGCCTGCTCGGCCTCGCTGATGGCCAGCCAGAATTTCACCACCACATAGCCCGCGCGCGAGAGCTGGGCCTCGAAATCGTTGATCTCGCCGTAGGCGCGGCCCCAGTCGTCCGGACCGCACAGGCCCTCCACCCGCTCCACCAGCACCCGGCCGTACCACGAGCGGTCAAAGATGACCGTGCGCCCATGGGCGGGGATGTGCCGCCAGAAGCGCCACAGATAGGGCCGCGCGCGCTC
This sequence comes from Xanthobacter lutulentifluminis, assembly GCF_043194675.2. NCBI lineage: Bacteria > Pseudomonadati > Pseudomonadota > Alphaproteobacteria > Hyphomicrobiales > Xanthobacteraceae > Xanthobacter > Xanthobacter lutulentifluminis. The sequence continues at coordinate 2,912,249 of NZ_CM195525.1, read as the reverse complement.
CTCGTCGGTGGGGGCGGCGATGGGATGCACGCGGAAGCGCCGCGGGTCCAGCGCGCGGCGCAGGCGCATGATGGTGGAGCTCTTGCCGGCCGCGTCCGAGCCCTCGAACGCCACCACCAGCCCGGCGCGGCGGAAGGCATCCGAATTGGTGAGGCGGGTGATGCGGCTCTGCGCCTCGGCAAGGCGCGTGTCGTACTCCTCCTCCGGCAGGCTCTTCGTCAGGTCGAGGGTGGAGAGGATGGAGAAGGGCGGCAAAGGGCCGGGCACTCGGGTCGGGTTGGGCGCGAGCGGCTGGGAGGCCGGCTCCGGCTCCTGCCCCATGGCGCGCAGCTTCTCCAGCAGCAAGCTGCCGGCCATGGCGTCGCGATACTCGCCGTCGGCGGCCGGCACCACGTGCCAGGGCGCGATCTCCGTGGAGGTGGCGCGGGCCGCGTCCTCGCTGGCGAGCGCGAGGCGCTTGCGCGCGCCGTTGCCCTCGAGCTCGGCCCATTCGCGCACCACCGGGCGCTCGGCCTCGCCCTTGCTCAGGCCCTTGAGGCGGGCGCGCGCCTCGTCCGCATCGAGATAAAGCCAGATCTTGAGGAGGCTCACGCCTTCCGCGTGGAGCATGGCCTCGAACCGCTGGATCTCCTGAAGGGCGGCGAGGAACTGCCCCCGTCCGATCTCCCCCAGCGCGCGGCGGCAGAGGGGCGCGTGGTACCACGAGCCGAGCATGATGCCGATCTGCCCGAACGGGGGCAGCTCGCGCCAGTACTTCCAGTAGGGCGGGCGGTCCTCCTCGGCGCAGGGCATGTCGAAGGTCAGCGTCTGCAGCTTGCGCACGTCGAGCCAGCCGTACAGACGGTTGAGGACGGCGCCCTTGCCGGCGCCGTCGGGGCCGTGGATCAGCACGATGAGGCTGCGGCGCTTCTGGTCGATCAGCTGGAACTGGGCGTTCAGCAGATCCTCGCGCAGGCTGGGCTCCAGGGCCTTGAAGGCGGCCTTGTCCAGCCGGTGCTCAAACTGGGCCGATTCGAACATGCCGCGCTCCTCCCGCCGGATGTGCCGGCGGGCAGCGTGGCCGAGCCGTCAGACCGGTGCAACCTTGGCGGTGGCGGAAGACGGCACCTTCACCCAGGCCTCGCCGTCGAGCACCACCTCGCCCTTCACGGTGCAGAAGCAGGACAGGCGGGCGCGGAACCGCTCGGGCACCAGCTCCACCACGCGCACCTCCACCTCCACCGTGTCGTCAATGCGCACGGGGGCACGGAAGTTCAGGGTCTGGGAGATATAGACGGCGCCGGGGCCGGGCAGGCGGGTGCCGAGCACGGCGGAGATCAGGCTGGCGGTGTAGAGGCCGTGGGCGATGCGGCCGCCGAACGGGGTCTTGGCGGCGAAATGCTGGGACAGGTGGATGGGGTTGCGGTCCCCCGTCAGCTCGGCGAACCCCACGATGTCCGAGGACGACACCGTCTTGGACATGCGCTCGGTGCGGCCAACGGTGAGGTCTTCGAAAAAGAGGTTCTGCAGTTCCAGAAACATCGGCGCTTCCCCGGTTGTTGTGCGGCGCGGACTTTAGTGTGCGCTGCGGCGGGAGGAAACCCGACCAATCGGGGACACGGCGCCGCGCCGGCGGGCGGGCGGCTCAGGCCGCCTGCTCGCGCAGCTGCTTCATGAGGTTTTCCAGGTTCTCGTCCTTCGACTTCGGCAGCACGATGTTGGTGCGCACCAGAAGATCGCCGTGCCCGCCGGTGGCGTTGGGCAGGCCCTTGCCCCGCAGTCGGAAGGTGCGCCCGCCGGAGGTCCAGGCCGGGATCGCCAGCTCCACCGCCCCGCCGAGCGTGGGCACCCGCACCTTGGCGCCGAGCACGGCGTCGGGCAGGGGCACGTCCACCGTGTGGCGCAGGTCGTCGCCGTCGCGCTCGAACAGGGCATGGGGCGCGTAGGAGATGGTGACGTAGGCGTCACCGGCGGGCCCGCCCATGGGGCTCGCCTCGCCCTGCCCCTTCAGCCGCATCCGGTGCCCCTCGCGGGTGCCGGGCGCGATCTTGATGTCGATCTGCTTGCCGTTGGGCAGGCCGACGCGCTTGGAGGCCCCCTCGGTCGCCTCCTCGAAGGAGACGGGAAGGGTGATCTCCATGTCGGCGCCGGGCTGCGGCTTGAAGCCGCCGCCGGCCGAGCGCCGCTGCCGGCCGAAGCCGAAGATGTCGCCGATATCCTCGAAGCCACCGCCACCGCCGGCCGCCCCGCGCCCGCCGGAACGACGCGCGCCCTCGGGGCCGAAGGAGAAGCTCTCGAAGATGGTGTCGCCGTCGAAGCCGGAGAAGCCGCCCGGCCCGCGCCGTCCGCCGCCCCCGCCGAACCCGGTGAATTCCGGCGCGCGGGGCTTGCCCTCGGCGTCGATCTCGCCGCGGTCGAACTGGCCGCGCTTCTCCTTGTCGGACAGGATCTCGTGGGCCGTGTTCAGTTCCGCGAAGCGGTCCTGGGCCTTGGGGTCGGACGCATTGGCGTCCGGGTGCAGCTTTTTCGCCAGCCGCCGGTAGGCGCGCTTGATCTCGGCCTCGTCGGCGGTCCTGGAAACGCCGAGGACGTCGTAAGGATCACGCATTCAAATCACCTCGCCGGCCGGCGCTCAGCGGCCGGCCGCACCTTAAGATGTGGTTCGCGCCCGGAAAAATGCAACGGCTCCGCTGGCGCGGATCTTGCGCCGCGCGCGATGCCGGTCGCGGCGGCCGATCAGGCCCGTCCGAGCACCCGCACCTGCGAGAGCACGGTGCCGCTCTTGGCCTTGCAGGCTTCACCCTGGACCCACCGATCGGCGGACTTGCCGTCCACCAGCGAGATCATGAAATCGCGGCACCCGCCGGCCCGTGCGGCACCCACCGGGGTGGCGGTGCCGCGGGCGCCGGTCTCCGGATTGTCCCACGGCACGGAGACGTCCTGGCTGCGGGCGGCCAGCGCCTGGTCGAGCGCCAGCTTGGCCTGGGTCCAGTCGCCGGCGGTGATGCCCTTGGGCGCTTCGCCGGCCGGCTCCTTCAGGGACGCCGGGGTGGCGCGGATTGAGCCGGTGATGACGGGCTCGTCCTCGATGGCGCCCACCGAGGCGCAGCCGGCGAGCAGCGTCGCGGCCGCGACCACAAGCCCCGCGCCGACCATGCGTCGAAGGCCTTCGCGCCCGCGGGCCGCGCTTCTATATAAGGACTGGCAGCTACCCGCAGAGGCGGCGCGCGAACGGCGAGGCACGAGGGGCTCCCACATGACGACGAGCACGAGCATGGAAGCCCAGAACACCTTAACAAGCAGTGATTTCACGCAGGCCGGCGAGCCTTTCCGGCTGTTTTCCGAGTGGCTGGCCGACGCCGAGAAGAGCGAGCCCAACGACCCCAACGCCATGACGCTCGCCACCGTGGACGAGGACGGCCTGCCGGACGCCCGCATGGTGCTGCTGAAGGGGCTGGACGCGCGCGGCTTCGTCTTCTTCACCAACACCGGCAGCGCCAAGGGCCGCGAGCTCGCGGCCACCCCCAAGGCGGCGCTGGTGTTCCACTGGAAGTCGCTGCGCCGGCAGGTGCGCGTGCGGGGCCCGGTGGAGCAGGTGAGCGACGCGGAGGCCGACGCCTATTTCGCCACCCGCCCCCGCCTGTCGCAGATCGGCGCCTGGGCCAGCACCCAGTCCCGCCCGCTGGAGGGCCGGTTCGCGCTGGAGGCGGCGGTGGCCTCCGCGACCGCGCGCTATGGGCTCGGCGAGGTGCCGCGCCCGCCCCACTGGACCGGCTTCCGCATCGTGCCCGTGGCCGTCGAGTTCTGGCATGATCGCCCCTTCCGCCTGCATGACCGGGTGGTGTTCCGCCGCGGCGGGGAAGGCGACGCCTGGACCCGCACGCGGCTTTATCCCTGAGCCGGCTCCGACCGGGTATCGTCTGCCGGGCATCGTCTGCCGGGTATCGTCGAAGAGGCTTGCCTTGACCTTGCGCCCGCGCGGTGGTGCAAGGCAGGCCCATGCCCTTTCCGCCGGAAGGTGACCTCCCATGACCGCCGAGACATCAACCGGGACAGATGCGCCGCCCCGCATCATGCTGCTCACCGGCGCCTCGCGCGGCATCGGGCACGCCACCGTCAAGCGCTTCTCGGCCGCCGGATGGCGCGTCATCTCCTGCTCGCGCCACCCGTTCCCGGAGCAGTGCCCGTGGGGCGCGGGGCCGGAGGACCACCTTCAGGTGGACCTCTCCAGCCCCGCCAGCACCAAGGCCGCCATCGCCGAGGTGAAGCGGCGCCTGCCGGACGGCATGCTGCACGCCCTCGTCAACAATGCCGCCATCTCCCCCAAGGGCGAGGGCGGCGCGCGGCTCGGCACCCTCGACACCGACCTGGAGACATGGGTGGACGTGTTCCAGGTGAATTTCTTCGCCCCCATCATCTTGGCGCGGGGGCTCTCGGCGGAGCTGGAGAAGGCGCAGGGCTCGGTGGTGAACGTCACCTCCATCGCCGGCTCGCGGGTGCATCCCTTCGCCGGGGCGGCCTACGCCACCTCCAAGGCGGCGCTGGCGGGGCTGACGCGGGAGATGGCCTCCGATTTCGGCCGGCGGGGCATCCGCGTGAACGCCATCGCGCCGGGGGAGATCGACACCGCCATCCTCTCCCCGGGCACCGAGAAGATCGTGGCGCAGATCCCCATGCAGCGGCTCGGCACCCCCGACGAGGTGGCAAAGATCATCTACGTGCTGTGCACCGAGACCTCCTCCTACCTCAACGGGGCGGAGATCCACATCAACGGCGGCCAGCACGTGTGAGGCGCAGCGTCAGAGCCAGCCGCGCCACTTGAAGAAGACGTAGGGCAGGATGCCGGAGATCACCATGGCCACCAGCGCGGTGGGATAGGCATAGGTCCATCCCAGCTCCGGCATGTTCTGGAAGTTCATGCCGTAGATGGAGGCGATCAGCGTCGGCGGCATCAGCACCACCGAGAGCACCGCGAAGATCTTGATGATGTTGTTCTGCTCCAGGCTCACCATGCCGATGGTGGCGTCCAGCAGGAACTGCAGCTTGTCGCCGATGAAGGCCGCATAGTCGGAGAGGCCGGACACGTCGCGGCTCATGGACTTGATGGAGGCGCGCGCGTCCTTGCCCACGTCCGCGCCGTCGGTGGCGGTGCCGAGGAAGGACAGCAGGCGCTGCAGCGAGGCGAGGCTCTCGCGGGCGGAGGAGACCAGCCCTTCCTTGCGGCCGATGTGGGAGAGGATGGCGCGGTAGCGCTGGTTGGCGTTCTCGCCGGTCTGGCCGCGCTCGAAGATGCGGCGGGAGATGCGCTCCACGTCGACGCCGATCTGCTCCAGCACGTCGGCGGCGCGGTCCACCACCGCTTCCAGCAGGGCGACGAGGATGGCCTCGCCGGTGATGCCGCCCGGACAAATCTTGCCGAGCCGCCCGGCCACCGCCGGGAAGGCGCGCGGCTCGTTGTAGCGCACCGTGATGAGCCGCCCGCGGGTGAGGATGAAGGTGACCGCCATCATGACGGGCACCTCGGTGTCGGCCCCGCACAGCAGCGAGGCCGTCATGTAACGCGCGCCATCCTCCAGATAGAGGCGGCTGGACTGCTCGATGGCGCCCATCTCCTCGCGCGTCGGCACGGAGATGCCGGCGAAGGCTTCGGCGCGCGCGTCGTCCGCGTCCACGGGCGAGATCAGGTCGACCCAGACCGCCTCGGCCGGAATGGGGCCCTCGGCCACCGGAATGGCCCTGAGGGCTCCGTCGCTGAAGACGTAGGCAACGATCATCCGCTTATCCCCCGCGTGGCCGGCGCGGCTCTTCTAGCCCAGCACCGGCGCGAGGGGAACGCACCACCCGGCCGGCCCCGCGCCGGGACCGGGAGGCTGCGGCGGCGATCAGGCCGCGAGGAAGTCGATGTCCTTGAGGGTCACGACCCGGTTCTCGCCATTGGCGCCCTTCGCCTCGGCAGTGCGCTTCTCGCTCGCCTGCTGGGCCGCAGCCGCGACGGCGGAGATGCCGATCTCCCGCCACTGCTTGCTCTGGGCCTGACGCTGCAGATCCGATTCCGCCCGGGCGCTGAGCTCCTTCGTGGGCTGTTCGGTAGACATGTCCTACTCCTGTACGGTGCACTTAGCGACGTTGCGGCACCTTCGCGTGACGCTTAAAGAAGTGGCGTTCAACTGCGTCAAAACTGTGCAGCCGATGCGACTTCTCCAAGGTCATAGGAGGAGTAGGCGCCCAAATGCTTGAGAAACTCCAAAGCACCTGACGAAACGGCACGCGGTGCGGCATTTCTGCAACGCTTTCGCACAAGCAACCGGGTCGATGGCGCTGGTCTCTTCAAGCATGGCGGACATTGGGTTAATTCAGAACCAGCGGGATCGATTCCTCCTTGTCTGACAAGGGCACAGTAAAAGAGGCTGGATATGATGTGGCGGGCTGTTGGAGCTCTGCTTGCGGGTCTCATGCTGAGCGGCTGCATGTCTGAAACCTATGCGCCGACGTCGGATTCGGCGTTGAAGCCCAAGGACAAGCAGCTCCTCGCGCAAGCTCCCTATCCTAATGTGAAGCCGTCGGGACAGTTCGCCCGGCATATCGTCGAGTATCCGACGGGCAAGAAGCCCGGCACCATCGTCGTGGATACGCCCAACAAGTTCCTCTACTACGTGGAGGCCAACGGCAAGGCGATCCGTTACGGCGTGACGGTGGGCGAGGAAAGCCTCGCCTTCCGCGGTCAGGCCAAGGTCGGCCGCAAGGCCGAATGGCCGAGCTGGACCCCCACCGCCGAGATCCACCAGCGCATCGCCGGCCTGCCGTCCTACGTGGCGCCCGGCCCGCACAACCCCATGGGGGCCCGCGCGCTGTATCTCTACCAGGGCAGCCAGGACACGCTGTTCCGCATCCACGGCACCAACCAGCCGGAATATATCGGCCAGGCCATCTCCTCCGGCTGCATCCGCATGCTGAACGAGGATGTGATCGACCTCTACAATCGCGTCCCGGTGGGCGCCGAGGTGGTGGTGCTCTGAGCCCTTTTCCGGCTTGGACCTGATGTTCAAAAGGCGCGGCTCCGGCCGCGCCTTTTTGCATTCCGGCGAGCCTGCGGCGCGCCACCGTGCCGCTCGCCCCGCCGCCCTCGTGGGCGATGCCAATGCGCAGGACCCGGCGCGGTCCGCGCGCCGGGGCCGGGCGCCGGAGCCGGGCACGCGGCAGGCCGAGGGGCCCGGGTGCCGGCTCCGCTGCTGCGCCGCCGGCGGATTCGGTGGGCGGCGTTCGGGTGCCGCACTTTGCCGGCTCACGGAACGTGCTGATCGGCCCGGTCCCGCCCGCTCTGAATGGCAGGGCGGCGACGCCCGCGGTGCGCGTCGTAGCTTAGGTGACCCCGCGTGCGGGGCATCGACACCGAGCGCGACCGAGTGAGGCCAAGCGCGCGAAGCATTCCATTTGCCGGCTTATTGTCACGACTTGGGACTTGCTCGTGCCGCGTTTGAAGCGGACCGGCGACACGGCGCGCGCGCCGCCTCCGGCCTGTCGCGTGCCATCTTCGCCCGTGGCCTTCCGAAGGGGCACTTGCCCGCAGCGGACCGGCCATGCCGCGCACACCGCCCGTTCCGCGTCAGGGCTTGGCGCTGCCGGAGCCGCCGGCCGGCTCGGAGGCCGCTTCGGTGGGCGCCGTTTCCGTCTCCGGCGGGTGAGCGGAGGTGGGGGCGCCATCGGGCTTGCCGGGCGCGGGCTTGTCCTTGCGCGCGGCAACGGGGGCTCCCGCATCCAGGTTCCAGCGGCAGAGCCGGATGTCGAGCCGACGCTGGGCGAGGTCCACATGGATGTGGTCCTCGTGGTAGCCGTCCGACCCCGGCCCCAGCACGGTGGTGAACCGGCGGCAGGCGCTGTCCTTCATCACCGCGCGCAGGCGCGGCGGCAGCCCGCCTTTCTCCACCCGCAGCACCCGCCCGTCGGCGAGCTCGATGCCGCCCACGTCGATGGCGTTGCCGAGCCCGTGCTCGCTCATGCGTGCGCCGGGAATGCGATTGCGCGGCCGGCAGTCGTAGGAGGCGGCCACCCGCACCGCCGTAACGGCGGCGCCGAGCGTGGCTGCGGCCGGCGCCACCTCCTCGCGCACCCAGGCAGCCATCTGCGCGGCGACCGCGCAATTGGTGATGGAGGCCGGCTTCAACGGCACCATGGAGCCATCCGCCAGCCGCACGCCGGAGAGACGCACCGGCTCGGCAAGGCCGCAGCTGCCCTTGCGGGGAATGCTCTTGTCCAGATCGGCAAGGATGGCCCCCTCCTCCACCAGCGCCGCGCAGACCGCCGGCAGGCCGGCGGGCTCCGCCGCGGGCGCCGCGGTGTCGGGCGCGGGCTCGGCGGCCGGCGGTGGCGCGAACGGGGCGAACGCGGGGGCCGGCGCGGGCTCGGGGGCGGTCGTGCGGGCGGCGAGGCGAACACCGGAGGGCTGCTGCGCCTGCTGCTCTGCTTCCTGTGCTTCGGCCTCCCGCGCCTCCTCGATCTCGGCGGGGCGCGCCGGCGGCAGCGGCATGGCCCGGCCGGGCGGGCGACGGGCAGGCAGCGGGGGCGTGTCGGTCCGGGCGGCGAGACGCATCGCCGGCGCGGCGCGCGGTGGCTCTTCCGCCTGCTGCGCCTGCTGCTCCTGCTCCTCTTCCTGCGCCTCTGCCTCGCGCGCCTCCTCGATCTCGGCCGGACGGGCCGGAGGCAAGGGCATGGCCTTACCGGCGGGGCCCCGGGCCGGCGGCAACGGAGCGGCGGCGGCCGCCGGCGGCTTGCGCTGCGGCAGAGGCGCCTCCTGCGGCGCGGCCAGCGCCGGCGACACCAGCAGGCCGAGCCCGAGGGACGCCGCAAGGCAGGCCGCCGGCGAGGCGGTCAGCGATGCGCCCCGGGACGAGCCCAGGGACGAGCCCAGCGATGGGCGCAGGTATGGACGAAGGGGCGCGCCCGGCGAGACGCCAGAGGACACCGGCGCGCGGCGGCGCCCGGCGGAAACGGTCTCCGGCAAACAGCCGGACGGAGAAGGTCGTCGCGCACGCATGGAGCGTGATAGTAGAGAAGCAGGGCTGCCCGGTCGATGGCCGGCGCCTTCTCCCTTCCGGCGGGCCGCGCCCGCTCCACCGGGCCGACCATGCACGCACTTTCCGCCCTGCTCTTCGACAAGGACGGCACCCTCGTCCATTTCGACCGCACATGGGGGCCGGCGGCGGGCGCTGTCATGCGCACCCTGGCGGCGGGCGACGCCCGCGCCCTCGCGCGGCTGGAGGCGGTGAGCCACTATCTGCCGGACGAGGAGCGCTTCCTGTTCACCTCGCCGCTGGTCTCCGGCTCCTCCGCCCATTACGGCCCGCTCTGGGCGCACGCCATCGGCCGGCCGGCGACGCCGGAGTTCTTCGCCCTCATCGATGCGCTGTTCGCGCAGGAGGGGCTCGCGAGCCTCACTCCCATCGGCAATCCGCGCGCCACCCTCGCGCGCCTTCACACGGATGGCTTCCGGCTCGGCATCGTCACCAACGACGGGGAGGACGGCGCCCGCCGCCAGGCCGAGGCGCTGGGCCTGCTGCCGCTGCTCGATGCCATCCACGGCTATGATTCCGGCTTCGGCTCCAAGCCCGGACCCGGCATGGTCTCCGCCTTCGCCGAGCGCTTCGGTCATCCGCCCGCGAGCATGGCGGTGATCGGCGACAGCCCGCACGATCTGTCCGCCGCGCGGGGCGCCGGGGCGCGCTTCATCCTGGTGCGCAGCGGGCCGGCGCCGGTGGACGAGCTGATCGCAGATGCAGATCTCGTGGTGGACAGCATCGACGACCTGCCCCACGCCCTCGCCCCGTTCCGCGCCGATCCCTCTTCCCCGGCGCGCGAAAACGCGGTCTAACCCACAAGGCACGCCCGCGCGCGGACGGATGGAATGATCAGACGCCGGCTCTATACCGAGGAGCGCTTCTCCCCCCTGGCGCGGTGGAGCTTTCGCCTCGCCCTGTTTTCGCTGCCGGTGGTCGCGCTGGCGGCGCTGCTCTATCGCACGGGCTTCCTGGAGTTCCAGCTCGCCATCGTCACGCTCGGCACCGGGCTGGCGCTGGCGCTGATCGCCGGCATTCTCGGCACCGTCGCCTTCTTCATCACCTGGGAGACGGGGTGGCTCGGCATCGGCCGGGCCATGGCGGCGGTCGCCATCGCCGCGCTGGTGCTGGCCGGGCCGGCGGCGGTGCTGGCGCGCGGCATGATGCTGCCGCGCCTCACCGACATCGTCACCGATCCCGCCGACCCGCCGCGCTTCCGCGCGCTCGCGCTCGCCATCCCGCGCGAGGCCAACGCCCTGCGCTACGCCGGCACGGACGCGGCGGCGCAGCAGCGCATGGCCTATCCCGGCATCAAGCCGGTGGACCTCACCGCCACGCCGGAAGAGGCGTTCAACACCGTGCTGGCGCTGGTGCAGAAGCGGCACTGGCAGATCCTCGACGCCGTGCCTCCGCGCGGCACCCGGCGCGACGGCCAGATCGAGGCGGTTGCGGTCTCGCCCATCATGGGCTTCCGCTCCAACGTCTCCATCCGCATCCGCCCGACGCCCAAGGGCGCGCGGGTGGATGTGCGATCGGCCGCCCGCTACGGCATTCACGATCTCGGCACCAACGCGCAGCGGATCGAATCGCTGATGGCCGACCTCGCCGCCGAACGCCGCCGCCGCTGAGGTCCAGCCCGTCGGGGGCGGCCGCCGGCCGGTCCCCTCGGGGAAGAATCGGTGCGATGACCCCGGCCGGCGCCATCCCTCGGGTCCCGCGCCGGTGCCGGGCGTCGCCGCGGATGGGCCAAGGCCGCGCACCGCAAGGCCGCGCACCGCAAGGCCGCGCACTGCAAGTGCCGGACACACGTAAGGCCGGGCGAGAAGCGTTACAACACACCGCATTCGCACCACGGCAGATGGCTGCGCCCTCGCCGGCCGGGGGGCACCGCGCACCGCCGGCCCGGACCCTATCCGCCCGCTGCTCCGGCCGGGTGCGCAGGGTCGAGAAGCAGCCGCGCGGCGGCTGCCTCCGGGGGCGGCAACGGCTCGATCAGGCCGGCGTCGTCATCGCGCACGCCGTTCACGCGCGGCGAGACCGGCCACAGCTGCAACTCCGCATCCGGCAACGCGCGCAGCAACCCGCGCGGGTCGGCATCCTCGAGGAATGCCGTAACGTCCTGCTCCTGCAGGATCACCGGCATGCGCTCGTGGAGCGGACGCAGCCGCGGCGCGGCGGGACAGGTGAGGATGGTGAAGGTGCGCAGCCACGCGCCGGTGGCCGGGTCCTTCCACCCCTCCCAGAGCCCGGCCATGGCCAGCGGCCGGGTATCGGCACGGGCGATCAAGAACGGCTGTCGCCCGTGCGGACCGCGCGCCCATTCATAGAAGCCATCCGCCGGCACGATGCAGCGGCGGGTCCGCCAGGCGGCGCGGAAGGATGGCTTTTCGGCAACAGTCTCGGCCCGCGCGTTGATGAGTCGCGCGCCCCCCGATGCGTCCTTGGCGAACGAGGGCACGAGGCCCCAGCGCAGCAGCGAGAGGTGGCGCACGGCCGTCTCCGGATGGCGGCGCAGCACCATCAGGTCTTGCGTGGGCGCCGCATTGTAGCGCGGCGGCGCGTTGGGCAGGGCGGCGAGCGCCGGGTCGACACCGAACTCGGCGGCATAGAAGGCGGGCGGCTGGTGCTGGACGAAGCGGCCGCACATGCCCGGGCCTCCGGATCAGGCGGCGCGGCGGAAGCGGCCGGACATGGCGGCCATCTCGCTGTCGGTCACCACCCGCCCGCTCGCCACCAGATGCTCCAGATGCGCGAGCACCGTGAGGGAGGCGGCGCCGACGAGGCGCGGATCGAGGCCGATATAGATGCCGCGCACCAGATCGGGGATGGTCTCCACGTCGCGGTCGAGGGCGCGCAGGATGGCGGCCTCGCGGGCGCGGCGATGATCGAGATAGTCGCGCACGAAGGCCGGCGCGTCGGTGACCGGACCGCCGTGGCCCGGCAGGTACAGCCTCTCGGTGCGGGTCGCGAGCTTTTCGAGCGAGCGGATGTAGTCGCCCATGGCGCCGTCCGGCGGGGCGACGATGGAGGTCGCCCAGGCCATCACATGGTCGCCCGAGAAGACGAGGTCGTCCTCGGCGAGGGCGAAGGCCATGTGGTTGGCGCAATGGCCGGGGGTGGCGATGCCCGTCAGCGACCAGCCGCGGCCGGCGAGGGTTTCGCCGTCGGGGATCACGAGATCGGGACGGAATGCCATGTCGGCGCTGGCGTCGAGCGGGTTGACCTCGCCGATGGCCAGCGGCCGGGCGGCGCGGTGCGGCCCCTCGCCCACCGTGCGGGCGCCGGTGGCGGCCTGGATGGCGGCGGCGGCAGGGGAATGATCGCGATGGGTGTGGGTGACGACGATGTCGGTCACCTCCTCGCCACGCACGGCATCGAGCAGCGCCGCCACATGGGCCGGATCATCCGGACCGGGATCGAGAATTGCCACCTGGCCGCGGCCGATGATGTAGGAGCACGTTCCCGTGAAGGTGAAGGGCGACGGATTCGGCGCCACCACGCGGCGCACCAGCGGGGAGACCTGATCCACCCGGCCGGCGGGCACGTCGAAGCTGCGGTTGAAGGCGATGTCTTCACTCATCTTCTGGCTCTCGACGGGCAAAGGGAGGGGCCGGCATGGCGCGAGGCTAGCGCGCGGCGGCAGGCGGCGGTAGCCCCGGCGGGCTTCGAGCCGGCACGGGTGAGACGCCACGAGCCCGGACCAAGGCGCCCGCCGGCATGGCGGCGTGATGGACGCGGGCCCGACGGCGGCAACGATGCCGGGCGGACACTGCCGAATGGGGTCGACGCGGGCCCTTAGGCGGTGTGTGCGCGGTCTGGAGCGGCAGCCCGCGACCCGGCGCGAGGCGCGACTGCCGCCACGGGTGGACGCTCCGAACGCAACAAAAAAGCCCGCTGCCGAAGCAGCGGGCTTTCCCGACGAAGCGAGCTTCGATCAGAACTTGTAGTTCACACCAGCCTTGAAGGTGTGGAACTTGTTGTCCTGGTTGACGGTGAGGCCGGCGATCGGCGCCACGGTCAGGTCGGACGTGCCGAGGTCGACGTACAGGTACTCGGCCTTGAACGTCCAGTTGTTGGTGATGGCGAACTCGCCGCCGGCGCCGATGGTCCAACCCCAGTTGGTGGAGGAGTCGGAGAACAGCGGGAAGCCGAGCACGGACACGTCGGTCGAGGACTTGCCGTACGCCACACCACCGGTGATGTAGGGCAGGAACCGGTCGATCGCGTAGCCGAGGCGGGCGCGGATCGTGCCGAAGTAGTCGATCGAAGAGCCGGCCGACAGGACGTTCGGGAGACCGATCACGCCGACGTCGATGTTGCCGGAGATGTCCGACCACTGCAGGTCGGTCTCGATGCCGAGCACGACGTTGTTGGCGAACTGGTAGTTGTAGCCGATCTGGCCGCCGACGAAGAAGCCGGAAGAGGTCAGGCCGAGGTTGGCGACCGGGATACCGGCGAAGTTCACGTCGTAGTTGAAGGAGTCACCGCCGTAACCGACGTTGGCACCGATGTAGAAACCGGTCCAGGAGAACACCGGAACGGCGACCGCCTTGACGGGATACTTCGTCGCCAGGTCAGCAGCCGCGGCCGGAGCCGAGAGCGCCGCCAGCGCGACAGTGGCGAGAAGGAACCGCTTCATGACTAACCCCCTTGCTTGGGTAAATACGCGATTGGGCGAATTCGTTGGGTACGCAGAACGCAGACACGAGTCGTTTCGTCCAGTGCGTCTTATCTAGCAGGGGTCTCGCCCGAATGCCGTTACATTCTTGCCACACCGGCCTCAAATCAACACAACCCGGGGCCGAATTCCTAGCCGGTTACCGCCCCTAACGGCACAAGCCGTCTTGCACCCGGGCAACACCTGCGTCGCCGCCCGCCAAAGGTAAAAGGATAGTAAAAATATGGCCTTCAGGACACGTTCATGGGCCGCGTCGGACACTCGATTCCCGGTTCCCGACAGCCATCAAGGGAGGCGTGCGATGCAACTTTACCGATTCCCCTCGCCGATCGGCGCAATCGTGGCGACGCTCGTCACGGTCACCGCCCTCACCGCCGGCCCCGCCACCGCCCAGGCGCGGCCGGACAGCCTCTCCATGACCTGCGCGGAGGCGGCGAACCTCGTCACCACGCAGGGGGCCGTGGTGATCGGCACCGGGCCGAACCTGTTCGACCGCTACGTGCGCGAGGTGCGATTCTGCTCCGGCGCCGAGCAGCTCAAGCCGGAATGGATCAAGACACGGGACAATCCGCAGTGCTTCGTGGGCTACGTCTGCTACGTGCCGTCCCGCGACAACAACAACAGCCGCTGACGCGACCGCGCCCGCGCGCCCGATGAAAGGCCGCACATGAAGACCGTTTCCATGCTCGCCGCCGTGCTCCTCGGCGGCCTCGCCTGCGCCGGCCCCGCCGCCGCGCAGACGCCCAGCATCAGCTTCACCTGCGCGGAGGCCGCCCAGCTCATCCAGAAGCGCGGGCAGGCGGTGCTCGCCACCTCGCGCACGCTCTACGATCGCTACGTGCGCGACCGCAGCTTCTGCCTCTACGACCAGGAGACCCGCCCGGAATGGGTGCCGACGAAGGACAATCCGCAGTGCTTCATCGGCTACACCTGCTTCGAACCGATCCGCGGCGGCGGGCGCTCCCCATAGGCACCGAGAGGGCGGAACCGGCGCCGCCCGGGTCGCGCGCGCCGCGCCACCGGGGCGCCGTGCCGCAGGCGGCCGGGATGCCGATCCGGGCAGGAGACCTCCGGCGCGCGTGAGAATTGCCCGGGCGCCAGGCCGGGCTGCGAAAGCCGGAGCGGAACCACAAACGAAAGAGGCCGCGCCTTGCCGGGCGCGGCCTCTTCGATTCCTGCGCCCGGCGCTGCCGGACGGTCGCCGTCAGGCGATGCCGCGCTCCTTCAGCACGCCCTCGATCTCCTCGAGCACGCCGGCATCGTCGATGGTGGCCGGCACCGACCATTCGTCATGGTCGGCGATCTTCTTCATGGTGCCGCGCAGGATCTTGCCCGAGCGGGTCTTGGGCAGGCGGTTCACCGTCACCGCCAGCTTGAAGGCCGCCACCGGGCCGATGCGGTCGCGCACCAGGCCCACCAGCTCCTTCTCGATCACGTCCGGGGCGCGGCGCTCGCCGGCCTTGAGCACCACGAAGCCGCAGGGCACCTCGCCCTTCAGCTCGTCCTTGACGCCGATGACCGCGCATTCGGCCACGTCGGGATGGGAGGCGAGCACCTCCTCCATGCCGCCGGTGGAGAGGCGATGGCCGGCGACGTTGATGATGTCGTCGGTGCGGCCCATCACGAAGACATAGCCGTCCTCGTCCATGAAGCCGGCGTCGGACGTCTTGTAGAAGCCGGGGTATTCGGCGAGGTAGCTCTCGGCGAAGCGGTCGTCCTGCTGCCACAGGGTGGGCAGGCAGCCGGGAGGCAGCGGCAGCTTCACCACGATGGAGCCCATGGTGCTGGGCGGAACGGGCTTCGCCGCCTCGTCCACGATCTGCACGTCATAGCCGGGCATGGGCACGGTGGGCGATCCCACCTTCACCGGCAGGAGGCCGAGCCCCACCGGATTGGCGGCGATGGCCCAGCCGGTCTCGGTCTGCCACCAGTGGTCCACCACCGGCACGTTCAGCTGCTGCTGCGCCCAGATCACGGTGTCGGGATCGGCCCGCTCGCCGGCGAGGAACAGGGTGCGGAAGGCGGACATGTCGCGCCCGGCCTTCAGGGTGCAGTCCGGGTCTTCCTTCTTGATGGCGCGCAGGGCGGTGGGGGCGGTGAACAGCGCCACCACCTTGTGCTCCTCGATCACCCGCCAGAAGGCGCCGGCGTCGGGCGTGCCCACCGGCTTGCCCTCGTACACCAGCGTCGTGGCGCCGAGGATGAGCGGGCCGTAGACGATGTAGGAATGGCCCACCACCCAGCCGATGTCGGAGGCGGTCCAGAACACCTCGCCGGGCTTGATGCCGTAGAGGTTCTTCATGCTCCAGTCGAGCGCCACCATGTAGCCGCCGGTGTCGCGCACGACGCCCTTGGGCTTCCCGGTCGTGCCGGAGGTGTAGAGGATGTAGAGCGGGTCGGTGGCGGCCACCTCGACGCAGGCGGAGGACTTGCCGGCGGCCTTGGCGGCTGCGGAGGCCTGCGCCCAGTCGTGGTCGCGGCCCTCCACCAGAGTGCCCGGCCCCTCGGCGCGCTGCAGCACCACGCAGGCCTCGGGCTTCACCGCCGACATGGTGATGGCGAGGTCGAGCAGCGGCTTGTAGGGCACCACGCGGTTCGGCTCGATGCCGCAGGAGGCGGCGAGGATCACCTTCGGCTCGGCGTCCTCGATGCGGGTCGCGAGCTCTTTCGCCGCGAAGCCGCCGAACACCACCGAGTGGATGGCGCCGATGCGGGCGCAGGCGAGCATGGCGCCGATCGCCTCGGGCACCATGGGCATGTAGATGAGCACCCGGTCGCCCTTGCCGACGCCGAGATCCTGGAGCACGGCGCCGAGCGTGCTCACCTGGTCGAGCATCTCGGCATAGGAAAGGGTGCGCTTGGTGCCGGTGATCGGGCTGTCATAGATCAGCGCCGCCTGGTCGCCGCGGCCGGCAGCCACGTGGCGGTCGAGGGCATTGTGGCAGATGTTGCAGGCGGCGTCGGGGAACCAGCGGCCGTAGACGCCCGCCTCCGCATCGAACACCTGCGCGGGCGCGCGCGACCATTCCAGCGCCTTGGCTGCCTCACCCCAGAAGGCGGCAGGGTCCGCCCGCCAGCTGGCATAGGTTTCCGCGTACCGGCTCGCTCCGACCTCGGACATGGACGCCTCCCGTGACTTGTTCTCGGCTGGTTACTGCAAACGCGCGCGAACGGCGCAAGTCCGCACATCTGCGTAAGACCTTCGTCGCGCGGGGCACCCCCGTCCGGCGCCCCGTGCGAGGCCGCTCCGGCTGCCCACAGGAATGCGCCGCGTTGCACCTTTGGTCGCGTATCGCACCGATTGCGCCGGCTCTGCCGCCTCGGCTAGTTTTCGCGACCCGCATACGACCCCAATCCGGTCGCCGCGGCAAGGCTCGCTCCGAAGGGGGAAATGCAGATGGCCGGCAGCATCTACGACCTGCACCTGGACCGCAATCCAGCCAACTACCAGCCCCTGACGCCGCTGGGCTTCCTGGAGCGCGCGGCCGCCGTGTTCCCGGACCATACGGCCATGCTGCACGGCAAGCTGACCCGCAACTACCGCGACTTCTACGCCCGCAGCCGCCGCCTCGCCTCGGCGCTCGCCAAGGCCGGCGTCGGCAAGGGCGACACGGTGGCGGTGATGCTCACCAACACCCCGGCCATGCTGGAGGCGCACTACGGCGTGCCGATGGTCGGCGCGGTGCTGAACTCGCTGAACACCCGGCTCGATGCCGCCATCCTCGCCTTCACCCTCGACCACGGCGAGGCGAAGGTGCTCATCACCGACCGCGAGTTCTCGCCGGTGATGAAGGCCGCGCTCGCCATGGCCACCCACAAGCCGCTGGTGATCGACTATGACGATCCCGAGTTCACCGGCGCGGGCGATCGCATCGGCACCATGGAATACGAGGACTTCCTCGCCTCCGGCGATCCGGAATTCGCCTGGAAGGGCCCGGACGACGAGTGGGACGCCATCGCCCTCAACTACACCTCCGGCACCACCGGCGACCCCAAGGGCGTGGTCTACCACCACCGCGGCGCGCACCTGCTCGCGGTGGGCAACGTGGTCACCTGCAATCTCGGCAAGCATCCGGTCTATCTGTGGACGCTGCCCATGTTCCACTGCAACGGCTGGTGCTTCCCCTGGTCCGTGACGCTGGCGGCCGGCACCCACGTGTGCCTGCGGCAGGTGCGCGCCAAGCCCATCTTCGAGGCCATCGCCGAGCATAAGGTGACGCACATGTGCGGCGCCCCCATCGTCATGTCGACGCTGCTCGGCGCGCCCGAGGCGGACAAGCGCCCCCTGCCGGGGAAGGTGGAGTTCATCACCGCCGCCGCCCCGCCGCCCGAGGCGGTGCTCGCCGCCATGCAGGAAGCCGGCTTCAACGTGGTGCATGTCTACGGCCTCACCGAGGTCTACGGCCCCTCGGTGGTGAACGACTGGCACGACGAGTGGGACACGCTGCCCGCGGCCGAGCGCGCCATCAAGAAGGCCCGCCAGGGCGTGCGCTACGCCGCGCTCGAAGCCCTCGACGTGATGAACCCGGAGACCATGGAGCCGGTGCCCGCCGACGGCGAGACCATGGGCGAGGTGATGTTCCGCGGCAACACGGTGATGAAGGGCTACCTGAAGAACCCCACCGCCACCGACAAGGCGTTCTTCGGCGGCTGGTTCCACTCGGGCGACCTCGGCGTGAAGCACCCCGACGGCTACGTCCAGCTCAAGGACCGCTCCAAGGACATCATCATCTCCGGCGGCGAGAACATCTCCTCCATCGAGGTGGAGGACGCCCTCTACAAGCATCCGGCCGTGAGCGCCGCCGCCGTGGTGGCCAGGCCCGACGAGAAGTGGGGCGAGACGCCGGTGGCCTTCGTGGAGCTGCGCGACGGCATGACCGCCACCGCCGAGGAGCTGATCGCCCACTGCCGGGCGCACCTCGCCGCCTACAAGTGCCCGCGCCACATCCTGTTCGACGAGATCCCCAAGACCTCCACGGGCAAGATCCAGAAGTTCCGCCTGCGCGAGATGGCGAAGGAGGCCTGAATGGAGGTCCGCGACGCCAACGGCGCCCTTTTGAAGGACGGGGACAACGTGACCCTGATCAAGGACCTCAAGGTCAAGGGCACCTCCGTCACCCTGAAGCGCGGCACGCTGGTGAAGGGCATCCGCCTCACCGGCGACCCGGAGGAGATCGACTGCAAGGTCGAGAAGGTGAAGGGCCTCGTGCTGCGCACGGAGTTCGTGAAGAAGGCCTGAGACGGCTCAGACGAGCTCGGCCGGCGTGCGGCCGAGCTCGTGCAGGGAGCGTTCGATGGGGCGCTGCCAGCCGGTCGCGCCCTGCGCGCAGGCATCCTCCAGCGCGTCGGACAGGGCGAACGGGTCGGATGCCTTCAGGGCTGCGATCAACGCATCGGCCTGCTTCAGGTCCTTGGCGCGCTTGCTGGTGTCGCCGCCGCGCTTCTGCGCCACGATGAGCTTGTGCACGGCAAACCGCGCCGGCTGCGGCACGCGCACGGCGATGCCGGCGCGATAAAGCACCGCCGCGTCCATGGGCGCCTCGATCAGCCAGGCGAGGTGCTGGAGCGGCGTGGCGCCGGCCGCCAGGGCCGGCAACGGCATGGGATTGGGGTCGCTCCGCCTCAGCTGCGGGGTCAAAAGATCCACCATGAACCCCGCATCGGACCGGAAGTGCGACGGCGGCGCCGCACGGTCGAGGCCCGGCAACGGCCGGAAGGTGGGATCGGCCCGCTTCAGCACGGTTTCCAGCGTCTCGCCCGCATCGACGGAGCTGATGGCGAGGCTGGCGGTGGCAAGGTCTGCATCCTGCGTCATCATGGCGGCGGAGGGCAGCGCGTGGCCCACGGGGGCCGAATAGCATTGATAGGCCGCCGTCCCCACCAGCACTGTCTGGCGCAGGAGCCCGGCCTCCTCACACGCATCCAGTACCTGTGAAAGAACTTGCGTCAGCGACGGGATGCCGGCACGGCGCAAGGTGGAGACGAGGCTGATGCGCGCCTTCGCGGCACCGTTCTCCTGCTCGATCAGTGTCGTCCGCTCGAGCGCCTGGGGATCGTCCGCCCGGCCGATGAACAGGTCGCGCCGGATCCTGCCGACGGACCGCTTGGCGTAGATGTAGCTGACGCCGCCGGTCTCCCGTCGATAGAGGGACGCCGACCGTTCCACCACGGCATGGACCTGCTGAACCAGCTCCGCATAGAGCGTCTGGAGCGAAAGCGGGATCGGCTTCATCTTTACAGACACTTTTGTCACCTCTGTCTGTACGAGATACCTTTTACAGACAGGTCCCGCAATCCTGTCTGTAACCCCGGCCCCTCCCTTCCCCTCGCCCCCCTCACTCAACGGCACCTTTCCAATCCTTCATGCGCCGGCCATGGTTCGGTCATGCGCGCCGGCTCAAAGCACGGCGTGGACCCTTCAGCCGGAGCCGTGCCCTTGCGCGCCCTTCTCACCCTGCTCGGCGACATCCGCCGGCTTGCCCTGCCCTATTTCCGCAGCGAGGAGCGCTGGAGCGCCATCGGCCTGCTCGCCGCCGTCATCGCGCTGGAGCTGGCGTGGGTGTTCGCCACCGTCCTGCTCAACGAGTGGAACGTCGCCTTCTACAATGCGATCCAGGACAAGGACTTCCCGGCGTTCCAGCACCAGCTGCTGGTGTTCTGCGGGCTGGCCGCCGGCGCCATCGTGGTGGCGGTCTATCAGGTCTATCTGAAGCAGTGGCTGGAGATCCGCTGGCGGCGCTGGCTCACCAAGCGCTATCTCGATGCCTGGCTCTCCGACAATGTGCACTACCGCCTGCGCCTCTCGGGCGACGCCGCCGACAACCCGGACCAGCGCATCGCCGAGGACGTGCAGCTGTTCGTCAGCCGCACCATCGGGGTGGGCGTCGGGCTGCTCGGCACGGTGGTGTCGCTGTTCTCCTTCAGCATCATCCTGTGGAACCTCTCCGGCCCGCTGCCGCTCACCCTGTTCGGCCATGAGCTGAACGTGCCCGGCTACCTGTTCTGGGCGGCGCTGATCTATGCCGCGTTCGGCACCCTCATCGCCCATCTCATCGGCCGGCCGCTGGTGAAGCTCAATTTCGACCAGCAGCGCTACGAGGCCGACTTCCGCGTCGACCTGGTGCGGGTGCGCGAGAATGGCGAGCAGATCGCCCTGCTCGACGGCGCCGGCGCCGAGGACCGCAAGCTCGACGGGCGCTTCCGGCGCATCTTCGGCAATTTCGTCGATCTCATGAAGGCGCAGAAGCGGCTGACCTGGTTCACCGCAGGCTATGGCCAGATCTCCACCATCTTCCCTTATGTGGTGGTCTCGCCGGCCTATTTCGCCGGCCAGATCCAGCTCGGCCAGCTGATGCAGACGGCGAGCGCCTTCTCCTCGGTGCAGAGCTCCTTCTCCTTCTTCATCTCCAGCTATGTGACGCTGGCGGAGTGGACCTCGGTGGTGCACCGGCTCACCGGCTTCGAGGCCGCCATCGCCCGCGTGCAGTCCGACGGGCGGGCGGCCTTCGCCACCGCCCCCGCGGCCGAGGGCATCGCCCTCACCGACATGGACGTGCGCCTGCCCGGCGGCGCGCCGCTGCTGGCGCTGGACGCGATCCGCATCGATCCCGGCGCGCGCGTGCTCATCACCGGCCCCTCGGGCACGGGCAAGACCACGCTGCTGCGCGCCATCGCCGGCATCTGGCCCTATGGCTCGGGCACCGTCGCCCGCAACGGCGACCACCGGCTGATGGTGCTGCCGCAGAAGCCGTACGTGCCGGTGGGCCGGCTCGATGTCGCCCTCGCCTACCCCCGCCCGCCCGAGGATTTCCCGCGCGAGCGGCTCGCCGAGGTGCTGGAGGCGGTGGGCCTCGGCGACCTCGCCGGCCGGCTCGATGCGGAAGGCCTGTGGCCGCACGAGCTTTCCCTCGGCGAGCAGCAGCGGCTGGGCATCGCCCGCGCCCTGCTGGAGACACCGCAGGTGCTGCTGCTGGACGAATCCACCTCCGCCCTCGACGAGGCGAGCGAGGAGCGGCTCTACCGCCTACTGCACGCCCGCCTGCCGCAGAGCACCTTCATCTCCATCGGCCATCGCAGCACGCTCACGGACCTGCACGACCGCATCCTCGCCCTGCACGGCGAGAGCGCGCCCCGCACCCTGCGCCCCGCCGGCCCGCCGCAGATCCTCCGCCCGGCCTGACCGGGCCGGAGCCTCCAGCCGCACGCCGCCTCGACAGCGGCGTGCGCGCAGCCATCGGACGGGACCGGCCGGCGGCGGACCAGCTGCCGCAAGTCGCGAAGACACCGCGCCCGGCAGGCCGATGCGTCGCCACCGCGCCCCAACGCGGACCTTTCCGCCCGCGGCTTCGCCCGTGACCTGCGGACCTCGGCGCGGGCGCGGCCCCTGCCGTCCAGCCGCCACCTCGTCCCTGGCCGACGCCGCGGCGTGCGCCCTGCCACCGGGCCGGCCGCCGCTTGCCGGGGGCGGGCCGGCTCCGGTAATCCTTGCCGGCGCGCTGTTGCGCTCTCTCCTGACGTCCGAGGTCCGCGTGAAGCCCGACACGCCCGCCGCCACCCCGACCCGCAGCGATGCCGCCTATTACGCGCTCGCGGCCGGCGTCGGCCTCGCGTCCGGGCTGGTGGGCGCGGTGTTCCATGCGGCGGTGGATGCGGTGTCGGCCTGGCCGCATCTCGTCGCCGCGCGGCTGGAGGGTCCGGCGCTCTACCTTGTCCTGTCCGTGGTCGCCGCGGCGATGGTCGCGGGAGCGGTGGCGCTGGTGCGCGCGTTCGCGCCCGAGGCGGCCGGCTCCGGCGTGCAGGAGATCGAGGGCGCGCTCGAAGGGCTGCGCCCGATACGCTGGCGGCGCATCCTGCCGGTGAAGTTCGCCGGCGGCCTGATGGCGCTCGGCTCCGGCCTCGTGGCCGGCCGCGAGGGACCTACCATCCACATGGGCGCGGCCATCGCCAAGGCGGTGTGGGAACGCACCGGCCTCGGCACCCGCGACGGGCGCGGCCTGCTGGCTGCCGGCGCCGCGGCCGGGCTCGCCGCCGCCTTCAACGCGCCGCTGGCCGCCATCCTGTTCGTGATCGAGGAAACGCGCCGCCAGTTCCCCTACGGCCTGCGCACCTACAGCGCCGTCATCATCGCCTCGGTGGCGAGCGCGGTGATGGCCGAGGGCATCGGCGGCACCGGGCCGGACATGCGGATGAGCGTGCCGCAGATGCCGCTGCTGCTCCTGCCGGCCTTCATCGCGCTCGGCGCCGTGCTGGGCGGCCTGGGCGTGCTGTTCAACCGGGCGCTGGTGGCCTCGCTCGACGCGGCGCGGGCGCTCGCCCTGTCGGTCTCGCCCTATCTGCTGCCGGTGCTGGTGGGCATGGCGGTGGGCCCGCTGCTGGTGCTGCGGCCGGAGGCGACCTTCGGCGGCGAGCTGCTTGCAGTGTCCCTGCCCGGCCTCGGCCTGCCGGCGCTGACGCTGGCGGGCATCGTCGCCATCCGCTTCGTCATGACCATGGCGAGCTATTCCACCGGCATTCCCGGCGGCATCTTCGCCCCCATTCTCGCCCTCGCCACAGCGGTGGGCGTGCTGTTCGCCACCCTGCTCGGCGCGGCGCTGCCGGCGAGCCTGCTTCCGGAAGGCGCGGTGGCGGCATTCGGCGTCGCGGCCATGGGCGGACTGTTCTCGGCCACGGTGCGGGCGCCTCTGGTGGGCATGGTGCTGGTGGCCGAGCTGACCGGCGCCTACGACCTGCTGGTGCCGGTCATCCTCACCTGCGTCACCGCCAATCTGATGGCCGACCGGCTCGGCGGCGCGCCCATCTACGAGGTGTTGCTCGACCGCACCCTGCGCCTCGCCGGCACCCCGCGCGCCACGCCGGCGGCCGAGGAGCAGATCGGCGGCTGGGACGAGCGCGAGCGCCGCACCGGGGTCTGAGGCGGGGGCTCACCACCAGCGCGAAGGCCAGCCGCCAATCTGGTGGCCGACCGGCTCGGCGGCGCGCCCATCTACGAGGTGCTGCTCGACCGAACCCTGCGCCTCGCCGGCACCCCGCGCGCCACGCCGGCGGCCGAGGAGCAGATCGGAGGCTGGGACGAGCGCGAGCGCCGCACCGGGGTCTGAGGCGGGGGCTCACCACCAGCGCGAAGGCCAGCCGCCAATCTGGTGGCCCACCGGCTCGGCGGCACACCCATCTACGAGGTACTGCTCGACCGCACCCTGCGCCTCGCCGGCACCCCGCGCGCCACGCGGGCGGCCGAGGAGCAGATCGGCGGCTGGGACGAGCGCGAGCGCCGCACCGGGGCCTGAGGCGGGGGCTCACCACCAGCGCGAAGGCCAGCCGCCAATCTGGTGGCCCACCGGCTCGGCGGCGCACCCATCTACGAGGTACTGCTCGACCGCACCCTGCGCCTCGCCGGCACCCCGCGCGCCACGCCGGCGGCCGAGGAGCAGATCGGAGGCTGGGACGAGCGCGAGCGCCGCACCGGGGCCTGAGGCGGGGCTCACCACCAGCGCGAAGGCCAGCTGCGCGGCCGGGCGAGATTGTGCCAGGCCCAGGCATAGCCCGCGAGCATCAGCGCCCCCACCAGCACCGGCGCCAGCAGGAAGCCGGGCTTCATGGCCTCCATGACCACGATGATGGGGTTGATCGCAGCCGGCGGATGCACGGTGCGGGTGGTGCGCATGGCCACCATGGCGAGCCCCACCGCCGCCGCGGCCGCCGGCTCGGAGCGGCCGAACAGCGCCAGCATGGCGAGGCCGACTGCGGCCGAGATCACATGCCCGCCCACCAGCGCGCGCGGCTGCGCCGCCTCGGTCTCCGGCAGGCCGAGCACCAGCACGATGGAGGTGGCGAAGGGGATGAGCGCGAGCGGCGTCTCTCCCAGATGCGCCGCCACCTCCATGCCGGCGACCGCCATCGCCCCGCCCAACCCCTGCCACCCCCACAGCGCCAGCCGCCGCCAGCCGAAGCCGGAGTGCGCCGGCGGGGCGGCCGGGCGACCCGGGTTGGAGGAATGCCGGGACGGCGTGCCGGGGTCGGGGCCCTCGGACCCGGCTCGGGATGGGGCGGGCTCCGGCATGCCGGCGGACGCTCCAGTCTGTCTCCCGGCACCGCCGACCGCCGGTGCGGGGGCCGCAGGAGGCCCCACCCGTTCGGGAGTGGAAGCATGCGCAGACGCCGCTCGGGGGCCATCATCCGCCGCCCCTGCGCGGAATTGGCGAAGCTCCGGCATGCCGGCGGAGGCCGCAATCTGTCTCCCGGCACCGTCGACCGCCGGTGCGGGGGCCGCAGGAGGACCCGCCCGTTCGGGAGTGGAAGCATGCGCAGACGCCGCTCGGGGGCCATCATCCGCCGCCCCGGCGCGAAATTGGCGCGGCTCCGGCATGCCGGCGGAGGCCGCAGTCTGCGCCGCGCCACCGTCGCCGGCGGGTGCGGTGGTCGCAGGAGCCGCCCGTTCCGGGGTGGAGGAATGCCCGGATGCCGCCCACAGGCCGGCATCCGCCATCCCCATGCGGGATGGGCCGGGTTCCAGCATCTCGGCGGAGGCCGCGGTCTGCGCCGCGGCACCGTTGGCGGCCGGTGCGGGTCCGGCGTGCGCGGAGGAAGGGAATCCTGCGCGAGGCGTCGTCACGGAGGCAACAGGAGCAACCGGACCTGCCGCGGGCACGACCTGAGGCGGGACCACCGATTGCGCCGATTCTGTCGCGCCCGCCGAGACCGCCGAAGCAGCGGCGGGGCCCCTCCCGGGCGACTCCGCATGGCGGGCGGGCGGCGCGATGGCGGGCGCGCTGTCTGCCGGCGGCACGGCGAAGGGCGGCTCGGTGGCGGCAGGCACTGCGGGCGAACGCTGCGACGGGGGCAGTGGCGCAGGTTTGTTCATGCCTTAATTTGCATCACCCCCGCCGCGTGCCGCAAGTGGAGGCGTCACTTGAGCGGGCATCCCCTGAGCGCGCATTCCTTGCGTGGCCATCACTTGCGCGGCCATCACTTCGGCGGGAGCGCCGCGCGCTGTCACCCGTCCGTCCTCCAGCAGCACGATCTCGTCCATCCGCTCCAGCCCCACCGGGCTGTGCGAGATGAGCAGCAGCGCCCGGTCGCCGGTCGCGTCCAGCACCGCATCCATCACCGCGCGGGCGGTGTGGGCGTCCAGCCCCTCCAGCGGCTCGTCGAGGATGAGCACCGGCGCATCCTTCAGGAGCGCGCGGGCGAGGCCGAGCCGTCGCGCCTCGCCGCCCGAGACCTGCGCGCCGTGGGCGCCCACGAACGTGCCCAGCCCCTCCGGCAGGCCAGCGACGAAGGGCAGGACGCCGGCCGTGGCGCACGCCGCCTCGCAGCGCGCGGGGGCGGCTTCCGCATCGGCGATGCGCAGATTGTCGAGGATTGGCGCCGCGAACAGGTGATCCTTTTGCAGCAGCACCGCGAGGCGGCGGCGCAGCGCCTCGGGGTCCGCCTCCGCCACGGGCACGCCGCCGAAGGCGATGACGCCGCGGTCCGGATCACGGAAGCGCAGGGCCAGCGCGGCGAGGCTCGACTTGCCGGACCCGCTCGGCCCCACCACCGCGACCCGCCGGCCGGGCGCCAGCTCCAGATCGATGTCCGCCAGCGCCGGGCGCGCCGCGCCGGGATAGGTGAGGCCCACGCCGCGGAAGGCGAGCGTCCCGTGCGCGGGCAGGGAGCGCCCGCCCCCCGCCTCGGCCACCGCCGGCGGCCGGTCCACCAGCGCGAAGATGCGGCGCGCGCTCTCCAGCGTCAGCGGCAGCGCCTGCATGGCCGCCGGCAGCGGCACCAGCGCGTCGAACAGGGCGAGGGAGAGCAGCGCCAAAAGCGGCCAGTCGGCCGGGGCGAGGCTGCCCGCCAGCACCGCCGGCGCGCCCAGCAGCAGCACCGCCACCAATGCCGCCTGGGCGGCCAGCCCCACCGCCGCGCCGGACGCGGCCGCGAGCGCGGCGAGCCGCCCCTCGTCGGCGAGCAGAGCATCGCTCGCCGCATCCACGCGCCGGCGATGGCGGCCGCCGGCATCATACACCGCAAGCTCCGCACGCCCTTCCAGATGGTCCACCAGCGCCGCCTCCAGCGTGCCGGTGCCGCCCGACAGCCGCCGCGCCGGCGCGGCGGAAAGCGCATGCACCGCGATCGGCACGCCGACGCCCGCCAGCAGCGCCAGCCCGGCGAGGGCCAGGGCGATGCGCCCGTCGTAGGCGGCGGCCACGGCCAGAGCCGCGGCCACGGTCAGCGCGCCCGCCAGCAGCGGCGAGAGGATGCGCAGGAAGGCGAATTCCAGCCGGTCGATGTCGCCCCGCAGCCGCGCCAGCAGGTCGCCGGAGCGCTCGGCCTCCAGCGCGGCGGGGGCGAGCGGCACCAGCCGGGCGAAGAACCAGGGCCTCAGGCTCGCGACGAAGCGCAGCGTCGCGTCATGCCCCACCAGCCGCTCGCCATAGCGCGCCACCGTGCGGCCGAGCGCGAACGCGCGAATGGCAGCGGAGGCGGTGAAGAGGTTCATGGTGGTGCCGGCCGCCCCGGCCAGCGCGGCGGCGGTGATGAACCAGCCGGACGCCGCCATCAGGCCGACCTGGCCGAGGCTCGCCGTCGCCGAGAGCAGCACCGCGAGCGCCATCCAGCCGGCCTGCCCGCGCATCAGGCCGAACAGCCGCAGCAGCACCTTCATTGATGCGCCTCCCGGCATGGGGCCACGCCTCGGGAGGGGGGATACGGATCTGTCCTCGGGCAAGACGCGCTCGGGGCCGTGCCGGCATGGCAGAGATTCAGCGACAGGCCGTGAACGGTGGGAGACCACATCCCCCCGGCCCCCGCCACGGCATCGGCCGGCTGATCTCCGCTGGGCACGTATGGCATGAGCGTCCGGCGCCGGGAGCTGGCCCGTCCCCGCACCGTGCCGGCGCATGACAGGATCCATCGCGATGCGTCTCGGGCCGACGGTCGGCACACCCCGCTGGAGGCGTCCCCACCGGACGCGGGCCCGGCGCGGACCCGGCCGGGAGGGAGCGGCGCTTCCGCCCGGGCAACGACCCGGTTGATCGGCAAGGCGGCGGGCGATTGCATCCTCATGGCAGCACCTCGACGGCCGCAGATGCCTCAGCGCGGGCGGCGGCGCGCAGGCGGGCATAGGCGCCGCCGGCGCGCAGGAGCACGTCGGGCGGGCCGAACTCCACCAGCCGGCCGGCATCGAGCACCGCCACGAGATCCGCCCCGTCCGCCTGCGCCAGGCGATGGACGGCGAACAGCGCGGTGCGCCCCGCTATCAGGCGCTGCAGCGCCGCCTGCACCTCCCGCTCAGTGGTGGCATCGAGATGGGCGGTCGGCTCATCCAGAAGCACCAGCGGCGCGGCGCGATAGAAGGCCCGCGCCAGGGCGAGGCGGTGGGCCTCCCCGCCGGACAGGCCGGCGCCGCCCTCGCCGATCGGCATGGCGAGCCCGGCGGCGATGACGCCCGCGGCATCGGTGGCGGCGTCCCCGGCCCCATCCGCGCGCCCGCCGGCGAGCCGCGCCACCACCCCGCCGAGCCCGGCCGCAGCGACGGCGCCGGCGAGGCGATCCGCATCCGGCGCATCCTCCCCCGGCGCGATATTGTCGGCGAGCGTGCCGGCGAACAGGCGCGGCCGCTGGCCGGCGAAGGCGATGCGCGCGCGCCAGCCGGCCATCTCCAGCTCGCCGAGCGGCACGCCATTGGCGAGAACCCGCCCCGCCGAAGGCCGGGCGAAGCCGAGCGCGAGGTGGAGCAGGGAGGATTTCCCCGCCCCCGAGGCACCCACCAGCGCCACCCGCGCCCCGGCCGGCACGTGCAGCGTCACCCCGTCGAGCGCGCGGCGGCCATCGGCGAAATCGAGCCGCACGTTCTCGAAGGTGAGGGCGATCCGCTCCGGCTCGGGCAGCGTCCGGGTGCCGCCCGGCTCGGCGGGCGAGGGCGTCTCGGCGAGGGCGATGAGCCGCTCGGCCGCCCCCATCGCCTCCATGCGGGCATGGTAGGCGGCGCCCATGGCCCTGAGCGGCTGATAGAATTCCGGCGCCAGCAGCAGCACGAACAGGCCGTGAAAGAAGGACATTTCCCCCCACAGCAGGCGGAAGCCGATGAAGATGGCGGCCATGGCGATGGAGACGGTGGCGAAGAATTCCAGCACCAGCGAGGAGAGAAACGCCACCCGCAGCACGCCCATGGTGTCGCGCCGGTAGGCGTCGGCCACGCTGGCCACCTCCGCGGTCATGCGGCCGGCGGCGTTGAAGGCCTTCAGCGTGGCGAGGCCCTGCACCGCGTCCAGCAGATGGCCGGACATGCGGGTGAGCGCGCGCCACTGCCGCTGGTTCAGCGCCTCCGCCCCCTTGCCGATGAGGATCATGAACAGCGGGATCAGCGGCGCGGTGACGAGGAAGATCAGGCCCGACACCCAGTCGAGCGGGAACACCACGGCGAGGATCGCCAGCGGCAGCAGCACCGAGGTGACGGAGGCCGGCAGGTAGCGCGTGTAATAAGGCTCCACCGCGCGCACACCGGCCGACAGCGCCGCCACCGTCTCCCCCACCCGCAGGCCGGCGAGGCCGACGGGGCCGAGACGCTCCGCATGGTCGAGCAGCTCGGCGCGCAGGCCGCGCATGACGCGCACCGCCGCCGCAAATCCCGCCCGCTCGGCGCCGAAGCCGGCGAGCGCGCGCGCCGCCACCACGGCGACGACGGCGATAATCTCCGGTGTCGCCGTGTCCAGCGGCTGATGGGCGAACAGCACCCGGTCGATCAGCCGGGCCGCCAGCGCCGCCTGGACGATCACCAGCAGGCCGGAGGCGATGGCGCAGACATAGGCGAGGGTGAGCGGGCCGCGCGCGCCGGCGCGCCGGCCGGCGAGGAAGGACATCAGGCGCCTGCGGTCTTCGGCGGCGATGGCGGATACTCCGGTGACGACCCCCGCCCGCCAGATAGCACACCCCGCCCCCGCCTCCCATGCGGCGCAGAGGTCCGGCACCGGCGGCAGTCCCCATCCCGAATGTGCGAGGGACGCGGCGCCGGCGTTGCGCCACCGGGGCGGCCGCCGGGGCAAGACGGGAGGGGGCTCGGCCACTGTTTGGAGCCGACAGAGCCCGGCACGCCGGGCGGGGCGACCCGGAGCCGGCCGGCGATGCTTGGACGCGGACCATCCGTCGGCGTCGGAAGCCCGCGTGCCGTCGCGCGAGGACACGTGCGCTCTGCCTCACCCGCGGGTGTCCCGCGCGGGGGTATCGGCTTTCCACTTTCGTGGACTTGCGGAGGGGCGAGCCGCGCAGCCTCACGCGCAGGGCGCCGGCTCCGCTCTGGGCTCCGGGGACGAGGGGGCCGGCCGGCTTCCGGCGTGCCTCAAATCGGGCGAGGCAGCGTCCTGCGAGCAACGCCAGACGCCCGCTCCGCACGTCACCGACATGCCGCGTCTACTCACCCGCAAGGGCCGCGGCTCTCGGCCCGGGAGGGGAGTGGGCGGGCCCGGCCTTCCTCGGGCAGCAGCGCGCCGGAGGTCCACCGCCCGGCCCCATTCGAACCGCACCCCTCTCGGCGGCTGTGCTCTCAGGGCGGGCGGGGAAGAGGGTCCAGCCTTCCTCGGGCAGCAGCGTCCTGAACCCGGCGACAGCGGACGGGAGACACGGCGACCGGGCCTGCCCGCCACAGCCGCGCCCTGCCGCCGTGGCGGGCGGTCGCGGCCTTCGCTGATCACGGGCTGCTCAAGGCTCTATCTCTCTACCCGGCGACCCGCAACGGGCAGCAGCGCGCCAGGAGTCCACCGCCCGGCCCCATGCCACCCGTGAACCGCACCCCTTTCGGCGGCGGCGCTCTCAGGTCGGGCGGGCGGGGGAGAGGGTCCAGCCTTCCTCGGGCAGCAGCGTCCTGAACCCGGCGACAGCGGACGGGAGACACGGCGACCGGGCCTGCCCGCCACAGCCGCTCCCTGCCGCCGTGGCGGGCGGCACGGCCTTCGCTGATCACGGGCTGCTCGAGGCGCCATCTCTCTGCCCGGCGCCCCGCAAGGGGGCAGCGGCGCGCCGGAGGTGCACCGCTCGGTCCTACGCCACCCGTGAACCGCACCCCTTTCGGCGGCGGCGCTCTCAGGTCGGGCGGGGGAGAGGGTCCAGCCTTCCTCGGGCAGCAGCGCCCTGACCCCGGCGACAGCGGACGGGAGACACGACGACCGGGCCTGCCCGCCACAGCCGCGCCCTGACGCCGTGGCGGGCGGTCGCGGCCTTCGCTGATCAGACGGGCTGCTCGAGGCGCCATCTCTCTGCCCGGCGACCCGCAACGGGCAGCAGCGCGCCGGAGGTCCTCCGCCCGGCACCATTCGAACCGCCCCCCTCTCGGCGGCGGCGCTCTCAGGTCGGGCGGGCGGGGGAGAGGGTCCAGCCTTCCTCGGGCAGCAGCGTCATCAGGCGGGGGAGCTGGACGCCGGAGACGGCCACGGCGAGGCCGGCGTCCGGCGCCAGCATGGGGGCGTGGAGCGCGGCCACCGTATAACGGGCACCGGCGCGGGACAGGGTGGTGGCGCCCGTCTCCAGCGGCAGCAGCAGCTTGCGCGGGTCGAGCACCAGCCCCTCCCCAGTCGCCTTCACCAGCGCTTCCTTCCGGCACCAGACCGACAGCGCCGCGGACACCTGCGCCGCCGGCGGCAGGCGCGCCCAGGCGGCGGCCGAGGACGCATCGAGAAAGCCCGGCACGAGGCTGCGCCAGTCGGTCAGGGTGCGCTGGCGCTCCACGTCCACGCCGATGCGCGCGGCGCGGGCGAGGCCCACCGCCACCCAGGCGCCGGAATGGCTGACGTTGAAGTCGATGTCGCCGCCATGCTCCACATGCGGGCGGCCGCGCCCGTCGCGGATGATGGCGATCTCACGCGGACCGCGCTCCAGCGCCGCCCCCAGCAGCGTGCGGGCGAGCCGCCACGCCGCGCGCCGGCTGTCCCTGTCCTCCGCCTTCAGGAAGCGGGCGATGCGCGCCTCGTCGGCATCCGGCAGGGCGAAGCGGCAACCCGGCGCGGCGGCGAGGTCGTCCACCCGCGCCACCGCCACGAGGCTCGCGCCCGGGGCAAGGGCCGGCACCGGAGGGCCGCTTCCCCCCACGGCTCAGGCGCCCGCCGTCCGGCCGGCGCGCCAGGCGGGCAGCACGCGGCGGAGCAGGTCGATGAGGCGCGGCTCCTGCTCGCGCACGAAGAAGTGGCCGCCGGGCCAGAACTCCACCGCCAGCGGCCCGCTCACCAGCTCGGACCAGGCATGAAGGCTCGCCGGCGGGGTGGCGGGGTCCTCGGTGCCGCCGAGGATGATGGCCGGCACCGGCAGCGCCGGGCCGGGCGAGAAGGCGTAGGTGTCCACCATGCGGAAGTCGGCGCGGATCACCGGCAGGGTGGCGGCCAGAACGTCGGGCCGGGCGAGCACCGCGTCGGACGTGCCGCCGATGCGCTGCAGCTCGGAGGCCAGCGCCGCGTCGCTCAGGGTGTGGCGGGCGAGCGGCGGCCCGTCGAGGTGCGGCGCGGCGCGGCCGGACAGCACCAGCCCGGTCACCAGCACCCCATGGCGGGCGAGGGCTCGCGCCGTCTCGAACGCCAGCAGCGCGCCCATGGAATGGCCGTACAGCACCACCGGCCCGGTGCGGTGGGACAAGGTGGAGGCGATGTCCTCCGCCAGCTCGGTGATCCGCTGCGGGAACGGCGCGCCGAACCGCGCGCC
Source organism: Xanthobacter lutulentifluminis (assembly GCF_043194675.2). Taxonomy (NCBI): domain Bacteria; kingdom Pseudomonadati; phylum Pseudomonadota; class Alphaproteobacteria; order Hyphomicrobiales; family Xanthobacteraceae; genus Xanthobacter; species Xanthobacter lutulentifluminis. The sequence goes on along the minus strand of NZ_CM195525.1, from coordinate 2,879,882 downwards.
GCGTCCGGGCAGCTCGGGGCTGTCCACGGTGGCGATGCCGGAGAGCGCGAGCTTCCACGGCCGGAACAGGGCAGAGGACGCCCCCGCATGGGGCAGGCAGACGAGCCGCACGGCCTCACCCCGCCCCGCCGGCGGACGAAGCCGGCACCCGCAGGGGCCGTGGCCCGGTGGAGATGGTCCGCTGGATGTGCTGCATGGCGCGCCCCTCCCGCTGCGAGATAAGCGCGAAAGCCGCGGGGGCTCAAGCCGGGTTGCGGCATCGCAGCAAAAAAGCCGGCGCAGGCCGCCCGGAGCGTTACCGCGCTGCCTCCCCCGGCGGATCCCGGCGCGGGTCAGGCCGGCGCGTGCGGCGGGCGCGTGGTGGTGATCTTGAGCTCGCGCACCACCTGATAGAGCGGGTCGGCCGAGGGCCGGATCAGCCCCTGCGAGGGCGAGCCCAGCTCCAGGATGATGAACACGCAGCCGGCGATGGCGGAAGCGCCCAGCAGCAGGAAGGAGAGCACGGTGGCGTTGCGCGGCGCGAACAGGCCGAAGCTGGCGAACAGCAGCGACAGCCACGCCACCAGCAGCACGAAGAACGGCGCCGGCATCACCATCTTGGATTTCTCCACCAGCGACCAGCGCGCATCCACCATGTTTTCCAGCAGGCTGAGGGCGCGCGCCTGGATATGGCGCTCGCGGTCGGTCTTCGGCTCGAGGCGCAGCACCTGCTCGTTGATGGCCTCCACCTCGTGCAGGGTGGTCAGGCCCACCTCGTCGGTGTCGGGGGCGGGGCGGGAGAGCTCGTCCGCCTTGTTGCGGGCGTAGACCGCCAGCGCCTCGCGGATCTCCGCGGTGTCGGCGCCATAGGAGAGCAGCACCCGGTTGAGCTTGATGATGTCCGCCGCCAGCGCCTCGATGGCGGTGGTGCGGGCGCTGAAGGAGGCGCTGGCCGAGTTCACCATCAGCCCCAGCACCAGCGCCGCCAGCGTGCCGACCACCGCCATGGACACCGACACCGCCGTCCCGGTCTCGCCGGTCAGGTGATGCTCCGGCAGGCGCGGCGCCAGCCACAGCCCGAGCATGGCTCCGCCGCAGATGGCGATGAGGGAAAGCAGGCCGGCCAGGATGGAGCTCATGTCCTCGAAATCCGAAAATGGGGTCCGCGGGCGCGCGGCTCGCGCCTTATAGAGGCGTGCCGGCGCGGCGCGAAGCGTCCGGCGGCGTGAAAATGATGCCGTGCGCGCCACGAAATGCCGGAAGCAGGCGAACCGTCCGACGCCCTGCGGCGTTGACGGCGGGGCCGCGCGCTGGCGCCGGCCGCACGCGGGGGCGAGCCCCGCAGGAGACGGGTCATGGCCATCATCCGCACCGGCTCGGCCGAATGGAGCGGCGGCATCCGCGACGGCAGGGGCAAGATCTCCACCGAGAGCGGCGCCCTCGCCGCCTACCCCTATGGCTTTTCCAGCCGGTTCGAGGGGCAGCGCGGCTCCAATCCGGAAGAACTGCTCGGCGCCGCCCATGCCGCCTGCTTCACCATGGCCCTCTCGCTGGTGCTGGGCGAGGCGGGGCTGACCGCCACCCGCCTCTCGACCTCCGCCAAGGTGTCGCTGGACAAGACCGACGCGGGCTACACCATCACCCGCGTCGATCTGGTGCTGGAGGGCGAGGTGCCGGGCGCGACGCCGGAGCAGTTCGCGGAGCTTGCGGGCAAGGCCAAGGCCAATTGCCCGCTCTCCCGCGTGCTGCGGGCCGAGATCACCCTCGACGCCGCGCTCGCCGCGTGAGCCGGCCTCAGGCGGCGCTGGTCTGCCAGTCGGCCGCGTGGGGCAGCGCCTCGGAGATGAGCCGGTAGGACTTCAGGCGCAGGTCGTGGTCGAACACGTCGGACACCACCATCACCTCGTCCACGCCGGTTTCCGCCACGAACGCCTCCAGCCCGGCCCGCACCGTCTGCGGGCCGCCGACGACGCTGCGCGCCAGCATGCGCCCGGCCTGCGCCTTCTCCATGGGGCTCCAGTAGGTCTCGATATCGTCGATCGGCGGCTTGCTGAGGCCCCGCGCGCCCCGGAAGATGTCGGCGAACGACATCTGCTGGGTGGTGGCGAGGCGGCGCGCCTCGGCATCGCTGTCGGCTGCGATCACGTTGATGCCGGCCATGGCATAGGGCTTGTCCAGCACCGCGGAGGGCTGGAAGCGGTGGCGGTAGACGTCGAGGGCCTCGAGCAGGTCGGCCGGCGCGAAGTGCGAGGCGAACGCATACGGCAGCCCCAGCGCCGCCGCCAGCTGCGCGCCATAGGTGCTCGACCCGAGGATCCACAGCGGCACGCGGGTGCCGGTGGCCGGCACCGCGAACAGCGTCTGGCCCGGCTGCGCGTCGGCCAGATAGGCCTGCAGCTCCAGCACGTCGCGGGGGAAATTGTCGGAATTGTCGAGCGAGCGGCGCAGCGCGCGCATGGTGGCCTGATCGGTGCCGGGCGCGCGGCCGAGGCCGAGGTCGATGCGGCCGGGAAACAGGTGGGCCAGCGTGCCGAACTGCTCGGCGATCACCATGGGCGCGTGGTTGGGCAGCATGATGCCGCCGGCGCCGACCCGGATATGGCGCGTGCCCGCCGCGATATGGGCGATCACCACCGAAGTCGCGGCGCTGGCGATGCCCTGCATGTTGTGATGCTCGGCCACCCAGAAGCGCCGGTAGCCCCAGCCTTCCGCGTGGGCCGCGAGATCGCGCGCGTTGTCGAGGGACTGCCGCGCGTCGGAGCCCTGCCGGACGCGCACGAGATCGAGAATGGAGAGATGGACCATGAACCCCGCCTGCTGCTGCGCCCCGCCTTCAGATAGGCGCGCGGGGCGCCGGCTCAAGTCGGCGGGTCGGATCCCGCCCCCGGAACCGGCCTTGTGGATCCCCTGCCCCTCGCGCGCCCGCGCCGACACCCGCCCGTCCGATCGCGGTCGACGGGCGGAAAAACGGGCAGCGCACGCACGGTACCGGATCGATGCCCGCCTCGCGCGGCCACTGCGCATGGAAGCCGGCGCATTCCCCCCCGGCGCATCCGCGCTCGGAAGGCGCCCAGCACAGGCGGAGGAAAGCCGTACGCGGTAAGGGCTCTTTGGCGCGGACATGCCGGGCAGCCAACCGACCAGCCGCCCAGCCACCTGCCCGCGCCACTACGCGATGGCGCCCCCGCAGACAACGGCCGCAGCACGCTCGGATCGACCGCCGCCGCGCAGCAGGGGCTGGTGCAGGCCGCGGACCGAGCCCGAGCGTCGGGCCGCCGCGCGACCCTGCGGGCGAGCTGTCCCGTCCCATCCGGTCCACGCGCCGTCTGCGTCGGTATCAGCCGGGTGGCTCCCGGATCACTCCGGCGCTTCGAACAGCCGCGCTTCCGTCGCGAACAGCCCGGTCAGCGCGTCACGCACCGCCGCGACGGCGCGGTCATCGGTGGCGAGGCGGTTGGTGACGAGGCAGAGATCGCGGGCCGGCGGCGCGGGCCCGAGCGCCAGTTGCACGAGGCCGCCCGCCTGCCGGGCCACGAAATGGGGAACCAGCGCCACCACCGCTCCGGCGCGGGCCGCAAGCGCCTGCGTCAGCTGGGTGTTGGCGCGCAGGCGCAGCCGCGCGCCCGGATAGTGGCGGGCGAGCCATGCCGCCTCGGGCAGATGGGCGTTGGCCTCGTCGAACCCCGCGAATGCCGGAACCTCCCCGGCCGCGAGGCGCGCGGGCCAGTCCGGCGCGCCGTAGAAGCCGAAGCCCACCGACACCAGCCGCCGCGCCAGCACGTCACCGTCGCGCGGCGGGCCGAGGCGCAGGGCGATGTCGGTCTCCCGCCGGGCGAGGCTGGCGAGCCGGCGGTCGGAGAGGATCTCCAGGTCGATGCCCGGATGGCGCGCCGCCAGCGCGCCGAGCCGCGGCACCAGGAAGGCATCGGCGAGGCTGGGAATGACGCTCACCCGCACCAGCCCCTCCAGCGGCCGCGCGCTGCCGCCGCGGGCGAGCCGCCGGGCCGCCTTCTCCATGGCGTCGGCCGCATCGAGCACCGCGGCGCCGGCGGGGGTGAGGGCATAGCCGTCGGCCCGGCGCTCGAACAGGCGCTCGCCCAGCGTACGTTCGAGCGCGGCGATGCGGCGGGCCACCGTGGCGTGGTTCACCCCCAGCGCCCGCGCGGTGGCGGACAGGCTGGCATGCCGCGCCAGCGCGACGAAGAAGCGGGCGTCCTCCCAGTCGATCCCGCCTCCGTGCGCCCCTGTGCGATTTCGATCAGCCATGGCGCGAGAATAGGGAATTTTCGCGCAGCGGCGAAGTCCTATCCTGCGCGCTACGAACCTCACGGAGCGCCCATGACCGCTGCATCCTCCGGCGAAAGCCACGTCACCCTGACCCTCATCGGCGGCCCGACCGTGCTGATCGAGGTGGCGGGCCTGCGCCTCCTCACCGATCCCACCTTCGATCCGCCCGGTCTCTACCAGGAGACGCCGGTGCGCTTCGAGAAGACGCAGGGGCCGGCGCTCTCGGCCGAGGCGGTGCTGCCGCTCGACGCGGTGCTGCTCACCCACGACCAGCATCTGGACAATCTCGACCGCGCCGGTCGCGCGCTGCTGCCGCAGGCCGGCAGCGTCTTCACCACCCGTGCCGGCGCCGCCCGGCTGGGCGGGAATGCCGAGGGGCTGGACCCGTTCGAGACCCGCACGCTGACCCGGCCGGACGGTGGACGCCTGTTCATCACCGCCGTACCCGCGCGGCACGGACCGCCCGGCATCGAGCCCATCTCGGGTGACGTCGTCGGCCTGCTGATCGGCACCGATGCGCCGGGCGACACGCTCTATGTCACCGGCGACACCGTCTGGTACGAGGGCGTCGCCGAGGTGGCGCGCCGCTTCTCGCCGCGCATCGTCGTGGTGTTCGCCGGCTCGGCCGAGCCGCGCGGCCGCTTCCATATGACCATGGATAGCAACGACGTGCTGGAGACCGCCCGCGCCTTCCCGCAGGCGACGCTGGTGGCCGCCCACACCGACGGCTGGTTCCACTTCAAGGAAAGCGCCGCCGAGCTTGCGGCCTCCTTCGCCGCGCTCGGCCTCGCCCACCGGCTCGTCACGCCCGAGCCGGGGCGGCCGCTGCGCCTCGGCTGAATAAAAGGCCGAAACGGTGCCGTGGAATTGGCGCGGTTCGTGCTTATATGGCTCGACGCCATGAAGACCCACGAGCTGACCCGCGAACTCATCCAGTCCGGAGGCATCGACGCGATTGTCGCGCGCGATGCGCCCACGCTGCGCATCCTCACCCCGGCGGAGCGCGAGGCCTCGCTGCGCGCCACGCTGGCGGCGCGGCCGGACGGTCCGGTCTGGCTGTTCGCCTACGGCTCGCTCATCTGGAACCCCACCGTGCATACGGTGGAGAGCCGGGTGGCGCGGATCGAGGGATGGCACCGCGCCTTCTGCCTCACCACCATGATCGGGCGCGGCACTCCGGCCAATCCCGGCCTCACCCTCGCGCTCGACGCGGGCGGCGCGTGCGAGGGGCTGGCCCTGCGCATCGAGGAGGACATCCTCGAGCGCGAGCTGGCCCTGCTGTGGCGGCGGGAAATGCTGGCCGGCGCCTATGTTCCGCGCTGGCTGGACGTTTTGGATGCAGATGGGCAGCGGTTCGGCAGCGCCATCGCCTTCACCATCGATCCCGCCAGCCGCGAGTATGCCGGCGGGCTGGAGCGCGCCGAGGTGGTGCGCCGCATCGCCACCGCCTCGGGCGCCATCGGCACGGCGGCGGACTATCTGTTCGAGACCTGCGCCGGGCTGCGCTCCCACGGCATCCCCGATCCGACGCTGGAGGCGCTGGCGGCCGAGGTCACGGCCCTGCGCGCCGAGGACTAGGCAGGCCCCTCGGCGGCGGCGGATGGGCCGGCTCGGCGTTCGCCGGCATGGCGGCCCGGATGCCGGACCGCCTGCGCACGTCAACTCGCAACCCGTTTTCCGGCCGCGGCGGCGCGGCAGTCCCTGGCCATCCTGCCCTCACCTTCACACCGGTCCCCTCGGCCCCGGCGCCGGGGCACGCACTTTTGTCGAAGGCGGAATTTATAGCAATGCCTTGACATGAAATTTTGCTGCTCATATGGTGCCGCCTCGTTATAACAATATATTTATATAAGTTCGGAGGCGACGCCCGGAAAACCCTCCGCCCCAGCGGAGGGCCGGGATGCGGCTGGCACCGGCGTGCCGTGCCGCGGCGCATCCGGGCCGACCGAGGGCAGCGAGCATGACCGAGACCGCCTCTTCCACCGCCGATGCCGGAACGCCGTTCGGCCTCACCGCCGAGCAGGCGAGCTTCGCCGAGACCACCCGGCGCTTCGCCGCCGACGTGCTCGCCCCGGGCTACAAGGCCCGCGAGCGCGAAGGCCGCGTCTCGCTGGAGCTGCGCCGCCAGATGGGCGCGCTCGGCCTGATCGGCACCGAGTTCCCGGCCGAATACGGCGGCCTCGGAACCGATCACGTCACCTCCGGCGTGGTGCTGGAGGCCATTTCCGAAGGCGATTTCAACGTCGGCTACATCCAGCTGCTCGGCTCCCTGTGCGGCGCCATCGTCGCCCGTCATGCCGCGCCCGACATCGCCGCCGAGATCCTGCCGAAGGTGGTCTCCGGCGACGCCATCATCGCCCTCGCCCTCACCGAGCCGCGCGGCGGATCGGACGCCGCCAACCTGGTGCTGAAGGCGACCCGCGACGGCGACCACTATGTGCTCGACGGCGAGAAGACCTCCATCTCCATGGCCGACCAGGCCGAGTATGCGGTGGTGTTCGCCCGCACCGGCACGGTGGAGGAGAAGGCGCGCGGTGTCTCCGCCTTCCTCGTGGACCTGACCGCACCCGGCATCAGCCGCACCCGCTTCAGCGATCTCGGCGAGCACGCCATCGGCCGCGGCTCCATCTTCTTCGACCAGGTGCGCGTGCCCGCCACCCACCGCCTCGGCGCCGAGGGCTCCGGCTTCGTGCAGGTGATGCAGGGGTTCGATTTCTCCCGCGCGCTCATCGGCCTGCAGTGCCTCGCGGTGGCGCGCGTGTCGCTGGCCGAGACCTGGGCCTACGTGAAGGACCGCAAGGCGTTCGGCCGGCCGCTGGCGGACAACCAGGGCGTCACCTTCCCCCTCGCCGAGGCCGAGACCATGGTGGAGGCGGCCCGGCTGCTCTGCTACCGCACCCTCGCCGCCAAGGACGCCGGCGCGCCCCACACCAAGGAGGCCGCCATGTGCAAGTGGTGGGCCCCCAAGCTCGCCTTCGAGGTGGTGCAGACCTGCCTGCTGCTGCACGGCCACGCCGGCTATTCCAACGAGCTGCCGTTCGAGCAGCGCCTGCGCGACGTCTTCGGCCTGCAGATCGGCGACGGCACCGCCCAGATCATGAAGCTCATCATCGCCCGCGAGGCCCTCAAGGGCGCCAACGCCTGACCCCGCGCCGGCGCAAGAACCACACGGCGTAAACGCCAGGGAGGACAGATCTCATGAGTTTCGACCTGATGCCCCTCGCGCGGCGCGAGACCATGGTCGCCGCCGGGCTGTGGCGCGACGAGACATTGCTCGACCATTTCCGGCGCAACGTGTCCGCGCGTCCGGACAAGACCGCGCTGATCGCGACCCGCACCGAGCAGGGCGACGCGGTGCGCCTTACCTTCGCCGACCTCGACACCCTCTCCGACCGCCTCGCGGTGGGCCTGATGCGGCGCGACGTGGCGCCGGGCGACGTGGTTTCCTTCCAGCTGCCCAACTGGTGGCAGTTCACGGTGCTGCACCTCGCCGCCCTGAAGGTCGGCGCCATCTCCAACCCGCTGATGGCGATCTTCCGCGAGCGCGAGCTCACCTTCATGCTGGGCCTCGCGGAATCCAAGGTGTTCGTGGTGCCCTCGCGGTTCCGCAACGTGGATCACCGCGCCATCGCCAAGGCGGTGCAGGCCGCCGTGCCCACGCTCACCCATGTGGCGGTGGTGGACGGCGAGGGCGACGAGAACTTCGACCTGCTGCTCGCCGACGACATCACCGCTGGGGAGCGCGCCACCCTCGCCTCCCGCCGCCTGTCGCCGGATGCGGTCATCGAGCTGCTGTACACCTCCGGCACCACCGGCGAGCCGAAGGGGGTGAGCCACACCTCCAACACCATGCTCGCCAACCTCGTGCCGTTCGCCGAGCGCCTGCACCTGGGCGTCGACGATGTGGTGCACATGCCCTCGCCCATGGCCCACCAGCTGGGCTTCATGTACGGGCTGGTGCTGCCGGCCATGCTGGGCGCGACCGCGGTGCTGCAGGACATCTTCGTCGCCGAGACCATGGCGCGGCAGATCACGCAGGAAGGCGCCACCTTCACCATGGGCGCGACGCCGTTCCTGAACGACCTCTCCGACTACTGCCTCAACACCGGCACCCGCACCCCCACCCTGCGCACCTTCGTCTCGGCCGGCGCGCCCATTCCCCGCGCGCTGGTGGTGAAGGCGCGCGAGGCGCTCGACGCAGCCATCATCTCGGCCTGGGGCATGTCGGAGAACGGGGCGGTCACCACCACCCGGCCCGACGACCCGGAGGAGAAGGTGACCGGCACCGACGGCTGCCCCCTGCCCGGCATGGAGGTGCGGGTGGTGGACATCAACGGCGCCCTGCTCGCCCCCGGCGAGGAGGGCATCCTGCAGGTGCGCGGCTGCTCCAACTTCGTCGGCTATCTCAAGCGGCCCGGCCTCGCCCAGGTGGACCGCGAGGGCTGGTTCGACACCGGCGACATCGCCCGCATGGACGAGGATGGCTACATCCGCATCGCCGGTCGCTCGAAGGACATCATCATCCGTGGCGGCGAGAACATCCCGGTGGTGGAGGTGGAGAACATCCTCTTCAAGCACCCCGCCGTCGCCGCGGTGGCCATCGTCGGCTACCCGGACCAGCGCCTCGGCGAGCGCGCCTGCGCCTTCGTCATCCCGCGCGCGGGCATGAGCCTCACCTTCGAGGAGATGGTCGACTACCTGAAGGCCCAGAAGATGGCCATGCAGTACATCCCCGAGCGCCTGCGCGTGGTGGATCAGCTGCCCTCCACCCCCTCCGGCAAGATCCAGAAATTCCGCCTGCGCGAGATCGCCCGCGACGAGGCCTGAGCCCGCGCGCTCCCCCCCTTTCCTTCGGAGAAGACACGATGAGCTACGAGGACATCCTCTACGAGGTGCGGCCGGCCGGCGTCGCCCGCATCACCATCAACCGCCCGGACAAGTACAACGCCTTCCGCGGCCAGACCGTGGAAGAGCTGATCCATGCCTTCCAGACCGCCGGCTGGGACCGCTCCATCGGCGTGATCGTGCTCACCGGCGCGGGCGACAAGGCGTTCTGCACCGGCGGCGACCAGAGCGCCCACGACGGCCAGTATGACGGCCGCGGCACCATCGGCCTGCCCATCGACGAGCTGCAGAGCCTGATCCGCGACGTGCCGAAGCCGGTGATCGCCCGGGTCAACGGCTTCGCCATCGGCGGCGGCAACGTGCTCGCCACCATCTGCGACCTCACCATCGCCTCCGACAAGGCCCAGCTGGGTCAGGTGGGACCCAAGGTGGGATCGGTGGACCCCGGCTTCGGCACCGCCTATCTCGCCCGCATCGTCGGCGAGAAGAAGGCCCGCGAGATCTGGTACCTGTGCAAGCGCTACAGCGCCCAGGAAGCCCTCGCCATGGGCCTCGTGAACGCCGTGGTGCCTCACGACGAGCTCGACGCCGAGGTGGACCGCTGGTGCGGCGAGCTGATGGAGCGCAGCCCCACCGCCATCGCGCTGGCGAAGCGCTCGTTCAATGCCGACACGGAGACCATCCGCGGCATCTCCTCGCTCGGCATGGCGGCGCTCAGCCTCTATTACGACACCGACGAATCCAAGGAGGGCGGCGTCGCCTTCCGCGAGAAGCGCAAGCCCGACTTCATGCGCCACGCGGCGAAGAAGAAGGACTGAAGAAACGGACCGGGCGCAAGCTCATCTCAGGCAAATCGAAAGAAGAGCCGCACACCCGCCGGCGCGGCACGGCCGACCCTCCCCGGGGCGGCCGTGCCCCCGGCCCTGCGGAGCGGCCGGGAGACAAGCTCTATGAAGATCCTGGTGCCCGTTAAGCGGGTGGTGGATTACAACGTTAAGGTGCGGGTCAAGTCGGACGGTTCGGGCGTTGAGCTTGCGAACGTGAAGATGTCGATGAACCCGTTCGACGAGATCGCGGTGGAAGAGGCGCTGCGGCTGAAGGAAGCGGGCAAGGCGACCGAGGTGGTGGCGGTGTCCGTCGGCCCGGCGCAGGCCTCCGAGACGCTGCGCACCGCGCTGGCCATGGGCGCCGACCGCGGCATCCTGGTGAAGACCGACGCGGTGGTGGAGCCGCTGGCGGTGGCCAAGATCCTGAAGGGCGTGATCGCCGAGGAGGCCCCCGGCCTCGTCATCCTCGGCAAGCAGGCGATCGACGACGACTGCAACCAGACCGGCCAGATGCTCGCCGCCCTCCTGGGCTGGCCGCAGGGCACGTTCGCCTCGAAGGTGGAGGTGGCCGACGGCGGCTTCGCCATCACCCGCGAGATCGACGGCGGCCTGCAGACGGTGGCGCTCAAGGGCCCGGCGGTGGTCACCACCGACCTGCGCCTCAACGAGCCGCGCTACGCCTCGCTGCCCAACATCATGAAGGCCAAGAAGAAGCCCATCGCCGAGAAGACGCCCGACGACTACGGCGTCGATGTCGCCCCGCGCCTCGCCGTGCTGAAGACGGCGGAGCCGGCGGGCCGCAAGGCGGGCGTGAAGGTGGGCTCGGTTTCCGAGCTGGTGGCCAGGCTCAAGGATGAGGCGGGGGTGATCTGATGGCGACTTTGCTTCTCGCCGAACACGACAATGCGGCGCTCAACGGCGTCACCGCCAAGGCGCTGACCGCTGCCGCCGCCCTCGGCGGCCCGGTGCACATCCTCGTCGCCGGCCAGGGCGCCGGCGCGGTGGCCGAGGCCGCGGCCAAGCTCTCGGGCGTGGAGAAGGTGCTCCTCGCCGACGACGCGCTCTATGCGCATCGCCTCGCCGAGCCGCTGGCGGCGCTGATCGTGGCGCTGGCCCCCGGCTACGACGCCATCGTCGGCCCCTCCACCGCCAGCGCCAAGAACGTGCTGCCGCGCGTGGCCGCCCTGCTCGACGTGATGCAGGTGTCCGACATCATCAAGGTGGCGGCGCCCGACACGTTCGAGCGGCCCATCTATGCGGGCAACGCCATCCAGACGGTGAAGTCCTCCGACCCGAAGAAGGTCATCACGGTGCGCACGGCGTCCTTCGCCGCGACGCCTGAGGGCGGCTCCGCCCCGGTGGAGGCGGTCGCGGCCGCGGCCGATCCCGGCGTGTCGACCTTCGTGGAGGAGGCCATCGCCGCCTCCGACCGTCCCGAGCTGACCGCGGCCAAGATCATCGTGTCGGGCGGCCGCGCGGTGGGCTCGCGGGAGAAGTTCGCCGAGGTGATCGAGCCGCTCGCCGATGCGCTCGGCGCGGCGGTGGGCGCCTCGCGCGCGGCGGTGGACGCCGGCTACGCCCCCAACGACTGGCAGGTCGGCCAGACCGGCAAGGTGGTGGCCCCCGAGCTCTACATCGCGCTCGGCATCTCCGGTGCCATCCAGCACCTCGCCGGCATGAAGGACTCCAAGGTCATCGTCGCCGTCAACAAGGACGAGGAAGCCCCCATCTTCCAGGTCGCCGACTACGGCCTCGTCGCAGACATCTTCCAGGCCGTCCCCGAACTCAAGGCCGAAGTCGCCAAGATCAAGGGATGATCCAAACACGTCGCCGGCGGAAATCCGCCGGCGACGGCCGGTCAGACCTCGTTCAGGCCGTCGCGCAGGCGGTCGAGCAGCTGGTAGAGCTGGACCTGCTCCTGGGCGTCCAGCGGGGTCAGGGCGCGCGCATAGAAGGCCTCGATCTGCGTCTGCATGGCATCCCAGGTGCGGCTGCCCTCGGGGGTCATGCGGATGAGGCGGCTGCGCCCGTCCTCCGGGTCCTTCACGCGCTCCACCCAGCCGCGCGCCTCCAGCCGGTCGAGCACCGCCGTGAGGTTCTGCCGCGAGAGCATGAGGAAGGAGATGAGATCCTTCACGCTCATGCCCTTCTCGCGCACCAGCGGGCGCTCCAGCGCGCCCAGCACCGCCCATTGCTGCGTGGTGGCGCCGAAGTCGCCCATGTAGCGGGTGCCGTTCTTGTGCATCAGATTCGAGCACTGATACAGGCGGAAGAACAGGCGGTTCGCGATCTCGAAGCGACCCGGTTCGAGCGACGTGTTGCGGCGAGACATGGATGCGGCCCTTTCGTCATCGCCGGTTAGGAGAAGGGCACCGCCGACGCAACACAATTTTATATCAATGAATTGACATATCAAATCGTGATCGCATAATGCCGCTCGTTTCATCATGAGCGAGCATGAGCCGTGAAAGAATTCGATAATCGAGTGATCGTAATCACCGGCGGCGGTGGCGGCATCGGCGGAGCAACGGCCCGTCGTTTCGCTGCCAAGGGGGGACGCGTCGCGGTGCTCGACCGCGATCTGGAGGCCGCCGCGCGCACCGTCGCGCAGATCGAGGCCGAGGGCGGCGCCGCCCGCGCCTATGCCTGCGACATCACCGACCGGCCCGGCGTGGACGCCGTGGTGGCGGCGGTGGAGGCCGATCTCGGCCCCATCGACGTGCTGGTGAACAACGCCGGCTGGGACGTGTTCCGCCCCTTCCTCGCCACCTCTCCGGAGGATTGGCAGCGCCTCATCGCCATCAACCTCACCGGCGCGCTGCACATGCACCACGCGGTGCTGCCGGGCATGGCCGCGCGCAAGTCCGGCCGGGTGATCAACATCGCCTCCGACGCCGCCCGCGTCGGCTCCAGCGGCGAGGCGGTCTACGCCGCCTGCAAGGCCGGCCTCGTCGCCTTCTCCAAGACGCTGGCCCGCGAGCATGCGCGCGACGGCATCACCTTCAACGTGGTGTGCCCCGGCCCCACCCAGACCGCCCTGTTCGAGGACTACAAGAAGGGCGCCGGCAACGCCGACAAGCTGGCGGAGGCGTTCCGCCGCTCCATCCCGCTCGGCCGCATCGGCGATCCCGAGGACCTGCCCGGCGCCATCACCTTCTTCGCCTCCGACGCGGCAAGCTACATCACCGGCCAGGTGCTGTCGGTATCCGGCGGCCTGAGCATGGTAGGCTGAACTCTCGACCAACGGCGCGCGGGACCACCCGCGCGCCGGCGAGATCCGCGCCAAGCGGACGCAACCCACGGGAGGATGTACATGACGATGATGCGCGCGGCGTTCCTGACCGGCCACGGCGGCAACGAGGTGGTGGAGATCGGCGAACGCCCCGTCCCGGCCCGCGCCGCGGGCGAGGCGCTGGTGCGGGTGCGCGGCGCGGGGCTCAACCGCGTCGACCTCTACATGCGCGACAGCGGTGCCGGCATCACCCACCGCCTGCCGCAGATCATGGGCCTCGATGGTGCCGGCGAGGTGGTGGAGGTGGACGCCGGCGAGCGCCGGCTGAAGCCGGGGCAGAAGGTCGTCATCCATCCCGCCCTCGGCTGCGGACGCTGCGAATTCTGCCAGCGCGGCGAACATATTCTGTGCACCTCGGCGCAATACATCGGTGAACACCGCGACGGCACGCTGTGCGAATACGTGTCCGTTCCGGTCATCAACCTGTTCCCCATGCCCGCGGGCTACGATTTCGTGGAGGCGGCCGCCCTGTCCGCCGCGCCCATCACCGCCTGGCGGATGGTGTTCACCAAGGCGCAGGTGAAGCCGCAGGACACCGTGCTCATCTTCGGCATCGGCGGCGGCGTGTCGCTGTCCGCGCTCGCATTCGTGAAGATGATCGGCGCCCGCGCCTTCGTCACCTCGCGCGATCCGGACAAGCGCGCGCGGGCGCTCGCCCTCGGCGCCGACGCCGCCCTCGACAGCACCGGCGCGGACACCGCCTCCCAGGTGCTGGAGCTGACGGGCGGACGTGGGGCCGACGTGGTGATCGAGAACGTGGGCGAGGCGGTATGGCCCATCGCCCTGCGCGCGCTGGTGCGCGGCGGCCGCATCGTCACCTGCGGCGCGACCTCGGGCGACCAGCCGTCCGCCGATCTCAGGCGCATGTTCATCCGCCAGCTGCAGGTGCTGGGCTCCACCCACGGCACATTCGGCGAGTTCCGCGACATGCTGGAGGTGTGCGCGCGCGGCCTGTTCCGGCCGCAGATCGACACGCGCTTCCCCCTCGCCGACCTGCATGCCGCGCTCGACCGCCTCTCGGCGTCGACCCAGTTCGGCAAGATCGGCATCGACCTGCCGGCCTGAGCCGCCCGTTCCCAAAGGACCTGCCCGATGACCAGCCCCGCCGCCGACGCCCGTCTCACCTTCGCCGTGGACGGCGCCGTCGCCACCATCACACTCTGCCGCCCGCCGGTGAACGCCATCGACGATGCCATGCTCGACGCCCTCGACGGCGCGCTCGCGCAGGTGGAGGCGCGCCCGGACGTGGCGGTGGTGCGGATCCGCAGCGCAGCCAAGGCGTTCTGCGCCGGCGCCGACCTCGAGATGGTCTCCCGCCGCGTCGGTCACGCCGAGGGCGCGGCGGAGATGGTGGAGACGGTGCGGCGGTTTCATGCGGTCTTCGACCGGCTGGCGTCGCTCCCCGCGGTGACGCTGGCCGAGATCGGGGGCCCCGCGCTGGGCGGAGGCCTCGAACTTGCGCTCGCCTGCGATCTCAGGATCGCCGCCCATGAGGCGCGCCTCGGCCTGCCCGAGGCGAAGGTGGGCCTCCTGCCCGGCGCCGGCGGCACGCAGCGCCTCACCGGCCTGTGCGGACCGGGCGTGGCGGCGCGGCTCATCCTCACCGGCGAGCTCATCGACGGGCAGGAAGCCGCGCGCCTCGGCCTTGCCCAGTGGGCCGTTCCCGCGGGCGAGCTGGAGGCGGCGGCCACCTCCGTCGCCGCCCGCGCCGCCGGGCTCTCGCCCGAGGCGGTGCGCGCCGCGAAGGGCTGCATCGCCGTGGCGGCGGCGGTGGCGCCGGAAGGCGTCCGCGCCGAGGTGGACGGCATCGGCGCGCTGATGCGCGAGGACGGCACCCGCCGCCGCGTCGCCGCCTTCCTCGCCCGCTGAGCCGGACGGCGCTCCTTTCCCCCGCCCGCGCGCCTGCCTCGCACCTGCCGCGCGCACCTGCCGCGCGGGACCACGGGCGCGGATCGGCGCCCTGACGAACCACGCCTGCATCGCCCCGGTGCATCCGCATTGCGAGGGACGGCGACCGGACGGCATCGCCGGAACGGTCGCGGACGACAGGCGATGCAGCACCCAGCTCGCCCCATCGTCGCTGTCCCGAGCACGGCGGGCGCCCGGGCCGTCCGCTTATCCTCCGACCGCTTCGCGCCGGCCCTTCCGGTGACCCGCCCCGTCGTCGATTGTTGCCCCCATCCCCCCGGTGCGCCTGAGCTCCCTTGCCAACCCATCGCGAACGCCGCGGCACCTCTGCGGCCAGATCCGCGCCCGTGCCCCGACACAAAGAAGGCCGGACCCTGAGGGCCCGGCCTTCCTCCGTACAGCCGCGTCAGCCGCGCCGGATCACTTCACCAGCGGGCATCCGCCTTCGTTGAGCGGGCGGAACGCCTGCGCCGCCGGGATGGTGGCGAGGGTCTCGTAGACATC
The DNA here is from genome assembly GCF_043194675.2 of Xanthobacter lutulentifluminis. Classification (NCBI taxonomy): domain Bacteria; kingdom Pseudomonadati; phylum Pseudomonadota; class Alphaproteobacteria; order Hyphomicrobiales; family Xanthobacteraceae; genus Xanthobacter; species Xanthobacter lutulentifluminis. The sequence continues at coordinate 2,864,240 of NZ_CM195525.1, read as the reverse complement.
CCACTCGCCCTTGGACTGGGCCGGGGTCTTCACCCGGAACAGGAACATGTCGTGCACCGCGCGGCCGTCGATGCGCACCTCGCCCTTGCCGAACAGGGGATCGTCGATGGGCATCTGCCGCATCTTGGCGAGCACGGTGTTGGTGTCCTTGGTGCCGGCGGCCTCCACGGCCTTCAGATAGTGCATGATGGAGGAATAGACGCCGGCGTGGACCTGGGTCGGCATCTTGCCGTTGTGGAGCGCGGCGAAGCGCTTGGCGAAGGCGCGGCTGGCATCGTCGCGGTCCCAGTAGAACGCTTCCGTCAGCACCAGCCCCTGCGCCAGCTTGAGGCCGAGGGCGTGGATGTCGGTGATGAAGGTGAACAGGCCGGCGATGGACTGGCCACCCTGCACGATGCCGAATTCCGACGCCTGCTTGATGGCGTTGATCATGTCCTCGCCGCCGCTGGCGAGGCCCACCACCTTCGCGCCGGAGGCCTGGGCCCGCAGCAGGAAGGAGGAGAAGTCGCTGGTGCCGAGCGGATGCTTGACCGAGCCGAGCACCTGCCCGCCGGACGCCTTCACCACCGCCACCGTGTCGCGCTCCATGGCGTGGCCGGAAGCCTGGTCCACGGCGATGAAGAACCAGCTGCTTCCGCCCTGGCGCACCATGGCGCCGCCGGTGCCGTTGGCGTTGGCCCAGGTGTCGTAGGTCCAGTGGATGGTGTTGGGCGAGCACTTGGAGCCGGTGAGATCGGCGGTGGCCGCTCCGGCGTTCAGCTGGATCCTGTCCTTGTCCTTCACGATCTGGCTCACCGCGAGGGCGACCGGCGAGCCGGTGACGTCGCCGATCACGTCCACGCCCTCCTGATCGATCCAGGAGCGGGCGACGACCGAGCCGATATCGGCCTTGTTCTGGTGGTTGCCCGAGACGATCTCGACGTTGATGCCCTTGCTCGCCCCCTTGAAGTCCTCGACCGCGAGCTTGGCGGCGGCCACGGAGCCGGGGCCGGCGAGGTCGGAATACGGCCCGCTCATGTCGCTGAGGATGCCGATCTTGATCTTGGTGTCGGCCGCGACCGGGCCCGCCCACAGGGCGATGCCGGCCAGAAGCCCGTAAACGCACGCGCGACGGCGCATGGTGTCCTCCCTGGAAATGACGATGGTTGTTTTGGTTGGCGCCGATTTATATCAAGCACATGCCATATATTATGTCTAGCTATTGATATTTATGGCAGTGACGCTACGGTGCGTCCCCCGCGTCGCCCGACCCCGAGGCCGGCCGGGCAAGAGGCGAGCGGGCAAGAGGCGAGGAAGCGACATGCAGGACTTCCACGTGAAGCCGGGCGACAGCGCCGTCTTCACCAAGACGGTGGGCGAGAGCGACGTCTATCTGTTCGCCGGCATAACCGGCGATTTCGCGCCCAACCACGTCAACCGCGCCTTCATGGAGCGCACCCGCTTCGGCCGGCTGCAGGCCCACGGGGCGCTGCTGGTGGGCTTCATGTCCACCGTGGCGGGCCTGATCGCCATCCGCACCCCGCCGGAGGCCAACGAAGTGGCGGTGGCGCTCGGCTATGACCGCGTGCGCTTCCTCGCCCCCGTGTTCCTCGGCGACACCGTCACCACGCACTATCGCGTCACGACGGTGGACCCGGAGCGGCGGCGCGCCACCGCCGAGGTGGAGGCCCGCAACCAGGACGGCACGCTGGTGGCGGTGGCCTCGCACATCCTTGCCTGGGTGCAGAACCCGCCGGCGTGACCCGGCGCCCGGTGCACGCGCCTCCTCCCGGCTCGAACCGCGCAATCTGCCGCAGCGACAGGCAGCGACGGCACTTCCCCGCGCGCGCCATGGCGTGAAGTGGCACCTTGACCACCATCATCCCAGGCGCCACGAAGCTGCCGACCATGGACAGGGGCGGGGTGAGGCAGATGGTGTCAGGCAAGGGCGCGTCCGAGGGCGCGATCGTTTCGGCGACCACGGCGCGTCGGGGCACGCCGGCTGGCGCGGGTCTGGCGGCGCGCCTGCTGGGCCCCGTGCTCGGCGTCGCGCTCCTGACCGGACAGGCGGTCGCCGCCGACCCGCCGCCCGCCGCCCCGGCCACGGCGCCCGCGCCCGTCTCCGACCCCTGGCAGTTCCAGCTCACCTTCTATGGCTGGGCCACCGGCATCGACGGCAACGTCGGCATCCGCAGCCTGCCCACCGTGCCGGTGAACGCCTCGTTCGTGGACCTCGTGTCGAACCTGCAGGGCATCCTTCCGGTCAGCTTCGTGGCCAAGAAGGACAACTGGACCATCCTGTTCGACTTCTTCTGGACCGACCTCGGCGTGGAGAACAACCTGCCCGGGCCGCTGCTCGGCAAGGTGAACGCCGACCTGCGCCAGACGCTGGCCTCCATCGCCTTCGGCTATCGCCTGCCGGTGGGCGACCCGAATTTCGACCTGAGCGCCACGGCCGGCTTCCGCTACCAGCGCCTGTCGCTCGACACCAGCCTCTATTCCCTCGCGATCCCGTTCGCGGCGTCCGAGTCCGACGTGAAGGACTGGCTCGATCCGGTGTTCGGCCTGTCGCTGCAATATCGCATCAACGACAAGTGGTTCGTGAACGCGCTGGGCGACATCGGCGGGTTCGGGCTGGGCTCGAAGCTGACCTGGCAGGCATTTGGCGCGGTCGGCTACAACTGGACGCAGAACTGGTCCACTGCGGTGGGCTACCGCGCGCTCTATACGGACTATCAGTCCGTCACCGGCCTGTTCTCCAATTTCCGGTACGAAACTACCATCCACGGCCCGTTCATGAGCCTCGCCTACCACTTCTGAGGCGGGCGCCGCGCGGCCGCGTCACAGGCGGCGGGCGGCGAGATGGGCAAGGCTGGAGCCGAGCCGGTAGAAGGCCTCGCGCGCGGGGCGCCAGCGGGCCGGCACGATCGTCCGCTCGGGCAGCGGCACGTCCTGCGGGCGCGCCCGGCCCAGCGCCAGCTCCGCCAGCAGCGCGCCGAACACCGTTCCCGGCCCGATGCCGCGCCCGTTGTAGCCGCTGATGGCGAACCCACCCCGTCCCCATTGCCGGAAGCGCGGCAGCGCATCCGGCGTCATGCCGATGGTGCCGTGCCACGCCGCCTCGAACGGGATGTCTCCCAGCGCCGGATAAAGCTGCCGCAGGGCCCGCCGCGAATAGGCGCGGTGGATCGCGGCTTCCGCCCCAGCCAGCGCGCCGATGCTGCCGAAGATGAGCCGGCCGGCGTCATCCAGCCGGAACGAGGTGAGGATCTGCCGGGTGTCCCACGCCCCGTGCCGGCCGGGCAGCACGCCGGCGCGCAGATCCGGCGGCAGGGGCACGGTGGCGCAGTTGAAATAGGGCAGCCGTACCTGCTCCGCCTCCAGCGGCGCGAACGGCCCGGTGGAATAGGCATCGGTCGCCACCACCAGCCGGTCGGCGGCAACGCGCCCGCCGGGCGTGGCAAGGCTCCAGCCGGCCGGACCTTCGACAGCCTCCATGACCGGACTCGATGTATGGATCGCCGCGCCCGCCGCCAGGGCCGCCCGGGCCAGGCCGCGCGCATAGGCAAGGGGCTGGATGGTGCCGGCGCGCAGGTCCAGCAGCGCGCCGGAAAAATCCCCGCCGCCCACTGCCGTACGTGCGGCGTCCGCATCCAGCAGCCGCACCGGCGCCCCGCGCGCCTGCCATTGCGCAGCCCGCTCGGCGATCTCGGCCGCGCCGGCGGTCCCCACGGCGCAATGCAGCGTGCCCACCGGCTGCGCCTCGCAGGGGATGGCGTGGCGCGCCACCAGATCGAACACCCGCTCCGGCGCGCCGCCCAGCAGCACCAGCAGCGCCTCGCCCCGCTCCGGCCCAAGGGTGGACACGATCTCGTCCGGCATCACCCACAGGCCGGCATTGACGAGGCCCACGTTGCGCCCGGCGCCGCCGAACCCCACCTCGGACGCCTCCAGAACCACCACCCGCGCCCCCGCCTCGGCCAGATGCAGCGCGGCGGACAGGCCGGTGTAGCCGGCACCCGCCACCGCCACGTCGCATCGCAGCTCCTGCGCGAGGGGCGCGGTGGGCGGCGCGGGCGGCGCCGTCAGGTCCCACAGGCCATGGGACGCCGGTTCGATGGGCATGGGGGCTCTCCGGAGAGCGGAACCCGTCCGCGCGGGGCGAACGGCGGTTCAGAGTGACGAAGATTTAAGCCTTGGCTGCGCAACTTCGCAGCAGGCTTTTGTAATTCCCGGTCCTTTTTGATATGAGGGACCCCCAGTTGTGGTTTTTCGGAGCTGCGTGATGGCAAGTCCGCGCGTCTATGTTTACCAGTTCGCCGCCGGCGCCCAGTGGGCTGCGGGCGACAGCGTGGAGTCCTATCTCCGCCGGCTTCTCGACGTCGATTTCACCCAGTCCCTGCGGGCGGACCGGCTCGCCGCCGTCACCGCCTTCCTCGACGAGGCGTTCCAGCTCGCCCACACCATCGGCTGGAGCGGCACGGCGCGCGAGCTGCCCCAGATGTTCTCCCTGCCGGGCATGCCGGCCGACGAGGCGGTCCACATGATCGCCTGGGAGCAGGAAGACGGCGTGGCCTACATCGCCTCGCCCTATCCGCTGCCGTGGCTCGACGCCAAGGCTTCGCGGACCACGGATTCCGACCGCGCCGTGCCGGTGGAGGATGTCCGCCCGGCGCCCGCGCCCGCCCCCCGCGCCGCGGCCCCGCAGCCGCTCGAGACCATCTCGGCCCGCGCCGAGGAGGCCGTCGAGGAGGCGCTCGACCCGTTCGCCGAATATGTGCGCCGCGAGGATGCCGCCCGCCTCACCCGCGAGCCGGCGCCCCTGGCCACCGACGATCGCGACGCCGCCCGCCGCTTCTTCTGAGCGGCCCGCGCCAGACCAGCCGATGCGCGCCCACCGGGCGCGCATTTGCATTTTCGGAACCTGAAGCGGCCGATCCCGCCGCCCGCCGCTGCGGAAGCGGCGCCGGATGCCTTGCTCCGGCCGCGCGGCACGGCTAATTGATTCGGGTGGCGCCCGGCATGAGGCCGGCGCGCGCCTGCCTGCCGGGCCGGACGGCGCCGTTTCGCGCTGCCGCCCCGGCGAGCCTGTCCCAACCGAAGCTCGGCCCGGCGGACACGCCGGCCGCGGAGAGCGGAATTTGCGGTCGTTCCTCGCCGGCGTCCCCGCCCTGGTCGTGGCGCTCCTCCTGGCGGTCCTGCTCGGAGGCTTCCTGGCGGTTGCCCTGCCCGGCGGCCCTGCCCTCGCCATCGAGGCGGTGGCGCTGCGCCTCGACGCCAAGGTGGTGGACCTCCTGCCCGCCGTGCAGCGCGAAACCACGGACGACGGCCGCTACCAGATCTCCACCGCGCCGGACTCCGAGGGCGTGGTCCGCCGCATCGAGGTGCCGACCTCAGACGGGCGCAGCCATGCGGACTGGATCGCCTTCGCCCTCACCAACAACACCGACGAGCAGGTGGACCGCCTGATCGTGGCGCCGCACTACCGCATGTCCGGCTCCGGCCTGTTCTGGCCCGATCTCGGCAACCGGCGCATCATCTCGCTGACGCCGAGCCAGGGCTTCAAGCCGGAGCGCCAGACCGCGCCGGACGCCGACGTCTTCCTCATCACCCTCGATCCCGGCTCCACCGTCACCTTCGTGGCCGAGCTCGGCAGCCCCACCCTGCCGCAGCTCTATCTGTGGGAGCCGGATGCCTACAAGGACCGGGTGAACGCCTTCACCCTGTACCACGGCATCGTCATCGGCATCGCCGGGCTGCTCGCCCTGTTCCTCACCATCCTGTTCGTGGTGAAGGGCTCGGTGATGTTCCCGGCGGCGGCGGCGCTGGCCTGGGCGGTGCTGGGCTACATCGGCCTCGACTTCGCCTTCTGGTCGAAGGTGTTCGGCCTCTCCCCCATCGCCGAGCAGTTCTGGCGCGCGGCGGGCGAGGCCATCCTCACCGCCACGCTGCTGGTGTTCCTGTTCGCCTATCTCAACCTCAACCGCTGGCACGTGCGCTATGTGCACGTGGCGGCTGGCTGGCTCGTGTTCCTCGCCGCCCTCGTGGCGGTGGCGCTGCTGGACGCGCCCATCGCCGCCGGCATCGCCCGCCTGTCGCTGCTGGCGGTGGCCATCGCCGGGCTCGGCGTGGTGATCTGGCTGTCGCAGCACGGCTACGACCGCGCCGTGCTCATCATCCCCACATGGTCGCTGCTGGTGGTGTGGGTGCTGATGGCGGGCCTCACCGTGGCCGGTCTGGTCACCAACGACCTCGCCGCGCCGGCCCTCTCCGGTGGCCTGGTGCTGATCGTGATGCTTATCGGCTTCACGGTGATGCAGCACGCCTTCGCCGGCATCGGCGGCATCCAGGGGTCCACCTCCGAGCTGGAGCGCCGGGCGCTGGCGCTGGCGGGCTCCGGCCTGATCGTGTGGGACTGGGATGTGGACACCGACCGCATCTACACCTCCCCCGAGGCCGAGGAGGCGCTGGGCCTGCGCCGCCACTCGCTGGAGACCGAGGCCGCCGGCTGGCTGGAGGTGCTGCACCCCGCCGATCGCGACCGCTTCCGCGCCACCCTCGACGGCATCATCGACCAGCGCCGCGGCCGCATCGACCAGGACTTCCGCCTGCGCGCCATCGACGGCCACTATCTCACCTTCAACCTGAAGGCACGGCCCGTCGTGGGCGCGGATGGCGAGGTGGTGCGCTGCATCGGCACGCTGACCGACGTCACCGGCGAGCGCATCGCCGCCGAGCGCCTGCTGCACGACGCGGTGCGCGACAACCTCACCGGCCTGCCGAACCGCGAATTGTTCCTCGACCGGCTGGGGCAGGCCCTCACCATGGCGCGCCTCGACGACAAGGTGAAGCCGACGGTGATGGTCATCGACCTCGACCGCTTCAAGCAGCTCAACGTGCAGGTGGGCATGGCGGTGGCCGATTCCATCCTGCTCACCGTGGCCCGCCGCCTGATGCGGCTGCTGAAGCCGCAGGACACGCTGGCGCGCATCTCCGGCGACCAGTTCGGCATGATCCTCATGTCGGAGCGCGACCCCGAGCGCATCACCACCTTCGCCGACACCCTGCGCCGCTCGCTGCGCGCGCCCATCGCCTTCGCCGACCGGGAGGTGTTCGTCACCGCCTCCATCGGCCTCATCCTGTCCGCGCCGGACATGACCAAGCGCGATGAGGTACTCAAGGACGCCGAGCTCGCCATGTTCTACGCCAAGCGCATCGGCGGCGACCGCATCGAGGTGTTCCGCCCCGCCATGCGCCAGCAGAAGATCGACCGCGTGGTGCTGGAGCAGGAGCTGCGCGAGGCGCTGGACAAGGACCAGATCTCGGTGCGCTACCAGCCCATCGTGCGGCTCGGCGACCGCGCCATCGGCGGGTTCGAGGCCTACATGCGCTGGAACCACCCGCGCCTCGGCGAGCTGGCCGCCTCCGAATTCATCCTGCTGGCCGAGGAGACCGGCCTCATCCTCGACCTCGGGCTCTACGTGCTGGACCGCGCCGCGCGCCAGCTGGGCCAGTGGCAGAAGATGCTGCGGGTGGACCCGCCCCTGTTCATGCATGTGAACGTGTCGTCGCGGCAGCTATTGCGCCACGACCTGATCCAGGACCTGAAATCCGTCCTCGCCCGCAACACGGTGGCTCCCGGCTCGCTGAAGCTGGAAGTCACCGAGAGCCTGGTGATGGAGAACCCGGAATATGCCGCCGTGGTGCTCGGCCGCATGCGCGAGCTGGGCGCCGGCCTCTGCCTCGACGATTTCGGCACCGGCTATTCCTCCCTCGCCTACCTCCAGCGCTTCCCGTTCGATTCGGTGAAGATCGATCCTCGCTTCGTGCGCGACACCGCCAAGGGCCCGGCCCGCGCGGCGCGCCCGGTGATCGTGGGCGCGCTGATCGACCTTGCCCACGACCTCGGCATGGATGTGATGGCCGAGGGGCTGGAGAAGGAGACCGAGGCTTCCGAGATGGCGCGCTTCGGCTGCGAATACGGGCAGGGCGTGGTGTTCGGCGAGCCGCTGACCGCCGAGGAATGCCGCGCCCTCATCGAGCCGGCACCGGTGGAGACCCGCAAGAAGCGCTCGGCCGGATAGCGGCGTTTCCGGCGGAGAGAGGCTGGATCGGGCGCGAATGGGCAAGGCTCCGCCGCACCGGCTTAGCTCCCCCGCAGCGCCGTCGGCGGTGACCGGCCGCTGTTCCGTCCCGCTGTTCCGTCCCTGCGGGCGCGTCCATGCCCCCGGCCTTGCCACGCGCTCCTTGCGGCACGCTCCGGAGGGCGGGCGTCAGCCCCGCTTCGGTGCCGGTCGCCGGCGGCGGACGGGCGTGCCGCGCGCGCCCTTGGGCCAGCGCACCGGCCACGACACGATGTGGTCCACCAGCTCGAACAGGCCGAAATCAGTCTCCGAACCGGCGACGCGCCCCGCCACCGCGATGCCGGCCGCAGCGACGCTCGCCGGATCGCCCGACACCAGCGGGTGCCAGGCCGGCAGGTCCTGCCCCTCCGCCACCAGCCGGTAGGCGCAGGTGGGCGGCAGCCAGGTGAGGCCGGACACCGCCTCCGGCGTCAGGCGCACGCAATCCGTCACCTTCGCCGAGCGGTTCTCGTAGTCCGAGCAGCGGCAGGTGGCGGCATCGAGCAGGCGGCAGGCCACATCCGTGTAGGCGATGGCGCCGGTGTCCTCGTCCTCCAGCTTGACGAGGCAGCAGCGGCCGCAGCCGTCGCACAGGCTCTCCCACTCGGCCGGGCTCATGGCGGCAAGCGATTTTGTCCGCCAGAACGGCGCGGCGCTGCCCGCGGGCGCGGGGCCGGGAAGCGGGAGGGGGCCGTCTGCGGCGGGCGCGGGCGCGGCCGCGACATCCGCAACCTTGGGCGTGTGGGAGGCGGGCATGATGCCCCCCTGTAGCATATGGCGGGAGGAGCGTCGCTCACTCGTACATCAGCAGCATCTGGTAGACGACGGCACCGGCCGCGCGCAGGTCGCCCTGGTCGGAGAGGAGCCTGCGCTCCCCATCGAGGTCGGGGCTGTAGGGGAGGCGCGGGTCGAACCGGAGGAGCAGGCTGCAGCCGGTGCGGGCGAGGCGGCCGCCCTCCCAATCGATCACCGTCCCGGCATAGTCCCAGCCGAAGCCGTAGAGCGGGAAGGGCTTGCCGTTCGCCGCCTCGACCTCGGCGAGCGGCGTGTCGATGCCGATGCCCTCCGGCGTGCGCCACGGGCCGGGATCATACACCAGCACCTCCGCCGGCCGCCGCCGCTTCTTCTCGTCGAACCAGACGATCTCCACCCGGCGCGCGCGGTCCTTGGGAAACAGGATGGTCTTGCGCACCATCTCGCCCTCGGCGGCGGGAACGGTGCGGAACGTCACGTTGCCGCGGCCGAACCGGCGGATCAGCGCGGCTTCGCTCGCATCGGCGGCGAACGGGCCGGCGCAGGCGAACAGCGGCAGGTCGGCCGTCTCGCCGGCCCACGCCGCGCCCGGCGCACGCAGCACGAGGGCACTGAGAAGCGCGAGCCACGGCAGGGCAAGGCTCGGCGCAAATGGGCCCGGCACCGCAGGGCCCCGCGCGCCGCGTCGGAGCGCCAGGCGCCCGCTCATCCGGCCGAGCATGCGGCCCGGCCCGTGTAGGTGCGCTCCAGATCGCGCCCGCCGTTCTGGCCGGCCACGAACACCTTCAGCCGATAGCGTCCGGTGAAGCCGGTGTCGTCCCCGCCGGGGCCGCGCGTCTCCAGCACCAGCTCCAGCGAGCCGAACGGCGCCTCGGACCGCTCGTGATAGAGGTGCAGCCTGAGGTCGCGCCCGTTGAGCCAGTGGTGGACCAGCGCCGCGCCGTCCATCTCGACCTTGCGGAATTCGGGCGGCGCATCCTTGGCCTTCAGCTCCAGCGTGGCGCGGAAATTGTTGAAGGAGGCGCCCATGCCATGGGAAAAGGCCGCCTGCGCGTCGAAGCCGACGCGGGCATCGTCGATGGTGCAGTCGAAGCTGCCGGTGGCAAAGGCCATCCCGCCCCCGCCAAGCCACACCCCCGCCGCCAGCGCGAGCGCGCAAGACGCGCGCCGGCTGCGTCCCGGCCCTGATCCCTCCTGCATGGTGCCCCTCCCTTGCGGAAACAGGCACAATCTAGAGCAGCACCGGCGCGGGGAAAATCGTCCTGCACGGGCTCGTGCCCGCATCAGGCCGGAAATGTCGCGTCAGGATTTGCGGCCCGCCTTGGTATAGGCGTCCACTGCCGCCAGCAGCACGGCGAATCCACCGAAGGCGAGGACGATGCCGGTGACGACGATGGCAGTCTGCGTGGACATGGCGAAACCTCCCGGAATGTGTTTTCCGGAAGGCTATTGAGGCCCCGCGCGCGGGACTTTGATCTTGATCAAGACCTCCGCCGCCAGCCCGCGCCGCGCCTAGCGGCGGTAGGCCCAGCGGCGCAGCTCGTCCTTGATGCGGCGGAAATCATGGAAGGCGAAGCCGAGGAGCGCGGTCGCCACCACCGCGAGGAACAGGGACAGGTTCGCCGACCATCCCAGCGCCGAGGTGGAGAAGTCGTAGACGAGATAGGCCAGCAGCACGGTGATGGCCACCGCCGCGCCGTAGTAGATGCGCTGGTCGAGCCGCGCCAGCAGCATGCCGACGCCGATCCAGATCAGCACCGCCAGCAGGATGGCCCAGCCGATGCCCAGCCCGAACTGCCGGGCCACGAAATTGCCCCCCGCGCCGCACAGGAGCACCGAGCTGACAAGCAGCAGCAGCCCCGCGCGCAGGCGCAGGATGGAGGGCCGGGTGGGTCCGCTCGGCGCATTCGCCATGGTCGCAAGTCCTCGAAAGATGATCCGGCGCGCCCCGCCCCCGCGTCGGGAACCCGATGGCCGCGCCGGAGTTTGAGCCGGTCTGGAGGATGCCACGATGCGGCGAATGCTGGTCGTACTCAACGCCAAAGCCGGAACGGTCCACGATATGGGGCCGGAACGGGTGCGCGCCATGGTGGACGAAGCGCTGACCCGCCCCGGGCTCGACGTGGAGGTGGTGGCGCTCCAGGGCGAGGATCTGGCCCGCGCCATCGCCGACGCGCCGCGGCAAGGCTTCGACACCGTGGTGGTCGGCGCGGGCGACGGCACCGTCTCCTACGCGGCCTCGGTGTTCGCCCACACGCAGACCACGCTCGGCGTGCTGCCGCTCGGCACCATGAACATGCTGGCCTACGACATCGGGATGCCGCGTGATCTCGCCGGCGCGCTGGCCGCCCTCCACGACGCCCGGCCCATGCAGGTGGACGTGGGCACGGTGAACGGCCGCCCGTTCCATGGCGTCTCGGGCGTGGGCTTCTTCAGCCAGATGGCGCTGGCGCGCGAGCAGCTGCGCGACCAGCGCGGGCGGGCGCTGGGCTGGTTCCTCGCCCTCGGCCGGGCGGTGATGCGCTCCGGGCGCATGTCGCTGGAGGTGGAGCTGCCGGGCGAGCGCGCGGCCATCGAGGCCTATGCCGCGCTCGTCACCGTCAACCCGTTCGATGCCCCCGGCTGGCACCGCTCGCGGCTCGACGGCGGCCAGCTGGAAGTGCTGGTGGCGGAGGACCGGGGCACGCTGGCGCGCCTGAAGACCGGCGCCGAGGTGCTGGCCGGCGCATGGCGCGACAAGCCGGGCATCCACAGCTTCACCGCCCGGCGGGTGACCATCCATGCCCGCCGCCGTCGCGCCTGGGTGGCGACCGACGGCGAGGTCAGCCGCGAGACCCTGCCCCTGCGCTATGCTCTGGCGCCGGGCGCGCTGAGGCTGCTGGTGCCGTCGACGGCGCTCCAGTGGCGGGCGCACGAAGAGCAGGATGTGACCTGAGGCGCGGCCCCGGTGGGCCGCAGACGGGACCGACGGCGCCGCGCGGTTCCGGATCCCGGCGCCGGGCAGCCCGGCGCGGGGCGCCTCAGTTGCCGCCGTCGTTGTTGGCCGCGCCGCAGGTATAGCCGACGAAGCAGCGCGGATTGTCCGCGGTCGGCCGCCACGCCGGCTTGGTCACCTGATCGCCGGCGCAATAGCGCTCGTCCAGCACGTAGCGCTGCGCGTTGCCGCCGCCGGTGGGGATGAGGATGTAGCCCTGGCTGCGCACCACGGCGCGGATGCCGCCGCAATCGGCGGGCGGCACCGGAATGGCCATCATGCCCTCGGGCGGGGGCGTACCCTGGCCGTAGATGGCGGTGCCATCGACAGGCACCGGCACGCCGCCGGCGCCGAGATCGGGCGGCGGGGTCAGGGGGTCGGCGCCCTGCGCCAGCGCCGGGCCGGCGAGGGCCACGGAGACGAAAGCCGCCAGCGCAAGACGACGGGATGGCGTGCGCGAGGACCGCATGGATACCCTCTCGTTTGGACCCCACCGGCTTAGGGCGTGGACTCATAAGCTCTGAGCCATATGCGGGTTGAGGCGATGAGGACGGCTGCGAGGAAGTTTCGCGCGAGCTTGTCGAAGCGCGTGGCGATGCGTCGGAAGTGTTTGAGCTTGCAGAAGAAGCGCTCGATCTGGTTGCGCTGGCGGTAGATCGCCGGGTCGACGGAGCGCTGGACCTTGCGGTCCTTCTGGGTCGGGATGTGGGCGCACCCGCCGTGGTCGGCGACCAGGTCGACGATGGCTTTGGCGTCATAGCCGCGGTCGGCGACGAGCGCCGGGGCCGGCGGAACACCTTCCAGCAGCGCGGCGACCGCCGCCTTGTCGGAGGCCTGGCCGGCGGAGAGCACGATCCTCAGCGGCAGGCCGTCCTGGTTCACCAGGGCGTTGATCTTGGTGCTCAGTCCTCCACGAGACCGGCCGATGGCGTGATCCGGGCCCCCTTTTTTCCGCCGGCAGCGTGCTGGTGGGCGCGGATGATGGAGCTGTCGATCAGGTGCAGGGATTGGGGCGAGGCGGCCGCCAGCGCCTCGAAGACCTTCAGCCACACGCCCGCCTTCGCCCAACGGTTGTAGCGGTTGTAGACCGTGGTGTGCGGGCCGTAGCGCGCGGGCAGGTCGCGCCAGGGCGAGCCGGTCCGCAGCACGTAGAAGATCCCGTTGATCACCCGTCGATCGTCCACGCGGGCGACCCCGCGCGGCTTGTTCGGCAACAGCGGCGCGACCAACCGCCATTCCCCTTCGCTCAAATCGTAACGCGCCATCCAAAGGCTCCTCCCGGGAACCTTGAATCAGCGACGCCAGCATTCCGCAACCTTTATGGGTTCAGAACCTAGCCCAGCCCGCGGCCGGCGCAAAGGGCCGGCGCTCCCCGGCACGTCACGCAGGCGCAGCGCGGGACGACGGGGCGGGACGACGGGGCGGGGAGCGGGAACGGCGGTCTGCAGGCGGGTTGTGCCCGCAATCCACCGGGCCACGAGACGGGGTACCTGCCGGCATCGCAGCAGGGGTCCCCCGGCGCCCGCGATCTGCTAAACCGGTTGCCCACCCCAGCGCAGCGCGGACCCATGCTCGACCTGTCACCCAAGGGCGATCTCGATCCCACCTATCGGCAGGCCCCGCACAATCTGGAGGCGGAGCAGGCGCTGCTGGGCGCCGTCCTCGTCAACAACGAGGCGTTCTACCGCGTCTCCGACTTCCTCGACGCGCGGCATTTCTTCGAGCCCATCCACGCCCGGGTGTTCGAGCTCGCCTCGGCGCTGATCCGCGCCGGCAAGGTGGCGACCCCGGTCACGCTCAAGACCTTCCTGCCGGCCGACCTCGACGTGGCCGGCCTGACCGGGCCGCAATACCTCGCCCGGCTGGCGGCCGAGGCCACCACCATCATCAATGCCGAGGACTACGGCCGCACCATCTACGACCTGTCGGTGCGGCGCGACCTGATCCGCATCGGCGAGGAGATCGTCAACGAGGCCTATGACGCCCCGGTGGACGCCACCCCGCAGGACCAGATCGAGGAGGCGGAGAAGCGGCTCTACGAGATCGCCGAGACCGGGCGCTACGACGGCGGCTTCGTGCGCTTCGGCGAGGCGCTGCGCGAATCGGTGGACATGGCGTCCAAGGCATTCCAGCGCGACGGCCACCTTTCCGGCATCGCCACCGCCCTCGACGACCTCGACCACCAGATGGGCGGCCTGCAGCCCTCCGACCTCGTGATTCTCGCCGGCCGCCCGGCCATGGGCAAGACCGCGCTCGCCACCAACATCGCCTTCAACATCGCCGCCGCCTATCGCGGCGAGACGCGGCCCGACGGCGTGACCGAGACCGTCTCCGGTGGCGTGGTGGGCTTCTTCTCGCTGGAAATGTCGGCCGAGCAGCTCGCCACCCGTATCCTCGCCGAGCAGGCGGAGATCCCCTCCTACAAGATCCGCCGCGGTGACATCTCCGAGAGCGAGTTCGGCAAGCTCGCCGCCGCCGCCCAGACCATGCAGACCATCCCGCTCTACATCGACGACACCGGCGGCCTCTCCATCGCCCAGCTGGTGGCGCGGGCGCGACGGCTGAAGCGCCAGCGCGGGCTGGACTTCATGGTGGTGGACTATCTCCAGCTCCTGTCCGGCTCCTCCAAGAGCTCCGGCCAGAACCGGGTGCAGGAGATCACCGAGATCACCACCGGCCTGAAGGCCTTGGCGAAGGAGCTGCAAGTGCCCATCATGGCGCTGTCGCAGCTTTCGCGTCAGGTGGAGGCGCGCGACGACAAGCGGCCGCAGCTGGCCGACCTGCGCGAATCGGGCTCCATCGAGCAGGACGCGGACGTGGTCATGTTCGTGTTCCGGGAGGAATATTACCTCAAGAGCCGGGAGCCCAAGCCGGGCACAGAGGAGTGGTTCAAGTGGGAGAGCGAGATGAAGGCGGCCGAGAACACGGCCGAGGTCATCATCGGAAAACAGCGTCACGGCCCGACGGGGACGGTGAAGGTTCATTTCGAGCCCCAGTTCACCCGCTTCTCCAACCTGGCGCGGGAGGACCACCTGCCGGACCGCCGATGAGCGCGGACGAGCCCGGCGCCGGCGAGGGCGCCCCCTTCCAGGACCCGGACACCGCGCGCGAGGCGCGGGAGGCGGGGGCCATCCTCACCGTCGATCTCGGCGCGGTGGCCGACAACTGGCGCACCCTGTCCGCGCTGGTGGCGCCGGCCGAATGCGCGGCCGTGGTGAAGGCCAACGCCTACGGCCTCGGCATCGCCCGCGTCGCCCCGGCCCTGTGGCAGGCGGGCGCGCGCACCTTCTTCGTCGCCCATTTCAAGGAAGGGCTGGCGCTCCGCGCCCTCCTGCCCGAGGCGTCGATCTATGTGCTGAACGGCCTTCTGCCTGCCTGCGCCGGCGACTATGCCGAGGCGCGGCTGCGGCCGGTGCTCGGCTCGGTGCCGGAAATCTCCGAATGGAGCGACCTGTGCCGCGACCGCGCCACCGACCTGCCGGCGGCGATCCACGTGGACACGGGCATGCACCGGCTCGGCCTCTCGCTGGAGGAGGCGGTGCAGCTGTCGGGCACCTATTCCATGCTGGGCTTCACCCCCAGCCTGATCATGAGCCATCTCGCCTGCGCCGACACGCCCGGCCACCCCCTCACCACCCGGCAACGGGACGTGTTCGCGGACGTGGCGCGGCGCTTCTTCAACGTGCCGGCCTCGCTGGCCAATTCCGCGGGCACCCTGATGGGGCGGGATTTCCGCTTCGAGATGGTGCGCCCGGGCATCTTCCTCTACGGCGGCGTCGCCATCACCGGCGTGCCGCCGCTGCGCCCGGCGGTGCGGCTGGAGGTGAAGGTGGTGCAGGTCTCCACCGCCCCGGCCGGCGAGACGGTGGGCTACGGCGCCGCCGAGCGGCTGAAGCGGCCGAGCCGGCTCGCCACCGTCTCCATCGGCTATGCCGACGGCCTGTTCCGCGCCGGCGGCTCCTCCGATGCGGTGCGCGGCGCCGAGGCGATCCTGAACGGCCGGCGCTGCCATCTGGTGGGCCGCGTCTCCATGGACCTCGCCACCCTCGACATCACCGACCTGCCGGATGGCGCCGTGCAGCGGGGCGATACCGCCGTGTTCCTCGGCGAGGGCATCAGCGTGGACGACCTCGCCGCCCGCTCCGGAACCATCGGCTATGAGGTGCTGACCTCGCTGGGCGCCCGCTACGCCCGCCGCTACATCGGCGGGTGAGGCGCCCCGTGCCGGCGCGGATGGGCTAGACTCGCCGCTGCCGGCGGGGATTCGCCGGCGTAGCGGGATCGGGCATGGCCAAGCGCGACACGTCCTTCATCTGCCAGTCCTGCGGCGCGGTCTATGCGCGCTGGCAGGGCAAGTGCGAGGCGTGCGGCGCCTGGAACACCATCTCCGAGGAAGTGGCGGTGGCCGCGAGCGTCCCCGCCGCCCAGCGCTCCGGCCGCAAGGGCCGGGCGGTGGCGCTGGAGACCTTGCAGGGCACGGCCAAGCCCGCCCCGCGCCTCATCTGCGGCATCGGCGAGCTGGACCGGGTGGCCGGCGGCGGCTTCGTGCCCGGCTCCATCCTGCTGATCGGCGGCGATCCCGGCATCGGCAAGTCGACGCTGCTGGTGCAGGCCTCGGCAGCGCTCGCGGGGCGCGGGCTCAACGTGGTCTATGTCTCCGGCGAGGAGGCGGTGGACCAGGTGCGCCTGCGCGCCCAGCGGCTCGGGCTGGAGCAGGCCAAGGTCGCCCTCGCCGCCGAGACCAATGCCGAGAACATCATCGCCACCCTCTCCGGTGGCCCGCCCGTTCACATGGTCGTGATCGATTCCATCCAGACCATGTGGTCGGACAGCGTGGAGAGCGCGCCCGGCACGGTGACGCAGGTGCGCACCTCGGCGCAGTTGCTGGTGCGCTACGCCAAGCAGACCGGCGCCTGCGTCATCCTCGTCGGCCACGTCACCAAGGACGGGCAGATCGCCGGCCCCCGGGTGGTGGAGCACATGGTGGACGCGGTGTTCTCCTTCGAGGGCGACGGCGGCCACCAGTTCCGCATCCTGCGGGCCCAGAAGAACCGCTTCGGCCCCACCGACGAGATCGGCGTGTTCGAGATGACCGGGCGCGGCCTGTCCGAGGTCGCCAACCCCTCCGAGCTGTTCCTCTCCAACCGCGACGCCGGCGCGCCCGGCACTGCCGTGTTCGCCGGCATGGAGGGCACGCGGCCGGTGCTGGTGGAGATCCAGGCGCTGGTCGCCCCCTCCTCCCTCGGCACCCCGCGCCGGGCGGTGGTGGGCTGGGACCCGAACCGCCTCTCCATGGTGCTGGCGGTGCTGGATGCGCGCTGCGGCGTGCGGCTCGGCGGGCACGACGTCTATCTCAACGTGGCCGGCGGCCTGAGGATCGGCGAGCCGGCGGCCGACCTTGCGGTGGCGGCGGCGCTGGTCTCCTCCCTCACCGGCGCGCCCCTGCCGGCGGATGCCGTCTATTTCGGCGAGGCGAGCCTGACCGGGGCTGTGCGGCAGGTGACGCAGGCGCCCGCCCGCCTGAAGGAGGCGGCGAAGCTCGGCTTCGGCCGCGCGGTGGTGCCTGCCTCCGGCCTCGAGGGCACGGAGGCGCCGGTGGCGCTGCAGCCGGTGGGCTCGCTGGCGGAGCTGGTGGCCGCCATCGCCGCCGCCGCGCCCCGCCGTCCAGCCATGCGCGACGCGCGGAGCGGCCCCGCGTCGGGCGAGCGCAGCCGCCCCGAACCGCGGCGAATGGAACACGCGGACCGGCCCGACGACGAGGGAAGGTGACGCGCGGCCAAGCGCAAGCTATATCAGCCGCGCGGCGGGGTCCCTCAGGGCAGCATGCCGCGCGTGCGCGGACCCCATGTCCGCCCATCACGGATCCGATCGCCGATGCCTGTAACTCTGCTCGACATTATTGTTCTGTCGGTCATGCTGATTTCGGGGCTGCTGGCCATGGTCCGCGGCTTCCTGCGCGAAGTGTTCTCCATCCTCTCCTGGGTGGTGGCGGCCGGCGTAACCGTCTATTTCCACAAGCAATTCCTGCCGATTGTCAAGCAGTACATCGCCCAGGACTCAGCGGCGCTCGCCGCCACCGTGGCGATCCTGTTCCTCGGCACGCTGCTGATCGCCTCCATCATCACGGCCCGCATCTCCGACCTCGTGCTGGATAGCCGAATCGGCGCGCTGGACCGCACCCTCGGCTTCATGTTCGGCCTCGCGCGCGGGCTGCTGCTGATGGTGATCGCGCTTTTGTTCTTCAACTGGCTGGTGCCGCCGGAGAAGCAGCCGCCGTGGGTGGCCAACGCCAAATCGCTTCCGGCCCTGCGCGGCGCGGGGGAGTGGCTGAAGGCGCAGTTGCCGGATGACCCAGAAAACACCATCTTGAACAAGTTGAAGAAGCCGCCCGCCGGCGAGGAGGGCGACGCGCCCGCCTCCCCGGCAGCCCCGACGGGAGGGCAGCGTTCGGATTTGGGGGGCACCACAAGACCAGCCGGATCGGCTGAGGCTTCGGCGACGGGGGCGACAGCCTACCGCACCGCCGAGCGCCGCGGGCTCGATCAGCTGCTCGCAAGCACGCGCGGTGCCGGCCAGTGAGCCGCCCGAGCGGAGGTGCATGATGGACTGCGAGAGTGAGGGCCTGATGACCGCGGCACAGCAGGGCGGATTGCGCCTTCCCGATACCGCCCGCGCCAGCGAGCCGGACTTCGACCTCGACGGCGACCGCCTGCGCGAGGAATGCGGCGTCTTCGGCATCTACAATCATCCGGAAGCCGCGGCCATCACCGCCATCGGCCTGCACGCCCTGCAGCATCGCGGGCAGGAGGCGGCGGGCATCGTCTCCTATGACGGCCGGCGCTTCCATTCGGAGCGACGGCTCGGCCTCGTGGGCGACGCCTTCTCCGACGCCGGCGTCATCGCCCGCCTGCCCGGCGAGGCGGCGGTCGGCCACGTGCGCTATTCCACCACCGGCGAGACCCTGCTGCGCAACGTCCAGCCTTTGTTCGCCGAGCTCGACGCCGGCGGCTTCGCGGTGGGCCACAACGGCAACCTCACCAACGGCCTCACCCTGCGCAAGCAGCTGGTGCGCGACGGCGCCATCACCCAGTCCACCACCGACACGGAGGTGATCCTCCATCTGGTGGCGCGCTCCAAGAAGTCCCGCTTCATCGACCGCTTCATCGACGCCATCCGCGCGCTGGAGGGGGCCTATTCGCTGGTGGCCCTCACCAACAAGAAACTGATCGGCGCCCGCGACCCCCTCGGCATCCGCCCGCTGGTGCTGGGCTCGCTGGACGGCTCCCCCATCCTCGCCTCCGAGACCTGCGCCCTCGACATCATCGGCGCGCGCTACGTGCGCGACATCGAGAACGGCGAGGTGATCGTGATCGACGAGGAGGGCGTGCAGTCCTTCAAGCCGTTCCCGGAGATGGCGGCGCGGCCCTGCATCTTCGAGTACATCTATTTCGCCCGGCCCGACTCCGTGGTCGGCGGGCGCTCCGTCTACCAGGTGCGCAAGAAGATGGGGCAGGTGCTCGCCGAGGAGAGCCCCGCCAACGCCGATGTCATCGTCCCGGTGCCGGATTCCGGCGTGCCGGCCGCCATCGGCTTCTCCCAGCACTCGGGCATTCCCTACGAGCTCGGCATCATCCGCAACCACTATGTGGGGCGCACCTTCATCCAGCCCACCCAGTCCATCCGCGACCAGGGCGTGCGCATGAAGCATTCGGCCAACCGCTCGGTGGTGGAAGGCAAATCCATCGTGCTGGTGGACGACAGCCTCGTGCGCGGCACCACCTCGGTGAAGATCGTGCAGATGATGCGCGATGCCGGCGCCCGTGAGGTGCATTTCCGCATCGCCTCCCCGCCCATCACCCATCCCGACTATTACGGCATCGACACGCCGGACCGGGACAAGCTGCTCGCCGCCACCCACGACCTGGAAGGCATGCGCCGCTACATCGGCGCGGATTCGCTGGCCTTCCTGTCGGTGAACGGCGTGTACCGCGCCATGGGCTATGAGGCGCGCGATCCGGCGAAACCGCAGTTCACCGACCACTGCTTCACCGGCGACTATCCCACCCCCCTCACCGACCGTGCGGGCGCCGTGGGCCAGCAGCAGCTCTCCCTGCTCGCCGAAGCGAGCTGACGCCATGCCCCGGCGGCTTCGCGCTGCCGGGTGCGCCACACCGGGGTGCCCCACACCGGGGCGCGACCATCGGGGCGCGACCATCGGGGCCGGGACCACAGGACCGCGACCACGGGGCGACCCACCTTCCGGCGCCGAGGCAACATGGTCCGGCACGGAGAACGTCACCGCGAAGCAAGCGCCTCCCGGAAAGCGTGCTCCGGGTGAAAGCGCCCAGAGAGACCATCGGGCGCTCCGCCGACGTGATCGCGGGCCGCGTCCTCATCGCGCAGGCGGTGCGCCCCGCATCCCCGCAAACGATCCCTTCCCCAGCTGAGGTTTGACCGTGACCGACCGGCCGCTCGCCGACAAGATCGCCCTCGTCACCGGCGCCACCCGCGGCATCGGCGCGGCCACCGCCGTCGCCCTCGCCAAGGCCGGCGCCCATGTGGTGTGCCTCGGCCGCACCGAAGGCGGGCTGCAGGACGTGGACGACAACATCCGCGCCGTGGGCGGCACGGCGACGCTGGTCCCGCTGGACCTGAAGGATTCCGAAGGCATCGACCGGCTCGGCGGCGCGCTTTACGAACGCTACGGCCGGCTCGACATCTATGTGGCCAATGCCGGCATCCTCGGCCCGCTCTCGCCGCTCGGCCACATCTTCCCCAAGGACTGGGACGACATCGTCGCGGTGAACCTCACCGCCAACTGGCGCTGCGTGCGCTCGTTCGATCCGCTCTTGAAGCTGTCGCCGGCGGGGCGGGTGGTGATGGTCTCCTCCGGCGCCGCCCACAAGGCGCGCGCCTATTGGGGCGCCTATGCCCTCACCAAGGCGGGCCTCGAGGTGATGGGCCGCACCTGGGCGGCGGAGAGCATCTCCGGCAACCTCAAGGTGAACCTGTTCAATCCGGGGCCGATCCGCACCCGCATGCGCGCCAAGGCCTTCCCCGGCGAGGACCCGATGGGTCTGCCCGCGCCCGAGGAGGCCGCCGCCGCCATCCTTCCCCTGTGCCTGCCCGGCTTCATGGAGACGGGCAGGCTCTACGATTTCCCGCAGGGCAAGCTGCTCGACTTCCAGATGCCGGCCTGAGCGGCTGCGGGAAAGGGGTCATCGCCCGGCGTGACCGGGCGAGCCACCGGGGCACGCCATCCGCTTGCCCCGGCCGTCAGCATCCAAGCCCGATCAGGCCGCCGCCAGTTCTCCCGCCAGCGCCTTGCGGATCAACTCGCGCGTCTCGGCGACGCCATAGATGGCGACGAAGGAGCCGAAGCGGGGGCCGCGCGCGAGGCCCAGCAGCACCTGATAGAGCGTGTTGAACCACTCCACCGACACGCCCGGCCGCTCGGGCGTCGCGCCCTTGGCCTTGAGGTCCTGGTAGCGCGGAATGGGCCGCGCCACGTCATAGAGCACGGTCTGGATGTCGTCCGCGCCCGCACCCGCCGGCAAAGCGGCCAGCGCCGCGTCGAGCGTCGCAAGCGCCTCCCGCTCGACCGCGTCCGGGGTGCGGAACACCTTGTTCGGCTTCACGAAATCGTGGAAGTAGCGCACCGCATAGCCAACCAGTTCGTGCAGCTTGGGATGCGTCTGGTCCGACACGCCGGGCACGTGGCGCTTGAGGAAGCCCCACAGCACGCTTTCGTCCTCCGTGTTGGAGGCGGAGGCGAGGTTGAGCAGCATGGTGAAGGAGACCGGCATGTCCACGTCCGGCGGATTGCCGGCATGGATGTGATAGACTGGATTGCCGAACCTGAGCTTCCAGTCCTGCCCCTGATAGCGGGCGAGGAAGTTGAAATACTCGTCCACCGCCTTCGGGATCACGTCGAAGTGCAGCTTCTTGGCCGAGCGGGGCGACTGGAACATGTAGAGCGCGAGGCTCTCCGGGCTCGCATAGGTCAGCCACTCGTCGATGGTCAGCCCGTTGCCCTTGGACTTGGAGATCTTCTGCCCCTTCTCGTCCAGGAACAGCTCGTAGACGAAATGCTCCGGCGCGGTGCCGCCGAGGATCTCGCAGATCTTGTCGTAGATGGGCGCGTTGGTCTGGTGGTCCTTGCCGAACATCTCGAAGTCCACGTCCAGCGCGGCCCAGCGGGCGCCGAAATCCGGCTTCCACTGCAGCTTGACCTTGCCGCCGGTGACGGGGAGCGTCAGCTCGGTGCCGTCCTCGTCGTCGAAGGTGATGGTGCCGGCCTTGGCGTCCACGGCCTTCAGCGGCACGTAGAGCACGCGCCCGGAGGTGGGGGAGATGGGCAGGAAGGGCGAATAGGTGGCCTGCCGCTCCTCGCCGAGGGTCGGCAGCATCACGTCCATGATGGCGTCGTAGCGCTCCGCCACCTTCAGCAGCACAGGATCGAGCTTGCCGGAGAGGTAATAGTCCGTGGCGCTGGCGAATTCGTAGTCGAACCCGAAGGTGTCGAGGAAGCGCCGGAGCATGGCGTTGTTATGGGCGCCGAAGCTCGGATAGTCGCCGCCGAACGGGTTCGGCACGCGGGTCAGCGGCATCTGCAGATAGGGGCGCAGCGCCACCGGGTCCGGCACGTTGTCCGGGATCTTGCGCATGCCGTCCATGTCGTCGGAGAAGCACAGGAGGCGCGTCTTGATCTTGTCCTCGGTGAGCACGCGGAAGGCGTGGCGCACCATGGTGGTGCGCGCCACCTCGCCGAAGGTGCCGATGTGCGGCAGGCCGGAGGGGCCGTAGCCGGTCTCGAACAGCACCTCGTCCTTGGGGTGCTTCTTCAGCCGCTCCACCAGCTTGCGCGCTTCCTCGAACGGCCAGGCAGAGGCCGTCTCGGCGACGCGCTTCAGCTCCCCGGCGAGCGCGGCCGGATCGGTGAAGGCGGGTGAAGGGTCAGTCATGATGGGCTCCGAAAAAGGAGCGCGACCTTAGTCAAGCCCCCCCGGAGGGTCAACGCGCGCAACCGCGCGCGCCCACCCCCGGGCCCATCCCCGCGCTCAATAGAAGCCGATGGGGAACCAGCGCAGGTAGAGGTTGGTGTAGACCCCCTTCTCCCAGATGCGCTGGAGGGCGAAGTCCATGGCGTGGCGCAACGTGTCGTTGCCCTCCTTCACCGCCACCGAGAAGCCCTCGCCGAAGAAGCGGCTTTCGGTGAAGGGCCCGCCCACGAAGCGGCAGCAATTGGCGCTGTCAGTGCCGTTGAGCCACAGGGCAAGCGTGATGCCGTCCGCGAACAGCAGGTCCACCGTGCCGGCCTTCAGCGCCTCCTGCGCCGATTTCAGGTCCGGAAACGGGCGGATGCCGGCCTCGGTGAAGAAGGAGCGCAGATAGGCCTCGTGCGCGGTGCGGCTCACCACCGCCACCTTCTTGGCGGCCACCTGCTCGGGGGTGGCGGTCGCCAGCGTCTCCTGCTTGCGGCCCACGAAGCGGGCCGGCGTGCCGAGATAGCGCTCGGAGAAGTCGAGGTTGACGCGGGCGGCCGGGGTGGCCGCGAGGCCGGCGATGGCGGCTTCCGCCCGGCCCTGGTCAACCGTGTCGGACAAGGTGTCGAACGCCGCCGCCTGGATCACGCAGGTCACGCCCAGCTCGGCGCAGATGGCCCGGGCGAGGTCCACGTTGAAGCCGGAGAGCACGCCGTCGGAATTGATGAAGTTGAAGGGCGGGTAGTCGTCGGTGGTGACGAAGCGCAGCTCCTTGGGCAGGCGCGCGGCGTCGGGCCGCTCCAGCCGGCGCTCCACGTTCCAGAAGTTCGGCACCGTGACGCCGGCCTCGCCCTGCGAGCGCATGACCACCGCCGGAGGCGGCGCGGCCGCGGGCGCCGGCTGCGCCTGGGCGACGGCGGCAACCGGCAGAAGCAGGGCGCAGGCGAGCGCGAACAGGAGGCCGGCCGCGCCGAGCCGCCCTGCGACCTCAGCCCGCAGCCGGGCGGAATGGACTGGTAGAGCCATTGCGGCGCGTTTACCTTCAGGTTGCACTCATGGGGTGGGGGCATGGTGGGGGATGCGCGGCCGGCCGGCAAGGGCCCGGCAGATGGCGAGCACGCGCCTGCGGCGGGCACGACGGCCCGGGGCGCCGCGCACCTGTCTCCATCGCTCCCCCGCATCGACGGCGGCGCCGACGAGCGCAGCCCCCCTCACGCCCCGGCCCCCTACCCTCGCGATCTGCCCGTCGAATTGCGGCCGTTCGTGGGGGATCTCCCCCTCGCGGTGCTGCGGGAGGCGGCGGCGCGGGCGCGGCAGGTCGGTGTCGGAGCCGACGAGGTGCTGGTGGCCCGCGGGCTCGTGGACGACGCCACGGCCACCCTCCGCCTCGCCGATCACCTCGGCCTGCCGGTCGAGCCCGCCACGCCGGACCGGACGGCGCCCGGCCGGCCGCTTTCTGCGGAGACGGCGCGGGGCGTGCTGCGCACCGGCATCCGGCTGGAGCCGCCGGGCCGGCCGGGTCAGCGGCCACGCTTCACCCTTGCGGCCCGTGGCCGAGAGGTGCGACGGCTGGCGCGCGCGCTGCGGCAGGACGCGAGCCTCGCCGGCCGGGTCAGCCTCACCTCCCCCGCGGCGCTGCGCCGGGCGGTTCTGGACACCGCCGGCCCACAGCTGACCGAGGCCGCCGTGCTGCATCTGCCGCGCGGCGATCCGCTGCGCTCGGCCGCGACGCTGGTGCCGGGACGGCTGCTGGCCCGGGGCGCGCTGGCCGTCGGCGTGCCATTGGCGGTGCTGGCCGCTCTCGCGCCATTGTGGACGCTGCTCGCCGTGCAGGCGCTCCTGTCGCTGGTGTTCCTGGCGTGGATCGCCATCCGCCTCGCCGGCTGCCTCTATGAGCCGCCGGACGACATCCGCCCCACCCTCTCCGAGCGCCACCTGCCGCTCTATTCCATCCTCGTTCCGCTCTACCGGGAGGCGGCGAGCGTGCCGGGCCTCGTCTCGGCGCTGGGCGCGCTCGACTATCCACCGGAGAAGCTGGACATCAAGCTGGTGGTGGAGGCCGACGACCGCGCGACCCGTGCCGCCATCGCCGCCATCGGCCTGCCGCCGCACATGGAAGAGGTGGCGGTGCCGCCCCTCGGCCCGCGCACCAAGCCCAAGGCGCTCGACGTGGCGCTTTGCTTCGCCCGCGGCAGCTTCGTCGCCATCTACGACGCCGAGGACCTGCCCGAGCCGGACCAGTTGCGCCGGGCGCTGGAGGCGTTCCGCGCCGGCGGCCCGCGCGTGGCCTGCGTTCAGGCGCGGCTGTGCACCGACAATGGCGACGAGCGCTGGATCGCCGGGCAGTTCGCGGCCGAATATGCCGGCCAGTTCGACGTGCTGCTGCCCATGCTGAGCGCGCTCGGCCTGCCCATCCTGCTGGGCGGCACCTCCAACCACTTCCGCCGCCGGGTGCTGGAGGAGGTGGGCGCGTGGGACCCGTTCAACGTCACCGAGGATGCCGACCTCGGCATCCGCCTCGCCCGCGCCGGCTACGAGACGCGGGTGATCGCCTCCACCACCTTCGAGGAGGCGCCAGTGGCCTGCGGGGTCTGGGTGGGCCAGCGCACCCGCTGGCTGAAGGGATGGGCGCAGACGCTGCTGGTCCACCTGCGCCGGCCGCGCGCGCTGGTGCGCGATCTCGGCCCGCGCGCCACCGCGGCGCTGCTGCTGCTCACCGCCGGCCCGTTCGCGGCGGCGCTGGTGCATCCGTTCTGCACCGTGGTGCTCGCGGCGGACATGGTGCGCGGCGTGATCGGCCTGCCCTGCACCTCGCTGGCGGAAGTGCTCACCTCCGCCCTCACCTACACGACGCTGGCGGCCGGCTATGCCGGCACCGCCGTGCTGCAGGTGGCCGCCCTGCGGCGGCGGGGGCTGGCGCCGCACTGGAGCGTGGTGGCCGGCCTGCCCCTCTACTGGATGCTGCTGTCGCTCGCGGCCTGGCGGGCGCTGGTGGAGCTGATCCGCCGCCCGCACTTCTGGCAGAAGACCGAGCACGGCGTCGCCCGCCGCGCGGCCGGGGCGGCGTTGCGCCCGGGCGTCAGAACTGCCGCCGCAGCTCCGCCGCAGCCTCGTTCGGCGGCCGCTTGGAATTGAACGGCGCGACGAAGGTGCCGGTCTTGTCCATCAGATAGACCACCGCCGTGTGGTCCATGGTGTAGTCGCCGGCGGTGAGGGGCACCTTGCGGGAATAGACCCGGTATTCCTTCTTGATCTGGTCCACCGCCTCCGGCGTGCCGGTGAGGCCGTGGATCTGCGGCGCGAAGCTCGCGAGATAGGATTTCAGCACCTCGGGCGTGTCCCGCTCCGGGTCCACCGAGACGAAGAAGGCCTGCGCCTTGTCGGCATCGGGGCCGAGCGCGCCGAAGATCTCGGACATCTCGAACAGGGCCGTCGGGCACACGTCCGGACAATGGGTGAAGCCGAAGAAGATGAGGCTGGGCTTGCCCTTCAGCGCGGCCTCCGTCACCGGCTTGCCGTCCGCGTCGGTCAGGCGGAAGGGCCCGCCAACGGCGGCCGTGCCGGTGGAGACGACGGCCGGCGGAGCGGCCGGCATCAGCAGCGTGACGCCGGCGATGAGCAGGAGGGCGCCGGCCGCGAAGGCGGAGAACAGCGCGATGATCTTCAAGCGTTGCGACATGTATCCTCAAGCGCCCGGCGGCGCCGCTGGCGGAAGGGTCGGGGGATCACAGGCAGGCGGCGATGCCCGCGCTGAGGATATCGAAGAAGACGGTGGCGCCGTGCCGCGCCCACAGCATCACCGCCGCGGCGCCGAGCGCTCCCACAACGGCCACGGCACCCAGCACCAGGAGCCGCGTGCCCAGCCCGGACCGCGCCGACGTGGCCTCGCCGGCATCGCGGCCGGGTTCGAGGCGGGAGGGGGCGGCGAGGGACATGGTTTGGCGGTGGCTCCGGACGAAGGACGGGGCGGAGGATAGCGTGCCCGCCGGGCTGAATCCAATCCGGCCGGGTCAAGGCTGCGTGACGCGACGCCGCGTCGGCCGCGGGCAGGCACGGGACCGGAGCGCGGGACGGGAACGCAGGGCCGGGACGCCGGCCGGGACGGCGCCCGGTTCCTCCCGGCCGGCGCCACTGCCACCGACAAGGCGGCGACGGCCGGCCGGCGGCAGCGCCCGCGCCAGGCTTGCCCGCACCGCCGGCGCGATGGGGCGGGCGGCGGCCGGGCCACGCCGGGACAGCCGTCGCAGCGCGCGGCCGAAGCATCGTGCGCCGGAACCGGACAGCCGGCAGCCGACGGAGCGGGCACGCGGTGGTTCCGGAACCGGCTCGCGCGCCATCCCTCACTGCCCGCGGCGCAAACCCCGCACCCAACGTCCCCCGCCGGCTCCCGCGCGCCGGCGACGCGTAACGGTGCACGCCCGCGCCGGCCCCTTGTCCCGTGCACGCCCCTCGGGCATCGTGCGCGCCTTCTTCCGCGGAACCTGCCAAGGACCGGCGATGTCCCCTTCTCCCCGCCCTCTCCAGCCCGGCGATCACGTCTTTCTGGTGGATGGCTCCTCCTTCGTGTTCCGCGCCTATTTCCAGTCCATCAACCAGGACCGGAAGTACAATTTCCGCTCGGACCGGCTGCCGACCGGGGCGGTGCGGCTGTTCTGCACCAAGCTGTTCCAGTTCGTGCGCGACGGGGCGGTGGGCATCAGGCCGACCCACCTCGCCATCATCTTCGACAAGTCGGAGGACAGCTTCCGCAAGGAGCTTTACCCCGACTACAAGGCCAACCGCTCCGACCCGCCGGACGAGCTGATCCCCCAGTTTCCGCTCATGCGCGAGGCGGTGCGCGCCTTCGGCCTGATCCCGGTGGAGCAGGCGCGCTACGAGGCGGACGATCTCATCGCCACCTATGCCGACCAGGCGGTGCGGGCGGGGGCGGACGTGCTCATCGTCTCCGCCGACAAGGACCTGATGCAGCTCATCGGCCCCAAGGTCGCCATGTATGACCCGGCCTCGGGCGAGAGCGGCGGGCGCGGGGCGCGGCCGGAGCGGCGCATCGGTCTCGGCGAGGTGGTGGAATATTTCGGCGTGCCGCCGGAGAAGGTCACGGACGTGCAGGCGCTTGCCGGCGACTCAACCGACAACGTGCCCGGCGTGCCCGGCATCGGCATCAAGACCGCCGCCCAGCTCATCGCCGAATATGGGGATCTGGAAACGCTGCTCGCCAGCGCCGACAAGATCAAGCAGCCCAAGCGGCGGGAATCGCTGCTGAGCAATCAGGAGGCCGCGCGCATCTCCAAGCAGCTGGTGACGCTGGTGCGCGACGTGGCGGTGGAGGTGCCGCTGGAGGATCTGGTGCTGGAGGCGCCGGACGCCAGGCGCCTCATCTCCTTCCTCAAGGCCATGGAATTCACCACCATCACCCGCCGCGTGGCCGAGGCCTATGGCGTGGAAGCCGGCGAGGTGGACGCCGACCCGCGCCTTGCCCCCAGCGGCGACCTGTTCGCCCCCGGCGCGCCGGGGGAGGGGCCCACCGCTGCTCCTGCCGGCGGCGGAGAGGCCGCACCTGCGGCGACGGCCGCCGAAGGCACGCCCACCCCGGCCGATCTCGCCCACGCCCGCGCGCAGGAGGCCCGCGCCACGCCGGTGAACCGCGCCGCCTACCGCACCGTGCTCGACCTCGCCGAGCTTGAGGCGTGGTGCGCCAAGGCGCGCGAGCAGGGTGTCGTCGCCTTCGACACCGAGACCAATTCACTCGACCCCATGCAGGCGGATCTGGTGGGCGTCTCGCTGGCGCTCTCGCCCAACGAGGCCTGCTACATCCCCCTGCTGCACCAGGGCGCGGGGGACGGCCTGTTCTCCGAGGGCCTGCTGCCGGGCCAGATCCCGTCCGGACAGGCGCTCGCCGTCCTCAAGCCCATGCTGGAGGACAAGGGCACCCTGAAGATCGGGCACAATGTGAAGTACGACCAGCTGGTGCTGGCCCGCCACGGCATCCGCGTCGCGCCCATCGACTGCACCATGTGCATGTCCTACGCGCTCGACGCCGGCCGCAACGGCCACGGCATGGACGAGCTTTCCGTGCTCCACCTCGGCCACCAGCCCATCGCCTATTCGGAGGTGACGGGGAAGGGCAAGAGCCAGATCACCTTCGACAAGGTGCCGCTGGAGCCCGCCACGGCCTATGCCGCCGAGGACGCGGACGTGACGCTGCGCCTGTGGCGCGCGCTCAAGCCCCGCCTCGCCGCCGAGGGCAGGACCACGGTCTACGAGACGCTGGAGCGCCCGCTCATCGGCGTTCTGGCGCGCATGGAAAGCCGCGGCATCGCCATCGACAAGGCCATGCTGGCGCGCCTCTCCTCGGAATTCGCGCAGGGCGCGGCGCGGGTGGAGGACGAGATCGCCGAGCTCGCAGGCGAGCGGCTGAACGTGGGCAGCCCCAAGCAGATGGGCGACGTCCTGTTCGGCAAGATGGGCCTGCCCGGCGGCACCAAGACCGCCACGGGCATGTGGTCCACCAAGGCCACCGCGCTGGAGGAGCTGGCCGAGCAGGGCCACAAGCTGCCGCAGAAGATCCTGGAATGGCGCCAGCTCTCCAAGCTGCGCTCCACCTACACGGACGCCTTGCCCAACTACGTGAACCCCGAGACGAAGCGCGTCCACACCTCCTATGCGCTGGCCGCCACCACCACCGGGCGGCTGTCCTCCTCCGACCCCAACCTGCAGAACATCCCGGTCCGCACCGAGGAGGGCCGGCGCATCCGCCGCGCCTTCGTGGCGCAGGAGGGCAACCTCCTCGTCTCGGCCGACTATTCGCAGATCGAACTGCGGCTGCTGGCCGAGATCGCCGAGATCCCGGCGCTGCGGCAGGCGTTCACGGACGGGCTCGACATCCACGCCATGACCGCCTCCGAGATGTTCGGCGTGCCGGTGAAGGACATGCCGGGCGAGATCCGCCGGCGGGCGAAGGCCATCAATTTCGGCATCATCTACGGCATCTCCGCCTTCGGCCTCGCCAACCAGCTGGGCATTCCGCGCGAGGAGGCGGGCCAGTACATCAAGCGCTATTTCGAGCGCTTCCCGGGCATCCGCGACTACATGGAGGAGACGAAAGCCTTCTGCCGCGAGCACGGCTATGTGGAGACCCTGTTCGGCCGGCGCTGCCACTATCCCGACATCGCGGCCAAGAACCCCTCCATCCGCGCCTTCAACGAGCGCGCCGCCATCAATGCCCGCCTCCAGGGCACGGCGGCGGACATCATCCGCCGCGCCATGATCCGCATGGAGCCGGCGCTGGCGAAGGCGAACCTTTCCGCGCGCATGCTGCTGCAGGTCCACGACGAGCTGGTGTTCGAGGTGCCGGAGGCCGAGGCGGAAGCCATCATCCCCGTGGTGCGCCACGCCATGGAGACGGCGGCCGCCCCGGCGGTCCAGCTTGCCGTGCCGCTGAAGGTGGACGCCCGCGCCGCGAAGAACTGGGAAGAGGCGCACTGAGCGCCCCCTGAAAGGGCCGCCCCACCACCGGCGGCGGCGCTGCCCCGGTCGGGCCGCCGCCCGCGTTGATCGCCAGCCCGGCCCGCCGTAGGCTGGCGCATTCTCTCAGGAGCCACCGTGACCATGGCCGCCTCCGGCCCGCAAACGCCTTCCCCCCGCGCCCCCCGCCAGACCGGGCATGCGCGCATGGAGCCCATCGCGCGGCTGCCGGTGTTCTTCGGGCTCGAGGGGCGACGGGTGCTGGTGGCTGGCGGCGGCGCGCCGGCCGCCTGGAAGGCCGACCTGCTCTCCGCCGCCGGGGCACGGGTGGAGGTGATCGCCCCGCACGTGGGCGAGGAGCTGTGGCGCCTCGCCGGCGCCGCGCCCCACGGCCCCATCTGCATCCATGTGCGCGACTGGCACGCCGACGACCTGCCGGGCGCCGCCTTCGCCGTCGCCGACTGCGAGGACGAGGCCGAAGCCGCCCGCTTCGCCGAGGCCGCCCGCGCCGCCGGCGTGCCGGTGAACGTCATCGACCGGCCCGGCGCCTCCGATTTCACCTTCGGCGCGATCGTGAACCGCTCGCCGCTGGTGGTGGGCATCTCCACCGATGGCGCCGCGCCCGTGTTCGGGCAGGCGGTCCGCGCCAAGATCGAGGCGCTGCTGCCGGCCGGCTTCAAGGGCTGGGCGCTGGCGGCCAAGACCTGGCGCGCCGCCGTCACCGCGCGCGGCCTGTCGCATCACGCCCGCCGCGCCTTCTGGGAGCGTTTCGCCGCCAAGGCCCTCTCCGAGCCCAACCGGGCACCGGACGAGGTCGACCGCGCCGCCCTGTTCGCCGCCATCGAGGCCGGGGCCGCCGCCCCGCAGGCCGGATCGGTGGTGCTGGTGGGCGCCGGGCCGGGCGATCCGGAGCTTTTGACGCTGAAGGCGGTGCGGGCGCTCCAGTCCGCCGACGTGGTGCTCTACGACGATCTCGTCTCCCCTGCCGTGCTGGATTTCGCCCGGCGCGAGGCGCAGAAGATGCTGGTGGGCAAGACCGGCTACGGCCCCTCCTGCAAGCAGGACGACATCAACGCCCTGATGGTCCAGCTGGCCAGGGAAGGGCGCCGGGTGGTGCGCCTGAAGGGCGGCGAGCCCATGATCTTCGGCCGGGCCGGAGAGGAGATCGCCCACTGCCGGGCCGCCGGCGTGCCGGTGGAGGTGGTGCCCGGCATCTCGGCGCCGCAGGGCGCGGCGAGCCGGCTCGTCACCTCCCTCACCCACCGCGACCATGCGCGACGGCTGCAGTTCGTCACCGCCCATGCGCGCGACGGCAAGCTGCCGAAGGATCTCGATTTCAACGCTCTGGCCGACAAGGCAGCGACGACGGTGGTCTACATGCCCCGCCGCACCCTGCCGGATCTCATCGCCAACCTCACCGCCGCCGGCATCGATCCGGCGACCCCGGCGGTGGCGGTGTTCTCGGTGACGCGGCCACAGGAGAAGGTGGTGCTGGCCACGGTGGCGACGCTTGCGGATGCCGTGGCCACTGCCGCCGAGGCGGGAGCCGAGGGCCCCTGCCTCATCCTTTATGGCCATGCCCTGGCGGAGGTGGCGGCCGATGCCCTGCCTGCCCCGCCGGAAGCCGCCCGCGCCTGAGGCTTCGGGCGGCCGCCGTCCTGACGGCGGCGCGGGTGCGCCGCCCGGTCCTCACATGTTCGGATAGTTGGGCCCGCCGCCGCCTTCGGGGGCGGTCCAGGTGATGTTCTGGTTGGGGTCCTTGATGTCGCACGTCTTGCAGTGGACGCAGTTCTGCGCGTTGATCTGGAAGCGCGGCGCGTCCGCCCCCTCCTCGACCCACTCATAGACGCCCGCCGGGCAGTAGCGGTTGGACGGGCCGGCATAGATGTCGTGCTCCGACGCCTTCTGCAGGGCCATGTCCTTCACCACCAGATGCACCTGCTGGTTCTCCTCGTGGTTGGTGCTCGACAGGAACACCGAGGAGAGCTTGTCGAAGGTCAGCACCCCGTCCGGCCGCGGATAGGCGATCTTCTTGCACTCCTTGGCCGGCTTCAGCGAGGCGGCGTCGGTCTTGCCGTGCTTCAGCGTGCCGAACAGCGAGAAGCCGAACGTGTTGGTCCACATGTCCAGCGCCCCCAGCGGGATGCCGAGGAAGGTGCCGAACCGCGACCACAGCGGCTTCATGTTGCGGACCTTCCTCAGGTCCGCGCCGATGGCCGAGGCCCGCCACGCCGCCTCATAGCTGGAAAGCTCGTCGTGGCTGCGCTCCGCCGCCAGCGCGTCGAGCAGGTGGTCGGCGGCCAGGATGCCGGAGAGCACCGCGTTGTGGCTGCCCTTGATGCGCGGCACGTTCACGAAGCCGGCCGCGCAGCCCACCAGCACGCCGCCGGGGAACGACAGCTTCGGCACGCTCTGGTAGCCGCCCTCGGTGATGGCGCGCGCCCCATAGGCGATGCGCTTGCCGCCCTCGAAGGTGTCGCGGAAGATCGGGTGGGTCTTGAACCGCTGGAATTCGTCGAACGGCGAGAGCCAGGGGTTCTGGTAGTTGAGGTGGACCACGAAGCCCACCACCACCTGCTCGTCGTCGATATGGTAGAGGAAGGCGCCGCCGCCGGTCTTGGAATCCAGCGGCCAGCCGAAGGCGTGCTGCACCAGGCCGGGCTTGTGCTTCTCCGGCTTCACCTTCCACAATTCCTTGAGCCCGATGCCGAATTTCGGCACGTCGCGGCCCTCGCCCAGTCCGTATTTGCCGATGATCTGCTTGGTCAGGTGCCCGCGCGCGCCCTCAGCGAACACGGTGTAGCGGCCGCGCAGCTCCATGCCGCGGGTGAACTCGGGCTTCTGCTCGCCTTGCCTGTCGACGCCCATGTCGCCGGTGGCGATGCCGGTCACAGCGCCCTTCTCGTCATAGAGGATCTCGTCGGCGGCGAAGCCGGGATAGATCTCGACGCCCAGCGCCTCGGCCTTCTGCGCCAGGAAGCGGCAGACATTGCCGAGCGAGCCGACATAATTGCCGTGGTTGTTCATCAGCGGCGGCATGGCGAAATTGGGCAGCTTCACCCCGCCGGCCGGGCCGAGCAGCCAGAAATGGTCGTCCGTGACCTGCACGGTCAGGGGCGCATCCGCCTCCTCGCGCCAGCCGGGGACGAGGGCATCGAGCCCCACCGGGTCGATCACCGCGCCGGAGAGGATGTGGGCGCCCACCTCGGAGCCCTTCTCCACCACCACCACGGAGACCTCGGACCCCCGCTCGGCCGCCTGCTGCTTCAGACGGATGGCGGTCGCAAGCCCCGCAGGACCCGCCCCAACCACCACCACGTCATAATCCATCCCCTCGCGTTCAGGCAGATCCGCCGCGCTCATGCCCTCAGGCTCCCTCTCAGTGTCTTGTTGGACTTTTTCCATGGTTGCGGCGTGAAGACAATTGCGTCCATGCAGCGGAGAGACGCAGTTTTCCGACCGCGCGTCCAATGCGCCCCCTCCATCGACCGCATTTACCGTCGCGCGAGGGCGGTTTGGCCGGACCGCGGTCCGGCACTAGAATGCCGGCATGAGCCCGCCCCCCTTCGATCCGCAGGACGCCCTTCCGGCCGACGACATCGCCGACCTCCTCGCCTTCCATCTGGAGGCGGGGGTGGACGTGGCCATCGGCGAGACGCCGGTGAACCGGTTCGCCGAGAGCGCGGCCGAGCCGGCGCGGGGTGGTGCGCGGGCGATCCAGCCCGAGGCGCCGGCATTCGCGCCGCCTTCCCCCGCGGACACACCGCGCCCGGCCCCGACGCAGCCCGCCGCCGGCCGCCCCGCTGCGGCCCGCCCTGCCCCGCCGCGCGAGCCGGCAGCACCGGCGGCCATCCACACCCGTCCGCCGGACGAGGCCGCCATGGCCGCGCGCGAGGCGGCCCGCGAGGCGCAGAGCCTCGACGACCTGCGCGCCATGCTGGAGGCGTTCGAGGGCTGCGCGCTGAAGCGCACCGCTAGCCGGCTGGTGTTCGCCGACGGCACGCCGGGCGCGCGGGTGATGTTCGTGGGCGAGGCGCCGGGCCGCGACGAGGACCAGCAGGGCCTGCCCTTCGTCGGCCGCTCCGGCAAGCTGCTCGACCTGATGATGGGGGCCATCGGCCTCGACCGGACCTCGGCCTATATCGCCAACGTCATTCCCTGGCGCCCGCCGGGCAACCGCACGCCGACCCCGCAGGAAACCGCGGTGTGCCTGCCTTTCATCCGCCGGCAGATCGAGCTCGCCAACCCGGACATACTGGTGTGCCTCGGCGGGCCGTCGGCGCAGGCGCTGATGGCGACCACCGAGGGCATCACCCGGCTGCGCGGCCGCTTCGCCGATTATGACACCGGCACGCGCGCCATCCGCGCCATCGCCACCTTCCACCCGGCCTATCTGCTGCGCACGCCCATCGGCAAGCGCCTCGCCTGGCGCGACATGCTGGCGGTGGAAGCGGCGCTGAAGGGGGCGTGAGCGCGCCTCAGGCGCCGCTGCCGAGCGGGGCGTTCACGAGGGACGAGTTGCGGTAGCGCGGATCGTCGGTGACCTCGTCGCCCACCCAGCCGGGCAGGTCGATGGGCTCGTGCGGGCCTTCCAGCTCCACCTCGGCCATGACGAGGCCGTTGTTCTGGCCCTCGAACACGTCCACCGTCCACAGCTTGCCGGCATGCTCCAGCGAATAGCGCGTCTTCTCGATGAAGGGGCGGGCGCAGAGGTTCTCCAGCATGGCCTCGGCGTCGCCCAAGGGGATGGCATATTCGAACTCGGGCCGGGCAATGCCCTCGGTCTTGCCCTTCACGGTGATGAAGGCCTCCGCCCCGGCAATGCGGATGCGCACCGTGGCGCCCTCGCCGAGCGAGAGATAGCCTTGCCGGATGCGGCAGGCGCGCGCCCCCAGCCGCCAGTCGGCGGAGGTCACGAGGAATTTGCGCTCGATCTCGACGGGCATCAAACCGGAACCGTGTGAAACGGCCATACCTTAGACCCGGGCGACCGGGTCGCGTCCAGCCCCTGGCGGGGGTTAAATAATACCATATTGACCGAGAAAACGATTTCGTCGCGCGTCCTGCGGCAAGACGCAGCGGATGCGGAAGAGACCTGTCCAAAACGGAAGTATCATCACGCCTCCGAAAGGCGCAGCCTGAACGGGCAGGCCGGCCTGCCTCGGCCGCAGATTGCAGCCACGCGGAGCGCGAGCAGCCGGAGTGGCGGCTTGGAGCCGGTCCGGCCGTACCCGTCCCGGCCCGCGCAGGCCGCGGCCGGAACGGGTTCGGGAGGGCGCGGGTCAGCCCCGCGCAGGATGTCTCGCCCGTGCAGGATCAGGCGTGGACGCGGGATTTCGGCGTGCGGGCGGCCGGCGTGTCCACGTCGTAGCG
Source organism: Xanthobacter lutulentifluminis (assembly GCF_043194675.2). Classification (NCBI taxonomy): domain Bacteria; kingdom Pseudomonadati; phylum Pseudomonadota; class Alphaproteobacteria; order Hyphomicrobiales; family Xanthobacteraceae; genus Xanthobacter; species Xanthobacter lutulentifluminis. The sequence continues at coordinate 2,828,589 of NZ_CM195525.1, read as the reverse complement.
CGACGGCGGGCTGTCGGCGCCGATGGTGGTGATGCGCATGATGTTGGTGGTGCCCGGCTTGGCGAACGGCACGCCGGCGGTGATGGCGAGGCGGTCGCCCGGCTTGCCCAGCCCGTGCTCCACGGCGGTGCGCACCGCCGTATCCACCATGTCGCCGAAGGAGTGGATGTCCTCCTTCATGTGCACGGCGTGGACGGCGTAGGACAGGGCCAGCCGGCGGGCGGTCTCCATCTTCGGGGTGAGGCCGAGGATCGGGATCGAGGGCCGCTCGCGCGCGGCACGCAGGCCGGTGGTGCCGGACAGGGTGAAGGCCACGAAGGCGGAGGCATCGACGGCGATGGCGGCCTGATAGGTGGCCTTGGTCACCGCGTCGCCGATGCTCTTGCCCCATTCGGCCTGGGTGGCGTCCAGCACCTGGCGGTAGCCGGGATCGCGCTCCACGTGGCGGATGATGTCGTCCATGAAGGTCACGGCCTCCACCGGGAACTGGCCGGCGGCGGTCTCGGCGGAGAGCATCACGCAGTCGGCGCCCTCATAGACGGCGGTCGCCACGTCGGAGACCTCGGCGCGGGTGGGGGCCGGCGCGGTGATCATGGATTCCAGCATCTGCGTCGCCACGATCACCGGGCGGCCGTACTTGCGGGATTCCGCGATCATGCGCTTCTGCAGCGCCGGCACCTCGGCCAGCGAGATCTCGACGCCGAGGTCGCCGCGCGCCACCATGATGGCGTCGGAGAGCTCCACCAGCTCGGTGAGATGCTCCACCGCGGCGGGCTTCTCCATCTTCAGCATCACCGCCGCGCGATCCTTGATGAGGGCGCGGGCCTCGTGGATGTCCTCCGGCCGCTGCACGAAGGAGAGGGCGATCCACTCCACCCCGGCCTCGCAGGCGAATTCCAGGTCCACGCGGTCCTTCTCGGTGAGGGGCGAGAGCGGCAGCACCACGTCGGGGATGTTGAAGCCCTTGTTGTTGGACAGGCGCGTGCCCGCCACCACCTGGGTCTTCAGGAATCCCTCGCCCTTCTCGATCACCTTCAGCCGCACCTTGCCGTCGTCGCACAGCACGGTGGAGCCGACCGTGAGGGCGGCGAGGATGTCCGGATGGGGGATCGGCACGCGGGTCTCGTCGCCGAGCCGCTCCACGTCCGCATCAAACAGCAGCACGTCGCCGGCCTTCAGCGCGATGGCGCCATCCTTGAAGCGGCCGACGCGGAGCTTCGGGCCCTGCATGTCGGCGATGACGCCGATGGGCCGGTTCATCTCCTTCTCCAGCCGGCGGATGCGGGCCAGCACCTCGCCATGGTCGGCCTGGGTGCCGTGGGAGAAATTGAGCCGGAACACGTCCACGCCGGCGAGGAACAGCGCCTTCAGCTTCTCCTCGCTGTTGGAGGCCGGCCCCACCGTGGCAACGATCTTGGTGGCGCGCTCGCGTTTCAGGGCCGGGGTGCGCTTATGGGGCATCGGGTCTTCCTCCGGAACGCGCGTTGATCGCGCTGTGGGTGTGCGGGCCGGCGTGGCGGCATGGCATTCGACACCATCATGCGCGCCGTTCGTGTAAGCATAAAGTCGCAGTCACGGCAGCAACGCTGACGCTTCCGGCCCCCGGCGCCCCGCCCGGCCGCTACTGGCGGGGCGCCGGGCGCAAGATCAGGCGATCTCGTGGTTGGCCATCAGCTCCAGCGCCTTGACCATGGCGGAGTGGTCCCACTTGGACCCGCCATGGGCGGCGCAGGCGTTGAACAGCTCCTGGCAGGTGGCGGTGTTGGGCAGGCTCACGCCCAGCATCTTCGCGCTCTGCAGAGCGAGGTTCAGGTCCTTCTGGTGCAGCTCGATGCGGAAGCCCGGATCGAAAGTGCGCTTCACCATGCGGTCGCCATGCACCTCGAGGATCTTGGAGGAGGCGAAGCCGCCCATCAGCGCCTGCCGCACCTTGGCCGGGTCCGCGCCCGCCTTGGATGCGAACAGCAGGGCCTCGCCCACCGCCTCGATGGTGAGGGCCACGATGATCTGGTTGGCCACCTTGGTGGTCTGCCCGTCGCCGTTGCCGCCCACCAAGGTGATGTTCTTGCCCATCTTCTCAAACAGGGGCTTCACGGTCTCGAACGCGCCTTCCGGGCCGCCGACCATGATGGTGAGGGACGCCGCCTTGGCGCCCACCTCGCCGCCGGAGACGGGGGCATCGAGATAGTCGCAGCCGAGCGCGTTGACCTTCTGCGCGAAGCCCTTGGTGGCCACCGGCGAGATGGAGCTCATGTCCACCACGATCTTGCCGGCGGAGAGGCCCTCGGCGACGCCGCCCTTGCCGAACAGCGCCTCTTCCACGTGCGGGGTGTCCGGCACCATGGTGATGATGACGTCGGCCTTCTGCGCCACCTCGGCGGAGGAGGCGCAGGCGGTCGCGCCCTTCGCCTTCAGCTCGTCGGGGATGCGGACGACGTCATAGACGAACAGGGTGTGGCCCGCGTCGATGAGGTGGCCGGCCATGGGGGCTCCCATGATGCCGAGGCCGATGAAACCGACGTTCATGTGCGTTTCTCCTGAAGAGGTGTCTTCTTGCGTCTTGGCGCGGGGCATCTCCCCCTCCCGGGAGGGGGAAGGGGAGCGGACCGTTCAGCCCCTGTAGGGGGCGAACCAGCCGAGGCCGTCGTCGGTGGTGGTCTTCGGCTTGTACTCGCAGCCGATCCAGCCGTCGTAGCCGGTGTCGTCGATGGCCTTGAACAGGAAGGGATAATTGATCTCCCCCGTGCCCGGCTCGCCACGGCCGGGATTGTCGGCCAGCTGGATGTGCTTGATGCGGGCGATGTTGGCGCGGATCGTGGGGGTCAGATCCCCTTCCATGATCTGCATGTGATAGATGTCGTACTGGAAGAAGATGTCGTCCGCGCCCACCTCGTCGAGGATGGCCAGCGTCTGCTTCGTGCTGGTGAGGTGGAAGCCGGGGATGTCCCGTGTATTGATGGCTTCCACCACGAAGGGAATGCCCACCTTCTTCAGCTCGGCGGCGGCGAACTTCAGGTTCCTGATGAGCGTCTCGTGCACCTTCTCGGCCGGGACATCCTTCGGGGTGAGGCCGGCGAGGCAGTTGATGGCCTTGGTGCCGAGCGCCTGCGCATACTCGATGCCCTTGCCCACGCTGTCCTGGAACTCGCCCTCGCGGCCCGGCAGGCAGGCGATGCCACGCTCGCCCGCCGCCCAGTCGCCGGCGGGGAGATTGTGCAGCGCCTGCACGAGCTTATGGGTGGCGAGCTTCTCCGCCAGCTGCTCCCTCGCATAGGCATAGGGGAAGAGATACTCGACCCCCGTGAAGCCGGCGCTGGCCGCCTTGTCGAACCGGTCGAGGAAGTCGATCTCGTTCCAGAGCATGGTGAGATTGGCGGCGAACTTGGGCATGCGTCTCTCCGCGGCTGAGCCTTCGTGGGTGCCGTTCCGATGCGGCCGGGGCGAGCGCGCTCCCCCGGCCGGCTCCTGTCATGCCCCGGCCACGCCGGCGCATCCAGGCATTTTTAAATCGTTATGAGTGCCCCGTCGCCGAAGCGTGGCAGGGGGTGGACCTGAAGGTGAGGGCGCGCGCCCTCACTCCGCCGGCTCGAGGGCGCGGACCTGATCGAGCGGGAGGTCCAGCACCTCCTCGAACTCGTTGACGGCGTTGATCTCCACGCCCATGGCGATGTTGGTGACGCGCTCCAGGATGAACTCCACCACCACCGGCACCTGATGCTCGGCCATCAGCGCCTCGGCCTTGGCGAAGGCGTCCTTGAACTCGTTGGGGGTGCGCACGCGAATGGCCTTGCAGCCGAGGCCCTCGGCCACCGCCACATGGTCCACGCCATAGGCGCCGATGTCCTCCGAGTTCACGTTCTCGAACGAGAGGGAGACCTCGAAGTCCATGTTGAAGCCGCGCTGTGCCTGCCGGATCAGCCCGAGGTAGGAGTTGTTCACCACCACGTGCATGTACGGCAGCTTGTGCTGGGCGCCCACCGCCAGCTCCTCGATGAGGAACTGGAAGTCATAGTCGCCGGAGAGCGCGACGATCTTCGCGTCGGGCCGCGCGGCACGCACTCCGAGCGCCGCCGGCAGGGTCCAGCCGAGCGGGCCGGCCTGCCCGCAATTGATCCAGTGGCGCGGATTGTAGACGTGCAGGAACTGCGCGCCGGCGATCTGCGACAGGCCGATGGTGGAGACATAGACCGTGTCGCGACCGAGCGCCTCGTTCATCTCCTCGTAGACGCGCTGGGGCTTCAGCGGGACGTTGTCGAAGTGCGACTTGCGCAGCATGGTCTGCTTGCGGGCAAGGCATTCGGCCGCCCAGCCGGACCAGTCCGGCATCTTGCCGGCCGCCTTCAGCTCCTGCGCGGCGGCGACGAACAGCTCCAGCGCCGCCTTGGCATCGGAGACGATGCCGAAATCCGGGCCGAACACGCGGCCGATCTGGGTCGGCTCGATGTCCACATGAATGAAGCGGCGGCCCTGGGTGTAGACGTCCACCGACCCGGTGTGGCGGTTGGCCCAGCGGTTGCCGATGCCGACCACGAAGTCGGACGCCAGCATGTTGGCGTTGCCATAGCGGTGCGAGGTCTGGAGCCCGCACATGCCGGCCATCAGCGGATGGTCGTCGGGGATCGTGCCCCAGCCCATGAGGGTGGGGATGACCGGGATGCCGGTCAGCTCCGCGAACTCCACCAGCAGCGGCGAGGCATCGGCATTGATGATGCCGCCGCCGGCCACGATCAGCGGCTTCTCGGCGGTCAGGATCATGTCCATGGCCTTGTCGATCTGCGCGCGGGTGGCCGCGGGCTTGTAGACCGGCAGGGGGGTGTAGGTGTCCTCGTCGAACTCGATCTCCGCCATCTGCACGTCGATGGGCAGGTCGATGAGCACCGGGCCGGGGCGGCCGGAGCGCATGACATGGAACGCCTGCTGGAACACCATGGGGACCAGCGCCGGCTCGCGCACGGTCACCGCCCACTTGGTGACCGGCTTGGCGATGGATTCGATGTCGACCGCCTGGAAATCTTCCTTGTAGAGGCGGGCGCGCGGCGCCTGGCCGGTGATGCACAGGATCGGGATCGAGTCGGCCGAGGCGGAGTAGAGGCCGGTGATCATGTCGGTGCCGGCGGGGCCGGAGGTGCCGATGCACACGCCGATGTTGCCGGCCACCGCGCGGGTGTAGCCCTCGGCCATGTGGGAGGCGCCCTCCACGTGGCGCGCCAGCACGTGGCGGATGGAGCCGCGCGCCTTCATGGCCGAGTAGAGCGGATTGATGGCCGCGCCCGGGACACCGAAGGCGCAGGCGATGCCCTCTTTCTCAAGGACGCGGACAGCGGCGTCGACGGCGCGCATGCGGGCCATGGCATTTCTCCCTTGGGCGTTATTAGACTTTGGATATTGGATACGCCCGGTCCGCCTTCGCTTCTATGGGAAGAAACGGAACGACATTGATGCCCACGGAGAAACAATGATGCGCGCGCCCCGCCTTTCGCGTGTGCGAGCGGGGGTGCTAGCCTGCGCGCAGATGACCCTGGGGAGGCGCGGATGAGCGCAGGAGCGGCCGCGCGCGGCCTCATGTTCGGCGTGGTGGTTGCGGGCGGCCTCGTCCACGCGCAGGCGGCCGGCGCGCAGGCGCTGGGCGAGTTGTCCTGCCGCGCGCTGTGGTACCAGCGCAATGCGGTCTATGCGGAGCAGGGCTATTGCTTCAAGACCAAGGACGCCATCGCCACCTTCGGCGAGCGCTGCTTTCCGCCCTACGGCAAGCTCACGCCCGAGCAGCAGCGCTATGTGGAGCAGGTGAAGGCCTGGGAAGCCCGCAAGGGCTGCCCCTAGCCGCATCCGCACCTGCCCTGCCGCCGGTGGAGACCGGCGGAACGCCTCGCCCACCCCCTTCGGCGTCCGCGCCGGGGGCACCCTCGCCCGGCCCGGCGCGCCCCTTCGCACGGCGGTCCGACATGCTATAGGTGGTATGACCGCCCTCCCGGCGGCGTCCCCGGACGCCCGCCGGAAGCGCTGCCCCCAACGGGCCGGACGCCAATGACCGACATCGCCACGCGGGTCTACAACCACACCTGGAAGATCGACCCCATCGTGCGGTCCGTGCTCGACACGGACTTCTACAAGCTCTTGATGGGGCAGACGATCTTCCGCCGCCACCGCGACACGCGGGTCACGTTCGGCATCCACAACCGCTCCACCCGCGTCCGCCTCGCCGACATCATCGACATCGGCGCCCTGCGCGAGCAGCTGGACCACGTGCGCTCGCTCTCGCTCACCCGCGGCGAGAGCACCTGGCTGCGCGGCAACATGTTCTACGGCAAGAGGCAGATGTTCTCGCCAGACTACGTGGCCTGGCTCGAGGGCTTCCGCTTTCCCGACTACCACCTGGAAAAGGTGGACGGGCAGTACGAGCTGACGTTCGAGGGGCCGTGGGTCGAGACCACCATGTGGGAGATCCCGGCGCTCGCCATCATCAACGAGCTGCGCTCGCGCGCCGTGCTGAAGGACATGGGCAAGTTCGAGCTGCAGATCCTCTACGCCCGCGCCATGGCGCGGGTGTGGGAGAAGGTGGAGTTCCTCAAGACCCTCGCGCCCATCAACATCGCCGATTTCGGCACCCGCCGCCGCCATGGCTTCCTGTGGCAGGACTGGTGCGTGCAGGCGCTGATCGAGGGGCTGGGCGAGGGCTTCCTCGGCACCTCCAACTGCCTGATCGCCATGCGGCGCGAGGTGGAGGCGACCGGCACCAACGCCCACGAGCTGCCCATGGTGTACGCCGCCCTCGCCCGCAACGACGAGGAGCTGGCCTGGGCCCCCTACCAGGTGCTCGCCGACTGGCAGGAGGATTACGACGGCAACCTGCGCGTCATCCTGCCCGACACCTACGGCACCAGCGGCTTCCTCCAGCGCGCGCCGGACTGGGTGGCGCGCTGGACCGGCATCCGCATCGACAGCAAGGACCCCATCGAGGGCGGCGAGGAGGCCATCCTCTGGTGGCAGGCGCGCGGGCAGGACCCCAAGGAGAAGCTCGCCATCTTCTCCGATGCGCTGGACGCGGCCGAGGTGGCGCGCATCCTGCGCACGTTCCGCGGCCGCATGCGGCTCGGCTTCGGCTGGGGCACGCTGCTCACCAACGATTTCCGCGGCCTCGCCCCCAACGGCGTGCTCGACCCCATCTCCATCGTCTGCAAGGTGGTCTCGGCCAACGGGCGCACGGCGGTGAAGCTCTCCGACAATCCCACCAAGGCGATGGGACCGGCCGACGAGATCGCCCGCTACAAGCGCGTGTTCGAGGTGGGCCACCAGGTGGCGCGCCTCGCCGTGGTGTGAGGGCGCGGCGCGCAGCGCCCGGCACGGGGGTCCGCGCGCCGCTCCGCCGGCTCAGTTCTTCAGCGCCGACGTCCCGTCCACCGCCGCCGGGAACGGCAGGTCCGTGACCAGCCGCGCGCTCGGCTTGTCCTGGGCGAAGATGGCATCGAGATCGAGGGTGATGAAGGTCGTCCGGTGGGCATAGTCGGCGATCATCAGCCGGTTGTGGGTGAGGTCCTTGATGGCCACCCACTGGGTGTAGTCCGAGACGACGGCGTCCCCGTCCTTGCTCTGGGCGACGCCCAGCGGGATGTCGACCGTATTGAGGATGTGGCCGATGGCGGCGGAGGCCGCGGCGGCATCCTTCGGCTGGGCCATGGAATGGCGCATGAAGGCCGCCCGCACGAAGCGCGAGGGCGGGGTGAAATCCCCCGGCAGCCCGGTGGCGCCCCCGCCCTGGCCGATGGCCGTGACGTTGGCGGTGCCGAACCGGCGGTCGGTGACGCCCATGGTGGTCAGGTTGAGATAGTTGCGCAGGTTGAGGAGATGCCAGTCGTAGGGCGGTGAGTTGGTGAGGACGCTCGCCACATTGTCGTGGATCTGCAGCACGCCGCCCACATACTCCACGATGATGCTGGCGCCCGAGCGGTCGGTGAAGACCATGTGGATGGTGGGCGGTGTCGGCCCGCTCGGCAGCGAGGCATCGGCCCAGACCTTCGTTTTCTCCAGCGCGGCGCGGACATCGGCCACCGAGCCGTGCATGCCGAGCGCCCAGGCGCCGAAGCCAAGGATGGAGACGTAGGACGTGTCCGCCTTGGTCACCGTCTGGTAGGTGGTGAAGCCGGGCAGGAAATTGCCGCTCACGCCGAGGCCGGCCGCATTCTGGCCCTCGATGATGGCGCCGCCGGGAATGACCTCGGCGCTGACGCCGACGGCCGAATAAAGCGTCGCCACCTTCTTCTCGGGCAGGCCGAGGTCCGCCGGGGCGGTCAGCGTCAGCGTGGTGCCCTTGGGGATGCTCTTGAGCGTCCACTGCATGTCGAACGCCCATTCCATGGTGCGTCCGGCGATCACGGTCTTGTCCGCCGCGACCACGTTCACCGCCGTGCACGCCACCGCGAGCCCGGCATTCTGGATGGGAAGGAAGGCTGCGAGTGCAACCGCCAGGATGCGTTTCAAGGGTCCATCCTCCATCGTCATGTCGCCGATCACCGCAGGGGCGATGAACGCGCGATCCGGGATGCGGCCGGATCGTAACCGCTTCACGCGGTCTTGCTCTCACTTGACCCTGCAAAGGCTGATTTCCAGTGAACGCGCATCACTTCGGGCCGGCATCGGGAATGGCCCCGGGACGTGTGAATTCGCTTCAAATGCATAGATATTGTAGTATAATGCTGAGATATACAGTTTTTGAATGTTTATTGGAGCAGACCATGACGACCCTGCGACTTGGAGACGTGGTTCCCGATTTCGAGGCGGTGACCACCGAAGGCCCCATCAAGTTCCATGAGTGGCTCGGCGACAGCTGGGGCATCCTGTTCTCCCACCCGAAGAACTTCACCCCGGTCTGCACCACCGAGCTCGGCCAGGTGGCGCACCTGAAGGGCGAGTTCGACAAGCGCGGCGTGAAGGTGATCGGCCTGTCGGTGGACACCATCGAGAACCACCCGGCCTGGGTGGGCGACATCAAGGACGCCACCGGCGCCACCCTCAATTTCCCGCTGATCGCCGATGCCGACCGCAAGGTGTCGGACCTCTACGACCTCATCCACCCCAATGCGAACGACACGCTCACCGTGCGCTCGGTGTTCGTCATCGGCCCGGACAAGAAGCTGAAGCTGTCGCTGACCTATCCCGCCTCCACCGGCCGCAACTTCGCGGAGATCCTGCGCGTGGTGGACAGCCTGCAGCTCACCGCGCAGCATTCGGTGGCGACCCCGGTGGACTGGAAGCAGGGCGACGACGTCATCATCGTCCCCTCCCTCTCCGACGACGCGGCGAAGGCCAAGTTCCCGGACGGCTGGACCACGGTGAAGCCCTATCTGCGCGTGGTGCGCCAGCCCGGCGCCTGACGCCGGGGCGCGGGGCCATCCCGCGACCGATGCACGTTGTGAGATGCACGTCCTGAAACGGAACGGGGGAGGCGCTGGGCGGCCTCCCCCGTTTTCATGTCCGCCATGTCGTCCTGCCTCCGCCATGTCGTCCTGCCGGGGCGGCCGAGCCGCGTCGTGCGCCGGCGTCAGGCTGTCAGGTCAGGGGCCGCCATCAAGCGCCGCCACCATCGGCCCCCGCGCTGCCAAGGCAGCATCGCCCCGCTCCCCGCACGCGCCGGGCGCGCGGGCATTCGGGCGCCGCTGGCGCCCGGACGACAGGCCGGCCCTCAGGCCGACATGATGTAGTCGCGCAGCTGGGCGCTCTCGCGCTCCATCTCCTCCACGCGGAACTTCACCACGTCGCCGATGGAGATGATGCCCACCAGCTTGTCGCCGGCCACCACGGGCACATGGCGGAAGCGGCCGCGCGTCATGCGCTCCATGATGACGGGGATGGTCTCGTCGGCGGTGCAGGTCACCACGGCGCGGGTCATGACGCTGCCGAGGTTCTCGTTGAGCACGTCGACGCCTCGCTCCCCGAGCAGGCGCACCACGTCGCGCTCCGAGACGATGCCTTCCACGCTTCGCGTTTCGTCCACCACCACAATCGCGCCGATGCGATGCTCGGCGAGCAGCTTCACGGCATCGCCAACGCTCGCTTCCGGCCCGATGGTAAGGATGTCACTGCCCTTCCGGCTCAGAATGAGGCTCACAGTCATAAGCGTCCGCTCCCTTCTCACAGGCTCAGGGACCGGCTCAGCTTCAGGCCGGTCTTCTCTGGATCATTCCCGGAAAAGTGATGATCCCTCGCATCGCGCTGCGACGCAAGGGCGGGCGGCCTGCCACCTTAGGCGAGGCGCCGGCGCGGCACCGGATCGAACAGGGAGAACAGCAGCAGCCCGGCGAGGAAGCCGCCCACGTGCGCCTGCCAGGCGATCTCCGCCCCGTCCGCCCCGGGCATGGAAACGCCGAGCGCGAACAGCAGGTTGAGCGCGAACCAGGCGCCCACGAAGATCAGCACCCGCCCGTCGCGGAAATTCTCGATGAGGCTGTCGGCAGGGCGATGATCGGCGAACATGCCGCGCTGGCCGGAAAGGGCGCCGCCCGGGCCGAAGGCGAAGCGCACCGCCGCCGCCATGGTGCCCGAGACCGCCGCCGAGGCGCCGATCAGCGGCACCAGCGCGTCGGCATGGGTGATGTAGTGCGCGCCCGCGCCCGCGGCCGCCGTCACCAGCACGAAGGCCCAGAAGCGCGCCGGCCCGAACCGCCGCGCCACCGGCGTGCCGAACGCGAGGAGCCACACCAGGTTGACGATCAGGTGCATCCAGTTGGCATGCAGGAAGGCGTAGGTGACGGTGGTCCACACCTTCGGCCCGTAGCCGCCCGGCAGGTAGAACAGCGTGTCCGGCAGGGTGTAGCGGGCGGGAATGAAGGCGAAATAGGTCAGCACCTCCACGTCCGCGTCTTCCGACAGCAGCAGCACCCGCGCCGCATGGATCAGCACCAGCACCAGTGCCAGCGCCGCGACGGCGCCGGGCACGTTGAAGACGGGCTGCCTCTCGGCAAGGCCGGGATAGTGCGGAGGAATGGACACGTCTTCCGAGATAGGCGGCCGGGCGCCGCCCGGCAAGGCGAAAAGGGCGCGCCGGACGGATCGGGAGGAAGCGGGGTGCCGGCGGACCGCTCGGGAGCAGGGCTGAGCGCCGCCGTTGCGGCCCGTGGGCCGCTCAAGGACAGGGTGGGGCGCCGCCGTTGCGGCCGGCGCCCCACCCTTGATGCTATTCCGCCGGGGCGGGGTGGTGTCCCGTGTCCTTGTCGCCCTTCGGGTCTGGCCGCGCGGCGAGGCCGGCGATCCACTGGGCGAAGACGTAGAACACCGGCGTGAACACGAGGCCGAACAGGGTCACGCCGATCATGCCGAAGAACACCGCGGTGCCCAGCGCCTGCCGCAGCTCGGCGCCGGCGCCGGTGGCCCACACCAGCGGCACCACGCCGAGGATGAAGGCGAGCGAGGTCATGATGATGGGCCGCAGCCGCAGCCGCGCCGCCTCCACCGCCGCCTCGCGGCGGCCATGGCCCTGATCCTGCAGCTGCTTGGCGAACTCCACGATCAGGATGGCGTTCTTGGCCGCGAGGCCGATCAGCACCAGGAAGCCCACCTGGGTCAGGATGTTGTTGTCCTGCCCCCTGAAGATGACGCCCACCAGCGCCGCCACGAGGCACATGGGCACGATGAGGATGACCGCCAGCGGCAGGGTCAGGCTCTCGTACTGCGCCGCCAGCACCAGGAACACGAACACCACGCCCAGCGCGAAGGCGAAGATGGCGGTGTTGCCGGCCCGCTGCTGCTGGTAGGCGAGCGCCGTCCATTCATAGGAGAAGCCCTGCGGCAGCACCTTGGCCGCCAGCCCCTCCATGAGCTGCATGGCCTGGCCCTGGGAGAAGCCGGGCGCCGGCGAGCCGTCGAGCTCGGCCGCCGGGTAGAGGTTGTAGCGCGGAACGCGGTAGGGGCCGGAGATGTCCTGCACCGTGGTGAAGGAGCCGAGCGGCACCGTCACCCCGGTGGCCGAGCGCACGCGGATGGACAGCACGTCCTTGGGATCGAGCCGGAACGGGGAATCCGCCTGCGCCTGCACCCGGAAGGTGCGGCCGAACAGGTTGAAGTCGTTCACGTAGGACGAGCCGATATAGGTCTGCAGCGCCTGGAACACGTCGGCGATGTTGACCTGCAGCAGCTGCGCCTTCTGGCGGTCGATGTCGAGGAACAGCTGGGGCGTCGAGGTCTCGAACAGGGTGAACACCTGCATCAGCCCCGGCGTCTGCGCCGCCGCGCCCATCATGGCGTAGGTGGCGTTGCGCAGGGCCAGCGCCCCGGCGCCGGAGCGGTCCTCCACCATCATGCGGAAACCGCCGGCGTTGCCGATGCCCTGCACCGGCGGCGGCTGCACCACGATCATCTGCGCCTCCTGGATGGAGGACACCTTGCCCAGCAGGATCTTCTGCAACGCAGCCGCGCTCTGCTCGGGATGGTCCGCGCGCTCGGAGAAGGGCGAGAGGATCACGAACATGGCGCCGGCATTGGGCGCGTTGGTGAAGGTGGCGCCGGAGAAGCCGGCGATGTTGACGATGTGGCCGACGCCGGGCGTGCCGAGCACGAGGTTGCCGGCGGTCTTCATCACCTCCTCGGTGCGCTGCATGGAGGCGCCGGGGGGCAGCTGGGCGACGACGATGAGATAGCCGCGGTCCTGCTGCGGGATGAAGCCCTGCGGCGTGGTGACGAACAGGTAGCCGCCGAAGGCGACCACGCCGGCATACACCACCAGCATCAGCGCCACGATGCGCACGAGGCGCGCCGTCATCCAGGCGTAGCCGTTGCCGAGCCCCTCGAAGCCGCGGTTGAAGACGCCGAAGAAGGCGGCGAACGGCCGGGCGTACCACGCCGGCTTCTCGTGCGCGGCGCGGTGCGGCTTCAGGAGCAGCGCGCACATGGCGGGCGAGAGCGTCAGCGACACCAGCAGCGAGATCAGCGTCGAGCCGGCGATGGTGAGGGCGAACTGCCGGTAGAACTCGCCCGACAGGCCGGTGATGAAGGCGGTGGGGACAAACACCGACGACAGCACCAGCGAGATGGCCACCAGCGCCCCGCCCACCTCGTCCATGGTCTTGTAGGCGGCATCGCGCGGGGAGAGCCCGGCCTCGATGTTGCGCTCCACGTTCTCCACCACGACGATGGCGTCATCCACCACGATGCCGATGGCCAGCACCAGCCCGAACAGGGACAGGTTGTTCAGCGAGAAGCCGAACAGCCCCATGACGAAGAACGTGCCGATCAGCGAGATCGGGATGGCGAGGATGGGGATGATCGCCGCCCGCCACGTCTGCAGGAACAGGATCACCACCAGCACCACCAGCACGATGGCCTCGCCGATGGTGTGCACCACCGCATCCACCGACTGCTGGATGAACTCGGTGGGGTTGTAATAGATGGCGTACTTCAGCCCGGCCGGGAACGTCTTGCCGATGCGCTCCATCTCCTTGACCACGGCATTGCCGGTGGCCAGCGCGTTGGAGCCCGGCCGCTGGAAGATGCCGAGGTTGATGGAGATGTCGCGGTCGAGGAAGGAGGTCGAGGCGTAGTCCTGCGCCGAGATTTCCACCCGGCCCACGTCCTTCAGGCGCACCAGCGCCTGGTCGGTCTGCTTGATGACGATGTCGGCGAACGCCTTGGGATCGGACAGGCGGCCGAGGGTCCGCACCGCGATCTGGAAGGCGCGCTGGGTCGGCACCGGCGGCTGGTTGAGCACGCCCGAGGCCACCTGCACGTTCTGCGCCTTCAGCGCGTTCACCACGTCGGTGGTGGTCAGGTTCAACTGGGACAGGCGGTCCGGATCGAGCCAGACCTGCATGGCGTACTCGCGTGAGCCGAACACGGTGATGGAGCCCACGCCGTCGATGCGCGAGAGCACGTCCTTGATCTCGATGTTCGCGAAGTTCGAGATGAAGAGCGGATCACGCGAGCCGTCGGGCGAATAGAGGCTGACCACCAGCAACAGGTCGGGCGAGGCCTTGGCCGTCACCACGCCCACCTGCTGCACCTCGGCGGGAAGGCGCGGCTCGGCGATGGCGACGCGGTTCTGCACCTGCACCTGCGCGATGTCGAGGTTGGTGCCGATGTCGAACGTGACCGAGATGGAGAAGCGGCCGTCCGCCGTCGAGTTGGACGACAGGTAGAGCATGTGCTCCACGCCGTTGATCTGCTGCTCGATGGGCGCGACCACGGTCTCGGCCACGATCTCGGCCGAGGCGCCGGGGTACTGGCCGGTCACCGTGATCACCGGCGGGGCGATCTCGGGATACTGGGCCACGGGCAGGCGGGTGTAGGACACCGCGCCGAGGATGATGACCACGGCCGACACCACGGAGGCGAAGATCGGCCGGTCGATGAAGAAGTGGGAAAAGCGCATGGTTGCTCCTCCTCACTTCGCGGCAGCGGCGGGAGGCGCTCCGGCGGGCGCGGCATCGGCGGTCTGGGGATTGACCACAACGCCGGGGCGCACCCGCATCAGTCCGTTCACCACCACCTTGTCCTCGGCGGTGATGCCGTCGCGGATCACCCGCAGGTCGCCCACGAGCGGGCCGAGGGTGACGAACTTCTGCGCCACCTTGTTGTCCGGCCCCACCACGTAGACGAACTTCTTCACCTGCTCGGTGCCGATGGCGACATCCGGCACCACCAGCGTGGGATACGGATCGGACGACTGCACCCGGATGCGGCCGAACATGCCCGGCCGGAACAGGCCGTTCTTGTTCTCGAACTCGGCGCGGCCGCGGATGGTGCCGGTCTCGCGGTCGATCACGTTGTTGAGGAAGTCGAGCTTGCCGGCGTGGGCGAAGTCCTTGTCGTCGATGAGCCGCAGGGCGACCGGGTCGCCCTTGATGCCGGCCCCGCCCTTGCGGCGCTCGATGCGCAGCAGGGAGGCCTCGTCGATGGTGAACTCGAAGCGGATCGGATCGGTGGAGACGATGACAGCCAGCAGCGTGGGCGAGCCCGCGGTGCCGCCGGTCACGTAGTTGCCCACCGAGACCCGGCGGTCGCCGATCTGGCCCGTCACCGGCGCCTTCACCTGGGTGAAGTCGAGGTCGAGCTGGGCCGAGCGCACCTGCGCCTCCTGCGACTGCACCACGGCGGCGGCGGTCCGCTCGGCCTGGGTGCGCTGGTCGAAGGTCTGCTTGGAGATGGCGTTGGAGGTGCGGTCCTCCAGCAGGGTGCGGGCGCGCTCGAGGTCGGCCTTGGTGAAGTCGAGGTTGGCGCGGGCCTGCGCCAGATTGGCCTGCGCCTGGTCCAGCGCGATCTTGAACGGCCGCTGGTCGATGGTGAACAGCAGGTCACCTTCCTTCACCGTCTGGCCGTCGGTGAAGTGGATCTTGTCCAGATAGCCGGACACGCGGGCCCGCACGTTCACCTCGTCGATGGCGACGAAGCGGCCGACATATTCGTCGGTGTCGGTCACGGTGCGGGTCTGGGGGGTGGCCACCGTCACCTGCGGCGGGGGCGGCGCACCCTGCTGCTGGGCGGAGGGCTGGCCGCAGGCGGCGAGCGACAGCGCGAGCGCGGAAACAAGCAGGGACAGGCGCGGGGCAGGCGTCATGGGAATCCGGCTCCAAGGCGGAATACGTCCGCGGCGAAAACTTGGGGAGAGGGTTCGGCACCTCCCGCAACCGATGAGCCGAAACCGGAAAGAGGCGGTTCCGATAGCATAAGGCGGGTGCGATGCAAAATGGCCCAATTGGTCGCGCGGGCGATTTTCCGCCCGGGCGTGTCATTGCGGCAGCGGCGGCGCCCGGCGCCCCATCACCCCGGCGATGAAGCCCCGCCCGAGAAGGAGCACGACCGAGAGGCAATAGACCAATCCCCCCGCGACGACGACGCAGGCCAGCATCACTTCCTCGCGAGCCGGCATGCCGGCCGGCAGCAGCCGCGCGGTGAGGGCCTGGGTGCCGTAAAGGCTCGCGCCCACCACGACCAGCACCACGGCGAGCCGCGCCAGATGCCCGCCGAGCACCCGGTCACCCACCGGGAAGCCGCGCCGCAGCGCGAACAGCACCAGAAGGCTCACATTGATCCAGCCGCCCACCGCGGTCGCAAGCGCGAGGCCCACCTGGGCGAGGCTGCCCATGAGGGCGAACTTCAGCGCCACGTTCAGGGCCACCGCCGTGAGCGAGGCGATCATGGGCGTGCGGGTGTCGCCGCGGGCATGGAACGGGGCGATGAAGGCGCGCACCACCACGAAGGCGAGCAGGCCGAAGCCGTAGGCGCGCAGGGTCGCCGCCGCCTCGGCCGCGTCCGCCACGGTGAAGGCGCCGCGGGCGAACAGCGCCCGCATGGTCAGGTCCGGCACCAAGAGCGCCGCCGCCACGAACGGGATGGCGAGCAGGGTCGCAAGCTCGATGGCGCGGGCCTGCGAATGGGCGGCGCCGGCATCGTCGGCGGCGGCGAGCCGGCGCGACATCTCCGGCAAAAGCACGGTGCCCACCGCGATCCCCACCACGCCGATGGGCAGCTGGTTGATGCGGTCGGCGTAATAGAGCGCGGAGAGCGCGCCCGCCGGCAGGAAGGTGGCGATGATGGTGTCGGCGAACAGGGCGATCTGCACTCCCGCCGAGCCGATGATGGCCGGGCCGAGCGCGCGCAGGAACTGACGGGTGCCGGGATCGAGCCGCGGCTTGCCGAACCGGAGGCCGATGCCGTGGCGCTCGGCGTCGATGCCCACCGCCGCCAGCTGCGCCACGCCGGAGATCAGCACGCCCCACGCCGCCGCATGGCCGGCGGTGGGGAACAAAGCCGCCCCGAGCAGAGTGCCCACCATGCACACGTTCATGAGGATGGGCGCGGCAGCCGCCATGGCGAAGCGGTCCGAGGCGTTGAGCGCGCCGGAGACCAGCGTCGCCACCGAGATCAGCGCCAGATAGGGAAAGGTGATGCGCGTCAGCGTCACCGCGAGGCCGAACCGCTCGGGATCATCGGCAAGGCCGGGCGCCAACAGCGCCACGAACTGCGGCGTGAAGCCCAAAGCCAGCGCCAGGAGCACGCCGTGGACGATCGTCATGGCGGTGAGTATCTCGTCGGCGAAGGCGCGGGCGGAGAGCACCCCGTCCTGCTCCCGCAGGCGGGCATAGGTGGGCACGAAGGCGGCGTTGAACGCGCCTTCCGCGAAGATGGCGCGGAAATGGTTGGGCAGGCGGAAGGCCACGAGGAAGGCATCCGCCACCGGCCCCGCGCCCAGCACTGCGGCCATCACCACGTCGCGGATGAAGCCGGCGAGGCGGGAGACGAGCGTCAGCCCGCCGACGGAAAGGATGTTGCGGAACATGAGATCGGGCCGGCCCCTCGAACAGGTGGCCGGACCCTAATGGCCCGGGCGTGCCGTGGGAAGCCTCAGACCGCCGCCGTCGCCTCGCCCTCGGGGGGAAAGGAGAGCCGCTCGTAAAGCGCGGCCATGGAGAGGCTGGCGTCGATGTCCGGCAGGTCGAAGCCGCCGTCGAGGCCCTGCACCTCCTCCAGCGCCCAGCCCGCCGCTCCCCGCCGCCACAGCAGGGCGTGCGGCCGCTCCGGCTCGACCAGCAGGATGTAGGCGAGGCCGGGAACGGACTTGTATTCCTCGAGCTTGCGCACGAGGTCGATGCCGCGCGTGGACGCCGAGAGCACCTCCACCACCATGCGCGGGTCCGTGGCCTGCTGGGCCGCATCGTCCCGCGCGCCGCAATCCACCGTCACGTCCGGACGCCGCACGTTGCCGTTGGGGACCACGACGGCGATGTCCGCCGTGGAGGGCTCGCAGGATTTTCCCCTCAGGCTTTGACCAAGCGCCAGGATCGCGTTGACGACAATGCGATCGTGCCTGCGGCTTGCCCCCGTCATCGCCCGGACGAGGAACCCGTCCACCAGCTCGTAGCGCACGCCTTCCTCGCCGCGATAGGCGAAATAGTCGGCGAGGCTCATGGGGACGTAGGCGCGGGCTCGGTTCGACATTGAAGAGGCTCCCGCGCGCAGACTAGCACGAAAGCCCCCCAGGCTCTCACCCGCTCTCGCCCAGTCTCACCCGTCCCGCTCACCCGCCGATGCGGCCCTTCAGCTTGAACGGGGCCATGCCGGCGCGGGCGAGCTCGTCGGCGCGTTCATTCTCGGCGTGGCCGGCGTGGCCCTTCACCCAGTGCCAGCGGATCTGGTGGCGCTTCAGCGCCTCGTCGAGCCGCTCCCACAGGTCCTGGTTCTTCACCGGCTTCTTGTCGGCGGTGCGCCAGCCGTTGCGCTTCCAGCCGTGCACCCACTTGGTGACGCCGTCCTTGAGGTAGGAGCTGTCCGTGTGCAGATCCACGGTGCACGGCTCCTTCAGCGCCTCAAGGGCAGAGATGGCGCCCATCAGCTCCATGCGGTTGTTGGTGGTGAGCGCCTCGCCGCCGGAGAGCTCCTTCTCGTGCGGCCCGAAGCGCAGCAGCGCGCCCCAGCCGCCGGGGCCGGGATTTCCGGAGCAGGCCCCGTCGGTGAAGATCTCCACGTCCTTCATGCGGCGAGGCCGTAGTCCTTGGCGCCGTCCACCGCCTGATGGAAGCGCAGCTTCTTCAGATATTCCAGCGGGTCCTTGGGCTTCACCAGCGCGCCCTCGGGCACGTTCAGCCAGTCCACCAGCCGGGTCAGCAGGAAGCGCAGGGCGGCGCCACGCGCGAGCCGCGGCAGGGCCGCCTTCTCCATGTCCGACAGCGGCCGCACCGCCTCATAGCCGGCGAGCAGCGCCCGCCCCTTGGTGACGTTGTAGGCGCCGTCCGCCTCGAAGCACCACGCGTTCAGGCAGATGGCCACGTCGTAGGCGAGGAAATCGGTGCAGGCGAAGTAGAAGTCGATGATGCCGGAGAGGTGGTCGTCGAGAAAGAAGGCGTTGTCCGGGAACAGGTCGGCGTGGATCACACCGTCCGGCAGGCCGGCGGGCCAGCTGGCCTCCAGCGCGGCGAGCTCTGCGGCGATGGCCGAGGCGAGGCCCGGCGCCACCGTGTCGGCCAGCCCGTGCGCCGCCTCGAACAGCGGCCGCCAGCCGGAGACCGACAGGTTGTTGGCCCGGCGCATGGGGAAATCCGCGCCGGCGAGGTGCAGCCGGGCGAGGCCCCGCCCCAGCTCCGCGCAATGCTCGGCCGTGGGCCGGCGCACCGAGACGCCGGGCAGGAAGGTGACCATGGCCGCAGGCCGCCCGGCGAGCTCCGACAGCATCTCCCCCGAACGCCGCGCCACCGGCTGCGGGCAGGACAGGCCGCGCGCCGCCAGATGCTGCATCAGGCCGATGAAGAACGGCAGGTCCTCCCGCCGCACCCGCTTCTCATAAAGGGTGAGGATGTAGCTGCCGCTCGTGGTCTGGACCAGGAAGTTGGAATTCTCCACCCCTTCCGCGATGCCGTGGAAGGAGGTGAGGGTGCCCGTGTCGTAGCCGGCGAGGAAGGCTTCCAGCTCAGCCGGCGCGACATCCGTATAGACAGCCACGGCCTACTCCGCCGCGTCGGGCCGCAGGACGCGCGGCAGCGGGAAGAACACGTCCTCCTCGGTGGAGGTCACGGTTTCCACCGCCACCTCGAAGCGGGCGGCGAAGGCGTCGATGATCTCCTCCACCAGCACCTCGGGGGCTGAGGCGCCGGCGGTGACGCCGAGGCGCGCGATGCCTTCGAACAGGGCCCAGTCGATGTCGGCGGCGCGCTGCACCAGCACGGAGCGGGCGCAGCCGGCGCGCTCCGCCGCCTCGCGCAGGCGCTGGGAATTGGAGGAGTTGGGCGCGCCCACCACCACCATGGCGTCCACCTGCGGCGCCACGGCCTTCACCGCCTCCTGGCGGTTGGTGGTGGCGTAGCAGATGTCCTCCTTGTGCGGCTCCACCAGCGCCGGGAAGCGCCCGCGCAGGATGGCGACGATCTCGGCGGTGTCGTCCAGCGAGAGGGTGGTCTGCGTCACGTAGGCGAGGCTGGCGGCGTCCGGAGGGGTCACCGCGCGGGCCTCCTCGGCGCTCTCAACCAGGGTGAAGGCACCGTCCGGCAGTTGGCCGATGGTGCCCACCACCTCCGGATGCCCCTTGTGGCCGATGAGCAGGATGTGGCGGCCGCGCTTGAAGTGCACCTGCGCCTCGCGGTGCACCTTGGTCACCAGCGGGCAGGTGGCGTCGATGGCGAACAGGTTGCGTCCGGCGGCGGCCTCGGGCACGGATTTGGGCACGCCATGCGCGGAGAAGATGACCGGGGCGCCGGTCTGCGGCACCTCGTCCAGCTCCTCCACGAAGATGGCGCCCTTCCGCTTCAGGTCCTCCACCACATACTTGTTGTGGACGATCTCGTGCCGCACGTAGACCGGCGCGCCATGGAGCTTCAGGGCCTGCTCGACGGCGTCGATGGCGCGCACCACGCCGGCGCAGAAGCCGCGCGGCGCGCACAGGAGGACGCGCAGGGGCGGCTTGGGTGTGGCGACCTTGGGGGCAGCATCCATGGCAGGCTCGGTCGAGGGCATGGGGCGAATTGGCGGTCTCCCGCCCCCGCTGTCAAGCAGAGCGATGATTTCCCGCGCCATTTGGGCGTTCCCGCGCGTGCGGCATTTGCAACTTGCGGCCGGCGCGCTTATGTTGTGGGCATCCCGGACATCGCGACGAGTACCGCGGTCCGCCCCTGGGGGAGGGGCGACCTTGCGAAGCCGCATTCCGAAACCAACGCACACGAACGGCGCCCCGGAGCGCCGCAGACCAGAAAGCCGCAAGAGGCCGTCATGTCGAACATACCGTTGATGCCCAAGGCCACCGCCGTCTGGCTCGTGGACAATACGGCGCTCTCCTTCGAGCAGATCGGCGACTTCTGCAAGCTTCACCCCCTCGAGGTGAAGGGCATCGCCGACGGCGAGGTGGCGCAGGGGATCAAGGGGCTCGACCCCATCTCCACCGGCCAGCTCTCGCGCGACGAGATCACCCTCGCCGAGCGGGACCCCAACCGCCGGCTCAAGCTGCTCGAGTCCAAGGTGCGCCTGCCCGAGCAGAAGAAGCGCCGCGGCCCGCGCTACACCCCGGTGTCGCGCCGCCACGACCGTCCCAACGCCATCCTCTGGCTGCTGCGCAACCATGCCGAGCTGAAGGACGCGCAGATCATCCGCCTAGTGGGCACCACCAAGGCCACCATCCAGTCCATCAAGGACCGTACCCACTGGAACTCGGCGCAGCTCTCGCCCATGGATCCGGTGACGCTGGGCCTGTGCAGCCAGATCGACCTCGACCTCGAGGTGCAGCGCGCCGCCAAGGAGCGTCCCGCCGCCTATGAGGATCGCGGCGCGACCCTGCTTCCGGCCGACGTCACCACCGCCCAGGACGAGCACGACGAGCCGCCGGCCAAGGGCCGCGAGTCCCTCGATCTGGAGACCGTGTTCGCCAAGCTCGGCGGCTCGAAGAAGAACGAGGAAGAGGACTACGAGGACTGAGCGACGGCGCCGCCTGGCCCGCGCCGTCCTCGCCCCTCCCGGCCTGAGCAAGGCCAAGACCGACGGGGCCGAGACCGACGAGGCCAGAACCGACGGGTCGAAAGCAACGCGACCAACGCAAAAGGGGAGAGCCTTCGCTCTCCCCTTTCTCGTTTCAGGGCCTGCCGGAGCGGTCCGGCCGCCGGATCAGTGGGCCATCAGCACCGGCACGGTCATGGTGGCGAGGATCTCGCGGGTCACGCCGCCCATCACCAGCTCCCGCAGGCGGGAGTGGCCATAGCCGCCCATCACCACGAAATCGGCGCCCTGGTCGGACACTTCGTTGAGGATGGCCGCGGCGATGGGCTCGCCGGAGGACACCGGCAGCTTGCGCACCTGGGCGGAGAGGCCATGGCGGGCGAGATGGCGCACCACCTCCGGCCCCGCGAGGTCTTCCTCCTCCTCGCCGGAGACGACGCGGAACACTTCCACGTGCTTGGTGCGGTGAAGCAGCGGCAGCGCCTCGGCCAGCGCGCGGGCGGCGGGACGGCTGCCGTCCCAGGCCACCACGGCGCGGTCGGCGGCGAACGGCTTCTTCTGCACGTACGGCACGATGAGCACGGCGCGGCCGGATTCCATCAGCACCGTCTCGGCCAGCACCTCCTCCGGGCCCGGGCGGTCCGGATCGGGCTGGGCCACCACGGTCAGGTCGAACAGGCGGGCCATCTCGGCGAAGGTGTTGGCGGCGACGCCCAGCGAGGCGGAGAGGTTGCGCACCTCATGGGTCACGCCGAGGGCGCCCGCCGTGCCGGCGAAGCGGGCGGCGGCCTTCTCGGCGGCGGCCTGGTTCTCCAGCACCTGGGCATCGATGAAGTCGGTGGGAAGGGCGCCCATGTAGAAGGGCGGGACGTCGATCTCGTACGCCACCGACAGGCCGGTGAGGTGGGAACCGAAGGCGGCGGCGAGGCTCGCCGCGAAATCGCAGGCGAGGTCCTTCTCCGCCCCCTGGGCGAGATTGACCAAAATGTCGCGAATCATCTGGGAAGGCCCCCGTTCGGCCGTTTGGACGACGCGACCTTACCCTAAACTCGCCCAAAGTCTCATGTCTTGATGCTGCGCAATCGCGGCGCATCTTTCCCCAGGGACAGAGCCCGGCGCAGGGCGCATGCGGAGGTCGGAAACGACGACGCGGCCGCCTTGGGGGAAGGCGACCGCGCCAATGGCACGATCAATGGGGGGGATGATCGCGCTGGAGGGGAAACGCGGTACCCGCTGCCGGGTTCCGCGCGGCGTGAAAAAATTTCTGCTCCCTTTCGGGGCGGAGGCGGCTAGATGAGTTTGCATTCCTTGCGTGGCCCCGGCGGAAGTACCATGATACCCGACCTCAGCATCGTCGTGCCGCTCTACAACGAAGCCGAGGGGCTCCCGTCCTTCCATGCCCGCCTGAGCGGAGCGGCGGAGGAGGAGGCGCGCGCCCGCGGCCTCCAGGTGGAGATCGTCTATGTGGACGACGGCAGCCGCGATGGCAGCGCCGCCCTGGCCGCCGGCCTGCCGGTGCTGGGGGTGGACATCCAGGTGGTGGCGCTCTCGCGCAACTTCGGCAAGGAGGCGGCGCTGATGGCCGGCCTCGACCACGCCCGCGGCGATGCCGTGATGTTCATGGACGGCGACGGCCAGCACCCGCCCGAGATGATCCCCACCTTCATCCGGCTGTGGAAGGACGAGGGCTGGGACGTCGCCTACGCCGTCAAGGAGGACCGCTCCGACGAGGCGGCGAGCCGCCGCGCGTTCGTGCGCATCTTCTACAAGCTGCTGAACTATGGCGCGGCCACCCGCATCCCCGAGGATGCCGCCGACTTCCGCATCCTCTCCCCGCGCGCCGCCGCCGCGCTGCGCCGGATGCCCGAGCGCAACCGCTTCTTCAAGGGCCTGTCCAGCTGGATCGGCTTCCGCCAGATCGCCGTGCCCTACCGGCCGGCGCCGCGCGCGCACGGCTCCACCTCGTTCAATTTCCTGCGGCTGCTCGGCCTGTCCATGGAGGCTCTGACCTCCTTCTCCCCGGCGCCGCTGCGCCTCGCCGCCTTGTTCGGCGCCACGCTCGCCGGGCTCGCCCTGCTCTATGGCGGCTGGATCGTGGTGGAGCGGCTGTTCTGGGGCATCCCCTTGCCGGGCTACCCGTCCATCGTGGTGGGCCTGATGGTGATCGGCGGCTCGCAACTGCTGGTGATGGGGGTGCTGGGCGAGTACATCGCGCGCATCCTCTCCGAGATCAAGGCGCGCCCGGTCTACTACGTGGCCGACCACGTGCTGAACCGCGTGCCGGCCGAGGCCGTCGGCCACTCCCCGTCCGGCCACGCCATGTCGGGCCACGGGGTCGGCGGGTCCCATCCCACCGTGCTGGCATCGAGGGCCGAGCCGTGAAGCACGTCATTCTCTGCGCCGACGACTACGCCATCTCCCCCGGCGTGTCGCAGGCGATCCGCGCGCTGATCGCCGACCGCCGCATCAACGCCACCTCGGTGATGACCGTGTTCGACGGGCTCGCGGCCGACGCGGAGGCCCTGACCGAGGCCGCCGAGGGCACCGGCGCCAGCATCGGCCTGCATGTCACCCTCACCGGCACATTCCCGCCGCTGACGCCCGGCATCGCCGGCCCGCTGGGCTTCTTCCCGCCCCTGTCCCGGCTGATCCTCTCGGCTCTGGCCCGCCGGCTCGATCCGCGCGCGGTGGAGGCCGAGGTGGAGGCGCAGTTCGTCGCCTTCCGCGACGCCTTCGGCCATCCCCCGCACCATGTGGACGGACACCAGCACGTGCATGTGCTGCCGGTGGTGCGCGCCGCCGTGCTCGCAGCCACCGCCCGCCACGCGCCCGGAGCCTTCCTGCGCGACGTGACGCCCGCGCGCGGCGCCCTCAACGGCCTCGATGTGAAGGGGCGGCTGATCGGCGCCTTTTCGGCCGGCTTCGCACGCGATGCGGCGCGGCGCGGCCTGGCCACCAACACCGGCTTCGGCGGCGCCTACGACTTTTCGGCCGACCACGATTTCGGAACGCTGCTCACCCGCTTCCTCGCCGGCGTGCCGGAGGGCGGGCTGGTGATGGTGCACCCCGGCCGGGTGGATGATCCGCTCACCGCCCGCGATCCCCTCACCCACCAGCGCGAGGTGGAATTCGAGGTGCTGCGCGGCGACGGCATGCGCGCCATCCTCGACGCCGCCGACGTGAGCCTCGCCCTGCCCGACCTCGCCCAGCGCGCCGCCGCCTGAGCCGCAGGGCGCACAGGCATCCCTGAAACGAAAACAGAGGCGCCAGGGCGCCCCCGCTTGCCTGAAACGAAAACGGAGGCGCCAGGGCGCCCCCGCTTGCCTGAAACGAAAACGGAGGCGCCAGAGCGCCTCCGGGTGCCCGAAACGAAAGCGGAGGCGCCAGAGCGCCTCCGCGTGTCTTGCAGCCGACCGGTCCGGCAGGGAGGGGCCCCCTGCAACTCCGGAACCGTGCCCCGTTGTCCGGATCAGGCGAGGCCGATCTCGAACTTCGCCTCGGTCTTGGCCTTCACCTCGTCGAGGGTCACGCCCGGCGCCAGCTCCTTCAGCACCAGCGCGCCGCCGCGCTTGGTGAACTCGAACACGGCAAGGTCGGTGATGACGAAGTCGGTCACCTGCGTGCCGGTGAGGGGGAGCGTGCAGCGCGTCACCAGCTTGGGCGCGCCGGACTTCTCCACGTGCTCCATGAGCACGATCACCTCGCGGGCGCCGGCCACCAGATCCATGGCGCCGCCCATGCCCTTCACCATCTTGCCGGGCACCATCCAGTTGGCGATGTCGCCCTGCTCAGACACCTGCATGGAGCCGAGGATGGACAGGTCCATGTGGCCGCCGCGGATCATGGCGAACGAGTCGGACGAGGAGAAATAGGCGGTGTCCGGCACCTCGGTCACGGTCTGCTTGCCGGCGTTGATGAGGTCCGGGTCCTCCTCGCCCTCATAGGGGAAGGGGCCGATGCCGAGCATGCCGTTCTCGCTCTGGAAGCTCACGGTCATGCCCGGGGGCAGCGCGTTGGCGACCAGGGTGGGGATGCCGATGCCGAGGTTGACGTAGAAGCCGTCGCGGATCTGCTGGGCGGCGCGGGCCGCCATCTGCTCACGAGTCCAGGCCATCTCACTTCACCTCTTCGCGCTTGCGGGTGGTCACCTTCTCGATCCGCTTCTCGGCGCCCTTGGAGACGACGATGCGGTCCACGTAGATGCCGGGGGTGTGGATGTGGTCGGGATCGAGCTCGCCGATCTCCACCAGCTCCTCCACCTCGACGACCGTCAGCTTGCCGGCGGTGGCCATCATCGGATTGAAGTTGCGGGCGGTCTTGCGATAGACGAGGTTGCCTTCCTTGTCGGCCTTCCACGCCTTGATGATGGAGATGTCGGCGACGAGGCCGGTCTCCAGCACGTAGTTGTGGCCGTTGAACTCGCGGGTGGGCTTGCCCTCGGCGATGATCGTGCCGTAGCCGGTCTTGGTGTAGAAGCCGGCGATGCCGGCGCCGCCGGCGCGGATGCGCTCGGCCAGCGTGCCCTGCGGGTTGAATTCCAGCTCCAGGTCGCCGGCGAGATAGAGCTTCTCGAACAGCTTGTTCTCACCCACGTAGGACGAGATCATCTTCTTGATCTGGCCGTTGGCGAGCAGGATGCCGAGGCCGAAATCATCGACGCCGCAATTGTTGGAGACCACGGTCAGCTGCTTGGGGCCGAGATCGCGGATGGCGTCGATCAGGTTCTCGGGAATGCCGCACAGGCCGAACCCGCCGGCCATCACCATCATGCCGTCGGCGATGACGCCCTCAAGGGCACTTTTCGCGTCCGGGTACAGCTTGTGTCGCATGACTTTCCTCCTCGGCGCTCGCGCCGCGTTCAAACTTGCGCCTCGTTCAAAACAGCGTCTCCCGGGGCGGGCGTCACAGGGACGAGACGAGGTGGCCGCCGTCGACCACCACCGCCGTCCCGGTCACGTACTGGGAGGCTTCGGAACTCAGGAACAGCAGCGGGCCCACGAGATCCTCGAGCGTGCCCAGCCGGCGGAAGGGGATGCGCCGCACCAGCGCCTTGCCGGCGTCGGTGGCGAAGAAGTCCCGGTTGAGATCGGTCTCCACATAGCCCGGGCACAAAGCGTTGGCGCGGATGGAATGGCGCGCCCATTCGAGCGCCATGGACTTGGTGAGCTGCACCAGCGCCGCCTTGGAGGCGGCATAGGCCGCCACCTGCCCGGCCACGCGCAGCCCGAGGATGGAGGCGACATTGATGATGCTGCCGCCCTGCCCGCCCGCCACCATGGCCCGCGCGGCCGCCTGGGCCATAAGGAACGAGCCCTTCAGGTTGGTGTCGAGGATGCGGTCCCAGGCTTCCGCCGTCTCGTCGATCAGCGCCGTGGTGCCGGTGACGCCGGCATTGTTGACGAGGATGTCCAGCCCGCCGAAGGCCGCCACCGTCTCGGCCACGGCGGCGCGGGCGGAGGCCTCGTCGGTCACGTCGAGGGAAAGGGCGATCGCCGTGCCGCCGGCCGCCTCGATCCGCGCGCACAGGTCGGCGCAGGCGTCACGCCGGCGGGCGGCCACGGCGACGCGCGCCCCGGCTTGCGCCAGCCGCTCCGCGAAGAACGCGCCGAGCCCTCCGGACGCGCCCGTCACAAGGGCGGAGCGGCCGTCCAGCGAAACGTCGAATGCCATGAAGCGCCTCACTCACCAGGCATGACCGTTGGCCGGCTCTTCTGATGGGATTAATGGTTTCATAGACGCCCCCGCCGCCGCGACGCAAGGGGTTGGCGCGTTCTGTCCCGCGCACCCCGCCGCAAGCCCTGCCCGGTGCGGCTGAAGGCGGCTCCATGCACAACCTATGCGTACATATTTGTGATATACACCTTCATCCGGCCCCGCCGGAGGGGAGGGAGCCATGGCCTTTTCGATCAATGCGCGCCACCGGCTTGAGAAGGACGGCCGCGCCGTGGAGCGCATCGCCGCGCCAGCGGCCAGCACGGGCGGCGCATTCGGCGCGGTGCCGCGCATCCTCATCATGCACTTCACCTCTGGCGCGTCGGCCCGCTCCAGCGCCTACTGGTTCCAGGACCCCGCCAACCGCGCCAGATCCTCCGCCCATGTGGTGGTGGACCGCGACGGAACGGTGATCCAGTGCGTGGATTTCGACACCGCCGCCAATCATGCGGGCGTGTCGTCGTGGGGCGGGCTCACCTCCTTCAACAACAAGTCGTTCGGCATCGAGCTTGCCAACTGGGGCGACCTGAGGCCGGGGCCGGGCGGCACGTGGATGACGCCGGCGAACGCGCCCGTCGCCAACCCGGTCATCGCCACCCACAAGAACGGCAATCCCAATCCGCCCTACAATGCGCCCATCGGCTGGGAGCCGTTCCCGGCCGAGCAGATGGCCACGGCCGTGGCGATCGCCCGTGAGCTGGTGGCGAAATACAAGGTCGACACCATCCTCGGGCATGACGACATCGCCCGGAGCCGCAAGTGGGACCCCGGACCGGCCTTCGACATGGCGCGCTTTCGCAGCCAGGTGCAGGGCGGCCGCGCCGCCGACGGGCCGAACACCTATACCGTGCGCTCGCCCACCGGGCTCAACCTGCGCCAGGGGCCGGGAACGCAGTTCGCAGTGATCGAGCTGCTGGCCGACGGAACGCAGGTGGAGCCGGTGGAGCGGAACGAAAACTGGCTGTTCGTCAACGTGCTCGACGGCGCGGGCGTGGCGCAGAAGTCGGGCTGGGCGCACGGGGCGTTCCTCGCCTGACGGCTTCGCCGGTGGAGACCGGCCCCGGTCAGCCCTCGCGCCAGCGGTCGGCGGCGGCATCGTCCGCGGCCTTCGCCTCCACCCAGGAGCCGGCATCGGCGGACGCGCCCGCCGGCTCCTCCTTCTTCCAGAAGGGAGCGCTGGTCTTCAGCCAGTCCATCAGGAATTCGGCGGCCTCGAACGCGGCGGCGCGATGGGCCGAGGCCGTCACCACCAGCACGATCTGCTCGCCCGGCTCGAGGCGCCCGTGGCGATGCACCACCACCGCGCCGAGGAGCGGCCAGCGGCGGCGCGCTTCCTCCACATGGCGCTCGATCTCCTCCTCGGCCATGCCGGGATAATGCTCGAGCGTGAGCGCGCCGAGCGTCGCCCCATCGGCGCCGGGATCGGCCCGGCACAGGCCGGTGAAGGTCACCACCGCGCCCACGTCGGTGCGCCCCTCGGTGAGGCGCGCGGTCTCCGCCGCCGCATCGAACGGCCCCGGCTGGATGCGGACGGAAAACACCGCTCAGCCCCCGGTCATGGGCGGGAAGAAGGCCACTTCCCGTGCCGCGCCGAGGGCCGCATCCGGCTTCACGTGCCGCCGGTCGAGGGCGGCGCGGACGACGGCGGGGTTCTCGAAGGCGTGGGCGTGCGCCTCGTCGCGCCCGGCGAGCCAGCGCGCGAGATCGGCCACCGTCGCCACCTCGGGAGGCGGCTGGAGCTCCTCCTCGGCGATCCCCACGCGCTCGCGCAGCCAGGCGAAGTAGAGGATCTTCACCGGTCGTCCTCCACCAGATGGCGCGCGCCGGCGCGGAAATAGTCATAGCCGGTGTAGAGCGTCAGCACCGCCGACACCCACAGGAGCGTCAGCCCGGCGATGTTGATGCCCGGCAGCACCTGCTCGCCGGCCGGGCCGGTGATGAGCACGCCCACCGCCACCAGCTGCAGCGTGGTCTTCCACTTGGCGAGGCGCGACACCGGCACCGACACGCGCAGCTCCGCCAGGAACTCGCGCAGGCCCGAGACCAGGATCTCCCGGCACAGGATGACGATGGCCGCCCACAGGGACCAGCCGCGGATGGTGCCGTCCGAGGCCAGCATCAGGAGGCAGGTGGAGACCAGGAGCTTGTCGGCGATGGGGTCCAGCATCCGCCCGATGGCCGATTGCTGCGACCAGGCGCGGGCGAGGTAGCCGTCGAAGAAATCGGTGATGGCCGCCGCGACATAGATCGCCAGCGCCACCCAGCGCAGCCACAGCCCGCCGGCAAGGATGTCCGACCAGAACAGGCAGGCCGCCACCAGCGGCACCGCCACGCAGCGCGAATAGGTGAGGATGTTCGGCAGCGACAGCGCATGGCCCTGCCCGCCGCGCACCGGTGCGGAAGCATCGGGCGCGGAAGCGGTTGGAGATCTCGTCGCTGCCTCTGCCATCGGGGTCCTTCGCCGGTCGCGCGGCACGCGCCGCGGAACGCTCTATTTAGGCCGCCGGGGCGGCGGGCGGAAGCCTTTCCGCCGCGCCGTCAGCTTCCCGGCCGCTCGTGGAAATAATCGTAGACCGCCTTTGCCGTCCCGGCGTTGATGCCGTCCACCTGCTCCAGGTCCGCCAGCGAGGCGCGCTCGATGGCCTTCAGCGTGCCGAAGTGGCGCAGCAGCGCCCGCTTGCGCGTGGGCCCCACGCCGGGGATGGCCTGGAGCCCGGCCTCGGTGATGTCCTTCTTCCGCCGCGCCCGGTGCGAGCCGATGGCGAAGCGATGCGCCTCGTCACGCAGCCGCTGGATGAAATAGAGCACGGGGTCGCGCGGTTCCATGCGGAACGGCGGGCGGCCGGGCAGGAAGAACTGCTCGCGGCCGGCATCGCGGTCGACGCCCTTGGCGATGCCCACCAGCGGCACGTCGGTGATGCCCAGCTCCTCCAGCACGGCGCGCGCCGCATTCAGCTGGCCGAGGCCGCCGTCGATGAGCACGAGATCCGGCCAGGGCGAGGCGCCGGTGGCATCGGGCAGGACGTCGGGGGCGTCTTCGGCCACGTCGGCGCCAGCCTCGGGTGTCCCTTGGGGGGACAGGCCGGGGCCAGCCCCGGAGAACGCCTCGGCAGCGGGGTCCTCCGCTCTCGCCCCACCCCTCCCGTGGGCAGGAAGAGGCGGCACGGCCGGGAGCGTGGCCAAGGCCGACCCGACCGCCCCCGCCTCGTCCCCCCCCTCCCCGCCGCCCGCCTGAGGGGCATCCCCAAGCGCGGGAGAGGGATGGGCCGAGGGGGTGTCCGGCTGAAGCACGGGTGCGCCGCCATCGCGCGGCGCCTCCTTCAGCAGGCGGGAGAAGCGACGGGTGAGCACCTCCCGCATCATGCCGAAATCGTCGCCGGGCACGAGGTCCGCCGAGCGGATGTTGAACTTGCGGTACTGCGACTTGCGGAACCCCTCCGGCCCCGCGACGATCATGCCGCCCACCGCATTGGTGCCCATGATGTGGGAGTTGTCGTACACCTCGATGCGCTGGGGCGGGGCCTTCAGGGCGAAGGCGGCGGCGACGCCCTCCAGCAGCCGCGCCTGGGTGGCGCTTTCCGCCAGCGTGCGGCCGAGCGCCTCGCGCGCGTTCTGCAGCGCGTGGTCCACCAGATCGCGCTTCTCGCCGCGCTGGGGCACGGCGATCTCCACCTTGTAGCCGGCCTTTTCCGACAGGGCCTCGGCGATGAGCGCCTGCTCCTCCACCTTGTGGGAGAGCAGCACGAGGCGCGGGCACGGCTTGTCCTCGTAGAACTGGGACAGGAAGGCGCCCAGCACCTCGGCCTCGGTGAGGGAACGGTCGGCGCGCGGATAATAGGCGCGGTTGCCCCAGTTCTGGCCGGTGCGGAAGAAGAACACCTCGATGCAGGTGGCCCCGCCCTGCTGGTGGCAGGCGAACACGTCCGCCTCCTCCACCCCGCGCGGGTTGATGCCCTGCGAGCCCTGCACGGCGGAAAGCGCGGCGAGACGGTCGCGCAGGCGGGCTGCGCGCTCGAATTCCAGCGCCTCGGCCGCCGCCTCCATCTCCTGCGCCAGTTCCTCCTTCACCGCGCGCGAGCGGCCGGACAGGAAGGCGCGGGCCTCGCGCACCAGCTCGGCGTAGTCGGTGTGGCTGATCTCCCCCGTGCAGGGGCCGGCGCAGCGCTTGATCTGGTAGAGCAGGCACGGCCGCGTGCGGTTCTCGTAATAGCTGTCCGAGCAGGAGCGCAGCAGGAACGCGCGTTCCAGCGCGTTGATGGTGCGATCCACCGCCCACACGCTGGCGAACGGGCCGTAATAGTCCCCCGGCCGGCTGCGCGCGCCGCGATGCTTGGCGATCTGCGGCGAGACGTGATCGGCGGTGATGAGGATGTAGGGAAACGACTTGTCGTCGCGCAGCAGCACGTTGAAGCGCGGCTTCAGCTGCTTGATGAGGTTGGCCTCCAGCAGCAGCGCTTCCGGCTCGGTGCGGGTGGAGACGAACTCCATGCTGGCGGTCGCCGCGATCATCCGCGCGATGCGGTTGGTGTGGCCCACCGGACGGGTATAGCTGAGCACCCGCTTCCTGATGCTCTTGGCCTTGCCCACGTAGAGCACCGTGCCGTCACCGGCGATCATGCGGTAGACGCCCGGCCCCGCCGGCGCCAGCTTCGCCGCGCGCACGATGGCGTCCCGGCCGGTGGCGAGGCTTTCGGCGCCGGGCAGAGGCGCTTCCCCCGCATCGAGCACGAGCACGGCCTCGTCCTCGCCCTCATCCGCCTCTCCGGCTTCCGGCGGCGGCTCGGCCTGCGCCGCGCGGGCGAGGGCGATCTCGGGCGGGTCTGTGGGGCGTCGTGCGGTCATGGGCCGTATGTAATGCCCGCGGGCGCCAGATGGAAACGCCCCCCGCGCGCCTTAACACCCCCTCAACCATTTCTGCAGCCGAAAGTGGACGGCGCAGCCCCGCCTGAGGCAGGAGGCGCGCACTTCTCCATGCGTTTCAACGGCTTGGTGGATTAACAGCGCATTAGGCATTCCGGCCGGAGGCGGGCGGAAGACAGGAATGCGCAAGATTCGTCTGAGAGTGTGACCTCGATACCGGCGTGAGAGGCCGGCTGAAGGAGGAAGAGTTCATGCGTTCCCGCCTGCTTGCATCCGCCGCCGTACTGGCCGGGCTTGGCCTCGCCGCCCCGGCGGTCGCGGCCGATCTCAGCGGCCGTTATCCGGCGCCCTACGTGCAGCCCGTCGCGGCCTTCACCTGGACCGGCTTCTACGTGGGCGGCAACGCCGGCTACGGCTGGGGCACCACCTCCTTCGGCGACCCCGGCGGCTTCATCGCCGGCCTGCAGGCGGGCTACAATTTCCAGTTCGGCAGCCCGTTCGTGCTCGGCATCGAGACCGACATCAACTACTCGGGCATGTCCGGCGGCGGCGTCGGCCTCGGCTATTTCGGCACCGTGCGCGCGCGCCTCGGCTATTCGTTCGACCGCGCGCTGGTCTACGGCACCGGCGGCTTCGCCTATGGCCAGGGCAATGCCGATTTCTTCGGCCTCACCTCCTCCGCCAACCTCACCGGATGGACGCTGGGCGTCGGCGCCGAGTATGCGGTGGACCGCAACTGGAGCGCCAAGCTTGAATATCTGTATGTAGACCTTGGCTCTGCAACCTATGGGACCCTTGCCGGCCCCGTCGTCAGCGGACTCGATGCCAATATTCTGCGTGCAGGTGTGAATTATCGCTTCTGATCTCAACCGTGACGCTGGGTGAAGAATTGCGGCAAAACATAGAGCAGATCTCATAGCCGCCATCTTTTACCCAGGCCTTTGTCCCACATCTGAAGCACGGTTAGGTTTTTGCCACATCTCTGCCGGGTTTGATTTTTCCGGTGTGGCACATGCGCTACAGACGCCCGCCGCCCGGGCCTGTAATAAGGAACCACCCTTCCGGCACGGACCCTCAGGTCAGGCCGGATGAAACAACGAAGGTAAATCTCATGTTGAAGCGTGCACTTCTGGGCGCCACCGCCCTCGCTCTTCTCGCCGGCTCTGCGTCTGCGGCGGATCTGTCGACCCGCTATCCCGTGAAGGCGGCGCCCATCCCCGTGCAGGTCTTCTCCTGGACCGGTTTCTACATCGGCGGCAACGTCGGTTGGGGCTGGGCTGACAACAGCTATAACTACACCCCCTTCGGCCTGCCCACCTTCTCCTACGGCCTCGGCAGCTCGAACGGCTTCGTCGGCGGTCTGCAGGTCGGCTACAACTACCAGTTCGCCAACAACGTCGTGCTCGGCGTCGAGGCCGATCTCGACTGGGCCGACATCGGCAAGACCTCGACCCTGGTGGCCGGCCCCGTGGGTGGCGCCATCGTGAACCAGAACGTCGACTATTTCGGCACCATCCGCGCCCGCGCCGGTTATGCGATCGACCGCTTCCTGCCCTACATCACGGGCGGCGCGGCCTGGGTGAAGACCAACTACTCCGACCCCTTCCTGGTGAACTACGACAACACCAAGTGGGGCTGGACCGTCGGCGCCGGCGTCGAGTACGCCATCACCAACAACTGGACCGTCAAGGCCGAGTACCTGTACCTCGGCTTCAGCGACTCCAACACCACCTTCCTCAACGGCGACCAGCTCTCGGTCGGCACCAACATCAGCACCACCAAGCTGGGCGTGAACTACAAGTTCTGATCCCCGCTTCGGCACCTGCAGAAGGGGCTCCCGGCATGCGCCGGGGGCCCTTTTCTTGTTCTGGGCGCACGCAAACGTGAGCGGTTGCGGCACATCGCCACGGCTTTGCCTTGGACGCGCCATCACCCCGCCGACCGGGCCGGCGAGGCTCGGGGTCCGTGGTCGCGTGCCACGCCCCTGTGCCCGGGAGCCGTCCATGAAGCGGATTGCGTTCTGCGCTGCCACGCTCGCCCTTCTGGCGGCGATGCCTGCGCATGCGGCCGACGTGGCGCGCCCGGCCGCTCCGCCGGTGAAGGCGCCGGTGGCGGTGCCCGCCCCCGTGTTCTCCTGGACCGGCTTCTACATCGGCGGCTCGGCCGGCTATGCCTGGGGCTCGGGGCAGGATGCGCTGGGCGTTGCCGGCATCGATCCCAAGGGCTGGCTCGCGGGGGGACAGGCCGGGTACAATTACCAGTTCGCGAACAATGTGGTGGCCGGCATCGAGGCCGACATCGCCGGCGGCGGCATCAGCGCCGGCGCCCCCGGCCTGTCGAGCAGCCTCGACCTGCTGGGCACGGTGCGCGGGCGCCTGGGCTATGCGTTCGGGCCGGTGCTGCCCTATGTGACGGGCGGCC
Organism: Xanthobacter lutulentifluminis; assembly: GCF_043194675.2. Lineage (NCBI taxonomy): Bacteria > Pseudomonadati > Pseudomonadota > Alphaproteobacteria > Hyphomicrobiales > Xanthobacteraceae > Xanthobacter > Xanthobacter lutulentifluminis. Next base: position 2,794,203 of record NZ_CM195525.1, on the reverse strand, counting down.
TTGCCTGGGGCAACAATTCCATCTCGATCCCGGGCGCGAGCCAGTCGCAGACGCTGACGGGCTGGACCGCCGGCGCCGGCATCGAATATGCGCTGACCGAGCACTGGACCGCCAAGACCGAGTATCTCTACACCGACCTCGGCTCCAAGACGTATGACGCGCTCGGCCTGAGCAGCGGCGTCACCAGCCAGACCGCGAAGGTGGGCATCAACTACAAGTTCTGAGCGGGACCGGCTTCTCCGCTCCGCTCTCGTCGCGGATGGCGAAGCGGTACTCGCCATCGTCGTCGCGCGTCACCTCATAGGTGAGGCGGCCGGTGACGTGGTTGTCGCCGTCGAAGGTGAGCACGCGCGGGCGCAGCGAGACGATCTCGCCCTCCGCCACATAGACCGAATTGCAGATGATCACCTGGTCGCCCGGCTGGCAGGTGCGCGCGGCCGCCCCGTTCAGCACGCAGCAGCGCGAGCCGCGCTCACCGAGAATCACATAGGTGGAGATGCGGGCGCCGGAATTGCGGTTCCAGATCTCCACGAACTCCAGCGGCAGGATGCCGGCCTGCTCGCAATGCTCGGGGTCGAGCGTGATGGAGCCGTGGTAGTTCAGGTCGGCCCCGGTCACGGTGATGCCGTGCAGCTTGCCGGCGACGATCTTGCGCATCAAGGCGGCCCCTCCCGTTCAAAAGGCGGGCTGTGATAGGGCTTCCGGAGCCGCGGGGAAAGCGGTTTCGCACCCGGCGCCACCCCGGCGGCGGTCATGTCTTGCGCGGGCGGCCGTGCTGGCGGCCGTAACATGGGGATGCAATTCTTGAACGTGCCACGCCCGTGGATTTGACGCGGCTCCTCGCCTTTGCGCCTATGATCATGCTAGGAGCCCGCTTCGCTAACGATTGATGAGGGCTGAAATGGCTCATACGGCAGCGCCCGGAACGGAGCGCGCCCTGAACCGCCCGGTGCGCATCGGCGTCACGGGCATCGGCATCATGGGCTCGAACCATGCCCGTGTCCTGGCAGAGCTTCCTGGCGCCGAGTTGGTGGCGGTGGCGGACCCGGACCAGGCGCAGGCGCAGCGGGTGGCCAATTTCCTCGGCTGCAAGGCGGTGGGCGACCACCGCGCCCTTCTCGACCTCGGCCTCGATGCCGTGGTGGTGGCCGCCCCCACCCACCTGCACCACACCATCGCGCTGGACGTGATCGGCGCTGGCTGCTCGGTGCTGGTGGAGAAGCCCATCGCCTCCACCGCCGAGGAAGGCCGCGAGATCGTCGCCGCCGCCCGCGACAAGGGCGTCACGCTGATGATCGGCCACGTGGAGCGCTTCAACCCCGCCGTGCGGGCGGTGAAGGATGCCATCCGCGACGAGAACCTGCTCTCCATCGCCATCACCCGGGTGGGCCCGTTCCCGCCGCGCATGTCGAACGTGGGCGTGGTGATCGACCTCGCCGTGCACGACATCGACCTGATCCGCTGGTTCACCGGCTCGGACATCCTGGAGGTGCAGCCCCAGACATCCGCCGCGCTCGCCGAGCGCGAGGACATCGCGCTGCTGCAGTTCCGCACCGCCTCCGGCGTGCTGGCGCACATCAACACCAACTGGCTCACCCCCTTCAAGGCGCGCACGGTGCACGTGGCGACCTCGAAGAAGTACGTGATCGGCGATCTCCTCACCCGCCAGGTGACCGAGCATTTCGACTACCGGCCGGACGGCTCCTATTCCACCCGGCACCTGCCGGTGGCCTATGCCGAGCCGCTGCGGGCCGAGCTGGAGAATTTCCTCGCCGCCGTGCGCTCCGGCCGCTCGCCGGAGGTGACGGGCGAGGAAGGCGTCTCGAGCCTCGAGATCGCCATCTCCTGCCTGCCCGGCGCCGCGCCGGCCCAGGCCAAGCGCCGCCTCGCCGCCGGCTGAGCCGGCCCCGGCGCGGATCTGGCTTCCGCGCCGGCCCGCCTTCCGGCTCGACCTTCAGGGTCTTTGCCCCGGCCCTCCGCCCGGCCCCGCCCCCTTCCCGCCGGCCCGGCCGGCGCTGCGGCGCGGCCGCCCCCTCCTCCGGGACACCTGTCAGGGATCCGAGATGACCTCTCCCATCGCCTTCATCGACCTCGCCGCCCAGCGCGCGCGCATCGGCCGCCGCATCGACGACGCGGTCCAGTCCGTGCTCCAGTCCTGCCGCTTCATCAACGGGCCGGAGGTGACCCAGTTCGAGGAGAAGCTCGCCGCCTTCGCCGGCGCGAAATACGCCGTCTCCTGCTCCAGCGGCACCGATGCGCTGGCGCTGCTGCTGATGGCGTGGGGCGTGAAGCCCGGCGACGCGGTGTTCTGCCCCGCCTTCACCTTCTGCGCCACCGCCGAGGTGGTGCCGTATCTGGGTGCAAGCCCGGTGTTCGTGGACGTGCAGGAAGACACATTCAACATGGACCCGGAGAGCCTGGAACAGGCCATCCAGGTCGCGATCGAGCAGGGGCTGACCCCGCGCGTGGTGATCCCGGTGGACCTGTTCGGCCAGCCGGCGGACTATGACGCCATCCTGCCGATCGCCGAGAAGCATGGGCTGAAGGTGCTGTGCGACACCGCCCAGGGCTTCGGCGGCACCTGGAACAACAAGCGCACCGGCTCCATCGGCGATGCCACCGCCACCTCCTTCTTCCCGGCCAAGCCGCTCGGCTGCTACGGCGACGGCGGCGCCATCCTCACCGACGACGCCGAGCTCGTGACCGTGCTCAAGAGCCTGCGCGAGCACGGCCAGGGCGTGGACAAGTACCAGAACGTGCGCATCGGCATGACCGCGCGGCTCGACACCATCCAGGCCGCGGTGCTGCTGGAGAAGCTCGCCATCTTCGAGGAGGAGATCGCGGCGCGCGACCGCGTGGCCATGCGCTACAACGCGATGTTGCGCGATGTGGCCACCGTGCCGGTGGTGGACCCGCGCGCCACCTCGGTGTGGGCGCAATACACGCTCCGCCTCGCCCCCGGCGTGCGCGACGGCCTCGCCGAGAAGCTCAAGGCCGAGGGCGTGCCCACCGCCGTCTATTACCGCCTGCCCATGCACCTGCAGCCGGCCTACAAGCACTACCCGGCCGCCGGCGCCATCCTGCCGGTGTGCGAGACCCTGGCCGAGGAGGTCATCTCCCTGCCCATGCACGCCTATCTCGACGAGGCGACGCAGGACCGCATCGTCGATGCGGTGCGGCGGGGGCTGAAGGGCTGAGGGCAGCCAAGGCAACATACTGGTGTAAAATAAAAAACGGCGGGACCCCGAGGTCCCGCCGTTGGTGTTTCCGAGGCCCGGCGCCGGTCGCCCGGCCGCCATCCTCAGGTGGGCCTACTTCCCGCGCTTGAAGGTGTTCCAGGTCTTGGTGATGACCCGCTGCACCGGCGCGTCGTTGGTGGTGACGATGAACAGCCGGCTGAACGTCTCCTTGTCGGGGTAGATGTTCGGGTTGTTCAGGATCTCCTTGTCGATGAACTTCTGCGACTCCAGATTGCCGTTGGCATAGGAGATGTAGTTGGAGTTCTTCGCAGCAACCTCGGGCTTCATCATGTAGTTGATGAAGGTGAGGGCGTTGTCGATGTTCTTCGCATCCTTGGGGATGGCGAAGTTGTCGAACCACATGAGCGCGCCTTCCTTCGGAATGGCGTACTCCACGTTCACCGGCGGCTTCTTGGTCTTCTTGGCGGCTTCGGCGGCGCGGGTCTTCGCCTGGAAGACGTCACCCGACCAGCCCACCGCGATGCAGATGTCGCCGCGCGCCAGGGCGTTGATGTAGCCCGAGGAATCGAACTTCTTGATGAACGGGCGAACCTTCATCAGCAGCTCGCCGGCCTTGGCGATGTCTTCCGAGCTCTTGGAGTTGGGATCAAGCCCCAGATACTTCATGGCGGAGGGGATCACCTCCTCCGGGCCGTCGAGGAAGTAGACGCCGCAGTCCTTGAGCTTGGAGAGGTTCTCCGGCTTGAACACGATGTCCCAGGTGTTCATGGGCACGTCGCCGAGGCGTTCCTTCACCTTGTCGGCGTTGTAGCCGATGCCGGTGGTGCCCCACATGTAGTTCACGGCATGGGCGTTGCCGGGGTCGTACACGGCGAGGCGCGAGACCACTTCCGGCCAGGCGTACTGCAGGTTGGGGATCTTGGCCTTGTCGAACGGGATGAAGATGCCGGCCTTGATCTGGCGCTGCAGGAACGAGCCGGAGGGCACGACCACGTCATAGCCGGTCTTGCCGGCGAGCAGCTTCGTCTCCAGCACCTCGTTGCTGTCGAAGACGTCGTAGCGGACCTTGATGCCCGTTTCCTTGGTGAAATCCTCGAGCACCGTGGGGTCGATGTAATCGGACCAGTTGAAGACATTGACGACCTTCTCCTGCGCCGAAGCCGCGCCGGCAAAGCCGAACGTGGCGCACAGGAGTGCCGCTACGATATGACGACGCATCCGCCGTTCTCCTCTGAAGGGGGAGGATCTTGTGTCCGTCCCCTGAATAAAAAGGCTATTCGCTCGCGCCGATGCGCTCAACAGGAAACAGCTTTGCTCACAGGTAGGTTTCGTACTCCAGCGGCAGGACGACGCGGGTGAAGGCGGCCATCTCCTCGCGCTTCATGACGGCGTAGATGCGCCGGTAGTCCGCGCCGAAGGCCCGGCCGACGAACTCCGAGCGGGCGAAGCGCTCCACCGCCACCGCCATGTCGGGGGAGAGGAGCTCGGCGTCGTGGTCGTAGGCATTGCCGGTGAGGGGGGCGGGCGGCTCGATCTCCCGCTCCAGCCCCTCCAGCATGCCGGCGAGGATGGCGGCGAGCACGAGATGAGGATGAGCCTCCGCCCCGGCGATGCGATGCTCCAGCCGGCGGGCGGCCGGCGGCCCGTTGGGCACGCGCACCGCCACCGAGCGGTTGTCGTAGCCCCAGCTCACCGAGGTGGGCGCGTAGCTGCCGGGCACGAGGCGACGGTAGCCGTTGAAGCTCGGCACGAAGATCAGCGTCAGGTCGGCCATGGTGGCGAGCATGCCGCCGGCGGCGTGGCGCAGCGCGGTGTCGCCCACCCCGTCCGGGCGCCCGAACAGGTTGGTGTCGCCCTCCATCAGGCTCACGTGCACATGCATGCCGTTGCCGGCGAAGTCCGTCAGCGGCTTGGCCATGAAGGTGGCGCGCAGGCCGTGGCGACGCGCGACGCCGTCGATGAGCCGGCGCAGCAGTATGGCGTCGTCGGCCGCCGCCAAAGGATCGGCGCGGTGATAGAGGTTCACCTCGAACTGGCCGGGCGCGGCCTCAGAGATCACCGTGTCCGCCGGCAGGCCCTGGGCGGCGCAGGCGGCGCGCATGTCGTGCAGCACCTCGGCGAAGGCGTCGAGGTCGGACATGGCATACATGTTCTGCCGTGCCTGCCCGCTGGCGGGAAACACCGGCTCCGGCGGCGCCCCGGGCGTGGCGGATGGCTTCAGCAGGTAGAATTCCAGCTCGAAGGCGACGCACGGCGTCAGCCCACGGGCGGAGAAGCGGTCCACGATGGCGGCCAGCTGCTGGCGCGGATCGAGCTTCCACGGCGCGCCGCGGGCGGAGCCGTCGGGCTCGTGCATGGTGATGAGCACCTGCGCGGTGGGCCGCGGCGCCCACGGCACCGGCTTCAGCGTGCCCGGCACCGGCCAGCACAGGCCGTCCTTGTCGCCGGTCTCCAGATGGATTTCCGTTGCGTCAACTTCGCAGCCCCAGATATCCAGTCCGAAGATGGAGAGGGGGATCGCGACCCCGTCCTTCCAGATCTTGCGGATGGCGGTTCCGGGGATCCACTTGCCCCGGAGGACCGCCGACGTATCGGGCAGAAGGACTTCCACCACGTCCGGCTCACCGTACGTGGACAAATAGGCAGCGACCTCGTCCGCGGCCTCGGCCGGCGCGGTGTCCTCGGGTCTGCAGCCGGAAACTGAGGCCGGCATGATACTCCAATCAAAAAAGCGACGCACAAGCCACATCCAAGCGCGAAGCTCGGGAACCTTCAAGCGTGGCGATGATTATGACCCTGGTGGCGGGGTGCCCCGGCCGCCGGTCCCGCCATGTTTCGGCATGGCGCAGGCCATGCCGGAGCATGCCGGCGATCCCGGGGCGCGAGGGGAAGGAAGGGACCGGGAGCAGGCATGGAGCTGGCGATGACGGAGACGGCGGCGGGCGGCGCGAGGCGACGCGTCCGCGTTCCAGCGCCGACGCTTCTGATGGCTCTCGGCCTGGCAGTGCTGGTCATCATCAGCGGTGCCGCGGTCACGCTGGTGAACCGCGCGCAGGACGACGCCGCCGCCGTCGCCCACACCCTCAAGGTGATGAACGCCATCTCGCAGATGCAGATCATGATCCGCCGCGCCGAGAGCGCCGAGCGGGGCTATCTGATCGCCGGGACCGACGGCTACCTGCGCTTCTATGAAGAATCGAAGGCGCGCACGACACCGACGCTGGAGGAGATCGGCGCGCTCACCCTCGACAATCCCGCCCAGCAGGCCCGCGTGACCGAGGCCCGGCCACTGCTCGCCGCCCGGCTGGCGGATTTCGACGCCGCCATCGCCCAGCGCCGCTCCGGCGACGCGGAGGGCGCGCTCGCCGGCCTGCGCGCCGATCGCACCGAGGGCGCCATGTCGCGGCTCGGCATCCTGCTGATGGAGATGAAGGCGGCGGAGGGCCGCCTGCTGGAGGAGCGCACCGCCGCCTCGCAGGGCAGCGGCAACTGGCTGACCGCAGTGAGCGCGCTCGGCTTCGTGCTGGTGCTCGGGCTCGGGGTGGCGGCGGTGCAGATCAACCGCCGCACCATCGGCGCGCTGGAGGAGGCGCAGCGCGAGCTCGCCGCCGCCAACGCCGGGCTGGAGCGCCGCGTGGCCGAGCGTACCGCCGACCTGAAGGAAGCCAACGACGAGATCCAGAGCTTCGCCTACATCGTCAGCCACGACCTGCGCTCGCCGCTGGTGAACATCATGGGCTTCACCAGCGAGATCGAGACCATGCGCACCGAGCTGTTCGAGCGCCTGGCCCGGCTGCGCGCCTCGGCCGGCGAGGACACCGCGGCCGACGCCGCGCTGGCGGCGGAGTTCGAGGAGGCGCTCGGCTTCATCAAGACCTCCATCAACCGCATGGACCGCCTGATCCACGCCATCCTCGCCCTGTCGCGCGAGGGGCGGAAGGAGTTCCTGCCCACCGACGTCGACGTGACCGCGCTGGTGACCGCCATCCGCGATTCCATGGCCCACCAGCTGATCGAGCGTGGCGCCGAGATCGTCATCGGCCCGCTGCCGGTGATCCATTCCGACCGGCTGGCGCTGGAGCAGGTCTTCACCAACCTGCTCGACAACGCCCTGAAATACCTGCGCGACGAGGAGCCGGGGCGGATCGAGGTGAGCTGCGTGCCCACCCCCGGCTTCGTCACCTTCCAGGTGCGCGACAACGGCCGCGGCATCGATCCCAAGGACCGCGGCCGGGTGTTCGAGCTGTTCCGCCGCTCCGGGCGGCAGGATCGGCCGGGCGAGGGCATCGGCCTTGCCCACGTGCGGGCCACCGTGCGCCGCATGGGCGGCCTCATCTCGCTGGATTCCACGCTGGGCGCGGGCAGCACCTTCCGGGTGACGCTGCCCCGTCGCCTGCCCTCCCCCAACGGACTGAAGGACCATGACTGAGCACGTCACCATCGTGATGATCGAGGACGACGAAGGACACGCGCGCCTCATCGAGAAGAACATCCGCCGCGCCGGGGTGCGCAACGACATCCTCGCCTTCTCCGACGGCACCAGCGCGACCCAGTTCCTGTTCGGGCCGGACGGCTCCGGGTGCGAGCACAGCGGCCGCGCGCTGCTGGTGCTGCTCGACCTCAACCTGCCGGACATGGCCGGGGTGGACATCCTCGCCCGCATCAAGAGCAACGAGCACCTGCGCCGCTCCCCGGTGGTGGTGCTCACCACCACGGACGACAAGGTGGAGATCCAGCGGTGCTACGATCTGGGCGCCAACGTCTATGTGACGAAGCCGGTGAACTACGAGAGCTTCGCCAATGCGATCCGCCAGCTTGGCCTGTTCTTCTCGGTGATCCAGGTGCCGGAGGCCGACTGATGGACAGCGTCGGGGCCGAGCCGTCCGCACCCGTCCAGACGGCGCCCGGCGCGCCGCCGGTGCCGCTGCGCGTGCTCTATGTGGACGACGACCCCGCGCTCGGGCGCCTCGTCCAGCGCCAGCTCGGGCGGCTCGGCTTCGAGGTGGTGCTGGCCGCATCCGGCGAGGAGGGGCTGGCGCGCATCGCCGCGGAGCGCTTCGACGTGGTGGCCCTCGACCACTACATGCCGGGGCAGGACGGCATCACCACCCTGCGCGCCATCCGCGCCCTCGAGACGCCGCCGCCGGTGGTCTACGTCACCGGCGCGCAGGACGGCCGGCTCGCCGTCGCGGCGCTGAAGGCCGGGGCCGCCGACTATGTGGTGAAGGAGGTGCAGGCGGATTTCGTGGAGCTACTGCGCGCCGCCTTCGTCGCGGCGGTGGAGCAGGTGCGCATGCGCCGCGCCCACGAGGCGGCGGAGGCCGAGATCCGCGCCGCCCGCGACCGGTTCGAGGCGCTCGCGGCCGAGCGGGCGCTGCTGCTGCGCGAGATGAACCACCGGGTCGGCAACTCGCTGCAGATCATCGTCTCGCTGCTGAACGTGCAGGCCAGCGCCACCGGCGACGGGCAGGTCAAGGAGGCGCTGAACGCCGCGCGCAACCGCGTCTCGGCGGTGGCGCAGGTGCACCGGCGGCTCTACACCTCGGACCAGATCGCCACGGTGGCGCTGGACCAGTACATCAACTCCCTGCTCGACGACCTGCAGGTCTCCGCCCAGCGCGAGCACGGCGGCATCCGCCTTTCCGTCGATGCCGACCCGATCCACATCGACCCCGACCGGGCGGTGGCGGTGGGCATCATCGCCACCGAGCTGGTGATTAACGCCATGAAGTACGCCTATCCCGCCGGCGAGGGGCCGGTGCGGGTGGCGCTGAAGCGGCGCGGCGAGCGGGTGGACTTCACGGTGGAGGACGACGGCGCCGGCCTGCCCCGGCCGGTGGAAGGAAGCGCGGCGGCGCCGCCGGACGACTGGCCGCGGGCGGACGGCGCCGGCGGCCTCGGCACGCGCATCGTGCGCGCCATGGCCACCAAGCTCGGCACCGAGCCGACGCTGGACGCACGCCCTCAAGGCACCTGCGTGCGCCTCTCCTTCCGCCTCACCGAGGGCGGCGCGGCCTGACGGACGGGCCCGAGGGCCCGGCTCCCGCGCCGGCCCGGGAGCTCAGACGCGCGGAACGACGATGAGCCGCTCCACCGGCTTGCCGCCGAGGAGGTGGCTCTCCACGATCTCGTCGATGTCTTCGGGGGTACGGGGCGTGTACCAGATGCCCTGCGGATAGACGACCATGATGGGCCCGGCCTGGCAGAAGGAGAGGCAGCCCGAGGAGGTCATGGCGATGTCGCGCCGGCCGGAGGCCTCCAGCTTCTTGCCCAGGCGCTCCCACAGGGGCTGGGCGCCGTTGGCGCCGCACGAGCCGCGCGGATGCTGGGGCGGGCGCTGCGTGAAGCAGCAGAAGACGTGGTGGGTATAGACCTGCGGAATGTCGAGGACTTCGGCTTCGGCGGCTTCGGACATGACGGCTCGCGGCTGTTCGTGGGGCTGGTCCGCCGTCCTTTCAAGATGTGTGCCGTCGCCGCGTCTGGGCCTCAGACTGGAATGATTGCAAAGACTTGCTCCCGGCGCACCGGAATCGAGCGGGCGGACCGCCCTTGCCCATTCCCGGCCAAACCCGACAGGGGTCGCAAACGCGACACGGGCGCGGCAGCGTGAGTCACCGCGCCCGTGCGGGTCGGATCGGAACGCCTCAGCGGGCGACGAACAGGGTGTCCAGCTTGCCGCCGGAGGCGAAATGCTCCGCCTGCAGCTTCTGCCAGCCGCCGAACACGTCCTCCACCTTCACGAGGCGCACCGGCGGGAACTGGTCCTTGAACTCGGCCGCCACCTTGGGGTCCACCACCCGGTGGAACGACTTGGCGGCCACCGTCTGGCCGGCCGGGGAGTAGAGGAACTCGAGATAGGCGGTGGCGGCGGCGCGCGAGCCGCGCTTGTCCACCACCTTGTCCACCACCGCCACCGGGAACTCGGCGAGCAGGCTGACGGAAGGAACGAGGGTCTGAAGCTTGCGGTCGGGGTAGAGGCCCTCGATGGTGCGGGTCTCCGCCTCGAAGGTCACCAGAACGTCGCCGGTCTCGCGCTCCACGAAGGTGGTGGTGGCGGCGCGGCCGCCGGTGTCGAACACCGGCACGTTGGCGAGCAGCTTCTGCACGAAGGCATCGGCCTTGGCGCTGTCGCCCTTGTTCTGCTCCAGCGCGTAGGCGTAGGCGGCGAGATAGGTGTAGCGCGCGTTGCCGGAGGTCTTGGGATTGGGGAAGATGACCTTCACGTCGTCCCGCACCAGGTCCGACCAGTCCCTGATGTTCTTCGGGTTGCCGGCGCGCACCAGGAAGGCGGGGAAGGAATAGTAGGGCGAGGCGGCGTTGGGGAATTTCGACGCCCAGTCCTTGGCCACGTAGCCGGCCTTGGCGAGGGTATCCACGTCGATGACCTGGTTGAAGGTCACCACGTCCGCCTCCAGCCCCTCGATGATGGCGCGCGCCTGCCGCGAGGAGCCGGCGTGGCTCTGGTTCACGGTCAGCTCCTGGCCGGTCTTCTGCTTCCAGAAGGGGATGAACTCGGCATTCACGGCGGTGAACAGCTCGCGCGAGATGTCATAGGACACGTTCAGCAGCGAGTTCGGCCCCTGCTGGGCCAGCGCCGGCGCGGCGCCGAGGGCGGCCAGGCCGGCGAACGCGGTGGCAAGGAGGGCGCGGCGGGAGATCATGGGACCAGCTCCGATTTTCACATTTCACAAATGGTGAACTGTGTTTTCCACATGCACCTGTCCTAGCATGTGAAATCGGGCGTGTGAACCACCGCCGGCCAACATTCCGCGAGAAACTGACGGAACGGCATCCGGCCGCGCCCCAGGGTGGCGCGGCCGGTGTCCGCTCACAGGTTCAGCATGGCCATGCCGGCCTCGGGATAACGCGCGCCGGCCACCGCCCCGGGCGCGAACAGCGCGTCGAGGGTGGCGATCTCCTCGCCCGAGAGGCGGATGGCGGTCGCCGCCACATTCTCTTCAAGGTATTTCAGGCGCCGGGTGCCGGGGATCGGGATCACGTGGTCCTGCTTGTTGAGGATCCAGGCGAGCGCGATCTGGGCGCTGGTGGCGCCCTTGGTGGCGGCGAACTCCTTCAGGGCCTCCACCAGCGCAAGATTGTGCGCCAGCGCATCGCCGCTGAAGCGCGGGTTGGCGCGGCGGAAATCGTCGGGCGCCAGCGCGTCCGGGGCGGTGACCGCGCCGGTGAGGAAGGAGCGCCCGAGCGGGGAATAGGCGACGAAGGAAATGCCCAGCTCGCGGCAGGCTTCCAGCATCTCCACTTCCGGATCACGGCTCCACAGGGAGTACTCGATCTGCACCGCGGTGATGGGATGCACCGCGTGGGCGCGCCGCAGGGTCGCCACCGAGCATTCGGACAGGCCGAGGAAGCGGACCTTGCCCGCCTCCACCAGCCCCTTCATGGCGCCCACGGTCTCCTCGATGGGCGTGTTGGGGTCCACGCGGTGCTGGTAGTAGAGATCGATGGTGTCGATGCCGAGCCGCGACAGGCTGGCATCGCAGGCGGCGCGCACATAGTCCGGCGCGCCGTTGACGCCCAGGCGCTCGCCGTTGGGCCCGCGGACGTTGCCGAACTTGGTGGCGAGCACCACCTGATCGCGCCGGCCCTCGAGGAAGCGGCCGATGAGCCGCTCGTTGTGGCCCACGCCGTACATGTCGGCAGTGTCGAAGAAATTTATGCCGAGGTCGAGGGCGGCTGCTAGGGTTGCCAGCGACTGCTCGTCATCGCTGGGGCCGTAGAATTCGGACATGCCCATGCAGCCGAGGCCGATGGCGGACACGGACAGACCCGAGCGACCGAGGGAGCGGTGGTCCATGGGGGACCTCATATGAATGTTGGAGAACGGCCGGGCGCACCGTCGCCGGCCATGAATGTAAACTACACTGTATAGTTTACTTATGTCAAGCGAGAGCCCTTCCCCCCCGGGCCCGGCCGCGCGCCCAGACGTGTCCGCCGCCGCACAGCCCGGACCCGACGCGCCGCAGCCCCGCCCCGACCGCCGGGGCACGCAGCCCCGCATCCGCGCCGCCGCGCGCCGGCTGTTCATCGAGCGCGGCTACGGCGCCACCTCCATGGATGCGGTGGCGGCCGCCGCGCCGGTGTCGAAACGCACGCTCTACCAGCACTTTCCCGGCAAGGCGGAGCTGTTCTCGGCGGTCATCGACGAGGCCTGGTCGCATCTCACCCGCGCGCCGCTGCTGCCCGCCGCCACCGCGGGTGACCCGCGGACAGTGCTGCGCGCCTATGTGGCGGGGCTATCCGCCCACTGGGACCGGCCGGATGTCATCCCCCTGCTGCGGCTGGTGATCGCCGAGGCGCCGCGCTTTCCGGAGCTGTCGCAGGCCTATTTCGCCGTCGGCAAGGCACCGGCGCTGAAGGGGCTGACGGCGTATTTCACCGCGCTCGCCGCCGAGGGGCGGCTCGCCGTGGCGGACCCGGCGCTCGCCGCCGCGCAATTCCTCGGCGCCATCAAGGAGCCGCTGTTCTGGCCGCGCGTGCTCGGCGTGCCGGTGGCGTTCGATGCGGGGCAGACGGTGGAGCGGGCCATCGACGCGGTGCTGGGCCGGGCCTGATCCCTGCCCCGGGCGGCGCGGGGCCGCTTCCCTTGCCCCGCCCGGCAGCGGCTGCTAGGAACCGCGCCATCCGTGACCGAGGGTCGCGGCAATGCAATCCCCAGAACAGACAGGACGGTTCCCATGGCGATCGAGCGCACCTTCTCGATCATCAAGCCCGACGCCACGCGTCGCAACCTCACCGGCGCCATCAACGCGGTGATCGAGAGCGCTGGCCTGCGCATCGTGGCCCAGAAGCGCGTCCGCATGACCCGCGAGCAGGCCGAGACCTTCTACGGCGTGCACCGCGAGCGTCCCTTCTTCGGCGACCTCGTGGCCTTCATGACCTCCGGCCCGGTGGTGGTGCAGGTGCTGGAAGGCGAGAACGCGGTCGCGAAGTATCGCGACGTGATGGGCGCCACCAACCCCGCCAATGCGGCGGACGGCACCATCCGCAAGCTCTTCGCCGAGTCCATCGAGGCCAATTCGGCCCACGGCTCGGACAGCGTGGAGAACGCCGGCGTCGAGATCGCCCAGTTCTTCGCCGGCAACGAAATCGTCGGCTGACCGGTTTTCCGGTACGGATTCCGCGGCGCGCGAACGAATTGGTGCGCTGCGGTGTCCGGTTTTGCTTGAGAGCGGACCCTGCGTCAGGTTAGCGTTGCGTCAAAATCCAAAATACCGCGCACAAGACGCAGAATACAAAAACGGTCCGGGGTAGGAACCATGTCGCTCGAGTCCCCAGTCCTGTGGCTGGCGCTGCTCCAGATCATCTGGATCAACGTCCTGTTGTCCGGCGACAACGCGGTGGTCATCGCGCTTGCCTGCCGCTCGCTGCCCGAGAAGGCACGGCGCATGGGCATCGTGCTGGGGGCGGGCGTCGCCGTCGTGCTGCGCATTCTCTTTACCGGCGTCGTCGCCACGCTGCTGGCGCTGCCGTGGCTGAAGCTCGTCGGCTCGCTGGCGCTCATGTGGATCGCGGTGGATCTCGCCGCGCCCGCCGAGGGCGGCGACGAGGCGGTCGAGGCCTCCGACAGCCTGTGGAAGGCGGTCGGGACGGTGGCCATCGCCGACGTGGTGATGAGCCTCGACAATGTGGTGGCGGTCGCCGCCATCGCCGATGGCAACTGGATGCTGCTGGTGTTCGGGCTCGCCATCTCCATTCCGCTGATCGTCGCCGGCTCCTCGCTGGTGATGGCGCTGATCGACCGCTTCCCGCTGCTGGTCTGGGCCGGCGCCGCCCTGCTCGGCTGGGTGGCGGGGGAGATGCTGCTCGGCGACGTGGCCATCATCGAGCGGATCGGCGCCGAGACCACCGAGCACCTGCACCGCATCGTCTCGGCGGCCGGCGCGGTGCTGGTGGTCGGCATCGCCCTCGGGCTGCGCCGCCTGCGGCACGCCCGCGCGCAGGACGACGCCGCGGCCTGACAGCCGTGGGCAAAAAGGGGCCGTCGCAGGCCCCTTTTTCTTGCCTTTCAAATAACGTAACGTCATTGACGCATCGCCACATAAGCATCGGCTGGGGACCGTCACGCGGCCGCGTGGCCGGGCGATGCTCTGCGCAGCCGGGAGTGGACCTATGGATTTCACCGCGCCGACCTTCTGGGTTTCGCTTCTGCAGATCATCTGGATCGACCTGCTGCTGTCGGGCGACAACGCGGTGGTCATTGCCCTCGCCTGCCGCTCCCTGCCGCCGAGCCAGCGCAAGTGGGGCATCCTCCTGGGCGCGGGCGCCGCAGTGGGGCTGCGCATCCTGTTCGCGCTCGCGGTCACGGTGCTGCTGGGCGTGCCGTTCCTGAAGGTGGTGGGCGGCCTGCTCCTGTTCTGGATCGCCATCAAGCTCGTGACCGACAATGACGGCGAGGCCCATGAGGTCGCCGCCTCCGACAGCCTGTTCAAGGCGGTGCGCACCATCGCCATCGCCGATGCGGTGATGAGCCTCGACAATGTGGTGGCCATCGCCGCCGCCGCCCGCGGGCACTGGGAATTGTTCGTGTTCGGCCTGCTGCTCACCATCCCGCTCATCATCTTCGGCTCGCAGCTGCTGCTCACCCTGCTCACGCGCTTCCCGATCCTGATCTGGGCCGGGGCCGCGCTGCTGGGCTGGATCGCCGGCGAGATGCTGGTGGGCGACGTGATGGCCATGAACTACCTGCAGCACCTCGACCCGTCGCTGGTGAAGGTGGACGAGCACGGCATGCACCCGGCCGCCCTGCCTCATTATGTGGCGAGCGTGGTGGGCGCGGCGCTGGTGCTGGGCGCGGGATACCTGCTGCGCGGCCGCGCCCGGGCCCGTGACGCCGAGGCCGGGCACGGCGCCTGAGCCGCCCGCGAAAATGTGGGGCGACGCCCGCCGTCGCCCCCGTTATCTTCGCCGGCATGAACGTGCATGCCCCGAACACGTCCCCCGCCTCCCTCAAGGTGGTGGAGACCCGCGCCTCCGTCTGTCCCCACGACTGCCCCTCCACCTGCTCCCTGAAGGTGGACGTGATGTCCGACGGCCGCATCGGCCGGGTGCGCGGCGCGCGCGAGCAGACCTACACGGCCGGCGTCATCTGCGCGAAGGTGGCGCGCTATGCGGAGCGGGCCAACCATCCCGGCCGGATCACGCACCCCCTCCTGCGCACCGGACCCAAGGGCTCGGGCGCGTTCACCCGCATCTCCTGGGACGAGGCGCTCGACCGCGTGGCCGCGGGCCTGCTCACCGCAGAGCGGGAGCACGGGGCGCAGTCGGTCTGGCCCTATTACTACGCCGGCACCATGGGCCTGGTGATGCGCGACGGCATCAACCGGCTGACGAACGCCAAGGGCTATTCCCGCTTCTTCGCCACCATCTGCGTGAACCCGGCGTGGAGCGGCTACATGGCCGGGGCGGGGCGCATCTCCGGCGCCGACCCGCGCGAGATGGCGGCCTCCGACCTCATCACCCTGTGGGGCACCAACGCCGTCTCCACCCAAGTCAACGTGATGACCCACGCCGCCCGCGCCCGCAAGGAGCGCGGCGCCAGGGTCGCGGTGGTGGACGTCTATCGCACCCCCACCATGGAGCAGGCGGACATTCCCCTGCTGATCCGCCCGGGCACCGACGGGGCGCTGGCCTGCGCGGTGATGCATGTGCTGTTCCGCGACGGCCTCGCCGACCGCGCCTATCTGGAGCGCTACGCCCGCGATACCGAGGCGCTGGAGGCGCACCTGAAGGATCGCTCGCCGGCCTGGGCCTCGGCCATCTGCGGGCTGGAGACGACCCAGATCGAGGCCTATGCCCGCCTCGTCGGCACCACGCCGCGCGCCTTCTTCCGCATCGGCTACGGCTTCTCGCGCTCGCGCAACGGGGCGGTGAACATGCATGCCGTCGCCTCCATTCCGGTGGTGGCCGGCAGTTGGCAGCACGAGGGCGGCGGCGCGCTGCACTCCATGTCCGGCGGCTATGGCTGGCGCAAGGGCATGATCGAGGGGCTCGACGCCCTCGACCCGCGCGTGCGCCAGCTCGACCAGTCGCGCATCGGCCCGGTGCTGATGGGCGAGCAGGATGCGCTTGCCGGCGGGCCGAAGGTGGCCGCCCTGTTCATCCAGAACACCAATCCGGTGGCGATCGCGCCCGAGCAGGAGAAGGTGCGCGCCGGCTTTGCCCGCGACGACCTGTTCGTGGCGGTGCACGAGCAGTTCATGACCGACACCGCCCGCATGGCCGACGTGGTGCTGCCGGCCACCATGTTCACCGAGCATGACGACATCTACCAGTCCGGCGGGCACCCCCACATCCAGCTCGGCCCGAAGCTGGTGGAGCCGCCGGGCGAGTGCCGCTCCAACCATGATGTCGTCTGCGCGCTGGCCGAGCGCCTCGGCGCCAGCCACCCGGGCTTCGCCATGAGCGCGCGAGAGCTGATCGACTGGACGTTGCGCGAGAGCGGGCGGCCCGGCCTCGACGTGCTGGAGGAGACCGGCTTCATCGATGTGGCGAAGCCGTTCGAGGAAGCGCATTTCCTCACAGGCTTCGGCCATCGCGACAAGCGCTTCCACTTCGCGGTGGACTGGCCCGCCCTCGCCTTCCCCGCCCCGGCCAAGTTCGGCCCGGTGGCGGACATGCCGGCCCTGCCCGACCATTGGGCGGTGATCGAGGAGCCCACCGCCGCCCATCCGTTCCGGCTGGTGACGGCGCCGGCGCGCAACTTCCTCAATTCCTCCTTCACCGAGACCCCCACCTCGCAGGCGCGGGAGGGCGCTCCCTCGCTCCTCATCCATCCGGAGGACGCAGCAGGCCTCGGCATCGCCGAGGGCGACCTCGTGGCGGTGGAGAACCCGCGCGGGCGGGTGGAGCTGATCGCGCGCCTGTTCGACGGCGTGCGGCGCGGCGTGGTGGTGTCGGAGCAGATCCAGCCCGCCGGCGCCCATCGCGGCGGGCGCGGCATCAACACGCTGACCGGCGCCGACCCGGTTGCGCCGGTGGGCGGCGCGGCGTTTCATGACAACCGGGTGCGGGTGGAGCGGCTGGACCGCTGACGCCATGCCGCGCGCCGAAGATCCGACGGCGCGTCCCGACTGTCGCCCGCTCGAGACCGGCCAGATCGGGGCTGGCCAGATCGCGACTGGCGAGTTCGAGGCTGGCCAGGCGGCCACGGCCTGCGCCTCGCGGGAGCGGTGCCGCCATGGCAACGCGGCGTGCGCGCCGGAGATAGGACTGAGAGCCCCGGCGGTCTCCAGGCGGACTCACACAGCTCCTCCGCCTCGCACGCCGGGCGTGTACGAACTTCCCGGCACCTGCGCAATCAGAAGGGGGCTGCCCGCCTACACCGCCGGCGCCACCAGCGGCGTCAGCCCGCCCTTGGCGCCTTCGATCTCCACCCGCTCGTCGGCCACCGTGAGGCGGCCCGAGGCGAGGAGCTCCAGGCCCTTGGGATAGATGATGTGCTCCTGCGTGAGCACCCGGGCGGCGAGGTCGTCCGGCGTGTCGCCGGTCTCGATGGGCACCGCCGCCTGCAGGATGATCGGCCCCTCGTCCATCTCGGCGCGCACGAAATGGACGGTGCAGCCGTGGAAGCGCACCCCCGCCTCCAGCGCCCGCTCGTGGGTGTGCAGGCCCTTGAAGCTCGGCAGCAGCGAGGGGTGGACGTTGATCATGCGGTTGCGCCAGCGCTCCACCAGCCAGGGGGTGAGCAGGCGCATGAAGCCGGCGAGGCAGACGATCTCGATGCCCTCGGCCTTCAGGTGCGCATCCAGCGCCGCGTCGAAGGCGAGGCGGTCGGCATAGTCCCGATGGCTGAGCACCATGGTGGGGATGCCGTGCTCGCGCGCGAACTCGAGGCCGCCGGCATCGGCGCGGTTGGACAGCACCAGCGCGATCTCGGCCGGGAAGTCCGGCGCCTCGGCCGCCTTCACCAGCGCCGCCATGTTGGAGCCGCGCCCGGAAATGAGAACGGCGGTGCGCCGCGGGCTCGCGCCGGGAGCAAGCGTCATGACGAAAATCCGAAGTCCGTCGCGCCTTCATAGGCCACGTAGGCGGTGCCTTGCGCCGCGCCTGAGGCGGGCTCGATCACGCCGAGGCGGATGACGCATTCGCCCGCGTCGGCGAAGGCGTCGGCCACCTCCTCCTCCCGCTCCACCGGCACCACCACGGCCATGCCGACGCCGCAGTTGAAGGCGCGCAGCATCTCCTCCGGGGCGACGCCACCGGTGGTGGCGAGCCAGCGGAACACCGGCGGCACGATGAGGTTCGACAGATCGATGCGCGCCAGCGTGCCGGCGGGCAGAACACGGGGCAGGTTCTCGGTGATGCCGCCGCCGGTGATGTGGGCCAGCGCCTTCACCGCGCCGGTCAAGCGGATCACCGAGAGCACGCTCTTCACATAGAGCCGGGTCGGGGTGAGCAGCGCGGCGCCGAGGCTCTGGCCGGCGGCGAACGGGGCGTCGGCGTCCCACGGCAGGCCGGAGCGCTCGACGATGCGGCGCACCAGCGAATAGCCGTTGGAATGCACGCCGGCCGAGGCGAGGCCGAGGATGACGTCGCCCGGCGCCACGTCCTTGCGCGGCAGGAGGTCGGAGCGCTCCACCGCGCCGAGGGAGAAGCCGGCGAGGTCATAGTCGCCGTCCCGGTACATGCCGGGCATCTCCGCCGTCTCGCCGCCGATGAGCGCGCAACCGGCGTCCTTGCAGGCGCGGGCGATGCCGGCGACGATGTGGGCGCCCACGTCCGGGGCAAGGCGGCCGGTGGCGAAATAGTCGAGGAACAGCAGCGGCTCGGCGCCCTGCACCACCAGATCGTTCACGCACATGGCCACGAGATCGATGCCGATGGTGTCGTGCACGCCGGTGTCGATGGCGATCTTGAGCTTGGTGCCCACGCCGTCGGTGGTGGCGATCAGCAGCGGGTCTTGAAAGCCGGCCGCCTTCAGGTCGAACACGCCGCCGAAGCCGCCGATGTCCGCATCCGCGCCGGGACGCGCGGTGGCCTTCACCAGCGGCTTGATGAGATCCACGAGGCGGTTGCCCGCATCGATGTCGACGCCCGCGTCGCGGTAGGAAAGTCCGTCCTGAGCCATTGGGTCCTCGTTCCAGCGCGCGGCTTAGCTGCGAATGCCGGGCAAAGCAAGGCGGCGAGGCGCATCATGCCCCGGGACGGCAGGCGCGCACCATGGCGGCCACCGCCTCCACGTCGTCGCGGCGCGGCAGGGTGCGGCGGAAGGCAAGGCCCACCGTGCGCGCCGGGACGGGATCGGGAAACGCCAGCAGCCGCACCCGCGGGATGCGCCCGCCCTCCTGGGCCACGTACATCTGCGGCAGCAGGGTCACGCCCTGCCCGTTGGCCACCAGCTGCACCAGCGTGGACAGGCTGGAGGCGCCGAAGCGCCGCAGGCGGTTGCCGTCCACCGTGCGGCAGACGCTGAGCGCCTGGTCGCGGAAGCAGTGGCCGTCCTCCAGCAGCAGCAGGTCCTCGGCGCGGATGGCCTCGGGAGAAGCGGTGGCCGCCACCTCCGGCGAGGTCTCCGGCACCGCCAGCACGAACGGGTCCTCGAACAGCGCCATCACCTCGATGTCCGGATGCTCCACCGGCAGGCTGAGCACCACGAGGTCGAGCTCGCCATGAGCCAGCTCGGACACGAGCTGCGCGGTCTGGCTCTCGCGCAGGGCGATCTCCAGACCGGGATGGCGCCGGCCCATCTCCGGCAGGAGGCGCGGCAGCAGATAGGGCGCGATGGAAGGGATGACGCCCAGCCGCAGCCGGCCCTCCAGCAGGCTGCCGTGATCGCGCAGCGTGCGCTCCATGTCGGCGAGCGCCGCCAGCACGCCGCGCGCCCGCGTCGCCGCCTCCTCGCCCACCGGGGTGAGGCGGACCCCGCCGCGCCCGCGCTCCAGCAGGCGGACGCCGAGCAGCGCCTCCATCTCGCGGATCTGCATGGAGAGGGCGGGCTGGGTGACGGCGCATTCCTCCGCCGCGCGGCCGAAATGGCGGTGGCGGGACAAAGCCTCGAAATAGCGGAGCTGGCGGGTGGAGAGCATTCGATAATTTTATCTGATCGAATGCGCCAAGCAATATGATTTGCCCTTATCGCTGGCCCCGCTCATGCTGCGCCAACGTCGAGCGCGGGCCCAACGGGACGGACGGCGCGCGCCGACGCCCGCACGTTCAAGACCGCGGTCTTCGGGTGCAAGACCGGCGCGGCGCCGGGTGCGACCCTCGGCGTGTTCCGTGGCGCACCACCGGCCACGGCAGGACATTGGCACGAGCATCCGCGGCCGCCCGGACGAGCATCACCGGACGGGCGCGCCCCAGCGAGACCAGAGACGGTACAGGGAGCCCATTCATGACGCGACCCACCCTCACCACCACCGCCGGCAACCCCATCGCCGACAACCAGAACTCCCTCACCGCCGGCCCGCACGGCCCGGTGCTGATGCAGGACTACCAGCTGATCGAGAAGCTCGCCCACCAGAACCGCGAGCGCATTCCCGAGCGGGTGGTGCACGCCAAGGGCTGGGGCGCCTACGGCACCCTGAAGATCACCGGCGACATCTCCAAGTACACCAAGGCCAAGGCGCTCCAGCCCGGCGCCGAGACGCCGATGCTGGCGCGCTTCTCCACCGTGGCCGGCGAGCTCGGCGCGGCGGATGCCGAGCGCGACGTGCGCGGCTTCGCCCTCAAGTTCTACACGCCGGAAGGCAACTGGGACCTCGTGGGCAACAACACGCCGGTGTTCTTCGTGCGTGACCCCTACAAGTTCCCGGATTTCATCCACACCCAGAAGCGCCACCCCAAGACCAACATGCGCTCGCCCACCGCCATGTGGGACTTCTGGTCGCTCTCGCCGGAGAGCCTGCATCAGGTGACCATCCTGTTCTCCGACCGCGGCCTGCCGGTGGGCGTGCGGAACATGAACGGCTACGGCTCGCACACCTATTCCTTCATCAACGGCGCCGGCGAGCGGTTCTGGGTGAAGTTCCATTTCAAGACCCAGCAGGGCCACAGGCACTGGACCAACGGCGAGGCCAGCGAGGTGGTGGGCCGCAGCCGCGAGACCACGCAGGAAGACCTGTTCACCGCCATCGAGGCCGGCGACTTCCCGCGCTGGAAGATGCAGGTGCAGATCATGCCGGAGCTGGATGCGGAGAAGACCCCCTACAATCCGTTCGACCTCACCAAGGTGTGGCCGCACGCGGACTATCCGCCCATCGACCTCGGCATCCTGGAGCTGAACCGCAACCCGGAGAATTACTTCGCGGAGATCGAGCAGGCGGCGTTCTCGCCGTCCAACATCGTGCCCGGCATCTCCTTCTCGCCGGACAAGATGCTGCAGGCGCGCATCTTCTCCTATGCCGATGCCCATCGCTACCGGCTCGGCACCCATTACGAGCACCTGCCGGTGAACGCCGCCAAGTGCCCGGTGCACCACTATCACAAGGACGGCGCCATGCGCTTCTTCCCGCAGCTGACGGGGAGCACCGACGCCTATTACGAGCCCAACTCCTTCAACGGCGCCGCCGAGGATGCCAAGTACGCCGAGCCGCCGCTGAAGATCTCGGGTGACGGCCAGCGCTACAACCATCGCGTCGGCAACGACGACTTCTCCCAGCCGCGCGCCCTGTTCGAGCTGTTCGATGCCGGCCAGCGCGCGCGCCTGTTCACCAACCTCGCTGAGGCCATGTACGGCATTCCGCAGGCCATCGCGGACCGCCAGATCGCCCTGTTCGCGCAGGTCCACCCGGAATACGGGGCGGGCGTGAAGGCGGCGCTGGAGCACATGACGCTGGCCAAGGCCGCCGAGACCGCGCAGCAGCAGAAGAACCCGGCAGGGCCGTTCGCCGCCGAGTGAGGCGGCGGCGACCTGTCGCCCGAGGCGGGGGATGACGGCGCGCCGGGCATGGCCCCGGCGCGCCGGCATCAGGAAAGGGGGCGCACCGGCATCCCGGCGCGCCCCCTTTTTTCAGCTCCTGCCGGAGGCGGGAGGTATCAGTCCTCGAGCACCTTCAGGCGGAACAGCAGGCCGGCGAGGAACGCGCCCACCAGCGGCACCAGGATGAACAGCCAGAGCTGCGAGAGCGCCTTGCCGCCGGCGAACAGGGCCGGGCCGATGGAGCGGGCCGGGTTCACCGACACGCCGGTGACCGGGATGAAGACGATGTGGATCATCACCAGCGACAGGCCGATGGCGAGGCCCGCTGCCTGGGTGATGCCGGCCTTCGAGGTGGAGCCGAGAATCACCACCAGGAACACGAAGGTGCCCACCAGCTCGGCCATCACGGCCGCGCCGAGGCCGTAGCCGCCGATATAACCCTCGCCCCAGCCGTTCTGGCCGAGGCCGGCGGTGCCCACGTCGAAGCCCGCGAGCTTGCCGGAGGCGATCACGTACAGGATGGCGGCGCCGGCGATGCCGCCGAGCACCTGCGCGGCCCAGTAGAGCGGCAGGGAGGCGGTGGGCAGGCGGCCGGCGGCCCATACGCCGAGCGTCACCGCCGGATTGATGTGGCAGCCGGAGACGTGGCCGATGCCGTAGGCCATGGAGGTCACCGCGAGGCCGAACGCGAAGGCGATGGCCAGCATGCCGATCGGCGCCGAGCCGTAGCCCGTGAGCACCGCCGACCCGCACCCGAACAGCACCAGCACCGCGGTGCCGATGAACTCGGCGACGAACGTCTTCATTCCGCTTCCTCCCGGGAGCGACGGCCCGCCGCGCCTGGCGACCGGCCCTCACCCCTGCCCAGCATGGGGGACGGATTCGCCGACCCGGCCGTACGGCCCCGGTCGGATCCGGCCCCGGCAGCGCCCATCCCTGAGGGACGCCCAGCCGATGCAAGCACAGGCTGCAGGAGGGCGAGGGTCAAGCCTCATCTGCCGCTGCGGGCGCCTCCCTCCACCGCCGCGCGCGGTTTGGCGGTATTATAGGAAGGGTGACGCGCCTCGCGAAAAGATGAACGGCTGCTGACCGCCTTCATGGCGTGCGGTTCAGCAAGCCCGCCGTACATAGGGGCGTAGGCTTAAGGGAAAATTCATCCTCCGTTGAGGGGACGACGCGGCCGCCCCGCGCGTTCTAATTCGACAGCAGGATGCCTCCAGCGTTCGAGACCGATCATGAAAACGTCCACCATCCTCGCCATGGCCGGGGCCACCCTCATCGCCGGAAGCCTGTTCGGCGGCGATCTTGTGCGCGCCTTCCCCACCATCGCCCCCGCCGCATCCGAGAGCGTGCGCGCGCCCTACCAGTGGACCGGCGGCCGCGCCGTTTCCTCCCTGCCGGCCGGCACGCCCTGCCCGGCCCGGCGCAGCTTCTCCCTCGGCTGGGACGGCCCGCGCCTGAAGTGGCAGCGCGACTGCTCCGCCGGCTGACCCATCGGTGGCGCTGACGCTTGGCCGCGAAGCTGACGCTTGGCCGCGAACATGATAGTCCTGCGCCGGCCCGCGAGCGGGCAGGGAGGATTCTCATGATGCGACTTCGCACCGGCGCCCCGGCGGCCGTTCTTGCTGCGGTGGCGCTGCTGTTCGCCCCGGCTGTCCATGCGCAGCAGCCGCCCCCGGCGGCGCAGGCCGCAGGGCCCCAGGCGGAAACCGCGGCGCCCCCCACCTGGCCGCGCGACTTCCCGCTCGAAGGCGACCAGCTGCTGCAGCTCTACCAGCCGCAGGTCGACAGCTGGGAAGGCGACCAGATGTCCGGCCGCGCCGCGGTGGCCATCGGCCCCAAGTCGGGCACGCCCACCTACGGCATGGTGCGGTTCTCCACCCGCGTCGCCATCGACAAGCCGGCGGGGCTCGTCCACCTCGCCACCATCTCCATCGAGGGGGTGGAGGTGCCGACCGAGCCGGCCAAGGCCGCGCTGATCCGCTCCACCCTCCAGTCCCGCCTGCCCGCCGACGGCATGACCGTGCCGCTCGACCAGCTGCAGGCCAGCTACGCCGTCAACCAGGAGCTGGCGAAGCTGAAGACCCAGCCGGTGGACAACACCCCGCCGCAGATCCTGTTCGCCACCACCACCACCGTGCTGGTGCCGGTGGCCGGCACGCCGGCGCTGCGGCCCATCACCGGCGTCACCGGCTTCCAGCGGGTGGTGAACACCCGTCCGCTGCTGCTGGTGGACGAGACCGGCACCTATCACCTCGAGGCCGCCGGCCACTGGTACGAGACGCCGAACATCGCCGGCCCGTGGTTCGTGACGCCGCAGGTGTCGGACGCCCTCGCCTCCGCCGGTAAGGCCGCGGCGCAGGAGATCCCGGCCGACCCGCTGCTGGACGCCAAGGGCAAGCCCATCAATCCCGCCCCTGCCATCGTGGTCGCGACCCAGCCCACCGAGCTGATCCAGACCGAGGGCCAGCCGCAGATGCTGCCGGTGCCGGGCACCAACCTGCTGTCCATGAACAACGCCGACCATGCGGTGTTCATGGAGACCACCTCCAACACCTATTACGTGCTCATCTCCGGCCGCTGGTTCCGGGCGCCGGACCTGAAGGGTCCGTGGGCCTTCACCGCCAGCAACGCGCTGCCGAAGGACTTCGCCAAGATCCCGCCGCAGGACCCCAAGGCCAACGTGCTGGTCTCGGTGGCCGGCACGCCGCAGGCCAAGGAGGCGGCCATCGCCGCCACCATCCCGCAGACCGCCACCGTCAAGCGCACGGCGGAGCTGAAGGTGGCCTATGACGGCGCGCCGCGCTTCGAGCCCATCGCCGGCACCGCGCTCGCCTATGCGGTGAACACGCCGACCCCGGTGATCCGGCTGGATTCCCAGCGCTATTACGCGGTCAACAACGGCACCTGGTTCGTGGCGGAGACCCCCGCCGGCGCCTGGCGCGTGGCCGACGTGGTGCCGGACGTGATCTACACCATCCCGGTCTCCTCGCCGCTGCACTACGTCACCTACGTGCGCATCTACGGCTCCACGCCGGATGCGGTGGTGGTGGGCTATACGCCGGGCTACATGGGCGTCGTGGTGGCGCCGGGCGGCACGGTGGTCTACGGCACCGGCTATTCCTGCCCGGGCTATGTGGGCACCTACTGGTTCTCCTGCCCGGTCACCTACGGCCTCGGCGCGGGCTTCGCGCTCGGCGTGGCCGACGGGTTCGCCTTCGGCTTCGCCACCGGCTGGACCTGGGGCGCGGCGGTGTGGCCGGCGTGGGGTCCCTACTGGCATCCCTACGGTCCTTATGGACCCTACGGCCCCTACGGCCCGTGGGGCGGCCACTGGGGCTACACCAACGTCAACCAGACCAATCTCTATGGCCGCTGGGGTGGCGCCGCCACCGTGAACCACGCGTGGGGCACCACCTGGAACGGCACCGAATGGTCGGGCCGCGACTGGGCCGGCACCACAGCGCGCGGCACCGACTTCACCGGCCGCTCGGCGGCGGCGTTCAACCCCTACACGGGCAACTACGCCGCCGGCCGCGAGAACGCCCGTTACAACCCGGAAACGGGCGCCCGGGGCCAGTCCCGCGCAGGGGTGGAGGGCAATGCCTACACCGGCAACGCCGCCGCCGCGCGGGAATCCACCGGCTACAATCCCACCACCGGCACCGGCCACGCCTCGCAGACCGCCGTCACCGACACCAACGGCAAGATCGGCGTGGACAGCCGCGGCGTCGCCGGCAACGTCAAGACCGGCAACGGCGTGGCGTGGAACAACGGCAACGTGATGGTGGACCACGACGGCCACGTCTACCAGCACTCGGACACCGGCTGGAGCCAGCACACCCCCTCCGGCTGGCAGAACGTGGACCGCAACGCCGACACCGCCCGGCTCGACGAGGAGAACCGCGCCCGTTCGTGGGGCGAGCAGCGCACCTCCAGCTATGGCGGCGACCGTTATGGCGGCGATGGCGGCGGCGAGCGCTTCGGCGGTGACCGCTACGGCTCGGGCGGCTTCGACCGCGGCTTCGGCGGCTTCGGCGGTGGCGACCGCTTCGGCGGGGGCGGCGGCTTCCGGGGCGGCTTCCGCCGCTGAGCCTCTCACGACACGGAACAGGAAAGGCCGGGCCGCGGGCCCGGCCTTTTCATTTGGCGGCGGCAGGCCGGGCGGCGACGCGCGGGGCGCGGGCCCACGGTCGCGATCGGGACCGATGCTGGCGCTGCCGGCAGGACGCGCGTGCTTCCGCGCAATACGTTGGCGCGGCCGTTGATGCCTGTGCGTCCGAGGCACCGGTCGGGACACCTGCGGCCCGGCGCTCGCCGCGCACCGGGAGAGCGATCCGCCTCTCGCGCGATGCAGGCCGATGGCCGTGCCGCCGAGATCTTCCGGAGGACACGGGGCGGTGGCGTCCGCCGTCCCCCGCGACGGCGGCTCGACCCAGCGCTCCCGAGGCCACGGCCCCGGCAGGTTCGATGCCAGCACCGTTGCCCAGAGGGAGCGCGCGGTTGGTGATGGTCCTTCGGGTGCCGGCCAGCCGCCAGCCCCGGCCTTCCATAGGACGGGACGCAGCCACGCGGGCCTGCCGCTACGGAGGACGAGCCAGTCGGCTGCACCGCGCTGCCCTGTCCGCTGCCCCGCAAAGCGATCCGGCAACCAGCCGACCCACCACCCCGGCCGTTCAGGCGGCGCGGCGCAGCTCCGGCGCGGTCCCGGCCAGCCGCTGCTGCACCGGCGTCGGCGCCAGCTCCTCGGGCACCGCGCACAGGCCATGGCGCACCATCCAGCGGCCGAGGCGCGGATCGGCGGTGGCGATGGTGAAGGGAATGGCCAGCACATAGCCTGCCAGCACCGGCGCCGCCCACAGCGCCAGCACCGGCGCGACCGCGAGAAGCGCGCCCGTCACCGCGAGGCCGAACAGGGTCTGCGGCCAGAAGGCGCGCGCGGCGGCGGCGAGGGACACGCCGTGACCGTCGCGCGCCTGCGCCTGCCAGCCCGAATGGGCGCGGCCGAGCAGCAGGCGCCCCATCTCCAGCGTCACCGCCATGGCGGTGATGGCGCCGAGCAGGAAGGAGAAGACGAGCTCCACCGTCACCGCCAGCGCGAAGCGCCCGGCCCCGCCATAGGCCGCGACCCCGCCGCGCGTCAGCGCCACGTCGGCGACGCCGGCGAGCTTGGGAGCGAGCGCCAGCAGCATCATGCCGCCATAGAGCGCGAGGGCGAGGCCCACCGGATAGCCCGGCGCCGCCCCGGCCGCCGCCGCCGGCAGCGCCGCCAGCAGCAGCGGATGGGCCGGCACGGTCACGAACATCAGGATCGCCCACACCAGCTGGAAGCGGCTCATGGGCAGGAGGCTGGCGGCAAGGCCCGGCTGGGCCAGCAGCCGCAGATACTGGAGATTGCCGAGGCACCAGCGCAGGTCGCGCGCCACGAAATCGGTGGCGGCGGGCGGGTTCTCCTCATAGCTCTCGCTCTCCACCGGCAGCGCCCGCACCTCGTAGCCGGCGCGGCGCATCAGCACCGCCTCCACCTGATCGTGCGACAGGATGGGGCCGCCCAGCGGCGGCGTGCCGGGCAGATGCGGCAGGTGGCAGGCGGCGCGGAACGGAGCGATGCGGATGAACGCATTGTGGCCCCAGAACGGGCCGCACTCCCCCGCCCACCAGGTGGCGCCGAGGGTGTAGCAGCGCATGCCGTGGCGCATGCCGAACTGGAAGATGCGGCCGAACGCGCTCTGCGCCGGCAGGCCCACGACAAGGCTCTGCAGGATGCCGAGGCGCGGGTGCGCCTGCATCAGCCGCGCCATGCGCACGATGGTGGGCGCGCCCATGAGGCTGTCGGCATCCAGCGGCAGCATGAAATCGTAGCGATCGCCGGCGGCGCGGCAGAAGTCGCGGATGTTGCCGGCCTTGAAATCGGTGTTCTGCGCCCGGCGGCGATAGAACAGCTGCCCCGCCCCCGCCTCGGCGCGCCAGCGGGCCATGGCCGCCTCCTCCGCCGCCGCGATCTCGGGTCGGGAGGTGTCGGACAGCACGTGATAGTCGAACGCGCCGCCGAGGCCGGAGGCGTCGAGGTCGGCCTTCACCGCCTTCAGCCGGGCGAGGGCGCGGGCCGGGTCCTCGTTGCGGATGGTCATGAGGATGGCGGTGCGCGCGGTGAGCGGCCCGTCCGGTTCCGGCGCGGCGAGGAAGGGCGCCGCCGCCTCCACCCCGCGCCGGCGGCCGTGCAGCAGCCAGAGGCCGGCGAGCGCGTTCCAGAACCCGATGGCGTTCCACGGCGTTATGGCGAGCGCGCACAGGAGCAGCACGCCGTCCACCGGGGAAAAGCCGTCATGGGCGGCCAGCGTCACCATGCCCGCCAGCACCAGCGCCAGCGTGGCCCCGTTGGCCGCCAGCATCAGGCGCCGGCGGCGGCGCAGGGTGGCCAGCGGCTGGAGCAAGGCGGGCGTGAGATCCGCCGCGGGGCTTTGACCGGGGGGTGGACCGGACCTCGAAGACATGCCTAGCTCCCGCGCCGGTTCCGGCCCTCGACGCGTCGCCGGGGTCCACCCGCAACGCCACCGTGGCGCTATACGAAGGCCAAGGCATGTCCGCTCAGGATGCGTCAGAATGTCACAATGCCGGATCCGGCCGCGCGCTCTGGTACGCGGCTCCCGGCACCTGCGAGCTGCGCCCCGCCCCGCTGCCCCCGCCCGGCCCGGAGGAGGCGGTGGTGGCGACCCTGTGGAGCGCGGTGAGCCGGGGCACCGAGCGTCTCGTCCTCGCCGGCCTGACCGATCCGGTGCACGCTGACCGCATGCGCGCGCCGATGCAGGACGGGAATTTCCCGTTCCCGGTGAAGTACGGCTATTGCGCCGTCGGGCGGGTGGAGGCCGGCCCCGCCGCCCTCGCCGGCCGGACCGTGTTCGCCCTCGCCCCGCACCAGAGCCGCTTTCTGGCGCCGGCCGACGCCCTCGTCCCGGTGCCGGAGCGGGTGCCCGCCCGCCGGGCAACCCTCGCCGCCAACATGGAAACCGCCCTCAACGCCCTCTGGGACGGTGGCGCAGGCCCGGGCGACCGCATCGCCGTCATCGGCGCCGGGCTGGTGGGCCTGCTGGTGACGCGCCTTGCCGCCGGCCTGCCGGGAGCCGAGGTGACGGCCATCGACACGGACCCCGCCCGCGCCCCGCTGGCCGAGGCGTTCGGCGCCGCCTTCTCCACCGCGCCGGATGCGGTGCGCGATGCGGACGTGGTGTTCCACACCAGCGGCACCTCGGCCGGGCTTGCGGCGGCGCTCGCCTGCTGCGGCGAGGAGGGGCGCGTGGTGGAGATGAGCTGGTACGGCGACAGGCCCGTGCAGCTCTCCCTCGGCGGCGCCTTCCACCATCGCCGGCTTTCCATCGTCTCCTCGCAGGTGGGCATGGTGAGCCCCGCGCGCCGGCCGCGCTGGAGCCACGCGCGCCGCCTCGCCACCGCGCTCGCCCTGCTGGACGATGCGCGCCTCGACGCCCTCATCAGCGAGGAGGTGGCGTTCGACGATCTGCCGCGCGCCCTGCCGCGTATCCTTGCAGACGGCGCGCCCGGCATCGCCACCGTGGTGCGCTACACTTGAGCTTGGCCGACGCGCCGGAGGAGACAAGGCATGTACGCAGTGGAAGTGCGGGACCACATCATGATCGCCCACAGCTTCCGTGGCGCCCTGTTCGGGCCCGCGCAGGCGCTTCACGGGGCGACCTTCGTGGTGGACGTGGCCTTCTTCCGCCGCGATCTCACCGAGGAGGGGGTGGTGGTGGACATCGGCCGCGCCCATGATGCGCTGAAAGCCGTGCTCGGCCCGCTGAACTACCGCAACCTCGACGAGCTGCCCGAGTTCGCCGGCCGCAACACCACCACCGAGGTGCTGTGCCGCCACGTGTTCGACCGCATGGCCGAGGCCGCGCGCACGGGCAGCCTCGGTGCCGGCAGCGAGGCCCTCACCCGCATCCGCGTGACGCTGCACGAATCCCACGTGGCGCGCGCCTGGTACGAGGCCGACCTCGCGGCCGACGCCGGCCTCCAGATGATGTCCTGAGCGCGACCGGTGCAGGTCGCCTTCGTCCATCCCGGCCCGCTGGAGACCGAGACCGGCGGCTATGCCTATGACCGGCGCGTCATCGCCGAGCTCGGGGCCGCCGGGCACGCCATCGCCCCGCTGCGGCTCGATGGCGCCTTCCCCCTGCCCTCGGCGACGGAGGTGGAGGACGCCCTCGCGCGCCTCTCCACCACGCCGCCGGACACGGTGCTGCTGGCCGACGGCCTCGCCCTCGGCGCCCTGCCTGCGGAGGGCCTGAGGCGCCTTGGCCGGCGGATCGTGGCGCTGGTGCATCATCCGCTGGCGCTGGAGACCGGGCTCTCCGCCGCCGACACGGCCCGGCTGCATGCGAGCGAGCGCGCGGCGCTGGCCGCCTGCGCCGCCGTCGTCACCGTGAGCCCGGAGACCGCGCGCACACTGGTGACGGATTATGGCGTGCCGCCGGGCCGGCTCACCCTCGCCATCCCCGGCACCGAGCCCGCCGCCCGCGCGGCCGCGAACGGCGATCCGCCCCGCCTGATCGCGGTGGGATCGCTGACCCCGCGCAAGGGCTACGACATCCTGCTCGCGGCGGTGGAGCAGCTGGCCGACATCGCCTTCAGCCTCGCCATCGTCGGCTCGCCGGCGCTCGATCCCGCGACGGCGGAGCGCATCGCCGCCCGCGCGGCGGCTGTGCCGCACGGCAGGGTCCGCCTGCTCGGCCAGCTCGATCGCGCGCAGCTGGACGCGGCCTATGCGGACGCGGACCTGTTCGTCCATCCCTCGCTCTACGAGGGCTACGGCATGGTGCTGGCGGAAGCCATGCGGCGCGGCCTGCCGGTGATCTGCACCACCGGCGGGGCAGCGGCGCAGACGGTGCCGGACGGCGCCGGCATCAAGCTGCCGCCGGGCGACGCGGACGCCCTCGCCGCCGCCCTGCGCACGGTCCTCACGGATCCCGCCCGACGCCGGGTGCTGGCCGATGCCGCCTATGCCGCAGGCCAGCGCCTGCCCGCTTGGTGCGACACCGCTGCCGTCATCGCACGGGTGCTGACGGAGGCGGCCGCATGAGAGCGCCCGACGCGCCGGCGCTTCGCCCGCATCCGCGATTTTGCCGGCGCAGGCCGCAAGCCGACGCGGCCAGCGCGCGGGCCCACGCCGGCCGGAGCGCCGCAGCCCGCGACACCGGCCATCCGCGCCGACTGGAGTGGCCGGAGTGGCCGATCACCGAGCGGCGCCAGCCGAACGGCGCCGGCGCCGCCCCCGGAGAAGCGACGCCATGACCGCGCGCCCTGCCCTCGCCGGCACCGCGGATCTCCTCCTTGCCGGGCCGGCGCGACGGCGGGCGCGCGCCGCCGTCGCCCGCCGGCCCCTGCCGCATAGGTCAGCCCGATGATGACCGACGCCGTCCCCGCCGCCCTGTTCTCGGACGACTGGCTGGCCCTGCGCGAGCCGGCCGACCACCGCGCCCGCAGCGCCGCGATCGAGCAGCGCCTCGCCGCCCATCTGGCGGACATCGACGCGCAGCGCATCGTCGATCTCGGCGCCGGCACCGGATCGAACCTGCGCGCCCTCGCCCCGCGCCTCGGCATGCGCCAGCACTGGACGCTGCTCGACCACGACAGCACCCTCGCCGACGCCGCGCGGGCCCGGCTGAAGGCCTTCGCCGACCGCTGGCGCGAGGAGGGCGACAGCCTCGTGCTGGCCCTCGGCGCGCGCGAGGTCCGGGTGGATTTCGCCATCGCCGACCTCGCCGTGGACCCCGCCGCGCCGCTCGCCTTCGCGCCCCGCCTGGTCACGGCGTCCGCCTTCTACGATCTCGTCTCGGCGGCGTGGTGCGGGCGCCTCGCCCGCGCGCTCGGGCGCTGCGGCATCGCGCTTCACACCGCGCTCACCTGCGACGGGGGCGATGCGTGGAGCCCGCCGCACCCGGACGATGCCGCCATCGCCGCCGGCTTCCACGCCCATCAGGGCACCGACAAGGGCTTCGGCCCCGCCGCAGGACCGGACGCGACGGACGCGCTCGCGGCGGCGCTCGCCGATGCCGGCTTCAGGGTGGAGACGGCGCCGAGCCCATGGCGCCTCGGCCCCGATGACCGCACCCTCATCGCCCGCCTCGCCGAAGGCACCGCCGGAGCGGCAGCGGAGAGCGGACAGGTGGACGCCGCCACCGCCCATGCCTGGGCGCTGGCGCGGGTCGAGGCGGCCTCCTGCATCATCGGCCACAGGGATCTGCTCGCCCTGCCGCGCTGAGAGCGGCGGCGGCCGGGGATCCGGTTCGGCGGTGCCGGCGATCAGGTCATCCCCTCCGACGGCACGCGGCGCGCGGGCTCCTCGTATGCCACGGGCGCCAGCGCGTTGGCGGTCCCGGCCGGCGCGGTGGAGCGGCGCAGGCGCGCCGCCCTCGGCAGGCGCGCGCCCGGACAAACCCGAGGGCGCGTTCAGCCGCGTGGGTCTCATTGCCCCGCCCCGGAGGCGGAACCACGGCGGGGCGACAGGCGCGCTCCCTCGTCGGCCGAAGGCGCGGCGAGCCGGCGGCATCCGGCGGGCGCAGGGGCAGTCTCCCGACGCGGTGGAACGGGTGAAGCGCGCCGCCCTCGGCACGCGCGCCCGGACAAACCCGAGGGCGCGTTCAGCCGCGTGGATCTCATTGCCCCGCCCCTGCCCAGGGGGAGGCCGGACCGCAGCGGATGACAGGCGGGCTGCCTCGCATGCCGAAGGCGCGACAGCGCCGGTGGCATCGAGCGGGAGCGGACGCAGACTCCGGCTGCCGTGGAACGGCGAATGCGCACCGCCCTCGGCTCAGGCGGCCCGGCATCCCGATGGCGCGTTCAGCGACGCGGACCTCATTGTCCCGTCCCCGCCCGGGGGGCCCGGCAGCGGTGGGACGATGTACCGGCTGCCTCGCCGTACAAAAGCGCAACGGCGACGGTGGCATCAAGCGAGCGAGGGCAATCTCCCGGCCACGGTGGAACGGCGCAGGCGCACCGGCCTCGGCACATGCCCGCCCGGCCGTGTGGTCGCTGGCCAGGATCGGCATGGGCGCGTTTGCGACGCGCTGCGCGCCGCCATCCGGAGCCAGGCCGGCTTGAAGCCGGTCATCTTTCCACCACCCCCGCCGGGGAGCGGCGCACCACCGTGTCAAGCCGCGTCCGGTGCGGCGTCCAAGTCGGCACTGCCGGGCCGGCGGGGAACCGCACGGCGGCACCGGAAGGGGCAGCCCGCGCAGACGCCGGGACCAGCCTCTGCCCGCGGACCGGCACGCACTCCCCGATGCGGAGCGCGCCGATGGCTGCGGCGTTCCCTCTGTGCCCTTGCCCTCCGTGCCCTTGCCGTACCGTTGCCGCGCGCCCCGCGCGCGGGGCGATGCCCGGTCGGGGCCGGGACGGGCGATCACTCCCCGGCCTCCCCACCTCCCGCGCAGGCGCAGGCGCGGCCCGGGCGAGCCTGGCCAACACGGCACGTCAGTTTCCCTGCCCTCCCGCCCGCGCATGCGTCGGCGGGCGCGGGCACCGCTTCCCCCGGCGCCCTTGCGCCCGCCGATGGCCTCAGTCGAGGCCGGCGATGGCGCGGGCGAAGTCGCGGGCGGCGAAGGGCTGGAGATCGTCCGCCCCCTCGCCCACGCCGATGAGGTGCACCGGCAGCTTGTGCTTGGCAGCGATGGCGACGAGGATGCCGCCGCGCGCGGTGCCGTCCAGCTTGGTCATGACGAGGCCGGTGACCCCGGCGATGCGGGTGAAGGCTTCCACCTGCGAGAGCGCGTTCTGGCCGACGGTGGCATCCAGCACCAGCAGCACCGCATGGGGCGCGGTGGGCTCCAGCTTGCGGATGACGCGCACCACCTTCTCCAGCTCGGCCATCAGCTCGGCGCGGTTCTGGAGGCGGCCGGCGGTGTCCACCATGAGGATGTCGGCGCCCTCCGCGCGGGCCTCGGTGAGCGCGTCGTGGGCGACGCCGGCGGCATCCGCGCCCTGCTCGCGGGCGATGACATGGGCGCCGGTGCGCTGGCCCCACACCTTCAGCTGCTCGATGGCGGCGGCGCGGAAGGTATCGCCGGCGGCGAGCACCACCTTGCGGCCCTCGGCGCGCCACTGGGCGGCGAGCTTGCCGATGGTGGTGGTCTTGCCCGAGCCGTTGACGCCCACCATCAGCACCACGAACGGCTTGTGGGCGGCATCCACCACCAGGGGCTTCGCCACCGGGGCGAGGATGGTCTCCACCTCCTGCGCGATCAGGCCCTTCACCTCCTCGGGGGAGATCATCTTGTCGTGCCGGCCCTTGCCCACGGCGGCGACGATGCGGGCGGAGGTCTCGGTGCCGAGGTCGGCGCGGATCAGCACGTCCTCCAGCTCCTCCAGCGTGTCGGCATCGAGCTTGCGCTTGGAGACGAGGTCGGTGATGCCCTGCCCGAGATTGCCCGCGGTGCGCGCGAGGCCGGAGACGAGCCGGCTCCAGAAGCCCTTGCGCCCCGGCTCGGCGGCGGGTTCTGCAGGGATCTCGGCCGGCGAAGGCGCATCGGCGGCCACCGGCGACGCCGCGGCCGGCTCACCACCCCCGGCGGGGCTATCGGAGGCAGGACCATCGGAGGCTGTCGCGGTGGCGTCCACCGCCGGATGCGCGGGCGCTTCGGAAGCCGGGGCCCCGGCGGGCGGCGCGGGCGAAGCGACAGGCGCGCCCGCCGGTGACAGCGCGGCGGGCTGTGCCGCCGGCTCGGCGGCGGCAGGACCGCCCGGCGCCGCCGGAACGGCAGGCACCGGGGCGGGCGCTGGGGTCGGCTCGGGCAGGCCCGAGAGCGAGACCGGCGCGGCAGGCGGGGGCGCGACAAGGCCGGACGCAGTGGCCGGCGCCGCCGGCGAACCCAGAATGGGTGCCGAGGCCGTGGCCGCCGGAACATCGGTCTGCGGCATGGCGAGGGGCGGCCCGGCATCATCCGGACCAGCCGTCGGGACATCGGCCGAGGCCGCATCGGATGCCGGCACGGCGGGCGCGGGCGGAGCGGAGCCTTCAGCCGGCGCAGGGACTTCGCCGGCCGGCGCGGGCGTTGCCGCCTCGGCACGGGGTGAAGGCGCGCCCGAGGCGGCCTGCTCCGGCGCCGAAGGCGCGTCGGCCTCCGTGGAGGCGGCGCGCGCGGCGCCAGCAGCGTCAGACGGAGCGGCATCGCCGGCGGGCGCCGGAACCTCCGGGCTGTCGGCCGGAGCCGGCGGAGCGGCATCACCGGCCGGCGCGGGGGCGTCGTGATCGCCGGAGCCGGACAGCCAGCTCCAGAAGCCCTTCTTGCGCTTGGGCGCCTCGGGGGCCGGGGGCGTGGTGGGATCGTCCTGGCTCATGTCTGCCTGCCGTTCATGATGGAGGTCACGCCGCGATCAGGCGCGCGCCGTCGTGCCCGGCGATGCGCAGCGCGGCGAGGCTCCCGCGCGCCGCCGGTCGGGCGAGGCGCACGGGGGTGAAATGCTCGGTATGGCCGCGTCCGCCGGCCTCCACCAGAATATGGCGCTGCCGCCCCACCTCTCCCGCCAGATGCCGGCGCAGGAGGTCGGCGGCGGTCTCGCGCAGGCGGCGGGCGCGCTCGGCCACCACGGCGGCGGGCAGCTGCGGCATGCGCGCGGCGGCGGTGCCGGGGCGGGCGGAGAAGGGGAAGACGTGCAGGAAGGCGAGGCCCGCCTCCTCGGCGAAGGCGCGGGTGGCGCGGGCCTGCGCCTCGGTCTCGGTGGGAAAGCCGGCGATCATGTCGGCGCCCAGCACCATGTCCGGGCGGGCGCGCCGCAGCGCCGCGATCAGCTCCAGCGCCTGCGCGCGCGAATGGCGGCGCTTCATGCGCTTGAGGATGAGGTCGTCGCCGGACTGGAGCGAGAGGTGCAAATGCGGCATCAGCCGCTCCTCCTCGGCGAAGGCGCGCAGGAGCTGGTCGTCCGCCTCCACTGCGTCGATGGAGGACAGGCGCAGGCGCTCCAGCTCCGGCACCTGCGCGAGGACCGCGCGCACCAGCCGCCCGAGGGCGGGCGCGCCGGGCAGGTCGGCGCCATAGGCGGTGAGGTCGACGCCGGTGAGCACCACCTCGCGGTGGCCGCCGGCCACCAGCCGGCGCACCTGATCCACCACCGCGCCCATGGGCACGCTGCGCGAGGGGCCGCGGCCGAACGGGATGATGCAGAAGGTGCAGCGATGGTCGCAGCCGTTCTGCACCTCCACGAACGCGCGGGTGTGGCCGTCGAAGCTCGCCGCGAGGTGGGGCGTGGCGGCGCGCACGGTGGCGATGTCCTGCACCCGTGCCTTCTCGCCCTCGGCGATGCCCTGCTCCAGCGCGGCGCGGGCCTGGGCCCACAGGGCGGGCTCGGTCTTGCCCACATTGCCCAGCACGAGGCTCACCTCCGCCATGCGGGCGAAGGCGTCGGGGTCGGTCTGGGCGGCGCAGCCGGTGACGATGACGGGGCGCGCCGGGTCCTCGCGGCGGGCACGGCGGATGGCCTGGCGGGCCTGCCGCACGGCCTCGGCGGTGACGGCGCAGGTATTGACGACGAAGGCATGCTCCAGCCCCGCCTCCCGCGCGGCGCGGGCGATGCCGTCGCCCTCCAGCGCGTTCAGCCGGCAGCCGAAGCTGATGACGCGCGCCTCCGCGCCTGCCATCAGGCGGCCTCCCCCAGCATGGCCGGGGTGAGCATGCCGTCGAACTCGCGCTCGGAGGGGCCGGTCATCAGCACATGGCCGTCGCGCGCGCGCCAGGCGATGGAAAGATCGCCGCCCGGCAGGGTGACGGTGACGGCGCGACCCGCCCGCCCCGTGCGCACGGCGGCGACCCCGGTGGCGCAGGCGGCGGTGCCGCAGGCGCGGGTGCGGCCGGCGCCGCGTTCCCACACGTGGAGCAGGATGCGGTCCGGCGCGGTGAGGCTGGCGAACGAGATGTTGGCGCGCTCGGGAAACAGCGGGTGACGCTCCAGCGCCGCGCCGGTCGCCTCCACGTCCACGGCATCGGCGTCGGGCACGAAGAAGACGGCGTGCGGGTTGCCCATGCTGACGAGGCAGGCCGGCCCCAGCGCCTCGAAGCCGGGAATGGCGACGGCGGTGGTGTCGCCCACGTCGCGGGAGAGGGGAATGTCGCGCCAGCCGAGCCGGGGCGCGCCCATGTCCACCTCCACCTGCCCGCCGGCGAGCACCCGGCAGTCGAGCAGGCCGGCCTCGCTCTCGAACAGGATGTGGTCGGCGCCGGTGGCGGCGGCCTCCAGCGCGGCGATGCAGCGGGTGCCGTTGCCGCAGGCGGCGGAGAATGAGCCGTCGTTGTTGAGGATGCGCACGAACGCCGCGGTATCCGCCCGGCGCGGCGGATAGAGCACCATCGCCTGATCGAACGGCAGCACGTGCGGCCGGGCCAGCGCCCGCGCGGCGGCCGGGGGCACCTCCACCGGATCGGCGCGCAGGTCCAGCACGAGGATCTCGTTGCCGAGGCCGTTCATCTTCACAAAGGGGCGATGGGCGAGCGGGTTCACGATGGGCGCCAGCGACTTTCCAGGGATGCGTGCGCCTTATATGGCGCCGATCGGCGGCCGACACCACCCCCGCCCGGCGCAGGCCCGGCAACGCCCGGCCGCCGGCCGCCCCGCGCCGCCGCCGGCGGCCGCGTGTTCCGCGGCCCGGACCTGCCCCCGCAAGCCCTGCCATGGATCCGCCCGCATCCCGCCGAAACGCCGCCTCCCCGGCGTTCGAGAACATGCTAGAAGCGCAGTTCGACTGCTTCGGCGGCGCGCGGAGGATGAGCAATGGCCGGGTTCCGGTGGGTCAATGTCGAGACGATGACACGGGCCGCAGGTTGTGCCCTCCTGGGCGCGCAGCTCGCCCTCGCGCCCGCGCTCTCCGGGCCGGCCCTGGCGCAGGCCCAGCCGCAGACGCCCCCCGCTGCCCAGCCGCCTGCCGCCCAGCCGCCTGCCGAGGCGCCGCTGACCCCGCCGCCGGTGGTGGACCCCAAGCCGGTGGAGACCACGCCGGTCGCCCCCGGCGGCCGCGCCCTCGCGCCGCAGGAGATCACGCTTTCGCCGGTGCCGGTGCTCGCCCTGTCGGGCAACGCCACCTGGGAGGAGGCCTACGACAAGCTGGTGGCAGCGGTGAAGCAGGTGAACGAGGAGCTGGCGCGGCTCGGCCTCACCCGCGCCGGCGACACCTTCATCGTCTACACCTCCAGCGACGACCTGAGCTTCGAATACGAGGTGCAGGTGCCCTTCTCCGGCGCCACCACCCAGAAGCCGGGCGGCGGCATGAAGCTCGCAGGCTCCCACGCGGGCAAGGTGCTGAAATTCGCTCACACCGGCTCGTTCTCGGATATGGACAATACTTACGAGCAGATAGCCAATTATCTGGACGAGAAGAACGTCGACCAGAACGAGATGTACATTGAACAATATCGTACGGACATCGTCACAGCTTCGCCGGAATCTCTGGAGATCGACATACTCGTCCCGTTGCCGTAACGATTCCGGTTGCGGAGCGGGGACGGACACGTCCCGTGCCGCTTCGCCAACACCACCCGGCGCGGCGGCGCGAACCGCCCGCGGGAACGCCGCAGGCAGGAGAGCCGAATGGCAGGTTTTTCAGTAAGCACATGCGCATCGGGGCGCGCGGGCAACTGGTCGCGCGTCACCGTCGCGGCGGTGTTCGGCTGGGCGACGGCGGTCTATCCCGTCCTGGCCCAGACGCCGCCCGCCGATCCGCAGGTCCAGTCCGCGCCGCCGCCGGTCGGCCAGCCGCTGCCGCCGCCAGATGCCGCGGCCGCGCCGGTGGTCGTGCCGCAGTCCGCCCCGCCGCCCGCGCCGCAGCAGTCGCAGGTGCCGCTGCCGACCGCCCCGGCGGTCGATCCCGCCGCCGCCAGCGGTCCGGTCTATTCCCTGACCGATCTCGAGTACCTGCTCGGCCCGGTGGCGCTCTATCCCGATCCGCTGCTGGCCATCCTGTTCCCGGCCACCCTGTTCCCCGAGCAGCTCGTGGAGGCCTACAACTGGATCGAGGCGAATCCGCGCCTCGTGCAGGCGCGCAACTTCGCGCAGGTCGACGGCATGGGCTGGGATTCGTCGGTGAAGGCGCTGGTGCGCTTCCCGGACGTGGTCCGCCTGCTGCATGACCACATGGAATGGACCGAATCCCTCGGCCTCGCCTTCTCCACCCAGCCGCAGGACGTCTCCAACACCGTCCAGATGCTGCGCGCCAAGGCGCAGAGCGTGGGCAACCTCGCCAGCACCCCGCAGCAGGTGGTGACCACCCGCGAGGAAGGCGGCCAGCGCACCATCTACATCGCGCCGACCAATCCCGAGCGCATCTACGTTCCCACCTACGACAGCTCCTCCGTCTTCACCACCTTCGCCACCGGCGCCCTGCTGTTCGGCACCGGCGTGCTGGTGGGCTCGGCGTGGAACAACCGCTGGGGCTGGAACAACCGCGGCTGGAACTCGGTGTGGGTGGTGCCGCCCGCGTGGGTGCGCCCGCCCTATTGGGGACCCGGCTGGGGCGGACGTCCGCCGGCGTGGGGCCCCGGCCCGTGGCGGCCGGTGCCGCCGCCGCCCGGCGTGCGTCCCCCGCCGCCCGGTGGCGCGTGGCCCGGACAGCCCGGCGTGCGTCCCCCGCCCATGCGTCCCGGCGTTCCCGGCCGTCCCGGTGGACCGGGTGGTCCCGGTGGGCCCGGTGGTCCTGGACTGCCCGGCCGTCCTGGTGGTCCCGGTGGACCGGGCGGCCCCGGTGGTCCGGGTGGGCCCGGTGGTCCGGGTGGACCCGGTCGCCCCGGAATGCCCGGCATCCCCGGCCAGCCCGGTGGACCGGGAGGACCGGGTGGACCCGGCCGCCCCGGTATTCCCGATCGTCCCGGCCAGCCCGGCGGTCCCGGTGGTCCCAACCGGCCCGGCATCGTGCCCCCCGGCGGGGAGAACCGCCCCGGCACCGGCGGCCCGCAGCGTCCGCAGCTGCCGTCCGAGCGCCCCGGCGCCGGCAACCGGCCCAATGTGGAGCGGCCCTCCACCGGCAACCGGCCCGGCAACGTGCAGCGCCCGACCCAGCGCCCCAGCGGCGAGCAGGTGCGCAACCGCGCCCAGCAGGCCCGCCCGCAGCAGCGCCCGCAGGCAAGGCCGCAGCATCAGGCGCGGCCCCAGCAGCGCGCCCGGCCGCACCAGCAGGCCCGGCCGCAGCAGCGGGCGCGGCCCCAGCAGCAGCGCGCCCGGCCGCAGGGCCGCCGCAACTGAGGCACCGGCTCCGCCCCCCGGCGGAGCCGCACGCTCGCGGCAAGGCGGACGCCGCGCCTGACCGGAACCGGGTCACCCGGAGCCGGAGCGACGCGCGGCGGCGCAGCCGAAACCACGCGGGAGGCGGCCATGGCGCCGCCTCTCTTTCCTTCGGGGCGCGAATCTCCTTCACTGTGGGCTCAGCCGGGCCCGCCCGGCGCGCCGAAGCCGACCCATCGCGGAGAGCCGCATGCCGCGACTGTTCACCGCCATCGAAATTCCCCGGGAGGTGGGGCTCGGCCTCTCGATGCTGCGCGGCGGCCTTTCCGGCGCGCGCTGGATCGATCCCGAGAATTATCACGTCACCCTGCGCTTCGTCGGCGACGTGGACGACGCCACCGCCCGTGACATCATGCTGATGCTCGGACAGGTGCGGCGCCCGGCGTTCGACCTGATGCTGGACGGGCTGGACCAGTTCGGCGGCCACAAGCCGCGCGCGGTGTTCGCTGCGGTGCGCGCCACCCCCGCGCTCATGGAGCTGCAGTCCGAGCAGGAGCGCATCATGCAGCGCCTCGGCCTCGGCGCGGAGGGACGCAACTTCAAGCCGCACGTGACCCTCGCGCGCCTGCGCGACGCCTCGTCCCGGCAGGTGGCCGACTATCTCGCCACCCGCGGCCCCTACCGCAGCCAGACCTTCCACGTGCCGCGCTTCGTGCTGTTCTCCTCGCGCGATTCCGTGGGCGGCGGCCCCTATCTGGTGGAGGCGGCCTACCCGCTGCTGTGATCCGGCGGGCTCTGGCGCGCCGCGACAGGGCCTGCTGTTCCGTCCGGCGCCGGTGCTGACCGCGGGGACCGCACGCAGCGCGCCGTCCGACGCCCCCTGCCCTTGCGGGCGGGCGCGCCATCCCCATGTGATTTCCATGTTTGACAGCACATCCCCCTTCGACGCCTTCGACAGCCTGTCCGGCGATGAGGAGGCGCAGGCGACGCGTGACGCATCGAGCGTCCGGCGCAGCTTCTGGGACAAGATGCGGGCCAATGCGGCGCGCATTCCGTTCGCCGAGGACGCGGTGGCGAGCTACTACGCCGCCTTCGACCGGCAGACGCCGCTGAAGGTGCGGGCGACGCTGCTCGCCGCCCTCGCCTATTTCGTGCTGCCGGTAGACTTGACGCCGGATTTCCTGCCGCTCATCGGCTTCGGCGACGACGCAGCGGTGCTGGTGGGCGCGCTGCGGCTGCTGTCCGGCCATGTGCTGCCGCGCCATTACGACGCGGCGCGCGACGCGCTGGACCGCCTGCGCTCCGGCAAGGCCTGAGGCCGCGACCGGCGGAGAGCGCGGACGGCGCCGGGCGCGCGTCCCGCTGCACATTCGGGCAGGGCCGTCGCGTCGCCCCGCCCGGATCACCAGACACGGCCGCCTGCGCCGTCCCGCCGGCGCGAGAGGCACCAGCCCCGACCGGCTTCCGCCACCCGGAGCAATGCGCCCGGTCCGAACGCGGGGGCAACCTGCGCCGATACCGGCAGTGCAGCCGAGCCCACCCGCGACGGAGGCGGGGCACGCCCGGCCCGCCGGTACATGGCCCGCGACTGCCGGACGGCACATCTCCCGTCCGGCTCAAGGCGGGCATCGCTCC
Source organism: Xanthobacter lutulentifluminis (assembly GCF_043194675.2). Lineage (NCBI taxonomy): Bacteria > Pseudomonadati > Pseudomonadota > Alphaproteobacteria > Hyphomicrobiales > Xanthobacteraceae > Xanthobacter > Xanthobacter lutulentifluminis. The sequence continues at coordinate 2,752,278 of NZ_CM195525.1, read as the reverse complement.
GTCGGTCGTCCGCCGCGCCGTGCGGCCGAGCGGCGACGGCGGCTCCGCGGACCTCAGTCCAGCGTCAGCACCACCTTGCCCTTGACCCGGCGGCCGGCGATCTCGCCCAGCGCCTCGACGCAGCGATCGAGGGGGAAGGTCTTGTCCACATGGGCGGAGATGCGGCCGTCGCGGGCATAGCCCACCAGCTCGGCCACCGCATCGCGCAGCCACAGCGGGTTGTCCCGCGCATGGAAGCCGAAGGCGACGCCGCGCGCGTCGCAATTCTTGATGAGCAGCAGGTTGAGCGGGATCTTCGGGATCTCGCCGGCGGCAAAGCCCACCACCAGGAAGCGGCCGAGCGGGCCGAGGGCGCGCAGCGCCTGCTCAGCCATGTCGCCGCCGACCGGGTCGTACACCATGTCGAGGCCGCGCGGGGCGCCGAACGCCTTCAGCGCGCCCTTGAGTTCGCCCTTGGCATAGTCGAAACCCTCGTCGGCCCCGTGGGCGATGGCGAACGCCACCTTCTCCGGCGAGGAGGCGCAGGCGAGGATGCGCGCGCCGAGGATGCGGCCGAGCTCCACCGCCGCAAGGCCCACGCCGCCCGCCGCGCCGAGCACGGCGAGGCTCTCGCCGGCCTTCAGCTCGCCCCGGTCGCGCAGCGCATAGAGCGAGGTGCCGTAGGTGACGATGAGGCCGGCCGCCTTCACGAGGTCGAGGTCGTCCGGCACGCGCGCCAGGTAGCACGCCTTCACCGTCACCTGCTCGCGCGCCGCGCCGTAGGTCATGTACCCGCAGACCCGGTCGCCGACGGCGAATTCCTCCACGCCCTCGCCCAGCGCCGCCACGTGCCCGGCGAACTCGGCGCCGGGGGAGAACGGCATCTCCGGCTTGATCTGATACATGTCGCGGATGATGAGCGTGTCGAAGAAGTTCAGCCCGACCGCCGCCACCTGCACCACCACCTCGCCGGGGCCGGCCACGGCATCGGGCAGCTCGCGGACCTCGAGGGCCTCGGGGGGACCATGGCGCACGCAGACGACCGCTTTCATCAGCTCTCCTTCCCTCGCGACGGACTGTGCCGAACGCCGCGCCGGCCGGGATGTGTCCCGCAGGCGTGGCGGATTACCAAAATTTAACCCTGCTCCGAGGAAGCTCCGGCTAGAGATTCGGTCCCGCTGCGGCAGTCCGGTCCTGCCCGGGGGCGCCCGCGCGGGTCAACCGGGGCCGGGCAGTCCGCGCAAAGCCGCTCGCAGCCTCGAATCGCCGGTGGACGGACCCGGCATCTGGTGTGGAGCGGAGCCTTTGGTTTAGGAAAACGCAAGACGTCCACGCCATTTTTTTGTCCGGCTGCGCGGCTACCGCAGGCGTGTGCCACGCTGATGTCTGCCACGCTGACGTCCGCTACCGGCCCGGCCCCGCGCCGCAAGGGCCGGGAACGGGCAACCGGGCCAGAGTGAAATAGGAGAAGCCATGACGCTTCCTCGTGTCCACCCGACTCGTGTCCTTCCGGCTCTGCTGGGCGCCGTCCTTGCCTGCGCCATGGCGACCTCCGCCGGCGCGCAGGGGCAGCCGCAGTCCAAGTCCGTGGCGCAGTTCGGGGATTGGAGCGTCTACGTCTCCACCACCAGCCCCAAGGTCTGCTACGCCATCTCCCAGCCCAAGACCCGCGCGCCGGAAGGGCTGAAGCGCGATCCCGCCTATTTCTTCGTCTCCACCCGCCCGGGCGAGAACGTGAAGAACGAGATCACCGTGACCATGGGCTTCCCGCTGAAGGAAGGCTCGGACGCGCAGCTGACGGTCGGCAGCATGCAGCTGCAGCTCTACACCAAGAACGAGGGCGCCTGGGTGCGCAACGTGGCCGACGAGGCCAAGCTGGTGGACGCCATGCGCCGGGGCAAGGACGTGACGGTGGTCTCCACCTCGCTGCGCGGCAACCCCACCACCGACAAGTATTCGCTTACCGGCCTCGGGCAGGCGCTCGACCGCGTGGCGCAGGAGTGCAAGTAGCGCCAGGCGCCGGACAGCGGCTCCGGGGCCGCGCCTGATCCCGCATGCCCCGGCCCCCGCCCTGCGCGCGGGGCGGATCTCTCCCGTGGAAAGGCGGGGCGAGAGGGATTATGTGTGACGCCATGATGTCCACACCCAGCCCCGCCGACGCCGCGCAGGCGAGCGCGCCCGCGCAAGACCCTGTGCCCGCGCAAGAGCCTGCGCCCGCGCATGACGCCGCGCCCGTGACCTCGTCGGACGCCGCGCCGGAGGCCGCGCGCCCGTCCCTGGTCGGCCTCGACCGCGCCCGCCTCTCCGCCGCCCTCGACGCCATCGGCGTGAAGGGGTCGGAGCGGCGCATGCGCGTCAACCAGCTCTGGCACTGGATCTATCTGCGCGGCGCCACCGACTTTGCGGAGATGACCAACGTCTCCAAGCACCTGCGCGCGCGTCTGGAGGAGGCCTACACGCTGGCCCGCCCCGAGATCGTGATGGAGCAGGTCTCGCAGGACGGCACCCGCAAGTGGCTGCTGCGCTTCCCCGCCGATCATCCGGGCGAGCGGCCCCACGACATCGAGACCGTCTACATCCCAGAGAGCGACCGCGGCACCCTGTGCGTCTCCTCGCAGGTGGGCTGCACCCTCAACTGCTCCTTCTGCCACACCGGCACGCAGCGCCTCGTGCGCAACCTCACCGCCGCCGAGATCGTCTCGCAGGTGATGGTGGCCCGCGACCGGCTGGGCGACTATCCCGGCCGCGACCGCGCGGTGGGTCCGGGCCTGCCCACCGAGGGCGACCGGCTCGTCACCAACATCGTCTTCATGGGCATGGGCGAGCCGCTCTATGCCTTCGACAGCGTGAAGGAAGCCATCGAGATCCTCTCCGACGGCGACGGCCTCGGCCTCGGCAAGAGGCGCATCACGGTGTCCACCTCCGGCGTGGTGCCGGAGATCGAGCGGCTCGGCGCGGAGGTGGGGCCCATGCTCGCCATCTCGCTGCACGCCGTGCGCGACGACCTGCGTGACGTGCTGGTGCCCATCAACAAGAAGTACCCCATCAGGGAGCTGATGGAGGCCTGCCGCACCTATCCCGCCGCCTCCAACGCCAAGCGCATCACCTTCGAGTACGTCATGCTCAAGGGCGTGAACGACAGTCCCGCCGACGCGCGGGCGCTGGTGAAGCTGCTGGAAGGCGTGCCGGCGAAGATCAACCTGATCCCGTTCAACCCGTGGCCGGGCACGCAGTACGAGTGCTCCGACTGGGAGACCATCGAGCGGTTCTCGGACATCGTGTTCCGCGCCGGCTACGCGAGCCCGGTGCGCACGCCGCGCGGGCGCGACATCCTCGCCGCCTGCGGCCAGCTGAAGAGCGAGAGCGAGAAGCTTTCCGCCCGCGAGCGCCTCGCCTATCGCGCCATGATGGCGCAGGAGGAGTAGGCGTGGACAACCTCGCCCGCCTGCTGCTGCGCTTCCTGCTGGTCCCGCTCGGCTATTTCGCGGCGGTGATCGCCGGGGCGTGCGTGATCCTCATCGGGGAATGGCGCATCGGCACCCTGCTCGAGACGAACCGGACGGAGGATGCGGCGCTCGGTTTCGTGGTGGCCATCGTCACCACGGTGACGGTGCTGTTCGTGCTGATGATGCTCATGTGGCTGGTGGCGGCGGTGGGCATCCTGTTCTCGGAGGCGTTCGCCATCCGCTCGTGGATGTTCCATGCGGGCAACGGCGTGGTCTCGGCGCTGATCGGGGCGCAGCTGTTCGCCCCGTCCCGCGGCGACGCCGCCGTGGCGGGCGACCCGTTCTACACGGTGGCCGCCGGCCTCGCGGGGGGCCTCGTCTATTGGGTGGTGGCCGGCTCCACCGCCGGCTTCTTCAAGCCGATCCTGCGCTCGGGCGCGGAGCTGGCGGGCCGGCTGCCGCCGCCCGGATCGCACACCCCGCCCGCGGCCCCTGCCGCGCCCCCTGCCCCGCCCGCGCCGCCCCGCCTCCCGCAGCCGCCCGCGCAATGAGCCCCCGCGCGCGCCAGGTGACCCGCGCGCGTCAAGCGAAACGCCCCATCGGCCGGGACGCGTCATGAGCCCGCGCGCCATGAGCCCGCACACGATGAGCCGGGACGCACCATGAGCCCGCCGGCCGAGCCGCAGCCGCGCGCCCGGTGGCGCCGGCTCGCCCGCCTCGCCCTCGCCTATCTCGCGGGCACCATCGCCATGGTCAGCGCGCTGCCGGCCATCGGCGGGGTGATGGACCTGATCGCGCTGCAGGTGGGCTGGCCCGCCGGCATGTCCCTGATCTACATGGTCGCCATCGTCTCCGGCGGACTGGGATACCTGGTGGCGGCCGTGTTCGGCTTTCTGCCCGCAGCCTTCTGGATGGCGGCCTCCGAGCGCCACGGACTGCGCCGGGCGTGGGCGCACGTGCTGGCCGGAGGCATCGGCGCCGTGCTCGGCTGGCTGCTGCTGTCCCTCGTCGCCGAGCATCTCGGCGATCCCATCCAGTGGCGCGTGGCCGGCGACCTGTTCCTGGCGGGGAGCCTCGGCGGGCTGGTCTACTGGGCGATTGCCGGCCGCACCGCCGGCCTGAGGCCCCCGGGCGCGGAGTGAGCGGCCCAACTATCCTTTGCGTCCCCGCTATCTTCCCGGTAAGCCTCGCCCCCAAAGCTGCGCGAACGCCATGACACACACTGACGCTCCCCCCTCCCTCTCCGACCTGCGGGCCGAGATCGACCGCATCGACGAGGCCATGCACCGCCTGCTCATGGAGCGGAGCGAGATCATCGACCGGCTGGTGCAGGTGAAGCGCACCGCCGGCGCCGAGGGCGGCTCCGCCTTCCGCCCGGCGCGCGAGGCGGACATGATGCGCCGGCTGGTGGAGCGCCACGCCGGCCTCCTGCCGCTCGACACGGTGGAGAGCATCTGGCGCGTCATCATCGCCACCTTCACCTATGTCCAGGCGCCCTATTCGGTCCACGCCGACCTTGCGGTGGGCGAGCCGGCCATGCGGGATTCCGCCCGCTTCCACTTCGGCTTCACCGTGCCGTTCGTGCCGCACATGGGCGCGCGCGGGGTGATCGACGCGGTGAAGGGCTCGCGCGGGGATCTCGGCCTCATCGCCGCCACCGCAGCCCCCAGCGCCGCCGATCCGTGGTGGACCGCGCTGGAGGGCGAGGGCGCGCCCAAGATCATCGCCCGCCTGCCGTTCGTGGAGCGGGCCGACCATCCCGCCGGCCTGCCGGTGTTCGTGGTCTCCCACCCCATCGCCGATGCGGCGGTGCGGGAGGTGCGCGTCTATTCGCTGCGCGTGAGCGGATGGAGCGCGGGGGCCGGGCGTGCCATACCCGCCTTCGCCGAGGTGGTGGTGGCCCCCGACGAGGCGCTGGACGGCGCCGCTCTGCTGGTCTCCGTGCCGCCCGGTCATGCGGTGGCAACGGTGACCGACGCCCTCGCCGAGGCCGGCGCCGGCATCCGGTCGCTGACCGAGGTGGGCAGCCATGCCGCCCTGCACCGGGTGGGGGGCTGACGCGGCGCGCGCCGCCGCGATGTTGAGGTTCTGGAGTTGATCAAGATGTCCGCCGTGCTGAAAGACACCCCCTCCGCCACCGGGTCCCTGCGGCCGCAGCCGCGCCCGGGCGTGCTCGCCATCGAGGCCTATGTGCCCGGCAAGAGCCATGCGCCGGGGGTGGAGAAGGTCTTCAAGCTCTCCTCCAACGAGACCCCGCTCGGCCCGAGCGAGAAGGCGGTCGCCGCCTTCACCGAGGCCGGCCGCAAGCTGGAGGATTATCCGGACGGCTCCGCCACCGTGCTGCGCGAGGCCATCGCCAAGGCCTACGGGCTCGATCCCGCGCGCATCATCTGCGGCGCCGGCTCGGACGAGATCCTCAATCTCGTGACCCACGTGTACGTGGGCGCGGGCGACGAGGTGATCTACAGCCAGCACGGCTTCCTCGTGTACAAGATCGCGACGCTGGCCGCCGGCGGCACCCCGGTGGTGGCTCCCGAGCGCGACCTGACCGCCGACGTGGACGCCATCCTCGCGCGCGTCACCGACAAGACGCGCCTCGTCTTCCTCGCCAATCCCAACAATCCGACCGGCACCTATCTGCCGTTCGACGAGGTGAAGCGCCTGCACGCCGGCCTGCCGGCCAACGTGCTGCTGGTGCTCGACGCCGCCTATGCGGAATACGTGCGCCGCAACGATTACGAGACCGGCCTCGAGCTGGCGCTGACCGCCGACAACGTGCTGATGACGCGGACCTTCTCCAAGATCCACGGCCTCGCCGCGCTACGCATCGGCTGGGCGGTGGGCCCGGCCCATGTGATCGACGCCATGAACCGGGTGCGCGGGCCGTTCAACATGAACAGCCCGGCGCTGCTGGCCGGCGCCGCCGCCATCGCCGATGCCGCCCACGTGGAGAAGGCGGTCGCCCACAACGCGCAGTGGCTGCCGTGGCTCACCGGCCAGATCGAGGCGCTGGGCCTGAAGGTCACGCCCTCGGTGGCCAATTTCGTGCTCATCCACTTCCCCGCCGCCCCCGGCCGCACGGCGAAGGAGGCGGACGCATTCCTCACCCGCCGCGGGCTGGTGCTGCGCTCGGTTGCGTCCTACGGCCTGCCCGATGCCCTGCGCATGACGGTGGGCACCGAGGAGGCCAACCGCCGCGTGGTGGAAGCGCTGACCGCGTTCATGGCGGGGGCGGACGCGTGATCCGACCGCTCGTGCCGCGCCTCGCCATCATCGGCGCGGGCCTCATCGGCTCCTCCCTCGCCCGCGCGGCGCGGGAGAAGCACATCGCCGGCACCATCGTGGTGGCCGACGCGGACCCGGCGGTGTGCGAGCGGGTCACCGCCCTCGGCTTCGCCGACGTGGTGACGACGAGCGCCGCCGAGGCCGCGCGCGATGCCGACGTGGTGGTGGTGGCTGTCCCCGTGGGCGCCTCCGCCGCCGTGGCCGAGGCGGTGGGGCCGAACCTGAAGCCAGGCGCCATCCTCTCCGACGTGGGATCGGTGAAGGGCTTCGTGGTGGAGGCCATGGCGCCCCACGTGCCGGCCCACGCCCACCTGGTGCCCGCCCATCCGGTGGCCGGCACCGAATTCTCCGGCCCCGACGCCGGCTTCGCCGCCCTGTTCGAGAACCGCTGGTGCATCGTCACCCCGCCCGAGGGCGCGGACCCGGCGGCGGTTGCCACCATCGTCGGACTGTGGCGCGCGGCGGGGGCGAACGTGGAGACCATGAGCGCGCAGCACCACGACCTGGTGCTGGCCATCACCAGCCACGTGCCGCACCTCATCGCCTACAACATCGTCGGCACCGCCGCGGAGCTGGAGGACACGCTGGCCTCCGAGGTCATCAAGTTCTCCGCCGGCGGCTTCCGCGACTTCACCCGCATCGCCGCCTCCGACCCCACCATGTGGCGCGACGTGTTCCTGACCAACCGCGAGGCGGTGCTGGAGATGCTGGGCCGCTTCACGGAAGACCTCACCGCGCTCCAGCGGGCCATCCGCTACGGCGACGGCGACGCCCTGTTCTCGCACTTCGCCCGCACCCGGGCGATCCGCCGCTCCATCATCGAGCAGGGGCAGGAGACGGCCGCGCCGGACTTCGGCCGCCGCGCCGCCGAGAAGCCGCGCCACGAGCAGAGCTGAGCGGCACCCCGCTCCGGCCGTCATCCAGCCACCATGGAGCCGTGCCACTATTCCGCCGAACTGCCGGGCGACGTGAAGGACGAACAAGGACCGATCCAGATGATCCGCCCCGCTTCGGCGCGCCCCGGCCCGATTGCCGCGCTGTTTTCCGTGGCGCTTCTCGCCGCCGTGCTCGCCCCGGCCCCGGCCTCGGCGCACCCGCACGTATGGGTGACCATGAAGTCCGAGCTCGTCTATGGCGCCGACGGGAAGCTGACCGCCGTCAAGCAGAGCTGGACCTTCGACGACGCCTTCTCCGCCTTCGCCCTGCAGGGCATGGAGAAGAAGAAGGACGGCACCTACGGCGACGACGTGCTGAAGCCGCTGGCCGAGGTGAACGTCACCTCGCTGAAGGAATACAACTACTTCGTCACCGGCAAGACGGCGACGCAGAAGCTGGCCTTCAAGGACCCGACCGACTATTTCCTCACCTATGACAACGAGGTGCTGACCCTGCACTTCACCCTGCCGCTGGAGAAGCCGGCGCCGGCCAAGGGCACCACCACGCTGGAGGTGTACGACCCCACCGTGTTCGTCTCCTTCGCCTTCGCCGAGAAGGACCCGGTGAAGCTGGTGTCGGCCCCCGCCGGCTGCGCGCAGGAGATCATCGCCGCCCAGCCGCCCACCTCCTCGCAGCTGAGCGAGGCGTTCTTCTCCAACCTCACCTCCGCCAGCACCTATGGCGCCCAGTTCGCCGACAAGATCACGGTGAAGTGCCCGTGAGCGCTCTCGCTGCGGAACGTGGGCTGCGCCTGCGCCGGGCTGCGCGCTGGCTGGCAGTGGGCGCGCTGGCGCTCGCGGCCGCCCTGGCGCTGGCGATGCTGCTGACGCTGGTGCTGTATCCCGACATCGCCTTCGCCCAGGGCTTCGGCCCGCCCGGCGGTCAGAAGGCGACGCCGTTCGGCCTCGGGGGGGCCGCCCCCGCGCCCACCGGCATCACCGGCTACATCCTGGCCCGGCAGGCGGAATTCTACCGCGCGCTGGTGCAGGCGGTGCGCGCCAGCAAGCAGGACGGCAACGCCACCTTCCTGCTGGCCGGCCTCTCTTTCGCCTATGGCGTGTTCCACGCCGCCGGGCCGGGCCACGGCAAGGCGGTCATCTCCTCCTACCTCCTTGCCGACGGCGGCACGCTGCGGCGCGGCGCGGTGCTGGCGCTGGCCTCGGGCATGGTGCAGGCGGTGGTGGCCATCGTGTTCGTGGGGGTGCTGGCGCTGGTGCTGAACGCCACCGCCGTCTCCATGGCGCGGGCCATGAACGTGATCGAGATCGCGGCCTATGGCGGCATCGGCCTGTTCGGCCTCTATCTCGCGATCGTGAAGGGCCGCACCCTCGTTGCTGCGGCGCGGGGAGAGAGCGGCCACGTGCATGGCGACGATTGCGGCTGCGGCGACACCCATGCGCCCGATCCGGCGCTTCTGAACGGCCGGGGCGGCTGGCGGCGGGCCGCCGTGGCGGTGGTCTCGGCCGGGGCCCGGCCGTGCTCCGGCGCCATCCTCGTGCTCACCTTCGCCCTGTCGCAGGGGGTGTTCGCGAGCGGCGTCGCCTCCGCCTTCGCCATGGGGCTGGGCACCGCGCTGATGGTGACGCTGATCGCCGGCGTGGCGGTCTATGGCAAGCGCCTCGCGGTGCGGCTCGCCAGCCGCGACGACCGGCGCGCGCGGATCTTCGGCCTCGGCATCGAGCTCGGCGCCGCCCTGCTGGTGATGGCCTTCGGCTTCGCCCTGCTGACCGGCTATCTGGAAAGCGAACGGCTGCTGCCGGGCTGACCGGCCCGCCGCAGCGCGGCACGTTTTGCGTGCAGTGCGCCAAAATTCGTCAGGCCCATGTTTTGGGCAATTTCGTTGCGCCTTGATCTGAAACAACGAAATTGCCGGGTGCGACACTCCGTGCCAGCCTAAGGTCCATCTGCTGCGGCGATCCGGCACGGGGCCCGCCCCTCGCCATCCGCCGCGCCCGTCCGGGCACAGCCCGGGCAAGCCGCGTCCCACCGGAGGCGCCGATGGCCCTGAAGCCTGTTTCGCTCGACGACAAGTACGACCTTTCCCAGGAGCGCGTGTTCGTCTCCGGCACCCAGGCGCTGGTGCGCCTGGCCCTGATGCAGAAGGAGCGCGACCGCCGCGCCGGGCTCAATACGGCGGGCTATGTCACCGGCTATCGCGGCTCGCCGCTCGGCGGGCTCGACCAGCAGTTCCTGCGCGCCGAGAAGATCCTGAAAGCCAACGACATCAAGTTCCAGCCGGGCCTGAACGAGGATCTGGCCGCCACCGCCATCTGGGGCTCCCAGCAGGCTGAGCTGCGCGGCGAGGGCAAGTACGATGGCGTGTTCGGCCTGTGGTACGGCAAGGGGCCGGGGGTGGACCGCTCCGGCGACGTGTTCCGCCACGCCAACAATGCCGGCACGTCCCGCCACGGCGGCGTGCTGGCGCTGATGGGCGACGACCACACCTGCGAATCGTCCACCACCGCCCACCAGAGCGAATTCCATTTCGTCGACGTGATGATCCCGGTGCTCAACCCCGCGGGCGTGCAGGAGATCATCGACTACGGCCTCTACGGCTGGGCCCTGTCCCGCTTCTCCGGCGCCTGGGTCGGGCTGAAGGCGGTGAAGGACACCATCGAATCCACCGGCATCGTGGACGGCCGCCTCGACCGGGTGCGCATCGAGCCGGCGCTGGGCTTCGAGATGCCCCCCGGCGGCCTCAGCATCCGCCTCGGCGACACCCCGCTGGCGCAGGAGGAGCGTCTCCAGGAGTTCAAGCGCGACGCGGTGCTGCACTTCCTGCGCGCCAATCATCTCAATCGTTTCATCACTTCCGGCGGACAGCGCCCGCGCATCGGCATCGCCACCGTGGGCAAGTCCTACCTCGACGTGCGCCTCGCGCTCGACGAGCTGGGCATCGACGAGGTGCGCGCCAACGATCTCGGCCTGCGCATCTGGAAGGTGGCCTGCCCCTGGCCGCTGGAGACGCAGGGCCTGCGGGAATTCGCCCGCGGCCTCGACCTCATCATGGTGGTGGAGGAAAAGCGCTCCCTCATCGAGGTGCAGGTGCGCGAGGAGCTGTACGGCACCGCCAACCAGCCGGTCTGCATCGGCAAGAAGGACGAGGAGGGCCGCTGGCTGTTCCCGGTCAAGGGCGCCCTCGACCCCAACGACATCGCCATCCAGTTGGGCCGGCGGCTTCTGGCCTACGGCCATATCCCCGACATCGCCGCGCGCGTCGCCGAGCTGGAGGAAGCCCAGCGCGTGCTCGCCTCAACCGGCGATGTGGCCACCCGCATCCCCTATTTCTGCTCCGGCTGCCCGCACAATACCTCCACCAAGGTGCCGGAGGGCATGCGCGCCTATGCCGGCATCGGCTGCCACTACATGGTGCAGTGGATGGACCGGGAGACCACCGGCTTCACCCAGATGGGCGGGGAAGGCGCCAACTGGATCGGCGAGGCGTCGTTCTCCAAGCGCGGCCACGTGTTCCAGAACCTCGGCGACGGCACCTACAACCACTCCGGCTACCTCGCCCTGCGCGCCTCGGTCGCGGCCAGGGTGAACGTCACCTACAAGATCCTGTTCAACGACGCCGTCGCCATGACCGGCGGCCAGAAGCACGAGGGCGACCTCACCGTCCCCGTCATCGCCCGGCAGGTGGCGGCGGAAGGGGTGGAGCGGGTGGTGGTCGTCGCCGACGATCCGGGCAAGTACCCGGCCAATACCCTCTGGCCCGCCGGCCTCACCATCCACCACCGCGACGAACTTGAACTCGTACAGCGTGAACTTGCCGAAGTTCAGGGCGTTTCGGTGCTCATCTTCGACCAGACCTGCGCCGCCGAGAAACGCCGCCGCAGGAAGCGCGGCCTCTACCCCGATCCGGACACGCGGGTGCTCATCAACGAGCGGGTGTGCGAGGGCTGCGGCGATTGCGGGGTGAAGTCCAACTGCGTCTCGGTGCAGCCGCTGGAAACGGAATGGGGCCGCAAGCGCACCATCGACCAGTCCTCCTGCAACAAGGATTTCTCCTGCGTGAAGGGCTTCTGCCCCTCCTTCGTCAGCGTCCATGGCGCCCGACCGAAGAAGAGCGCCGGAGCGGCGGGAGGCGCCGGCGAGTGGCCGCAGCTGCCGGAGCCGGCGCACCCGGAGATCCACGGCACCTACGGCATCATCGCCACCGGCGTGGGCGGCACCGGCGTCGTCACCATCGGCGCCATCCTGGGCATGGCGGCGCACCTGGAAGGCAAGGCCTGCGGCATGATCGACATGGCCGGCCTCGCCCAGAAGGGCGGCGCGGTCTACAGCCACATCCGCCTCGCCAACGATCCCGCCGACATCACCGCCATCCGCGTGCCGGCGCGCGGCGCCGACGTGGTGCTGGGCGGTGATCTGGTGGTGGCCGGAACCAAGAAGGTGCTGGCGGCGGTGAAGCCCGGCCAGACCATCGTGGTGGTGAACACCCACGAGGTGCTGCCGGGCGATTTCACCCGCAACGCCGACTACTCGCTCCCCACCGAGCGCATCCGCCGCACCATCCGCGAGGCGGTGGGCGCGGAGCAGACCCACTTCATCGAAGCCAGCCGCCTCGCCGAGCGGCTGTTCGGCAACGCATTGGCGCAGAACATCTTCATGGTCGGCTACGCCTACCAGTTCGGCGCCCTGCCCCTCTCCGCGGACGCCATCGAGCGGGCGATCGAGCTCAATGGCGAGGCGGTGGCCATGAACAAGGCCGCCTTCCTGTGGGGCCGCCGTGCCGCCCATGATCCGGCTGCGGTGGAAGCCGTCGCCGCCCCCGGCGGCGAGGTGACGAGCGAGGCGCGCCGCCTGTCGGAAAGCCTTGACGAGGTGATCGCCCGCCGGGTGGCGGAGCTAACCGCCTACCAGGACGCCGCCTATGCCTCCCGCTACAAGGCGCTGGTGGACAAGGTGAAAGCCGCCGAGGCGGCGCGTGCCCCCGGCCGCAGCGGGCTCACCGAGGCGGTGGCGCGCAACCTCTGCAAGCTGATGGCCTACAAGGACGAGTATGAGGTGTCCCGGCTCTATGCCGACGGCGCCTTCCTCGCCCAGGCGCGAGCGGCGTTCGACGGGGAGCTGAAGTTCGAGTTCCACCTCGCCCCACCGCTCCTCGCCCGCCCCGACCCGACGACCGGGGAGCCGCGCAAGATCACGCTCGGCCCCTGGATGCTCAAGGCGTTCGGCCTGCTGGCGAAGCTGAAGGGCCTGCGCGGCACCGCCTTCGACATCTTCGGCTACAGCGCCGAGCGCAAGACCGAGCGGGCGCTGATTTCCGAGTATGCGAGCACCGTCAGCGAGCTGGTGACTGCCCTCGACGCCGGCAACCATGCCGTGGCGGTGGCCATTGCCTCCATCCCCGAGAAGATCCGCGGCTTCGGGCCGGTGAAGGAACGCCACCTTACGGCGGCAAAGGCCGAGGAGGCAGCCCTCCTCGCCCGCTTCCGCGCCCCGCCGCAGAGCCCCGCCATCGCGGCGGAGTGAGGCGGGGCAAACGAAAAGGCCGGGCGCGCGCCCGGCCTTTCTGCACGCTGGATCGGATTAGCTCAGCGGACGCCGAGCAGGCCGGTCAGCTCGGCGCGGAATTCCGGCTCGATGTCCGGACGCGAGAGGGCGTAGGCCACGTTCGCCATCAGGAAGCCGATCTTGGAGCCGCAATCGTAGATCGCCCCGTCGAACGGCACGGCGAAGAACGGCTCGCTCTCCTTCAGCTTCAGCATGGAATCGGTGAGCTGGATCTCGTTGCCGGCGCCCCTCTCCTGCTTGGCGAGCAGGTCGAAGATGGTGGGCTGCAGGATGTAGCGGCCGGAGATGGCGAGGTTGCTCGGCGCGGTGCCGGACTTGGGCTTCTCGACCATCTGGGTGATGGCGCGGGCGCCGCGGGCCTTCTCCTCGCCCACGCCGACGATGCCGTACTGGTGGGTCTGGTCGTCGGGCACCTCGTAGACCGCGATCATGTTGCCGCCGGTCTCGTCATAGGCCTCGACCATCGAGGCGAGGCAGCCCTTGCCGGTCTTCGACATGTGCAGCATGTCCGGCAGCAGCAGCGCGAACGGCTCGTCGCCGATGATGTCGCGCGCGCACCACACGGCGTGGCCGAGGCCCAGCGGCAGCTGCTGGCGGGTGAAGGAGGTGGTGCCCGCCTTCGGCGTGTCGCGGTCGAGCTGCTCCAGCTCCTTCTTCTTGTTGCGCTCCTCGAGGGTGCGCTCCAGCTCGAACTGGCGGTCGAAATGGTCCTCGATCACCGCCTTGTTGCGGCCGGTGACGAACACGATGTGCTCGATGCCGGCGGCGCGGGCCTCGTCCACCACGTGCTGCACCACGGGCCGGTCGACCACGGTGAGCATCTCCTTGGGAACGGCCTTGGTGGCCGGGAGGAAGCGGGTGCCAAGGCCCGCGACGGGAAGGATCGCCTTGCGAATGGGTTGACGCATCAAATACCGCCCCTTGTGAATGCCGACGGGCCTGTAGCACAGCTTTGTCGCGCGCTCGTGTCCGTTGTTCGACATCCCGGTCTTGGCGCACCGGCGGCGAGCGCAAAGCAGCCCGCGGCTACCTAAGAACGCTCGCCACGCCCCGGCAAGGGCCGTGCTGCAAAAACTTGCCTTCCATTAACCGCGGCGCAACCATATTGACGCCCAGTAGAGGCCTAAACGGACAGGAGAAAGGGCCGGGCATGCCCGTGCCGAAATGAAAGGCTTCGCGATGGCTCCGAACACCCGCACGGGCGCCGTGTGCGCCATGCTCGCGCTGGCAGCGGCCTCGCTCATCACCCCGGCCCGCGCGCAGGCGCAGACCACCGGCTCCATCTTCGGCTTCCCGCCCCTGGGCCAGCAGGCCCCGGCTGCGGGCGGCGGTCATCCGCTGATGACGCCGCAGGCGCTGGCGCAGGCGCAGGCCAACTTCCCCCAGTGCATCGCCTCCATGTGGCCGCTGGCGCAGGCCAAGGGCGTCTCGCAGCGGACCTTCGAGCGCTACACCGCGCAGCTCGAGCCGCAGATGAAGCTCATGGAGTTCATGGAAGCCCAGCCGGAATTCTCCAAGCCCATCGGCGCCTACGTGAACATGCTGGTGACCGACTGGCGGGTGAAGAAGGGCCGGGAGGTGCTGGAGCGCTACAAGCCCATCTTCGAGAAGGTGGAGAAGGCCTATGGCGTGGACCGCTACGCCGTCGCCGCCATCTGGGGCATCGAATCGACCTATGGCGATCCCGACGGCATCGGCCGGCGCAACGTGCTGGAATCCACCGCCACCCTCGCCTGCATCGGCCGGCGGCAGGACTATTTCCGTGACGAGTTCATCGCCACGCTCCAGATCCTGGAGAAGGGCGACGTGCCCTACGACCACATGAAGGGCTCGTGGGCCGGCGCGTTCGGCCCCACCCAGTTCATGCCCACCTCGTTCCAGCGCTTCGCCGTGGACTTCGACGGCGACGGCAAGCGCAACGTGGTGGATTCCATCCCGGACATCATCGCCTCCACCGCCAACAACCTGAAGCTGGACGGCTGGGAGTTCGGCAAGGCCTGGGGCTATGAGGTGGTGATCCCGCAGGGGTTCGACTATCGCAACGCCAACCGCTCCATCAAGCGCACCCTCTCCGAGTGGAACGCCATGGGCCTGCGGCGTCCGGGCGGCACCGGCTTCCCGCGCGGCGGCGAGACCGCCTACCTGCTGCTGCCGGCGGGCGCCAACGGCCCGGCCTTCCTGATGACGAAGAATTTCGACGCCATCCTGAAGTACAACCCGGCCGACGCCTACGCCCTCGCCATCGGCCACCTTGCCGATCGGCTGCGCGGCGGCAACGCCTTTGCCCAGCCCTGGCCGAAGGAGGAGCGCGGCCTCTCCAAGGCCGAGCGCATCGAGATCCAGAGCCGGCTGGCGCAGATGGGCTACGACATCGGCAACGTGGACGGCATCCTCGGCACCAAGACCCGCGTCGCCATCCAGGACTACCAGGCCCGCGCCGGCGCGGTGCCGGACGGCTATCCCAACCTCGCTTTGCTGCAGCAGCTGCGGCGGTAGGCAGCCGACGCCCCCCGTTCCCCGACGCCCGCCGGTGCCCCCGGCGGGCGTTGTCGTTTCAGGCGTCGGATACGTGGGTAGCCAAGCGGGGCACTACTCGGGGCGACGTGGGCACCTACTTCGGCGGCGACTTACGGAAGGAGTTCCGCACCAGATGGACGGCCAGGAAGCGCTCGATGCCGGCATAGACCGCCTCCCAGCGGGAGGCCGCGCCGGCCGGCACCTCCACCACGGCGGACCACTCCTCGTTCTGGAACCGCATGTCCACCACCGCGCCCGGCGCCCCGGGGTCGGGCGGCAGGCTGAGGATGAGGCAGCGGTCTTCCGAGATCCGCACCAGCCGGTCGCCGGCCGGAGTGGGAAACCGCTCCAGCGCATAGACGAAGCCGCGCCGCGCCTCCTCCTTGCGGACGGCCGCGATGGCCCGCGTCATGCCCATGAAATCCGCGTGCCGGCCCACATGGAGGGCGACGACGCGGACGACCATGTCCTCCGGCCCCGCCCCCTGCACCGACCGGCCGGAGGCGGCGGATTGGGCCGCGTCACGCTGATCGCTTGCTGAGACGGCACGAGTCGCCCCCCCGGACGCGATGGCAGCCGCGCTGGTGGTTGCCTGCCCAGTGGAGTTCGCGACGTGCGATTGAGGAGCGTCGGATTTGGCGGTGCCCGCGATAGCCGCGCTGCCCTTTGACTCCGATCCGGGTGCCACCGGGGCGGGGCCACCGTTCGCGGCCGGCTCCGGCGCCCCCTCCCCCGCCGGAGCGAGATCGGAGAGGCGGAAGGCGAACGCCACTTCGCGGGTGCGGGCGACGCAGCCGAAGCGGGCGAGGTCCGGCACCGTGAGGGCGTAGGCGGCGGGGAAGGACAGGAGATCGTCCCCGGCGCGAAAATAGAGCGTCTCCCCGAGCCGGCCGCGGGCCGCCGCGCGGCGCTGCTCAAGCGTCGCCGGAGCGAGCCGGGCAAGGTCCACCGTCTGGCAGATGGCGGGGGGCGCATCCATCATCGCCGCTCCGGCCCTGCCTCAGTCCAGCCCGATGCGGTAGCTCTGCGGGAACGGCGTGCCGCCCATGTCCACCGGCGCCAGCGGCCGGGACGCGGGGCGGCGCAGCACGCGCTTGACGATCTCCGGGATCATGGTGCCGCCCACATAGCGGCCGAGGCATTCGTGGTGGCCGTAGCCGAAATGCAGGTAGGTGTTGAACGGCCGGTCGGGCCGGAACGCCTCCGGCTCCGGCACGAAATCCGGATCGAACATGGCGGAGAGGCTGAGCGGCAGCAGCACCGTGCCCTTGCCGATCACCTTCCGGCGCGCCGTGCCGCCGGCGATGGTGGCGGTTGAGGCCGCCTCGCGGAACATGAAGGCGACGATGGGCGAGAAGCGCAGCGCCTCCCACACATAGCCGTCGAACGCTGGATCGTCCGCCACCGCCGCCGCCCGCGCCGCGCCCAGCACGTCCGGACGGGAGAACAGCTCCGCCAGCGCATTGATGGCGGCTTCCGCCGTGGTCTCGATGGCGCCGATGAGCAGGCCACCGATGTTGATGACCACCCGGTCCATGCCGAAATGGTCCGCCGCCGGCAGGTTCAGCGAGAGGATGCGCGTCAGGCTGTCGTCCGGCGCGGTGCCGGCCTTGATGGCGGCGATGCGGGCGGGGATCAGCTGGGCGAACAGGGCCCGCAGCTTCACCCGGCTGTCCTCCGCCGCCTGATGGATGGCGTCGGCGTCGGGGCGGCCGTCATAGGGCAGGTTGTTGAACTGGTCCATCTGGTTGGCATAGGACCATTCGAGCAGGTCGGCGTCCGGGCCGGCGATGCCGAACACCTGCTGCACGATGCGCAGCGGCACCAGCCGGGCAAGGCCCTGCACCGCCTCGATTTCCGTCCCGGCGGCATCGAGCGCGGCATCGGCCGTAGCCGCGGCGAGGCTGCGGATGCGCGGCAGGTCGTCGAAGGCGAGGATGGCGCGCATCACCGCCTTGTCACGGTAGTTCACCACCGTCTCGTCCATGGCGAGCATGAAGTCGCCCATCTTGGGCTTGTAGAGATCCACGGTGAACACGCTGGGCGCGGACAGGACCTCGATCACGTCCGCGCGCTTGGCCAGGAGGGTCACGTCCGGCGTCTCGTAGACGGGGGCGTGGGCCCGGAGCTCGGCGAAGAAGGCGCGCGGCTCGCTGGAGATCCAGTCGCGCGCGAGCGGCCAGCGCTCGGCCGGACGCACGGCGGCGAGGCGGTCGAGATAGGGCGTCGTCGAGACGGCCTCAGTGGCGGCGGACATCCGGCCCCTCCAGGATCTTGAGATATTCGATGATGGCGTAGCGATCATCCGGCGAGAGCCGCGCCACCGCCGGATCGGGGAAGGCGTGGCCCCGGTTGGAGTTGCCGGGCAGGCTGGTGTCGAACAGGGAGAGGCTCGCCTTGTCCTTGTCCGACAGCTCGTCGGGCGTGGAGACGAAGCCCAGCCGCGCCGGATCAAGGCGTGTGCTGCCCACGTAGAAGCGGGCCGGCCGCTCGTTCTCCGGCGAGAGCAGGTCATAGATGGTCGGCACCGAGCCGTTGTGCAGGAACGGTCCGGTGGCCCACACGCCAGCGAGGGGGCCGGCCTTGTAGCCAGCGGGCGAGAGCCATCCCGACTGGGGCGCGCTGCTGCCGGGGGCGAACCGCCAGCCATAGGCGGCCTTGCGGGCATCGCCGGTGATGCCGCGGGCGCGCAGGTCGTTCTCGGTGATGACGTTGACCGCCGCCAGCAGCACGGCGCCGGCCGGCACCTGTCCGTCCGGCAGGTGCGGCGCGTTGGCGAGCAGCGGGGCGAGCAGGCCGGGCCGGGCGAAGCGGCCGGTGAAGTTGGCCAGCATCTTCGGGTCGGTCTGCACCTTGGCGAAGTCGACCATCGTCACCGCCAGCCACTGGCGCCCGCCCTCGGTCTCGGCCGCGGGGGTGTAGCGATACTCCGGCCCGCCGTGGCAGCCGGCGCAGTGGGCCGCGAACAGCTCGGCGCCGCGCTTCGCCTTGGTGGCGTCCACCTTGCCGAGCTCCTTCTCCGGCCACGGCGGCGGCTTCAGCGTGGCCACCCAGGCCTCCAGCGCCACCAGATTGTCGAGCAGCGCGGTGGAGGAGAAGGCGGGCACGTTGCCGCCGGCGAAGCTCGGATGCCCGAACACGCCGAGCACCTCGCCGAGATTGCGGCCGAGGGGATTGCCGGCGACGCCGTTCCACTGCACGTAGCGCTGGGCCGGCGTGCCCCACAGGAACGGATAGCTCACCGGCGCATCGGGAATGCGGAAGTTGGCGGGCTCGCCGAGCGCGTCGGCCGCGACCGCGTTGAGGATGTGGCCGAACGCGTCGAGCCGCCCGCGACCATAGGGCACCGGGCTCCAGGAGACGGCCTCGAGCCGCCGGATCTCGGCCGCCGTCGCCTCCAGCGCCGGGCGCACCTGCTTCTGGTCCGCCGCCACCAGCCGCGCCGCGAAGCGCTGGAACTTGGCGGGGTCGGCCAGCGTCGCGTCGAGCGCCTGGCTGAGGCGCCCCATGAACAGCTGGTAATCGGCCTGGGAGGCGCCGCCGTCGATGCGGATGCGCACGCCGCCGGCCTCGATGTCCGAGGTGTGGCAGGCGGCGCAGGTCATGCCCACCATCGGGCCGAAGGCGTCGCCCGGCCGCGGGTCACGGGCGAAGCCGACGGGCAGCGCGTCACGGTTCAGCGGCGAGGGACCATCCGCCGGCACGAAGCCCATCTGCGCCATGTGGGCGGGATCGAGGAAGGGCTTGTCGCCGAACGGCTGCTCCAGCGCCCGCAGGAAGGTGTAGGGCAGCAGCTGCGAGCCCTGGGGGGTATAATAGAACTGCTCGCGCATGGCCTGCGACCAGCCCTGGTCGAGCACCTTGGGCGGCCCCGCGGTCTGCGCCGCCTCGCGCCGCGCCATGATCGCGTCGGTCGCGGCGGCGAGGCCGATGAAGCCCGCCAGACCCGCGAGCAGGATGAAAGCCTTACGCCCCTGCATCGTCTCCCCCAAAAAGATCGTCCCCGGCCCCAACGCCCCGGCCATGATGCCCCGACGCCCCTGCGCCGGCCGGACGGCCGGCGCATGCTTCGTCAGCGAGCCTCGCCCGTCACCGTGTCAGACGAGCGACAGGTCGAGGCTCTCGCGCAGCCGGGCCACCAGCTCGCCCTGGCGATTCGTGTCGGTCTTCTCGTACAGCGCCTTGAGCTGGCTGCGAACCGTGGACATGGCCACGTTCCGCTGCTGGGCGAAATCGGCGAGCGAGGCGCCCACCGCCAGCGCCGAGGCCAGCGCCGCCTCGGACGGGGTGAGGCGGAAGGTGGTCTGCAGCCGGCGCGCCACGTCGGCCCCGCTGCGGCCGGGCGCGCGCACCACCACCGCGATCTGCGACCGGGTGGCGAGCCGCGCCGGCCCCTCGCCCGCCGGGAGGGGATGCAGCGAGACCCGGAACGGTCCGCTGTCGGCATCGTGGCGCGGCACCTCCATGTGCTCGGCATGGGGCAGGTTCGCCTCGCCGCGGGCGGCCGCGAGCGCCAGCGCGACGGCCGCCGCCACCTGCCGCGAGGACTTGTCGTCGCGGAACGCGAGGCGTCCGCCGCGCACCGCCACGTCGCCCTCGCGCACCATGGTCTCGCCGGCGCGGTTGATGTGGCCCACCTGCATGTCCGCATCCACCAGGAAGATGCCGGCATCGACGATGTCGAGGGCGGCGGCGATGTCGCCCACCTTGGCCTTCGCCTCGTCCAGCAGCGCGTAATATTCGAACGCGCGGCGCAGGTGCGGCACCACCAGTCCCAGCTTCTGCTTTTCCTGCGATGCGAACGGACCCTGCGAGCGGCCGCGCATGGCGCACACGGTGGCCATCACGTCGGCCTCCTGCGCAAAGTAGGAGACGAGCGAGTGCTCGATGTCCATGGGCTCCACCACCTCGCGGAACAGGGGCGAGGCGCGGAACTGCTCGGGGTCCACGCCGTCCTCGCCGCAGATCACGCGGCCGGGGTTGGAGAGGATGTAGCTGAGGCGCGGGTCCTCGGTGGCGTGGCGGTAGAGGAAGGTCTTGTAGGCATTGTGGTCGTGGCCCCAGACGCGCCACGTCGGCCGCGTCTGCTGCTTGAGGCTGAAGACCGCGAGCTGGCCCACGCGGCCATCCACGAAGCGGGTGACGCCCTCCAGCAGGATGCCCCACTGGGAGGGGTCGCCGCTGAGCTCGTACACGTCGCCGATGAGGCGGGAATATTGATCGAGTTCGCCCATAGTTCGCCCGGTTCCATGTCATTTCCGCGCGCTGCCGCCTCCGGACGGGCCGGAGCGCCGCAACGCCTGATCCGATGGACCGCCGAGGCTCATCCCCGCGAGAGCCGGCCGGCGCGATGGCAGCTCCGGAGCCCGCGGAAGGCGGAGCCCGGAGCCGGGTGCGGCGGGCCTTGCGACCCGTCCCTGCCGTGAACGCCGAAGCGGTCATCCACTCCGGCCGCAGCATTGCACAACCACCTCAGGCTGCAAGACACCGGCGCCGACCTCATCCCCCATTCGCAGGATGCTGCGCGATGGCGCGGCGTGCTGCCCTGATCGCAAGGGGCCAACAGGACACCGACACAGAATGCATTTCGAAAGGTCTTTGGACATGTGCGCCGGGGCGGACGAGCCGCGCGGACCGCTGCGGGCGAGCATCGGCGATCGTGTGCGCGCGCTTGCGCTCGAGGCCGGCGCGCGGCCCAGCGATCACGGGTTCGGCCGCATGTTCCCGGCGCTCACCGGCGAAGCGCACCGCCTGCCGGCAGAGCCGCGCACGCTGCGCGACCTCGCCCGCCTCGCCGCCGTCATGGCCGATCCGGCGCCCGCGCCGCCCCCCCGCGCGCGGTCCGATGGCGACGGCGACCTGCCGGCAGCCTACACCTACCTCGTCGAGTTCGTGCGCAACGATCTCATCTGGGAGCGCCGGGCCAACGACGGGCCGCGCCCCGGGGCGGAGGCCTACGCGCCGCTGCCGAGCCTCTCGGGCCTGCTCAACCGCCGCTCGGGCGGCCTCGACCTCGACAGCGTCTACGATGCCCCGCGCGATCCGGGGGCGGTGCGGCGCATGCTGGTGGGCGACGTCTCGCCGAAGCCCAGGGGCTGCGCGCACGCGCGCCCGCCGCGCAGGGGCCTGCGCAACGACCTGCCGCGCCACCCGCGCAGCGCCGATCCCGGCCGCGACCGGCTGCCCCGCGCCAGCGACGCGCGCTGCGACGACAGCCTGATGCTGGGCCAGCTGCACGTGGCCTTCCTGAAGGCGCACAACGCCCTCATCACCTCCGGCCAGGCGTTCGAGGCGGCGCGGCGCGCGCTGCGCCGGCGCTACCAGTGGATGGTTCTGCACGACCTCCTGCCCAAGCTGTGCGCGCCGGACGTGCTGGAGGAGGTGCTGGAGGACGGCCCCCGCCTGTGGCGGGTCGAACGGCCGGCTTCCCTGTTCATGCCGGTGGAGTTCGCCGCCGCCGCGTTCGAGCTGGCGCCGGTGATGGCGCGGCCGAGCTATGACTACAACGGCAATTTCCGCAATGCGGAGAAGGCCGCCCTTGCCACCCGCGCCGCGCTGGCGGGCGGTGGCCGGGCGAGCGGCTTGCCCGAGCACTATCTGATCGGCTGGGAAGGCTTCCTGCCGCTGGAGGCGGAAGCCCCGCAGCGCGCCCGCCGGCTGGATACCAACCTTGCCGGCGCGCCCGAGAGCGTGGAGGCGGCGGCGGCGCAGCGGCTGTTCCGCGGGTTCCGGCTGGGCCTGCCATCGGGACAGGCGGTGGCGCGGCACCTCGGCCTCAGGCCGCTGCGGGACGACACCCTGCTCGCCGCCCTGCCGGACCACCAGCGCGTGGCCGCCCTGCCGTTCTGCGAGGCGACCCCGCTGTGGTTCTACATCCTCGCCGAGGCGGGAAACCCGGAGGGACCGGCGGGCCGGCACCTAGGTCCCGTCGGCAGCCGGATCGTGGCTGAAACGCTGGTGACGCTGGCCCGGCACTCGGATGCCTCCATCCTCGTCCCCGGCACGCCGCCCGACTTCGAACGGTTCTCCCTGAGCGACCTGATCCTGCTGGCGGCGGAAGAAGACCACGCCTGATGCCGCCGCGCCCCACCGTCTCCGCGCGGGACCGGAGACGGCGGTGTGCGCTGCACCGGAGCCTTGGCCTTCCCCGTCACGCGCGCCAATTGCCAAGATGATGCCAACGATGAATATTGCAGATATTAGGTACAATAGTGCCTCAATCTGCCTAATTTGCCGGCATTTACTTAATTTTCTCGCGATCTGCATGCCAAAGCAGGTGACAGATCACCTGCGCTAAGCATAGTTTGCGCTGCGGCAATCTTGCGAACCAGGGCGCCTCCCATGGACAGCTTGGACCTTCTCGACGGCGGTGCGCGTGCGGTCGGAACCAGCCAGGACACGGAGGCCGTCGCAGTCATCGGAATCGGCTGCCGGTTTCCCGGCGGCATCACCAGCGCCGAGGGCTACTGGTCCTTCCTCCTGGGCAAGCGGTGCGGCATCCGCGAGATCCCGTCCGACCGCTGGAACATCAAGAACTACTACGATCCCGACCCGGAAAGCGCCGGGCGCTCCTATTCCAAGTGGGGCGGCTTCCTCGCCGGCGACGTCTTCCAGTTCGATCCCGCCTTCTTCGACATGGCCCCGCGCGAGGTCATCTCCATGGACCCGCAGCAGCGCCTGCTGCTGCAGGTGGCCTACGAGACCATCGAGGATTCCGGCGTGCCGCTGCGCACGCTGCAGCGCAACCGCACCGGCGTGTTCGTCGGCATCTCCACGTCCGACTTCAGCTACAGCCAGCGCTACCGGCGCGTCGCCACCGACATCTTCGCCGGCACCGGATCGGCCTATTCCATCGCCGCCAACCGCATCTCCCACCGGCTCGACCTGAAGGGCCCGAGCATCGCCCTCGACACCGCCTGCTCCTCGGCGCTGGTGGCGGTGGACCAGGCCATGCGCCACCTCGCCATGGGCACCTGCGACGTGGCGCTGGCCGGCGGCGTGAACCTGATGCTGGACCCCGGGCCGTTCATCGCCTTCTCCAGCGCCAACATGCTCTCGGCCACCGGCGCCATCTACACCTTCGACGCCCGCGCCGACGGCTTCGTGCGCGGCGAGGGCTGCGGCCTGATCATGCTCAAGCCGCTCGCCCGCGCGGTGGCGGACGGGGACCGCATCTACGCGGTGGTGCGCGGCTCCGCCGTGAACCAGGACGGCCGCACCCCCACCCTGACCGCCCCCAGCGACGTGGCCCAGACCGCCATGCTGGAGACGCTGGTGGCCCGCACCGGCATCGATCCGGAGGACGTGGGCTATGTGGAGGCGCACGGCACCGGCACGCCGGTGGGCGACCCCATCGAAGCCAGCGCCATCGGCCGCGTGTTCGGCGCCCACCGGGTGGACCGCCCGGTGCGGGTCGGCTCGTTCAAGCCCAACCTCGGCCACCTGGAATCGGCCTCCGGCATCGCCGGCCTGATCAAGATCGTGCTCTCCACCCACCACGGGGTGGTGCCGCCGAACCTGAACTTCGCCACGCCCAACCCGAACATCCCGTTCGACGCGCTAGGCCTCGCCGTGCCCGTCGAACCCATGCCCTACGACGTGGAGAACGAGGCGCGCCTCGCGGTGGTGAACTCGTTCGGCTTCGGCGGCACCAACGCCTCGGTGGCGGTGGAGGGCTGGCGCGGCAGCGGCAAGCGCCCCCGCGCCGATCAGCGCGCCCGCCCGGCGACCGACGAAGGACCGGTGTTCCTCCCGCTGTCCGCCAACGGCAAGGCCGCGCTCGGCCTGTGGGCGGAGGAGCTGGCCGACGCGGTGGACGAGGGCGGCCCGCTGGAGCGCGTGCCTTACGAAACCCTCTCCGGCGCCCTGAAGAACACCCGCGACCACCTGACGGAGCGGGCCGCCATCCTGGCCGATGCCGGGGCGCACGACCTGCCGCTGAAGCTGCGCATCCTCGCGCTCGGCGCGGACGCGCCCGTCGACGAGGCGATCGCGCCCTACATCATCACCGGCCGGGCCCGGCCGCGGCGCCTGGCCTTCACCTTCTCCGGCCAGGGCGGCCAATGGTGGGCCATGGCCCGCCGCCTGCTCACAGAGGACAGGACCTACCGCAGCTTCGTCGAGACCTTCGACGAGGCGCTGAAGCCCTACACCGGCTGGTCCGTGATCGAGGAGATCACCAGGGACGAGGCGTCGAGCCGGGTCAACGACGCGGACGTGACCCAGGCGGCCATCTTCTCCAACCAGGTCGGCCTCTACCGCATGTGGCGCGAGCGCGGGCTCACCCCCGAGCTGCTGGTGGGCCACAGCTTCGGCGAGGTGGCCGCCACCCACATCGCCGGCTGCATCGACCTCGATACCTGCGCGAAGATCATCTATCACCGCGGCCTGATCCCGCATCAGAGCACCCGGCGCGGCGCCATGGCGACGCTGGGCATCACCTACGACCAGCTCGCCCCTCTGCTGCCCGACGACGGCACCGTGGTGGTGGGCGCCTACAACGGCCCCACCGCCCAGACCATCACCGGCATGGAAGCCCCCGTGGAGGCCGTGCTGGACGAGGTGCGCCGCCTCTATCCGGACGTGACCGCCCGCCGCCTGACCATGGATTTTGGCTGGCACTCGCCCCACCTCGACGATTGCGAGGCGTATTTCCGCGCCGGCCTCGGCGAGATTTCCTGGAAGCCGCCGTCCCTGCCCATCGTCTCCACCGTGACGGGCGTGCTGGAGACCTGCTTCGACAGCGAATACTGGTGGCAGAACCTGCGCCAGCCGGTGAGCTACAAGAAGGCCATCGACTTCTGCCTGGATCTCGGCATCGACGCCTTCCTGGAGCTGGGGCCGCACCGCACCGTCACGCCGCTCATCCACGGCATCGCGCAGGAGCGCAACGCCTCCGTGGTGGCGGTGTCCTCGCTGGAACGGCAGGGCGATGACCGGCTCGTCATGTCCCGCTCCATGGCCACGCTCTATGTCAACGGCGTCTCCTTCGACTGGATGGAGGGCGCCACGCGCGACGAGCACCTGCCGCTGCCGCGCCGCCCCTGGGCCACCGAGCGGCTGGTGCAGCTGCCGCTGGAGGCGCGCCAGTTCCTGTTCGACGGCGACCGCCACCCGTTGCTCGGCTGGCGCGAGACCGGGCCGGAGCCCTCGTGGACCAACGAGATCACGCTCAAGAGCCTGAAGTTCCTGGCGGATCACCGTCCCGGCGGGGACTGCCTGTTCCCCACCGTCGGCTATGTTGAGATGATGGCGGGCGCCCTGCGCGAGCTGTTCGGCGAGGCGCCGGTGGAGCTGCGCGACTTCCGCATCTACGACGCCCTGTCCATCGGCTCGGACGACGTGGTGCTGATGCGCACCTCGTTCGACCCCATCACCAACCGGCTGCGCATCTCCTCCCTCAAGCGCGACACGGAGGAGGACTGGCGCCTGCGGGTGGAGGCCTATGGCTGGCAGCACCCCTTCACCTTGCCCGCCCCCCGCTTCGACCGCGCCATCCTCGACACCGCGCCGGCCATCGCGCGCGAGGACTTCTACCGGCTCACCGCCCGCCACGGGCTCGACTACGGGCCGAGCTTCCAGGCGGTGGAGGAATTGTGGCTGCCCGGCCCGCGCCATGCGGTGGCGCGCATCTCCAGCGCCGAGGCGGCCAAGCGTGACGGCTTCATCGCCTTCCCCGGCCTGTTCGATTCGGTGCTGCAGGCCGGACTGATCGTGGACGACGTCGAGGCCGGCCTGTGGATCCCGGGTGAGCCTTTACCAGAGGAAGACGCCGTCGCCGGCCAGTACAAGCTGATGCTGCCCATCGGCATCCGCAAGGTGATGGTGGCCGGCCCGCTGCCGCCGGAAGTGATCTGCGAGTTCTTCACCGACCCGCGTGACGACACCGGAATCTACCGCGTCTTCGCGCCGGATGGCACGCCGTTGCTGGCAGTGGAGAACCTGCAGGTGAAGACCCTCGGCGCGGTCAAGGCGGCCGGCGGCGAGGGCGGCTCGACGGTGATCGAGGAGACGTTCGAGCCGGCGCCGGCCAAGCCGGACACGCCGCTGCGCCTCGGTCATTGGCTCGTGATCTCGGGCGATGCCGGCGAGACCGCGCCGCTCGCCGCCGCGCTGGCCGGCCTGGGCGCGACCTCGGAGACCCTCGCGCCGGACATCTTCACCGCCATGCAGGCGGATGCCGTCACCGCGCTCGTCGAGCAGAGGCTCGCCGCGCCGCAGGGGCTCGCCGGCATCGTCTTCGCCGGCACCGCCGGCACCCGGCTCGGTGCCGAGGAGACCCTCTCCACCGAAGCGCTGGTGACCGCGGTGGAGGCTGCATCCTTCGGCCTCGTCACCCTGGGCCAGGCCATGGACCGCCTGCGCGCCGCGCCGCTGCACCCGGCGCTGGTGGTGCTGGGGCACGCCAGCCGGCGGGTGCCCGGCGACGGCCCCATGGCGCCGGAGGGCCTCGCGGATTCGGCGCTGCTGGGCGTCACCCGCACCATCGGCAACGAATGCCCCGAGTTCGTGGTCCGCCATGTGGATGCGGACGCTGCCGCCTTCGCGGAAAGCGCCGCCCTCGCCCGCGCGGTGCTGGAGGACAGCGACGAGACCGAGCTGGTCCTGCGCGGCACCGAGCGCTCGGCGCCGCGTCTCCGGCAGGGGCCCCTGTCGGGCCTCGCGCCGCGCCACCGGGTGATCGCCCCGGCCAGCGAGAAGGCCAACTTCACCGTCACCATGACCAGCCCCGGGCTGATCGACAACGTGGTGCTGCGCGAGTGCCCGATGCCCAAGCCCAAGGCGGGCGAGGTGGTGGTGGAAGTCGCGGCGGTGGGCCTCAACTTCCGCGACATCATGGCCGCCACCGGCATCCTGCCCGACGAGGCAGAAGGCCCCGGCGCGTGGTGGCGCAACCTCGGCCTGGAGTTCGCCGGCACGGTGCGGCAGGTGGGCGAGGGCATCAGCGGCTTCGCCCCGGGCGACCGCGTCATGGGCATGGGCAAGGGCTTCCTGCGCCGCTTCGCCGCCGCCGACGCGCGCTTCCTGATGCACGTTCCGGACAGTGTGCCGCTGGAGGACGCGGCCACCTTGCCCGCGGCCTTCATGACCGCCCATTACGCGCTGGTGGACATCGGCCGCCTCGCCGGCGACGAGCAGGTGCTGGTGCACCTCGCCACCGGCGGCGTGGGCCTCGCCGCGATCCAGGTGGCGCGGGACATCGGCGCCGAGATCCTCGCCTCGGCCGGATCGGACGCCAAGCGCGACTACCTGCGCGAGCTCGGCATCAGCCATGTGATGAACTCCCGCAGCCTGGAGTTCGCCGAAGGGGTACGCGCCGCCACCGGCGGGCGCGGCGTGGATGTGGTGCTGAACGCCCTCTCCGGCGCCGGCATCGACAAGGGGCTGGAATGCCTCGCGCCGTTCGGCCGGTTCGTGGAGATCGGCAAGCGCGACCTCGCGCAGGACAAGCCCATCGGGCTCAAGTCCCTGTATTACAACAACTCCTACTCGGTGATCGACCTCTCCACCATCGCCGACGAGCGTCCGGCCCGCCTCGCCGCCTTGCTCCGCGCGGTGGAAGCCAAGGTGGCGGAGGGCCGCTACGTGCCGCTGGTCGCCACCCGCTTCCCGGTGTCGCGCGCGGCGGAAGCCATGCGCCTGTTCTCCAAGGCCCAGCACATCGGCAAGGTGGTGCTCACCTTCGACGAGCCGGCGGTGGCGGTGGAGATCGACCTCGACCAGCCCATGCGCTTCTCCGCCGATGCGAGCTATCTCGTCACCGGCGGCCTGCGCGGCTTCGGCGTCACAGTCGCCGACTTCCTCAGCCGCAACGGCGCCGGCCGCCTGCTGCTCGCCGGCCGCAACGGCACGCCGGACGAGCCCGCCGAGCCCATCCTTGCCGCCATCGCCGCGCGCGGGACCGAGATCGTGCCGGTCGCCCTCGACGTGACGGACACCGCGGCCGTGGATGCGCTGATCGCGGCCCATGCCGCGTCCGACAAGCCGCTGAAGGGCATCGTCCATGGCGCGGCGGTGATCCAGGACGGCTTCGTCAGCCAGCTGGATGCCGGACAGATCTCCCGCGTCATCCGCCCGAAGGCGGGCGGCGCGTGGAACCTCCACCGCGCAGTCACGGCCCATGGCGCCGACCTCGACTTCTTCGTCGGTTTCTCCTCGCTGGCGCAGATCCTCGGCAGCCCGGGGCAGGCCAACTACACCGCCGCCAACTCGGTGCTGAACGCCATGGGCTCGTTCCGCCGCGGGCGCGGGCTCGCGGGCTCCGCCGCCGCCTGGGGCTCCATCGCCGGGTCGGGCTTCGTCGCCCGCTCGGAGGCGCTGGGCAACTACCTCGAGAGCATCGGCATGAAGCCGCTGCCCGATGTGGAGGCCGCCGCCGCGCTCGGCACCATGCTGCGGGCGGAGGAGGAGAATCTCGGCTTCGCCCGCGCCGACTGGGCCGCCATCGGCCGTGCCCTCTCCCGCACCGCCGGCAGCGCCCGCGTGAAGCCGCTGCTGGCGCAGCGGGCGGGCGGCCGCTCGCGCATCCAGGCCGAGCTGCTCGCCGCCCCGCGCGAGGCGTGGGAAGGCCTTCTGGCCGATCTCATCCGCTCCGAGGTGGCGAAGGTGCTGAAGGTGTCCCCCTCCGACATCCCGCCGGACCGGCGCCTGTCGGAGCTCGGCCTCGATTCGCTCTCCTCGTTCGAGCTGAAGAACCGCATCGAGGCCCATGTGGATGTGAACATCCCGGTGGCCAAGTTCCTGCAGACGCCCACCGTCACCGGCCTGTCCGGCGTGGTGGCGGCCACCTTCGAGGCGACGCAGAAGGCGCGCGCCGCCAGCGCCGCCGCCGCAGCGGACGGCTCCGCCGGGAGCGGATCCGCCGGTGCCGGCGCCACCTTCCGCCCGCTGGTGCGGCAGGAGACGCTGCTCGCGCTCGCCGCCCGGCCCATGACCTCGACCGTCGCCCGCGCGGGGCTGGAGGTGGCGGCTTCCCGTCCCTGCGATCCCGCGCTCGGCTTCGAAGCGCTGGCCCAGGCGCTGGCGAGCCTTGCCGCCGCGCAGGATGCCCTGCGCCTCACCGCCACCGCCGAGGGCGCGGTCGTCATCGGCGAGGCGCCGGACCTCGAATGGGTGAAGGACGCGGCGAGCCTCGCGCCCGTGACCCTGCCCGGCCCGCTCTGGCGCTTCGGTCTCTCCAAGGCCGAAGACGGAGCGCTGACGCTGCACGCCCGCGCCCACCGGGCAGCCGCGGATCCGCTCTCTGCGCACCTCGCCCTCGCGGCGCTGGTTGCCGCCACGGCCGCTGCGCCGCCCGCCGGCGCGCCCTTCACCGCCTTCGCGGCAGCGGAGCGCCCGGCCGAGGGCACCACCCTCCACTCCGGCCACATGTCGTTCTGGAAGGAAGTGCTGCGCCTGCCGCCGAAGGCGCTGCCGGCGCCCGGCCGCACCCTCGCCCTCGCCCCCGCGGGCTTCGGCATCAATCGCGGCGCGGTGGGCCATCTCGACGCGCGCATCGCCCTGCCCGGCTTCTCCGCCCTCTCCGGCGAGGAGCAGGAAGCGCTCCTGCTCGCCGCCCTGGCGCGGGCGCTGGCGGCGGTCACCGGCGCCGACCGGCTGGTGGTGGACTGCCACGACGCCGCCCGGCCCGCCGGCCTGATCGGCCCGGTCGCAACCAGCGTGCCGGTGCTGCTCGACACGCTGGACGCGCCGGCCGAGCGGCTGGTGCGCCGGGTGCGCCAGCGCCTTGCCATGATGCGCGACCACCGCGCCCTCGACACGGCGGCGGTTGAGGCGCTGATCACCCAGCGCCTGAATGCCGCCGGCGCGGCGCTCGGGCAGGTGGGCTTCGCCTTCCGCGACCGCGCGGCGCTGGAGGCGGCCTCCAGTCTCGGCATCGCCGATCCGCTCGCGGCGCTCAGCGATCCCTTCGCCGAGATCCGGCTCGACGCGGCGGCGGACCAGGCCGGCCTCGTCCTGCGGCTCGGCCTCGACACCGCGGCGTTCGGCGACGACACCGCCCGTGCGTTGGTCGCCGCCCTCGCCACCGCCCTCGCCGACCTCACCGGGGCCGCCGCCACCGTGGGCGGAACCGCGTGGCACGCTCCGGCGGCCTCCGCGCACCACGCGGCAAGCCGCGCCGCGCCCGCGGTGGCGCCGGCCAGCGCGCCGGTATCCGTCCCGGTGCGGGTCAGCGGCGAGCGCGAGGTGCCCGTCTCGCTGAAGCAGGGGCTGCTGCTGCGCTCGCTGGTGAAGCCGGAGACCAATCACGCCTACCGAGTGTTCTGGACCATCGGCCGCGCCTTCCGCATCTCGCCCCGCATGGACATCGACCGCCTGCGGCGTGCCCTGCGGCTGGTGGAGGGGCAGCAGGAGGCCCTGCGCACCCGCTTCGTGCTGGGTGACGACGGGCAGGCCCGCGCGCTCATCCTGCCCCCCGGCGAGCCCTCCATCGTGGTGGAGGAGCTGCCCGGCGCCGACGCCGCCGCCATCGACGCGCGCCTCGCCCGGCTGCTGGACGACGAGCTCGACCCGTTCTCCAACCCGCCCTATCGCATCACCGTGCTGCGCGGCGCGGACGACGGCGACGTGGTGGTGGCCCATGGGCACCACTCGGTGTTCGACGGCTGGTCGCTCGGCGTGTTCGTGGAGCAGTTGTTCCAGGCGTTCCTCGGCCTGCCGCTGCCGCAGGCGGAGATGGGCGTCGCCGAATATGTGAACGATTTCGAGCGCGCCACCGACGCCGCCTTCATGGCGGAGCGCAATGCCTACCTGCGCGACCTCTACGGCGACGACCCGCCCCAGCTGCCGGACTTCGGCCGCAAGGCCAAGGGCCTCGCCCCCAACCTGGACCTGACCCACGGCGGCCCGGCGGGCGAGATCTTCGCCTTCCTCACCGCCGAGGGGCAGCAGCGGATGCAGACCCGGGCCCGCGGCTCCGGCGTCACGGAGACATCCCTCCTTCTCGCCGCCTACACCCAGACCCTCGCCGCCCGCGGCGACCGGGAGGACGTGATGGTGGGCGTGCCGGTGGCCATGCGCACCGACCGCCGGCTGCAGAACTTCATCACCTGGGTCGCCGGCACCACCCTGCTGCGCGCCCCGGCCCGCCGCATGCCGAAGCTGGAGGATCTGGCGGCCAGCCTTTCCGACCAGATCAACCGCTCCATGCCCTACGTGCCGTTCGACTACACCTGCGGCGACGGGCCGCTGCACGACGAGCTGGTGGGCAAGGGCTCCTACCTCAGCCTCTACATGGTGGGCATGCAGGCGCCGGAGCGCTTCGCCCGCGGCGCCACCACCTCCACGCTGCAGCGGCAGGGCAAGGCGGAGGAGCTGGACCTCGGCCTCATCAAGGTGGCGCCGCTGTCCACGCGACTGCTGCGCTACATGATCAACGAGATCGACGTGCGCTCCTTCCAGAGCGCCGACGGCCTCGCCTACCGCATCGGCTTCGACCGCACCGCCTTGACGCAGGCGGAAGGGCGCGGCTTCCTCGAGGAGATCCTCGATCGCATGGGTGTGGGGGGCGACTGCGCCGTGATCGAGGAAACGCAAGAGGAGGAAACCGCGTGACCGGCACCCCCACCCCTTCCAGACGGGAATGCGCGGGCGCGGCGATGGCGGGGCGGCGGCGGTGAAGCCGCAGCCCCTGCCCCCCTCGCTCACCGAGACGGATCATTCCGCCGGCTGGCGGCGGTTCGCCGCGGTGATGGCCATCGTGATCCTCGCCGGCGGCTACGGCGCCTATTTCTACGTCTTCCCGGGCAAGGCGGCGTGGCACCGGGTGGAGCCGCGCCCCATGAGCCTGGAGATCAACGGCCCCGGCATCCTCGACGCCATCAACCGCGTGGTGGTGACGAGCCGCATCCAGGGCTTCCTGAAGGCCATCGAGGCCGACCGCAACGACGAGATCAAGCGCGGCCAGGTGCTGGCGCGCCTTGAGGCGGCGGACCTGCAGAACCAGCTGGCTGCCGCCCAGGCCGAGGCCACCGCCGCCTCCCGCGGCATCAACGAGGCGGAGAGCGAGCGCAACCGCGTGGTCGCCGCCTTCGACAAGGCCAAGATCGAGTTCGAGCGACGCACCACGCTCGCCCGCACCAACGCCATCTCCCCGGCCGAGCTGACCAACGCCGAGAGCGCCTTCCGGCAGGCGGAGGCGGACCTCGCGCGCGCCGAGGCCGGCATCGAGCGGGCGCGGGCGCAGCTCCTCGCCCAGCAGGCCAACGTGAAGGTGCTGGAGGCGCGCCTCGCCGAAGCCACCATCACCGCCCCGCTCGACGGCGTGGTGATCTCGCGCGAGCGCAATCCCGGCGACCTGCTGCTGCCGGGGGCCAACCTGATGCAGGTGGTGGAGCTGTCCTCCATCATCCTCTCGGCGCGGTTCGACGAATCCGCCCGCTCCTCCATCAAGCCGGGGCAGCCGGCGCGCATCCGCTTCGCCGCCGACCCCTCCCGGGTCTGGACCGGCCACGTGCTGCGCCTGTCGCGGCAGGTGGATCAGGAAACCCGGGAGTTCACCGCCGACATCACCCTCGATGCTCTTCCGGAAAGCTGGGCCATGGGCCAGCGCGCCAACGTGGCGGTGGAGGCCCAGTCGCCGGCGGTCGCCATCGGCGTGCCGGAAGGCTTCGTCAGCCGGCGCGACGGGCGGGCGGGCGTCTGGCTCGCGCGGCGCGGGCGGGCGGCGTGGACGCCGGTGTCGCTGGGCTACGTGAGCGGCACCAACATCGAGGTCACGCGCGGCCTCGCCGCCGGTGACGTGGTGCTGTCGCCGACGGGACGCTATCCGTTCGAGCCGGTCGAGCTCGGCACCGAGGTGAAGTGAGCAGATGATGACGTGACCCGAGGGTGACGCGGACGCCATGACCACGAGACGCCCGCCGGGGCGAGGAAGGCGCGGGGCATGAACATCGCCCTGAAGGACATGCGGTTCTCGATGCTGCGCTTCGCCCTGACGGCGGTGGGCATCGGGCTGCTGCTCGGCGCCACCATGGGGATGATCGGCCTCTATCGCGGCATCGTCCACGAGGCCCTGCTCATCATCAACGACATCGGCGCCGATCTGTGGGTGGTGGAAGGCGGCCGCGCCGGCCCGTTCGCGGAGACTTCCGCCGTGCCCTCCAGCCTCGACCGGCGGGTGGAGGGCGTGCCCGGCGTGCAGGCGTCGCGCCGCTTCATCCAATACAACCAGCAATACGAGATCAACGGCAAGAGCGTGCGCCTCGCCGTCACCGGCGTCGACTATCCGAAGGACAGCGCCAGCTGGATCCCGCTCATCGACGGCCGCCTGTTCCGCTCCACCCGCTACGAGGCCATCGCCGACCAGTCCACCGGCCTCCTGGTGGGCGACGTGATCCGCCTCGGCCACGACGACTACACCGTGGTGGGCCTCACCCGCGGGCAGGTGGACATGGGCGGCGACGGCATGTTCTTCGTCACCATCCCGGATGCGCAGGCCATCAACCGCGTGCTCCCTTCCGAAGCGGTGCTGCTCAACCGCGTCGCCAAGGGCCGCTCGCGCATGGGCCTCGGCGACGGCGGCGCGCTGGCGGCGGTGATGGTGGAGCTGAAGCCCAACGCCGACCCGCAGGTGGTGAAGAACAAGATCCGCGCCTGGGGCGACGTGGAGGTGCTGACCAAGGAAGAGGAGCAGCTGATGCTGCTGGACGGGCGGCTGTGGCGGCTGCGCGTGCAGATCCTCGCCTTCACCGCCATGACGCTGCTGGTGGCCGGCAGCATCATCGCCCTCACCATCTACATGCTGACTCTGGAGAAGATAAACCAGATCGCGCTCCTGAAGCTGATCGGCGCGCGCGATCGGGTCATCATCGGGCTCATCGTGCAGCAGGCGCTGTGGATCGGCGCGCTGGGCTTCTCGGTGGCGCTCGCTATCTCCTTCACGCTCTATCCGAACTTCCCGCGCACCGTGCTGCTGCTGCCGGAGGATCTGGCCGGCATCGGCCTGTCGCTGCTCGTCATCAGCCTCGGTGCCAGCTGGTTCGCCATCCGCCGCGCCATGCGGGTTCGGGCGCAGGAGGTGCTGGCGTGACCGCGCAATACTGGCCGAGCCATGTGGTGATGGAGGTGCGCGGCGCCTCGAAGACCTATCTTACAGGCGCCAATACCGTCACGGCCCTCGCCGACATGTCGCTGGCGCTGCGGGCGGGCGAGCTGACCGGCATCGTCGGCCCCTCCGGCTCGGGCAAGACCACCTTCCTGATGATCGCCGGCCTGCTGGAGCCGCCCAGCACCGGGCATGTGCTGTTCCGCGACACGCCCATCGCCGATGCCGGCACCCGCCTGAACAGCCTGCGCGACTTCCGCCGCACCCATGTGGGCTTCATCTTCCAGAAGGCGAACCTGATCCCCTTCCTCACCGCGCTGGAGAATGTGCAGGTGGCGCTGGAGATCAACGACGTGCGGCCCCGCGCAGCCCGGGCGAAGGCGCGCGAGCTGCTCGCCCGCTTCGGCCTCGACCACCGCGAGGACAATTACCCCACCCAGCTCTCCGGCGGCGAGCAGCAGCGCGTCTCCATCGCCCGCGCGCTCGCCAACGATCCGGTGCTGCTGCTGGCCGACGAGCCCACCGCCGCCCTCGACGGCGTGCGCGGCCGGCAGGTGATGGAGGCGTTCCGAAAGCTCGCGGACGAGCACCGGGTGGCGGTATGCGTCGTCACCCACGATCCGCGTTGGTCGGACATCTTCGACCGCATCGTGGAGATGAGCGACGGACGCGTGGTGGAGACCCGCCCCGGCGGCGCCATGAAGGCGCGCCTGACGCTGTAGGCGGCCCGGTCCCCGCCCGCTCAGCGCAGGGAATCGAGCGTCCCGTCCGGGGCCAGGTGCTCGATCAGCAGCAGCGTGCGGTCGCCGCCGGCGGCGAGGCGCGCCAGCAGGGTGCGCAGCATGCGGAACTCGTACGCGGTGAGATCGAAGAAAGTGTCGTTGGCCGGGCTCTGGATGCGCGTCAGCTCGGCGAGGCGCCGCACGGCCTCGTCGGTCACCCCCAGCACCACGCGGCGGCGATCCTTCGGGTTGACCGCCTTGGTGGCGAGGCCGGCCGCCACCAGCCGGTTCACCTCGTTGGTGACGAAGGTGCCGGACAGCCGGAGATAGCCCGCGAGCGCGTTGATGCCGAGGTCCGGCTGGCGCGTGCCGAGCCGGGCGATGGCATTGAGGATGAGGTATTGCGTGCCCGACACGCCGATCAGCGCGCCAAACCGGTTGCGCACCTCGAGCGCGGTGGAGACCAGGGACATCATGTCGGTGATCAGCGCGCGCAGCTCGCTGTCGGAGCCGTTCGGGAGCAGGGAGGGCCGGGACGCGGTCAGGGGGAGGTTCCGCCGGGGCCCGCCCGGGTGTGTCGAAGGCATCGAAGGTCGCGCTCCCTGACGGCGCGGTGCCCGATGGCCCCGCCCCCTTGTTCCGCTCCCGGGATGAAGCGCCGCCCCCCAGCCGCCTTCCCGCCGGGTTTCTAGCCACGGTTGTGCCGCGCGTCCATCCGGATGGCACGGCTGTGACGCCCCTGTGATCCACGCGTCCGGCATTCAGGCGGGAGGGCGCCGGCACCACGCGCCGCGCAACGTCCTCCGCGCGCGCCGCCGGCCATCGGCCGGACGGTCCCTCGATCCATCCCGGCCCGGTTCGCCGGGACTGCCAGTGACGCGCCCCCGTGCCGCCGGCCTGCCCTGTCTCGGCTAGCGCGGCCGCGGGTCGCCCTGCAGGCGGGCGGAGAGATCCCGCACCTCGCGGTCGTCCGGCCGCATGCGGGAGAGGCGATCCGCCGCGCCGCGCGCCGCCGGCAGGTCGCGGCGGCCCATGGCGTCGTTGAGCGCGAGGCCGAGCAGGCCCACGTCGTACGGATGGCGGGCGAGGGCCTCCGCCACCACCGCCCGGCTCTGCGCCTCGTCCCCGGCCGAGCGCAGCGCCACCGCCTCCACATAGGCAAAGCGCGGATTGCCCGGCGCGAGGCGCGCGGCCGCCGCCAGCTCCGGCATGGCCTCCGCCATGCGCTTCTGCCGCACCAGCGCGAGGCCGAGGGCATGGTGGATGGGCGCGGGATCGCCCGAGCGGGCCAGCGCCGCGCGCAGCACCGCCTCGGCATCGGCCTCCCGGCCCTGCAGGCGGTACAGATCGGCCAGGTTGACCGCCAGCGCGGACGCGCCGGGCTCCATGGCAAGCCCCGCCTTCAGCTCGCGCTCGGCGGACGCGACATCGCCCTGCGCCAGCCGGAAGGTGGCAAGGTTCGCCCGCCCCTCGGGACG
The DNA here is from genome assembly GCF_043194675.2 of Xanthobacter lutulentifluminis. NCBI lineage: Bacteria > Pseudomonadati > Pseudomonadota > Alphaproteobacteria > Hyphomicrobiales > Xanthobacteraceae > Xanthobacter > Xanthobacter lutulentifluminis. The sequence goes on along the minus strand of NZ_CM195525.1, from coordinate 2,715,350 downwards.
ATCGGCATTGAGCAGGAGCTCCGCCTCGTAGGCCGCGAGCGCGGTCGACAGGCGCTTCGCGTCCGGCTCCGGCAGGCGTCCGGCCGGCACGTCCGCCACCGCGCGGGCGGCGGCGAGGCGCACCGCGCGCACCGGATCGTCCAGCAGCCGGCCGGCGAGGCGCCAGCGCGCGGCCGGCGGCTCGCCCTGCACGGCGCGAAGGGCGGCCACGCGCACCAGCGGGTCCGGATCGGCCAGCCCTTTCTCCAGCGCCTCGGCGGTGGCACGGGAGGGGAAGCGCGCCAGCTCGTCGAGCGCCGTGGCCCGCGCCACCGCCGGCACGGCGCCGTCCCGGGCGATGGCGATCAGCTGCTCCCGCGCCGCGGGATCGCCCGCGCGCGCCGCGTGGAATGCCTCCGCATAGGTCTGGAACCCCTTGCGGGCCGGGCCGTGCCAGCGCGCGACGGCCTCGGCCGCCCATTCGGCCGTGCGGTCCACGTGGCAGGCGTTGCAGGTGTTGGGCGTGCCGAGCCGGGCGGAGAGATCCGGGCGCGGAATGCGGAAGGAATGGTCGTGCCGCCGGTCCACGCGCATGTAGGTGCGCTCGGGCATGTGGCAGGAGATGCAGTCCGGCGTCCCCGGACCGTCGGGATGGCCGGTGTGGGCGCGCGCGGCGAACGTGTCCGGCGCGTGGCACTGGGCGCAGACCTGCGCGCCTTCCGCCTTCAGCCGGCCGGAGTGGGGATCGTGGCAGTCGGTGCAGACGACGCCGCGGGCGTACATCTTGGACTGCTTGAACAGGTGGTCGTTGAACACCTCGTCGCGCATCTGGCCATCCGCCTCGAACAGCCCCTCGGACAGGAAGGTTGGCGCGTGGGTGTCCATGAGCGGGCGCCCCGGCCGCCAGTCCTCCGAGACGATGCCGCGGCGGGAATGGCAGCGCGCGCACATCTCCACCTCGTCGCCGGCCGGGCGCGCGGCGGAGGTGCGCGGACTGCCGGTGTCGGGCGCGGGGGTGAAATCCACCGGCTGGCGCCGGGCGAAGGCCGAGACGAAGCCCTTCAGCGGCACGTCCGGGCGCGGCGTGCCGCTGGCCCAGGCCAGGTGGCCGGCGCCGGGACCGTGGCAGCTCTCGCAGCCGATGCTCACCTCGGAGAAGCGGGTGGCGTAGGTGTCGGCGGCCGGATCATAGCCCTTGGTGAGCGCGGTGGAGTGGCACTCCGCGCACATGTGGTTCCAGGTCTGCAGCGGGCCGGTCCAGTGCAGCGGGTCGCCGGCGCGGATCTCCTGCTCGTAGACATGGATCCAGCGCTGCCCGCCGTCCGCCTTCGGACGGCTGTCCCAGGCCCAGGGCAGCACCTGCATCCGGCCGTCGGGAAAGGCGACGAGATATTGCTGGAGCGGCGTCAGCCCGAAGGTGTGCGTGACCTCGAAGGTGGCGGGCCGCCCGTCCCTGCCCTCCGCCTCCACGCGGAAGCGCTCGCCCTCCTTCAGGAATCGCGCCGAGCTGGCGCCGTGGGTTGCCGTCACGCCCGAGAAATCGCCCAGCACGGTTCGCGCGTCCGCCGGCGCCATCGCCCTGGCGTGGTGGGAAGCGGCCCAGGCTTGCGCTTCCGCAGCGTGGCAGGATGCGCAGGCGCGCGAGCCCACATAGCCTTCAGGTGCGGTGGCGGCACGCTCGCCCACCGCAGTCCGGGGCACGGGGGCGCCCTCACCCGCCGCCGCCGGCATCGTCAGAAGCAGGCAGAGAGCCACCGCCAGCGCTCCCCACACACGCTGCGTCACCGCCCCGGCCCGCACGCCTTTCGCGATCATCGGGCCGCCCCTCTGGGGGGCGCGCCGATGGTGGAGCTGGACATGGCTGGCATCCTGGAGGCTCCCGCTGACGGACCGAACCGGCTGCCGGCATCCTAATGCGCGATCCCGCCTGATTGAATCCATCCCGTGGGCATCCGCCCGCTGATTGTGACGGGATGCTTCGCGTCACGGAGCGACCACCCGATGGCAAGCTGCTCAGTCGCCGGGGGCATCCTGCTCGGACATCAGCCCCCGGGCGAGGAACCCGCCGCAGAAGCCCACGAGGCAGAACAGGAAACCGATGGCCGCAGCCGTGAGGCGGCCCGCCAGGACGAAGCCGCAGACCGCCCCCGAGAGCGACGCCAGGATCGCCACCAGAACGGGCGCGCGGGGCGGCGTCTCCATGTCCCCCTGCGGGGCTTCGGGACCCTCCTCCCGCGGATGCCAGCGTCCGCCCCCGGGCAGATGCCGGCCCATCAGGTACACCACCGAGGGCTCCCGATCGGGGACGCCAGGCGCGAGCGGGAGCAGGCGCTCCCGGCGCGGCCTCGCTCCACCGGCGGCATGTTTCGTGTGCGGCGACATGGCGATCCTCAAGCCCGGGCGAGCTGGCGGCGACGGTACACGCCAATCTAGCCCGCGCGCTGCGCTGCCACATGCCCCGACCGGGTGAGGCTCCGGCCAAGCTGTCAAAGTCGCGCCACCACGCCAACGCCGCCGATCAGCTGGGCGAGCAGGGACTGGGAGCGCATCCCGGTCTTGTCGTAGATGGCCTTCATCTGCTTGCGCACCGTTTCCCGCGACACGCCATGCTCGCGCGCGATCTGCTCCGGTGTCTTCATGCTGGCGATGGCCCCCGCCACCCGCGCCTCCGCCGGGGTCAGGTCGAACAGCACGCTCAGCAGCGTCGCGCGGGGCGCGGCGGCGACGCCGACGGCCGTGGCGATCACGATGCAGGAGCCCCCGACGAAGATGTCGTGCGCGGACCGTCGCACGGGCAGGAGATGCACCACATGCCCGCGCGCGCCGCCCTCCGCGCCCTTGATGGGAATGGACGCCACCTCGGCCAGCCCCTGCTTCAGCGACAGCCGCTCCAGCGCGGCGGCGAAGAGCCCGTCGGCCGCCTTGCTGGCGAGCATCAGCCGGTCGCGCCGGTCCTGGAAGATGTGCGGGATGAGCGCTTCCAGCTCCGCATTGGCGGCCAGCAGCCGGCCGCTGGGGCGGACCACCGCGGCGGCGGTGCCGACCGCGGACAGGGCCGCCGCCGTGGCCTGCGCGTGGGTCAGCTCCAGGCGCATGGACAGATAGGCGGCGCGCGCCAGATGCGGCCGCAGGCTGTCGAGCACGGCGATCTCGCGCGCGGGAAACGGGCCCTTCGCGTAGGCCCGCTCCATGGTGAAGAAGATGCTGTCGCCATCCGGCAGGTCGATGGCGGTCCCCGCTCCCCAGCCGGCGCCCATCTTGCGGAAGAACTCGGTATAGACCGGCTCGCGGTCGAGCTCCTCGAGCGTGAACAGGTCGAGGTCGTGGACCCAGCCGGTGTGATCGTGGCCCAGCAGGCGCGTGGCCCGGGCGTTCCGCTCCAGCCATCCTCCGGCGCGAAAGCCCTCCCACAGCTCGGCCGCCCCGGGCGAAGCCACCCAGCGGGTGCGGGCCTCCCGCAGCAGGAACAGCAATCCGCCGAACGACCCGACCCGCTCCGCCACCTGCTGGAGCGTATTCTCCCACACGGCGGGGTTGGCGGCGGATTCGTAGATCAGGTCCACCAGGTTTTCGAACGTGTTCGGACTGCTGGTGCTCGGCATCTGGGACGCGCTTGGCCTTGCTCGGCGGCTTTCCGGCGCGAGCGGGAGCAGCGCGCCGGAAGTGGGATCCTCGGGTTCATCGGCCCCTCCGGAACTGGCCGCATGCGGAATGCCGCTGCCGTTACCGGAAGGCTGGCCCTCACTTTAAGCCGTTCTAAACTGGAGCGCACGGGTGAATTGCATCCGGCGCCGGATGCACGGTCGTCGAAGCGGGGCGCCCGGCGACGCTCCCGGCGGTCCGCGGGCTCGCGATCCGCGCGCGGAATGGCCGCGCGGCTCCGGCCCGGGCCGGCGGGCGCACATCCCCGGCTGCGGCGTCCTGCCACCGGCCACACGTCGAGATTGCAGCACGGGCGGGCACCGGGTATTCCGTTCGGCAGGGGCATGCCGCATGGCGCCTCGATCCCCGATCGCATCGGAGGAAGGGGTGCTCGACTTTTCATCGCTCCTTCTCGCGATCTTCTTCTCCACGGCCGGCATCAGCGTCGTCCTGTTCGCCGCCTGGGCGACATCCCGGCAGGACGGGTTCCTGCTGACATGCGGGCTCGGGGCGCTGCTGGTGGCGATCAGCACGGTGCTCTCCGCCCTCTATGCGCACACCCCGCAGGTCTGGCTCGTCACCAGCGCCTATGTGTTCCTGCTCGGCGGCCTGTCCACCCTCCACGGCACAGCGTGGCAGTTCCGGCACGACGCGCCGCCCGCGCGCGTGGTCATCGCCGCCGCCGCCATCACCATCGGCCTGACCGCCCCGCCGCATGCGCTCGGCTACAATGGCGTGGGCTTCGTGGTCGGCTTCCTGTGCGCCGCGGCCCTGCTGTTTCTCGCCGCGTTCAACTTCTGGACCGCGCGCCGGGAGGCCCCGGGAACGCTCATCAGCCTCTCCGCCTTCTATTTCGTGATGGCCCTCTCGTTCCTGCCGCGGGCCGCGCTGGTGGCGCTGGACGGCAAGGCGGTGATGCCCGGCCCGCCGCAGAACTGGGCCCAGACCGCCGGCCTCGTTCTGATCGTGGCGTCCATTCCCGCCCTCGGCGCGCTGACGCTGGCGCTGAACCAGCAGCGTCTCGTCCGCGCCCACCGGCAGCAGGCGTTCACCGATCCGCTGACCGGGCTGCCCAACCGCCGCGCGCTGCTTGCCAGCATGGCGGAGCTGAGCGGGGAGGCCGGCGTCGCCGTGTTCGACATCGACCGCTTCAAGAGCATCAACGACACCCATGGCCACGCCTGCGGCGACCAGGTCATCGCCCTGTTCGCCGAGACGCTCTCGCGCCACCTCTGCCCCGGCCAGATCGCGGCGCGCATCGGCGGCGAGGAGTTCGTCCTCGTCTGTCCCGGCGGGAACCTGCCCGATCTGCGGCGCCTGTCGGATCGGCTGCGCCACGACTTCTCGGAGCGCGCCCGCGGCCAGCTCTCCCTCGTCATCACCGCCAGCGGAGGCCTCGCCCACGGCGACGTGGCCGGCGAACGCTTCACGCAAACCCTCGCCGCCGCCGACAAGGCGCTCTATCGCGCCAAGCAGCTCGGACGCGACCGGCTGGAATGTGCCGAGGACGAGCGACCGGACACCGCCAGGGCATGAGGGAGACGCGTCGTCCGGGGGCCGCAGCCCTCCGGCCCGGCCCGGCCTGCGCCGTGCTGCGGCAGCTTAGGGGCGCGCGCCGGCCTTCGGCGTCCGGCCGCGCAGGCGCACGCGCACGTCCGGCCGGGTCGCGATCACCCAGAACGCCAGCGCGACAAGGCTCATGACGCCACCGGCCGCGCAGACCCCGATCCATCCGCCCACGGCGAATATGACGGTGGAGAGGAGGGAGCCGACCGCGCATCCCACCGAATACAGCAGCATGTAGGCCGCCGTGAGCCGCCCGCGTGCCCCCGCCCCGGACTGGTGAAGGAGCGCCTGGTTGGAGACGTGGACGCTCTGCAGCGCGAAGTCGATGACCAGCACGCCGAGCAGGAACCCGGACAGCGAGCGGTCCAGCATCGCGATCGGCGTCCATGAGACCAGCATGAGGCCGAGGCCGATGCCGGTGACCCGGTTGGCGTGCCCCCGATCAGCCAGACGCCCGGCGAAGGTCGCGCCGAGCGCGCCCATGGCTCCCGCGAGCCCAACGAGGCCCACCTGCGTGTGGGAGAGCGACCACGGCGGCGCGCTCAGCGGCAGCACCATGGGCGCCCACAGCATGGTTATGGTGGCGAAGATCAGGCACCCGATGGTGGCGCGGATGCGCAGCTCCCGGCTGCGCACGAACAGCCCGAGGGTGGAGGTGACGAGCGCCCCGTAGCCGAGCGGCGCCGGTGGCCGCCTGTCCTGCGGGACGATCCGCGCGAGGACCAGCAGCAACCCCAGCGTGAGCGCGCCTGCGACGAGGAAGACGGAGCGCCACCCCGCATGGTCCGAGAGCGCGCCCGAAACCGTGCGCGCCAGGAGAATGCCGAGAATGATGCCGGTGGTGACGATGCCCACGGCGCGCCCGCGCGTGCGTTCCGAGGCGATGTCGGCCGCGTAGGCCACGAAGGTCTGGGCGATCACCGACAGCAGCCCGACCACGCCGAAGCCCGCCAGCAGGGTGGCGGCGTTCGGCGCGATCGCGGGTATGAACAGGGCCAGCCCCAGCAGCGCCGTCTGCCACAGCAGAAGCCGCCGCCGGTTCAGGATGTCGCCGAGCGGCACGATGAAGAGGAGGCCGAGGAAATAGCCGATCTGCGTCGCGCTGATGATGACGCCCGCGACGGCGCGGCTGATCTTGACCTCCTGGGCGATCGTGTCGATCAGCGGCTGCGCATAATAGACGTTGGCGACCGCAAGCCCGCTCGCCAGCGCGAACATCAATCTGCCGGCAGATGAAAGACCGTCCGGCTCGGTGAACGGGTGGCGCATCGCTCACGCTCCGACGAAGGCGCGGATGTGGCGGGCGATCAGGGCGCCGTCTTCCTCCAGGGCGAAATGGCCGGTGTCGAGCAGGTGCAACCGGGCGTCCGGCAGGTCCCGCAGGTAGGGATGCGCCCCGCTCGCTGGAAAGATGACGTCGTTCTCGCCCCAGACAATCAGCACCGGCGGACGATGCGTTCGGAAATACTGCTGCCAGATAGGGTAGAGCGGCGGATTGCTGCCGTAGTCGTACAGAAGATCGAGCATGATCTCGCGCGCGCCGGGCTTGTCCAGAAGCGCTTGCTGTAGCACCCAGCTGTCCGGGCTGATGGCCTCAATGTCGCGCACGCCGTGGGTGTAGTTCCAGGCCAGGGCGTCGTCGGAGATGGCCGCCTCGCGGATGCGCCGGGCGTTTTCCGCGCTGCGATCCGCCCACAACGCCTTTGCCGGGGCCCAGAAGCTGTCGGGAAGCCCCTCCTCGTAGGCGTTGGCATTCTGCACGATGAGGCCGAGCACCCGCTCGGGGTGCCGCGTGGCGAGGCGGAAGCCGACCGGGCCGCCGAAATCCTGCATGTACAGCCAGTAGCTGCCGATCCGCAGACGCTCGGTGAACGCCTCGATCACCTGCGCGAGGCGATCGAACGTGTAGCCGAACGCCGCGCGGTCGGGCGCGGCGCTGTAGCCGAACCCGGGATAGTCCGGCGCGATGAGGTGGAAGTCGCCCGCAAGCCGACCGATGAGATCGCGGAACATGAAGGAAGAGGCCGGGAACCCGTGCAGCAGCAGCAGGGTCGGCCGGTCGGGATCGCCGGCCTCGCGATAGAACAGGCGAAGGCCATCGAGATCGATGTGTCGGTGCAGCGTCATGGGGGGCTCCAGGCGGCTGGCCATGTGGTTTTGTATTGAAACCACGCCTCCCTACCGCTTGAAGTTTCACATTGCAACCGATATCTCCGTGAGGAACCAACGGGGCGAGCAGGAGCATTCCATGGCCGCGCGCAAGAGCCACAAATCCGCGTCGTGCCCCGTCGCGCGACCGCTCGACGCCATCGGCGACTGGTGGGCGCTTCTGATTGTCAGGGATGCGTTCGACGGGCTCAGCCGGTTCGGCGAGTTTCACAAGAATCTCGGACTTGCGAAGAACATCCTCTCAGATCGACTGCGCAACCTTGTCTCGCACAATATTCTCAAGATGGTGCCGGACGAGGACAGCCCCTATCACCGGTATGTCCTGACGGAAAAAGGCCGCGCCCTGTTTCCTCTCCTGGTCGCGCTGCGGCAATGGGGGGAGGATTATTGCTTCACCGCCGGGGAGGAACACGTGCGCCTCGTCGACAGGCGCGACGGACTGCCCGTGACACCTGTGGAGGTCCGCGCCCAGGACGGCCGCGTCCTGATGCCGGACGAGACGGTCGTCGTCAGGCAAGCCTCAGCGACACCGACGACCTGATCGGCTCCGCACCCGGGCGATCATCGCGGCATGCCGGCGCATGTGCATGGAGGCCGTCGATCATGGCGAGGGATGAGCGCGCGGCACCGTTCCGCGACCGGGGGCGGACGGCATCATCGGGGCCACGCACCCGCCGAAACCCCGGGCACATGCGGGCGCTTCGCACTCGGTCGCTTGGCGCCGCTCCGGTCATCCCTGACGTCGGTGATCGTAGGCCTGGAGGCTGGCATAGGCGACTGACAGCAGCGGCATGGATATGCCCGCTCTGCGGCCCCGTCGCAGCATGTCGCCGACGATGTGCTCGTGCTCGGTGCGGGCGCCCCGCAGCATGTCGCGCATCATGGATGATGTGCCAGACGACTTCCGGTCGCCGAGAGTCGCGCGGGATTCCTCCACGAACGCAGAGCGCAACGGGTGGCCGGCTGCGATGGCGACGCGCGCGCACTCCTCGAACATCGCCAGGGCGAGATCCCGCCCGTCCGTGGTGGCGCAGATCACGCCGATCGGCGCGCGCATCAGGCATGTGATGCCGGCGTAAGTGGCGAGAAAGGCGAACTTCTCCCACATGTCCTGCATGATCGAGGAGCTGAGCCGAGGCGCAAAGCCGCCCCGGCCCAGAATGTCGTGCAAGGCCTCGACCCGGGCCTGCTGGATCTCGTCGCGCGCGCCAAGGGCAAAGAATTCGAGCGAGTTCAGATGCTCGATGTGGCCGGCCTCATTCAGCACCACGCCGATGTGCGCAAGGCCGCCGAGCACCCTCGACCGGCCGAAGCGGCCATCGAGTGCGTCGAGATGGCATAGTCCATTCAGCAAGGGCAGGACCAGGCTGTCCGGACCGACCGCCGGAGCAATGGCGTCCATTGCGCTCTCAAGGTCATAGGCCTTGCAGGCGAGGATCACCACGTCGAACGGGCGATCCGCCGCGCGCAGCGTCGGGGCGTTGAGCTGGGTATCCCCCTTGGGGCTGCGGATGACGAGCCCGTCGCGCGCGATCTGCTCGGCTCGCTTTTCGCGCACGAGGAAGGCGACATCGCCACCCGCGGCCAGAACCCGACCGCCATAATAACCGCCAACGCCGCCGGCGCCGAGTATCAGTATTCGCATGTATCCCTGCCGTTCCGCATCATCCGCGACCGCGATCGCCGACGCGCTCGCTTGCGCGAAGGCCATGAACCGCGCTGTCAGGCGTTATCGAGCGCGTCGGGTGACACCGTGTGGTTCGCCATCAGCTCCAGCGCCTTCACGAGCGCCGAATGATCCCAGGCCGAGCCGCCGTGCGCTGCGCAGGCGCTGAACAGCTGCTGCGCGATCGCGGTGGCCGGCAGCGACATCTGCAGCTGGCGCGCCCCGGCAAGGGCGAGATTCAGATCCTTCTGGTGGAGCTCGACCCGGAAGCCGGGGGCGAAGGTCCGCTTCACCATGCGCTCGCCATGCACCTCGAGGATGCGCGAGCCGGCGAACCCGCCCATCAGCGCCTCGCGGACCTTGGCCGGATCGGCTCCCGCCCTGGACGCGAACAGCAGCGCCTCGCCCACCGCCTGGATGGTCAGCGCCACGATGATCTGGTTGGCGATCTTGGTGGTCTGGCCGTCGCCGTTGCCGCCGACCAGCGTGATGGTCTTGCCCATGCGCTCGAACAGCGGCCGCACCGTCGCGAATGCGCGCTCCGGCCCGCCGACCATGATGGTGAGGGAGGCCGCCTTGGCGCCGACTTCACCGCCGGACACCGGGGCATCGAGATAGTCGCAGCCGAGCGCATTGATCCGCGCTGCGAAGTCCTTGGTTTCGAACGGCGCGATCGAGCTCATGTCGACGACGATCTTGCCTGCCGAGAGACCCTCGGCGACGCCGCCCTCACCAAACAGCACCTTGGCGACATCCGGCGTGTCCGGAACCATGATGAAGATCACGTCGGCCCGACGCGCGACCTCCTCCGGGCTGGCGCAGGCGATCGCGCCCGCATCCGCCAGCGTCTGGGGCACGCCGCTGCGGGAGTAGGCGTGGAGCGTATGTCCGCCCGTCACGAGGTGGCCGGCCATGGGAGCGCCCATGATCCCGAGCCCGATAAATCCGACGTTCATGTTCGTTCTCGCCTGTTCTTTCGAATGTGACCTTCGACCGGCACGGGCAGCCATCGTTGCTGCGGGTGGCCGGCAGCGTGTCAATGGCTGCCCATCAGCGCCGGCAGACCGAGGCTCAGCGCCGGCACGAGCGTGATCAGCGCCAGCACAACGATCTGGACCGCCAGCATGGGCCATAGCTCGCGGTTCAGCTCCGACATGGAGACCTTCGCCACCAGGGCGGTGACGAACAGCAGCCCGCCCACCGGGGGCGTGATCATGCCGATGGTGAGGTTGACGATGACGATGATGGCGAAGTGCGTCGGGTCGATGCCGAGCGAGGCCGCCATGGGGGCGAGGATGGGCGCCAGAACCATCACCGCCGGCAGCGGCTCGATGAAGATGCCGAACAGCAGCAGGAAGATGTTGATGACCAGGAGGAAGCCCAGCGGCGGCAGCCCGAGCCCGCCGATCCACTGGGACAGCGCCTGTGGCACCTGGACCACCGTCAGCACCCAGGCGAAGGCCGAGGACATGGCGACGATGAGCAGCACGGCCGCGGAGAGAAAGGCGGCCCGGGCCAGGATCGCCGGCAGCATGGCGAGGGTGAGGGTGCGGTAGACGAGAAAGCCGCAGGCGAGCGCGTAGAACACCGCCGCCACGGATGCTTCAGTGGGGGTGAAGACCCCGCCATGGACGCCGCCCACGATCAGCGCGGGCAACAGCAGCGCCGGCAGCGCCCGCCACCCCTGCTGGAGGATGGTCCGGAGCGTGGGCGCGCAGCCTTCCGCCCGGAAATGGCGGCGCCGGCTTGCCCAGAAATTGTAGAGCACCAGCGAACCGGAGATCAGCAGGCCCGGGATGATCCCCGCCAGGAACAGGTTGAGCACGGAGACGCTCTCGTCCTGCAGGGCATAGATGATCATGATGATGGAGGGCGGGATGATCGGCCCGACCACGGAAGCGGTGGCGGTGAGCGCCGCCGCGTAGGCTGCCGGGTAGCCCTGCTGGCGCATCATGCGGATGAGGATGGCGCCGGGGCCGGCCGCGTCCGCCAGCGCCGAGCCGCTGATGCCGGAGAAGAAGGTGATGGTGAGGATGTTGGTGTAGCCGAGCCCGCCGCGCTTGTGCCCCACCAGCATGGCGGCGAAGCGCAGCAGCACTTCCGCCAGCGCGCCGCTGGTCATCAGCTCGGCGGCCAGAAGGAAGAAGGGGATGGCCATGAGCGGAAAGCTGTCCGCCCCCGCCAGCAGCTTCTGCGCCACCGCCACCAGCGGCATCCCCTGGGCCAGCACGGCCAGCAGCGTGGACATGCCGAGCGCGAACGCGATGGGCATGCCGAGGATGATGAGGGCGGTGAGCCCGCCGAAGAGCACGCCGGCAATCATAGGGAGGCCGCCTGTTCGGGATCGAGGTCGGCGGAGGTCTCCAGCCGGCCGCATGCGATGAAGCCGCCCGCCACCGCGCAGAGGTGCCAGAAGGCGAGCGCGAAGCCTACCGGCACGGCGGCCGCCACGAAGCTGAAGGAGATTTCCGTGATGGCCGTGGACTGCACCCAGGTGCGTTCCGTGTAGACCACGCCGAGCCGGACGAACGTGGCGATGAAGGCCCCCAGCAGCACGACGATGATCGCCCGCACGATCCGTGCCCCCGCTGGCGGCAGCTTCTGCTGAAGCGTGTCCACCGCCATGTGGCCGCCGAGCCGCAGCACCGGCCCGATGCCGAGGAACGTCATCCACAGCATCAGATAACGGCTCACCTCCTCGGCCCAGACGAGGCCGTCATGGGCGAGATAGCGCAGCAGCACGTTGGCGAAGATCAGCACCGCCATCACCGCGAGCGCGATGATCATGAGCGCGCGGTTGACCGCGAGCACCGCCCCGTCGATACGGCGCAGAAGTGGCCGGCTGGGTGCGGCCGCCGGCAAGGCCGGGCTCCCCGTGGCCCCGTCGCTCATTTCACGTCCTGAATCTGCTGGATGGCGCTGGCGCCGAACTGCTTGCCGAATTCCGCGAAGGCCGGCGCCAGCGCCTTCTGGAACGCGGCCGTGTCCACCGGGTCGATCACCGTCATGCCGCGCTGCTTGAGGGTGGCGATGCCGGAGGTCTCGTCCTCGTCCACCCGCGCCCGATTGGCTTTCACGGCCTCCCTGGCGGCGGCGGCGAACATCTCCTGATCCGCCTTGGGCAAGGCGTCGAAGGTCGCCTTGTTCATGATGATGACCGCGGCGGAATAGGCGTGGCGGCTGATCGAGAGATACTTCTGAACCTGGTCGAACTTGTTGGAGATGATGATGGAGAGGGGGTTCTCCTGACCATCCACGGTGCCCTGCTGGAGCGCGGTGAACACCTCCGTGATGGGCATCGGGGTGGGCGCCGCGCCGAGCGCGCGGAAGGCGGCGATGTGGATGGGATTTTCCTGCGTGCGCAGCTTCATCCCCTTGAGGTCGGCGGGCTCCTTGACCGGCTTGTTCGCGGTGATGTTGCGAAAGCCGTTCTCGCCCCAGACCAGCGCCACCATGCCCTTCTTCGGAAAGTTCTGGAGCAGCTTGTCGCCGATGGGCCCGTCCAGCACCGCGCGGGCGTGGGCGTAGTCGCGGAACAGGAACGGGATGTCGAGGATCTTGGTCTCCGGCACGAAGCTGGGCAGCGCCGCGGTGGTGGCGAATGCCAGCTCATGGGTGCCGAGCTGCACCGCCTCGATCTGCTCGCGCTCATTGCCCAGCGCGCCCGAATAGAAGGTGAGGATCTTGTATTTGCCCCCACTCTTCGTCTCCACCGCCTTGGCGAAGGCGTCGATGCCCACGCCGAGCTGCGAGGTTTGCGGCAGGGCGATGGAAATGCGCATCTCGGTCTGCGCGGCGGCGGGCGTGGCAAGGCCCAGGATGGCAGCAAGGACGAGGACGGGGCGGTGCATGTCGGGTCTCCTGCGGTTCTGGGGGCTCAGCTGTGGGAAACGCGCGCGGCCTGCGCGGCCGGAAGAAGACCGTAGGGGCGTGCCCAGCCGAGGCCTTCGAGCGTGGTGGTGAGGGGCTTGTATTCGCAGCCGACCCAGCCGTTGTAGCCAAGGCGGTCGATGAGATCGAACAGGAATGGATAGTTGATCTCGCCACGCGCCGGCTCATTGCGACCGGGAACACCGGCAATCTGGATGTGCTGAAGCAACGGCATGGTCTGTTGCAGCGTCTCGGCGAGATTTCCGTCGGTGAGCTGCATGTGGTAGACGTCGAGATGCAGGCGGAGATTGTCGCGCCCCGCCATCTCGATGATGCGAACCGCATCGCGCGTATGGTTCAGGAAGAAGCCGCGCATGCCGTAGGTGGTGTAGGTCTCCCCGCCGATGATGAGGTCGCGCCCGCCGTTGATGGGCTCGATGACCGCGGTGATGCCATGGGGAGCGAAGCGGTCCGCGGCATAGCGCAGGTTCTCCACGAAGGTCGCCTCCGCGGCCTCGCGGCTCACGCCGGGCGGCACCACGCCGGCGATGGTATGCACCGTGTCGCAGCCGAGGGCGCGGCAATAGTCGATGGTGGTTTCCAGCGCGAGGCGAAACTCGTCCTCCCGCCCCGGCAGGGCCGCGATGCCGCGCTCGCCCGCGTCCCAGTCGCCGGGCGTGGTATCCATCAGCACCATCGCCAGGTCGTTCTGCGCAAGCCGCTCCGCGAGCACTTCCGCGGGGAACCCGTAGGGCACCTGGAACTCGACACCCTTGAAGCCGGCCTGGGCGGCAGCCGCGAACCGGTCGAGGAAGGGCACCTCATTGAACATGTAGTGCAGGTTGGCAGCGAACTTGGGCATGGCTTCCTTCTCTGACAATGCGCGACGGCTGAAGGTGCGCGACGGCTACTCGCCACTTCTCCAAGCGAGAAGCGTGCCATTACGGTAGATCACGATTCCGAAATGATACAATAGGAGAATTTTTTGAGACCCGTGCCGAGTTGCGGGCGAGTTGCGCGCGCCTTCATCACCGGACCAAGGCAAATGCCATTATTTTGAGCGATTCTTGGGCGCCCCCCGGACACATCGAGCGCCGCTTCCGGATTTCTTTCATAGGAGAATATCGCGAAACGGCACGGGGGCGGCCGGGCACCGAACCGGGAGGACGCAGCACGCAGGAGTGGGCAGGCAAGAGTGGCAAGCAGGAGCGGGCACGCGAAACGGACGGGGGCGGAAAGGCTCATCGCCCTCCCGCCCCCGCCGGCCTTCATCCCCCTGCAACCCGACACCCTGCCCGGCTGGAACCGTCAGGCGTCAGGCACCCGATGTCATCGCTTCGCCTTGGCCATGCCGATGGCCGAAAGGGCAGATGCGACAGCCACGCCTGCAAGGTAGACACCCACCATCCGCGCATTGCCGAAGCTCGCGACGATGCCGGTCGCGATGACCGGCGCAAAGCCGCCGGCGACGGCGCTCGCGAGGCTCACGCCCAGGGAAATCCCGCTGTACCGGAGCTCCGCCGGAAACTGGGACGAATACAGGGCAGGCTGGGGCCCGAAGATGAACGGAAAGATGCAGCCGAGCGGCACGATCAGCGCAATCGCCACAAGCGAAGGACTGCCCGTCTCGATGAGCGCGAACATGGGGATGGCGACGGCCGCGAGCGCCGAACAGCCGAGAACGTAGATCCGCCGCGCGCCGAACCGATCGCTGATGGCGCCTGCGACCGGAATGAGGGCGAATGCAAGAGCCGCACCCGCCAGCACCATGTTCAGCACCGTGGACCGCGGCATGGAGAGTGAAGTCGATGCATAAGAGACGAGATAGACCGTCACGAGAAAGAACAGCGTGACCTCGCCGACCTTCCCGCCCGCGGCGAGAAGCACCTGCCTCCAATGATCGCGGACAAGAACGGTGAATGGAAGCCGGACGATCTTTCCAGAGACGCGGCTCTGCTCGAATTCGGGAGATTCATCGATGCGCCAACGCATGACGATGCCGAAAATGACCAGAACGGCGCTGGCAAGGAACGGCAGCCGCCAGCCATAGGCGAGAAAGTCCGCTTCGGGCAGCTGGCTGACCAGCGCGAACGCGCCGAGGGCGAGCAGCACGCCGCCCGGCACGCCGAGCTGCGGAAGGCTGCCGAACAGGCCGCGCTTGCCGGTCGGCGCATGCTCCACGGCCATCAGGACCGCTCCGCCCCATTCGCCGCCCAGCGCAAAGCCCTGGATGATGCGCAGGAGGACCAGGCAGACAGGCGCCCACACCCCGATCGAGCTATAGGTCGGAAGCAGGCCGATCAGGACGGTCGGCACGCCCATCAGAAGGAGGCTCAGCATCAGCATGGACTTGCGGCCGAGACGGTCGCCGAAATGGCCGAAGATGATGCTGCCGACCGGGCGCGCGAGGAGCCCGACCGCGAAGGTCAGAAGCGACGCGAGCGTGCCCACGGCGGGATCCGAGGCGGGAAAGAACAGGCGGCCGAACACCAGCGCGGCCGCGGTGCCGTAGATATAGAAATCATACCATTCGATAATGGAGCCGACTGCGGTGGAGACCAGCACCCAGCGGCGCATGGCGTTTTTTGAGCGGTCTTCGGCCGGCTGGGACAAGTTGGAAACGACGTCCACGGGATAGGTCATCGAGCAGTTCCTTCAAGCGAGGGTGCTGCTGGCCATGCAAAACGGATTCCACTTTTCGGCATGAAATGATAAAATAGTAGAAATTTGCCCGAGGCGCCCGCCCGGTCGAAGGGATCCGGGCCACCTACCGGGTGGCGGTGCTGTCGACGACGATGAAAAACTCGACGTCCGCATCGGTGGGGTTGTGGAACTCGTGCTTGACGTGACCATGGTAGAACAGCGACGCGCCCTCCGGCACGGTGAAGCGCTGGGTATCGACGACCACATCGAGGACGCCCCGGCTGACATAGAGATATTCCTCGACGCCGTGATGATGCGGCGGAAAGGACACCTTCGAGCGGGCCGGGAGGCTGTTGAGCGCGAAGTCGACGGACCGGTCGGGAAAGAGCGGGGACAGCGAACGCCGCTCGAGGCCCGATTCCGGGTCGCGAAAGATCGCCTGGTCGATGGGATGAAGCAGCGTCGGCTCGCGTGTCTGGTAGCCCCCGACGAGCACCGACAACCCGGTGCCCAAACCTGCCGCCAGCTTGCCGAGCACCGTGGCGGTCGGGGTGGCGACCCCGCGTTCGATCTTCGAGATCATGGCCCGGCTGACGCCGCACCGCTCGCTGAGGCTGTCCAGTGTAAAGCCGCGTTCCTTGCGCATGCGGCGCAGGTTGTCACCGAGCAAAGGCCCCTCGGACGTCATCGACATGCCGGGCCGAGCCTGTGGCCGGCGGAACAAGGCAACCATCGGTCCTACTTTCCAAAATGGGCGATCAGGGGATCAAAGCCGGATGCGCCCGCGCTCGCGCATAGGGTGCGTCGCTCTCGCGCTACTCTATTCAGCCTGCCGGGGGGGTTCAACGCTCCGCGCCAAGGCGGGATGGCAGGGCGCTGCCCGGCAATCCTCAATCCGGAGATCGCGGAGCGGTGAGCCCGATAGCCTGCATTTCGGCGTGAAGCTCCGGGCCCGACGGTGTCCGTATTCGGTGTCGATTCGCGCTGTGCGAACGGGCTGGCCGCGGCCCGGCCTCGCGGGAGGGAGCCGTGACAGGCAACGCCGGGCGCGCCGCCTCGCACCCTACCGCTCGCGACGGACGCCGGAGCAATAGCCGATGAGCCGCATGCGGATGACCCACTGGGGGCGATCGAGGCGCCTTCGGCTTCAGTGCAAAAAGGCCCTGATCGCATTCACATGCCCGCAGGCGAATGAACCTGTCCGCGGCCCGCACGGATCGGCGGGCCGGAACCCGGCGGAGCCTCCTGTTCGAGGATGCCCTCCGATCGACACATCCTCGCCCTGAAGGAGAGCCGCTTCAGGACGTCCTCCCCGTCGTGGCGACGCCGGCTTCTTCAGCGCAAGCGGCGCGGTGGCTTTCGGACCTCCGCGCTCGCGTTCGCCGCCCTCGGCCTGCCGGCGAGCGCGCGGTCCCTTCGGAGCGCACAGTGGGACGCTCGGCAGGGGAGGCCGCCCCCCCAACCCAGACCTTCGCGGGCGCGGATCTTGCTGCGTTCGCTCCGGCGATGCCGGCATGCCAGCCGCACGCCTGCCGGATGCTCGGGGCGGGGTCGCCGGGCTCGGACATGAGCTGCCGGGCTTGCCGCCGGAGAGCCCCCGCATGTCCGGTCGCCCGCGGTCCGGTTCAGGCGGACAGCCCGGCGATGAAGGCCTGCGAGCTGGAGACCGCGCCGAAGACGCCACCCTGCATCTTCACCATCTTCACCGCGGCCGCATGGTTGCCGGCATCGGTCGCGCCGCAGCAATCCTCCAGCAGAATGCACTCGAAGCCGCGGTCGTTGGCCTCGCGCATGGTGGTGTGCACGCATACATCCGTGGTGATGCCCGTGAGCACCAGGTTGCGGATGCCGCGCGTCCGCAGGATCATTTCCAGGTCGGTGGCGTAGAAGGAGCCCTTGCCGGGCTTGTCGATGACGATCTCGCCGGGCAGCGGAGCCAGCTCGGGTATGATCTCCCAGCCCGGCTCGCCGCGCACCAGCACCTTGCCGCACGGCCCCGGATCGCCGATGCCGGCTCCGATCTGACGCGAGCGCCAACGCTTGTTCTCCGGCAGGTCGGACAGATCCGGGCGATGCCCCTCGCGCGTGTGGATGATCCAGTAGCCCGCCGCGCGCATGGCCGCGAGCACGCTCGAGATGGGCTCCAGCGGCGCACGCGTGAGCGAGATGTCGTACCCCATTGCATCCACATAGCCGCCGGGACCGCAGAAGTCGGTCTGCATGTCGATGATGACCAGCGCGGTGTTCTCCTGGGAGAGACTGCCGTCGAAGGGCCAGGCGTAGGGATCGGCGTCGATGACGGGCACGGGTTCCTCCAGCGTGATACGGACACCGTGACCCGGCATCCGCCTCGCCCGCAGCAAGATGCGGGCCGCAGGCGGGCCGTACCTTGAAAACATCAAGTATATCATGTGCTTATATATACAGATCGCGGCGTCGTGGGCGTGAGCCGGGATGCCTAGGCACCACATTGCATACAGATTGTATGCAGATGATGATTATTTAGTCTGTTTTTGGTGCAGTCGCTCCAAAATTGGAACGATTCAAACCAGCTTTGCGGTCCTCAAAGAGCGCGCCCCCGCCGACAGATCGGCGGCATCATACTGATTTTCCGTTTGTTTTCGAAACGTAACGTAACGGGATCGACAAACCGTCCCGGTCAACGCCCCTCTGGCACCTCGCTTGCTACGACTGCCGAGACACTCGGGAGACGGCGGGGCTTTGCGCACCGGATCAACAGCCATCGTCCCGCCCCACCACAAGTATGCAACTGGCGATCATTGATCACTAAATAGGCAAACTCATGCAGTCCGACATTTCAGGATGGCGCCGCTGGGGGTTCATGGCCATCGGGCCGCTGGCCCTCTTTCTCATCTGGTACGGGGTGTTCGCCGCGGGCCTCGTCACGGCCAAGCTGCTGCCCTCCCCCGTCCGCACGCTCCAGGCCATTTGGGAGAACCTGGGCGCGGGCCTGGGGCAGGACTTTCTCTTCACCCTGGAGCGCACGCTCCATGCCTTCGGCCTCGCCGCCCTGCTGGGCGTGCCGCTGGGCATCGTGGTGGGCGCCAGCGAGAAGTTCTACCGCTCCATCGAATTCCTCATCGATTTCTTCCGCTCCACGCCAGCCACGGCCATGTTCCCCCTGTTCATGATCATTTTCGGCCTCGGGGACTTCTCCAAGATCTCGGTGGCGGCGTTCGCTGCCTTCCTCGTCATCCTGTTCAACGTGGCCTATGGCGTGATGCATGCGCGCCCCACCCGCATGCTCGCGGCCCGCGTGATGGGCGCCTCCCGGCTGCGCGTGTTCAAGGACGTGATGTTCTACGAGAGCCTTCCGCAGACCTTCATCGGCCTGCGCACCGGCGTGTCCATGGCGCTGGTGGTGATCGTGGTGGCGGAGATGTTCATCGGCTCCGACAACGGCCTCGGCAAGCGCATCATCGACAGCCAGATCACCTTCGACCTGCCGCAGCTCTACGGCACCATCCTGGTGTCCGGCATCCTCGGCTACGGCCTCAACCTTCTCTTCCTCGCCGCCGAGAAACTGCTGGTCCACTGGGCCGGCCGCTGATCGTCCGTCCTCATCCCTGCCCCGTGAAGGAACCGACCATGACCACCCGTCGCAACTTCGTCCTCGGCGCCGGCGCCGCGACGCTCGCAGCCGCCTCCTCCTTCCCACGGCCGCTCCGGGCCCAGCCGAAGGAGAAGGTGGTCGTCTCCTGGCTGCCCATCATGCAGTCCTTCGCCTATTACGTGGCGCTGGAGCAGAAGCTGTTCGAGAAGCGCGGCATCGAGATTGAGTCCGTCCGTTTCCAGGCGCCCAACCAGATCATCGATTCCCTCGTTTCCGGCCGGGCCGATGCCGGCGCGCCCGGGGCCGCCGCCGGCATCGCGGTGATCGCCGAGACGCAGTTTCCCGGCACCTTCAAGGTGTTCGGCCTGCAGGGCGGCGGCATCAAGGTGAACCGCATCAACGATGCGCTCATCGTCGCCAACACCTCCCCCATCGCCACCTTCGCCGACCTGAAGGGCAAGTCGCTTGGCCATCTGCCCGGCATCCAGTGGCGCACGCTCTCGCGCTACATGGTGCGCAAGGCGGGCCTCGACCCGGACAAGGACGTGCGCCTCGTGGAGCTGGCCGTGGGCCTTCAGGTGCAGGCGGTGGTGGCGGGCACGGTGGATGCGACGCTCTCGCTGGAGCCGGTGGGCTCCATCGCCGTGGCCCTGGGCGAGGCCAAGCGCGCCATCACCAACCCCATGTCCCTTGCGGTCTACGATCCCTTCTACTCGGGCGTGTCGCTGCTCACCACGAAGTTCATCAAGGAGCGGCCCAAGGTGGCCAGGGCCTTCGTGGAAGCCCTCGACGAGGCCACCATCATGGCCGAGAAGAACTACACCTCCCTGCGCTCCATCCTGCCCGCCTACACGGCGGTGAAGCCGGACCAGGTGGAGATCGTGGCCCAGCCCTACCTGCGGCCCTGGACCGAGCTGAACGAGACCGACCTCGCCTCCTACCAGACCTTCGTCAACGTGTTCCGCAGCGAGGGCGCGCTGAAGCAGGACTTCGACATCAAGCCCTTCATTCTCAAGCCGGCGGACCTCGCATGACCACGCTGGAGCGCATCGCCGCGCAGGAGCGGCAAGGGGACACCCCCTTGCCGGACCTCTCCTGGTTCTCGCCCGGCACGCACATCACCATCCGCGGGCTCACCAAGACCTTCCGCGGCAACCCGGTCTACACCGGCTTCGACATCGACTTCCCCCGCGGCGGCATCGTCTCCATTTTCGGGCCGAACGGCTGCGGGAAATCCACGCTCATCAACATGATCTCCGGCATCCTGCCCTATGATGCCGGGCAAATCCTGTTCGACGGCAAGACCATCGCCGAGACGCGCATCGGCTATGTGTTCCAGAACTATCGCGAGGCGCTGTTTCCCTGGCAGAGGGCCATCGACAACATTCATTATCCGCTGAAGATGATGGGCGTGCCCAAGGCGGAGCGGGAGCGGCGGATCGAGAAGCTGGCGGCGCAGTTCGACCTCAAGTTCGATCTCAACCGCTACCCCTATGAGATGTCCGGCGGCCAGCAGCAGACCGTCTCCATCATGCGCGCGCTGGTGGTGGACCCGGAGGTGCTGTTCCTCGACGAGCCGTTCTCCGCGCTCGACTACGAGATGACGCTGACCATGCGCGACCTCCTGCAGAAGGTGCTCACCGAGACCCGCACCACCACCCTGCTGGTCAGCCACGACCTGGAGGAGGCCGTGTGGCTCTCCGACAAGGTGCTCCTGCTCACCCGCCGGCCGTCGCGCATCGCCGAATACATGGACATCGACTTGCCCCGGCCGCGCAATTCCGAAACCATCTCGGACCCGCGTTTCGTGACGCTGAAGGCCCGTGCGCTGGAGGTGTTCCAGACGGCGGTGAGGAGCAGCGCCCCATGAGCAGCCCGGACGCGCCGGACGGCCAGGCGGAAGGCCCCTATCGGGGCTACCACGACATCGGTGGCCGGCCGGCCGGCGCGGTCGTGAAGGACGAATACGCCTTTGCCGACTGGCAGAAGCTGTCCGAGGCGATCCGTGGCGCGCTGGAGGCCAAGGGGCGCATCGTCTCCCTCGACGAGATCCGGCGCGTGTTCGAGAGCTTCGGCGAGGATCTCTACAACACCCTCGGCTTCTACGAGCGGCGGGCGGAAGCCCTCACCGTGCTCCTCGACGAGAAGGGCATCGTGCCCCGCGCCGCCGTTCTGGCGCGCATGGAGGCCATCGCCGCCATGGAATGCCGGCAGGTGGACCATGCCGCCAAGGCGGTCACCGGGAAGGCGACGAGCGCCGCGCCCGCCGGGAGCCCGGCACCGTGAGCCCGCCCCGCTTCGCCCCGGGCGATCGCGTCCTCATCCTCGATATCGGCAAGCCCGGCCACGTGCGCATTCCCTGGTATGTGCGGCACAAGGTGGGCGTGGTGGAGCGCCATTGCGGCGCCTATCCCAACCCCGAGGACTTGTCGTGCGCGCGGCCGGGGCTGCCCGCCATCGACCTTTATCGCGTGCGGCTCGAACAGCGTGACCTGTGGCCCGATTATGCTGGGGCGCCGGACGACACGCTGGAGATCGAGGTCTACGACCACTGGCTCGCGCAGGCACAGGACGACACCCCATGACCGCGACACCCGCCCCTGCCGAGATGAGCGCCATCCCCGTGGTGGAGGGCCATGAAGGCTCGGACTATTACGCCCTCATGACGCGGGCCCTGCACCAGATCCTGCTGGAGGAGGGCCTGCTCGCCCCCGAGGAGACGGACAAGGTGATCGCCGCCCTGGAGGCCCCCCGGCCGGAATGGGGCGCGCGCCTGGTAGCCCGCGCGTGGGTGGATCCGGGCTTCAAGGCCCGCCTGCTGGCCGATGGCGCAGGCGCCGCCGCCGAGCTGGGATTCACCATCAAGGAGGCCCAGCTGGTGGTGGTGGAGAATACGGACCACCTCCACAACCTGATCGTCTGCACCCTGTGCTCGTGCTATCCGCGCTCCCTGCTGGGCCAGCCGCCGTGGTGGTACATCTCCAAGGCCTACCGCTCCCGCGCCGTGCGCGAGCCGCGTGCGGTGCTGAAGGAATTCGGGGTGGATCTGCCCGACAGCGTTCACGTGCGCGTCCACGACAGCAATGCCGACATGCGCTACCTGGTGCTGCCCCGGCGCCCCGCGGGCACCGAAGGCGCGAGCGAGGAGCACCTCGCCCACCTCGTCACCCGCGACAGCATGATCGGCACGGCCTGCATCACCGCGCCTTAGGAGGCGGGCCGCGAAGAAGACCGCGCCGAGGCCCACGAGCATGTCGGCACGCGCGAGCGATTCTACCGGAGATCAGCGCACCCGGCCGGACAAGAGATGCGCCCTAATTATTTGATTCAGCGTATGAAATAGAGGTCTTCGGACGGTAAAATGGTGTCCCGGAAGGGATTCGAACCCCTGACCTGCGGTTTAGGAAACCGCTGCTCTATCCTGCTGAGCTACCGGGACATAAGCCATTCTTGCCTATAAATGCCTGATATTTTATTGTTTTTTATATTTTACGTTATAGAATTGTTATTTCCCATACCCTCTCTTGCGGCTGCCTTGTGTTACCCAGGCGTTACCCCCATATTAGGTGCGTTACCACCATCCTTCAGAGACGCCCATGGCTGCCCACCTTACCGTAAGGGGCATTGATGCGCTCAAGCCAACGATATCCCGTCAGGAAATTGCCGATGGATATCTAACCGGCCTCTATTTGATCGTCCAGCCTAGCGGCGCAAAGAGTTGGGCTGTCCGCTATCGCTCCAAGGGCAAGCCGAGGAAGCACACGCTCGGGGCATATCCGGGGGTCAAGCTCGCCGACGCCCGCATATTGGCAGCTCAGGTTATGACTGCCGTCGCCGATGGCCGCGATCCGAGCGCAGAGAAGAAGCAAGCCAAGCGCGAAGCCGCCGAAGGGTTCAAGGATGACGTGATGTCGGTCGTCGAGGCCTATCTGGAGCGCCAAGCCCAAAAGCACCTCAGGAAAAGCTCCCTGCGTCGCGTTGAAGGCCTCCTGTCAAATGATGTGATTGCCGCTTGGAAGGGCCGATCCATCAAGTCCATAACGAAGCGTGACGTGAACGAACTGCTGGATGCCGCCATCAAACGAGGGGCGACCGTAACAGCCAATCGCCTTCTCGCGGTGGTTCGCCACTTTTTCAACTGGTGCGTGGAGCGAGACCTTATCGAGAAGTCTCCTATCGCCGGCATCAAGGCACCCACCGCCGAGAAAAGCCGAGAGCGCATCCTAAGCGATGAGGAATTGGGCTTGGTATGGAAAGCCTCTGATCGCCTTGGCTGGCCCTTTGGCCCCTTCGTTCATCTCCTCATTCTGACAGGCCAGCGACGCGATGAAGTGGCGGGCATGAGGTGGAGCGAGCTTGATATCGCCAACGCCACTTGGACCATTCCCCGTGAACGAGTGAAGAACGATAAGGCGCATGTGGTGCCTCTGTCGCCTGAAGCCGTGGCCATCATTGAAGGGCTGCCGCGCATGAAGGATGGGGAGGCAGATTCCGCCTTCGTGTTCACCACCACCGGCAAAACGGCCATTTCCGGCTTCTCGAAGGCCAAGGCCTCGCTCGACAAGGCGATTACGAAGCTCCTCAAGAGAGAGGACGAGGAAACGAGCAAGAACGAGGAGGAGGAAGCGCCTTCCATTCCCGATTGGCGCCTTCACGACCTTCGTCGCACGATGACATCAGGAATGGCGAGGCTTGGCGTTCCGGTGCATGTGGTTGAAAAGCTACTCAATCACACGAGCGGCACATTCTCGGGCATCGTCAGCGTCTATCAGAGGCATGAGTACGCGGATGAGAAGCGGCAGGCGTCAGAGGCTTGGGGATCGCATGTCGCGCAACTGACGATGAGCGCGCCCTTTACGAGTGAATGAGGCCCAACCCGAGAAGGGCCTACTCGATTGGACGAGTTGAAAAATCGGGAGTGAGACAGCTGCTGTCAGGCGCGAGATCGTGGAAGAAAAGAGCCTGCGCGATACACGCTCTTGCCGAATTATAGCTCCCCTGACCCGGAAGGCCATTAAGGGCTCCATCCAAGAAAAGATATGGCGCCTGATTGTTGGCGTTGTACATTTGGAGTGGTAGGGGATTGTCGCGCCGCCCATTTTGGAAAAGAAGCAGGACCTTATTATAATTTCCGGAGGGGTACCGCTCCACGTTCTGGTCTAGATTATATTCTACACTAGATTCATCATATTCTTCTATTTCGTCTACATCGAATTTTGAAAAATATCCCTTGTCCATCCCCCATCTTATCGTCGGCCTCTTGTAGATCAGATACTCTCCAAGATAGATACCGGCATCCAAGAACAGATTGCACCCGATAAACCGGCCGGTCCAAGCTGGATCATAATCGTTGTAGGAGCGCCAGATCATACGCTGTCCATCCAAGACGATCGAACCATTATAAAACTTCGCCCATCGGTCAAACATATCGATCGATTCTGGCTTGAACGAAAGACGAATTCGAAAGTTGCGCCACATCCATTCAAGGAATATTTCAAGGCGCTCATCCTTCACTCGCATGAAATAATCACAATTCTCCTGCGCCTCATCATCGGTCAAATCAGATTCGCACTTCAAATGTGGCGGTGCGTAGATTGGATAATCAACAAGCGCGCGAGACATGCGCATATAAGGATACCAATAGCGCGGCTTGAGAATTCTCATGCTGCATTCCCTTCAGCGTCGGAATAGGCTCAGAATCCAAATGCTAATCTTAATATTTTAACATTTTCGGCTATCGCCACCAGGAGCGCGATTGCGCTCGCAGCCGCGAATCCGAGTCCGATATGCCTCCACATCCATACGAACTTCTCTTCGCCAATTTTGCGTATGAAGGCCGACTTTCGTTCGCACACGATCTGCCAATGGCTCCAGTGGAATTTGAAGCTTTTGGAGCAGAGAAAGAAAAAAATAGCAAAATAGACACTGTTATCAGGTAGTCGATCTATGTACCGGTAAGGCAAGTCAACTCTTCCACATCCAAAAATAACCATGCATAGCATCGACACAATGGACAAGATCGCAGCACTCATCCATGTTACGCTACAGGATATCAAACCATATCTGATTTCGATTGGCCGAGGAATATCAGAATAAGACATGCGGACCGACCTGATCATTTCCTCAGCTCAAAGCGATCAGGTCCGGAGACGCCACATCGGGAGCCGATTGCTGCATTATCGAGCGCGTACCGGAACGATGCAACCGAGATGAATGCTCGCGCGAATGGCGGATTCAGCTACCGCAAGGTAATCACAACGTAATAATGGAGATGAAAGTGGATCAGGTCCAAATTCAACGTCAACGGAATTCGGGCGAGTGGGTCACGGTAATGATGGTCCAGAACCTCGCGCCGAACATCACGAACGCCATGAAGGCCACCGCCCGCTCAAATCCTGGCTCTCGCGTCAGAGCAATCGACGGCAGCGGGCGCGTGGTCGATATCCTGTGACGGGCAGGTGTTCGCGTAGAGCTATCTCTGACCTTGCTGTGCTGCGGCCCTCGCCCTGATCTCTGCAAGGGTAGGCATGTTCCTGTTGCACGCCTTCGTCATCTCCATGAACTGCCGATCCTTGTAGGAAATGTGAAGGTCTATTGGATCGGTTTTCCCTAACGCATTGAAACGATAAATGATCCCATCGGTGCCATCGTCTGCGGCTTCACCGGCAAAGTCTGGCCTGTTGGATTTATCGAAATCAGCCGGAACAACGATCTCAATTGAATTATTATAAAATGTGTCTCCCGCCCTTTCCAATCCTGTGAATTTTCGCTCAATATCTCCATTCGGAGTCATTTTGCGCTCATAGGATACGGTTCTATCATTCCGCAAAAAATGCACAGGTTCATCATTTTTATCAAATAACGATACGTTCAGCTTCATATTTCTGATGAAATTGTCCGGACACATGAAGGCGTTCCCATCTTTTCCGCAATAGGTCGCCATAGATATCAGGTCTCCTATTATCTCATCCTTACTCGTGCACTTGAAGACAGCTTCAAGCTGGAGGCCCTCTCCATTCCGTATGCGCTGATATCCGACATACACGCGCTCGTTCGTCATTTTATCTTTTTCAGACGAGAGCTGGAATCCGGAGCTACCACCGCCTGCGATAGCCCCTGTCGTGACACTGGAAACGGTGCTTTGCAGGCGGCTGAAGATGTCCTTCAGAGCGCCACCATTGTTCTGCGCGTAATAGGCGACGACGAAGGCCGCGAACGCGATAAGAAATATCAGAATCAAAGGCATGCCTTTGGAGCCGGATTGGTCCTTCGGCTTGGCCTGCGTTTCGACTCCGGAAACAGGGGGAGTCTTCGTCCAATCCAGCATGCCCCTTGGGGCCTCGCGGCTTTCGATAGGCGGGGCTGAGGCAGGCGCGCTATGGGCTTCAGGGGCGCTTTGAGGGGCCGGCTGAGGATGAGCCACTGGCGGAATTGGCGATGCAGGAGGAGTGCCTTTGTCGGCCTCAGGTTCTTCGCCGTATCGATTGGAGCCGGGCTGCGACGGCAATATCCACCAGAAGATAAGCACCACAACACCCGCACCCGTGAACAAGAGAAGCTGCCACCATCCTGTCCGTCCGATATCGTGTAAGCGCCGGCTTCCAACAGCAAGCACAGGGCACAGAACCACCAGATTGAAGGCCAAGGGCCCGAAATCCGATAAAGGCGGACCTGCCCTTTCTGAAAAGTATGAGGCCCCGATGGTCATTAGGGCCACGGCAAGCTGGAACCACCAGAATTCCGAGCGTGAAGCACGTCCGCTGAAGACAGCGTATTTCGATCGGCACGTAATGAACGCGGCCGGAAGATCCATGATATCCCCCTTCCTTCGGTATCCATATGAATGCCGGAAGCATCTTATTTTATGGGCTATATCCCATAGATTGATACCTCGCAAGACGCTCGCTTTGCGGGATGAAAGCGAAGCGGCTTGTGGCATGGAACGTGCGGCGATTGAGGGTTGAGAGGGGCCTCACACAGGAGGGGCTCGCCCTGTCGGCTGACGTGGATATGTCCCACCTCGCGAACCTGGAAATCGAACGGGCGAACCCGACAATCGAGTTTCTGGAACAGCTCGCCGACGTGCTCGGCGTCCATATCTCCGAGCTGTTTCGGCCTTTCCCTGAAGGCGCAAAGAAGCCAGCGGCTTTGAAGAAGGGACGGAAAGCGTCGAGTGCATCACGCGGCTGACTCCACTACCCTATCCGCTCATTACCTACAGGCAGGATTGACCGAATGATGCCCAAGGTTGCAGTCTGCATCTGATTTAGTGCCAAATTTGGCAGGAAAGACAAGAAGTAGAGCCTTTTAGAAAAAGTGGCTTAGATGGCCTTCCGCTGAGATGAATATCTCTTCCATTTGAAGAAACACTTATGAATATTATATATTTCTTTTGCCTTGCAGCCCTTCCTATCGCCGGATGCGGGTTCGATGACACCGCTCCCCAATCGAATCCGAAGGCCAAAATACTTGGCGAGGCATCTTGTTCATCAATGCACGGCTATCAGCTGGAAATTCGATCCCATTTCGTGAACGGATTCCCCGCCTTCAACAGTCAGAATTTGTTTCATTTTTATCTCAAATACAACGACCATAGTCGAACGATTTTGGTCACTGAGGGCACCAATCCGGTAGATGTTGATTTGATATGCGATGGTGTAATCCCAGAGATTCAGCTGAGATACGTTCCTGATATTATCGAATACAATCTGAAATGTGACAAATTTTGCGTCAAAATTTCAACGACGGAGCTGCGCTCTTTCCGGGGGTGATCGGCGAAAGAAATGGATGAACAATGAGTTTGCCAATGGCCGAATGAGCAAGAGCCAGTACGATATATATGACAGCGGACTGCAATTGGGGAAGACAATGTATCGACGATTTGTTGATCTCATAAATCAGACATCATCCGAGCGGTCATCGGAATAGACTATTGAAATTATTTTGCAATTGGCAGACGCTCGTCTGACGCATCAATCGCGATCGAAACGAGCGAACCAAAGGAGGGCCTCTGAGAATGAGGGCTTCCCACGGATATTACACATTCGATTTACGTTATTTAGGATCACTCAGAACCCGTCTCTGTCCATTCTCCCTCAGCCATTTCAGGACGCGAGGAACCTGCCTCCTGCGATCGTCGGCGCTGTGAGCCTGCTCGGCGCTGGCTATCAACAAGGTCTCCACCTCCTCCTCTGGCACCCCGCTGTTCCATTCGGCGCAACCGAACCTGAACAAGCCTCTGTCGCCTTCTACAGGAACGCCACCGATGGTCTCCCATTCGTCGATGGCCTCCTCCACCCGACGCCGGAAGCCCAAGAAGCCGATCTTGGTGCTCCGCCGGATCGAACATATCGAAAGGGGACGTAGGGAGAAGTCAGCCCCAATCCCCTCTCTGTTTCGTCCCTGATATATCCTATCAGAGATCGTCCATCCTCAGCCGTTGGGCCAGCCCTTTATGAAGCGCTCGACCTGTTTGCGACGATGCGCAGGCGACGTGGTTCTGTCTGCGGCTTCGTCCAAGATTGGCTTCGCTTCCTCCGCTGGCAACCCGAGCTTCAACAGGTCTTTTGCAAGGCCCGAAATCGCATCATCGCCATGGCGTGCACGAGTGCCAGTCTTATCGAATATTGCCACCGCCTCTTTGACCGCTTCAGTGATCTCGGGAGGCCAGTCCTCGCCTTCGATGAGCAAGGGAACTAGAGGAGGAGAAGACACATGGTGAGGCACCATTTCTAGCCAATGATCGACATCCATGAGCTGGCGATCATCGCCCGTTAAGCCCTCGAAGAAGGATTCCCCTTCATCGGCTTGGCATGGCAGATAGTAGACGTGCACGATGGATTGCCCCGAGCGATCGAAGCCGTGGTTGGCGTATCCCAGATCCTCGACTTCCATCAAGATCGCCTTGTAGAGACGACGATATTCCTCGGGCGACACAACCCTAGATAGAAACACAATTGCGCGCCATTTTTCTCGATCCGGAGTCGAGCTAAATGTATTGGATATAATCATTTTTGCGCTTCCGAAAATGTCCGCAAAATCGCTCCACGATAGGCCGCCACTGTCATTGTCAAGAATGAGCACCCGGGAACCAATGGCGTTGACGGTGCGCCTTGCTTCCTCCAACGAGTTCTTGAACAACGTAAAGTTGTATAGGGGCGTATCTTCTTTTTTCGCGTAACGTTGGCCGTGCGCATCCTTCATGAAGGTGACGACATCTCCAATCGTATTGAAGGTGATAACATGGTTTGCACCTGTCGTTTTCAACGCCTCATACCAATTCATCTTATAAATGATTGATTCATTCGATGTCACGTTATCTCCTCTTATAGAGTTTTCGTGACATGTCATATTGGGGAAGAAAGCGTTATCTTCTACAGGTGCGCTATCCTGTTTCCTGATTTTGTCTCGTTCCCTCTGCGCTCTCTTTCTATCGGTCGCATCGACATGCTGCCTTGGCCTGCCTCTCTTTCCGATTCCCTTAGGTAGTGGTATATCGATACTAACGAGGGTAGCGCCCTGAAAGACCTCGGCCAACCAATCTGCAACTCGTTTATCCGGAACGATCACCATCTTCTTCGTCGTCGATTTCGCATCTCTCAAGGACGATCGCATAAGGGCCTGATAGATGCCGTTGCAATGCATGCCGACATCGATTTCGGGATTGGAGAGCCCAAGATATCGAAGAAAATTCTTATGATTATCATTCGGGTTCAGGGCCGGAAATATGAACGCATTGTCTATGTGGCTGTAGCAGTTGAGCCCGTGGACTGTCCCTCCCAACTTCTTGCCGCCGGCCGCAACGAGAGCGGATGTGTCCATCTCCTTTCCATCGATCATCTTATTTGACTGAAAGATAAATTCCTGCCTTTTGAAGCGCTCGATCGCATAGGCCATAAGAGCGTCGATCAGCTCGGGATATCGCTTGATGATGCCTTTGGAAAATCGCTCGATCGGTAGATAGTGAATCTCCAGTAGATGCCCATTTTGGTGTTGATCGAAATCGAAACCGACTTCGGGATCATTGCGCATAGATGCATAACAGCGGCCGCCATACTCGACGAAATCAACGCCTCGATTGGAAAGAATGAGATAGAAAAACGTTTCCTTGAAACGCGCGGAAAGCACCGTACACGTCTTGAACTTACTCATGACGCTCGTGTTGCGAACGGCATAGACCGAGAGAGTCTTCGTCTTCCCGTTCTTTTCCAGAATGTTGTTAAAATGATCGCGCTTCGCGAACGAGGTCCATCCCTTGGACATCAGTCGCTTTGCCACGTCACGAAAGACCTTCAGAACGTCATCTTCCCCTCCTTTCTTGACGATCGTCTCCAAGGAACGCCTGCCATTCACAGTCAACGGTGCAAAAATACCATTTCCGTAAAGCTCCACGTGATCCGTCAAAAACCCATGCTCTTCGGGCACGTTCAGATTGAACGCCTCTTCCACTTTAGGGCACTCATCGAAAATGAGGTCCCAAGTGTCTGCGCGATGAAAGTGAGGCACCATGTCGAAGGCGGCATGCGTGATCAGAAGCACCTGCCCCCTTTGATCGGCGGCCTTGAAGTGCCTCACGATCGCCGATGCGACATTGGTTCCGCTCGTGGTGTCCTCGTGGATTTTCGTGACGGGAAATGCCTTCCCACATGCATCAACCAGATCGTCGTATGTCTGATTAATCAAAGCCTTGCTCGGCTGAACCAAAAGCACCTTGTGATCCCAACGAACCATCTCGCCGATCTCGGCTCGTACAAATCGTGTCTTTCCAGAACCTGCCGGCTTATCAATATACCTAAACTTCAATTCAATTTCCTTTTTTATGAATTAGACAAATATCGTCGTTCGCGGCCCAATATGGCGACCGCGTTGACTTGGTGAGTTCTGTTCATGAACGCTACTTTTATATCTCGATCCGAGGCCCGGGTCAAGAGGCAATCTTCATAAGCCATTGATAATCAAAGAGACTTTTCTTTTGAAATGAATTTCGTTCCTTATGGTTGCATCGCCTTGGTAAACATATTTTTGGTAGCGCCTTGAATTCGATGGGAAATCGCTCTCGGAGCCTGCGCCATTAACCCTGCGCTGGGAGCTGATCCAGCCGCAGGCAGCGGAGGCCGCACCCAATCCGAGGCGAGCTTGCTGCTTGGTGCCGGATGGGACCCTATGCGAAAGGCCACCACCCGCTTCCTTGGTTTATTGGGCGGAGAGTGCTCATAAGGGACCCATTTTTAGAAAAAGTCAAAGTCGAATCTTATTTTCGTTACCGCCTATTAGTTCAATGGTGTGATTTTGTGGAATCTGTCCAAGTTATTCTTCTAGTTGGCATTACGCATTTCGCGCCAGTGGGCTGATATCGTGGCCTTCTCAACCTCTTTTCTTCTTCTTACCGTCGCTATTTTTCGCTTCCTGCATTGAAGCGGCGGAAATTTTTTCAATTATATCAAATGCCACTGAACCGATTATGGCAGAGAGGTTCTCTAGCTCGTTGGAATTGCTCGGAGCTATAATGAAATCCCATGCACAACGCGCCAGTTCTTTCCGGGGGTCAATTGGAACATCGGGAACGCTGCGAAACCCAATGACTGCTCGTTGTGAATTAACCGGAAAAAATATGCTTTCAACGCCCTCGGTTCCCACGAGTGTGAGCGGCAACCAATCATTTTTGGAATATGCGATTGCAATACAATCACTAAGTATGAGGTTGGGAGTGTCACGGACTTGCCATTCGAATTCTGTTAGTTTACTTGTTCGTATTTGGGGAGCAACCCCTTGCATAAGCGCCTTTCTATGACCCCTTGCCGCTACTTGCGGAATGTTGGGCGCTACCGCGTTCACAACGGACGAAACCATCGACAACAAATTTAGGTGAAGTTGAGGGAACTCCGCCTTAGCTAGGTCAGCTGCAAACTCAACAAAACCTTCCTCCTTGAATCCTCTCTCACGCAGCTCCCGCTCGTGTTCTTTCCAGAATTCCTCGACGGCTTCCCGAACGTGGAAACCGACCTCTGGCCCAGCCAAACCAAGCAGGCTCCGAGCTTCCGCTTGGGTTGCCATGCTATCCGCGAAGTTGGAAAGGGTGCGAGCCATAGCGTGGCCGGCAAAATTGCGGAACTGTGCGTTTCGTATGGTTAGGTGATTTACCGCTTCTGAAGCAAGATCACGGTCAATCGAAGCTCCGTCGACAGTAGATCGCATTGTAGATAGTGCGACACTTAGCTTTTCCTGCTCATAGCGCGTTATCGTGTCGTCGAGGCTCTCATTTGCGTCATTTCCTAACGACGAATAGAATTCTCTTTCCGCTGCTATTCCATCGGTCGGAACAGAAAAGGGAGATTGTCCTTTTTTATATACAAAAACTTTTCTTTTCTTTCCAATCCCCGCGCTCGAAAAACCTTTTAGAAGCATCTGCGGAATGTAGTGCTGCTTTCGACCTGACATGTCCGCGTTCCTCGTCCTCTGCCGATAGGCCCCGCTAGATGCTTCGATTGAGAAGGTTGCGCCGACCTATGACCGATGGAAAGCGGACTCTGATTGCGGCATCACGCCCGAGCAAATGGCGGAGCGTGTGCCCGGACCCGTCATGCAGTTCGTTAAAAGAAGGGAGCTTGAAGGGAAGTGCGCCCAAAGCTCACTCCTCGCCCTTGTCGCTCCACTCCATCTCCTTCTGGTGTCGCACGAGAAGGATCGTCACCCCATCGCCACCGAAGTGGTAACGAGCGACATAGCCGCTATCACCAAAGGGGATGAGCCAGTCCCGGAACTGCTCGGGAAGACCGTCGATCGTTCGGCCCATGTGTGGATGCGCACCAAGGGCACGCACTCCGTCTATGATGGCCTGACCGGCTCTCTTCGCAGCCATCGGATTCTTGGGCTTCAGAAACACCCGCAGCCGTTCAAGGTCGCGGATCGCGGCCGGGGAAAATCTCACTTGCGGCATTGAGGCGCCGGCAGCTCGCTTTCACTTCCCCAACTCGACAACCATTTTTCGACGTCCTCGGCACTCGCGTGCAGACCTGTCGTCTGGAACTCGTCCCATGCCTTGAGGGTGTCCTGTCGCAGGGCCTCGCGCTTTTCCTCGCGCTCCACGTACTGTGCAATCGCTTCCCGCATGATCCAATGGGACGAGCGTCGGCGGACTTCGGCGAGCCGCTGGATGCGCCCTTTCAACTCGTCGTCGAGTTTGATGGATGTTGCCGTTGCCATGCGCAGGCCTCATAGTCAAAGGTATTACCTCTCGCTACTGTAGCCGCTCGATCCCTGTTGTCCACCGCGAATACCCTTTGCCGGGTTTGGATGGGCCTGCCGTTGAGGCTCCACCTCCTGCTTCCTTGGTTTCTTGGAGGGGAGTGTCTTGGAGGGACCCATTGTTCCAAATGGGAAGGTCAAGAGCGGCCGGCATTCACCACCGCTCTTGCGGCATCTCCGGTTGGCGCCAGCACGGCAAGGCTCCAGCGAGGTCCGCGTGTTACCCTGGCGTTACCCGAAATAAGATTCAACAAATCCGCCAGAGCGCGATGCTTAGAAATAAGCAGTAATATCAACCTATTATGAGAGATGTCGGGCGAAAATCGAACCACTGACCTGCGGTTTAGGAAACCGCTGCTCTATCCTGCTGAGCTACCGGGACACGCCCTCCTTCTAGAACGTGCGCGGGCTGGTGGAAAGGGTGGGGCGGAGGGTGGTGGAAAGATCGTGTAAGCACAGTTGATCGGCCCGGACTTCAGGCCGGCGCCGGCTTTCGGTATCCTTGCGGCATGTGGCACAGGCGGCAGGATCGGGACGGGCCCACCGGGGCGGCGTGGGTGGCGGGAACGTCCGGTGCAGGGGGAGTGCCCCTCGGTGGCGCGGCACGCCATCAGGCGCCCCGCCGCGCGAAAGGGACGGCGCGGTCCATTGTCCCGCCGGGGGCGGCAAGCCGCCGCGAGACCATCTGTCCGGACACGATTGCACCCGCAAGGCCCGATTGCACGCCGGCGCGGCGGCCGGCGCCGGCGATGCGCGCCGCTTCTGCCGCTGGAGCCGTCGGCCTTCTCGCTGCGCTGCTCGTTTGCGCGACCCCGGGTTTTGCCGCACCGCCCGCGACCGAAAGCGCCGCCCCGTGCCCGGTGACGGGCGAGATGTCCACGAGCGCGACCTCGCCCGCCCCGGTTGCCGGTGCCTGGGTGCCCGCGGCGTGGACCGAGGCCGGCGCGCTGGCGCTTTCCGACGGCCGCCGGCTGGTGCCGGAGGGCATCGCCCTGCCCTCGCGCCTCTCGGCCGACGCCCAGATGGCACAGGCCGCGGCGCGGGCCGGGTCCGCAGCGCTGGACGGATGCGCGGTGCGCCTCGCGGATGGCCCGACCGACCGCCACGGACGGCGGGCGGCGGCGGCGGTTGCGCGCTGTCCGGGCGCGAGCGCGAGCGAGGACCTTGCCGTGGTGCTGCTGCGGGCGGGCGCCGGCTATGCGCGCCCGGCGGCGGGCGATGCGGCCTGCCGGGCGGAGCGGATGGCGGCGGAGGATGCGGCCCGGACGGCGCGGCGCGGCCTGTGGGCGGCGACGGGGGCGATCGCTCCGGCCAACGACGAGGCCGCCATGGCGATCCACGCCGGCCTGTTCACCGTAGCAGAGGGACGGGTGCTTGCCGCCGGCGGAACCCGGGAGCGGATCTACCTGAATTTCGGCGCAAGCTGGCGGCAAGATTTCACAGTCATGATCGCGAGGGAGGATTTCGCCACAATCTTGGGCGATAGCCTCGATC
Organism: Xanthobacter lutulentifluminis; assembly: GCF_043194675.2. Lineage (NCBI taxonomy): Bacteria > Pseudomonadati > Pseudomonadota > Alphaproteobacteria > Hyphomicrobiales > Xanthobacteraceae > Xanthobacter > Xanthobacter lutulentifluminis. The sequence goes on along the minus strand of NZ_CM195525.1, from coordinate 2,680,503 downwards.
CGGCCCTGTTGCGCGGCACCCTGATGCGGGTGCGCGGCGTTGTCCGTACCGATGGCGGGCCTGCCATCACGGTACGGCAGGCAGGGGAGATCTCGCGGCTTTCCGATGCGGGCGCGTCCCGCCGGCGCCGCGGCGGCGAGTGAAACGGGTGCGCGAGGTGCGGGTGCACGAGGCGAGGCAGCAAGGCCCCGGAGGGGGTGCGGCAAGGCGACTGGCGGACGGGCGTGCGCGGCGCGCGCGCATGCGTGCCCTTGCCTGGCTGGCGCCGCTGCTGCTGCCGCTCTGGCTCGGCGCCTGCGCCGGCATCGACCTCGACCAAGCGAGCGTCCCGCTCACCTCCGCCTCCGCCGCCTCCGAGTTCGCCGACATGTCGCCGGCCCAGCGACGCGAGCATGAACGGCTGGTGGCGAGCTATGGCGGCGCCTATGACGACCGCGAGCTCAAGGCGCTGATCCAGCAGGTGGTGGAGCGCCTGGTCGCCGCCTCCGAGCGGCCGGACCTGAAATACCGCGTGACGGTGCTGAACTCGCCCGCCATCAACGCCTTCGCCCTGCCGGACGGCTCGCTGTACGTCACGCGCGGGCTCCTGGCGCTCGCCAACGACACGTCCGAGCTGTCCTCCGTGCTGGCGCACGAGATGGCCCACGTCATCGCCCGCCATGCCACCATCCGCGAGGATCAGGTGAAGCAGGCGGTGCTGGTGAGCCGGGTCATCTCCGACGTGGTGAACGATCCCGACCTCGGCGCGCTGGCCATGCAGAAGAGCCGGCGCACGCTGGCCTCGTTCTCCCGCGGGCAGGAGCTGGAGGCGGACGCCATCGGCGTGGGCATCGCCGCGCGCGCGGGCTTCGATCCCTATGGCGCCTCGCGCTTCCTGACCGACATGGGCCGATTCGGCGACATGAAGAGCGCGGCCCTGTCCGGCTCGTCCTCCACCACGCCGGACATGGACTTCCTCTCCTCCCATCCGGCCACGCCGGAACGCATCTCCATCGCCATCGCCAACGCCCGCCAGTATGCGGAGGGCGGCAAGGCCACCGACGGCGAGCGCGACCGCACCGCCTATCTCACCGCCATCGACGGCATGGTCTATGGCGACGATCCCAAGGAAGGCTTCGTCCGCGGGCGGCGCTTCTTCCATCCCAAGCTGGGCTTCACCTTCACCGCGCCCGAGGGCTTCTCGCTGGAGAACACCTCCCAGGCGGTGCTGGGCGCTACCTCCACCGGGCGCGAGGCGCTGCGGCTCGATGCGGTGCGCGTCGCGCCCGACCAGTCGCTGGCGCAGTATCTCTCCTCCGGCTGGGTCGAGGGGGTGGAGATCAACACGGTGGAGACCCTCACGGTGAACGGCTTCACCGCCGCCACCGCCATCGCGCGCGGCGACCAGTGGTCGTTCCGCATGTTCGCCATCCGCTTCGGCTCGGATGTCTACCGGCTGATCTTCGCCGCCCGCGAGCTGACCCCGGAGCTGGACAAGCAGTTCCGCACCGCCGCCGACACCTTCCGCCGCGTCTCCTCCGGCGAGGCGGAGACGGTGAAGCCGCTGCGCGTTCGCATCGTCCAGGTCGGCCTCGGCGACGGGGCGGACAAGCTTGCCGCCCGCATGCAGGTGCCCGACCGGCAGGTGGAGCGCTTCCTGATCCTGAACGGTCTCGAGCCCAACGCCCGGCTGAAGTACGGCGACAGGGTCAAGATCATCGCCGAATGAGCGGGCGCGCGCCGGCGCGGCGCGACCACGCGGGAAGTTGATCGCCCGCAAGCGGGCCGCGCCCGGCCCCCTGCTATGATGCCGCCTCCCGGAAGGGGAGGAGACGATGTACCGCAACATCCTCGTCGCCACCGACGGCTCGGCCTTGTCCGGCCTCGCGGTGGATCAGGCCGTCGATCTCGCCGCCGCCCTGCGTGCGCGCCTCGTGATCATGACCGTGTTCGAGCCGTTCCACCTGCTCACCACCGATGCCGAGGAGATCGCCGACACTGAGGAGGAATATGCCCGCCACATGAAGCACCGCGCCGACGGCATCCTTGCCGCCGCGGCCCAGAAGGCGGCGGTCCGCGGCGTGGAGGCGGCGCAGGTGCAGGTGGAGGCGAACCTGCCCCATGAGGCCATCGTCGCCACGGCCACGCGGCACGGCTGCGACCTCATCGTGATGGGGTCGCACGGACACAGCAGCCTGTCGGCGCTGGTGCTGGGCAGCGACACGCTGGAGGTGCTCAACCACTCCAGCCTACCCGTGCTGGTGGTGCGGGCGCCGGCGAACGCGGCGGCCTCCGCCGCCTGAGTCCCGGCCCGCCGCCTTCGCCCGCTACCGTCCCGTCGCCGCGGGCGCGGCGGAAGATGCGCGCCGCGGGGCGCGGGGCCTTGCTTTTCAGGACCTGCTGGACTATCTGAGCCCGGTCCGAGCCGCGCTCCCCAAAAGGTGGGAGCCGCCCGGGCGGGCCGGGGTAACGCGGGATACGCGACCCCTTTCGTCGGAGGCAGCCCGCCCTGGCTTTCGCTGAGCGCGCATCGCGACACCGAATTTCCTATGCCCGTACCGCCCGGCTCAGCGCCGGCCCGCCGGTCTTGCCGGCGGCCGTTCGCCGTTTCCATTGGAACGGCGGACACCCCGAGCGGCTGCGGGCCTCGCAACGCGAGACGCCGGCGCAACTGAAGTCTGGAGTGTGAATGTCCGCCGTAGAAACCACCCGTGAGGATTTCGCCGCCCTGCTCGACGAGAGCTTCGGCCGCGCCGACGTGAACGAGGGTGCCGTCGTCAAGGGCATCGTGGTCGCCATCGAGAAGGATCTGGCGATCATCGACATCGGCCTGAAGACGGAAGGCCGCGTGGCCCTGCGCGAGTTCGCCGGCCCGGGCCGCGAGAGCGCCATCAAGGTGGGCGACGAGGTCGAGGTCTATCTCGAGCGCGTCGAGAACGCCATGGGCGAAGCCGTCCTCTCGCGCGACAAGGCGCGCCGCGAGGAGAGCTGGATCAAGCTCGAGAAGGCCTTCACGGCCAACGAGAAGGTCTTCGGCGTGATCTTCAACCAGGTCAAGGGCGGCTTCACCGTCGACCTCGACGGCGCCGTGGCCTTCCTGCCGCGTTCGCAGGTGGACATCCGCCCGATCCGCGACGTCGGCCCGCTGATGCACAACCAGCAGCCGTTCCAGATCCTCAAGATGGACCGCCGCCGCGGCAACATCGTGGTCTCCCGCCGCACCGTGCTGGAAGAGACCCGCGCCGAGCAGCGCCACGAGCTGGTGCAGAACCTCGAGGAAGGCCAGGCCATCGACGGCGTGGTGAAGAACATCACCGATTACGGTGCGTTCGTTGACCTCGGCGGCATCGACGGCCTGCTGCACGTCACCGACATCGCCTGGCGCCGCGTGAACCACCCGACCGAGGTGCTCAACATCGGCCAGACGGTGAAGGTCAAGATCATCAAGATCAACCACGAGACCCACCGCATCTCGCTCGGCATGAAGCAGCTTCTGGGCGATCCCTGGGAGGGCATCGAGGCCAAGTATCCGGTGGAGGCCCGCTTCAAGGGTCGCGTCACCAACATCACCGACTACGGCGCGTTCGTGGAGCTGGAGCCCGGCATCGAGGGCCTCATCCACGTCTCCGAGATGTCGTGGACCAAGAAGAACGTCCACCCCGGCAAGATCGTCTCCACCTCCCAGGAGGTCGAGGTTCAGGTGCTGGAAGTGGATTCGGCCAAGCGCCGCATCTCCCTCGGCCTCAAGCAGACCCTCCAGAACCCCTGGGAGGCCTTCGCCGAGAAGTATGCCCCCGGCGCGGTGGTGGAAGGCGAGGTCAAGAACAAGACCGAGTTCGGCCTGTTCCTCGGCCTCGACGGCGACGTGGACGGCATGGTCCACCTCTCCGACCTCGACTGGAACCGTCCGGGCGAGCAGGTGATCGACGAGTACCGCAAGGGCGACATGGTCAAGGCCGTGGTGCTCGACGTGGACGTCGAGAAGGAGCGCATCTCCCTCGGCATCAAGCAGCTGGCCGGCGATCCCTTCGCCGAGGCTGGCGATGTCCGCAAGGGCGCTGTCGTTACCTGCGAAGTCACCGACGTGAAGGACGGCGGCATCGAGGTGAAGCTGACCGGCACCGACCTCTCGGCCTTCATCAAGCGCTCCGAGCTCGCCCGCGACCGCAACGACCAGCGCCCCGAGCGCTTCTCGGTGGGCGACAAGCTGGATGCCCGCGTCACCCTGTTCGACCGCAAGGCGCGCAAGGTGCAGGTCTCCGTCAAGGCGATGGAAATCGCCGAGGAGCGTGAGGCCGTGGCCCAGTTCGGCTCGCAGGATTCGGGCGCTTCGCTCGGCGACATCCTGGGCGCCGCGCTCAAGCAGCGCGCCGAGGCCGACAAGGAAGACTGATCGCCACGCCGGCCCCGGCCGGGCGGGAGATCCCTTCAGCAAAAGGAAAGGGCCGGTGCGCTGCACCGGCCCTTTTTTCGTGTGCCCGTCCGTTTCGTGTGCCCGTCCGTTTCGTGGGGCCGTCCGTTTCGTGGGTCCGTCGGCCGGCGGGGCCGGGGCGCGGGCCTCAGTTCAGCCGCAGCAGGAACCGCCGGTTCACCGCCTGGAGCGGCCGGGCATTCATGGGGAAGATGGCGCGGAAGGCCGCGATGTCCGCCTCCGCCACCTGGATCGGCTCGGCGAACACGTTCCAGTCCACCACTTCCGAGCAGGGCGGCGTGGTGAGCGAGCCTTCATAGCGGTAGGTCGCCGAGGAGGCCGGCAGGAAGGCGCTCGGATCGAGCTCCGCCTTGCCGTCGCCCTTGGCCGCCGCGGCCATCACCGTGGAAAACGCCGCGTTGGCCTTGCCGGGCACCATGAACACGCCCGCCACCAGGAGGCTGCCATCCGGAGCGGCATGGACGAAATGCGCTTCCATGGCCGTGCGCTGGCCGTTGACGGCGTGCTCGCTCGGCGCGTGGAAGTGGAACTGGCGCAGGGCGTACGTCTTGTCGCCCATGCGCGCGGTGCCGGCGTCCGCCCCGGCGTTGGCCTGGATGGTGTGGCCGTTGTTGACCACGGTGAACGCCTCCGGCTTCCACGACAGCTTCGGCCCGGAGCCGGCCGCCTGCACCGAGCCCTCAAGATTGATGGGCGATTGCTGGTTGCCGAGCGAGCAGGCCTTGAATTCGGTTTCCAGCGTGCCCCATTCCTCGGGCCCGCCGTGGCCCTCATAGCTCCAGTGGGCGCCGGCTGCGCGGGCGGCCCCGGCGCAGAGCGGGCACAAGGCAAGCCCGGCGAGCAACGAACGACGATTGAATTTCATGTTTTCCCCCTAGACTCGAACCGTCCGGTGGCGAGACGCTAGCAAATCGGCGTGACGCATCAATGCAGCACCGCATTTTGGCGCGCCTTGCTTGCATGAACCTCGCAGAGGGGACCGCCAGCAGCGGGACTCAGCCCTGTTGGACGGTATTCCAAGCCGCGACCAGCCCTGCCAGCTGCGCCGCCGGATCCTCCGCCCGCATCACCGGCCCCATCACCGCGAGCCCGGCCGCTCCTGCCTGCCGGCAGAGCGCGGCAGTGGTCGCGTCCACCCCGCCGAGCGCGATCACCGGCACCGGGGCGGCGGCAATGAAGGCGGCGAGGCCCTGCGGCCCAAGGGCCGGGCCGTAGCCGGGCTTGGAGGCGGTGAGGAATACCGGGCTGGCGGTGATGTAGTCCACATCCGCCGCATCCACCCGCGCCGCATCCGCCACGGCGTGGATGGACAGGCCCACCAGCGCGTCAGGCCCCAGCAGCGCCCGCGCCGCGCGTGCGTCCGCGCCATCGGGCAGATGGACGCCATCGGCGCCGGCAGCGCGGGCGAGACCCGCCGGGCCGTGAAGGGTCAGGATGGCGCCGAACGGACGGGCCGCGTCCCGCAGGCGCGCGAACAGGGCGATCTGCGCCTCGGGGGCAAGATCCTTCTCGCGCAGGCTCAGCCAGCGGCAGCCGCCGGCGCAGGCCGCCGCAACCACGTCCGCCAGATCGCCCCGCGCCTGCGTGCGATCGGTGATGACGAGGAGCGGCGGATCTGGCAGGCGGGGCACGGCCCGGCGCCCCGCCTCAGCTCCCCACCAGCCCGAATTCGGGGCTGGAAGCCTCGGCGTGCAGCTTCTTGGGAATGCGGCCGGACAGGCGGGCGAGGCGGCCGCCTTCCACGGCGTGACGGAACGCGGCCGCCATCCGCACCGGATCATGGGCCTTGGACACGGCGGTGTTGAGCAGCACCGCCGAACAGCCCAGCTCCATGGCGAGCGCGGCATCGGAGGCGGTGCCGATGCCGGCATCCAGCACCACCGGCACCGGCGAGCGGGCGCAGATCAGCTCGATCATGTGCGGGTTGGCGATCCCGAGGCCGGTGCCGATCATGGAGCCGAGCGGCATCACCGTGGCGGCGCCGAGATCGGCCAGCTTCTGGCAGGTGACGGGATCATCGTTGCAGTAGGGCAGCACCACGAAGCCGCGCGCCACCAGGTCTTCGGTGGCCTGCAGCAGCTCTTCCACATTGGGATAGAGCAGCTCGCGGTCGCCGATGACCTCCAGCTTCACCCAGTCCGTCTCCAGCGCCTCGCGCGCCAGCTCGGCGGTGAGCACGGCATCCTTCGCGGTCTGGCAGCCGGCGGTGTTGGGCAGGATGTGGACGCGACCCGAGAGGAGGTCCGTCAGGCTCTCCTCATAGCCGGCGAGGCTGATGCGGCGGATGGAGGCGGTGGCCATTTCGGACCCGGAGGCCTCCAGCGCATCCAGGAACACCTTCTGGTTGGGATAGCCCGCCGTGCCCAGGAACAGGCGCGACGTGAAGCTGCGCCCGGCGATGACGAGGGGATCGGACGATGCGGTCATTCTGCTTCTTCCCGGCGCACGATGCGGCGCCTTTCCGGTGTTTCTTCCCCGGCGCCGGCGCGGGCGCCCTGTTGGTGCCGCCGGATGCGGGGCGGCGGTGGTCCCTGTCCTGAGGCAAGGCGACGCCGGACCTTCCGGCTGCCCGAACGCCTGCTCCGATCCCGACGCCGGCACCGCCGGACCTTCGGGTACGGCGCCGTTGGCCCGACGCCGGCAGATGCAGGCGGGGCGGCCAGCCGCCCTTGCACCCGCCCTTTGCCGGGGCGCTCACCCGCCCTGCTTGGCCTCGATGATCTCCACCGCGTCACCGGCGGCGAGCGGCGCCTCGGCCCAGGTGCGGCGGGGAACCACAGCGCCGTTGACGGCGACGGCGATGCCCTTGCGCTCGGGATCGAGGCCCTTGGCGCGCAGCAGGTCGGCCACGCTCGCCGCAGCATGGGTCTCGGCGGCGCCATTCACCTTGAGCGGCAGCGTGTCCATGGGTCTCACTCCGCCGCCGCGCGCGGGCGGAAGCGGTCCGGCCCGAACGGGGCGGCCACCTGAGCCATGCGGCCGTTCAGGACGTAGTCGGCAATCACGTCGGTGGTCACCGGCAGCAGCAGGATGCCGTTGCGATGGTGGCCGGTGGCATGGACCAGACCGTCCACCTCGCCGCTGGGACCGAGAATGGGTGCGTCATCGCGGCTGCCGGGCCGGAAGCCGACCCACTGCTCGAGGATCGACAGCTCCTCCAGCGTCGGCAAGGCGCGCCACGCATTGGTGAGCAGCGCCAGCTGGCCGCCGGCGGTCAGGTCCGGGTCGAAGCCCTTCTCCTCGGTGGTGGCGCCGATGATGAGGCGGCCGTCGCGGCGCGGAACCAGATAGGCGCTCGGCGCCCACAGCACGTGGGAGAGAATCGGCGCGGCCGGGTCCATGCGCAGCGCCAGCATCTGCCCCTTGATGGGGCGCACCGGCAGCGGCGCGGCGGGGGCGATGTCCACCCCCCGGCTCCAGGCGCCGGCGGCCAGCACCACCACGTCGGCGGGATGCAGCGTCTCCCCCGCGAGAACGCCGCGCACGCGGCCTCCGGCCGTCTCCACCCGCGCCACCGGGGTGTGCTCGAAGATGCGCGCGCCGGCCTTGCGGGCGGCCACGTCGAGCGCCGCGGCCACCTTGCGGTTGTCCACCTGATGGTCTTCCGGCGTGAAGATGCCGCCGGCGAGGCGCGGCGCGAGATAGGGCTCGCGCCGGCGCACCTCGGCGGCCGAGAGCCATTCCACCGGGAGGCCGAGGCCGGTCTGGAAGGCGAACAGATGCTTGAGCCGCGCAAGGTCGTCGGCGGTGAGGGCGATGGTGAGGGTGCCCTCGGTGCGCAGGTCCACGCTCTGCCCGGAGGCCGCCTCCAGCCCGGCGGCGAAGGCCGGCCACAGGGTCTGGCTGGCGCGGTTGAGGGCGAGCAGGCCCTCCTCCCCCGGCTCGGCCTCGGCGCAGGCGGCGAGCATGCCGGCGGCGGCGCGGCTCGCGCCCTGCCCCACGGCGCCGGCGTCGAACAGCTCCACCGGGCAGCCCGCCTCCGCAAGGCGCCAGGCCAGCGCAAGGCCGATGACCCCGCCGCCGACGATGGCGACGCGCGGACGCGCCTTCCCCGCCGCAGCGACGCCGGAGGATGTGGAAGACGGTGACAGAACGGACGACAAGCTCTCGCTCATCGGCATCTCCCTACGCTGGCATGATCCAGACAGGTTCGATGGGTGTGATCTCAGCCGCGCATGATGCGTGGCACCCCAGGCCGTTCTGGTATTATCCATGCCTTGCACCGGATCGCAAGCATCCCGGCAAATCATCGGGCCGCGTCCCGCCGCCCGGAACACGGAGGAGACCTCATGCTGAAGCTCTATTGGGCGCCGCGCACGCGCGCCTTCCGCATCCTGTGGCTGCTGGAGGAGGCGGGCCTGCCCTACGAGCTCGAGCTGGTGGACATCCGCGCCGGAGCGCAGGACACGCAGGCGTTCCGCCGCATCAATCCCATGGGCAAGGTGCCGGCGCTGGCGGACGGCGACGCCCATGTGAGCGAAAGCGGCGCCATCTGCGCCTATGTGGCGGAAAAGGCGCCCCATCTCGCCCCGCCGGTGGGCGATCCGCTGCGCGCGCGCTATCTCACGCTCCTGTTCTTCTCCTCCGGCTGCGTCGAGGCGGCCTATGTGCAGCGCATGGCGGGGGTGAACCTGCCCAAGGTCTCGGCCGGCTGGGGCAGCTTCGATCTGGTGATGGATGTGATCGACCAGTCGCTTGCCAACGGCCCCTGGCTGCTGGGCGATCGCTTTTCCGCCGCCGACGCCATGCTCGGCCTCGACCTGTGGTACGGCATCCACCTGCTCAAGGCGGTCGAGCCAACCCCCCGCATGGCCGACTACGTGGCGCGCCTCGCCGCCCGCCCGGCCTTCCGGCGGGCCGAGGCCATCGAGGCGGAGACGCTCGCCGCCGCCCCGACTGCCAGCTAGAGCCTTTCCGAACGGGGCCGATGCCGGACTGCGCGAGCGAGGAGGCGGATCGCAAGCCCCGGGTGGCATTTGCGTGCATCGATGGAAATGCGGAAGCGCCGGCTCCGCCTGCCACGGATGCATCACGGATACATGGCGGGGCCGTCCGCTTCAGCTATGCTCGCGTCATGCGTCCGGTGTTCTCCTTCCTGCGCCGCGTCCGCCACGGCATGACGCTCGGCGTGCGCGTGCTTGCCCTCGATGGCGCGGGGCGGGTGCTGCTGGTACGCCATTCCTATGTGGCCGGCTGGCACCTGCCCGGCGGCGGCGTGGATCTGGGCGAGAGCGCGGAGACCGCCGCCCGCCGCGAGCTGCGCGAGGAGGCGAACGTGGAGGCCGAGGGGCCGCTCAGCCTCGCCGGCGTCTATTTCAATCCGCGCGTGGGCGGGCGCGACCATGTGGTGCTGTTCCGCGCCGAGCGCCTGGCCATCGGCCCGCGTCCGGAGCGGAACCTCGAAATCCTCGCCACCGGCTTCTTCGCGCCCGACGCCTTGCCGGAGGACGTTTCCCCCGCCACCATGCGCCGTCTGGCCGAATGGCGCGGCGCGCCGGCAAGCGACATGTGGTGAGCCTGCCCGGGATGCACCCGCGGCGGCGCTGTCCGGACGTACGCCTTGCCAAGGCGGCGGCGCCTGCTTAAGTCCGGCCCATCATCCCGTCCGCCCGGCGCGGGCGCCCCGCGCCCCGGTTCGCCGCGAACACCCGCGCCAAGGAGGCCCGTCATGTCGCTCGACGCCGAACAGATCGTCGAACGCCGCCGGCTGCGGCGGAAGATCACCTTCTGGCGCACGCTCGGCGTGCTCGCCGTCATCGCCGCGGTGGCGGTGGGCGTGGGCGCGGTGGTCGGCGGCGGCGTGCCGTCGAGCTCGCCGCACATCGCCCGCGTCACCATCGGCGGCATCATCCGCAACGATCGCGAGCGGGTGGAGCTGCTGGAGGAGATCGGCCGCTCGCGCGCCCGGGCGGTCATCCTCTCCATCGACAGCCCCGGGGGCACGGTCACCGGCTCCGAGCAGCTCTATGACGCGCTGCGCCGCCTCGCGGAGAAGAAGCCCGTGGTGGCGGTGGTGGAGGGCATCGCCGCCTCCGGCGCCTATATCGCGGCGCTCGGCGCCGACCACATCGTGGCCCGCCGCAACGCGCTGGTGGGTTCGGTGGGCGTCATCTACCAGTATCCCAACGTCACCGACCTGCTCAAAAGCGTGGGCGTGACGGTGGAGGACATCAAGTCCTCGCCCCTCAAGGCCTCGCCCAACCCCTACACGCCTACCACGCCGGAGGCCCGCGCCGCGGTGGATTCGCTGGTGCGCGACAGCTACGCCTGGTTCAGGGGGCTGGTGGGCGAGCGCCGCAAGCTCTCCGACGACAGGCTGACGCAGGTGGCCGATGGCCGCGTGTTCACCGGCCACCAGGGCCTGGAGCTGCAGCTGGTGGACGAGCTGGGTGACGAGCGCACCGCCCGCGCCTGGCTCGCCCGCGAGAAGGGCATCCCGGAGACGGTGCGCGTGCGCGCCTGGCGCAGCCGCGAGGTGGGCGACGAGTTCGGCTGGCTCATGGGCGCGGTGCGCGGAGCGGTGGCGGCCCTCGGCTTCCCGCAGGCCGCCGCCCTTCTGACCGATGCCGCCCGCAGCGCTCTGGAAAGCACCCAGCTTGACGGTCTTCTGGCCCTCTGGCACCCTCGCACCGGTGGGTGATAAATGCTCTCCTAAGAGCTTGGCGTTTCAGCAATAAACGCGCCCGCCGCGTCCGGGGCAACACTCCGGGCCGGGGTTCTGCGGACGGTTCTCGAGGGAAAAGCTGCCACCATGATCAAGTCCGAGCTCGTCCAGAAGATCGCCGAGGCGAACCCGCACCTCTACCAGCGGGACGTGGAAAACATCGTCAACGCCATCCTGGAGCAGATCGCCTCCGCGCTGGAGCGCGGCGACCGGGTGGAGCTGCGCGGCTTCGGCGCCTTCTCGGTGAAGAAGCGCGACGCCCGTGTCGGCCGCAACCCGCGCACCGGCAAGCAGGTGGACGTCTCCGAGAAGACCGTGCCCTATTTCAAGACCGGCAAGGAGATGCGCGAGCGTCTCAACACCGGAAAGTAGGCCCGCCGTGGGACGCTTCCTCACCCTCCTCATCGGCCTGCCGCTCTCCATCCTGGCGGTGGCGCTGGCGGTGGCGAACCGCAAGCCGGTGACGCTCTCCCTCGACCCGTTCAACCCCGAGGCGCCGGCCCTGGCGGTGAGCCTGCCGCTGTTCGCGGTGGTGTTCGGCGCGCTGATCGTCGGCGTCATCGCCGGCGGAACGGTGGTCTGGGTGCGTCAAGGCCGGGCGCGCCGGGAAGCGCGTGCCGCCCGCAAGGCGCTGAAGCAGGCCGCCGCCGCGGCTCCCCCCGCCTCGCCGGCCGTCGCCGGCCTGAGCCTGCCCGCGCCGCGCTGATCCACCTGCGCTGATCCACCTGCGTTGATCCACCTGCGCCGGTCCGCCTCGGAGCGCCACCGGCGGGTGCCGCGACAGCGTGCGGGCCGCTGGCTTCCGGCCATGGACCGCATCGTGCCTTCACCAGAGGGAGTTTTCGGCCCGTGAGGCGGCGGCGCTCCGCGTCCGGCTCGGCCGAGACGGGCGATCAGTGACCCGGCCGCCGAGCCGGAGCCCGCTCCTCCCGGATGCGCTCGGCACGCTCGATCAGATACTTCGCCACCAGCGTGAACAGCGCGACGCCCGCCAGAACAGTCGCGGCGGCGAAGGCGGCGAGCACGTGGCTGTCCTGGTAGAGCAGCTCGATCTGCAGCGGCAGGGTGGACGTCTTGCCGCGGATGTTGCCCGATACCACCGATACCGCCCCGAACTCGCCCATCACCCGCGCGTTGCACAGGGCCGCGCCGTAGAGCAGCGCGAACCGCACGTTGGGCAGAGTGACGAGGCGCAGCACGTCGAAGCCCGAGGCGCCAAGGCTCACCGCCGCCTCCTCCTCGTCGCGGCCCTGCGCCATCATCAGCGGCACCAGCTCGCGCACCACGAACGGGGCGGTGACGAACAGGCTCGCGAGGATGATGCCCGGCACCGCGAACATCACCTTGATGTCGTGCGCCTCGAGCCACGGGCCGAACAGGCCCTGCGCGCCATAGACGAACAGGTAGGCGACGCCGGCCACGATGGGCGACACCGAGAACGGCAGCTCCACCAGCGCCAGGAGCACGTTGCGGCCGGGGAAGGTGAACTTGGTGACGGCCCAGGCGGCGGCGATGCCGAAGGCGATGTTTACCGGCACGCACACCAGCGCCACCACCACGGTGAGATAGATGGCGTGCAGCGTGTCAGCGCGCACGAGCGCATCGAGATAGGCCGGAAGGCCGCGCGCGAAGGCTTCCGCGAAGATCACCGAGAGGGGCGCGATGAGCGCCACCGCCGTGGCGCCGAGCACCAGCGCGAGCAGCACCGTGCGCGTCGCCCGGCCGTCGCCGACCCGCACCCGGCGGCGATTGAGGGGAGCGGCCATGTCAGCCCTCCCCCATGGCGTAGCGCTGGTGCCAGGCCTGCACCGCATTCACCACCAGCAGCATCGCGAAGGCGAGCGCCAGCATGGTCACCGCGATGGCGGCGGCGGCCGCATAGTCATATTCCTCCAGCCGGATGAAGGTGAGCAGCGCCACGATCTCGGTGCGGAACGGCTGGTTGCCGGCGATGAACACCACCGCGCCGAACTCCCCCAGCGAGCGGGCGAAGGCAAGGGAGACGCCGGCGAGGAAGGCCGGGAAGATGGTGGGGAAGATCACCGACCGGAAGATGGTGAGGTCCGAGGCGCCGAGTGTCGCCGCCGCCTCCTCCAGCTCCGGCTCCATGTCCTCCAGCACCGGCTGCACGGTGCGCACCACGAACGGGATGGAGGTGAACGCCATGGCGCAGGCGATGCCGGCCGGCGCATAGGCCACCTGGATGCCCCACTGCGCCAGCGGCGCGCCGAACCAGCCGTTCTTGGCGAACAGGGTGGTGAGGGCGAGGCCAGCGACCGCCGTCGGCAGGGCGAAGGGCACGTCCACCAGCGCATCGAGCAGCCGCTTGCCGGGAAACTCGTAGCGCACCAGCACCCAGGCGAGGCCGAGGCCGTACACCGCATTGAACAGGGCGGCAGCGGCCGCGGTGGTCAGCGTCACCTGGAACGAGGCCAGGGTGCGCGGCGAGGTCATGATGGCGAAATAGCGCGCGAGGCCCACGTCCGCCGCCTTCAGCACCAGCGCCCCGAGGGGCAGCAGCACGATCAGGCCGAGATAGAGCAGCGTCAGGCCCAGCGACAGGCGGAAGCCGGGAATGACGCTGCGCGGGGTGCGGCCGACGCCGGCGGGCGAGGCGGTACGGGGGAACATATCGGCGGTCCTGTCGGGCCCCGCCTCCCCCGCCATGGCCGGACCGGCGGGCGAGGGAACGGGCCGGTCGGCACGTTCGGTCGCGGCACGGCCGCGGGGCGAGGAAACGTTATGGCGTGGATGACGCGAAATGTCATGCCGGCGGCGGGTAAAAACGAAACCACACGACATGCACGTTGATTGCGGACACAAAAAAGGGCCGCGCCGGCGGCCCTCTTCCCTCCCGCGGGAGCCGGGCTCAGAAGCCCGGCAGGTCGAACTGACCCGGCAGCGGCCAGCGGATGCCGGTGATGGGACCGGGACCGGCCGCGCCGCCCTGGCCGTAGCCCGGATAGAACCAGCCCGGCGGCAGCGCATAGTCGAGGTAGGAGCGCGAGCCGGGCTTCACCACATTGCCGGGGTCCAGATAGGAGCGGCGGGTGATCTCGACGCGGTTGCGCTTCTTCACGGTGGTCTGGGCTTCGGCGTGGTCCGCCGACGCGAGGGAGACGACACCCGTCACGGCCACGGCGGACGTCACCGCGAGCGCCACCCGGAACGCAGCAGCGAAGGTGATGTACGGCGCGAAACGCATGGCAACCTCCCGAAACGGCATAGCGGCCGCCCCTGCCTCAATTAGGACACTCTCCGCGCCCGTGCAAGAAAACGCGACCCGGCAGGAGGATGTTCCCCCCGCAACGCCTCCGACGCGTTGCGCTGGCGCAACAGTCCGTCGCCCGGCAAAGCCCCGGGGGCGCATCTGCGCGGGCGGGCGCGCGAATCATCCTTTGCATGGACGGACCATTCGGCCTAAAAGCTCCCCTCCGGTCACCAAGGGCCGGCAGATCCCGAGGAATATCATGGGTTACAAGGTCGCCGTCGTCGGCGCCACGGGCAACGTGGGCCGGGAGATCCTCTCGATCCTCTCCGAGCGGGGCTTCCCCGCGGATGAGGTTGTGGCGCTCGCCTCGCGCAAGTCGCAGGGCGTCGAGGTCTCTTACGGTGACAAAACCCTGAAGGTGAAGGCGCTGGAGACCTACGACTTCTCCGACACCGACATCTGCCTGATGTCGGCCGGCGGGTCCGTGTCGAAGGAGTGGTCGCCCAAGATCGGCGCGCAGGGCTGCGTCGTCATCGACAACTCGTCGCAGTGGCGCATGGACCCCGACGTGCCGCTCATCGTTCCGGAAGTGAACGCGGACGCCATCACCGGCTTCTCGAAGAAGAACATCATCGCCAATCCCAACTGCTCCACGGCGCAGCTGGTGGTGGCGCTGAAGCCGCTGCATGACGCGGCGACCATCAAGCGCGTGGTGGTCTCCACCTACCAGTCCGTCTCCGGCGCCGGCAAGGACGCCATGGACGAGCTGTTCACCCAGACCCGCGCCATCTTCGTCTCCGATCCGGTGGAGCCGAAGAAGTTCCCGAAGCGCATCGCCTTCAATCTCATTCCGCAGATCGACGTCTTCATGGACGACGGTTTCACCAAGGAAGAGTGGAAGATGGTGGCCGAGACCAAGAAGATTCTCGACCCCAAGATCAAGCTCACGGCCACCTGCGTCCGCGTGCCGGTCTTCATCTCCCATTCCGAGGCAGTGAACGTGGAGTTCGAGAAGGAGCTCTCGGCCGAGGACGCGCGCAAGATCCTGCGCGAGGCCCCCGGCATCCTCGTCATCGACACCCGTGAGCCGGGCGGCTACGCCACCCCCCACGAGGCCGCCGGCGAGGACGCGACCTTCATCTCGCGCCTGCGCGACGACCCGACCGTCGACAACGGCATCGCCTTCTGGTGCGTGTCGGACAACCTGCGCAAGGGCGCGGCGCTGAACGCGGTGCAGATCGCCGAGGTGCTGGTGAACCGCAAGCTCATCACCGCCCGCTCACGCGCCGCCTGACCGGCGTCCGGGCAAACCGACACGAACGGCCCTCCCCCGCGGAGGGCCGTTTGCGTTTCAGGACCGTGCGAAAAACCCGTCTCAGCCGCTCTCGGCCGGGGTCCGGCGCTTCCCGCGGCCGGAGCGCTGCGCCAGCGCCACCACCAGGGCCACCGCGGCGGCGAACCCCAGCGTCTCGAGGTCCGGCACCTCGCCATTGATGGGCCAGGCGAGGCCCACCGTCACGAAGGTCTGCAGCAGCTGCACCTGGCCCACCCGGGCGATGCCACCCAGCGCCAGTCCGGCATTCCAGAAGAAGAAGCCGATGAACTGGCTGAACAGCGCCAGATAGAGCAGGGCCGCCCACGAGGTGTCGCTCACCACGCGCTCCCACGGAAAGGTGAGGAGCGCCAGCGGCGCCGTGATGGGCAGGCTGAAGATGAGCATGAAGGCGATCACCTCCCACCCCGCCATCTGCCGCGACAGGCGCCCGCTGACGCCGTAGCCGGCGGCGCAGATCACCACCGCGAGGAACAGCAGGGCATCGCCGGCCCCGAGCCCGCCCGCCGCGCTGTTGCGGAGCGCGAACGTCACCACCAGCGCCCCGCCGGCCGCGCTGGCCACGAACAGGCCGAGGCTCGGCCGCTCGCCGGCGAACACCATGGCGGCGATGGCGGTGCACAGGGGCAACAGCCCGAGCACGATGCCGCCATGGGCCGCCGGCACGGTCTGGGTGGCAAGGCCGATGCAGATGGAAAAGCCGAAGATCAGCGTCGCGCTGGCAATCGCGAGGTCGCGCAGGGTGCGCGGCGAATCCACCGGCCACGGGCGGCCCATGGCCAGGATGACGGCGAGCGCCACGACCCCCGCCAGCGCCGCGCGCCCGAAGCTGATGAACCACGGACTGAGATCGGCGAGGGCGAGCCGCGTCATGGGCAGCGTGGCGCCGAACATGACCACGGCGACGAGGCCGAGCAGGATGCCCGTGTGGGCGCGACGATCCATGGCGCCTCTGGGGAGGGAGCGGGAGAGGCCCGACTTGTATGGGCTCGGCGCCCGCGCGAACAGCAAATCCGGCTGATGGGCCCATCAGCCGCCGTGATGGATGCGGCGCGCGGGCCGATCCCGCCGCGCGAAGCAGGACCCGCCGCGCGAAACAGGACCCGGGCGGGCGGGACCAGCGCCCCGCACCTGTGGAGAGGGCTCGCACAATCGGGGGTGAACTGGCGGCGGACCGCCGCTATGGTGGCGCGCGCCCGCTGGCGGGCGAGCCAACGAGTGATGCCATGACCCAATCCCAGCGCCCCGGCCACGACGTGGACCCGAAGCTGCTCGAAATCCTGGTGTGCCCCCTCACGAAGGCGCCGCTGGACTATGACCGCGAGCGGCAGGAGCTCGTCTCCCGCGCCGCCCGCCTCGCCTACCCCATCCGCGACGGCATCCCGATCATGCTCGCGGACGAGGCCCGCAAGCTCGACGAGAGCGAGCTGAACCGCTGAGGCGCGGTCCGGCGGGCCGCGCGCCGTCCGGTCGGCCGGCTTCGCAAAAGGGATCCGGGCCGGGACACTCCCACGGCAGCCCGGGTGCAACGGGCTGAATCGCATTCACGCCCGGCTGCCGATCCTGCGATCCGATGGCCCGCCCAATTGGCGGCCGCGGGACTGCGGCCGAGCGCCGGACGCGCGGCGGGCGTCCCGATCGCAGGCGGCCTCAGAGCGCCTCGCCGCGCAGCAGCTTCGGCACGGCGCCGGTGAGGCCGGCGGCATCCTTGATGAACAGGCCCTTCAGGCGCGGCAGGCGGTCGACGAGGCCGAGGCCCACGTCGCGGATCGCCCGAAGCGCGTCGGAATGGTTGGAGAACAGGCGGTTGAGGCCGTCCGTCGCCACCCCCATGGCCAGCGTGTCGAACCGCCGCCAGCGCTGGTAGCGCTCCAGCACGGCGGGGCCGGCGAAATCGAGGCCCACGCGGGCGGCGTCCGTCACCGCCTCCGCCAGCGCCGCCACGTCGCGCAGGCCCATGTTCAGCCCCTGGCCGGCGATGGGATGGATGAGGTGGGCGGCATCGCCCACCAGCGCGAGGCGCTCGCCGATGAAGCTGCGCGCCATGGCGAAGCCGAGCGGGTAGGCCTTGGGCTTGGTCACCGGCCGCACCC
Organism: Xanthobacter lutulentifluminis; assembly: GCF_043194675.2. NCBI lineage: Bacteria > Pseudomonadati > Pseudomonadota > Alphaproteobacteria > Hyphomicrobiales > Xanthobacteraceae > Xanthobacter > Xanthobacter lutulentifluminis. The sequence continues at coordinate 2,662,791 of NZ_CM195525.1, read as the reverse complement.
AGCCGAGGCGATGGCCGAAGCGCTGCTCCAGCTCCTCCTGGAACACCAGCGCGGGCAGCGCCACGATGCGGGCGGCATCCTCGGTCCGCTCGGTCCAGACGATGGACGAGCGGTTGCCGGGCAGCGGCAGCACCGCGAACGGGCCGGCGGGCAGGAAATGCTCCTCCGCGCGACCCTCGTGCGGGCGCTCGTGCTCGACGGTGAAGGTGATGCCGCTCTGCCCGTAGCCCCAGGCCACGTTGGCGATGCCGGCCATGCCGCGGATGCGCGATTTCGCGCCATCGCACGCCACCAGCAGCTGCGCGGCGAGCGGCAGGCCCGATGCCGCGGCGAGCGTGACCCCGTTGCGATCGGTGGTGAAGCCATCCACCGCCTCGGCCCGCAGATCGATGCCGGCGGAGCGGGCGGCGGCGAGCAGCGCCAGTTGCAGGTCGGCGTTGGGCACCATGTGGGCGAATGGCTCGCCCGGCTGCACGTCGCCGTCGAAGGTGAGGAAGGTGGGCCGCGCCATGTCGCGGGTGCGGCTGTCGGTCACCACCATGGTGCGCATGGGCTGCGCGCTGGCCGCCACATGGTCCCACACGCCGAGCACGGTCAGCATGCGCCGCGCGCCGGCGGCGATGGCCGAGCAGCGGCCGTCGTCCACGGTGCCGCGGGCGATGAACGGGTCGAACAGCACGATGTGGGCGTCGCCCCCCAGCCCCTGCCGGAGCGCCAGCGCGAGGCTGAGCCCGGCCAGCCCGCCGCCGACGATGGCGACATCGGCGCGCGGCGCGGTCCCGGCGGCGGCGAAGCCGTTCGCGGCCTCGGCCATCGACATGTTCACGGAGCCCATCCCTTCACTCCTCGCCCTGTGTCCGGCCCCGCGCAGCGCGCCATGGGGCCGCCGGGCGCCCCGGGCGCCCATCGTATACGGAAAGCATCTCACGAATTGGGGTTGACGCGAGCGGTTGCGCCGTGGCGTCCTCGCGCCTCCCGTCCGTTTCCGCCCGAGCGCCCCGCGCGCCGGCTTTCAGCGAGCCAAGCCGCATGACCGGTTCACCGTCCGACGTGGATACGCTTCTCGGCATCCTCGACCTGGAGCCCCTTGAGATCAACCTGTTCCGCGGTCGCACCGTCGCCTCGGACGGGGCCCGGGTGTTCGGCGGACAGGTGGTGGCGCAGGCGCTGGTGGCGGCGCAGCGCACGGTGGAGGCATCGCGCGGCGTCCACTCCCTGCACGGCTACTTCCTGCTGGGCGGCGATTCGCGCGTGCCCATCATCTACGACGTGGACCGCATCCGCGACGGGCGCTCCTTCACCACCCGGCGGGTGGTGGCGATCCAGCACGGGCAGGCCATCTTCAGCATGGCGGCGTCGTTCCAGGTGACGGAGGAGGGCCCGTTCCACCAGAGCACCATGCCGGACGTGCCGCCGCCGGAGGACCTTCCGGAGGACCACGTGTGGCGCGAGAAGCTGCTGCGCCGCTTCCCGAATGCCGCCAAGCGCGACTGGATGGCCCTGCGCCCGCTCGAGATCCGGCCCACCAGCCTCGACCCGGCCTATCTGGGCTCGCCGGGCGTGAAGCCGAGCATGTGGCTGCGCACCCGCGGCCGCCTGCCGGACGATCTGCCCACGCATCAGGCGGTTCTGGCCTATGCATCCGACCTGTCGCTGCTCCAGGCAGCGCTGTTGCCACACGGCCGCTCGGTGCTCGACCGCGACATGCAGGTGGCCAGCCTCGACCATGCGCTGTGGTTCCACCAGCCGTTCCGGGCCGACGAATGGATGCTCTACACGCAGGAAAGCCCTGCGGCATCAGGCGCCCGCGGCTTCTGCCGGGGCGAGCTGTTCACCCGCGACGGCACCCTCATCGCCTCCGCCACGCAGGAAGGCCTGATCCGTCCCGTGGTCCCGCGCTGAGCGCATCCAGCTGCAGCGCAACAGCACGATCACGCAGGCGCGAGACAGAAATGGCGCCCGCGTAGGCAGACCGCACAAAAAATAGGCTAAGAAAGCGGCCGGCCGGCGGCGAAGCCATGTCGTCGCGCGGCATGGCTGAAAAATATGCACGCGACTCCGTGGCTGGCCCCATTTGGCACGGTACTTGATTCCTGACTGCGCAGGCTTGCCAGCCGCGGCGTGGATCGCCCCCCGACCCGCTCGGCGAAGCCGCCGCGAGAACCACCGATCGCGTCCCTTCCCGGGGCGCCTCGGCATCAAGGGAACAGGGACCGATCCATGAAGATCGTCATGGCCATCATCAAGCCATTCAAGCTGGAGGAAGTGCGCGACGCCCTCACCGGAATCGGTGTGCACGGGCTGACCGTGACCGAGGTCAAGGGCTACGGGCGTCAGAAGGGCCACACCGAGATCTACCGCGGCGCCGAGTACGCGGTGAGCTTCCTGCCGAAGCTCAAGATCGAGGTCGCGGTCGCGGCCGACCAGGTCAGCAAGGTGGTGGAGGCGATCACCTCCTCCGCGAAGACCGGTCAGATCGGCGACGGCAAGATCTTCGTCCTGCCGATCGATCACGCCGTGCGCATCCGCACCGGCGAGACCGACGCCGACGCGCTTTGAGCCTTCCTTATTCGACGGAGCCATAATCCATGACGTTCAAGACGTGGACCCGCGCGGGCCTTCCCGCGCTCCTGCTGGCGACGGCCATCGCCGCGCCGGTGCTGGCCCAGACGGCCGCACCCGCCACCGATGCCACCACCACCGCCGCGGCCGCCGCGGCCGCCCCTGTCGTCAACAAGGGCGACGTGGCGTGGATGCTCACATCCGCCGCCCTCGTGCTGATGATGTCCATCCCCGGCCTGTTCCTGTTCTACGGCGGCCTCGTGCGCGCCAAGAACATGCTCTCCGTGCTCATGCAGGTGACGTACAGCGTCTGCGTCGTGGGCATCATCTGGGTTCTCTACGGCTACTCCATCGCCTTCACCGGCGGCTCGCCCTTCATCGGCGGCTTCTCCAAGGCCTTCCTCTCGGGCGTCACGGCCGAATCGCTGGTCGGCACCTTCTCCGTGGGCGTCGCCCTGCCGGAGTGGGTCTACATCGCGTTCCAGATGACCTTCGCGATGATCACCCCCGCCCTCATCTTCGGCGCCTTCGCCGAGCGCACGAAGTTCTCCGCCGTGGTGCTGTTCGTGCCGCTGTGGGTGACCTTCGTGTACTTCCCGGTGGCGCACATGGTGTGGTACTGGGCCGGCCCGGACGCGATCGACGCCGCCGCCAAGGCTGTCGCCGCCGCTGCTGACGGCGCCGCCAAGACCGCCGCCCAGACCGCGCTCGACGGCGTGCTCGCCGATGCCGGCTACATCTTCTCGCTGGGCGCGATCGACTTCGCGGGCGGCACCGTGGTGCACATCAACGCCGGTATCGCCGGCCTCGTGGCCTGCATCATGGTCGGCAAGCGCCTGGGCTACGGCAAGGAGGCGCTCTCGCCCCACTCGCTGACGCTCACCATGGTCGGCGCCTCCCTGCTGTGGGTCGGCTGGTTCGGCTTCAACGCCGGCTCCAACCTGGAAGCCAACGCGGTGACCGGCCTCGCCATGATGAACACCTTCATCGCTACCTGCGCCGCGGGCCTCTCGTGGATGCTCGTGGAGTGGCTGGTGAAGGGCAAGCCCTCCATGCTGGGCCTCGCCTCGGGCATCGTCGCCGGCCTCGTGGCCGTGACGCCGCCGTCGGGCTTCGCCGGCATCATGGGCTCTCTGGTCCTCGGCCTCATCGTGTCCCCGATCTGCTTCTTCTTCTGCACCGCCATCAAGAACGCGCTCGGCTATGACGACGCGCTCGACGTGTTCGGCGTGCACGGCATCGGCGGCATCGTGGGCGCCATCGCCACCGGCATCCTGGTGAGCCCCGCCCTCGGCGGCACCGGCATCTTCGACTACACCACCGGCAAGGTCGCCGATTACGACATGGCCACCCAGGTCATCGCCCAGGTCAAGGGCGTGCTGGTGACCGTGGCGTGGTCCGGCATCGGCACCGCCGTGATCCTCTTCGTGATCTCGGTGGTGGTGGGTCTGCGTCCCTCCACCGACGTGGAGCGCGAGGGTCTCGACATCAACGAGCACGGCGAGCGCGCCTACCACTCGTGAGCCGGAAGGGGCGGGAGCTTCCCGCCCCGTTCCGGTCGCATCGGGGCGGGCTGTCCCACCCCGGCGCACCGCATCAGGAGCGGGCCCGTCCCGTCTCCGAAGGTTCAAAAAAGAGGGGAACCGGGAAGACCCCGGCGCGCAGGCGCCGGGGTTTTTCTTTGCCCGCATGCGACGCCCGCATGCGAGGCCCGCGTGCGACCGCCGCGTCCCCGCACCGGCGCGCGACCCCGCCGACCCGCCGCCGCCTGCGGCACATGCGGGCTTTTCGCCGCCCGGCACGCCTGCTAGAAGCCGGGGCATGTACGGCTCTTTCCGGATCAATGGGCGAGACGCCCGCGGCTGCTGCGGCCCGGCGCGAATTATCGGCCCGGCCCCCCGCCGGCGCGCCTGAGCGCGCGGGGGGCGCCGGGTTTTCCTCGCCCCTGATCCGCCCCCCTTGCCCGAGCGATCCATGACCGAGACCGAGACGTCCGCCGCCACGGACTATTCCAAGACCCTGCTGCTGCCGGAAACGGCGTTCCCCATGCGCGCCGGCCTGCCCAAGCTGGAGCCGGAGCTGCTCGCCCGCTGGGCGCGCCTCAAGCTCTACGAGCGCCTGCGCGAGGCCGGCCGCGGCCGCGAGCGCTTCGTGCTGCACGACGGCCCGCCCTATGCCAACGGCAACATCCACATCGGCCACGCGCTCAACAAGATCCTCAAGGACGTGGTGACGCGCTCCCAGCAGATGCTGGGCTATGACTCGAACTACGTGCCCGGCTGGGATTGCCACGGCCTTCCCATCGAGTGGAAGATCGAGGAGGAGAACTACCGCAAGAAGGGCAAGCAGAAGCCCGACTTCTCCGACGCCGCCGCCATGGTCGCCTTCCGCCAGGAATGCCGCGCCTATGCCGAGGAGTGGGTGGGCAGGCAGCGCGAGGAGTTCAAGCGCCTCGGCGTCGAGGGCGACTGGGACCGCCCCTACACCACCATGGCGTTCATGGCCGAGGCGCAGATCGCCCGCGAGATCATGAAGTTCGCCGAGAACGGGCTGCTCTATCGCGGCTCGAAGCCGGTCATGTGGTCGGTGGTGGAGAAGACCGCTTTGGCCGAGGCGGAGGTGGAGTATCAGGACTTCACCTCGGATACGGTCTGGGTGAAGTTTCCGGTGGCCTCCGAGGGCGACCTGAACAGCGCCACCGTCGTCATCTGGACCACCACGCCCTGGACCATGCCCGGCAACCGGGCGGTGACCTATTCGCCGAAGATCGCCTATGGCCTCTATGAGGTCACCGACGCCCCCGCCGACAACTGGGCCAAGGCCGGCGATCGCCTGATCCTTGCCGACAAGCTGGCGGACGAGGTGTTCAAGTCGGCGCGTGTCACCGCCTTCGAGCGACGCGGCGACGTGCCGGCGCAGGTGCTGGCGAGGCTGGTCCTCGCCCATCCTCTCGCGCGCCTCGGCCTCGGCGGCTACGAGTTCCAGGTGCCGCTGCTGGAGGCCGACCACGTCACCGACGACGCCGGCACCGGCTTCGTCCACACCGCCCCCGGCCATGGCCGGGAGGACTTCGAGGCGTGGGTGAGCCACCGCCGCTGGCTGGAGGAGCGCGGCATCAATCCCGCCATCCCCTACACGGTGGACGAGGACAGCTTCTACACCTCCCAGGCCCCCGGCTTCGAGGGCCGGCGCGTCATCACCGAGAAGGGCGAGAAGGGCGATGCCAACGGCGCCGTCATCGCCGCGCTGATCGAGGCCGGCAACCTGCTCGCGCGCGGGCGGGTGAAGCACCAGTATCCCCACTCCTGGCGCTCCAAGAAGCCGGTGATCTTCCGCAACACGCCGCAATGGTTCATCGCCATGGACCAGGACATCCGCGACGCGGACGGCAAGGCCGCGCCGCGCCCGGAGACCCTGCCCGGCAATGCGCCCGACACCCTGCGCGCCCGCGCGCTCGCCGGCATCAAGACGGTGGAATGGGTGCCGGCGGCCGGCGAGAACCGCATCACCGGCATGATCGAGAACCGGCCGGACTGGGTGGTCTCGCGCCAGCGCGCCTGGGGCGTGCCCATCGCCGTGTTCGTGAAGGACAAGGGCGACGGCTCGGTGGAGATCCTGAAGGACGCCGGGGTGAATGCCCGCATCGCCGAGGCCTTCGCCGCCGAGGGCGCCGACGCCTGGTTCAAGGAAGGCGCCGCCGCGCGCTTCCTTGGCGAGCGCGCCGCGCAGGGCTGGCAGAAGGTGGACGACGTGCTGGACGTCTGGTTCGATTCAGGCTCCACCCACGCCTTCACGCTGGAGGTGCGGCCGGATCTCAAGGCCGCGCGCCCGCCGGAAGGCCATGACAAGGTGATGTACCTCGAGGGCTCGGACCAGCACCGCGGCTGGTTCCATTCCTCGCTGCTGGAGAGCTGCGGCACCCGCGGCCGCCCGCCCTACGACGTGGTGCTGACCCACGGCTTCGTCCTCGACGAGGACGGGCGCAAGATGTCCAAGTCGCTGGGCAACGTCACCTCGCCTCAGGATGTCATCAAGCAGTCGGGCGCGGACATCCTGCGCCTGTGGGTCTGCGCCTCCGACTATGCGGACGACCTCAGGATCGGCCCGGAGATCCTGAAGACCACCGCCGACACCTACCGCAAGCTGCGCAACACCATCCGCTGGCTGCTCGGCTCGCTGCACCATTACCGGCCGCAGGAGCGGGTGGCGGTGAGCGAGATGCCCTCGCTGGAGCGCTATGTGCTGCATCGCCTCGCGGAGCTCGACGGGGAGATCCGCGCCGCCTATCGCGCCTTCGACTACAAGAAGGTGCACGCGGCGCTGACCGCCTTCATGAACATCGAGCTCTCCGCCTTCTACTTCGACATCCGCAAGGATGCGCTCTACTGCGATCCCCTGTCCTCGGTGACGCGGCGCGCCTGCCTCACCGTGCTGGACGAGGTGTTCAACCGGCTCGTGACCTGGCTCGCGCCCATCCTGCCCTTCACCTGCGAGGAGGCGTACATCGCCCGCACCGGGGACCAGGAGGGCTCGGTGCACCTCCTCGCCTTCCCCGAGACGCCGGCGGCGTGGCGCGACGACGCCTTGGCCGAGCAGTGGCGCCGGGTGCGGCTCATCCGCCGCGTGGTGCTCGGGGCGCTGGAGGTGGAGCGCGCCGCCAAGCGCATGGGCTCCTCGCTGGAGGCGGCGCCGGAGGTGTTCATCTCCGACGACGCTCTGGCCGATGCCCTCGCCGGCCTCGATCTTGCGGAGATTTCCATCACCAGCGCGGCGCGCCTCGTGCGCGGGGAAGGCCCGGCGGACGCCTTCCGCCTGTCCGACGTGCCGGGCGTCGCCGTGGTGCCGACCCGCGCGGAGGGGCGCAAGTGCGCCCGCTCGTGGAAAATCTCGCCCGAGGTGGGCAGCGATCCCGAGTTCCCGGACGTGACCCCGCGCGATGCGGCGGCGCTGCGGGAATTCGCCGCCGCACGCGCAGCCGCGCAGTAAGCGGACGTCGTCGCGGCCGACCGCTTCCGGCCGGCCGCCTGCCCCTGCGATGCGTTGCCGGCGGCCGCCCGCTCCTCTATGACCGGAGCGCGGGCGGGCGCCATCGACCATCGCGGCGGCCGCCCGGATCGCGGACCGGACAGCCCCGAGAGGCACCTTGCAGCGACACGCCATCCGTTTCGGCCTTCTCATTGCCCTCGTCGTGCTGGTCGCCGACCAGGCGTCGAAGGTCGCCGTCCTGTCCTGGGCCGAGCGCTGGCCGCAGCAGCTGCACCCGGTCACGCCCTTCCTCGATTTCGTCGCCCTGTGGAACTACGGCATCAGCTACGGCCTGTTTCCCCAAGGGGAGACCGGCCGCTGGGTGCTGGTGGCCATCAAGGTGGCGGCGGCCCTGCTGTTCGGCGTCTGGCTGACGCGGGCGCACAACCGGCTGGAGGCGTTCGCCCTCGGGTTGCTGATCGGCGGCGCCATCGGCAACGCGGTGGACCGGGTGGTCTATGGCGCGGTGTTCGACTTCGTCTCCCTGCACGCCCTCGGCTACCGCTGGTACGTGTTCAACCTCGCTGATGTGGCGGTGGTTGTTGGGGTGGCGCTGCTTCTTTATGATGCCTTCTTCAGCCGTGCCTCAAAATCGCCGCCCTCGGCCGCGCCAATGGCGCCGAATTCCGACGGCCCGCGCGAGGGATGAGCGCGGCTCCGCTCGGGTACTGGCGCTGCCCGGCATGGGTTGCGCCGGCTAATGGTCACGCTCGGGAACGAAGAGAGACAACAGGATGCGCGTGAGCCCGAAACGTCTGCGCGGCGCGGCCGCCGGCCTTTGCGGCGCCCTCGGCGCCGGCTTCCTCCTCGCGGCGGCCCCGGTCGCCACGCCCGCGATGGCGCAGGGCATCGACGGCAGCACCAATGTGTTCGACACCGCCCTCCAGCTGTTCGGGCTGAAGGACGAGGAGCCCAAGCCCGAGATCGACTACCGCGAGCGCGCGCCGCTGGTGGTGCCGCCCAAGGTGCCCGACACCCTGCCCCCGCCCCAGGCGAGCGCGGCGGATGCCAACCCCAACTGGCCCAAGGACCCCGACGTGGCGCGCCGCAAGCGCGAGGCGGAGGCCTCCAGGACGCCGGTGGTGCGCGATGATCCGGGCCGGCCGCTGCTGCCGTCCGAGCTGAACAAGGGCAAGCGCAAGACCCTCGGGCAGGCGCCGTCCTCCCCCACCGAGCCGGTGGGCGCGGAATCCAAGCGCGATGTGCTGCTGCCCGACCAGCTCGGCTTCACCGGCTGGATGAACGGACTGACCGGCAAGCAGGACCAGCTGACCTTCAACGGCGAGCCGGAGCGCGAAAGCCTCGTCCAGCCGCCGCCCGGCTACCAGACGCCCGCCCCCAACGCGCCCTACGGCACGGTTGAGGCGAAGAAGGAGCCGTTCAAGTTCCCGACGCTGTTCGACAAGCAGTGACGGCACGCGGCTGACGTGGCCGCCGCGCGAGCGGCCGTGACGCATCGGCGCACGGCGGAGCGGCGCACGGTGGTACAGCACACGGTGGAACAGCGCACGGCGGAACAGCCCGCGCGGGATGACCGCGCGTCTGCTTTCATCGGACCGAGGCCCGCCGGCTGCGTCCGGTCCCCGGCGCTGCGCCGGCCGCTCCGGGCCGGGATCATGCGCCGCCGAACCGCGGGCGCGGGCCTTCCGGCGAGCGCCGCCGTGACTATCTATCCTTGACGTGCCGCCCCATCGGCGCGTCGAATGCCGAAAGATCGCCACGTGTTCATGAGCCGTCTTGCCATGGTTGCCATTCTTGCCGCCGGTGCGGCCACCGCTGCGCCGCGCATCGCCGACGCTGCGGGGCCGGAAGTCTCCCAGTTCCAGCTCCCCAACGGCCTTCAGGTCATGGTCATCCCCGACCACCGCACGCCGGTGGTCACCCACATGGTGTGGTACAAGGTGGGATCGGCCGACGAGCAGGCGGGCAAGTCGGGCATTGCCCACTTCCTCGAGCACCTGATGTTCAAGGGCACGGACGCCCACCCGCAGGGCGAGTTCTCGGCCGAGGTGGCGCGCCTCGGCGGGCAGGAGAACGCCTTCACCTCGCAGGACTACACCGCCTATTTCCAGCGGGTGGCCAAGGAGCACCTGGAAAAGGTGATGGGCTTCGAGGCCGATCGCATGACCGGGCTCAAGCTCTCCGACGAGGTGGTGCTGCCCGAGCGCGACGTGGTGCTGGAAGAGCGCCGCATGCGCACCGACAACGATCCCGGCGCGCGCCTGTCCGAGGTGCTGCAGGCCACGACGTACGTGAACCACCCCTACCAGCATCCCATCATCGGCTGGGAGCACGAGATCAAGGGGCTCAACCGCGAGGACGCCCTCGCCTTCTACCGCCGCTATTACGCGCCCAACAACGCGCTGCTGGTGGTGGCCGGCGACGTGGACCCGGCCGAGGTGAAGGCGCTGGCCGAGAAGACCTACGGCAAGGTCGCCCGCGCCGACACCCCGCCCCGCGCCCGCCCGCAGGAGCCCGAGCCCCGCGCCCACCGCCGGGTGGCGCTCGCCGATCCGCGCGTGGCCCAGCCGAGCCTGCAGCGCACCTATCTCGTGCCGTCCCTGCGCACCGCCCAGCCGGGCGAGGCGGAGGCGCTGGAGGTGCTGGCGCAGATCCTCGGCGGCGGCCAGACCAGCCGCCTCTACCGCACGCTCGTGGCGGAGAAGGGCGTCGCCGCCGGCGCCGGCTCCTGGTATCAGGGGACGGCGTATGACGCCACGCGCTTCGCCGCCTATGCCTCGCCCCGTCCGGGCGTGAGCCTCGACGACCTGGAAGCGGCGGTGGACGCGGTGATCGCCGAGCTGCAGGAGAAGGGCGTGGACGAGCTGGAGCTCGCTCGCGCCAAGACCCGCCTGACCGCCGACACCATCTACGCCCAGGACAACCAGTCGACGCTGGCGCGCATCTACGGCGCCTCGTGGGCCACCGGCGTCTCCGCCGACGACGTCCGCGCCTGGCCGGAGCGGATCAAGGCGGTCACCGCCGAGCAGGTGAAGGACGTGGCGCGCCGCTATCTGGTGACGGATCGCGCCGTCACGGGCCACCTGAAGCAGGCCGAGCCCCGCAAGGACAACCGCTCGTGAGGGCAGGCGCCGCCACCCTTCCCTTCCGCGCCGCGCGCCGCCCTGGCGCCGGCCGGCTCCTCATCATGATGGCAGCGATGGCTCTCTCCCTTCTTTCCGCCGGCACCGCGCACTCCCAGTCCAGCCGCATCACCGAAGTCACGAGCCCCGGCGGCATCAAGGCCTGGCTGGTGCATGACACCACCCTGCCCCTGGTCGCCATGGAGTTCGCCTTCCTCGGCGGCGCGGCACAGGACGGCAAGGAGCTGCCCGGCCTCGCCAACCTCACCTCCTCGCTGCTGGACGAAGGCGCCGGCCCGCTGGACGCCGCCCAGTTCCAGAGCGCGCTGGCCGACCACGCGGTGGAGCTGCATTTCGACGCCGGGCGCGACGAGATCCGCGGCTCGCTGCGCACGCTCTCCGAGAACCGGGAGAAGGCGTTCGAGCTGCTGCGCCTGTCGGTGAACGAGCCGCGCTTCGAGACCGAGGCCATAGAGCGCATCCGCGCCGCCCACATGGCCATGCTGCGCCGGCGCTCCACCGAGCCGAACTCCATCGCCAACGAGCGCTGGTTCGCCCTCGCCTTCCCGGACCACCCCTATGGCCGGCCGGTGGACGGCACGCTGGAAAGCCTGCCGCGCATCACCCGCGACGACATCTCCGGCTTCGTGCGCCGCACCTTCGCCCGCTCCAACCTGCGGGTGGCGGTGGTGGGCGACATCACCGCCGAGGAGCTGGGCAAGCGGCTCGATGCCGTGTTCGGCACCCTGCCCGCCACCGCCACGCTGACCCCGGTGGCCAACGTGACGCCGCAGAAGATCGGCACCGTGGACGTGGTCTCCCTCGACGTGCCGCAGTCGGTGGTGGTGATGGGCACCGGCGGGCTGGAGCGGCGCGATCCGGACTTCATCCCGGCCTACGTGCTCAACCACATCCTCGGCGGCAGCGCCTTTTCCTCGCGCCTGTTCAAGGAAGTGCGCGAGGCGCGCGGGCTCGCCTACTCGGTCTATTCCTACCAGGTGGCGCTGGCCCATACCGGCCTGTGGTTCGCCGGCACCGCCACCAAGAACGAGCGGGCGGGCGAATCCATCTCCATCATCACCGACGAGTTCCGCAAGATCCTGAAGGACGGCCCCTCCCAGAAGGAGCTGGACGAGGCGCGCAGCTATCTCATGGGCAGCTACGCCCTCAGGTTCGACACCTCGCTGAAGGTGGCGGGGCAGCTGCTGCAGATCCAGCTGGACGATCTCGGCATCGACTATATCGACAAGCGCAACGACCTGATTGCGGCCGTGACGCTGGATGACCTGAAGCGGGTGGCGGGCCGTCTCGCCGTCGCCCGCGATGCGCTGACGGTGGTGGTCGGCAAGCCGGCGGGCCTCGGCGGCTGAGGGGGATCGCCGGGTAACCATACTTTGGTGCAAATTGCCCGTTACCGCCCCCACGGGTCGGCGGGAGGTTCCGAAGCCATTGCCCGCTTTGCTATAACGGCGTCCGGGACCGGAAAGCCGACGGAGTTGATCGACATGGCGGGTGGACAGACGACCGCTCCTCACGATGCCCCTGCGCGCGGTTTCGCCGTGCGGCATCGTCGGGCATGCGCATCCCGGCTGATCGTTCCGGCCCTGCTGGCCCTGACGCTGGCCGGCTGCGGCGCCGGCGAGGGGCTGGACGGGGCGTTCGGCTCGCAGGACGTGGGCGTGGCGGGCGGGACGCGCGTCGCGAGCGGCGCCAGCGCCACCTCGGCCGGCGTGGTCAACAGCGGCACCACCGGCGCCCTCACGGTCGGCTCCGGCGCCAACACCGAGACCTATGACTGCCCGCTGCTGACCGTGCGCACCGGCGCCGCCACCTGGCAGGTCACCGACAAGCCGTCCGGCGCCCTGCGCTATCAGGGCACCATCGGCCGGCTGGCGCGCGAATGCTCCATCGCCGGCGGCACCATGCTGGTGAAGGTCGGCATCGAGGGCCGCATCCTGCTGGGCGAGAAGGGCTCGCCCGGGCAGGTGAAGGTTCCCATCCGCATCGCCGTGGTGAACGAGGGGCCTAACCCGAAGACCATCACCACCAAGTTCTTCGCCGTGGCGGTGGACGTGCCGGCCGATCCCGGCCACACCGCCTTCACCGTGGTGGAGGACCAGATCTCCTTCCCGCTGCTGAAGCCAGCGGACATGGAGCGCTATGTGATCTACGTGGGCTTCGATCCGCAGGGCACGCCCGAGCCGCGTGACCGGCCGAAGCCGGCTCCCTCGGCAGCCGCCAAGCCGAAGCCCAAGCCCAAGCCCGCGGCGGCCCCGGCCGAGCCGGCAGCGCCCGCGGCCTCGTCTTCGGGCGCCCCGGCGAGCGACGTGTTCGGCCCGCCGCCCTCCAGCGGCAGCAGCGGCGGCGGCTTCTCGGCACCGCCGTCGAGCGGAGGATTCTCGGCACCGCCGTCCACCAGCACCTTCTCCCCGCCGCCCAAGTAACGCCGCGCGTAACGCCGCGCGCCGTTTCAGGCGGCCTGCGGAGGCATCTCGGCACCGTTTGCCGGATGGACACAGCGCCGGTCGGGGAAAAGCCGGTCTCCGATCGCGTCGCCGGTGGCGCGGCGCGTTGACGCCCGCCGCCGTTCGCCTATGCTGCGGATGCGTTCGGGCTTCGGCTCGGCCGCAGCATATCGGACGATCCCTGCGGGAGAGACCGGCAGCCCTTTGAGGGTGAGCCGGCGCCGAAGGCGCAACCGCCCCGGAACCGCTCAGGCAAATGGACCGCAGGGGGACGAATCTCTGGAAAGCAGCGTCGGCTGCCGCGTTCGCGCGTCGCCACCGCTCACCGAAGGAGTAAGCCGGCCCTTCCACGAGGCGCGGTGAAATCTCTCAGGTCCGTGAGACAGAGGGGGCGCCGCGCGGATCCCACCGGATCCGGAATTTGGCGCTATCGTCCGGGAGCCCCTCGTGGATCAATCCGAGCCGCTGCTCGAAACCCCGCTCGCCGCTGCCCACGCCGCCCTCGGGGCGCGCATGGTGCCGTTCGCCGGCTATCTCATGCCGGTGCAATATCCCGAGGGCATCCTCGCGGAGCACGCCTGGACGCGCACCCACGCCGGCCTGTTCGACGTCTCGCACATGGGCCAGGCCCTGCTGCGCGGCCCCGACCACGCCACCACCGCCCGCGCGATCGAGGCCCTCGCCCCCGCCGACGTGCTGAATCTCGCGCCCGGCCGGCAGCGCTATTCCCAGCTCACGGCAGATGACGGCGGCATCCTCGACGACTTCATGGTCACCCGCCCGGCCGACCCGGCGGCGGACGGCACCTTGATTCTGGTGGTGAACGCCGCCTGCAAGGCCGCCGACTTCGCCCACATCGCCGCCCGCCTGCCCGAGGCGGTGGCGCTGGTGACGCGGCCGGAGCGCGCGCTCCTCGCTTTGCAGGGGCCGGAAGCGGCGACCGTGCTGGCCCGCCATTGCCCCGACGCGGCGGCGCTGGACTTCATGGCCGCCACCGCCTCCACCTTCGACGGCGAGCCGGTGGAGATTTCCCGCTCCGGCTACACCGGCGAGGACGGCTACGAGATTTCTGTTCCCGCCGAGGCCGCCCCGGCCGTCTGGGCCGCTTTGCTGGCGGAAGCGGAGGTGAAGCCCATCGGCCTGGGCGCCCGCGACAGCCTGCGCCTCGAGGCCGGGCTGTGCCTCTACGGCCACGACATCGACACCACCACCTCGCCGGTGGAGGCGGGACTGGTCTGGTCCATCCAGAAGCGCCGCCGCGCCGAGGGCGGCTTTCCGGGCGCCGCGCGCGTCCAGCGCGAGCTGGCCGAGGGAGCGTCCCGGCTGCGCGTGGGCCTGCGGCTGGACGGCCGCGCCCCGGGCCGCGAGGGTGCCGAGATCGCCCATGAGGGCACGGTGATCGGCCGGGTCACCTCCGGCGGCTTCGCCCCCACCCTCGCCGCGCCCATCGCCATGGGCTACGTGCCGCCGGCCCTCGCCGCACCCGGCACCCGCCTCGACATCCTGGTGCGCGGAAAGGCCCTGCCGGCCACCGTGACACCGCTTCCATTCGTGCCGGCGCGCTATGCGCGCAAACAGAAGACGGGGGTCTGATCCATGACGAGCGTCCGCTACACCAAGGACCACGAATACGTGCGCATGGAAGGCGACCTGGCCGTGGTCGGCATCTCCGACTACGCCCAGCAGCAGCTTGGCGACGTGGTGTTCGTGGAGCTGCCCGACGTGGGCAAGGCGGTGGAAAAGGGCAAGGAAGCCGCCGTGGTGGAGAGCGTGAAGGCGGCGAGCGAGGTCTACGCCCCCCTCTCCGGCGAGGTGGTGGAGGTGAACGCCAAGCTGGAAGGCGCCCCCGGCCTCGTCAACGAGGACGCGCAGGGCAAGGGCTGGTTCCTCAAGCTCAAGCTCTCCAACCCGGCCGAGTTCGACGAGCTCATGAACGAGCACGCCTACAAGGACTATCTGGACACGCTGGGCTGACCATGGGCCACGATTATCACGCCACCATCCGCTGGGCCCGGGGCGATGCGGCCTTCACCGACGGCCGCTATCCGCGCGGCCATGTCTGGGCATTCGACGGCATCGAGGTGCCCGGCTCCTCCGCGCCCGGCTCGGTGCGGGTGCCGCTCTCCCGCGAGGACGCGGTGGACCCCGAGGAGGCGCTGGTGGCCGCCGCTTCCAGCTGCCACATGCTGTTCGCCCTCGATCTCGCCCGCCGCGGCGGCTTCCGGGTGGACAGCTACGAGGACGCGGCCGTGGGCGAGATGACGCCCAACGAGAAGGGCAAGCTGTTCGTCTCGAAGATCACGCTGACCCCCGTCATGGTCTTCTCGGGCGACAAGCTGCCGACCGAGGCGGACGTGGCCGCCCTCCACCACCGGGCGCACGAGGAGTGCTACGTGGCCCATTCGCTGCGCGCGGAGATGATCATCCTGCCGCGCTTCACCCTCGCCTGACACCGCAAGGCGGATCCATGCGCTATCTTCCCCTCACCGCCGAGGACCGCGCCGAGATGCTCGCGCGCATCGGCGTTCCCGCGGTGGACGACCTGTTCGCCGACATCCCCCAGTCCGTCCGCGAGACCGAGCTGCCGCACCTCGACCTTGCCCAGGGCGAGATGGAGGTGGAGCGCGCGCTCGCCCGCCTCGCCGCGAAGAACGTGCCGGCGGGCGCGGTCCCCTTCTTCGTCGGCGCGGGGGCCTATCGCCACCACGTGCCGGCGAGCGTGGACCATTTGATCCAGCGCTCGGAATTCCTCACCTCCTACACGCCGTACCAGCCCGAGATCGCGCAGGGCACGCTGCAATACCTGTTCGAGTTCCAGACCCAGGTGGCGGAGCTGACCGCGATGGAGGTGGCCAACGCCTCCATGTACGACGGCTCCACGGCCGCCGCCGAGGCGGTGCTGATGGCGCATCGCGTCACCAGGCGGCGCAAGGCGCTCGTCGCCGGCAACCTGCACCCGCACTATCGCGCCACCATCGAGACCGTCTCGCGCTACGCCGCCGATCAGGTGGTGGCGCTGCCGCCGGTGCCCGCCGGCGGGGAGGACATCCTCGCCGCCATCGACGACAGCTGCTCCTGCGTGGTGGTGCAGTCGCCGGACGTGTTCGGCAACCTCGTGGACCTCAAACCCATCGCCGAGGCCGCCCACAAGGCGGGGGCGCTGCTGGTGGCGGTGTTCACGGAAGCGGTCGCGCTCGGCCTCGTGGAGCCGCCGGGC
This sequence comes from Xanthobacter lutulentifluminis, assembly GCF_043194675.2. Classification (NCBI taxonomy): domain Bacteria; kingdom Pseudomonadati; phylum Pseudomonadota; class Alphaproteobacteria; order Hyphomicrobiales; family Xanthobacteraceae; genus Xanthobacter; species Xanthobacter lutulentifluminis. The sequence continues at coordinate 2,646,439 of NZ_CM195525.1, read as the reverse complement.
ACGCAGGGCGCCGACATCGTGGTGGGCGAGGGCCAGTCCATCGGCAACGCGCTGAATTTCGGCGGGCCCTATGTGGGCCTGTTCGCCACCCGGCAGAAGTTCGTGCGGCAGATGCCCGGCCGCCTCGCCGGCGAGACCGTCGATGCGGAAGGCCGGCGCGGCTTCGTGCTCACCCTCTCCACCCGCGAGCAGCATATCCGGCGGGAGAAGGCCACCTCCAACATCTGCACCAATTCCGGCCTGTGCGCGCTGGCCTTCACCATCCACCTGTCGCTGCTGGGGCAGGCCGGGCTGACGCGGCTCGCCCGCCTCAACCACGCCGCCGCCTGCGACCTCGCCGACCGGCTGGCCTCGGTGCCGGGGGTGAGCGTCCTCAACGACACCTTCTTCAACGAGTTCACCCTGCGCGTGCCCGGCTCCGCCGCGGAGGTGGTGGAGAAGCTGGCCGCGCGCGGCATCCTCGCCGGCGTGCCCTATTCCCGCCTCGTACCCAAGATTTCGCAGGAGGTGCCCGGCCTCGACGACCTCATCCTCGTCGCCGCCACCGAGGTGACCACCGACGACGACCGCGCCGCCTATGCGGCCGCCCTGAAGGAGGTGCTGTGATGAACCGCGAAGGCCGCGGCGCCACCACGCCGCAATCCGCCGCCCCGTTCGCGCCCGAGACCTTCACCGGCAACCGCGCACTGGACCTGGAAGAGGGCCTGCTGTTCGAGATCGGCCGCACCGAGGTGACGGGCGTGGACATCCCCGAGCCCGCCCCGTTCAAGGACCGGCTCGGAGCCCACAGGCGCGCCGTTCCGCCGGAGCTGCCCGGCCTTTCCGAGCCCGAGGCCATGCGCCACTACGTGCGCCTCTCGCGCATGAATTACGGCATCGACAGCGGCCTGTTCCCGCTCGGCTCGTGCACCATGAAGCACAACCCGCGCCTCAACGAGAAGATGGCCCGCCTGCCCGGCTTTGCCGACATCCACCCGCTTCAGCCCCTCTCCACCGTGCCGGGCGCGCTGGAGCTGATGGCGGAGCTGTCGCGCTATCTGCTGGAGCTCACCGGCATGGCGGCGGTGGCGCTCACCCCCAAGGCCGGCGCCCATGGCGAATTGTGCGGCATGATGGCCATCAAGGCCGCGCACGCGGCCAGGGGCTCCACCCGCAACGTGGTGCTGGTGCCGGAAAGCGCCCACGGCACCAACCCGGCCACCGCCGCCCTCATCGGCTATCAGGTGCGCGCCATCCCCGCCCGCGCCGACGGCACGGTGGACCCGGAGGCGGTGCGCGCCGCTCTCGGCGACGACGTGGCGGCGCTGATGCTCACCAACCCGAACACCTGCGGGCTGTTCGAGCGCGACGTGGTGGCCATCGCCGAGCTGGTGCACGCGGCCGGCGCCTATTTCTACTGCGACGGCGCCAACTTCAACGCCATCCTCGGCAAGGTGCGCATCGCCGACCTCGGCGTCGACGCCATGCACATCAACCTGCACAAGACCTTCTCCACCCCGCACGGCGGCGGTGGTCCCGGCGCCGGGCCGGTGGTGCTCTCCGAGGCGCTCGCCCCCTTCGCCCCGGTGCCGGCCCTCCTCGCCACGGCGGACGGGCTTGCGCTGGTGGAGGAGGAAGGGACGGAAGGGGCCGAGCAGGCGCTCGGCCGCATGAGCGCCTTCCATGGCCAGATGGGCATGTTCGTGCGCGCCCTGTCGTGGATGCTCTCCCACGGCGCGGACGGCATGCGGCAGGCGTCCGAGGATGCGGTCCTCTCCGCCAACTACATCCGCGCCTCGCTGATGGACCTCATGAGCGCGCCGTTCGCCGAGCGGCCGGCCATGCACGAGGCCCTGTTCGACGACGCCTGGCTCGCCGGCACCGGCATCTCCACCCTCGACGTGGCGAAAGCGCTGATCGACGAGGGCTACCACCCCATGACGGTGTATTTCCCGCTGGTGGTGCACGGGGCCATGCTGATCGAGCCCACGGAGAGCGAGTCCAAGGCGTCGCTGGACCTGTTCATCGCCGCCTTGCGCGATCTCGCCATGGCGGCGAAGGCGGGGGATACGGCACGCTTCCTCGGCGCGCCCTATTATGCGCCGCGCCGCCGGCTCGACGAGACCCGCGCCGCCCGCACCCCGGTGCTGCGCTGGGTGAAGCCCGAGCCGATCCCCGACGCGGCGCAGTAGCCGCCCCTACGGCGAGGGGCCGCGTCCGCTGCTCCTCGCCGCTGCCCCCGCTGCTTTCCCTTGCCCCTCCGGGCCGTTGTTGCGAAAAGCGCGGGCATGATCGTTCTCGACGATATCTCGCTGCGCCTCGCCGGCCGCCTCCTCATCGACCATGCCTCCGTCGCCATCCCCGAGAATGCGCGCGTGGGCGTGGTGGGCCGCAACGGCTCGGGCAAGACCACCTTGTTCAAGGCGCTGGTGGGCGAGCTGGAGCTGGAGAGCGGCGCCATCCGCCTGCCCAGCCGCACCCGCATCGGCCGGGTGGCGCAGGAGGCGCCCGCCGGTCCCGACAGCCTGATCGAGCGCGTGCTCGCCGCCGATACCGAGCGCGCCGCGCTGCTGAGCGAGCGCGAGACCGTCACCGACCCCACCCGCATGGCGGAGATCGAGCTGCGGCTGGTGGACATCGGCGCCCATGCCGCGCCGGCGCGCGCCGCCACCATCCTCGCCGGCCTCGGCTTCGACGAGAGCGCGCAGAAGCGGCCCTGCGCCGAGTTCTCCGGCGGCTGGCGCATGCGCGTGGCGCTCGCCGCCCTGCTCTTCACCGAGCCGGACCTCCTGCTGCTCGACGAGCCCACCAACTATCTCGACCTCGAAGGCACCCTGTGGCTGCAGGATTACCTGGCGCATTACCCGCGCACGGTGATCCTCATCTCCCACGACCGCGACCTTCTGGACGAGAGCGTGGACCACATCCTCAACCTCACCGGCCAGAAGCTCACACTCTACAAGGGCGGCTTCTCCTCCTTCGACCGGCAGCGCCGCGAGCGCCTGCTGCTGGACCAGAAGGCCCGCAAGAAGCAGGAGGCCAAGCGCGCCCACATGGAGGCGTTCGTCGCCCGCTTCCGCGCCAAGGCCACCAAGGCCAAGCAGGCCCAGTCGCGCCTGAAGGCGCTGGCGCGGATGGAGCCACTGGCGGCGCAGGTGAGCGAGGAGGCGGCGGCCATCTCCATCCGCCATCCCGAGCGCCTGCTCTCCCCGCCCATCGTGGTGATGAACCGCGTCAGTGTCGGATATGAGCCGGGCAAGCCGATCCTGCGCAATCTCGATGTGCGCATCGACGAGGACGACCGCATCGCCCTGCTCGGCCCCAACGGCAACGGCAAGTCCACCTTCGCCAAGCTGCTCGCCGGCCGGCTGGAGGCGGAAAGCGGCGCCGTCATCCGCGCCGACAAGCTGGAGGTGGCCTATCTGGCCCAGCACCAGATCGACGAGCTGATCCCCGGCGACAGCCCGGCCCAGCATGTGCGCCGGCTGATGCCGGACGCGCCCGAGGCCCGGGTGCGCGCCCGCGCGGCGGAGATGGGCTTTTCCGGCGGCGCGGCCGACACCAAGGTCTCCTCCCTCTCCGGCGGCGAGAAGGCGCGGCTGCTGCTCGGCCTCGCCACCTTCCACGGGCCGCACCTGCTCATCCTCGACGAGCCCACCAACCACCTCGACATCGAGGCCCGCGCCGCCCTCATCGAGGCGCTGAACGATTTCCCCGGCGCGGTCATCCTCATCTCCCACGACCGCCACCTGCTGGAAGCCTGCGCCGAGCGGCTGTGGCGCGTCGCCGGCGGCACGGTGAAGGCCTACGAAGGCGATCTCGACCAGTATCGCGGCGAGGTGCTCGCCCGCGCCGACGGCGACCGCATGACCGACGCCGGACGCAAGGACAAGGCGGAGACCCGCAAGGAGGCCGAGGCCGAGCCGCGCAAACGCATCGCCACGGGGCCGCTCAAGAAGCGCATCCGCGAGCTGGAAAGCGCGGTGGCGAAGCTGGAAGCGGAGATCTCCGGGCTCGATGCCAAGCTCGCCGACCCGCAGCTGCACGCCAGGAAGCCCATGGATGCCGCCCGCTTCGCCAAGGCGCGCGCCGAGGCGTCGGACAAGCTGACCGCGGCCGAGGAGGAATGGCTCACCGTCAGCGCCGAGCTCGAGGCCGCGGACGGCTGAGCGGGGCAGAAGGCGCGGGGGCCGGCGCCTCGGGCGCGCGCACCATTCCCATCAGCGCCTGCGCGGCGCGGGAATGGTAGCGGTCCATGTGGCGCAGCACGTAGAAGCGCCGGGCGGGAAAGCCGAGCGGCAGCTGGCGCAGGGTGCCGAGGGCAAGGGCCGCGGCAACGGCGAGGTCGGAGATGACGGTCGCGCCCGCCCCCGCAGCCACCGCGCTGATGACGGCTTCGTTCGAGGGCAGCTCCAGCACCACCTTCAGCGCGGCGGGATCGAGCCCCGAGGCGCGCAGGGCATCCTCGAACACCTGCCGCGTGCCCGAGCCTTTCTCCCGCAGCACGAACGGCAGGGCGAAGAGATCTTCCGCCGTCAGCGCGGCGCGCCCCGCCTGCGGATGGTCCGCCGCCACCACCAGCACCAGCCGGTCGCCGGGCACGGGCACGCGGGCAAGCAGCGGTTCCTCCACCTCCCCCTCAACGAAGCCGAGATCCGCCTCCCCCGCGCGCACCGCCGCCGCCACCTCCGAGCTGTTGCCGATGGCGACCGAGAGGGCGATGTCGGGATAGGCCTGGTGGAAGCGGTTCAGCAGCGGGCCGAGCCAGTAATTGGCGATGGTCTGGCTCGCCATCAGCGCCAGCCGGCCGCGCCGGAGGCCGGAGAGATCGGCGAGCACCGTCTCGGCCGCCTCGGCCCGGGCGAGCACGGCTTCCGCCTCCGGCAGGAAGGCGCGGCCCGCCTCGGTCAACTCGATGCGCCGGCCCACCCGGTGGAACAGGCCGACGCCGCAGGAGGCCTCCAGCGCCGCCACCGAGGCGCTCACCGCCGATTGCGTCATGTGGAGCGCCGTGGCGGCGCGCGTCATGTGCAGCAGTCCGGCGACGGTGACGAACACCTTCAGCTGTTCCAGCGTCATGCTTTCCGCCGCCTGAAGCGCGCGCCGGTCAGGTCAGCGCGCGGATGAGGATAAGGCTCAGCGCCGAGATGAACAGCCAGGCGGCGGCGCCGAGCAGCAGCGGGCGGGCGCCCTTCAGCCGCAGCTTGGCGATGTCCGTCTCCAGCCCCATGGCGCCGAGGGCGACGGCGAGGAGGAAGGTGGTGGTGGTCGCCACAGGCATCTTCACCTCGGCCGGCACCCAGCCGCTGGAGGCCAGCATCACCATGCCGATGAAGCCGAACACGAACCACGGCATGGGCGGGCTGGCGTGGCCGGCCTCCCGGTCGCCGCGGGCGCGGATGATGGCGGCGGCGCCGAGGCCGATGACGAGCGGCGCCAGCAGCATCACCCGCGAGAGCTTGGCCACGGTGCCGAACTCGCCGGCCTGCTGGCCGCCCTGGAAGGCCGCCGCCACCACCTGCGCCACCTCGTGGATGGAGGCGCCGGTCCACAGGCCGAAGCCGTGGGCGTCGAGGCCGGTATAGGGCAGCAGCACCGGCATCAGCAGCATGGAGAGCGAGCCGAAGATGGTGACGCAGGCCACCGCATAGGCCACGTCCTCGTCGGACCCGCGCGTCACCGTGTTGGTGGCGATCACCGCCGAGGCGCCGCAGATGGCCGTTCCCGCCGCGATCAGCTCCGACAGCTGGCGGTCCACGCCCATGAGGCGGCCCATCCAGCGGGTGACGAAGAAGGTGGCGAACAGGGTGACCGCGACGATGGAAAAGCCGGTGAGCCCCACCGAGCGGACCTGCGCGAACGTGAGCTGGAGCCCGAGCAGCACGATGGCGAAGCGCAGGATGCGCCGGAGCGCGAACTTCACCCCCGGCTTCACCGCCGCCGGCGTGCCGAACACATTGTGCAGGGCCATGCCGATGACGATGGCGAGGATGAGCGGGCTGACCAGGCCGAGGCCGGGAATGAACCGCAGGCCATAGGCCGCCCCGGCGATGGCGCCGGTATAGGCGAGGCCCGGCAGGATGCCGCCGAAGGCGGTGGTGAGGGGATGGGGGCCGGCCTCGCCCCGCCCTTCCTGGGCGAGGCCATCGGCCGGTGTGGACGCTGTATTTTCGGTCATCGCGTTGCTCCGGAATTGGGCGGAGCATCGCGCGGCCTATTCCATCAATCAAACGAGTTATATTTCTACAATCAATCGAGATTGGCGATCAACGCACCACCACGCCGCGCCGCACCACCGTGTTGCCGGCGGGCCCGCGGGTGACGCCCACATGGCGGCAGGCGCCGTTGTAGCAGCGCGTCGCCCCCGCATGCCCCACCGGACCCCGTGCATAGGGGCCGTAATAGCGGTTCCACTGGCCGTACCACGGACGGCCCACGTAATGGGTGTTCCAGTAGGACTGGTTGAACGCCACCGCGGCGATGCCGAGGCCGGCGGCCACCGCGGCCGTCATCACCACCGGCGAGGCGCCGGGGCTCTGGATCACCTGGATGTACTGCGCCGCCATCCACCCGCGCATGCCGCCCACGCCCACGTCGCACCAGCTGTAGTCGGCGAGGCAGCCGTGGGTGGTCAACCCCGAGCCGGCCTGCACCTGCACCACCACCGGAAAGCTGGTGCTGGGGCCGGCACGGAGGTTGACGTTGGACACGGCCACCGCCTCGGCCGCCTGCGCGGTGCCGCCGAAGCCGACCCCAGCCGCCAGCGCCAGCGCCGCGACCGCCATCCGCATCTTCGATCCGATCCCCGTCACCATGGGTGACCTCTCCTTCTGAAATCGGGACGGACCATAGCGCCAGCCGCTTACGAAGAGGTTGCAGCAGCGGTTCAGCGCTCGGCGAACGCCTTCTCCACCACGAAGGTGTCGGGCCGGTGCCCGGCGCCCTCGGCAAAGCCGCGACGCTCCAGCAGGGCGCGGGTGTCGGCGATCATCTGCGGCGAGCCGCACAGCATCACCCGGTCGTGGGCGGGATCGAGATCCGGCAGGCCGAGGTCGGCGAACAGGCGGCCGTCCTCCATCAGGTCGGTGACGCGGCCGCGATTGCGGAACGGCTCGCGCGTCACGGTCGGGTAATGCAGCAGCTGGGCGGCGGCATATTCGCCGAGCAGGTCATGGCCCTTCAGCCCCGCCACCACCTCCTCGCCATAGGCCAGCTCCGCCACCTCGCGGCAGCCATGGACGAGGACGATGTGCTCGTAACGCTCATAGGTCTCCGGATCGCGCGCGATGGAGACGAAGGGGGCGAGGCCGGTGCCGGTGGCGAGCAGGTACAGCCGCTTGCCGGGCTTGAGGTTGTCGAGCAGCAGCGTGCCCGTGGGCCGGCGCCCCACCAGGATCGGATCGCCGGGCCGCAGGATCTGCAGGCGCGAGGTGAGCCGGCCGTCGGGCACCTTGATGGAAAAGAACTCCAGCGTCTCCTCGTGGGGCGCGCAGGCGAGCGAATAGGCCCGCAGCAGCGGCCTGTCCTCCACCGGCAGGCCGATCATGGTGAACTGGCCGCTCTTGAAGCGGAAGGAGGCATCCCGCGTGGCGGTGAAGGAGAACAGGCGGTCGGTCCAGTGGCGGACCTCGAGGACGGTCTCGGTGTTGAGATTGCTCATGGCCGCCTCACGCCTGTCCGGGGGCCGCGGAGAAGGCGCTGTCGAACTTGCCGTCCACCTCCATCCAGTCGGTGGCGTCGGCCGGCGGCTCCTTCTTCTCGGTGATGTTCGGCCACAGGGCGGCATACTGGGCGTTGAGCGCGATCCAGGGCGCCGCCTCGGGCGCGCTGTCGGCGGAGATGGCGGCGGCCGGGCATTCGGGCTCGCACACGCCGCAGTCGATGCACTCGTCGGGATTGATGACGAGCATGTTCTCGCCCTCATAGAAGCAGTCCACCGGGCAAACGGAGACGCAATCCATGAATTTGCAGCGGATGCACTTGTCGGTGACGACGTAAGTCATGGGGCAGATCCGGTTGTTTCTTCAGATCCAAGATTAACCGGACGACGCCCGGCGCCTGAGCCTCAAGTCCTTGCCGGGTCAATTAATTGCGGATTTTCGGGAGGCCGGCGGGACGCGCGGGGCGCCGCGCAGGCGTCATCCTCCGGCGCCGCCGGAGGCCCCATCCGGAGGCCCCATTGCGCCGTGCGGCCGGCAGTTGATCCGTAGAGTGCAACCCTCCCGGCCGAACCGGAGAAGGGCGCCGCCTCACACCACCTCGGCGAGGCTCGCCCCGTTGAGGTTCACGGCGAGGCCCTTCAGCGCGTCCTCGTTCAGCTCGCCGCCCATGGCCTTCAGGCTCTCCTCGCGGATCAGCGCGCCGAGATCCGCGCGGAGCTGCACGAACTCCGGCGAGAGCTGGAGCGCGGCATCGCGCGGACGCGGCAGCGGCACCGTCACCTCGGCCTTGATGCAGCCGGGGCGCGCGGTCATGACGTAGATGCGGTCCGAGAGATAGATCGCCTCGTCGATGTCGTGGGTCACGAACAGCACCGAGATGCCGAGCCGCTGCCAGAGGTTGGTGAGGATCTGCTGCATGATGACCCGCGTCTGCGCATCGAGCGCGCCGAACGGCTCGTCCAGCAGCAGCACCTTCGGCCCCGTCGCCAGCGCCCGCACGATGCCCACGCGCTGCTTCATGCCGCCGGAGAGGCGGTCCGGATAATGGTCCTCGAACGCGGAGAGGCCGGCGAGGCCGAGCAGGGTGCGCGCCGCCACCGCCCGCTCGGACTTGCCCATGCCGCGCATCTTGAGCCCGAATTCCACATTCTCGCGCACGGTCTTCCACGGGAACAGGGAATATTGCTGGAACACCATGCCCCGGTCGGCGGATGGCCCCTTCACCGCTTCCCCGTCCACGGTGACGCGGCCGGCGGTCGGCTTCAGGAAGCCCGCCACGGCGTTCAGCAGGGTGGACTTGCCGCAGCCCGACGGGCCGATGATGGAGACGAACTCGCCCGGATGGACCACCAGGTCGGCATCGCTCACCGCGATCACCGCGCCGTCCACCGTGTCATAGGCGAGCTCGAAGCCGGTGACCTCGATGAGGCCGGTCTGGACGGGGGGAGTGGCTGGAACGGCCATGGCGCGCCTCTCTCGGCTGGCTGGAACGGGCTTCGGGCGATGGTCTGGGGTCACGCGGGCACCGCCATCCCGCGCATCACTTGCTGCGGGACCACGGCGTCGCGGCCCGGCCGGCTGCGCGCAGCAGGAAGGACGAGCCGAGCCCGAGCACGCCGATGGTGATCATGCCCAGCGCGATGTCCGGGTACTGCACCAGGGAATAGGCCTCCCAGGTGAAGTAGCCGATGCCGAACTGGCCGGAGATCATCTCCGCCGCGATCAGCGACACCCACGCCACCCCCATGCCCACGGTGAGGCCGGTGAAGATCTGCGGCAGCACTGCGGGGAAATACACCTCGCGGAACACGGCGCGCTCCTTCGCCCCGAGGCAGCGCGCGGCGCGCACCAGCACCTCGTCCACATTGGCCATGCCGTGCAGCGTGTTGATGAGGATGGGAAAGAACGAGCCGAGGAAGGTGATGAAGACGATGCTTTCCTCATTGGTCGGCCACAGCATGATGGCCATGGGCACCCAGGCGATGGCGGGGATCGGCCGCAGCACCTCCGTGACCGGGAACACGAACTCCTTGAGCAGCTTGAACCGCCCCATCAGCAGCCCCAGCGGCACCGCCACGAGGGTGGCGATGGCAAAGCCCAGGAAGATGCGCCGGCAGGAAATGAGGATGTGATCCAGGAACGCGCCGGAGGAGAAGGCCGTGCGCGCGCTTTCCAGCACCTGTTCCGGGGACGGGACGTTGACGAACCGCACGTAGAAGCTCATGCGGTTGGTGGTCGCCACGTGCCAGGCGAGGATGAACAGGCCGATGGAGAGCGCCCCCAGCAAGGTGGCGCGGATGGCCGGGGCGTTCAGCCGCAGCCATCGCCGGGCCCGCGCCGGCAAGGACCGGCTCATGGGCGGCTGCGCGGCGCGCTCCACCCGTTCCGGCCGCAGCACGATGGGGCCGGGCGCACCCTCCCCCCGCGTGCCGGCGAGCTGCAGGGGCGCCACGCTCAGTCCCATGGAAACCCCCGCCTTCATGCCGCTCTTGGCCACTGCGCCCTGCATGGCCCTCACCCCTTCGCGCCGGTGGCGGCCTTCAGGGCCTCGCCAAGGCCCATGACCTTGCCGCCGGACTTGGCCGCGGACGCCTCGGCATCGGCCTTCAGGAGGAACGGCAGCACCTCGGTCTTCCCGTCCTTGGTGGAGACGGCGAAGAAGGCCTCGCTGGCGAACAGCTTGATGCCGCGGGCGGTGTCGAACAGGTAGGTCATGCTCGCCTTCTTGCCCTGCTGGGTCAGCTCGGCGAGCGCCCCGAGCGTGCAGGCGGGGCTGGAATAGGGCTTGATGCCCTCGCCCTCGATCCAGATCTCGCCGGCCTTGCGCGGCTCCGTCACGCTCACCTTGCAGAAGGTGTCCTCGCCGGAGACCTCGTAATTCTTCAGGCTGGCGAGCTGGGCCTCGTAATCAAGCCCGAGCTCCTTGTAGGCCTGGCGCAGGTAGCTGTCGTTCACCCAGGCCTTGACGTCGAACTCCTTCATGCGGCCGAGCTTCTGCAGCACGCCGGCGTCCTCCGCCGCGTCGGCGACGAGCTGCGGCTTGATGGTGGGGTCCATGGTCATGATGCCGCCGGGGCCAAGGAAGATGTAGACCACCTCCTTGTCGATGCCGGTCCACTTGGCGATCTGCTCGGCGGCGGTCTTCGGGTCCTTGCGCACCCAGTCGTTGGCGGCGACGACCGCCTTCAGATAGCCCACCACCACTTCCGGATACTTCTCGGCGAAGTCGGTGCGCACCACCACGCCGTGCCAGGTGGGGGCGTTGGTCTCTACGCCGTCGAAGATCTTGCGCGCGAAGCCGCGGAACGGCAGCAGCTCGGCGAACGGCACGAAGTCGGCGTGGGCGTCGATCTTCTTTTCCTGCAGGTTGGTGGAGCCCACCTCCGGCGACTGGCTGACCAGCTTGAGGTAATCGGCCGGCCAGCCCTTGTCCTGCATGGCCTTCAGCACCATGCCGTGGGCCGCCGAGCCGAACGGCACGCTCAGCACCTTGCCCTTCAGGTCGGAGAGCTCGAAATAGGGCGAGTCCTTGTGCACCACCACGCCGTTGCCGGAGCCGTGGATGTTGTAGGCCGCCACCGCGATCAGCTGGGACTTGGACTGCGGATTGGACTGGAAGGTGTAGCCGTTCACCACCAGCGGAAAGTCGCCCATGCCGCCGAACTGCAGCTTGTCGGCCATCATGCCGTTGGTGACCGGCGGGCCGGAGGTGAAGTTCTGCCAGTCGATGTTGTAGCTGACGCCGGCGTACTTGCCGTCCTTGGGCAGGTACGTGTCGAGGAGCTTCAGCTCCTTGATGACCACGCCGGTGGTGACGGTGTTGGTGGTGGTGTCCTGCGTGCCGATGCCGATGTTGATGGTTTCCGCTGCGGCGGGGAGCCCGGCGAGGGCGCTGGAGGCGGCAAGCCCCAGGGCGAGGCTGCGCAGGCGGGGAGAGCGGGAAAGCAGGCAGGAAAGCGTGGTCATCGGGTCCACCTCTCGGGGCAAAGACGGCTCGTGAGGCTGATCTTCAGGCGCCGGCTTCGATCCGTTCAAAGGAAGATGCGGTGGGGGTGTCGATTAGTTGCCTCCTTTGCGAACGCGCCCGTCTTTTGGGCAGAGCGTGCCTGCGCGACCGGCGCAGGCCATCCTGACAGTGGCTCAGCGGTCGCCGCGCATGGCGTGCAGGGCTTCGAGGTCGTAGATGACGAGCTTGGCCTTTTCCGCCTTCACCACCCCCTGCTCCTGAAGGCGCTTGAGGCTGATGGTGACCCACTGGCGCGTGGCGCCCACCATGTGGGCGAGGTCCGCGTGGGTGAAGGCGGAGCCGATGACCGTGGCGCCGTCCTCCTCCACGCCGTAGGAATCGGCCAGATGCAGCAGCAGGTGCGCCAGGCGCTCGGTGACGGAGCGGGTGCCCAGCATCTGGGCAAGGGCGGAATAGCACTTGCCCTTGAAGGTGAGGCCTTCGATCAAGCCGATGGCGAAGGCGGGGATCTGCGCGATCAGCCGCCGCAAGGTCTTGCCGGAGAGGTGCACCACTACGGAGTTGGTCGCCGCCACGCCGGACCACACATGCTGCCCCTGCCCGAACAGCTCCGGACCGCCGACGAAATTGCCCGGATTCCAATAGGCCAGCGTGATCTCGCGCCCGGACGGCGCAATGTAGAACACGCGGATGCGCCCGCTCTCCACCAGGAACAGGCCATCGTTGGGCGTGCCCTGCGAGAACAGCATCTTGCCGCGATAGACGACGCGGCGCTGCCCCTCCCGCAGCACCTCCTCGCGCTCCCGCGCGGTGAGGCGCTGGAACAGCTGCGGCGGGCCGTTGGCGAGCGCGGCGTTTTCCGTGAGGAGCAGCGCCTGCGCGGCGGCCGTCGCGAGCAAGGGTGAGCCGGCAGTGGGGAGCTGGCCCTGGGGCGGGGCGGAAATCATGGACGCTCTCTCCCGTTGGAGCCATTCCAACCGCAAGAAGCGTACCAGACAATTATATATTATGTCGATTTATTTAGTTTATTATTGCGGTAAAGGCCCTGCGGTCACCGACGCAACCACGCCGCCTGACCGACGGTTTCCCAGCCACCTGCCGCGCAGCAGCAAGGATTGGAACCTGCGGGGTCCGTACGCTCGCGCCCGCCGCCTCCCGATCACGACCCGCTCAAGCTGCGCGGCTGCCCCCCAAACGCAGAACGGCGGCCCTGCGGCCGCCGTTATGCTGTTCCGAACTTCGCAACGCGCCCGATCAGTGGCCGCCGGCGCCGCCGCTGCGGCCCTGCTCCAGCGCCGCATAAACCTGCTCGAGATCGGCGAGGTGCCGCGCGGCGCGCTGGCGGGTCTCGTCGGTGGAGGCGTCGGCCACGTCCTCGCGCGCGTCCTGGATCTGCTGCTGCAGGGCGCCGAGATCGAGCTCCTCCACCGGCTTCGCCTCTTCGGCGAGGATGGTGAGGCCCGACGGGTTCACCTCGGCGAAGCCGCCGCGGACGAAGAAGGCGCGCGGGGCGCCGTCGCCCTTGATGGTGAGGATGCCGGGCTTCAGCATGCCGATGAAGGGCGCATGGCCCGCCAGCACGCCGAACTCGCCTTCCGCGCCGGGGACGATCACCTCGGTCACGGCGCCCGAGAACACAAGCCGCTCGGGAGAGACCAGCTCAAAGGGTAAGGTCGCCATCTTTATCGTCTCCGGGTCGGGCGGCCGGCCATCGCGGCCGGGCCCGTCAGCGCCGGCGGTCGGCCACGAAGCCGACGCCGAGCCCGATGATCGCGCCCACCACTGCGGCGAGGCCGATGTGGCGGGACTGCTCCGAGGTCAGGCCGCCGCGCGGCCCTTCCCCCTGCACCTTGATATCGATGCCCGGCAGGCGGATTTCCGCCACCTGCGGGCGGGTCAGCCAGCCGACGATGCCGCCGGCCAGCAACCCGAGGACAAGGCAGAGGATCTTCACGTTCATCGCGTCGCCCCCGCCTCAGGTCCCGGTCCGGGATCAGGCCGCCTCGGCAGCCAGCTTCTTGCCCTTCTCGATGGCCTCTTCCATGGAGCCAACCATGTAGAAGGCCTGCTCGGGCAGGTAGTCGTACTTGCCTTCCACCAGGCCCTTGAAGCCGGAGATGGTGTCCTTCAGGTCCACGAGCTTGCCCGGGGAGCCGGTGAACACTTCCGCGACGTGGAAGGGCTGCGACAGGAAGCGCTCGATCTTGCGGGCGCGGGCCACGGTGAGCTTGTCCTCTTCGGAGAGCTCGTCCATGCCCAGGATCGCGATGATGTCCTGCAGCGCCTTGTAGCGCTGGAGGGTCTGCTGCACCTGGCGCGCCACGTTGTAGTGCTCCTCGCCGATGACCAGCGGGGACAGGATGCGCGAGGTGGAGTCGAGCGGGTCCACCGCCGGGTAGATGCCCTTCTCGGCGATGGAGCGCGAGAGCACGGTGGTCGCGTCGAGATGGGCGAAGGAGGCGGCCGGGGCCGGGTCGGTCAGGTCGTCGGCGGGCACGTAGATGGCCTGCACCGAGGTGATCGAGCCCTTGGTGGTGGTGGTGATGCGCTCCTGCAGCGCGCCCATGTCGGTGGCCAGCGTCGGCTGGTAGCCCACCGCCGAGGGAATGCGGCCGAGCAGCGCCGACACTTCCGAGCCGGCCTGGGTGAAGCGGAAGATGTTGTCCACGAAGAACAGCACGTCCTGGCCCTGGTCGCGGAAGTGCTCGGCGACGGTGAGGCCGGTGAGCGCGACGCGGGCGCGGGCGCCCGGGGGCTCGTTCATCTGGCCGTACACGAGGGCGCACTTGGAGCCGGCGGCCGAGCCGTTGTGCTCGTGGGGGTCCACGTTCACCTTGGACTCGATCATCTCGTGATAGAGGTCGTTGCCCTCGCGGGTGCGCTCACCCACGCCGGCGAACACGGAATAGCCGCCGTGCGCCTTCGCGATGTTGTTGATGAGCTCCATGATGAGCACGGTCTTGCCCACGCCGGCGCCGCCGAACAGGCCGATCTTGCCGCCCTTGGAGTAGGGCGCGAGCAGATCCACCACCTTGATGCCGGTGACGAGGATCTCGGCCTCGGTGGACTGGTCCGCATAGGACGGAGCCGGCTGGTGGATGGCGCGCCTGGTCTCGCCGACCACCGGACCGAGCTCGTCCACCGCCTCGCCGATCACGTTCATGATGCGGCCGAGGGTGGCGTCACCCACGGGCACCAGGATCGGCGCGCCGGTGTCGGTCACGGCCTGGCCACGCACGAGGCCCTCGGTGGCATCCATCGCGATGGCGCGAACGGTGTTCTCGCCGAGATGCTGGGCCACCTCGAGCACCAGGCGGTTGCCGTGGTTGGTGGTCTCGAGCGCGTTGAGGATTTCCGGCAGGTGGCTGTCGAACTGCACGTCGACAACGGCGCCGATGACCTGGGTGATGCGTCCGGTGGGGTTCGCCATGTTCGTCGTCCTTTGTCCTCGTCCAGGCCGCGGTCAGAGCGCTTCGGCGCCGGAGATGATTTCGATGAGTTCCTTCGTGATCATGGCCTGACGCGTCCGGTTGTAGATCAGCGTCTGCTTCTTGATCATGTCGCCCGCGTTCCGCGTCGCGTTGTCCATGGCGCTCATCTGCGAGCCGTAGAACGACGCCTGGTTCTCCAGGAGGGCGCGGAAGATCTGCACCGCGATGTTGCGGGGCAGGAGGTCGGCGAGGATGTCTTCCTCCGCCGGCTCATATTCATAGACGGGGCCCGCCTCGTCGGCGTCCTGCGCCTCGAAGGTGGCGGGGATGATCTGCTGGGCCGTGGGCACCTGCGAGATCACGCTCTTGAACTGGGAGTAGAAGAGCGTGCAGACGTCGAACGCGCCGGC
The DNA here is from genome assembly GCF_043194675.2 of Xanthobacter lutulentifluminis. Taxonomy (NCBI): domain Bacteria; kingdom Pseudomonadati; phylum Pseudomonadota; class Alphaproteobacteria; order Hyphomicrobiales; family Xanthobacteraceae; genus Xanthobacter; species Xanthobacter lutulentifluminis. Next base: position 2,630,991 of record NZ_CM195525.1, on the reverse strand, counting down.
GTCGAGCATGGCGAGGATCTTCGCGGCGATGTCACTGGCTTCCTTGAAGCCGATGGTACGCACCGCGCGCAGGTCCACGAGCTCGATGATGCGGTCGGGAAAGACCCGCTTGAGCTGGTCGTAGCCCTTGCGGCCGACGCAGAAGATCTTGACGTCCTTGCCTTCGCCGATCAGCTGCTGCGCCCGCTCGCGGGCGAGGCGGACGATCGAGGTGTTGAAGGCGCCGCACAGGCCGCGCTCGCCGGTGGCCACCAGAAGCAGGTGCTTCTGGGTGGAGCCGGTGCCGGCGATCAGGACGGGCGCTTCCCCGCCGCCGATGATGCCGGCGGCGAGATTGCCCAGCACCGTCTCCATGCGCTCGGCATAGGGACGGGCCGCTTCCGCCGCCATCTGGGCACGACGCAGCTTCGCCGCGGCGACCATCTGCATCGCCTTGGTGATCTTCTGCGTCGCCTTCACCGAGGCGATGCGGTTTCGTAGGTCTTTCAGGCTCGCCATCGTGCCCGTCCGTCAGGTTCGAGGAACAGGCGCCGTTCAGGCAAAGCTCTTGGCAAAGGCATCCAGGGCCTTCGTCAGCTTCTCGGCGGTGTCCTTGGACAGTTCCTTGGACGTGCGGATGGCTTCCAGGATCTCCGGGTGCTGGGAGCGCAGGGCCAGCAGGAGGCCCTGCTCGAACTCGCGCACCTTGGAGACCGGCAGCGGGTCCAGGTAGCCGTTGGTGCCGGCGAAGATCACCGCCACCTGCTCCTCGACCTTCAGGGGCGAGAACTGGCTCTGCTTCAGCAGCTCGGTGAGACGCGCGCCGCGGTTCAGCAGCTTCTGGGTGGAGGCGTCGAGGTCGGAGCCGAACTGGGCGAAGGCCGCGAGCTCACGGTACTGGGCGAGCTCGCCCTTGATCTTGCCCGCCACCTGCTTCATCGCCTTGATCTGGGCGGAGGAGCCGACGCGCGACACCGAGAGGCCGACGTTCACCGCCGGGCGGATGCCCTGGTAGAACAGGTCGGACTCCAGGAAGATCTGGCCGTCGGTGATGGAGATCACGTTGGTCGGGATGTAGGCCGACACGTCGTTGGCCTGGGTCTCGATCACCGGCAGGGCGGTCAGCGAGCCGGCGCCGTGGGCGTCGTTGAGCTTCGCGGCGCGCTCCAGCAGGCGGGAGTGCAGGTAGAACACGTCGCCGGGATAGGCCTCGCGGCCCGGCGGGCGGCGCAGCAGCAGCGACATCTGGCGGTAGGCCACGGCCTGCTTGGACAGGTCGTCGTGGATGATGAGCGCGTGCATGCCGTTGTCACGGAAGTACTCGCCCATGGCGGTGCCGGTGAACGGCGCCAGGAACTGCATCGGCGCGGCGTCCGAGGCGGTGGCGGCGACGACGATGGAATACTCCAGCGCGCCCTGCTCCTCGAGCACCTTCACGAACTGCGCGACGGTGGAGCGCTTCTGGCCCACGGCGACGTACACGCAGTAGAGCTTCTGGCTCTCCGGGGCGTCGCCGGCGTTCAGGGGCTTCTGGTTGAGGATCGAGTCGAGCGCGACGGCGGTCTTGCCGGTCTGGCGGTCGCCGATGATGAGCTCGCGCTGGCCGCGGCCGATCGGGATCAGCGCGTCGATGGCCTTGAGGCCGGTCTGCATCGGCTCATGCACCGACTTGCGCGGGATGATGCCGGGGGCCTTCACGTCGACGCGACGGCGCTCGGTGTAGACGATCGGGCCCTTGCCGTCGATCGGGTTGCCGAGGGCGTCGACCACGCGGCCGAGCAGGCCCTTGCCGACGGGGGCGTCCACGATGGCGCCGGTGCGCTTGACGGTCTGGCCTTCCTTGATCTCGCGGTCCGAGCCGAAGATCACGATGCCGACGTTGTCGATCTCGAGGTTCAGCGCCATGCCGCGCGTGCCGTTCTCGAACTCGACCATCTCGCCGGCCTGGACGTTGTCGAGGCCGTAGACGCGGGCGATGCCGTCACCGACGGAGAGGACCTGGCCTACCTCCGAAACCTCGGCCTCCTGGCCGAAGTTCTGGATCTGCTCCTTGAGGATGGCGGAGATTTCAGCGGCTCGAATGTCCATCAGCGGACCTCTTTCATCGCATGCCGGATAGAATTGAGTTTGGTCTTGAGCGAGGCGTCGACCATGCGGGAGCCGAGCTTCACGATGAGACCACCGAGGATGGACGGATCGACGGTGACGTCGAGATTCACGTCCTTGCCGGTCTTGTCAGCCAGCGTCGCCTTCAGCGCGGCGAAGTGGTCGTCGCTCAACGGCGAGGCCACCGTCACCTGCGCCGTCGTCTCGCCGCGCTGGGCGGCCACGAGCGCGGCATAATCGGAAATCATGCGCGGCAGCGCGAACAGCCGGCGGTTCTGCGCCACCAGCTTCACGAAGTTTCCGGCCAGGCCGGAAATGCCGACGCTCTGGATAATCGCGGAGACCGCCTTCAGCTGCTCCTCGGCCGTGAAGGCCGGGCTCTTCACCAGGCGGGAGAAATCCGCGCTCTCCGCAATGAGGAACGCCAGCTGATCGAGATCCGCCTTCACGGAATCGACGGCGCCAGCCTGTGTCGCCAGTTCGAACAGCGCGGTCGCGTAGCGCCCCGCCATGCCTGACACGATCGTATCCGCCACCCCGCACCTCTCTCGGACTTGCAGCCCAGGCATGGCGATCCAAACGCCACGACGACCCAAGCCCTTGATCTGTTGGGAATATTCTTGTGCGACCTCGCGAGGGGGCTGAACCCGCCCCTCGAAATCCCGGTGTGCCTAACACAGGCCGATCAAGGCGGCAACATGACCGAAGGATGGCACCTAGGCCGCATTGCCGCACCGGGAGCCGACTTTACCATCAAACTCCCCCGGGAGGGGGTGTCAGGCCACCCCCAGGAACTGCTTCAGCTCGGGGGTCTGCGGATGGGCGAAAACCTCCTCCGGCGGGCCGATCTCATGCACCCGGCCCTGATGCATGAACACCACGCGGTCACACACTTCGCGGGCAAACCGCATCTCGTGCGTGACCATCACCAGCGTCATGCCCTCCTCGGCCAGCTCCTTCACCACCGCCAGCACCTCGTTCACCAGTTCCGGATCGAGCGCGGAGGTGATCTCATCACATAGTAGGGCCAGCGGCTTCATGGCCAGCGCGCGGGCGATGGCGACGCGCTGCTGCTGGCCGCCGGAGAGCTGGTCGGGATAGGCGTCGAACTTGTGGGCGAGGCCCACCTGCTCCAGCCGCACCCGCGCCTCGGCCTCCGCCTCCTTCTGCGCCACCTTCTTCACCACCATGGGCGAGAGCATGACGTTGCGCCCGGCGGTGAGGTGCGGGAACAGGTTGAAGCCCTGGAAGATCATCCCGACCTTGAGCCGGAGCGCCCGCAGGTGCACCTCGTCCGGCGCCAGCTGGGCCCCGGCGACCGTGATGGCGCCGGCATTGATGGTCTCCAGCCCGTTGATGCAGCGCAGCAGGGTGGACTTGCCGGACCCGGACTTGCCGATGATGGCGATCACCTCGCCGGCGGCGATGTCGAGGTTGATTCCCTTCAGCACCTCGTTCGCGCCGAAGCTCTTGCGCACCTCAGTGATGGTGATGAGCGACATTGAGCTTCCTTTCCAGGATCTGGCTCGACTTGGAGAGCGGCCAGCACAGAGCGAAATAGATGAGCGCCGCGAAGCCGTAGACGGTGAACGGCTCGAACGTGGCGTTGGTGATGATGGTGGCGGCCTTGGAGAGCTCCACGAAGCCGATGATCGAGGTCAGCGCCGTGCCTTTGACCACCTGCACCGAGAAGCCCACCGTGGGCGGCACGGCGATGCGCAGCGCCTGCGGCAGGATCACGTAGCGCAACTGCTCGAAGAAGCTCATGGCGAGGGAGGTGGAGGCCTCCCACTGGCCCTTCGGGATCGCCTCCACGCAGCCGCGCCAGATCTCGGCGAGGAAGGCGGACGTCCACAGCGTGAGCGAGAGGATGGCTGCCGCCCAGGGCGACACCTCCACTCCCAGCAGCGGCAGGCCGAAGAAGATGAGGAACAGCTGCATCAGCAGCGGCGTGCCCTGGAACAGCTCGATGTGCAGCACCGCCGCCCGGCGCGCCCAGGCGCTCCGGCTGATGCGCGCATACAGCACCATGAGCCCCACCGCGCCGCCGCCGATGAAGGCGAGGAGCGACAGCAGCACGGTCCAGCGGGCCGCCAGAAGCAGGTTGGAGACGATATCCCAGGTGGTGAAGGCCATCATGGCGTCGCCCTCCGGCGGGGGAAGACCAGCAGGCCAACGCCGCGCATCACCTGCCGCACCAGCACCGCCAGCACGAGGTAGATGAGGGTGGCGACGATGTAGGCCTCGAACGCGCGGAAGGTGCGCGACTGGATGTAGTTGGCGGCGAAGGTCAGCTCCTCCACCGAGATCTGGGAGCACACCGCCGAGCCGAACATGACGATGACCACCTGCGAGGACAAAGCCGGCCAGATCTTCTGCAGAGCCGGCACCAGCACCACGTGGCGGAAGGTCTGCAGCCGGCTCATGGCCAGCGAGGCGCCGGCCTCGAACTGGCCGCGTGGAGTGGCCTCGATGCCGGCGCGGATGATCTCGCAGGCATAGGCGCCGAGGTTGATGACCATGGCGAGGATGGCCGCCTGCATCTCGGTGAGCGCGACGCCCGCCGCCGGCAGGCCGAAGAAGATGAAGAACAGCTGGATCAGGAACGGCGTGTTCCGGATCAGCTCCACATAGGCCGAGACCGGTGGCCTCAGCCACCTTGGTCCCAGCGCCCGCGCCCAGGCGCAGGCGATGCCGAGGGCGATGCCAGCCGCCCCGCCCACCACCGTGAGCTCGACGGTGATGGCGACGCCCTTGGCGATCACCGGCCCGTAGTCGGCGAGTGCCATGAAATCGAAGCTGTAGGCCATGAGCCGGCTCCCCCTGGCGTCCGGTCGCCGCGCGACCCGGTCCGCCCCCAAACCCGTTCACCGATCCGCTGCGCGCCTCCGGCGATGCCCCCCGGCGCGGACGCCCTGGCCCGTGCACGGGTCGCGGACGCCGCGGGTACGCGTCAGCCGGCACGCAGGCGGGCCGCCGTGCGGCCGCGCCCCTGCGCCGGCTCCGCGACCGCTCAGAGATCCTTCGGCAGCGACGTGCCGAGCCACTTCTCGGAGATCTTGTCGAGCGAGCCGTCCGCACGGGCGGCGGCGAGGATGGCGTTGACCTTCTCCAGCAGCTTGGGCTCGTCCTTGTTCAGGCCCACGTAGCAGGGGGAGTTCTTGATCAGCACCTTCACCTGCGGCTTCTTCGGCGGGTTGCGGGCGAGGATCGCCGCCGCCACCACGTTGCCGGTGGCCACCACCTTCACCTGGCCGGAGAGGAAGGCCGAGATGGTGGAGTTGTTGTCCTCGTAGCGCTTGATCTCGGCCGTGGGCGGGGCGACCTTGGTCAGCTCCAGGTCTTCCACCGAGCCGCGGGTGACGCCAACGGTCATGCCGGCGATGTCCTCGATCTTCTCCACCTTCACGTCGGCGGGGCCGAAGATGCCGTTGAAGAAGGGCGCGTAGGCCACTGAGAAGTCGATCACCTTCTCCCGCTCCGGGTTCTTGCCGAGGCTGGAGATGACCAGATCCACCTTCCTGGTCTGCAGGTAGGGGATGCGGTTGGCGCTGGTGACGGGCACCAGCTCGGCCTTCACGCCGAGGCCCTTGGCGATGAGGTTGGCCACGTCGATGTCATAGCCCAGCGGCTTCAGGTCCGGGCCCACCGAGCCGAACGGCGGGAAGTCCTGCGGCACGGCCACCTTCAGCACGCCCGACTTGAGGATGTCGTCCAGCGCCTCCGCCCGCGCCGCCGTGGGCAGGGCCGGCAGGGCCAGCGCCAGGGCAGCGGCGAGGAGGCTCGAGGTCAGGAGGGAACGGCGGGTGGGCTGCATGGACTTCTCCGGGTCGCGCCGGGCGGCGCCTCGTGAGGGTCAAATCAGCAAGGCCCGTGCCACCGCCCGCAACCCCGGCGATAGCTGCCACGGTGCTTGGCGCGCACCGGGATACTCCTGCGCGCACCCGTTGCGGCCGCACACGAAAATGCCCCGCCCGGAGGGTCCGGACGGGGCATTTGCACAATCTGAAGGCAGGCAAACTGAAGAGCTGAGGCGGACGCCTCAGTTCGCCTTGGATTCCTTGTTGGGGGTGGCCGGGAAGGCGGCGTTCTTCACCGTGCCCTTCATCAGCTCCACCGCCAGCTTCAGCTGGGTGTCGTCCTTCGGATCCGGCGGGACATAGGACGGAGAGCCGGTCTGCTCATCCTCGCCGTTCTTCAGGTGGCCCTTCAGCGAGGCCTCGCCGCGGGTGGTATCCGCGGTGACGCCGAGCTTCTGCTTCATCTCCTCGGGCAGGTCCTGCACCAGCACGATGTCGGGCTCGATGCCCTTGGCCTGGATGGAGCGGCCGGAGGGGGTGTAGTAGCGCGCGGTGGTCAGGCGCAGCGCGCCCTGCTGGCCGAGCGGGATGATGGTCTGCACCGAGGCCTTGCCGAAGCTGCGCGAGCCCAGCACCGTGGCGCGCTTGTGGTCCTGCAGCGCGCCGGCGACGATCTCCGACGCCGAGGCCGAGCCGCCGTTGACCATCACGATCACCGGCCGGCCCTTGGTGATGTCGCCGCCGCGCGCGTTGAAGCGCTGGGTCTCTTCCGGGTTGCGGCCGCGGGTGGAGACGATCTCGCCGCGGTCGAGGAAGGCGTCGGACACCGCCACCGCCTGGTCCAGCAGGCCGCCGGGGTTGTTCCGCAGGTCGAGGATGTAGCCCTTGATCTTGTCCGGGCCGATCTTCGCGGTCAGGTCGTCGACGGCCTTCTTCAGGCCCTCGTAGGTCTGCTCGTTGGTGAACGAGTTGAGGCGGATGTAGGCGATGTCGTCGGATTCGACGCGCGAGCGCACGGTCTGGATCTTGATGGTGTCGCGCACCAGCTTGACCTCGATCGGCTTCTCCACGCCCTTGCGCAGGATGGTCAGCGTGATCGGGGTGTTCACCGGGCCGCGCATCTTGTCGACGGCCTCGTTCAGGGTCATGCCCTGCACCTGGTCGTTGTCGAGCTTGGCGATGAGGTCGCCGGAGAGGATGCCGGCGCGGCTGGCGGGGGTGTCCTCCATGGGGGTCACGACCTTCACCAGGCCGTCCTCCATGATGACCTCGATGCCGAGGCCGCCGAACTCGCCGCGGGTCTGCACCTGCATGTCGCGGTGATTCTTCGCGTCCATGTAGGAGGAGTGCGGGTCGAGCGACTGCAGCATGCCGTTGATGGCCGCCTCGATCAGCTTGGCGTCGTCCGGCTTCTCCACGTAGTCGGCGCGCACGCGCTCGAACACGTCACCGAACAGGTTCAGCTGCTTGTAGGTATCCGAGGAGGCGGCTTCCGCGGCGGTGCCGAGGATCATGCGCGGCTGGACAGCCGCCACGGCCACAAGGGCGCCAGCCGCCACGCCGAAAAGAAATAGAGACGTCCGACGCATCATCCACGTACCTTCTGACTGTCCGTTGCCGCCCACCAGGGGGTCGGGTCGATCGAGACCCCGTCTTTGCGGAACTCGACATACAATTGGGGCTGTCCCGTGGCCGCCATGGTCACGGAAACCGGAGCAGGCGCCGCGCCCGGACCTGCCGCAGCGCGAGGGCCGGGACCGCGGGACAGGCCGCCCATGACCCCCACCGGCTCGCCCGCGAGGACGAACTGGCCGAGGTCCACGGTGATCCGCTCCATGCCCGCCATCAGGACATGGTATCCACCGCCCGCGTTGATAATCAAGAGTTGCCCGTAGCTTCGGAACGGTCCGGCATAGACCACCCAGCCATCCGCCGGCGCGCTCACCGGAGCACCGGCGCGGGTGGCGATCGTCATGCCCTTCTCGGTCCCGCCCACCCCGTCGGCCGCGCCGAAGGCGCGCACGGGAACCCCGGCGACCGGAAGCGGCAGCAAGCCCTTAGCCTGCGCGAAGGCGATCGCCGGCGTGATGCGGGCGGGGTCCTTCAGGGCCGTCAGGTCCGGCTTGCCCGGCTCCAGCGGGCGGGTCACCGATTGCGCGGCATCGGCGGCGCGGGCGGACGGGCCCACCTCCGTCTCCAGCCGCGTCACGAGATCGTGCACGTCGCTGGTGGCCTTGGCGACCGCCTCCGCCTGGGTCTTGTCCGCCGGCGGAACGGGATGCTCCTCCGACTGGCGGCGCTGGCGCTCGCTCACCAGCGCGGAGAGGCGGCGCCGGTCGTCGTCCGCCTCGGTCCGCAGCCGGGTGAGGGTATCGCGGGCGGCGGACAGCTCGGCCCGCACCCGCGCCTGCTCGGAAAGATCGGCGGCCAGTGTCTCGGCCTCCACCCGCAGCTCCGGCAGGAGCGCGCCCAGCAGGATGGCCGAGCGCACCGCGTCGAGCGCATCGTCCGGCCGCATCACGAGGGCGGGCGGGGGCTCGCGGCCCATGCGCATGAGGGCAGCGAGCACCTGCGCCAGCACGCCCCGCCGCTTGTCGAGCGAGCTCGACAGCTCCGCCGCCGAGCGGTCGAGCTGGGCGATGCGGGCTTCCACGTCGATGAGCTGCTGCTCCACGGCGCGGGAGCGGGTGGCGCTCTCCAGCAGCAGCTGGTTGAGCCGGGCGCGGTCGCCCCTGGCGGCGTCGAGCTCCGCCCGCAGGCGCTTCTGCGCCTCCTCGGCGCCGCGCACGTCGGACTTCAGGGCGTCGGTATCGAGCCCGGAGCGATTCGGCACCGGCGGCGGCAGCGGCACCGGCGCCGACGGCTGGGCCTGAGCGCGCGACGGCGGGCCGCCCGGCAGCAGCGCGCCGGCCAGCGCCGAGGACAGGAGCAGGACCGCCCTGAGGTTCATGCCGCCATCCTCCGCCGCGCGGGGTTGAGGACAGGTAAAGCCCCCGCCCCGGCGCAGCCTGCCGCCGGACGGCTCAGCCTTCCATCCCTTCCAGCTCGACGATCATGCGCTCGATGAGCGACAGGCCGGTCTGCCAGAAGGCCGGGTCGCGCGCGTCTAGGCCGAACGGGGCCAGCAGCTCCGCATGGTGCTTGGTGCCGCCGGCGGCCAGCATGTCGAGGTAGCGCTCGGCGAAGCCGTCCGCCGCCTTCTCGTAGACCGCATAGAGCGAGTTCACGAGGCAGTCGCCGAAGGCATAGGCGTAGACATAGAAGGGCGAGTGGATGAAGTGCGGGATGTAGGTCCAGAAGGTCTCGTAGCCGGCGCCGAGATGGATTGCCGGCCCGAGGCTCTCGCCCTGAACCTTGAGCCAGATCTCGCCGAGCTGCTCGGCGGTCAGCTCGCCCTGCCGGCGCTCGGTGTGGACGTGGCGCTCGAAGGTGTAGAAGGCGGTCTGGCGGACCACCGTGTTGATCATGTCCTCCACCTTCTGCGCCAGCATGATCTTGCGGGCGCGCGGGTTCTCGGCCGCGTTCAGCAGGCGGCGGAAGGTCAGCATCTCGCCGAACACCGAGGCGGTCTCCGCCAGGGTGAGCGGGGTCGGCGCCATCAGCGCGCCCTGCCGGGCCGCCAGCACCTGGTGGACGCCGTGGCCGAGCTCGTGGGCCAGCGTCATCACGTCCCGCGGCTTGCCCTGGTAGTTGAGCAGCACATAGGGATGCGCCGACGGCACGGTGGGATGGGCGAAGGCGCCGGGCGACTTGCCGGGGCGCACCGGCGCGTCGATCCAGGACTTGTCGAAGAAGGTGCGGGCGATGTCCGCCATCTTCGGCGAGAAGGTGCCGTAGGCGGAGAGCACCGTGTCCTTCGCCTCGGCCCAGGCGATGTCGCGCGTCTCCACCTTGGGCAGCGGCGCGTTGCGATCCCAGAACTCCAGCTTCTCCTTGCCGAACCACCGGGCCTTCAGCGCGTAATAGCGGTGCGACAGGCGCGGATAGGCCTCGCGGATGGCCGCCACCATGGCGTCCACCACCTCCTGCTCCACCCGGTTGGCGAGATGGCGCGAGGAGGCGACATCCGGGAAGCCGCGCCAGCGGTCGGAGATTTCCTTGTCCTTGGCCAGGGTGTTGGTGATGAGGGTGAACAGCCGCAGGTTCTTGCCGAAGGTGTCGGCAAGGGCGAGGCCGGCGGTGCGGCGCACCTCGTCCTTGGGGTCCTGCATCAGGTTCAAGGTGGGCTCGATGGCGAGCTCCTGCCCGTCCACGCTGAAGCGCAGGGACGAGATGGTCTCGTCGAACAGCCGGCTCCAGGCGCTGCGCGAGGGGCTCGACTTCTCGTGGAACAGCTGCTCGATCTTGTCGTCGAGCTGATAGGGCTTGTCCTTGCGCAGGTCCTCCAGCCACGGGCGGTAGTGGCCCAGCACCGGCGCCGCCATGGCGGCCTCCAGCGCCACGTCGTCCAGCCGGTTCAGCTCCAGCGTGAAGAACAGCAGGTGGGTGGAGGCCTCGGTCAGCTTCTCCTGGATGTCGCCGTAGAACTTGGCGCGCGCCGGGTCGGAGGTGTCGCCGGCATAGACGAGGCTGCCGTAGGAGGCGATGCGGCCGATGAGGTCGTCGATGGTCTCGTAGCGGCGCACCGCCTCGGCCAGCACCGCGCCGGCATCGGGGCCGGCGAGCATGTCGGCCAGCTTGCCCTTGTAGGCGGTCTCGAAGGCGACGCACTCGGCGTCCGCCTTCGCCATGTCGGCCTTCAGCTCGGGCGCGTCCATGCCGGCATAGAGGTCGGTCAGGTTCCATTCGGGCAGGCGGAAGGCGGCTTCGGACATGGGACCTCCGGAAGGGGAGCGCGCGGGCCACGGCCGCGGCGCGCGAGTCACCGACAAAATCGCCGCATTGCGCCCCCGCCGCAAGCCGGCGGCGCCGGGGCGGAGCTTAAGGGTTCTTAACCAAGGCAGGCGAAGCTGGCGGCGAATCTCTCCGCCGGACCCCGCGATTCCCTCATGAGCCTGTCCCTGCTTCTGGTCGAGGACGACCCGCTGGAGGCGCGCCGCCTCGAAGGCGCCCTCACCCACCTCGGTTACGACTGCACCCTCGCCTGCGACGGCGATGCCGCGCTGGCGCTGCTTCAGGAGCGCACGTTCGACGTGGTGCTGCTGGATCTGGTGCTGCCCGGCCTCGACGGGATGGGCGTGCTCTCCGCCATGGCGGCGCGGGGCATCGCGGTGCCGGCGGTGGTGCAGGTGACGCCGGCCGGGCTCGATGCCGCCGCCGGCGCCATCCGCGGCGGCGCGCGGGATTTCGTGGTGAAGCCGGCCGGCGCGCTGCGTCTCGAGGTGGCGCTCGCCAATGCCGTGGCCCTCGCCCGCGCCGCGCAGCCGGCCGGTTCGCGTGCGGTGGCCTCCCCTTCCTCCGCGCCGTTCCGCGGCGGCAACGTCATCGCGTTCCATCCGGCGGCTGCCCCCGCCCGCGTGCCCGAGAATGCGGAAGCCGAGGCGGCGCCACCCGCTATCGACCCTCCGGCCGTGGCGCGCCTCGAATCCTCCGGCCACGCCCGCCGCCTCGAGCAGATCGAGGCCGAGGCGATCCGCTTTGCCTGCCATCTCTATGGAGGCCGGATGGCGGAAGTCGCCCGCCGGCTCGGCATCGGCCGCTCGACCCTCTACCGCAAGCTGGCGGCGCTGGAGGACGGCAATCCAAGCGTGGCGGTAGGCTGCAACCTCGCTTTGGAACCAACGCCGATCCGGGTTGTTGCCGCTGAGTGACAAGGCCGTGAAAAGCCGGATCAGGAACGGGTTGTGAGTTGATCCGCGCGCGGGAGCACGGCACCAACGAGCGGGGCAGTGGCGAGGAGACGGCCATGTTGAGGGCCAGGCGGTTCCGGGGCGAAAATTCGGTGGCGGAGACTCTGGGCCGGTTGATGGCGGCAGGTCTCGTGGGCCTCGCCATGGCCGGCGCGCTGGCGCTGCCGGCATCGGCCGAGCAGCCCGACCCACCCGTGACCGCCAATGCCGGCGTCGGCACCGACGCCCCGCTCACCACTCCGCTGCCGCCGCGGACACCCCGCGTCGCCGCTCCTGCCCGCGCCGGCATTGATGCCGCAGGCGACCAGCCCGTGGCCCAGCCCGCCCCTGCCCGCGCCGCCGAGGCGCCGAAGCGCGGCGGCGTGGATTCGGCCGGCGACACGCCTGTCGCCCTGCCCGCCTCCCCCGCTCCGGCGTCTGCCGTGCCTGCGCAGGCCGCTCCGGCCAGCCCGCCCGCGCCGCAGCCCGTGATCGCCGCCGCCGATCCGCTGGCGCCGGTGGCCGAAGGCATCGCCGCCCTACTGGCGACGCCCGAGACCCTCACCACTTTCAAGAAGGACCAGGAAGCCCTGGTCACCTTCTACGGCGCCCGGCAGAACCTGCCGGTGTTCGTGACCGCCCAGGGGCTCGACGCGCGCGGCAAGGCCGTGGTCGCCCGGCTCGATGCCGCCGCCGAGGATGGTCTCGACCCCGCCGATTATGCCGTGCCGCTGCCGAAGCCCGGCGCCGGCGCGCAGGATCTGGCGCGCACCGAGCTCAAGCTGGCGCTCGCCGCCATCACCTATGCCCGCCACGCGCAGGCCGGCCGCTTCGATCCGGGCCGCATCTCCGCCCTGGTCACCCCGGTGCGCGAGATCCCCGATCCCACGGGCGCGCTCGCCAAGGTGGCCTATGCGCCGGACGCCAACGCCGCGCTCGCCGGCTTCAATCCGCCCCACGCCGGCTACAAGGCGCTGAAGGCGCTGCTGGCCAAGGCATCGGGCCAGTCGCCGGCGATCGCCGCGATTCCCGGCGGCCCGCAGATCAAGCCCGGCGGCAGCGACGCCCGCATTCCCGCCCTGCGCACCCGCCTCGGCGTGAGCGGCGCGGCCGCCACCGATCTCGTCTACGACCCGGCGCTGGTGGATGCGGTGAAGGCGTTCCAGGACGCCTCCGGCATCAAGCCCACCGGCATCGTCGGCCCGTCCACGCTCACCGCCCTCAACGCCGGCGCGACGCCGGGCGGCGGCAGCGTGAAGGCCGACGTGATCGCCAACATGGAGCGCTGGCGCTGGCTGCCGCGCGACCTCGGCGAGCAGTTCGTGATGGTGAACATCCCCGAGTTCCTGGTGCGGGTGTACCAGGGCGGGAAGGAGATCCACGAGACGCGCGTGGTGGTGGGCAAGCCGGAGACGCCGACCCCGCTGCTGACGCGCGACATGCAGTACATCGTCGTCAACCCGGCGTGGAACATCCCGCCGTCCATCGCCCGCAACGAGATGATGCCGCTGCTGCAGCGCGATCCCTCGGCGCTGGCGCGGCGCGGCATCCAGGTGGTGCGCAACGGCTCGGGCGGCTATTCCTTCCGTCAGTCCCCGGGCGAGCGCAACGCGCTGGGGCGCATCAAGTTCATGTTCCCCAACGACCACTCGGTCTACCTGCACGACACCCCGTCGCGCACCCTGTTCCAGAACGACCGGCGCGCCTACAGCCACGGCTGCGTGCGCGTCTACGAGCCGCTGAAGTTCGGCGAGGTCATCTTCAACATGGGGCTGCCGGGCGACAACTGGAGCGAAGGCCGCATCTCCAAGATGTTCGGTTCTTCCGAGCGCTACGTGAACCTGAAGCAGCGCTTCCCGGTGCACATCGTCTATTTCAACGCGGTGGTGGACGACGCAGGCCGGCTCTCGATGCGGGAGGATCTTTACGGCATCAACGCCGAGACCAAGTCCATCCTCGGCCTCACCGGCAAGCAGCGAATCGCCGATGGAGCGCCCGCCAGGTCCACCGCGCCGAAGACCCGGTGACGGCAGCGGAAACCTCGCGAGAGCAGTCAGGAGCAAGGGTGGCCTTCGCGCCACCCTTTTTCTTTTCAAATGGTTAACATGCCCGCCGCCACTTTATCCGCGTCAGCAGGCCGCACTTTTTCTCCCCTGTCAGATACCGCTGCTTCTTGCCTGATGCGCTGAAGCCACAGCCTCGGGCAAGACCCGGCACGTTTTCGCCACACTGCGCCGATAACTCACGGGACCGTGACTTCGGCCCAAAAGATGGGTCCGCGGCACGTGGGGGCGAGGGGTGTCAACGCACCCTTAACCGAACCCGACAAGACTCCTGGTGCATCGCGTCGCGGCAACAGTCGCGGCGTCCGTGAAATCTGAGCCTCGGGTTCGAGACATTGGCCAAACGTTCCGCGCTGCATTCCGTCCGATCCCTGGGCCGCAAGGCCAAGCCCGCGCTGCGCGCGGCGGCCGTGGGAGCGACCCTGCTGGTGGCGGGCACGTCGGGTCTGCAGAACGCGGTCGCCAACGGCGACACCCGCACCCTCACCATGCACCACACCCATTCCGGCGAGAGCGGCACCTTCACCTTCAAGAAGAACGGCCGCTACGACCCCGAGGTGCTGGCGCAGATCAACCATTTCCTGCGGGACTGGCGAAACCAGAAGTCCACGCAGATGGACCCCCAGCTGTTCGACATCGTCTGGGAGGTCTACCGCGAGACCAACGCCACCGCGCCGATCCAGATCGTCTCCTCGTTCCGCTCGCCCGAGACCAACGCCATGCTGCGCTCGCGCAGCCGCGGCGTCGCCAAGTTCTCCCAGCACATGCTGGGCAAGGCGATGGACTTCTACATTCCCGGCGTGAACCTCTCCGACCTGCGCGTCGCCGGCCTCAGGCTGCAGCGCGGCGGCGTCGGCTTCTATCCCACGTCCGGCTCGCCCTTCGTCCACATGGACACCGGCAACGTGCGGCACTGGCCGCGCATGACGCACGACCAGCTCGCCCGCGTGTTCCCGGACGGCAAGACCGTGCATGTGCCCACCGACGGGCGCCCGCTCGCCAACTACAACGCGGCCGTGGCCGAGCTTCAGGCGCGCGGCGCGAAGCCCGGCGTGGCCGTGGCCTCGGCCGACGGCAAGGGCGTGAAGAACTTCTTCTCCGGCCTGTTCGGCAAGAAGGATGCGGACGACGACGAGGGCGGCGAGGCTCCGGTCCAGGTGGCCGAGGAGACCCCGGCGCCGGCCCCCGCCGCGCGCGGTCGAGCCGCCCCCGCGCCGCAGACCGCCGACGCCATGCCGGTTCCGCCCTCCCGCCCGGCGGAGATCGCGGCCGGCGCCATCGTCACCGCGCAGGCCGGCGCCTTGGCGCCCCTGCCCATGCGCCGCCCCATCGAGGCGGACGCTGCCCGCAACACCCGCTCCGCCAGCCTCACGGCCGGCCCGGGCGTGCCGCTTCCGGCGGTCATCACCCGCGGCAGCGAGTCTGATGGCGCGGCCGCGGCGCTGGGCTATGCCTCGCCCGGCCCGCTGGCGGACCAGCGCGGCACGCTCTCCGGCGGCATGATGCCCCACGCGGCCGCGCCCGCCGCCGCTGCGGCGCACGCCGGCCAGGGGCGCCAGCGCACCCGTCTGTCGGAAGTGGCGTTCGGCCGGCTGTTCCTGTCGCCGAGCCTGTCGACGGAGCTCTACCTGCGTCCGCCGGAGCTGCGGCAGCTCGGCGCGTTCATGGCGCCGCCGCACGAGGTGGTGGCCTCGGCCTTCTCGCGGGACGGCTCGTTCGGCCTGCGCGCCCGCTTCGCCGGCACCGCCGTGGCGGATCTGCCGACCTTTGTGTTCCGCGCGCCCGCCATCGCCTATTCCCAGCGCATGTGAGGCGGGCGCGGCCGGCGTTCAGACGATGATGCCGAGCGCCTGAAGGTAGAGATCCACGATCGCCTCGTGCTCGCGGCGCTCGTCCACGTCTTCCTTGCGGATCTTAAGAATCGCCCTGAGCGCCTTCACGTCGAAGCCGTTGGCCTTGGCCTCGGCGAACACATCCTTGATGTCGTCGGCGATGGCCTTCTTTTCCTCCTCGAGGCGCTCGACACGCTCGATGAAGGACTTGAGCTGCTCCTTGGCAAAGCCCGCGGGGGCATCTGACACGTCTTCAGCCACCTGGCCGGTCTCCTTGAACGCGGCACGCTCCCGTGCAGGCCGGGGCGCGCGTGAATGGGGATGGAGCCTCGCCGGCTCCGGGGGAAGACGATAGACGCCGCGGCGATGGCCCGCGTCAAGGATGCGTCCCCGCTTTCCCCGTTCCCCCCTGCGGCGTGCCCGCCCGGGCGTGACGGGAATACCAGCGCCTCGCCCGGCCCCGGCGCAGATCGGCTCTGGCCCGCCCGCCCGGTTCGTGCGAGCGTGGCCGCCCTTCCGGACCTGCCCCGCCCGCGACCTGTGACAGCCACCCCGCCCCGCTCCTCTCCGCGCCTCGCCCTCGGCGTGACCAGCCTTGCCCTCGGCGCGCTGGCCATGGGCGCATCCGTGCTGTTCGTCCGACAGGCGGAAGTGGGGCCGTTCGCCAGCGCGTTCTGGCGCGTCGCCCTCGCGCTGCCGCCGCTCGCCGTCTGGGCCGCGCTCTCCGAGGGACGAAGCGCCTTCCGCGCCGATCGGGCCAGCGTGCTGGCCGGGGTATTTTTCGCCGGCGACCTCATCTTCTGGCACCTCGCCATCCTCAACACCACGGTGGCCAACGCCACCGTGCTCGCCACTACCGCTCCGGTCTGGATCACCGCGTTTGCCGTGCTCGTGCTGCGCCAGAGCGTGCCGGCGCGCGGCTGGGCCGGCCTCGGCCTGTGCGTGCTGGGCGCGGCGGCTTTGGTCGGGCGCAGCTGGACGTTCGCGCCCGAGAACCTGTCCGGCGACCTCGCCGGGCTCGTCACCGCCCTCTTTTTTGCCGGCTACTTTCTCGCTATTAGCCGGGCAAGGATCGGCCGTGGCGCCGCCGCCGTCACGTTGGTCTCGACAGCCGTCACCGCGACGATCCTGCTGGCCGTTGCGCTCCTCCTGGAGCCGACGCTGCGCCCCGCGGGACCGGGCGGAATGCTGTCGCTCACCGCCCTGGCGCTGGTCTCCCAGGTCGGCGGCCAGGGGCTGATGGCGGTGGGCCTCGCGTTCGTGCCGCCGGCATTCGGGGCGCTGGTGTTCTTCCTGGAGGTCGTCTCCGCCGCCGCGCTCGGCGCCCTGCTGCTGGACGAGGCGCTGGCGGGGCTGCAGATCCTCGGCGGCGGGCTCATCCTCGCTGGATTGATGGTGGCGCGGCCCCGTCAGCCGTCCCCGACGACGGCCCCGCCTCGCTCCTGCCCCGATCCGGCGTCAGATGCTTCGCAGAGCGGCCGCCGCCCGCCCCGGGGAGGGCACCATTGACGGGCCGGCGCCGGAAAGGCACACACCCTCCTGACATGGCCTTCATTTCCGACGGCATGACCCCATCCCCCTCGACGCGCCGGCGGCGCGCGCGCCGTTGCGCCCTCGCCCTCGCGGCCTGCCTCGCGGGCGCGACCCTGCTGCCGGAGACCGCGGCGGCGGAGTTCCGCCTGTGCAACCGCACCCAGAGCCGCGTCGGCATCGCCCTCGGCTACAAGGACGGTGACACCTGGACCACGGAAGGCTGGTGGAACGTGGCCGCCAACAGCTGCGAGACGCTGATGCGCGGCGACCTGATGGCGCGCTTCTACTATCTCTACGCGGTGGACTACGACCAGGGCGGCGAGTGGGCCGGCAAGGCCTACATGTGCACGCGGGAAAAGGAGTTCACCATCAAGGGCGCGGAGGATTGCCTCGCCCGCGGCCTCGACCGCACCGGCTTCTTCGAGGTCGACACCCAGGAGCGCAAGGCCTGGACCGTGCAGCTGACCGAATCGGGCCAGACCAAGCCGGCGCAGGCCACCGCGCCGGTGCCTCCCCCGGCGGCGCCACGCAGCGGGCGCCCCTGAGGCAGCCGGCGCGCCCGGGCGCTCAGATCTCCCGGCCCTCGACCTTGATGGACAGCTGGCGCTCCATGTCGTCCGCGCCGTCGATGCGCGGGTTCACCGCCCGCGCCCGGCGCACGGCATCGAGCGCGCGCTTTTCGTCGCCGAACTCACGGAAGATCAGCGCGAGGCCGTAGAGCATGGCGTAATGGCGCGGCTCGCGCAGCAGCACCTCCCGCATGTCGATGAGGGCGCCGCCATAGTCGTCGCGCATGTAGAGGATGGTCGCCCGCCGGCTGAGCGCGCCGATATAGTCGGGCTCGATCTGGATCACGCGATCCAGCATCTGCAAGGCGAGGTCGTAGTCCCGCGCCTCCACGGCCGCATTGGCGCGGGCCATCAGGAGATCGACGCCGGGGCTGCCGGAATCGGTGAAGATCTGATCCAGCCGGTCGGCGATCATCTTGGCGCTGCGCTCGTCCGGCGCCACCTTCAGCGCGGCGAACAGGCCCTCGACCTGGGTGCGCTTGTCGCGCGGCAGGCGCGGACGCGCGGGCTGGGTATCGGAAGAAGGCGGGGCCGCCTTGGGCATGGGCGGCGGCGGGGCCGGAAGCACGTCGACGCGCGGCGGCTCGGCCAGCGCGGCCGTTGCAAGAACCATCAGCAGGGGAGCCGAAAGAAGGGCCGCGACCGGCCGGGTGCGCACCCCTCCCCGACGAAGCCCCCGGTGGGCGGGCAGGTGCGGAATGGGTGGCGTGTCGTCCGAGGTCATGGGCGAAGTGTCCGCCGCGACGGCACGCACGTCAACACGCCCGCTGCCACGGGGGGCAGCCGGCGCGGTCACGTTGCAGAGATGAAATCGCCGGCAGGCTGTCGGCGCGGCGCGCATCGCAGCGGACGCGCGCGGGACGCAGGGCGCGGGTCTGTCGCCCGCGCCGGCGCCTCAGCCCTGACGCGCCTTGTAGCGCTTCTGGGTCTTGTTGATGATGTAGACGCGGCCCTTGCGGCGGACGAGACGGTTGTCCCGGTGGCGCCCGAGCAGCGACTTCAGGGAATTGCGGATCTTCATGACAAGCTCGCTTGGTGCCAAACAATCCGGGCCGCCGCGGCGCGCTGCCGCGCGGCCCCATCGACACCGGATCAAATCTCTAAGGTGCGGGGCAGGCCGGACAGGCAGATCGCAATCCGCCCGAGCCCAACCCCAGGATCGAGCCGGCGTGATAAGGGGCGGCGGCGCGGATGTCAACAAAGCCGGCGGCGGGACGGCACCGAATCGGCCATCGAAGACCCCGCGGGGCGTTCAGGCCCGGTGGTAGGGATGGCCGGCGAGGATGGTCACGGCGCGGTAGATCTGCTCGGCCAGCATGGCCCGCACCAGCTGGTGAGGGAAGGTGGCGGCGCCATAGGCGATCGTGAGAGCCGCGCGGGCCCGCACGGCGTCGCTCAGCCCGTCCGCCCCGCCGATGACGAAGGCAAGCGCCGGCACGCCGGCGTCGCGGTCAGCGGCGATGCGGCCGGCGAAATCCTCGCTGGAGAGGCTGCGCCCGCGCGGATCCAGCACCACCAGTCCGGCCCCGGCCGGAATGGCCGCGAGCAGCGCCGCGCCCTCCTCGGCCATGCGGTCCTCCGGACGGCGGGCGGCGGATTCGGCGATCTCGATCATGTCGCAGGGGCCCAGCCCCAAGGGGCGGCCGGCGGGACGTATGCGCTCCAGATAGCGCGTCACGAGTTCGCGCTCGGCACCGGCTTTCAGCCGGCCGACACAGGCGAGGACGAGGCGCACGTCGTCTAGAAGCCCGCCATGGCCGGGGCGCGCATCAGGCGCGCGTCCCGGTCCACATCTTCTCGATGTTGTAGAAGCTGCGGACCTCGGGCTGGAAGATGTGCACGATCACGTCGTTCGCGTCGATGAGCACCCAGTCGCAGGCCGGCTGGCCCTCCACCCGCACGTGCTTGATCCCCGCCGCCTTGAGCGCCTCCAGGAGGTGCTCGGCGATGGCGCCTACGTGCCGCTGCGAGCGGCCGGAGGCGATCACCATGTAATCGGCGATGGAGGTCTTGCCGCGCAGGTCGATGGAGACGATGTCCTCGGACTTGTCGTCTTCCAGCCGGGCAGTGACGAGGGCGAGAATCTCCGCAGCGTCGGGCGCTTCGGAGACCGTGGCGGGAACCGTCATCTCGGCTGCCGCCAATAGAGCCGTCGTGGACAGGGGTCCAAATCCTCTCGATTAGGGCGACGGGCCAAACCGTCGCACCCCCACAGAATGGCTGCAAATCAACGCATTTTCAAGACGATTGCGCATCGGGTCGCGATTCGGCGCCCGATTCCGGTGCCCGCGCGGCCCTTATCCCCGTGGAGGACATGGGCGATTTGAGCCCGTGCAGGAACACCCACGCGGGTGGAGACAGGCCCGCCAGCAAAGGCGCGTCGCGCTCATCGATGCGGTAGCGGGCAAGGGCCTGCGCGGCCGGGGAGGACGTGGCGGCAAGGCTGTTGCCCATGCGGTCCACCACCGCGATGGGCACGAGATCGGCGATGGCGCGCCAGCGCTGCCAGCGATCGAACCGGGCGAGATTGTCCGCCCCCATGATCCACACGAAACGGACATGGGGCAGCCGCCGCACCAGCCAGGCCACCGTCTCGTAGGTGTAGCGGATGCCGAGATCCGCCTCGAAGCCGGTCACGTCGATGCGCGGATGGCGGGCCACCGCCCGCGCGCAGGCGACGCGGGCCTCCAGCGACGGCAGGGCGCGATTGTCCTTCAGGGGATTGCCGGGCGTCACCAGCCACCACACCCGGTCGAGGCCGAGGCGGCGCAGGGCGAGCAGGCTCGCCGCCCGATGCGCGCCGTGGGCCGGATTGAAGCTGCCGCCGAACAGGCCGACGCGCAGGCCGGGCGTTGCGAACGGCAGCCGGCGTGCGGCCCGGCGTTCTCCCGGCCCGCAGGCGGCGCCGTCCCGTTCCGCGCCGGATGTCACGGGCGGGTCTGCCCCGAGCCGTGGATGCGGTACTTGAAGGACGTCAGCTGCTCCGCCCCGACCGGCCCGCGCGCATGCATGCGGCCGGTGGCGATGCCGATCTCCGCGCCGAAGCCGAACTCGCCGCCGTCGGCGAACTGGGTGGAGGCATTGTGCAGGACGATGGCCGAATCCACCTCCGCCAGGAAGCGGGCGGCGGCGGGCTCGTCCTGGGTGACGATGCTGTCGGTGTGGTGGGAGCCGTGCGCCTCGATATGGGCGATGGCGCCCTCAACGCCGTCCACCACCCGCGCGGCGATGATGGCGTCGAGATACTCGGTGTCCCAGTCGAGATCGTTCGCCGGCTTCACCCGCGCATCCACCGCCTGCACGGCAGCATCGCCGCGCACCTCGCAGCCGGCGTCGATGAGCATCTCCACCAGCGGCTTGAGGTGGGTGGCGGCGACCGCGCGATCCACCAGCAGGGTCTCGGCCGCGCCGCAGACGCCGGTGCGGCGCATCTTGGCGTTCAGCACCACGGTCTTCGCCATGTCGAGGTCGGCGGCGCCGTCCACATAGACGTGGTTGATGCCGTCGAGATGAGCGAAGACGGGCACGCGCGCATCGCTCTGCACCCGGGCGACGAGGCTCTTGCCGCCGCGCGGCACGATCACGTCCATGTTGCCGTCGAGGCCGGCGAGCATCAGCCCCACCGCCGCGCGGTCCGCAACGTCCACGAACTGCACCGCGTCCTGCGGCAGGCCGGCGGAGGCCAGCCCCTGGACGAAGGCGCGATGGATGGCGCCGGAGGAGTTCAGGCTGTCCGAGCCGCCGCGCAGGATCACCGCATTGCCGGCGCGCAGGCACAGCGCCGCGGCGTCCGCCGTCACATTGGGCCGGCTCTCGTAGATGACGCCGATGACGCCGAGGGGCGTGCGCACGCGCTCGATGATCATGCCGTTGGGGCGGGTCCAGCGCTCGGTCACCTTGCCCACGGGATCGGCGAGAGCGGCCACCTGCTCCACGCCCTCGGCCATGGCCTCGATGCGGGCGGGGGTGAGGGTGAGGCGGTCGAGGAACGAGCCGGTCATGCCCTCGGCCCCGGCCTTCGCCACGTCGATGGCATTGGCGGCGAGAATATCGGCGGCGGCGGCGCGGATGGCGGCAGCAGCAGCGGTGAGCGCCTGCGTCTTCGCCTCGGGCGCCGTCAGCGCCAAAGTGCGCGAGGCCGCGCGGGCGCGCTTGCCCATGGCCAGCATCGCCGCCGCCAGCTCCGCCGGCGGCACGGCCCGGCCCGCGGTGGCGGCGGCATCGGTGCGGGCGGCGGAAGCGGTGGACATGGCGCAGTCTCTCAAGCTGGTCAGAACGTGGGCTGATCAAGAACTTGCCCCCCATATGGGGGCGCGCCTTCTCCCTAGCACATCGCCCGGCCGGTGCGACAGGTGGGCGCGGCACCGGTTCGAGCGCCCCGGGCGGCGCTCGCGTTCCGCGACAAAGTGCCATCCTGCCGCGCGCAAGCGCGCTTTGGTGCGTCTTCGCCATTGGAACGGGACGGAAACCGGCGCCCGCCAGCCGGCACCTCTCGGAAAATTCACCGCCGGAGCCGTGTGGATTGGAGAGCGGCCGCGCTAGGCTGCGCCCATCCCCGCCCACCCCCGCAAGGTCCCCCATGCGCACCGCCGGCCTGCTGCTGTTCACCTGCCTGTCGCTCGCCCCCTGCCTCGCGCCCGGCGCCGCCGCGGCCGACGACGGCCCCCTGCCCCACGCCCGCGCCGGCCGCAGCTCCGGCACCATGAGCGAGGCGAGGCTGGTCGGTCCCACGGACCGGTACCGGCACTTCGTGCTCGGCGCGACGGTGGAGGCCTCCGGTATCGAGGTGCGCATGCGCGACGGGCGGGTGCTCACCCTCACCCTGCCGCCCGACCAGGTGTTCGAGGATCGCCGCCCCCGCATCGTCGATCTCGACGGCGACGGGCGGGACGAGGTGGTGCTGGTGCGCTCCTCCACCATGACCGGCTCGTCCATCGTGGTGGTGGGAGAGCGCGAGGGCGGCCTCGCCATCATCGCCCGCGGCCCGGAGACCGGCGCGCCGCAGCGCTGGCTGAACCCGGCCGGCATCGCCGACTTCGACGGCGACGGCCATCTCGACATCGCCTACGTGCAGCAGCCCCACGCTGTCGGGCAGCTCCGCGTGCTGACGTTGCGCAACGGCGCGCTGGTGGAGATCGCCCGGACCGGCAACGCCTCCAACCATGTGGCCGGCTCGTTCCAGATGGGCCTTGCCGCCGTGGCGGACTTCGACGGCGACGGCATCGCCGACCTGGCGGTGCCGAGCTTCGACAGGAAGGCCCTGCGCTTCCTGTCGTTCAAGGGCGGGGTGCACGAGATCGCCGCACGGCCGCTGCCGGCGGCGGCAGTGGGCGACTTCGCCCTCGTCACCGGCGCCCGCCCGCCCGCGGTGGACGTGGCGCTCGCCGGCGGACGGCACGAGACGGTGGCGCCCTGACCCGGCTCAGTCGGCGGCGGTGCGCGCCAGAGTCGTCGCGTCAGGCGCGGTTGGCACCCGGGTACGGGAGGCGGCTCGGGCGCGCTTGCCCATGGCCAGCATCACCGCCGCCAGCTCCGCCGGCGGCACGGTCCGCACCGCAGTGGCGGCAGCTTCGGTGCGGGCGGCGGAGGCCGGGGACATGGCAGGGCTCTCACAACAGGAAATGCAATTCCGTCATTTAAGGACGGGCGCCTTGATTGACAGTCCGTGCGTGAGACAGGCAGGCGCGTGCACTTCACACCATGGGCGGCAAATAGGGATCAGGCTCATCGAGAACCGGCAGCAACCGGCCGTACACAACAGATAGAAAGGCGCAGTAGACGACGATCTCGAATGTGGAAATTGCGCTGTAGAGAATTGATACCAGCGCCTGAACGACTGAAGGCATGACCGGCAGCGCCTCCATCGCCGCTGGAAAATGAGCGGAAAACGGCGGCCACCCGGAGGCGTAGAGGAACATCACCGGCAAGGTGACGAAGATCAGCGGCAGTAGAAATATGATCCAGACGATTACATTCGCCCCCACGAGGCGCCACGTGTTGCCCCGCCCCATCCGCTGAACCTCGGCCCAAGGCAGAACCTGCCCCAGCGCCCGCCCCGGCAGGCGGAGCTCCAGCCGGGCCTGGATCGCAGCCATGGCAAGCCAGAATGCACCCATGGCTGCGACGGCGAATAACCCGTCCGGAAGTCGCAGCGCACTGGCCACCGCGCCAAAAAGCATGATGCCGATCATGATCAGCACCACCGCGAGGAAGGTGACGACTATAATTCTCAACACATCGAGCAAGTAGCCGAGGATCCGCCCCGGCCCCCTGCCCAATGTCTCGGCATCAAGACCCGCCCGGCCCCGCAAAACTTCATTGTGCGAGATAAGGGCCAGCACGATCAGCGGCACCGCGATCAAGAGGATGAAAGCGAATGTCAGGGCGATGCCCAGCACAATCAACCAAGCCGGAGGCGACGGGATCGCGCCCATCGGAGCCGCGATTGCTGCCGGCCGCACAACATTCCAGAGATCAAACCGAAGCTGCGACGCCGTCCATGGGCCACCCAGAACCCACCCTGCCAGTACATAGACCGCCATCAGCCGCCAATGCCTCCGGCAAATCACGATGCTCCATTCGAAGGCAAGCCTGACCGATCCCCAAACGGGAAGCTTCACCCGTTCGCTCATGTCTCCGCCCCCGGCGAGGGCATGGTGGAGCATGTGCCGGCCCGCCCCACAACCGCCACGACCACAACCGCTACGCAACAGCCTGCAACCTGTCGAGTACAACCGATGCGGCAGTTTGGCCGATCACGCAGCGGAAGATGGAGAACACCAGATTGGAGCTTCCTCACTCCACCCCGAGCGCCAGGTCGTCGCGGTGGACCATCTCGGAGCGGCCCTTCATGCCCAGCATGGCCTCGATGTCCGGGGTGGAGCGGCCCATGATGCGGGCGGCGTGGGTGGAATCGTAGGCGACGAGGCCTCGGCCCACCTCCGCCCCGTCCGGGCCACGCAAGACCACGGCGTCGCCGCGGTCGAACGTGCCTTCCATGCGCTTCACCCCGGCCGGCAGCAGGCTCGCGCCCCGGCGCAGCGCCGCCACCGCGCCCTCGTCGAGGTGCAGGGTGCCGCGCGGCTCCAGCGCCCCGGCGATCCAGCTCTTGCGGGCGCGCACCGGATTGGCGGAGGTGAGGAACCAGGTGCAGCGCCCGCCTTCCATGATCCGGCGCAGCGGGTTCTTCACGTGGCCGGAGGCGATGACCATGTGGGTGCCGGCCGAGGTGGCGATCTTGCCGGCCTCGATCTTGGTGCGCATGCCCCCGCGTGACAGCTCCGAGCCGGCATCGCCCGCAATCGCCTCGATCTCGGCGCCGATGCGCGGCACCACGGGGATCAGGGTCGCGTCGGGGTCCTGCGCCGGCGGGGCGGTATAGAGCCCGTCGATGTCGGAGAGCAGCACCAGAAGGTCCGCGCTGGCCATGGTGGCGACGCGCGCCGCGAGGCGGTCGTTGTCGCCGTAGCGGATCTCGGTGGTGGCCACCGTGTCGTTCTCGTTGATGATGGGAACCGAGCGCAGCTCCATCAGACGGCCCAGCGTCGAGCGCGCATTGAGGTAGCGGCGGCGCTCCTCGGTGTCGCCCAGCGTCAGCAGCACCTGCCCGGCGGTGATGCCGTAGTGGCCGAGGATCTCGGCCCAGGTGCGCGACAAGGCGATCTGCCCCACGGCGGCGGCGGCCTGGCTGTCCTCCAGCTTCAGCGCCCCGGAGGGCAGGCCGAGCACGGTGCGCCCGAGCGCGATGGCGCCGGAGGAGACCACCAGCACCTCGCAGCCGCGCGCATGCAGCGCCGCGATGTCCTCCACCAGCGAGGTGAGCCAGGCGAGCCGCACCCGCCCGCCGGCCCGATCCACCAGCAGGGCGGAGCCCACCTTGATGACGATGCGGCGGAAATCGGCGAAGGCGGGCGCTACGGGCGCCGGAGCGTCGGGGGAAGACTCGAAGGAAGCCATGGAAGCCAGAACCGCAGGGCGCACGGGCGCTGGGCCGCGCCGGTGCGGGGGACATCATCCCCCGAAGGGGACGGGCGCGTCATGCGCTCCGGCCACGGCATAGGCCATCGGGTCGCCGCTGTTCAAGCCCGCCGGCGCGGGCCTCTCATGCGCTGACGCCGGACGGGACCGTCGCAACGGCGCCCTCAGGGCCGCCAGGCGTCGCGCGGGGCCTCGTCCTTCTCGATGCCGCGTGCGTCCTCGACCACCGCGAGGAGGGCGCGCAGCGCCTCCTGCACGCCCTGGCCCGAGGAGGCCGAGAGCAGCAGCGGCTTCTTCTTCGCCGCCCGCTGCAGGCGCTCCTTCTGCTGCTTCAGCAGCTCGGGGGAGAGCGCATCGACCTTGGAAAGCGCCACGATCTCCGGCTTCTCGTCGAGCCCGTTGCCATAGGCGGCGAGCTCGGCCCGCACGGTCTTGTAGGCCTTGCCGGCGTGCTCGGAGGTGCCGTCCACCAGATGCAGGAGCGCCCGGCAGCGTTCCACGTGACCAAGGAAGCGGTCGCCGATGCCGACCCCTTCGTGCGCGCCCTCGATCAGGCCGGGGATGTCGGCCAGCACGAACTCGCGCCCGTCCACCCGCACCACGCCGAGGCCGGGGTGGAGCGTGGTGAAAGGATAATCGGCGATCTTCGGCTTGGCCGCCGTGGTGGCGGCGAGGAAGGTGGACTTGCCGGCATTGGGCAGGCCCACGAGACCTGCGTCGGCGATCAGCTTCAGGCGCAGCCAGATCCACCGCTCCTGGCCCTCGAGGCCGGGATTGGCGCGGCGGGGGGCCTGATTGGTGGAGGTCTTGAACTGGGCGTTGCCGAAGCCGCCGTTGCCGCCCTCCAGCAGCCGGATGCGCTGGCCCACCTCGGTGAGGTCGGCGAGGATGGTCTCCTCGTCCTCGTCGAGGATCTGGGTGCCGGCGGGCACCTTCAGCACCACGTCGGAGCCCTTGGCGCCGGTGCGGTTGGCGCCCTTGCCGTGGTCGCCCTTCTTGGCCTTGAAATGCTGCTGGTAGCGATAGTCGATGAGCGTGTTCAGGCCGTCCACGCATTCGATCCACACGTCGCCGCCGCGCCCGCCGTCCCCGCCGTCGGGGCCGCCGAACTCGATGAACTTCTCGCGCCGGAACGAGACGCACCCCGCCCCGCCATCACCGGAGCGCACATAGACCTTGGCTTGATCGAGGAATTTCATGGGTTCGAGGTAGAGAGCCTTCGCGCACAAAGCAAGGGCGTTGCGGCATGCGGAAGGTTTCCGCCCATTTCAGGGGGCGCGGCCGAACCCGAGCAGTTTGTCTATGCGGCCGAGAACGTAATAGAAGGCCGACACCTTGGAGGGGTAGGGGCCACCATTGCCCTCGATCGTATGCACGAGGCCGTCCTCATAGGCCGAGACGATCCCGATATGTCCGAGCCAGCCCTCTCGTGCGCCGCGCCACCACACGATGATGTCGCCGGGCGCGGGCGGGGTGATGACGCTGGCCTGAAAATCCCACCCCTTCCGCTTGAAGCGCTTCAGAACCTCGCGCGCGCCCGCCGTGGGCTCAAACGGCATGGCGCCGGGATTTCCCTCGGCGAAGCAATAGCTGATGAAGGACGCGCACCAGCTGTCGCCCGCCGACGCGCCGGTGACGGCGTGATACTTCATCACGTCCGGCCCTGCATTGTCGGCACCCTTCTCGCCGGCGCCCGCCGCGAGTTCGCGCCGCGCGATGGCGAGCGCGTTCCAACCTGTCGCGGAGCTTCCTGCCGGCCGTGCGCCCGCTGACGGGGACTTTTTCGATGACCGGCGTCCGCGGGCGACGTCGAGGGCCCAGCGCGTCAGCGGACCGACCTGCCCATCCACCACCAGCGGCAGCTGATCGGGACCCACATATTGCGACTGGAAGGCCTTCACGGCGGCCTCCATGTCGCCGTTGAAATTCTCCCCGATGGCGCCCGTGTAGAAGCCGAGCGCGGAGAGATCCTGGGCAAGCTGCGCGACGTCTTGGTGGATCATTCCCCGTTTCAGCAGCATGGATGCGTCCCCCTTTTCGCGGCCAGGCATTGCCGCGTGGACAGGCGTCGGCGCTGTTGCATCCGGGCTCGGCCCGGAGCCGGATGGAGGCCGGAAACACTCTTAAAGAGAGTATTTAAATATTTATCTCTCTTAAGTTGTATTTCGGTCAAGCCCAATCTCGGGCCTGGAACATCCGGCCCCATCCACGGACTGCGCGACCGGAAAGACTGAGACCTAGCCCCTCGTTCCGGTGCGAACCGCGGTTCCGGCTTTGACCTTTCTCGCGCGCCGGACCAAAAGAGGAACATGAGCCCGCGCACCGTCGACGTCCTGCTCCCCCTCGGCCTCGACGCCGCCTATTCCTACCTCCTGCCCGACGGGATGGAGGTGGCCCCGGGCGATCTGGTGCACGTGCCGCTCGGCACGAAGAGCGTCATCGGCGTCGTCTGGCCGCGCCATGGCGCCGGGCGGCCTGTGGATGCGGCCAAGCTGAAGCCGGTGAAGGCGAAGCTCGACTACGCCCCCCTGCCGCACGATCTCCTGCGCCTCATCGACTGGATGGCCGACTACACCCTCGCGCCCCGCGGCATGGTGCTGCGCATGGCGCTCCGCCATGGGGAAAGCCCCGGCGTGGCGCGCGAGCGGGTGGGAGTGCGCCTTGCCGGCAGCGCGCCGCAACGCATGACGGCAGCGCGCGCCCGGCTCATGGAGCTGCTCGCCGACGGCTTCGTGCGCGGCAAGACCGAGGCGGCGCGCGAGGCCGGCGTCTCCCCGTCGGTGGTGGACGGGCTGGTGGACGACGGCACGCTGGAGGCCGTGGTGCTGCCGCCCGAGCCCGCCGCCTACCCGCCCGATCCCGGCCACGCCACCCCCACCCTCTCCGAACCGCAGCAAGCCGCCGCCGATGCCCTGCGCGAGGCGGTGGAGGCGCGCGCCTTCTCCACCTTCCTGCTGGATGGCGTCACAGGCTCCGGCAAGACGGAGGTGTATTTCGAGGCGGTGGCGGCGGCGATCCGCGCCGGGCGGCAGGCGCTGATCCTGCTCCCCGAGATCGCCCTCACCCAGGCCTTCCTCGACCGCTTCACCACACGCTTCGGGGTGAAGCCGGCGGAATGGCACTCCGGCGTCTCCAGCCGCCGGCGGGCGAAGGTGCTGAACGAGGTGGCCTCCGGCAAGGTGCAGGTGGTGGCGGGGGCGCGCTCGGCCCTGTTCCTGCCGTTCCGCGACCTCGGCCTCATCATCGTCGATGAGGAGCACGACCCCGCCTACAAGCAGGACGACGGCGTCTGCTATCACGCCCGCGACATGGCGGTGGTGCGGGCGCGGCTCGCCGGGGCGCCCATCGTGCTCGCCTCCGCCACCCCCTCCATCGAGACCGAGGTGAACGCCCGGCGCGGCCGCTATCGCCGCCTCGCCCTGCCGGTGCGCTTCGGCGGCGCCAAGGTGCCGGGCCTCGCCCCCATCGATCTGCGCAAGGAAGGCCCGCCCCGCGGCCGCTGGATCGCGCCGCGTCTCGAAGCCGAGATCGCCGACACGCTGGAGGCGGGCGGGCAGGCGCTCCTGTTCCTCAACCGGCGGGGCTATGCGCCGCTCACCCTGTGCCGCTCCTGCGGCCACCGCATGCGGTGCCCCTCCTGCACCGCATGGCTGGTGGAGCACCGCTACCGCCGCCGCCTCACCTGCCACCATTGCGGCTATCAGGCCCCGGTGCCGGAGGAATGCCCTGCCTGCCACGCCAAGGACAGCCTCGTCCCCGTCGGACCGGGCGTCGAGCGGCTGCAGGAAGAGGTGCAGGCGCTGTTCCCGGCGGCGCGCTCCCTCGTCCTGTCCTCGGACCTGCTCGGCGGGGTGGAGCGCATGCGGGCCGAGCTCGACGCCGTGGCCAAGGGCGAGGTGGACGTGGTGGTGGGCACCCAGCTGGTGGCCAAGGGCCACAATTTCCCCGGCCTCGCGCTGGTGGGCGTGGTGGACGCGGACGTGGGCCTCGGCCAGGGCGACCCGCGCGCCGCCGAGCGTACCTTCCAGCTGGTGCACCAGGTGGCGGGGCGCGCCGGGCGCGGCAAGACCGAGGGGCGCGGCTTCATCCAGACCCACATGCCCGAGCATCCGGTGATGCGCGCGCTCGTCACCGGCGACCGCGACGCCTTCTACGACGTGGAGATCGCCGCCCGCGAGGACGCGCGCCTGCCGCCGTTCGGGCGCATGGCGGGGCTCATCGTCTCGGCCAGCGAGGGCCATGCGGCGGAAGCCCATGCCCGACGGCTCGCCGCGTCCGCGCCGCCATCGCCCGAGGTGCGGGTGCTCGGCCCCGCCGAGGCGCCTCTCGCCGTGCTGCGCGGCCGGCATCGCTGGCGCCTGCTGGCGCGCGCGCCCCGCGCCTTCGACCTGTCGCGCTATCTGAGGGAATGGCGCGCGGTGGCGCCCAAGGCGACAGGCAACATCAAGGTCACCATCGACGTGGACCCGCAGAGCTTCCTGTGAGCATGGACACACCCGTCACCGACCGCCCCGCCGCCCGCCTTCTGGTGCTGGACGGGGAGGACCGGCTGTTGCTGTTCAACTTCATCCACCGTACCGGCGCGCTGGCGGGCGACAGCTATTGGGCGCCGCCCGGCGGCGGGCTGGAGCCCGGAGAGAGCTTCGAGGCCGCCGCCTGCCGCGAGCTGTTCGAGGAGACCGGCATCGCCATCGCCCATCCGGGACCGCAGATCGCCCGGCGGGAGGTGGTGTTCCGCATGCCGAACGGAGGCATGGTGCGTTCGGACGAGCGCTATTTCCTCATCCGCGTCGCCCGGCCGGAGCTTTCCACCGACGGCTGGTCCGCGCTGGAACGATCGACGCTCGCCGGCCACGACTGGTGGACGTTCGCCGCCCTCGTCCGCTTCACGGGGCGGGCCTGGCCGCAGGACATGGCGCAGATGCTGGCGCAGGCCGGCGTCTGGCCTGCCGGTGCGTGAGCCGCAACCTCCGCCTTGCCCCGCCCACCGCTTCAGGCACAATCCGCCGCCATGCTCGCCCGTGCCGAATCAGCTGCTCCCGTCCGCACCACCGTCGCCCTTGCCGGCGCGGAGCTGGAGCTCGACCCCTCCGGGGCGCTGCTGTGGCCGCGCGAGCGGATGATGGTGGTGGCGGACCTGCATCTGGAGAAGGGCTCCGCCTTCGCCCGGCGCGGCCAGATGCTGCCGCCCTACGACACGCTCGACACCCTGCGCCGGCTGGCGGCGGCCGTTGCGTTCCATCAGCCGCGCATCGTGGTGGCGCTGGGCGACAGCCTGCACGACCGCTGGGCCGGCGAGCGCATGGCCGATCCCCTGCGCGACGAGGTGCGGCGCATCCAGGCCGGACGCACCTTCGTGTGGATCGCCGGCAATCACGATCCCCTGCCGCACGATCTCGGCGGCGAGGGCACGGCCGAGCTGGCGGTGGGGCCGCTGCGGTTCCGCCACGAGCCGCAGGAAGGCCCCGTCTCCGGGGAAATCTGCGGCCACCTGCACCCCGCTGCCCGGGTTGCTGTCCGCGGACGCGCGGTGAGGCGCAGGTGCTTCGTCACAGACGGCAATCGCATGGTGCTGCCGGCCTTCGGCGCCTATGCGGGCGGCCTCAGCGTGCGTGACCCGGCCATCGCCGGCCTGTTCCCCCGGCGCGGCTTCCGCGTCCATTTGCTGGGCGCGGACCGCACCTACGAGCTGCCCGCCAGCGCCTGCCACCCGATCTGAGCGGGTCGTCGTCCCGGCACCTCCAACCCCATCCCCGCTGGCGAAGCGGGCCACACGCCGGCGGCGCATCCGTTACCTGCGGCGGCGGATGCGCACATAAAGCGCGCCCTCCCCGCCGTGGCGGCGGCCGGCGGATTCGAAACCCAGCACCACCGCGCGCAGGTCCGGCTCGGCGAGCCACAACGGCACCGCCCGGCGCAGCACGCCTCGGCCTTCGCCGAACGCCGGGCCATGGCTGCCAAGCCGCTCCGGGTCGCCCTTGCCGGTGATGACCAGCACCACCCCGTGCCCGCTCGCCTGCGCATCGAAAAGGAACATGCGCAGCCGGCGGTGGGCCGCAGCCTGGGTGAGGCCGTGGAGGTCTAGCCGCGCGTCCACCTCCGCGCCGCGCACCAGCCGGCGCCGCGCCTTCGGCTCCAGCCCGGCGAGCGGGGGCGCAAGCGGTGCGGCGGGAACGGCGGCAGCCTTGCGGCCGGCAGCGGATGGCGCGGCGGCAGCGGAAGCGGCAACGGGCGCCGGAGGAGGCTCCGGCGTGGGCGCGGGCGGCGGCTCGACGGCCTCGGGGCGCAGCGGCATCACCGAGCGGACCACATGGTGCCACAGCGCCCGCTCCTCGGCGGAAAGCTGGCGCCGGCGACCGCGCCGGTTCATGGCACGCGGTCTCCTGCCCCGACCGGGGCGAAGCGCGGCACCAGCAGCGTGAAGCGGCCCGGATGGCGGATGCGCCCGGCCACCTCGCCCGCTTCCCGGCCGGTGCCGAAATAGATGTCCGCCCGCGCCGGCCCAACGATGGCGGACCCGGTATCCTGCGCGATCACGAGGCGACGGAAGGGCTCGGCGCCGCCGGGGGTGGAGAGCGGCAGGTCCGCCTCCACGAACACCGGCGCGCCATAGGTGTGCAGCGTCCGGTCCACGGCGATGGAGCGCCCGGCCGTCAGCGGCACCCCCTGCGCGCCCATGGCACCGGCGTCGGCGCCCAGCTCCAGCGCCTTGAAGAACACATAGGAGCGGTTCTCCCGCCTCAGCGCCCGGCCGGCGGCGGGGTCCGCCTCCATGAAGGCGCGGATGCGGGCCATGGACATCTCCTCGCGCGGCACCAGCCCGCGCTGGATGAGGAGCCGGCCGACCGGGAGATAAGGATGGCCGTTGTAGCCGTCATAGTTGAGCCGCAGCACCCGCCCGTCCGGCAGGCGCACGCGGGCCGAACCCTGGATCTGCATGAAGAACAGGTCGATGGGATCGCGCAGCCACACCACTTCAAGCCCGCGGCCGGCGAGCGCGCCATCCTCGATGGCGGCGCGGTCATGATAGGGCACGAGGCCGTCGGCGGGGCGCCGCAGGGCGCCGCCGGAATTGGGCGCCGGCCCCGCCCCCTGCATCAGCAGATCGTCCGGCCGGCGATAGACCGGTACGTCGAACCCGTTGCCGGGGCCGAGCGCCCCCGCCACCTCGGGCTCGTAATAGCCGGTGTAGAAGGCGGCGCCGCTGCCGCCGGGCACGACGCGGAACGGCCGGAACGCGACCTCGAAGAACAGGCGGGCCACCGTGTCCGACGGCTTCGCCGTGCCGAGGCGTCGCGCAAGGGCGCAGGCCCGGACCAGCCCGGCCTTCAGCGTGGGCGCGGAGGCGGGACCGATCTCGGCCGGCGGCACGGCGAAGGCCGCGCAGCTGGCGAGGAAGGTGGCGAAGGCCGCGGCGTGGTCGTCCTGCGCCCAGCCGTCGAGGTCGGCATAGGACTGGGGCAGCAGGGTCGCCCCGGGGATGTCGGGAGGGGGCACGGGGACCAGGGCGGCACCTCCTGCGGCCGCGGGCGTGCCGGCGAAGGCGGGACCCGAGGGCGCGAGGGCAAGGGGCATCAGCATGCCGAGCCCGCTCGCCACAAGGAGCGCGCGTCCCCGCGCCCTGATCCGGTCTGTCCAGCGGGCGCGGGGCGCAGACATGGCCGGCCTCACTGCGCGGCTTCGGTCGCCACCAGCTTCCAGTTGGGATCGCGCGTCCCGAGCTCGCGGGCGAAGGTCCACACGTCGGTCACGTCGGCCACCGTGTCGGGGCTGCCGTCCACCACCGCGCCGTCGGGGCCGTGGGTGACGGAGATGAGCTTGGACACGAAGCGCACCGTGAGCTGGGCGGTGCGCCCGCGCACGGTCACGTCCTCAAGGTCGGCCTGCTCGATGGAGACGAAGCGCGATTCCATCGTCTCGCGCCGGCTCTCCCGGTCGGCGATGGCGGCGGCGAAGCTGTCGTAGACGTCCTTGGCAAGGAGGTCCTTCAGGGTGCGGCGATCCCCCGCGGCGAAGGCGGTCACGATCATCTCGTAGGCCGAGCGGGCGCCGGTGAGGAAGTGCCGGGCGTCGAAATCCGGCTCGACGCGGGCGATCTCGTCCAGAGCGGCCGCGGCGGGCGAGCCCTCGGCGGCGACGCCCTGCCAGCGGAAGGCCGGGGGCTCGTCATTGTCAGCCGGCGCAGGCACGGCCGGGCCCGGCGTGCGCTCGGGCAGGTTCACCACCTTGTCGGAGCCGGGCTGCGGCGGGCGCGCGGTATCGCGGGAATAGGGATCGTAAGGCGGACGCTCGCGCCCCGTCCTCTGCCCCAGCACGCTGCGCAGCCGCACGAAAATGAAGACCGCGAGGGCCAGGAAGATGATCGTGTAGATGTCCAGCACTGCGCTTCGCCATGCCTTTCGGGCGCCACGGCATGCCGTGGCACTCTGTTGCCCCTGTCCGGTCTTCCGCGAGGGCAGCTACCGGACCCGACGTTCCTTATGTACGTCGAAGCGGCGATCCCGCCAGCCCCCGCGCCGCCGCAACCCACATTTTCACCGGAAGCTTACGGCAGCCGGCAGCCGCGCGCCACCGGGCGGGCCGACACATCTTCGCGGCCGGAGGCTGCGCGGGGGAACCTGCGGGCGCCTGCGGCACTTGGCATTCAGGCGCGGGCGTCGCTTTGGCGCTGCAGCGCGGCCCGCGCTTGCGTCCGGTTCACGACTGGCGCAGTAGAGTCACCCCACCTTCCACGGGAATCAGACATGGCTCCCACCGTACTTCTCGCGGACATCGGCGGAACCACGACACGCATCGCCCGCGCCGGCGTCGACGGCGTTCCGTTCGACATCCGGCTCGAGGCCAACGATTCCTACGGCTCGATCGAGGACCTGCTGCGCACCTATCTGGCGTCGGTGAGCGGGGAGGCGCCGCGCTGCGCCGCCCTGGCCGTGGCCGGCCCCATCGATGGCGACGACGTGCGCCTGACCAACCGCGACTGGCGCTTTTCCACCGCCGCGCTGGCGCGGGAATTGTCTTTCGAGCACCTGTGCGTGCTCAACGATTTCGAGGCATTCGCCCACGGCCTGCCGCTGCTGACCCGCGACGACCTGCTCGAAGTGGGCACCGGCCGGGCGGTTCCGGGCGCGCCCATGCTGCTCAGCGGACCCGGCACCGGGCTCGGCACCGCCTTCATCATTCCGCGCGAGGCCGGCTACGAGGTGCTGCCGAGCGAGGCCGGGCACATGCGCCTCGGCGCCGTCACCACCGACGAGGCCCGCATCGTCGCCCATCTGGTGCGCGATCTGGGACCGGTCACGGTGGAGCATGTGCTGTCCGGACCGGGACTGGTGCGGCTGCACCGCATCCTGTCGGGCGAGCAGTTGTCGTCCCATGCCATCATCAAGGCCGCCCTCGACGGCCAGCGGATGGAGAAGGAGAGCTGCCACGTTTTCCTGCGCCTGCTCGGCCGGGTGCTGGGCGATCTCGCCCTCGCGTTCGACGCCAAGGGCGGCGTGTTCGTGGGCGGCGGCGTGGGCCGGGCCATGGCCCGGCTGTTCGCCGAAAGCCCGTTCCGCGCCGCGTTCGAGGAGCACCCGCCCTACCATGACCGGCTCGGGCTCATCCCCATCCATGTGGTGATGCACGCCACCCCCGGCCTCATCGGCATCGGCGAGATCGGCCGGCGCCTGCTGGTGGACGGCTGATCGCTCCGGCCACGGGGCACCGCGTGCCGCGATGACGCCTCATGCCGCCAGCAGGCGGGAGGCCTCCGCATCGCAGAACCCGGCGATCAGGCCGGCGAGGTCGCGTGTCGCCGCGCAGGCCGGCTCGGCCACCTGCAACGCCAGCTCGGTGGGCGGGATGGCCGGCCAGGCCGCGCCATCGGGCAGCACGCGCAGGCGCGGCGTCACCGCGAGGCTGCTCAGCACCGCGACCCCCAGCCCGCCGGCAAGCGCCGCCTCCACGCCGATCAGGCTGGCGCACTCATAGGCGATGCGCCAGCTGCGGCCGGCCTTCTCCAGCGCGTGGATCGCCCGGCCGCGATAGAGGCAGCCCTGGCGGAACGCCGCGAGCGCCACCATCTCCTCGTCCGGCGTCGTATCGGTTCCAGTCACCCACACGAGGCGCTCGGGCCAGACGGCGGCCGCGGGGCCGGTGCCCGGCTCACGCTTCAGCAGCACCAGATCAAGCTCGCCCCGCGCGAACGCGCCCGAGAGGTCGCAGCTCAGCCCGCACTCCACGGCGAGCCGCACTCCCGGCCGGGCGCGGGCGAAGCCGGCGATCACCGAGGTGAGCGCCGACAGCGCGAAATCGTCCGGAATTCCGAGCCGCACCATCCGCGCCGCCGTGGTGCCGGCCAGCGCGGCCTGTGCCTCGGCGCCGAGGGCCAGGATGCGGCGGGCATAGCCCAGCAGCCGCTCACCCTCCACGGTCGGCCGGACACCGCGGGCGTCGCGCAGCAGCAGGCGATGGCCCAGCTGGTCCTCCAGCCGCCGCACCTGCTGGCTCACGGTGGACTGGGTCCGGTGGACGCGCTCTCCCGCCCGGGTGAAGCCACCCGCATCCACCACGCTGACGAACGCCCTGAGCAGGTCCATGTCGAGCATCGCCCGGCTCCCATCTGTTTTGTGAATATCGAACATCCAAACATTCAATTTTTCAATGGCGCAAATTCATGGTCCCTGTGAGGCAAGGAGAAAGTCCATGCCCGCCACCCCTGCCCCGCCCGTTCCGATCGCCGGCGCCCAGCGCCTCGACGCGCTGCCGGTGCTGATCGCCCTGTTCTGCCTCATCTGGAGCTCGGCCTTCGCCGTGGCCAAGGTGGCGCTGGCCGATTGCCCGCCCTTGCTGCTGCTGGGCACCCGCTTCCTGCTTGCCGGCGCGCTCATGCTGGCGGTGACGGCGGTGGTGCTGCCGCGCGAGCACTTCACGCGGCTGACGCGGCGCGACATCCTCGCCCTCGCGGTCATGGGTGTCCTGAACAATGCCTGCTACCTGGGCCTCGGCTACATGGGCATGACGACCGTGTCGTCGGGCTTCACGGCGGTGCTCATCTCCGCCAATCCGCTGCTGGTGGCGCTGGTGGCGGCGCCGCTGCTGGGGGAACGGCTGGATGCGCGCAAGCTCGCCGGGCTCGTCCTCGGCATGGCCGGCGTCGCCTGGGTGGTGCGCTCGCGCATCTCCTCCGGCCACGAGGACCCGGTAGGCGTCGCCTATGTGGCGGTGGCGCTGGTGACGCTGACGGCCGCCACCCTCATCTTCAAGAAGGTGCGCACCTCCGCCTCGCTGTGGGTCGGCAGCGGCATCCAGTCGCTTTCGGGCGGGCTCGCGCTCATGCCGCTGGCGCTGATGTTCGAATCCACCGCCGACGTGCGTTTCACGCCGTCCCTCATCGCCTCCTTCGTCTACCTGACGCTGGCGGCCTCGGTGGGCGCGTTCAGCCTGTGGTTCTTCATCCTCGGGCGCACCAGCGCCACCCGCGCCAGCGCGCTGCACTTCCTGATGCCGCCGCTGGGGCTGATGTTCGGCTGGCTGCTCCTGGGCGAGCACGTGCCGGTGCTGGACATGCTCGGCATCCTGCCCATCGCCGCGGGCATCCGCCTCGTCACCACGACGCCGCGCCCCGCCTGAGGTGGATCAGAAGCGATAGGCGGCGGTGAGGGTGACGCCGTTTTCCTGCGGAGCGTTGCGGGCATAGACGGTGGAAACGACCGAAAACCCCACCGTCACCGCCGCGTTCCAGTCATAGAGGGCGCCGAGCTGGAGCTTGTAATAGGCGTAGCTGTCGCCGAAATACGGCCCCTCCCCGGCGCCCTCGGAGATCACGTTGAAGGATTGCATCAGCAGCTGCCAGCGCTCCGCCACCCGCACCCCGAGGGTGAGGTCCACGTGCACCTCGTCCGGCGGCGGGCCGAAGCGCATGCGCTGTGCCGCCTGGAGATCGAGGAAGGCGGCCTTGCCGAACAGGGTGAAGGCGTAGCCGGCGAGCAGACGCAGGTCGAGCTCGGCGTCCTCATAGCCCACCGCCGCCGCGCTCTGGGAATTCCCCGTGCCTGAAAAGCGCCCCACCACCTGCG
This sequence comes from Xanthobacter lutulentifluminis, assembly GCF_043194675.2. Lineage (NCBI taxonomy): Bacteria > Pseudomonadati > Pseudomonadota > Alphaproteobacteria > Hyphomicrobiales > Xanthobacteraceae > Xanthobacter > Xanthobacter lutulentifluminis. The sequence goes on along the minus strand of NZ_CM195525.1, from coordinate 2,593,305 downwards.
CCGAGACCACCCACGCCTCGTCCCGCCACAGCCGCACCCGGGCGCCGGCATCGGTATAGCCCGGCCCGGAATAGGACGATGGGAACGGCTCGCCCAGGTTCACGGAGAGATACTGCGGCGCCACCAGCAGGGTCAGCCAGTCGGTCGCGCCATATTCGAAGGAGAGCGTCACCTCCACCTTGTCATACGGGCGGCTGGCGTAGAGATCCGAGGAAGGGCCGAACTCGGAGCTGGAAGCGGCGCCATAGCCCTGCAGCAGCACCTGTCCGTGGCCTTCCTCCTGCGTCCAGGCCCCGGCCCGCGCGGGGGTGGACGCCGCGAGGATCGCCACGAGGATCGCCACGGTGGCGCCGGCAAGGTGATACCACGCGCGCCGCAAGTCCTTCCATCGGAACCGGGAAAAGCGCGGCCGCGCTGAAGGTTGCCGCAGCGCAGCAAAACCTCCCCGTCCCGCCGCCGGCACCTGCCACCACGCGCCCATCGCGCCTGATCCCTCGCCCCGGTTGCAATTATATGCAGGTGCGAAGAATGGTCACCACCTGACGTAAAGTGACCTTGCGTAAATTTCATCCGCGCTCGGCTTGCCCGCTCACCGCCAACCCACCATATTGACGCCGGACACGGTGCGTCCGGCTGCGGCCGGAGCGGGTGTCACGCAGTTTCAAAGGGGAACGACGATGTCCGATTATGATCGCAACGTCGCCGGGCGTTTCAACCCGTCGGTGGCACGCTCGCAGGCCGCGATCGACCAGGGCCTCCGGGCGTACATGCTCAGCGTCTACAATTACATGGCGCTGGGCCTCGCCATCACGGGCGCAGCCGCGCTCGGCATCTATCTGCTGTCGGTGACCACCGATCCCGCGTCGGCCGCGGGCCGGGTCGCCGGCGGCATCATGCTGACGCAGTTCGGCTACGCGCTGTTCGTGAGCCCGCTGAAGTGGGTGGTGATGCTCGCGCCTCTGGCGGCGGTCTTCTTCCTGAGCTTCCGCATCGATCGCATGAGCGTATCGGCCGCGCAGATCACCTTCTGGGTGTATGCCGCGCTGGTGGGCGTGTCGCTGTCGACGATCTTCCTCGTGTACACCCACGAGAGCATCGTGCGGGTGTTCTTCATCACCGCGGCCTCCTTCGGCGCGCTGAGCCTCTACGGCTACACCACGCAGAAGGACCTGTCCGGCATGGGCTCCTTCCTGATGATGGGCCTGTTCGGCATCATCATCGCCTCGCTGGTGAACATCTTCCTCGGCTCGTCGATGCTGCAGTTCATCGTCTCCGTGGTGGGCGTTCTGGTGTTCGCGGGCCTCACCGCCTACGACACCCAGCGCATCAAGGAGATGTACTTCGCCGGCGACGACGTGGCCGTGGCGGGAAAGAAGGCCATCATGGGCGCGCTCGCGCTCTACCTGGACTTCATCAACCTGTTCATGATGCTGCTCCAGCTGTTCGGCAACCGCGGCAACGACTGACGCGCACGACCGACCCACTGAACGCGAAGGCCCCGGCATTGCCGGGGCCTTTTTTGCATTCGGTCCGATGCCGGAGCGGGTTGACGCCCGGCGGTGGCCGTCCGATCCCCTTGGGCTCGGCCGCGGCCGGACTGGTCCTGAGTGGGTCAGCCGCTCAGCCACGGCCCAGAGCCTTGGGTGGGTCGGCCGCTCAGCCGCGGCCGGACCGGTCCCAAGTGGGTCGGCCGCTCAGCCGCGGCCGACCAGCGGCATCTTGGTGGCCATCACCGTCATGAACTGCACGTTGGCCTCCAGCGGCAGGCTCGCCATGTAGAGCACGGCGCTCGCCACATGGGCCACGTCCATCACCGGCTCCACCTTGATGGAGCCGTCGGCCTGCGGCACGCCCTGCTTCATCTTCTGCGCCATGGGGGTGTCGGCATTGCCGATGTCGATCTGCCCGCAGGCGATGTCATAGGCGCGCCCGTCCAACGAGGTGGACTTGGTGAGGCCGGTCATGGCGTGCTTGGTGGCGGTGTAGGGCGCCGAGAACGGGCGCGGCGCGGTGGCCGAGATGGAGCCGTTGTTGATGATGCGGCCGCCGCGCGGCGACTGCGCCTTCATCACCCGGAAAGCCTCCTGCGTGCAAAGGAACGGGCCGGTGAGGTTGGTGTCCACCACCTGCTTCCACTGGGCGAAGGTGAGGTCTTCCATGGGCACGGCCGGCGCGCCGGTGCCGGCATTGTTGAACAGCACGTCGAGGCGGCCGAACTTCTCCACCGTGGCGGCGAACAGGGCCCGCACCGAATCCGGATCGGTCACGTCGGTGGGCACGCACAGGGCGTCGTCTCCCGCCTCCGCCGCCGTCTCCTGAAGGGCATCCAGCCGGCGTCCTGCGAGGGCCACGCCATAGCCAGCCTGCACCAGCGCCACGGCCACCGCCCGGCCGACGCCGGAGCCGGCCCCGGTGACGATGGCAACTTTTCTCATCTTGGTGTCCATGGCCTCTCCTCCCGCGCGGCGTCAAGCCGGAGCCGGAGCGGTTTTAAATCGTTTCGCGCCCGCTGGACAACCGGTTTCCACGCGCCCCGGCTCAGTCCGGGGCGCGGGCGGCGAGGGTGTCGAAATCGATGTAATGGCCGGCGCGGTCGCGCTTGGAGGCGAGATAGCGCACGTTCTCGGCGGTGGGCCGGCCGAGCACCCGCTGGTCGGCCACCACGTCGAGGCCGGCAGCCTTCAGGGCGGCGATCTTCTGCGGATTGTTGGTGAGCACGCGCACCGCATGCACCCCCAGCTGGCGCAGCATGCCGGCGGCGAAATCGAAGCGCCGCTGATCGAGATCGAAGCCCAGCGCGGCATCCGCGTCATACGTGTCATAGCCCTGCGCCTGCAGGGCATAGGCGCGCATCTTGTTGGAGATGCCGTTGCCGCGCCCCTCCTGGTCCAGATAGAGCAGGATGCCGCCCGCGCCATGCGCCATGCGCCGTACCGTGTCGCGCAGCTGGTCGCCGCAATCGCACTTCAGCGAGCCGAACAGGTCGCCGGTCAGGCAGGCGGAGTGGAGGCGCACCGCCACCGGCTGGCCGAGATCCGGCCGGCCGACGATGATGGCCACCTGGTCACGCAGCCCCTCCCCGCCCCGGAACACCACGAATTCCGTCTCCGGCGCCCCCTCGAGCGGCACCGGAGCGCGGCCGACGATGCGCAGCCGCGCCACCTGCGTCGCGCGATAGGCCATCACGTCCGCCGCAGCGACCGTGAGCGCGTCCGTCTGCGCCGGAGCCGACCACACCACCGCGGCCGGCAGCACCAGCGCGAGCCCGAGCAGTTCCAGCGCCGCGAGATCGAGCGGACAGGCGGGCCCCACCGGCGCATCCACGTGGGCATCGGCGCGCAGGGCCAGATGGGCGATGCGCGAAGCGTCCACGCGCGGCAGCGCGACCACCCCGGCCTGCGCCCGTGGCGCGCCGAGCTTCATCAGCCGGGGCGCCGGCAGCACCAGACGGGCCTCGGACACGCGAGCAGCGTCGAGCGCCGCCGCGACCTCCGCGTCCACCGCTTCCGCGCCGAGGACGAGAATGGACGCTCCGGCGCCTTCGATGCGCACCGGGCGTCCCGCCCGCACCTCCGCGAGCGCCCGCTCCACCGCCACCTCGCTGCTGCCGCGCCCAAGGACGCCGTCCGCCGCCGATGCCATCGCGACCTCTCAGACCGGGGGAGCGCGCCGCTGCGCTCCAAAAAAGACGATCCAACCTCCTGCCCCCAGCGTAACATCTGGCGGCGACAGGCGTTGTGGCTACAAACGCAACTTACGGCGGGCGAGATCCGATGGATGACACGAGACCCCGGGACGTCATGCGGGACGTACCGGCCGCCTCACCCGAGATGGCGCCGCCACGGCCCCAGGGCAAGGGCGCCCGCTATGTGGTGGCCCAGCTCGGCCAGTCGCTGGACGGGCGGATCGCCACGCCCTCGGGCGAGTCCAAGTACATCAACGGCCCGCACGCGCTCGATCACCTCCATGCCCTGCGCGCCAGCGTGGATGCGGTGCTGGTGGGGGTGGGAACGGTCTGCGCCGACGACCCCCTCCTGACCGTCCGCCGCGTCCCCGGACACAGCCCCGCGCGTGTGGTGATAGACCCTTCCGGCCGCGTGGACCCGCACGCCCGCTGCTTCGCCGCCGACGGCGCACGGCGTCTCGTGGTGCGCCGCCCGGGGGTGGAGGCGCCGCTGCCGGCCGGCGTGGAGCTGGTGGAAGGCGCCGCCGACGGCCCGTTCGCGCCGGGAACGATACTGGATGCCCTCGCCGCGCGGGGGCTCGCCCGCGTGCTGGTGGAAGGCGGCGCCCACACCCTCTCCGCCTTCCTCGAGGCGGGGTGCCTTGATGCCCTTCACGTTTTCGTGTCCCCGGTCATCCTCGGGGCGGGCCGCATCGGCCTGACACGCAAGGCGTGCGACACTCTGGCCGACGCCCTGCGGCCGTCCACGCGGGCGCACGTGTTTCCGGACGGGGACGTGCTGTTCGCGTGCGACCTCGCCGGCGCCGGCGCGCCGGCGGGCCTCGCACCCGCCAGCGAGCAGGAGGCCCGCGATGCCCACACCCGACCAACCCGCCGCCTACGCGCCGCCGGCTAGGCGCATCCACTGGATCATGGCCGCGCTGGTCATCGCCGTGATCCCGGCCGGCTTCGCCATGATGAACGTGCCCTCGGGCCCCACCCAGGACCGGTTGTTCGACCTGCACCGCTCCATCGGCTTCACCATCCTGTGCCTCGCGGTGGTGCGGGTGGTGATCCGCATCCTCCACCCGCCTCCCGGCCGCCCCGCCTCCATGCCGGTGGTGCTGTGGGTAGCCGCCGAGGCCGTGCATTACGCGCTCTACGTGCTCCTGCTGGTGATGCCGGTGCTCGGCTGGCTCGCCTCCAACGCGTTCGGCGCCTCGGTGAGCGTGTTCGGCCTGTTCACGCTGCCCAATCTCGTCGCCAAGGACGACGCCCTCGCCGACCTGTTCGGCAGCTGGCACCAGCGCCTCGGCTACCTGATCACGGCCCTCGTGCTGCTGCACATCGGCGCCGGCCTGTGGCACGGCATCATCAAGCGCGACGGGGTGTTGTCGCGGATGCTGCCGCATCTGTCGCGCTGAGACCTGCCGCTACGGCTGCGGATGGCCGGGACCGGCCGAGCAAAGCTTGAGCGTCCGCCGTTGACATGCCGGCGAAGCACTCCTACCACTTGTACGGCCGGCCGGTTTGTAATGCAGGATGGGTCGAGATCTGGACCCGTCCCAAGGGGATCAAATCGCATGGCCCTACGCGTGTCCGGAAAGAACATCGACGTCGGCGAAGCCCTTCGCCAGCGCCTCACCGAGCGGGTCTCCGAAGTCCTCGCCAAATATTTCGATGGCGGATGGTCGGGACACGTCACCGTCTCGCGGGACGGCTCCGGCTACCGCTCCGAATGCATGCTCCATCTCGATTCGGGCGTGAACCTGCAGGCGCATGGCAGCGCCCAGGACGCCAATTCCTGCGCCGATTCGGCGGTGGAGAAGATCGAGAAGCGCCTGCGCCGCTACAAGCAGCGCCTGAAGGACCGCCACGGCCATGGCGGCGCCAACGGCTATGCCGCGCAGAGCTACGTCCTCAGCGCCGCCCCCGAGGCGGACACGGAGGAGGAGCTCGAGGGCTGGAGCCCGACCGTCGTCGCCGAGCAGGTGACGCGGCTGCGCACCCTCTCCGTCGCCGATGCGGTGGTGGAGCTCGACATCACCGGAGCGCCCGTCGTGGTGTTCCGCCATGCCGGGCACGGGCGCGTCAGCGTCGTCTACCGTCGCCCGGACGGGCATGTGGGCTGGATCGACCCGGCGGCGGAAGATCTCCACTGAGGCGTGCGCCCCGAACGGGGTGCCGACTTGAGACTGGAGCGCGATCCCATTATGGAGGCCGGTAACGACCTCCTGGAGGGATGACCCTCCGCGAGTTGAAAAGAGACGGATGGAGCCGGGCGGGGAAGTCGGGTCGCGATCTCCCCGCCCGGCCTCCGGCTCTCGCGTCCGCCGCTTTCTCGAGCCTCGGCCGCTCGCCGCAGGGATCCGATCCATGCCTCTTGCCGACCTCCTCGCCCCTGAAGCGGTCTTCCCGATGCTGCGGGCGAGCAGCAAGAAACAGGCTCTGCAGGAGCTGTCGCACCAGGCGGCGCTGCTGATCGGCCGCGACCAGCGGGAAATTTTCGAAACCCTGCTCCAGCGCGAGCGGCTCGGGTCCACCGGCGTCGGCAACGGCATCGCCATTCCGCACGGCAAGCTGCCGGGCCTCGGAAAGCTGTTCGGGCTGTTCGCGCGACTGGAGAAGCCGATCGACTTCGAGGCGCTGGACGGCGCCCCGGTGGATCTCGTCTTCCTGCTGCTGGCGCCCGAGGCGGCCGGCGCGGATCACCTCAAGGCGCTGGCCCGCGTGGCGCGGATGCTGCGCGATCCTGATGTGGTGGAAAAGCTGCGGGCGACCCGCGATGCCGGCGCCATGCACGCGCTGCTGACGGCGGCGTCGGCCTCCAACGCCGCCTGAGCACGACTCTTCCGGCGAATCACCCGCACCTCATCCGGCGGCCAAGGCGGCCGCGAGGCGGAAGAAAGCCCCCGCCCGGGACGGGCGCGAGCCGCTGCGGGCTGTCAGTGCACGCTCACCGGCACGAGGTCGTGCTCCATGGCATTCGCCAGGGCAGCCTCGCGGCTGTCGGTCAGCATGATGGGCGTGCCGTCGGCCGCGTGGAGGGTGAACAGCTTCATCCCCGGCGCGATCTCGGGCGCCTGCGGAAACAGCGCGCGCACATCCTCGGACCGGATCGAGCGCACATAGGCGATCTCACCGCCGCCCAGAACCGCGAGGGCTTCCGGGGTGATGGGGGTGATCTGGTGGTCGGTCTCGTAGGTCATCTCGATACTCCTCACTCCTGGCCGTGCCGGCATCGCTCCCCCCTCACGGGCGTGAGACGATGTCGATGCGCTTGGCGTGGCGAGCGGGTTCCGGGCGAACCAGATCCACCGACAGCAGTCCGTTCCTCAGTTCGGCGCCGAGCACATTCATGCCCTCAGCGAGGACGAAGGTCCTCTGGAACTGCCGGGCGGCGATGCCACGGTGGAGAAAGACCCGATCCTGCCCATCCTCGACCTGGCGGCCCCGGATGGTCAGTTCCTTCTCCTCAATGACGACTTCCAGCTGGTCCGCCGTGAAGCCCGCCACCGCCAGGGTGATCCTGAGGCGGAGCGGCTCGCCGGCGGCCTCGATCCTCTCCACATTGTAGGGAGGATAGCCGTCCGCGCTCTTGGCAACGCGATCGAGCGCCCGCTCGACCTCGTCGAACCCCAAGAGGAACGGGGACGACAGGGAAGACATCCGCGACATCGGTCAAAGCCCTCGTCAAGCGACTTTGCATGGCCGGGCGCGCACCTCTCCGGCCGCGCCCGCCGGAGCCCTTACGGCGCTCCGACCGTCCGGATATGGGGATGGGGGCAGGCGCCCGCAAGCGCCGCCCCCGGTCCTGATCCCGTTGGACCCCGGCTCAGGCGGCGCGCGCGGGGCCCACCGCCGCGCGCGGGCTGAAGCTGTCGGCGTCGGCCGCGTGCCAGTCGGCGGCATAGGGGGTGTCGTCGGGGGCATCCAGCAGCGCGCCGGCGGCCAGGAACGGGTAGAGCCGGTCCAGCGGCTTCACCTCGATCGGGCTCACCCGGTGCCAGACGTGGTGCGGCAGCAGCTCGCGCGGGTGGGTCAGCCCCGCCGCCGCCACCAGCTCCGCCAGCGCATGGACAGTGTGGCGGTGGAAGCTCGTCACCCGCTCCGCCTTCTCCGGCACCACGAGGCCGCGCTGCAGGTGCGGATCATTGGTGGTGACACCCGTCGGGCATCCCCCGGTATGGCAGCGCATGGACATGACGCAGCCGAGCGAGAACATGAAGGCCCGTGCCGCGTTGCACCAGTCGGCGCCGATGGCCATGTTCGCCGCCATGGAGAAGCCCGAGGTGACCTTGCCGGACGCGGCAAGCCGCACCTCCGGCCGCAACCCGGTGCCCACCAGCGCGTTGCGCATGAGGATGAGGCCCTCGCGCAACGGCATTCCCAGATGGTCCGCCAGCTCGTGGGGCGCCGCGCCGGTGCCGCCCTCCGCCCCATCCACCACGATGAAGTCGGGGCGGATACCTGTCACCAGCATGGCCTTGGCGAGGGCGAACACCTCGCTGGGATGGCCCACGCACAGCTTCAGACCCACCGGCTTGCCGCCGGAAAGCTCGCGCAGGCGGGCCACGAACTCCATCATTTCGGCCGGGGTGGAGAAGGCCGAGTGGCGGGACGGCGAGATGCAGTCCTCGCCCATGGGCACGCCCCGGGTCTCGGCGATCTCCGCCGTCACCTTGGCCGCCGGCAGCACGCCGCCATGGCCGGGCTTGGCGCCCTGGGAGAGCTTGATCTCCACCATCTTCACCTGATCGTCGGCCGCCCGCTCGGCGAACCGCTCGGCGCTGAAGGTGCCGTCGCGGTTGCGGCAGCCGAAATAGCCGGAGCCCAGCTCCCACACGATGTCGCCGCCATGGATGCGGTGATAGGGCGAGAGCCCGCCCTCGCCGGTGTCGTGGTAGAAGCCGCCATCCCGGGCACCGAGATTGAGCGCCTCGATGGCGTTGCGGCCCAGCGAGCCGAAGCTCATGGCCGAGATGTTGAGCACCGAGGCCGAATAGGGCCGGGCGCAGGCCGGGCCGCCCACGGACAGGCGGAACGGCGCCGTCGCCACCGGCGCCGGGGCCAGCGAATGGGTCATCCACTCATACTCGGCGGAATAGGTATCGAGCTCGGTGCCGAACGGCTGGCGGTCCTCCTCGTTCTTGGCACGGGCATAGACTACCGAGCGCTCGTCGCGGCTGAAGGGGCGGCCGGAAAGGTCATCCTCCATCAGATACTGGCGCAGATAGGGGCGCAGGGCCTCGAACATCCAGCGCACCGAGCCGATGACCGGATAGTTGCGCAACAGCGAGTGCTCGGACTGGGTGATGTCGAGCACCCCTACCAGCACCAGCGGAAACACGATGCAGAACACCCACAGCCATGCCTGCCGCTCGGCGAAGGACAGCATGAGGCTGACTAGCGCCACGACCACGAGGGCAATGAACACCCCGTAGCGCTGGAGCAGCCCGGCAAGGCTCGGGGACAACAGGCGAAATGGCTTTTCCGCCGGATGACGGTACGCGGCGTTGGACGATGCTGGCTCTTCGGCTCTTGGCATGGCGTGTCCTCCCGACGCCAAGCTAGAGCCATTCGGCCTGCCGTGGATACCGGTCGCCGCACGTCGGCCCATGACCGCTGTGGATGGGACGTGCGGAAGGAGCCGGCCGGCTCACCCGCCGCCCCGGGGGGAATGACCCCAGCCGGGCGGCACCCCCGGCCCCGGCGGGGACAGGCGTTAGCCGCGCCGGACCGCGTCGCCGCACGCGGGCGCGAGACGGCGCAGGGTGCGTCGGGGTGGAGCTCAGAGCGCCGCGGCCGGGCGTGGCGCGCAGGCCGCAAAGGCTTGCGCCAGCTGGCGCAGCAGCGGGATCTGGGCCGGCAGCTCGGAACGGTAGCGGGCATTCAGCTCCAGGTTGACGACGGCGCCGGGGGCGAGGCGGCAACGGGCTGCCACGTCGTTCCAGTCGATACCGCCCCAGCCCAACGGCAGGTGCAGGTCGCCCTCGCCCAGCGCCAGCCGCTCGGCCTCGTCGATGGCCCAGCTCTCCACCGGCCGGCCGAAGCTGTCATGCACGTGGACGTGCCGGGCGTACGGAGCCAGCGCGCTGATCTCGTTCAGGAAATCGACCCGCGCCTCGGTGGCGCGGAGGAAGGCGTGGCTCACGTCCAGGGTGGCGCGCACGTGGGGATGGTCCACCGCGTCCAGCTCTGCCGCGAGGCGCGAGGGCAGCGCCGTCTCGCGCATGGGCTCGAAGCGGAAAATGTTTTCCACGCAAAGCGTTATGTCCGCAGCGGCAGCCCGGTCCCCGGCCCGGAAAAGCGCCTCCCGCTGGCGGGAATAGGCGACCTCGATATCGTCCTCGGACCGGACGCAGCCGGTGTGCAGGACCAGGGTGACGGCCCCGAGCGCTCCGGCGACCTCGATGGCGGCGTCCAGCGCCGCCGCATGGCGCGGCAGGCGGGCGCGGGGGGCCATGAGGTTGATGGCGAGCGGCCCGTGGACCGTATAGCCGAACGGCCGGTCGCGGGTGGCGCGCACCAGCCGGTCGAGCCGGTCCACCAGCACCCGCCCGTCCACGACCAGCGTCCAGGCGAAGGCGGGAAGCTCAACGAAATCAACGCCCAGCGCCTCGGCCTCATCGAGCAGGGCGGGCAGGTCCTCGAACTCCGGCGAGGTCGAGCGAAGGGAATATCCGATGCCGCGGATCGGCGCGGCGGGGGCTCGGGCGTCCATGGGGTCTCCTCCGGCGGCGTCTCCTCGGCCGGGGTCGTCGATGCAGCGCGCCCCGTGCCGGCAGGCATGCTACCGGCGGCACATGACAGCCGTGCGGAGGCCCGCGCGGTTCATGAAGTTCGGCAGGATCGGCAGGGTTCGGCGCGGTTCGGCTTCAGGCTTGCGCCACACCCGCGCCGGTGGCCTCCGCGGACGCCGCCGCCGGCGCGAGGAAGGCCGAGAGGAAGCGGTCCAGCCAGCAGCACACCGCACCGTCATACCGCGCCCATCCCTCCAGATGGGACGCCCCCGGCTGCGCCCCCGGCCGGCTGAGGTGGTGGGCGCCGCGCTCGGTCCAGGCGCACATCATCTCCCGCGTCACCTCCGGATGGAACTGGAGGCCGAAGGCGGTGCCGCCATAGCGGAACGCCTGGTTGGGGAAGGCCGCGCCGGTAGCCAGAAGGTCGGCCCCGCCCGGCAGGTCGAAGCCCTCCGAGTGCCAGTGGTAGACGTGGCTGGGCCAGGGCATCAGCGCCTCCCCGGCGGGGGTGGCGCTGAGCGGATAATAGCCGATCTCGCAGGCGCCCTCCCGGTGCGGCGCCACCCGCGCCCCCAGCACCCGGGCCATCAGCTGGGCCCCGAGGCAGATGCCAAGCGCCGGCGTGCCGGCGGCGAGGGCGCGCTCCAGCAGCCGCATCTCCTCGGCGATGAAGGGGCTGTCGTCATTGGCGCTCATGGGCCCGCCGAACACCACCACCCCGGCATGGCCGGCGAGGGTGTCGGGCAGGGGCTCGCCCAGCGCCGGGCGGCGCACGTCGAGGGCATAGCCGCGCGCCTGGAGGCGGGCGCCGATGCGGCCGGGGGTGGAACGGGCCTGGTGCAGCACCACCAGCATGGTGCCGGCGGACGGCTTCAGCCCCTCCGCCGTCTCGAGGCCCTCGCGTCGCAATCCCTGGCCTGGCCTATTCCGGTCGCTCACCGTCCTGTTCCGTCTCGTCGCGGACCTCGCGGCGGATGCGGATCCGGTCGCGCGAGCCCACGTTCAAAAGCTCGGCCGCGCGCCACACGAGGTTGTCCTCGAACTCGCTGAGGCCGCCATCGGCATAAGCGACCTCGAACATCATCTCCACGATGCGGCGGCGCCCTTCGTCGTCCAGCGCGCGATTCAGCACGCTGGTGAAGGCATAAAGATCCACCGCTTCGGCATCCTTGGCAATGGCGAGCTCCACCAGCGCCTCGCTCTCCTGCGCATCGAGCCCGAAGCGGCTGGCGAGGATGGACCGCAGCACCGCCTGCTCTTCCGCGGTCACGGCTCCGTCGATGGACATCACGTGGACGAGGAGGGCGGCCGCGGCGAGGCGGTAGTCGCTCTCGTCGAAGGCTGCCGCCTCCCGTTGGCCGCCGGTGATCTCGGTGATGAAGTCGGAGAGGGTGCGGAACATGCGCCTGTCCTGATTTCGGGGTCTTTCGGCTCTGCCACGGCACCCGCCGCCACGCAAGTGCGGCGCCCGCCCTGCAGCCGCAGCGACGGCCGGGGATGTCGCGCAGTCAAGCTGGAACCTCCCCGCCGGGTCCGAGTTTACCTTACGCAGGCGGCGTCGAAAGCCGATGCCACCGCCTGAGTTCTGAAGATCAGGATGTGATTTCGCCCCCATGCCGAAAGCTTGAGGCTCGTTTCGTGCGCCCGATAAGTCTCATCTGGAAGGCGAGAGGGTGACGACATTTCCATCCATGCACCACAAGAGAGAGGAACACGACATGAGGAAGATGCCGATCTACGCCGTGGCCGCCGCCGCTCTTCTGTCGACCGCCGCCATCGCCCAGCAGACCACGCCGACGACGCCCGGCACCACCGTGCCCCCGGCGGCGCAGATGACGCCGCCGGCCGCCCGCGCCTCCACAGCCTTCATCGCCCAGCAGAGCGCCGACCAGATGCTGGCGTCCGACCTCATCGGCATGACGGTGCGCGGCGGCGGCGATGAGAATCTGGGCGAGATCAACGATCTGGTGGTCGACCGCAGCGGCACCGTGATGGGCGCGCTGATCGGCGTCGGCGGCTTCCTCGGCATGGGCGAGAAGGACGTCGCCGTGCCGTTCCAGGCGGTCGAGATCACCCGCGGGACCGACGGCAAGGAGCGCCTCGTGCTGCGCAAGACCAAGGACGAGCTGAAGGCCGCCCCCGCCTTCACCAAGTATGAGCGTCCGGCCCCCGCCGCCACCGGCAGCGTGAACCCGAACCGTCCGGCCGCGACGCCGCCGGTGGGCACCACCCCCCAGGCGACCACCCCGCCGGCGAGCCGCTAAGCCGGGCCAGCCCGGCGCCGCGCACCGGCGATCAGGCTCCATCCGTCCCGGCGGCACGCCCGCCGGGACGATCACGTTCCGCCGCCGCGCCGCGATCCGGATCGCCTCCGCGCACGCCCGTTCGCGGCAAAGCATCCGCCGGGTGGGCGGCCTCGTCCAGCCCGCCCCGGCGCGGGCTCTGCCTCATTCCGTTCCGGGCCCGGCCCGGGGCCGCTGCCGCGCCGGGCGGCCGCGGGAGGTTGAACCCGCCGCCCCTCTGGGGGCATTGTGGCGGCCCGATCGCCGCAGGAGCGTGGATGGATCTGTCCCGCCGGGGCCTGGCCGGCCTCCTTCTCACCGTCATCTCCGAGCCGAGGACGCGAGGCTGGCGCCTCGGCTTCGCCGTCGCCGTGCTCGGCGTGGCGTTCGGCCTGCGCTTCGCGCTCAGCCTGTCCCTGCAGGGGCTCTCCCCGTTCCTGTTCCAGCTGCCCGCCGTCCTGCTGGTCACGCTCATCGCCGGCCCGCGCATCGGCCTTGCCGGCATCGCGGCGCTGGTGGGCGGCAACATGGCCCTCCTGCCGCCCGACATCTGGCCGGGTGGGCCGATCGCGGCGGCGCCGGCCGCGCTGCTCGGCTCGTTCCTGCTCAATGCGCTGTGCCTGTGGCTGATCGGCGCCCTGCTGCGGGTGAGCGTGCGCCGCATGAACGATGCCCACGCCGCCGCGCTGAGCGCCATCGCCGAGCAGACCAACGTGGTGGCGACGCTGGAGGCGCTGCTGGCCCATGCGCCGGTGGGCTTCGCCTTCTTCGACGACCGGCTGCGCTTCATGCGCGTCAACGAGATGCTGGCCCGCATGGTGGGCATTCCCGCCGGCGAGCACATGGGCCGCTCGCTCGCCGACATGCTGCCCCAGCTCTCTGGCGCGGTGACGCCGGGGCTGGAGCGGGTGCTGGCCACCGGCGAGGTGGTCGCCGACGTGGAGGTGGAGGGCGCGACCCCCGCCGCGCCCGGCGTGTGGCGGCATTTCCTCGTCAGCTATTTCCCGGTGCGGGCGGCAACCGGCGCGGTGACGCTCGTCGGGATGATCGTGGTGGAGATCACCGAGCGCAAGCGCGCCGAGCGGGCCATCGCCGAGAGCGAGCAGCGCTATCGCCTGCTGGCCGAGGCCCTGCCGAAGATGGTGTGGACCGCCACCCCCGCCGGCCGCGGCGATTATTACAACCGGCGCTGGCACGACTACACCGGCGTCAATCCCTCGCCGGATGACGGGGAATGGCACGCCTTCCTCCACCCCGACGATCGCGGCTCCGTCCTGTGCGCCTGGGACGCCTCCATCGCCTCGGGCGCGCCGTTCTCGCGCGAGTGCCGGTTCCGCGCCGCCGACGGCAGCTTCCGCTGGTTCCTGTGCCGGGCGGTGCCGGTGCGCGACGAGGACGGCCGCATCGACCGATGGTACGGCAGCTGCACCGACATTTCCGAGATCGTCGCCGCCCGCGAGGCGCTCTCGCGCACCAACGAGGACCTGGAGCGCCTCGCCGCCGCCCGCACCACCGAGCTCGCCGCCGCCAACGCCCTGCTCAAGCAGGAGATGGACGACCGCCTGAAGGCCGAGGCGCAGCTGCGGCAGGCGCAGAAGATGGAGGCGGTGGGCCAGCTGACTGGCGGCATCGCCCACGATTTCAACAACCTGCTCACCGTCATCATCGGCAATCTGGAGGCGGCCGAGCGGCGCCTGCCGCCGGATGCAGCCGAAATCCGCCGCTTCCTCGACTATGGCCGGCAGGGAGCCATGCGGGCGGCGAGCCTGACCCAGCGGCTGCTCGCCTTCTCCCGCCGCCAGCCGCTCGACCCGAGCCCGACCGACGTCAACCGGCTGGTGGCCGGCATGTCGCCCATGCTGCGCAGCGCGCTCGGCGAGCAGGTGATGGTGGAGACGGTGCTCGCCGGCGGGCTGTGGCGCACCGAGATCGACCACAACCAGCTGGAGAACGCCATCCTCAACCTCGCGGTGAACGCCCGCGACGCCATGCCGGAGGGTGGCAAGCTCACCATCGAGACCGCCAACGCCTATCTGGATGCCGCCTATTGCGCCGCCCACGAGGATCTGGCGCCGGGCCAGTATGTGGCGGTGTTCGTCAGCGATACCGGCACCGGCATGAGCGAGGAGGTGCGCGGCCACGCCTTCGAGCCCTTCTTCACCACCAAGGGCCCGCGCGACGGCACCGGCCTCGGGCTCAGCCAGGTCTACGGCTTCGTCAAGCAGTCCGGCGGGCACGTGATGATCTACAGCGAGCCCGGCCACGGCACGACGGTGAAGCTCTATCTGCCGCGCCTCGACGAGGACCGGCGCGGCCGCCAGCCGGCCGCCCGCTTCGAGCGCGCCCCCTCGCGCGCGCCGGCCACCGTGCTGCTGGTGGAGGACGACGACCGGCTGCGCGGGCTGGCCGCCGCCAGCCTCGCGAGCGCCGGCCATGCGGTGGAGGTGGCCGCCGACGCGCAGGCCGCCCTCGCCCGCCTCGACGCCGGGGTGCGGCCGGACCTGCTGCTGACCGACGTGCGCCTCGGCGCGGGGCCGGACGGGCGCCAGCTGGCGGAGGAGGTGCAGCGCCGGCTCGGCAATATCCGGGTGCTATTCACCACGGCCTATGCGAGAAATGCCGTCGTCCATCATGGACGGCTCGATCATGGCGCGCGCCTGCTGACCAAGCCGTTCACGCAGGCGGAGCTCGTCGAGAAGGTGAAGGACGTGCTGGAAGAGCCGGCCAACCGGGGCGCTGTCCTCCTGGTGGAGGACGAGCCCTTCGTCGCGCTGGTGGCGCGGCAGATCCTGGAGGATCACGGCTTCGAGGTGACGGTCGCGTCCCATGCCAGCGTCGCCCTCGCCCATGCCCGCGCCGCGCGCGACGACGTGGGCCGCGCCGCGCTGGTGCTGGCGGTGGTGGACGTGGGCCTGCCCGACATGCGCGGCGACGAGCTGGTGCACCAGCTGGTGGCGATCACCCCGCAGCTTCCGGTCATCATCGCCACCGGCTACGGCACGCAGGAGCTGGAAAGCCAGTTCGGCGCGATCGGCCACGTCGCACTCATCGGCAAGCCCTACGACGGCGCCACCCTGCGCGCCGCCCTGATCCGCCTCGGCTTCGACGTGAGCCTGATGGGGGACTGAGGGGGATTGCGGGCGCCTGCCCAGTGGCGGGCCACGGCCCGGTCACGCGCGGCCCGTCTTTCCGCCCCCCACGACCGCTGCCTGTCCCAGGCCCGTGGCTGGCCGGGCGGCCATGCCAGCATGCGGGCAGGGAGCGCGCGGGTGCCGGAATGGTCGGAGGCAGGCCCGGCCGAGGCCTCGGAACGCGCGTCAAGGCGCGGGCAGGGAACAGGCAAGAGACGGGCAAGAGAGGGAATTGGCCGGCCCCGGCCTGTCCGGGCGGGCGACCGCCGCGCGCCCCGTAGTCTTGGCCTGGACCCCGTAGTCTTGGCCCGGACCCGTAGTCTTGGCCCGGATATGCAGGCCGGACTCGGGACCCGCAGCGGCAGCCCGGACTTGCGGGCTCGAACCGGCGCCGCCCGGCAATGGCCCGCTCCCGGGGCCGATGAACCGCCGCGCGGATCGTCCGGACCACGCCGGCCGAAGCGCCGCCGCCCGTCGCCGGGGGCGGCGCAGGCACCTCACCGCCGCAGCAGGATCTGGCCGAGGATGACGCCGACGCCGGCGGCGATGGCGCAGGCGGTGATGGGCTGGGCGCGGATGGTCTCGCGCAGGGAGACATACTGGTCCTCGGCCCAGTCCACCGCCTCGCCGGCGGCGGCCTCGGCCTCGCCCTTGGCCCCCTTGGCGCCGGTGCGCGCGGTCTTGCCCAAGGTGTCCAGCAGGCGGTTGAAATCCTCACGCAGCTGCTGGAGGTCGGCTTTCACGTCGGTGATGCCGGGCTCCTCGGACGGGGTCACGGTCTGCGGCTTGTCGGCCATGGGATGGTCTCCGGGAATGAAAGAGGGCTCCGGCGCCGCATGCGCCGGGTGGGACTGTCGCGCGCCGGCGCGGGGACGGCGGGACGGCGGACCCGCCGTCGGCAGATCCACCGGCGGCGGGCCCCGGTCGGGCCTTGCCGCGTCGGGCTGGTCCATATCCGGAAAGTCGGCCACCGAGGCATCGGTTCCGGCCGGAGGGGATGGCGCGCGGCGGCGGGCCACCGCCTCACGCGCTCCGGGCGGCCGGCGGGGCGGCCTTGGCCTCGTGGAAGAACAGCGCCTGCGCGATGGTGGCCTTCACCGTCTCGGTCAGGAACGGCTTGGTGATGAGATAGGTCGGCTCGGGCCGCTCGCCGGTGAGCAGGCGATCGGGGAAGGCGGTGATGAAGATCACCGGCACGTTGAAGGTCTCGAGGATCTCCGTCACCGCATCGATTCCGGAGGAGCCGTCGGCGAGCTGGATGTCCGCCAGCACCAGGCCGAAATTGCCGCCCTTCGCCAGCTCCACCGCCTTGGCATGGGTGGGGGCGACGCCGATCACCTCGTGGCCGAGCTCGGCCACCAGCGTCTTCAGGTCGAGGGCGATCACCCATTCGTCCTCGATGATGAGGACGCGGGTGGCCAGCTGGCGGTCGATCTCGCGCTGCGCGGCGATGACCTGCGCCTCCACGTCGTCGACGGTGGTGCCGAGGATGTTGGCGGCCTCGGTGAAGGAGAAGCCCTCCATCGCCGTCAGCAGCAGCGCCACGCGGGAGGTGGCGTCCATGGCCTGCAGGCGGGCATCGGCGCGGAACGGCACCGCCTCGCCCGAGGGCTTGCGGTTCCATGTCTCGTGGAAGGCCTTGTAGAGCGCGACCCGCGGCGAGACCGCCTCGTCCACGGCCACCTGCCCGTCGAGGATGGCCTTGAGCGTATTCTGGACCAGGAGATCGCCGGCCGCCTGGGAGCCCACGAGCGCGCGCGTGTAGCGGCGCAGGAACGGAAGCTGCTTGACGAGCGAATTCGATGCCATGCGAAATCCCTTGGAATCTCTGCTGGAGGGAGTCAAAGGCCCATAACGTCTCCGGTGCCGGCCAAGTTCCCTTGCGGTGGAACTTCCCGCGACGCAAGGCATTATAGAGCCTGCGCAGCGCGCCCGCAGCGCCGATTTCCGCATCTGTGCCCGCCGCGCAGCCGTGCGGAGGGGTGCTCGGTCCGGGGGGATGTTCAGCCGCGTCCGCAGGGGGCGGCTGTGGTAGTGGCGGAGACGAATGGAACCAACGGAGGCGGAGGCCGCCCGGGCCCGCCAGCGGGAACGCAGCGCCCTGTTCGCCACGGCGGCCGGGCAGCCGCGCTCCCTGTTCGACAGCGTCCGGCGCCGGCTGGTGCTGGTCGTGCTGCTGGCGCTCACGCCCATCGCGCTGCTCAACGTCATCCAGGGCGCGGCGCAGCTCGCCGCGGCGGAGAGCGCCGCGCGCCAGCGGCTGCTGCAGCACGCGGTCACCGCCGCCGCCTCGCTGCAGAACATCCTCGTCTCCGCCGAGAACGTGCTCTACGCCCTCTCCAACGTGGAGGAGGTGCGCGCCGCCGGCCCGAGCTGCATCGCCACCCTGCGCGGCGCCACCGTCAGCCTGCCCTTCGCCGCCAACATCGGGGTGGTGGATGCCGCCGGCGTCGTCACCTGCACCGCCCTGCCGGCCTCGGTGCGCAACGTGTCGGACGAGCCGTGGTGGAGCACCGCCATCGCCCGGCCCGGCTTCAGCATCGGCGGGCCCATGCGCAGCCCCGGCGCCGACACCACCGTGCTGGTGGGCGCCCTGCCGCTGCGCCGCAGCGACGGCCGGCTGGAGGGTGCCTTGGCCATGGGCATCGAGCTCGGCTGGCTCGACAACCTGCTGAAGCAGCAGACGCCCCCCTCCGCCGGCATCGTCGCGGTGTTCTCCCAGGCCGGGGAGGAGCTGGTCTCCAACTCGCGCGCCATGAGCGCCGCCCTGTTCGACCGCGAGCTGTTCCGCGGCCCGCTGCTGCCGCGCGGCACCGCGCTGCATGAAAGCACCGATCCCTCCGGCACGCGCTGGACCTTCGCCACCGCCCCGCTCGACCGCGACGGCCTCACCGTCGCCTTCGCCCTGCCCTCCGAGCAGCTGTTCGGCTGGACCTTCGTGACCATCGCCGCGAGCCTCGCCCTGCCGGCGCTCATCATCGCCTTGTCGCTGGTGGCGCTGTGGGTGGCGGTGGACCGGGTGATCCTGCGCTGGCTGCTCTATCTGCGGCGGGTGACGGCGGTGTACGCCCAGGGCCATTACGGCTTCCGCCCCACGCGGCTCGATGCCGCCCCCTCCGAGTTCCGGGTGCTCGGCCACGCGGTGGAGAACATGGCCTTCGCCGTGCGCCAGCGCGACGCGCGCCTGCGCGAGAACCTCGCCGAGAAGACGGCGCTGGTGCGCGAGATCCACCACCGCATCAAGAACAGCCTGCAGGTGGTGGTGAGCCTGCTCAGCCTGTACGGCTCCGGCATCGCCCGCGGCGAGGACCGCCGCCGCTTCGACCAGCTCCGCCTGAGGGTCAACACCCTCGCCCTGGTCCACCGCATCCTCTACGAGGCGAGCGACGGCTCGCAGGTGCGTTTGCGCGAGCTGATGGGCGAGCTCGCCTCGCTGATCGAGGGCAACGCCGACACCAGCGTGCGCATCGCGGTGGACGCGGACGACGCCCGCCTGCCCACCGACATGGCGGTGCCGCTGGCGCTGATGATGGTGGAGGTGGTGCTGAACCTCGCCCTGCCGGCGGGCGGCGGCTCCACCGAGATGACCCTGAGCGGGCATCTCGCCGACCAGCGCCTGCACCTCGGCCTGCGCAGCGCCGCCGGCCGGGTGGACGAGGACGCCGCCGCCGCGGGCCTCGCCGCCGGCTTCGCCTCCCAGCTCGGCGGCAGCCTCGCCTGGCGCGAGGGGGCCGGGGGCAGCCTCATCATCTCCGGGGATTTTCCCTGCCGGACCCGCGGGATGGGCCAGCCCGCCCCGCCTTTTGCCTGAACGCGTGCAGCGCAATCGGAACCGGAGCCGCGCTGTGCCGTTGTCCACTGGGTATCGCCGTGACGATACGTGTCCCACTCGCAGGAGCGCAGCACATGGACAAGGCTCGATCCAAGAGCAGCTCGCCTCGCGGCTTCGCCGCCATGGACGCCGAGAAGCAGCGCGCCATCGCCCGCAAGGGCGGCGAAAGCGTGCCGGCTGAAAAGCGCAGCTTCTTCCAGAACCGGACGCTGGCCGCCGAGGCCGGCCGCAAGGGCGGCCAGAGCGTGGCCGACGAGCAGCGCAGCTTCTCGCGCGACCGCACGCTCGCCTCGCAGGCCGGCCAGAAAGGCGGGCAGAAGAGCTCGCATTCCGGCGGCTCGCCCGGCGGCCGCACCTGAGTTGCGTCCCGCCGCCGCGCCCCGGGGAACCGGGGGCGCGCGCGGACGTTGATGTCCTTATGGCGTGCCGCCGTGGCGGCGCCCATCCGGGTTGCGCCCGCTGCGCGGGCCTCCGCCCGGCAAGCCGTTCTGGTCCGAAACCGAATGCCCGAGAGATAGGCCGACGATGCACTTGCCCGCCGATCGCGCAGAGGACCGACAGGGGGACCGCCCGGAAAAGGAACGCGAAGCGATGGACGCCGCCGCCCTGCGCACGCAGGTGCTCGAATTCCTGCCCGCCCTGCGCGCCTTCGCGCGCTCGCTGACGCGCAACCGCACCGAGGCCGACGACCTGGTCCAGGAAACGCTGCTCAAGGCGCTCTCCAACATCGACAAGTTCGACCCCGGCACCAACCTGCGGGCCTGGCTGTTCACCATCCTGCGCAACACCTACTACACCGAGATCCGCAAGCGCCGGCGCGAGAACGAGGGCATGGGCGCCCTCGCCCAGCAGGACACGAACATCGGCCCGAGCCAGGAATGGTCGGCCACGCTCTCCTCGCTCAAGGATGCGCTGGCCCAGCTGCCGGACGACCAGCGCGAGGCGCTGGTGCTGGTGGGCGCCGCCGGCCTCTCCTACGAGGAGGCGGCCGAGGTGTGCGGCTGCGCGCTCGGCACCATCAAGAGCCGGGTGAACCGCGCCCGCGCCAAGCTATTGGTGCTCATGGGCGCCGAGCAGACCGCCGACGTGGTGGCCGGCGACGCCGTCGCCCTCTCCGCCGCCCGCAGCTGATCTTTTCCCGGCCGCAACAGTGTTCCCGGGTGGCCGCGCGCCGCCCCGGACTGTGATGCCGGTGCCGCCTCAGTCCGGCGACCAGCCGGGCGGGGCCAGCTCGAAGCCGGCGAAGTCGAAGGCGGGGGCAACCGTGCAGCCGACCAGCGTCCACGCGCCCTGGCTTTCCGCCGCCTGCCACGCGCCCGGCGGCACCACGCCCTGCGGCCGCTCGCCGGCCTTCAGGTCCGCCCCCAGCCCCAGATCGCGCCGGCCGCCGGCATCGGCGATGGAGAGCGTGAGCGGCGCGCCGGCATACCAGTGCCACACCTCGGCCGCGTCCACCCGGTGCCAGTGGGAGCGCTCGCCCGCGCGCAGCAGGAAATAGATGGCGGTGGACGCGCCGCGCCCGCCATCCCCCGCGCCATCGCGGAAGGTCTCGCGGAAGCGCCCGCCCTCGGGATGGGGGGCGAGGCCGAGCAGGTCGATCACCTCCTCGGCGGTGAGCAGCGGCGCAGCCACCGCTCAGCCCCGGAACGTGTTCTTGCGGCCGCGCAGCTCGGTGAAGACGGCGGCGGCATCCGCCCCGGCAAGGCCGAGGCGCTCGGCGATGGCCGGGTCGTCCGCGCGCATGAAGGGATTGGCGGCGATCTCGTCGCCGAGCCGCGAGGGCACGGTGGGCTCCCCGGCGGCGCGCCGCGCCTCCGCCTGCGCCACCTGGGCGGCGAGGGCGGCATTGTCCGGCTCCACGGTGAGGGCGAACCGGGCGTTGGAGAGGGTGTATTCGTGGCCGCTGTAGACCGCGAGATCCTCCGGCAGGCCGCGCAGGCGCTGCAGCGAGCCCCACAGCACGGAGGGATCGCACTCGATGGCGCGGCCGCAGCCCAGCGTGAACAGGGTATCGCCGGCGAACAGCAGCTTCTCCCCCTCGAACAGGTAGGAGACGTGGCCCGCCGTGTGGCCCGGCGTCTCCAGCACCCGGCCGATGAGCGAGCCCACCGCCACCGGATCGCCGTCCACCACCGCCACGTCGAGGCCGGGAATCTCCGCCGCCTCCGCCTTGGGGCCCACCACGGTGGCGCCATAGCGCGCCTTCACCGCGGGAATGCCCTGGGTGTGGTCGGCGTGATGGTGGGTGACGAGGATGTGGGTGAGGCTCCAGCCCTCCTTCTCCAGCGCCTCGATGACGGGCGTCGCCTCCGGCACGTCCACCACGGCGGTGACCTGGTTGACGGGATCGTGCAGCAGCACGGCGTAATTGTCGCTGAGGCAGGGAACGAGGCGGATCTGGGCCGGCACGGTCTCGGTCTCCGGGAGAGGGGGCAGCGGGGCAGGCCCGCCGGGCAGGATGCCGGACGTTGGGAGTTGCGCCCGGGGCGGCATGATCCTCTATTAGAAAGCGGAGCGGAAGTGCGGCACGCCGGAGCGGTGGGGGAAACATCCTTGCCGGCGCCGGGCCGACCTGCCGGGAGAGACCTGCCGGGAGGTTTGCCGGACGGGCCTTGCCGGGCCTGCGGCGGCGCGGGCGGAATCGGACGCGGGCGGGCGCATGACGGGTGGCGCGGCGGGGACGGGTGGCGCGGCGGGATCGTCGGGGCGGGCTCATCGGGCCGGGATCGGTCGGGCCGGCCTTCCACGCAAGACGTCCGGCCGCTGCGGCCGGTGGAGGTCGCCCCGCACCGGCGCCGCGCGAGGCGGGGCCGGGCGAGGCGAGGCCGGGCGGCCGCGGGGATGAGAGGGGCAATGTTTCTCGACGTCGTCGACCTGCGCAATTTCTACGCCCAGCCCATCGGCATCATGACCCGCCGCCTTCTGGGCCGGGCCATCCGCGGCCGGTTCGACAATGTGACCGGCCTGCGCGTGCTCGGGCTCGGCTACGCCACGCCCTATCTCGGCGTGTTCCGCGAGGAGGCGGAGCGCTGCATCGCGGTGATGCCGGCGGCGCAGGGCGTGGTGCGCTGGCCCTCGGCCGCCCCCACCCTCGCCACCCTCGCCGACGAGACCCTGCTGCCCCTGCCCACCGCCAGCATGGACCGGGTGGTGGCCGTGCATGCGCTGGAAATGACACCCAACGCCGCCGAGATGCTGGGCGAGGTGTGGCGCGTGCTGGCGCCCGGCGGCCGGCTCTTGGCGGTGGTGCCCAACCGGCGCGGGGTGTGGGCGCGGCTCGACACCACCCCGTTCGGCAATGGCCGCCCGTTCTCGCGCGGACAGGTGGTGTCCCTGCTGCGCGAGGCCATGTTCACCCCCGTGGGCTGGAACGAGGCGCTCTACGCGCCGCCCAGCCGCTGGTTCCTGCGCACGGCGGTGGCGTGGGAGCGCATCGGCGCGCGCCTCGCCTTGCCGTTCTCCGGCGTGCTGGTGGTGGAGGCGACCAAGCAGCTCCACCGCCCCGCCCCCATCCGCCGCCCCCGCCTCGCCCCGGCCCTGGAACCCGCGCTGGAAGGCCGCCTCGTGGGCGGCGCCGCACCGGCGGGGTGAGGGGGGAAGAGACCGCCTGCCCCCGTCGCCGGGCAGCTGCCCCCCGGCCGGAAGCCCTTTCGGGATGAGGCGGTACCGCCCGGTCGCGGCCGAAGGTCGGAGGCGCGGGGCGGGCGACCGCAACCGTCACCCCGGGACCGTCACCCGCCGGGTGCCACAGCAGGACGGGTCCCCATGCAGATCTTCAGGATACGAGTGGCGCGATCGCGGCCCGGTCGCGGGTCCGGTGCCACCCGCGCGCCGGCGCGGTGCGATCCTGCCGGCGCGACGGACCACCGAGCAGGCTCTTCTGGCCGGCAATTGCGGGACGGGTCCCGGACGCGGATGGAGGATGCACCGACGGTACCATGGGCGGCGCCGACGCCGTGCCGGGTTCCGGCGGGAGATTGGCCAGCCCCCGCCCGCTCCGCCCTACCGCCCCACAGGACGGCCCGGCGGCACGCCCTGCGCCTCGCGGGTGCGCACGAAGGTCCAGATGACGCGCGGCGTCTTCGAAAGCTCGCCGGCCAGCACCAGCTGGGAAGTGCGGCGGGGGCCGCCGGCGGCGGCGAGGTCCACGCTCTCCTCCACCGCGAGCGGCACATGCGGCGCGGCGAACGCCCAGGCCTCGCCGTTGGGCAGGCTGAGCAGGGCGGTGTGGGGATCGTCGAGCCGCTCCACCGTCACCGCCGGATGCAGGTGGAAGCGCACGGCGAAGGCCTCGGCCGGCAGCTTGCCGCCCTCGGCCGCGGGGCGGAACACGTCCTCCCCGTCCAGCCTGTTGCCCTCCTGCGCGAGCCGCCACGAGCGCTGGTGCAGCACGCCGAAGGCCTCCGCATAGCCGTCATGGCTGGCGCGCAGGAGGATGGCGTTGTTGCGGGTGCCGCGCTGCACCTCCACATGCTTCGGCCCGGCCACGATGGGCGCGCCGAAGATGCGCGTCATGGAGCCGCCCTGCAGGAAGCGGCAGGAGGAGGTATCGGCGATCACGGCGGTGGAATGGGCGGCGGACGAGCGCGCCACCTGCCGCCACATCTCCCGGTGCACCTCCGGCACGCCGCAATTGATGACGATGCGGTGCCGGCCGGAGGAGAATTCGAACGCGAGGCAGCTGGCATGCGCCTCCCAGCTCGCCACGGCCGGCGGCGGCGGGCCGGTGTCGGCGATCACCATCAGCGCGCGGGCATCGAGCCGCTGGTAGCCGGAATAAGGCGCGTTCGCCACCGGCGCGCCGCGCGCGTCGTCGAAGGCGAGAATGGTGGCGAGCTGGTCCGCCGCCGTGTGCCCCATGCCGTGGAAATGGGCGAAGGCGCCGTCCCCGTGCCGGAAGAAGCGCAGCATGGGCATCATCCGGTCCACCGCATTCATCAGCGCCGGCGGCGCCTGATGGTTGCGGGCGGTGAAGGCCTGGCGCAGGGGCAGAAGATCGAGCAGCAGCTCGATGAGCATGCCGGGATTGCGGGTGAGCGGGCCGCCGTCGGGCAGGATCTGCCGGTCGAGCTCCTCGGCGAGGCGCTTCTGCGCCGCCTTCAGGAGCCGGCCCTGGTCCGACATGCACAGGCCGGCGAACACCAGCGCGGTCACCGCCAGCATGCGCGGATAGCCGTCCGGCGCGTCATTGGCGGCGCGGCGCAGCTGGCGCACCTGCCGGGCCAGCGAGCGCATGAAGCGGCGGTAGAAATCGTGGTCGGCGTCCTGCAGCAGGAAGGTGGCCTGCGTGAGCCAGGAGATGATGCGCCGGGCCGCCACATCGGGCCGGGCCGCCACCGCGCGGGCGCGGCCGGGATCGCGCATGAAATCGCCCACCAGCGCGCGGGCGTTGGCGCGGGCGATGGTGGTGCCGGCGGCCTTCAGGTGCCTGAGCCAGCCGAAGCCGTGCAGCGCCTCGGCCCATTCCACGGAGGGTGGCACCAGCTCGAACGGGGTGCGCCCGTCCAGCATCATCACCTTTCCGGCGAAGGCGAATCGGCCGGCATAGATCTCGCTGGCGAGGGTGGCGTCGCCGGTGCGCAGGTCCTGCGGGGCGATCAGCAGCCGTTCGGGGACGGGAACCGGGACGTAGCCGAGGGCCATGGCCCGGCCGCCGATGCGCGCGAGCACCGTCTGCGACCAGAGCTCCGCCAGGAGGGCCGCAAGTCGCGTGCGCTCTGCGAGGCTGCCTCGGCTCACGGAACTCCCCGGTGTGCGGGCGAGGCCCTTCGCTACGGCCTGAAGGGCCCCCGCCGGTCCATTCCAAATCCGCATGCGTCCGTCTTCACTGCGCTGGAGCGCGATCCGACCAGATGGAACCCATCTGATGGGTAAATCGCCCTCTCACTCAAGGTGAGAGGCCGCGGTATCCGATCCGGTCGCGGCGCGATCCGATCGGCGCGGGCTCTCGTTGCCACACGGGGACGAGGGTGCGGCAACGGCAGGTCAGCTCCTGCGCCGCAGCCGGGCGGCGAAGAAGCCGTCGAGACCCGACCGCTCCGCCTCCCCCCGCATCCAGTGACTGGGTAGAGTGCGCACATCCCCTTGAGGAGTTATGAACGGATCGAAACCTTCCACCTCTCCGGGCGCGAGCGGCACCCGTTCGAAGTCGCTGCGGGCGGCCAGCAGCCGCTCCACCTGCATCTCGCCCTCTTCCGGCTCCAGCGAGCAGGTGGAGTAGACCATGAGCCCGCCCGGCTTCAGCAGGTCCGCCGCGTGATCGAGCAGGCGGGACTGCAGCGCCGCCAGCGTCACGATGTCGGCCGGGCGCTTGGAGACCGCGATGTCCGGATGGCGCCGGAGCGTGCCGGTGGCCGAGCAGGGGGCGTCCAGCAGGATGGCGTCGAACGGACCGCCGGCAAACTCGGCGACATCCGCCTCCACCACCCGCGCGGCGAGGTTGAGCCGCGCCAGGTTCTCCTTCAGCCGGGCGAGGCGCGGGGCGGAGCGGTCCACCGCCGTCACCTGCGCTCCCGCCGCCACCAGCTGCGCGGTCTTGCCGCCGGGAGCGGCGCACAGGTCGGCCACCGCGCGGCCGGTCACGTCGCCCAGCAGGCGGGCGGGAAGCGCGGCGGCGGCGTCCTGCACCCACCAGTCGCCCTCGGCGAAGCCCGGCAGAGCCCGCACCGGGCCCGCCTGCAGCACGCGCACGGTGCCGGTGGGCAGCACCTCGCCCGAGAGCTTGCCGGCCCAGCCTTCCGCGTCGGCCTTCACGGTGATGTCGAGCGGCGGCTCCACCTTGTGCATGGCGGCGATGGCGCGGGCGGTCTCGGCGCCATAGGCCTTCACCCAGCGGTCGCGCATCCAGTCCGGCGCGTCGGCGAAATCGGGATCGATGCCGGCGAGCAGCGCCTCGCCCTCCCGCGTCAGGCGGCGCAGCACCGCGTTCACCAGCCCGGCGAAGCCGGCGGTGGAGCGATCGGTGCGGGCGAGATCGACGCTGAGGCCCACCGCCGCATGGTTCGGCACGTCCATGAACAGGATCTGCGTCGCCCCGGCCAGCAGCACGGATTCCAGCCGCGGCGCGGACTTGGGCATGCCGCGCTCCATCAGCTTGCCCATCACCGCCCGCAGCGTGCCGAGCCGGCGCAGGGCGGTGGCGACGATGCGGTAGGACAGCGCCCGGTCGCGCGGGTCGAGGGACGCGGGCGCGCTCTCCAGCGCATCCTCCAGCGCGGCGCCATGGCGCAGCACCGCCTCCAGCCCCTCCACCGCGAGGGCGCGGGCGGCAAGGCCGGGGGCGCCGGCGGCCGGGGCCTTGCCGGCCTGCGGGCGTGCGCCGCCGCCCGGTCCGGACTGGCGCGGCGGGCGGGAGGAGGGGGCTCTGTGATCGCGATTGGGTGGTCTCATTGCGTCACGTAGAGCATGAACCGGCCCCGCGCGCCAACGCCTTTGCCTTGCCTCCCAAGCCTTGATCCCGTAAGACGCTTGGGTAACGCCCCGGACCCAAGCCGGGGCTTTCCTTTGTGCGCGCCGGCGTGCCCCGGTTTCCCGGGATCCGGCGCCGGTTGAGGAGGCACCTGAAGGTGGCCAATGTGGTCGTGGTCGGCTCCCAGTGGGGCGACGAAGGCAAGGGCAAGATCGTCGATTGGCTGTCCGAGCAGGCGGACGTGGTGGTCCGCTTCCAGGGCGGCCACAATGCGGGCCATACGCTGGTGGTCGGCGGCGTCACCTACAAGCTCTCGCTGCTTCCCTCGGGCGTGGTGCGGCCGGGCAAGCTGTCGGTGATCGGCAACGGCGTCGTGCTCGACCCGCAGGCGCTGGTGGACGAGCTCGCCCGCCTTGCCTCGCAGGGCGTCGTGATCGGCCCGGACCGGCTGCGCATCGCCGAGAACACCCCCCTCATCCTGCCGCTCCACCGCGAGCTGGACGCCCTGCGCGAGAACGCCTCCACCGAGAGCGCGCGCATCGGCACCACCAAGCGCGGCATCGGCCCGGCCTATGAGGACAAGGTGGGCCGCCGGGTGATCCGCCTGGTCGACCTCACCGATCCCGCCACCCTTCCCGCCAAGGTCGAGCGCCTGCTGGCCCACCACAACCTCATCCGCCGCGGCCTCGGCGTGGAGGAGGTGGACGGCGCGGCGCTGGTCAACGAGCTGATGGCCCTCGCCCCCAAGGTCCTGCCCTTCATGGACCGGGTGTGGGAGCTGCTCGACAAGGCCCGCAAGGACGGCAAGAGGATCCTGTTCGAGGGCGCGCAGGGCGCGCTGCTCGACATCGACCACGGCACCTATCCGTTCGTCACCTCCTCCAACACGGTGGCCGGTGCGGCCTCGGCCGGCTCGGGCATGGGCCCCGGCGCGCTCGACTACGTGCTCGGCATCACCAAGGCCTACACCACCCGCGTCGGCGGCGGCCCCTTCCCCACCGAGCTGACCGACGAAGTCGGCAAGACGCTGGGCGAGAAGGGCCGCGAGTTCGGCGTCGTCACCGGCCGGCCGCGCCGCTGCGGCTGGTTCGATGCGGTTCTGGTGCGCCAGACGGTCCGCACCAGCGGCATCACCGGCATCGCCCTCACCAAGCTCGACGTGCTCGACGGATTTACCGAACTGAAGGTGTGCGTCGGCTATCGGGTGGACGGGAAGGACATCGACTACCTGCCGGCCGAGAGCGGGGCCCAGGCGCGCGCCGAGCCCATCTACGAGACCATGGAAGGCTGGCAGGACTCCACCGCGGGCGCCCGTTCCTGGGCAGACCTGCCGGCGGAGGCGGTGAAGTATGTGCGGCGCGTGGAGGAGCTGATCGGCTGCCCGGTCGCGGTGCTGTCCACCAGCCCCGAGCGGGACGACACGATTCTCGTCCACAATCCGTTCCAGGCTTAACGGGGTCCCCCGGGGCCCAAGGCGAAGCGCACGTCTCAGATGGCTGACTACTACCCGCTCTTGGTCCGCGCGATCTCCAGCCTGCCCCAGAAGACCGGGGAGGGCCGGCGCGCCGTCTATGACCGCGCCCGCACCGCCCTGATGCGCCAGCTGCGCGGCGTGGACCCGCCCTTGCCCGAGGGCGAGATCACCCGCGAGCGCATGAGCCTCGAGGAGGCGATCCGCCGGGTCGAGGCGGAATACGCCCAGCAGGACAACGCCGCGCCGGAGCCGGACGAGGACGACGACGCGGTGGAGGAGGTGGCGGCCCCGGCCCCGGTTCCGCCCAGGCCGCCCGCCTTCGAGCCGCCGGCCCGTCCGTTCACGCCGCCGCGTCCCGCTGCCGAAGCCGAGCCCGCCCGCGCGCCCGAGCCCGCCGAGGCGGACGCCGCCGAGCCGCCCGCCCGCTCCGAGCGCCGCCTGCCGCCCCGCCCGCGCGATGCCGACGAGGACGCCGACGGCGAGGCCCGCCCGCCCCGCCGGGGCGAGGTGCGCAGCCGCGGCTCCGGTGGCCCCCGCCTGCCGGCGCGCGGGGAAACGACCCGCCCCTCGGTGAAGAAGTTCGTGCTGTGGACGGTCGCCGCGCTGCTGGTGCTGGGCGGCATCGCCTTCGCGGTGGTGAACCGGGACCTCATCCTCGGCGGCAGCGGCGACCAGCGCCCGGCCGCGCCCGCGGTCTCCGGCTCGGCCGAACAGCCCAAGAGCGCCGACCGTATCAGCGCCAATTCGGGCGATGCCGCCCGCCGCGCGCCCAGCCAGGCGCCGCGCGCCACCGGCAGCAACACCGCCCGCGCGGTGCTGATGGAGGAGACGCCCGGCGGCGCCCAGCCCCAGACCTTCGAGGGCACGGTGACCTGGAAGACCGAGACGGTGAACGCCGGCCCCGGCCTGCCGCCCGACATCGGCCTGCGCGGCGACGTGGTGATCCCCGAGCGCAAGATCGCCATGAGCTTCGTGCTCCGGCGCAACACCGACCAGACCCTGCCCGCCTCCCACACCATCGAGCTCGGCTTCAAGCTGCCGGACGACTTCCCGTTCGGCGGCATCGCCAATGTGGAAGGCGTGCGCATGAAGCCCAACCAGCAGGCCCTCGGCACCCCGCTCGCCGGCCTCGCGGTGCGGGTGAACCCCACCCTGTTCCTGGTGGGCCTCTCCGAGAAGACCGCCGACCGCCAGCGCAATGTGACGCTGCTGCAGGCCTATCCCTGGATGGACGTGCTCATCGCCTACACCAACAGCAAGAAGGCGCTGCTGGCGTTCGAGAAGGGACCGGCCGGCGAGCAGGCGTTCAACGACGCCTTCTCCGCCTGGGGCGAGCTGCTCCAGCGCCCGCCGGCCCAGCCCGCCACCCAGAACGGCGGCTGACGCAGCGGCCTTGCGTCTTGGTCGCCCGGATGCGCCAGCCATCCGGGTGCCGCCAGCGGAGCTGAAGCGCTCGCCTGCCGCGGGCGGTGTCCCGGCAGCTTTCGCCATTGCCGCCTTTTCACCCGCGCGGTGGCCCTGCATGCGCACGGGTTGCATGCGAACGGGTTCGTCGCGGCGCCCCCACGGCGCCGCGCGCTCCGCCGACACGCGGACCGAACCGGCGCACCCGGTACTTCCGGCCGACACCCGAATCCCCCGATACGCGCCGGCCCGCCTGCGCAGCGCCAAGCCCCCTCTCGGCCCCGATGGGCGCCTGCGCGCCGAAGCGGACCAACCCGACCGCGTGAAGCCGGGCCCTCTCTGTCGCCGATGGGGACGGATGCGGCGCTGCTGATTGCGACTACGTGCCGGCCCCGATCGCCCCGGCCGACGAAAGCACCGGGAACCCGGCCTCCACCGCCGTCTCCACCGCGGCGCAGCGGAGTGGAGCCATTCGCCGAATCACCCCGAGACGCCTGCGGCCATGCCGGCGCCTTTGCCCGGGCGCTCCCCGGCCGCACGCGGCGGAGTGGCACGGCCCGCCGGATCACGCGGGACTCGGCCGCGCCGGCGCCTCCGACGCGGCGCCACCTGCGCCACCTGCGCCACCGCGCGCGGGGTGAGCGAATGGGGCAAGGCTGTCGAGGGGCGCCAGCACCGTCTTCAGATCATCGGCGACGGCGCGGCCGCAAGCCTGGGGCGAACGGCGAAGGCGCCTCGGTCGTCGAGGAGCCTCGGCAGCGGCGCGGCATGATCGGCCGTCTCCACGTCCATCACCGCAGCACAGGCGCCGGCTTCCGCTGGCCGCCGGAGAAAGGCGCGGCCCGGCGCCTCCTGCTTCCGCCCCGCGCTCACCCGTCCCGGCGCAGGCCCTTGAGGCGGTAGAGGGCGTCCAGTGCCGCGCGCGGGCTGAGTGAATGGGGCAAGGCTGTACCGGAGCTACAGCACCGTCTTCAGATCATCGGCGGCGGCGCGGCCGCAAGCCTGGGGCGAACGGCGAAGGCGGTCCGGTCGTCGAGGAGCCTCGGCAGCGGCGCGGCGCGCTCGGCCGTCTCCACGCCCATCACCGCAGCACAGGCGCCGGCTTCCGCTGGCCGCCGGAGAAAGGCGCGGCCCGGCGCCTCCTGCTCCGCCCCGCGCTCACCCGTCCCGGCGCAGGCCCTTGAGGCGGTAGAGGGCGTCCAGCGCCGCGCGCGGGCTGAGCGCATCCGGGTCGAGGCCATCGAGCGCCTCCAGCACCGCCTCCGCCTTCGGATCGGCAGGGGCCGGAGCAGCCGCTGGTTTCGGGCGGGCGGCGAACAATGGCAGATCGTCGATGAGCCGCTGCACCGGAGAGGCGCGCTCGGCCGCCTCCAGCTCCGCCAGCACCGACTTCGCCCGCGCGATCACCGCCTCCGGCAGGCCGGCGAGCTTGGCCACCTGGATACCGTAGGAGCGATCGGCCGCGCCCGGCACCACCTCGTGCAGGAAGATCACGTCGCCATGCCATTCGGTGACCTTCACCGTGGCGTTGGAGAGGCGGGGGCAGCGCTGCGACAGCGCGGTGAGCTCATGGAAATGGGTGGCGAACAGCGCCCGGCAGCGGTTCACCTCGTGCAGGTGCTCCAGCGAGGCCCAGGCGATGGACATGCCGTCGAAGGTGGCGGTGCCGCGGCCGATCTCGTCGAGGATCACGAGGGAGCGCGGGGTCGCCTGGTTCAGGATGGCGGCGGTCTCCACCATCTCCACCATGAAGGTGGAACGCCCGCGGGCGAGGTCGTCCGCCGCGCCGACGCGGGAGAACAGCCGGTCCACCACGCCGATTCGCGCCGCGCGCGCCGGCACGAAGGCGCCGGCCTGGGCCAGCACGCAGATGAGCGCGTTCTGCCGCAGGAAGGTGGACTTGCCCGCCATGTTGGGGCCGGTGACGAGCACGATGCGGCCGCCCTGCGCTGCCCCGGCTTTGGCGCCTTCCGGCGGGGAGAGATCGCAATCGTTGGGCACGAACGGCCCGCCCTCCTTCGCCAGCGCCTGCTCCACCACCGGGTGGCGGCCGCCTGACACCGCGAAGGCGATGCCCTCTTCGATGTGCGGGCGCACGTGGTTTTCCGCCGCCGCCAGCTCGGCGAAGCCGGC
The DNA here is from genome assembly GCF_043194675.2 of Xanthobacter lutulentifluminis. Lineage (NCBI taxonomy): Bacteria > Pseudomonadati > Pseudomonadota > Alphaproteobacteria > Hyphomicrobiales > Xanthobacteraceae > Xanthobacter > Xanthobacter lutulentifluminis. The sequence goes on along the minus strand of NZ_CM195525.1, from coordinate 2,561,234 downwards.
GGAAACGTCCAGCTCGGCCAGCGCCTCGGCGGCGGCGCGCAGGGTCTCGGTGGCGGCCACGACGGCTGCGGCGAGGCGCTCGAACACCGCCTGCTCCAATGCCAGCGCCCGCTCGCCGGCGCTGGCGATGCGGCTTTCCAGCTCGCCCAGCTCGACGGAAGAGAAACGCATGGCCCCGGCCATGGTCTGGCGGTGGACGAAGACGGCGTCGTGGGGCGACTCCCGCAGCTTCTCGGCATTCTGGGCCGAGACCTCCACATAATAGCCGAGCACCGCATTGTGCCGGATCTTCAGGGCGCGCACGCCCGTCTCCTCCACATAGCGCCGCTCCAGCGCCGCCACCACGCGCCGGCTCTCGTCGCGCAGGGCGCGGGTGGCATCGAGCTCGCCGTCGTACCCCTCGCGCACGAAGCCGCCGTCGCGGCGGTGATGCGGCAGGGCGTCGGCGAGCGCGGAGGCAAGGTCGAGCGCCAGGGCCTGCGGCACGCGGGACAGGCGCGCCGCCGCGCGGGCGATCTCCTCCGGCGCGCCGGTGCCGAGCAGGGCGGCGATGGCGAGCGCGCCCTCGAGGCCGTCGCGCACGGCGGCAAGGTCGCGCGGGCCGCCGCGCTGGAGGGCGAGGCGGGTGACGGCGCGGGCCATGTCCGGCGCGCGGGCGAGGCGGGCGCGCAGATCGCGCCGCAGGGCCCCCTCCTCCACCAGCCAGCCCACCGCATCGTGGCGGGCGCGGATGGCGGCAAGGTCGGTGAGCGGCTCGGCGATGCGGCGGGCGGCAAGGCGGGCGCCGGCGGCGGTCACGGTGCGGTCCACGGCGGCGAGCAGGGAGCCGCGCCGCTCGCCGGAGGTGGTGCGCACCAGTTCCAGATTGGCGCGGGTGCCGGCATCGATGGCCATGATGCCGCCCTCCGCCTCCTTCACCGGGCGGGAGAGCAGCGGGCGGGCGCCAAGCTGGGTGCGGTCCACATAGGCGGCGATGGCGGCGGCGGCCACCAGCTCCACGCGGGAGAAGCTGCCGAAGGCATCGAGCGCGGCGACGCCGAAGAAATCCGCCAGCCGCTTCTCCGCCCCGGCGCCGTCGAAGGCCGCACGCGGCAAAGGGGTCACCGCCGGGAAGTCGCGCAGCAAAGCGCGCAGCTCTGCGTCGTCCAGCAGCGCGTCGGAGACGAGGATCTCCGCCGGCTCGATGCGGGCGAGGTCGCCGGAGAGCGCGGCGCGGCTGGTCGCCGCCACCCGGAAGGTGCCGGTGGACATGTCGGTGAAGGCGAGGGCATAGGCGAAATCGTCGCCGCCGGAGCCGGAGCGCACCCGGGCGAGGGCGGCGAGCACATTCTCCCGCCGCGCGTCGAGGAGCGCGTCCTCGGTGAGGGTACCGGGGGTGACGAGGCGCGTCACGTCGCGCTTCACCACGCTTTTCGCGCCGCGCTTCTTGGCCTCGGCGGGGTCCTCCAGCTGCTCGCACACCGCCACCCGGAAGCCGAGGGCGATGAGCTTGTGCAGGTACTCCTCGGCGCGCTCCAGCGGCACGCCGCACATGGGGATGTCCTCGCCCAGGTGCTTGCCGCGCTTGGTGAGCACGATGCCCAGCGCCTGCGAGGCGGCCTCCGCATCGGCGAAGAACAGCTCGTAGAAATCGCCCATCCGGTAGAACAAAAGGCTGTCCGGATTGGCGGCCTTGATCTCCAGATACTGCGCCATCATGGGCGTGACGCGGGCCTCTGCGGCCGGCGCGGGGGCGGGGGCGGCCGTGCCCGCGGGTGTCTCCCCGGCGGCGGCCGGCTGTTCGGAAGCGGGGGCGGTCTGGCTCGCGGGGGCGCTCTTCATGGCCGCAGGCTAACGGGCGCGGCGCGCCCTGTCAGGGCAGGCGGCGGCGGCATCGACAGGAAATGCGGGGATGGCGGCGCGGCGCGCCGTCTTCAAATCGCCGGCCTGCCCGGCGCACGGGTGCCGTCTGTGGCTCCAAGGGACCGGCCGTTCGGGCCGCCCCTCGATCCGAGGTCGGTCAGGCGCGGGCGATCCCGCCCCTTCCTCTCAGCCGGGAGGGCCGGCGGCCGTGGATGCCGCCGGGCGCGGCGCGCCGTCTTCAAATCGCCGGCCGGGCCCGGCGCGCGGGTGCCGCCCGCAACCCCACGGGCCGGCCGTTCGGGCCGCCCCTCGATCCGGGGTCGGTCAGGCGCGGGCGATCCCGCCTCTTCCTCTCAGCCGGAAGGGCCGGCGGCCGTGGATGCCGCCGGGCGCGGCGCGATCAGCCCCAGGGGCCGGCGCGGCGGCCGGGCGCCGGGCCACCCCAGGGATTGCCCGTCGGTCCCGCGCCATGGCCCGAACCATCGGGCGGCGCGCCGGCGGGCGGAGACGGCGGGGCCGCATGGCCGCCGCCGGACCCACCCATGCGGCCGGCGAGATCGCGCAGGGCGGCGATGCGGTTCTCCACATTGGGATGGGTGGAGAACAGATTGTCCATCCGCGCCCCGGAGAGCGGATTGATGATGAACATGTGGGCGGTGGCGGGGTTGGCCTCAGCCTCATAATTGGGCACGTGATGGGCCGCGCCGGAGATCTTCGCCAGCGCCGCGGCCAGCGCCATGGGCCGGCCGAGGATCTCGGCACCGCCCCGGTCGGCCTCGTATTCGCGCGAGCGGGAGATGGCCATCTGCACCAGCATGGCCGCCATTGGCGCGAGGATGACCATCAGGATGGTGCCGATGGCGCCGAACGGATTGTTGCCGTTGCGATTGCCGCCGCCGAACAGCAGGCCGAAGTTCGCCAGCATGGAGATGGCGCCGGCGATGGTGGCGGTAATGGTCATGGTGAGGGTGTCGTAATGCTTGATGTGCGCCAGCTCGTGCGCCATCACGCCGGCCACCTCGTCGGGCGTCAGGCTCTGCAAGAGGCCGGTGGTGGCGGCGACCGCGGCGTTCTGCGGGTTGCGGCCGGTGGCGAAGGCGTTGGGCTGCGGGTTGTCCATGATGAACACGCGCGGCATGGGCAGGTCCGCCCGGCGCGCCAGCTCGCGCACCATGCCCACGAACTCGGGAGCGGTGGTCTCGTCCACCTCGCGGGCCCCGTACATGCGGAGCACCATCTTGTCGGCGTTCCAGTAGCTGAACAGGTTCATGCCCGCCGCCACCACGAACGCGATCATCATGCCGCCGCGCCCGCCAAGCGCGAAGCCCACCGCCATGAACAGCGCGGTCATGCCCGCGAGCAGGATGGCGGTCTTCAGATGGTTCATCCCTCTCCTCCCGGCGCCGGCGCCGCATGACGCCAGGTCGCGGCCGCGCACGGCAAGAGGATGGGAACACGGCCCGGCCGGCGCAAGGGGGAGGCGCGGCCGGCGCCCCGCCTCAGGTATCCCGGGACAGGCGGTTCGCCGGCACGCACTTCCAGCGGCCCACCTGCCACTGGGGATGGCTCTCGCTCCACTGGGCGATGGCGGCCTGGGAGGACATCATGCAGGCCGTCGGGGCGGCGGCCTCCATGGAGAAATTGATGTGCTCCTCGCGGCAGGTGGCCGGAGCGCTGATGAGGCAGGCATAAAGCACGATGAACATGGGCTCGACTTTCCGCTCGGTTCGCTTCGCGTGCGCTCCCCTGGTTCCACTCCCCGGCCGTGCCGCCTGCGGCCTGTGCGCGACCGCGCCGGACGGGTCCGGCTGCGGTCACGCCTTGCATTGCGCGGCCTGATTTTCCTAGCAATTCCGGTGCCATGGGCACCTTTCCGGCCCCGAGCCTCCGCCTCCTCCGGACCCGCCGGAACCACCCGCTACCACCCTCCCCGAGCCTCCGTGACCCCGCCCGGCGCGGGAGCGCCGCGATACCGCCGGCTAACATTCCGGAATCGCTGCATCGCACGGCGGTCCGCGCTGCGACGCGGGATGGAAAGACCCGTGCGCCGCCTTGCTGTGGCCGGCGCGCCACGCTAGGCTCCGCCCGCTATCTGGTGAACCGGTTCGGCGACTGCCGGGCGCTGACAACAAGGGTAGGCGGCATAGGACCGCTATCCGGAATGTCTTCGGGGCGGTCATCCCTGGTCGATCTACGAGGGAGGACAGAAGGTGGCTAAGATCAGCAAGGTGCTCGTGGGCGAGGCGCTGGTGGGCGATGGCAACGAGGTCGCGCACATCGACCTCATCATCGGCCCGCGCGGCAGCGCGGCCGAGACCGCGTTCTGCAACAGCCTCACCAACAACAAGGACGGCTTCACGTCGCTCCTCGCGGTCATCGCGCCGAACATGCCCTGCAAGCCCAACACCATGATGTTCAACAAGGTGACCATCAAGGACGCGCGGCAGGCGGTGCAGATGTTCGGCCCCGCCCAGCACGGCGTCGCCAAGGCGGTGCAGGACTGCGTGGCCGAAGGCACCATTCCCATGGACGAGGCCGACGACCTCTACATCTGCGTGGGCGTCTTCATCCACTGGGAAGCGGCGGACGACGCCAAGATCCAGCAGTACAACTACGAGGCCACCAAGCTCTCCATCGAGCGCGCCGTGGCCGGCAAGCCCACCGCGAAGGAAGCGACCGATCAGCGCGATATCGTGAAGCATCCCTTCGCGGCCTAGAGCGCGATCCGAGCGGATTGGCAGAATTCGCTCGGTGAATCGCCCTCCATACTTAAAAACGAGACCGCGCGATCCGATCAGATTGCGAAACAATCTGATCGGCGCGTGATCGAGAGCGGAAACCACCCTGGACGGAGCGGCGGCCCTCGGCCCCCCAAGCCGCAGGGGCTGCTCCAGCGGTTGGCCGCCATCATCCTCGGGCGCTGAGATCCGGCGCCCGCGCCATCCGGCCGGCGGCACCCCCGCCGGCCGCTTGCATTTCGCGCCGGGCGCGGTCGGGGGCGTGATGGCAATGCGCATGGCCGGGCCTCACGGGTCGCGGCGGATGAAGGCGCCGAACGCGCGCGGGCCATCGCCCACGGGCAGTGTCGCCACCACCTTCAGCGCCCCGACGTCGATGACCGAGAGCGCGTTGTCGAACCAGTTCGCCACATAGACGTGGCCGCCGTCGCCCGCCGCGGCGATGCCCTCGGGATATTCGCCCACGGGGATGGTGGCGCGCGGCGCCAGCGTTCCGGCATCGAACACGCTCACCGTGCCGGCATACTGGTTGGTGACGAATGCCAGACCCTGCGCCAGCGCCACCGCATAGGGCCGCGATCCCACCTTCACCGTGCCGGCCACGCGACGGGCGGCGACATCGATGACGCTCACGTCGTCCGAGCCCACATTGGCGGTGAAGGCGCGCGTGCCGTCGGCCGAAAGGGTGATGCCGAACGGCCGCTTGCCGACGCCGATCACCGCCACCCGCTGCAGATGCGCGGCATCGATCACGGAGACGGTGTCGTCGTCGCGGTCGGCGGTGAGCACGAAGGCGCCGTCCGGCGTCACCGCGACGCCCGAAGGCGAGGCCCCCGCCGGAGCGATGCGCGGCGGGGCGGGATCGTCCGGGTCCACCACCAGAAGGCGCGCGCCGTACCAGTCGGCCACATAGACCGGCGATCCCGATGGCGCGACGGCGACACCCAAGGGTCCGCCGCCGACGGGAATGCGCGCGGTGACGCGGCGCGCGGCGGTGTCGATCACGCTCAGGGCCTTGCCGTCCGGCGCGGTGACGAAGGCCCGCCGGCCGTCCGCCGTCACGGCGATGCCGGCCGGGGCGCCGGGCACGGGAATGCGCGCCACCAGCCGCCCGCCCGCGCCCTCCAGCGCCACCACCGCCACCTCGTCGGCCGGCTGGTTGGTGATGAAGGCTTCCTCGGCGCGCGTCGGTGCCGCCGCCATCCAGGCACTCGCGAGCAGCAGCGCGCCGAGGCCGCGCCGGGATACGGCGCCGCCGGCCAGGGGCAGCCCCGGTCCGCCCGCCCGGACACCGGGCGCGGCGGCATCGGCCTTCGCGCTCAGGAGCCTTTCTCCAGCCTCGCCTTCAGCCCGTCGAGCCCCGCCCGGTAGACGCCGGTGACGGCGGCGATGGCGGCATCGTCGTTCAGCTCTGGCGGGGGATCATTGTTGGGGTAGCCGCGATAGAAGGCGCCGCGCCACTCCACGCGGGTATGGGTGTCGTCCACGGGAATGACGATGAGGGTGGAGGAATAATTGGTCACGGGAAGGACTTTCACGTCCACCTCGGTGATGCGGTAGGAATAGGACTTCTGCTCCGGCTCGAACTTGTAGAGCACCTCGTCGATGGTGCCGCCGCCCTTCAGGGTCAGCTTGCGGGTGGCGTCGATGGCGTTGCCGCCCTGGCCGGTGGTGGACGCCACCGCCGGATGCCAGCCCATGTCCTGGAAATCGCCCATGGCCGCCCACACCTTGTCGGCCGGCGCGTTGATCTCCACCGCCTCGGTGATCTTCTTGCGGGTGGGGCCGTGGGCATCGGCGGCGAGCGGCGCGAGCGCGAGCGTCACCGCCGCCAGCGTGGCGACAAGGAACCTCATGAACATCATCCTCCGTGTGCGGCCCTGTTCCGGGCCGTGTGATGCGGCGCCGCGGACCGGAGCGGGCGAGCGCTTTCGCGCGCGGCGCAGACCGGTTCGCGGGCGCGACGACCTTACGGCGCGAGCGGCGGCTGGCCGGGCGCGAATATGCGGTTCTTCACCAGATAGCGGGCGCCGCGCAGCCAGGCTTCATCGGTATTGCCGCGGATATCCACCTGTCCGGCGCGCAGCACCTTCTGCTCCCCCTCCACCTCGCGCACCTGCAGCGACAGGGAGAGGATGAGGTTGGAAATCTTGCGCACCACGCCCACCACTTCCAGCCGCGCCCCGGCCGCGCGGGCGATGTCCGCCTCGCAGCCGTTGCACTTGAAGAACGGCCCGTCGTCGGCGATCCGCGCCGCCTGGGGCGCGAGGTCCACCGGCGCCATCTCGCCCGAGGCGGACAGCAAGGCGACGAGCTCGCCGTTCACCAGCTTCAGCCGCTCAGCCTGCTCGGCGCGCATGCTCTCGCGGGTGTCGAGCGTGTCGTCGAAGAACTCGAAGCCGAACACCGCCGTCGGCACCGGCGCCGCAAAGGCCACGGTTCCGCACGCCGTCATCAGCATCAAGGACAATACGAGGCACGCGTCCCGCATGAGCAAAAACCTGTTGGCGCACGGAGCGTCTCACAGCTCCGCGCCAGGTGGCAAGGCGCGAACATCTTATTGTTTTCTTAGATCTATTCGATTGCCTCGCCCGCCTGATGGTGTCTAGATCTTGCCATCCGACGCGCCGGGAATGCCCGCCCATGCCGACCGTCCGCCCTCGCCTCCTGACCTGCGCCGCCCTGCCGGCGATGCTGCTCGCGGCGCTCGCGGCCACCCCCGCCATGGCGCAGCCGGCCGCCCCGCCCGCGGCCGAGGCGCAGGCCGCTCCCACCGCCCCGGCGGTGGAGGTGCGGATGGGCCTTCTCACCCGCGAGGTGCCGCCCCCGCCCCTCTATGACCTCCTCGCCGTTCCCCAGGACGAGGCGGTGGCCGGCGCCGATCTCGCGGTGAAGGACAACAACACCACCGGCCAGTTCACCGGCCAGAGCTTCGCGCTGGAGACCACCACCCTCGCCGAGGGCGACGACCCGGTGGCGGCCGCCCGCGCGCTGCTGGAGAATGGCGCCCGCCTCCTCGTCGCCAACCTGCCCGCTCCCGAGCTGCTGGCGGTGGCCGACGCGGCACGCAAAGCCGGCGGCGTGGTGTTCAACGTGGGCGCCACCGACGATGCCCTGCGCGGCGAGGACTGCCGGCTCAACCTGTTCCACGTTGCCCCGAGCCGCGCCATGCTGGCCGACGCGCTGGCCCAGTTCCTCGCCGCCAAGCGCTGGACCCGGCTGTTCCTGGTGGTGGGGCCGCAGCCGGCCGATCAGCTCTATGCCGAGGCGGTGCGCCGCTCCGCCAAGAAGTTCGGCCTGAAGATCGTCGCCGACAAGCCCTGGACCTTCGGGCCGCTGGCCCGCGACCGCTCCGACAGCATCACCCGCTCCGACGCCCTGGTGTTCAGCCGCGGGGTGGAGGCCGATGTGATCGTGGTGGCGGACGAGGCCAATGACTTCGGCAATTACATCCCCTTCCGCACCGCCGAGCCGCGGCTGGTGACGGGCACGCAGGGGCTCACCGCCGGCACCTGGCATCCGGCGCAGGATGCCTGGGGCTCGGCCCAGCTGCAGAGCCGCTTCCTGCGCGCCGCCAGCCGCCCCATGCGCCCGGCCGACTACCAGGCGTGGGTTGCGGTGCGCATGATCGGCGAGGCGGCGACCCGCACCCACGGCGCCGATGCCGCCGCCATCGCCCGCTTCCTCGCCTCGCCGGACTTCAGCCTCGCCGCCTTCAAGGGCGTGCCGGTGAGCGTGCGCGCGTGGGACCTGCAGCTGCGCCAGCCGCTGCTCATCGCCCAGCCGCTGGGGATCGTCTCGGTGGCGCCGGAAGACGGCTTCCTGCACCGCCGCACCCCCCTCGACACCCTCGGCACCGACGAGGGGGAAACCCGCTGCCGGCTGAAATAGCCGCCCCGACCACGCCGACCAACGCCAACGAACGCGCGCAAAGCGCCGCCGACCCGGAGGAAACGCCCCATGATCTTCACCCGAAGGCTCGCCCCCCTGCTTGCCGGCGCGGCCGCCCTCCTCGCGGCGGACGCAGCGGCGGCCTTCACGGTCTATGTCTCCAACGAGCGGGGCAACTCCATCAGCGTCATCGATTCCACCACGCTGGAGGTGACCCAGACCGCCAAGGTGGGCCGGCGCCCGCGCGGCATCACCACCAGTCCCGACGGCAAGGTGATCTATCTGTGCGCCAGCGATGACCATTCCGTGCAGGTCATCGACCCCGCCTCCCTCAAGGTGCTGCGCAAGCTGAAGTCCGGGCCGGACCCGGAGCTGTTCGCACTGCATCCCTCGGGCAATCCGCTCTATGTGGCCAACGAGGACGACAACCAGGTCACCGTGCTCGACGTGGAGGCCAACAAGATCATCGCCCAGGTGCCGGTGGGCACCGAGCCGGAAGGCATGGCGGTGAGCCCGGACGGCGCCATCCTCGTGGCCACCTCCGAGACCACCAACATGGCGCACTTCATCGACACCAAGACCCACAAGATCGTCGCCAACGTGCTGGTGGACGCGCGCCCGCGCTTCGCCGAATTCTCGCGGGACGGCAAGCGGCTGTGGGTGTCGGCGGAGGTCGGCGGCACGGTGTCGGTGATCGACCCGGAGACGCGCAAGATCATCACCAAGGTCTCCTTCAAGATCCCCGGCGTCTCCAAGGAGGCGATCCAGCCGGTGGGCGTGCGGCTGACGCAGGACGGCAAGACCGCCTTCGTGGCGCTCGGCCCCGCCAATCGCGTGGCGGTGGTGAATGCGGAGACGTTCGAGGTGCAGAAGTATCTGCTGGTGGGCCAGCGGGTGTGGCAGCTCGCTTTGACGCCGGACGAGAAGCTGCTGTTCACCACCAACGGCAATTCCAACGACGTGTCCGTGATCGACGTGCCGGAGCAGAAGGTGGTCAAATCCATCAAGGTGGGCGGCGCGCCGTGGGGCGTGGTGGTGTCGCCGAAATAGGGACATTCCCGCGTTCCGGCGCGGGGCGGAAGACCGACCGTATGGATGTGCGCGACCCGCCGGCCCCCGCGCCGGCCCTTCAGATCGAGGATGTCAGCCACGCCTTCGGGGCGCGGCGGGCGCTCGACCGTGTGTCGCTCAGTGTGCCGCAGGGCGGCTTCGTTGCCCTGCTGGGGCCGAACGGCGCCGGCAAGACCACCCTGTTCTCGCTGGCGACCCGGCTCTACGCCACCCGTGCCGGCCGGGTGCGCCTGTTCGGCCGCGACCTTGACGCCGATCCCTGCGGCGGCCTCGCGGAGCTGGGCGTGGTGTTCCAGAGCCGCACCCTCGACCTCGACCTGACCGTGCGCCAGAACCTCGCCTATCACGCCGCCCTGCACGGCCTCGCCGGGCGCGAGGCGAAGGCGCGCATCGCCGCCATGCTCGCCACCGTCGGGCTGGAAGAGCGCATGGACGACAAGGTGCGCACCCTCTCCGGCGGGCAGGCGCGGCGGGTGGAAATCGCCCGCGCGCTGGTGCATTCCCCGCGCCTCCTGCTGCTCGACGAGGCAACCGTGGGCCTCGACCTCGCCTCCCGCGCCGCCATCGTCGAGATCGTGCGCCGGCTGGTGGCGGAGGAAGGGCTGGCGGTGCTGTGGGCCACCCACATCTTCGACGAGGTGCGCCCGGACGATCAGGTCTATGTGCTCGATCGCGGCCGCATCATCGCCTCGGGCACGGCCGGCGCCATCGCCAGCGCCCATCCCGCCCCGCCGGCGCGGGAGGCGGAGGCCGGCACCGCCGCGCTGGAGGCGGCCTTCCGCGCGCTCACCGCCGGCCCGCCGGGAGCCGCCGCATGAGCGCGCCCGTGCCGCGGCCCGACGATCCGCCCGGCGATGGCCCCGGAGCCGATGCGCCGCGCCGCGACGCGGGGCAGCAAGGCGATGTCGCGCGGCAAGGCGCCCCGCAGGCCCAGCCCGCGCCCGCCGGTGCAGCCCGCCCGGCGTCGCCGCGCACCCACTCGCCGCACGCCGACGCCGGACGTCGCGACGCCCCGCCCCGGGAGCCCGTGCCTTCCGATCCCGTCCCCTCGGCTTCGCCGGACGCCGGTTCCCCGCGGCCCGGAACAGCACCGGCGCACCCCGACACCCCGCTCCGCCAGCTCCCACCCCGCCCGGCAGCGCCCGTGCCCCGTCCGCTGGGCGCGGCGGGGCATCTGGTGTGCCTCGCCGGCATCGTGGCGCGCGAGCTCACGCGCTTCGTGCAGCAGAAGGAACGCTTCCTCTCGGCGCTGGTGCGGCCGCTGGTCTGGCTGTTCATCTTCGCCGCCGGATTCCGCAGCGTGCTCGGCGTCTCGATCATCCCGCCCTACGAGACCTACGTGCTCTACGAGGTCTATGTGACGCCCGGCCTTGCGGTGATGATCCAGCTGTTCAACGGCATGCAGTCCTCCCTCTCCATGGTCTACGACCGGGAGGTGGGCTCCATGCGGGTGCTGCTGACGAGCCCGTTCCCGCGCTGGTTCCTCCTGTTCTCCAAGCTGGTGGCCGGGGTCGCGGTGTCGCTGGCGCAGGTCTATGTCTTCCTCGCCATCGCCCGGCTGTGGGAGGTGGAGATGCCGCCCCTCGGCTATCTCGCCGCGCTGCCCGCCTTCGTTCTGACGGGGCTGATGCTGGGGTCCATCGGGCTGGTCATCTCCTCGCTCATCCGCCAGCTGGAGAATTTCGCCAGCGTGATGAACTTCGTCATCTTCCCCATGTTCTTCGCCTCCTCCGCCCTCTACCCCCTGTGGCGGATCCGCGACGCGAGCGAGACGCTCTACATCGTCTGCCTCCTCAATCCCTTCACCCATGCGGTGGAGCTGGTGCGCCACGCGCTCTATGGCGCGTTCGAGCCCACCTCTTTCTGCGTGGTCCTCGGCACCACCGTCGTCTTCTTCGCCCTTGCCGTCGCCGCCTATGATCCCGGGCGCGGCGTGATGGGGCGGCGGGGCGGCCCTCCGGGAGAAGCCGCATGACGCCTGCCCGCCTCGCCCTCGCGGTTCTCGCCGCGCTTCTCGTTTCGCCTGCCGCCGCCCAGCCGGCGCAGGACCCCGACTGGCCGTGCGTGCAGCGGCGCACGCCGTCCATCGATCTCGCGCAGGTGTGGAACGGGCCGGACCCGGCCGCCGCCGGCAAGTGGACCGACGACCAGGACGCCGCCACCCTCGCCCAGCGCCTCGCCTCCCGCCGCACCCCTCTGGAGGACGTGGACGGCCTGCTGGATGCCTATTCGAGGCAGGCCGGCGCCGGCGCGCGCGACGGGCTGCTGCGGGTGATGGCGGGGGTGTACGAGATCCTCAACACCGAGCGCTCGCGCATCGTCAGCGGCATCGAGCGCTACGCGCGCGGCCAGCAGAAGCTCGCCGACCGCATCCGCGAGGAGGGCGACAAGGTGAGCGCGGCGAAAGCGTCAGGCGCCGCGACGCCGGAGGCGGCGAGCCTCGAAGAGCAGCTGAAATGGGACAGCCGCATCTTCGACGAGCGCGCCCGCTCGCTCACCTATGTCTGCGAGACGCCGGTGCTGCTGGAGCAGCGCGCCTACGCCATCGGCGAGAAGATCGCCGCGCGGCTGAACGGCAGGTAGGGCCGGCGCGGACGCGGCGGGGAAGCGCCGTCAGTCCAGACCCTGGATGTGGCCGATGAAGGGGAGCTGCCGGAAGGCGTGGGCGACGTCCATGCCGTAGCCCACCACGAACACGTCCGGGCAGGTGAAGCCGACGAAATCGGGATTGATGTGCACCGCCCGCTTGCCGGGCTTCTCCAGCAGCACGCACACCAGCACCCGCCGCGCGCCCCGCGCCATCAGCAGGTCCTTGGCGAAGGCGAGGGTGCGGCCGGATTCCAGGATGTCGTCGATGAGCAGCACGTCGCGGCCGCGCACGTCGCTCTCCACGTCCTTCAGGATCTCCACCTGACCGGAGGAGATGGTCGCCTCCCGGTAGGACGACAGGTGGACGAACTCCACCTCCGGCTCCAGCCCGGAGGTGTGCATGGCCCGCAGCAGGTCCGCCGCGAACATGAAGGACCCCTTCAGCACGGCCACCGCCAGGAGGCGCTCCGGCGCCGCGGCGGCGATCTCGGTCGCCAGCGCATGGTTGCGGGCGGCGATGCGGTTCTCGTCGTAGAGGACGGTAATATGGGGCGGGCTCATGATTCCTCTGTCGCAGGGCCGCCGAGAATGGACCTTCCCGCCCGGGGCGTCCAGATCGGGGCCGGATCGGCGAGCGGGACCGGCCGGCGGTGGCGGCCGGCCGCGCTTGGTCTATGTTGGGGCGCAGCTGTGCGCGCGCGATTCGAGGGAAGGGCGGGGCGTTGGTCCGGTTCGAGAATGTCGGCCTGAGATACGGAATGGGGCCCGAGGTGCTGAAGGATGTCTCCTTCGGCATCGAGCCCAATTCGTTCCAGTTCCTCACCGGCCCTTCGGGCGCGGGCAAGACCACGCTGATGCGCCTCCTGTTCCTCTCGCTGAAGCCGACGCGCGGGCTCATCACCCTGTTCGGCCGCGACGTCTCCTCGCTCGATCCCGACGAGGTGGCGGTGCTGCGCCGGCGCATCGGCATCGTGTTCCAGGACTTCCGCCTGCTCGACCACCTCACCACCTACGAGAACGTCGCCTTGCCCCTGCGCGTTCTCGGCAAGGAGGAAGCGAGCTATCGCGCGGAGGTCACCGAGATCCTGAGCTGGGTGGGGCTGGGCGAGCGCATGCACGTTCTGCCGCCGGTGCTCTCGGGCGGCGAGAAGCAGCGCGCCGCCATCGCCCGCGCCCTCATCGGCCGGCCCGAGTTCCTGCTCGCCGACGAGCCCACGGGCAATGTGGACCCCACCCTCGCCCGGCGCCTGCTGCGCCTGTTCATCGAGCTCAACAAGTCCGGCACGTCGGTCCTGCTCGCGACCCATGACATCGCGCTCATGGACCAGTACGACGCCCGCCGCCTCGTGATCGCCGACGGCCGCCTCTATGTCTACGACTGACGCCGCCCGCCCCGACCGCAAGCCCGCGACCGCCGCCGCGCCGGGCGAGGAGGCGCGGCCCGCCAAGGCGCGCGGGCAGACCTCCATCGTGCCCTCGGCCACCATCGCCGGGCGGGCGTTGGTGGCGGTGGTGGCCATCATGACCTTCCTCGCCGGCCTCACCATCGGCACTGCCGTGGCGGTGCGCGCCACCGCCGGGCAATGGCGCTCCGACGTGACGCGCGAGGTGACGATCCAGATCCGCGCCGGCGACAAGGCCACCACCGACGCCCAGGTGCAGGCCGCCGCCGACATTGCCCGCCGCTCCCCGGGCATCGCCGACGCCCACGTCCTCACCGCCGAGGAGACCGCCCGCCTGCTGGAGCCGTGGCTCGGCTCGGGGCTGGACCTCGGCGACCTGCCGGTGCCGCGCGTGGTGGTGCTGCGGCTCGACGGCGCCGGCCAGGTAGAGCTCGCCCGCCTGCGCCGCACCCTCACCGACAAGATCCCCACCGCCACCCTCGACGACCATCGCGGCTGGTCGCGCCGCCTGGTGGCGGTGACCGACGCGGTGATGCTGGTGGGCATCGTGCTCCTGGTGCTGGTGGGCCTCGCCACAGTGCTCTCGGTGGTGTTCGCCACCCGGGCGGCGGTGGCCACCAACCGGCAGGTGGTGGAGGTGCTGCACTTCGTGGGCGCGCGCGACGGCTTCATCGCCGCCCAGTTCCAGCGCCACTTCCTGAAGATCGGCGCCCAGGGCGGCGTCATCGGCGGGGTGGCGGCGGCGGCCGTGTTCGGCGTGCTGGCGGCGCTGCCCCGGCTCGGCCTCGCCGGCGATCCGGAGCTGCCGACGGTGGTGGCGTGGCTCAATCCCGGCATCGCCGGCTTCCTCGGCATCGCGCTGGCGGTGGGGATCGTGGCGCTCGCCACCGCGCTCACCTCGCGGGTGACCGTTTACCGGACGTTGAGGACGATCCAATGAAGCTGGGCGGGCCGGCGCGCGGCCGCTCCTTTCCTCGCCTCTGCCGCATTCCGCCGGCATGGTTAAGTCCATGACCATGTCCAACGCCGGCAGACCCGCGGCGCGACCGCAGCAACCCGCTACCGTGCGTCCCGCCACCGGCCGGACGCAGGCGGGAGCGCGCCCGCGCCGGTCCCGCACGCTGCGGCGGATCGCGGTGGGCCTGGTGCTGCTCGCCGGCCTCGGCGGGGTGGCGGCGGCGGCCGGCTTCATCGCCTTCACCGCCCAGATCGCCGCCCGCGAGCCGGTGGCCGTGAAGTCGGCGGACGCCATCGTCGTCCTCACCGGCGGCCCCTCGCGCATCGTCGATGCGGTGGGCCTGCTGGCGGAAGGACGCGGGCGGCGCCTGCTCATCACCGGCGTGAACCCCTCCACCTCCACCGAGGAGATGCGCCGCGCCCTGCCCGACGGCGAGCACCTGCTCGGCTGCTGCATCGATCTCGGCCACAAGGCGCTGAACACCCGCGGCAACGCGCTGGAGGCGGCGGAATGGGCACGCGACCGGCGCTTCCGCTCGCTGGTGGTGGTCACCTCCTCCTGGCACATGCCGCGCGCCATGATGGAGCTGGGCCGCGCCTTGCCGGAGGTGGAGCTGGTGGCCTATCCCGTGGTCACCACCCGCACCCAGCCCGAGCGCTGGTGGAGCGATCCCGGCACGCTGAAGCTGCTGGCGAAGGAATATGTGAAGTTCATCATGGCCACGGTGAAGATCCGCCCGGCGCAGGCCGTGGCGGGGGCCGGCGCACCGCCGCAGGCATCCCCCGCGCCCGGGCCGGCCACGCAGGCGCCGGCATCGCTCGCGCCCGCCGCCCAAATCCCTGCGGCCCAGATCCCGGCCTCCCGGCCCGGCGCGCCGGCGCAGGTGGAGGCGCTTTCCGCCATGGCGACGCCCGCCCGCCCACCGGCCTCGCACCCCGTGACGCGCCCCGCGGAGGCAAGCCTGTCGCGCTGAGCGGCGGCCATGGAGAAACCCGACGTGATTGTCCCGCGCGTGCTCGGCTCGCTCGCCTTCCAGGTCGCCTTCTACGCGGTGACCACGCTCTACATGCTGGCGTTCCTGCCGCTGCTGCCGTTCATCTCCCGCCACACCCTGTGGCGTACCGGCGTCATGTGGTGGGTGGCGACGAACAGCTGGCTGCTGCGCGTGCTGGTGGGCACGAAGGCGGAATTCCGCGGCCTCGAGAACATCCCGCCCGGCCCGCTGCTGATCGCCGCCAAGCACCAGTCGGCGTGGGAGACGTTCGCGCTGCTGCCGCTGTTCTCCGATCCCGCCTTCATCCTGAAACAGGAGCTGATGCGCATTCCGGTGTTCGGCTGGTTTGCCGCCAAGGCGCGGATGATCCCGGTGGACCGCAAGGGCGGCTCGGGCGCGCTGAAGGCCATGACCCGCCGCGCCAAGGCCGACATGGCCGAGGGCCGGCAAATCCTGATCTTCCCGGAAGGCACCCGCCGCGCCGCCGGAGCGCCGCCCGACTACAAGTTCGGCGTGGCGCACCTCTATTCCAGCCTCGGCGTGCCGTGCCTGCCGGTCGCGCTCAATTCCGGCCTCTACTGGCCGCGCCGCGCCCTGCTGCGGCGGCCCGGCACCATCCTGGTGGAAGTGCTGCCGCCCATCCCGCCCGGCCTCGGCCGCGCCGCCTTCATGGCCCGGCTGGAGCAGGACATCGAGACCGCCAGCGACCGGCTGCTGGAAGAGGGGCTGAAGGCGCTTGGAAAGAACGCGCCGGAGCACCTGCGGGAGCGCGCCGCAGGTGCCTCCGGAAGCACTCAGTCATCCCCGTTGTCCACCCCTGTGGAAAACTCTTGATCGAGGGCGGCGGATCGTTCTAGTTTCGTTCTCATGAACGCAACTGATTCGCTCCTCGTCCCCCTCGTTGATGCCGGCAACCTCAATGGTTTGAAGGTCGGCGGGCTCGGTGCGCGCTATCGTTTCTGGCGCGACGAGAACGGCGCGCGCCATGTGTTCTCGGTGTATCCGTCCACCGCCTGTCCCGATTATCCGGACGCGCTGGCGCTGGTCACCCGGCGCACGCCGGCGGGCTCCATCGCCATGTGGGCCGGCCCCGCCGGCGAGCCGGCACGCCTCGCCGCCGAGCGTATGCGCGCGGACGAGATCCACGTGCATGTCTTCGGCGAGGAGGATGCGCCGCTGCTGCGTCGGCTGCTGGAGCGCGGCTCCGCCCGGCTCTCGGCCCGCGCCGCCGGACTGCCGGTTCCCGTCGTCCCCCTCCGCTGCCGTCCGGACCGCCGCCACGCGGCCTGACAGGGGCCGATCACGCCCGCCCGACTGCCGGGGCAAACCCAGCGCGCGAGCCACCGCGCCGGCATGAAGGCTGGAGCCGAACCGCTTGAGGGGTGGAGCGCCTGAGGGCCGAATGCCTCGGGGGTGAAGGACCTCAGGGTGAAATGCCCGGGGCCAGATGTCGGGGCCAAATGCCTGCCTCTGGCGAACGCACCTCCCCTGAACTCCATTGATTCAGCGCCCACGCCAGGCGCCAGGCGCCGGATACTGGGTTACCCGCCCCCGGCACGAAAACCCCTCCTTGCTCCGACCGGTCACCGCTGAGCGTGCAAGCGCGCCCTCCGCTATGCCATCCTGCCTCGCGCCGCCGGTGCGCCCGGCACAGGCGGCCGCCCCCATCCGTATCGGCGGGTCAGTGGCCCGGCGCCGTCTGGATCAGCCCACGCCAAAGCGCGCCGGCATCGTCCACTCCGAAACCCCGGCCGCGTGCTGCCGTCGCACCGCTTGATCCGCCGGCCTCAGCCCGTGCGGCCCGCCGCATCGCCGCGGGGGCGGATCAAGTCTGCATCCTGGCTCGCGCCGCCGGTGCGCCCGGCACTGGGCTGTGCCCCCTATCCGGATCGGTTGGTCAGTCGCCCGGCGTCGTCCGGATCGGCCCACGCCAAGGCGCGCCGGCATCGTCCACTCCGAAACCCCGGCCGCGTGCTGCCGTCGCACCGCTTGATCCGCCGGCCTCAGCCCGTGCGGTCCGCCGCATCGCCGTGGGGCGGATCGAGTCTGCACCCAGGCTCGGGCCGCCGGTGCGCCCGGCACAGAGGGGTGCGCCCTCATCTGGATCGGTTGGTCAGTGGCCCGGCGCCGTCCGGATCGGCCCACGCCAAGGCGGCCGGCACCATCCGCTCAGAGCCCCGGCCGCGTGCTGCCGCCGCACCGCTTGATCCGCCGGCCTCAGCCCGTGCGGTCAGCTGCATCGCCGCGGGGGCGGATCGAGTATGCACCCTGCCTCGTGCCGCCGGTGCGCCCGGCACAGAGGTGCGCCCCCATCCGGATCGGCGGGTCAGCGGCCCGGCGCCGGCCGGATCGGCCCACCCCAAGGCCCGCCGGCATCGTCCACTCCGAAACCCCGCCCGCGTGCTGCCGCCGCGCTGCTTGATCCTCCGGCCTCAGCCCGTGCGGTCCGCCGCATCGCCGCCGGGCGGATCGAGATCGCCGGAGACGGCCGGTCCCGCCAGATGGCGGGCGATGAAGGCCAGCCCGCTGTCGTGGATGCCGAGGTTCTCCAGCGCCCGCACCGTGGCCAGCACATATTCCGTGTTCGGCCCCGACTTGCCGTGCGAGCGACGCACCAGATGCAGCTGGTGCTCGAGCGAGAGGCCGCGCGCGTACTGCGTGTGGGCACGGTTGACCAGATAGGCGACCGCCGGCGCGTCGCGGTCCGAGCCATCCAGCAGGCGGATGCGCCGGTGCACCTCGCGGTACACGCCGGAGATCTGCTCGCGCTCGGTGAGATAGGCGTGGGTCGCGGGCCAGTCCGCCGCCGCCACCCGATAGGCGATGCCGCGGCAGGCGCCGCCCAGATCCAGCCCCAGCACCAGCCCCGGCTGCTCCGGCGTGCCGCGATGGTGGAACGAATAGACGCACAGCGCCCGGTGCGCCCCCGTCAGGCGCGCCTCGCACCGTTCCGCGAAGGCGAAGCCGGGGTTCCACATGAGAGAGCCGTAGGCGAACACCCAGACATCGCCGCGCGCTGCCGCGCCATCTTCGCCCATCGCGTCCGATCCGCCTCCGGTTCAGGGCGGCCCGCCGCGCCGGACGCACCGCGCCGTTGACAGAACCGCCGGAGCGTCGCCTAACAGCCGGCACCGGCCACCGCAAGCCAGCGTGCAGCCGGCGCCCGAGACCGAGGACGTTCATGACCGCAGCCGAAGCCCCCTCGCCCCGCCGCAAGCCCTGGATCGTCATCGTGCCGCTCGCGCTGCTGGTGATCCTCGCGGTGCTCTGGTCCGGCCTGTGGTTCTATGCCGCCAACCGGGCCGAGCGCGAGATCGACGCCTGGATCGGCCGCGAGGCCCAACTGGGACGGGTATGGAGCTGCGGCGACCGCAGCCTCGCCGGCTTCCCCTTCCGCTTCGAGCTGCGCTGTCGCGCGCCGAGCCTACAGACGCGCGGCGGCGACGCCTTCCGCTTCACCGCGGTCTCCGCCCAGGCGGTGGCGCAGGTGTGGGCGCCGAGCCACATCGTGGCCGAGTTCACCGGCCCCGCGCGGGTGGAGGACCTCGTGACCGGCGAGGCCTATGCCGCCAACTGGGCTCTGCTGCAGATGAGCGGGGTGGGTGACCTCTCCGGCCAGCCGCAGCGCCTGTCGGTGCAGGCGCATGAGCCGCGGCTGGAGCTGTCGGGCGCCACCGGCGCTACCGGCGCAGCCGCCCGTCCGCTGCTGTCCGCGCACCTGTTCGAATTCCACGCCCGCCGCGCTCCCACCACCGACGGCAAGCCCGACGGGGTGGACTACGCCGCCGGCCTGAAGGGCGGGGAAAGCGCGCTGCTGGCCGCCCTCGGCGTCGCCGGCCCGGTGGACATGACGCTGCAGGGCACCGTCACCGCCTCCGCCGACCTGCGGCCCATGCCGGTGGCGCAGCGGCTGCGCGCCTGGGCGGCGGCCGGAGGCGTGGCCAAGCTGGACCGCTTCGTCATCACCGCGCCGAAGGTCGCGATCAGCGCCACCGGGGCCGTGGCCCTCGACGCGCAGGGACAGCTCAACGGCAAGCTGGATCTCGCCTTCGCCGGCATCAGCGACCTGGTGCAGGGGCTGGACAAGGCCGGCGTGATCCCCCGCGACGTGGCGCCCATCGTCTCCGCGCTCGCCATGGTGGGCAAGCCAACGCAGGTGGAAGGCCGCAAGGGCGCCCTGTTCGCCCTCGGCTTCGATGCCGGCGCGCTGAAGCTGGCCGGGTTCCCCGTGGGCTACGTGCCGCCGCTGTTCTGAGCAGCGCCGGGTGGCCCCGGGCGCCGGACGCGGGACTGGCGCGCGAGCCGGAACGTGAAGGCCCGGCGCGGCCTTTCGGCGCCGGAAGCCTGCCGTCCTCCGGGTCAAGCCCGGTCCGGACACATGTGTCGGAACCAGCGTCGGCAATCCGCCGATGAGGCCCCGGCACGGAACGGCGCCGCGCCATCCGGGCCTGTCGCCCCGCCCGGTGCGGGCGGGCACCGGCGGCGCCTTCACTCCCTCAGATAGCGGCCATAGGCCCAGCCGGTGACGCCGGCCATCGTGCGGACCTTGCACCAGCGGCCGGCCGAGGTGCGGCGACAGCCCAGATTGGCGAGCTGCGCGCCCTCCCCCGCCCGCGCGACCTCGGCATGGGACCGCCCCGGCGCGGCCCGCACGGCGAGCGTGTCGCCCGCCGATAGGCCCACGACCCGCCATTGATCGGGGCCGCCGGCATCGCCGTCGGCGAAATCCCCCGCCACGGCCGGCACCGCGAGCATCAGGGCCAGCAGGGTGCCGATGGCCCCGGCGCGCAGGCGCCTCTCGCTCCGGACCACGCGCGCCCGCATCCTCATCGACTGCATCATGCCTCTCCTCGCCGCTGCGGCGCCGCCCCGTGGCTGCTTCCGATGGCTGATGCGGGTGCCCGGCGATTGCGGCAACACGCGGGACGTCCGCAGGGGATCGGGGCGGCATCGGCAAGGGGCGCACCCCCCAGCCGTAAAGAAGCACCCATGCAGGGGCGACGCGAAAGAGGCGCGGCGTATCCGCTGATCGTTGGCGCGGCCTCAGGACCCTGAGCGCCCAGCGGCTACGGGGCAAGGCGATGACGACGCGACCCGGTCCCGCGCCGGGAACGCAGCAGCGCTGCCCTCTTCCGACGCCACGCCGAATCCGGGCCAGGGGCGGCGGACGCGCGGCCCAGCCGGCACCGCGGCCGACCGGGCTCCCGACGCCGCATCCAGTCCTGTGCGCGGGGGCCCGCCGGTGACGGCCGGGCGGGTCCGCGAGCCGCCCGCGGTCAGAACACCCGCGCGCCTTCCACCAGCACCTGGCGGACCACCGGCGTGGTCTCGACGATGCGGAAGCGCAGCAGGTCGGCCCGCAGGCCCTCGACGAGGCGGCCGCGATCATCGAGGCCGGCCATGCGGGCGGGATTGCGGGTGACGAGGGCCATGGCATCGGCCAGCGGCATGGCGTCGGCGAGGTGCAGCCGCGTCGCCGCCTGCAGCAGGCTGGCCGGCACGTAGTCGGAGGCGAGGGCGTCCACCAGCCCCTCCTGCGCCAGCGCGCCCATGGCGACGCCGCCCGAGTGGGAGCCGCCGCGCACCACGTTGGGCGCGCCGCCGATGGTGGCGAGGCCGGCGGCACGCGCCGCCACCGCCGCCTCGCGGGTGGTGGGGAACTCGCTCACGGTGCAGCCGGCGGCCACCGCCTGCTCCACATGGTCGTCGGTGGTGTCGTCGTGGCTCGCCATGATCAGCCCGGTCGCAGCCAGCATGTCGGCCAGCGGGGCGAAATTGCGCTCCACGTTGGCGCGGCCGCGGGCGGTGCGCTCGGCGATCTCGCGCTCGGCCTCCTCGGCTTCCTTGCCGATGCCCAGCAGGAAGTTGCGCAGCACCTCCACGTTGCGCCACTGGCGGGCGCCGGGGGTGTGGTCCATGAGCGAGGCGAAGGCGAGGGACCGCCGCTCCAGCGCCGGCTCCACCAGCTCGATGAGGTCGGGGTCGGTCATCTCGCAGCGCAGGTGGATGCGGTGGTCGGCGCGGAACAGGCCGCCGCCCGCCTCCACCGCGTCCAGCATCACCTGGAACAGCTCGCGCCGCTCGGCCTTCGCCTGGTCGAAGCCGCCGGCGCAGATGGCGTCGAACACGGTGGTGATGCCGCTCGCCACCGCCTGCCCGTCATGGGCGAGGGCGGCGGCGCGGGCATCGGGCCAGACCACGCGCGGGCGCGGCACGAAATGGCCTTCCAGCGCGTCGGTGTGCAGATCGATGATGCCGGGAGCGATGAAGTCGCCCTCGCAATCCACCGCCGCCGGCAGCTGGCTGCGCCCGCCGTCCACCGCGGCGATGCGGCCGTCCCGCACCGTGAGCGTGCCGGCGACGACGCCGTCGTCGAGGATGAGGCGCGCGTTGGTGAGGACGGTTTCCATCTTGGCTCCACGGATCGGCCGGGCCGGCCTGCCTTGCACCGAAGGATGACGCCGGCGTGACACCGCCCTCAGGAGGGCGGCGCGGCCGGCGGGATCACCTGGTAGAGCTGGAAGCGTTCGCCCTCGAACAGCAGCTTGAGGCGGTCGCTGTCGGGATTCGGCGCGCCCCGCTCGGTGAACAGCACATAGACATAATCGAAATGCTGGGGCCAGAGGTCCCAGTAGCGCGGACCGTCGGCGGTGGGCTCCTCCTCGGTGATGAGCAGCTGCTCGATCTGCGGCGGGGTGCCGTCCTCGGTGTCCACGTGGCTGCGGTAGGGCTGGTTGGTGCGCAGGATCTGCTTGCCCTTCACCGTGAAAGCGGTGGTGACCAGCGACGACTTCTCGATCATGGCGAGGCAGGCGGCGTGCACCAGGCCGAGATCGGAGGGGTCGTTGCCGCCCTGCACGTCGGCATAGGCGACGAGGATGCGCGAGCCGGGCTTGATGAGGTTCACCGACTGGCGGAACGCCACCGTCCACTGGGACAGGCGGTCCCACACCACCTGCACCTCGCCCACGCGCACCGCCACCATCAGGATCAGCACCACCGCGAAGCCGCGCCGGGCGAGGCGGTTGCGCAGGTCCACCCGCATGGCCGCGAGCACGAGGAAGGCGATGGCCACCGGCAAGCGCTGGTCCGCCATGTAGGTGGCGAACACCACGCGCGGCATGGCGAGATAGACCGCGCCAGCCACCAGCACCAGCGGCAGCATCATGGAATGGATGTGCAGCAGCCGGTGGCGCGCCGCCCACAGGCCGGCCAGCACCACCACGCTGGTGAGGGCGATGGCGACGTAATCGAAATAGAGGTTCACCACCATCTCGATGCCGGCGACCTTGCCCTGCGGCTCCCAGGAGTTCTCGCCGGACAGGCCCCAGGTGGGGCTGGCGATCAGCAGCGGCACGATCAGTGCGAACGGCAACCCCGCCGTGACGAACGCCACGAGCCGCGGCCCGAGCGGGCGGCCGCGGGTCTGGCGCAGGCGGTCGAGCTCGAACGCCAGGATGCCGACGCCGTACACGCCGGCGGCGAACAGGTGGCAGAAGAACAGGGCGATGATGAAGAGGATCGAGACCCCGTAGCGCCAAGGCCACGGCCGGTCGCGCAGGTAGACCCATGCGGCCAGCGCGCACAGCATCAGGCCGATGCCGAAGTAATAGTTCATCACCCCGATGAGGAAGATGCCGTTGTACAGCAGCGGGAACGCCAGCAGCGGCAGCGCCGACCACAGGCCGAACAGCGCCCGGTTCAGCGCCAGCGTGCCGCCGGTGATGAGCGCGAAGCACATCAGCGTGTAGATCTCGCCGGCGGCGTAGATGTTCACCACCCGGTCGATGACCGGCACCACCAGGTCCATCATCAGGTTGGGCAGGATCGACCAGCTGAGGTGGTAGAACCGCGCGATGTCCTTGTCCTCGGGCAGCACGGCGATGACGTGCATGCGCGCGAGGTGGTTCACGTAGTCCGACAGGGGCGGGATCGGATGAGTGACGATGGGGATCGCCACCAGCACCAGGCAGGCCACGAACAGCAACAGGATCGAGCGGCGCCGCAGGTCATGCGGGCGGCGTTCCGGCGGCGGGTGGTGAGGGCCGGAGGCGGCGGGATGTGCGGCGGGCAGAATGGCGGTCATGTGGGGCCGTGCTAGTCTCTGGCGATGGCTCGAGGGGCAGGCTGCAGCGGGCGGGGCCGGGGCCGCATCCGGTGGCGGAGGCTCTGGCGCCGCGAATGTGTTGGCCCGGTGGCCGCTTCAGATCACCTTTCCGCGACCGGGGGAAGACTAACCCTGCGGAATGTAGCGCGTTGCCGCGCCGACGGCACGCACTTCCTCCGGACCACGCTGCCGGCGCCCCGTGCCCGCCTCCGCCGGGATTCAAGGCAACGCCTAGGGGCTTGAGTTGTCGCATTTTCTTCATGGGATCCGGTTTCCCCTCCGCGCGAAAATGCTCTAGAAGGGCGCCGCCCCGGCGGCCAGCAACCGCCGACCACGAGCGAGCCCGTCATGACCGATTCCACCGCCGTTTCGGATGCCCAGCTGCAGGCCGAGGTTCTGGCCCGCGCATTGCCGCACATGCAGCGCTACGACGACGCCATCGTCGTGGTGAAGTACGGCGGCCATGCTATCAGCGGCGAGGAGGGCGCGCGCACCTTCGCGCAGGACATCGTGCTGCTCGAGCAGTCTGGCGTGAACCCGGTGGTGGTGCACGGCGGCGGGCCGCAGATCGGCGCCATGCTGCAGAAGCTCGGCATCAAGTCCGAGTTCGCCGCCGGCCTGCGCATCACCGACAAGGCCACGGTCGAGATCGTCGAGATGGTGCTGGCCGGCTCCATCAACAAGCAGATCGTCGGCTTCATCAACGAGGCCGGCGGCACCGCCATCGGCCTGTGCGGCAAGGATGGCAACATGGTGCGCGCCCGCAAGGCGCACCGCGTGCTCGTCTCCAACGGCGGCGACGACGCGCACGAGGTGGACCTCGGCTTCGTCGGCGAGCCCGACACGGTGGACACCACCGTGCTCGACCAGATCCTCGGCCGGGACCTCATCCCCGTGCTCGCCCCGGTGGCGGCGGCGGTGGATGGCGGCACCTACAACGTGAACGCCGACACCTTCGCTGGGGCCATCGCCGGCGCGCTCGGGGCCAAGCGCTTCCTGCTGCTCACCGACGTGCCGGGCGTGCTGGACAAGAACAAGCAGCTGATCCCCCGCCTCACCGTCACCGAGGCGCGGGCTCTGATCGCCGACGGCACCATCTCCGGCGGCATGATCCCGAAGGTGGAGACCTGCATCTATGCCCTGGAGAAGGGCGTGGAAGGCGTGGTCATCCTCGACGGCAAGGTGCCGCACGCGGTGCTGCTGGAGCTGCTCACCGACCACGGCGCGGGCACGCTGATCACCCGCTGAAGCCGAGATCCGCCTCCTCCGGCACGCCCGCCGCGCCGGAGCCGAGGGCGCGCTGCATCAGCACCGTGTCGATCCACCGGCCGAACTTGAGGCCGGTGGCGGCGAGCACCCCCACATGCGCGAAGCCGCACGCGGCGTGGAGCGCGATGGAGCCGGTGTTGGCGCTGTCGCCGATCACCGCCACCATCTGGCGGAAGCCGCGCGCGGCGCATTCCTCCACCAGCGCCTCCAGCAGCGCCCGGCCGATGCCGCGGCCCTGCGCCGCCGGCGCCACATAGATGGAATTCTCCACCGTGTGGCGATAGGCGATGCGCGGGCGGAAGGCGCCGGCATAGGCATAGCCGAGGATCGTGCCCGCCTCCTCCATCACCAGATAGGGATAGCCTCCCTCCACCAGCGCGGCGTGGCGGCGCGCCATCTCGGCGACGCCCGGGGGGGTCAGCTCGAACGATGCGGTGCCGGTGCGCACGGCCTCGTCATAGATGGCAGCGATGGCGGGGATGTCGTCGGGGGTGGCGGGGCGGATGGGCATGACGGCCTTTTAATTCAGCCGCGTCGCCACCGGAAGGGCCCGCGCGGGCGGCTCCCCGGTTCAGGCATCGGGGCGAACGCCCGGGCGTCCCGCGCCAACACGCTGTCCGGGCGCCGAGCGCAGCGCCGGTCACGCTCCGGCGCGCAGGACGGCACTGCCCCGCCTCAGGCGCGGGCGATGACGCCCGGCGCCACCGTGAACCGCTCCGCCCCCTCCAGCGCGGCGAAGGCGGCAGGGTCGGCCCCTGTCATCCACACCTGCGCGCCGAGACGCCGCAGCGCCTCGAACAGGCCGGCGCGGCGGTCGGCGTCGAGATAGGCCACCACGTCGTCCAGCAGCAGCACGGGGGAGAGGCCCTGCATGGCGCTCACGAGGCGTGCGTGGGACAGGGTCAGGCCGATCAGCAGCGACTTCTGCTCCCCGGTGGAGCAGCGCGCCGCCGGCAGCCCCTTCTCCGCGTGGCGCACGGCAAGATCGGTGAGGTGCGGCCCCTCCAGCGTGCGCCCGGCGGCGCGGTCGCGCCCGCGGCCCTCGCGCAGGATCGCGCGGTAGCGGTCTTCCACCTCCAGCGCAGGATGATCGGCAATGAGGCGCTCCACCGCCCCGTCCAGCGCCAGCTGGGCCGAAGGGAAGGGGGAGGCCCCGTCGCGATGGGCGGCGATCTCGGCGCCGAGGCGCGCCACCGTCTCCAGCCGCGCCGCCGCCACCGCCACCGCCAGCTCCGCCACCTCGTGCTCCACCGCATCGAGGAAGCGGGCCGAGCCGTTCTCCTCCAAGAGCCGGTTGCGCGACCGGAGCGCCCGCTCCAGCCCGTTGACGCGGGTGCCGTGGCTGCCGTCCACCGCCAGCACCAGCCGGTCCAGATAGCGCCGCCGCTCGCCGGGCGGACCAAGGAACAGGCCGTCCATCTCCGGGGTCAGCCACAGCACCTTGAGGTGATCGAGGAAGGCGTTGGCGGAGGGCGCCGGCTCGCCATCGATGCGGCAGCGCCGCTGGCCGCCTTCCTGCGCGGGATCGAACCCGGTGCCGAGGCGTGCCTCGCTCAGCGCCCCCTCCACCAGCGCCGAGACCGCCCAGGGCGTTGCCGGTCCGGAAGCGTCATCGCCATGGCGATCCCCGGCGCGATGGCCCACCTCGGCCAGCTGCGCCCGGCGCAGGCCGCGCCCGGGGGAGAGGAAGGAGATGGCCTCCAGCACATTGGTCTTGCCCGCGCCGTTCGGCCCGGTGAGCACCACCGGCCCCGCGTTCCCGCCCGCACCCGCGCCGACACTCACCTGCGCCGCGCCATAGGAGCGGAAGGCGGTGAGGGAGAGCTTCAGGACGGCGGCATGGGGCATGAGGTTCGGCCGCGATGCGGGACAGGGAGCGTGGGCCGCATGACCACGCCATGGCAGCGGAGGACCGCCACCGCAGCATCGGCCCGGCCCGAGGACAGATCCGGCCCGCGCTCAAGGCGCCGGTCCGGGGAGAGGAGAGCCTTGGGGCGAGATCCCCGCCGAGCGCCCGCGCGTCAGGATGGTCGCTTCCGGGCTGGGCTCGAAGCGCTGGCCCGAAGATTTGGCTCAATCCCGTGGCGTCCGGACGCGGACGAGCATCGGGCACGGAACCTCGGCGCGGGATCGAGGCATGCCCGACCGGTACACGCCGGCGGAGCCTCCGCCCCGCCGAATCGACCGGGACGGCGGAACGGCAACCGCGCGGCCGCCGCCTCACACCCGCATGGGCATGAGGACGTAGAGCGCGTCGGTCTTGGTGGAATCGCGCACCAGCGTGGGCGAGCCGGGATCGGCGAGCTTCAGCTCCGCCGTGTCGCCCTCGAGCTGCGAGGTGATGTCCAGCAGGTAGCGCGAGTTGAAACCGATATCGAGCGGCTCGGCGGAATACTCCACCTCCAGCTCCTCGGTGGCGCTGCCCGAATCCGGATTGGTCACGGACAGGGTCATCTTGCCCTCGGTGAGGGAGAGCTTCACCGCCCGTCCGCGCTCGCTGGACACGGTGGAGACGCGGTCCACCGCGGCGGCGAACTCGTCCTTGTCCACGTTGAGGGTCTTGTCGTTGCCCTGGGGGATCACCCGCCCATAATCCGGGAAGGTGCCGTCGATCAGCTTGGAGGTGAGCACGATGGCGCCCACCTGCACGCGGATCTTGGTGGCGGACAGGGAGACGGTGGCCTCCGCTTCCTTGTCCTCCAGCAGCTTCTGGATCTCGGCCACGGTCTTGCGCGGCACGATCACGCCCGGCAGGCCGGCCGCGCCCTGCGGCGCCTCCAGCTCGGCCTGGGCGAGGCGGTGGCCGTCGGTCGCCACCGCGCGCAGCATGGACTTGCCGCCCGCGCCCTCGGTGACGTGCAGGTAGATGCCGTTCAGATAGTAGCGCGTCTCCTCGGTGGAGATGGCGAACTGGGTCTTGTCCACCAGGCGGCGGAAGTCCGCGCCCTTCACCTTGAAGGTGTGGGAGAACTCGCCGGCGGCGAGGTCCGGGAAATCGGCCTCGGGCAGGGTCTGGAGCTGGAACCGGGCGCGGGAGGCGCGCACGGTGAGGGTGCCGCGGTCGCCGCCGGCCTCCAGCTGCACCTGCGCCCCCTCGGGCAGCTTGCGGACGATGTCGTAGAGCACGTGGGCCGGCACCGTGGTGGCGCCCGGCTGGCCGACCTCGGCCGTCACGCCCTCCACCACCTCGAGATCGAGGTCGGTGGCCTTCAGCTCGAGCCCGCCGGGGCCGGCCTTGATCAGCACGTTGGCGAGGATCGGGATGGTGTTGCGCCGCTCCACCACGCGATGCACGTGGCTGAGCGATTTGAGAAGCTCGGCGCGCTCGACGGTGACCTTCATGGTCCTGACCCGTTCACTCTTCGCTTCCGAGCCGGCCGGCCGCAGGATCTTGAACCCCGCAGGTCAGGTCCGCCTCGTCGTTCGGGAAAGGCGTCCGCCGCGCCCGCCGGAACCGACGGGGTGCGTTCACCGGGTGGCTGGCACGCGGAGGGACGGATGTCCCCTTGCGCGGGCGCCCGCCGGGACGGGCGCCGGGCCGCCGACATTGCCGCCCGCGGCGCGCCAAGGCAAGGCCCGCAGTGCGATTAAAGCGGGCATGGCGCCGGATTTCGCACAACGCCGCGCAGGCGCTGGCCCGGCGCGCGGCTCAGGCTTCCAGGGTGAGGCGCTTCAGCACCTCGATCTCGTCCGCCAGCGCCCGGTCGGTGGCGATCAGGCCGTCGATCTTGCGCACCGCGTGCAGCACGGTGGTGTGGTCGCGCCCGCCGAAGCGCCGGCCGATCTCCGGCAGCGAGCGCAGGGTGAGGGTCTTGGCCAGATACATGGCGATCTGGCGCGGCTTCACCACGGTGGCGGTGCGGCGCTGGGACAGCAGGTCGGCGCGCGACACGTTGTAGTGCTTGGAGACCACGCGCAGGATGTCGTCCACCCGCACCCGCTTGGGGTCGGCCGGGCGGACGAGGTCCTTCACCGCGTTCTCGGCCATCTCCAGGGTCACCGGCTCGCCGGTGAGCTGGTTGAAGGCGAGCAGCTTGTTCAGCGCGCCATCGAGGTCGCGCCCGCTCTGGCCGACGCTGCGGGCGAGGAACTCCAGCACCGGCGCCGGCACGGCGAAGCCCTGGTGCTGATCGGCCAGCGCCTGGTAGCGCGACTTGAGGATCTCGAGCCGCAGCTCCTCCTCCAGCTGGCCCAGCTCCACCACGAGGCCGCCGGCAAGGCGCGAGCGCACGCGCTCGTCCAGATGCTCCAGCTCGCCGGGCGGGCAGTCGGCCGCCACCACCACCTGCCGCCCGCCATCCAGCAGGGCATTGAGGGTGTGGCAGAATTCCTGCTGCAGGTTGTTGCCCTTCAGGAACTGCAGGTCATCGATCACCAGCGTGTCGATGGTGCGCAGGGCGTCCTTGAAGGCGATGGCCGAATGGGTCTTCAGCGCGGCGACGAAGCCGTACATGAAGCGCTCGGCGGTGAGATAGGTGGTGCGCCGCCCGCCGGTCACGCCGGCGCGCGCCACCGCCTGCAGCAGGTGGGTCTTGCCGAGGCCGACCGCCGCATGGAGATAGAGCGGGTTGAAGATGGGGGCGGCGCCGCTGGCCGCCTCGGCCACCTGGCGCGCGGCGGCGAACGCCAGCGAGTTGGACTTGCCCACCACGAAGGTCTCGAACGTCAAGCGCGGATCGAGCGGCGAGCCCGAGGCCACATCCGCCACGGCGCCGGAGAGCGCGGCGCCCGGCTGGGCGGCCTGCGTCTCGCGCGGCTCGGAGCGGGTCTCGGCGGCGCGGGCGGGAGCGCGCGGCTCGATGGCGCGCGGCTCGGTGCGCTCGCTCACCACCTCGCGCGGGGCGGACGCCTTCAGGGCCACCGGGCGGGCGAAGGCATTGCGCACGGCAAGGTCGACGCGACGGCGCGTGCCGCTCTCCTCGGCCCAGATGTCGGCGATGCGCGGGAGGTAATTCTCCTGGATCCAGGACTTGAGGAAGCGCGTGGGGACCGAGAGCTGCACCACGTCGGCGGTCAGCCCGTCGAGGTCCATGCGCGCGAACCAGCTGGTGAACTTCTCCTCGCCGATCTCCTCCCGCAGGCGCTGGCGCACCCGCTCCCACGGGGTGGTCGTCCCCTCGGCGTCGGCGGCCCCGGCGAGGGCCGGACGGAACGGGGCGGAACCGGAGCGCGGGGCTTCCGGGGAATGAGGCTTGAGCATAGAGCTCCCACCGCCTTTCAAAGCGGTTCCCTGGTTGGAGACGCCAAGGCCTGTCGCGCCCGTGAGGGCAGCGCGCGCCTTGCGGATGAGGTTGATTTCAGGTGCGCCGCCGGGGCGCCGTCACGGCCTTCAGCGCAACATCATGCGCACGTCCGGAAGCCGCTGGGGGAGGTGGCGCACAGGCGCCCGGAGCGGAGCTCTCCGGCGATCCGCGCAGAGCGCGCGAAAGCCGGAACTGAAGCTGGAACTGCTGCCGCGTCCGCTGCCGCCTGAGTGCCTGAAGTCATAGCCGCCCCATTTCCGCCGACGAAGAAACATCGGCGGCCGTTGGAATGAACCAGATTTTTGCTTGTTCTAAAAGGTGCCGGGAGATGGGATCAGATCACCACTCTCAGCATAGCGCCGATGAATGAAGGTCGTACGCATACAAAACACGGCGATGGCCAGGAGGGCGGAGAATGAATACTGGCACAGTACACCCCCTCCTCATCCACGAAGAGCCGTGAAAACTTCATTCTTTCGGTGAACCCCGGTGTCGCTCCCGGAGTGAGGTTGAACATACACAGGCCCCTTTGGGGGTGCAACGCCTTTCCCCCACCCAGTGGAATAGCGGGAAAAAGTGCCGCCCCCGCCGCTTCCGACCGACCGCTGACATCAGCCGGCAAACCTCTGTCGGGACAGTGAGATTCCATACGTCACCGCGCCACCCGGCCGGGCGCCCGGCTCTGCGCGGGACGGTCTTCCCATACCCCTGAAATGGGTCCGTTTCGGAGCTTTCGGACCTTTGGCCAGTAAGCCTTTCAGGAGGATGTCATTTTTCTGATCGGTCTCAGACCGGCCCTATTTTGCCGGTGCGGGAGGCGCCCGGGGGCCCTCTTGACGCTGCCGCAGAATCGGAGTCGCGCCCGTGGCCGGTCGCACGGCCCTGCCCGGCCCACTCCGGCGGGAGGCCACCTGCCGCCCCGCCCGCGCCCGTGGGCAAGTCGAGGCGCGTCGCCCGGCAGTGAAACCGGGGCGACGTCAAATCAAAAAGGCCCGGCAGTGCCGGGCCTTTTGATCTGGTCAGCAACCGCGTGGCGGCAGGATCAGGCGCTGAGGCTCTTCACCCGGGCCGCGAGACGCGAAACCTTGCGGGAGGCCGTGTTCTTGTGGATCACGCCCTTGGTCACCGCGCGCATGATCTCCGGCTCGACGGCCTTGAACGCGACGGTGGCAGCGGTGGCGTCGCCGGTGGCGATGGCATCCTCGAGCTTGCGCAGGAAGGTGCGCACGCGGGAGCGGCGAGACCGGTTCACTTCGGTGCGGCGCGCGATCTTGCGCACCGCCTTCTTGGCGGAAGGCGTATTGGCCATCGGCCGTCCTTGCTGGTTCGCGCCCGGCGTCACGGCCCGAATGGCCGATCCGCGTCGCGCATGAATGGCGGAACAAGCCGGCGGACATGCCGCCAGCGAAGTGCCGGGCTTATAGGGTCGGCGCGCGTCCGCGTCAATACGTCAGTTGCCGGAGCGCCCCGCGGCAGCGGCAAAGCGGCGGCTTTACGGACCGGTGCCGCATCGCGTATGTGCTCGACACATTCTATATAAGGCAGACCGGCAGAGCGCCGGCGAGCGGGGGTTCGGCATGAGCGAAGTGACGGTGACCGATCGTCCTGTAAGCGACAGCCTGGTGACGGTGTTCGGCGGATCGGGCTTTCTCGGCCGCCACGTGGTGCGCGCGCTGGCCATGCGCGGCTATCGCGTGCGGGTGGCGGTGCGGCGCCCCGAGCTCGCCGGCTTCCTCCAGCCCCTCGGCTTCGTCGGCCAGATCCAGCTGAGCCAGGCCAACGTCCGCTACCCCGACAGCGTCGCCCGCGCGGTGGACGGCGCCGAGGCGGTGGTGAACCTCGTGGGCGTGCTGGCCCAGTCCGGCCGCCAGAGCTTCGATGCGGTCCATGTGGCCGGCGCCCGCGCCATCGCGAAGGCGACCACCGCCCAGGGCGCGCCGCTGGTGCATGTCTCGGCCATCGGCGCCGACGCCGCCTCCCCCTCGGGCTACGGCCGCAGCAAGGCGGAAGGCGAGGCCGCGGTCCGCGCCGCCGTGCCCGACGCCGTCATCCTGCGCCCCTCGGTCGTGTTCGGCCCCGAGGACGACTTCTTCAACCGCTTCGCGGCGCTGGCGCGCTTCTCCCCGGTGCTGCCGCTGATCGGCGGCGGCGAGACCAAGTTCCAGCCGGTGTTCGTGGGCGACGTGGCCGCCGCCGTGCTGCGCGCGGTGGACGGCAAGGCCACCGCCGGCGCCACCTATGAGCTGGGCGGGCCGGAGGTGCGCACCTTCCGCGAGCTCATGGAGCTGACGCTGCGCGAGATCTGCGCCCGCCGCATCCTGCTGCCGGTGCCGTTCGGCCTCGCCAATCTCGGCGCCAAGCTGACCCAGTGGGCGCCCGGCGCGCCCTTGACCACCGATCAGGTGGCCATGCTGCGCGTGGACAATGTGGTGTCGCAGGCCGCCCAGGCCGAGGGCCGCACCTTCGCCGGGCTCGACGTGTCGCCGGCCGCGCTCTCCACGGTGCTGCCGACCTACCTCTGGCGCTTCCGCAAGGCGGGCCAGTTCACCCGCGTGGAGACCTGAGCGGCGCGGCCGCCCGGCGCTCCTCCCGCAGCGAGGATGGGCGCGGTCCGGCGGGCCGCGTTGCGCGCCGGACGGCCGGTGCTCTAGGTTGATACGATGGCAAGCGATCACAGCGGCCCCGGCGCGCGGCGCCTCGAGGTCAAGATCTGCGGCATCCGCACCGACGATGCGCTCGACGCGGCCCTGGAGGCCGGCGCGGACCTCGTCGGCTTCGTGCATTTCCCCAAGAGCCCGCGCCACCTGCACTTGGCGCTCGCGCCCGCGCTCGCCGCGCGGGTGGCGGGCCGGGCCGGCAAGGTGGCGCTGCTGGTGGACCCGGACGACGATCTCGTCGCCTCCGTCATCGCCGCGCTCTCGCCCGACATTCTCCAGCTGCACGGCCATGAGACGCCCGAGCGCGTCGCCGCCGTCCGCGCCCGCTTCCGCCTGCCGGTGATGAAGGCGCTGCCGGTGGGCCGGCGCGAGGATCTCGACGTGCTGCCGGCCTATGCCGCCGTCGCCGACCGCATCCTGTTCGACGCCCGGCCCGATCCCGGCGCGCTCCTGCCCGGCGGCAACGGCCGCCCGTTCGACTGGAGCCTGGTGGCCGGCCTTGACGTGGGGCGGCCACTCATGCTTTCCGGTGGCCTCAATGCCGACAATGTGTCGCAGGCGCTGCGCGAGGTCCGGATGGACGGTGTGGACGTATCGTCGGGCGTGGAGGATGCGCCCGGCGTGAAGTCGCCCGACAAGATCCGCGCCTTCGTCGCGGCGGCCCGCAAGGCGGCCGCCGGCGCTCCCGACCACCCGGCCCGCGCTGCGGCGGCGGACGGACCCGAAGATCTCTCACCGAAAGTTCCCGCGTCGTGACCGCTCTCAATTCCTATCGCACCGGACCCGACCATCGGGGCCACTTCGGCATCCACGGCGGGCGTTTCGTCGCCGAGACGCTGATGCCGCTGATCCTGGAGCTGGAGCAGGCCTACGAGGCGGCCAAGGCCGATCCCGCCTATCACGCGGAGATGGCCGGCTATCTCACCCACTACGTCGGCCGCCCCTCGCCGCTCTATTTCGCCGAGCGCCTCACAGAGCATCTGGGTGGCGCCAAGATCTATCTGAAGCGCGAGGAGCTGAACCACACCGGCTCCCACAAGGTGAACAACGTGCTCGGCCAGATCCTGCTGGCCCGCCGCATGGGCAAGGGCCGGGTGATCGCCGAGACCGGCGCCGGTCAGCACGGGGTCGCCACCGCCACCCTGTGCGCGCGCTTCGGCCTGAAGTGCGTGGTCTACATGGGCGCCGTCGACGTGGAGCGGCAGGCCCCCAACGTGTTCCGCATGAAGATGCTGGGCGCCGAAGTGGTGCCCGTGCAGTCCGGCTCGCGCACCCTGAAGGACGCCATGAACGAGGCGCTGCGCGACTGGGTGACCAACGTGCACGACACCTTCTATTGCATCGGCACCGTGGCCGGCCCGCACCCCTATCCCGCCATGGTGCGCGACTTCCAGTCGATCATCGGCCGCGAGACCCGCGAGCAGATGCTGGAGCTGGAAGGCCGCCTGCCGGACAGCCTGATCGCCTGCGTGGGCGGCGGCTCGAACGCCATGGGCCTGTTCCACCCGTTCCTGGATGATCCCTCGGTGGAGATCTACGGCGTGGAGGCGGCCGGGCGCGGCCTCGACACCCACGAGCACGCCGCCTCCATCGCCGGCGGACGCCCCGGCGTGCTGCACGGCAACCGCACCTACCTGCTGATGGACGACGACGGCCAGATCATCGAGGCCCATTCCATCTCGGCCGGCCTCGATTATCCCGGCATCGGGCCCGAGCATTCCTGGCTGAACGACGTGGGCCGGGTGACCTACCTCAGTTGCACCGACCAGGAGGCGCTCGACGCCTTCCAGCTCCTGACCCGGCTCGAGGGCATCATCCCGGCGCTGGAATCGGCCCATGCCATCGCCAAGGTCATCGAGCATGCGCCCAAGCGGGCGAAGGACCACCTGATGGTCGTGAACCTCTCCGGCCGCGGGGACAAGGACGTGCCCCAGGTGGCGGAGATACTGGGGACGAGACTATGACGCCCTTCCGCTCCGCGCTCACCGTCGCCTCTGCCGCCTGCGCCGTTCTGCTCCTTCCGGCCGCGGCATCGGCCGCCACGCTCGAGCTCACGCCCGGCAAGGTGCGCACCGACCCCGCCGGCGCCTATGTGACCGTGGCGGTGAAGAACAACGGCGCCGACGTGGTGGCGCAGACGCAGGTGACCTGCGCGTTCTTCGCCGGCAAGCGCGCGCTGGGCAAGTCGTCCACCGTGCTGTTCGCCATCGTTCCCGGCGTGACCGGCACCGATCAGGTGCGCATGCTCGGCGCCTCCTCGGCCACCCGCGCCGACTGCGCCATCGACGGCCAGAAGTAGGCCGTCGCCCTCCCCCTTCTCCAGCCAGGCAGGCTCATGACCACCCGCATCTCCGACCGTTTCGCCGCCCTGAAAGAGGAAGGCCGCCCCGGCCTCGTCACCTTCATCACGGCCGGCGACCCCGACGGGGAGACCTCGCTGGCCATCCTGAAGGCCCTGCCGGGGGCCGGCGCCGACGTGATCGAGCTGGGCGTGCCCTTCACCGATCCCATGGCCGACGGCCCCGCCATCCAGGCCGCCGGCCTGCGCGCGCTCAAGGCCGGGCAGACGCTGGCCAAGACCATCGCCATGGTCCGCGCCTTCCGCGAGGAGGACCACACCACCCCCGTGGTGCTGATGGGCTACTTCAACCCCATCTACGTCTACGGCGTGGAACGCTTCCTCACCGACGCCAAGGTGGCCGGGGTGGACGGGCTGATCGTGGTGGACCTGCCGCCGGAGGAAGACGAGGAGCTGTGCCTTCCCGCCCTCTCCGCCGGGCTCGACTTCATCCGCCTCGCCACCCCCACCACTGACGACAAGCGCCTGCCGACGGTGCTGAAGAACACGGCGGGCTTCGTCTATTACGTCTCCATCACCGGCATCACCGGCTCGGCCACCCCCGATGCCGGCGTGGTGGCGCAGGCGGTGGCGCGCATCAAGGGCCACACCCCGCTTCCCGTGGCCGTCGGCTTCGGCGTGAAGACGCCCGAGCAGGCGAAGGCCATCGCCGCCGGCGCCGATGCGGTGGTGGTGGGCTCGGCGCTGGTGGAAGTGGTCCGGCGCACCCTCGACACCGAGGGCAAGGCCACCGCCAACACCCTGCCGGGCGTCACGGCGCTGGCGGAGGAGCTGGCCGAGGCGGTGCGGTCCATCCGCCGCTGAGCGTCGCGCCGGCGCGTTCCGACGGGCCGGGCAGGACCGTTTCCGGCCGGACCGTGAGGCAAATGAAGCGTCACAGTGGCGATCGCCGCACTTTCGCCGTGTCGGACTTGCCATTAAGGCTGAGGGAGGACTATGTGCGCTGCAGCGCGGCGCCGCGTCCTCCGTGCCGGAGATGACCCCGTGAACTGGATTTCCAACGTCGTCCGCCCGAAGATCCGCGACTTCCTGGCGCGGCGCGAGGTCCCCGAGAACCTCTGGGTGAAGTGCCCGGAGACCGGGCAGATGGTGTTCCACAAGGATCTCGAGGCGAACCTCTACGTCATTCCGGCGTCGGGCTATCACATGCGCATGGACGCGGTGACCCGGCTGAAGTCCACCTTCGACGACGGCGCCTATGACGAGGTGCCCCTGCCCGAGGTCGCCACCGACCCGCTCAAGTTCCGCGACGAGCGCCGCTACATCGACCGCCTCAAGGACGCCCGCGCCAAGACCGGCTACCAGGACGCGGTGAAGGTGGCCACCGGCCTCCTCACCGAGCTGCCGGTGACCATCGCGGTGCAGGATTTCGGCTTCATGGGCGGCTCGCTCGGCATGGCCGCCGGCGAGGCGGTGGTGAAGGGGCTGGAGACGGCCGCCGCCAAGGGCACGCCCTTCATCATGTTCGCCGCCTCGGGCGGAGCCCGCATGCAGGAGGGCATCCTCTCCCTCATGCAGATGCCGCGCACCACCGCCGCCATCCAGGAGCTGCGCGAGGCGAAGAAGCCCTACATCGTGGTGCTCACCAACCCGACCACGGGCGGCGTCACCGCCTCCTACGCCATGCTCGGCGACATCCAGATCTCCGAGCCCGGCTCGCTCATCGGCTTCGCCGGCCCGCGCGTGATCGAGCAGACCATCCGCGAGAAGCTGCCCGACGGCTTCCAGCGCGCCGAATACCTGCGCGAGCACGGCATGCTCGACATGGTGGTCCACCGCCACGAGATGCGCGACACGCTCGGCCGGCTCTGCCGCCTGCTCATGAAGGCGCCGGCGCTGCCGCCCAAGGGCCGCCTGCCCCGCCCCGAAGCCGCCTGACGAGGGGACGAGAGCGGGCGCCCGGCGCCCGCGCCGGAATGACGATGCCGCTGCCCTCGACCCCGCCCCGGCCCGCGCGCGCCACCGACGAGATCCTGACCCGCCTCGCCGGGCTCCATCCCAAGAAGATCGACCTCACGCTCTCGCGGATGGAGCGTCTGCTCGACGCGCTCGGCCATCCCGAGCGGCGGCTGCCGCCGGTGATCCATGTGGCGGGCACCAACGGCAAGGGCTCCACCATCGCCTTCATGCGCGCCATGCTGGAGGCCGCCGGCCAGCGGGTGCACGTCTACACATCGCCCCATCTGGTGCGCTTCAACGAGCGCATCCGCCTCGCCGGGCGGCTGGTGGAGGACGCGCCCCTCGCCGATGCCCTCGACCGGGCGGAGGCGGCCAACGCCGGCGCGCCCATCACCCTGTTCGAGATCACCACCGCCGCCGCGCTGCTGCTGTTCGCCGAGCATCCGGCCGACGTGCTGCTGCTGGAGGTGGGGCTCGGCGGCCGGCTCGACGCCACCAATGTGGTGGACGCGCCGCTCGCGACCGTCATCACGCCCGTCTCCATCGACCACGTGGACTTCCTCGGCACGACGCTCGCGGCCATTGCCGGCGAGAAGGCCGGCATCATCAAGCCCCGCACCCCGGTCGTGGTGGGCGCGCAGGCGCCGGAGGCGCTGGAGGTGGTGGAGCGCGCAGCCGCCCGCAAGCTCGCCCCGCTGTTCGTGCGCGGCGAGCACTGGAACGTCGGAGAGGAGGCCGGGCGCCTCGTCTATGCCGACGAGAATGGCCTGATGGACCTGCCGCGCCCGCGCCTCGTGGGTCCGCACCAGATCGACAATGCCGGCCTCGCGGTGGCGGCGCTCCGGGCGGCGGGCCTTGCCGCCGGCAGCGATGCCACCGCGCTTCAGGCCGGGATTCTCGGCGCCGACTGGCCGGCGCGGCTGCAGCGCCTGCCGCCCGGCCCGCTGGTCGCGCGCGCCCCCGCCGGCGTCGAGGTGTGGCTGGACGGCGGGCACAATGCCGCCGGCGGCGCCGCCCTCGCCCATGCCCTGTGCGAGCTGGAGGAGCGCTATTCGCGGCCGCTGGTGCTGGTGCTCGGCATGCTCGGCACCAAGGACGTGACAGGCTTCCTCGCCCCGTTCGCGGGGCTGGTGCGCGAGGCCATCGCCGTGCCGGTCCCCGGCGACCATGCCGGCCTGAAGCCCGAGGACGTGGCCGCCGCCGCCGCCGGCCTCGGCATCGCCGCGCGGGTGGCGCCGGACGTGGCCAGCGCGCTGGACGCCATCTCCATCGCCCGCCCCGCCGATGGCATGCCGCAGGTGCCGCCGCCGCGCGTGCTCATCGCCGGCTCGCTCTATCTGGCCGGCGCCGTCCTCGCCGCCAACGGGACCGAGCCGGGCTGACCAAGCCGTCTGGACGCGCTCGGCGCTTCGCGAACGGGACCGACCGGACATCGAGCGATCATCGCCCCCTGCTCCGCCACGGCTCGGCGGCGGGCGAACGAGGACCGGCGTCGCGCCGGAGCCACAGGCCGCCCCCATCCTCCGGGCGCCTCAAACCCATCCACGGGCAAGACCCGACCCCGCCGTCTCCGGGCGCGCCGCCCACGCGGCGGCAGTCGCCCCTCGTCCGGAGGATGGCCACCAACCTCACGCGACGAGCAGAGGCATGGTCCAAGGCCATCGCCCACATGATCGATGCCGTCAGGGCACGGCGGCGGCCTGCCGGGGGTGGCGCCAGCATCGGCCTCACCCACCAAGGCTGCTTTCCCCGATCCGCCTGCCGCACGCGCGCCGCGCCTCAGCCTCCGAAGATGGCCGCCCCCCGGTCCGCCGGCCCCACCGCGGCGCGGAAGGGGGCGAACAGCTCGCGCCCCACGCCGGCATGGGAGGCGGAAAGGTCTGCTTCCGCCGGCGCGCGGGCGGCCCATTCGGCTTCCGGCACCAGCACTTCCAGCCGGCCGGTGACCGCATCGACCCGCACCATGTCGCCATCTCGGATGCAGGCGATGGCGCCGCCCTCCACCGCCTCGGGCGTGACGTGGATGGCGGCCGGCACCTTGCCGGAGGCGCCGGAGAGGCGCCCGTCGGTGACCAGCGCCACCCGGAGCCCGCGATCCTGCAGCACGCCCAGCGGCGGCATCAGCTTGTGCAGCTCAGGCATGCCGTTGGCCTTCGGCCCCTGGAAGCGCACCACCGCCACCATGTCGCCGGTGAGCTCGCCGGCCTTGAAGGCGGCCTGAAGCTCCTCCTGCGCGTGGAACACCCGCGCCGGGGCCTCCACCACATGCCGCTCCGGCGCCACCGCCGAGGTCTTGATGACCGCCCGGCCCAGATTGCCGTCCAGCACCTTCAGCCCGCCGGTGGGCTGGAACGGCGCAGCGACGCCGCGGAGCACCTTCTCGTCGCCCGAGGCCTCCGCTGCCTCCCGCCATGCGAGCGTGCCATCGTCGGCCAGCACCGGCTCGCGGGTGTAGGCCTCCAGCCCCTGCCCGAGAATGGTGCCGGCATCGCCATGCAGCAGCCCGGCGCCCAAGAGCTCGCGGATGACGTAGGGCACGCCGCCGGCCGCATGGAAATGGTTCACGTCCGCCGTGCCGTTGGGATAGACGCGGGCGAGCAGCGGCGTCATCTCGGCCAGCACCGAGAAGTCGTCCCAGGTCAAGGTGATGCCGGCCGCCGCCGCCATGGCCACCAGATGCAGCGTGTGGTTGGTGGAGCCGCCGGTGGCGTGCAGGCCGACGATGCCGTTCACGAAGGCCTTCTCGTCCAGCATCCGCCCGGCGGGGATGTAGTCGTTGCCGAGGGCGGTCATCGCCAAAGCGCGCTGGGCCGCCGCCCGCGTCAGCGCGTCCCGCAGCGGCGTGTCGGGGGTGACGAAGGACGCGCCGGGCAGGTGCAGGCCCATGATCTCCATGAGCATCTGGTTGGTGTTGGCGGTGCCGTAGAAGGTGCAGGTGCCGGGCCCGTGGTAGGACTGGCTCTCCGCCTCCAGCAGCGCGTCGCGGCCCAGCTTGCCCTCGGCATAGAGCTGGCGCACGCGGGATTTCTCCGCATTGGGCAGGCCGCTGGTCATGGGGCCGGAGGGGATGAACACCGCCGGCAGATGTCCGAACGCCAGCGCGCCGATGACGAGCCCCGGCACGATCTTGTCGCAGATGCCGAGGAACACCGCCGCATCGAACGTCTGGTGCGACAGGGCCACGGCGGTGGAGAGGGCGATCACGTCGCGCGAGAACAGGGACAATTCCATGCCCGCCTCGCCCTGGGTGATGCCGTCGCACATGGCCGGCACGCCGCCCGCCACCAGCGCCACGCCGCCGGCCTCCCGCGCGGCCTCGCGCAGAAGCTCGGGGTAGCGCTCGTAGGGCCGGTGGGCGGACAGCATGTCGTTGTAGGCGGTGACGATGCCGAGGCTCGGCCCCTGGCCCTCGCGCAGCATGGCCTTGTCGCCCGGACCGCAGGCAGCGAAGCCGTGGGCCTGGTTGGCGCAGCCCAGCGCCTGCCGGCGCGGATGGTGGTCGGCCGCCGCGGCGATGCGGTCGAGATAGCGGGCGCGGCCGTCCCGGCTGCGGCGGACAATGCGTTCGGTGACCTCGCCGACACGGGCGTCGAGGGGGGCGCGGACGGACATGGCGGTCTCCTGCCGAATTCAGATGCCGGGCGGACGTGCCGGAGACGTTCCGGAGGCCCCAGCCTAAACGAGCGCTCCCCGGCCGCGAACCTCCCGCGCGGGCAAAGCACCCGTGCGCGGCGGGCGAGGCCGTGGGGCCTCAGACCTTCTGGCGGCCGGCGAAGCCGGTCTCCTTCACCGTCTCCATGGCCACGTTGGTGGAAGTGGAGGCGACATAGGGCAAGGCGGAGATCTTCTCCCCCAGCACCAGCCGGTAGCGGCGGATGTCCCGGGTGCGGATCTTCAGAAGGTAGTCGAAGCGTCCGGCGATCATGTGGCACTCCTCCACCTCGCGGATCGCCTTCACCGCCGCGTTGAAGCTCTGCAGCGCCTGCTCATGGGTGTGGGTGAGCTTCACCTCGGCGAAGGCCACGTGGGCGAGGTCCATCTTTCCCGGATTCAGGATGGCCCGGAAGCCCTCGATGTAGCCCTCGGCGATGAGCTTGCGGAAGCGGGAAAGACACGGCGTCTTCGACAGGCCGACGCGGCTTGCGAGATCGGTGATGGAGATGCGCCCGTCCTGCGCCAGGACGCCGAGGATGCGCCGGTCGGCGGCGTCCATATGACCGTCCACCTCGTCATCTGCAGACACTCTGACCTCCATATGGCCTGAACAAAGAGCATATGACCTGCCAATTGCCCCCATCAAGTCGAAATGCCGTCCGGGCCGGTGCTAGCCTTTCGCGAGATGCCGAACAGGAGATGCACCATGGCCGCCGCGCCCGAAACCGCCCCCGCGCAGCCCGTCCAGCCGCCGGACGCCCTGCACGCGGCGCCGGCGGCATCCCGGGTGGAGGGATCGCCGGCGAATGGCCCGCGTTCTCCCCTCGAAGGAGCCGCGATGACCACCCCCACGGCCGCCGGGCCGGCCATTCCGCCCGCATTCACCTCTGAGCCGCCGTTCCGCCGGTTTGCCCCGCCGCCCGCGCCCCGCACCGCGCTGCGTGAGGCCATCACCGCCGCCTGCCGCCGGCCCGAGCCGGAGTGTCTGCCTCCGCTCATCGCCGCCGCGCGCGTGCCGGCGGACGCGAAGGCCGCCATCGCCGCCACCGCGCGCGATCTGGTGGAGGCGCTGCGGGACAGGCACCGGCCGGACGGCATCGAGGGGCTGGTGCACGAATATGCCCTCTCCAGCCAGGAGGGGGTGGCGCTCATGTGCCTTGCGGAGGCGCTGCTGCGCATTCCCGACACCGCCACCCGCGATGCCCTCATCCGCGACAAGATCGCCGGCGGCGATTGGGCGGCCCACATGGGCGGGGGGCGCTCGCTGTTCGTGAATGCGGCGAGCTGGGGTCTCGTGGTCACCGGCCGCCTCACCGGCGCCAGCGAGGAGCCGGGGCTTTCCGCCGCCCTCACCCGCCTCGTCGCCCGCTGCGGCGAGCCGGTGATCCGGCGCGGCATGGACATGGCCATGCGGCTGATGGGCGACCAGTTCGTCACCGGCGAGACCATCGCGGAGGCGCTGCGCCGCGCCCGGCCGCTGGAAGAGCGCGGCTTTCGCCACTCCTACGACATGCTCGGCGAGGCCGCGACCACCGCCGAGGATGCGGCGCGCTATCTGGCCGCCTACACGCAGGCCATCGACGCCATCGGCGCGGCAGCGGCCGGGCGCGGCATCCATGCGGGGCCGGGCATCTCGGTGAAGCTCTCCGCGCTCCACCCGCGCTATGGCCGGGCGCAGGCGGAGCGGGTGATGGGCGAGCTCCTGCCCCGCCTGCGCAGCCTCGCGCTGAGGGCGCGGGACTACGGCATCGGCCTCAACATCGACGCCGAGGAGGCCGACCGGCTGGACATCTCCCTCGATCTCCTGGAGGTACTGAGCCTCGATCCCGCCCTCGCCGGCTGGGACGGCCTCGGCTTCGTGGTGCAGGCCTACGGCCGGCGCTGCCCGTTCGTCATCGACTTCCTCATCGACCTCGCCCGGCGTTCCGGTCGGCGGCTCATGGTGCGGCTCGTGAAGGGGGCCTACTGGGACGCCGAGATCAAGCGCGCGCAGGTGGATGGGCTCGCCGATTTCCCCGTCTTCACCCGCAAGGCGCACACGGATGTCTCCTACCTCGCCTGCGCCCGCCGGATGCTGGCGGCGCCGGACGCGGTTTTCCCCCAGTTCGCCACCCACAATGCCCAGACGGTGGCGCGCATCCATCACATGGCCGGGCCGGATTTTCACCCCGGCCAGTATGAGTTCCAGTGCCTGCACGGCATGGGCGAGCCGCTCTACGAGGAGGTGATCGCCCGCCTGAACCGGCCCTGCCGCATCTATGCGCCGGTGGGCACCCACGAGACCCTGCTCGCCTATCTGGTGCGCCGCCTGCTGGAGAACGGGGCCAACGCCTCCTTCGTCAACCGGATCGCCGACCCGGCCGTGCCGGTTGAGGATCTGGTGGCCGATCCGGTGGACGTGGCGGAAGCGCTGCCCGTCCTCGGTGCGCCACACCCCGCCATCGCGGCGCCGGCGGCGCTTTATGGCGCGCGCGCCAACTCGCGGGGCATCGACCTTGCCGACGAGGCGAGCCTTGCCGCCCTGTCGGACGCGCTCGCCGCCTCAACCGCGCGGCCGCTCAGCGCCGGCCCGCTGCTGGCCGACGGCAGCACGCCGGGCACGGCCCGCCCGGTGCGCAATCCGGCCGATCATGCGGACGTGGTGGGTCATGTGACGGAAGTCCCGCCCGACGCCGTGGCCCGCATCGCCGCGCTGTCCGCCGAAGCGGCGGCGGACTGGACGGCGGTGCCGGTCGCGACGCGCGCAGCCTGCCTCGACCGCGCGGCGGACCTGATGCAGGCGCGCATGGCGCCGCTGATGGGCATCGTCATGCGCGAGGCCGGCAAGTCGGCGGCGAATGCGGTGGGCGAGGTGCGCGAGGCCATCGACTTCCTGCGCTACTACGCCGCCGAGGCCCGCGCCACGCTGGGTCCGCGCCAGCGCCCGCTGGGGCCGGTGGTGTGCATCAGCCCGTGGAACTTTCCCCTCGCCATCTTCACCGGACAGGTGGCGGCGGCGCTGGCGGCGGGCAACGTGGTGATGGCCAAGCCGGCGGAGGAAACCCCGCTGATCGCCCAGGCGGCGGTGGAGATGCTGCATGAAGCCGGCATCCCGCGCGGCGCGCTGCAGCTGGTGCCGGGCGATGGCGTGACCGGCGCGGCGCTGGTGGCCGCCCCGCAGACCGCCGGCGTCATGTTCACCGGCTCCACCGAGGTGGCGCGCCTCATCCAGGCGGAGCTGGCGCAGCGCATCTCCCCCACCGGCCGGCCCATTCCCCTCATCGCCGAGACCGGCGGGCAGAATGCCATGATCGTGGATTCCTCCGCCCTCGCCGAGCAGGTGGTGGGCGATGTCATCGCCTCCGCCTTCGACAGCGCCGGGCAGCGCTGCTCGGCCCTCAGGGTGCTGTGCCTGCAGGAGGAGGTGGCAGACCGCATCCTCGCCATGCTGCGCGGGGCGATGCGCGAGCTCACGGTGGGGCGCACGGACACACTTGCCACCGACATCGGCCCGCTCATCTCGGCGGAGGCGAAGGCCGGTATCGAGCGGCACATCGGCGGGATGCGCGCCCGCGGGCAGCGGGTGGAGCAGCTGGAGCTGCCGGCGGAGACGGCGCGAGGCACCTTCGTGCCGCCAACGCTGATCGAGATCGCGCGGATGGAGGACCTCGCCCGCGAGGTGTTCGGCCCGGTGCTGCATGTCATCCGATACCGGCGGGAGACCCTCGACCGGCTGGTCGACGCCATCAACGCGTCCGGCTACGGCCTCACCTTCGGCCTGCACACCCGCATCGACGAGACGGTGGCGCATGTGACGGCGCGGGTGAAGGCGGGCAATCTCTACGTCAACCGCAACATGATCGGCGCGGTGGTGGGGGTGCAGCCG
The DNA here is from genome assembly GCF_043194675.2 of Xanthobacter lutulentifluminis. Lineage (NCBI taxonomy): Bacteria > Pseudomonadati > Pseudomonadota > Alphaproteobacteria > Hyphomicrobiales > Xanthobacteraceae > Xanthobacter > Xanthobacter lutulentifluminis. The sequence continues at coordinate 2,516,695 of NZ_CM195525.1, read as the reverse complement.
TTCGGCGGGCGCGGGCTGTCGGGCACGGGCCCCAAGGCCGGCGGGCCGCTCTATCTCGGCCGGCTGGTGGAGACGCCGCCGCTGCCGCCCGGCGCGGGCACGGGCCGCGCCGATCCCGCCCTCGCCGCCTTCGCCGAATGGCTCGACGCGCGCGGCCTCTCGGCCGAGGCGGGTGCGGCGCGCGCCTGCGCCGCCCGCTCCGCGCTGGGGCACCGGCAGGAGCTGGCCGGGCCGGTGGGAGAGCGCAACCTCTATGCGCTCCATCCGCGCGGCCGCATCCTGCTCGTCCCCGCAACCCCGGCGGGCCTGTTGCGCCAGCTAGCGGCGGCGCTCGCCACCGGCAACACGGTCGTCATCGACACCGCCTGCGGCATTGCCGGCGCGCTCGACGGACTTCCCGATGCCGTCGCCCGGCGCGTCGCCTGGAGTTCGGACTGGGCGGCCGACGGTCCGTTCGCCGGCGCCCTGCTGGAAGGCGACGCGCAGGCGATCCGCGTCCTGAACCGACGCATCGCCGCGCTGCCGGGACCGCTGGTGCCGGTGCAGGCGGCGACATCCGCCGCGCTGGCATCCGACCCCGACGCCTATGCCCTCCCCCTGCTGCTGGAGGAGGTCTCGCTCTCCACCAACACCGCCGCCGCCGGCGGCAATGCCAGCCTGATGGCCATCGGCTGAGCGCGCGGCATGCGGAGGACGAAAGGGCGCACGGGACGGGGCGCGGCGACGGCCGAAGCCGGCCCACGTTGGCCGCGCGCGGTCAGGAAAGGCGAGCAGGAGCAGCAGCGGTGAAGCCCCGCATGGGGCTCCGCGAGGCCGGACGTTCCAGGATGCCGACGGGGCGGGGAGGGGGTCGCCGCAGCAGAGAGAGGGCGCCCCCCGCGCCGGGTTGGCGGGCGGCGGCGCGCAAGAAAAAATGGTGCGGGCGGTCTGCATCATATTGTAATATCATCGTAAATCGTACTCTCTCAGGCGAAATCTATCCTGTTGACGCACGGCTTCGTTCTTGTTTCGTTCGCCGTCATCCGCTATCGTCCGTGATCAACTCATCGCGGCTCAAAAGGTGGATTGGCGGGTGGATTGAAATGGGGCGCGGATTGAACCGTTTGTCGGCGATCGCCGTTCGATCAGCCCCCGCCGGGAAGCATGCCGACGGGGGCGGCCTGTGGCTCCACAAGCGGCTCGACGGTGGCGCCCAATGGTTCTTTCGCTTCACGGTGCACGGCCGGCGCCGGGAAATGGGGCTGGGGGCCGCAACTGACGTGTCCTTGAGGGAGGCGCGAGAGGCGGCCGACCGCTGGCGCGCCTTGGTGCGCCAGAGCCTCGACCCGATCAAGGAACGGGAGCGTGAAAGACGGGAGGCCGCGCGCACGCTGCACTATCTGAAGGACATCGCCCTCGATGCCTTCGAGAGCCGAAAGGCCGAACTGAAGGGCGACGGCAAGGCCGGCCGGTGGTTCACGCCGCTCGAATTGCACGTCCTGCCGAAGCTTGGAAGCGTGCCCGTCGCTGACATCGACCAGAAGGACATCCGCGACACCCTGGCGCCCATCTGGCACGCCAAGGCCGAAACTGCACAAAAGGCCCTGAGCCGGCTCGGCCTCTGCCTGAAGCACGCTGCGGCGCTCGGTCTCGACGTGGACCTGCAGGCGACCGAGAAGGCGCGCGCCTTGCTCGGACAGCAGCGACACAAGCCCGAGAACATCCCCGCCATGCCGTGGAGCGACGTTCCGGGCTTCTACGCCAGCCTGAACGAAGGAACGGTGACGCACCTGGCGCTGCGCCTTCTCATCCTGACGGGCGTGCGATCCAGACCGTTGCGGTTCATCCGGGAAGACCAGATCGCGGGTGACGTCTGGACCATTCCCGGCGAGGCGATGAAGGGCCGGAAGGACAAGACGCCCGATTTCCGGGTGCCCCTGACAGGCGCGGCCGCTCGCGCGCGGCGGCTACCTGCTCCCAAGCCAACGCAAGGGCGTCATCTCCGACATGACGATGGGCCGCTTCATGGAGCGCGCTGGCCTTGAGGCGCGGCCGCACGGCTTCCGCTCCAGTCTGCGGGATTGGATCGCTGAAGCGACTGAAACGCCCCACGACGTCGCCGAGACGGTACTCGGGCATACGGTAGGTGGTGCAGTCGAACGCGCCTATCGGCGGACAGACTTTCTCGACCAGCGCCGGGCCCTGATGGAGCGGTGGGCGCAGCATGTGACGAAGAGCAATGGAATGGCGCTCCAGGAGCGAGGTGGCAATGAAGACGAAGAGTGATCCTCGATGCCTCGATGAGCTTCCCAAAAAACGCGTGGGAGCCCAGCAGTTTGTGAAGGCCACACTCGGCTGGATGTTTCCGACGATGATAGACAAATTGCCGATCAATCCTTCGGATGAGATTTGGCTGCGCCATGAGCCACCGCATGAGCTTGAGGAGTTTCCAAGCAATCCGGACCTTGACGATTTTGGAACGTTCGTCAGCTCGGGGATCGCCTCATACTATTTGGACAATCAGCCCCAAGAGCCCTGCAAAGAAGGGGAGCCAAGACGCTTCTCAGCAAGGCAGATCGAGGTCTTCGACGAAGATACATGGCTTTGCGAATGCACCAGCGTTCTTGAAGAACATCGATGGATGTCCGGCGACCTCTGCGCAGCCCAACACCTGATCGAAAATCTCTCTGGAATTCTGGGGAGCAATTACATAGCTGACCTAAAGGCGTCTCATCCCCAAAATTGGAACATTGCTGTCTGCGAACTCGCGGCATTGCACTTTTCAACGCCTCTTAGCCGCGTATGGTACGTCGCGAATATGCTGGCACTCTATTATATTCATTGCGACTTTTTGAAAGTTAGCTTCCTCTGAAATGAATACAACACAAGAATTCGGTATGAAGTCTTTATTTTGAAATACATGGAGATGATGGAAAAGAACCGAGAGAATGGAGCGAAGGGTGGCCAAGCTGACCGGAAGGCGGACCGTTACCGTGTTCTCAATGAAATCGGCCGGCGCCGCTCCAACGAGATTGCCTTTGTCACGGACAACCAGGGCGTTCGCCTCGCCATGCGCTGGGCCGCAGAGTATGACGCCAAAGCCGAGGTTCCGCTATTCAGGCTGAACGGTCGGCCCCTGAGCAAGAAATGGTATGCCGAATGGCTTGCCGATTTCCGTATCAAGGCCAGGGGTGTCGAGTAGGATCAAGCGCTTAGGCGAACGCGAACCACCGGTTCGTGCCATTTACGTAACCGAACCACCGGTTCGCTGAGGAACGTTGGTCGAACCGGTGGTTCGAAACAAGATCGCGGGTGAACCGTCGGTTAGGCTCTGAATTCATTGATACCTTCACCTCGCATCACTCGACTGCGAGGCAATTCAATGAACCCTGTCGATCGCCTGCTCACCGTCCGCGAAGGCGCGGCGCTTCTCCACATCAGCGTGCCCACCTTCTGGCGGCAGGTGGCCGATGGCACCGTGCCGAAGGCGATCAAGATCGGTGCTCTTTCGCGCTGGTCGCAGGCCGAACTCGAAGCCGTGATCGAGCGCGCCAAGTCCCGCCGCGTGCCCGTGGCAACCGAGGCCGCGTGCCACGCGTGACCGGGCATCCGCTCCCCCTTCCCATGGAGACGCCGCGTGACCGTCCTCGGCATTGATCCGGGCATCTCGGGCGCATGGGCGCTGCTGCACACCGACGGCACGCTCGCCGCGGGCGACCTGCCGGTGGCCGGCGGCCAGATCGATGCCGCCACATTCTCGGCTTTGATCCGCAGCACCCGGCCGGTGGCGGCCTTCGTTGAGGCGGTGCACGCCATGCCCAAGCAAGGCGTCGCTTCCACCTTCAAGTTCGGGATGGCGCATGGGACCATCATCGGCGCCCTGTCCGCTCTGCAGGTGCCGACGAACCTCGTCGCGCCGACCTCATGGAAACGCCACTTCCGCCTCGATGCAGACAAGGAGAAGGCCCGCGCCCTCGCCTTGCGACTGTGGCCGGCGGCGGGGTGCTTCGCCCGCAAGAAGGACCATGGGCGCGCTGAAGCCGCCCTGATCGCCCGCTTCGGCTCCGAGGTGTGGGGAGGCGGGCGATGATCGACTTCGACGGCATCAACGATGCCGCCCGCCCTGCTTTGCCCGCCCTGGTGGCGCGATGGCTCCCCGCTGGCCACCGCGAAGGCCGCGAGTGGGTGGCCCGCAATCCGCGCCGCGCCGACCGGCATCCCGGCAGCTTCCGGGTGAACCTCACCACCGGGCGGTGGGCCGACTTCGCCACCGGTGACAAGGGCGGCGGGGCGCTATGATCCGCGTCAAGATCCTCCCCCCGGAAGGGAGCCGGCAGCTTCTCTTGAATGTGCGCTGGTGGACCTATTGCGCAGCGGTGGCCCGTGCGCAGGCCTCCAGTGACATGCGGGACGGCACCGCCGCGGGCGAGGCCTGGCGGAACTGGCTCGCGCCGTTCCTGCCCGACGAACACCAGACCGTACTCTCCGGCTTCGGGGGGCGCCAGTGACGGCGGTTCCCTCCGAAATCCACAACGTGGAGGCCGAGCAAGCTTTGCTCGGCGCCATCTTCATGGACAACACCGCCTTTGGGATTGCCCATTCCATCGTCCGCCCGGAACACTTCTACGAGCCGATCCATTCCCGCATCTTCGAGATGTGCGGGGAAATGATCCTCGAAGGCCGGGCGGCAACGCCCGTCACCCTGAAGACCAAGCTACCGGCGGATCTGGATATCGCCGGGATGACGCCCAGCCAGTACATGGCCCGGCTCATGGCGGAAGCCACTCCGGCCATCACCCTTCCGGACTACGCCCGGACGGTGCGCGACGCCTGGGCCGCCCGCTGCGTGGTGGAGGCCTCGCGCAACGTGGCCTCGGAAGTGGCGGCCCCCGGTGCCAACGTGAAGTCGGCCATTGCATCGCATTTTGCCGACCTCGATCGTATCCGGGCGGAAATCGACGACAGGCGGGTGGCGCGCCAGCCCCTAGCCACCTGCCTCTCGGACGTGCTCCTTCGGGTGGACGCGATCAGGGAAGGACGGATGGAGCCGGGGCGCCGCCACCGGCCTTTCCGATCTGGACCGCATGATGGGGGGCCTGCAGCCGGGTCGCCTCGTCATCGTCGCCGGTCGGCCGGGAATGGGGAAGGCGCAGCCTCTGACATCTCGTGTCAAACTCGCCAACGGATCTTGGGCGACGATGGGGGGTCTGAAGTTCGGCGACAGGATTGCCAGCATCGACGGCCGAGAGTCGATGGTCGCCGGCATCTTCGATCAGGGCGAGAAGGACATCTTTCGCATCACCTTCTCCGATGGCCGCAGCGCGGAAGCCTGTGCGGATCACCTGTGGGAGGTTGATAGCTGCAAGTTTTCCGGCCCGCGCGTGCTCGCCACCAGCGAGATTGCGGCACTGATCAGCCGCGAGCGGTACCAGAACCGACTTTATGTTCCGAGGGCCTCGGGACATTTCGGGCATAGCCGAGAGCTGCCACTTTCCCCTTGGCTGCTTGGGGTTCTGATCGGAAACGGTTGCCTCCTGTACAACCGCGTGTCCATCAGCACGGCGGACGCCGCGACCCTGTGGCGTGTTCAGCAGGTAGTGGGCACGACGGGCCGCGTCACGGCCGCAAACGGCTACGATTACGGCATCCGCGGGCTCAATGGCGAGAATGCCGTCATGCTCGCCCTGCGGTCGCTGGGCCTGATGGGAAAGCGGAGCGAAGAGAAGTTCATCCCCGAATTGTACCTGACCGCAAGCCGCGAAGCTCGCCTTGAACTGATGCGCGGCCTCATGGACACGGACGGGTGGGTGGAGGCCTTCGGTGTCGTGCGCTTCTCCACCAGCAGCCCGCGGCTGGCTCAGGATGCTGCCGAATTGGCCCGCTCCTTGGGCGGCCTGTGCACCATCGCGGAGAAGGTCCCGCATTACGAGCACAAGGGTGAGCGCCGAGAGGGCTTGCCGCACTTCGTCTGCACCATCCGCCACGACACGCCCAGCGAGTTGGTGACGCTCCTGCGGAAGAAAAGGCGATGCGTCCGCAAAAAGGTGCCGCGCCTCACGATCCAGACGGTTGAGTTTGTGGGGCGCCAGCAGGCGCGGTGCATCTCCGTCTCGCACCCCTCGCACCTTTATGTGACTGACGATTATATCGTCACGCACAACACCATCGTCGGGGCGAACATCGCCCGCGCGACCGCGGCGGCGGGCAACGGGTGCCTCCTGTTCTCGCTGGAAATGCCCGCCGAGGAAATCGGCGCCCGCATCCTGTCCGATCAGGCCTTCCGCCACGGCTCCCCCATCACCTCGAAGGCCATCTTCGAGGGGCATCTGGACGCCCACCAGATGCAGGAGGTGGAGAAGTCGGCATCCGACCTCGCCGGCCTCAACCTGCTGATCGATACGTCGGCGGGGCTCTCGGTCGGGGAGATCCTCGCCCGCACGCGCTCGGCGGCGGACGAGATGAAGGCCCGCGGTGCACGGTTGCGCGTGGTCGTGATCGACTATCTCAAGTTCGTCCGGGCTTCCGACCGCTACCGGGGCCAGCGCGTCTATGAGGTGGGCGAAATCACCGCCGGGCTGAAAGCCCTTGCGAAGGACCTCGGCGTCTGCGTGGTGCTGCTCGCCCAGCTCAGCCGGGCGGTGGAGCAGCGCGCCGACAAGCGCCCGGAACTCTCCGACCTTCGGGAGAGCGGGGATATCGAGGCCGACGCGGACGTAGTGCTGCTGCTGTTCCGCGAGGCCTATTACCTGAAGGACAAGACCGACCCGGATTCCATGGCGCGGCTGCTGGCCTGCGAGAACGCCCTGGAAATCATCATTGCGAAATGCCGCATGGGCGCGGTCGGCGTGGTGGAGACCTTCTGCCATCCCGGCGCCAGCACCGTGCGGGATCGCGGAACCCGAGGCTATGGCCGATGAAGGACCCGTGGTCGAAATTCTTCTGGTCGGATTGGGAAGCCGATCAGGGATTGCGCCTGTGCTCGCTAGCTGCACAGGGGCTTTGGATGCGTATGCTCTGCGTTTGCGCGAGGCACGAACCCAAAGGCTATCTCGCCATCAATGGCAACCCGCTCGTTGTTGAGGACATCGCCCGACTGGCCGGTGTCGCCGAAACCGAGGCGGGGATCCTGATGGAGGAGTTGGACCGAAACGGCGTGTTCTCCCGCAACCGTTCCGGCTGCATCTATTCGCGCCGCATGGTGCGTGATGAAAAGCGCTCGAAAGAAGGGCGTAAATGGAAGAAACAGGGACTTGCACAAGCTGCTGAAACAACAGGAGAAAAGTCCGGACCTTCAAGGGTCTCTGCAAGGAGACCTTCGCCCCATATTCCAGAAGCCAGAAGCCAGAATAGAGATATCCATTCGCTTCCTTCGGAAGCTCATTCCCAAACCACTGCGCGCGGGCGCTCGCTTCCAGATGATTGGAAGCCGAGCGACAAGCACCTGCAGGAAGCTGGCAGACTTGGCCGGAATGCGGAATGGGTATCCCGCCAAGCCGAGGCCATGCGTACGTGGGCCATGGCGAACCGCAACCGGCAGGTGGCCCGCAAGGCGGATTGGGATCTGACGTTCCTCGGCTGGATGCGGCGGGAGCACGAGAAAGGCCAGCCAGCACAGGCCCGCATGCCATCCCGGCCAGCCACGAGCACCGTGGACTGGCCCGTGCATGTCCGCAGGTTCCGGAACGGACATACCTGGCCTTCGAGCCTCGGCCCCCAGCCGGGTTATGCGGGATGCCGCGCCCCCGCCGAGGTGCTTCAGGCTCACGGCTTTGGCGAGGCCGGCGACCGGCAGGCGGGGGGCGCGTCATGAACGGCCTCCCCGATCCGGCCTCGCGTGCGTGCAGGCACACGCGTGCGAGACCAACGCCCGTCATGGGGATTCCCACAGCGCCCGAACCGGGAATTTCCGGTTCGCCTCCCGCCCTCGGTATGCCGAGGGCGCCAGACTTTCAGCTCACCAGCCGCACCGGGATCCGCATAGCACGGGTAAACGTCTCGAACGCCTGCCAGGCACGGCGTTCCATCTCCGGTTCGTCCGCAGCCTCCATCACGTCGATCAGCGGCTCGGTGTGCTCAGCGATGGGCAGGGTGCGCAGGAAGTCCACCGCCTCATCGAGGGAAGCTAGGACGACGGCCGGCTGGATGGTGCGGACCTGCATCGGGCGGGTGTTGGCGCATTGCATGGTTCGGTTCTCCTGCATGAACGGTCGCCCCCGTCATCGCGATCCTGGCGGCGAAACGCGCCCCCACTTTGGGGGAGATGTGACAATTCCGGGGAAGGCGGCCGTGGTCGTCATTTGTTGTCACCACCGAGCAACATCCGTGCCGGTGCTGCTGCGGCCAGTTTCGGCCAGTAGGCATTGGCCTGCGCCCTCCATGCTTGCGAGGCCCTGATGGCGAGGCTCGATATTGAGAAGCTGCGCAAGGTGCATGGCCTGATGACTTGCGGCGCGACCGAGGGCGAGCCTGCCGACGTGCTGTCCATGTTGGACACCCACCCCGAGCTTTCCGAACGGGAGATTGCCCGGCGGGTGGGTGTGTCTCCTCAGACCGTGAGCACCTGGCGAAGGAAAGCGGAAGGCGTCCGGCCCCGCCACCGCACCCCATCCGATCAGCGATCCCCCATCAGGAAAGAATGAGCCGATGAACGACCGCACGAATCTGCATGTGGAACCCAATGCCGAGGGCACCCACGACGTGATCGACGGGAAGGGCGAACCCATCGCCAAAGGCTTCAGCAGCAATGCGGCAGCCTGGGACTGGATCGACCGGCATAGCCCCGAGGGGCGGGCCGACACCGACCGTCACCACCGCATCCGCCAGTCGCCCGGCTTTGCCTGATGGGTACCTGATGAACCGGCGCTCCGCCCCCGGCTCCGGGTTTCGCGGAAACGAACGGATTTCACCAAGTTCGGAAGGAGAGACGAGACGATGCCGTTCCACGCCCCCTACATCTGCGGCTGCGGGAAGGAGGTCCCGCACGGTGTGAAGTGCGAATGCGCAATCAAGCGCAAGCGGGACTATGATCGCCATTATGATGCCCGCCGGCCGACCGCGAGCCAGCGCGGCTATACCGACAAGTGGCGCGCCGCCAGCAAGGCCTTCCTCGCCGAGCCCGGCCACGAGACCTGCGTATCCTGCGGCAAGCCTGCCACGATGGTAGACCACCGCATCCCCGCGAAGGGCGACATGGCCCTGTTCTGGGACAAGAGCAACTGGCAGCCTATGTGCCGCCGCTGCAACCTCTCGAAGAGCGCCAAGCACGAGGGAGGCTTCGGCCACCCCGTCAGGACGCCAGGAGGACGGTGAGGCAGCCGCGGCCTCTCTCCTGCGACTGGGAGGGCGACGCGAACGGCAGCCGCCCGGCGAGGCCCTGAAGCCATCGGCGGCACCGGCGGAGGGAGGGGGGTGGTTTCAGACTTTCCCCCTTCGTCGCAGCACCAGTGGGGGTCCACCGCGCGAGATGGAGCCTAATTGATGTTTTTTCCGTCGGGGGAATGGCGCAATGACGCCATTCTCGATCATCTCGGGCCTGAAATAGGCCTTCAGGCCCGACTGCATCGGGCCGCCCGGCGCATTGAAAAGCTCCATCCACCTTCTGTTGTTGCGATCAGACCCATGCGGAACGGAGCCGACAGAATGTCCGCCGCCACACCCTCCATCTTGGCGCTTATGCGGAAGTCGGCGGCGATTGTCGCCGCATCCACCGGCCGGAAATCCTAACCCCGCATGCAATCGCGGCCGACCTGAAGCGGACGTGGCGAAGCTCAACGGGCTGATGTTGGACAAGAACGAGAGCGTGAATTGCGACTACCACATCAGCGACGAGCCCATGTCGGATGAGAAATGGGCAGCGGAGTACGGGCCGGAGGCTGCCGGTGCTGCGTGACGGCTGAAGCCCAGCCGACGTCCTGCCACCCCTGAGGCGATATGATTCAGCGACTTTTATGAGGATCTGACTATCTTGCCACTTATGCGCGACCGGGATGTACGAGTGGCGGTGCGACGTTGGCTTGACATGCTTCATGCCGGCGACGAAAACACGCGAGTTGTCGAAGAAATGGGGATTTGGGCGGGATCTGTCCGTATAGATGTTGCTGTTATAAACGGAGAGCTGCACGGTTTCGAACTAAAGAGCGCTAGGGACACTCTCGGGCGTTTACCAGGCCAAGCCTCCCTCTACAGCGAGGTCTTTGATCGAGTGACTCTCGTGACCGCCGAAAAGCACTTGGAGAAAGCGGCAGGACTGGTCCCAAATTGGTGGGGTTTGTCGCGGGCAATAGGAGATTCCGAAGTTCAGATTGACCACGTTCGCGTGCCAGAGCGGAACCCGAACCCCAACCTGTTGCAGGTGGCTCGTCTCCTCTGGCGAGCCGAGATGGCAGATATCCTCGAATTGCACGGGCTCATCCGCGGGGTAAAAAGCAAACCAGCGGACATCCTGGCCCACCGGCTCGCCGCAGAGTTGCCCGCTGATCTACTTCGCTTCGAAGTTCGTGCCGCCCTGAAGGCAAGACAGAACTGGCTAAGGCAGGCGGTGGCACACCAATGAGATGTGACGGTTGACGCCGATTTGAACCCAAGTTTGGCGCCCGCCGGCCGCTCCCGCCCCGCCGCGGCTCGCAATCTGAGAAATCTCTGCATCTGCCCAACAGCCTGGCACTTGCCCAAATCCGGGATGGCGAACGATGGCCTGCGCGTGGCTATGGTATTGGGCTGTCATTGGCTGCCCCCTGACCCCCCTCGTGGAACGCCCCTTTCGGATGAGCCAATCGGCGTCAAGGGTGTAGCGAACACTGACGGTGGCGTTGGCCATCGCGTAGCCGGGCGGCTCCGTCAAATCGCGATGTGCGATTCCATAGTCGCCATAGTGGATGCCGGGGAACTGCATTACGACGGCTTGCCAGAGCTGCCAGTCTCGCCTCGGGATCATGTTCGGCCCCGTAGCGAGGGCGCTCGCGTCCTTTGGTGCCGCTGACGCCGTTAATGTAATAGAGCGCCACCCCACCAGTGGGACCGTACCAAAGACGTTTGTTACGAGTTGGAGAATGAGCTGCGGGTCGATGTCAGCGATGTGCCCACAGTCGACAAGCAAATCCGCATCAGTGGTGCTCCAACTGAGAGTGGTAAACCAACTTGCCGCGTTTTGCACGCTGTGCAGCGGCGCCCGGAGGATCAACCCGGGAGCATACTTGTTCACAACAGCTGCGACCGCACCGAGATACGGCTGTGCAGCCCCTATGTCGACGACCGGGATAATTGGCGATCCAGAATTGCCTAGCGCCGAGAAAAGAGAATTGAACCCTGCAGCCGTACCCGTATTCGCCGTTTCAATTGCCCCATCGAGCGCAATTGGAAGTAAATACCATGGATTAGCAAGATCTTCCGCAAATCTGGTAGACAGCCGTGGTGCCAGCTGAAAAATCGGGACAGTCCTCTGCTTGGTGAGCGGCTGTAAATTGCGCAACGCAACTACCTCCCCGGCTTTTGTACGGAGAGTAGGGACATATTGAAATTGGTGGCCTGTCGCCGCGAGGTTAGAGGTAACGCCCACAATACGACTCCCGTCCGGGTGATTCGAAGTTAATTGTACCACCTTGGGTTGGGCTACGGCGTGGCTGTTGATGCGGGAGGGTCCGAACCGGCTGCCGCTACCGCGTCGCCACGAAGATGACCGACGAGGAGTCGATGCGGATTGGGGCGGGCGGTTGACTACTGCACATCCGCTAGCTTGCGGCGGCGTCGGCCCTCACGTTCGGCGAGGGCGAGGTGGTGCATAGAGGGAGGGCCGGGCGACCCATGGGGGCAGATCGCTCGGCCCCCGTGCGCCCGGTCAGGGCTTGGGCCGGAGCCGCAGCGTATCATGGGCGGCAGCAAAAAAGGCCGGCGCCCGGCTCCCACGACGCCAGCCGCAGTGCTTCAGGCCATCTCTGCCTCGCGGATCGTACCCGCCATCGCCTGCGCACAGGCGACGTAGGTTCGGCGGCGCAAGTCGGCCTCTCTAGGGTGTTGCGGACCGGCGCGACGGCCTTCAGCTGCGAGCGGGAGGTGCAGCCGCCGCCCCGCATCGGGCCCCTGGCGGGAGGGCATCGAAGGGGCTACTCGCCGGCAACGAGGGAAAGCCGGCGCGGGTTAACAGGGGCGCGCGAAAGGAGTCGGGGGCTAGAGTTTGGGAGAGCATGATAACGAGTTTGTGATTGATCATTTCACGGCCTGACACGCCAACTTGTTGACAAACCCACCACGTATGAATCCATCCAACCTTAAAGACCGACCTATCAAGCGGCCGCAAATTGGAGGGTGAAAGATGGCTGCGAGGCTCGATTCCGTCGCCAAATATATATGTGAAAAAGGAAGGTGGAGACTATCTAATCTCCAGCTTCAGAAAATATTTTATATGGCACAGATGGTGTATATGGGCCAGCACTCCGGAGAAAGGCTAGCTGACGCCGATTTTGAGGCTTGGGATTACGGCCCTGTGGAGCCATCCCTCTATCGCAAAGTGAGGATGTTCGGATCGGCACCTATCGGTGACGTTTTTTATGAAGCTCTACCATTCAAAGAAAATGATCCTCGGCGGTCAGTGCTTGACGAAGTGTGTGAGGAGCTTGTTAAGCTAAGGCCGGGTGAACTTGTAGATATAACTCATTGGCCTGAGGGCGCGTGGGCAAAGAACTATGTCCCAGGAGCAAGAGGTATCCAAATCCCTGACGCCGACATCTTCGAAGAATATAACAAACGCGTTGATTCATAGTCGGATCAAGGCGGCTCTCAGGTCGAGGGATGGGCTACAGCCTGCCGAAAAAGCGGCTGCAGCCTTAGAGGCCGAATTGCAGAGAGTGAATGCCGAAAGAAAAATAGAACGTTTTTTTGGGCATTCTGCACGGTCGGTTTATTCAATCTTATGGTATCGGCCCTTCACGGCTGGTCGGAGGTATTGGTACTTCCGTTTTCTTTGATTCTACTTATCGGGTTAGCCCGATGGTGGGAGGTCCCCTTTGTCGTTCAGCATCTTGAGGGGTGGCTGGAGCGAACAAATACAACTAAGCCCAAAAAGGTTACAGAGGAGCCGATCCCCTCTGCGCCTTCTGCCAATAGCACTTCCACGAGCGACTAACCGGGTGCGCCAGCGCAGCGCCAGCCCTCATCAGATGCTGCGCGCCCTTGCTGGCGCGGCCCGATCCTCGCGCCACGCCATGTCGGCAGAGTATGCGGCTCGATGGCGCGGCCGAAGGTGTCTTGTCACGGGCCATGGTTCAGTTCTCGCCCTGAGTGGCCGGATAGAAGGTGGAAACCCACTGCCGCTTCATCTCGGCGAATGCCACGCTACTGGGCAATCGTCGCATTCGGTCCGTCGGGAGAAAGGCGTTGATTTGTTCACCGACTTGCACAGCAAGGCAACCGATCTCTGAGATGACCGCCTCGAGAGCGGTTGCCTCCATGAACGGACCGATGACAGCATCACAGTCCTTTTGCGGTCGCATCATCCAGTCCGATTTCATGGTGGGATGGCCGGCAAGCTCGGAAAAGAGTTCGTACATCTCAGCACGCCGCTTTGCGGTGAAGCCGTCACGGGCGTCTAACGCCTCACGGACTTTGACCGGCGAAAAATCCCTCATGCGCATCTTCCTGTCGGCGAGGCGCCATCGCTCGATGAGGGCCCGGTCACCGGCGAAAAGGTTGAGTAGAAAGACCGTCTCAAGCACGTCGCGGAGGATCAGGGCGCTATTCTGATGGTAGCCGGACAGTGCCAACTTGAGGCTTGCTCCGAACGCATTGAACGTCCGCATCGACAGGACCTGAGCGACCTTTAGGTCTTCATCGCTGGTGTCGAATTGGCGGAAGACGTCGGTGAGATCCATTGACGCTTCGACGACGGCAAGGTGCAGCTGGAGCCGCTGGTTACCTGCGACGATACCAAGTCCTTGCTCGCGAAGCAGTTCCTCCCCGCCGTGTAGGGCACTGAGATTTGCCGGGATGGCAGTTCGGCCCGCGTTGATCATTCCGCCCCCTCCAACCTCACGTCGGGCCCCTCGCCGTCCTCCGCCACGAAGATGACGCCTGCGGCTTGGAGGGCAACACGGATGGCCGGCTCATCCCGATCCCGATCCCGTAGGAGCCGCCTCTCGCCATTGTACCCAAGGTCTGAGCAGCAGATCACCACCAGCCTCAACCCCTGCTCTGGCAGCACCTGGCGCCGGCGCTCGTCATAGATCCGGCGCTGCTCGCCGCGCGGGATGCCAGCCGCTGTGATCCGGCGATCGAAGAACGGCACCGGCTCATCATGCTGGCGCTCGTGATACTCCACCACAAGGCCAAGCTCTGGATAGTAGGCATCCACCGGCAGGCGGGCGCGCCTCCCGCTCCGGCCGGGATCACCCAGGAGAAACGGGAAGCGCTGTTGCCGGCGCGCTTTCAATCCGAGGATGCGGTCGCATAGGTCGATCACATAGGCTTCGTCGCTGCGGCTACGTGATGCCATTTCCGCCCCCGTCCGCCCTACATCGCCCGCGCAGCGGCGCCGACGCCGAGCCCGCCTCAAACTTGATGGGGACTTGATGAAATTCGGCCGTGATGCAGTGTCAGGATGCCCCAAAAAGCTTGTATACACAATGCTTTGTGGCTGATGCACTGGCTCGCAGGCCGCTGAGACCATCAAGGGAACCCTACGCCGATCTGGTCTGGCAGGGGGCGGGCACCACCCATGCCATCACCTAAACCGAAATGCTCACGGCCATGGTGGAGGAAGTGTGTGCCCTCCAGCCCACGCCGAACCTGATCACGCGAGCGCTCAACGCCACGCTGGACCGAGGTGCCTTTCCCGAGGATCTGCCATCCTGGCTGTCCCGAGCGGACGGTGCAATCGTCGCGGAGGAGCACGCGGCCGATCGCGCAATCCTCACTATGGTTCGGCGGCTTGTCGAGGCGCTGGCGGATCAATCATGAGCGATGGGCTCACCTACGAGATGATCTGCTCAAGGCCGTGGCCGACGCGACGGCGCGAAAGATCTCCGCGGCGATGAAGGGGCGTTAATCGACCGACCGCCCCTCGGGCTCTTCGCCATCCTCCGGCGGACCAAGGCTTGCCGGAGCGTCAAGACCATCCTCATATTCTTCGAATGCTGCAACCTCAGGGGCAGGAGGAACAGAGATAAGCCGCTTGGCCTTTGGCCTTGGCGCATAGGGTGTTCGCACCCCATCGGTATGCTCGTGCAGATGGTCGTGAACTTTTTGACCGAGAGGATCAAGAATTATGTCAATACCTTCACGCCTTGCCAGCTTTGCTGCAGGTACAAAATCACTATCGCCCACTATCAACACAATCTGATCTACAAGTTTCTTATAAGACAAAGCCGCGACGTCCAAACCGAGCCGCATGTCTACACCTTTTTGTATTGTGTCTAAAGTGAAATCAGCGTCTGTCATTTCTTCAAATTTTCTCTCCCCCCGTAGAAGATTCTGCAAAGCGCTATTATTTAATTTCCAATACGACGTATCAAGAAGATGGCCAAGACGAAGAGCCACCTTTCTTTTCTTTCTCAATTCATCGTGCAGCGCGCTTCGGAAGAGCGCCTGCGGAGATTTAGAAAAATCTATAGCTTTCTTTGTTATTGGGTGATGCATTTTCTTGGAAAAAGGAGGGCAGTCATAATAAAAAATTCTATATAGATCGAAACTTTCGTATATTTTATGGCCCAACTCATCTCGGCCTGTTTGCTGGGAACGGTGGCGTATTGCGTGACCATGAATAAGACGCGCGACCTCTTGCGGATCCTCGGCGTTCCACCCTGGAAACTGATTGCGAACTCGCTTTAGGAAAAATCCGCCATCTACAAGGACCGCGACGCGTTGCCGATGCATGTGGACGCCCGATATGCAAAAGCCCCTGGGCTCGGCTTCCCATTTATAATCAGCGTGAGCTGATGGAAAGCGTACTGCCAGGGGCCTGTAAACGGTAGCGTTACCGTGTGAAACCTAACGCTGTCAAGAGGGGGAAGTTCCTGCCCCGCCCTTCCTCAGCCTCACACCCGGCCCCTCGCCGTTCTCAGCCAC
This sequence comes from Xanthobacter lutulentifluminis, assembly GCF_043194675.2. Classification (NCBI taxonomy): domain Bacteria; kingdom Pseudomonadati; phylum Pseudomonadota; class Alphaproteobacteria; order Hyphomicrobiales; family Xanthobacteraceae; genus Xanthobacter; species Xanthobacter lutulentifluminis. The sequence continues at coordinate 2,500,663 of NZ_CM195525.1, read as the reverse complement.
GAAGATGACACCGGCGGCTTCGAGAGCCTTCTGGATCGCTAGGAGGGTGGACGCTTTCGGGTCGGCCGAACCACGCTCGATATTGTTGAGGGCGGTCGCCGAGATACCGGCGGCTTTGGCAAGGTCAGCCTGCGTGAGGCCTAGCATGGCTCGGGCTCCGCGGATCTGCTGGGGCGTAATCATGGAGCTGGTATATCGCTGACTTGTTTTTTTCTCAAGCCCGCTTGACGATCATGCAAGTTGAGGTTAATCCAATCCTACTTGAGAAATTCTCAAGCGGAGACGATTATGCCCAACCTCTCCCACATCATGCGCCGCGCCTGGTCGCTCTTGCGGCAGTCCATGGCGCCCTTCAGCCGGCCCACCTTCGCGGCCCACCTTCGGCAGGCGTGGGAAGAGGCTCGCAACGCCCCGGTGACGGACTGGGCGGTGCTGCAGCGCTATGTGTCAGTGTCGCGCGGCTGCCATCGCGCCGAGGTTATCCGCCGCGCAGAGCACGCCCTGAACGCCGCCGTATCACGGCGGCGCGCTACCGGAACGCACCCGAGCCCCGCGACGCCTATGCGGCTCGCAAGCGCAGCGCCGACATCCAGCGGCTCAACGGCCTCGAATTGATCGTGCGCGATGAGAAGGCCGCAGCCGGCATCGCGGCAACCTACACCGCCAAGCGCGACGGGGCCGGCTTCGTCCTGAAGCGAAACGGAGTGGAGTTCGGCCGGCTGACTGGCCAAGCCGGCGCGCTCACCTTCACCACCACCGATACCGCCCTCGCCGAGCGGGCCCGCACTGCCTTCGCATCGTGGGAGGACCTCCCCGTCGCTCTCGCCAAGGTCCGGGCGGCTGACGAAGCCCTTCGCCTGTCCCGCATCGCCTAACCGTCGGGGCGGCGGGTCCGCCCCTCTGACCTTTCCACACCACCGGAGCCTACCAATGCCGAAGCCCACCGCGGCGGCAAACGCCACCGCTATGCCTGAACCCACCCGCCGGGCCTTCCTGAAAGCAGGTGGTGTGCTGGGTACCGTCGCCGCTCTGGCGGTGCCCGTAGCCATCCTGCCGAAGGCGGACGCGGCGGCGGCTGGGACCGCCATCGCCTCGCTCTGGCCCGAACGCCTGCAGTTGAAGGCCGAAGCCGAGAGGCTGAAGGCCATCCACGATGCCGCGAAGGCCCACTACAACGCCCTCAAGCCACCGCTCCCGAAGGAGGCGCGCGCCCATCCGGCCCTGTTCGGCTATGGCGTCGAGTGGCAGGAGACGCGGCAAGCGGACGGCTCCTGCATCATCTGGGGCGACGGCGCCGAGTGGCGCGAGATTGCCGCGAAGATCACCGGCGCGACGGCGGCGGCGTTCAAGGCGGGATGACTGCGCCGGGCGAAGGTGATGGACGCCTATAACTGCCACCTCTGCGACCTGTGGGAACAGTGCGGCATCGAAGAAGCATGGGACGCCTGGGATGTGGCAGACACCGCCCTCGCCGACATCGAACGGCGCATCCTCGCCCTGCCGGTGACTGACTTCAGCGTCGCCGCGCGCCAAGGCCAGATCCTGCGGCATTGGGGTTGCGGCGAAGACGACGAGCCGCTGACGGCCTTCTTCGATCAGATCGAGCAAGCGGCCGCCCGGGCCGGCGATCGTGCCTTCGCCGTCAGGGAGACTGCCTGATGCCCAAGCGTGCCACCGCGACACGCCTCGCGCCGTCTCCCCGCACCGCCCTGTTCAACATCCACGACTGCATCGTCCTGGCATTGGACATCCTGGACAGCCCTTCACCCTTCCCCGAGGAAGCTTGCGAGCTGCTGCGTGAGGCCCTGGCCGAAACGAAGGCCCTGCTTGATGGAAAGCGCCAATGAGCAGCGTCAGCCTCAAGGACGGCCGTGTCCTGCATGTGCCCGGCGCGCCGTTCATCCTCGATGCAGCGAGCGTCATCATCGCGCCAGCCGCCGGTGACCTCGCGGCCATCGTTCCCCTCATCCGCGACGATCAATTGCTGCTGTTCGCCAAGCGGCTGGTGGATGGCGCCCGCAAGCGGCGCTTCTCCGAGCGCCATCGGGAGGTCAACCGGGCGAAGCTGGAGCTGGCCCGCATGTGCATCGAGCGGGCGCTTGCCGAAGGACAGAAGACCCCGACCGATGAACATGGGTGAAATCTGCCAATTCGAGAGCGGTGCCAGGTCAATCAGCGCGGCTGGTTCGCACTTGGTACGCACCCCTACGCGCGAGGCGATAGCGGGGGCGGTCCACCGAACGACAAAAGGTGGACACCGGGGTGGATTGAAATCGATGCACTACGGTCAATATTTTGAAAATAAAGGTAAATTTCATAAAAAATGGTGCGGGCGGTCGGACTCGAACCGACATATCCGTGAGGACGGCGGATTTTGAGTCCGCTGCGTCTACCAATTCCGCCACGCCCGCACGCGGCGCGGCAGGCCTGGACATGCGGTCCAGCCTGCCGCCTGGCTGCTATAGCGGCAAGGCGGCAGCGCGGCAACCGAGGCCCGGCGTCAGGCGCCGCGCGGCATGAGGTCGGACCACGTGCCGGGCAGGCGCACGATGCTGCGGATGGCGGGACGCGGCAGCGGGCCGTCCCGGCGCTCGGACGCCGCTTCCGCCGGCGCGAGGGCGGCGAGGAACTCCTCGGCCCAGCGGTCGATATCGCGGGCCTGCAGCACCCGCATCATGCGCGCATGCCGCTCGCGCCGCTCGGCGAGCGGCATTTCCAGCGCCCGGCGCAGGGCGCCGGCGAGGCTCTCCGTGTCGTGCGGATTGACCATCAGCGCACCGGTGCCGAGCTCCGCCGCCGCCCCGGCGAACTGGGACAGCAGCAGCACGCCGGGATCGGAGGGGTCCTGCGCGGCGACGAACTCCTTGGCGACGAGGTTCATCCCGTCGCGCAGCGGCGTCACCATGGCCACGTTGGCGAGGCGGTAGAAGCCGGCCAGCTCGGAGCGGGAATAGGTGCGGTTCACATAGCGCAGCGGGGTCCAGGCCACGTCGCTGTAGGCGCCATTGATCTGCCCGGCCTTGAACGACACGTCCCGGTCCATGTCCTGGTATTCGGGCACGTCGGTGCGGCTCTTGGGCGTGATCTGCACGAACGACACGCGCTTGTGCCATTCCGGCGCGGTGCGCAGGAAATGGTCGTAAGCGTCGAGCCGGTTGGGGATGCCCTTGGAATAGTCCAGCCGGTCCACGCCGATGATGAGCTTGCCGCCGAGGAGGCTGTCCTCCAGCGTCTTCACCGCGGAGGTGCGGCGCGCATGGCGGGCGCGGCGGGCGAAGGTCGCCGTCTCGATGCCCACCGGGAAGGTGCCGAGCCGCACCCGGCGCCCGCCGATGTCCCAGCTCACGCCGTCCGGCGCCGGCTGGCCGCCGCGGGTTTCCAGGTAGCGGGCGAAATTGTCCCGGTCGCCCTCGGTCTGGAAGCCGACGAGGTCGTAGCTGGCGAGCGCGCCGACGATCTCGCCGTGCTGGGGCAGCGCCTGCACGATGTCGGCCGGCGGCATGGGAATGTGCAGGAAGAAGCCGATGCGGTTGCGATGGCCCCGCTCCCTCAGATGCCCCGCCAGCGGCATCATGTGGTAGTCGTGGATCCACAGCACGTCGTCGGGGCGGATGATCTTCTCCAGATGATCCGCGAACATCCGGTTTACCCGCATGTAGCCGGACAGGTCCGAGTGGACGAACTCCGACAGATCGAGCCGGTAGTGCAGCACCGGCCAGAGGACGCGGTTGGCGAAGCCGTTGTAATATTCCTGGTAGTCATCGGCCTTGAGATCGACCACCGCGTAGGTGACGCGCCCATGGCGGGTGACTTCAGGACGATCGGACGGCTCCTCGGCGATGCGCCCGCTCCATCCGAACCAGATGCCGCCCCGCTCCTTCAGGGCGGCGTTGACGGCGACCGCCAGACCGCCAGCCGCGCCGCCCGGCTTGCTCGGCAGGGCGACACGATTGGATACGACCACGATGCGTGACACGGGTCACCTCCAGTGTTGCCGCGGCTCAGCCGCGAGGTGGGAGAGATAGGCCCGGACCGCTTCGGGGCCGGGCAGGACCACGTCCGCGCCGGCCCGCGGCGCCCCGACGGCAATGGCCAATCCGCCGCGCGCCGTCGCCGCCCGGAAGCCCGCCTCGTCGGTGACGTCGTCGCCGATGAAGACGGGCGTGCGCCCGGCGAACGGCGCGCCGGCCATGAAGCTCTCGAGCGCCGTGCCTTTGTCGTGGCCGGCGCGCCGGACCTCGAACACGCAGTGCCCCGGCAGCAGGCGCACGTCCTCCCGGCCCGCCACCAGACGGTGCAGCGCCTCGGCCAGGCGGGGCGCAGCCTCGGGAACGGCGCGGTAATGCACCGCGATGGAGGTGCCCTTGTCCTCCGCGAAGACCCCGGCGATGGCGCCGGCCACCGCGCGGATGGCGGCGGCGAGATCCGGCGCGAGAGGGGCGGCGGACCAGCTGCCGGCGCCCGCGCGGATGCGCATCTGCGCGCCATGGCTGCCGGCGGCGGGAAAGCTCGAGCCGAACAGCGCGTCCAGAGAGGCCAGAGCCCGCCCGCTCACCAGCGCCAGCGCGCCGCCGGAACGGTGGAACAGGGCGTCGAGCGTGGCGGGCAGCCCCTCCGGCATCACCACCGCATCCGGGTGGGGCGCGAGGTCGAGCAGCGTGCCGTCCACATCCAGGAAGAAGGCATGGCTGGCCGCATTCACCCGGGCGCAGAGGTCCGGCAGCGTTCCCGCTGCATCTGCGTCCTGATATGGTCCGGTGACGGCGCGCACGGCCATGGGCACAGACGATCCCCTATCCAGTTACAGTCAGGAAACGCCAGAGACCCCGCCACGGTTCCCCCCCGAGGCGGACGCAATGCTGCCACAGACTCGGCAGCGACGGAACCGGAGCCGTCGTGACGCGTTCCGACGGGGACGAATGGAGACTGCGATGCTCGGATGGGACAGGCATTCCACCCCGGACGGAATGGCGCGGCGGCTCGCCTCGCTCAGGGAGGAGATCGACGACCTCCAGTCCGCCCTCGGCCGCAAGGCCGGCGGGCTGGAGCGGATGGCCTCCGACGCCCATGACTGGATCTCCGACCACGCCGGCGCGCTGCCCCGGCTCGACCTGAGCGTCTTTCGCGGCCATCGCCATGCCGCGCCGCGGGTGCCGACCCTGGCGGTGGCCCTTGCCGCCGTGGCGGTGGGCGTCGGGGTGGGCTGCGTGCTATATGCCGTTACGTCGGGCGGCCATCGCCGCGCGACCACGGCGCAGGACGGGGTCCGGCGTCCCGCGTCACGGGTTTCGGAGTGAATGGATGGCCCGGCGTGTCGCCGGGCATCGGGCAAGGGAGAACATGATGAAAGCGGCTCTCATTGTGTGCGCGCTGGCGCTCGGCCTCGCAGGCTGCAGCGAATATTCCCGCCAGGACCGCGCCGTCGGCGGCGCGGCGATCGGCGCCGGCACCGGCGCGTTGATCGGCGCGGCGGCGACCGGCACCGGCACGGGCGCGCTGGTGGGCGGCCTCATCGGTGCCGGCACGGGCGCCATCATCGGCGCCGAGACGACGCCGCGCGCCTGCTGGGCCCGCGACGCCTACGGCAACCGCTATCGCGTCCAGTGCCCCTGAGCATCGACGCATGCGTGCATGAGAGAAAGGGCGCCCCCGGGCGCCCTTTTTTTTCGGCGCGCGTTGCTCGTCGCACCGGACGGAAACCCGGCATTTACCCTGTTGGGCTCACAAGGAGGTCATCTCCAAGCGACTGCGGCGGGCCCGCCGAAACGGACCCGCCGCTTTTTTTATTGTTCCTCGACTGCGTCAGGGAACCCTGGGGCCGCGTCCGCGCACCAGTCCCATGACCGCCGAGATCAGGAACAGGATGATCGCCACGAAGAAGATGATCTTCGCGATCTCGATGGCGGTGCCGGCGATGCCGCCAAAGCCAAGCACCGCTGCGATCAGAGCCACAACGAGAAACGTAATCGCCCAACTCATCATCGCCCTTCTCCTTCCGGATGATTTCGGGCAAGGCGAAACAGCGTTCATCGCCTTCGCTTCGCCTCAGCTCGACAGTATTCGCACTCCGACATTCAAACCGCACAGCCCGGCCGCAGGTTCCGCACAGGTGGCAGGAAAGTCTTCATGCACGGCACGGGAACCAAAGCTGGCGGCCCGCGTTTCCATGCCGGTAAGACACACCTTGTGGAGAAGCAGCATGAGCGGACCGAGATACGAGGACGCTCCCGCGTCCGACGGCTGGCCTGCGGCAGCCGCCCCCCACGGCTATGACCGGACCGAGTTCCGCCCCGGCGAGAGCCGGCGGGACTATCCCTCCCGGCGGCCGCGCCAGCCCGACGAGGAGCGCCGCCTCCTGCGCGAGGCGGAGGCCGCGTTCGAGGGGCCGGACCGTCGATCCGACATGGACCACCACCCCCACGATGCCGGCGCCGACGACGCCCTGCCGCCCGATCCCCCCTCCCGGCTCTACCGGGACTGACGCCACCCCCGACCTGCCCGCGCCGCCACCCAAGATGGCGCGCGCGGCACGGTTCCATGTTGCAACGCACGCGGACGCAGTGTCACATGTGGATAACGCCCGCGACCGCATCCGAAGAACTGCCATGCGAACGGCACGCCCTGAAGGCCCCCTCGACAGCCCCATGACGACGCAGCACCAGAAAGAGGCAGGCGGCATGCGAACGCCTCACCGTCGCGACATCTCCGCCCGTCAGGATCTTCTGGGGCGGGAGCTGCGCCAGCTTTTCGACGACTACACGCAGGAAGACATGCCCGACGAGCTGAAGTCGCTCGCCGAGCAGCTTCAGGCGGCGTTCGAGGGCCGGGGCGAGCCAGAGCAGGCGCGCGACGGTGCCGCGGACGAGACGGATGCAGCGCCTGCGGAAGATGCCTCCGAGGTCGAGCGCTGAGCTGCCCCGCCGGCGGGCTGCGCCGGCACCGTGCACGCGCCGGCCTGGCGCGCTTTCGCTGAACCACAGGCCCGCGCGCCGGCGATGACCGGCGCCGCGGGCTTTTTGCTGCGCGCTGTCCGGCCGCCCCGCGGAAGACCGCACGGATCGGCCGTTTTCGACGGTGGCCTTTAACCGCTTCGCAAGCCGTTGCCGCCAAGGTGGCCCCATGGCCCGCGGCACCTCGTACGTCCTCCTCTCCCTCGCGCTCCTCGCGGGGGCCCTCACCGGCTGCAAGCTCAGCCTGGATTCGCGCGACCCCTGGCGGGTCGAGGCGGAGGAGAAGTGCATCGCGGAAAAGGGGGTGATCCCGTCCGCCTTCATGGAGCCCATGCCGCCCATCGAGGGCGCCGGCGCCTGCGGCATCGAGCACCCGTTCCGCGTCAGCGCGTTCGCGCAGGGCAATGTGGTGCTGGAGCCGGCGGGGCGTCTCGCCTGCCCGGTCATCCGCGAAACCGACCTGTGGCTGCAGGAGGTGGTCGAGCCGGCCTCGCTCGCCTGGTTCGGCCAGCCCGTGGTCGCCATCAGCCAGATGTCGGCCTATTCGTGCCGCGGCATGAACGGCAATCCCAACGCCAAGATCTCCGAGCATGCCTTCGGCAATGCGCTGGATGTCGGCGCCTTCCGCCTCGCCGACGGGCGGTGGGTCACGGTCAAGAACGGCTGGAAGGGCACGCCCGAGGAGCGCGGCTTCCTGCTCCAGGTGCAGGCCGGCGCCTGCGAGCGCTTCACCACCGTGCTCGCGCCCGGCTCCAACGTGTTCCACTACGACCACATCCATGTGGACCTGATGCGCCACGAGAAGGGGCGCACCATCTGCAAGCCGGCGCCGCGGCCCATGCCGGCGCCGCTCATCGCCAAGGCACCGGCTTCTCCGCCGCCGGTCGCGCCCGAGCCGCAGCCGGCGCCGGTGCCGGCGGTCTACGCGCCGCCGCCCGCAGCCGCGCCCCCGCAGGAGGAGCGCCCGTCCTTCCTCTCCACCCTGTTCGGCCCTCGCCCGGCGCAGGCCCGCCAGGAAGAGCCGCCCCCGCCCATGCCGGCCCCCGCCATGCAGGCCCCCATCGTCGCCTCCCCGGCGCCGCCGCCTCCGGTGGCCCATGCGGGGCCGCTGCCTCCGGCCGCCATGCCGTCCTCGGTCCCGCCGGCCGCAAGCCGCGCGCCCGCCCCGCAGCAGCGCGCGCCGGGTCCGCAGGGGCTTCCCCCCGGCTGGCAGGTGGGTCCGCAGGGCGTGCCGGTGTCGCAGGCCTCCGGCAGCAATCCGGAAACCGGCTCCATCAAGCGCAAATATTATTCCGCGCCCGTGCCGCAGGCCTCCACCCTGCCGCTGCCCAAGGCCAAGCCGGGCGAGGACTGAGCGGGGCCATGGCCGCGCCGCTCCCGTTCGCCGGCATCGACGGCTGTCGCGGCGGCTGGATCGTCGCCCGCTGGGACGGCGCATCGGACCTCCGCCTCTCCCGCATCACGGCGCTTGCCGAATTGTTCGACGGGCCCGACGCCCCCGCCCTCGTGGCCATCGACATGCCCATCGGCCTGCCGGAGCGGATCGGCCCCGGCGGACGGGCGCCCGAGCGTCTGGTGCGGCCATTGCTGGGTCAGCGCCAGTCGTCCGTCTTCTCGGTGCCCTCGCGCGCGGCGGTGATGGCCGGCCTCGGCCCGGGCGAGGAGGCCGAGCGCTACCGCGCCGCCTGCGCCGCAGCCCGCGCCACATCCGATCCGCCGCGGGCCGTCGCCAAGCAGTGCTTCCACATCTTCCCCAAGATCGCCGAGGTGGACACCCTGCTGCGCGCCCGGCCGGAGCTGGCGGACCGGCTGGTCGAGTGCCACCCGGAAGTGGCGTTCTGGGCGCTGAACGGCGGGGCCGCCCTTGCCCTGCCGAAGAAGGTGCGCAACCGCCCCAGCCCACCCGGCCTCGACCTCAGGCGCGGCCTTCTGGCGGCGGCCGGCCTGCCGGTGGATCTGCTGAATGAGCAGGACGCCCGTGCGCTCGGCGCAGGGCTCGACGATCTCATCGACGCCTGCGCCTGCGCCTGGAGCGCGAAAAGAGCGGCCTGCGGCAAGGCCTTGCGCTTTCCCGACCCGCCCGAGCAGGATGCCTTCGGCCTGCCCGTCTGCATCCTCGCGTGAAGCGGCTTTCTCTTTAGTCGAATTCCTGCGGGCGCCGCCCGGCCGCTATGCGCCAACGGATTGGCCCAATTCGATCGGCTCAACTCATGGACGGCCACGCCATGCCTCACGCCCGCATCCGCCTCTCCTCCCTGTGCGACAAGATCGTCTCCGCCGAGGAGGCGGCCGGGCACATCAAGAACGGCATGATCGTCGGCATGAGCGGCTTCACCCGCGCCGGCGAGGCGAAGGCCGTGCCCATGGCGCTGGCGGCGCGGGCGAACGCGGCCCATGCGGCCGGCGAGCCGCTGAAGATCACCCTCATCACCGGCGCCTCGCTGGGCAACGACCTCGACAAGCAGATGGCCGAAGCCCACCTGCTCTCGCGCCGCATCCCGTTCCAGTCCGACCCCGCCCTGCGCAAGGCCATCAATGCCGGCGAGGTGATGTTCGTCGACCAGCACCTGTCCGAGACGGTGGAGCACCTGCGCACCAACCAGCTCGGCCCCATCGATGTCGCGGTGATCGAGGCGGTGGGCATCACCGCGCAGGGCGGCATCATTCCCACCACCTCGGTGGGCAACTCGGCCACCTTCGCCATCCTGGCGGAGAAGGTGATCGTCGAGATCAACCTCACCCAGCCGATGGAGCTGGAAGGCCTGCACGACATCTACATCCCCACCCGCCGGCCGTTCCGCGAGCCGATCCCGGTGGTGGCGCCGGAAAGCCGGGTGGGCCTGCCCTTCATCCCGATCCCGCCGGAGAAGATCGCGGCCATCGTCATCACCCAGAAGCTGGATTCGGCTTCCACCGTGCTGCCGCCGGATGCCGAGACGGCGGCCATCGCCAGCCATCTCATGGAGTTCCTGAAGCACGAGGTGAAGCTCGGCCGCCTCACCAACCGGCTGCAGCCGCTGCAGGCCGGCATCGGCACCATCGCCAACGCGGTGATGCACGGCTTCATCGAGAGCCCGTTCTCCGACCTCACCATGTATTCGGAGGTGCTGCAGGATTCGACCTTCGACCTGTTCGACGCCGGCAAGCTGAACTTCGCCTCGGGCTCCTCCATCACCCTGTCCAAGACGAAGTACGAGGAGGTGATGCCCCGCATCACCGACTACAAGTCGCGCCTGATCCTGCGGCCGCAGGAAATCTCCAACCATCCGGAGATCATCCGCCGCCTCGGCCTCATCGGCATCAACACGGCGCTGGAGTTCGACATCTACGGCAACGTCAACTCCACCCACGTGGGCGGCACCCACATGATGAACGGCATCGGCGGCTCGGGGGATTTCGCCCGCAACGCCTATCTGTCGGTGTTCGTCACCAAGTCCATCGCCAAGGGCGGCGCCCTGTCCTCGGTGGTGCCCATGGTGAGCCATGTGGACCACACCGAGCACGACGTGGACATCCTCGTCACCGAGGTGGGCCTTGCCGATCTGCGCGAGCTCGCCCCCCGCGAGCGGGCGCGCATCATCATCGCCAACTGCGTCCACCCGCTCTACCGCGACGCCATGGCGGACTATCTCGACCGCGCCAGCGCCCGCGGCGGCCACACGCCGCATGTGATCGAGGAGGCGCTCTCCTGGCACGTGCGGGCGCGCGAGACCGGCTCCATGCTGCCGGACGCGGCGCGCAAGATCGCCTGAACCGCCCGCCCCCGCACGACGGGCGGTGCCGGGCCCATTCGCGCGCCGCCATGCGGCATGCTTATACCCGCTCCGCCCGCGCGCCTGCGCCGGGCGGCTGGCGATGGCGGCCCAATGGTGCTAGGCGAGCGGCAATTCTCTCACCCGGAGCCCATCGATGACCGCCGACATCCGTCCCGTGACCCGCGCCCTCCTCTCGGTGTCGGACAAGACGGGTCTCGTGCCGTTCGCCACCGCCCTCGTGTCCCACGGGGTGGAGTTGGTCTCCACCGGCGGCACCGCCAAGGCCATCGCCGATGCCGGCCTGCCGGTGAAGGACGTGAGCGAGCTCACCGGCTTTCCGGAGATGATGGACGGGCGGGTGAAGACCCTGCACCCCAAGGTGCACGGCGGCATCCTCGCCATCCGCGCCGATGCCGGGCACCAGGCCTCGCTGGCCGAGCACGCCATCGCCCCCATCGACCTCGTGGTGGTGAACCTCTATCCGTTCGAGGCCACCGTCGCCCGCAAGGCGGATTTCGAGGAGACCATCGAGAACATCGACATCGGCGGTCCCTCCATGATCCGCGGCGCGGCCAAGAACCACAATGACGTGGCCGTGGTGGTCGAGGCGGCGGACTATGAGGCGGTGCTGAAGGAGATCGCCGAGCATGGCGGCACCACGCTGCGCCTGCGCCGCTTCCTCGCCCAGAAGGCCTATGCCCGCACCGCCGCCTATGACGCGGCCATCTCCAACTGGTTCGCCCGCGAGCTGAAGGAGGAGGCGCCCGCCTTCCGCGCCTTCGGCGGCAAGCTCATCGAGGCGCTGCGCTACGGCGAGAACCCGCACCAGTCGGCCGCCTTCTACGCCTCCGACGAGATCCGCCCCGGCGTCGCCACGGCCCGGCAGGTGCAGGGCAAGCAGCTCTCCTACAACAACATCAACGACACCGACGCCGCCTTCGAGGCGGTGGCCGAGTTCCACCCCGCCCGCACCGCGGCGGTGGTGATCGTCAAGCACGCCAATCCCTGCGGCGTGGCCGAGGGTGCCGACCTCGCCGACGCCTACCGCCGGGCGCTGGCCTGCGATCCGGTCTCGGCCTTCGGCGGCATCATCGCCGTCAACCGGACGCTGGACGCCGATGCCGCCCGTGCCATGGTGGAGATCTTCACCGAGGTCATCGTCGCCCCCGACGCCACCGAGGAGGCCATCGCCGTGGTGGCCGCCAAGAAGAATTTGCGTCTGCTGCTCACCGGCGGCCTGCCCGACCCGCGCGCGCCGGGCCTCACGGTGAAGACGGTGGCCGGCGGCCTGCTCGTGCAGGGCCGCGACAACGCCAGCGCCGACGACCTGGAGCTGAAGGTCGTCACCAAGCGCGCCCCCACCGAGCGCGAGCTGACCGACCTGCGCTTCGCCTTCCGCGTGGCCAAGCACGTGAAGTCCAACACCATCATCTATGCGAAGGACCTCGCCACCGTGGGCATCGGCGCCGGGCAGATGAGCCGGGTCGATTCGGCCCGCATCGCCGCCCGCAAGGCGCTCGACGCCGCCGAGGCGGCGGGCCTCGCGGCGCCGCTGACCAAGGGATCGGTGGTCGCCTCCGACGCCTTCTTCCCCTTCGCCGACGGCCTGCTGGCGGCGGTGGAGGCGGGCGCCACGGCGGTGATCCAGCCGGGCGGCTCCATGCGCGACAACGAGGTGATCGCCGCCGCCGACGAGGCGGGGCTCGCCATGGTGTTCACCGGCGTGCGCCACTTCCGCCACTGAGGCGGGGCGCGGGCGGGGCGCTCCCGAGACGAGCGCCCTACCCCTCCATCAGCTTCTGCACCAGCAGGCGGTCCACATAGTGCGGACCGTCGAACACGAACACCTCGTACCCCGCATAGGCCTTGAGCTGCGGCAGCAGTTCGGCCGCCGTGGCGGGGCGGAAGCCGCCGCCCACCGCCGGCCGGAACGCCTCCGCGATCAGCTTGAAGCGCCGTGCGCCCAGCCGCGCCGACAGCACCTGCGCGTAGCCGGCGGCCGAGGCCGGGGTGCGGGTGTGGACACCCACCCCGTCCTGGAACATCAGCCCCACGTCGGACGGCAGCCAGCGCGCCACCCAGTCCGCCAGCGCGGCGGGGCCGACATTGGAATTGTCGTAGCAGCTGACCCACAGCGGGCGCGGGATGTCCGCCAGCGCGGCCGCCATCTGGCCGACGCCGGTCCAGGTGGGATCGCTCTCCACCGGGAAATAGAAGCCGTCCGGCCGGAACGGGAGCCGCGCCCGGGCGATGCGGGCGGAGAGGGCGCCGAGCGCCAGCACGTCGCGGCGCGCCTCGGGCTCGCTGAAGCCCCCGGCCAGGCCGGCGATGATGGATTGCGCCCACGGCTCGCGGGCGATGCGGGTCCAGTTGGGAGCGTCGGGCACGAGGGTGAGGCCGAGGCCCGGCAGCGGCACGAAGGCGGTGCCGTTGGCGGCCAGCCACTGCACCAGCAGGGTGCGGGCGCCGATGAAGTCCCAGTCCCCGCGCGGATCGAGCGCGCCGCCGTGCACCTGCCAGACCACGCCCTGCACCAGGCCGGGCGGCGGCGAGGCGCGCTGCAGCAGCCCATCCACCGCCGCAAGGCCGATGCCGGCGACGGCGGCCGCGCCGCCGATCAGCAGGGCGCGACGGCCGGCGCGGTTCACCGGCGCAGGCCCCGCCGGACCGGGCGTGCTGCGGAGCAAGGCGCCATCAGGCGCCGGCCATGGCGAGGCGGCGTTCCTGCTCGCGCACGGTGGCCACGATCGCCTCTTCCTTCACGATGCCGCAGCGCACGAGATATTCGCCGATGCGACCGTCCACGTCCGGGTGGTAGTGATCCATGGCGGCCTCGAACGCCTCGCGCTGCATCAGGCCCTTCTCCAGCAGCAGCTCGCCCAGCAGCGGCGGCGACTTCTGGCCTTCCATGCCCGGCGGCATGCCGCGCAGCAGGCGCAGGCCGTCGTTGATCTCGCTCTCGCGGGCGATGCGCTGGAGCGGCGTGTCGCCCACGGCGCCGCGCACCTCCTCCATGGCCTTCTCGCCCAGCGGCGAGGCCACGGCGATGACCAGCGTGCCGGTCTCGTCGCGGCCGATGGGCAGCACGCGGCGGCGGACCATCAGCTCGATGGGCAGCAGGTCGTTGAATTCGCGCACCATGTGCTCGGTCACATGGGTGCGGGGCAGGCTGGTCTGGAAGGCGATGGCCTCGGCCAGTGTCTCCTCGTCCAGCCAGCCGTTGGCGACGAGGATGCGGCCGAGCGGCTGCTGGCGCTCGTCCTGAAGGGCGAGAGCCTGCTCCACATGCTCGGGCAGCACCGCCTGCCAGGTCAAAAGCAGCTCGCCGAGGCGCTGGCGCTGCTGGCCGAGATCGGCCTGGTCGGGGAAGTCGTGGGCGGTCTTGTCCCAGACGATGCGCCGGCCGAACAGCAGATGCGCGAGGAACAGGTGCCAGGCGCGCACGGTGGCCGCGAAGTTCACGAAGTTGCTCATGACCACGCGCGGCACGGACATGAGCCCCTGCTCCCAGCCGTAGACGCGCGCCACGAAGTAGAAGCGCTGCACGAGGCGGAGCGCGAAGGCGACGGCGTTGCCGGTGAGCACCGCCAGCAGCCAGGTCTCGGTGGCGAAGATGGAGGGAAAGCGCATCGGCAGGTAGCCGAGCTTTTCCGCCGCGAGGAAGATCAGGAAGTGCGCCGCCACCACATAGGCCAGCACCGCCACGATGGAGGTGACGATGCCCTTGCGGTCGCGGAACAGGAAGTACTTGGTGGCGAGGTTGCCGCGCCAGCCCATGTGGCGCCAGCCCTGGAAGGCGATGCCCAGCGCCCAGCGCGCCTTCTGCCGGTACGAGGTGCGGAACGTGTCCGGGAAGAACTCGCGCACGCACAGCGGCATGGTGATGTGCAGTTCCTTGTCACGGCCGAAGCCGTACCAGCTCTCGCGCTTCACCCGGTATTCCACCGGCAGGCGGGCGATGATGGACTGCATGTGCGCCTCGGAGAGGCGGGCGCTGATGTCGTAATCCTCGGTGAGGCTCGCGGTGTTGAATACCTCGCCGTCGCCGTTCTCCATCAGGTGCAGCATGGCCTTGCGGGAGAAGCAGGTGCCCACGCCCGCCGACGGCACCTGCCCGGCGACGCTCTCGCGCACCACGAGGTCCTTGGCGTGCCACTCGGCGAACTCGTCCATGTAGATGCCGGCCACCAGTTCCGACCAGTGGCGCTCCAGGGAGAGCACCGGGATCTGGATCAGGTCCTTGCGCGGCAGCAGGTAGTTGAAGAAGCGCAGCTCCAGCGGGTGGAGCACGTCCTCGGCGTCGTGCAGCACCAGGCCGGCGAACTCCGTGCCGGTCATCTGCTCGTGCTGGAAGATGGTGCGCACGATGTGGTTGAGGCAGTCGGCCTTGTTGGTGGGGCCGGGGTTGCGCACCTCCACCCGCACCAGCTGCTTGTAGCGCCGGCGCATGCGCTCGACCTCGGCGATGGTGTCCGGGTCGTTCGGATAGGTGCCGACGAAGATCACGTAGCGCCGGTAGTCCAGCACGCTGACCATGTTCTCGATCATGGCCGCGATGACCGGGGATTCCAGCCACGCGGGGATCATGATGGCGAGCGGCTGCTCGTCCCGCTGGTAGAGCGCGGACGGGGTCAGCGGGCGGATGAACGGCTCGATGGCGAAGCGGCGGTAGATCCGCCGCACCCAGTACCAGGCATCGACGAACAGGTCGTCGAGCGAGGAGATGAGGATGATGACCGCCACGCCGGCCGCCACGTATTCAACGATGCGGACGTAATCAGCCAAGAGGTAGGGCCAATAGAGCGACATGGCGGTCAGGTCTCCCGGCGTCAGCCGCGGCGGCGGACGTACGAGGCGCGGATCAGCAGCAGGAAGAACAGCGCGGCGGCGCCGATGCCCAGCGGCAGGCCCCAGTCCGACGAGTTCTGCCAGAGCCGCTGCAGGGTGCCGGCCGGACCGTCGGTGTCGGCGACACGCACGGTGCCGGGCGCCGCGCCCGAGGCGGACAGCTCGGAGAGCGTGCCATCCACGCCCACCAGCGCCACGTCGCCGCGCGACAGGCGCACCGGCTTCTGCGGCGTCATGGGCACGGGGCCGATGCTCTGCCACAGGATGCCCTTGGCGTCGTCGCCGCGCACGGCCTGCACCAGCGCCACGTTCTTCAGGCCGGTGATGTCGAGCAGGCGGGCCTTCTCGTCGGTGCCGACGATGAGGCGGTCGCCTTCCACCCGGGCCTTGGGCGTGATGCCCTGCACCGGCACGTCGAGGGCGAGGAACGCCCCCGCGGCGCGGAACGACACGCCCGGGCCGGCCACGTCGAAGGCGCTGTTTCCGGCCGGCACGCCGGCGGCGGAGGCGGCGCGCACCACGCGCGGCAGGCTGGAGGCCGGGGCGGCGAGGTAGGCGTCCGGCACCACCAGGCGACCACCCGCGGCCATGGCCGAGATCACGCCCAGGAAGTCACCGGCGGGCGAGGGGCCGCCCAGCTCGAAATGGCTGGTGGGCAGCACCGAGACCGGGAACGCCTGGGGCGTCTCGCGGCAGCGGTCGCTCACCGGCTGGCGCTGGAAGGTCACGCGCAGCACGTTGCGGGCGGCCAGCGCATAGGGCGGCACCGCGGCGGAGAGGTGCTCCGGCTGGCCGTTGGCGTCGAGCCGCTTGGCGGCCAGCAGCACGTCGTTCAGGAACACCGCCACCACCGGCTCGGAGGTGGAGGCGCCGGGGGCGGCCGCCACGTCGAGGTTGAGGCGGCTCGGCAGGCTGCGGCCGCCGGTGGCCGCGGCGAGATCGAACGTCACCACCCAGTCGCCACGGGCGAGCACGTCGAGGTTGCCCTCGGCCGGGCCGAGGCTGGAGAGGGTCACCGAGGAGGGCTTCTGCGGCTGGGTGTCCACCGCGCGGATGGCCACCGTGCCGCTGGCGAGGGAGGTGCGCCAGAAGCTGTCGAACAGCTGGGTCGCCTTCCCGCCGGCCCCGCCGCCCACGGCGATGATCGGCCGTCCCCCGAGGGACTGCAGGCTCACCTCGTCGGCGGCGATGGTGGCGCCGCCGAGGCTCGCGGCGCGGGCGCGCCATTCGCTGAACGCCGTCCCGGCGGTGCCGAGGCGGGCGGCGAGCGCATCGAGCGCGCCGCGGATGCCGGAGACCAGCGCCGGATCGGCCACCGCCACGTCGGCGCCGAGCGGCGAGCCCGGCAGCACCAGCAGCGCGCCCACCTCGGCCGCGTCGCGGATGCGGTAGGTCTTGGCCCCGACGAAGTTGGAGAAGGGCGCCACCACGCGCAGGCTGGCGGGCACGTCGAGGGTGGAGAGGTCCACCTCGTCGCCCACCGCCGGCAGGGTCTTCACCTTCAGGCGCTTGCCGGCGGTCTCGAGCGCGAGGCCCAGCCGCCAGGCGGTGTCGTAGCTGTCCTTGGAGAGGGTGCCGCCGGACACCAGCAGCGAGCCCGAGCCGGGCATGGCGCTCCAGGCGGTGGCGAGGCTCTTCACCTCGCCGGCGTCGTAGGAATAGGTGAAGCGCGAGGCGGGGCTCAGCTTCAGCACGTTGCCGATGCCGCGCTCGTCGGCGCACAGATACTCGCCGATCACCGAGGACCAGGCGGTGCCGAAGCGCACGAAGCCGGTGGGACGCGGGCGTCCGTCCACCGCGATGGTGGCGGCGGCGCTGCCGCTGTCGCCTTCCAGCCGGCGGGAGAAGACGGGCGTGCCGTCCACCGACAGCACCATGGTGGTGCGGCCGCCGTCACCGCGCAGATATTCGCCGTCCACGACGATGCTGGCGTCCTGCAGCGGCACGCCGGCGGGCACCGGCAGGTAGAGGTCGCGCCGGGCGTCCATGCCCTGCAGCACCACCGGCCCCTCGACCCCGAGGTCGCCGAGGCTGAACGAGCGGGTGACGCGCGTATCCGCCGCCCGCTCCTGGATGGCGGAGAGCACCGGATCGGCGGTCTGCGCCCGGGCCGGCGCGGCGCCTGCGAGGGCGAGGAGGCCGGCGGGCAGCAGGGCTGCGGCCAGCCAGGCCGCGAGCCGCGGCACGGCGCGGCCCGTCGTCGGGAGGGCGATGTCCTGTCTCATGTCAGTCTCTCACGAGCATGGCGTCGAGGCCGGTGGCGCGCCGGGGCGCGGGCACGGCGGGCGGGGCGGAAAGGGGCGAGAACTCCTGCACCGGTCGTCCGCGGATGCAGTCGATGATGCGGCGGCAGGCATGCCCGTCGCCGTAGGGGTTGACGCGGTTGGCGTAGGCCGCATGGGCCTGCGGGTCGTCCAGCAGGCGGGATACGGCGGAAACGATGGCGGCGCGGGCGGTGCCCACCAGCAGCACGGTGCCGGCATCCACCGCCTCCGGCCGCTCGGTGACGTCGCGCATGACGAGCACCGGCTTGCCGAGGGCGGGTGCCTCTTCCTGCACCCCGCCGGAATCGGTGAGCACCAGATGGGCCCGCTGCATCAGCCGCTGGAACGGCAGATAGTCGAGCGGCGGCACCAGATGCACGTTGGCCCGGCCGCCGAGGGCCTCGGTCACCGGACCCTTCACGTTGGGATTGAGGTGGACCGGATAGACGATCTCCACGTCGGCGCGGGCCGCGAGCTCGCCCAGCGCCTCGCAGATGGAGCGGAAGCCGGCGCCGAAATTCTCGCGCCGGTGGCCGGTGACGAGCACCAGCCGGCGCGCCGGGTCGAGCGCCGGGAGCGCGGCGTCGAGGGCGGCGCGCAGGTCCGGGTCGGCCTCGATGCGCGCCTGGGTCTCGGCGAGGGCGTCGATCACCGTGTTGCCGGTCACCACCACCCGGCCCGCCAGCCGCTCGCCGGCAAGGTTGGCCCGCGAGCGCGCGGTGGGGGCGAACAGGAGGTCGCTGACGAGGTCCACCACCCGGCGGTTCATCTCCTCGGGGAACGGCTGGTCGAGGTGATAGGTGCGCAGCCCTGCCTCCACGTGGCCCACCGGAAGGCGGCGGTGGAAGGCGGCGAGCGCGGCGGCCATGGCGGTGGTGGTGTCGCCGTGGACCAGCACCCGGTCCGGCGCCACCTCGGCCAGCACGGCGTCGAGCGCGACGAGCGCGCCGCCGGCAAGCCCGTTCAATCCCTGATTGTGGGCCATCAGGCCGAGGTCGAAGTCCGGGCGGATCTCGAACAGGCGCAGCACCTGGTCCAGCATCTCCCGATGCTGCCCCGTGACGCAGACGAGCGAGGTTATTTCCGGCTCGCGCCCCAGCGCCCGCACCAGCGGCGCCATCTTGATGGCTTCCGGGCGCGTGCCGAAAATCGACAATATCTTCAACGCTCGCCCCCGGCGATTCGATTTCGGATCGGCGCCCACCACCAGTGTCAAGAATTAGTTTCTAGCACCGGGGCGAGATCCAACGCAATTTCCGCGTGCCGTCCCGCACGCCGGCCCGCCGGCAGGCAGGCGCCGCAGGGGTCGGACGCGTCACGCACTGTGCAGTGCGAAAGTTGCAGGAGGCTTAAGGGTGGCAATACGTCAGCGCGTCGATGCACCGACTTCAGCACGGGCCGAGGCGATCGCCGCGCGCACCAGCGCCTCCGCATCCGCGCCTCCCCATTCGGCCGGGCCGGCGAGATAGCCGAGCTCGCAACCGTCGCGGTCGATGAGCAGCGTGGTGGGCAGGCCGAAGCCCCGTCCCACGGAGCGCAGCGCCTGGAAGGTGCGGGTTGCCGGATCGGCATAGAAGGCGAGCGCCTTCACCCCGATCTCGGACAGGAACGCGCGCGGCTTCTCCGGATCGCGGGTGTCGAGATTGACCGCCACCACCTCGAACGCCGGTCCGCCCAGGGTGGACTGGAGGTGGTCGAGGGCCGGCATTTCCTTGCGGCAGGGCACGCACCAGGTGGCCCACAGGTTCAAGAGCACCACCCGGCCGCGGAAATCGGCAAGGGTCACCTCCTTGCCGGTCGCGTCGGTGAAGGCGAGCGGCGGCAGACGGCGTGGCTCGGTGGCGAGCGAGAAGGCGGCGACGTCGCCCTTCGCCAGCGCCGCGAAGGTGCGCGCACGGTCCACGCTGCCGCTGCAGGCAGGATCGGCGGCACCGGCCACGCGCGGCGATTCGGCCGCGGGAACGCCGGTGGACTGCGCCGGCGCATTGCCGGGAAGGCGGTTCATCCCGTATAGGGCGAGCGCGCCCGCGATGGCGCCCGCCAGCGTCGCCAGCGCGACGATCGCGACAGTCCGCAGCGCCGAGCCGCGCGCGCCCCTTCCGGGCGCGGGGGCGGCAGCGGCGGGATCGTCGGTTTCGGTCGCGCGGGACTGGTCGGCTTCGGTCATCACGAGAGGATCCGTCATGAGCAACAAGATGTGGGGCGGGCGCTTCAGCACTGCCCCCGACGCCATCATGGAGGAGATCAACGCCTCCATCGGCTTCGACCAGCGCCTCTATGCGCAGGACATCGCCGGCTCCAAGGCGCATGCGAAGATGCTCGCGGCCCAGGGCATCGTGGCGGCGAAAGATGCCGACAAGATTACCAAGGGTCTAGACACGATCCTGTCAGAGATCGAGGCGGGCAAGTTCAGCTTCCGGCGCGAGCTGGAGGACATCCACATGAACGTGGAGAGCCGCCTCGCGGAGCTGATCGGCGCGCCCGCCGGCCGCCTCCACACCGCCCGCTCGCGCAACGACCAGGTGGCGACCGACTTCCGCCTCTACGTGCGCGACACGGTGGACGCCCTCGACGCGCAGCTCGCCGACCTCCAGCGCGCGCTGGCGGAAAAGGCGCTGGCCCATGCCGCCACCGTCATGCCCGGCTTCACCCACCTGCAGACGGCCCAGCCGGTGACCTTCGGCCACCACCTGATGGCCTATGTGGAGATGACGGCGCGCGATCGCGGCCGGCTGGCGGATGCGCGCAAGCGCCTGAACGAGTGCCCGCTGGGCTCGGCGGCGCTCGCCGGCACCTCCTTCCCCATCGACCGGGAGGCGACCGCGACGGCGCTCGGCTTCAACCGCCCCACCGCCAATTCGCTCGACGCCGTGTCCGACCGCGACTTCGTGATGGAGACGCTCTCGGCCGCCTCCATCTGCGCCGTGCACCTCTCGCGCTTCGCCGAGGAGGTGGTGATCTGGACCTCGCCGTCGTTCGCGCTGGTGAAGCTGTCGGATGCCTTCACCACCGGCTCCTCCATCATGCCGCAGAAGCGCAATCCCGACGCCGCCGAGCTGGTGCGCGCCAAGGCCGGGCGCATCATCGGCGCGCTCACCGGCATCCTGGTGGTGATGAAGGGCCTGCCGCTGGCCTATGCCAAGGACATGCAGGAGGACAAGGAAGGCGCGTTCGATGCCTTCTCCGCCCTCTCCCTGGTGGTCGCCGCCACCGCCGGCATGGTGCGGGACCTCGTGCCCGACGAGAAGCGCATGGCTGCTGCCGCCGGCCAGGGCTATTCCACCGCCACCGACCTCGCCGACTGGCTGGTGCGGGCGCTGAACATCCCGTTCCGCGAGGCGCACCACATCACCGGCCGCATCGTCGCCCTCGCCTCGGAGAAGGGCGTGGCGCTGCACAAGGTGTCGCTGGAGGAGATGCAGGCGGTGGACAAGCGCATCACCGACGACGTGTTCTCCGTGCTGTCCGTGGTGCGCTCCGTGCGCAGCCGCACCAGCTACGGCGGTACCGCCCCGACGCGGGTGCGGGCACAGGCGAAGCGCTGGCTGAAGAAGCTGGGCGCGGCGTGACACCGCGCCGCTCCCCCACCCCGCGCGGGACGGGGGCTCGCGTTTGCCGCAGCGCGGGCTATAGTGGCGCCCGAATGTTCCCGAACGGCTGGGCCCTGATGCGACCCCTTCTCGTCCCCCTCGCCCTGTGCGGCGCCCTCGCCCTTGCGGCGTGCGGCGTGAAGGGCCCGCTTGAGCCGCCGCCCGGCGCGCAGGTTGCCGCGCCGCCGGCCACCGCGACCCCGCCGGCGCCGAAGCCCGGCACCAAGCCGGACCCCAACACGTATGTCCCACCGCGCACGGCCGCCGAGCTCTATGACAGCGCGACGCCCCATGCGGACTGGGAGAAGCAGAAGAAGCCCGCTGCCGGCACCACCGGCTCGCAGCAGCTGCTGCAGGGCGTGAACCGGCCGAACCAGCCGTTCGTGCTCGACGGGCTGCTCTGACCTCCGGCCGCTCCGGCGGCCGGGCGACGTGAGATCGCGGCAGCAACTTGGCCGCGGCGAGTTGGCCGCGTCGAGTTGGCCGCGTCGAGTTGGCCGCGTCGAGTTGGCGTGCGGCCCGCTGCGACGCCCCGGCGGGTGCGTCACCGGCGGGAACGGGGTCCGGGGGCGCGATCGAGATCGATCGTCCGGATGGGCGTTTCGAAGCTCCGGCCTTCCCGCCCTGACCCGCGCAATCATACGCCCTTCACAGAGCAGGATCGCTTGCACGCGCGCAAGCGACGACCGGGCGCGGCCCTCCGCGTGGCGTCCCGACCGTCGCGCCGCGGATCGTCGCCCGTCCCCGGTGGCCTGCCGGCATCGCCAACCAGGTTCCGCCATTCGCAGGAGCGCGGCCGCAGCGCACCCCCGCGCGTGGCGGGGCGCAGAAGCCGCTGCGTCA
Organism: Xanthobacter lutulentifluminis; assembly: GCF_043194675.2. Classification (NCBI taxonomy): domain Bacteria; kingdom Pseudomonadati; phylum Pseudomonadota; class Alphaproteobacteria; order Hyphomicrobiales; family Xanthobacteraceae; genus Xanthobacter; species Xanthobacter lutulentifluminis. The sequence goes on along the minus strand of NZ_CM195525.1, from coordinate 2,478,413 downwards.
AGCGATACTGCGCCCCGGTGCAGTCCCGCGCGCGCTCCGGACGCATCAGGATCTCGACCCCGGCATCGGCGCGAGGGCCCTCAGGGTGCCCGCCCGCCGGTGCCGCAGCGACGCCCTCCGCGCCCGCGTGCCCCGCAACCAGGCCGGCGGCGCACACGGGCGTTGCCTCCGCCCCCGGTTTCGGCGCATTTTCCCGCCGGGCCGAACGGCCCATCACCCGACGCCGAGCCGGTGGCGCCCCGCAAGGCGGCCTTCCGGCTCCGGCCCATCCCAGGCTCCCGCCCGGATCCGCCCTCCGGGCCCCTCCGGCTCACGCGCGCACGGACCGCCCCGTTTCCATGCACCACTTCGACTATCGCAACGGCCGCCTCTTCGCCGAGGACGTGGACCTCACTCCCCTCGCCTCGGAGCTGCGCACCCCCTTCTATTGCTATTCCAGCGCCACGCTGGAGCGGCACTACCGGGTGTTCATGGAGGCCTTCGCCGGCCGCGACGTGCTTTTGTGCTACGCGCTCAAGGCCAACTCGAACCAGTCGGTCATCGCGACGCTCGCGCGCCTCGGCGCCGGGGCGGACATCGTCTCCGCGGGCGAGCTGATGCGGGCGCGGGCGGCGGGCGTGCCGGGCGAGCGCATCGTGTTCTCCGGCGTCGGCAAGACCCGGGACGAGATGGCGGCCGCGCTTTCCGCCGGCATCCTGTGCTTCAACGTGGAGAGCGAGCCCGAGCTTGCCGCCCTCTCCGAGGTGGCGACCGCCATGGGCGTCACCGCCCCGGTCTCCGTGCGCGTCAATCCGGACGTGGACGCCAAGACCCACAAGAAGATCTCCACCGGCAAGTCCGCCACCAAGTTCGGCATCCCCATCTCCCGCGCCCGCGAGGTGTACGACGCGGCGGCGCGCCTGCCCGGCCTCGCCATCACCGGCGTGGACATGCACATCGGCAGCCAGATCACCGACATGGCGCCGTTCGAGAATGCCGTGACCCTGCTGGCCGAGCTGGCGCGCGACCTCCTCGCCGCCGGCCACAAGCTGCACCACATGGATCTCGGCGGCGGGCTCGGCGTGCCCTATGCGGCGTCCGACCCGGTGCCCCCCGCCCCGTCCGCCTATGCCGAGGTGGTGGGCCGCGCGCTGGGCGACCTCAAGCTGCCGCTGGTGTTCGAGATGGGCCGGATGCTGGTGGCCAATGCCGGCATCCTCGTCACCCGCGTGATCTATGTGAAGCACGGCGAGGGCAAGACCTTCGTGGTGGTGGACGCCGCCATGAACGACCTGATCCGCCCCACTCTCTACGAGGCGCACCACGACATCATCCCCGTGGCCGAGCCGGCGCCGGACGCGCCCATGGTCATCGCCGACGTGGTGGGCCCGGTGTGCGAGACCGGCGATTTCCTCGCCCTCGACCGGCCGCTGCCGCAGCTGAAGGCGGGCGACCTGCTCGCCGTCATGACCGCCGGCGCCTATGGCGCCGTGCAGTCGGGCACCTACAACACCCGCCCGCTGGTGCCGGAGGTGCTGGTGCGCGGATCGGCTGCCGCGGTGGTGCGGCCGCGCGTCGAGGCCGAGGCGCTGATCGCGCTGGACCGGCCCGCGCCCTGGCTGTGACGCCACCGCCCGCCGCCCCTTTCGCCACCCGGCACATGCGCCTGCGCGCGGGCCTGCGCGGGCTCGCGCTGCTCGCGGGGGTGATGCTGGCGGCGACGGTGTTTTCGTGGACGGTGGCGCTCGCCGTCGTGAAGCCGCTCTGCGGCGCCGAAGGCGAGCGCCGCGGCCTCGCCTATGACGGCCTCCGTCTCAGCCTGTTCAGCCACGGCAACACGGTGGCCCCCTGCCGCTTCAGCCGGGCGGGCGGCACCCGCGATCTCAAGGTGAGATGGCGGGATCTCGAAGGTGCCAATGCCCTGATCCGGGTTGCCGTGCGTCCCGACCTGATGAGCTACGCCCTGGGCGCCGTCGGCGTCGCCGGCTGGCTGCTCCTCGCCCGGGCCGGACGACCGAAGTGACGCGCCCGCCGATCGAGGGTTCCGGCCGGAGCGGCGCTCAACTCGCCAGCCGGCGCTCCGCCACGAAGGCGAGCAGCGCCTCCTCGGTCATGGGGCGGCCGAGATAGAAGCCCTGCACCTCATCGCAGGAATCGGCGGTGAGCACGGCGAGCTGGCTCTCGGTCTCCACCCCCTCCGCCACCACCTGCATGCCCAGCGCCCGGCCGAGGCCGAGGATGGCCTGCACGATGGCGAGCGCGCCCTTGGAGTTGTCGAGGTCGCCGACGAACCGGCGGTCGATCTTCAGGGCGTCGAACGGGAAGGTCCGCAGGTAGCCGAGCGAGGAATAGCCGGTCCCGAAATCGTCCATGGACAGGCGCACGCCGATCTTCTTGAGGTTGGAGAGGATGTCGAGCGCCTTGTCGGTGTTCTCGATCAGCACGCTCTCGGTCACCTCCAGCTCCAGCCGGTGGGCCGGGAGCGCGGTGGCGGCGAGCACGGATTCCACCATGTCCACCAGCTCGCCGTCGCGGAACTGGACCACCGAGACGTTCACCGAGACGTTGAGCCCCGAGATCCGCGCGATGGTGGCGCACGCCTTGCGCATCACCCATTCGCCGATCGGCACCACGAGGCCGCTCTTCTCCGCCACCGGCACGAACTCGTCCGGCACCAGCAGGCCGAGCCGCGGGTGATTCCAGCGGATGAGGGCCTCCACCCCCAGCAGCTCCAGCGTGCGCGCATCGCAGCGCGGCTGGAACATGAGCACGAACTCGTCGCCGGCGATGGCGCGGCGCAGGTCGCTTTCCAGCGTGCGACGGCTGGCCTGGCCGTCGTTCATGCCGGTGGCGAAGTAGCAGCAGGCGCCGGGTCCCTCGCGGCGGGCGGCCTCCAGCGCCATCTCGGCGCAGCGGACCAGCGCCTCGGCCTCGTCGGCATCCAGCGGCGCCACCGCGATGCCGATGCTGGCCTGCGGATAGGCGACCGCGCCGGACGGCAGGGGAACGGGTCCGCCCAGCGCCGCCTGCAGCCGGCGTCCGAGCCCGTCGATGCCGCTGGCATCGGCGAGGCCGGTGGCCACCAGGGCGAAGGTGTTGGGCCCGGCCCGCGCCACCATGTCATGGTCGCGCACGCAGCGGCGGATGCGACGCGCGGTCTCGGCGAGGATGAGGTCGCCCGCCGTGGCGCCGTAGGTGTCGTTGAGCTGGCTGAAATTGTCGAGCGCGAAGCAGAATACGGCGAGCGCGCGCCGGCCCTCCTGCGGCGCACTGAGGGCGCCGGCCAGGAATTCCGTCATCAGCAGCCGGTTGGGCAGGCTGGTCACCGGGTCGTGCAGCGCAAGATATTCCGACGTCCAGGGGCCGTGAGCTGCTTCGTTGGCGTCGCTCACCATTCCGAAGTGCCGCTTCTTCTCATATCGTCCGCGCGCCGGCCTCGGCAAGCCGCAGCCGTCGGCGTCGTTCTTGTCTCCATCCCACCACCCGGGCCGGCGCGGTTCGCCGGGCCTGCGTCCGGAATCTCGCCATGGTGATACCTGCCCGCCCGAGAGGCAATAGCCATATCGCGTTGACCGCGCGCCCCGTCAAGCCGGAGCGGGGGCCGTTTCCGGAGGCGTCGCCGGCGCCCGGGCCGTGGCGGCGAGATCGATCACCACCCGCATCACGGTGGGGTCCTCGCTGTTCGAGACCTTGAATCCCAGGTCCTCGGCGAGGTGGAGCATGGGCCCGTTCTCGCGCAGCACGTCGCCGAACACCTTGCGCAGGCCGCGCCGGCGGGCGTAGTCGAGGATCTGGGTCATTAGCTGGTAGCCCAGTGCCTTGCCCTTCATGTCCGAGCGCACCATGACGGCGTACTCGGCCTCCTCGTTGTCGGGATCGGCGATGATGCGCACCACGCCGCAGATCTCGCCCGAGTCCTCCACCGCCACCAGCGCCATCTCGCGGTCATAGTCGATCTGCGACAGGCGGGCGGCCATGAGGTGGGGGAAGTCCTTCACCGAGCCGAGGAAGCGCATGCGCACGTCCTGCGGATCGGAGCGGTGGACGATGTCCACGAGGCCGGGCTCGTCCTCCGGACGGATCGGCCGCAGGATGACGCTGGAGCCGTCGGTCAGCGCCAGCTCGGTGGCGTCGTCCGCCGGATAGGGCTTGATCGCGAAGCGGTGGGTACCCTCCACCCGCGTCTCATGCACCACGATGCGGGCGTCGAGCGCAATCACCCCGTTCTCGTCGGCGAGCAGGGGGTTGATGTCGAGCTCGGCGATCTGCGGCAGGTCAGCCAGCAGCTCGGCGATCTTCACCAGCGTGCCCGCCACCGCGGTCATGTCGGCGGGAGGATGGTCGCGATAACCGGCGAGCAGGCGCGAGACGCGGGTGCGCTCGATCATCTCGCGGGCCAGCACGCCGTTGAGCGGCGGCAGCGCCACCGCCCGGTCGCCGATCACCTCCACCGCCGTGCCGCCCTGGCCGAACAGCACCACCGGGCCGAAGGTCTTGTCGTAGGCGATGCCGGCGATCAGCTCCTGCGCGTTGGGGCGGCGCACCATGGCCTGCACGGTGAAGCCCTGGATGCGCGCATCCGGCCGCTTCTCCGCCACCGAGGCGATGATGGCGCGGCACGCCTCCTCCACCGCCGCCGGGGAGCGCAGGTCGAGCCGCACGCCGCCCACGTCGGACTTGTGGGTGAGGTCGTGGGACAGCACCTTCACCACCACCGGGCAGCCGATGCAAGCGGCGAGCGCGCCGGCCTCCTCGGGGGTGGTGGCGATGCGGGTGTCCACCACCGGAATGTCATAGGCCGCGAGCACCGCCTTGGCCTCCACCTCGGTGAGGGCGCTGCGGCCTTCCGCCAGCACCTTCTCCACCAGCGTGCGGGCCTTCTGCCGGTCCGGCTCGTCGAAGGTGCGGGCCGGGGGCGTCTCCATCAGCAGGGTCTGGTTGCGCTGGTAGGAGACGAGATGGCCGAACGCGCGCACCGCCTCGTCGGGGGTCTCGTAGGTGGGGATGCGGCGGGCGGCGAAGCGACGCCGGGCGCCGGCCGCGGCGGTCTCACCCAGCCAGCAGGTGAGCACCGGGGCGCGCGAGCGGGTCTCCAGCACGGCCATCACCGCGTCCGCCGCCTGCCCGCTGTCGGCGAGGGCGGTCGGGGTGTTGAGCACCAGCACCGCATCCGAGCCCTTGTCCGCCAGAAGCAGCTTCAGCGTCTCGCCGTAGCGCGCGCCGTTGGCGTCGCCGGTGAGAATGACGGGATTGGAGCGCGAACCGGTGACCGGAACCACCTTGGCCAGCGCCTCCGTGGTCTCGGGGGTGAGGGTGGCGAGGCGGCCCGCCGCCGTCTCCACCGCGTCCACCGCCATCACCGCCGCGCCGCCGCCATTGCTGAGCACCGCGAGCCGGTCGCCAGTGAGGCGGATGCCGGCGGACAGGGTCGACACCGCCTCGAACAGCTCGCGCAGCTCGTGCACGCGCAGCATGCCGGCGCGGCGGAACGCGGCGTCATAGACGAGATCGCTGCCGGCGAGCACGCCGGTGTGGGACATGGCCGCCCGCTCGCCCGCCGCGCCGCGTCCCGCCTTGATGACGATGACCGGCTTGGCGCGGGCGGCGATGCGCCCGGCCGACATGAACTTGCGCGCGTCCTTCACGTGCTCGACGTAGAGCAGGATGGCGCGGGTGGTGTTGTCGAGGGCGAGATAGTCGAGCAGGTCGCCGAAATCCACGTCCGCGCTGTCGCCCAGCGACACCACGTGGGAGAAGCCGAAGCCGCGGGCGTGCGCCCAGTCCAGCACCGCCGCCGTCATGGCGCGGGACTGGCTGACGAACGCCACGTCGCCCTTGGCCGGCATCAGGTGGGCGAGACTGGCGTTGATGTTGGCGCGCGGCGAGATGAAGCCGAGCCCGTTGGGCCCGAGGATGCGCAGCAGGTGCGGGCGCGCCGCGTCGAGCACCGCCTGGCGCTGCTCCGGCTTGTCGATGCGGTCGTTCGGCCCGTAGCCCGCCGGCAGGATCACCGCGGCGCGACATCCCTTTTCGCCCAGCTGGGCGATGGCCTGCGGCACGCTGTCGGGCGCCGCGGCGATCACGGCGAGATCCACCGCGATGGGCAGGTCCGCCACCGAGGCGTAGTTCAGCGAGGAGCGGATGGCCCGCTCCTTGGGATTGACCGTGAGGATGGGGCCGTTGAACCCCGCCTCGAACAGGTTACGCGCCACCACGGCGCCGATGGTGTCGGGCCGGTTGCTGGCGCCCACCAGGGCGACGGAGGCGGGATGGAAGAGGGCGTCGAGATTGCGCGTGGTCATGGGCGGCCTCGCTGCTGCGGCGTCCGGCGCAGTCTAGCGCCGGACGATGACAAGTTGGGCCCGGAAACGAGAGGGAAGAAGACGAAGTGACGACGCAGCGGCGTCGCACCGCAGGCTCAGCAGGGTCGGAAGCGCGCGAAGCTGTCCCGAACCGCCTCGCTCAGCTGGTTGCCCAGCAGCGGCTTCTCGATGATGGCGACGCCCTGCGCCGTTGCGCGGCGGCGGACGTTGAGGGTGGGATTGGAGGTAATCAGAAACGCCGGCAGGTGAACGTCGCGCCGGTCGAGCTCCGTGAGGAGGTCGAGGCCGTTCAGGCCGGGTAGATTGTAGTCCACGATCATGCAGCCCTTGCGGGAGAGATCCGCCTCGAGCACCTCCTCCGAGCGCGCATAGGTCCGCACGCTGAAGCCATCGACCTCCAGCGCGAACTTCAGCGAGCTGCAGACGGCCGGATCATCATCCACCACATGGACGACGAAAGGCGGCGCCTCTTCGGACACGATCATCCCTGAATTCCTCCCACGACCCGTTCGTGGGTCCACGTGGTCGGTCAGACTTAAGTTAGGGCGCGATGGGGGTGGATGGCCTTGAGTTAGATCAAGCCCGACGCCGCTCAGGCCGCGCCGGGGGTGATGCCGGACAGGAGCGCCATGCGCACCAGCTCCGACAGGCTCTGTGCCTTCATCTTGGTCATCACGTTTGCGCGGTATACCTCTACCGTGCGAGGACTGATGCCCAGCTCATAGGCGATGGTCTTGTTGGCCTGACCGGCGACCAGGCACTCCAGCACCTGGCGCTCGCGCTGGGACAAGGCGGCGATGCGGTCCGCCACCTGCTCGCGCAGCGCATCCTGCTGGCTGGACCGCTGGCGCAGCGCCAGCGCGGACTTCACCGTGTCCAGGATGGCCACGTCGTCGAACGGCTTCTCCAGGAAGTCGGCGGCGCCGAGCTTCATGGCCTCCACCGCCAGCGGCACGTCGCCATGGCCGGTGACCACCACCACGGGCACGGTGGAGCCCTTCTCCTTCAGGAGGCGCAACAGGTCGATGCCGGTCATGTCCGGCATGCGCACATCGGTGATGATGCAGGCCGCATCCGGATCGGCGGCCGGCAGGCCGGCCTCCAGGAAGTGGCGCGCCGACGGGTGCTCGTGAACCGTGTGGCCGGCGGTGGCCAGAAGGAAGGCGAGCGACTGGCGCACGGCCTCGTCGTCGTCGATGACGTGGATCACCGCGGACATCCCTGCCTCAGTCATTCAGCGTCGCTTCCTCTCCCACCGCGCGCAGCGTGAACCGGAACACGGCGCCTCCCTGCGGGTTCGGCTCCGCCCAGATGCGGCCGCCGTGGGCCTCGATGATGGTGCGGGAGATGGACAGGCCAACCCCCATGCCGTGGCGCTTGGTCGTGACGAACGGCGTGAACAACTGTGGCGCGAACTCGGCCGAGATGCCATGCCCCGTGTCCGAGACGCTCACCATCACCATGTCGTCCTCCGCCGCCTCGGACTTCACCAGAAGCTGGCGCCGGGGCGCCTCCATCATTGCCTCCAGGGCGTTGCGCATCAAGTTCAGCAATACCTGCTGCACCTGCACCTTGTCGGCGAGCACGAGGTCGCACTTGGGATCGTACTGGAAGCGCACCTGGATGCCGTGCTCCTTGGCGCCCACCAGCGCCAGCGCGCTTGCCTCCTCCACCAGCTTGGAGAGGCTCTCCACCCGCCGCTCGCTCTCCCCGCGGGAGACGAAATCGCGCAGGCGGCGGATGATCTGGCCGGCACGCAGCGCCTGCTCGCCCGCCTTCTCCAGCGCCCCCTGCAGCATCTCCACCTTCACCGTCCCCGAATCGAGCAGGCGGCGCGAGCCCTTGATGTAGTTGGCGATGGCGGACAACGGCTGGTTCAGCTCGTGGGCGAGGGTGGAGGCCATCTCGCCCATGGCGGTGAGGCGGGAGATGTGGACCAGCTCGGCCTGCAGCTCCTGCAGGCGGGCCTCGGTCTCCTGCCGCTCGGTGAGGTCGCGGATGAAGCCGGTGAAGAAGCGCTCGGAGGCGGAGCGCATCTCGCCCACCGCCAGCTCCATGGGGAAGGTGGTGCCGTCCTTGCGCTCGCCCACCACCACCCGGCCGATGCCGATGATGCGGCGTTCGCCGGTGACAAGATACCGCATGATATAGCCGTCATGCGCCTCCCGGTGGGGCGAGGGCATCAGGACGGCGACATTCTTCCCCACCGCCTCGGCCGCGGTGTAGCCGAACAGGCGCTCGGCGGCGCTGGAGAAGGAGCGCATGATGCCGCGCTCATCGATCACCACCATGGCGTCGGGCACGGTGTCGAGGATGGAGGAGAGGTGCGCCTCGCGGGCGAGCAGGTCGCGATTGCGCGCGGCGGCGTCGAGCCGGGTCCGCCGCAGCCGCTCGCCCAGCACCGCGATGCCGAGCCCGACAGCAAGAAACAGCCCCAGCGCCGCGAGATCCGCCCCGCCCGGGCCGGGCGCGCCGCGCAGGAAGCCAAGCGCGGTGCCTGCCACGAGGCTGGTGGCGAGGGCGGCGCCGCCGGCGGAGAGCCCGCGCGCGCTCACCAGCATCACCGCCGCCAGCTGCAGCATGAGCCCCTCGGCGCGGAACGGCGCGAGGCCCACGGCGGCGCACAGGGCGGACGCCAGCAGCGCCGCGAGAACGCCGCCCGCCACGTCGCGCCAGTCCGCCCGCCCGCGCGCGGCGGCGGGGCGCGCCGGCGCGCCCGTGTCCTCGGGTTGCATCACGTTCCTGCCCGCCTCGCTCACCGCCTTGCCCGGCCTCCGTAAGACTACTTAAGGGCCCCGACTTAAGTGTTCGATCCGAATTTTTCCGGCGCCCACCGCCGGTTATCCCTTTCTCAACCTGGATGGAAGGGTCAACCGATGCCGAGCCCCGCTGCAGCGATCGCCCAAAAGGCCTATGGCCACCCCATGACCGCCCGCTGGAGCGAGGAGACGACCGAGGCCCGCCGCCCGGTGGACGTGGTCGCCCGTCTCGGCGTGGTGACGACCTATCCTCGCAACGCCGAGATCTTCGGCGAGGATCAGGCGGCCGAGCATCTCTACATCGTCCTGTCCGGCGCGGTGCGCATCTGCAAGCTGCTCGGTGACGGCCGCCGCCAGATCGAGACCTTCTGCCTCGCCGGCGACGTGTTCGGCTGGGAAACCGCGCCCCGCCACCGCTTCTCCGCCGAGGCGGTGAGCGAGTGCAAGGTGGTGCGGGTGAAGCGGACCATCCTGTTCTCCCGCGCCGCCGACGATGCCGAGCTGGCGCACGCCCTGTGGGCCCTGACCGCCGCCGAGCTCGGCCGCGCGCAGGATCACCTGCTGGTGCTGGGCCGCAAGACTGCGCAGGAGCGCGTCGCCACCTTCCTGCTGGACATGGCCAACCGCTCCGGCAACAGCCAGGCGACCGGCGGCATCGAGGTGACGCTGCCCATGTCGCGCCAGGACATCGCCGATTTCCTCGGCCTCACCATCGAGACCGTGTCGCGCACCCTGACCCATCTGGAAGAGATCTCCGCCATCGCCCTCCCCTCCTCGCGCCGCATCCTTCTGCGTGACGGGGCCGCGCTGAAGCGTCTCAATTCCTGAGTGTTTCCCCCGGCGTGCCGCGGCTGTCCGTCCGCGGTGCTCCCTCTCGGCCTGCGTTGTACCGCCCTCGGGCGGTCTGGCGCGGGCCTTTTCTTTTTCCGGCACCGGGGCCGGTTCGTTCGAGGACGCCAGGGAAGATCACGCGCAGCGCCCGAGGGGTCTGCCCCGGTCCCCCGCAGGCCGGGACAGGCCCCTCGGGCGCTTGCACATGTGCCGCGCCGTCACACGGCGGCGGCGTGGCGCTTCTGCTGCGGCGCCTCGGCCCGGCTGGCGGCGAGGCGGGCGTCGAACACCGCGCACACGACCCGCGTGAAGGGCCGCGCGGGTTCGGGGATCTCCACCACCGCGCCATGATGCAGCGCCAGCCCGTCGGCGATCAGCGGCTCCAGCGCCGCGAGCTCGTCCGCGAAGGTGCCGCGCGGAAAGCCGAAGCGGGCGCAGGCGGCATCGAGGTCCACCGCGAGGTCGCACATGAGCCGCTCGATGACGTGGCGGCGCAGCCGGTCCTCCGGCGTCAGGGCGATGCCGCGGGCGATGGGAAGCGTCCCGGCCTCGACCGCCTTGTGCCACTGGGGCGTCGCCGGCAGGTTCTGCACATAGCCTTGCGGCAGCGCGCCGATGGCGGAGGCGCCGAAGCCGATCAGCACCGGAGCGTCGTCCGTGGTGTAGCCCTGGAAATTGCGCTTCAGCGTGCCTTCGGCCGCCCGCTTGGCCATGGGGTCGCTTGCCCGGGCGAAATGGTCGAGCCCCACGGGCATGTAGCCGTGCCCGGCGAGGATGTCGCTCACCAGCTCCGCCTGCTCCAGCCGCTCCAGCGCGCCGGGGAGCGCCGCCTCGGGGATGAGCGCCTGGTGCTTCTTCATCCACGGCACATGGGCATAGCCGAACACGGCGATGCGGTCGGGATCGAGGCCCAGCGCCTCCTCCACCGTGCGGCGGACGCAGGCGGCGTCCTGGTGGGGCAGGCCATACATGAGGTCGAGGTTGATGGCGCTGATGCCGGCGGCGCGCAGGTCGTCGGCCACGGCCTGGGTTTCGGCGTAGGACTGGTGGCGGCCGATGGCCTCCTGCACCGCCGGATTGAAATCCTGCACCCCGAGGCTGGCGCGGTTGAAGCCCTCGCGGGCCAGCACCGCCACCTTGGCCGCGTCCATGGTGCGCGGATCGATCTCGATGGCCACCTCCGCATCGGCGGCGAAGGCGAACGCCTCGCGCAGCGCGCCCATGACGGCGGCGAAGTCCTCGTCCGCCAGCATGGTGGGCGTGCCGCCGCCGAAATGCAGGTGCGAGAGCGCGGGCCGGCCCGGCAGATGGGCCGCCACCATACGGATCTCGTCCACCAGCCGCTCGGCATAGGCCTTCACCGGCGCGCGGGTGCGCGCCACCGCGGTCTGGCAGCCGCAATAGAGGCACAGCTCGGCGCAGAACGGCACGTGGACATAGACCGACACCGCCGCATCGCGCGGCACGCCGGCGAGCCAGGAGGCGTAGGTCGATGCATCCACCGCCGGCGAGAAGTGCGGGGCGGTGGGATAGCTGGTGTAGCGCGGCACCGGCTGACCGTAGCGCGCCAGCAAAGCGGCGCGGTCGAGCAAGGACGCGGCAAAGGGCGCGGAATGGGGAAGGGGGCAGGTCGCGGGGCAGCTCATGGGCCGCACCCTGCGTCGCAACCCGTTCGGGCGCCTTGATTTGGCGCAAGAGGGAGCGGGGCGCGCCGGCGCCCCGCCTGCTCAGTAGGACAGGAAGGCGCCGGCGAAGATGCCCTCGGCCCGGTCGTCGCCCGCCAGCTTGAAGCGGTATTGCAGCGTCAGGTCGAGATAGGAGCGCGGCGCCGTGTATTCGTCCTCGTTGAACCAGTAGCGCAGGGTCATGCCCGGCCCGGCGCCGAGGGCGAAGGGGGTGGCGTAGCCCGTGTCGTAGCCGCCGCCGATGGCGAGGTACGGCCACAGCACCAGCCGGTCGGAGAGCGCGTCCAGCCGGAAGGCGTGGCCGTAGCGCGCCTCGAAGGTGGCCACCGTCTGCGGCTCCATCACGAAGTAGTTGTAGTCCGCGTAGATCTGCCAGGCGCGCCAGTTGTCCACGTCCACCCGAAGATCGGTGCCCTCGGCCTTGGAATAGGCGGCGCGCAGCAGCACGTCGTCGCGCGAGAACTGGCCCACCGGGAACAGGTAGGAGACCTCGAACACCAGATTCTCGGTCTTCAGCGGCTTCCAGCGCGCGCCGACGCTGCCCTGGATGGTGTCGACGCCGGTGGGGCCGCCGCCTTCGTCGTAGAGCGTGCCGAAGCCGCGCACGAACAGCTCGAAGATGGAGCCGTCGCGATAGCCGATGCCGGGCGGGCGCCAGTAGATCTCGCCGCCCGCCCCGACCGTGCGGTTCGCGCCGGGCGTCGGCGGCACCAGATAGGAGCCGGGGGCGACGCCCACCGGGCCGTAGGTGACCGAGGCATAGGCGCCCCACGTGCGCGTCAGCTCCGCCACCTCGCGCCTCAGGCCGAAGACATATTGCGGATCAAGCGGCAGCTTGCCCTCGCGGTTCTCGTCGATGGCGGCCTTGAAGTAGTCCACCGCCTCGGCGTTGTGATAGGTGCGCCGGGCGTTGTAGCCGGCGTTCACCAGATTGGTGCCGCGCAGCTGCATGCGGCTGTTGGCTTCCGAGAAGTAGTCGTAGGCGAGCTCGTCCTCGCCGGCCTGGCTGGCCATCACCGCGAGGTCCACCGGCTTCATGCCGCGCAGGGCGCCGCTGGTGTAGGCGGCGAGGAACAGCTGGCGCGCCTCCTCCTGCCGGCCGAGCTGGGAGAGAAGGCCGATGCGGGCGGTGAGCATGGCGCGCCGCTCCTCGCCGCTGCGGGCCTGTCCGGCGGCGATGGTGAAGGCCTGGAGCGCGGCCTCCTTGTCGCCGAGGGCGAGATAGGCGAAGCCGAGGCGCGCCTGCACCTCGTAGCTGGCCTCCCCGGCATAGGGCTCGAGCGCCGACAGCGCCAGCTCCGGCTGCTTGGCCGAGAGCGCGGCATCCGCCAGCGACAGGCGCACGATGCGCACCTGCGCGGCCGGCAGTCCGCGGGCGCCGAGCGCTGCCCGGTAATCGCGGATGGCGCCTCCGAAATCCTTCGCCTGCATGCGCAGATTGGCGCGCTGCACCAGCAGCGTCGCGTCGCGCGGGTTGCCGGCCAGCAGCCGGGTCGCCAGCGCTTCCGCCTCGCCGTAGCGGCCGGCGGAGGTGAGGGCGTTCAGCAGCAGCACCTGATAGCTGACGTTGCCGGGCTCGGCATCCACCGCGCGGCGGGCCTCGGCGATGGTGGTGGCATAGTCGCGCCGGGCGAAGGCGGCATAGGCCGCGCTCGCCGCCGCATAGCCGGGGGCGGCCGGGTTGAGCCCGGCGCCGGCCATCTGCATGGTCTGGCCGGCGAACACCGAGCAGATGACGCCGTAGCTGGTGGGCTGGCACAGCACCGCCGGCGCCACCAGCGCGGGGCGGGTGCCGCCCGGCGTCTTCACCAGCGCCTCCGCCTGCTTGCGCAGGGGCGCCACCTCCTTGTTGCGGGCAGCGTCCAGCGGCTCCAGCAGCTTCAGCGCATCGTGCGCCTGCCCCGCGGCCAGCGCCGCATTGGCGGCGATGAGGCGATAGTTCAGGTCCTCAAGGTCGGTCAGCACGTTGCTGGCGAGGGCGATGTCGAACTCGCGCACCGCATCGTCGCGCTGGCCCAGCTTCTGCAGCAGCCAGCCGCGCAGCACATGGGGCAGCGGCTCGCGCGGATTGTCGGCGACGGCGCCCGCCGCGGCCGTCTCCGCCTCGCGCGTCTGGCCGGCGGCCATCAGCGCATGGATGAGGACGATGCGGAACACCATGGCATCCGGAGCGCGCTCCACCGCCTGCCGGGCGAGGGCGACCGCCGCCGGCGCCTTGCCGCGACCGATCTCCTTGATGGCCTGTTCCGCCAGAGGCTCGGCGAGGCGCTTCTCGTTGGCGGCGCGCAGGGCGACCAGCGTCGGGTCGGCATCGCCCTGCTGGATGGCGTCGCGCACCGCGACGTCGAGGTCCTTGTACTTCTTGGCGCGCTCCAGCGTGTCCACCAGCAGGCGACGCCAGGCGGCGTTGCCGGGGTTCTCCTTCAGCGCCTCGCGGATGCGGGTCTCGGCCAGCGCGTCATTGCCCTCGCGATAGGCGTTGAACGCCTCCAGCGCGGCGTCGTAGCCGGGGGTGTCGCTCACCCCGCCGCCGGGGGGCGTGGTGGCGGGCACGAGGCTGCAGGACGGGCCATAGGGCGTGTCCACGCACTTCTGGTAGGGCACCGGCAGGGTCTGGAACGCCTTGTCCGGCACGATCTTCGGATTCTTCTCCTGGGCCCGGGCGACGCGCAGGCGCGCGCCCACCGCCGCATCGGCCGGCTGCACCGGCTCCAGCAGCTTGATGGCCCGCTGCGGGTGGCCGGCGGCGATGGCGGCATCCGCCATCACCAGCCGCACGTCGCGCGCCGTGGGGCCGGAGAGCACCTCATCCTTCAGGGCGGCGTCGAAATCCTGCTCCGCCTCGGCGGTGCGGCCCTGCCGCTGGCGCAGGTAGCCACGCATGGTGCGCGGGAGGAAGGACTGCGGGTCCACCTCCAGCGCCTCGCCCGCCGCCTTCTCGGCAGCGTCGATCTGGCCGTCGGCGATGAGGGCGTAGACCAGCAGCATGCGGTAGCTGAGATCGTCCGGCACCAGCGCGATGGCCTTGCGGGCGTAATCGATGGCGGCCTTGGGATTGGCCGCTTCCAGCGCCTTGTTGGCGGCGAGCGAGGGCGCCTGCGCCAGCAGCTTGCTCTGCGCCCTCAGGCGGGCGGTGAGGGTCTGGTCCTTGATGCCGGCGGCGAGGGCCTCGTTGCCGACGGCGACCGCCTCCGCCGTCTTGCCCTGCGCCTCCAGCGCATCCATCAGCAGCAGCCAGAGGCGCGGCACGTCGGGGCGCAGCTTCAGCGCCTCGCGGGCGTAGGTGACGGTCTCGGAATACTTCTTCTCGCGCTGGGCCACATAGGCCCGGTCGGCGGCGGCCCAGGCGGCGCCGGTGAGCTCGGGCGGCTCGGCGCGGGCGCTTCCCGCGCCCTGCAGGGTGAGCGCGCTGACCGAGACCGCGAGCATCAGCCCGAGGGC
This sequence comes from Xanthobacter lutulentifluminis, assembly GCF_043194675.2. NCBI lineage: Bacteria > Pseudomonadati > Pseudomonadota > Alphaproteobacteria > Hyphomicrobiales > Xanthobacteraceae > Xanthobacter > Xanthobacter lutulentifluminis. The sequence goes on along the minus strand of NZ_CM195525.1, from coordinate 2,463,395 downwards.
GATGCGCGCGAGGACGCGGGGGCGGCCCCGCGGGGCAGCGGGAGACTGAGGCGGGGGAAAGTGGATCGCGACGGTCATGCCACGACCGTCGCAGGGATTACTTAAATGGCGGTTAACCTTAACCCTTGTGGTAAATGAAAATTTTCGCTTAAGGATTGATTTACTTTATCGTCAGCTTTTCAGGATCGCCACCCTCAAGGAATTCGCGGGCCGGGAGAAAAGTGTTCACCCGGCCCAGCGGTCGTTAACCTTGCATTTACTTCCGCACGGCGGCCAGCATGCGGTCGCGCCAGGTCTGGGCGCTCATCAGCGAGGGTGCATCCCACTGGTCGGCGGCCTGCGGGCCGCTGTGGAAGGGGCCCTCGTTGAACTGCCACACCACCACCTGCGGCGGGGTCTTGGCGAAGTCGGGGGAGCCCACATACTGCAGGAAGGTCTGCCACGGCCCCACGTTGCCCGGGTTCCAGGTGAGCGACACCGGCCGGTCGAGGGCATTGGACAGCTTCTGCGGGAAGCCGAGATAGGGCTGGACGAAGCTGTTGCCCACCACATGCACCGGCGCCGGCCCGCCATCCAGCAGGCCCGCCTTCGCCGCCGGCGGGGTGCGCACGGTGTAGAGGTCGGGCCCCACCTGCTTCTGCTGGTCGGGGGTGAGGAAGCGCTCGGCGAGGTCGCCGAGATGGCGCTGGGTGACCCATTCGCCCAGCTTGTCGCCGCCGGGCGCCCCCGCGAGCTTCGGCACCTTGGCGCGGATCGCCTGCGCCACCGCATCCGCCGCCGCCTCGGCGGCCCAGGCGGTCCAGTGATAATCGGCGCGGTAGAAGCTGGTCTGCCGGCCCACCTGCACCGCCTTCAGCACCGGGCGCAGGTCCACCGTGTCGATGCCGGCCTTCTTCAGCTCGCCGAGAATCAGGTCGTACTGGCTGGCCACGTCGGCGGAGACGCGGGTGCCGTCGGGCAGCCTGTCGCCGTAGAAGGTGGCCTTCAGCGGCACCACCATGGTGACGAGGGTGATGCCGCGCGCCGCCAGCGCGGTCTTCGCCTCGGCAAGCAGGGCCACGTTGGCGGCGATGCCGGCGCGGTCGAGGGTAACGAGGCTCTCCCAGCCGGGGAACAGCCAGCCGTCGCGGCCGATGACGATGGCGGTGCCGCCCGGCGCCTGCGCGGCGGCAGGCAGCGGCGCCGCCAGCGCGGCGAGGCCGGCCAGGGCGAGCCCCGCGGCAGCGCGGCGGAAGCGGGCGAAGGGGCGCTCAATCATCGAGTGTCTCCCGGTGTCTGGCCGCCGAGGTGGCGGCGCTCGGCCTCGGTCAAAGGCAGGGTGAGGGCGCGGACGGGGAACTCCCATACCACGAGCTTGACGCCCTCGGGCAGGCGCTCCCCGGCGTCCAGCACGTCGAGCAGCGATCCGGCAAAGCCCGAGCCCTCGCGGCTCTTTTGCGCCACCTCGCGGCCGAGCGCGGCCTGAAGCTGCTCGAGGAAGCCGGAGTTGAGGGAATAGGACGAGCCGGCAAGCAGGACCGCCGGCGCCGCCACGTCGTCCAGCAGGCCGCCGGAGCGGGCGATGCTGGCGGAGACCGGCGCGACCCGGTCCGGCTCGGGTCCGGACCATGGCCAGGAGCGGGCGAGACCGGCGAGGCGCATGAGGTCGCCGGGGCGCAGCTCGGGCGCGCCGGTGCTGAGCGTCACCCGCGTCTCCCCGGGGCCGATGCGGCGGGTGATCGCCTGCGCGAGCCGGCCGGCGGCGAAGCCCGCGCCGGCCACGTTCCAGTGGGTGTCGGTGCGCAGCACCGCATCAGCCGGCCAGCCGGCGGCGATGTCCACCTGATCGAGCCCCAGCGGCGCGCTCGCGGCCGCCCAGTCGGCCCGCCGGGTGCGGGCCTGCGGCGACACGTCCTGCCCGCACAGGGCGCGGGCGGCCAGCTCCGCCTTGTCGGGCACCGGCAGCACCACCAGCGCGACGCCCCGCGCGGCCATGGCCTCGCGGATGCGCCCGGCGAGGCGCGCGCGGGCCGCAAGGTTTGCGGCGCCACCCTTCACCTCCGTCAGCTCCTCGGCGAGGAACAGCCAGCCCGGACAGCCGGCGCGCACCTGCGCCCCCGCATCGCCGAGCAGGCGATATGAAAGGCCCGAGGACAGGTCATCCAGCGCCGGCGTCTTCGGCAGCGCCGCCACCACCGACTTGTCCAGCCTCGCGGTGAAGCGGCCATCCAGCAGGTTGGCGGGCGTGAAGGCGCCGCCGAGGCCGGTGTCGTCCCGCGCGAGGTGCGCGGCGACGAAGCCGAGGCCCGTCAGCATGAGGGCGAGGAAGGCGAGGGTTGCGAGGGTGCGGGCGAGCTTCGTCATGGCCGCTCAGAACTGGAAATAGAGGAAGGGCACGACGATCCGCCCCTGAAGCACATAGACCGCGAACAGGAACAGCGGCAGCGCCGTCCACGCCCTGAGCGCATGCCCGGGATTGGGGGCGGAGGGGTCGATGCGCACGAGCTTCGGCAGATAGATGAGGCCGATGCCGAGAATGAGGATCGCGATCTCCAGCGGCCGGATCGCCGCGCCCATGGCATCCGAGAGCGCGCCCCCGTTGGCCCCGGACAGGCCGGAGAAGATCACGCCCGCCTCCTCCCAGCTCTGGGCGCGGAACAGCGCCCAGCCCACCAGCACGAAGGCGAGGGTGAGGATGTGGCCCGCCAGCGCCCCGGTGCCGGGCAGGCCGAAATGCTTCCACAGGCGCCCCACCATCAGGCCGAAGCCGTGCCACAGGCCCCAGGCGAGAAAGGTCCAGCTGGCCCCGTGCCACAGGCCGCCGAGGCCCATGGTGACGAGCAGGTTCATGGATACCCGCCCGGCCGAGCCGCGGTTTCCGCCCAGCGGGATGTAGAGATAGTCCCTGAGCCAGGTGGAGAGGGAGATGTGCCAGCGCCGCCAGAAGTCAGAGAGGGACGTGGCGAGATACGGATTGTCGAAGTTCTCGGGGAACTTCAGCCCCACCATCAGGCCGAGCCCGATGGCCATGGCGCTGTAACCGGAAAAGTCGAAATAGAGCTGCAGCGCGTAGCCCACCACGCACAGCGCCACGTCCACCGTGGTCGGCTCGGCCAGCGCGTAGCCGGCATCCACCAGCGGGGCCAGCGTGTCGGCGATCAGCACCTTCTGGGCGAAGCCGAGCATGAAGCGCTCCACCCCGAACATGAATTCGGCGCGGTGGAAGGTGCGCGCCTTCAGCCGCTGCGCCACCCACTCGTAGCGCACCACCGGGCCCGCCACGAGGTGGCCGAACATGGACTGGTAGGTGGCGTAGTTCACGAACGAGGGCTCGGCCTTCACCGTGCGCGTGAACACGTCGGCGGAATAGGAGATGGCGCCGAACACGAAGAAGCTGAGGCCGATGGGGAGCAGCACGTCCTGCCAGCCGGCCACCGGCGCGCCGAGCGCATCGGCCGAATGCACCAGCAGGTTGGCGTACTTGAACCAGACGAGGGCGGCGAGCGGCCACGCGATGCCGAAGACGAGCGCCCGCCGCCGCGCCGGCCCCTCCGCCCGCGCGATCCACAGGCCCGTGGCCCACGACCACACGGCGATGGAGACGATGAGCGGCAGGAAATCCGCCCGCCACCACGCGTAGAACAGCCAGGAGAAGGCGAGGATGGCGAAATTGCGCGCCACCCCCGGCGTCAGCGCGTAGACGATGAGGAACACCGGCAGGAACAGGAACAGGAAGCTGTCGGAGGCGAAGACCATGGGGCGGTGCGTCCGGGCCGGATCAGTTGGCGGGGCCGCGATACGGCTCCGTCTCGTCGCGCTGGCCGGTCAGAACCGGGCCGGCGGCGCCGGGCACGAGGAACAGGCTGTAATGGTCCCCGGCCTTCAGCGGCGGCAGGGTGAGCGGCGGCGCGGCGGCCTCCCCGCAGCGGGCCGAGAGCTTCGCCTCGATGGGATTGATGGCGCGCTGGCGGGTGTCGTTGGTGGCCACGGCGTCGAACACGGTGGGGCCGCCATCGGCCACCGCCACCGCGCCGGCGCAGCCCGGCACCAGATTGTAGAAGCGCAGCTGCGCCTTCAGGTCGTTGCGGCCCTCGGTGGGGTCGGTGATCACCACCGCCGGGCCGGACGGCGGCACCACGACCGTGGAGAAGGCATCTGCCGCCGGCACGATGGCGCCGGGCGCGGAGGCGCCGCCCACGGTGACGGCGAGCGGCGCGCCGCCCTTCACCACGCGGTAGATGGTGGCGGTGTCGCCCTGCGCCACCGGCGCGGGCGCGGCTGTGCCGATGCCGATCGCCGCGCCGGGCCGGGCGAGCGCAACCACCCGCACATAGGCCGAGCCGGCAGGCGGCTTCGGCGCGTAGAGCCGTGTCAGCTCCTGCGCCACGGCGGGAGAGGCGGCCCCCGCGGCCACGGCGCCCGCGACCACGACGGCCGTCAGCGCGAGCCGCGCTCCGCGGCCCGCCCTGGCGAGCCGGAAGACGGCGGCGGTCGGGCGCGCGGCAGGCACGCTCGTCGGTCGCTGGAATGCGGGCATGGCGCGAACCCCGGATGCGGCGTCCGGACCCTGGGTCCGGACCTGGATGGAACGACTGTTAGGGCGCTCGCCCTCCGGCGACAATGCAGCCTCCGGTCTGTGTTTCTGGTTAAGGTTACGCGGGGCTGCCGTGGCGGCACAATAGCGCGGGCGGTCGCGCGCAGCGTGCATCCGCCGGCCCGTGCGTGAAGCGGTACCCATCCTTCCCCGAAATGCTCTAGGCTGGGCGGCGTTTGACGCAATGGAACGCGCCGCCACATGTGGTCTCGCCTCTACTGGCTCGCCGTGGGCGGCCCGCTCGCCGCCGGCCTCGTCGTCATGGGGGCGGACCCCGGCCCGCTGGCCGACGCGCGCAACCGCCTGTTCGATCTCTACCAGCGCGCCGCGCCCCGCGCCTACGAGCCGGAGCTGCCGGTGCGGGTGGTGGACGTGGACGAGGCCTCCCTCGCCCGCATCGGCCAGTGGCCCTGGCCGCGCGCCACGGTCGCGCGGCTGGTGGAACGGCTGAACGGCCTCGGCGCCGGCGCCATCGCCTTCGACATGGTGTTCTCCGAACCGGACCGGCTCGATCCGGCGGCCGTGGTCCCCCTGCTGCCCGAGGCGGTGCGCGGCGAGGTGGAGGCGGCGCTGGCGGGCCAGCCCGGCACCGACGCGCAACTGGCGGCGGCGCTTTCCGCCAGCCCTTCCGTGCTCGGCGCGGTGCTGACCGGCGCGAAGACCGGCGGCGCCTATCCCGCCAAATGGGGGCTGGCGAGCGCGGGCGACGACCCGCTCGCCTTCGTGCCGCGCTTCTCCGGCGCGGTGGCGCCGTTGCCGGCGCTGGCGGCGGCGGCGCAGGGCATCGGCGCGCTCAACTGGCTGCCCGACCGCGACCAGGTGGTGCGGCGCGTGCCGATCCTGCTCGGGCTCGACGGCAAGCTCGTCCCCGGCCTCGCGGCGGAGGCGCTCCGGGTGGCGCAGGGGGCGAGCACCTATGTGGTGAAGGCCTCCAACGCCAGCGGCAACGAGGCGTTCGGCGCCCGCACCGGCATCACCGCCATCCGCATCGGCGCGGTGGAGGTGCCCACCGACGGCATGGGCGAGGTGCGCGTGCGCTTCACCCCCACCGATCCCCGCCGCTTCCTCTCCGCCGCCGCCGTGCTGGACGGCACCGTGGCGAAGGAGGAGGTGGAAGGGCGCATCATCCTTGTCGGCACCAGCGCGGCCGGCCTCATGGACACCCGGGCAACCCCGCTCGATGCCGCCGTTCCGGGCGTGGAGGTGCAGGCGCAGCTGATCGAGCACATCGTCGCCGGCGCCAATCTGGTGCGGCCGGACTGGGCGCGCGGAGCGGAGATGGTGCTCGCGGCCGTGCTCGGCCTCGCTTTGGCGCTGGTGCTGCCCCGCGTCTCGGCGCTGGCGGCGGGCATCGCCGGCGCGCTGGTGCTGGGCGCGCTGGCGGCGGGGGCGTGGCTCGCCTTCACCCGGCTCGACCTGCTGCTGGACCCCATGGGCCCCGGCGCGGCGGTGCTGGGCGTGTACATCATGGGCGTGCTCGCGCTTTACCGCGACGAGCAGCAGCAGAAGAAATGGGTGCGCTCGGTGTTCGGCCGCTTCGTCAGCCCCAAGGTGGTGGAACGCCTCGCCGAGCATCCCGAGCGGCTGGTGCTGGGCGGGGAGACGCGCGAGATCACCATCCTGTTCTGCGACCTGCGCGACTTCACCTCGCTCTCGGAGACCATGGACGCGCAGGCGCTCACCCGCTTCATGAACGCCTATCTGACGCCCATGACCGAGGTGGTGCTGGCCCACGGCGGCACCATCGACAAGTACATCGGCGACGCGATCATGGCCTTCTGGAACGCGCCCATGGACGATGCCGCCCACGCGCGCAACGCCGCCTTGTGCGCGCTCGCCATGTCGCGGCGGCTCGATGCCCTCAACGAGACCTGGCGGGCCGAGGCGGAAGCGGCGGGACGGCCGTTCGCGCCGGTGCGCTGCGGCATCGGCCTTGCCACCGGGCCGTGCTGCGTGGGCAACCTCGGCTCGGACCAGCGGCTCGAATATTCCTGCCTCGGCGACGACGTGAACCTCGCCTCGCGCATCGAGGGCGCCACCAAGTCGATGCGGGTGGACATCCTCGTCTCCGAGGCGACGCGGGAGGCCGCTTCCGATCTCGCCTTCCTGGAGGCGGACCTGCTCATGCTGAAGGGCAAGTCGCGCGCGAGCCAGCTCTACCTGCTGGCGGGGGACGAGACGTTCGCCGGCTCCGCGGCGTTCGACATCTTGCGCGCGCGGCACGATGCTCTGATGGCTGCCTACGGAACCGGTGGCTTCGGCGAGGCGCTGCCGCTGGCCGAGGCGCTCGCGGCAGAGGCCCCGGCCCGGCTCGGGCGCTTCTACGGACTCTATGCCGAGAGGTGCCAAGGTGCCTCCACCGAGCCGGCGGCGGCCGGACCGGCATGAAGGCGGAACGCCGCTTCCTCCCGCACCGCTTGCCAAGCGCCTGCCCCACCGGCAAGAAAAGGACATGAGCGGCGCCGTGGACACCTCTGCCCAGACCGGAACCGACGCCTCCGCCGGGCGACGCCCCCCGCCCGACGTGGCGTTGCCGCGCGACGTGCTGCGCTATCTGTGGCGGGCGGCCCCGCTGAGCCACATCAAGCTGTTCGGCCTCGTGCTGCTGCTGCTGCCGTTCAACTACGCCTCGCTCGAGCTGCCGCGCCTCATCGTCAACGGCGTCACCGACGCCATCGGCGGCACCGTCCCGCCGCTGCTGGACTTCGAGCTCTCGCTGCCCGATGCGCTGGGCGGCTACCAGCTGCTGCATTTCCCCGGCATCGCGGTGAGCGCGTTCGGGCTTCTGGCCGGCCTCGCGGCCGTGCTGTTCGCGCTGCAGCTGATCCAGCAGCACATCTCGCGCCTGATCGAGATGGACAAGGCGCGGCTCGGCGAGCGGATCATCGTCCGCCTGCGTCGCCAGCTGTTCGACGTCATCCAGCGCCTGCGGCCGGAAGCGCCGATGAAGAGCAAGGCGCTGGAAGTGGGCAACATGATGCGGTTCGAGGTGGGGCCCATCTCCCCCTTCGCCGGCATGGCATTCGCCCAGCCGCTGAAATCGGCCGGCCTGATCGGCTCGGCGACGCTGCTCATCTTCACCCAGAACGCCCTGCTCGGCCTGTTCGCCGTCGGTATCCTGGCCCTGAACCATATCCTGCTCGGGGTGCAGCGGCGCGACAATGCCCGCAAGCTGCAGACCTACCAGAACGAGGCCGTGGCGCTGGGCAAGCGCGTCATGTCCGGCATCGACCGGCTGCCGCTGGTGCATGGCTTCGCCACCAGCCCGTTCGAGCGCGGCGCGGTCGACCACCGCCTCGCCGTCGTCTCCGAGGCGAGCCTGGAGCTGAAGCGCCAGAACTTCACCGACCGGGTGCTGAACCTGCTCATGTCCGACGTGCCGACGCTGGTGTTCTACTTCGCCGGCGGCTGGCTGGCGCTGTCGGGCGCCATCAACATCGGCCAGCTGGTGGCGGTGGTGGCGGCCTACGGCCAGATCCCCGAGCCGCTGAAGGAGCTGATCGACTGGGACGAGAAGCGGGTGATCGCGCAGGTGCGCTACGATTTCGCCCGCTATTACCTGGAGACGCGGGAAGTCTGGCCGCAGGGCTCGCAGGACCCGGTGGACGGGCCGGACCTGCCGTTCGACGGCAGCATCAAGATCTCCGACCTCGACGTGGTGGACCCCGCCGGCAGCACCCTGCTCGATGGCGTCAGCCTCGCCATCGCCCCCGGCAGCGCGGTGGCGCTGAAGGGATCGGACGCCGGCGGCAAGCACGCGGTGGCGCGGGTGTGCGGGCGCGCCATCTCGATCTACAGCGGCACCGTACGCATGGGCGGCCATGACCTCGCCAGCGTGCCGGAGGCGGTGATCGGCCGGCACGTGGCCTATGCCGGCGGCGATCCCATCGTCGTCACCGGCACGCTCCGGGACAACCTGCTGCTGGCGTTGCAGCGGCGCCCGGGGCGCGCCGCCGACCCGGCCGGGGATGCCGCCGCCCTCGACCGGCGCGCCCTTGCCGCGCTCTCCGGCGCCGGGCTCGGCGACCTCGTGGTGCGCCTTGGGCTGGAGCGCAGGCTCGATCCGGACGCGACCCCCGCGCTGGCCGAGCGCATCGTCTCCCTGCGCGCGCAGGTCACCGACGCCATCGCCCGCCGCCAGTCCGACACCGGGCGCGTGCTGATCGAGCCGTTCCGCTTCGCCGCCTTCAACCGCTGGATGACGCTGGCGGAAAACATCCTGTTCGCCACCCCGGTGAACGACACGCGAGGCGCGGCCTCGCTGCTGTCCGATCCGGCGCTGGAGGCGCCGCTGGAGAAGAGCGGGCTGCGCCAGGCCCTCATCGGCCTCGGCCGCTCCGCGCTGATCACCCTCGCCGAGCTGGCGGGCGGGCCCGAGGACCTCGCGGGCATCGACACCAAGGGGCTGCTGCGCACCGGCGAGATGGACGCGGCGCGGGTGCTCGCCACCCATGCGGGCGAGGAGCTGTCCGGCGAGGAGGTTGCGCTGCTCATGCGCATCGCCGGACGCTATTGCGAGCCGCGCCACCGCTTCGGCCTCATCGATGCCGACTGGCAGGAACGCGCCCTCGCCGGCCGCGCCCAGCTCGCCCACCTGCGGGAGGTCTCGGGCATTCCGCTGGCCCGCTACCAGCCGGACAGCTACTGCCGGGCCCTCACCGTGCGCGACAACCTGCTGTTCGGCCGCATCGCCGCCGACCGGGCCGGCGCCGCCGCGGCGGTGGACGAGATGGTGCGCCAGTGCCTGGTGGACGACGGGCTGATCGCCCAGGTGGAGCGCCTGTGCCTCGACGTGGCGGTGGGCGAAGGCGGCCTGCCGCTGGCCGCCGCAGAGCGCGGCAAGCTCACCCTCGCCCGCTGCCTGGTGACCGACCCGGACATCCTCATCATCGACGACGCGCTGGTGCCGCTGGCCCCGGCCGAACAGAGCCGCCTGATGGAGGCGGTGCTGGCAGCCCGCTCCGGACGCACCACATTGGTGGTGCTGGATGCGGCAGAACCGCTCCACCTGTTCTCGCAGGTCATCGTTCTGGCCCATGGCCAGGTGGAGCGTATCGAAGCCGGCGCGGCCACTGCCGCAGCCGGCGCATGAAGGGGGAACGCCATGCCCCGTGTCAGGAGGGACGCCCCATGAGTATCGAGGACGAGGCGAGGACGCTCGCCCGCATCCCCATGTTCCGCGACCTGGAGCCGAGCCAGCTGCGTCTGCTCGCCTTCTCCGCGGCGCGGCTCGATGTCGCCGAGGGCGACGCGCTGTTCGAGCAGGGCGAGGCGCCCGACGCCGCCTATGTGGTGCTCGACGGCACCGCCGTGATCGAGGTATCGGCCGGCGGCGCCACCCACGAGGTGGCACGGCTCGGCCGCGACACCGTGGTGGGGGAGATGGGCGTGCTCACCGGCGAGCCCCGCACCGCCACCGTGCGCGCCGGCGCGCCCATGAGCGTGCTGCGCATGGAGACCGACCTGTTCCTGGACTTGCTGGACAAGACGCCCTCCCTCGCCCGCTCGGTGCTGCGCGATCTGGCGCTGCGCCTGCAGGAGACCACCCGGGCGCTGGTGCGCGCCCGGGGCTAGGGGGAGCCTGAGCTGAGAGAGGGGCTGGACTGGCGGCGCTCCGCCTCCCGTCCGGCGGCGCCCCCTCGCCGCCGGACGGCAGAAACGCGGGTCGGCGGACACGGGCGGCCCGGCCCCATCCCGGCGGGCGGCCCGGCGGTTGGCGTGGAAGACGCGTTCGGCCGCGAACCCGGAGGGGCGCGACCTCAGCCGCGCCGGCGCAGGATCTTGAGGCGTCCCAGGAGCTCGGCCACCGCCTCCTGCGGCAGGTGGCCGATTTCCCGCGCCAGCAGGTTGGCGAGCTCCGTGGCCTGCGGGCTGAGGTCAGCGGTGTCCACCACCACGCGCGGCTGGGACAGCTCGGCAAGGCGCTGCAGGTCCTCGGCCTCGTCCCAGATGACGTTGAAATAGGCGATGATGCGCTGGACCATGGCCCAGGTGGGCTTGCCGCGCTTGCCGGTCTCCAGCGCCGACAGATAGGTGGGCGAGACGCCGATGGCGTTGGCCATCTGCGTGAGCGTCACGCCCTTCTGCGCCCTGAGATCACGCACGCGGCGTCCGAACGGCGTCATGTCCTCGTCCCGCGCTCCCCCGGTTACCGTATCGTTCGGGCGAGGCTAGGCGCTCGCGGGGCGAAACGGAAGCCGGGCGCACGATGCCCGGGCGGCGACAAGAAGAGGCTGCCGGCATGAAAACGGCGGCGCAGGGCGCGCCGCCGTCGTGATGCAAAGTCGGTATCTCCGGGGCCTGACTGCCCCGGCCGCCGGCCACATTCAGGCGCGCAGGCGGCTCACGCCCACGAACCGTCGTCGTCGCTGCCCCAATCGCCGCCGTCGTCGAAGCTGGCTTCCTGGTGCTCGGCGCCGGGGTCGGAATTCCAGAAATTGTCCTGACCGGCCCCCTGCCCGGCATCCGCCGCCGCCTGCTGGCTGGCATCGCCGCCCAGCGCGGACTGGGCGTCACGGCCGAGATCGCCAGTGGAGGCGGGGGTGTGGCCCAGCTCCGCCGCCGCCTGCTGGCCGACTGCGCCACCGCCGCCGGCCATCATGCTCTTGATGCCGTCGAACAGAAGCGCGCCACCCGCGACGCCCGCCGCCGTGGCGAGGGCACCCTGAAGGAAGCCGCCGCCGCCGAAGCCGCCGCGCGGCTGGGCCTGCTGGCCCCACGGGCCACCCTGCGGGGGCGGCGGGGGATAGCCGCCCTGCTGGCCATAGCCCTGCTGGGGACCACCCTGCGGATAGCCACCCTGCGGATAGCCTTGGGAGGCATAGCCGCCGCCCTGCTGGCCGTAACCGGGGGGCAGGCCCATGGGCTCGCCCGCGCCGCGCGAACCGGCCGACGGCACGGACGAACGCCCGCCGCCGAACAGCCCGCCGAGGAAGCCGCCGCCGGACGCGGGGCGCGCCTGCGCCTCCAGTTCCTGGATGCGGCCATAGGCCTGCTGAAGCGCGTGCTCCTGCACGATCACGCTCTGGGCCAGGGCATAGGTTGCATGGGGTGCCTCGGTGACGCGCCGGGCGATCAGCGCCTCGGCCTCGGCGTCGCGCGGCTGGTTCGCGACACCGCGCATGCGGTCGAACAGGCCGTCGATGAGAGCACGTTCCTCGGGGGTCATATCCGCCTCCGGTGGGTTGGACGGGACGGATATGAGGCCACGACCACGGCGCCGGTAGGGCGTCGCGGCATGAATTTTTGGTAACCTTACGTAACGTCGGAGCCGGTGCGCCGGCTATTCGGCGGCGCTGGCGGAGGCGGCGTCCGCCGGGCTGGCGCCGGCCACGCCGAAGCGCTTCTCCACATAGGCTTCCACCATCTGGCGGAACTCCTCCTGGATGTTGGCGCCGCGCAGGGTGGCCGCCTTCTTCCCGTCGATGAAGACCGGGGCGGACGGGGTCTCGCCGGTACCGGGCAGCGAGATGCCGATGTCGGCATGCTTGCTCTCGCCCGGACCGTTCACGATGCAGCCCATGACCGCCACGTTCAGGGTCTCGACGCCGGGATACTTCGCCTTCCACACCGGCATGCGGGTGCGGATCATGTCCTGCACGCTCTGCGCCAGCTCCTGGAACACGGTGCTCGTGGTGCGGCCGCAGCCGGGGCAGGCGGCCACCAGCGGCACGAAGGTGCGCAGGCCCATGGTCTGCAGGATCTCCTGCGCCACCTGCACCTCGCGGGTGCGGTCGCCGTTGGGCTCGGGCGTCAGCGACACGCGGATGGTGTCGCCGATGCCCTGCTGCAGCACCACGCCCATGGCGGCGGTGGAGGCGACGATGCCTTTCGAGCCCATGCCCGCCTCGGTCAGGCCGAGGTGCAGGGCATAGTCGGAGCGACGGGCGAGCTCGGAATAGACCGCCACCAGATCCTGCACCGCCGACACCTTGGCGGAGAGGATGATGCGGCTGCGGGCAAGCCCGATCTCCTCGGCCAGCGCGGCGGAGAGCAGCGCCGAGCGCACCAGCGCCTCGCGCGTCACCGCCCGCGCCTCGGCCGGGTTGGGCAGGCGGGCGTTCTCGTCCATCAGGCGGGTGAGCAGCTCGCCGTCGAGCGAGCCCCAGTTGGCGCCGATGCGCACCGGCTTGTCGTGCGTGATGGCGGTCTCGACGATGGCGGCGAACTGCCGGTCCTTCTTGTCGCCGAAGCCCACGTTGCCGGGATTGATGCGGTATTTGTCCAGCGCCTCGGCGCAGGCGGGATGATCGGCGAGCAGCTTGTGGCCGATGTAATGGAAATCGCCCACCAGCGGCACGTCGATGCCCTGCGCCAGCAGCTTCTCCTTGATGTGCGGCACGGCGGCGGCGGCCTCGTCGCGGTCCACCGTGATGCGCACGATCTCCGAGCCGGCCCGCGCCAGCGCCGCCACCTGGCGGGTGGTTGCGTCCACGTCCGCGGTGTCGGTGTTGGTCATGGACTGCACCACCACCGGCGCCCCGCCACCCACCAGGATGCGCCCCACCGGCACGCCGACCGTGTGGCGCCGGGCGGCCGGGCCGGCCTCGAGCAGCTCGGTCGGGACGACGGGCGCGGAGGGGGTCATGGAAGAGGTGGTCATGGGCATTCGATCCTCGCCATGGGGACGCTTCCCCGCCAGCAATCCCGCCAGGAATACGGCGCGCGGCGGTCTGCGGACGGGTTCGAGTAGGCCGCCCGGCGCCGAGCGTCAACCGGCATCGGGAGCGGCGGCATCGGGGGCGGGGCGGCAGTGGGCGCAGGTGCCGGCCACCTCCAGCACCCGCTGGCGCGGCTCGAAACCCACGGCCCGCGCCGCCCAGGCGAGATCGCGCCCCACCGCGTGGGAAGCCACCTCCCGCGTCAGGCCGCAGCGCTCGCAGATGAGGAACACCACCACCTCGCCCGCCTCGTGCGGGCTGGTGCAGGCGAGGAAGGCGTTGCGGCTCTCGATGCGGTGGGCGAGCCCCTCCGCCACCAGGAAATCGAGCACGCGATAGACCGACATGGGGGGCGATGGCTCCCCGGCGGCGGCGAGCCGCTCGACGATCTCATAGGCCCCGAGCGGCGCGTGGGTCTCGGCCAGCAGCTTCATCACACCCCGGCGCAGCGGGGTGAGGCGCAGGCCCTTCGTCGCGCACAGCTGCTCCACGCGCGCCAAGGCGCCGGCCACGCATTGGCCGTGATCGTGGTCGCTGATGGAGGTCTCGGAACGCATCACGCGAGGAAATGTAGTCCAAGCCCTGCGGATCCGCCATGGCCGCATGGCAGGGGTCCGCGCCCCGCTCACGCTGCGCGTTGCGCCGCCGCACGGAGCGGGGCAATCTGCCGGCGCGGGTTCCCGCCCGCGCGTGACAGCATCGTCACACCGCTCCTTTACACCGTGGACCCCGGCCTTCCGCCGGGCCACGCCGTGCCTTTTTGGGGAATAGCCATGCTCAAGGGGAAGGTCGCCGTCGTCACCGGGTCCACCAGCGGTATCGGGCTCGCCTATGCGCGCGCTTTCGCGAAGGAGGGGACGAACGTCGTCATCAACGGCCTCGGCGACGCCGCCGCCATCGAGAAGGAGCGTGCCGCCATCGAGAGCGACTTCGGCGTGAAGGCGCTCTATTCCCCGGCCAACATGCTGAAGGCGGACGAGATCGCCGGCATGGTGCAGCTGGCCGAGACCCAGTTCGGCTCGTGCGACATCCTCGTCAACAACGCCGGCATCCAGCACGTGGCGCCGATCGAGGAATTCCCGATCGACACCTGGAACATGATCATCGCCATCAACCTGTCGGCCGCCTTCTTCGCCATGCGCGCCGCGATCCCCGGCATGAAGGCCCGCAAGTGGGGCCGCATCATCAACACCGCCTCGGCCCATGCGCTGGTGGCCTCGCCCTTCAAGTCGGCCTACGTCTCGGCCAAGCACGGCATCGCCGGCCTGACCAAGACCGCCGCGCTGGAGACCGCGACCTTCGGCATCACCGTGAACGCCATCTGCCCCGGCTACGTGTGGACCCCCCTCGTGGAGAAGCAGATCCCGGACACCGCCAAGGCCCGCGGCATGACCGAGGAGGAAGTGAAGAAGAACGTGCTGCTCGCCGCCCAGCCCACGAAGGAATTCGTGACGGTGGAAGAGGTGGCGGCCCTCGCCGTGTTCCTCGCCTCCGACAACGCCCGCTCGATCACCGGCTCCATGCAGCAGATCGACGGCGGCTGGGTCGCCGAGTGAGGCGCGGCCCGGGACGGCGCCCGTGAGCCGGCGCGACGGCGCGAAGGCGGTCAGCCTCGCGCTCCAGGGGGGAGGCGCCCACGGCGCCTTCACCTGGGGCGTGCTCGACCGGCTGCTGCAGGACGAGCGCCTCGTCATCACCGGCATCACCGGCACCAGCGCCGGCGCCATGAACGCGGTGGTGCTGGCCTCCGGGCTCGCCAAGGGCGATCCGCAGGAGGCCCGGCACGCCCTCACCCAGTTCTGGCGCGACGTCTCGCGGGACGGGCGCATGTCGCCGCTCCAGCGCACCGCCTTCGACCGGCTGCTCGGCAACTGGTCGCTGGCGCGCAACCCGGCCTATCTCGCCTTCGAGGTGGCCTCGCGCTTCTTCTCGCCCTACGACTTCAACCCGCTCAACATCAATCCGCTGCGCGAGATCCTGGAAGCGCACGTGGACTTCGAGGCCCTGCGCGCCTCGAAGGTGAAGGTGTTCGTCTCCGCCACCAACGTCCACACCGGGCGCGCGCGCATCTTCGGCCATGAGGAGATGACCGCCGACGCGGTGATGGCCTCGGCCTGCCTGCCGTTCCTGTTCCAGGCGGTGGAGATCGACGGCGTGCCCTACTGGGACGGCGGATACATGGGCAACCCGCCCCTGTTCCCGCTCTACGAGAAGGCGGACGCGGACGACATCATCCTGGTTCAGATCAACCCGGTCGCGCGCGAGACCACGCCGCGCACCGCATCGGAAATCCAGAACCGGATCAACGAGATCACCTTCAACGCCTCGCTGCTGGCCCAGCTGCGCGCCATCGACCATGCCGCCAAGCTCATCGAGCAGGGGCTGCTGACGCGCTGGACGCTGGGCGGGTCGAGCTTCCGCCGGGTGCGGCTGCACCGCGTGGGCGGCGAGCACCAGCTCGCGGCGCTGGACGCCACCTCGAAGCTCAATGCCGAATGGTCCTTCCTCCAGCACCTGCGCGATCTCGGGCGGGCGGCAGCGGAAGGCTTCCTCGAAGCCCATTTCGACGACCTCGGCCGCCGCTCCACCCTCGACCTGCGGCTGGAGCTGGCGGACTGAGAAACGGCGCCGCGAACGGGCGCCGCCTCCCGCGCCGCGGCGGGATCAGCCGCCGCGATTGTCCTTCCTCGCCTGCGCCACCGCCACGAACTTGGTGACCCGGCCGGCCTCGCCGGAGGACGAGCCGATGCGCTCCAGCCGGCGGCGCACCTTGGCCCGCATGCCGGTGTTGGCGGTGGGCTCGGTGGTCGGGCGGGTGGCGCGCTTGCCGTCGCGCTTCAGGGCGAAGGCGCGCTGGGCATTGTCCATCAGCTCGGCGAGAGCCGTCTCCGCCTGCCGGCGCTTCACCTCGCGCCGGACGCGCAGCAGCGCGTCGTTCAGCACGGCGGCCTTCTGCCGGTTGCCGGCATCCGCCTTCTCGAACGTCGCCTCGCCGCGCCCGCCCTTGCCGCGCAGGGCCCGGCGCTGGTTGTTGGCGATGGTCAGCGCCCGCTCGCGTCGGCCACGCAGATGGCCGAGCAGGTCCGCCAGCTCGGCGTCCGGGAGCGCCGTGAGGGCCGGGTGGCGGGTCTTTTCCACGAATGCGATCTCGTCGGCAGAGAGGAGGCGCTGTTCGGTCTTGCGCGTATGGGCCATGGCATCCACCTTGGGCTGAACCTGTGGGACAGCCATGGCTAAGCGCCTGAACATGAACATTGTAAGACCAACCGGCACCGCCGGAGACATATCCGCGTGACAGCGCCTGACCGTCGCCCGGCGCAACTGGAGGTGATGGTCGCGGACATCACCCGCCTCGCCGTGGACGCCATCGTGAACGCCGCCAACGGGTCCCTGCTCGGCGGCGGCGGGGTGGACGGGGCCATCCACCGCGCGGCGGGACAGGACCTGTTCGCCCATTGCCGCACCCTCGGCGGCTGCGAGACCGGCGGCGCGCGCATCACCCCCGGCTTCCGCCTGCCGGCGCGCCACGTCATCCACACGGTGGGGCCGGTGTGGCAGGGGGGCGGCGCGGGCGAAGACGGCCTCCTTGCCTCCTGCTACCGCGAGAGCCTCGCGCTGGCCGAGGCGGCCGGCCTCGCATCGGTGGCATTCCCCGCCGTCTCCACCGGCGTCTATCGCTTTCCCGCCGCGCGCGCCGCGCCACTGGCGGTCGGCGCCGTCCTCGCCCATCTTGAGCGGCCGGGCAGCGTCACCCGCGTGATATTCTGCTGCTTCTCACGAGACATCGCCGACCTGCATCATGACGCCCTCCGCGCCCAAGGCATCCGCCTCCCCGACGACGCCGGCACCCGCGGCTGAGCCGCCCCCGGCCCTGCCGCTGCTTCACCGCGACGGTCTGATGCTCATCATCGACAAGCCCCACGGACTGCCGGTCCATGCCGGCCCCAAGGGCGGGGAGACGCTGGCGGACCATCTCGACGCCCTGCGCTTCGGCCTGCCGCGCGCGCCCGAGCTCGCCCACCGGCTGGACAAGGACACTTCCGGTTGCCTGGTGCTGGGCCGCCATGGCAAGGCGCTGGCGCAGCTGGGCAAGCTGTTCGCCTCCGGCGCCGTGGGCAAGACCTATGTGGCCGTCACCCTCGGCGCGCCGGAGGCCGGGGCCGGGCGCATCGACCAGCCGCTCGCCAAGCGTTCCCCCCATCGCGGCTGGTGGATGCAGGCGGTGCCCAAGGGCACGCCGGGCGCGCAGGAGGCGATCACCGATTATCGCGTCCTCGCCCGCAGCGGCGGTCTCGCGGTGCTGGCGCTCTCCCCCCTCACCGGGCGCACCCACCAGCTGCGCGCGCACCTGATGAGCCTCGGACATCCCATCCTCGGCGATGCCATCTATGGCGGCGCCTCCCGCCTGCCGGGCGGGCCGAAGCTGCACCTGCACTCCCGCCGCATCGTGGTGCCGCTGGGGAAGAACAGCCCGCCGGTGGACGTGAGCGCCCCGTTGCCGCCGCATATGTGCGAGACGCTTGCGTCCCTCGGGCTCTCCCCGGACGAGATCGGCCGCGCTGCCGACGCCGCCTTCGCGGACAAGGGCGCGTGACGGCGGCCGCGAACGCGCGCGGGGCATCCTGACGGACGAGTGCAGCCAGCGGACACGAGGGCTCCCCCCTCCTTGCGGCATGCCGAAGCGCGGTCCGACAGGCCGCCCGCCCTGCGGGGCCGGAGGTAGAGAACGCGTGATCGGATCAGGTTGCGTTGCAAGCTGATCGGCCCGTGCACTAGGCTGGTCCATCCCGGCGCCGGTTTTGGGCGGCACCAGAAAGGGAGTGTGTGTGAGCGCATCTCGCGACAGGACACCGCCGCGCACGCCGGAAGGCGAGGCCCGCTTCCTCCTCGACCGTGCGGTGCGCCGGGCGCGGGTGGCGCTGTTCTGGGAACAGGCGTGGCCGGCGCTGGCGCGCGTGGGCGTGGTGCTGGCGCTGTTCCTCGCCGTCTCGTTCGCCGGGCTGTGGCTGTCGCTGCCGGTGGCGGCGCGCATCGCCGGCGTCGTCGTCTTCGCCGGGCTGCTGGTGTTCGCCGCGCGCCCGCTCCTCACCCTGCGCTGGCCCGACGAGGCGGCAGCGGTGGCGCGGCTCGATCGCCGCAGCGCCCTTGCCCATCGCCCCGCCACCGCCATCTCAGACAGCCTCGCCACCCGGCCGGACGATCCGGTGGGCGCCGCATTGTGGCGCGCTCACGTGGCCCGCGCGCTCGCGGCCGCCCGCAGCCTGCGCGCCGGAACGCCCAGTCCCGGCCTCGCCCGGCTCGACCCGCGTGCCGTGCGCGCGCTGGCGGTTCTGGCGCTGTTCGCCACCTTCTTCATGGCCCCCGGCGCCCATCTGTCGCGCATCGGCGCCGCCTTCGACTGGCGCAGCCTCGTGCCACCCGCCCCCTTCCGGCTGGATGCCTGGGTGGACCCGCCGGCCTATACCGGCCGCCCGCCCGTGGTGCTGCCCGGCCTGCGGTCCGACGACCCCACCTCGCTGAACGCCGCCGCCCTGCAGGTGCCCACGGGCAGCACGCTGGTGGTGCGTGGAGCCGGCATCGACGCCGCCACGCTCAAGCTGGAGGGCGGCATCGCCGAGGCGCAGCCGGAAGGCGACCAGCCCGGTCCCGCCGGCGAGCGGCGCTATGTGATCCGCGGTGACGCCGACGTCACCTTCCTCGGCCCTGACCAGCGCCGCCTGATGTGGCATTTCAAGGCGATCCCGGACGGCAAGCCCTCCATCGCCTTCGCCAAGGACCCG
Organism: Xanthobacter lutulentifluminis; assembly: GCF_043194675.2. NCBI lineage: Bacteria > Pseudomonadati > Pseudomonadota > Alphaproteobacteria > Hyphomicrobiales > Xanthobacteraceae > Xanthobacter > Xanthobacter lutulentifluminis. The sequence continues at coordinate 2,444,382 of NZ_CM195525.1, read as the reverse complement.
CAGCCCGGCCAGCGCAACAGCCTCGTCCTCGCCTATCGCATCGAGGACGACTACGGGGTGAAGGAGGCGGAGGCGAGCTTCGTCGCCGCCCCGCCCGAGCCGCCCCTGTTCCCGCGCCCTGGCGCCGTGCCGCCGAAGGTGGGCAAGCCGCTGGTGCCGCCGCCGGACTTCAAGCTGTCCCTGCCGCCGGGCGGGCGCACCGGCGCCGCCCAGACCACGAAGGATCTCGTCGCCCATCCGTGGGCCGGCGCCCGCGTGGAGGTGACCCTGAAGGCGCGCGACGAGGCCGGCAACGAGGGCACGAGCGAGACCCGCACCCTGCGCCTGCCGCAGCGCACCTTCACCAAGCCCATGGCCCGCGCCCTCATCGACGAGCGGCGCCGGCTGGCCCTCGATCCCGCGAACCGGTCGCGGCTGGTGCGGGTGCTGGACGGGCTGACCGCCACGCCGGAGCAGTTCTCGCCGGGCGCGGGCGAATATCTCGGCCTGCGCACCGCGCTCGCCCGGGCCCAGAACGCCCGCAACGACGACGACCTGCGCGCGCTCGTGGACTATCTGTGGGAGGTGGCGGTCCTGATCGAGGACGGCACCCTGTCCGAGGCCGAGCGCGAGCTGCGCGCCGCCCAGGAGGCGCTGCGGGAGGCGCTGGAGCGCGGGGCGAGCGAGGAGGAGATCCGCCGCCTGACGCAGGAGCTGCGCGCGGCCATGGACAAGATGATGCGCCAGCTGGCGGAGCAGGCGCAGCGCGACAGCGGCACCGATTCCCGCCCGCTCGATCCCTCCGCCCGCATCGTGCGGCCGCAGGATCTCCAGCGCATGCTGGACCGCATCGAGAACCTCGCCCGCTCCGGCAACCGCGATGCCGCCCGCCAGCTGCTCGACGAGCTGCAGGCCATGATGGAGAACATGCGCCCCGGCAGCCGCCAGGCCGGCCGCCAGCAGGGCCAGCAGCAGGGCGAGCTGGGCAACATGATCCAGGAGCAGCAGCGCCTGCGCGACCGCACCTATCGCCAGAACCGGCAGGGACAGCAGGGACAGCAAGGTCAAGGGCAGCAGGGTCAACAGGGTCAGGGCCAGCAGGGCGAGAACGGCTTCGGCGACCTGCAGCAGGGCCAGCAGGAGCTGCGCCGCCGGCTCGGCCGCATGCTCGACGAGATGCGCCGCCAGCAGGGGCAGCAAGGCCAACAGGGTCAGCAGGGCCAGAACGGCGAGGGCGGCGAGAGCGGCGAGAGCGGCGAGGCCATGGGCCGGGCCGGCGATGCCCTCGGCCGCGCCGATCAGGCCATGCGCGAGGCGGAGGAGGCGCTCGGCCGTGGCGACGGGCAGGGCGCGCTCGATGCCGAGGGACGCGCGCTCCAGTCGCTGCGGCAGGGCGCGCAGGCCATGGCCGAAGCGCAGCGCGGCAACCAGGACGGCCAGGGCCCCGGCGGCCCCGGCGAGGAAGCCGCCCAGCGCACCGATCCCCTCGGCCGGCCGCTCCGCAGCCAGGACTATGGCGACGACTTCACCGTGAAGGTGCCCGATGAGGTGGACGCCCAGCGCGCGCGCCGCGTGCTGGAGGAGTTGCGCCGCCGCCTCGAGCAGCCGGAGCGGCCCCAGCTGGAGCTGGACTATCTGGAACGCCTGCTGCGCGGGCTGAACTGAGCGAGGGGGCGGCGGTTCGCCCGCCGCCGGGCGTGAAGACCGGCCCGTGGGCTGAATGCGCCCCTCGCCCCGAGTCGGCCGAACGGGCAGTGGATGCTGCGCCGCTTGCGCGGCGCTTTCGGGCGCGCCACGGCGCACCTGACTGCCAATCCGGCAGAGGCACCACGCGGGGCCTCCTTGCGGCCGGTGGCGGTCTCCCGCGAGCCGAAAGAGCCACAAATCGGCCGTCGCTGAACCCGCCCGCCCCCGATGCGTGGCCCCATCGGCGCGACAGGGCGGGCGGTCCGCAGATCCGGCAGCGCCGGGCGCAAGGCCGCCCTGCTCAAGCGCGGTCCGCGCGAGCCCAATGGCCCATCGATTGGCCCACGCCGAGCCGACGCCCCAGCGGCTTGAGGCCGAGACGCACAAGGCCGCGCGGACGTGACGCCCTCTCCGCGATCCACTCGCGGCCGTCGCCGGCTGAGCGTGGCTGGATTCACGAGCTCGTTCGGTGTGTCCGCGGCGGTCAAGCCGCAGGCCGATCACGAGGAATGGTTTGGCGGGCGTGACCGCCAGCGCCCGGCACGGACCAAACTGCTGCCGTACCGCCTTCCCCGCCCGGCGGAGCCCCACAAGGGACCGGCGCAGCCTTGTCCGGTGTTGCAGACGGCCTTCAGCGGCCGACGCGGGCCGGGAAGAGGAGCTGTGCGGCGCATGATCCCCGACCGCGTCCGGCGCGACGGGGCACCCGGCAGGCCGGGCCGGCGGCGGCGCTCAGCCCTCGGCCGACGCCACCCGCAGGACGACGCCATCCACCGCCACCACCCGCACGTCATGGCCGGCCGCGATGTCCGGCCCCTCGATGCGCCAGACGGTATCATCGATGCGCACCCGGCCGACGCCCCCCACGATGGGCGTCTCCAGGGTGAAGACACGGCCGATGAAGCCTTCCGCGCGCCGGTTCAGGAACGGGCGGTCGGAGGCGCGGCCGGGGGCGGGGCTGATGCGCCGGCCCACCAGCACCGCCACCACCGCCAGCGCGGCGAAGGCGAGCACCTCGCCCTGCCACGACAGGTCCACCACATAGGCGAGCGCGCCGGTCACCAGCGCGGCGAGGCCCAGCCACAGCAGGAAGGCGCCGGGCGCCGCGATCTCCGCCACCAGCAGCACGCCGCCGAGGACGAACCAGGCCCAGGGCCCCAGATCGGCGAGCATCCCTGCCTCCTCAGCCTTCGCCCGGAGGCGGGGTGGCGGGCCCGGTGGGGCGGGCCCGGGCCGGGCGCGGCGCCGCCGGCACCGTCCCCTCGGCGAACGCCGCCCGCGCCAGCTCGCCGATGCCGGAGAGCGAGGCGAGCAGCGCCGTGCCCTCATAGGGCATCAGCACCACCTTCTGGTTGGGCGCGGCGCCCATGGTCTCGAACGCCTTCACGTACTTCTCGGCGATGTAGTAGTTGAGCGCGGCCGGGTCGCCGCTCGCCACCGCGGCGGAGAGCATCTGGGTGGCGCGGGCGTCGGCCTCGGCGAGGCGCTCGCGGGCCTCGGCGTCGCGGAAGGCGGCCTCGCGCCGGCCCTCCGCCTGCAGGATCTGGCCCTGCTTCTGGCCCTCGGCCTTCAGGATCTCCGACTGCCGCTGGCCCTCGGCCTCGAGGATGACGGCGCGCTTCTCGCGCTCGGCCTTCATCTGGCGCGCCATGGCGTTGACGAGATTGGCCGGCGGCACGATGTCCTTGATCTCGATGCGGTTGATCTTCACGCCCCAGGGCGCGGCGGCGGCATCCACCACGCGCAGCAGGCGCTCGTTGATCTCGTCGCGGTGGGAGAGCAGCTGGTCGAGGTCCATGGAGCCCATGACGGTGCGCACGTTGGTCATGGTCAGGGCCAGGATGGCGGGCTCCAGCTGCGCCACCTCATAGGAGGCGCGGGCCGCGTCGAACACCTGGAAGAAGGCGACGCCGTCCACCGAGACGGTGGCGTTGTCCTTGGTGATGACCTCCTGGGTGGGCACGTCCAGCACCTGCTCCATCACGTTCACGCGGTTGCCGATGCGGTCGATGAACGGGACGATGAGGTTGAGGCCGGGCTGCAAGGTCTTGGTGTAGCGGCGGAATCGCTCCACCGTGTACTGGTAGCCCTGCGGCACGGTCTTCACGCCGGCGAACACCACCGCCACCGCAAGCACCAGAAGGACGAGCACGAACAGGTTCGGACCGATCGCGATCATGGATGGGCGCCCCTAGCTCCCGCCGTCGAGGACGGGCGCGGCCATAAGGGCACGGCGGGTGCGGCGCGGCAAGACGGCTGCGGGCGCCGGCGCCGCCACCTGCCGGTTGCGGCGGTGGACAGGCGGGCGGCAGGAACCGGTGGCAGGAACGGGCGGCGAGAGCAGGCCGCAGGAGCGACAGGCGCGGAACGAACACGGATCATCGCCCCGCATCCGATTCGCGCCCGGTTCGTTCGCTTCCGGTTCCGCCGGACGGGCGGGCCTGTCCCGATCCGGGACGGGGCAAATGCCGGCCCGCTCAGTCCGGGACGACAGCGAAGCGCAGGAGGATGGTGCGCTGGAGCAGGCTGAAATTGTCGTCGGAGACGATGGTCAGCAACGTCTCGCCGGCCGCGTTGCGGGTCACGGCGAGGCCTTCCATGTTGTCGATCTCATAGCCCAGATCGAACGAGCCCAGCACCTCGCCGGTGAGCCGTGCGCCCGGCTTCACGTCGGCAAGGGCGAAGCGGCGGATCTGCATGAAGACCCCGGTGAGCGGTGAATAATGCCGCTCCAGCAGGTACATGGTGCCGTCCGGCGCAATCGCGAGGTCGGTGGCGGCGAAGGGCCCGCTGCGGGCGATGGCGAAGGTGCCCGGCACCGGCCCGCCGATGATGAAGCCGGGCAGGTCCGCGTCCTTCCCCGCGCCCTCCTCCCCCACCGCGATCAGCAGCCCCTTGTAGGGACCGGACGGCACATAGGCGAGGCTCTCCACCCCGAGGTTGCGCTTGAGCCCCTTGATGGCAGGCGCCGGCACCACCCGCCCCTTTTCGCCCAGCGGCGCGCGGGGATAGCGCCAGATCTCGTTGATGGTCTCCATGCCCACATAGACGGCATCCGGGCCGATGGCGATGGATTCCACGTCGCCCCGGTCGCGGGTGGCCTGGATGCGGCCCTGGTCGTCGAGCAGCGCGGCGGCGGTCACGTCGGAGAGGCCAACCGGCCGGTCGCCCTCGGTGTCGAGATGGCCGGAGAGGAACAGGCCGGCATCGGTGACGGCGAGGAAGCGCCCGTCATTCTCCAGCGCGAAGCCGGAGATGCCGCCGAAGCCGGCGAACTCGGAGGACAGCACCAGTCCGCCGCGGAATTCGAGCGGACCGAAGCGTCGGGTCTCGTCCTTCGGACGGAAGCTGGCGAGGGGCCGGGCCGAGGCCGTGATGGCCTCCGGCACCGGGGAGAGGGCCGCCGGCTTGGAGAAGGCCAGCGGGACAAGGGCGAGCGCGGCCGCGACGCCGGCGGCGGCGAGCGCGAGCCGCGTGCGCGTCCTCAATGCAGACGTCCGCCGGCGCGGGCAGCCTGCTCCTCGAACAGCTCGGCCAGCTTCTCCGTCATCACGCCTCCGAGCTCCTCGGCATCCACGATGGTGACGGCGCGGCGGTAATAGCGCGTCACGTCATGGCCGATGCCGATGGCGATCAGCTCCACCGGCGAGCGGGTCTCGATCTCGGAGATGATGTGCCGCAGGTGCCGTTCCAGATAGTTGCCGGCGTTCACCGAGAGGGTGCTGTCGTCCACCGGCGCGCCGTCGGAGATCATCATCAGGATGCGCCGCGCCTCGGGACGGGCGAGCAGGCGCTTGTGCGCCCAGTCCAGCGCCTCGCCGTCGATGTTCTCCTTCAGGAGGCCCTCGCGCATCATCAGGCCGAGATTGCGCCGGGCCCGCCGCCACGGGGCATCGGCCGACTTGTAGATGATGTGCCTGAGATCGTTGAGCCGGCCCGGGGTGGCGGGCTTGCCGGCGGCGAGCCAGGCCTCGCGCGACTGGCCGCCCTTCCATGCCTTGGTGGTGAAGCCCAGCACCTCCACCTTCACGCCGCAGCGCTCCAGCGTGCGGGCGAGGATGTCGGCGCAGGTGGCGGCGACCGTGATGGGCCGCCCGCGCATGGAGCCGGAATTGTCGATCAGCAGCGTCACCACCGTGTCGCGGAAGTCGGTGTCGCGCTCGCGCTTGAAGGAGAGCGCGGCCATGGGGTCCATGATGACGCGGGGCAGGCGCGCCGGGTCGAGCACGCCTTCCTCCAGGTCGAACTCCCAGGCGCGGTTCTGCTGCGCCAGCAGGCGCCGCTGCAGCCGGTTGGCAAGGCGCGCCACCACGCCCTGCAGGTGGGCGAGCTGCTTGTCGAGGTAGGACCGAAGGCGGGTCAGCTCCTCGGAATCGCACAGGTCCTCGGCCGAGACCTCCTCGTCGAACTTCTGGGTGAAGGCGTGATACTCCGGCCCCCGGTTGTCGTGGGTCACGGGGGGGCGCGGCTGCCAGGGCTCGGCCGGCTCCTCGCTGTCGCCCAGCTCGGTGCCGTCGGGGATCTCGGCAGGCGGGGCGGCGTCGCTCTCGGCGGCGCTGTCGGGCATCTCCTCCTCGGAGAGCTCGGCCTCCATCTCGCTGGCGCCCTGCTGGCGCTCGTCCTCCTGGGACTGGCCGGCCTCGCCGCCCTCCTCCTCCGAGCCGCCCTGGTTCTCGGCGTCCTCGGGCTCCTGCTCGGTGTCGAGCCCGCTCTCCTCGCCCATGTCGAGGGAAGCGAGCAGGTCGCGGGCGATCTCGCCGAACCGCTTCTGGTTCTCCAGGCTGCCGGAGAGGCGCGCGAGGTCGCCGGCGGCGCGGTCCTCGATGTAGGAACGCCACAGGTCGACGATCTTGCGCGCGTCCGGAGGCGGCGCCTCGCCGGTGAGGCGCTCGCGCACCATGAGGGCGATGGCGTCCTCGATGGGGGCGTCGGCGCGGTCGGTCACGTCGGCATAATTGCCGCGGTGGTAGCGGTCCTGCAGCATGGCCGCGAGGTTGCGCTTCACCCCCGGCATGCGGTTGCCGCCGATGGCCTCCACGCGCGCCTGCTCCACCGCCTCGAACACCGCGCGGGCGGTGTCGCCCTGCGGCAGCATCCTGCGATGCACCGAGGGATCATGGCAGGCGCGGCGCAGCGCCAGCGCATCGGCGTGGCCGCGGACGATGGCCGCGTCCTGCACGGTGAAGCGACGGGGCGGCTCGGGCAGGCGCACCCGGTCGGGCGCCAGCGCCGGCCGCTCGGAGGCGAAGGTCACCTCGAACTCGGCCACCCCGGCGATGGCCTTGAAGCAGCCCGCCACCGCCCGCTTGAACGGCTCGGCGGGAGCTTCCTTTGGCGCCTTCCCGGATGTGCGGTTGGTGGGGGCCATGCTGTGGTCTCGCGTCGATGGAAGCCAGGGTATTTTCGAGCGAGGCGGCAACCGGCCCGCGTGAAGAAAATGCGTCAACTCAAGGACCTGGTTCGTTACCCCGTTTCCGATGAACGGGATAACGAACCCAAGCCGGAACGCGCCCGGCTCAGGACAGGGCGACGTTCACGGTGCTCTCGGCCAGCTCCTGCCCGAAGCAGCGCTGGTAGAACTCCGCCACCAGCGGCCGCTCCAGCTCGTCGCACTTGTTGAGGAAGGTGACGCGCAGGGCAAAGGCGATGTCGCGGAAGATGTCCGCGTTCTCGGCCCAGGTGATGACCGTGCGCGGGCTCATCACCGTGGACAGATCGCCGTTCATGAACGCCTGCCGGGTGAGGTCGGCGAGGCGCACCATGCGGTTGACCGTGTCGCGGCCCTCGACGTTCTGGAAGTGCTTCGCCTTGGCGAGCACGATGTCCACTTCCTTGTCGTGGGCGAGATAGTTCAGGGTCGTGACGATGGACCAGCGGTCCATCTGCGCCTGGTTGATCTGCTGGGTGCCGTGATAGAGGCCGGTGGTGTCGCCGAGGCCGATGGTGTTGGCGGTGGCGAACAGGCGGAAGGCCGCGTGGGGGCGGATCACCCGGCTCTGGTCGAGCAGGGTGAGGCGGCCGGAGCTCTCCAGCACGCGCTGGATCACGAACATCACGTCCGGGCGGCCGGCATCATACTCGTCGAACACCAGGGCCACGTTGTTCTGGTAGGCCCAGGGCAGGATGCCGTCGCGGAATTCGGTGACCTGCAGGCCATCCTTCACCACGATCGCATCCTTGCCGATGAGATCGATGCGCGAGATGTGGCTGTCGAGGTTGATGCGCACGCACGGCCAGTTCAGCCGCGCGGCCACCTGCTCGATATGGGTGGACTTGCCGGTGCCATGGTAGCCAGTGACCATCACGCGGCGATTTCGGGCGAAGCCGGCGAGGATGGCGAGGGTGGTCGGCCGATCGAACAGATAGTCGGGGTCCAGCTCCGGCACGTGCGGATCCGCCTCGGAGAAGGCCGGAACCTCCATGTCGATGTCGATGCCGAACGTCTGGCGAACCGACACCTTCATGTCCGGGGTCGGGGCAATGGTCTCCGTGCCGCTCATAACTCCTCCGTCGCCGCGCCGCGCGCGCCTTTCCTGTGTCGTCCCGGTGCGGCGGCCGCCTGTGCCCGCCACCGCGTGAAGCCGGCCATCCTTCGGATCGGTCAGCAGAAACCCGCCTGTTTCAGGCTGTTGTAGGCCTGAATGACGCTGCGCAACCGGTCCTCGGACGAGCGGTCGCCGCCGTTCGCGTCCGGATGGTGCAGCTTCACCAGCTCCTTGTAGCGGGCCTTGATCTCGGCCGCGCCGGCGGACATCTCGAGGCCCATCACCTCCAGCGCCCGCCGCTCGGTGGTGCGCACGATGCGACCGTCCGGCTCGGGTCGGTCGGCGCTGAAGGCGGCGCCCATCTCGGCGGTGAAGCCGAAGGGGTCGCGCATGCCGCCGCGCGCTGCCTCGGAGAACGGATGCGGCCGCTCCTGCCCGCCGCCCTTGGCCCCCATCTTCCAGGTGGGGCGGTGGCCGGTCAGCGCGTCCTTCTGGTAGGCGTAGACCGCATCGTCGGTCATGCCCGCGAAATAATTGTAGGACTGGTTGTAGGCGCGCACATGGTCGAGGCAATACTGCCAGTACTGCCCTTCCCGGCCGCGGCCCTTGGGGGCGCGATGGGTGCCCTCCGCCGTGCACCCCGGCCACTGGCAGCCGTTGAGAACCGGGCTGCGCTGCTGCCGGTCCTCTGCGGGCTTCACCCGGATGCGGTCGAAGAAGGGGGAGTCGAGCTTCATGGTGCGTCGATTATGAGCGCCGTACCGCGGCGCGGCAAGAAACGAGGTTTGGCGAAAAACGGGCGGCGGCTGAGCCGGAACGCCCTGCCCGCCGGATGGTAGGCGGGCCGCGACAAGCCACATATAATGCGCCCCACGGGCCGGCGCCATCTGGGGCGCCATCAAACCCTTCCATTTCAGCCATTGGATTTCATGATGTCCGAAACTGCCCTTGCCGCCATCCGCCGCACCCTTGAGGAGGGATTGTCCCCGGTGCTCCTCGAGCTGGAGGACGAGAGCCACAAGCACGCCGGCCATGCCGGGGTGATGCATGACCTGAAGGGCGCGGGCCATCGCCACGACGGCGGGCTGACGCATCTGCGCGTGCGGGTGGTATCCGCGGGCTTTGCCGGCAAGAGCCGGCTGGAGCGCCACCGGATCGTGAACGGCCTGCTCCAGGGCGAGATCGCCCGCGGCCTGCACGCCCTCGCCATCGAGGCCCGGGCGCCCGGCGAATGAGCATCCACGCTGCGACCTTCCGCGCCGTCCTCCCCGGGGAGGCCCGCCCGCATGCCTGAGACGACGGTTCCCGCCGGGGAGGGCGCGCTCGTGCTGTTCTCCGGCGGGCAGGATTCCGCCACCTGCCTCGCCTATGCGCTGGAGCGGTTCGAGCGGGTGGAGACGCTCGGCTTCCACTATGGCCAGCGCCACGCCGTTGAGCTGGAGCGCCGGCCGGTGCTGCGGGAGGCGTTCGCCCGGCTCGATCCGTGCTGGGCGGCCCGGCTCGGCGCCGACCACATGCTGGACATGCCGGTGCTGGGCCAGATCTCCGACACGGCGCTGACCCGCGAGGTGGCGGTGGAGATGGCCGAAGGCGGCCTGCCGAACACCTTCGTGCCCGGCCGCAACCTGGTGTTCCTCACCTTCGCGGCGGCGCTTGCCTACCGTCGCGGGCTCCGGCACATCGTCGGCGGCATGTGCGAGACCGACTTTTCCGGTTATCCGGACTGCCGGGACGACACCATCAAGGCCATGCAGGTGGCGCTGAACCTCGGCATGGAAAAGCGCTTCGTGCTCCACACCCCGCTCATGTGGATCGACAAGGCCGACACCTGGCGGCTCGCCGAGGAGCTGGGCGGGACGGCGCTGGTGGACCTGATCGTCGAGGACACCCACACCTGCTACCTGGGCGAGCGCGGCCAGCGCCATGCCTGGGGCTATGGCTGCGGCGAATGCCCCGCCTGCAGGTTGCGGGCGGACGGATATGCACGCTTCCGCGCGGCCGGCACGGTGGAAAGCCGCGTCGCCGCCACCAAATAACCGCCACTTTGCGCTAGATTTTCGCCAAGTCGCTTAACGATTCGAGATTCACCATGGCCGAACCCGTGCCTGCCGCGTCCCCCGACGACTACGGCGCCCAGTCCATCCAGGTCCTCAAGGGCCTCGATGCCGTGCGCAAGCGCCCCGGCATGTACATCGGCGACACCGACGACGGCTCGGGCCTGCACCACATGGTGTACGAGGTGGTGGACAACGCCATCGACGAGGCGCTGGCCGGCTGGGCGAAGGAGGTGACCGTCACCCTCAACGCCGACGGCTCGGTGACCGTGACCGACGACGGCCGCGGCATTCCCACCGACCTCCACCCGGAGGAGGGCGTCTCCGCGGCCGAGGTCATCATGACCCAGCTGCACGCCGGCGGTAAGTTCAACCAGAACTCGTACAAGGTCTCCGGCGGCCTGCACGGGGTGGGCGTCTCGGTGGTCAACGCTTTGTCCACCACCCTCGACCTCGTCATCTGGCGCGACGGCAAGGAGCACTACATGCGCTTCCGCCACGGCGAGGCGGAGGCCCCGCTGAAGGTGGTGGGCGAGGTGCCGGCCGGCCGGCGCGGCACCAAGGTGACCTTCCTGCCCTCGCCCGAGACCTTCACCAAGATCGAATTCGACTACGCCACCCTGGAGCACCGCCTGCGCGAGCTGGCGTTCCTGAACTCCGGCGTGCTCATCGTGCTCACCGACGCGCGCGGCCCCGAGCCGAAGCGCGAGGAGCTGCACTACGAGGGCGGCGTCGAGGCGTTCGTGAAATATCTCGACCGCTCCAAGAGCGCCCTGATCCCCAAGCCGGTGGTGATCCGGGCGGAGAAGGACGGCATCGCCGTGGAAGCCGCGCTTTCGTGGAATGACGGCTACCACGAGAACGTCCTGTGCTTCACCAACAACATTCCCCAGCGTGATCGCGGCACCCATTTCACCGGCTTCGCCGCCGCCCTCACCCGGCAGGTGCTGGGCTATGCCAACACCTCCGGCATCTCCAAGAAGGAGAAGGTGGAGCCCACCGGCGAGGACTGCCGCGAGGGCCTTACCGCCGTGCTCTCGGTGAAGGTGCCGGACCCCAAGTTCTCGTCCCAGACCAAGGACAAGCTCGTGTCCTCCGAGGTCCGCCCGGTGGTGGAGAATTTGGTGGGCGAGGCGCTCTCCACCTGGTTCGAGGAGAATCCGGCCGAGGCGAAATCGGTCATCGGCAAGGTGGTGGAGGCCGCCGCCGCCCGCGAGGCCGCCCGCAAGGCGCGCGACCTCACCCGCCGCAAGAGCCCGCTGGACATCGCCTCCCTGCCCGGCAAGCTCGCCGACTGCCAGGAGCGCGACCCGGCCAAGTCCGAGATCTTCATCGTCGAGGGTGACTCGGCCGGCGGCTCCGCCAAGCAGGGCCGCGACCGCGCCTTCCAGGCGGTGCTGCCCCTGCGCGGCAAGATCCTGAACGTGGAGCGCGCGCGCTTCGACAAGATGCTCTCCTCCGAGCAGATCGGCACGCTCATCACCGCGCTCGGCACCGGCATCGGCCGCGACGACTTCGACATCTCGAAGCTGCGCTACCACAAGATCATCATCATGACGGACGCCGACGTGGACGGCGCCCACATCCGCACCCTGCTGCTCACCTTCTTCTTCCGCCAGATGCCGGAGATCGTGGACGCGGGCCATCTCTTCATCGCCCAGCCGCCGCTCTACAAGGTGACGCGCGGCAAGTCCGAGACCTACCTGAAGGACGAGAAGGCGCTGGAGGATTATCTGGTCACCGCCGGCCTCGACGACGCCTCGCTGCATCTCGCCTCGGGCGAGGTGCGGATGGGCGCCGACCTCGCCCATGTGGTGGAGGTGTCGCGCCAGCTGCGCGCGACGCTGGGCGGGCTGCACCCGCGCTACAACCGCGCCGTGGCCGAGCAGGCGGCGCTGGCCGGCGCCTTCGCCGCTCCCGCACTGCAGGACGAGGCCGCCGGGCAGGCGGCCGCCGCCGCGGTGGGCGGCCGGCTCGACGCGCTGGCCGAGGAGACCGAGCGCGGCTGGACCGGCACCTACGACGAGACCGGCTATGCCTTCACCCGCACCGTGCGCGGCGTCGCGGAGGTGGCCCGGCTCGACCACACCTTCGTCGCGTCCCCGGAAGCCCGCCGCCTCGACACGCTGGCCCGCGAGCTGGAGGCCGTGTTCACCACGGCCGCCACGCTCCGCCGCAAGAGCGACGAGCAGCCCCTGTTCGGCGCCGTGGACCTGTTCGACGCGGTGACGGACGCCGGCCGCAAGGGCCTCTCGCTGCAGCGCTACAAAGGCCTGGGCGAGATGAACCCCGAGCAGCTGTGGGAGACCACCCTCGACATCAACGCCCGCTCCCTGCTGCAGGTACGGGTGAAAGAGGTGGACGCGGCGGACGACCTGTTCAACCGCCTCATGGGCGACACAGTGGAGCCGCGCCGCGAGTTCATCCAGGAGAACGCCCTGCGCGCCAGCGTGGACGTCTGAGGCGCCTGAGCCCCGCCCTCACGCCGCCTGCTGGGCCTCCAGCAGGTGGGCGAGGCCCTCGTCCCATGGCGGCACGCCGCCATGTCCCTGTCCGTAGAGCGCGGCGAGGTGGTCGATGAACACCCGCACCTTCTGCGGCAGGAAGCGCCGCGAGGGATAGACCGCGAACAGCCCCACCCGGTGGGAGGCGCGCCAGCGCGGCAGCACCACCTTCAGCGCGCCGGACCTGAGCTCCGGCCCCACGTCCCAGGTCGACCTGAGGGCGATGCCCACCGAGGCCAGCACCGCCTCGCGCACCACCTCGTTGGAATTGGTGCGCAGCTGGGAATGCACCCTGAGCGTCACCGGCCCGTCCGGGCCCTCAAGCCGCCACGGGTCCTGCCCGTGGGTGGCGAGCAGCACGTGACCGGCGAGGTCGGCGATCTGGCGCGGCTCCCCGGCAGAGGCGAGATAGGCCGGGGTCGCGCACAGCACCCGGTGGACCGGCGCGAGGCGGCGGGCGACGAGGCTGGAATCGTTGAGGTCGGCGATGCGCACCGCCACGTCGAACCCCTCGCCGACGATGTCCACGAACGAGTCCGACAGCTCCAGATCGATCGTCATGTCCGGATTGGCGGCCAGCAGGGGCAGCAGGTGCGGGGCGATGTGCATGCGGCCGAACGAGGTCGGCGCCGACACCCTGAGCAGGCCGCGCGCCTCCGACGACTTGCGGGCGAGCTGGCTTTCCGCCTCCTCGATGGAGGCGAGGATGGCGACGACACGCTCGTAGAAGCCCTGCCCGGCCTCGGTCAGCGTCACCTTTCGCGTGGTGCGCTGGAACAGCCGCGCGCCGAGGCGCTCCTCCAGCCGCTGCACCCGTTTGGAGACCACGGGCGGCGACAGCCCCATCTCCCGCCCGGCCGCGGAGAGGCTGCCGGCCGTGACGATGCGCGCGAAGATTTCCAGATCACCCAGATTGCCGATCATCGCCGGCCCACTCCCTGCGCCGGTCCGGCCCCGCCGGCGGCGATTTTTCTGATTTGTGCCGACGACTTTATCCCCGACGGAAACAATCCGCGACTTCTTTTCCCGCTGAACCGATTATAGTTGCCGCCAACAAGATCGCGCGCGAGGGACGCCGCCATGACGGGAACAGCTCCGGGCCTCAGGCTGCCGGAAGCGAAGGGGGAAGTGCTCGCCCGCCGGGACCAGATCATCGCCGACCTCCGGGCCATCGTGCCCGGCGAGGGCGTGATCTCCCACGAGCGCGAGATGCGGCCCTACGAAAGCGACGCCCTCACCGCCTATCGCCAGCTGCCGCTGGTGGTGGTGCTGCCGTCCACCACCGCGCAGGTGGCGCAGGTCCTGAAATACTGCAGCGACAACGGCATCCGCGTGGTGCCGCGCGGCGCCGGCACCTCGCTCTCCGGCGGCGCCCTGCCGCTCGGGGACGCCGTGCTGCTGGGCATGGGCAAGTTCAACCGCATCCTCGAGGTGGACACCGCCAACCGCTGCGCCGTGGTGCAGCCCGGCGTCACCAACCTCGGCATCTCCAAGGCGGTGGACCATCTCGGCTTCTATTACGCGCCCGACCCCTCCTCGCAGATCGCCTGCACCATCGGCGGCAATGTCGGGGAGAATTCCGGCGGCGTGCACTGCCTGAAATACGGGCTGACCACCAACAACGTGCTGGGCGTGGAGCTGGTGCTGATCACCGGCGAGATCGTGCGGCTTGGCGGCAAGCATCTGGATGCCGGCGGCCTCGACCTGCTCTCGGTCATCATCGGCTCGGAGGGGCTGCTCGGCGTGGTCACCGAGGTCACCGTCCGCCTCCTCAAGAAGCCCGACACGGCCCGGGCGGTGCTGGTGGGCTTCCCGACCTCCGAGGATGCAGGCGCCTGCGTGGCGCAGATCATCGCCGGCGGCATCATTCCCGCCGGCATCGAGATGATGGACAGGGACGCCATCGCCGCCGCCGAGGCCTTCGTGCACGTGGGCTATCCGCTCGACGTGGAGGCCCTGCTGATCGTCGAGCTGGACGGGCCGGAGGCCGAATGCGCCCACCTGCTGGAAGAGGTCACGCGCATCGCCGAGGGCTGCAACGCCGTCACCCTGCGCGTCTCCACCAGCGAGCAGGAACGGCTCGGCTTCTGGGCCGGCCGCAAGGCCGCCTTCCCGGCGGTGGGCCGGCTCTCGCCCGATTACCTCTGCATGGACGGCACCATTCCCCGCCGCGAGCTGCCGTTCGTGCTGGCGCGCATGCGCGAGCTCTCCGCCAAGTACGGGCTTCGGGTGGCGAACGTGTTCCACGCCGGCGACGGCAACCTGCACCCGCTCATCCTCTATGACGCCAACGCCCCCGGCGAGCTGCACGCGGCGGAGAGCTTCGGCGCCGACATCCTGCGCCTGTGCGTGGAGGTGGGCGGCGTGCTCACCGGCGAGCACGGGGTGGGGGTGGAAAAGCGCGACCTCATGGACACCATGTTCAACGAGGTCGACCTCGCCCAGCAGCTCAGGCTGAAATGCGCCTTCGACGCGGACAGCCTGCTCAATCCCGGCAAGGTGTTCCCGACGCTCCACCGCTGCGCCGAGCTCGGCCGCATGCATGTGAGCGGCGGCGCCCTGCCCTTCCCCGACCTGCCGCGCTTCTGACGCGCCGGACGAGACAGCCATGAGCGAGACCATCGAAGCCCGCGACGAGGCGGAGGTGGCGGACACGGTCCGCGCCACCCTCGGCACCGGACGCACCATCGAGATCCGGGGCCAGGGCTCCATGCACGCGCTCGGCCGCCCGGCTGCGGCCGACATGGCCCTCGACCTGTCGGGCCTGACCGGCGTCACCCTCTACGAGCCCGAGGAGCTGGTGCTGTCCGCCCGCGCCGGCACCCCCCGCGCCGATATCGAGGACATGCTCGCCTCCAGCGGGCAGATGCTGGCGTTCGAGCCCATGGACGCGGGTCCCCTGCTCGGCGGCCCCGCGCGCACCGGCACGCTGGGAGGCATGTTCGCCGTCAACCTCGCCGGACCGCGCCGCATCAGCCACGGCGCGGCGCGCGACCATGCGCTGGGCATCCGCGCCGTCTCCGGCCGGGGCGAGGTGTTCAAGTCCGGCGGACGGGTGGTGAAGAATGTCACCGGCTACGACCTGCCGCGCCTGATGGCCGGGGCCTGGGGCACGCTCGGCGTCGTCACCGAGATCACCGTGAAGGTGCTGCCGCGCCCGCCGCTGGAAGCCACCGTGCTGGCGCCCGTGGACGGGCCGGAGACGGCGGCGCGGGCGCTGTCGGCGGCCATGGGCTCCTCCTGCGAGGTGTCCGGCGCCGCTTTCCTGCCGGAGACCATCACCGGCCGCCTGCCCCATCTTGCCGGCGCGCCGACCAGCGTGGCGCTGCGCATGGAGGGGTTCGGCCCCTCGGTCGCCGCCCGCCGTGCCATGCTGGCGCAGGTGCTCGCCGCCTGCGGGTCCCTCCAGACGCTGGAGACCGATGCCTCCCGCGACCTGTGGCGGGCGGTCCGCGACGTGGCGCCATTCCAGGGGCTGGGCGAGCGGGCGCTGTGGCGCATCTCCACCGCCCCCACCGCCGGTCCCGCGCTGGCGACGCGCCTCGCCGCCGATCTCGGGGGCGAGGCCTTCTGCGACTGGGCCGGCGGCCTCGTCTGGCTGAGCCTGCCCGGAGAGGGCTCCCACGCCCAGGAGGTGCGCGCGGCCCTCGCGCCCCACGGCGGCCACGCGACCCTGTTCCGCGCCAGCGCGGCCGAGCGCGCCCGCACCGCGGTGTTCCAGCCGCTCGACGGCGCCCTCGCCGCCCTGACCCAGCGCGTGAAGGAGAGCTTCGACCCCGCGCGCGTGCTCAACCCCGGCCGCATGCATCCGGGAATGTGAGATGACGTACCGCCCTCCCGCTCCTCCCGCGCACGGCTGAGCCCATGCAGACCCATTTCTCCCCCGCCCAGCTCGCCGATCCGCGCATCCAGGAGGCGGACAGGATCCTGCGCGCGTGCGTGCATTGCGGCTTCTGCACCGCCACCTGCCCCACCTACGTGCTGCTCGGCGACGAGCTCGATTCCCCGCGCGGGCGCATCTACCTCATCAAGGACATGCTGGAGAACGACCGCCCGGCCTCGGCCGAGGAGGTGAAGCACATCGACCGCTGCCTCTCCTGCCTCTCCTGCATGTCCACCTGCCCCTCCGGCGTGAACTACATGCACCTCGTGGATCAGGCGCGGGTGCATATCGAGAAGACCTATTCCCGTCCGCCGGCCGACCGGCTGGTGCGCGAGCTTCTGGCGCGCGTGCTGCCCTATCCGGCCCGCTTCCGCATGGCGCTGGTGGGCGCGCTCGCCGGCCGCCCGTTCGCCGGCCTGCTGGCCAAGGTGCCGGCGCTGAAGCCGCTCGCCGCCATGCTGCGCCTCGCCCCCGGCCTGCCCGCCGGCCCCTCGCCGGCCGAGGCCGCCGGCGTCCACCCGGCTCAGGGCACGCGGCGGGCGCGCATCGCGCTGCTGCGCGGCTGCGCCCAGCCGGTGCTGCGGCCGGAGATCGACGCCGCCGCCGTGCGGGTGCTGACGCGCCTCGGGGTTGAGGTGGTGCGGGTGGAAGGGGAAGGCTGCTGCGGCGCCATCGTCCACCACATGGGGCGCGAGGAGGAGGCGCTCGCCTTCGCCCGCACCAACGTCGACGCGTGGATCCGCGAGATGGACGGGCCGGGGCTCGATGCCATCGTCGTCACCACGTCCGGCTGCGGCACGCCCATCAAGGACTACGGCCACATGCTGCGGCTCGACCCCGCCTATGCCGAAAAGGCGGCGCGGGTCTCGGCCATCACGCGGGACATCACCGAGTTCCTCGCCACCCTCGACCTGCCGCGCGCGCCCGCGCCGCTGGGCCGGACGGTGGCCTATCACGCCGCCTGCTCGCTCCAGCACGGGCAGAAGGTGAAGGGCCCGCCGGTGGAGCTGCTGCGCGCCGTGGGCTTCACCGTCGCCGAGCCGTTCGACGCGCATCTGTGCTGCGGCTCCGCCGGCACCTACAACATGCTGCAGAGCGATCTCGCCGGCCAGCTGAAGGCCCGCAAGGTGGCGACGCTGGAGGCGCTGGGGGCGGACGTGATCGCCGCCGGCAACATCGGCTGCATGACGCAGATCGCCTCCGGAACCGGCGTGCCGGTGGCCCATACGGTGGAGCTGATCGATTGGGCCACCGGCGGCCCGCCGCCCCCCGGCATCACCTTCCCGGCCCGCGCGGCCTGAGCGCGGGCCCGGCGGGATCGGACCGCCTCACCGGCGGTCGGCGCTCGCCCTCATCGAAGAAGAGCGCGAGACCCCGGCCGCGCGGCGATGGGATCGCGCCGGCCACAGGCGCGCGGTCCGGGCCGGTCGACCCAACGCACCGGGGCAACCGCCTCTCGCGCCAGGCCGCAGAATGCCTCGGCCGAGCGGCTTGCCCGGGCTGTCGCCGCCCGGGCAAGGGCGCTGTGCACACGGGGCGCTTCTGTGCCGCCGCGCCGCGCGATAGACAGGGCGTGAAGAAACGGGGCGCGCGGCGCCGCAGCAGCCGGTGGCGCCCGCTCTTGCGGCGGTCGCGCGGGATCCGGTGCGGGGCGGCGGCTTTCACGGGCCGCGGTCTGCACGCATCGCAGGCCCGGCACAGAGGTTCCGCAAAGAGGTTCCCACCATGGCCCAGGCAGTCGACCTCACGCTCTATCTCGTCACCGATCCCCGCCTCGTCGCGGCGCGCGGGCTCGCGCCCGTGGTGGAGGCTGCGGTGCGGGGCGGCGCCACCATCGTCCAGCTGCGCGATCCCGACGCCCACGGCCGCGCGCTGGTGGAGCAGGCGCGGGTGCTGAAGGCGCTGCTTGCCCCGCTCGGCATCCCCCTGATCGTGAACGACCGGGTGGACGTCGCCGTCGCCGCCAGGGCCGATGGCGTCCACCTCGGGCAGGACGACATGGCGCCCGCCGACGCGCGGGCGCTGCTCGGCCCCGGCCGCATCCTCGGCCTGTCGGTGGGCAGCCCGGCCGAGCATGCCGGCTCCGACCTCTCGGTGGTGGATTATCTGGGCGTCGGCCCGGTGAAGGCCACCGGCACCAAGGCCAATGCGGGCTCGGCCATCGGGCCAGGCGGCGTCGCCGCCGTGCGCGCCCTCACGCGCCTGCCCATCGTCGGCATCGGCGGGCTGGATGCCGCCAGCGCGGCGGACGTGATCCGCGCCGGCGCGGACGGGGTCGCGGTGGTCTCGGCCATCTGCGCCGCGCCCGATCCGGAAGCCGCCGCCCGCACCCTGCGGCGGGCCATCGCCGCGGCGCGCTGATCGGCGCGGCTTCGTCCCCCGGACGGGAAACGGGCGCGGAGAGTTCTCCCCGCGCCCGTCGTCACATGACCGATGGAAGGTGCTGCTGGCCGGTGCTGTCGCCTCAGATCGGCCGGCGATCCTCGATGGTCTTGGCATCGGCCGGCAGGGTGCCCGGGGCGAGGATGGCGACGCGGCCGCGCAGCTTGGTGGTGGCGCGCAGGTCGTCGATCAGGGCCTCCTCCGCGAGCGCCGCGGCATCCGCCACCTCGACCTCCAGCAGCATGTCGTCCTGATCGCCCTTGCGGTCCACCACGAGCCGGGCCTTGGCCACCGCCGGATGCTTCTTCACCGCCGCCGCCACCTGCACGGGGTGGACGAACATGCCGCGGATCTTCGTCACCTGGTCGGCGCGGCCCAGCCAGCCCTTCAGCCGCACGTTGGTGCGCCCGCAGGGGCTCACCCCCGGCAGCACGGCGGACAGGTCGCCGGTGGCGAAGCGCACGAGGGGATAGTCCGGCTCGAACAGGGTGACGACCACCTCGCCCACCTCGCCCTCGGTCTCCACCGGATCGCCTGTACCGGGGCGCAGGATCTCCACGAGGCAGCCCTCATTGACGATCATGCCCTCCTCGGCCTCGCTCTCGTAGGCGACGAGGCCGAGGTCCGCGGTGCCGTAGCACTGGCGCGCGGTGATGCCGGCGGCCTTCAGCTCGGCCCGGTGGTGGGGCAGGAAGGCCTCGCCGGTCACCAGCGCCTTCTTCAGCGAGGAGATGTCGGCGCCGGTCTCGCGCGCCTTGTCCACCAGGATCTTGAGGAAGGAGGGCGTGCCGCCATAGCCCTGCGGGCGGATGTCGGCGATGGCGCGCAGCTGCAGGTCGGTCTGGCCGACGCCCGCCGGCACCACCGCGCAGCCGAGCGCATGGGCGCCGCTCTCCACCATCGAGCCGGCGGGGGTGAGGTGATAGGAGAAGGTGTTGTGGACGATGTCGCCGGCACGGAAGCCGGCCGCGAACAGGCCGCGGGCGAAGCGCCAGAAGTCCGGGCCGAGGCCCTCCACGTCATAGATCGGCCCGGGCGACATGAAGATGCGCGCGAGCTTGCCGGGAGGCGTCGCGTTGAGCCCGCCGAACGGGTAGCTCTTCGGCTGGATCTCCAGCAGGTCGGACTTGCGGGTGACCGGCAGCTGCGCCAGCGCCTGCCGGCTGGTGATGGCGGCCGGGTCCACGTCCCTGAACAGCGCGGAGAAATAGGGCGCCCTCGCCTTGGCGTGGGCCACCTGCGCGGACAGCGCCTGCAGCAGCGCCGCCTCGCGGGCTTCCGGAGCGCGGGTCTCGCGCGCGTCGTAATGGCGGTTCGGATCGGTCATGGTCGGGCTCGTGTCGCAAGCTGGCCGGTCGAATGCTCTGCTCCCCGGCCGTCTGGAGCGCGAGCGGAAGGAGAGCCGGGGCCCACGCCCCGGTTCGCCGAATGCGGCTCAATCGGTCCCGCCGGCCCCACCGGCCGGCCGCGCCGAAATCCTTCTCCTGGAACTCTTCTCCTGGACCCCGGATCGGCGCTGCGGCGGCGCCGTCGCCTGTCCGGGGCGTTGCCGTTCACGGACGCCTCACAGCCACCGCTTGCGGCGCTTGAAGCTCTTGAGGTTCTTGAAGGACTTGCGCTCCTCGCCGCCGCCCTGGCCGAGGTAGAATTCCTTCACGTCCTCGTTGGACTGGAGCGCGGTCGCGGTGCCGTCGAGCACGATCTTGCCCTGCTCCATGATGTAGCCGTAGTCCGCCACCGAGAGCGCCACGCGGGCATTCTGCTCCACCAGCAGGATGGTGACGCCGAGCTCCGCGTTGAGCTTCTTGATGATGGCGAACACCTCCTTCACCAGCAGCGGCGAGAGGCCCATGGACGGCTCGTCCATCAGGATGAGCTTGGGGCGGGACATGATGGCGCGGCCGATGGCCAGCATCTGCTGCTCGCCGCCGGAGAGATAGCCGGCGAGGCCGGTGCGCTCCTTGAGACGCGGGAAGTATTCGTAGACGCGCTCGATGTCGCTCTTCACCTGGTTGTCGCGCCGGGTGAAGGCGCCGAGGCGCAGGTTCTCGAGGCAGGTCATGTCGGCCACGATCTTGCGGCCCTCCATCACCTGGAAGATCCCGCGCCGCACGATCTGGTCCGGCTCGATGCCGTTGATCTTCTGGCCGAGGAAATTGACCTCGCCGCGGGTGATCTCGCCGTCCTCGGTCTTCAGGAGGCCGGAGATGGCTTTCAGCGTGGTGGACTTGCCGGCGCCGTTGGAGCCGAGCAGCGCCACGATCTTGCCCTGCGGCACCTTCAGCGACAGGCCGCGCAGCACCAGGATGACGTCGTTGTAGACCACCTCGATATTGTCCACCGACAGGAGCGGCGGCGCGGTCTCGGCGGCGGGTTCGAGCTTCAGGGCGGCCTCGGCCATGGCTGTCTCCGGATCGGGTCGCGAGGTGCCCCTCCCCCGCGCGGGGGGAGGGGGCGCATCGTCAGGCGCGCGGGATTGCGCGCGCGGTCGGGCTCACCAGCCCTGCAGCTCGGTCTTGCGCGGCAGGTCGACGGTGGCGACCTTCTCGAGCTTGATGGTGCCGCTCTTCACCAGATCGGCCACCGAGCCCTCGGTCGGGCCGGTCACCACGGCGCGATAGAGATCCACGCGGGTGGTGGGGCGGTGGTCCGTGGCGGTCCAGGTGGAGGGATTGCACACGCCCTCCATGCCCTTCGGCACCCAGTCCTTCTTCTGGTACATGCCGTCGCGGATCTTGATGCCGGTGACGCCGCCGTTCTTGTCCGCCCACTCCATCGCCTCCTTCATGTAGAGGGCGGTGCAGATGGCCGACAGATAGTGCACCGGGCGATAGGCGGTGCCGGAGGCGTCGGACATCTTGGAGATCTCCTTCGCGGTGGCGAGGCCCGGCGCCGAGCCGGACCAGGTGACGGCGGTGCGCACCGGGAACACCACGCCGTTCGCCGCCTCGCCGGCCGCCTTCATGGCGTTCTCGTCCATGCCCCACACATTGCCGAGGAACTGCGCCTCCACGCCGGCGGTCTTGCAGGCCTTCAGCACCGAGATGTTGGAGCCGGCGGTGTTGCCGAGATAGGCGTAGTTGGCGCCGGCCTGCTTCAGCGTCAGGCACTGGGGGGTGTAGTCGCCGGGGGTGAGGGCGAAGGTGATGGGATCGAGCACCTCGAAGCCGAGCTCCTTGGCGTACTCGGCCGCCGCCTCCTTGGGCGAGTTCGGATAGGGGTGGTTGGCGCCCATGTGCACCCACTTGGGCTTGCCGGGCTTGCCCTTGGCCTTCCAGTCGTCGGCGGCCCACTGCACCATGGCGCGGGCGGCGTCCGAATAGGACGGGCCGTAGAAGAAGTTGAACGGCGCGGCGCGCTCGCTCTTGGCGTTCACCTTGCCCACCGGGTCGGTCAGCGAGGCGGAGTAGGAGCCGGAATAGTAGGGGATCTGCTCCTTGGTCACCATCTGCACCAGCGCTTCGGTGTCGGCGGTGCCCCAGCCCTGGATGGCGACCACCTTGTCGGAGCCCACCCACTTCTTGAAGGCGGCCAGCGCGCGCGGCACCTGGTAGCCGTACTCGTTGAAGTCGGAGTTGATCGGCTTGCCGTTCACGCCGCCGTTCTTGTTGATCCAGGCGATGGTGTCCTGGATGCCCTGGCCGTAGGGCTGGCCCACGTCCGAGGTGCCGCCCGAATAGTCGGCGAGATGGCCGATGTTGATGGACTGGGCGACAGCCGGCGCGGCGGCGGCGAGCGCGAGCGCCGAGACGAGGGAGAAGGTGATCCGCTTCATGTACGTCTCCTTGGTTTTTCCTCCGGAGCCTGCCCCGTCCGCCTTCAGCGGCGGCAGGGCAGGTCTCCATCCCTGCGGGGACCGGGCGGTTCTGCGCCGCCTCGGCCGGTCTATTGGTATCAGAACGAGAAGGGGTAGAGCTTCCAGTAAGCCTTGATGAGGCGCCAGCGATGGGCGAGGCCGTCCGGCTCGAAGATCAGGAACAGGATGATCGTCGCGCCGATCAGCATCTCGCGCATGTAGGTGATGCCGTCCTTCAGGTGCAGCATCTGGTCGATGGCCGAGCCCTGGAGCGCGGCGGCGAGCCAGCCGGTGGCTTCCGGCAGCAGCACCATGAAGATGGTGCCCATGAGCGAGCCCATGATGGAGCCGAGCCCGCCGATGATGATCATGCCGAGGAACTGGATGGAGAACAGGATGTCCAGCCCTTCCACCGACATGAAGCCGACGTAGTGCGCATAGAGCGCCCCGCCGATGCCGGCATAGAAGGACGAGATGCCGAACGCCATGGTGCGGTACTTGGTGAGGTTCACGCCCATCATCTCGGCGGAGAGATAATGGTCGCGCACCGCGATCAGCGCCCGCCCGTCGCGGCTGCGCATCAGATTGGTGGCGCCGAGATACATCACCACCACGAAGAACAGCACCACGTAGAAGTATTTGTCGTCGCCCGACAGGTCATAGCCGAACAGGGTGAAGGGCGCGGCAATGGCGCCGTGGGTGCCGCCGGTGAACCACTCCGCCCGCACGAAGAAATCCTGCAGGATGAACTGGGCGGCCAGCGTGGCGATGGCGAGGTAGAGCCCCTTCACCCGCGCGGCCGGCAGGCCGAAGATGAGGCCGACGGCGGTGGTCCACACGCCCGCCAGCACGATGGCGAGCGGCACCGGCAGGCCCTTGTCGGCGAGGAAGGCCGAGGCGAAGCCGCCGAAGCCGAAGAACACCGCATGGCCGATGGAGATCTGGCCGGAGAAGCCGACCAGGATGTTCAGCCCCAGCGCGGCGATGCCGAGATATCCGATCTGGATCATCAGGCTCAGCACGTAGCGCGAGAAGAAGAACGGCGCGAAGCACAGGAGGACCACGGCGCCGACGCAGAACAGCCAGGTGAGCCGCGTCGCGAAGATGGTCTGGTCGGCCCGGTAGCTGGTGCGATAGTCCCCGCACGGGCGCATGGTGGAGATGGCCATGGCGTCAGACCCTTTCGATGTCGCGGGTGCCGAACAGCCCGTAGGGCTTGATCATGAGGATGATGATGAGGGCATAGAAGGGGATGATCTCGTAGAGGTTGCCCCACTTCAGGAACTGGCTGTCCACGTACTGGCCGAGGTTTTCCAGGAGGCCGACGATCAGGCCGCCCACCACCGCGCCGAACACGCTGTCGAGGCCGCCGAGGATCACCGCCGGGAACACCTTGATGCCGAAGTAGGACAAGGCCGAGGACACGCCGTTGACGATGCCCACCACCACGCCGGCGACCGCCGAGACCGCCGCCGAGATGCCCCACGACAGGGCGAACACCTGGCGCACCGAGATGCCGAGCGACTGCGCCACCTGCTGGGAGAAGGCGGTGGCCCGCATGGCGAGGCCGAGCCGCGAGTATTTGAAGAACCAGGCGAAGCCGGCCATGATCGCGAGGCTCACGCCGGTGGACATGAGATAGGCCGTCTGCACCTGCAGCCCGAGGATATCCACCTTGGCCACGCTGAAGATGGGCGGGAACGGCTGCGCGAACGTGCCGAACATCCACTTCATCAGCGCCTGGAAGAAGATGGAAAGGCCGATGGTCACCATGATGACCGAGATGATCGGCTCGCCGATGAGCGGCCGCAGCACCACCATCTGAACGGCGACGCCGAACACCATCATGAAGCAGACCGCGATGAGGAAGCCCCAGAAGAAGGGGATGTTCCAGGCGGTGAGCAGCCACCAGCAGGTCCAGGCGCCGATGAGCAGGAACTCGCCCTGGGCGAAGTTCACCACCTGCGAGGCCTTGTAGATGAGCACGAAGCACATGCCGACCACGCCGTAGAGCGTGCCGATGATGAGCCCGTTGATGATGAGCTGAAGAAGAAGCTGGGACTGCATCAGATGCACTCCGGCAGGAAGGGGAACCGGGGGACGGGACGGGAGGCGCAGGGTGTCATGCCGCCCTCCTCTCGCCGCCGCCCTTGGCCGGCGGCGGGGCGCCGAGGTCGATCACGTCCAGCTTGGTCTTCACGCGCTGGCGGGTGCCGTCCTGGAAGGTGATGGTGGTGTCCACGTCGATCACCTTCTGCCCCTCGTACATGGCATCGATGATCGAGCCGTAGCGCTCGTTGATGACGCCGCGGCGCACCTTGCGGGTACGGGTGAGCTCGCCGTCGTCGGCGTCGAGCTCCTTGTAGAGCAGCAGGAAGCGGCCGATGCGCTGCTTGTCCGCAAGGGTGCGGTTCACCGCCTCCACCTCCTTGGTGAGGAGCGCGATCACCTCCGGCTTGGCGGAGAGATCGGTGTAGGTGGTGAAGGCGATGCGGTTCTTCTCCGCCCACTTGGAGACGATGGAGAAGCGGATGCAGATGAGCGCGGCGAGGCTGTCACGTCCGTCGCCGAGCACCACCGCCTCGGCCACATAGGGCGAGAACTTCAGCTTGTTCTCGATGTATTGCGGCGAGAAGCGGTCGCCGAGCGCGGTCTTCGCCATGTCGCGCACGCGGTCGATGACCACCAGATGGCCCTTCTTGTTGAAGAAGCCGGCGTCGCCGGTGCGCATCCAGCCGCCCTCGTGGAACGACTTCTGCGTCTCCTCGTCGTTGCGGAAGTAGCCGGTGAAGACGTTGGGATGGCGGGTGACCACCTCGCCGAGGCCGTTCTGGTCGGGATCGTCGATGCGGATCTCCACGCCCTCGAACGGCACGCCGACCGTGTCGAAGTCCACGTCGTCGCCCTTGTGCAGGGTGTAGGCGCCGAGCAGCTCGGTCTGGCCGTAGAGCTGGCGCATGGGCACGCCGAGCGCGAGGAAGAAGCGGAAGGTGTCGGGCCCCAGAGCTGCGCCGCCGGTCGCGGCCGACTTGAGGTGCGAGAAGCCGAGCCGGTCGCGCAGGGCGCGGAACAGGATGAAGTCCGCCAGCGGCGAGCGCCGGCCCTGGTCCAGCGCCTTCAGGCCGAGCTTCATGCCGAGATCGAACATGGCGCGCTTGAAGGCGGAAGAATCCATCATCCGCGAGCGCACGTCGGCGGCGATCTGCTCCCACACGCGCGGGGCGAACAGCACGAACGAGGGGCCGATCTCGCGCATGTCGGCCATCAGCGTCTCCTGCTCCTCCACGAAGTTGACCTTCATGCGGGAGATGAGCGCCTGACCGAAGGCGTAGATCTGCTCCATGATCCACGGCATCTGCAGCACGCTGACATATTCCTCGTCAGGGCCGCGCGGGTCCATGTCGAGATACGCCCGGCAGTGGCTGAGCACCGCGCCGGCGGTGAGCATGGCGAGCTTGGGATGGGAGGTGGTGCCCGAGGTGGTGCACAGGATGGCGACCTCGGTGCCCTTGCCCGCCGCCACCAGCCGGTCGTAGGCGCCGGCATCGCTTGCAGCCAGGGCGGCGCCGCGCTTCTCCAGCTCCTTCAGGGAGATCAGGCGCGGATCGTCATATTTGCGGATGCCGCGCGGGTCGGAATAGACGATGTGCCGGACGGTGGGGATCTTCTCCTCGAGGGAGAGCAGCTTGTCGACCTGCTCCTCGTCCTCGGCGAACACCACGGCAACGTCGGCATAGGTGATGAGATAGGCCACCTCGTCCGCCAGCGCGTCGCGGTAGATGCCGAGGCTCATGCCGCCGAGCGCGTGGGTGGAGATCTCCGCCATCAGCCATTCGGGGCGGTTGTCGCCCAGAAGGCCCACCACGTCGCCCCGGGCGACGCCGAGCGTGGTGAGGCCGAGGGTGATGTCCCGCACCCGCTCGGCAACCTGCCGCCAGGTGTAGGAGATCCAGATGCCGAGGTCCTTCTCGCGCAGCCACACGTCGTCCGGATGGTTGCGGGCGTTGAGGGCGAGCAGCTTCGGCAGGGTGTCGTGGACGGTGACGTCCGGATAGGCGGCGGTGATGCGGGTCTCAGCCATGGGACGCCTCACGCGCTCAGGGCGGCGGGGGCCGCCTCGTCCTCGAGGAGGGGATCCTCCTCGCCCAGATAGGCCTTGCGCACATGCTCGTTGGCGAGCACGTCGGCCGGCAGGCCCTCGGCGATCTTGCGTCCGAAGTCGAGCACCATGACGCGGTGGGAAATGTCCATGACCACGCCCATGTCATGCTCGATCATGATGATCGTCATGCCCCATTCCTCGTTGAGATCGACGATGTAGCGGGCCATGTCCTCCTTCTCCTCGAGGTTCATGCCGGCCATGGGCTCGTCGAGCAGGATCAGCTTGGGCTCCAGCGCCACGGCGCGCGCCAGCTCCACCCGCTTGCGCAGGCCGTAGGAGAGGGTGCCGGCGGTGGCCTTGCGCACATGCTGGATGTCGAGGAAGTCGATCACCTCCTCCACCTTGCGGCGATGCTCCAGCTCTTCCTTCTGGGCGCCGCCGAACCAGTAGAGCGCGCCGGTGAGGAAGTTGTTCTTCAGGAGGTGATGCCGGCCGACCATGATGTTGTCGAGCACGCTCATGTGGCTGAACAGCGCGAGGTTCTGGAACGTGCGGCCGATGCCGATGGCGGCGCGCCGGTTGGGCTTCAGGCGCGTCACGTCCTGCCCGTCGAACCGCACCCGGCCCTCGGTGGGCGAGTAGCGGCCGGAGATGCAGTTCAGCATCGACGTCTTGCCTGCGCCGTTCGGGCCGATGATGGAGAACAGCTCGCCCGGACGCACATGGAAGCTCACGTCGGACAGGGCCTTGAGCCCGCCGAACCGCAGCGAGATGTTCTCGATGCTCAGGAGAGCGGCCGTGACCGGATCAGCCCCAGCCGAAGCTGCGGGTAGCGACATATTTCCCCTCCCTCAATCCCGTAACGGGGCGGCCTCTCTGGGCCATGTCTCATATTGTGAGACGATATTAGGCGACATTATCTAGCGTCATCTCACATCTTGCAAGAGCATCCCGCGAACTTCAGAAAAATATTGCGGGCGCCCCGAAATCATCTCACATTGTGAGACATGACTGTATCTCTGGACCTTGACACAAATTCCCCCAAGGGCGCGCAGAGCCTGTCCCGCGCCGTGGCCGTCCTGCGGGCCGTCGCCAGCGCGCCGCCGCTCGGCGCGCGGCTGGCAGATCTCGTGGAGGACACCGGCCTGTCCAAGCCCACGGCGCACCGGCTGGCCGCGGCGCTGGTGCACGAGGGCCTGCTCGCCTATGACCCGGCCGCGCGGCTGTATTCGCTCGGCGCCTTCTTCCTGAGCCTGAGCGATCGCGCCGGAAAGGCGGCGGAGCTGGCGGCGGAAGCGGATTCCACGGTTGATCCAAGCCTGTACCAGCGGCCGGAGTATCGGGGAGAGGCGATCCCCCTCGCCCACCTGCTGTGCGACCGGCACCTGCCCGGCAAGCGCTCGCATCCGGCCATGATCCACGAATCCGTGTCGGGCCAGACATCCGAACTGAGCTTTGGCAGGCTTGCTGACTATTCATCTCGCTTTGCTCGTGTATTGGCGACCATCGGCATCAGGAAAGGCGACTGCGTTGCCGTCATGCTGCCCAAGGGCGTCGAGCTCATCATCGCCGCGCTCGCGATCTGGCGGGTCGGCGCCGTCTACATGCCGCTGTTCTCCACCTATTCCGCATCGGCGGTGAATGCCCGCCTGGAAGCGAGCGGCGTGAAGGCCATCATTGCAAACCGGGTGCTGATCGAGCGGGCCCGGAAGTACATCAAGCCAACGACGCCGGTCTTTCTCGTCGAGGGAGACCACATCAACCGCATAGAAGGGCGCGTCACCCAGTTCTGGTCCTCGATCTACGAGGCGGAACCCATGACCGACGCCGCGACCTACGCGGAAAACGACCCCTTCATGATGACCTATTCAGCAAAGACGGTCGAACCTCGGCAGGGCCTGCTGACGCCGGTCCGCGCCCTCGCCGAGATCGAGCAATACATGCGCCACGGGCTCGATGTCCGGGACGAGGACGTGTTCTGGAACATGACCGACCAGGGCTGGGAATACGGGATCTTCTACGGTCTCGTCGGCCCGCTGCTGATCGGCAGCTCCATCCTGTTCTGCGACGGGCCCTACGATGTCTCGCAGGGCTACCGCGTCCTGTCGAAGTTCCGCGTCACCAACCTCACCGCCGCACCCTCCCAGATCCGGGCGTGGCGGCGGGGCGATCCGTCCACCGCATCGCACCAGCTGGCGCTGCGGATGGTGACGGTGGGCGGCGAGCCGCTGCCCCAGGACATCATCGCCTGGGTCACGCAGAAGCTCGGCGTCCCGCTGGTGAACCAGTATGGTCACCGCGAGGCGGGGATGATCGTCGGCATGAAGCATGACCCGCATGATCCCCGCTCCCTGAACCGTGTGTCGGTCGGCCGGGTCGCGCCCGGCTTCTCCCTCGTCGTTCTCGATGACACCGGCGCCGAGCTGGAGGCGGGCGCGGAGGGATTACTGGCGATCCACGTCCGCCGCTCGCCGCTGTTCTGGTTTCGCGCCTACAGGAAGGACGAGGCCGCGACGAAAGCCAGGTTCAGGTTCGGAAACGCCTATTACATCACCGGGGATACCGGGCACATCGACGCCGATGGATGGGTCCACTACAGCGGACAGGCATCCCACGCGATCTCGATGCACAAGGATTGATGTCTCGCCCTCAGGGTCGCCATGACGTCGTCTCCTCCTTGGGCGCCCCCGCTGTGCGGTTTGGCTCGGCGCCGCCGCCCGGTCGTTTCGCCGGGTTGTAGAAACAATCAAGCGTTCTTTTTTATTCTGGTCAAGCGGCATTTCCTGTCGCAGGATGATCTGGCGCGGCGGTGGAGGTAAGCTCGGCGGCGAATCTCCGCCCGCGCCGGATCCCGCATCCGAGGGTCACACGGTCCGGTCACGCCGCCGCGCGGCCGGACGCAACGTTCTGGAAGGCCATGGCCCGCACCATCGGTTCCAACGGCGCCCGCACCGCCGAAGCCATCCGGCAGGCGGGCGTGAAGCTCATCTACCGGCACGGCTACGAGGCCATGAGCCTGCGCCAGCTCGCCGCCGAGGTGGGCCTGCAGTCGGGCTCGCTCTACAAGTATTTCGAGAACAAGCAGAACCTCCTGTTCGACATCGTCCGCGACCACATGGAGGACCTGCTCGGCAAGGCCGAGGCGGACCTTGCCGGCATCACCGACCCCATGGCGCGGCTGAAGACCTTCGCCGCCTTCCACCTGCGCTACCACATGACGCGCATGGCGCACGTCTTCATCGCCAACATGGAGATCCGCAGCCTCGAGAACGAGCACCGCGCGGTGGTGATGGGCCTGCGCCGGCGCTACGAGGGGCTGCTGGAGGAGATCCTGCGCCAGGGCGCGGATGACGGGGCGTTCCAGGTGAGCGAGCCGAAGGTGGCCACCTACGCCATCATCTCCATGCTCACCGGCATCTGCATGTGGTACCGCCCCGGCGGCCGCCTCACCCAGGACGAGCTGGTGGAGATCTATACCGGCCTCGTGGTGTCGGGCGTCCTCGGGCAGGCCCAGCCCGCCGCGCCGCGCCTGCTCGCCGCCGATGCGGCGCCGCTCCAGCCGCACGAAACCGCTGAGCGCGAGGCTGCGCCACGCAAGGCCCGGATGCCGAAGGCACCGGCCGCCGCCGCCCCCGCCGAGCGCGGCCGGCGGCGCTGAAGCCCACGCGCCGGCAGCCTTCGCCTGGAGTTGCGGCGGTCGATCGATTTCCTCCACCAAAACGCTTGCACGACCCGGAAAAAAACGTACGATCGTTTCCAAGCCGGCGCTGACCGGCACCGGAGGAAGATCGCCGCCCACCGCCCGCGCCCGTGACGCGCCAGGCGGCGCATCCTGCTCCGGCCGGCCAGCCGCCCCGAGTCCAGTGCCCCCAAGTCCAGTGCCCATGTCGACCATTCCAAGGTCGGGCATGCCCAGGTCCGTCGTTTCCAAGTCCACTGTTTCCAAGTCCATTGGAGGGCGAGAGCGCTCATGGCGACCATCGAGGATGCGGTTGACCGCCGCTCCGACGCATTCCGCCGCAACCGGGAAGCCCTGGAGGCCTCCGTCGCCGATCTGAGGGCGACGGTGGAGAAGATCGCCGAAGGCGGCGGCGAGGTGGCGCGCGAACGCCACCTGAAGCGCGGCAAGCTGCTGCCGCGGGACCGCATCCGCACCCTGCTGGACACCGGCTCGCCGTTCCTGGAACTCTCCCAGCTCGCCGGCCACGGCATGTACGGCGACGAGGTGCCGGCGGCCGGCATCATCACCGGCATCGGCCGCGTGTCCGGCCGCGAATGCCTCATCGTCGCCAATGATGCGACGGTGAAGGGCGGCACCTACTTCCCCATGACGGTGAAGAAGCACCTGCGCGCCCAGGCCATCGCCCGGGAGAACCACCTGCCGTGCATCTACCTGGTGGATTCCGGCGGCGCCAACCTGCCGAATCAGGACGAGGTGTTCCCCGACCGCGAGCATTTCGGCCGCATCTTCTTCAACCAGGCCAACATGTCCGCCGAGGGCATTCCGCAGATCGCGGTGGTCATGGGCTCGTGCACTGCCGGCGGCGCCTATGTGCCGGCGATGGCCGACCAGTCCATCATGGTGAAGAACCAGGCCACCATCTTCCTCGGCGGCCCGCCGCTGGTGAAGGCAGCCACCGGCGAGGTCGTCACCGCCGAAGAGCTGGGCGGCGCGGACGTCCACACCCGCACCTCCGGCGTCGCCGACCACATGGCGGAGAACGACGCCCACGCGCTCGGCATCGCCCGCTCCATCGTCGCCGATCTCAACACCACCAAGGCGCATAGCCTCGACATCCGCGAGCCGCGCGCGCCGCTCTACGATCCGAAGGAAATCTACGGCATCGTCTCGGCCGATCCCAAGCAGCCGTTCGATGTGAGGCAGATCATCGCCCGCATCGTCGATGCGTCCGAGTTCGACGAGTTCAAGCCGCTCTACGGGCAGACGCTGGTGACCGGCTTCGCCCGCATCTTCGGCTATCCGGTGGGCATCATCGCCAACAACGGCATTCTCTTCTCCGAGAGCGCGCTGAAGGGCGCGCACTTCGTGGAATTGTGCTGCCAGCGCAATATTCCCCTGGTCTTCCTGCAGAACATCACCGGCTTCATGGTGGGGCGGAAGTATGAGGCGGGCGGCATCGCCAAGGACGGCGCCAAGTTCGTCACCGCCGTGTCGTGCGCCAGCGTGCCGAAGTTCACCGTGGTGATCGGCAACTCCTTCGGCGCCGGCAATTACGGCATGTGCGGCCGCGCCTTCGACCCGCGCTTCCTGTGGATGTGGCCCAACGCCCGCATCTCGGTGATGGGCGGCGAGCAGGCGGCCGGCGTGCTGGCGCAGGTGAAGCGCGACGGCATCGAGGGGCGCGGCGGCAAGTGGCCGGCCGAGGAGGAGGAGGCGTTCAAGGCGCCCATCCGCACCCAGTACGAGGTGCAGGGCCACCCCTATTATTCCTCGGCCCGGCTGTGGGACGACGGGGTGATCGACCCCGCCGACACCCGCATGGTGCTGGCCCTCGCCCTCTCCGCCGCCCTCAACGCCCCCGAGCAGGAGACGCGCTTCGGCGTGTTCCGCATGTGATGGCCGCGCCCGCCCTTCCGGCCTTCGCGGCCCCCGCGCGACGGAGCGCCCCATGAGCACGGCCACCATGAGCACGGCCAGCACCGGCCTCACCACCGCCATCGAGGATGGCGTCGCCATCCTCACCCTCGACCGGCCGGAGGTGCGCAACGCTTTCGACGACGCTCTCATCGCCGCCCTCACGGCGGCGTATGAGGCCGCCGGCACAGATCCGACCGTCAACGCGGTCCTGCTGCGCGCCAACGGCCCGGCCTTTTGCGCCGGCGCCGATCTCAACTGGATGCGGCGCATGGCCGGCTACTCGCGCGAGGAGAACCTCGCCGACGCCCGCGCGCTGGCGCGCCTCATGCGCACCATCGACCAGTGCCCCAAGCCGACGCTGGTCCGCGTCCATGGCGCGGCCTTCGCCGGGGCCACCGGACTGATCGCGGCGAGCGACATCGCGGTGGCGGTGCCGGAGGCCGAGTTCGCCATCACCGAAGTGCGCATCGGCCTGATCCCCTCCGTCATCAGCCCGTATCTGGTGCGGGCCATGGGCGAGCGGCAGGCGCGGCGCTATTTCCTCACCGCCGAGCGCTTCTCCGCCGCCACCGCGCTGGCGCTGGGCCTCGTCCACGAGGTGGTGCCGACCGAGGAGCTCGACGCCGCGCTCGCCCGGCACCTGAAGGCGCTCAAGACGGCGAGCCCCGCCGCCGTGACCGCCTGCAAGGACCTCATCGCCGCCGTGGCGCGGCCGCTCGACGACGCCGTGGTGGAGGACACCGCCCACCGCATCGCCGACCAGCGCGTCAGCGCCGACGGCCGCGAGGGTGTCACCGCCTTCCTTGAAAAAAGAAAGCCGAACTGGGGGGCTTCATGATCCGCCCGATCCGCACCCTGCTCGTCGCCAATCGCGGCGAGATCGCCGTGCGCGTGATGCGCACCGCGCGTGCCATGGGGATCCGCACTGTCGCCGTCTATTCCGATGCCGACGCGCACGCGCTGCACGTGGCGAGCGCCGATGAGGCCTATCCCATCGGCCCCGCCCCGGCGCGCGAGAGCTATCTGCGCATCGACGCCATCCTCGATGCCGCCCGCAGGAGCGGGGCGGACGCCATCCATCCCGGCTATGGCTTCCTCTCCGAGAATGCCGATTTCGCCGAGGCGTGCGAGAAGGCCGGCATCATCTTCGTCGGCCCGCCGGCGTCCGCCATCCGCGCCATGGGCTCCAAGAGCGCGGCCAAGGCGCTGATGGAGACGGCCGGCGTGCCGCTGGTGCCCGGCTATCACGGCGAGGACCAGGACGAGGCGCTTATCGCCCGCGAGGCGGATCGCATCGGCTATCCCGTGCTCATCAAGGCCTCCGCCGGCGGCGGCGGCAAGGGCATGAAGGTGGTGCGCGCCGCCGGCGAGTTCGCCGACGCCCTCGCCTCCGCCAAGCGCGAGGCGAAGAGCGCGTTCGGCGACGACCGGGTGCTGGTGGAGAAGTATCTCACCACCCCGCGCCACATCGAGGTGCAGGTGTTCGCCGACAGCCTCGGCGGGGCGGTCTACCTGCACGAGCGCGACTGCTCCATCCAGCGCCGGCACCAGAAGGTGGTGGAGGAGGCCCCCGCCCCCGGCATGACGCCGGAACGCCGCGCCGCCATGGGCAAGGCGGCGGTGGATGCCGCCCGCGCGGTGGGCTACGTGGGCGCCGGCACGGTGGAGTTCATCGCCGAGGGCGAGAATTTCTACTTCATGGAGATGAACACCCGCCTGCAGGTGGAGCATCCGGTGACGGAGGCCATCACCGGGCAGGATCTGGTGGAGTGGCAGGTCCGCGTGGCGCAGGGCGAGCCGCTGCCGCTGGCGCAGGCGGAGATCCCCCTCATCGGCCACGCCATGGAGGTGCGCCTCTATGCCGAGGACCCGGCGCGGGACTTCCTGCCCCAGGTCGGCCGGCTGGATCATCTGGTGCTGCCGTCGCACCTGCCGGGCACCCGCGTGGACACCGGCGTGCGCGCCGGCGACACCGTCTCCATCCATTACGACCCGATGATCGCCAAGATCATCGTCGCCGGCGCCGACCGGCTGGAAGCGGTGCGGCGGCTGGAGGCGGCGCTGGCCGCCACCGAGGTGGTGGGCCTCGCCACCAACCGCGTGTTCCTGAAAGCCATCGCCGCCCATCCTGCCTTCGCCGCGGCGGAGCTGGACACCAACTTCATCGCCCGGCACCACGACGCGCTGCTGCCGCCCCCCGCCCCGCTCGACGACACGGTGCTGGCGCTGGCCGCCCTGTCGATCCTGAAGGAGGAGGCCCGCCAGTCGGCCGAGACGGTGGACGCGGCGGACCCGTGGTCGCCCTGGGGCCTCGCCCCCGGCTGGCGGCTCAACCGCGACGCCCATGTGGACCTGACCTTCGCCGACCAGGAGCGCCGCATCATGGTGCGGGCGCACTTCCGGCCCTCGGGCTTCGTGCTCTCGCTTCCCGGCGGCGACATGCTGGTGGAAGGCGACGGCGAGGCCGACGGCTCCATCCGCGCCCGCCTCGAGGGAGTGGCGCTGACCGCGCGGGTGATCCGCACCGGCACCCGCCTCACCGTGTTCGTGCGCGGCGGGGAGCACGCGGTCGAGTTCGTCGACCCGCGCCTCGCCTCGCAGGCCGCCACCGGCACCGCCGGCCGCCTGGTCGCGCCCATGCCCGGCACCATCATCCGCATCGCGGTTCAGGAGGGGCAGGAGGTGACAAAGGGCGCCGCCCTGGTGGTGGTGGAAGCCATGAAGATGGAGCACACCGTGGCCGCCCCCCGCGACGGCCGCATCAAGGCGCTGAAGTTCGCCGTGGGCGACCTGGTGGACGAAGGCGCCGAGCTGCTCGTGCTGGAGGACGCATGATGGCCCGCCCCGCATCCGTGCGCATCGTCGAGGTCGGCCCGCGCGACGGGCTCCAGAACGAGCCGGGCCTCGTGCCCGTCGCGGCCAAGGTGGCGCTGATCGACGCCCTCGCCGACGCCGGCCTGAAGGTGATCGAGAGCGGCTCCTTCGTCTCGCCGAAATGGGTGCCGCAAATGGCCGACACCGCCGAGGTGCTGGCCGCCATCGGCCGGCGCGAGGGCGTGCGCTATCCCGTGCTCACCCCCAATCTCAAGGGGCTGGAGCTGGCGCTGGCGGCCGGGGTGGAGGAGGTGGCCGTGTTCACCGCCGCCTCCGAGGCGTTCGCGGCCAAGAACATCAACTGCACCATCGCCGAGAGCCTGGAGCGCTTCCGCCCGGTGGCGGACCTCGCCCGCGCCCGCGGCGTGGCGGTGCGCGGCTATGTGAGCTGCGTGCTGGGCTGCCCCTATCAGGGCGAGGTGCCGGTGGCCAAGGTGGTGGAGGTGTCCGAGGCGCTGGTGGCCATGGGCTGCTACGAGGTCTCGCTCGGCGACACCATCGGCGTCGGCACGCCCGACAAGGCGAAGGCCATGGCGCAGGCGGTGGCGCGCAACATCGGCACCGAACGCACCGCCCTGCACTTCCATGACACCTACGGGCAGGCGCTCGCCAACGTGCTGGCCTGCCTGGACCTCGGCATCGCCACAGTGGATGCGGCGGTGGCGGGCCTCGGTGGCTGCCCCTATGCCAAGGGCGCCTCGGGCAACCTCGCCACCGAGGATCTGGTCTACATGCTGGACGGGCTGGGCGTGGAGACCGGCGTCGACCTCGACGCCCTCGCCGCCGCCGGCCGCGCCATCACCGGCGCGCTGGGCCGCACCCCCGCCTCCAAGGTGGCTCAGGCGCTCGCCGCCAAGGCGGGCTGACCGGCCGCTCCGCTCTCCGGACCCTGCAAGCTGGCAGCGACATGAAGGCCCCGCCGTCCACCCGACGGCGGGGCCTTTCGCGTTTGTGGGCCGGCGACGCGTTGATGGCGCGCCGGCGGGGCGGGCGACGGCTCCCGGTTGGAGAAGGCTCGGACGAAGGGAAGCGCCTTCCCTCTCCGGCCGCCGGTCGCACGCGGGAGAAGGTTCCGCTGAGGCCCGGCGCCGCCCGCAGG
Organism: Xanthobacter lutulentifluminis; assembly: GCF_043194675.2. Lineage (NCBI taxonomy): Bacteria > Pseudomonadati > Pseudomonadota > Alphaproteobacteria > Hyphomicrobiales > Xanthobacteraceae > Xanthobacter > Xanthobacter lutulentifluminis. The sequence continues at coordinate 2,407,939 of NZ_CM195525.1, read as the reverse complement.
CCGCCGTCGCGCGCCTCCGCCCATCCGCTTCCGTTTGACGCCCATGATTTCCCATGTTAGCCCATTGTTACCCATGAACAGGATGGACGGCGCTTGCCGTCGGGGGCTGGCGCGGCTCACCGCGCACGCCACAGGAAGGGGCACCCGGGCGCCATGGACCGCTTCGTGTCCACCTACACGATGCGGCTCGACGCCAAGGGCCGGGTTTCCATCCCCGCGCCCTTCCGCACGGTGCTGACCAAGGACGGCGCGGAGGGCCTCTACTGCCACCCGAGCCTGGCGGAACCCGCGCTCGATGCCGGCGGCAACCGGCTGATCGGCGAGATCGACGCGCTGATCGAGAGCTATCCGCCCTATTCCGAGGCGCGCGAGGAGCTGGCGGCCGCCCTCTACGGCACCAGCGAGACGCTGCGGATCGATCCGGAGGGGCGGGTGGTGCTGAGCGACACGTTGAAGGCTCATGCGGCGATCACCGACCAGGTGGCGTTCGTGGGCCTGGGGCACAAGTTCCGGATCTGGGAACCGGAGCGGCTGAAGGCACATCTCGCGGAGGCCACCCGTAGGGTGCGCGAGCTGCGCCAGGCCATCGGCTCCCGAGCGGAGAACCCGAGGGGCGACAGGACATGACGACGGGCCACGGGGTCGGCCCCGCCGACGCCGCTGGCGGACCGGCCCGTCATCTGCCGGTGATGCTCCGCGAGGTTCTCGCGCACCTCGCGCCGAAGGATGCCGGCCATTACGTGGACGGCACCTTCGGCGCGGGAGGCTACACCGCCGCTATCCTCGGCGCGGCCGGCTGCCGCGTGCTCGCCATCGACCGCGACCCCACCGCCATCGCCGGCGGGCAGGCGCTGGTCACGGCGTCTGGCGGGCGCCTGCTGCTGGTGCAGGACCGCTTCTCCCAGCTCGACGAGATCGCCGAGGCCCACGATTTCCTGCCGCTCGACGGCGTGGTGCTGGACATCGGCGTCTCCTCCATGCAGCTGGACGAGGCGGAGCGCGGCTTCTCCTTCCGCCGCGACGGTCCGCTCGACATGCGCATGGGCAGCGACGGGCTGTCGGCGGCCGATCTCGTCGCCACCCTCGATGAGGTGCGCCTCGCCCACATCATCTGGACCTTCGGCGAGGAGCGGCACTCGCGCGCCATCGCCCGCGCCATCGTCAAGGCGCGGGAGGAGGCGCCCATCACCCGCACCGCCCAGCTCGCCGAGATCGTCTCCCGCGTGGTGTGGGCGAAGCCGGGCGAGGTGCATCCCGCCACCCGCACCTTCCAGGCCCTGCGCATCGCGGTGAACGAGGAATTGTCCGAGCTGGTGGAGGCACTTGCCGCCGCCGAGCGGGCCTTGACCCCGGGCGGCCGGCTGGTGGTGGTCACCTTCCACTCGCTGGAAGACAGGATCGTTAAGACTTTTCTGTCAAACCGGTCCAAGGCACCGTCCGCGTCGCGCCACCTGCCGCAGGCGGAAGGTCCGGAGCCCTCCTTCCGCCTCCTGGCGAAGGGAGCGGTGGAACCCGGTCCCGACGAAGTGGCAGGCAACCCGCGCGCAAGGTCCGCGAAGCTTCGCGCGGCCGAACGTACGAACGCCCCGGCGCATCCGGGCGGTGACCTGATGGGGCTGCTTCCGCCCCCATCACCGCAACGCCAAGGGCGGAGACGCTAGACACCATGTTCCGGGTCGCCAACGTCGTGATGGTCATCGCGCTTCTGGTGACCGCAGCCGTGGTCTACCAGCTGAAATATGCCTCCACCTCCGAGGCCGAGCGGCTGGCATCCCTGCGCGTGCAGATCCGCAAGGAGCGCGACGCCATCTCCCTCATGCGGGCGGAATGGGCGCGGCGCACCTCGCCGATCTACATCCAGGGCCTCGCCGAGCGGCATCTGGACATGAAGCGGCTCGACGTCGATTCCATCTCCAGCCTCGACGATCTGCCCGAGAAGCCGGCCAACCCCGGCGACGGCATCGGCGGCATGATCGAGGCGCTGGTGGACGCGCCGCTGGTCACCTCGTCCACCAGTTCCAGGCCCACCGGCTCGTCCACCGCCCCCACCAGCTCCGGCGGCGCCACCGTGCCCGCCACATCGGCGCTGCGCCCGGCCAAGCCGCCGACCCCCGCCCCGCCCAAGCCGGTGGCGAGCGCCACGAGCCCCCGCCCGCCGGCGACCCGTCCCGCGCCCGGTCTTGCCGCGCCCGGCGCCGCCGCCCCTGTGGCCGAGGCCGCGCCGGCGCCGGAAGCCCCTCCCTCCAATCCGCTCGAGGCGCTCGCCCGCCTCCTGCCGCCTGGCATGCTCGGGCGCTGACGAGGTCGTCATGGTCGAAAACCCGTCCCTCTCCGCCCGCCTTTCCCGCATCGCCGGTGATCTCGCCGCCGCCGCCGGCCCCGAGATCGCGCGCGCCGATGCCGCCTGCGCCTCCCTGCTGGAGACGCTGGGCCGCCTCGCCCGCGCCGCCGGCCGCGCCACCCTCGCCGGGCTGAAGCGCGCCGCCATCGCCAGTTGGAACGTGCTGTGGCCGCTGACCGTCCGGCTCGGCCACCTCACCTACCGCGCCGGCCGCCACATGGTGCGCGGCCTGTTCGGGCTCGACCGCGGCGACGCGGAGACGGTGGCGCGCGGGCGAATCAAGATCGTCATGGGCGCGTTCTGCCTGGTGTTCGTGGCCATCGGCGCCCAACTCGCCCATCTCGCCATGAATTCCGACCCCGGGGCGACCCGCGGGCGCGGTGCCGACGCGGTGTCCTCCGCCCGGCCGGACATCATCGACCGCAACGGCGACATCGTCGCCATCGACGTGAAGTCCCCCTCCCTGTTCGCCGAGCCCAAGCGCCTGATCGACCCCGACGAGGCGCTCGAAGGCCTGCTGAAGGTCCTGCCCGACCTCGACGTCGAGGAAGCGCGCAAAAGGCTCAATTCCGGCAAGGGCTTCGCCTGGCTGAAGCGGGAGATCACGCCGGCGCAGATGCGCGCCATCCACCGGCTTGGCCTCCCCGGCATCGGCTTCCTCAAGGAAAACCGCCGCATCTATCCCGACGGCCCCATCCTGTCCCACGTCATCGGCGGCGTGAACGTGGACAACCAGGGCATCTCGGGCCTCGAGAAGTACATCGACGGCCGCGGCCTCGCCGAGCTGCACCTCGCCGGCTTCGCCACCGACCGCCAGCAGGAGCCGGTGCAGCTCTCCATGGACATGCGTGTGCAGCATGCCGTGCGTGACGAGCTGGTGCGCGCCAAGAACAAGTTCTCCGCCCTGCACGCCATGGCCGTGGTGACGGACGTGGATACCGGCGAGATCGTCTCCATGGTCTCGCTGCCGGACTTCGACCCCAATGTGCCCGGCAACCCGAAGGATGACGCCTACCTCAACCGCCTCACCACCGGCGTGTACGAGATGGGCTCCACCTTCAAGGCGCTGTCGTTCGCCATGGCGCTCGATTCGGGCAAGATCGGCCTGAACTCCACCTTCGACGCCCGCAGCGCCCTGCATTTCGGCCGCTTCAAGATCTCCGACTACCACGCCGAGAACCGGGTGCTGACCGTGCCCGAGATCTTCCTCGTCTCCTCCAACATCGGCACCGCCAAGATGGTGCTGGCGCTCGGCGTGGAGGCGCACAAGGCGTTCCTGAAGAAGATGGGCCAGCTCGACCGGCTGGTGACCGAGCTGCCGGAAAGCTCCTTCCCCATCGTGCCCCGGCGCTGGGGCGAGCTGAACTCGGCCACCATCGCCTTCGGCCACGGCCTCTCGGTCGCGCCGCTGCAGGCGGTGATGGCGGTGAACTCCATGGTCAACGGCGGCTATCTCATCCCGCCCACCTTCCTGAAGCGCACCCCCGAGGAGGCGCAGAAGGTGGCGGTGCGGGTGCTGAAGCCCGAGACCTCCGACAAGATGCGCTACATCATGCGCCTCAACGCCGAGAAGGGCACCGCCACCAAGGCGGAGGTGCCCGGCTATCTGGTGGGCGGCAAGACCGGCACGGCGGAAAAGGTCATCAACGGCCGCTACGCGAAGAACAAGCTGCTCACCTCCTTCACGGCGGTGTTCCCGATGGATAAGCCGCGCTACCTGGTGCTGGTCATGCTGGACGAGCCCAAGGCCACCTCGGAGACCTACGGCTTCGCCACCTCCGGCTGGAACGCGGCCCCCACCGCCGGCAAGATCGTGGAGCGCATCGCGCCCATGCTGAACATCGCGCCCCGCCAGAACCTGCCCAATGCCGAGCAGCTCCTGCGGATGCCCGTGAAGGTCGCCGACCGCCACTGATCCGGGGGCGGCAGACCGCGATACCGTCTACGTTCCGGCATGCGCCGGGGCGGGGTGGCAATCGGCGCGGGTGGATGCCAAAAGAGGTCCGATGATGACATTTCCCCTCGGACAGCTCCTCGACGGCCACGCCCGCATCCTCACGCCCGGCGGCGCGGACGAGGCCATCACCGGCCTGTCCGCCGACAGCCGGCGGATCACGCCCGGAGACCTGTTCGTCGCCATTCCCGGCACGCATGCCGACGGCGCCCGCTTCATCGCCGATGCGGTCTCGCGCGGCGCGGCGGCGGTGCTGATGGAGCCCGCCGCCCCCCGGCCGGTGCTGCCGCCGGGCGTCGCCCTCGCCTATTCGCTGGACGTGCGGCGCTCGCTCGCGCTGGCGGCGGCGCGGCGCTATCCACGCCAGCCGGCCACCATCGCCGCCGTCACCGGCACCGCCGGCAAGACCTCGGTGGCCTATTTCCTGCGGCAGATCTGGGCCCGGCTGGGCCACACCGCCGCTTATCTCGGCACCATCGGCCTCGTGGCCCCGGACGGCGCCACCTATGGCAGCCTCACGACGCCCGACCCGGTGGAGCTGCACGCCACCCTCGACCGCCTCGCCGGCGAGGGCGTGACCCACATGGCGCTGGAGGCCTCCTCCCACGGCCTCGACCAGAAGCGGCTCGACGGTGTGCGGCTCAAAGCCGGCGGCTTCACCAATCTCGGCCGCGACCATCTCGACTACCATCCCACCATCGACGCCTATTTCCGCGCCAAGCTGCGCCTGTTCACCCAGGTGCTGCCGGACGATGCCACCGCCGTGGCGGTGACCGGCGCCCCGTTCGCGGCCGCCGCCCTCGCCTGGGCGGAGACGCGCGGCCTCAGGCTGCTGCCCATCGGCGAGGGACAGAAGGCGGGGCTCGACCTGTTCGCCGTCACCGGCGCCGGCGCCGGGCAGAAGGTGATGTTCGCCGACGGCACCAGCGCCACGGTGCCGCTAGTGGGCCGGTTCCAGCTCGACAACGCGCTGCTGGCGGCCGGCCTTGCCATCGCCTGCGGAGCGGAGCGGCGGGCGGTGCTGGCCGCGCTTGCGGAGCTTCAGGGCGTGCCGGGACGGCTGGAACGCATCGGCAACGACCCGCGCCGCCTCGCCTTCGTGGACTATGCCCACAAGCCCGAGGCCCTCGCCACCGTGCTCGACACCCTGCGCGCCGCGGTGCCGGGGCGTCTCGTGGTGGTGTTCGGCTGCGGCGGCGACCGTGACCGGGGCAAGAGGCCCATCATGGGCGCCATCGCCGCCGCCAAGGCCGACGCGGTGATCGTCACCGACGACAACCCCCGCAGCGAGGTACCGGCCGAGATCCGCGCCGAGATCCTCGCCGGAACGCAGGGCGCAGGCGGCGGGGCGCGGGAAATCGGCGATCGCGCCGAGGCCATCCGCGCCGGCGTGGCGCTGCTTCAGCCGGGCGATGCGCTGCTGATTGCCGGCAAGGGTCACGAAACCGGCCAAATCATCGGCGACCGGACATATCCGTTCTCGGATGCGGCGGAGCTCTCCGCCGCTCTCAATGAGGTGGCGGCATGAGCATGGGCAGCCGGGTTCTGCACGACGTCGCGGAAATGCGCGAGGCCATGGATGCTTCGGGCCTGGGAGCCGAGGTGCGGGGTGAGCCCCGCCCGGCGACCGGCATCTCCATCGACACACGCACCCTCGCGCCGGGGGATGCCTTCTTCGCCATCGCCGGCGAGAACAGCGACGGCCATGCCTACGTCGCCAAGGCACTGGAGGCTGGCGCCGCCGTGGCGGTGGTGGCCCGCGAGAAGGCCGATACCTTCCCCGCCGATGCGCGCCTCTTGGTGGTGGACGACGTTCTCGCGGCCCTCGAGGCGCTCGGCCGCGCCGCCCGCGCGCGCTCGCAGGCCAAGATCGTCGCGGTGACGGGGTCGGTGGGCAAGACCACCACCAAGGAGGCGCTGCGCGTCGCGCTCGGCGCCGATGGCGAGACCCACGCCTCGGCCGCCTCCTACAACAATCACTGGGGCGTGCCCCTCTCCCTCGCCCGCTTCCCCCGCGAGGCGCGCTACGGCGTGTTCGAGATCGGCATGAACCATCCCGGCGAGATCACGCCGCTGGTGCGCATGGTGCGCCCGCACGTGGCCATCGTCACCACGGTGGAGCCGGTGCACATCGCCCAGTTCTCCTCCATCGAGGAGATCGCCGACGCCAAGGCCGAGATCTTCGACGGGGTGGAGCCGGGCGGGGCGGCGGTGCTGAACCTCGACAATCCCCTGTTCCCGCGGCTTGCCGCGGCGGCCCGCGCGCGCGGCATCGCGCGCATCGTCAGCTTCGGCGAGGCCCCCGGCGCCGATGTGCGCCTCACCGACGTGGCGCTGCAATCCTATTGCTCGGTCGGCGTCGCCGACGTTTTGGGCACGCCGGTCACCTTCAAGGTGGGCATGCCCGGCCGCCACATCGTGCAGAACATGCTGGCGGTGCTGGCGGCGGCGAAGCTCGCCGGTGCCGACCTCGCCCTGTCAGCCCTCGCCCTGTCCGCGCTGCGCCCGCCGCCGGGACGCGGCGTGCCGGTGCGGCTGCGGCTGAAGAGCGGCACGGCGACGCTGCTGGACGAGAGCTACAACGCCAACCCCGCCTCCATGCGCGCCGCCCTCGACGTGCTGAGCCGCACCCCGGTGGGGCCGCGCGGCCGGCGCATCGCGGTGCTCGGCGACATGCTGGAGCTGGGCCCGGACGGGGAAGCCCACCACGCCGGCCTCGCCGAGGCGATCAACGCCGCCCGCATCGATCAGGTGTTCTGCTGCGGGCCGCAGATGCACGCCCTGTGGCAGACCCTGCCCGCCGCGCGGCGCGGCGGCTATGCCGCCCATGCGAGCCACCTGGAGCCGCTGGTGGCGCAGGCGATCCGCGACGGCGACACGCTCATGGTCAAGGGATCGAACGGCAGCCGGATGGGGCCGCTGGTCAAAAGCCTCGCCGAGCGCTTCCGCGCCGGCGAGGACGCGCTGCTCGAAGGGTAAACGTCTCATGCTCCAGTGGCTTGCCGAACTCCACCAGTCGTTTTCCGCCTTCAACGTCTTCCGCTACATCACCTTCCGCACCGGCGGCGCCGTGGTCACGGCGCTGCTGTTCGTGTTCCTGTTCGGCCCCGGCATGATCTCCACCCTGCGGCTCAAGCAGGGCAAGGGCCAGCCGATCCGCACCGACGGGCCGCAGTCGCACCTGCTCACCAAGAAGGGCACGCCCACCATGGGCGGGCTGATGATCCTGTCGGGCATCGTGGTGGCGACGCTGCTGTGGGCCAACCTGTCCAACGTCTACGTCTGGTCGGTGCTGCTGGTGACGCTGGGCTTCGGCCTCATCGGCTTCTACGACGACTACCTGAAGGTGACGAAGCAGACCCACAACGGCCTGTCCGGCAAGGTGCGCCTCGCCATCGAGGCGGCCATCGCCGGGGTCGCGGTCGTCATCATCATGACGTTCGGCAAGAGCGGCCTGTCCACCTCGGTGGCCTTTCCCTTCTTCAAGGACCTGCTGCTGAACCTCGGCGTGTTCTTCGCCATCTTCGGCATGTTCGTCATCGTCGCGGCGGGCAATGCGGTGAACCTCACCGACGGGCTCGACGGCCTCGCCATCGTGCCGGTGATGATCGCGGCCGGCACCTTCGGCCTCATCGCCTATCTCTCCGGCAACGTGCGCTTCGCCGATTACCTGCAGATCCACTATGTGGCGAGCGTCGGCGAGCTGGCGGTGGTCTGCGGCGCGGTGATGGGCGCGGGCCTCGGCTTCCTGTGGTTCAACGCGCCGCCCGCGCAGGTGTTCATGGGCGATACCGGATCGCTGGCGCTGGGCGGCCTGCTCGGCACGGTGGCGGTGGCCACCAAGCATGAGATCGTGCTCGCCGTGGTGGGCGGCCTGTTCGTGCTGGAGGCGGTCTCGGTGATCGTGCAGGTGGTGTCGTTCAAGCTCACCGGCCGGCGCGTGTTCAAGATGGCGCCCATCCACCACCATTTCGAGCAGCTGGGCTGGACCGAGCCGCAGGTGGTCATCCGCTTCTGGATCATCGCCGTGGTGCTGGCGCTCGCCGGCCTCGCCACGCTGAAGCTCAGGTGAGAGCGACACGGCCCTGATATAAAAAGGCCCGCGGGAGCACTTCCCGCGGGCCTTTTTCATGCGGCGGGGCGCTGGAGCGCCCTCACCTCCGCCCGCAGGTGTTGATGCCCAGCAGCGGATAGGCCGGGCAGAAGCGGAAGACGGCGGTCAGCAGCATCACGAGGCCGACGGCGCCGATCAGCCACGCCCATTGGCCGAGCCCGCCCAGCGCCGGCACGGAGGGAGCCGCGAACGGCACCAGGATCAGCACGACCCCGGCAATGAACCGCAGCACCCGATCGATCCCACCCACGTTTGCAACCATTTCGCGCTCCCATCCTTCGGATCTCATGACATTCAATGTTATGAATGTAGCGCGCGGTCAACCACGGGATTTCCCGTATCGTCACGATCGGCGGCCGGACCGACCGGCGGGAGCCGACGAAAGAGCGTCGCACTTTTGCGTGTCATGCTCTAGACGGGTGGCTGGACCCGATTGCCCTAACGGACGATTTTACCGCCATGATCCCCGTCACCGTGTTCAAGGACCGGACCGTCGCCCTTTTCGGGCTCGGCGGCTCCGGGCTCGCCACCGCCGAGGCCCTGAAGGCCGGCGGCGCCACCGTCGTCGCCTATGACGATTCCGAGGCCTCGCGCCGCAAGGCCGGCGAGGCCGGCATCCTGGTGCAGGACCTGCGCTCCATCGACTGGACCATCGTCCAGGCGCTGATCCTCGCCCCCGGCGTGCCGTTGACCCATCCCGAGCCGCACTGGTCGGTGAAGCTGGCGCAGGCGGCGGGGGTCGAGATCATCGGCGACATCGAGCTGTTCTGCCGCGAGCGCCACGCCATCGCCCGCCGCTCACCGTTCATCGCCATCACCGGCACCAACGGCAAGTCCACCACCACGGCGCTGATCACCCACATCCTGCGGGTGGCGGGGCGCGACGTGCAGATGGGCGGCAACATCGGCACCGCCATCCTCTCGCTGGCCCCGCCCAAGCCGGGCCGCGTGCATGTGGTGGAATGCTCCTCCTACCAGATCGATCTGGCCCCCAGCCTCGACCCGTCGGTGGGGGTGATGCTGAACGTGACGCCGGATCATCTCGACCGCCACGGCACGCTCGAGAATTACGCCGCCGTCAAGGAGCGGCTGGTGACCGGGGTCGAGGGCGGCGGCACCGCCGTGGTGGGGGTGGACGACGACTTCTCCGCCGCCATGGCCGACCGCGCCGAGCGGGCCGGGACCCATGTGGTGCGCGTCTCCGTGCGCCGGCCGCTGCCCGACGGCATCTGGCGCGAGGGCGAGAGCCTGGTGGTGTCCGAGGGCGGGGCCGAGCGCTTCCGCCTGCCGCTGGGCGGCATCGGCTCGCTGCGCGGCGCGCACAATGCGCAGAACGCCGCCGCCGCCTTTGCCGCCTGCCGCGCGGTGGGCGTCGCGCCCGAGGTGATCGCCGTCGCCATGAAGCGCTTCCCCGGCCTCGCCCATCGCATGGAAGAGGTGGGCACCAAGGGCAAGGTGCTGTTCGTCAACGATTCCAAGGCCACCAATGCGGATGCGGCGGAGCGCGCCCTGTCGAGCTTCCGCGGCATCTTCTGGATCGCCGGCGGCAAGCCCAAGGCGGGCGGCATCGATCCGCTGGCGCCGTTGTTCGACCGGGTGGCGAAGGCCTATCTGATCGGCGAGGCGGCGGACGCCTTCGCCGGCACGCTCGCCAACGCGGTGCCGCATGAAGTGGTCGGCACGCTGGACAAGGCGGTGGACGCCGCCACCCGCGACGCCGAGGCCTCCGCCATCGCCGAGCCGGTGGTGCTGCTCTCGCCCGCCTGCGCCAGCTTCGACCAGTTCCCCAATTTCGAGGTGCGGGGCGATGCCTTCCGCGATCTGGTGAGCCAGGTGCCCGGCGTCACGGTGCGTCCGCGCCCCGCCCCGCCCAAGGAGCCGGCCCCCTCCGGCCATCCCGGCGGATCGCCCCACGGGCACCCGCACGGCAGCCCCCATGGCAATCCGCACGGTAATCCGCACGGCATGGGCCATCCGCACGGACACCCCGGCAAGCCACCCCATGGCATGCCCGGCAAGGGGCACCCCTGAGGCAGGGCCGGGCCGATGCCCGGCCGGCGCAATTGTGCCGGGTCCTAGTCGCGCCTGTGGTGGAGGCGCCGAAGCGCGGCGCCCCTTCCGGCTGGAGCGGATGGCGGAATGCGTCGGCGCTGATCGCAGGTCGGCCCGCCAGGCCACGCCGGAAGCGCGGCGCGGTCGAACCGCCATCGTGACCCTCTGCGCCGGTCGGCGGAAGTTCGGGTGATCCGCGCGTCTGCTCGCATCCATGCGCCCGGCGCGCGCCCCGCACCCCGCCGCCGGCCTTGTGGAACCCCGCCCGCCGTGGCACCTGTGCGCTGCACAACAGGAGAGGCACCATGGCCGACGCCAGCAACGGCACCCTCAGGATCCACCCCCATGCCCCCCCGCTGGTGCCGGGCCTCTCCGTCTATGCCGGCCAGTACGACCTGATCCTGTGCGATGTGTGGGGCGTGCTGCACAACGGCGTCGCGGCCTTCGCCTCGGCGGGCGAGGCGCTCACCCGCTATCGCGCGCAGGGGGCGACGGTGGTGCTGGTCTCCAATGCGCCGCGCCCCAACCCGTTCGTGGTGAAGATGCTCGACGGCCTCGGCGTGCCGCGCACCGCCTATGACGCCATCGTCACCTCCGGCGACGTGACGCGCGAGATGCTGGCCGCCCGCGCCGGCGCCCGCGTCTACCACCTCGGCCCGGAGCGCGACCTCTCCACCTATGACGGGCTCGACCTCACCCTCGCCGGGCTCGCGGACGCGAGCCTCGTGGTCTGCACCGGCCTGTTCGACGACGAGGTGGAGACCCCGGAGCACTACCGCGACACCCTCGCCGCCATGAAGGCGCGGGACCTCACGCTCATCTGCGCCAATCCCGACCTGGTGGTGGAGCGCGGCGACAAGCTGATCTTCTGCGCCGGCGCCATCGCCCAGGCCTATGAGGAGATCGGCGGCAAGGCGGTGTGGTGCGGCAAGCCCTACCGGCCCATCTACGACACCGCCTTCGCCCGCGCCGAGGTGATCCGCGGCGGCGCCATCGACCGCGAGAAGGTGCTCGGCATCGGCGATGCACTGCGCACCGACATCGCCGGCGCCAACGATGCCGGCTTCGACAGCCTGTTCATCTCCGGCGGCATCCACGCGCAGGAGCTGAAGTCCATCGACGGCGCGATCCCGGACACCGAATCCCTCGCCGAGCTGTTCACCGGCCACGCCCATCCGCGCGGCGTCATGGGCCGGCTGGTGTGGTGAGGCGGAGCTGACGGTCGCGGGCCGGCGGCTGACGCATTTTCTTGACGCGAAGCGGTTTCCACTTCGCACGAAAATGCTCTAGAGCGTCGGGGCGCGGGCCCCTCCGGCCCGCGACAGAAACATGCGTCGGCGCAAGGATACCGGCCGCCCCGCTCGCGCGGAGGCCGGGCTCCTAGGCCGGCCTCCCGAACGAAGGCAAGGCTGCCGCCCGCCGATGACACAGAGCCCCGTCCCCGATTTCGTCCTCGTGCGCGGCACCGAGCCGCTTCCGGCGGATCTGGCCCGGCCGGTGGTGGCCATCGGCAATTTCGACGGTGTGCATCGCGGTCACCGCGCGGTGTTCGACACCGCCCTGCGCATGGCCGCCGGTGCCGGCGTGCCCGCGGTCGCGCTCACCTTCGAGCCGCACCCGCGCACCTTCTTCAACGCCGCCACCGCCCCGTTCCGCCTCACGCCCGAGGCGCGCAAGCTGCGTCATATCGCCGAGGTGGGGCTTGCCGGCGCCATCGTGCTGCCGTTCGACGCGGCGCTCGCCTCCATGGAGGCGGAAGCCTTCGTGCGCGACATTCTGGTGGGGCGCTATGGCGTCACCGGCGTCGCGGTGGGCTTCGATTTCCACTTCGGCCGCGCCCGCGCCGGCTCCCCCGCCTTCCTGGAGGAGGCCGGCCGCCGGCATGGCTTCGCGGTGACGGTGGTGGAGCCCATGCGCGACGAGGGCGATGCCATCTCCTCCACCGCCGTGCGCCAGGCGCTGGCCTCCGGGCAGGTGGGCCATGCCGCGCACATGCTGGGCCGTCCGTTCGCGGTGGAGGCCGAGGTGATCCACGGCGAGAAGCGCGGCCGGCAGCTGGGCTATCCCACCGCCAACCTCGCCCTGCCGCCGGAGCTGGATCTCGCCTTCGGCATCTATGCGGTGCGCGCGGCGACGCCCCTCGGCCGCTTCGACGGGGTCGCGAGCTACGGCCGCCGGCCCACCTTCGACAACGGCCGCGCGCTGCTGGAGGTGCACCTGTTCGATTTCGCCGGCGACCTCTATGGCGCGACGCTGGAGGTGGAATTCCACGCCTACCTGCGGCCGGAGCTGAAGTTCGACGGCGTCGACGCCCTCGTGTCGCAGATCCACGAGGACGCCCGGCAGGCGCGCGAGGTGCTGGCGCAGTCCTGATCGTTCGCGCCCGGTGCTCGGCATCGCTCGCCGGGACGTGACCTGTCGCTTTCCCATTTGAGTTAGCCGCACCTTAACCCGGCGCGACGCATTCTGGCGGGGACCATGACCCGTGCCAGAAGAAGCCGCCCGCCCGTGCCAGCTCCCGTCGCCGCGCCTCCTGAAGACCGCCGCTCGCCCTTCATCCGCCTCGCCGACCTGCTGGCGGGGATCGAGCCCGGCCGCCAGCCGCTCAGCGCCGCGGTGGGCGAGCCGCAGCACGCCATGCCGGCCTTCGTCGGCCCGGTGCTGTCGCAGGCTTTGCCCGGCTTCGGCCGCTACCCGCGCGCCGAGGGCACGCCCACCTTCCGCGCCGCCGCCGCCCGCTGGCTGGAGCGCCGCTACGACCTCGCCCGCCCGGTGGACCCGGAGCGCGAGGTGCTGGCGCTCAACGGCTCGCGCGAGGGCCTGTTCTCCGCCGCCATCGTGGCGCAACGCCTCACCGATCCCGCCAAGGGCGCGAACGGGCGGCCGGCCATGCTGCTGCCCAACCCCTTCTATGCCGCCTATGCCGCCGGCGCCGAAGCGGCCGGCTGCGAGGCGGTGGTGGTGCCCACCACCCGCGAGAGCGGCTGGCTGCCCGACCTCGACGCCCTCGACCCCGCTCTGCTCGACCGCACGGTCGCCATCTATGTGGCCTCGCCCGCCAATCCGCAGGGCGCCATCGCCTCCGCCGCCTACCTCGGGCGCGCGCTGGAGCTGGCGCGGCGCCACGGCGCCTTCCTGTTCGCCGACGAATGCTATTCGGAGATCTATCTGGGCGCGGAGAAGCCGCCCGGCATCCTTGAGGTGGCAGGCAACGACTTCAGCCGCGCCGTGGCGTTCAACTCCCTGTCCAAGCGCTCGTCTTTGCCCGGCCTGCGCTGCGGCTTCTGCGCCGGCGATCCCGCCTTCCTGAAGGACTTCCTCGCCTTCCGCTGGGTGGCGGCGCCGCAGGTGCCCGAGCCCTTGCAGGCGGTGGCGGTGGCGGCGCTGGAGGACGAGGCGCACGTGGCCGCCTCGCGCGATCTCTACGCCGCCAAGTTCGATCTCGCCGACCGGCTGCTCGCCGGCCGCTTCGGCTATGAGCGCCCCGGCGGCGGCTTCTTCCTGTGGCTCGACGTGTCGCACCTCGCCTCGGAACGCCTGTCCGGCGGCGAGGCGGCGGCCGTGAAGCTCTGGCGCGAGCAGGGCCTGCGCACCGTTCCGGGCGGCTACCTCGCCCGGCGCGACCTCACCGGCGCCAATCCCAGCGCGGACTTCCTCCGCGTCGCCCTGGTCCAGGACCTGCCCGCCTGCGAGGAGGTGCTGACCCGCCTCGTCGCCGGGCTCAGCTGAAGGAGAGCCGTGCCGATGCCGACGGCCCGCCGCCGCCCCGCCGCCGATGCCGTGCTGCATACGCGCATGCAGCCACAGGCGCCGCGCCTCGACATCATTCCCGAAAGCGTGCGGCTCGCCGTGCGCCGGCGCGGGCGCGAGATCATCGGCACCGGGCTGGTGGTGGCGACGCTCACGGCCTTCGTGGCGCTGGGCACCTGGTCGGCCGCCGACCCGAGCCTCTCCAACGCCACCCACGCCCCCGTCACCAACCTGCTCGGCTGGCCGGGCGCGGTGGTGGCGGACCTTCTGGTGCAGCTGTTCGGCCTTGCCGCGCTCGCGGTTCTGCTGCCGCCGCTCTATTACGGCTGGCGGCTGATGACCCATCGCCCGTTCAGCCGCGAGAGCATGCGCGCCACCGCCTGGCTGCTCGGCGTGCTGGGCTGCACCGCCTTCCTTGGCGTGTTCCCGCGGCCGGACTTCTGGCCGGGGCTGACCGGCCTCGGCGGGGCGCTGGGCGACCTGTTCCCGCGCGCGGCCGGCGCCATCCGCGGCGGCCAGCCGGGCGTGCTCGATGCCATCGTGATCGGCGCCCTCGGCCTCGCGGTGGGCGTCAGCGGCCTGTTCTTCGCCGTCAGCGGCGGCCGGCGCACTCCCCTCACGCTCGCGCCCGAGACCGAGCTGCCCGGCGAGATGGGCGACGAGGACGAGGACGACGACGGCCATTCCATTTCGCTCGGCGCCCTCACCCACACCTTCCTGTCGTGGAAGGCCCGGCTTTCCGGGCGTGGCCTCATGGGCCGGCGTCCCGCGGCCGCCCGGGTGGCGGGCGAGGCGCCCGTGCGCGCCACAGGCGGCCGGGTCGAGCCCCGCATGAACGGCGAAGCCGGCACAAGCGACGCCGGAGAGGCGCACGCCCCCCTCGCCGCCACGACCGCGTCCGCCGCCGAGCCGCGCACCAGCCGCGCCAGCCGCCGCGAGGCCGGGCGCCGTGGCGCGCGCCGCGCCGGCTACCAGCATCCCTCTCTCGACCTGCTCGCCCCGCCCGCCGCCAGCAAGGCGCCGGCCATGAGCCCCGAGGCCCTCTCCGAGACCGCCCGGCACCTCGAGGCGACGCTTCAGGACTTCGGCGTGCGCGGCGAGATCGGCCAGGTGCGCCCCGGCCCGGTGGTGACGCTGTACGAGCTGGAGCCCGCCCCGGGCATCAAGTCCTCCCGCGTCATCGGCCTCGCCGACGACATCGCCCGCTCCATGAGCGCGGTCTCCGCCCGCGTGGCGGTGGTGCCGGGCCGCAACGCCATCGGCATCGAGCTGCCCAACCAGAAGCGCGACAAGGTGCTGCTGCGTGAGCTGCTCGCCACCCGCGACTTCGGCGACAGCGGCCACAAGCTGGCGATCGCGCTCGGCAAGACCATCGGCGGCGATCCGGTGATCGTGGACCTCGCCCGCATGCCGCACCTCCTGGTGGCCGGCACCACCGGCTCGGGCAAGTCGGTGGCCATCAACACCATGATCCTGTCCCTGCTCTACCGGATGAAGCCGGAGCAGTGCCGCCTGATCATGGTGGACCCGAAGATGCTGGAGCTCAGCGTCTACGACGGCATCCCCCACCTGCTCGCGCCCGTGGTCACCGATCCCAAGAAGGCGGTGGTTGCCCTCAAATGGGCGGTGAAGGAGATGGAGGACCGCTACAAGAAGATGTCGAAGCTCGGCGTCCGCAACATCGATGGCTTCAACGCCCGGGTGCGCGAGGCCACCGACCGGGGCGAGAGCCTCGCCCGCACGGTGCAGACCGGCTTCGACCACGACACCGGCGAGGCCATCTACGAGCGCGAGGAGATGAACCTCGAGCCCCTGCCCTACATCGTCGTCATCGTCGACGAGATGGCCGACCTGATGCTGGTGGCGGGCAAGGACATCGAAGGCGCCATCCAGCGCCTCGCCCAGATGGCGCGCGCCGCCGGCATCCATCTCGTCATGGCGACGCAGCGCCCGTCGGTGGACGTCATCACCGGCACCATCAAGGCCAATTTTCCCACCCGCATCTCGTTCCAGGTGACGAGCAAGATCGACAGCCGCACCATCCTCGGCGAGATGGGCGCCGAGCAGCTGCTGGGCCAGGGCGACATGCTCTACATGGCCGGCGGCGGGCGCATCTCCCGCGTGCACGGCCCCTTCGTCACCGACGAGGAGGTGGAGAGCGTGGTGAAGCACCTCAAGGCCCAGGGCGCCCCCGCCTATGTGGAGGCCGTCACCGCCGAGGACGACGCCGAGGGCGAGGACGAGGACGGCGCGGTGTTCGACAAGGGCGGGTTCGGCGAGGAGGGGCAGGACCTCTACTCGCAGGCGGTCGGCGTGGTGATGCGCGACCGCAAGTGCTCCACCTCCTACATCCAGCGCCGGCTGCAGATCGGCTACAATCGCGCCGCCTCGCTGGTGGAGCGGATGGAGAAGGAAGGCGTGGTGGGATCGCCCAACCATGCCGGCAAGCGGGAGATCCTGCTGCCGGAGGAGGCCGCCGAATAGCGGGGCGCCCGCCCCGGCCCCGCCGCCGTGCCCCCCTCTCGTTGCGGGATCGGGCCATACGTTCGCCATAGCGGGGCGGCAGAGAGTATGATGCACGAGCCGCAGACCGATCGCGCCGTTCACCGGCGGGGCCATGTCGCGAGCCAAGGTTCACCCCACCGCGCGCTTCCCGCCGAAGCCGCGCCAGAGAGCCCCATGATGCCGAGCCGCCATTTCGACGCCTCCCCCCGCTCCATCGGAGGCAGCTCCGCCCGCCGGCATCGTGGCGCTCACCGGCGCGGCCTCGCCCTCGCCGCGGGCCTTGGCCTCGCCGTCCTGTGGACCGGAGGCGCGCTGGCGCAGGCGATCCAGCCGCCCGGCGACCTGATGCGCCCGCAGGGCCAGGCGCAGAACGCGCCGCGCCCGGCGGCCAAGCCGGCCCCGCAGCAGGCGCCCGCGGCGGCACCGAACGCCGCCCCGGCGGACGGCAAGGCCACCCGCGCCACCATCGACCGGGTGACCGCCTATTACAATTCGGTGCAGGCCCTCAGCGGCCAGTTCACCCAGATCGACCCCGACGGCACCAAGCGCTCCGGCGACTTCTACATGCAGAAGCCGGGCCGCGTGCGCTTCGAGTATGACCCGCCGAGCCCGGTGGAGCTCATCTCCAACGGCCAGTCGGTGGCGGTGCGCGACCGCCGCCTGAACACGCAGGACGTGACGCCCCTGTCGCAGACCCCGCTGCGCTTCCTGCTGGCCGAGCACATCGACCTCGCCACCGATCCGCACGTGGCGGGCGTGTTCCAGGACGAGCGCTACGTCACGGTGGTGATGCAGGAGCAGGTGCCCATGCTCGGCACCTACCGCCTGCTGATCCTGTTCGACGCCAAGACCTCGGCGCTCAAGCAATGGGTGGTCACCGACCCGCAGGGCTACGACACGCAGGTCACCCTCTCCAACCTGCAGATCAACAAGCGGCCCGACCCGAAGCTGTTCGTCATCAATTTCGAGCGGATGCTGCAGTAATCGGCACATCTTTCCTGGATCTGGACCAGTTCCAATGAGCGCCGGAGCGTAATTCTCCGGATTGCCTCCCGCTGTTCGACGGTGCCTCATCTGCCGGTCCGGCGGTGCCGGCGGAGGCGAAGGTCGTGGTGCCGTCTTCAGGAAGATCCGGGCCGGGCCGCGCGGCAAAGGTCGCGCCGGCCATAACAACGCTTGCCCTTGCCGCGCTTTACCTTGCCGCACAGGCCGGCACGGGACCGGCGCGCGCCGCGGACACCGTTCCGCCAGCGGCCCCCCTCGCGGCGCCCGCCCCCGCCCTCCCTGCGCCCGCCGCGCCTGCGCTGGCAACGCGCGAGCAGCTCGGCGCGGCGCTGTTCTTCGATGCGAACCTCTCGCGCAACCGCACCCAGTCCTGCGCCACCTGCCACGCGCCGGAGCGGGCCTTCACCGACCCGCGCGAGACGCCGCAGGCGGGCGGGGCGGTCTCCCTCGGCGATGACGGCACCTCGCTCGGCACGCGCAACGCGCCGACCGCCGCCTATGCGCGCTTCACCCCGCCGTTCGGCCGCTCGCCCAAGCCCGGCATCCATCAGGGCGGCATGTTCCTCGACGGGCGCGCCGCCTCGCTCGCCGCGCAGGCCGGCGGCCCGCCGCTGAACCCGGTGGAGATGGGCATGCCCGACGCCGCGAGCGTGGTGGCCCGCCTGAAGGAGAATCCCGCCTATGTGGCCGCCTTCGAGGCGCTGTACGGCAAGGGCGTGCTGGATCGCCCCGCCCGCGGCTTCCGCGCCATGACGCAGGCCATCGCCGCCTATGAGGCGAGCGACGTGTTCGCCCCGTTCGATTCCAAATACGACCGCTCCCTGCGCGGCGAGGAAAAGCTGACCGACCAGGAAGAGCTCGGGCGCGTGCTGTTCTTCTCCAGGCAGTTCACCAATTGCAGCGAGTGCCACCAGCTCAACACGCAGGGCGGCACCGGGCGGGAGACCTTCACCTCCTACCAGTTCCACAATATCGGCGTGCCGAAGAATGCCACGGCGCGCGCCGCGGCCGGCCTGAAGGCGGACAGCCACGATCCGGGACTGGCCGACAACCCGGCCTTTCGCGGCAGGGCCAAGGCCGCGCAGGAGGGCCGGTTCAAGACCCCGACCCTGCGCAACGTGGCCGTCACCGGCCCCTACATGCACAACGGGGTGTTCAAGGACCTGCGAACGGTGATCCTGTTCTACAACACCTACAACACCACCAACCCGGAGCGGCACATCAATCCGGAGACCGGCCGGACGTTCGAGCCGCCGGAGGTGCCGGGCACCCTCTCGCGCACCGAGCTGGAGATCGGCCCGGCGCTGGACGACCGGCGCATCGACGCGCTGGTGGCATTCCTGAAGACCCTGACCGACCGGCGCTACGAGCCGCTGCTGAAATAACCCGCGCTCACAGGCCGGTGCGCGAGCGGATGGCGGCGGACAGCGTGCCCTCGTCCAGATAGTCGAGCTCGCCGCCCACGGGCACGCCCTGGGCGAGGCGGGTGATCTTCACCGGCAGGTCGCGCAGGAGGTCCGCGATGTAATGGGCGGTGGTCTGGCCATCCACCGTGGCGCCGAGCGCGAGGATCACCTCGCCCACCTCCTCCTCGTGGACGCGCGTGACCAGACGGGCGAGGTTGAGGTCGTCCGGCCCCACGCCGTCGAGCGGCGACAGCACGCCGCCGAGCACGTGATAGCGGGCGTTCAGCGCCCCGGCCCGCTCCAGCGCCCACAGGTCGCCCACGTCCGCCACCACCACAAGGGTGCGCCCGTCGCGCGTGGCGTCGGTGCAGATGGTGCAGGGGTCGCAGACGTCCACGTTGCCGCAGCGGCGGCATTCCACGATCCGGCCGTGCGCCTCGGTCAGCGCGGCGGCGAGCGGCGCCATCAGCGCCTCGCGCTTCTTGATGAGATGCAGCGCAACCCGCCGGGCCGAACGCGGCCCGAGGCCGGGCAGGCGGGCGAGGATCTGGATGAGGCGCTCGATCTCGGGGCCGGCGACGGCGCGCGGCATGGCAACTCCTCGGGCGGCGGGGGTGGGCGAACCGGCTTGCCCCCTGGCCGGCGATCCGGCGGGAGATCTACTACCCGCAGTTTCTCCGCGGCGCCAGCACGGCCCAATGGCCGGCTTTACCGTGACAGTGGCGACCCTCGCCGCGCATCGTCAGGTGATGCGCGGGACGGGGCGAGCCCTCACCCCTTTCGACCTCAAGTTGCGCGGAGCAGGCGGTGTACTTCGTCCCGTACGGCAAGAAGAAACCATCGCGTTGGCACCTTGGCACCATCTCCGGCAAGGCAGCGCCACCGGGTGCTCCGCCGTTCTGGGGCTCAAGACTACCCCGCCCCGATGTTTTCATCTGTCGATGCGGTCGATTCGCCGATCTGCAAAGATTCAAATGGCCTCGCGGGCCGGCCCGGATCGCACCGCAATCGGCGCACAAACCCGCACTATTGCTGGGTTTGAAAGAGTTTCAAGCAACAGGATTGTATTTGTTGGGGCAGGTGTTATAGATTATTTGCGAAAGTTCAAATTGCCGATGAGGCGCCGGCCGCAGGGTCCTCCCGCTCCGCCCATCGCCGCGACAAAGCAGAAAGGGACTACCGTGAGCGACAGCGCTTCCAATATTCCGTCGCCGAGCTTCATCGACTTCACGGCGGACATCGTGGCCGCTTACGTGAGCAACAACAGCGTCGCGGCTGCCGAGCTTCCGGCTCTCATCGAGTCCGTGTATCGCGCCCTCGGCCAGCTCGGCACCCCCGCCGCCCCGGTGGTGGAAGAGCAGAAGCCCGCCGTTCCGGTGAAGAAGTCCGTCACGCCCGAGTACATCATCTGCCTCGAGGACGGAAAGAAGTTCAAGTCGCTGAAGCGCCACCTGCGCACCAGCTATGGCATGACCCCCGAAGCCTATCGCGAGAAGTGGGGCCTGCCGAAGGACTATCCCATGGTCGCCCCGGCCTATGCCGCCGCGCGCTCCGAGCTCGCCAAGAACATGGGCCTCGGCCAGACCCGCAAGAAGGCCCCGGCCGCTCCCGCCAAGAAGCCGACCCGCCGCAAGGCCGCCGCCTGATCTTGTGAAAGACGAAGGCCGCGCAGCCGTCCCGGCGCGCGGCCTTTTTCTGTTTCCGCGCCCGTTTCCTCAGTCGAGGCCAAGGCGCCGGCAGATCTCGTCGAGCTGCTCGAAGCTGGCGTAGCTGATGCGCAGCTCGCCCGTCTCGCCCCTGCCCTCCAGGCTCACCCCAAGACCGAGCAGATCCGTCAGGCGCTTCTCCAGCGCCCGGATGTCGGCGCTCTTGCGCTCGGGCGCTGCCGGCTTGCTCCCCTTGGGCGCGGCGAGCGGCGCACCGCCGGTGAGGGCGGCGCGGGTCTTCGCGAGCGCTTCCACCTCGCGCACGCTCAATCCCTTCTCCACCACGTCCTTGGCCATGCGCTCGGGATCGGGGCTGCCGATGAGAGCGCGCGCGTGGCCGGCCGAAAGCCGCCCGTCGGCGAGGTAGGCCTTCACCCCCGCCGGCAGCTTCAGCAGGCGCAGGGTGTTGGCGACGTGGGAGCGGCTCTTGCCGATGACCTTCGACAGGTCGTTCTGGCTGTAGTCGAACTCCTGCATCAGGGCCTCGTAGCCCTGCGCCTCCTCCACCGGATTGAGATCGGCGCGCTGGACGTTCTCGATGATGGCGATTTCCAGCGCCTCACGATCCGTCAGCTCCAGCACCACCACCGGCACCTCGTACAGCGCGGCGCGCTGGGCCGCGCGCCAGCGACGCTCGCCGGCGACGATCTCGAAATTGTCCACGCCTTTCAGCGGGCGCACCACGATGGGCTGGATGATGCCCTTCTCGCGAATGGAGGCGGTGAGGTCCTCCAGGTCGTTCTCCAGGAAGGCGCGGCGCGGATTGCGCGGGTTCGGCCGCACGTGCTCGATGGGCACGCGCCGCGGCCCGCCCCGACCGGCCCCGGGGCGCGGCGCGGGGGCCTGGGGCTCCATCTCTCCGATGAGCGCGGCGAGGCCGCGACCGAGCCGGGAGCGCTGTTCATCCGCCATCGTCGTCGTCCGTCCGTGGTCTTGCGGCTCAGGCCGCCGCTGCCGCCCGCGCCGCGCGCTCGCGCTGGATCACTTCCGAGGCAAGGCGCAGATAGGCCTGCGATCCCAGGCACTTGAGATCATACAGCAGCACCGGCTTGCCATAGGACGGCGCCTCGGAGACCCGCACGTTGCGGGGGATCACCGTCTCGTACACCTTGTCGCCCATGAACTGGCGGACGTCCTGCACCACCTGCTCGGACAGGTTGTTGCGCCCGTCATACATGGTGAGCACGATGCCGTGGATGGTGAGGGTCGGGTTCAGGCTCACCCGCACCTGCTCCACCGTCTTCATCAGCTGCGACAGGCCCTCCAGCGCGAAGAACTCGCACTGCAGCGGCACCACGATGGCATCGGCGGCCGCCATGGCGTTCACCGTCAGCAGCGACAGCGAAGGCGGGCAGTCCACCAATACGTAGCTGAAGCGCGGCGCGTCCGGGTCGGCGGCCAGCGCGGCGAGGGCGTTGCGCAGGCGGAAGGCGCGGTCGCGCTCGCTGGCGATCTCCAGCTCCAGCCCGGACAGGTCGAGGGTGGAGGGCGCCACGTGCAGATGCGGCACACCGGTTTCCATCACCGTCTCGCGCAGCGTCGCCTCGCCCGCCAGCACGTCGTAGGTGGAGATGCTGCGGGCCCGCCGGTCGATGCCGAGGCCGGTGGAGGCGTTGCCCTGCGGGTCGAGGTCCACCACCAGCACGCTCTCGCCGATGGCCGCCAGGGCCGTGCCGAGATTGATGGCGGTGGTGGTCTTGCCGACACCGCCCTTCTGGTTCGCCAGCGCAAGCACGCGCGGCGCACCCGGGATACCCCCGGTGGGGGAGGGGACCTGGGGCTCAGTCGTCTGCGGAGCAGTCATGGCGCCTTCATCCTCGACGCTGTGATTCGGGGCTTCCACCCGCGGCGTCCGCTCCGGTCGGTGGAGCGGAAGGCGCTGGCGCGGCAGCGTTTGCGCGCCGCGCGCTCTTCACCAGAAGGATCCGGCCGTGCGCATCGCTCACGCTCGGGTGGAGTTCGAAATCGAGTGTCCAGCTTCCGAGGGCGTCGGTCAATTCTCGCTCGGCATCGCGCCCCTTGGGAAACAGGCCGATCGCCCCCGCAGCAAGGAACGGCGCGGCAAGGTCCAGCAGCTTCGGCAGCGGTGCCAGCGCTCGCGCCGACACCACATG
Source organism: Xanthobacter lutulentifluminis (assembly GCF_043194675.2). NCBI lineage: Bacteria > Pseudomonadati > Pseudomonadota > Alphaproteobacteria > Hyphomicrobiales > Xanthobacteraceae > Xanthobacter > Xanthobacter lutulentifluminis. Next base: position 2,384,992 of record NZ_CM195525.1, on the reverse strand, counting down.
GGTGCCCGGCGCGATCTGCGGCGCCACCTGCTCGATACGGGCGGCATGCACCGTCACCGGCAATCCGGCCAGGCGCGCCGCCTCGCGCAGGAAGGCGGCCTTGCGGGTGTCGCTCTCCACCAGATGCACGTCGGAGCCGGGCCGGTCCGCCAGCGCGGCCGCCACCACCAGCCCGGGGAAGCCGCCCCCGGACCCGAGATCGGCCCAGCGCAAGGGTTTTTCGGAAACGTGGTGAATGAGCTGTAAAGAATCGCCGATGTGCCGGCTCCACATCTCCGGCACCGTGGCCGGCGCCACCAGGTTGATGGTGCGCTGCCATTTCTCCAGCAGGCCGGCGATCAGCTCCAGCCGCTCGAATGTTTCACGTGAAACGCGCGCGCGGATGGCGGCCCGGGCCGCCGCGTCCGTCGCCGGCCGCTCCGCCCTCATGCCCGTCCTCCGCTGCCGCGTGTGACAATCCCCGTGATCCACATGGCGCTAGCGTCCCGCACCGCCGACGCGCCGCGCGTGGGTCGCGAGCAGGGCGAGGGCGGCGGGCGTCATGCCCTCCATCCGCCCGGCCTGCCCCACTGTGCGCGGCCGCACCCGCGCCAGCTTCTGCTTCAGCTCGTTGGAGAGGCCGGGCAGGTGGTCATAGGCAAGGTCGTCCGGCAGGGCGAGCTGCTCGTCGCGGCGGAGCATCGAGATGTCCGCTGCCTGCCGGTCGAGATACACGGCGTATTTCGCGTCGATCTCCACCTGCTCCGCCACCGCCGGCGCCAGCGCGCCGAGCTCCGGCCAGATGGCCGCGAGCCGGGCCATGTCGATGTCCGGATAGGCGAGCAGGTCGAACGCGCTGCGCCGCTGGCCGTCGCGGTTGAGGGAAAGGCCGTGCCGCGCGCCCTCGGTGGGCGTCAGCGAGAGGCTGCGGGCGAGGGCGCGGGCTGCCTCCAGCGCAGCGGTCCGGCGGGCGTGCACCCCGGCCCGTTCCGCGCCGACGAGGCCCAGCGACAGGCCACGCGCCGTGAGCCGCTGGTCGGCATTGTCGGCCCGAAGCGTCAGGCGATATTCCGCCCGCGAGGTGAACATGCGGTAGGGCTCGCTCACGCCGCGCGTCACGAGATCATCCACCATCACGCCCAGATAGGCCTCGGCCCGGTCGAGCACGACGCCTGCGCCGCCGCCGGCATGCCGCGCCGCATTGAGGCCGGCCAGCAGGCCCTGGGCCGCCGCCTCCTCGTAACCGGTGGTGCCGTTGATCTGCCCGGCGAGGAACAGGCCCGGCGCGCGCTTCGCCTCCAGCGTGGAGGCAAGCTCGCGCGGGTCCACGTGGTCGTACTCGATGGCATAGCCCGGCCGCAGCACCTCCACCTTCTCGAGCCCCGGAATGGTGCGCAGGAAGGCGGTCTGCACCTCGGCGGGCAGGGAGGTGGAAAGGCCGTTGGGATAGACGGTGTGATCGTCCAGCCCCTCGGGCTCGAGGAAGATCTGGTGGCCGTCGCGATCGCCGAAGCGGACGATCTTGTCCTCGATCGAGGGGCAGTAGCGCGGCCCCGTGCTCTCGATGCGGCCGGAATACATGGCCGAGCGGGACAGGTTCTCGCGGATCAGCGCGTGGGTCGCGTCCGTGGTGCGGGTGATGCCGCAGGCGATCTGCGGGTTCGGCAGGCGCGTCGTCAGCGCCGAGAACGGCTCGGGCGGATCATCGCCGGCCTGCATCTCCAGGCTCGCCCAGTCGATGGTGCGCCCGTCGAGGCGTGCCGGCGTGCCGGTCTTCAGCCGGCCGAGGGCGAGGCCCAGCCGCGCGAGGGCAGGGGAGAGGCCCAGAGCCGGCTTCTCGCCGATGCGTCCGGCGGGGAAGCTGGTTTCGCCCAGATGAATGAGGCCGTTGAGAAAGGTGCCGGTGGTGAGCACCAGCGCGCCACACGCCAGCCGACGCCCATCGGCGAGCCGCACGCCGGCGATGCGGCCATGGGCGAGAATGAGATCATCCGCCTCCCCCTCGATGATCGAGAGGTTCGGCTGGGCCGCGAGCGCGGCCTGCATGGCACGGGCGTAGAGCTTGCGGTCGGCCTGCGCCCGCGGACCGCGCACGGCCGGGCCCTTGCGGCGGTTCAGCATGCGGAACTGGATGCCGCCCTGGTCGGCCACGCGGCCCATCAGGCCATCGAGGGCATCGATCTCCCGCACCAGATGCCCCTTGCCGAGGCCGCCGATGGCGGGGTTGCAGGACATGGCGCCGATGGTGGCGCGGGCATGGGTGAGCAAAGCGGTCGTGGCGCCGGTGCGCGCCGCAGCTGCTGCCGCCTCGCAGCCCGCGTGGCCGCCGCCGACCACGATCACATCGAAACCATCCGGGAGTGTGAGCTCGTTCATTGCCGTCCGCGACACCAGCGCGGCCCGCGCCGCCCCTTCTGGAAACGCCGTCTTTCCGGCCGCGTCAAGGCACGCGGGCCTGTTTCACGTGAAACAGGGGCCGGGCCGGGGCCTATTTGCCGATGCAGAAGGTGCCGAACAGGGCGTCCAGCACATCCTCCACATCCACCCGGCCGATGAGCTGGTCGAGCGCGCGCACGGCGAGGCGCACCTCCTCGGCCCGCAGTTCCTCGTGCCCGCCGAATTCCCCGGCCGCGCGGCCGAGGTGATGGGTCGCCAGCTCCAGCGCCCGGCGCTGCCGTTCGCGGGTGACAAGCGCGGGACTTCCCCCGGCGAGGGCGTCGGCGCGCGCCTCCAGCAGAGCCACCAGATCCTCGATGCCGTCGCCGGCGGCGGCGGAGAGCCCGAGCCAGCCGACCGGCGGCGCCATGCCGCGATCGATCTTGGTGCGCACCCGCACGGCGCCCGCGAGGGCAGGGGGCGGCGGGGCGGCATCCTCGCTCAGCCACAGCACCACGTCGGCCGCCTCCGCCCGGGCGAGCGCGCGGCGCACGCCTTCCGCCTCCACCGCATCGGCGGTCTCCCGCAGGCCGGCCGTGTCGAGCAGGGTCACCGCCTGTCCCGCCAGCTCCAGATGCACCTCCAGCACATCGCGCGTGGTGCCGGGGATGTCGGAGACGATGGCCGCCTCCCGCCCCGCGAGGCGGTTCAGAAGGGTGGACTTTCCGGCGTTGGGCGGGCCGGCGATGGCCACCACGAGCCCGTCGCGCACGCGCTCGCCACGCGCCGCATCGCGCAGCGCCGTGGCAAGATCGGCCTCCAGCGCGCCCATGCGGCGGACCGCCTGATGGATCGCGTCGCCGGCCACATCGCCCTCGTCGGAAAAGTCGATGGCCGCCTCCAGCAGGGCCAGCACGGCGATCAACCCCTCCCGCCAGCCGCCCACCCGGCGGGAGAGCGCGCCGCCGGCCAGCGCGAGAGCCTGGCGCCGCTGCGCCTCGGTCTCGGCGGAAATCAGGTCGGCGAGGCCTTCCACCTCGGCCAGATCGAGCTTGCCGCTGGCATGGGCGCGACGCGTGAACTCGCCCGCCTCGGCGGGTCGCAGGCCCGGCAGCCGCCCCAGCGCCCGCAGCACCGCCGCCACCACGGCCCGTCCGCCATGCAGGTGGAGCTCGGCCACATCCTCGCCCGTCGCGCTGGCGGGGCCGGGAAAGAACAGCGCCAGCCCGCGGTCCAGCGGCTCGCCGGTCGCGGGATCATCGAGCCGCGCATAGCGGGCCACGCGCGCCGGAGGCAGCGCCCCGCATAGCGCCTTCAGCGCCGTGCCCGCGCCCGGCCCGGAAATGCGCACCACCGCCACGCCGGACGGAGGGCGGCCCGACGACAGGGCGAAGATTGTGTCGGTCATGACGCGGGTCCCGAACTGGCGATCAAATTGCAAGGAAAGGCGCGATACCGCCCGGCGCTTCCAGCTTTAGAGCGTTTCGGGAGGAAGGGGATAGCCGCCCGGATGAAGAACAGCGGCGCCTGCAACGCCTTGGGCTGATACCGGCCGGATCGGCGCAGGGCGGGGCCACCGGCAGGCGTGTCAGAGCGGGGAAGGATTTGCGACACATGAGCGAGACCATCGGCGAAAACCGCCTTTCCCGCGAGACCAGCCCCTATCTGCTTCAGCACCGGGACAACCCGGTCCACTGGTGGGCGTGGGGCCCCGAGGCGTTCGCCGAGGCGCGGGCCGCCGGCAAGCCGGTGCTGCTCTCGGTAGGCTATGCCGCCTGCCACTGGTGCCATGTGATGGCCCACGAGAGCTTCGAGGACGCCGACATCGCCGCGCGGATGAACGCGCTGTTCGTGAACATCAAGGTGGACCGGGAGGAGCGCCCGGACGTGGACGCGGTCTACATGGCCGCGCTCCAGCAGCTGGGGCAGAGCGGCGGGTGGCCGCTGACCATGTTCCTCGACGCGGACGGGAATCCGTTCTGGGGCGGCACCTATTTTCCCCCGAAGGCCGCCTACGGGCGCCCCGGCTTTGTCGAGGTGCTGGAGCAGGTGGCCACCGTCTATGCCAGCAACAAGGACACGGTGGCGAAGAACGCCGGCGTCATCCTCGCCCGCCTCAGGAAGGCGACGGCGCCGGTTGCCGGCGCGGCCCTCGGCCAGGAGGCGCTGGACGACGCCGCGCGGCGCGTGCCGGCGGTGTTCGATCCGGTGCATGGCGGTCTGAAGGGCGCGCCGAAATTCCCGCCGTGCGGGCTGCTGGAGTTTCTCTGGCGCATGGGCACCCGCCGGAACGACCCGGAGCTGAAGGCGCTGGTAGCCCTCACCCTCGACCGCATGAGCGAGGGCGGCATCTATGATCATCTCGGTGGCGGCTTCGCCCGCTATTCGGTGGACGGCATCTGGTTCGTCCCCCACTTCGAGAAGATGCTCTACGACAATGCCCAGCTGCTGGAGCTGCTGGCGCTGGCCTTCGCCGACACCGGCGCACCGCTGTTCCTCGCCCGCGCGCAGGAGACCGTGGGCTGGCTGGCGCGGGAGATGATGACCGCGGATGGTGCCTTCGCCGCCAGCCTCGATGCGGACAGCGAGGGCCACGAGGGGCGCTTCTATGTGTGGAGCGCCGCCGAGATCGAGGCCGTGCTGGGGACCGGGGACGCCGCCTGTTTCAACCGCTTCTACGACGTCACGCCGGCCGGCAACTGGGAGGCCGGGAACATCCTGAACCGCACCGCCGCCGGGCCCGTCACGGCCGAGGACGAGGCCCGCCTCGCGCCACTGCGGGCGCGTCTTCTCGCGGCGCGCGAGCAGCGGGTGCGGCCCGGGCGCGACGACAAGGTGCTGGCCGACTGGAACGGCCTCGCCATCGCCGCGCTGGCGAATGCGGGCGCTTTCCTGGGCCAGCCGGAATGGATCGCGCTGGCCCGGCGGGCGTTCGATGCCATCACCACCCACATGATGCCGGGCGGGCGGCTCGCCCATTCCTGGTGCGGCGGGCGCACGGTGAGCCCGGGCCTCGCGGCCGATCTTGCCACCATGGCCCGGGCCGCCGTGGCCCTGCACGAGGCCACCGGCGCGCCGGACGACCTCCGCTTCGCCCGCGCCTTTCTCGACACGCTGGAAGCGCATCACCTCGATCCGGCGACGGGCGCCTACTTCCTCACCGCCGACGACGGCGGCGACCTCATCGTGCGCCCGCTGACGACCCAGGATGACGCGGTGCCCAACGCCAATGCGGTGGCGGCGCAGGCGCTGGTGCGGCTGGCGGCGCTCTCCGGCGACGACATGCTGCGCACGCGGGCAGACCGCATCCTGGCCGGCCTGTCGGGCGCGGCGGCCGCCAACGTGCTGGTGCACGCCGCCACGCTGAATGCGCTCGACACCCGCCTCAACCTCGCGCAGATCGTGCCGGTGGGACCGCGCGAGGACGCTTTCGTGGCCGCCGCCCTCGCCGTTCCGTTCCCGTTGCGGACGGTGGTGCGACCACGCGCCGGAGACCCCGCACCGGAAGGCGGCATCCGCGCCGCCCGCGAGGCCGCCGCGCCTGCGGAGGGGGCCGCGTTCGTCTGTGTGGGCGAGCGCTGCTCGCTGCCGGTGACCGATCCGGCGGCTCTTGGTGCGGCCGTAACCGGATTCATGGCTTGATGTCGGTTATGATGTCAGTCTATCGCGCAGGGCGCGGCCTGAAACGGCCACGGAACGCCCAGGACGGCCCAGGATGGCCCGGATAGGGATAAGTTCGTCCCGGCGGGCTTTCAGCCGCCAGCGGCCTTCCCATTCGAACAACTTTTCCGAGTATTCTGGTTGTAACATCTCTCGAAAGATGTTCCGTCGCCCATCCCCGACAGACAGCTCACCCGGCAGCGGTGGTGCCGGGCTGCGTGTCCTCGTACTTCAGCCAGAGAGCCTTCTCGCCGAGCGCGGCGACGAAGGCCGCGTGCGCTGCCGCCTCTTCCGGCGAGACGAGGGAGGGCAGCGGGACCGGCCGGGCATGGGCGGCGCGGGCGGCGACCACCAGGCGCGGCGCCTCGGTCGTATCCTCCACCAGCCCGATCAGGCTGGCCTGCTTGCCGCCGAGCAGCTCGCCATAGACTTCCGCCAGCAGCTCTGCATCGAGCAGCGCCCCGTGCTTCACCCGGCGCGAGGAATCGATGCCGTACCGGTTCATCAGGTCGTCGAGGCGATTGCCTCCGCCCGGATGCTTGCGCCGCGCCAGCGCCAGCGTGTCCACCACCCGGTCGCGGGCGATCGCCGGCCGGCCGAGGCGCTCCAGCTCGGCATTGAGGAAGCCGATGTCGAACGCGGCGTTATGGATGACGAGCGTGTCTTCGGCGATGAAGCTCAGGAATTCATCAGCCACTTCCCGGAACTTCGGCTTGTCCGAAAGAAATTCCGCGGACAGGCCATGGACGTTGAACGCCTCCACCGGCATGTCCCGCTCGGGGTTGATGTAGACGTGATAGACATTGCCGGTGACGATGCGGTTGATGATCTCGACGCAGCCGATCTCCACCAGCCGGTCGCCGCCATAGGCCTCGAGGCCGGTGGTTTCGGTGTCGAGCACGATCTCGCGCATGTGTCCTCCGGTCAGCCCCGCATCGGGCGGCCGGGACCCGACAGCGCCCGCACCACCCCCGCCACCTGATGCGCGGCCGAGGAAAAGCCCCGGCCCGTATCGATGACGAAATGGGCGCGGCGGCGCTTCTCGGCATCCGGCATCTGCTTGGCGAGGATGGTCTCGAATTTGTCTTCCGTCATGCCCTGCCGGGCGAGAACGCGGGCGCGCTGCACATCTTTCGGCGCGCTGACCACAGCCACCGCATGGGTGCGCCCGACGCCGCCCGTCTCGAACAGCAGCGGGATGTCGAGCACCACGAGGCGCGCGCCGGAGGCACGGGCGCGGGCGAGAAAAGCCTGTTCCTCCGCATGCACCAGCGGGTGGACGATGGCTTCCAGCCGCGCCATGGCCTCAGGATCGCCCAGCACGCGCGCGCCGAGCGCCGCGCGATCGATGGCGCCGTCGCGCGCCACGCCCGGAAAGGCGGCCTCCACCGGTGCCACCGCCGCGCCGCGATAGAGGGCGTGGACCGCCGCATCGGCATCATGCACCGGCACGCCGAGCGCGCGGAACATGCGTGCGGTCGCCGACTTGCCCATGCCGATGGAGCCGGTGAGGCCGAGGATCCACATGGGTCAATCCTCCAGCTGGCCCTTGGCGCGCAGATCCTCGATGAGGAGCGCGCGCAGCTCTTCCGTCACGTCCGGCCGCACGCCGAACCAGCGCTCGAAGCCGGGAACACCCTGATGCAGCAGCATGCCGAGGCCATCCACCGTGCGGAAGCCGCGCGAGGCCGCCAGCTTCAGCAGCGGGGTCAGGAGCGGCACATAGACGATGTCGCTCACCACCGCCTCGGGCCGCAGCGAGGACAGATCGATGTCGAGCGGCGCCGCGCCCTTCATGCCGAGCGAGGTGCAGTTCACCAGAATGTCCGCGTCCGCCATGGCGGACTGGGCCTTGTCGAGCCCCACCGGCATCACGCGTGGTCCGAACAGGGCAGCGATCGCCTCGGCCCGCTCCAGCGTGCGGTTGGCGAGGACGACGCGCTCGAACCCGCGCTTTACCAGCGCATGGACGATGGCACGGGACGCCCCGCCGGCGCCGAGCACCAGCGCCAGCCGGCGCTCCCCGTCCCACCCCGGCACGGTGGCGTCGAGATTGGCGATGAAGCCGTAGCCGTCGGTGCTCGCGCCGCACAGGCGCCCGCCCTCCAGCCACAGAGTGTTGGCCGCGCCCAGCACCGCCGCGCTCTCGTCCGCCTCGTCGAGGACGGAGAAGGCGATCTCCTTGTTGGGCGCGGTGACGTTGCAGCCGGCATAGCCCCGCGCGGCAAGGCTGCGGTAGAAGTCCGCCGCCTCGGCCGGCGGCACCTCCTCGCGCCCGTAGGCGCCGTCGATGCCGTAACGCTTCAGCCAGTAGCCATGCAGCAGCGGCGAGCGGGAATAGCTCACCGGCTGGCCGGTGATGCAGACGCGCACGGTCAAGGCAGCAGGCCCTCGCCGCGGAAGAACGGCAGAAGCTGCAGCAGCGGCAGGCCGAGAATGGTGAAATGGTCACCGTCCACCCGCGTGAACAGGTGCACCCCGACCGATTCGAGCTGGTAGGCGCCCACCGAGGTGAGCACGCGCGGCCCGGCGGCGGCGATATAGGCGCCGAGCGCCTCCTCGGACAACGGCCGCATGGTGAGGAAGGCGCTCACCACCGTCTCGAAGCGGATCTGGCCATCGGTCGCCACGGCCACCGCCGAATGCAAAGCGTGGGTCTGGCCGGCGAGCTCGGAGAGCTGGTGGCGCGCGGCCTCGATGCTGGCGGGCTTGTGGTAGATCTTCGCGCCAAGCGCCAGGGTCTGGTCCGCGCCCAGAACCATGCGGCCCGGCGCGGCGCTGGCGCCGGACAACGCCTTGGCGCGGGCGAGGATGAGGGCGATGCTGGCCGGGTCCATGTCGCCGGCCGCGTCCTGGATGGCGCGTTCGTCCACGTCGGCCGCCACCGTTTCCACGGGCACGCCCGCATGCACGAGAAGGGTCAACCGCGTCGCGCTCTTGGACGCGAGCACGAGCGGCTGTTCACCACGCCACACGATCGTCACTCCCTTTCCCGTGCGCGCGTCCGCGACGGCGCCCCCTCTAGAGCGCGATCCGATCGGATTGAATCAATCTGATCGGTCAATCGCGCTCTCGCTCTCAGATAGAGAACGCGTTATCCGACCGGATCGCATCGCGATCTGGTCGGCGCGTGCTCTAGGGTTTCCCGCAATCCATGCTGCGATGCAACCCGGCCGGTGGTCTCATGTCTCGGCGATGGCCCGCCGGCGGCGCTCGCTGTAGAGCGCGTAGATGTTGGCCGCCGTCTCCTCCACCGAGCGGCGGGTGACGTCGATCAACGGCCAGCCGTTGCGGGCGCACAGGCGGCGGGAGAAGGTGATCTCCTCGGAGACCGCCTCCCGGTCGGTGTAGGAGCTGCCGAGGTCGCCGGCGTTGAGGCCCAGAAGCCGGTTCTGGCGGATCTCGACGATCCGCTCCGGCGTCGCCACCAGCCCTACCACCAGCGGCTTCTTCAGCTTCTCCACCGTCGGCGGCAACGGCACGTTGGGCACCAGGGGAATGTTGGCGGTCTTGATGCCCCGGTTGGCGAGATAGATGGAGGTCGGCGTCTTGGAGGTGCGCGAGACGCCCAGCAGCACCACGTCGGCGCTCTCCAAATCGTCGGTCAGGTGCCCGTCATCGTGCATGACCGTGTAGTTGAGAGCATCGATGCGCTTGAAATAGCTCGCATCCAGGGAGTGCTGGCCGCCGACGCGCGGGGTCGGCTCGCCGCCGAGATAGGACTGGAACAGCCGCACCACCGGCGCCATCACCGAGAGGAACGGCACCCCCAGCTCCTCGCAACGCGACTTCAGCCGCTCGCGAATATCCCGGTCCACCAGCGTGTAGAGCACGATGCCCGGATTGGTCTCGATCTCGCTCAGCACCCGCTCCAGCTGCTTCATGGAGCGCACCAGCGGATAGACATGCTCGATCGGCAGCACGTTGGCGTATTGCGAGCACGCCGCGCGGCCCACGTTGATAAGCGTCTCGCCCGTGGCGTCGGACACGAGATGGAGATGAAAGTAGCTGTCGGCCGGCGATTTCGAGGGTGACACGGGTTATCCACCGCTCCTGTGGAAGCCTGTTGAGGAAGGCACGCCCCGGCGCCCCGCGCAAGGTGCGCCTTTGGACAGCGGGGGGAACCGTCCACATGCAAGCCGTGCGGGACAGCTTTCGGGGGGTCCCTGTGCGTCCATGTGGACGGGGTTTGGCACCCACCCCGTTAATCCTTTGTTAACCGGCGTTTCGCCGGCTTCGCATCTGCGGCAAGTCGGCCCTTCCGGCAGGGGATGCCTGTGGATCGGTTGTCGAGGGTCCGGCAAATGGTTAATCAACCGTAAAGACACCAAAGACTCTCTCTCTTTAAAAATATCTCTTTGATTGAAGGACGGGATGGACCGCTCTGTCGCGACACGATCGCCTTTCCTGCGGGTGCTCGACGGCACGCCGCTCGACCCGCCGCCGTTCTGGATGATGCGGCAGGCCGGCCGCTATCTGCCCGAGTACCGGGCCGTGCGGGCTGAGGCCGGTGATTTCCTGACCCTGTGCTACACCCCCGAGCTCGCCGCCGAGGTGACGCTCCAGCCGATCCGCCGCTACGGCTTTGATGCGGCCATCATCTTCTCGGACATCCTGGTGGTGCCCCACGCGCTGGGCGTGGACCTGAGGTTCGAGACCGGCGAGGGCCCGCGCCTCGCGCCCGTGACCGATGCGGCCGGCATCGCGGCGCTCGCCGACACGCTGGACCCGGACAAGGTGAATCCGGTCTACGAGGCCATCTCCCGCGTGCGTGCGGCGCTGCCGGCGGAAACGGCGCTCATCGGCTTCTGCGGCGCGCCGTGGACGGTCGCGACCTACATGGTGGCCGGCCGCGGCACCGACGACCAGGCCCCCGCCCGGCTCCTCGCCCTGCGCGACGACCAGCTGTTCCAGCGCCTCATCGACCGGCTGGTGGAGGCCTCCATCACCCATCTGTCGGCGCAGGTGGAGGCCGGGGCGGATGCGGTGCAGATCTTCGACACCTGGGCCGGCGTGCTTGATCCCGCCTCGTTCGAGCGCTGGTGCGCCGACCCCCTGCGCCGCATCGTCGCGGGTGTGAAGGCGGCCCATCCCCATGTGCGCGTCATCGCCTTCCCCAAGGGCGCGACGCTGGAGGCGCTGGAGCGTCTCGCCGGCACCGGCATCGCCGCGGTGGGGCTCGACTGGTCGGCGGACCGCGCGGCGGCGCGGGCGCGGCTGTCCGGCACGGTGGCGCTGCAGGGCAATCTCGATCCGCTGCGGCTGATCGCCGGCGGCGCGGCGCTGGAGGAGGAGGTGGCGCGCATCCGCTCGGATTTCTCCGGCGTGCGCCACATCTTCAACCTCGGCCACGGCATCCGGCCCGAGACGCCGCTGGAGCATGTGGAAAAGCTGGTGGCGGCGGTGCGGCGCGCCCTCTGACAGGTGAGAAGGCGGACCCCCGATGGCTCACGATTTGTACAGCTGGATCAAGGCCCTGCACATCCTGGCGGTGATCTCCTGGATGGCCGGCATGCTCTATCTGCCGCGCCTCATGGTGTATCACGCCATGGCCGAGGCCGGCTCGGCCCAGTCCGAGACCTTCAAGGTGATGGAACGGCGCCTGCTGAAAGCCATCATCAACCCGGCCATGGCCGTGACCTGGCTGGCCGGGCTGTGGCTCGCCTGGTCGGGCGGCTGGTTCGCCGCCGGCTGGTTCCACGCCAAGCTGGCGCTGGTGCTGGTGCTGTCGGGCGTGCACGGCATGCTGAGCCGCTGGGTGCGGGATTTCGCGGCCGACAGAAATACCCGCAGCGCCAAATTTTACCGCATCGCCAACGAGGTACCGACCCTCCTGATGGTTGGAATCGTCATTCTGGTGGTGGTCAAACCGTTTTGATCGCGGCATCCGCCGAACGTGGGACTTGCGCGGCTCAGCGGGGCCGCTTATCTTCGCGATGCTTTCCTAAACGCAGGCGAACGCGCTTTAGCTAGTCCGGTGCCGTCATGGGTCCGGCCGGCGCGTCAGGTGGCAGGCTGCGTGCCCCGGCTTCCCCTGAAGACCTGCGATCCCGTCCCTCCCTCCCCCGCGCCGCGCGTGATCCTTCCGATCGGCTCCGGCGCCTCCAAGATTCATCGAGGCTTTCCCTTATGCGGGAAGTAAAACTCCAGGACCTCAAGTCGAAGACCCCCGTCGAGCTTCTCGCCTTTGCCGAGGAGACCGAGGTCGAGAACGCCAGCACCCTGCGCAAGCAGGAGCTGATGTTCGCCATTCTCAAGCAGCTGGCGGCGACCGAGACGGAGATCATCGGCGAAGGCGTCGTCGAGGTGCTCCAGGACGGCTTCGGCTTCCTGCGCTCGCCCGAGGCGAACTATCTGCCGGGTCCGGACGACATCTACGTCTCCCCCTCGCAGATCCGCCGCTTCGGCCTGCGCACCGGCGATACCGTCGAGGGCCAGATCCGCTCGCCGAAGGAAGGCGAGCGCTATTTCGCGCTTCTCAAGGTCAACACGATCAATTTCGAAGACCCCGAGAAGACCCGCCACAAGATCAATTTCGACAACCTCACGCCGCTCTACCCGGACGAGCGCCTCAAGCTCGAGCACGATGAGGTGACGGGGACGAAGAAGGACTTCTCCCCGAGGATCATCGACATCGTCGCCCCCATCGGCAAGGGCCAGCGCGGCCTGATCGTGGCGCCGCCGCGCACCGGCAAGACGGTGCTGCTGCAGAACATCGCCAAGTCCATCACCGCCAACCATCCGGAGTGCTTCCTGATCGTGCTGCTCATCGACGAGCGGCCGGAGGAAGTCACCGACATGCAGCGCTCGGTGAAGGGCGAGGTGGTTTCCTCCACCTTCGACGAGCCCGCCTCGCGCCACGTGCAGGTCGCCGAGATGGTGATCGAGAAGGCCAAGCGCCTCGTGGAGCATGGCCGCGACGTGGTGATCCTCCTGGATTCCATCACCCGCCTCGGCCGCGCCTACAACACGGTGGTGCCCTCCTCCGGCAAGGTGCTGACCGGCGGCGTGGACGCCAACGCCCTCCAGCGGCCCAAGCGCTTCTTCGGCGCGGCGCGCAACATCGAGGAAGGCGGCTCGCTGACCATCATCGCCACCGCGCTGATCGAGACCGGCTCGCGCATGGACGAGGTGATCTTCGAAGAGTTCAAGGGCACCGGCAACTCGGAAGTCATCCTTGACCGCAAGGTCTCCGACAAGCGCGTGTTCCCGGCCATCGACATCACCCGCTCCGGCACCCGCAAGGAAGAGCTGCTGGTTCCGGCCGACACGCTCAAGAAGATGTACGTGCTGCGCCGCATCCTCAATCCCATGGGCACGGTGGATGCCATCGAGTTCCTGCTCGACAAGCTGCGCCAGACGAAGACCAACCAGGACTTCTTCGATTCCATGAACACCTGAGGTTCCGCCCGCGCCGGCCACCCCCGAGGGGCCGGCGCGGGTCTTGGCTTTCCGGAACAAACCGGAAACATAAAGGCGCGTCCGATTCGCGCGCGTCCGTTCCGCCGGTGTTCGCGAACCGCGTGGATATCGTCCCGGATCGGGACAGGACGTCCCACCCTTTGCGGCGGGCGGGTGAGCTCCTATGTTTTCAGGGAACGGGCCGGCCGCCCCGAGCCGGATCTCAAGGACCAGGACCCATGTTCATCCAGACCGAAGCCACGCCGAACCCGGCCACCCTCAAGTTCCTGCCCGGCCGCCCGGTGCTGGGAGATGGAACGCTGGACGTGCGCTCCCCCGAGGATGCCGACCTCTCCCCCCTCGCCCAGCGCCTGTTCGACGTGCGCGGCGTTTCCGCCGTGTTCCTCGGCTCGGACTTCGTGACCGTCACCAAGGCGGATGCCGAGTGGCCGCAGATCAAGCCGGCGGTGCTCGGCGCCATCATGGAGCACTTCATGTCTGGCGCCCCGGTGCTGTCCGAGGGCGTGAAGGCCGATCCGGTGGATGCGGACGAATTCTTCGAGGCGAAGGACGCGGAGATCGTCGCCACCATCAAGGAGCTGCTGGACACCCGCGTGCGCCCGGCGGTGGCCAATGACGGTGGCGACATCACCTTCCGCGGCTTCCGGGACGGCACGGTGTTCCTCAACATGAAGGGCTCGTGCTCCGGCTGCCCCTCCTCCACCGCCACGCTGAAGAACGGCATCGAGAACCTGCTGCGGCACTTCGTGCCCGAGGTCTCGCAGGTCGAGGCGGTCTGAACGGTATCCGCCGGCAGGGACGGGCGCGGGCCGCCCGTCAGCGTTAACCTTTCGTGAAGTTCAGCGGGCCGGGTCGCTTCCCCTCGCCACGGTTTCGGTTGATCGTGGCGGCGATCCGGGGCCCCATTCATGTTCGTTCTTGCCATCGATACGGCGCTCGCCGCCTGTTCCGTCGCGGTGCTCGACACCGAGACCGACAGCATTGTGTCCGGCGATTCGCTGCTCATGGAGCGCGGGCATGCCGAGACGCTCATTCCGCTCGTGGAGCAGGTGATGGGCGCGGCCGGGCTCGATTTCACCCATCTCTCGCGCATCGCCGTCACGGTCGGGCCGGGCAGCTTCACCGGGCTGCGTGTGGGCCTGTCCGCCGCGCGCGGCTTCGGGCTCACGTCCAACCGGCCGGTGGTGGGCGTCACCACCCTCGCGGCGCTGGCGGCGCCCTATCTGGCGCAGGACGATGCGGTGCCGGTGGTCGCGGCCATCGATGCCCGCCACGGCCATGTCTACCTGCAGATGTTCGGGGTGGGCGCGCGCACCCTCATCGCCCCGCGCATCACCAGCGTGCGCGAGGCGGCGCGCTCGGTGGCCATCGGCGCGGTGCGGCTCGTGGGCTCGGGCGCGAGCCTTGTCGCCGAGGCCTGGCCGCCAGCCGAGCAGCCGCCTTTGCTGGTGGATGATGCGCCGGCGCCGGACGTGGCCTGGGTGGCCCGGCTCGGCTCCGTCGCCGATCCCGAGGCGGCCGAGCCGCGTCCCCTCTATCTGCGGCCGCCGGATGCCAAGCCGCAGGACAAGGCCCGCGTCGCCCGCCGATGATCCGCCTGCTCGACCGGCTCTTTCCGCCCCGCCCGCCGCTGTTGCGGCCGGCCGCGGCCGCCGACATCCCCCATCTCGCCGCGCTCCACGCCCGGGCCTTCGCCCGTGGCTGGGAGCCGGAGGAGTTCGAGCGCCTCCTCGCCGACCGGGCCGTGCGTGGCCATGTGGCGTGCGAAGGGCCGCGCCGGCCGCCGGCGGGCTTCATCCTGTCGCACGTGGTGGCGCCGGAGGCGGAGGTGCTGACCGTGGCGGTGGTGACGGACCGCCGCCGCCGGGGCATCGGCCGGGCGCTGCTGTCCCACCATCTGGCGCGGCTGGCGAGCGAGGGCGTCACCACCTCCTTCCTCGAGGTGGAGGAGGGCAACCGCCCTGCCCTCGCCCTCTACGAGCGCCTCGGCTACCGCGAGGTCGGCCGGCGACGGGGCTATTAT
Organism: Xanthobacter lutulentifluminis; assembly: GCF_043194675.2. Taxonomy (NCBI): domain Bacteria; kingdom Pseudomonadati; phylum Pseudomonadota; class Alphaproteobacteria; order Hyphomicrobiales; family Xanthobacteraceae; genus Xanthobacter; species Xanthobacter lutulentifluminis. Next base: position 2,369,532 of record NZ_CM195525.1, on the reverse strand, counting down.
GCCGGCGGCGCCGACGCCCTGCTGCTGCGGCTGGATTTCTGACGAGGATGGCGTCCGCCAGCCCGTCCGGCCCCCTTGCGGCGGGCGGGCGGCGGGGCGATAAGGCTGGCAGTTTCCGTGGGTGTGCGGAGGACCGCTTGAGCGGCACCAAGATCAGCGTCATCGAGGAAGCGTGCCTGGCCAAGGGCATGCGGATGACGGAACAGCGGCGGGTCATCGCCCGGGTGCTCTCCAGCGCCCAGGACCATCCCGACGTGGAGGAGCTGCACCGCCGCGCCGTCGCCATCGACGACAACATCTCCATCTCCACGGTCTACCGCACGGTGAAGATGCTGGAGGATGCCGGCATCATCGAGCGGCACGACTTCGGCGACGGCCGGGCGCGCTACGAGCAGATGCCCGACGAGCACCACGACCACCTCATCGACCTGCGATCCGGCCGCGTCATCGAGTTCCGCTCCGAGGAGATCGAGAAGCTGCAGGAGGAGATCGCCCGCCGCCTCGGCTTCCGCCTGTGCGGCCACCGGCTGGAGCTCTATGCCGTTCCCCTCGGGGAGGACGAGGAGCCGTGAGCCAGCCGGGCGGTGGCGGCGGCCCCGCGCCCGGCCCGGCCGCGGCGCTGGATGCGCTCGGGCCGGAGCGGCCCGCGGTCTCCCGCATTCTGGACCGTCTGCGGCTCGGTGGCGTGCTCGGCCTCGTGGGGCTGGCGACCGTGGTGGGCATTCCCCTGCAATGGGCCTCCCTCAAGCTCGGGTTGCCCACCCGCCGCACCATTCCCGCCACCTATCACCGCCTGCTGCTGCGCCTCATCGGCGTCAAGGTGAGCGTGCGCGGCGCGCCGGCGGCCGGCCGGCCGCTGCTCATCCTCTCCAACCACGCGTCCTGGCTGGACATTCCGGTGGTGGGCTCGCTCACCCCGCTGTTCTTCGTGGCCAAGAGCGAGGTGGCGGGCTGGCCGGTGATCGGCCTTCTGGCGCGGTTCCAGCGCACCGTCTTCGTGGATCGCCAGCGGCGCCATGCCACCGGCGACGTGAACCGAGAGATCGCCCATCGCCTCCAGCAGGGCGACCCGGTGGTGCTGTTCGCAGAAGGCACCTCCAGCGACGGCAACCGGGTGCTGCCGTTCCGCACCGCGCTGGTGGGAGCGGTGCGCGAGGTGTTCTCGACCAGCGAGGAGGTCACGGTACAGCCGCTCAGCGTCGCCTATGTGCGCCTGCAGGGCCTGCCCATGGGCCGCCTGCACCGCGCCGTCGCCGCTTGGTACGGCGACATGGATCTTGCCCCCCACCTGCTCGATGTGCTGCGCCACGGCGCCATCGACGTGGAGGTGACGTTCGGCCCGCCGGTGCCGCTCGACGCCGCCCATGACCGCAAGAGCGTGACCCGCCTTGCCGAGCAGACGGTGCGCAGCCTCAGCGCCCGCGCGCTGGCGGGGCGGGAATAATCGGCCCCGGGCCTTGCCTCGCGGCGGCGGCTCCGGCATCACCCGGGGCATGAGCGTGCTTGCTGCCATCGGCTTCGGCTATTGCGTCCGCGCCTTCGTCGCGCAGGACGGCTCCGCCTTCTCCCGCATCATCGGCACCGCCCGCACCCCGGCGCGCCTTGCCTCTATCCCGGAAGGCGTCGATCCCTTCCTGTTCGATGGCGAGACCCTTTCCGCTCCGCTTGCGGAGGCGCTGGCGCAGACGGACGTGCTGATCGCCTCCGCCCCGCCCGACGAGCGGGGCGATCCGATCCTGCGCTGCGCGGGCGAGGTGCTGGCGTCCGGCCGGTTGCGGCAGGTGGTCTATCTCACCACCCTCGGCGTCTATGGCGACCATGGCGGCGCATGGGTGGACGAGACCACGCCGCCCCGCGCCGGCAGCGCCCGGCTGGAGCGCCGGCTGGCCGCCGAGCGCGAATGGCAGGCCTTCGGCGCAGCCAACGGCGTCAAGGTGGCGGTGCTGCGGCTCGCCGGCATCTACGGGCCCGGCCGCAACGTGCTGGATCAGGTGCGCGACGGGGAAGCCCGGCGCATCGACCGGCCAGGTCAGGTGTTCAACCGCATCCATGTGGACGACATCTCGGCCGCTATCCGCGCGGTTGTGGAGCAGCGCTTTGACGGCATTGTGAACGTGACCGACGACCTGCCCGCCCCGCCCGGCGATCCCATCGCCTATGCGGCGGAGCTGCTCGGCCTGCCGGCTCCGGCGCCGATTCCGTTCGAGGAGGCCGCCCGCGCCATGAGCCCCATGGCGCTCACCTTCTGGGCCTCCAACAAGCGCGTCGCCAATCGGCGCCTGACCGGGGAGCTCGGCGTCCGGCTCGCGTATCCGACCTATCGCGAGGGCCTGCGGGCGCTGCTCGCGGCGGGCGCGGGAGCACGCTGAGGGGCGCTCTCACTCTCATATAGGGAACGCGTTATCCGATCAGATCGCGATGCGATCTCATCGGCGCGTGCCCTAGCGCCGTTCGAACGTGAGATAGGTGGGGGTGCGCCCCTCCTCGATCGCCTTGGCCTCGTAGCGCGTGCCGGTCCAGCCGGGATAGGGCGTACGCCAGTCGTCGGCCCGCTCGGCGGTCCAGCGGAACGCGCCATGGTCGCGCACGGCGGCCAGCGTCCAGCCCACGTAATGGGTCACGTCGGAGGCGAAGCGGAACACGCCGCCCGGGCGGATCACCCGCGCCAGACGGTCCAGATTGTCCGGCCTGACGAACCGCCGCTTCCAGTGCCGGCGCTTGGGCCAGGGGTCGGGATAGAACAGGTCCGCGCCCTCGAGGCTCGCCGTCGGCAGCCGATCCAGCAGCAGCGCCGCGTCGAGGTCGAACAGGCGGATGGTGTCGATATCGGTTTTGGCGAGGTCGACCAGCATCCGCGCCATGCCGTTCACGAACGGCTCCACCCCGATGAAGCCCAGCTCCGGCCGCCGCGCGGCATGGCCGAGAAGATGCTCGCCGCCGCCGAAGCCGATCTCCAGCCACACGCCTTCCACCGGGCGGGGGAACAGGGCGGCGGGGGTGGCGGCTTCCTCCAGCGTCATGCGGTGCAGCGGCAGCAGCCGCACCATGGCGTCCTGCTGCGCCACCCGGAGCGCCTTGCCCACGCGGCGGCCATAGAAGGCGCCCTGGCGGTCGGGATCGTCGGTCATCGCATGCATCGTAGCGCGGATCGAAAGAGCGTCATGAAACGGAACGGCGGCCGGCCCGCAAGGGCCAGCCGCCGTCCGGCGTTGCAGATGAATGGCTCAGGCCAGCGCCGACTTGAGCGCCGCGGCCAGGTCCGTCTTCTCCCAGGAGAAGCCGCCGTCGGCTTCCGGGGCGCGGCCGAAATGGCCGTAGGCGGAGGTGCGGGCGTAGATGGGCTTGGTGAGGCCGAGGTGCTCGCGGATGCCGCGGGGGCGGAGATTCATCACCTCGCGCAGCGTGGTCTCCAGCTTGGCCTCGTCCACCTGCCCGGTGCCGTGCAGGTCCACATACACCGCCAGCGGGTCCGAGACGCCGATGGCGTAGGCGAGCTGGATGGTGGCGCGATCGGCGAGGCCGGCGGCCACCACGTTCTTGGCGAGGTAGCGCGCGGCATAGGCGGCAGAGCGGTCCACCTTGGTGGGATCCTTGCCGGAGAAGGCGCCGCCGCCATGGGGCGCCGCGCCGCCGTAGGTGTCCACGATGATCTTGCGGCCGGTGAGGCCGGTGTCGCCGTCCGGACCGCCGATGACGAACTTGCCGGTGGGGTTCACGTGCCACACGGTGTCGCCGTTGACCCAGCCGTCGGGCAGGGTGCCGCGGATGTAGGGCTCCACGATCGACTTCACGTCGTGGGAGGAGAGGTTCTCGTCGAGGTGCTGGGTGGACAGCACGATCTGGGTGACGCCGACCGGCTTGCCGTCCTCGTAGCGCACGGTCACCTGGCTCTTGGCGTCCGGGCCGAGGGCGTGGGTCTCGCCGGAGTGGCGGGCATCCGCCAGCGTCTTCAGGATCTTGTGAGCGTAGAAGATCGGGGCCGGCATCAGCTCCGGCGTCTCGCGCACGGCGTAGCCGAACATGATGCCCTGGTCGCCGGCGCCTTCATCCTTGTTGCCGGCGATGTCCACGCCCTGGGCGATGTCGGCGGACTGGGCGTGCAGCAGCACGTCGATGTCCGCGTTCTCCCAGTGGAAGCCTTCCTGCTCGTAGCCGATGTCCTTGATGGCCAGGCGGGCGGCGTGGGAGATCAGGTCGCGGGTAATGGAGGAAGGGCCGCGGGTCTCGCCGGCGATGACCACCTTGTTGGTGGTGGCGAGGGTCTCGCACGCGACGCGGATCTGGCTCGGATCCCAGCCCTCGGTCTCGGCGGTGCGGAAGAAGATGTCCACCACCTCGTCGGAGATGCGGTCGCAGACCTTGTCCGGATGGCCTTCCGAAACGGATTCACTCGTGAACAGATAAGACTGACGCGCCATGTTCCGGTCCTCTTGCGCCCGTGCCGCGTTGCGTTGGTCTTTCTTGTGGCAACGCGGCAGCGAGCGGTCAAGGTCGGCATCGCGAAATCGTTCGTCAAAACGAACGCGTCAGGCTTCCGCATCTCCCGCGATGGCGATCACGAGATCGACGATCCGGCGGCGCACGCGGGGGTCGGTGATGCGCATGAAGTTGCGCGTCAGCGTCAGTCCGTCGGACGTGGCGAGGAAGTCGGAGACGTAGGCCGGGGACTGTTCCTCGGAGAAGCCTTCGCCCTCGGGGCCGACAGTGGGCGCGCCCTCGAAGAAGAAGGCGACGGGAACGCCCAGCACGATGGAGATCTGCTGCAGTCGGCTGGCGCCGATCCTGTTGGTGCCCTTCTCGTATTTCTGGATCTGCTGAAAGGTGATGCCGAGATGCTCGCCCAGCTTCTCCTGGCTCATGCCGACCATCATCCGCCGCATGCGGACGCGCGAGCCGACGTGCTTGTCAATAGGGTTCGGCGCCTTCTTGGCCATGGTCTCTCCGGCTATGTCGGAAAAGATTACTCGTTACTTCGCTGTGCGAAGGCTGCCCTGATTGCCGGCGAACATAGGCATACAATTTACGAGCGTCGATCAACCGTTGCGTGTAATGCAACCGCAAAGCGGTGCCGTCGCAAGCGCGAGCGCTGCCGCGAGGAGGGCGACGAGGATCAGCCCCCCGAAACGTGCCGCCGTGGGAACCGTTTCCATGGATTTCGGCAGCGGCCCGTCCACGAGAGCCGTTTCGCCGAGGTGCGTGCCTGCGACAATACGTCCCATAGGATCGACAATGGCGGAGATGCCGGTATTGGCGGCCCGCACCAGCGGAAGGCCTTCCTCAACCGCCCGCAACCGAGCCTGCGCAAAGTGCTGGTGGGGTCCGGGCGTGGTTCCGAACCAAGCGTCGTTGGTCAGATTCAGCATCCAGCCGACGCGTTCGCCATCCGGAATTACCTTCCCCGGAAAGATAACTTCGTAACATACCAGCGGCGCCGCCACCGGCAGGCCGGGCACGGTGAGGGGGGTCAATCGGAATCCGGACGAAAATCCGCCCCTTACCCGCGTAAGTTGCTCCAGTCCGAGGGACTCCAGGAACGACTGGAACGGCAGGTATTCGCCAAACGGAACAAGATGAACCTTGTCCGTGCTTTGCAGGACGTGGCCGCGGGCATTGATGACGCGGACCGAATTGAAGAAAGGTGAATGCTGCCCGGGCGGGGGCAGGTCGTGCCGCACCGCGCCCGTCACCAGGGTCACGTTGGGCGGCAGCGCCTCCGCGATGGCGGCGGCAGCCCACGGCTCGCGCTCATAGATGAAGGGAAAGGCTGATTCCGGCCAGATCAGCACGTCGACGTCCGCGAGCCCGCGCGGATAGGCGGCGCTCGGCCGCGCGCTCTGGGCGAGATAGTCGGCCAGCACCTCGTGCCGCCGGTCGTAGGCGAACTTCTTGTCCTGCGGCACGTTGGGCTGCATCACGCGCAGCCGCACGCCGGGCACGGTCTCGGCCGGCGTCGTGGCCAGCCGATAGGCGCCCCAGGCACCGGCCGCTGCCATCACCAGCGCGGCCCCCGCGAAGGCGGCCACGGCGCGCCGCGTCGGCGTGAGCAGCAGAACCGGTGTCGACAGCAGCAGCACGGCGAAGAAGGTGAGCCCCCAGACGCCCACCAGCGCGGCCGCCTGCATCAGCGCGCCGGATTCGGCGAAGGCATAGCCGTAGGTATTCCAGGGAAAGCCGGTGAGCACATGCCCGCGCAGCCACTCCGCAACGGTCAGGCCGAAGGCGAGGGCGAACAGACGCTGCCCGCCCTTCGACCACACCAGCCGCGCCAGCGCGGTGCCGAGGGCGGTGAACAGGGCAAGGCCCGCCGGCATGGCCACCACCGCCAGCGGCATCAGCCAGCCGAACACGTCCGCTTCCACAAGGAATGCGGCGCCGATCCACCACAGCGAGGCGAGGAAGTAGCCGAAGCCGAACCACCAGCCGACCCCGGCCGCGGCGCGCAGGCTCTGCCCCCGGCTGCCGCGGCAGCCATCCAGCAGCAGCACCAGCACCGGGAAGCTCACCGCCAGCGCCGGCCACAGGCCGAGGGGCGGCATGGCCAGCGCGCCGCCGATGGCGCCGGCTCCGCAGGCGATCAGGCGGCGGCGCCATCCGCTGGCGAAGCGCAGCATGAGGAGGCGCGCGCGCAGGCGCGCCGTCAGCGGGGCGGCGGTCACGCGGCGTCGCCCCGGGCGATTGCCGTTCTCGCGGGATCGGGGAAACACGCCGCGGCGTTGAGCTGTCGCATTTTCCTCACGCGAACCGGTGTCCACTGCGCTCGAAAATGCGCTAGGCGTCGTTCAGGTCGGCCGGCGGGACGGCGCCCACGGCGCCGGGCGGGATGATGCGCAGCTTCTTCACCCGGCGGGGATCGGCCTCCAGCACCTCCACCTCGAATCCGCCCGGCAGCGCGATCACCTCGCCCTGCCCCGGCACGCGCGAGGCCACCATCACCAGCAGGCCGCCAAGGCTGTCCACCTCCTCCATCGCCTCCTCGGAGGCGAAGTCCGGCCCCAGCACCTCCACCGCCGCTTCCAGCGGGGTGCGGGCATCGGCGAGAAAGCTGCCGTCCTCCTGCCGCGTGAGCAGGGTCTCGGCCGCCTCGTCGTGCTCGTCCTCGATCTCGCCGACGATCTCCTCCACCACGTCCTCGATGGAGACGAGGCCGTCGGTGCCGCCATATTCGTCGATGACGAGGGCGAGGTGGGTGCGGGCCGCCTGCATGGACACCAGCAGGTCCACCGCCGGCATGGAGGGCGGCACATAGAGCAGGCGCCGCACGAGGCCGGCGTCCTCGAGCGTGCGGTCCACGTTGACCGCGGCGAGGTTCAGCTTGCCGGATGCATCGCTGCCGAGATCACCGGCGAGCACCGCGATGAGGTCGCGGATGTGGACCATGCCCACGGGATCATCGAGCGTGTCGTCATAGACGACCAGCCGGGAGTGGCCGACCGAGACGAACACCTTCAGCAACTCGCCCAGCGACACGTCCTTGCGCACGGCGACGATCTCGGCGCGCGGCACCATGATGTCGCCGATGCCGACCTCCTTCAGGTGGAGGATGTTGCGCAGCATCTTGCGCTCGGCGGGGGTGAACTCCCCTTCCTCCTCGGGCGCTTCCGCGGCGTCCAGCACCTCCACGAGGTCGGTGCGGAGTGAGCCGTGAGGCCGGAACGTGCCGAGGAGGGCACGCAATCGATCGAGAAAACTCTGCGGCTCCGAGGAGCTGGTCTCGGTCGGCTGGTCGATGTTGGACATGGCTCTTTCTTCGCTGCGGATCGTCAGTCCTGCGGCAGGGCGTAGGGATCGTCGATCCCGAGGCCCGCGAGGATCTGCCGTTCCAGCGCCTCCATTTCCTCTGCTTCGGCGTCGTCGATGTGGTCGTAGCCCATGAGGTGCAGCGTGCCGTGCACCACCAGATGGGCGAGGTGGTGGCCCTCGGCCTTGCCTTCCTCGCGCGCCTCGGCGGCCAGCGTCTCGAAGGCGACGATGATGTCGCCGAGCGGCTGCGGCGCGTCCACGCCCTCGGGCAGGTCCGGCTGGGGGAAGGACAGGACGTTGGTGGGCTTGTCCTTCTCGCGCCATTCCCGGTTCAGAACCCGGATGCGCGCGTCGTCGGTGAGCGTGACGGAGACCTCGCAGGGCGCCGGCACGTCCTCGCCGCAGGCGATGAGCGCGGCGGTGGCGGCGCGCACGCAGATGGCCTCGGCGTCGGGCAGCGTCGCCCAGCCGTCGGCCTCCACCAGCACGTCGACGGCCATCTGCGGGGCAAGGTCCGGCGTGGGCGCGGCGGGGTCCGGGCGGGGCGCGGTGGCGGACACGGTCTCAGGCTCCGGTGCGACCGGCGCGGGCCGAGGCCTCGGCCTTCTTCTCGGCGTCGAACGTCTCGTAGGCGGCGACGATGCGCTGCACCAGCTCGTGGCGCACCACGTCCTCGGCCTTGAAGTGGCAGACGCCGACGCCCTCGACCCCCTCCAGCAGCCGCACCGCCTCGCCAAGGCCGGACACCTGTCCTTGCGGCAGGTCGGTCTGGCTGGAATCGCCGGTGACGATCATGTGGGAATTCTCGCCGAGGCGGGTCAGGAACATCTTCATCTGCATGGAGGTGGCGTTCTGCGCCTCGTCCAGGATGACCGCCGCGTTGGAGAGCGTGCGCCCGCGCATGAAGGCGAGTGGCGCGATTTCGATCTCGCCCGACTGCAGCGCCCGCTCCACGAAGGACTTGTCCATCAGGTCGTACAGCGCGTCGTAGATGGGGCGCAGGTAGGGGTCCACCTTGTCCTTCATGTCGCCGGGCAGGAAGCCGAGGCGCTCGCCCGCCTCCACCGCCGGACGCGAGAGGATGATGCGGTCCACCATGCGCCGCTCCAGCAGGTGCACCGCATAGGCCACCGCCAGCCAGGTCTTGCCGGTGCCGGCCGGGCCGGTGCCGAACACCAGCGTGTGCCGCTTTAGCGCGCGGATATAGGCATCCTGCGCCGGGGTGCGGGCGCGCACCGGGCGGCGGCGCAGCTGGATCTCGTCGAACGACTGGCGCTGCTCGGCGGGGTCGAAATCGAACAGGGAGCCCTGCGAGGTGACCTCGCGGATGGCGCCGTCCACGTCGCCCTGACCGATGTCGCGGCCCTTGCGGAGCGCGTCGTAAAGGTGCTCCAGCACGGCGCGGGCCTGCTCGCAGGCATCGCGGGCGCCTTCCAGCGTCACGTGGTTGCCGCGCGAATCCGCCTTCACGCCCAGCTTGCGCTCGATCAGGGCGAGGTTGCGCCCGTAATGGCCGAACAGCTGGGTGGCGAGGCGGTTGTCGTCGAAGGCGAGCACCACATGGGCGGGGGTCTCCGCCTCGAGGCTCGCCCACGGTGCGGTGACCGCCGCGCGCGCGGGGCCGGTGGGGGCCGGGGGACGTTCGCGGTCGCTGCTGCCGGATCTGCGCAAGCTCAGGCCTCCATGGCCGCGAGCGGCCGGGATCGGGCGGAAGAATGGGGCGGCTCGGCCTCGGCCGGCACGCCGGCAAGGCTGTTCGGTCCCACGTCGGTGATGGTGACGGTGAGAAGGTCGCCGATGGCGCCGGGCGGATCGTTGACCACCACGCTCTGCAAATAGGGCGAGCGGCCGATGAGCTGGCCGCTCTGGCGGCCGGGCTTCTCCAGCAGGATGTCGAAGGTGCGGCCGCGGCAGGTGGCGTCGAACGCGGCCTTGCCGGCCTCCAAGAGGCGCTGCAGCTCGGCGAGGCGCTCGGCCTTCACGGCTTCCGGCACCTGAGCCTCGTCGTCCGCCGCCGGCGTGCCCGGGCGGGGGCTGTACTTGAACGAATAGGCGCTGGCGAAGCCCACCCGGCGCACGAGGTCCAGCGTGTCCTCGAAATCGCGGTCGCTCTCGCCGGGGAAGCCGACGATGAAGTCCGACGACAGGGCCATGTCCGGCCGGGCGTGCCGCAGGCGGTCGATCAGCTCGAAATAGCTCTCCCGCCCATGCTTGCGGTTCATGGCGGCGAGGATCCGGTCCGATCCCGACTGCACCGGCAGGTGCAGGTAGGGCATCAGCTGCGGCAGGTCGCGATGGGCGGCGATGAGGTCGTCGCCCATGTCGCGCGGGTGGGAGGTGGTGTAGCGCAGCCGGGCGAGGCCATCCATGCGGGCCATCGCCTCCATCAGCCGGGCGAGGCTCCACGGGGCGCCGTCCGGCCCCTCGCCGTGGAAGGCGTTGACGTTCTGGCCGATGAGGGTGATCTCGCGCACGCCCTGGTCCACCAGCCGGCGGGCCTCGTCGAGGATCTTCGCCACCGGGCGCGAGACCTCGGCGCCGCGGGTGTAGGGCACCACGCAGAAGGTGCAGAACTTGTCGCAGCCTTCCTGCACCGTGACGAACGCGGCCGGCCCGCGGGTGCGCGTGGCCTCGCGCGTCGGCGCGGGCAGGTGGTCGAACTTGTCTTCCACCGGAAATTCGGTGTCCACCACCCGCCGTCCGGCCTTGGCCTCGGCCAGAAGCTCCGGCAGGCGATGGTAGTTCTGGGGGCCGACGACGAGATCCACCACCGGCGCGCGGCGCATGATCTCCGCGCCCTCGGCCTGGGCGACGCAGCCGGCGACCGCGATCACCGTGTCGGCGCCCGCCTCCTGCTTCTGCTTCCTGAGGCGCCCGAGCTCGGAATAGACCTTCTCGGCGGCTTTCTCGCGGATGTGGCAGGTGTTCAGGATGACGAGGTCAGCCTCGGCCGGGTCCTGCGTCTCGACGAAGCCCTCGCGCGCCAGCGTGTCCGCCATACGATTGGAATCGTAGACGTTCATCTGGCAACCGAAGGACTTCACGTAAAGCTTGCGGGGCTCGTGCATGTCGCGTGTTCTGTCGTCCCGATAATCGCGCGTGGGCGCGACGCGATCGTGACGCCAGCTCTTGTCGCCCCCCTCATTGGTTCGTGAGAGGTTGATCCTATCGGCAAAAGCGGGGTTTGGAAACAGGCGCCCGCCGCCTCAGGCCCCGGTCGCGGCAGGAGCGACGTGCAGAGCGGCCCATTCCGCACGCACGTCCGCGTCGGTCTCCGCATCGGCCATCCGGCCGGCGCTGGCGGCGGCTTCTTCCGCGGGTGCCAGCCGCCCCAGCGCCCACACCGCCGCCCCGCGCACCAGCGGTGCCTCGTCGGAAAGCCGCGCCTCCACCAGCGGCAGCAGCGCCGCGTCCGCGGAGTTTCCAATGGCGATCAGCACGTTGCGCACGAAGCGGTCGCGCCCCACACGCTTCACCGGGCTCTTGGGAAAGCGCGCGCGGAAGGCGGCATCGTCCAGCGCCACCAGCTCGGCCAGCGGGGGCGCGTCATTCTCGGACCGCGCCGCGAGCTTCGCCTCGCGCCCCAGCACCGCGAACTTGTTCCACGGGCAGGCGGCGAGGCAATCGTCGCAGCCGTAGATGCGGTTGCCCATGAGCGGGCGCAGCGCGGCCGGGATGGGCCCCTTGTGCTCGATGGTGAGGTAGGAGATGCAGCGCCGCGCATCGATGACGCTGGGGGCGGGAAACGCCGCCGTGGGGCAGGCGTCGAGGCACGCCCGGCAGGAGCCGCAATGATCCCGCTCCGGGGCGGAGGGCGCGAGCTCCAGCGTGGTGGCGATGGCGCCCAGCAGCAGCCAGGAGCCGAAATCGCGCGAGACCAGATTGGTGTGCCGCCCCTGCCAGCCGAGACCGGCGGCGGCGGCGAGCGGCTTCTCCATGAGGGGAGCGGTGTCCACGAACACCTTCACGTCGCCGGCCATCCCGCGCCGGCCGGCCTCGGCCAGCAGCGCCCGGGCGATGCGCTTCAGCTTCGGCTTGATGATGTCGTGGTAGTCCTCGGCCCGCGCATAGACCGAGATGGCGCCGGCGGACCGGTGCTGCAGCGCCGCGCGGGGGTCCTCAGCCGGTCCGTAGTTCAGCCCCAGCATGATGACGGAACGGATGTTCGGCCACAGCACGGCGGGGTCGGCGCGGCGGTCCAGCGTCTCGGCCATCCAGCCCATGTCGCCGTGGGCGCCCGTGGCCACCCATGCCCGCAGCCGCTCGCCCGCAGCGCCGGTGGCGTCCGGCCCGGTGATGCCGAGCGTGTCGAACCCCTCCTCGGCAGCAAGCCGGGCGACGACCGCCTCCAGCCCGCCGTCGCCCGTGCTCAGAAGTCGAGGTCCGCGTATGTCTTGGAGGGCGGCATGCCCGGAATGCTCTCGTTCAGCAGGGCGCGGAAGGTCGGCCGCGACTTGATCCGCGCGTACCAGTCCCTCGCGTGCTCGTCCTCGTCCCACGGCACATCGCCCAGATAGTCGGCCACCGAAAGATGTGCTGCGGCGGCAAGGTCGGCCTGGCTCAGCCGCTCGCCGGCGAGCCATTTGCGGGCCTTCGCCAGCCAGCCGATATATTTCAGATGATAGCGCAGATTGGCGCGCGAGGCGCGTAGCGCCGTGGCGTCGGGCGGGCCGCCGCCCTGCTCGCGGTTCATGTAGCGCTTGTGGATGCGCTCGCGCACGAGGGGCTCGGTGGCCTCCACATACATCTTCTCGTTGAACCACGAGGTCAGCCGCCGCACCTCCACCCGCCCGGCCGGATCATCCGGCAGGAGGCGGTGGTTGCCGAGGGCAAGGCCGCGCGTCTCGTCGAGATACTCGCAGATGATGCCCGCGCCGGGGACCGAGGCGGCCATCTCCTCCACGATCACCGGCGTCTCGCCCGCGGGATTGAGCGCGAGGAAGCCGGGCCGTCGCTCCCAGACCCGCTCTTCCACGAGTTCCGGCTCGAGGCCGTACTCGGCCAGCAGCAGGCGGACGAAACGGGAGTGGGGGCAGAAAGGATGATGATGCAGATACATGAGCGGAGGCTTCGCCGGGGGTGAGAGGAGGGCGCCAGACGCCCGGCTCCCCCTGTTGTAGAGGCCGATTCTTTCCGATTGGTTCCACCGCAGTGCAGCGTCGGCCGGTGGCGCGCTGTCTGGTCGCGGGCGGGCCGAACATCGTAAACGCAATGCCAACGCCCTGGCCCGGCGCAGGGCGGATTTCCTTGCCGCGCCAAGGCATAACGACATGACCTAGCGGCAGTCCGGCATGTGGCCGGTCCGCCACAGGGCGGCAGGAAATGGGCTCGGCCCGCCCCTCCCTCGGTGCCCTTCCGGAACGGCGCGATTGCACCTGCGAAGGCGAGGGAACAGGATGCGCCCGTCTTCATCGCCTTCCGGACGAAACCTGCCCATGACCCTCGGCGCCATGCTCGAAGCCCTTGTTCTCGGTCTCCTGGAAGGGCTGACGGAGTTCATCCCCGTCTCTTCCACCGCGCATCTGCTGCTGCTCGGCCATTTCCTCGGGTTCGAGAGCTCGGGCCACACCTTCGAGGTGCTGATCCAGCTCGGCGCGGTGCTCGCCATCCTCACGGTCTATTTCGAGCGCTTCCTGAAGGTGGCGCAGCAGCTGCCCACCAACCCCGGCGCCCGCCGGTTCGTGATGGGCATCGTCATCGCCTTCCTGCCGGCGGCGGTCATCGGCGCCTTCGCCCACGGCTTCATCAAGAGCGTGCTGTTCGAGTCCCCGGCGCTGATCTGCGGCACGCTGATCTTCGGCGGCATCATCCTGCTGTTCATCGACAAGGTGGTGCCGGAGCCGCGCTACAACAACGCCATGGGCTTCCCGCCGCTGCTGGCGCTGAAGATCGGCTTCTTCCAGTGCCTCGCCATGATCCCCGGCATGTCGCGCTCGGGCTCGACCATCGTCGGCGCCATGCTGATGGGCGTGGACAAGCGGGCGGCGGCGGAATTCTCCTTCTTCCTCGCCCTGCCCACCATGCTGGGGGCGTTCGTCTACGACCTCTACAAGAACCGCAACAACCTCTCGTTCGACGACGGGCTGCTGATCGTCATCGGCTTCATCGCCGCCTTCTGCGCCGCCGTGCTGGTGGTGCGCACCCTGCTCGACTTCGTGGCCAAGCACGGCTACGCGCCGTTCGGCTGGTGGCGCATCATCGTCGGCGTGCTCGGCCTGATCGGCCTCGCCCTGGTGGGCTGAGGCCGCGGCCGGCGCAAGGCGGCGACGTCAGAAGTCGGTGGCGATGCCGCCCACTTCCCAGTCGCCGTAGCGCACCGGTTCGGGACCGTCGCGGCCGTTGATCTCCTTCGGCCGGTCCTTCTGCGCGGCGTCGATGGCGGCGCGGCGCGCCTCGGCCTCGGCCAGCGCCCGCTTCGCGGCCTCGCTGAGCGGCTTGCGCGCCGGCAGGGGGGTGTCCTCGTCCATCTGGCGAACTCCTCACATCGTCGTCGTGCCGGCCCGGGCCGGCAGGTGTCCTTGCGCCCGCGTTGCAAAGCATGGTAGCAGCGCCGCGCCCAATTTTACGGTTCATCCTCCCTTTGGACCGGCAGATCAACGCTTGAGATGGAGACGCGCATGGCCACGCAGAATGGCGGCCCCAACCCGAATGCGGCGCCGTCGCTGAACGTGCTCGCGCAGTACATTAAGGATTTCTCGTTCGAGAACCCGAATGCGCCGCGCTCGCTCGCCGCCCCGCCGAGCCAGCCGGACGTGAACATCCAGATTCACGTGAACGCCAAGCCGGGCGGCCCCGGCGAGTTCGAGGTGGAGCTCAAGATCGACGGCGGCGCGAGCGTCGGCGGCGAGACGCTGTTCGCGTTCGAGCTGCTGTTTGCCGGCGTGTTCCGCATCCTCAACATCCCCGAGCAGAGCCTGCAGCCGGTGGTGCTCATCGAGTGCCCGCGCCTGCTGTTCCCGTTCGCCCGCCAGATCATCGCCGATGCGGTGCGCAACGGCGGCTTCCCGCCCCTGATGATCGACCCGGTGGACTTCGCCGCCCTCTACCAGCAGCGGATGCAGGCCGAGGCCCAGCGCATGCAGGCCGGCCAGGCCTGATCCGGCGGCCCGCCCAGGCGCCCGGTTCCAAAGAAACGCCGCCGGACACCCCAGCGTGTCCGGCGGCGTTCTTTTTTCCGGAGGGCGGGCATGCGACGCTGCGACGCGGCCATGTCGTGCCGCCGGCCGGCCGGGAGGCGGGCCTGAAGCGGGAGCGCGACCGGGACGGCGATGGGATCCATCAGGTTCAAGCTGGCGGCGCTTGCCGGCGCCGTCGCGGCGCTTGCCGCCCTCGCCGCGCTGGCGGTGCTGCTGGCGGTGGGCGCGGCGGAGCGGGCGCTGGAAGCCACGGTCGCCGCCCAGCAGCGGCTGGACCTGCTGACCGAGCTGTCCGCCCGCATGTCGGATTTCGGGCTGGCCGCGGTGGCTGCGGCCGACAGTCCGGGGAGCGGCCCGCGACGGCTGGACGAGGCGCGTGCCAGCGTCGCCGCCGTGCTGGAGGCGGTTGCGCAGGGCACCGCCGCCAGCGCGCCGGAGGGGCCGGCCGGCGTCAACCCGCGCGAGCGGATGCTGGCGCACCTGCGGGCCGACTTCACCGTCCTCGACCGTCAGCTGACCGCTGCCGCCGCCGCCGCCGATGCCGATGCGGCACGCCGGGGCGACCGGGTGCGCGGCGCGCTCAACGGTTTTGCCGCTGCCGCCGGGCCCACCCTGTCGCTCATGGTGGAGAGCGAACGGCGCGGCGTCACGGTCGCGCGGGAGGAGGCGCAGGCGCTGGCGTTCCGCCTGAGGGCGGGAGCGGTGGGGCTGGCGCTGGTGGCCCTCGCCGTGGCGGTGGCGCTCTACCGGGGCCTCGCCCGCCCTCTCCTCGCCCGTCTCAGCGAGATCGACCGCGCCGCCGCCGCCATCGGCCGCGGGCATCTCGACACCCGCCTCGCCATCGGTCCGCGCGACGAGCTCGGCGTGCTCATGGCGCGCTTCAACCGCATGGCGGCCCGGCTGGCGCGGCGGGAGGAGCGGGTGGCCGCCGACCGCGCGGGGCTGGAGCAGACCGTGGCCGCGCGCACCGCCGACCTCACCGCCGCCAACGCCCGGCTCGCCGCCATCGATGCCTCGCGCCGGCGCTTCTTCGCCGATGTCAGCCACGAGCTGCGCACGCCGCTCACCGTCATCATCGGCGAATGCGACGTCACCCAGCGCGCGCCGGTGATCGCGGATGCCGACGCGCGCGGCGCGCTCGCCACCATCCGCAAGCGCGCCGGGCGGATGCACCGGCGGGTGGAGGACCTGCTGCGCATCGCCCGATCGGAGAGCGGAGAGATCGCGCTGGTGTTCCAGGACGTCCCGCTCGGGCCGGTGCTGGCCGATGCCATCGCCGGGCTGGAGAACACCGCCCGCCGGCAGGGAGTGGCGCTGGTGCTGGACGCCGCGCAGCCCGGACCGGTGGTGCATGCCGATCGTGACTGGCTGCGGCAGGTGGTGGAGGGGCTGGTGGACAATGCCCTGCGCCACGGCGCGCCGCTCACCCGCATCACCGTCGCCGCCGAGACCATCGTGGCGGAGCCGGGAATGCCCCTGGAGCGCATCACCGTCACTGACGACGGGCGTGGCATTCCTCCGGAGGATCGCGCCGGCCTGTTCGCCCGCTTCGCCCGCGGCGATCGGCCGGGTCCCGGCTTCGGGGTCGGTCTGGCGCTGGCGGAATGGGTGGTGACGCGGCACGGCGGACGTATCACACTGGAGGACGCGGAGGGGGGCGGAACCCGCGCCGTGATCGTGCTGTTCCGCCCCGAAGCCCGGGACCATGCGCACGCAGATGCGCGTCCGCGGGCAGCCGGCCCGCCCTCCATCGAGGCGGCGCCCGGAGAGGAGGCAGGATGAACATTCTCCTGGTCGAGGACGACAGCGACATCGGCGCCATGCTCAGCCGCGGCCTCACCGCCGAGGGCTTCGACGTGACGGTCGTGGGGCGCGCCGACGAGGCGCTGGAAACCGCCCGCGCGTACAATCCGTGCGCGGTGGTGCTCGACATCATGCTGCCGGACGGCTCCGGCATCGACGTCTGCCGGGCCCTGCGCGACGGCGGCCACGCCGGCCCCATCCTTTTCCTGTCGGCCAAGGACGAGGTGCGGGACCGGGCCGAGGGGCTCGGCGCGGGTGCCGACGACTACATCGTCAAGCCGTTCGAGTTCGCCGAGCTGCTGGCGCGCCTGCGCGCCCACCTGCTGCACCGGCTGGGCGAGGGCCATTCCGGCCGCATCGTCGCGGGGCGGCTGGTGCTCGATCCTGCGACGCGAACCGTCCTGTTCGGCGAGACCCATGTGCGCCTCACCGAGCGCGAGGTGGAGCTTCTGGCCCTGCTGATGGGCAGCGCCAACCGGCCGATCCCGCGCGGCGAGATCTTCGACCGGCTGTGGGCGAGCCAGGGCGGCGCCTCGCTCAACGTGGTGGACGTCTATGTGGGCTACCTGCGCACCAAGCTCGCCCCGGTGAGCCGGGCCGGCGGCCCGCAGGTGGCGACCGTGCGTGGCCGTGGCTTCATGCTGGACCTGTCCGCGCCGAGCCCGGCGCACTGAACCGGCCGCGGTGTGCGGCGCAGCATGTTATTCCTCTTGCCGTGTGGCAAACCCGGTACAATATTCAAGTCATCTGCATTGAACTTCATCAATGCAGCGTCTTCTTATGATCTTCTTAGAAAGATCTGAAGCGACAGACGGAGGAAATCACATGCGCTGGAACAAGCCTCAGGTGTGCGAAGTCTGCGTCGGCATGGAAGTGACCGCCTACCTGCCGGCCGATTTCTGATCCGGAGCGGTCGGCAGCCGGGAGCGGGCAGGCAGGGGCGTCGGTCGCATCATGCAGGTGATCGTTCTCGGTTCGGCGGCCGGCGGCGGCGTTCCCCAGTGGAACTGCCGCTGCCCGGTGTGCCGTCTGGCCTGGGCGGGTGATCCGCGGGTTGAGCCGCGCACCCAGTCCAGTGTGGCGGTGTCGGCCGATGGCCGGTCGTTCGTGATCCTCAACGCCTCGCCGGACATCCGCAGCCAGATCGCGGCGACGCCCGCGCTGCACCCCCGCGATGGCAGCCGCGACAGTCCCATTGGCGCCGTCGTTCTCACCAACGCCGATGTGGATCACATCGCCGGTCTTCTTTCGCTGCGCGAGCAGCAGCCGTTCGACATCCACGGCACGGCGGAGACCATGGACCTGCTGGCGCAGAACCAGATTTTCGATGTGGTCTCCCGCGGTGTCGTGCGCCGGGAGACGGTCGGGTTCGCAACCCCGTTCAGCCCGGTGCCCGGTCTTTCCCTGGAGTTCTTCGCGGTGCCGGGAAAGGTGCCCCTCTGGCGCGAGGATGCCAGCCTCGTCATCGGCGAGGAGACCGGCTCCACCGTGGGCGTCATGATCATCGGCGGCGATCGCCGCATCGCCTATGTGCCGGGGTGCGCGGCGGTGACGCCGGCGCTGAAGGCTCGCATCGCCGGCGCCGACCTGCTGCTGTTCGACGGCACGCTGTTCCGCGACGACGAGATGATCGAAGCCGGCGTGGGCACCAAGACCGGCGCGCGCATGGGCCACCTCTCCATGTCCGGGCCGGAGGGCACCATGGCGCTGCTCGCCGAGGTGCCGGTCGCGCGGCGGGTGTTCATCCACATCAACAACACCAATCCGGCTCTCGTCGCCGGATCGGATGCGCGGCAGGCCGTGGAGGCCGCCGGCTGGTCCATCGCCCGCGATGGCATGGAGTTCATCCTATGACCGCCCGTCTTGCTCCCGTGCCGCCCGCCGATCCGGTTTTCCCCGCGGCCTTTCCGGAGCTGCCCGCGCCGGCCGAGGTGCTGTCTCCGGAGGGGCTCGAAGCGGCGCTGCGCGAGGTCGGCGCCACGCGCTATCACAATCTCCACCCGTTCCACCGGCTCCTGCACGGCGGCGCGCTGTCGCGCGATCAGGTGCGGGCCTGGGCGCTCAACCGCTTCTGCTATCAGGCCGCCATTCCCCGCAAGGATGCGGCGCTCATGAGCCGCTGCGAGGACCGCGAGCTGCGCCGCGCCTGGCTGCACCGCATCACCGACCATGACGGCGTGGGAACCGACGCCGGCGGCATCGCGCGCTGGCTCGTGCTCACCGATGGCCTCGGGCTCGACCGGGACTATGTGGTCTCCCGACGCGGCGCGCTGCCGGCGACGCGGTTCGCGGTGGAGGCCTATGTGCGCTTCGTGGCGGACCGCCCGCTGCTGGAGGCGGTGGCCTCCTCCCTCACCGAGCTGTTCGCCCCCGGCATCCATGCCGAGCGCATCTCCGGCATGCTGCAGAACTACGATTTCATCACCGAGGACGTGGTCGCCTATTTCCGCCGCCGGCTCGACCAGGCGCCGCGCGATGCGGACTTCGCCCTCGACTATGTGAAGCGCAACGCGGTGACCGCCGAGCAGCAGCGCGCGGTCATCCACGCCCTTGCCTTCAAGACCGAGGTGCTGTGGGCGCAGCTCGATGCGCTGTACTTCGCCTATGTGGAGCCGGGCTGGCCGGCGCCGGGCGCGTGGCGGCCGGGCGTCGCGGTGCGGGAGGGCGGCTGACATGCGCGCCGAGGAGAGCGACATCCCCCGCCTGCCGCGCGGCGTGAAGCTGAAATACGACCAGGTGCGCGCCCGCCACGTCCTGCTGGCGCCCGAGCGGGCCTTCGACATCGACGAGACCGCCGCTGCCGTGCTGGAGCTGGTGGACGGCGCCCGCACCTGTGGTGAGATCGTGGATGCGCTGGCGGCGCGCTACGACGAGAAGCGCGAGGTGATCGCCGACGACGTGCGCGACATGATCGGCGATCTCATTGCCCGCCGGGTGATCGAGCGATGAGCGCCACCCTTGCCCCCAACGCCCCTGCCCCAAGCACCCCTGTCCCCGGTGCCCTTGCCCCCGGTGCCCACCCGGCACCGACGCCCATGGCCGCGCCCGTCGTCGGCCATCCCATCGGCCATCCCATCGGCCTCCTGGCGGAGCTGACGCACCGCTGCCCGCTGCGCTGCCCGTATTGCTCCAACCCGCTGGAGCTGGACCGCCGCGAGCGCGAGCTCGATACCGCGGCCTGGAAGCGCGTGTTCAGCGAGGCGGCGGCGCTTGGGGTGCTGCATGTCCACCTCTCCGGCGGCGAGCCGACGGCCCGGCCGGATCTGGTGGAGCTCACCGCCCATTGCGCGGCCGAGGGGCTCTACACCAACCTCATCACCTCCGGCGTCGGCCGGGCGTCGGCCATGATCGAGGCGCTGTCCGATGCCGGGCTCGACCATGTGCAGCTTTCCGTGCAGGGCGCCTCGGCGCAGACGGGCGACCGCATCGGCGGCTATGCCGGCGGCCATGCCGCCAAGCTCGCCTTCGCCCGGCAGGTGACCGACCTCGGCCTGCCGCTCACCCTCAACGCCGTGATCCATCGCGGCAACATCCACGAGGTGGAAGACATCATCGCGCTGGCGGTGGCGCTCGGCGCCCGCCGGCTGGAGGTGGCGCACACCCAGTATTACGGCTGGGCGCTGGTGAACCGCGCCGCCCTGATGCCCGACCGGGACGAGGTGGAGCGCTCCCTGGCACTGGTGGAGGCGGCGCGGCGGCGGCTCGAGGGCGTGCTGGTGATCGACATGGTGATCCCGGATTACTACGCCCGCTATCCCAAGCCCTGCACCGGCGGCTGGGGGCGGCGCACGCTGAATGTGACGCCCACCGGCCGGGTGCTGCCCTGCCATGCGGCGGAAAGCATTCCGGGGCTGGAATTCTGGTCGGTGACCGACCATGGCCTCGCCGACATCTGGCGCGCCTCGCCCGCCTTCAACGCCTTCCGTGGCACGGAGTGGATGCGCGAGCCCTGCCGCAGCTGCGAGCGGCGGGAGATGGATTTCGGCGGCTGTCGCTGCCAGGCCATGGCGCTGGCCGGCGATGCCGCCGCCACCGATCCCGCCTGCTCGCTCTCGCCGCTTCATGCCCGCATGGAGGCGCTGGCCCGCGGGGAAGCGGCAGCCGAGGCGCCGGACTACATCTATCGCGCCATGGGCGGCGTCCCGCCCCGCGCCGGGGCGGAGGAACGGGGATGAACGCGCGCGGCAGCATCGGCCTTGCGACGGCGCTCGCCTGCGCCTTGTTCGCGGCCGGCTTCTTGATCCAGCCCCGCCCGGCAGGGGCGGCCGAGCCGCAGGCAACGGCGGCCGTGGTGCAGAAGCCGCCCGAGGCCGCCGATCTCCTGTTCGAGACGCCGCAGCTCGCCGGAACCGCCTCCGGCTCCGTGCTCTCCTACGCCTACAGCCGGGCGGTGACCGACCCGGAGCTTGGCCCCTCCTTCACCGACCGCATCCGCCTCACCATCGAGCCGAGCGCGGCCGGCGGCGACGCGCGCGACGTCAAGGTGGATTTCTTCACCGCCGAGCGCCACCGCGCCGCCGGCCCGTTCGAGAATGCGCTGACCAATCCGGTGCTGATGCTGTTCCTGGAGAACCACATCGCCGAGGTCTCAAAGGTGCTGAAGGGCAATCCGCGCTACTTCAAGAACGCGATCCGCGCCGCCCTGCGGGATGCCGCGCAGGTGGCGCCGGCGGACATCACCCTCGACGGGCGCGAGCTGCGCGGCTGGCGCGTCACCGTCGCCCCCTTCCGCGACGATGCCAACGCGGCCCGCATGCGCGGCCTCGCGGGCCTCGTCTACACCTTCGAGATCGCGCCCGACCTGCCGGGGCAGATCGCCCGGATCAGCGTGGTGGGCGAGGCCGCCGGCGGCCGCCTGTGGGAGGAGACGATCAGCCATGATCCGAAGGGCTCTTGAGGCGTTCGCCGTGCTGCTCGTGGCCGGCGGCGCGGCGCTGGCGAGCGAGAACGATTACCCCACCGCCGCCCGCGTGGACTATGTGATCGGCTGCATGGCGGCCAACGGACAGTCGCGCGAGGCGATGACGCGCTGCGCCTGCTCGGTGGATACGCTCGCCTCGATCCTGCCCTACGACCGCTATGTGGCGGCGGAGACCATCCTGTCCATGCGGCAGGGCGTGGGGCAGGCGGCGAGCATCTTCCGCAACACCCCTCAGTATGACGACAACATCGCCGAGCTGCGGCGCGCGCAGGCGGAGGCGGAGGTGCGCTGCTTCCGCTAGGGCGCGCGGGGGTGCGCCGAGACGCCGGGGCGCCGGATGGATCCCAGCCCTGTGGCAGCGCACAACGCATCGCCGCATCCGCCGCGCAGCAAACGGGTTTTCCGTCCCGGCCGGCTGTGCTAGCGTCATCGCCAAGAACAGACGCATGGCGCACGGAGATTTCCGAAGCGCACTGCAACGACAAGCGGGCAACCGCCGCGGCGTCTTGATCGGGACCTTCAACCCCCAAGGCTCAGCCATGGCCCCAGACCGCACGCCACCACCCTCATTTTCAGTCATCCGTCGTCCTGAGGCCGGCATCGGCGCCCCTTGCGGCGTCCGGCGTCCGGCGCCCCTCGCCGGCGGGTGACGGCCATGACATCGCTGGAACCGACTGCAGGCGATGCCCCCCGCATCGTCCGCGACGTGGTGTGCGGCTTCTGCGGCCTCGGCTGCGACGACCTCGAGGTCGAGGTTGCCGGCCGCCGGGTGATGCCCCGCGTCGCCTGCGCCGAGGCGACACGGCTGCTGGCCCGTGCCGATGCGCCCGCCCCCGCGCCGCGCGTCGGCGGGCAGCCCGCTTCGCTTGAAGCCGCTGCTGCCGCCGCCGCCCGCCACCTGTCCGCGTCCCGCGCCGCCGCCTTCAGCGGGCTGGGGGCGGATCTCGAAGGCCTGCGCCGCCTCTACGACCTCGCCATGGTCGCCGGCGCGAGCCTCGACCATGCCGCCTCCAACGGGCTGTTCGCCAACCTCGAGCGCCTGTCCCGCCGCGGCTGGATCGCCGCCACCCTCGCCGAGGTGCGCAACCGCTGCGACCTCATGGTGGTGCTGGGGCCGGACCCCTCCGCGACTTTCGAGCGCTTCTTTCCCCGTGCCCTGCCGGCCCGCCCGCCGGGGGCGGACGGCGACGCCGCCCCGGTGTTCGTCGCCGGAGGCGCGCGCCGCAAGGTGGTGGTGCTGGGCGGGCCGCTCTCCGGTACCTCGCGGCAGGCGCTGGCCGCCCTTGAGGTGACGGAAATCGAGCTTGCGCCCGATGAGGTCGCACCTGCCATGGAAGCGCTCGCGGCGCTGCTGGCGGGCCGAGCGGTGGGAGACCTGTCGGTCGCCGCAGGAGCCGATCTCCTCGCCCTGGCGGAAGCGCTGCGGATGGCGCGCTATGCGGTCTTCACCTGGAGCGCCGCGGCCCTTCCCGCCGCCGATGCGCCCCTGGTGGCGGAGGCCGCCGCCCAGGCGGTGGATGCGCTTTCCCGCACCACCCGCGCGGCGGTGTTTCCCCTCGGCGGGCGGGACAATGTGACGGGCGCGCACCAGCTTGCCCTGTGGCGCTTCGGCTGGCCGTTGCGCACGGTGGTGGGGGCGGGCACGGCGCGCCATGCACCGGAGCTCTATTCGACCCGCGCGGCGCTCGCCGACGCCGACCTGCTGCTGCACGCCAGCGCCTTCCGGCCCGATCCGCCGCCGGACTTTGCGCGCGGCCCGGTGATCGCCCTCGCCCATCCCGACACGGTGTTCGCGCGGGAGCCGGACGTGTTCATTCCGGTCGGCACGCCCGGCGTCGATCACGGGGGGCACGTCTTCCGCATGGATTCGGTGGTCTGCCTGCCGTTGCAGGCACTTCGCCCGGCCGAGCTGCCGAGCGTCGGCGCGGCCGCGCGGGCCATATTCGCCGCCTTCGCCGGCCTTGCCACCGACGCATCGGGGAGGGGCGCATGAGGACGCGCATCACCGGCGGGCGCGTGTTCGACCCCGCCAACGGCATCATCGACGAGATCCGCGACGTGCTCGTGGAGGATGGCCGCATCATTAGCGCCGCGCCGCCCGCCCCGGGCGAGGAGGTGGTGGACGCTACTGGCACGGTGGTGTTCGCCGGCGGCATCGACCTGCACAGCCACATCGCCGGCGGCAAGGTGAATCTCGGCCGCCTGCTCATGAGCGAGGACCGTCTGCTCAATCCCGAGCCGTCCGGCGCGTTCTGCGGCTGCGGCGGGGGGCGGGCGGCGCCCACCACCCACATGACCGGCTGCCGCTACTCGCAGATGGGCTACACCACCGTGTTCGAGCCGGCGGTGGTGGGGGCGAACGCCCGCCATGCCCATCTGGAGATGGCCGACATCCCGAACATCGACACCGGCGGCTTTCTCGTCCTCGGCAACGACGACTTCCTGCTGCGCCTCATCGCCGACGGCGAGGGCCAGCAGGCGGTGAACGACTATGTGGCGTGGATGCTCAAGGCCACCCAGTGCTGCGCCGTGAAGATCGTGAACCCCGGCGGGATCAACGCCTTCAAGTTCAACGGCCGCGCCCTCGATCTCGACGAGGCGGGCCCGTTCTACGGCCTCACGCCCCGGCGCATCCTGCACACCCTGCAGCGGGCGGTGACGGAGCTGGGCGTGCCGCACCCCATCCACCTGCACGGCTGCAATCTCGGCGTGCCGGGGAACGTGCGCACCACGCTCGACACCATCGGCGCGTCTGAGGGCTTCCCGCTGCACCTCACCCACATCCAGTTCCACGCCTATGGCACGGAGGGAGACCGGCACTTCTCCTCCGGCGCGGCGGAGATCGCGGAGGCGGTGAACGCTCATCCGCACATCTCGGTGGACGTGGGGCAGGTCATGTTCGGCCAGACGGTGACCGCCTCGGCCGATCTGATGTCGCAGTACCGCAACCACACCATCGCCGATCCGAAGAAATGGATCGGCATGGACATCGAGATGGATGCGGCCTGCGGCGTGGTGCCGTTCCGCTATCGCGACACCTCGTTCGTGAACGCGCTGCAATGGGCCATCGGGCTGGAGCTGTTCCTGCGCATCGAGGACCCCTGGCGGGTCTATCTCACCACCGACCATCCCAATGGCGGGCCCTTCACCTCCTACCCCCACCTCATCCGCCTGCTCATGGACAAGCCGTTCCGCGACGATCATCTCGGCCGCATCCACAAGGCGGCGCGGGCGCACACGAGGCTCGCCGACCTCTCGCGCGAATACACGCTGGAGGAGATCGCCATCGTCACCCGCGCCGCCCCCGCCCGGACCCTCGGACTGCGCGATCGCGGCCATCTCGGCCCGGGCGCCCGCGCCGACGTGGTGCTCTATGAGGACGCGGCGGACCGCGAGGCCATGTTCTCCGCTCCCCGGCTGGTGATGAAGGACGGGCAGGTGGTGGTGGTGAACGGCGAGGTGGTGGCGCTGGCGGAAGGCCGCACCTACGCGGTCCATCCCCCGTCCGATCCGCTGATGGACCGCCGGCTTGCCCGCTGGTTCGACGAGGCGGTGGGGCTGAAGTCCGCGCATTACCGCATCGCGGATTCGGAGATCCGCGACGGGCAGGGCCCCGAGCTGGTGGAGCTGGCGCCATGAGCCAGATTTCGCCCCAGCCGGCCCCTGCGTCCGCCCTCGTCATCAATGGTGTCGAGATCCGCGACAGCTTCGCGGAGGCCTTTCCCATGGCGGGGACGCGCCTCATCATCACCGCCGACACGCCGCGCTGGGCTCATACCGCCGCGGCCAGCCTCACCGGCTTTGCGACCTCGGTCATCGGCTGCGGCTGCGAGGCGGCGATCGAGCGTGAGCTGAGCCCCGCCGAGACCCCGGACGGGCGCCCCGGCTATGCCGTGCTGATCTTCGCCATGTCCCTGAAGGACCTGAAGAAGGTGGTGCCGCTCCGGGCCGGGCAATGCGTGCTCACGGCGCCCACCTCGGCCTGCTACGCCGGGCTTTCCGGCGGTGCCGCCGTGCCGCTGGGCAAGGCGCTGCGCTATTTCGGCGACGGCCACCAGATCGCCAAGGCGCTGGACGGCCGCCGCTTCTGGCGCGTGCCGGTGATGGAGGGCGAGTTCGTCTGCGACGACATCACCGGCTCCACCACGGCGGCGGTGGGCGGCGGCAATTTCCTCATCCTCGCGCGCTCGCGCCCGGCGGCTCTTGGGGCGGCCGAGGCGGCGGTGGCGGCCATGGCCAAGCTGGAAGGCGCCATCATGCCCTTCCCCGGCGGGGTGGTGCGCTCGGGCTCCAAGGTGGGCTCGAAATATGCCGGGCTCATCGCCTCCACCAACGATGCCTATTGCCCGACCCTGCGCGGCGTTTCCCAGAGCGCCCTGCCGGACGGGGTGGAGAGCGTGCTGGAGATCGTCATCGACGGCCTCACCGAGGCGGACGTGGCGGCCAGCATGCGCGCCGGCATCGCCGCCGTCTGCGGGCTCGGCGCGGCGTCAGGCGTGGTGGCGGTGGATGCGGGCAATTACGGCGGCAACCTCGGGCCGTTTCACTTCCATCTGCGTGCGCTGATGGCCGATCGAGCGGGGGAGGGGGCATGATGACCGTCACCGATATGGCCCCCCGCGGCTATCGCCTGTCCCTGCGCGCGCCGCTTTCCGCGCGACTCGACCTGAGCGGCATCGGCCCCGACGCGCTCGACGCGCTGGTGGCCGCCGAGGTCGCTGCCCTGCAGGTGCCGCTCGGCGCCGGCGTCGCGCCCCTCGGCGACCTGTTCACGGTGGAGGAGGGCGCGCCGGGCGTGCTGGTCATCTCCGGGGATGCGCGGCTCGACGGCGTCGGCGCCGGCCTTGCGGCGGGGGAAATCCGCGTCGAGGGGCCGGTGGGCGTGCGCGCCGGCGCGGGCATGAGCGGCGGCCTCCTGCGCATTCACGGGTCGGCGGGCGACAGCCTTGCGGCCGGATTGTCCGGTGGCCGCATCGAGGTCGCCGGCGATGCCGGCGCCGACGTCGGCGGCGCGCTGCCCGGCGAACGGCGGGGCATGAGCGGCGGCACCGTCTCCATCGCCGGCTCGGTGGGGCCGCGCCTCGGCGCGCGGTTGCGCGGCGGGCTGGTGCTGGTGGGCGGCGATGCCGGCCCGCGCGCGGCGGAAGGGCTCATCGCCGGCACGCTGGCGGTGGCGGGAAGGCTCGGCCCCGGTGCCGGGCGCGGCATGCGGCGCGGCACGCTCCTCCTCGCCACGCCGCCGGAGGCGCCCGCCCCCGGCTTCGTGGACGCCGGCCCGCAGGATTTCATCATGCTCGCCCTGCTGGCCCGGCGGGTGCCGGAGCTGGCCGCGGTGTTCGGCGGCCGCCTGTCCGGGCGCGCGGTGCGCCTTGTGGGCGACCGGCTCGCCGGGGGCGAGGGCGAGATGCTCGTGCTCCAGTGACCCCACCTGCCCGTACCACGATGTCGCCGGATCAACCGGCCTAGAAGAGGAACGCCTGATGCGCCTGCTGCTTGCTTCCCTCGCCCTCATCGCCGCCACCGGCAGCGCGTTCGCCGACCCGGACGTGGCGAAGGGCGAGACCGCGTTCAAGAAGTGCATGGCCTGCCACGCCATCGGCCCCGACGCCAAGGTGAAGGTGGGCCCGCCGCTGAACGGCATCGTCGGCGCCAAGTGGGCGCATTTCGAGGGCTTCTCCTACTCGCAGGACATCAAGGACGGCGCCGCCGCCGGCAAGGTGTGGGACGAGGCGACGCTGGACAATTACATCACCAACCCGAAGGTGCTGGCGCCCAAGGGCAAGATGGCCTTCGCCGGCATCAAGAACGAGGACGAGCGCAAGGATCTCATCGCCTTCCTCGCCCAGTTCAACGCCGACGGCTCCAAGAAGTAAAATCGGCGCGACCGGCTCGGGGCGGCGGCCTGAAGGGCCGACCGGCGCCCGCTCGCGATGCATCGGCCCCGGTGGGGCCGGCCGGCCGCCGGCTTCGCGCCGCGCGGTGGCGGGCCGTGGCGTTCCCGCGCGGGATGAAGCTTCGCCGGAAGTTGACGGGCCTCTCCCGGCGCCGCTCCGTCGTCCCCGCTGGCGCGTGAAGGCGGTGTCGCTCCCGTTCCCGCTCAGCGCGCGAGCCGCGCCACCGCCACGGCGGGCGCGCAATCGGCGGCGGGGCCAGCCAACGCAGGCGCGCCGGCCAGCAGCAGGCCGGCATCGGCATAGGGCCGGGCGGCGCGCGTCGCGAGGCGGGCGGCAAGGAAGCGGCCCACCCCGGCGCCGACCAGGGGCACCCCGGGAGGGATCGCGGTGGCCGATGCCACGAGATCGAGCGCGTCCGCAAGACGCTGCATCTGCGCCTCCGCGGCCGCCCGCGCGAGCGCTTCCGCCTCTTCCAGCGTCGCCGGTCCCAGATCCCGGCCCACCATGCGCAGAAGCCGGCGGGCGCTGGCTTCCCGCGTCTTCGGCCCGCCATCCGCCGCCGGGTGCAGGTCGGCGCCGTCCGGCAGGTCGCCCGTCAGGCGGTGGACATCCGCTGCGGTGGCGAAATGCTCCGCCATCAGCGGCACGCGCCGGCCCCGGAACGGCAGCGCTTGGGCCAGCGCCATCACCGGCGTGCGGGCCGCGCCGCTGTAGACCAGTTCACCAGTCTCCAGCCGCTCGGCATCGCTATAGCCGGCAAAGTGAATTGAATCGCCGGCAAAATACACCAGATCCGCGGTGGTGCTGCCGATGTCCACCAGGACGCCGGCCGGCAGCGCGCGGGCCAGAGCCGCCGCGGTTGCGTGCCAGTTGGCGGAGGCGATATCGGCCACATGGCCGCCCACCGCTTCCGGCGCCACGAAGCCGGCGCGGCCTGCGTACAGCAGCAGGTCCGCCCCGAGCCGCTCGGTGAGCGCGGCGGCAAGGGCGGTGACGCCGGTCGCGCGGTCCGGCCACAGGTCGGTCAGCTCGCCGGTCATGGTGGCGACGGACCGGCCCTCGACGGGCGGCAGCGCGGCCATGGCCTGATCCAGCCGGTCCAGCCCCTGCCACAGGGGGCAGGCGGTCATGTCCACAGCCAGCAGCGTGCCGTCCGGCGCCAGCACGGCGCGCTTGAGGTGGGCACCGCCCACGTCCCAGCCGAGGATGAGCTGGCTCATGCGAGGGCGACCTCCACCGGCCGGGCCGCGACCGCACCGGCGGCGTCGAGCCCCAGCGCCAGCCGCGCCGGATTGATCCCCAGCGCCCGGCGCAGGCCGGCATAGGCGGTGGTGAGCCGCGGGTTCACCTCCACCACCACCGGGCCTTCGGCGGTGAGCAGGATGTCGATGCCAAACAGGCCCTCGAGGCCGGGAATGGCCTCCGCCACGGCGGCGGCGAGCCGCCCGAGCCGCCCGTCCGGATCGTCCAGCGCCGCCACCGTCAGCCCGGCGAGGTGCAGCCGCCCGCCCTCCGCGCGGATGTGCTGGCGGTTGACCGCGAGCAGGCGGACGCCGCGGGCATCGGCGAGAACGGTCAGGCTCGCCGGCAGGCCCTCCACATAAGGCTGCGCCACCAGCCGCGCGGCGCCATCCGGTGCCGGAAGCGGCGTGCCGGCCGGCCACACGCGCGTGTCCTCGCATCCGGCGCCGTCATCCGGCTTGGTCACGCGCGGGCCGGGCCAGTCGGGCGCGGTCGCCAGCGGAAAGGTGGGGATGTGCGGCAGGCCCGCTGCAGCAAGGCGCCGGGCTGTTTCCATCTTGCTCGTTGCGATCTCGATGGCCTCGGGCGCGCTCGCGAGCACGCGGGCGCCGCTCTGCCGCAGGCGCCGCACCAGGTGGGCGAGGACGCCGCCGGTCTCCGGCGCCACCGGCCACACCACATCCGCCTGTCGCGCCATCTCGGACCACGCCGCCCACGGGTCGTCGGCCGCAGCGATCATCCGCGCGCCGGCGAGCGGGAGGCGATCGTCGGCGGCGAGGCGCACCGACGTCACCGCCGGGATGGCGGCAAGATCGGCGCGCATGGCGTCCCGCATCAGCGCCGCCTCGGCGACAAGGCAGGGCGGCAAGGCCTCTCCGCGCAGGCCGCCGCCGGTGACGAACTCAAGGACGAACACCCGCACCGGCCCCTCCCACCGCTCCCGCCGGCCGCCGGCCCGGCCCGCGTGCGGACAGCGGCCGAATGGCAACGGCGGGTCCGGATGAACGGGTCCGCCGGTTGATCTGTCGGGCGGGGCGCGGCGCTCGTCCGGCGCCATGTTCCTCGGCGGCTGTCACGACACGGGCCGTCCCCGGCCGGCGCAGGCCGGGATCGGTCGGATCCGGATGATGCCGCCGGCTCGGCCCGCGCGCGGACAGCGGTCGAATGGTAACGGCGGGCGTGCCTGGACGGGTCCGCCGGTTGATCTGCCGGGCGGGGCGCGGCGCTCGTCCGGCGCCACGTTCCTCGGCGGCTGTCACGACACGGGTCGTCCCTGGCCGGCGCAGGCCGGGGCCGGTCGGATCCGGATGATGCCGCCTTGTCCGCGGGGCGCGGCCCGCCACGCCCGTCGTGGGCGGGATGGCGGCTGGAGCCCGGGCGTGGCTGGTGCGCCTGCCGGCATTCGGTCGGGGGAGGCGCGGTGCGGGACAGGTCGCCGTCGGCGGAGGTGCAGCGTCGGCAGAGCAGATTTCCGGATGTGCCGGTCGCGCGGGGGCGTGCGCGCGGCGGGTGGTGTGATCCACCGCCGCGCCGCCGGTCGGCGGGAGCAAGGCAGAGCCATCGCCCCCGCCAGATGCGGGACGCCGCCGCCCGGATATCCGCGCGGGGCGTGGGGCCATGGCGGGCATGGGCGCCGGCCCGACGCAGGATGGCTCGGCGGGGTGGAGCGCGCGCGCAATCGCCGGCGTGCGGCGGGGCGCTGCCGGCCCAGCCGGGTCGCAGGGGACCGGGCGGCACCGGACGGCGCGGCGCCGCTCCTCGGGACGGGCAGGGGCGCGGGAGGGGATGAGCGGACGCATCGGGGCTCCTCAGGCCGCCACGGTCTCGCCCGCCAGCAGGGCGGCGAGCGGCTCGGCCATGGTGCGGCCGGTGGCGTCGAACAGGCCCCGCCATGCGGGCATGGAATTCACCTCCAGCACCATCAGGCGCCCGGCTGCGTCGGCGATCACGTCCACCCCCGCGTAAGCGGCGCCCACGGCGGTGGCGGCGCGCACCGCGAGGTCGGCCAGCGCGCCCTCGGCCGGCACCGCGACGCCGGTGGCGCCCTGGTGGATGTTGGTGATCCATGAGGCGCCGCGCCGGGCCATGGCGGCTTCGGCGCGCCCGCCCACCACGAACACGCGGAAATCCTCGTGCGGCGCATCCCCTCCGCCGCCGGCGCCGACGAAATCCTGCAGGTAATATACTCCGCCCACCGTGTCCGGCTCCGGAAGGGCGGCGCGGGGGGCGAGGCGGGCGAGGCCGCGGCCCTGCGCGCCGAACAGGGGTTTCAGCACCGTGTCGCCGGGCGCCTGATCCACCAGCAGGCGGGCGGTGGCTGCGTCCTCCAGCACCAGCGTGCGCGGCGTGGGCAGGCCGGCGCGGGCGAGGAGGAAGGTGGTGGCGCTCTTGTCCACGCAGCGCTCGATGGCGCGGGCATCGTTCATCACCCGCACCCCCAGCTCGCGCAGCGCATGCAGCACGCCGAGGCGGTGGGTCACCTGCTCCAGCGTTCCGGCGGGCACCGAGCGCACGAAGCAGGCTTCAGGCAGGGCATCGCCGAAGCCGGGCAGCAGCAGCCCATGGGCCGTCTCGCCCACGGCGAAGCCGCAGTCGCGCAGGGAGAGGACGCGCGCCTTGCGCCCGCGTGCCTTCAGGGCGGCAAGGAGGCCGCGCGTGTGCCAGTCCGCCCGCTCGGCGAAGATGACGAGGTCGTCCACCTCAGCCTCCGAACGAGCGGGCGATCAGCTCCGGCTCGAACGCGCCGGCGGTGAAGCTCACCCCATGGTCGAGGGCGCTCACGGTGACGCGGGCGGGCGAGAACAAGAGCGGGTCCACCTTGTAGAAATCGCAGTCATAGCCGCGGAACACTTCGGCGAACGGCCGGCCGTGGTCGCGCGAGGCGCCGGAGGGGAGCTGCGCGGCCAGCGCCTCGGCGGCCTCCGCCGGGCCATGGACGAACAGCTGCACGTCGCCGCCATAGAGGATGGCGTCGTTGGTGCGGCCCATGGCGGTGAGGAAATCCGGCGAGGGTGGCGGCAGGGGCGCGGAGCCGATGCCGTCGGCGATGTGCTCCAGCGGGAAGTGGAGGGCGTGGGCCTTGTGGAGCGCCACCTCCAGCACCCGCGCCACGATCTGGGCCGTGCCGGCGAGCGCGCTGGTGGGGGTGAGAATGAGCGTGATGTCGCGCGGGGCGACGGCGCAGCGCGCGGCGATCTCGTCCACCACCTCGGCGGGAGGGACGATGGCGGTTTCCAGCACCAGCGCGATGCGCGCGCCATGGTCGCGATAGCCCAGCTCGGCGAACAGCGGCTCCACCGCCGCCGTGGCCCGCCCGGGCCCGGAGCCGAGGGCGAAGAAATCGCCGGACGCCAGGCTCCAGCCGGCATACTGGCTGGCGAGGCAGGCGAGCACCGGATCGGTGGTGGAGACGCCGACCAGCGTCTCCCACGGCGAGAAGCGCCCGCCCGGCGTGAGCGTGACGCGTCCGAGCCCGCCGAGGCAGATCTCGGCGATGCGCCGGCCGGCCTCGATGCCGCCGCGCGCGGCGATGCCGGCGTCGACGATCAGGGCGTCGCGCGGGCCGCGGAACACCGAGAGGCGCAGCCGCTCGGCATCCTCGATCAGCGCATCCACCAGCGGCGCGACGCTCGCCGCGAGGCTGAGCCGGGTCTTTGGGATGGAAGCAGGGGCAGGGGCGCTCATGGCCGGCGCCTCACGCATCAAGCTCGCGGGCGAGCGCGAACACCGCCGGCAGATCGATGAACAGCGCCCGGTCGGTCTCGCACATGCGCTTCAGCAGGGTGTGCTGCACCGCGTATTTGAGATTGCCGATGGCCAGCGCGCCGATGCCGATGCCGTGGGGCAGCGCCGCCGCTGCGTCGAACGCCCCGATTCCGGCGATGCCGGCGGGGGGCACCGCGTTCACATCGGCGGCCACCTTCAGGCGCTTCGCGGCTTCCAGATGGGCGGCGCTCAGGATCTCCACCCCCGCCTTGCCGGTGGCGAGGATGACCTCCGCCTCGGGCACGAGCCGCGCCTTGTCGTCGTCGGTCACGGCGGCGGCGCAGTCCGCGTGGAGGCCGAAGCGGGCCTTCATGTCGGCGGCCTTCGCCTCCACCGCCGCGATCTCGCGATGGCTGACGAGGGTGACGTGCGCGCCCGCCTGGGCGGCGATGACGGCGGCGATGGAGCCCACCACGCCGGTGGCGCCGTAGATCTGCACGGCCGCGCCCTTCAGCCCCGCGGGACGGGACTTCACCAGCGCCTGCTCGACCTTGGCGATCATGGCGGCGGCGGTGGTGAAGGAGCCGGCGGGATCGGGAAAGATGGAGATCTCGAACGGCGGGAAGATCGCCGCGCGCGCCGCCTCCGCCATGTCGAGGGCAAGGCCGGCATCCTTGCCGCCGATGAACAGGCCGGTGCGCGGCGCCGCCTGCGGGGCGCGGGAGAACATCATGTCCTGGGTGAGGTCGCGCACCTCGTCGAGGGCGACGCGCGAATAGGGCGCGATGGCGCCGTAGCCTGCGTCCACGGCCATGTTCACGTCGAACGGGCTCACATGGGCGAGCGGGGTGATGATGTGGAGAATGGGGGCGGATTCCGCCATCGGCGCAGCTCCGTGCAGGGGGAAACATTAGCGGGTGGCTTCGCCCCGGAGGCCGGTGCGCCGCGGTTGTTTCCCCGCACGAAAATCACGCGTCATGTTCCATCAACCGCATGGCGGGCGCAAGAGCCGCATGGCCGCCACCGGCTGCGATTCGTCGCTGCGGCGCGGCAGGGCGGGCCGCGCCGTGCCAGGAATTTCACGGCGCGAATACGTAATCGTTGCTATCCGGACACAGGCTTGCACCTTCTGCACCGGTTACGCCACCTTGAATGGATAATAAGAATCCGCCCGATTGACGCTGCGAAGCCCTTCGGTACGCAATTGCGCACAAGAAGAACAGGGGAGCGGGGCGCCATGAACGGGCGGACATACGGGCGGGAGCGGAATTACCTTGCGTCACTGCTGCTGGGCGTGGCGCTGCTGCCCTGCGCCGCCGGCGCTGGCCTGGCCCATTCCGGCGATGACGACGACGACAAGCCGGGCGCCCACGGCGAGGCCGCGGAGGGCATCGAGACCGAGAACATCTTCGGCTTCACGCTGGGCACCGATACCGGCGAGAAGGGCGAGAAGGAGCTCACCTTCACGGTAGACGGCCGGCTCGGCAAGCTCGGCGGGCACTACGGCGCCTATTCGGGCGAGGCGGAGTTCGAATATTCCATCACCGACAACCTGAAGTTCGCAGTCGGCGGCGCGCTGGCGGGCTTCGACATCTCCGGCATTCCCGGCTTCGACAACACCCGCAGCAGCGGGCTCGCTGGCGCCTTCTTCGAGCTGAAATACCGCTTCCTCGATCACCGCACCTCGCCCATCGGCCTGTCGCTGAGCATCGAGCCGGAATGGTCACGGCTGGACGAGCTCACCGGCGAGCAGGGCACCGCCTACGGCATCGAGTTCCGCCTCGCCGCCGATGCGGAGATCGTGTCCAACTTCCTGTTCGCGGCGGTGAACCTCGTCTACCAGCCGGAATGGGAGCGGGAAAACGACAACGGCATCGGCTTGTGGTCGTCCGGGTCGGGGCTGGAGATTTCCGGCGCGCTCACGGCGCAGGTGGCGAAGGACATCTTCCTCGGCGGCGAGGCCCGCTACCTTGCGGCCTATGACGGCGCCACGCTGGGCGACCGGCAGGGCTGGGGCCTGTTCGTCGGCCCCACCCTCTACGCGCAGGTGACGCCGCAGTTCTACGTGAAGGCCGCGTGGTCGTTCCAGATCGCCGGCAGCGCCGACTTCCCGGTGGTCTCCTCGCTCGACCTCGTCAACTTCGAGCGCCAGCAGGGGCGCCTCCAGGTGGGCTTCCAGTTCTGAGCGCGTGTTCCGGGAGCGGCCCGCCCGCTCTTAGGAATCTCTCATAAAGTCGTTATTTTCCAGATCGTTATGGACAGGCCCGCAGGGCCTCGCCACAGTGGCGGGACGAAGGAGGGCGCACGGTCCTCCGCCCGCGCGGCGGGCCCCGACCGGGAGGCAGCGATGCTGACGCGCCGTCGCATGCTCGCACTCGCGGCGGGGCTGCTCGTCGCGCCGGGCGCCGCCCGTGCCACTCCCGCTCGTCCCGCGCAGGGAACCGCCGCCGAGGCTCCGCCGCTGCGGCTCGGCCTGCTGCAGTTCGGCTCCGGCGCGTGGGAGATCGCGGCCATGGAGGCGCTGGGGCTCGCCGCAGCCAGCGGCGTCACCCTCGCCACGACGCGCTTCGCCAGCAACGACGCGGGCCGCATCGCCTTCCAGGCCGGCGCGGTGGACGCCATGCTGGGCGATCTGCTCTGGGCCGCGCGGGTGAAGGCCGAGGGGCGAGACCTGCGCTACCTGCCCTTCTCCTCATCCGAGGGTGCGGTGATGGTGCCGGACGGCTCGCCGGTCCGCAGCGTCGCCGATCTCGCCGGCCGCCGTCTCGGCGTCGCGGGCGGCGCGCTCGACAAGAGCTGGCTGCTGCTGAAGGCCCACGCCCGTGCTTCCGGCCTCGACCTGGAGAGCGCCGCGCAGCCCGTCTTCGCCGCCCCGCCCCTGCTCGCCGCCGAGCTGGAGCAGGGCCGGCTCGATGCCGCGCTGCTCTACTGGACCTTCTGCGCGCGGCTGGAGCCCAAGGGCTTCCGCCGGCTGGTGAGCGTGGCCGATCTGGTGCGCGGGCTCGGCATCGCGCCCGCGCCGACGCTGGTGGGCTACATCTTCGACGGCGCCTTCGCCCGCGCCCATCCCCATGTGGTGGCGGGCTTCGCGACCGCCTCCCGGGCCACCAAGACCGCGCTCGCCTCCTCCGATGCGGCGCTGTCGGGTCCGGCATGGGCAGCGGCGCGACCGCAGATGCAGGCGCCGGACGAAGCCACCTTCGCCGCGCTCCGGCGCGGCTTCATCGCCGGCGTGCCGGACCTGCCCATCGCCGCCGAGCGCAAGGCTGCTGCGGCGCTCTACGAGGTGCTTGCGAAGCTCGGCGGGGCGCAGCTGGTCGGCCCGGCGCCCCGCCTGCCGGAGGGCCTCTATCTCGATCCCGAGCCCGCTGCGCGATGAGGGCCATTCTGCCCGCCGTTGCCGTCCGCGCCGGCTCGCTGCTGGCGCTTCTGGTGCTGTGGCAGGTGGTGGCGACGGCCGCGCCCAGCCGTGCCCTGCCGCCGCCGGAGGCGGTGCTGGCCTTCCTGGTGCGGGAGGCGGGCACCGGCGCGCTCGCCGCCAATCTTGCCGCCACGCTGGCGCGGGTCGTGGTGTCATTCGTCCTCGCCATGGCGGTGGGGGCGGTGATCGGGCTCGCGTTCGGGCGCCTGCGGCGGCTGGACCTCGCGTTCGACACCTGGCTGGTGCTGCTTTTGAACACGCCGGCCCTCGTCATCACCGTGCTCTGCTACATCTGGCTCGGCCTCACCGAGGCGGCGGCGGTGCTGGCGGTGGCGCTCAACAAGATGCCCACGGTGGCGGTGCTGGTGCGCGAGGGGGCCCGCGCGCTCTCCCCCGAGCTCGACGAGATGGGCCGCGCCTTCCGCCTGTCGTTCGTCGACCGGATGCGCCACCTGGTGCTGCCGCAGCTTCAGCCGCATCTTGCCGGGGCGGCGCGCTCCGGCCTGGCGCTGGTGTGGAAGATCGTGCTGGTGGTGGAGCTTTTGGGCCGGCCCAACGGCGTCGGCTATGCCATCTCGGTCTATTTCCAGCTGTTCGATGTGGCCGCCGTGCTGGGCTATGCGCTGGCCTTCATGGCGGTGATGCTGGCGGTGGAATATGGGGTGCTGCAACCCATGGAAGCTCATGCCCGACGCTGGCGCCTCGAAGCTCGTTGAAGCCCGCATCGCGGCCAAGACCTACCGGCGCCCCGGCGGGGAGGCGATGGAGGCCGTGCGCGACCTCACCCTCTCGCTTGCGGGCGGGGAATTCACCTGCCTCATCGGCCCCTCCGGCTGCGGCAAGACCACGACGCTGCGCATCCTCGCAGGCCTCGACCGGGATTTCGAGGGAACGGTGACGCCCGATCCGGCGCGCCTTCCCATCGGCATCGCCTTTCAGGAGCCGCGCCTGTTGCCGTGGCGCACGGTGGAGGAGAACATCCGCCTCGTGCTGCCGAGGGCGCGACGGGGGATGGACCTCGGGCCATTGATCGCCATGTTCGGGCTGGAGGCGCACCGCGCGCGCTATCCGGGAGAATTGTCCCTGGGGCTGGCGCGGCGGGTGTCGCTGGCGCGGGCGCTGGCGGTGGACCCGGACCTGCTGGTGCTGGACGAACCGTTCGTCTCGCTCGATGCTCCGGCGGCAGCCGAGCTGCGTCGCTGCGTGCTGGCGGCGGCCGGCCGGCGGGACATGGCGGTGCTGATGGTGACGCATGATCTGCGCGAGGCGCTGGCGCTGGCCGACCGGCTGGTCCTGCTGGCGCCGCGCCCCACCCGCGTGGTGGAGGAGGTTCGCCTCGCCGTTCCCCGTGCCGGCCGCACGCCCGGCTGGATCGAGGCGGAACGGGCGGCGCTTGTGGCGCGTGTTCCGACGCTGGCCGGGACCTGAGGAGGCGATGATGGGTCGCGCGTGTCGTCATCTTCAGCGGTCGTGCGGTCCACGGCAGCGATGGGAGCGGGACCGCGGTCCGGGGTCGTCCGCCGGCGCCTGTCCGCCGGGCGCGCCCGCGTCCCGTCCGCTCGGACAGGTCCCGCCGCGCCACGCGGCCGGTCCGGGCACTGCCGCTCGTGGCATGGGAAGTCGCGGTTCGATTCGCGCCCGCGCAGCCACGGCGGCGGTCCTGTGCGCGATCATCTGGGCGTCGCCCGGAGCCGTGCGGGCCGAAGCCGATCCGCCCGCGCCGGGCGCGACCGCCCCACCGGCTGCGCCCGTCCAGTCTCCGCCCGCCCGCGCGATCACGCCCCTGCCGGTGACCGAGGTGGCGCAGGGGGTGTTCGTGCATCGCGCGCCCTATGCGCTGGCGCTGCCGGCCAACCTGGGCTTCGTCGGCAATGCCGGCTTCGTGGTGGGGCGCGAGGCGGTGGCGGTGATCGACACCGGCGGCAGCCTCGAGGCCGGCGAGCGGCTGAAGGCCACCATCCGCCGCACCACGCCGCTGCCGGTGCGCTATGTGATCAACACCCACATGCATCCGGACCACGTGCTGGGCAATGCCGCCTTCGCCGGTCCCGGGGTGACCTTCATCGGCCACGCGAACCTGCCCGATGCCCTGCGCGCGCGGGCGGAGAGCTATCTCGATGCCACCCGCCGCCTCGTCGGCCCGGCCGCGGAGGGCACGCGCGTGGTGCTGCCCGACGAGACGGTGGCCACCAGCCGCCGCATCGACATCGGCGAGCGGGTGCTGCTGCTGGAGGCCTGGCCCACCGCCCACACCGCCACCGACCTCACGGTGCTGGACGAGGCCACCCGCACCTGGTTCCTGGGCGATCTGCTGTTCCTCGGCCACGTGCCTGCGCTCGACGGCAAGGCGCTGGGCTGGATCGCCCTCATCGAGGAGCTGAAGCGCCGCCCGGTGGCGCAGGTGGTGCCCGGCCACGGGCCGGCCGCCGTGCCCTGGCCGGTGGCGGCGGAGCCGACCGAGCGCTACCTGCGGCGCCTCGTTGCCGACGTGCGTGCCATGGTGCGCGAGGGCAGGCCCATCGGCGAGGCGGCGTCGACCGCCGGGCGCGGGGAAGAGGGGCGCTGGCAGCTGTTCGACGACTTCAACGCCCGCAACGCCACCTCCGCCTATCATGAGCTGGAGTGGGAATAGCAGCGCTGCGGCCACGTCCGCGTTTCCGCATTGCGGCGGCATGTTACTTCGCAGATGCAGTATAAACTCTGCGTTGTTCGGACCATTGGCGTATTGCTTCCGGCAAAAACATTGCTTACGTTCCTCTCAGCTTCGGCTTCAACAACTCCGTGCGGGGAACGCGGGGTTGGTTCGCAGGCCTGCGGGACGCGCTGTCTCCGCATGGCTTCAGGGCATTCACGCCGGTCGTGACACGCTGCCGAAGTAGATGGAGTCCCCCAAGGCGAAAACAACGCTCAGTGCGTTTCCCGATCCACGTCCGTGGAGGCGGGTCCGCATCCATCGGAGGAAGCCCGGATGAAACGTTTTCTGGTTTGGACCGCCGCGGCGGCGGCCACCGCCTTTTTCGTCGCGCCAGCCGGCGCCAATGACAGTGTGATGAAGCTGACCCAGGACCCCAACCAGTGGGTCCTGCAGACCGGCGACTACGCCAACACGCGCTATTCCAAGCTCAAGCAGATCACCACCGACAACGTGGGCAAGCTGCAGGTTGCCTGGACCTTCTCCACCGGCGTGCTGCGTGGCCACGAAGGCTCGCCGCTGGTGGTGGGCGACGTGATGTACGTCCACACGCCGTTCCCCAACATCGTCTACGCCCTCGACCTGAAGAACGAGGGCCGCATCATCTGGAAGTACGAGCCCAAGCAGGACCCGAACGTCATTCCGGTGATGTGCTGCGACACCGTCAATCGCGGCCTCGCCTATGCCGACGGCAAGGTGTTCCTGCACCAGGCCGACACCAAGGTGGTGGCGCTCGACGCGCAGAACGGCAAGGTGCTGTGGTCGCAGGTCAACGGCGATCCCAAGCGCGGCGAGACCAACACCGCCACCGTCATCCCGGTGAAGGACAAGCTGCTGGTGGGCATTTCCGGCGGCGAGTTCGGCGTGCGCTGCCACATGACCGCCTATGACATGGCCACCGGCAAGCAGGTCTGGCGCGCCTATTCCATGGGCCCGGACAACGAGATCCTGCTCGATCCGGAGAAGACCACGGACCTCGGCAGGCCGGTGGGCAAGGATTCGTCCCTGAAGACCTGGCAGGGCGACCAGTGGAAGACCGGCGGCGGCTGCACCTGGGGCTGGTATTCCTACGATCCGAAGCTGGATCTCGTGTATTACGGCTCCGGCAATCCCTCCACCTGGAACCCGAAGCAGCGCCCGGGCGACAACAAGTGGTCCATGACCATCTTCGCCCGCAACCCGGACACCGGCATGGCGAAGTGGGTCTACCAGATGACCCCCCACGACGAGTGGGACTATGACGGCATCAACGAGATGATCCTCGTCGACCAGCAGATCGGCGGCCAGGAACGCCCGCTGCTGGTCCACTTCGACCGCAACGGCTTCGGCTACACGCTGGATCGCAAGACCGGCGAGCTGCTGGTGGCGGAGAAGTACGACCCGGCGGTGAACTGGGCCACCAAGGTGGACATGGACCGCAACAGCCCCACCTTCGGGCGTCCGCTGGTGGTCCCGCGCTACTCGACCGAGAAGCAGGGCGAGGACGTGAACACCACCGGCATCTGCCCGGCGGCGCTCGGCACCAAGGACCAGCAGCCGGCGGCGTTCTCGCCGGATACGGGCCTGTTCTACGTGCCCACCAACCACGTGTGCATGGATTATGAGCCGTTCCGCGTGAGCTACACCCCCGGCCAGCCCTATGTGGGCGCCACGCTGTCCATGTTCCCGGCGCCGAACAGCCACGGCGGCATGGGCAACTTCATCGCGTGGGATGCCCGCCAGGGCAAGATCGTCTGGTCCAACAAGGAGCAGTTCTCCGTGTGGTCCGGCGCGCTCGCCACCGCCGGCGGCGTGGTCTTCTACGGCACGCTGGAAGGCTACCTGAAGGCCGTGGACGCCAAGACGGGCAAGGAACTCTACAAGTTCAAGACCCCGTCCGGCATCATCGGCAACGTCATGACCTACACCCACCAGGGCAAGCAGTATGTGGCGGTGCTCTCGGGTGTGGGCGGCTGGGCCGGCATCGGCCTCGCGGCGGGCCTCACCGACCCCAACGCCGGCCTCGGCGCGGTGGGCGGCTATGCGGCCCTGAGCAACTACACGGCCCTCGGCGGCCAGCTCACGGTCTTCACCGTCCCGCAATGATGCGGACGGGCTGACCGGCGGCCCACGGGCCGCGGACATCGGGAGCCGGCACGCGCGCACCGCGGTGCCCCGTGCCGGCTCCGCCATCGACAGGCGCTCCACAGGACGTCCGCCGGCGCGAGCCGGAACGACGGCGCGCGCCTCCCTTGTCCCGACGTCTTGGAGAGATCGTGTGGTTTCATCTGTTCATCTGACGCGCGCCGGCGCCCTTGTCCTCGCCGCGCTCTCGCTGCATCTCGCGGGCGCCGCCCGCGCCGCCGAGCCCGAGAAGCCGGGCGATGCCAAGGCGGTGAAGGAAGAGGACGGCAAGTATTTCGACGCCTCCGGCGCGCCCACCTACAATATTCGCCCTGATGGCACCGTGGATTGGTTCACCTAT
Organism: Xanthobacter lutulentifluminis; assembly: GCF_043194675.2. NCBI lineage: Bacteria > Pseudomonadati > Pseudomonadota > Alphaproteobacteria > Hyphomicrobiales > Xanthobacteraceae > Xanthobacter > Xanthobacter lutulentifluminis. The sequence goes on along the minus strand of NZ_CM195525.1, from coordinate 2,328,514 downwards.
TCCGGCTACCGCCGCTACCACGCCGAATGCCACGTGTGCCACGGGCCGGACGGCTTGGGCTCCACCTATGCCCCGGCGCTGATCGAATCGCTGCAGACCATGAACTACGACCATTTCAACGAGGTGGTGGTGGGCGGCCGGCAGAACGTGGGCGGCGGCAACGAGAAGGTCATGCCCTCGTTCGGCCTGAACAAGAACGTGATGTGCTACCTCGACGACATCTACGTCTACCTACGCGCGCGCTCCGACGGGGCGCTCGGGCGTGTGCGCCCCGCCAAGCGGGACGACAAGACCCCGGGAGCGGCCAATGCGGAAAAGACCTGCCTCGGCGAATAGCGAACGGTTCGCGCCCCTCGTCGCCACGCTGGCGACGGGGGGGCTTGCGGCGATCCTGCTGCTGAGCCCGTCCGGCGGCGCGCGCGGCCAGCAGATCCCGGACCAGGTGTCGGCGGATGCGCTCAGGGTGTGCGCCGATCCGGCCAACATGCCCTATTCCAACGCCGCCGGTCAGGGCTTCGAGAACAGGATTGCCGCCATCGTCGCCGACGAGCTGAAGGTGCCGGTGCGCTACACCTTCCAGCCGCAGGGACCCGGTTTTGTCCGCAACACGCTCGGCGGACGGCTGTGCGACGTCATCATCGGATATGCCGCCGGGGCCGACCCGGTGCTGCATACCAATCCCTATTACCAGTCGGTCTACGTGCTGGTGGTGCGCAAGGGCGGACCGCTCGACGGCGTGGACCGCCTGTCCGATCCGCGCCTGAAGGAGGCCCGCCTCGGCGTGGTGGCGGCGACCCCGCCGGCCGATCATCTGCTGGAGCTGGGGCTGCTGCCGAAGTCGCGCACCTATTCGCTGCTGGTGGACCGGCGCTTCGATTCCCCCGCCGAGGAGATGCTCGACGACGTCGCCGCCGGCCGCATCGACGGCGCGCTGATGTGGGGGCCGACCGCCGGCACGTTCGCGGCGCAGGCCGCCGCGCCGCTATCGGTGGTGCCGCTGCTGCATGAGGCCGAGCGCCCGGCCCTCGCCTATCGCATCACCATGGGCGTGCGGCAGACCGACCACGCGTGGAAGCAGCGGCTCAACGCCATCCTGCGCAAGCGCGCCGCCGACATCGAAGGCGTGCTGCTGGCCTATCACGTGCCGCTGCTGGACGAGGACGGCGCGCTCATCGCTCCGGCGCCGGACGGTGCCGTGGCGGGGAGGCCGGGACAGTGACCCCGCCCGCCGCCGGCTCGTCCGCCCCGCGCCCGCCGCGGGATGCGCCCCAGGGGCGCCAGCGTCGCGCGGGCGTGCATGGAGCGGGGAGCCGGCCGGCACAGGCGATGGTGATCCTTGCCCTGCTCGCGCTCCCGGCGGGGCCGACACGCGCCGCCGAGGCGCCGCCCGAGCCCGACGGCTACCGCATGGATGCCTACCGCGCGCCGACCCCGGAAACCCTCGCCGGCGCCCGCGTGCTCGACACGGCGCAGGCGGCCGAGCTGTGGCGCGCCAAGGGCGCCGCCTTCGTGGACGTGCTGCCCCGTCCGCCCCGTCCGGCCGCGCTGCCGGAGGGCACCGTCTGGCGCGATGCCCCTCACGCCAGCATCCCGGGCGCCCTGTGGCTGCCCAACACCGGCTTCGGCGCGCTCACGCCGGAGGCCGAGGCCTATTTCCGCGCCGGTCTCGCGCAGGCGACCGGGGGCGACCGGACCGCCCCGCTGGTGCTGTTCTGCCAGCGGCAGTGCTGGATGTCGTGGAATGCCGCCCGCCGCGCGCTGGCGGATGGCTATCGCGCCGTCGCCTGGTACCCCGACGGTGTGGACGGCTGGGCGCTGGCGGGCCTGCCCGTCGAGCCGGCGGAACCGATGGCGCCGCCCGTGCCGGCCCTCGATGCGGCAGGCGGGCGCATGCCGCGCCCGGCCGAACGATGAGACAGTTCCCGCCTCGCGCCCCGATCCGGCTTGCGGAGCGCGCGTGCGTGCGCCGGCCGGGGAGCGACGGAAGGGGACATGGCGGGGCAACACCTGGGGCGTGCGTGTGCGGGGCGGGCACCGGCGCGCCTTCTGCTGGCGCTGGCGCTGCTCGTCGCCGCCATCTCACCCGCCCGCGCGGCGGCGGCCTGCCGGGCGGACCAGATTCCCGTTCCCCCCGGCGGCACCGTCACCTTCGAGGGCGACAGCCTGACGTACGGCTTCGACCGTACCGAGACCCACGGCCTGCCGCCCATCAACGCCTATCCCATGTCGCGCAGCCGTCTGCCGTTTCCAGAGGAGGTGGGCCGGCTGCTGGGGGGCGGGGTGGCGGTGGTGAACCACGGCTATCCCGGCGACCGCAGCGCGGAGGGGCTGGCGCGCTGGCGCGATGCGCCCACCACAGCGCTCACCGTCATCCTGTTCGGCACCAACGATTTCGGCAATTACGGGCGGCTGCCCGAGGGCCCGCTCGATCCGGCTGCGTTCCGGAAGGGGCTGGATGCGCTGGTGGACCGCCGCCTTGCGCAGGGCGGGCGGGTGCTGCTTCTGACACCGCCGCCCCTCGGCAATGCCGAGGCCGACATGCGGCTGGAAACCTATCGCGCCGTGGTGCGGCAGGTGGCGCAGGCGCGCGGCCTGCCGCTTCTCGATACCGGCGCGGCGATGCGGGGCGTCGATCCGGCCTGGACCGACCGCCTGCACCTGTCGCAGCCGGCGAACGCCGCAATTGCCGCCGCGGTCGTGCAGCTGATCTGCCTCGCCCGCTGACGCGCCGGCGGCCACGCTGGCCGCAAACGGCGCACAGTCGTAAAATGCAGGAAAAGGCCGCCCCCGCGCGGCACGGCGCGGTCGAATCCGCCCCGTCCCCGCGCGTCCGGACGAGCCATACGGCCGCCGCGCCGCCCCGCGCCCGGCCCCGGGATGGAGATGCGCCATGATCCTTTGCTCCACCCTTTGCTCCGCGCCCCACCGCCGGGCGCCCGCCGCAGCCAAGCGGCACGCTCCCGGCCTGTCCGCGCTGGTGCTTGCGCTCGCGCTCGCCTGCGGCGCTGGGCCGGCGCTGGCGCAGGCCAACGCGCCGGAGAAGGAAGGCACGTGGATTTCCATCCGGCCCGATCTCTTCCCCTCCGCCGAGGTGGGCGACGCCGACGGCATCGTGACGCTGGAGGCGCCGGGGCGGGCGGAGGATGCGGCGCTGGTGCCGCTCACCATCGCCCTCGCGCTGCCGCCGGGCGATCCGCGGACATTGAAGGCGGTGACGCTGGTGGTGGACGAGAACCCCGCGCCCATGGCCGGCCGCTTCAGCTTCGGCGCTGACGTGCGGGATTTCTCGCTCTCGCTCAGGGTGCGGGTGAATTCCTATTCCTTCGTGCGCGCCGTGGTGGAGACCAGCGACGGCACCCTGCACATGGCGAAGAGCTTCGTGAAGGCGGCGGGGGGCTGCTCCGCCCCCGCCACCAAGGACACGGCGGATTCCATCGCCCGGCTCGGCGAGATGCGGTTCCGCGTGTTTCCCGCCAGCGCGTCGGGCGGACGGACCGAGGCGCAGGTGCAGATCCGCCATCCCAACTTCTCGGGGCTCCAGCTCGATCCGACGACGCGCGGCTATACCCCGGCCTGGTTCGTGCGGGCGGTGGAGGTGCGGCAGGGCGAGCGGCTCATCTTCGCCATGGAGGGCGGCATCTCCATCAGCGAGGACCCCACCTTCCGCTTCAGCTTCACCCCCTCCGCCGAGCCGGTGACGGTGAAGGCCGAGGACACCGAGGGCAAGCTGTTCGCCCGCACCTTTCCCGGCAACGCGGGCTGAGGGGGCGTCGCCGGCTCACGCGCGCTGGCGGCCGGAGCGGTAGGCCGCCTGGTCGATGCCGTGGCGGCGCAGCTTGTCGTAGAAGGTCTTGCGCGGGATGCCGAGGGCCGCGACGGTGGCCTGCACGTCCCCCTGGTTGGCCTCCAGCGCGGCGCGGATCTCGCCGGCCTCGAAGCGGTCCACCCGCTCGGGCAGGGTCTCGCCGCCGGCCTCGTCCGCGGCGGGCGCCGGGGTCGGCTCCATCAGGCCGAGGGCGACGCGCTCGGCGTAATGAACCAGCTCGCGCACGTTTCCCGGCCAGTCGTGCTCGGCGAGATGGCGGCGCACGTCCGCGTCCAGATCCGGCGGCGGGCGGTTGAAGCGCTCCGCCGCGCGGGCGAGGAAATGGCCGAACAGCAAAGGCACGTCCGCCCGCCGCTCGCGCAGGGGCGGGATGCGCACGGCCGCCACGTGCAGGCGGTAATACAGGTCCTCGCGGAAGCTGCCCGCGCGCACCAGCGCCGGCAGGTCCACCTTGGAGGCGGCGACGACGCGGATGTCCACCCGGCGCGTCTCGTTGGTGCCGAGGGGGGCGATCTCGCGGGCTTCCAGCACCCGCAGCAGCTTCACCTGCAGGGCCGGCGACATGGCTTCGATCTCGTCGAGGAACAGCGTGCCGCCGTGGGCGTGCTCGATGCGCCCCACGCGCTTCTTCAGCGCGCCGGTGAAGGCGCCGGCCTCGTAGCCGAACAATTCGCTCTCGATCACCGTCTCCGGCAGGGCGCCGCAATTCACCGCCACCAGCGGGCGGGCGGCGCGGCGGCTCCAGCGGTGGATCGCATGGGCCACCACTTCCTTGCCGGAGCCGGTCTCGCCCTCCACCAGCACGTCCACGTCGGCGTCGGCGATCTGGCGCAGCATCTGGCGCATGCGCTCCATCACCGGGGTGGAGCCGAGCAGGGGCAGGTCGGCGCGCGCGGCCTCCACGCTGCGCTTCAGCTCCCGGTTCTCCAGAGCCAGCCGCCGGCGGTCGAGGGCGTGGCGCACCGAGGTGACGAGCCGGTCCACCGGATAGGGCTTGGCGAGGAAGTCGTAGGCACCCTCGCGCATGGCCTCCACCGCCATGGCGATGTCGCCGTGGCCGGTGACGAGGATGACCGGCAGGTCAGGGTCCATGCGCCTGAGGCGGCGGAACAGCTCCAGCCCGTCCATGCCGGGCATGCGCACGTCGGTGACGACGATGCCGGGGAAATCCGCGTCGATGGCGGCGAGCGCCGAGGCGGCGGAGGGATGGCCGTCGGCGGTCAGCCCCGCCAGCATCAGCGCCTGCACGTTGGCGGCGCGCAGCGCCTCGTCGTCGTCGATGAAGGCGACATCGCTCATTGGGCCCTCGGCAGCGTGATGGTGAAGACGGCGCCGTCGCGGTTCTCGACCGTCAGCGAGCCGCCGCATTCGGCGATGATGTCCTTGGAGATCACCAGCCCCAGCCCCAGCCCCTGCGGCTTGGTGGTGGTGAAGGGCAGGAACAGGGTCTCCAGCACCTGCGGCGGCAGGCCGGGGCCGTTGTCGGCCACCGTCACCGCCACCGTGTCGGCCCCGGTGACGGAGGCGATGCGGATGGCGGCGCCCGGCCGCTCTCCCAGCGCCTCGGTGGCGTTCTGGATGAGGTTGACGAACACCTGCTCCAGCCGCACCCGGTCGCCCAGCACCTGCGCCTGCGGCAGGTCGAGCGCGACGGTGAGGTCGATGGCGTTCTGCAGCAGGCGGTAGCGCAGCAGCAGCAACGCGCCGTCCACCACCGTGCCGATCTCCACCGGCTCCAGCCGCGGCGCGGACTTGCGGGCGAAGGCGCGCAATTCGCCGGTGATGGCGCCGATGCGCTCGGTGAGGCCGGCGATGGTCGAGAGATTCTGCGCGGCCGGCGCCGGCTCGCCGCGATCGAGGAAGGCGCGGGCGTTGTCGGCGAAGGTGCGGATGGCGGCCACCGGCTGGTTCACCTCGTGGGCGAGGCCGGCGGCGATCTGGCCCAGCACGGCGAGCTTGCTCGCCTGCACCAGTTCGTCCTGCAAGGCATCGATGGCGAGGCGGGCGCGACGGCGCTCCTCCATCTCGGTGCGCAATTGAGCGTTGGCGGCGCTGAGCTCGGCGGTGCGGTCCTCCACCCGCGCCTCCAGCTCGCGCCGCGCCTCCGCCGCCTGCGCCTCCGCCCGGGCGCGCCGGCGACGGCGGGTGCGCCACAGGCCGGCCGAGCCGAGGCCGATGACGCCGATGAGCGCCGCCGAGGTGCGCGCGGCGGTTCCGGCAAGGTTCTCCGTGGCGGCGGTGGGGGCGAGCACGGAGAGGGTCCAGTCGGTGGTGGGAACGGCCAGCGAGGCCTCCACGAAGGTCTCGCGCCGGCTCGTGCCGGGCAGCCGCACGCGGCGCACCTGCAGATCGCCGGCTCCCCCGGCCGCCTCCGGGGTGGGGCCGAGGTCGAGCCGGTCGAGCGGGGCGTCGCCGAACTGGAGGCTGGCGCGGATGGCGGTGCGCTCGGCGGCATCGAGCGGCACGGTGGTGCGGAAGCGGAAGGCGGGCTCGCTGGCGATCAGCACGATGTGCCGGCTGTCGGTGACGAAGGTGGGCTCGGCGAAGCGGCGCCACTCCTCCTCCAGCGGGTCGAACTCGGCCTTGAGCACCAGCACCCCCAGCGGCACCCCGTCGCCTTCCACCCGCTGCGCCAGATAGAGGCCGGGCCGGTGGCTGACGGTGCCGAAGGCGAAATGCTCCGCCCGCCCGTCCGCCAGCGCCAGGCGGAAGTAGGGGCGGAAGCTGTAGTCGCTGCCGAGGAAGCTCTCCGGAGTGCGGAAATTGCTCGCCGCCACCGTCTCGCCCTCGGCGTCGATGAGATAGATGACGCCCGTGCGCGCGCCTGCGGCCAGGGCCTCGAACCGCCGGCTGAGGGCTGCGAAGCGGGCCGGCGTGCCGGTCTCCAGCGCGCGCCGCACGTCCGGGTCCTGGGCGAGGACCACCGGCAGGGAGCGCTGCTTCTCGATCTCCGCGCGCAGCACCGCGACGCGCAGGGCGGCGGCGGTGTCGGCGGCCGTCTCAACCTGGGCGATGGCCCAGCGGCGCGCGGCGTAGTCGGCGATCCGGTCGAGGCCGACCAGCAGCGCGGCCGCAGCCAGCGCCGCGCCGGCGATGGCGGCAACGCGCCGCCGCCGGGCCGTCTCCGGTTCGCTGCTTTCCTCGCTCGCCACCTGCCGCCCGTCCGTGCCCGCCCCAGGAATGCTGTGCGATTTTCCGCACAACGTTGCGGGCGAGAGTGCGCCCATCCGCACAGCCTGTCGAGCCCGATCTGACCCGGGGAATCAGAACGCATTGAATAACAATGGATTAATGAAGGCGTGCGTGCCGCGCGGGACTGGCATGCGGCTTGCGCTTGTATTCGGCGTACCCGGCGCCATGCGCCGACCCGTCACCGCAGCATCCGGCGCCAGACGTGCCCGACAGAGGCATCCCGGCGTCACGGAGGAACCTTCCATGGCCCACGCGATACCCGCCGCGCCCGCGCACGCCCATCCGCGCAAATTCTATCATCACCTGTACTTCCAGGTGCTGGTCGCCATCGCCGCCGGCATCCTGCTGGGCCATTTCTATCCCGACTTCGCCGCCAGCCTGAAGCCGCTGGGCGATGCCTTCATCAAGCTGGTGAAGATGGTGATCGCGCCGGTCATCTTCCTCACCGTGGTCACCGGCATCGCCGGCATGAGCGACCTCGGCAAGGTGGGGCGCGTGGCCGGCAAGGCCATGATCTACTTCCTCACCTTCTCCACCCTCGCGCTCATCATCGGCCTCATCGTCGCCAACGTGGTGCAGCCGGGCGCGGGCTTCAACATCGACCCGAAGACCCTCGACCCGAAGGCGGTGGCGACCTACACCGCCAAGGCCCATGACGCCTCCATCGTCAACTTCCTAATGGACATCATCCCCGCCACCCCGGTCTCGGCGCTGGCGGCGGGCGACATCCTGCAGGTGCTGTTCTTCTCGGTGCTGTTCGGCATCGCCCTCGGCGGCGTCGGCGAGTACGGCAAGCCGTTCCTGGAGGTGCTGAACTCGGCCGCGAGCGCCATGTTCCGGCTGGTCGCCATCGTCATGAAGGCGGCGCCCATCGGCGCGTTCGGCGCCATGGCCTTCACCATCGGCAAGTACGGCATCGGCTCGGTGGCGAACCTCGCGCTGCTGATCCTCACCTTCTACATCACCGCGGCGCTGTTCGTGTTCGTCGTGCTCGGCCTCGTGGCGCGCTACAACGGCTTCTCGCTCTGGAAGCTGCTCAAGTACATCCGCGAGGAGCTGCTGCTGGTGCTCGGCACCTCCTCCTCGGAAGCCGCCCTGCCGGGCCTGATGATGAAGATGGAGAAAGCCGGCTGCGCCAAGCCCGTGGTGGGCCTCGTGATCCCCACCGGCTATTCCTTCAACCTCGACGGCACCAACATCTACATGACGCTGGCTGCCCTGTTCATCGCCCAGGCGACCGGCATCCACCTGTCGCTGGAGGAGCAGGTGCTGCTGCTGCTGGTGGCCATGCTGTCGTCCAAGGGCGCGGCCGGCATCACCGGCGCGGGCTTCATCACGCTGGCGGCGACGCTCTCGGTGGTGCCCTCGGTGCCGGTGGCGGGCCTTGCCCTCATCCTCGGCATCGACCGCTTCATGTCCGAGTGCCGGGCCATCACCAACTTCATCGGCAATGCGGTGGCGACCATCGTGGTGGCGCGCTGGGAGGGCGAGCTGGACACCGTCAAGCTCAACCGCGCCCTCAACGGCGAGCACTATTCCATCGAGGACGAGCTGGAGGAGCCGGAGACCGTTCCGGCCCCCGCCGCGGCCGCCTGAGGCGCGAGCCACCCGGCGCCGCCCGCCGATGCGGGGCGGCGGAGCGCCGGGCCCGCCGCTCCCTTGAGCCTGCGGCTCCCGGGGAGTGGCGGGCGGTTTGACGCGGCCGGCCGAGGGCGCTTGACGCTCGGCCGGCCGCGATGACATCACAGCGCCGGTTCACCGGGGCTGGACACCATGAGCGATCAGGACGCGCCGCGCGCACAGCCCTTGCCCGCCGGTGTCGCGCAAGGGACGCCCGGGGAGGTGTTCGCTGCCTTCCTCAAGCTGGGCCTCACCTCGTTCGGCGGCCCCATCGCCCACCTCGGCTATTTCCGCGACGAGCTGGTGCTGCGCCGGCGCTGGATCGACGAGGCCGGCTATGCCGATCTCGTCGCCCTCTGCCAGTTCCTGCCCGGCCCGGCCTCCAGCCAGCTCGGCTTCACCCTCGGCCTGATGCGTGGCGGCGGGCTTCTTGGCGGGCTGGCCGCCTGGGCCGGCTTCACCCTGCCCTCGGCCCTCGTGCTGGTGGCCTGCGCCCTCGCCGCCGCCGACCTCTCGGGCAGCGGCGCTGCAGGTGTGCTGCACGGGCTGAAGCTGGTGGCGGTGGCGGTGGTGGCGCAGGCGGTGTGGGGCATGGCCCGCAGCCTCGCACCCGATCGCCCCCGCGCCGGAATTGCCCTCGCCGCGCTGGCGCTCGTGGTGCTCGCCGGCTCCGCCCTCGGGCAGGTGGCTGCCATCGCCGGCGGCGCGCTGGCCGGCCTCCTGCTGTGCCGCGCGTCCGCGGAAGCCGCGCCGCCGGTGACGGCCGGCGCGCTGCCCGTGCCCCTCTCGCGCCGGACCGGCGTCGTCCTGCTCGCCCTGTTCGCGGCGCTGCTGCTGCTGCCGCCCGCGCTGGCGGCGGCGACGGGCGCGCAGGCCATCGCCCTGTTCGATGCCTTCTACCGGTCCGGCGCGCTGGTGTTCGGCGGCGGGCACGTGGTGCTGCCGCTGCTGCAGGCCGAGGTGGTGACCACCGGCTGGGTGACGCCGGAGACCTTCCTCTCAGGCTACGGACTGGCGCAGGCGGTGCCCGGGCCGCTGTTCACCTTCGCGGCCTTTCTGGGCGCGGCCGCCGGCCCGTCGCCCAACGGCGTCGCCGGGGCCGCCATCGCCCTCGTGGCCGTGTTCCTGCCGGGACTGCTGCTGGTGACGGGGATGCTGCCGTTCTGGGACGGGCTGCGGCGCCGGGCGCCGGCGCAGGCGGCCATGCGGGGCGCCAATGCCGCGGTGGTGGGGCTGCTGGGGTCGGCGCTCTACAGCCCGGTGTTCACCGGGGCGGTGTTCGATGCGCCGGATTTCGCGGCGGCGACGGCCGGCTTCCTGCTGCTGACCGTGTGGCGCGCCCCGCCCCTGCTGGTGGTGGCGCTGCTGGCGGCGGCAGGGCCGCTGCTCGCGGCCTGAGATCGCTCAGCGGCGCCGGCGCTGGCGGGGCCGCTGGTCCTCGAGCTTGATGCGGACCGTGTCGAGCGCCCGCAACGTATCCTCCAGCCGCTTGGCGATGGCGCGGCGGAGCTTGGCGGTGAGCTCGGGGAAACGCTCCAGCACCGGCAGGAAGGCGGCGCGGCTGAGCACCAGCAGCTCGGTGTCTGCGGCCGCGATGGCCGTGACGGGGCGCGGAGTCGGCACGATCAGCGCGGTCTCGCCGATGAGCGTGCCGGTGCCGACCTCCTTCAGCACGCGCGGGGCATCGGCCCGGCGATCGTCCACCAGTCGCACCAGCCCCGACGCCACCACGAAGGCGCAGTCGGCGGTCTCGCCATGGCGGAACAGCGTCTCGCCCGCGGCGATGCGGCGCTGTGTGCCGGTGGCGGCGATCTCGCGCAGGGCGTCGCCGCCGAGCATGTCGAAGGTGGCGACCCCGCGGAGCAGCGCGATGTCCTTCTCGATGCTCACGGACGATGCTTCCTCGACTGGCTGCGGGTGGGACGGGAACGGGACGGCAGGTCAGGGCACCAGCTTGTAGCCGCCGGCCTGGGTGGCGAGCAAAGTGGGGTTGGAGGGGTCCGGCTCGATCTTCTGGCGCAGGCGGTAGATGTGGGTTTCCAGCGTATGGGTGGTGACGCCGGAGTTGTAGCCCCACACTTCCTGCAGCAGGGTCTCGCGCGGCACCGGCGTTTTGCCGGCGCGGTAGAGATAGCGCAGGATCGCGGTCTCCTTCTCCGTCAGGCGGATCTTGGAGCCGCGCTCGGTCAGCAGCAGCTTCGCGCCGGGCCGGAACGAATACGGGCCGATGGCGAACACCGCGTCCTCGCTCGCCTCGTGGGAGCGCATCTGCGCGCGCAGGCGCGCCAGCAGCACGGCGAAGCGGAACGGCTTGATGATGTAGTCGTTGGCCCCGGCCTCCAGCCCCATGATGGTGTCGCTGTCGGTGTCGTGGCCGGTGAGCATCAGGATCGGCGCCTTGAAGCCGTTGCGGCGCATCTGGCGCACCGCCTCGCGCCCGTCCATGTCGGGCAGGCCCACGTCCATGATGACGAGATCCACCGCGCCGTTCTTCGCCTGTTCCAGCGCCTGGCCGGCGGTCTCGGCCGGCACCGGCTCGAACTCATCCTGGAGCGCGAGCTGCTCGATCAGGGCGTCGCGCAGCTCCGGGTCGTCTTCGACCACCAGGATTTTCCACGCATTGGCCATCAATTCCTCCTGCGCCCTTGCGGGCGAGCGAATCGCGCAAGTACAGCATGTCCATGGATCGGCGCAAATTTCCATCCATCGGGCTGCGTCGCGAGGTACTAAACTAGGTCATGACGGCTGCATATCCTGTGGGCATCTCAAAAATCAGCGTGCGGCGCCGTCCGGGCGCGTCGCACCGCGGGCTGCTGGTGGCGGGCGGCCTTGCGATGCCGGTGGCGCTGGGGCGCGCGGGGCCTGCCTGCGACAAGCGCGAGGGGGATGGCCGCACCCCCGCCGGGCGCTGGCGCATCGAGCGCCTGCTGTATCGGCCCGACCACGGTCCGCGCCCGGTGACGCGCCTGCCCGCCCGGCCCCTGAAGCCCTCCGACGGCTGGTGCGACGAGCCCTCCGACCGGCGCTACAATCGCCCGGTGACGCTGCCCCTCGCCGGCCCGCGGAAGGTCTCGCACGAGCGCATGTGGCGCGACGACGACCTCTACGACATGGTGCTGGTGCTCGACCATAACCAGCGGCCGCGAATCGCCCGCCGCGGATCGGCGGTGTTCATCCACCTGGCGCGGCCGGGCTTCAGGCCCACCGAAGGCTGCGTGGCGCTGCGCCGGGCCGACATGCGGCGCCTGCTCGCGCGGCTCGCTCCGGGCGCCCGGCTGGTGGTGGCGGTATAACGCGGCCCGGCCATTCCCGCCCGGTGCGGGGGGTGATATGTAATCGTTTCAAAATGCGGCAATCGCCCTGGCGCCCCGCCGCGACAAGCAGGCATCACGGTTCATGACCCATCAGCCTCCGCACGACGCGGCCCATCCGCCGCGGGTCGCCCTGTTCTGCACCTGCCTCGTGGATACCATCCGGCCCTCGGTGGGGTTCGCGGCGGCGCAGCTTCTGGAGGACGCCGGCTGCACGGTGGACGTGCCGCCGCAGACCTGCTGCGGCCAGCCGGCCTTCAATTCCGGCGACCGCGCCACCACCCGCGCGCTGGCCGAGCAGGTGATCCGCGCGTTCGAGAACTTCGATTACGTGGTGGCGCCCTCCGGCTCGTGCGCCGGCATGATCAAGACCCATTATCCCGAGCTGTTCACCGGCGAGCCGGACTGGACGGCGCGGGTGGACCGCTTCTGCGCCAAGGTGTTCGAGCTGGTGTCCTTCCTCGTGGACGTGCGCGGCGTCACCGGCGTCGCGGCGCGCTATGAGGGCACCGTCACCTATCATGACAGCTGCTCGGGCCTGCGCGAGCTGGGGGTGAAGGCGCAGCCGCGCGCGCTCCTCGCCTCGGTGGAGGGGCTGAAGCTGGTGGAGATGGCCGATTCGGACACCTGCTGCGGCTTCGGCGGCACCTTCTGCGTGAAATATCCGGACGTCTCCAACGCCATCGTGGAGAAGAAGGCCGCCAACATCGCCGCCTCGGGGGCCGACACCCTGCTGGCCGGCGATCTCGGCTGCCTCATGAACATGGCCGGCAAGCTCCAGCGCGAGGGCCACCCGGTGGTGGCGCGGCATGTGGCGGAAGTGCTGGCCGGCATGGGCGCCGAGCCGGCCATCGGCGAGCCGGCCCCGGCGGGCCTCGCGAAGGAGGGCCGGCGATGAGCGTCGAGATCACCTCTCCCCGCTTCAAGGACAATGCGCGCGAGGCGCTGGCCGACGCCCCGCTGCAGCAGGCGCTGTCGAAAGTCGGGCCCGGCTTCATCGGCAAGCGCGCGGCGGCGGCGGAAAAGCTGCCCGAGTTCGAGGCCCTGCGCGACTCCGCGCGGGACATCAAGAACCACACGCTGGCCCATCTCGACCTCTACCTCGAGCGGTTCGAGGCCAAGGTGACGGAAGCCGGCGGCCACGTGCATTTCGCCGTGGACGCGGCCGAGGCGCGGGAGATCATCACCGACATCTGCAAGCGGCTGGGCGCGCGCACGGCGACCAAGGGCAAGAGCATGATCTCCGAGGAGATCGGCCTCAACGACCACCTTGCCGCCGCCGGGATCGAGCCGGTGGAGACCGACCTCGGCGAGTACCTGATCCAGATCCGCGGGGAATCGCCCTCCCACATCATCGCGCCCGCCATCCACCTCAACAAGGAGCAGGTGGAGGAGGACTTCCGCCGCGTCCACGCCCACCTGCCGCCGGAGCGCGACCTGTCGGAGCCCACGGCGCTGCTGGCGGAGGCGCGCGGCGAGCTGCGCCAGAAGTTCCTGGCGGCCGACGTGGGCATCACCGGCGCCAACTTCCTGGTGGCGGAGACCGGAACCTCCATCATCGTCACCAACGAGGGCAACGGCGACCTTACCCAGACCCTGCCGAAGGCCCATGTCGTGCTCGCCTCGCTGGAGAAGCTGGTGCCGACGCTGGAGGACGTGAGCCAGCTGCTGCGCGTGCTCGCCCGCTCGGCCACCGGTCAGGAGATGAGCGTCTACACCACCTTCTCCACCGGCCCGCGCCGCTCCGGCGACCCGGACGGGCCCGGCGAGTATCATGTGGTGATCCTCGACAACGGCCGCTCCGGCATGCTCGGCGGCCAGCTGCGCGAGATGCTCCGCTGCATCCGCTGCGGCGCCTGCATGAACCATTGCCCGGTCTATCACGCGGTGGGCGGGCACGCTTACGGCTGGGTCTATCCCGGCCCCATGGGCTCGGTGCTGACCCCCTCGCTGATCGGCATCGAGAAGGCGGCCAACCTGCCCAACGCCTCCACCTTCTGCGGCCGCTGCGAGGAGGTGTGCCCGGTGCGCATCCCGCTGCCGAAGCTCATGCGGCACTGGCGCGAGAAGGAGTTCGAGCGCCACCTGACCCCGGCGCCGCAGCGCTTCGGGCTCGGCGTGTGGGGCTTCTTCGCCCGGCGCGGCTGGCTCTACCGGCCGGCGACGCGCCTCGCCATGGGCGCGCTGGCGCTGATGGGGCGCGCCAGGGGCCGGTTCGCCTCCCTGCCGCTTGCCGGCGGCTGGACCCGGCATCGCGATTTCCCCGCCCCGCAGGGCGGCACCTTCCAGGCCCAGTGGTGGGCGAGGGAGCAGGAGCGGCGCGAGGCTGCGGCCCGCACCGGCGGCACGGGAGCCTCGGCATGACATCCTCGCGCGAAACCGTCTTCGCCTCGGTGCGCCGGGCGCTCGGCGTCACCTCCCGCGAGGCGCCGCGCCGGCAGGAGGTGGAGGCCCGCCTTGCCGGTCATCCCGCCGGCCTCGTGCCCGCCCGCGCGCAGATGCCCCTCGAGGCGCGCCTCGCCCTGTTCCGCGACATGGTGCTCGCGGCCGCGGCCACCATCGATCATCTGCCGTCCGCCGATGCGGTGCCCGGCGCCATCGCCGCCTACCTGCGCGGGCGAAACCTGCCGCCCAGCATCCTGCGCGGCACCGATCCCCGGCTTGCCGCCCTGCCGTGGGCGCGCGAGCCCAACCTCGACGTGTGGATCGGACCCTCCGATGGACGCCAGCTCGCCGGCCTGTCCCATGCCTTCGCCGGCGTCGCCGAATCAGGGTCGCTGGTGATGCTGTCCGGCCCCGACAACCCGAGCACGCTCAACCTGCTGCCCGACCATCATCTGGTGGTTGTGGACGCGGCCGACGTGGCGGCGGACTACGAGAGCGTGTGGGGCCGCATCCGCGAGCGGTTCGGGCCGGGGGTGATGCCGCGCACGGTGAACTGGATCACCGGTCCGTCGCGGTCGGCGGACATCGAGCAGACCCTGCTGCTGGGAGCGCATGGACCGCGCAGCCTGCATGTGCTGCTGGTGGGCGGGGCCTGAGGCGCCCCGCTGAAAAATCCTGTCAGAACAGGGTTCTGCCCGGCCTTATCGGCCGAGGCCGCCGATCCACATGCCGACGGCGAGGCCCACCGCAAGGCTCAGCACCACCGCCGCGGCGAGGGTGAGGTAGCCGGCGAACACCATCCCCATGATCGCGCCGGACACCGCCGAGAGCGCCGCCACCACCAGCACTCCGCCGGGCGGGCGCGCATCGGGGGCCTGCGGCCTGCGCGGCCGTCCCGCCGTGTGGATGGCCTCCTCGTCCGTGTCGAGCTGCAGGTTGCAAAGCACCTGCGCACCGGATGCCAATGCGCTGGCCTTCCGCAACGGGATCGAGCCATGAAGAGGTGCGCTCACGTTCCACCCTCGCCTGCGACGTTATCTGCGTCCCTTGTCGACATTGTGCAACTTAAATGCGTGGCGGCGCGATGCAAGGTGCGGTGGTATCAAACTTCCGGAACGGCAATCAGACACGTCCGCGTGATGCAGGCAGGACACGGCCGCGGGAAAAAGCTGCGTGTCACCGCCGCGTCATGCGCTCCGGCGGCCACTCGCCAGTTGAAGGCATGGCCGTTTGGCGGCAGAACTCGCCTCATCATCAGGAACGGTGACTCATGAAGACTGGCCCGCGCTTCGTCCTGGCGCTGATCGCAGCGTTCGTCATGCTCTGTGCCGCCCTGCCGGCGTCAGCCCAGCAGTCCCGCGGCCATGTCTATCTGTTGCGCGGCCTCGCCAACGTGTTCTCGCTGGGCATGGACGACCTGGCCGCCAAGCTGAACGCGCGCGGCATCCCCGCCACGGTGCACGAATACGGCCAGTGGCAGCAGCTTGCCTCCGCCGCCTCGTCGGAGAGCCGGGCCAACGGCAACGCGCCGATCATCATCGTCGGCCATTCGCTCGGCGCCGATGCCGCGGTGGAGATGGCGCAGCGCCTCACCGCCCTCGGCACCCCGCCCAAGCTGGTGGTGACCTTCGACCCGGTGGGCGTCACCGAGATCGGCCCCTCGCTGGGCTATTTCGTGAACTACTACCAGTCCAACAACGGCTACGGTAAGCGCCTCGGCGGCGGCCCCGGCTTCCGCGGCAACCTGGTGAACCGCAACCTCAACGCCATCGGCAACATCGACCACTTCAACATCGAGAAGTCGCCCCGGCTGCACGACGAGGTGATCGCCCAGGTGCGCTCCATCACCGCGCCCAAGCCGAAGCCGAAGCCCAAGCCCGCGGAACCGGCGGCCCCGTCCTCCACCCCGGCCGCCGTGCCCGCGCCCGGCACCCAGGCCGCCGCCAGGCCCGGCCAGCCGGGCTGACGCCGGCACGGCGCTCCGGCCTCCTGCCTTCGGGCCGGCGGACGATGAGAGTGGTCGCGGGGCCGGTCCGACGGGGCTGGACGTAACTTGCCCGTCGCTGCCGGCGACGCATCGGCTCCCTGCCGCAGCAGGGCGCGAACGGTGGTTCGTCTCGCGTTGTTCTATGTCCCCGGAAGGATTGCCCGGCGCCGGCGCGCCCGCCCGGCCCTGGTCTGACGCGGGCGACGGCCCCACAGCCTCAATCTTCATCCGGACAAGTCGCCGCCGAGCGTGGCGCCGGCGCAGTTCCCCGGCACAGACCCACCGCCGGGCGTGGCCGGCGGTGCGGCAGCGAGGGGTCGCCCTGGTCCTTGCGGGCCGGCCTCCGGGCGTCCCGCCGGCCTCGGCCGGCGCCCCCCGGTGCCAAGCATCCCGGCGTCCTAGACCCCCAGCGCCCGCAGGCCGGCCGCCACCGCCATGGCGGCGACCACGGCGGCGAGATCGCTGCCGGTCAGCTTGGTGGCGACGAAGGCGGCCGCCAGACCCGCCAGCATGGCCTTGTCGCCATGGGCTGCGCCCGGCGCCAGCAGCGCCACCAGCACGGCGCCCGGAAGGCAATCGAGGATGCGCCGCACCCGCGGCGTCACCGGGATGAGCCGCATCGCCAGATAGCCCGCCGAGCGGTTGAAGGCGGTGGCCAGGGCCATCACCAGGATGGCGGCGAGGGTGCCGGGATCAACGTGCATCGTCGGTAAACCCGCCCGCGATGGCGCCGGCCATGGCGCCGATGACGATGAACCACCAGCCCGGCAGCACGAACGACACCGCCACCGAGACGGCGGCGGCGACCCCCCAGCCCACCGCCTCGCGCCGGCCCTTCCAGTTGGGCAGCAGCATGGCGACGAAGAAGGCCGGGACCACGAGATCTATGCCCACCGCCTTGGGGTCCGGAATGCCGCCGCCGATGGCATGGCCCGCCACCGTCGCGATCACCCAGATCACCCAGGTGATGAGGCCGGAGCCGACGAAATAGCCGGCATCGTTGCCGCCTTCCTGGTGGTAGCGCATGGCGCCGGCCCAGTTGTTGTCGGCCAGCAGCATCAGCGCCGGATAGACCTGCCACGCCGGCAACGGTGCCAGCCAGGGCCGCAGCGAGGCCGCCATCAGCACATGCCGCATGTTGACGGCGAGGGTGAGCAGGCCGAGCGCCAGCAGCGTCGCCGGGGTCCAGCGGTCGGTCCAGCCTTCCAGCGCCACCATCTGGGCGAGGCCGGCGAACACCAGGGCGCTGGAGAGGGTGGCCTCCGCCAGGGAGAAGCCCTTCTGCACGGAGGCGGCGCCGAACGCCATGCCGAAGGCGGCGATGCCCGGCATCAGCGGCAGCATGGAGCGGGCACCCGCGCGGGCGCCGTCGAGGGTGAGGGGAACGGGCGGGAGCTTGGTCATGGCGGGCGGGGCATATCCACGGCAGAACGCGGGACAATCCGCCTTATGCCGGTGACGCAGCGCCACGCCAACCCGTTTTCACGCATGGCGCGTGCGGATGATCCGCGCCCGACGCGGGAGAGCACCAGCCGGCCTGTAAGCCGGGTTCTGTACGGCGGGCTTGCGCCCGCGCGGCGGCCATTCCTCTGGGACGCCGGTTGCCCGGCGCCTCTAGCAGTCAACCCGGACGGCGCCCCGTAGACAGGGGTGGTTGCCCGTGCCGTCCCTATTCGACTTTGCTCCCGGTGGGGTTTGCCGTGCCGCTCCCGTTGCCGGTCGCGCGGTGGGCTCTTACCCCACCGTTTCACCCTGGCCCGCGCGGGCCCGGAGGCGGTGCGCGGGTGGTCTGATTTCTGTGGCACTTTCCCTAGGGTCGCCCCCGCCGGACGTTATCCGGCACCGTGTCTGCGTGGAGCCCGGACTTTCCTCGACACCGAAATGCCGCGGCCGCCCGGCCGGCTGGTGCGGGAGGAATGGGGGTTTCCCGCCGGGGCGTCAAGGGGCGCGACCCGATGGGGCGGCGCCGGGGATCACCCCACCAGCTCGAACCACTCGTCCTCGATGATGACCTTCACGCCCAGCGCCTGCGCCTTCTCCAGCTTCGAGCCGGCGCCCGGGCCGGCCACCACCAGGTCGGTCTTGGCCGAGACCGAGCCCGCCACCTTCGCCCCCAGCCGCTCGGCCATGGCTTTCGCCTCGTCGCGGGTCATCTTCTCCAGCGATCCGGTGAAGACGACGGTCTTGCCGGCGACGGGGCTCTCGGCGGCCACCTGCTCCATGGGCGCGGGCGCGACCTCGGCGAGCAGGGCCGCGACCACCTCGCGGTTGCGCGGCTCGTGAAAGAATTCGATCACCGCCTCGGCCACCACGTCGCCGATGCCGTCGATGGCGAGCATCTCCTGCCAGGCTTCGTTGCCCTTGGGGTGCGCTTCGCCGGGAATGGCGGCGGCGAGCGCGCCGGCCTCCAGCGCCTCGACGGTGCCATAGTGGCGCATGAGGCGCTTGGCGTTGGTCTCGCCCACGTGGCGGATGCCCAGCGCGAAGACGAAGCGGTCCACCGCCACCGTGCGGCGGGACTCTATGGCCGCGAACAGGTTGGCGGCGGAGGTCTTGCCCCAGCCGTCCCGGTTCTCCAGCCGCTGGAGCGAGCGGGCGTTGCGCGCCTCCAGGGTGAAGATGTCGGCGGGGGAGGCGATCAGCCCCCAGTCGTAGAAGGCCCGCACCTGCTTCTCGCCGAGGCCCTCGATGTCGAAGGCGTTGCGCGACACGAAATGGCGCAGCCGCTCCACCATCTGCGCCGGGCAGATGAGGCCGCCGGTGCAGCGGCGCACCGCATCCACCTTGCCGGACTTGGTATCCACCTCGCGCACGGCGTGCGATCCGCAGGCCGGGCACAGGTGGGGGAATTCATACGGCTTCGCATCCGCCGGCCGCTTCTCGGGAATGACGCGCACCACCTGCGGGATCACGTCGCCGGCGCGCTGCACCACCACGGTGTCGCCGACGCGGATGTCCTTGCGGGCGATCTCGTCCTCGTTGTGCAGGGTGGCGTTGGCCACCACCACGCCGCCCACGGTGACAGGGGTGAGCTTGGCCACCGGGGTGAGGGCGCCGGTGCGGCCCACCTGGATGTCGATGGCTTCCAGCACGGTGGTGGCCTGCTCGGCCGGGAACTTGTGGGCGATGGCCCAGCGCGGCGAGCGCGAGACGAAGCCGAGGCGGCGCTGCAGGTCGAGCCGGTCCACCTTGTAGACGACGCCGTCGATGTCATAGGGCAGGCTCGCCCGCTGCGCCTCGATGGAGCGGTAATGGGCGATCAACTCGGCGGCGCTCATGGCCCGCACCATCAGCGGGTTGGTGGCAAAGCCCCAGCGGGCGAACGCCTCCACCATGCCGAACTGGGTCTCGGCCGGCAGGGTGCTCGCCTCGCCCCAGGCATAGGCGAAGAATTTCAGCGGCCGGGATGCGGTGATGGCCGGGTCCAGCTGGCGCAGGGAGCCGGCGGCGGCGTTGCGGGGATTGGCGAAGATCTTGTCGTCCGCCTCCGCCTGCCGCGCGTTCAGCGCCGCGAAATCGGCCTTGGCCATGTAGATCTCGCCCCGCACGTCGATGATGTCCGGCACGTCGGGGCCGGCGAGGCGCTCCGGGATCTCGGCGATCGTGCGCACGTTGGCGGTGACGTCCTCGCCCTCGGATCCATCGCCGCGGGTGGCGGCCACCTCGAGCCGGCCGCGCACGTAGCGCAGCGAGCAGGACAGGCCATCGATCTTCGGCTCGGAGGTGAAGACGACTTCTTCCTCCGCCCCGAGGCCGAGGAAGCGCTTCACCCGCGCCACGAACTCCTCCACCTCGTCGTCGGCGAAGGCGTTGGAGAGCGACAGCATGGGCACGCCGTGCACCACCTTGCCGAACTTCTCGGACGGCGCCGTGCCCACCTTCTCGCTCAGGCTGTCCTCGCCCCTCAGGCCCGGGAAGCGCGCCTCGATGGCCTCGTAGCGCCGGCGCAGGGCGTCATACTCCGCGTCCGAGACGACGGGCGCGTCCTCCCGGTAATAGGCGGCGTCATGGCCTGCGATCTCGGCGGCGAGGGCGGCGTGCTCGCTCGCGGCCTCGGCGGGGGAGAGGTCGTCCACCTTCAGGGTGCGGAACGGCTGTGCGGCAGCGGTCATGGGAGGGCCCCTCGGAACGCCCCCGCCGGGCGTCGGCGGCTCCGGCTTATCGCGGGGCTGGCGTACGGATCAATGTCTCCTGTTTGAAAAATGTCTAAGCTAGAGCAACACAGCAGAATCAATTTGCAGGGGGGTTGCATGGTGAGGGTGTCGCGCAAATCCCGCGGGCTGGCGGCTGTGGCCGCGGCCGGCTTCCTCTCGGTCGCGGCGCCGGCGATGGCGCAGCAGCAGGCTGACCCCGCCCTCGTGGCGCGGGGCGAGTACATCGCCAAGGCGGCGGACTGCATGCCCTGCCATACGGGCGACAAGTCGAAGCCCTTCGCCGGCGGCCTCGCGCTGAACACGCCGTTCGGCGCGATCTATTCACCCAACATCACCTCGGACCGCTCCACCGGCATCGGCCTGTGGACCTACGACCAGTTCGTGAACGCGGTGCGCAACGGCATCCGCAAGGACGGCGCCTACCTCTACCCGGCCATGCCGTTCGACGCCTACACCGAGATTTCCGACGACGACATGAAGGCGCTGTGGGCCTATGTGCGGTCCATCCCGCCCATCCCCAACACGCCGCCGGCCAACGCGCTGGAATTCCCCTTCAACATCCGCCTCGGCATGCTGGCCTGGCGCGAGCTGTTCTTCGATCCGGGCCGCTTCCAGCCCACCGCCGGCAAGAGCGAGGCGTGGAACCGCGGCGCCTACCTCGTCAACGCGCTCGGCCATTGCGGCGATTGCCACACCCCGCGCAACGTGATGGGCGCCACCAAGGCCAAGGCGCATTTCCTCGGCGCCGACGTGGACGGCTTCTGGGCCCCGGACATCGCTTCCGCCGCGCTGGTGAAGAACGGCTGGACGCCCGACACCCTCACCACCTTCTTCAAGACCGGCTCGGTGCCGGGCAAGACCTCCGCCTTCGGCCCGATGGCCGAGGTGGTGCACGATTCCCTCGGCTTCCTCACCGACGCGGACCGCGCCGCCCTCGTCACCTATCTGTTCGATGCCCCGCCGCCGAAGGACGTGCCCGCGCCGCAGGCCGCCTCGCCGCTGGCGCCCGAGGTCTACACCCGCGCCGCCGGGCTCTACGTGGACAATTGCGCCGTCTGCCACATGGACAAGGGCGCCGGCCGCGGCGACACCGTGCCCGCCCTCGTCGGCAATCCGGCCGTGGTGGCGGCCGAGCCCTACAATGTGGTGATGGCCGTGCTCGGCGGCCTGCCGCCGGGTGGCACCTATGGCGCCATGCCCTCCTTCGCCGGCCGCCTCAGCGACCAGCAGGTGGCGGACATCGCCAATTACGTGCGCACCTCCTGGGGCAACAGCGCGGCGCCGAACGTCACCGCCTCCATGGTGGCGGCGTGGCGTTCCACCGCGCCGGCGCCGGACTACGGCACCCAGGCCGCCTCCGCCTTCTCCTGCCCGGACGTGGGCGGCGCGCCCGGCTCCGACGGGCCGGACCCGAAGGCGGTGGCCGCGCTCTCTGCCATGATGGCGGGGGGCCAGCGCTCCATTCCCATGATGGTGGACGCCTACAACGCCGCCTCGGGCAACGCCGCCACCGGCACGGTGGTCGACGCGCTGACCGCCGCCTATTGCCCGGTGGTGGCCAAGAGCAACGCCCCCGACTGGCAGAAGACCGCCGAGCTGCGCCGCTTCACCCTGCAGGCGGCGCTGGAGGTGTCGCGCCGCACGGTGAGCGGCCCGGTGGACAGCCAGTCCATCGCCTGGGCGCTGCCGGTGGGCAACGGGCTGGTGCTGAAGGAGCCGCGCGAGCTCACCGCCGCGCTGGCCTGTCCGGCGGACGACGGCAAGGCGGTGCCGGCCGATCTCTCGGCGGCCGCCACCAAGCTCCTCGCCGGCCAGACCGGAACCCTCGGCGGCGACGCGGCGGCGACCCTCGCCACCACGCTCTACCAGCAGAACCCGAAGGCCCGCGCCTCGGACGTGGCCAATGCGCTGATCGCCGCCTATTGCCGGGTCGTGGCCCTGCAGCGCACCACCGTCGCCGCGCAGAACGCGACGCTGAACGGCTTCGCCGGCCAGGTGGTGCAGACGCTGCAGCTGCTGCCGCCGCGCAAGATCGTGGTGGAGGCCCCGGCGAAGCCGACCGCCCCCGCTCCGGCCGCGCCGGCGCCGCAGAAGAAGAAGTGACGCGCGGCCCTGCCGACGTGCCGGCAGGGTTTCGTTAACCCTGTTTCACATGAAACAGCCGCCCCGGGGTGCCGGGGCGGCTGTTGTCATTTCAGGGGGGGCGAACGGATCAGTCGTGTTTCTGCAGGCCGTTGTGGACCTCGAACACCACCTTGCCCTCGCGCCAGGCGAACGGCGCCTCGGGGTTCTGCACGCGGATCTCGCTCTGGGGGATCAGCTGGTCGCAGAGCATCACCAGGATGTCCTCGATGGGGGCGCTGGTGTCGTTCTCTTCCGTCATCCGGTCGATGGAAATCTCCGCGCCCTCCACGCCTTCGTCCTCCATATGGACGATGAAGATCTCTTCGTGGCCGTGGATGCCGTGGGCGGTGACGCGGAACGTCTCTCCCTTGTATTCAAATTCGCGAACCATTTTCGTTCTCACATGCGATCAATGAAAGCCGATACGCAGACGCAACACGAACGCGGACACTGAAATGCCGATGCGGGGGTCGGCCCCGCTGAAAAGTGGCGGAATTTAGATTCCTGGCTACGTATTGGTCAAGCGCCCGCAGGTGGGCGGGGCGGGGATTAAAAATGCGTCAGAGCGCTCAATTCGGCTTCGCCTGCGCCTTTCCCGCTGCGGACGATCGTGCTTCCGCCACTAGCGCTTCCGCCTTGGGCAGGATGCCGGTGACGATCCGCGCCACGCCCTGCGGGTTGGGATGCAGCCCGTCCGACTGGATCAGCGACGGTTCGCCCGCCACCCCGTCGAGAAAGAAGGGATAGAGCAGCACGCCCTCGGCGGTCGCGAGCTCCGGGAAGATGCGGTCGTAGGCCTCCTGATAGGGCCTGCCGAGATTGGGCGCGGCACGCATGCCGGCCAGCAGCACGGCGATGCCCCGCTGCTTCAGACGCTGGACGATGCCGGTGAGGGCGGCGCGCGTGGTGGCGGGGTCGAGCCCGCGCAGCATGTCGTTGGCGCCCAGCTCGACGATCACCGCGTCGGTGCCGTCGGGGATGGACCAGTCGAGCCGGGCAAGCCCCTGCGGCGCGGTCTCGCCGGAGACGCCGGCATTCTCGACTCGCACGTCGTGCCCCTTCGCCCGCAGCGCCGCTTCCAGCCGCGTGGGGAACGCATCGGCCTGCGGCACGCCATAGCCGGCGGTCAGGCTGTCGCCGAACGCGACGATGCGCACCGGCTCCGCCAGCGCCGCTGACGCGAACGTGAACAGCGCCAGCGCCGCCGTCAGCCCCGCCAGCGCCTTAAATGCCGGGTCCCATGGTTTGCGCCGCCGGCTGGTGGCATCGGTTCTTCCCGCTCTCGCACGCACGGCCTTCTCACGCATGGATGATCGTTCCTCCCGGCTTTCCGGCATCTCGCTCTCGCACGTGGACCTCTCGCTCGGCGCGGGACCGGCCCGTGTCCATGTCCTGAAGGACATCTCTGTCGAGATCGGGGCGGGAGAGGCGGTCGGCCTCGTGGGGCCGTCCGGCTCGGGCAAGTCGACGCTGCTGATGGTGATGGCGGGCCTCGAGCGGGTGGATCGCGGCGCCGTGCGCGTCGCCGGCACCGATCTCGCCGGCCTCGGCGAGGATGCGCTCGCGCGCTTCCGCGGCTTGCACATCGGCATCGTGTTCCAGTCCTTCCACCTCATCCCCACCATGACCGCGCTGGAGAACGTGGCGGTGCCGCTGGAGCTCGCCGGCCGCGCCGACGCCTTCGCCCGCGCCGCGCAGGAGCTCACGGCGGTGGGCCTCGCCGAGCGTGCGCACCATTATCCCGCCCAGCTCTCCGGCGGCGAGCAGCAGCGCGTGGCGCTCGCCCGCGCGCTGGCGCCGGAGCCGCCGATCCTGGTGGCCGACGAGCCCACCGGCAATCTCGACACCGCCACCGGGCGGCACATCATGGACCTTATCTTCGCCGTGCACCGCGCGCGCGGCACCACATTGGTGCTGGTGACGCACGATCCCGAGCTCGCCCGGCGCTGCGACCGGGTGGTGCGGCTCGGCTCCGGCCGGATCGCGCCGGAAGAGGCCGCCCGTCCCCGCGTCGATGCGCCGGTGGCGTGATGACGCTTGCCTCCATCACCTCCACCCCCGCCGTGTCCCGTCGCCCGCGCGGCCCGCGGGCGCTGCGCTTTGCCCTGCGCGAGTTGCGCGGCGCGCGGCGCGGCTTCGGCGTGTTCCTCGCCTGCCTGGTGCTGGGCGTCATGGCCATCGCCGGCATCGGCTCGTTCGCCGGCGCGCTGACGCAGGGGCTGGAGCGCGAGGGCCGGTCCATCCTCGGCGGCGATGCCGCCTTCACGCTGGTGCAGCGGCAGGCGACGCCCGACGAGCGGGCGGATCTTTCCGCGCGCGGCACGCTCGGCACCGTCGCGCTCCTGCGCGCCATGGCCCGCACGCAGGGCGGCGAGGCGGCGCTGGCCGAGGTGAAGGCGGTGGACGGCACCTGGCCGCTGGCCGGCGCCGTCACCTTCTCCCCGCCCTTGCCGGTGGCCGGGGCGCTGGGTCTGAAGGATGGCGTCTACGGCGCCGCCGCCGATCCGGTGCTGCTCGGCCGGCTGGGGCTGAAGGTGGGCGACCGCCTGCTGCTCGGCGACGCGACGCTGGAGGTGCGCGCGGTGCTGGAGAGCGAGCCGGATCGCCTGTCGTCCGGCGTCGGCCTCGGCGCGCGGCTGCTCGTCTCGGCCGATGCGCTGGCCTCGACCGCCCTGATCCAGCCGGGCAGCCTCGTGCGCTGGAGCTATCGCCTGCGCCTTGCCGACGAGAGCCCGGCGGCGCTCGCTGCCGTCATGGCCGCGCTGCGCGGTCCGTTCGGGGAGGCCGGCTTCGAGGTGCGGACCCGCGACGGGGCAACCCCGCAGATCGCCCGCAACGTGACCCGCATCAGCCAGTTCCTGACGCTGGTGGCGCTCACCGCGCTGCTGGTGGGCGGGGTGGGTGTCGCCAATGCGGTGTCCGGCCATCTCGCCGGCAAGCGCGAGGTGATCGCCACCCTCAAGGCGGTGGGGGCGACGCGGCGCGACATCTTCCTGATCTACGGCATCGAGATCGGCCTGATCGCCCTTCTCGGCATCGCCATCGGCCTCGCGCTGGGGGCGGTGCTGCCGTTCGTGGCCGCCGCCGCCATCGGCGCGCTGGTGCCGTTCCCGCTGGAGCCGCGCATCGACGCCATGGCGCTGGCGCTCGCCGCCCTTTATGGCGCGCTGGTCGCCGCCCTGTTCTGCCTCGTGCCGCTGGCGCGTGCGCAGGCGGCCCGTGTCTCCGCCCTGTTCCGGGACGGCATCGGCGAGCCGACCGCGCGCGCCGGGGCCGGAGTGATGGCGGCGGTGGGCGTCACCGGCCTCGCGCTCGCCGGGCTGGCGCTCGCCACCTCGGATGATCGCCGCGCCGCCGGCATCTTCCTCGTGGCCGCTGCCGGCGCCTTCGTGCTGTTGCGCGGGGTGGCGGCCGGGCTGATGGTCCTCGCCCGCCGTGCGCCGCGCCCGCGCAACGCCATGGTGCGGCTCGCCCTCGGCAACATCCACCGGCCCGGCGCGCTCACGCCGTCCGTGGTGCTGTCGCTCGGGCTCGGGCTGACGCTGATGGTGGCCATTGCCCTCATCGACACGAGCCTGAACCGCGAGCTTGCCGGCCCCATGCGGCAGGAGGCGCCCAGCTTCTTCTTCGTGGACGTGCCGAGCGGCGAGGAGGCAGCCTTCCGCGCTTTCCTCGCCGAGACCGCGCCCGGCTCGGCGGTGAAGGCCGTGCCCATGCTGCGCGGGCGCATCACCGCGGTGAAGGGGGTGCCGGCCGAGCAGGTGAAGCCGCGCGCCGATGCTGCATGGGTGCTGCAGAGCGACCGCGGCATCTCCTCTTCCGCCGCCGTGCCGGAAGGATCGCGCGTGGTGGCCGGCCAGTGGTGGACCGGCGCGGAGCGCGAGCCGCTGGTCTCGTTCGACGCGGAGATGGCCTCCGGCCTCGGCATCGGGGTGGGCGACACGGTGACGGTGAGCGTGCTCGGGCGCAGCATCACCGCCCGCGTCGCCAACCTGCGCGAGGTGAAGTGGGAGCGGCTCGGCATCAATTTCGTCATGGTGTTCTCGCCCGCGACCTTCGCCGGCGCGCCCCACACCGTGCTCGCCACCCTCGCCTTCCCGGATGGCGGCGACACGGCGCGGGAAGTCGCCTTGCTGAAGGCCGCCGCCGCCCGCTTCCCGGCGGTGACCACCGTGCGGGTCAAGGAGACGCTGGAGGAGGCTCAGCGGATGCTGGACAATCTCTCCCTCGGCATCCGCGCGGCCAGCCTCGTCACCCTCCTCACCTCGGTGCTGGTGCTGGCGGGGGCGTTGGCGGCGGGGCGCGAGGGGCGGATCTATGATGCCGTCATCCTGAAGACGCTCGGGGCGACGCGGGCCCGGCTCGCCCTCGCCTACGGCCTCGAATATGCCGGCCTCGGCCTCGCCACCGCCGTGTTCGCCGTCGCCGCCGGCAGCCTCGCCGCCTATGTGGTGGTGGTGGAGGTGATGGAGATCGCCTTCACCTTCTCGCCGCTCGCCTGCCTTGCGGCCACCGGCGGTGCCCTCGTCATCACGGTGGGGATCGGCCTCGCCGGCACGCTCCGGGCGCTTTCCGCCCCGCCGGCACGGGTGCTGCGCCACCTCTGAGGCGTCCCAGCGCGGCGCCCCGGTCCTTTCGCCGCGCCCGCCCGTGCGCTCCGGCGGCGAACTGCGCCTTGATCGCGCGGGCGCGGCGTGCAAGCACGGAAAAAAGACACGGGCGAGGAGACCAGCGCGATGGACAAGGGCGGGGCCGATCTCGTCATCGGCGACGGGCGGGCGCTGGAGGCCCATCCCCTGCGCGCGGCAGTGCTCCGCGAGCTGCACGCCCGGCCGTTCGCGCCGGCCGAGGCGCCGCGCCGGATGCTCCATGCCGCCTTCCTGCAGGATGCGGCCGGCGCCCAGGCCGACCGCGCCGCCGTGGCCCGCCTGTGCACCGCGCGCGGCCTGCCGGGCCCTGCGCCGGGCGCCAAATACCACCATGTCTCCTTTGGCGGCGCCGACCTGCGCTGGGAGAGCCACGCCGAGTTCTGCACCTATACGTGGGACCTGCCCTCGCCCGGCATCCAGCCCGGCGGCATGCCGTTCCAGCCGCCGGCGGCGACGCTGGCGAGCCCGTTCGGCGAGGTGCCCCAGCCCGGCCCCCTCCTGGTGGCGGTGGACCTGCACCTCGTGCCCGACACGGCGGAGGACCTGTTCCTGGAGCAGGTGTTCGACCGCTCCAGCCTCGCCCGCGCCGACGTGAACGACGGTTTCGCCGAGATCGCCACCGACTTCATGGCCGATCCCTCCGGCTTCGTGCGCATCCTGGTGCGCAACCGGGGGTTGGGCGCCGATGCCGCCGGCGCGCTGGTGCAGCGCCTGCTGGAGATCGAGACCTATCGCACCTTGGCCCTGCTCGGCCTGCCGGAGGCGCAGCGCCTGTCGCCGGAGATCGCGCGGATCGAGGCGCGCCTCGCCGTCGCCGCGGGCGAGATGACCTGCGCCGAAGGTCTCTCCGACAACAACAAGCTTCTCGACGAGCTGGTGGCGCTGGCGGCCGAGCTGGAGGCGGGGGCGGCGGGGTCGCTGTTCCGCTTCGGCGCCAGCCGCGCCTACATGGAGATCGTGCGGCTGCGGCTCGCCACCATCCGCGAGGTGGCGGTGCCGGGCTTTCCCACCTGGCAGCAGTTCCTCGACCGCCGCATGGCGCCGGCCATGCGCACCTGCTTCGCGGTGGAGGAGCGGCAGGACAAGATCGCCCAGAAGCTCGCCAACACCGCCGATCTGCTGCGCACCCGCGTGGACGTGGAGCTGGAGCAGCAGAACCGCGACCTGCTCACCTCCATGAACGAGCGCACCCGCCTGCAGCTGCGCCTGCAGCGCACGGTGGAAGGGCTCTCGGTGGCAGCCATCTCCTATTACGTCGTCAGCCTGGTGCACCACCTCGCCGAAGGCATCCACGAGAGCGGGCTCGACGTGAAGACGCTGGGCATCCACCTCGACGTGGGGCTGGTGACGGCGGCGGCGGTGCCTCTGGCCATCTTCGGGGTATGGTCGGTGGTGCGGCGCATTCGCAGCGCCCACGGCGATTCGGACTGAGGACTGTTCGGGCAAAGGGTCAGGCCGCCATGGATCTCGACGTCGAATACGACAATCGCGCCCGGGTGCCGGAGCACCCGGCCATCTTCGAGCGGTGGCAGGCGGCCTCGGCGGCGCTGCGCGGCACGGCGGAGGCGGCCGATCTCGGCGTGCCCTATGGCCCCGGCCCACGCCAGATCCTCGACATCGTCTGGCCCGAGACCGACCGGCGCGCGCCCGTCGTGCTGTTCCTGCACGGCGGCTACTGGCGTTCCCTGCACCCGCGCGACCACACCTTCGCGGCCCGCGGCTGCCTCGCCCACGGGGTCGCCATGGCGTTCGCCGGATATGATCTCGCGCCGCTGGTCACCATCGGCACCATCATGGCGCAGGCGCGGGCGGCGGCGGTCACGCTGTACCGGCTGGTGGGGCGGCCGATCGTGGTGTGCGGCCACTCGGCGGGCGGGCACCTCGCCGCCGTGCTCACCGCCACCGACTGGCGCGCCCTGGACGTGGACACGCCCGCCGAGGCCATCGCCGGCGGCCTCGGCATCTCCGGCGTCTACGACCTTGCGCCGCTGCGCCAGACCCGGCTGAACGAGACCCTCAAGCTCGGCGCGGACGAGGCGCGGGACTGGTCGCCGGCCCTGTGGCGCGTGCCGGCCGGGCGCAGCTTCGACGCCTTCGTCGGCGGCGCGGAAAGCAGCGAGTTCCTGCGCCAGTCGCGCGATCTCACCGCCGCCTGGAGCGCGGCCGGCGTCGCGGCCCGCTGCGTCGAGGTGGAGGGCGCGAACCACTTCACGGTGGTGGATGCCCTTGCCGATCCCCGGTCCCCCATGGTGCTGCGCCTCGTGGAGCTGGCGCGCGCCGCACTGCGCTGAGACGGCGGGCGCCCGCCCGTCGCACGTCCTGTCCCCGTGCGAGCGGGCGATTCTCCCCCGGATCGCGCGCTCGCCGTTCCCAGCCGGAGCCGGGCCCCGCCCGCGACCCGGCCGCCCGAGCGGAGCCGCCATGCAGCCGATCCAGATCGCCGTCGTCCCCGTCACCCCCTTCGCGCAGAACTGCTCGATCCTGTGGTGCACCAGCACCATGAAGGCCGCCGTGATCGACCCGGGCGGCGACCTGGACAAGATCCGCGCCGCGCTCGCGGAGACCGGCGCGACGGTAGAGAAGATCATCCTGACCCACGGCCACGTGGACCACGCCGCCGGCGCCGCCGAGCTCGCCGAAAGCCTCGGCGTGCCGGTGGAGGGGCCGCACGCGGCCGACCAGTTCCTGCTGGACGAGATCCCCGCCTCGGCCGCCCGCTTCGGCATCGAGGGCGCGCGACCGGTGACGCCGGACCGCTATTTCGAGGAGGGGGAGACCGTCTCGGTGGGGGATGTCTCCCTCGACATCCTGCATGTGCCGGGGCACACGCCCGGCCATCTCGTGTTCGTCTACCGCCCGCTCGGCCTCGCCATCGTCGGCGACACCCTGTTCCGCGGCTCGGTGGGGCGCACGGATTTCCCCTACGGCAATCCGGACCAGCTGATCTCCGGCATCGTCGAGAAGCTGCTGCCGCTGGGCGACAATGTCGTGTGCCTGCCGGGACACGGCCCCGTCACCAGCATCGGCGACGAGCGGGCCCACAACCCGTTCCTGCCGCGCTGACCGGCGTGGCCGCGGCCATGGCGACCTCAGGTCCCCGCTACGCGATCTATCTCGCGCCCCGGGCCGACAGCGCCCTGTGGCGCTTCGGCAGCGCCATTCTCGGCTATGACGCGCAGACGGGCGAGGAGCCCGCCGCGCCCGATCTCGCCGGCTTCGACGCGGAGACCTGGCATGCCGCCACCGCCGAGCCGCGCCGCTACGGCTTTCATGGCACGTTGAAGGCGCCGTTCCGCCTCGCCGAGGGCCGCAGCGCCGACGACCTCGCCGCCGCGGTCGCGGTCTGCGCGGCCGGGCATCATCCGTTCGAGATGCCGCCGCTGGAGGTGCGGGCGCTGGGGCCGTTCATCGCGCTGGTGCCGCAGGTGCCGGCGCCCAAGCTCGCCGACCTCGCCGCCGCCTGCGCGCTGGAGCTGGATGCCTTCCGGGCGCCGCTGACGCCCGAGGACCTCGCCCGTCGCCGGCCGGAGCGGCTTTCCGCCCGTCAGGCGGGGTATCTGGAGGCCTATGGCTACCCCTATGTGCTGGAGGAGTTCCGCTTCCACATGACCCTCACCGGCCCGCTGCGCGAGGCGGATCGCGGCCATGCCCTCAATGCGCTCGGCGATGTGTTCCACGCCAGCGGCGCCGAGGTGCCGGGCATGGTGAGCGACCTCGCCCTGTATGTGCAGGAGGCGCCGGGCGCGCGCTTCCGCATCGCCGGCCGCTTTCCGTTCGGGGCCGCGTCATGAAGGTGCTGGGCGAGACGCCGCTCATCGATCCCACCGCGCAGGTGCGGGCCTCCACCCTCGGCCGCTATACCGAGGTGGGCGCCCGCACCAAGCTGCTGGAAGTGGAGATGGGCGATTACTCCTACGTGGTGAACGACGCCGACATCGCCTATGCGCGCATCGGCAGGTTCTGCTCCATCGCCGCCATGACGCGGCTGAACCCGGGCAACCACCCCACCTGGCGCGCCTCGCAGGCGCATTTCACCTATCGCGCCTCCGCCTATTTCCCGGGCGAGGACGACGAGGCGGAGTTCTTCCAGTGGCGGCGCGACCAGCAATTGACGCTGGGCCACGACGTATGGATCGGCCACGGGGCGGTGGTGCTCGCCGGTCGCACGGTGGGCACCGGCGCGGTGGTGGCGGCGGGCGCGGTGGTGCCGAAGGACGTGCCGGCCTATGCCATCGTCGCCGGTGTGCCCGCCCGCATCGTCAAGTGGCGCTTTCCGCCGGAGATCGCGGAAAGGTTGCAGGCCCTCGCCTGGTGGGACTGGAGCCACGACAAGCTGCGCGCCGCTTTGCCGGACTTCCGCGTGCTGCCCATCGAGGCCTTCCTGGAGAAGCACGGCGGCTGAGGCCGCCCGGCCGGGCGCGCGGCCCCTGTCCCTGCGGCCCCGCTCCCCTTCGCGGGCGATCGGTGCTATCCATCGCCCATGATGCGTTCTCCGGCAAATAAAGTCCCGACCGACGACGGGCAGCACGTGCATCCCGCCTCGGTGGTCTCCGCGCTCGCGACGCTGGATGCGGAACAGGCGGGTCTTGCGGCGCTGGCCGAGGCCATGGCAGGCCCGCTCGGCGCCGCGTTCGACGTGGCGGTGGCCACCATCCAGAATTCCCGCGGGCGGGTGATCGTCACCGGCATGGGCAAGAGCGGGCACGTGGCGCGCAAGATCGCCGCGACGCTCGCCTCCACCGGCACCCCCGCGCACTATGTGCATCCGGCCGAGGCCAGCCACGGCGACCTCGGCATGGTCACCACCGACGACGTGATCGTCGCCCTCTCCTGGTCCGGCGAGACGGTGGAGCTGCGCGACCTCGTGGATTATTCGCGGCGCTTCGACGTGCCGCTGATCGCCTTTACCTCCAATGCCGAGAGCGCGCTCGCCTCCAGCGCCAGCGTGGTGCTGACCCTGCCGGTGGCGCAGGAGGCCTGCCCGCACGGGCTTGCCCCCACCACCTCCACGGTGATGCAGCTGGCCCTCGGCGATGCGCTGGCGGTGGCGCTGCTGCAGAGCCGGGGCTTCACCGCGCTCGATTTCCGCCAGCTGCATCCCGGCGGCAAGCTGGGCGCCAGCCTGCGCTTCGTGCGCGACGTGATGCGCAAGGGCGACCAGGTGCCGGTGGTGGCCTCCGGCAGCCTCATGGGCGCCGCGCTGGTGGAGATGAGCGCCAAGGGGCTCGGCTGCGTCGGCGTGGTGGATGAGGCGGGCGCCCTCGCCGGCATCATCACCGACGGCGACCTGCGCCGACACATGGCCAACGACCTGCCCGCCCGCCGCGTGGACGAGATCATGACATCCTCGCCCCGCACCGTGCGGCCGGACCAGCTGGCCGCCGAGGCGCTGAACATCCTCAATTCCCGGCAGATCACCGCGCTGATGGTGGTGGACGGCCGCGCGCCCGTGGGCGTGCTGCACATCCACGACCTGCTGCGCACCGGCGTCGCCTGAGGCCGGCGCCCGTCAGGCCACCGCCGGGGCATCTCCCGGCCGGGTGGCGATCAGCTCGCGCAGGGTGAGGATGGTGGAGGCGTCGGTCACCCCATCCACCCGCGAGGGGCGGAAATGGCGCTGGAAGGCGGCCACCACGTCGGCGGTCGCCGCGTCATAGGCATCGTCGAGGGCGATGCCATAGCCGTAGAGCGCCAGCATCGCCTTCAGCGCCGCCACCGGCTCGCCGCTGTCTCCCAGCATGAAGAACCGCCCGCCCTCGGCCCTGGATTCCGGCACGAGGTGGCCGACCCCCGCCGCATGGAGCGCCGCCCACGGGAAATGCTCGCCGGGATCGCGCTTGCGGCCCGGGGCCACGTCCGAATGGGCGAGCACCCGGTCGGCGCGGATGGCGTGGCGGGTCACGATGTCCCGCGACAAAGCGATGACCGCAGCCACCTGCTCGGGCGGGAAGGGCGGCAGGCCGAAATCGTGGCCGCCGTTCACCACCTCGATGCCGATGGAGCGGGAATTGGTGTCGGCGATGCCCTCCCAGCCGGAGACGCCGGCGTGCCAGGCGCGCGCGGCTTCCGCCACCATCTGCACCACGCTGCCATCCTCGCGCACCACATAATGGCACGAGACTTCGGACGCGGGCGTGCGCAGCAGCTCGATGGCCGCGTCCGCGCTCGCCATGCCGGTATAATGCAGCACCAGCATGTCCACGCCGGCGCGCCGCGCGCCGAAATTGGGCGAGGGCACGAGCGTTCCGACGCAGGCGCTGTCGGCGGCGAGGAGGGCCGGGGGACTCAGGTCTTGGTCGGCTGCGCTCATGTCGCTTCCTGCTGCGCCGGCACCAGTCCACGTTGGGCGGCAATGCGCCGGTAGGCGGCATTGAGCGCCGCCACCCGGTCGTTGGCGAGGCGGATGGCCGCCGGCGGCAGGCCGCGCGCCACAAGGCGGTCGGGGTGATGGGTGGAGACGAGCGCCCGCCAGCGCGCCTTCACCTCGGCGTCAGAGGCTTCCGGGCCAAGGTCGAGCACCGCATAGGGATCGTCCGGCCGGCGCACGTGCCGGGCCTCGATGCGCTCGTAGGCGACGCCGGTGAAGCCGAGGATGACCGCCACCTTAGCGAGGAAGGCGAGCTCCTTCTCGTGCAGGGCATGGTCGGCCTTGGCCACATGGAACAGGGCGTCCAGCAGGTCCTCGCGGGTGTCCGGCGCGTCGGCGAACATCTGCGCCACCTGCCGGGCATAGGACTGGTAGCCGGCCGTATCCTGCTTGGCGAGATTGTAGAGGCGCGCCACCGCGTCGAGATCCTCGGGCGGGATGTCGAACACCTCGCGGAAGGCTTCCACCTCCGCCTCCACTACCACGCCGTCGGCCTTGGCCATCTTGGCGGAGAGGGCGATGAGCGCGACGGAAAAGGCGGCGGGCTCCGGCGCGGGGGCGAGCAGCAGGCGGTCCAGCGCATGCCCCGCCAGCGCGCCGAGAAGCGCGCCCAAGGGTCCGCCCAGCGCGAAACCCACGCCCGCCCCGCCGATCAGACCGTATGCCACCACCATCTCCTTCGTTGACGGCTTGCTGCTAAGGCCCCGGTGCGGCCGCAGCAAGGCCAATCAGCCAAGCTCGAAGGTGGTGATGCCGAAGATGCGCGGGAGCGGCAGCTGAGGCGCCGGGCCGCGATACATGCGCGCGGTCTCGAACACGGGGGAAAGACCGGCCGCCTCCGCCAGCGCGCGGGCGGCAGCGTTGGGCTCGAGCACGTCGAGGAACACCGGCCCGTCCCCCGCCGCGGCGGCCAGCGCTCCGAACAGGGCCGTGGCGACGGCGGCATCGTCGGCGAACAGCGGGCCGATCTTGAAGCCCTCCCGGCAGGGACGGACGACGCCATAGCCGCGCACCGCGCCGTCGTCCACGAACGCCAGCGCCCGGCCGCCGGGCGGGGCGAGCCAGCGGGCAAGGAAATCCGGCCGGGCGAAGCCGAAGGCAGCCCGGTCGAGCGCCTCCACCGCCGGGCGCAGGCGGGCGTCGATGGGCACGACGCGCGGGTCATCCGCGCCGGCCGGGCGCCCGCCGTAGCGGATGTTGCGATGGGCGAGGGCGAAGCCGGAGCGGGCATAATTGGCCTGCTGCGCCACCACGCCGTCGAGCCCGACCGTGCCGTCGAGCCCGGCGAAGGTTTCCTGCCACAGGGCGAAGCCCAGCCCCCGGCCGCGCAGGTCCGGCCGGCAGATGTAGAAGCCGACGAAGGCGAAGCCGCCGGCATAGCGGGCGGCGGAGAGGGTGACGGCCAGCGCGCCGTCGTGGAACAGGCCGCGGAAGGTGCCGGCATCCTGGGCGAGGAAGGCGCCGAGATCGGCAAGGCCGGGGTTCCAGCCTTCGCGCGCGGCCCATTCCACGGCCTCG
Organism: Xanthobacter lutulentifluminis; assembly: GCF_043194675.2. Lineage (NCBI taxonomy): Bacteria > Pseudomonadati > Pseudomonadota > Alphaproteobacteria > Hyphomicrobiales > Xanthobacteraceae > Xanthobacter > Xanthobacter lutulentifluminis. Next base: position 2,293,381 of record NZ_CM195525.1, on the reverse strand, counting down.
GCGGCCTCGACCGGGGTGAGGGTGCGGATGACGGGCGGGCTCACAGCAGGTCCAACACGCGGCCGGCATCGTCCACCGCCCGCACCCGGCAGCCGGGATGGGCCCGCGCCGCGCTGTCCATGCCGATGCGGATGTTGGGCGCAAGGTTCTGGACCCGCATCACCGTGGTCCAGTTGCCGGTCCGGTCCTGGTACTGGATGCTCACCTGCTCCATGCCTTCGCTCATGCCGCTCCGGCTTCCCCCGTCGTCCCGGGCACGACGATCAGGTGCTCGAGGAAGCCGGCGAGATCCTCTGTCACGTGATCCACGTAGGCGTCCTCGCGCCCCTCGAATTCCCAGCTTTCGCGGGTCAGCAGCACGTCGCCCGGCGGCACCACCAGCACGGTGCGCATGCCGAGGCGGTGCGGCACCTCGAGGTTGCGGGCGAGATCCTCGAACATGGCGGCGCGGCTCGGGTCCACGCCGTGGGTGCCGAGGAAGCGCAGATAGGCCTCCTCGGTGGGCTTGGGGTGGAATTCAGCGGCGACGATGTCGTGCACCGCGCTGAAATGCTCATCCATGCCGAGGCGCGCCAGGACGTTGCGGGCGTGGCGCTCGGAACCGTTGGTGTAGACCAGCTTCACCCCCGGCAGCGCCTCGATGGCGGCGGCCAGGCGCGGAGCGGCATCGAGGCCGGAGAGGTCCACGTCGTGCACGTGGGCCAGGAAGGCATCCGGCTCCACCCCGTGCTCCATCATGAGCCCGCGCAGGGAGGTGCCGTAGCGCTTGTAATACTCTTTCTGGAGGCGGAACGCCTCGTCCGGCGGCATGCCGAGCAGCTCCGAGATGTAGCCCTTCATGCGGGCGTCGATCTGGGACCAGAGGGCGTGTTCGGCCGGATAAAGGGTATTGTCGAGATCGAACACCCAGGTATCGACCGACAGGAACCGATCGGCTGGGCTGGTGGGGAGGTGCGTCATGAAGGGACCCGGGGCATCGGGGGAGCGGACCCCCGCCGGTCCGCCAGACGCGCAGGAGGATGCCTCAGAAGGGACCGCGCGAATAGATGCCCTCAAGCCCCTTTTCCAGCAAATTGATACGGTTGCGGTACGCCTGTACGAGACAGGCGGAATCGGCGCCGCATGCGGCCCGCTGGCGCAGCCATTCGGCCTGCGCATCGCGGATCGCGCCGCGCTCGCCCATGCCCACCAGATGGGTGAGGACGCCGTAGAGCGTGGCCATCTTCACGTCCAGCTGGGCCAGATCGCAATTGCCGCAGACCGCGGCCTCGTCCGGCGCGCGGGCGGTGGCGCAATCGAAGCTCGCCGCTCCCGCCGGCGTGTGCGCGAGAAGGCCGGCCGCGAGGGCGAGGGGCAGCAGCAAGTTGCGCGGGGACAGACGCATGGTGGTATCTCCTTCCGGCGCTCGGTTCAGCCGAGGGTGATGGGATCGCCGATGCGGACCGTGCCGCCGCGCACCACCTTGGCATAAACGCCGCAGTCGGTGTGGCCGTACGCCACCATCAGGCCCTTCACCAGATTCATGTCGCGCTGGGCGGTGAGCGGGTTCACGTTCACCGCCGCGCAGCGCTCGGTGCGCTTGAGGATGGCGATTTCCGCCTCTCCCACCTGAAGCCGTTGCCCCGCCAGATCGAGTTCGACACCGGCCGGCCAGCCGTCCAGATGCAGGTTCATGCGGAAGCGCCGCGCGTCGACGGGGCCTGCCGCCACGCGGGCTTCCAGATCCTTCACGCTCGCAAGGCTGAGCAGCGAGAGGAAGCCGGAGCGGAGCGAGTCCGTGAAGCGGAAGCCCTCCGGCGCGGCGAGCACCTTCAAGGGTCCGCGCGCCTCCTCCCCCATGTAGAAGGAGAGGAAGCCTTCCAGCTCGGCCCGGCCTTCCGGCGTGGAGAGGTCGGCGCGCGCCACCTCGTGCCCCTCCAGCACCAGGGTGAGGGTTGTGGTGGCGTCGTCCCAGCGGGACGAGAGCGCGGCGAGGCGGGCGTCGCGCATCAGCATCAGGAAGGCGGTCTTCTGCCGGTACTCGGGCGCCGCCGCATCGAATCCGCTCGGACCGTTCTCCACCGCATAGAGCCGGTCGCCGGGGAAGAAGGCGCCGGCGGTGAGGGTGACGCTCTCCAGCGGCTCGGGGCTGAGGCCCTTCACCGGGTGGCGATAGAGGGCGGCGACGGTGGCGGGGGGCAAAGCGTCCATGGCGTCTTCCTTGCGGCCGGCGCTGTGGAACCGGCCTCACGCGGGGGCCTCCCATGCCGCTGCGGCGCGGTCAACCCGGGCACCGGCATGCCGAAGGCGTGGCGGACCCGGGCCTGCTCCGGCTGGGCCTGAATTTCCGCCGGCACCCCCTTCCGATGCCGCCGGGATGCACCCACATGAGGCACGGCACAGGTTTGTTCACACCTGCGCGACGGTAGCCGGGGATGCCGGGACCGTGTCCCGACGCGTCGGCTGCGCTTCTTGAGAAGGCACCGGGCGCGAGAAGGAGGAGAGACATGAATTTTGAGATCTACACCGAGCGCGCGCGCGGCTTCGTCCAGTCCGCCCAGTCGCTGGCGGTGCGGGAAGGAAACCAGCAGTTCACGCCCGAGCACCTTCTGAAGGTGCTGATGGACGACCCCGAGGGACTTTGCTCCGGCCTCATCCAGCGCGCGGGCGGCAATCCCACGCTGGTGCGCGCCGACGTGGAGGCAGCGCTCGGCAAGCTGCCGAAGGTTTCGGGCGGCTCGGGCCAGGTCTATCTGAGCCAGCAGCTGGCGAAGGTGTTCGAGATCGCCGAGCAGGCGGCGAAGAAGGCCGGCGACGGATACGTCACGGTCGAGCGGATGCTGCTCGCCCTCGCCATCGAGAAGGACAGCGAGGCCGGCAAGATCCTGTCCAAGGCCGGCGTGACGCCGCAGACCCTGAACGCCGCCATCGAGGCGCTGCGCAAGGGCCGCACCGCGGACACCGCCACCGCCGAGAACGCCTATGACGCGCTGAAGAAGTACGCCCGCGACCTCACCCAGGCCGTGCGGGACGGCAAGCTCGACCCGGTCATCGGCCGCGACGAGGAGATCCGCCGCACCATCCAGGTGCTGGCGCGCCGCACCAAGAACAATCCCGTGCTCATCGGCGAGCCCGGCGTCGGCAAGACCGCCATCGTGGAGGGACTCGCCCGCCGCATCGTGGACGGCGACGTGCCCGAGAGCCTGAAGAACAAGTCCCTGCTCGCCCTCGACATGGGCTCCCTGATCGCCGGCGCGAAATATCGCGGCGAGTTCGAGGAGCGCCTGAAGAGCGTGCTGGGCGAGGTCGAGGCGGCCGAGGGCGGCATCATCCTGTTCATCGACGAGATGCACACCCTGGTCGGCGCCGGCAAGACCGACGGCGCCATGGATGCCTCCAACCTGCTGAAGCCCGCCCTTGCCCGCGGCGAGCTGCATTGCGTCGGCGCGACCACGCTGGACGAATACCGCAAGCACGTGGAGAAGGACGCGGCGCTCGCCCGCCGCTTCCAGCCCGTCTTCGTCTCCGAGCCCACGGTGGAGGATACCGTCTCCATCCTGCGCGGCCTGAAGGAGAAGTACGAGCTGCACCACGGCGTGCGCATCACCGATAGCGCGCTGGTGTCGGCGGCGGTCCTCTCCAACCGCTACATCACCGACCGCTTCCTGCCCGACAAGGCCATCGATCTCGTCGACGAGGCGGCTTCGCGGCTGCGCATGCAGGTGGATTCCAAGCCCGAGGAGCTGGACAATCTCGACCGCGAGATCGTCCGCCTGCGCATCGAGCAGGAAGCCCTGAAGAAGGAGACCGACACCGCCTCCAAGGACCGCCTGAAGAAGCTCGAGAAGGAGCTGGCGGATCTGGAGGAGAAGGCCTCCGTCCTCACCTCCAAGTGGAAGGCCGAGAAGGAGAAGCTGGGCGAGGCGACGACCGTCAAGGCCAAGCTCGATCAGGCGCGGGCGGACCTTGCCACCGCGCAGCGGCAGGGCGAGTACCAGAAGGCCGGCGAGCTCACCTATTCGGTGATCCCGGAGCTGGAGAAGAAGCTTGCCGAGATCGAGAAGGCGGGCGGGTCCGGCGGCATGGTGGAGGAGGCGGTGACGCCCGACCACATCGCCGGGGTCGTCTCCCGCTGGACCGGCGTGCCCGTGGACAAGATGCTGGAAGGCGAGCGCGAGAAGCTGCTGCGCATGGAGCTGGAGCTGGCGAAGCGCGTGGTCGGCCAGGCGGAGGCCGTGGCCGCCGTCTCCACCGCCGTGCGCCGGGCCCGCGCCGGGCTGCAGGACCCGAACCGGCCCATCGGCTCGTTCCTGTTCCTCGGCCCCACCGGCGTCGGCAAGACCGAGCTGACCAAGGCGCTCGCCGAGTTCCTGTTCGACGACGAGACCGCCATGGTGCGCATCGACATGTCGGAATACATGGAGAAGCACTCCGTGAGCCGACTGATCGGCGCCCCTCCCGGCTACGTGGGCTATGACGAGGGCGGCGCCCTCACCGAAGCCGTGCGGCGCCGGCCCTATCAGGTGGTGCTGTTCGACGAGGTGGAGAAGGCGCATCCGGACGTGTTCAACGTCCTCCTGCAGGTGCTCGACGACGGGCGGCTGACGGACGGGCAGGGCCGCACGGTGGACTTCCGCAACGTGCTCATCGTCATGACCTCCAACCTCGGCGCGGAATATCTGGCGGACCCGCGCCAGCCCATGGGCTTCAAGGTGCCGGGCCACGACGGCGAGCAGGTGGTGTCCGACGAGGAGGCCTACGACATGGTGATGGGCGCGGTGCGGCGTCATTTCCGCCCGGAGTTCATCAACCGGATCGACGAGATCGTCATGTTCCACCGCCTGAAGCGGGACCAGATGGACCACATCGTGGACATCCAGATGGGCCGGCTGAGGAAGCTCCTGGAGGATCGCAAGATCACCCTCGAGCTCTCCCCCGAGGCGCGCGGCTTCCTCGCCGAGAAGGGCTACGACCCGGCCTATGGCGCGCGCCCCCTGAAGCGCACCATCCAGAAGCTGGTGCAGGACCCGCTGGCCGAGAAGATCCTCGGCGGCGAGATCCTCGACGGCGCCAAGGTGAAGATCGGCCTGGACGGCGGGCACCTCACCTTCACCGGCGAGGCGGCGCCGGTGGATCGCGATCAGGCGGCGTGAGGATGGATCAGGCCGGGGCGGGTGCTCCGGCTGAGAAAATGACCCCCGGCGCAGGTGCTGCGCCGGGGGTTTTTTGTTGGGGGGGAGGTGGCCTCAGGTGCGCCAGTAGGGGACTCTCATCTTGGCGCCAATATCAGACCCTGTGTTAAGGCCATGGTGGGCCAGGAATGTCTTCTTGCGGCGATCCTCAACGAGGCATAACCACTTCAATTCAATACCCTCGATAATATATCGCCCCTTCTCAGGTGGCGGTAGGCGCTCGATGCCCTCGTCGTTGATCTGGGCATGTAGGCCGATGGTCGTAAATTATTGAATTCTATGAGATGGATCCGGCCAATTAGTCAATTTCAAAGGCCGATATTCCCGATCGGTACGCAGAAATTACACGCCGATCCGTCCTCGGCGGCGCAGTCTTCGATACCGAAACAGAATTGCGCGACATCCCCCAAATGGGGGAAGTGGACCATGTTTTTCGCATGTCACTGTAGGAAAGGGATTGATGGGAGGCGATATCACGATGCGGCTGATCCACCTCTTCTTACTCATTGCACTGTGTTTGGTGTCAGGCATGAGCTATGCCAACGACTATGGCTATGTCTGCGCGGCCGACAGCAGATGTAGCAGATGCTCCAGCGAAGCATATGAGGCCTGGAATAATCAAAGGCGTTCATGCACCACGTCGAGTTGCTACCGTAGTATGGATGATTGGCTGAAGCGTGCTCAAGATTCCTGTAAAACTCAAGTGCAGCAGAGTGCGTGCTCGGAATGCGATAGCTTGGGCGGCAATATGGATGGCATGTTTCCATGTAACAGACAGGATACTCAAGATAAAAAAATATCATGCGTTCGAAGCTGCAACGTTTGTAAGCGAGGTTTTAGCAATTATTAACTATCAATAAATGTGTTGATGGAGGGGCGATATGCAGACAATACATAGATGTATCATTTTATGTGCAGTGACGTATTTAACGGGAATAATAGCGGCCAATTCGGCCAGCTTTGATTGTTCGAAAGCTCCAAGCTCCGCAGCTAAACTTATTTGCAACGATGAAAAGCTTTCTGCTCTGGATAGTGCCTTAGGCGATGTCTATCGGGAAAAGGTGGCGAAGTTCCCCGAACTTCGGTCCCAGCAACGCGAGTGGATCTCTGCCCGAGACAAGTATTGCAATCTGCCCGAAAACGTCGATGATGTTGATGAATTAAGGCCGCATTCACCATGCCTTGCCGCAACAATCACAAAGCGCACCCGCGAGCTCCGATCTGCGAGCGTCGAGACGCCAAGCGGGTTCGTTCTACCCCCGCTCCCGGAAGAGGTCCGTAATCCCACCGGAGTGGACAGCACACCTGCGCCGGCCGCCGAGCAGCCGAGGCCGTCGCGCTCCCGGGAGAGCACGCCTCGTCCGAGTGTTGAGACCAACTCCTTGGTCGGCTCGTCATGCGACACCAATATATGGGTTAGCGATGGCAGAACTGGGCGAAACTTCAGGAGAGACATGGGTTCGTTTTTTTCGTCGCACAACGCATTTGCACTAAATCGTGCTTACGACGAATTTTCTGCGTGCGTTAAACGCCATATGAACACCCGAAAAGAGCCTGGCTTTTGCACTTGTCCATTTGACACTCAAACCAAAGGAGACTGGCTCGTCAGCTATTTCGAAGTGAGATACGGAAATTGTGCGGCTAGCGATCAAGAGCACATTTACGACAGCCAGCTCGATGTCACGTTCTCTGCTTTAACCTGCCTCAAGAACAACGGCTGGCAAAGGCGTTAGTCTGCCGCCGAGGCGCTGCAACTTGTCATTGCCACCCCTCGGGCCGGTCAGCGCCGTCGGATCAGATGCGGCTGTTCGTCTTCCCGGATTCTCGGAGTGCCGGGCGGGCAGACTGATCAGGGTAGATCGGTCGAGCTTCCAGTATTGGCGTGCCGTGGATAGTGATGCCGCGAAAGGCAAAAAGGCGGGCAAGCCTTTCAAGGGGAAGTGGGCTTAGCCTGAAAGTCCGCATGTCGGGCCGCAGCGAGTCCTACCTCTGCGGCAGCGCTCTGACGTAAAAGAAGTGCTGCTTGAAGAGGTAAGGTCGACAAGCAGACCTTCCCAACCGCTGCTTCGGGTCAACGCCCCCCTCACTTCCCCCCGCCCCGCATCACCCCCAGGAGCCCCTCCGCCGTCTTCACCGCGTCCGTCAGCGCCGGCTTGCCGGCGACTTCCTTCGCGAAACAGGCGCGGAAGGCGGAGGCGGCCTGGTCGTGGAGCTTGTAGCTTTCGTCCACGCGCGGGTCCTCGGCCTTGCCGTCCTTGCGGGCGGCTTCCATGAGGGCTTCGGCCTTGGCGGTGCCGTCCTTGAAGGCGGCGGCGCAGGCGGGCATGGGGGGCAGCTTCAGCGTCACCTGCGTCGCGCCCACGCTCACCCGCCCGTCCGCCACCCGCAGCACCACCACGCTGTCGGGCGGGGCATCGGCGGGGTCATCCTGCGTGAACAGGCCGAGGATGGCTTGGCTCTCCTCGCCGGCGGTCGCGGCCACCGGCAGCGGGGCGTAGGTGGTGAAGGCGGCGTCGCGGCTCACGGTGAGGGTATAGAAGAAGTCATCCTTCGCGGCCGCCAGGATGCCGGCCTTGAACGCCGCCGGCGCGCCTTCGTCCGAGGAGCGCGCCTTCAGCCAGTCGGCGAAGACCGGCTCGGGCGAGACGAGGATCCGCGTCGCGCCGTCGGCATCGGAGAAGACGAGGCCGTCGGGGGAATCGGTGCCGAGGTCGCCGGGAATGAGCGTGTCGGGCGAGAACGCCGGCTTGGCCGCCAGCCCCTTGAAGCGCAAGGGGCCGAGCAGCCCGCCCATGCGCTTCTCCAGATCCTTGCGCGCGGTGCGGTCCGCCTTGTCGATCTGGGGCAGGGGCCGGTTCGCCTTCACCGCATCGGCAATGGAGGCCGCCGCCTTGTTGCGGGCGGCGATGTAGTCCTCCGCCGGCCCCGCCGCCACCGGCAGCGCGGCGGCAAGGAGGGCGCAGGCGGCGCCGAGCCAGGGCGCGAGGCGAAGTGCGGGGCGGGCAAGGGTCATCACCGGTCATCCTTGGGGGAGGGCGCGCGTGCGGACGTGCGCCGGGTCGCATGATTGCGTGCGTCGCGACGGGAGAGGCGCCGCGCGGGCGCCCCTCCGGCGCATGTCACTGGCCGCGGGTGGTGGCGAGGAAGGCCTCCGCCTTCTTCACCGCGGCGGCGAAGAACGGCTGGGCGGGCGCTTCCTTCGCGAAGCAGGCGCGATAGGCGACGGAGCCCTCGTCCTGGATCTTGGTGATCTCTTCCCAGCGCGGGTCCTCGTTCTTGTTGTCCTTCTCCACCTGCTTCTGCAGGGCATCCGCCTTGGCCTTGAACGGCTTCCACACCGCGTCGCAGGCCGGGATGGGCTTGATGGCCAGCTTTGCCCCGGTGACGCCCGCGATGGCCTTGCCATCGGCAATGCGGACGATGAACAGCTCGTTGGGCGCGCTGTTGCCGGACACGTCGTCCAGCTGCTGCCCAAGGACCGCGAAGGCGGTCTCGCCGGGCGGGGCGGTCACCGGCAGGTCGATGTAGGGCTGGAAGTAGCCGTTCTCGAACCCGAGCGCGTCGCCGTAGAATTCGCTGGTGGTCATGGCGGGCTTCACCCCGCCGGCCAGGGCGGCCGGCGCCTCGGGATCCTTGGCGCGGGCGGCGAGCCAGGCCTGGAACTGGCTTTCCGGCGCGACCACGAGGCGGGTCGAGTAATCCTTGCTGGCGAACGCCAGCCCGTCGAGCTGACGTGTGGGCGCGCTCTCGTCGTAGATGAAGAGCTGGAGCGAATATTCCGGCCCGCCCAGGCCCTTGAACTTCAGCGGCCCGAGGGCGGCGGCGAGCTTCTTGGCGAGATCCTTGCGGGCCGCCTCCTCGCGCTTGATCACGGCATCATCGCCGCTCTTCTGCGCCTTGGCCGCAGCGATGGAATCGGCGATGGCCTTGTCGCGGGCGGCGACATAATCCTCCTGCGGCCCGGCGACCGCGGAAGCGAACGGAAGCGTGGCCGCGAACAGGGCGGCGCAGAGGATGCGATTGGCAATCCGGGTCATGGGGGCTCGATGATGCTTGGCCTGGGCCGTTGACGAGGCCCGCATTCTTGCCTGCTTCCGCGAGGGGAGGGAATAGCCCCCGGCGTGTTCTCCGCATCCGCCGCGCAGGGGTTGGCGGCGGATGCGAAAGAGGACGCCCCGGAGAACGATGCCGTCCCGGAGCAGGTCGCCTCAGTTGCTGGCGGCCTTGGTCTTTCCGCCGCCGGCGGCGACCCCGGCCACCTTGGGCGGGACGGGGGCGTGGTTCAGCAGCGCGTCGATGCGCTCGCGCTCGCGCTTGAACTCGGTCAGGAACCGCCCGTCGAGGGCGCGGCCGCGCGGCAGGCGGATGCGCATGGGGTCCACGAAGTTGCCGTTGATCTTCACCTCGTAATGGAGGTGCGGACCGGTGGAGAGGCCGGTGGTGCCGATATAGCCGATCAGCTGGCCCTGGCGGACCGTGACGCCTTCCCGGATGCCGCGCGCGAAGCCCGACTGGTGGGAATAGGTGGTCACGTAGCCGTTGGCGTGCTGGATCTCGGTGTGCTTTCCGTAGCCCGATTTCCAGGTGGCGTAGATGATGGTGCCGTTGCCGGCGGCGTAGATGGGCGTGCCGATGGCATCGGCCCAGTCCACGCCGGTATGCAGCTTGGAATAGCCGAGGATCGGATGGCGGCGGTAGCCGAACGGGGAGCGCATGACGCCGCCGGCCATCGGCTTTCTGACCAGGAACTTCTTCGCGCTCTTTCCGTCCTCGTCGTAATAGTCGACGACGCTGTCGTCCGAGGTCTGGAAGCGGTAGTAGCGCCGCGTCTCCTTGTTCACGGTGAGGGCGGCGAACAGCACCTCGTTGGAGGCGCCGGGATCGTCCGAGAACAGCACCTCGAAATTGTCGCCCGGGCGGACGCGGCGCTGGAAGTCCACGTCGAACGAATAGACGCGGATGATGTCGGCGATCACGTTGCGCGGCACGTCGTTGCGCAGCGCGGTCTCATAGATGCTCTCGTAGAGCCGGATGCCCGGCCCGCTGTCGTCGTCGGTATCCTCGGAGACGCCGGCAATCTCGGTCTCGGACGGCTCGGGCACGTTGACGAACTCGTCCTTGTCGGAGAGCGCGACAGTGCCCTCGTGGCCGAGGTCGCTGAACAGCGAGACGCGGAGCGGCCGCACCTTCTTGTTCTCCTCCTGCAGAAGCAGGCGCATGCGCAGGCCGTCCTTCACCGTGCCCTCGCGGCCGCGCCCGAAGGCGGCGGCGACGGCACGGGCGTCTTCCTTCGAGACGCCGTTGTCCACCAGGATGGAGACGATGGTGTCGCCCTTCTTCACCACCACGGTGGAATCCGACCAGTCGTTGCCGCCGGAGGTCTCGTCCGAGGTCTTGGGCACGAAGCTGATGTTGTCCGGCGCGGTCGGCGCGGGCAGCGCATGGCCGGCGGGCAGGGCGCTCGCCGGCAGGGCCTGGGTGCCTGCGGTGTCGCCGACGCTGGCATAGGAAAGGTAGGGGCCGGACGCGGAGGGGGTGAAGCCGGCGGCCCCGGTGATGGCCGCGGGCAGGCCGTGCACCGCCTGCCCGGCGACCGGCTGGCCGGGCTGCGCGCGGCTGAGCTCAGCCACCTCGCGCACCTTCACCAGCACATTCTCCATGGGGGTGGCGGCGCCGATACGGGCGCTCTGCGGCAGGCTGGAGAGATCGC